>NZ_JBBOXX010000001.1:0-32500 GCF_038007825.1 Heyndrickxia sp. FSL W8-0496
ATGCTTAATCCAAAATATACATTTGAAACATTTGTCATTGGTTCAGGGAATCGATTTGCACATGCTGCATCACTTGCCGTAGCAGAGGCACCCGCAAAAGCCTATAATCCCTTTTTCATTTATGGGGGTGTAGGACTTGGAAAAACCCATTTAATGCACGCTATCGGCCACTATGTGATTGAACACAATCCATCTGCAAAAGTTGTATATTTATCCTCAGAAAAATTTACTAATGAGTTTATTAACTCAATTCGAGATAACAAAGCGGAAAATTTCCGTAATAAATATCGAAATGTTGATATTCTCCTAATAGATGATATTCAATTTCTTGCAGGAAAAGAATCAACTCAAGAAGAATTTTTCCATACTTTTAATGCCCTACATGAAGAAAGCAAACAAATTGTTATATCAAGTGATCGCCCACCTAAAGAAATACCAACATTAGAGGATCGTTTAAGATCACGCTTTGAATGGGGACTTATTACAGATATTACTCCACCTGATCTCGAAACAAGAATTGCTATTTTACGAAAAAAAGCAAAAGCTGACGGTTTAGATATCCCTAATGAAGTTATGCTTTATATTGCTAATCAAATCGATTCAAATATTCGAGAACTAGAAGGTGCTTTAATCCGTGTAGTTGCCTACTCCTCATTGATCAATAAAGATATCAATGCAGACTTAGCTGCGGATGCACTAAAGGATATTATTCCTAGTTCAAAACCTAAAGTAATCACGATTCATGATATTCAAAAATTGGTTGGAGAAGAATACAATGTAAAATTAGATGATTTTAAAGCAAAAAAGCGTACTAAATCAGTTGCCTTTCCTCGTCAAATTGCAATGTATTTATCTAGAGAACTAACCGATTCATCACTTCCTAAAATTGGCGAAGAGTTTGGTGGACGTGATCATACAACCGTCATACATGCACATGAAAAAATATCAAAATTACTTTTAACTGATTCTCAGCTTGAGAAAAAAATTCAAGAGATTAAAAGTTTACTAAAAGGATAAGAAAAAGTTTTAACCAATTATTTTTTGGGGAAAATGTGAATAACTTTACTTGAAATATGCACAGTCTGTCCACATGTGGATAGGCTGTCTTTCCTTTGATTATTGAAGTTATCCACATATTAACAGGGCCTATTACTATTACTACGATTTTTTAAAAGATAATTAATATACTATCAGTTTCTGATTAAAATAAATTCCGGGGGGACCATTATGAAATTCTCGATACAACGTGATCGTCTTATTGAAAGTGTTCAAGATGTAATGAAAGCTATTAGTCCAAGAACAACGATTCCAATTCTTACAGGAATAAAAATTACTGCAACGTCTGAAGGTGTAACATTAACTGGAAGTGATTCAGACGTATCAATTGAATCATTTATTCCGAATGAAGAAGATGGAAATCAATTAGTTGAGATTTTTACACCTGGTGGAATTGTATTACAAGCTAAATTTTTTAGTGAAATTGTTAAAAAATTACCTATGGATACAATTGAAATTGAAGTCATTAATCAATTACAAACAGTCATACGTTCAGGAAAGTCAGAATTTAACTTAAATGGTTTAGATCCTGAAGAATATCCTCATTTACCACAAGTATCTGAAGAGAATGTAATTAAAATCCCAACAGATATATTAAAAAATCTTACAAGACAAACGGTATTTGCCGTATCTACATCAGAAACTAGACCTATTCTAACTGGGGTGAATTGGAAAGTAGATTCAGGAAATTTAACCTGTATTGCTACAGATAGTCATCGTCTAGCAATGCGTTCTGCTGCAATTGAATATACAAATGATGCAGACTACAATATTGTTATTCCTGGTAAAAGTTTAAATGAATTGAATAAAATTTTAGATGATACAAGTGAACCTGTGGAAATTGTTATTACTGAAAATCAAATATTATTTAAAGCTAAACATTTATTATTTTTCTCCCGCTTGTTAGAAGGGAATTATCCTGATACATCAAGGTTAATCCCAACAGAAAGCAAAACAGATCTCGTGATAAATACAAAAGAATTTTTACAAGCTATAGATCGTGCCTCCCTTTTAGCAAGAGAAGGGAGAAATCCAAATGTAGTTAAGCTCACAACTTTAAATTCTGGTATCATTGAAATTTCATCAAACACACCAGAGGTTGGTAACGTTATTGAACAAGTTCAAAGTGAATCAATTAATGGAGAAGATTTAAAGATATCCTTTAGTGCCAAATATATGATGGATGCTCTTAAAGCACTTGAAGGATTTGAGATTCGAATTAGTTTTACTGGTGCAATGAGACCATTTATTATTCACCCAATTAATGATGAATCAATTTTACAACTAATTTTACCAGTCAGAACATACTAATAATCAATATAGAAAACGGCGGCCCTCAGTTAAAAGGGTCGCTTAATTTTTTAATTGTTCTATCCACAATTTATGTAAGAAGGATAGAATATATTCCATTCATCCACATGTGGATAACTAATAAAAAAGCCTAATTCTAGGAGCATTGTATTAATTTCATTTATTTAGTAAAATTATAAATTAGGGAATATTGAAGCGGAAAAGAGTGATAACATGGAAAAAAATGTAATAATTGAAACGGATATAATCACTTTAGGTCAATTTTTAAAATTAGCGGAAATCATTCAAAGTGGCGGTATGGCTAAATGGTTTTTGAGTGAACATGATGTATTTGTAAATGGAGAACAAGATCAAAGAAGAGGTAGAAAACTATCTGTAGGTGACCGTGTAGAAATACCTGAGTTCGGTATCTTTGTTGTCTCCCATTAAATGATTATGTGGGGTACATGTAAAGGATGTTAATCAATGCATATTGAAGAATTAGAACTAAAAAATTACCGTAACTATGAAACATTGTCTATTTCCTTTGAAAACAATGTAAATGTCATCCTTGGCGAGAATGCTCAAGGTAAAACCAATGTCATGGAATCTATCTATGTTTTAGCAATGGCTAAATCACATCGGACATCAAATGATAAAGATTTAATCCGCTGGGATCAAGAATATGCTAAAATAAAAGGTAGGATAAAAAAACTTAATGGTTCAATCCCATTAGAATTAATCATTTCCAAAAAGGGGAAAAAAGCAAAATTTAATCATATAGAACAACAGAAATTAAGCCAGTATGTTGGTAATATGAATGTTGTCATGTTTGCGCCTGAAGATCTCCATTTAGTAAAAGGGAGCCCTCAAGTTAGGCGTCGTTTTATTGATATGGAAATTGGTCAAGTATCACCAGTCTATTTGCATGATATCAGTCAGTATCAAAAAATTTTGCAGCAACGAAATCATTATCTTAAACAACTCCAAATGCAAAAGCAAAAAGACGAAACGATGCTTGATGTTCTAACTGAACAGTTTTTGCAAATTGCTATAAAGGTTATAAAGAAAAGGTTTGAGTTTATTCGACTACTTGAAGAATGGGCAAGACCAATTCACACAGGTATTTCCCGGGGACTTGAAACGCTGGAAATACAGTATAAACCTTCAATAAATGTATCAGAAGACTTAGATTCGTCAAACCTATTAAAAGAAATGGAAGAAAAGATTTCCTTAAATCGTAAAAGGGAAATTGAGCGGGGAGTTACACTAATAGGACCACATCGTGATGAACTAATTTTTAATGTGAATAATCGGGACGTACAAACCTTTGGTTCGCAAGGGCAACAACGAACGACTGCATTATCCTTAAAACTGGCAGAAATTGAGTTGATTCATTCAGAAATTGGAGAATATCCAATTTTACTGTTAGATGATGTTCTATCTGAATTAGATGATTACCGTCAATCGCATTTATTAAACACCATCCAAGGAAAGGTTCAAACCTTTGTTACAACAACAAGTGTTGATGGTATTGATCATCAAACATTAAAGGATGCTTCAACATTTTCAGTTGAGGCGGGATTTATGTCACGTATAAAGTGAGGTGTGTAAACATGTATTTGCATGTAGGGGAAGATGTAATGGTTCGCACTGATGAAATAATCGCTATTTTGGATAAAGGATCAGTCATTGATTCTGCTATTTTTCAAGAATTTCTACAGAAGAACGAAAAGAAAAAGATGCTGAATCTTTCAAAAGGTGATTTCAAATCCATAGTTATTACCGATCATCAACATTATCTCTCCCCTTTAGCCTCAGGTACACTCGTAAAACGACTAAGTTAAGAGAAAAGTAACAACTCTTTTTAATATAAATTTTGGAAGTGTAGGTGAATTCAAGTGCCAATGGAACAAGAACAAGTGCAAGGACAATCCTATGATGAAAATCAGATACAGGTTCTTGAAGGACTGGAAGCCGTTCGTAAGCGTCCAGGTATGTATATTGGATCCACAAGTAGTAAAGGCCTTCATCATCTAGTTTGGGAAATTGTAGATAATAGTATTGATGAAGCCTTAGCTGGATTTTGTGATGAAATAAATATTGTTATTGAAAACGATAATAGTATAAAAGTTATTGATAATGGACGTGGAATTCCAGTAGGTATTCATGAAAAAATGGGTAGACCTGCTGTTGAGGTTATTCATACAGTTCTTCACGCTGGAGGTAAATTTGGCGGCGGAGGATACAAAGTATCTGGTGGACTACATGGTGTGGGTGCTTCTGTTGTTAATGCCTTATCTAGTGAATTTGAAGTATATGTTCATCGTGATGGGAAAATCCACTATCAAAAATATGAACGAGGAGTTCCTTGTTTTGATTTAAAAATAATTGGTGAAACAGATCATACAGGAACAACGAGTCATTTTAAACCTGATAATGTAATTTTTACAGAAACAACTGTCTATGATTATGATGTTTTAGCTACTCGTGTAAGGGAACTTGCATTTTTAAACAGAGGGTTAAAACTTACAATTGAAGATAAAAGAGATGAGACAAAAAGAAATGAATATCACTATGAAGGTGGTATCAAATCCTATGTAGAGCATCTAAACAGAACGAAAGAGGTCATCCATGAAGAGCCTATTTATGTTGAAGGTGAAAAGGACGGCATAGCTATAGAGGTATCTATTCAATATAACGAAGGGTTTACTAGTAGCATTTATTCATTTGCCAATAATATTCATACGTACGAAGGCGGAACACATGAATTTGGCTTTAAGACTGCCCTGACAAGGGTAATTAATGATTATGCACGTAAAAATGGATTGATAAAAGAGAATGATTCTAACTTATCTGGTGAAGATGTTCGAGAAGGATTAACAGCTATTATCTCAATTAAGCATCCAGACCCTCAATTTGAAGGACAAACGAAAACAAAATTAGGAAATTCAGAAGCTAGAACCATTACAGATGCGGTTTTTTCTGAGCACTTTGATAAATTTATGCTAGAAAATCCTACTGTTGCTAAAAAGATTGTTGAAAAAGGCTTAATGGCTGCACGTGCACGTTTGGCGGCGAAGAAGGCGCGTGAACTTACTAGAAGAAAAAGTGCACTTGAAGTTTCAAGTTTACCTGGAAAATTGGCTGATTGCTCTTCAAAGGATCCTAAAATAAGTGAATTATTTATCGTAGAGGGTGACTCTGCAGGTGGTTCAGCCAAACAAGGAAGAGATAGACATTTTCAAGCGATTTTGCCATTACGTGGTAAAATCCTAAATGTTGAAAAGGCACGTTTAGATAAAATTTTGTCTAACAATGAAATTCGTACAATTATTACCGCACTCGGTACAGGGATTAGTGATGACTTTGAAATCTCTAAAGCTCGTTATCATAAAGTAGTTATCATGACAGATGCAGATGTCGATGGTGCTCATATTAGAACCTTATTATTAACCTTTTTCTATCGTTATATGAGACAAATAGTAGAGGCAGGGTATATTTATATTGCCCAACCACCTTTATATAAAATTTCACAAGGAAAACGAGTAGAATATGTTTATAGTGATCGAGAATTAGAGGAAATGCTTAGCCAAATGCCGCAGCAACCAAAGCCTGGTATCCAACGATATAAAGGTCTTGGAGAAATGAATCCTGAACAATTATGGGAAACAACGATGGACCCAACCAATCGTACATTACTACAAGTAAGTTTAGAGGATGCAATAGGAGCGGATGAAACATTCGAGATGCTTATGGGGGATAAGGTCGAACCACGTCGTAACTTTATTGAAGAAAACGCCATTTATGTGAAAAATCTCGATATTTAATTGCGAAATACAAAGAAGCAATCAGTTGATACTGGTTGCTTGATTCTCTTAAAGGAGGTTCTAGTATGTCTGAAACACCGAAATCAAATATTAAAGAAGTAAATATTAGTCATGAAATGCGTACTTCCTTCTTGGATTATGCCATGAGTGTTATCGTTTCTCGTGCACTTCCAGATGTACGTGATGGGTTAAAGCCCGTACATCGAAGGATTCTTTATGCAATGAATGATTTAGGAATGACATCAGATAAAGCCTATAAAAAATCAGCTCGTATCGTTGGAGAAGTTATTGGTAAGTACCATCCACATGGTGACTCCGCGGTTTACGAAACGATGGTTCGTATGGCTCAGGATTTTAGCTATCGATATATGTTGGTTGATGGACATGGTAACTTTGGTTCTATTGATGGTGACTCTGCAGCTGCTATGCGTTATACCGAAGCACGGATGTCAAAAATATCAATGGAATTAGTTCGAGATTTAAACAAGGATACGATTGATTATCAGGACAACTATGATGGATCAGAAAGAGAACCGGTTGTTCTTCCATCTCGATTTCCGAACTTATTAGTAAATGGTACATCGGGTATTGCAGTAGGTATGGCAACCAATATTCCTCCTCATCAGCTTGGAGAAGTAATTGATGGTGTCCTTGCTTTGAGTAAGGATCCAGATATTACAATTCAAGAACTAATGGAGTATATACCAGGCCCAGATTTTCCAACTGCGGGTTTAATTGTTGGTAGAAGTGGGATCAGGCGTGCTTATGAGACAGGACGTGGTTCCATTACTCTACGGGCACGAGTAGAAATAGAACAAAAACCGAATGGTAAAGAATCGATTATCATTAAAGAAATACCTTACCAAGTGAATAAAGCTAAGCTTGTAGAAAGAATTGCTGAGCTTGTAAGAGATAAAAAAATTGATGGAATTACAGATTTAAGTGATCAATCTGATCGTCAAGGTATGCATGTTGTTATCGATGTTAGAAGAGATGCAAATGCAAATGTCCTTTTAAATAATTTGTACAAACACACCGCGCTTCAAACAACATTTGGGATAAATTTATTAGCTCTTGTGGAAGGGCAACCAAAAGTATTAAATTTAAAACAGTGTTTATATCATTATTTAGAGCATCAAAAAGTAATTATTCGTAGAAGAACAGAGTTTGAATTACGTAAAGCGGAAGCACGTGCACACATCTTAGAAGGTTTACGTATAGCATTAGATCATATTGACGAAATTATAAGCTTAATTCGTTCATCTCAAACAACTGAAATAGCTAGAAACGGTTTAATGGAGAATTTTTCATTATCCGAAAAACAAGCTCAAGCAATTCTTGATATGCGTCTACAACGACTAACTGGATTAGAACGTGAAAAGATTGAAGAAGAGTATCAGGAATTAATCAAGCTGATTGCTGAATTAAGAGCTATTTTAGCGGATGAGGAAAAGGTCTTAGAAATCATTCGTGAAGAGCTGTTAGAAATAAAGGAACGTTTTAATGACGTGCGCCGTACAGAAATTGTTTCTGGTGGAGTCGAACAAATTGAAGACGAAGATTTAATTCCACGGGAAAATATTGTGATAAGTTTAACACATAATGGATATATTAAGCGTCTCCCAATTTCAACCTACAAAAGCCAAAAGCGTGGCGGCCGTGGGGTTCAAGGGATGGGAACAAATGAAGATGATTTTGTTGAACATTTATTAACAACTTCGACACATGACACGATCCTGTTCTTTACAAATAAAGGGAAAGTATATCGAGCTAAAGGATATGAAATTCCTGAGTTTAGCAGAACAGCAAAAGGGATTCCGATTATTAATCTACTTGGTATCGAAAAAGATGAGTGGATTAACACAATGATTCGTGTAGAAGAATTTGTTGATGATAGCTTCCTATTCTTTACAACCAAAAAAGGAATTTCTAAACGAACGCCATTAACTGATTTTGCCAATATACGTACAAATGGATTGATTGCCATTCATCTCCGTGAAGAAGATGAACTTATTTCTGTAAAACTTACAGATGGGGATAGAGATATTATTATAGGCACCAAAAATGGTATGTTAATAAGATTCCCAGAGGTAGATGTTCGTTCAATGGGTAGAACAGCAACTGGTGTTAAAGGAATTACTCTTTCTGGTGATGATGAAGTCGTTGGCATGGAAATATTAGATGAGAGTAATGATGTTCTAATTGTAACCATAAATGGTTATGGAAAACGGACAACTGCATCTGAATATCGTATTCAAAGTCGTGGCGGTAAAGGTTTAAAAACATGTAATATCACTGAAAAGAATGGTGGCTTAATAGCAGTAAAAACAGTTACTGGAGAAGAAGACCTTATGCTTATAACAGCTGGTGGAGTTCTTATTCGTATGGCGGTAAGTGACATCTCCCAATTAGGAAGAAATACACAGGGAGTCAAGCTCATTCGGTTAGGTGAGGATGAACATGTAGCTACAGTGGCAAAGGTTGAAAAGGAAGAAGAGACTTTGGAGGCAGAGGATACAGCAGAGGAAGCATCCGAATTAATTGAGAACGAAGAGAAAGAGTAAAATTTTGTAAAGAGACATCGCTATGATGTCTCTTTTTTGATAAAATATTTAAAAAGGGGTTTTGTATAGATTGTTGCTTTGTAAAAGCTGGCAGTTGTGCTTTTACACCCAATAAAGGATTCAACGATTGTTATTGAGTTTGAAGCTCTTTTCTCAGTGAAATGAAAGGTGGAGCGGATTTTAGCCGATAGTTATTGGTTAAAATTTTGCTTAAATAGCAACAATGTTTGAGAAAAGAGTCTTTATAAAAGATAGTTAATGAAAAATTGGGGTGGGAAGAATGAAAGTCACGATTGAAGACTTACGTGTAGGGGCTGTTTTAGCAGAAGATGTAATGGGGATGACTGGACAACCAATCATTCCTAAAAAAACAATGATAACTCCAGAACATATAGAAGTATTAAAGGCTTTCTTGAAAACGGAAGTGATCATTGAAGGATTGACAAGGAAACATGATCAGAAAAAAAATGAAGAGCGTGTATATGAAAGTAAAGAAGAAAAGAAGATAATATATTCATCATTTCGAGAGGATTTTGAAATAGCAGTAACGAAGTACAAAATAGATTTTCAAAAATGGCAATCGGGGTCAGCAGTTGATATTGCTAATGTAAGGGATTTTCTTTATAAATTACTTGAAAAAGCTGAAGAAAAAAATATTTCTATTTCATCTCAAAACTTTTCTACTAACCAGAATAACTATATTTATGATCATTCTGTTGCAGTAGGAATTATTAGCGGATTAATAGCCAAGAAAATGGGCTATGATAAAGGTCTTTACTATCAAACAGCATTAGCTGGCTGCTTGGCAAATGTCGGTATGGCAAAGATATCCCCAAAAATCCTTACCAAATCAGGTGTCCTCACATCAGAAGAGAATAAGGAAATTCAAGATCATCCAAATTTAAGCTTAAAAATGATTCAAAATAGTCCTCTACTAAAACCTGAAACAAAATTAGCTGTATTTCAACACCATGAAAGATTAGATGGTAGCGGGTACCCAATGGGGATAAAAGGAAATCAGTTTTATCCAATTTCCCGAATAGTAGCAGTAGCTGATGTATTTCATGCATTAATTTCTAATCGGTCCCATAAAAAAAATATTGCCCCTTTAAAAGCTATAGAAATGATGAAAATAGATGAATTTGGAAAATATGATATATCTGTTTTAAACACACTATCATTAATGGCAGCAAAACTTTCTATTGGTACTAGAGTAAGATTATCGAATGGAGAGATAGGGGTAGTTCTTTTCACTAAACAACATGCATTAACGAGACCATTAATAAAGTTAAATAACGGTGAATCCATAGATCTTGAAAAGATGAGAGAGATATATATAGAGGAAGTTTATTCATAAACAGATAACTCTGTGAGAAGGAAGGATTATAAAATGGCTCCTTTCAATATCCTAAACTTGATGAAATAAACAATTGTGAAGTATATAAAGAAATTTATTAACTATACAATAAAGCTATAGAAAAGAGTCAATATAAATCTTCCTTCTAAAAAGTTTAGGACTTTTAAAAAAAAGTTATTGTGTTTGCAAATAATATCTGATAGAATAATATTCGTTGGTCTTTTATATCAACTATATAAATTTCAAAAAATATTATATTAAAATAGGTATTGACTTGAAATGATATATATGATAATATATAAAAGTCGCTTAAAGGTGATTGATCTTTGAAAACTGAACAAAACGAAACGTCAATGAATTACTTTTATTTATAAAGAGCTATATCAAACATCTTTTTGGAGAGTTTGATCCTGGCTCAGGACGAACGCTGGCGGCGTGCCTAATACATGCAAGTCGAGCGAATCTGATGGGAGCTTGCTCCCTGATGATTAGCGGCGGACGGGTGAGTAACACGTGGGTAACCTGCCTGTAAGACTGGGATAACTCCGGGAAACCGGGGCTAATACCGGATAACTTTTTCCTTCGCATGAAGGAGAATTGAAAGATGGCTCCGGCTATCACTTACAGATGGACCCGCGGCGCATTAGCTAGTTGGTGAGGTAACGGCTCACCAAGGCGACGATGCGTAGCCGACTTGAGAGGGTGATCGGCCACACTGGGACTGAGACACGGCCCAGACTCCTACGGGAGGCAGCAGTAGGGAATCTTCCGCAATGGACGAAAGTCTGACGGAGCAACGCCGCGTGAGTGATGAAGGTTTTCGGATCGTAAAACTCTGTTGTTAGGGAAGAACAAGTATCGTTCGAATAGGGCGGTACCTTGACGGTACCTAACCAGAAAGCCACGGCTAACTACGTGCCAGCAGCCGCGGTAATACGTAGGTGGCAAGCGTTGTCCGGAATTATTGGGCGTAAAGCGCGCGCAGGCGGTTTCTTAAGTCTGATGTGAAATCTTGCGGCTCAACCGCAAGCGGCCATTGGAAACTGGGAGACTTGAGTGCAGAAGAGGAGAGTGGAATTCCACGTGTAGCGGTGAAATGCGTAGAGATGTGGAGGAACACCAGTGGCGAAGGCGACTCTCTGGTCTGTAACTGACGCTGAGGCGCGAAAGCGTGGGGAGCGAACAGGATTAGATACCCTGGTAGTCCACGCCGTAAACGATGAGTGCTAAGTGTTAGAGGGTTTCCGCCCTTTAGTGCTGCAGCTAACGCATTAAGCACTCCGCCTGGGGAGTACGGCCGCAAGGCTGAAACTCAAAGGAATTGACGGGGGCCCGCACAAGCGGTGGAGCATGTGGTTTAATTCGAAGCAACGCGAAGAACCTTACCAGGTCTTGACATCCTCTTGACCTCCCTAGAGATAGGGATTTCCCTTCGGGGACAGGAGTGACAGGTGGTGCATGGTTGTCGTCAGCTCGTGTCGTGAGATGTTGGGTTAAGTCCCGCAACGAGCGCAACCCTTGACCTTAGTTGCCAGCATTTAGTTGGGCACTCTAAGGTGACTGCCGGTGACAAACCGGAGGAAGGTGGGGATGACGTCAAATCATCATGCCCCTTATGACCTGGGCTACACACGTGCTACAATGGATGGTACAAAGGGCTGCAAGACCGCGAGGTTTAGCCAATCCCATAAAACCATTCTCAGTTCGGATTGTAGGCTGCAACTCGCCTACATGAAGCCGGAATCGCTAGTAATCGCGGATCAGCATGCCGCGGTGAATACGTTCCCGGGCCTTGTACACACCGCCCGTCACACCACGAGAGTTTGTAACACCCGAAGTCGGTGAGGTAACCTTTTGGAGCCAGCCGCCGAAGGTGGGACAGATGATTGGGGTGAAGTCGTAACAAGGTAGCCGTATCGGAAGGTGCGGCTGGATCACCTCCTTTCTAAGGAATATGGAAAACCACTTACGTGGTTCAGACGTCTTCTGTTTTGTTCAGTTTTGAAGGTTCAATCCTTCTAAGAAAATATGCATGAATAAAAACATGACTTTGGTATGTTCATCTATCCATTGTCTTTTGTTTCCTAATAAATGTGGGCCTATAGCTCAGCTGGTTAGAGCGCACGCCTGATAAGCGTGAGGTCGATGGTTCGAGTCCATTTAGGCCCACCATATAAACATTTTTTGGGGCCTTAGCTCAGCTGGGAGAGCGCCTGCTTTGCACGCAGGAGGTCAGCGGTTCGATCCCGCTAGGCTCCACCATTGTTCTTTGAAAACTAGATAATATAAGAAGTAACCAAGTAATAACCGAGAATCGCCACTTTATGGATGAATCCATTAAGTAGTTTTTAAACTGTAAGGGCAAGGAGAAGCGAGAAGATCGAGGAAACGAACGAAGGAGCACCGCAGCGTATTACACATACGTGAGGATGCGAATGAGTGAGTTGACGAAGAGATTCGAAGCTTATCATTGGCCGTAGGTTAAGTTAGTAAGGGCGCACGGTGAATGCCTTGGCACTAGGAGCCGATGAAGGACGGGACTAACACCGATATGCTTCGGGGAGCTGTAAGCGAGCTTTGATCCGGAGATTTCCGAATGGGGGAACCCACTGCCCGTAATGGGGTAGTATCCTTGCTTGAATACATAGAGTAAGGAAGGCAGACCCGGGGAACTGAAACATCTAAGTACCCGGAGGAAGAGAAAGCAATTGCGATTTCCTGAGTAGCGGCGAGCGAAACGGAAGAAGCCCAAACCAAGAGGCTTGCCTCTTGGGGTTGTAGGACACTCTATACGGAGTTACAAAGGAACGGAGTAGATGAAGAGGTCTGGAAAGGCCCGTCAAAGAAGGTAACAACCCTGTAGTTGAAACTTCGTTCCCTCCAGAGTGGATCCTGAGTACGGCGGGACACGTGAAATCCCGTCGGAAGCAGGGAGGACCATCTCCCAAGGCTAAATACTCCCTAGTGACCGATAGTGAACCAGTACCGTGAGGGAAAGGTGAAAAGCACCCCGGGAGGGGAGTGAAAGAGAACCTGAAACCGTGTGCCTACAAGTAGTTAGAGCTCTATGCTTTATGCAGAGTGATAGCGTGCCTTTTGTAGAATGAACCGGCGAGTTACGATTTCATGCAAGGTTAAGCTGAAGAGGCGGAGCCGCAGCGAAAGCGAGTCTGAATAGGGCGATTAAGTATGAGGTCGTAGACCCGAAACCAGGTGATCTACCCATGTCCAGGGTGAAGGTAAGGTAACACTTACTGGAGGCCCGAACCCACGCACGTTGAAAAGTGCGGGGATGAGGTGTGGGTAGCGGAGAAATTCCAATCGAACTTGGAGATAGCTGGTTCTCTCCGAAATAGCTTTAGGGCTAGCCTTAAGGTAAGAGTCTTGGAGGTAGAGCACTGTTTGGACTAGGGGCCCTCATCGGGTTACCGAATTCAGACAAACTCCGAATGCCAATGACTTATCCTTAGGAGTCAGACTGCGAGTGATAAGATCCGTAGTCAAGAGGGAAACAGCCCAGACCACCAGCTAAGGTCCCAAAGTATACGTTAAGTGGAAAAGGATGTGGAGTTGCTTAGACAACCAGGATGTTGGCTTAGAAGCAGCCACCATTTAAAGAGTGCGTAATAGCTCACTGGTCGAGTGACTCTGCGCCGAAAATGTACCGGGGCTAAACGTATCACCGAAGCTGTGGATGGACATCTTATGATGTCCGTGGTAGGAGAGCGTTCTAAGGGCTGCGAAGCTAGACCGTAAGGACTGGTGGAGCGCTTAGAAGTGAGAATGCCGGTATGAGTAGCGAAAGAAGGGTGAGAATCCCTTCCACCGAATGCCTAAGGTTTCCTGAGGAAGGCTCGTCCGCTCAGGGTTAGTCGGGACCTAAGCCGAGGCCGAAAGGCGTAGGCGATGGACAACAGGTTGATATTCCTGTACCACCTCTTCACCGTTTGAACGATGGGGGGACGCAGGAGGATAGGGTAAGCGCACTGCTGGAATAGTGCGTCCAAGCAGTTAGAGGGGTGACGAGGCAAATCCCGTCACCAGATACCTTGAGCTGTGATGGCGAGGGAAATTTAGTACCGAAGTTCCTGATTCCACACTGCCTAGAAAATCCTCTAGTGAGGTGAAAGGTGCCCGTACCGCAAACCGACACAGGTAGGCGAGGAGAGAATCCTAAGGTGAGCGAGAGAACTCTCGTTAAGGAACTCGGCAAAATGACCCCGTAACTTCGGGAGAAGGGGTGCTCTGTTAGGGTGCAAGCCCGAGAGAGCCGCAGTGAATAGGCCCAGGCGACTGTTTAGCAAAAACACAGGTCTCTGCGAAGCCGTAAGGCGAAGTATAGGGGCTGACGCCTGCCCGGTGCTGGAAGGTTAAGAGGAGAGGTTAGTCGCAAGACGAAGCTTTGAATTGAAGCCCCAGTAAACGGCGGCCGTAACTATAACGGTCCTAAGGTAGCGAAATTCCTTGTCAGGTAAGTTCTGACCCGCACGAAAGGCGCAACGATCTGGGCACTGTCTCAACGAGAGACTCGGTGAAATTATAGTACCTGTGAAGATGCAGGTTACCCGCGACAGGACGGAAAGACCCCGTGGAGCTTTACTGCAGCTTGATATTGAATTTTGGTACAGCTTGTACAGGATAGGTAGGAGCCTTTGAAACCGGAGCGCCAGCTTCGGTGGAGGCATCGGTGGGATACTACCCTGGCTGTATTGAAATTCTAACCCGCACCCCTGAATCGGGGTGGGAGACAGTGTCAGGCAGGCAGTTTGACTGGGGCGGTCGCCTCCTAAAAGGTAACGGAGGCGCCCAAAGGTTCCCTCAGAATGGTTGGAAATCATTCGCAGAGTGTAAAGGCACAAGGGAGCTTGACTGCGAGACCTACAAGTCGAGCAGGGACGAAAGTCGGGCTTAGTGATCCGGTGGTTCCGCATGGAAGGGCCATCGCTCAACGGATAAAAGCTACCCCGGGGATAACAGGCTTATCTCCCCCAAGAGTCCACATCGACGGGGAGGTTTGGCACCTCGATGTCGGCTCATCGCATCCTGGGGCTGTAGTCGGTCCCAAGGGTTGGGCTGTTCGCCCATTAAAGCGGTACGCGAGCTGGGTTCAGAACGTCGTGAGACAGTTCGGTCCCTATCCGTCGTGGGCGTAGGAAATTTGAGAGGAGCTGTCCTTAGTACGAGAGGACCGGGATGGACGCACCGCTGGTGTACCAGTTGTCTTGCCAAAGGCATCGCTGGGTAGCTATGTGCGGAAGGGATAAGTGCTGAAAGCATCTAAGCATGAAGCCCCCCTCAAGATGAGATTTCCCTTAGTTTATCTAAATAAGATCCCTGAAAGATGATCAGGTTGATAGGTTCGAGGTGGAAGTGTGGCGACACATGGAGCTGACGAATACTAATAGATCGAAGACTTATCCTAATTTGATTTAAGGTTATTACACTTCTTTATATATCTAGTTTTGAGGGAATAAACCCTTAACAAAATATAGTCTGGTAATTATGGCAAGAAGGTCACACCCGTTCCCATCCCGAACACGGAAGTTAAGCTTCTTAGCGCCGATGGTAGTTGGGGGCTCTCCCCCTGCAAGAGTAGGACGTTGCCAGGCAATTGTAAGCACAGAGCTTGTTCTCTGTGCTTTTTTGTATGCACTTTAGAGTTTGCTTTGTAAATATTTGAAGATTAAATAGGGTGTTTTCTCTGCTGTAATTGATAGAAAAGTACTGATAAATGGATAATCATTAGTCGGCGTTGTTTTTATAAGTTCACACCACCATTCGGTTTCATAACGGGCAATCATGCTTAAATTGTATAAAAGTAAATAATGGATAATTAATTCAGGATAATACATATATTTCGTTTGTTTGTTGGGTAAGCAAAAGCTATTTTTTGTTAAATGAAAACGGAAGGGAAGTAAAGGAGTATCCTCATTTGTACTTTTAATAATTATATAATCTTTATCATAATTTATCGTTTGAATGGATATAGCATTTTTATCTTTTAATAGACGTGTGAAACTGTCTAATGTTAAATGGTATTGATCGAGAATAGATAAAGGAATGGCATATTCTATATTTTTTTTTAGAATATGAATGATGTTACATTCGTTAATAAATGTGAAACAATCATCTAATTCTGGTACTTGATAAAATAGATCCTTCATAATAATTTTTTCACCTTCTAGGTGTTCCACGTGAAACATTTTTTTTGAAAAATGAGTACACAGTCCCATCTTCTGTATCTTTATTTCATCATTCATAAACTGATAGTGTTGCTTTTTTTTCTTTCTGGAAGAAACTCCATGAGCTAATACAGAAGTAGATTCTGGATAATCGGGATCTACGGATAATAAACAAGCCTTTATTAAATGGATTAAGCCATAAAAGAGTAGCACAGGCTTAATTGGAATCGGTGCATGTTCAGCTTGTGAGTAATACATTTCGCCATGTTGGAGAAAATAGATAAAAGGATAACAATTATCATAACTTTTTATTTCATGATTATCGATCTGCATATTTTTGTAGCAACGATTTAATAGCTTTTGTGTCATGTCTGCAGATTGATACAAATTTAACCGTTTCCAAACAAGATCTTTATTCAAAAGAATGACCTCCGAATTTTTTGAAAAATTGGACATATTATTAATTCCTTGACAGTAGTTTAACCAATTGATAACCTACTAATAATATTTTGGGAGCAGGAGGAATGAAAAAATGTGGGAATCAAAATTTTCTAAAGAAGGATTAACATTTGATGATGTACTGTTAGTGCCAGCGAAATCTGAAGTTTTACCGAAAGACGTAGATTTACAAGTGGAATTAACAGAGACCTTGAAGCTTAATATTCCGATTATTAGCGCAGGTATGGATACTGTTACTGAAGCGGAAATGGCCATTTCAATGGCGAGACAAGGTGGTTTAGGCATTATTCATAAAAATATGAGTATTGAGCAACAGGCAGATCATGTTGATAAAGTAAAACGTTCTGAAAGTGGAGTTATTACAGACCCATTCTTTCTAACTCCTGAACACCAAGTATTTAGTGCTGAGCATTTAATGGGTAAATACCGAATTTCCGGTGTGCCTATCGTGAATAATGAGGAAGAACAAAAGCTTGTTGGCATAATTACTAATCGTGATTTACGCTTTATTCAAGATTTCTCGATAAAAATTTCTGATGTAATGACAAAGGAAAACTTGGTAACTGCTCCTGTCGGTACAACGTTGAATGATGCAGAAAAAATTCTTCAAAAGCATAAAATTGAAAAGCTCCCATTAGTTGATGAAAATGGTGTATTAAAGGGACTTATTACTATTAAGGACATTGAAAAGGTCATTGAATTTCCTAATTCGGCTAAAGATAATGTAGGACGCCTTTTAGTTGGTGCTGCTGTAGGTGTAACTAGTGATACTATGAAACGTGTAGAGGCACTAGTGAATGCAAATGTAGATGTTATTGTGATAGATACGGCTCACGGGCATTCTAAAGGTGTTTTAGACACTGTGAGCAAAATTAGAGCTGAATATCCAAAGTTAAATATTATTGCAGGAAATGTGGCTACTGCTGAAGCTACAAAAGCGTTGATTGAAGCAGGGGCAGATATTGTTAAGGTTGGAATTGGACCAGGTTCAATTTGTACAACAAGAGTGGTAGCTGGTGTAGGAGTACCACAAATAACAGCTATCTATGATTGTGCGACTGAGGCAAGAAAGCATGGTAAAGCAATCATTGCAGATGGTGGTATTAAATATTCAGGAGACATTGTTAAGGCGCTTGCATCTGGTGGACATGTTGTAATGCTTGGTAGTCTTTTAGCAGGCACAACAGAAAGCCCTGGTGAAACAGAAACGTATCAAGGCAGAAGATTTAAAGTATACCGTGGAATGGGTTCAGTCTCTGCGATGGAGCAAGGGTCAAAAGACCGTTACTTCCAAGAAGATGCGAAA
Source organism: Heyndrickxia sp. FSL W8-0496 (assembly GCF_038007825.1). Taxonomy (NCBI): domain Bacteria; kingdom Bacillati; phylum Bacillota; class Bacilli; order Caryophanales; family Bacillaceae; genus Heyndrickxia; species Heyndrickxia sp. FSL W8-0496. The sequence continues at coordinate 18,045 of NZ_JBBOXX010000001.1, forward strand.
AAGTTTGTTCCTGAAGGTATTGAAGGACGTGTTCCATATAAAGGGCCACTTGCTGATGTTATTTTCCAATTACTTGGTGGAATAAAATCTGGTATGGGTTATTGTGGGACTAAAGATCTGAAAGCCCTCCGCGAGGAAGCTCAATTCATTCGAATGACAGGTGCTGGCTTAAGAGAGAGCCATCCACATGATATCCAAATTACTAAAGAAGCACCTAACTATTCGCTTTCATAATATAGATAATATAGTTTAAATTGATAGAAGTGGTAGGAATTTACACAAAAAAGTGCATTTCCTGCCACTTTTTGTTTAAGTTAGGTATATCCTCCGTCTACTATTATGTTAAGAACTATGTTAAAATAACGAAAGTGTATACATAAATAGATGGAGGGTTCTTAGTGGAAAAGAGAAAAGTAAAAAAGATATTTGCCATGATAATGGCTTTTTCGTTGATGTTTGGAATATTTCAATTGCCACAAAAGGCGTTAGCTGCAGAAGACATTTTAGATATTCATGCAGACGGAGCTATATTAGTTGAAGCAAGTACGGGTAAAGTATTATATGAAAAAAATCCAGACACTGCACTAGGAATTGCTTCAATGTCAAAAATGATGACAGAATATATCCTTTTGGATTCAATCAAAAAAGGCAAAGTAAAATGGGATCAAGAATATACCGTTAGTGATTATGCTTTTAAAATATCTCATGATACAAATCTATCAAATGTGCCGTTAAGAAAAGATGTTAAATATAAAATTAAAGACTTATACCAAGCAATGGCTATTTATTCAGCAAATGCAGCAACAATTGCTATTGCAGAAACGATTGGTGGGTCAGAAGAAAACTTTGTCAAGATGATGAATGAAAAAGCAAAAGAGCTTGGATTAAAAGATTATAAATTTGTAAATAGTACAGGATTAAATAATAAGGACTTAATGGGAATGCACCCTAAAGGATCAGGTCCTACTGATGAAAATATTATGTCTGCTAGAGCAACAGCTAAATTAGCTTTTCACTTAATTAATGATTTTCCTGAGGTATTAAAAACTTCTAGTATTTCAAAACAAACATTCCATGCGGGTCCTGGTGAAGATGTTAAAATGGAAAACTGGAATTGGATGTTACCATCTTTGGTGTATGGATCTAAGGACAATGGGGTAGATGGTTTAAAGACTGGAACGACTGATTTTGCAGGATACTGTTTTACAGGTACTGCTCAAAAAAATGGAATGCGCGTGATAACAGTTGTTTTAAATGCAACGGATGGTAAAGGTCAAGGTGGCTATAAAGCAAGATTTGATGAAACAAAAAAAATGATGGATTATGCATTTGCTAATTTTTCTGTAAAGGAAATTTACCCAGGGCAATATAAGATTAAAAATCATGAATCACTGCTAGTGGAAAAAGGGAAAGAAAAAAAGGTAAGCATGTACACAAAGGATCCAGTAAAGTTAGTAATCAAAAATGGAGAAGAAAAGTTATATAAGCCTGTTTTTAATGTTGAAAAGGACAAGCTCAATAAGGCTGGTAAATTAACTGCACCTGTTAAAAAGGGTGAAAAAGTTGGTACGTTAACCGCTGAGTATAGTGGTAAAAATGATTTTGGTTACCTAGACGGTCAAAAATCGGCAAGTGTAGATGTCGTGACTGGTGAAAAGGTTGAAAAAGCAAATTGGTTTGTATTAATGATGCGTGGAATTGGTGGTTTTTTTTCTGACATATGGAATGGAATCACTTCGACGGTAAAAGGCTGGTTTTAATAAGCTTAGGAAAAAGGATACCTATCTTGACATGGTGTCCTTTTTCTAGTTTATTTAATTTAGGAAGGCTCTTTTCGCAAACATTTTTGTATCTAAGTAAAGCTTTAACGCATGACTATCGGATGAAGTTCATTATATCCTTCATTTCACTGAAAAAAGTGCTGCAAACTCCATAAGAATCGCTGAATCCTTTATTGGGTGTAAAAGCCTTCAGTTGGACTTTTACATAAGCAACAAAACTATACGAAAACAGCTTTTAGCAATTAAAAAGAGTGGAAAAACTTTTCAAATGCCTTATCCTGCTTTAGGGTATATATAGAATTGCAGGATTTGGCTGGTAAGGAGTATATGGAATGGTCAAAATTGGGGTACTAGGTTTACAAGGTGCTGTTAGAGAACATGTACAGGCTATTGAAGCATGTGGTGAAGAAGCTATAATCATAAAAACAAAGGATCAATTAGATGAAATAGATGGTATCATCCTTCCTGGTGGAGAAAGTACTACTATGCGACGCCTGCTTGATCGATATGATTTTATGGATAAGCTTCGACAGTTTGGAGAACAGGGAAAACCAATGTTTGGTACATGTGCAGGTTTAATTTTATTAGCTAAAAAAATTCAAGGTTATGATGAACCGCATATTGGTTTAATGGATGTAATGGTTGAACGAAATTCTTTTGGTAGGCAAAAGGATAGTTTTGAAGCTGATCTAGCTATAGCTGGTGTGTCGGATCATTTTAATGCTGTTTTTATCCGTGCTCCTCATATTGTTAATGTTGGTGAGGATGTTGAGGTCTTAGCCAAGCATGAAGGGAAAATAGTGGCTGCACGAGATCGACATTATCTAGGATGTTCCTTCCATCCAGAGTTAACAAAGGATAGTGGATTGACACAATATTTTATTGACATCGTAAAAAAACAAAAAGTTTTAAATAAATAGTTGCAAAGAGGCAATACTTATAGTAAATTAATTGTTAAAATCTATGTAAAGCAATGAGAGGAAATAGTAACAAGAATGATCCTTCTAAAGAGAGTCGATGGCTGGTGCAAATCGATGAAGGCGACTTGTGAATCCATCCTTGAGCAAAGTACCGAATGGAATAAGAATTGTGGCTAATTTTCTTAGACTTAGCGTTTGCATTTATCTTATTAGTAAGTACTTTCGGGTAAAACCGTTATCGATTAAGTGGAAGGTATGAATCTATACTTTCAAGCTGGGTGGCAACGCGGGTATCTCTCGTCCCTTTTTTAGGGACGGGAGTTTTTTATTTGTTTTTGATTCACATGCCACGATTAGTAAAAAATAGCTTACTATTTAAAGGAGGAATTATCTATGCTTGATATTAAGTTTTTACGTACTAACTTAAAAGAAGTAAAGGAAAAAATGCAGCACCGTGGGGAAGACCTTGCTGATTTTGGGAAATTTGAAGAATTAGATAAAAAGAGAAGAGAACTTATTGTCGCTACAGAAGAATTAAAGAGTAAACGAAATGAAGTGACTCAAAAAATAGCACAGCTCAAGAGAGAGAAACAGGACGCAGATGAATATATTAAAGAAATGCGTGTGGTTGGGGATCAAATCAAACAATATGATGATGAATTACGTGATGTCGAAGAAAACCTAGATCATTTATTGTTATCTATCCCGAATATTCCTCACGAAAGTACACCAATTGGAGAAACTGAAGATGACAATGTCGAAGTACGTAAATGGGGGGAAGTAAGAGAGTTTGATTTTGAACCAAAGCCTCATTGGGATGTAGCGACTGATTTAAATATTTTAGATTTTGAACGTGCGGCCAAAGTAACAGGAAGTCGATTCGTATTCTATAAAGGTTTAGGTGCACGTTTAGAAAGAGCACTCTTTAATTTTATGCTTGATCTCCATGTAGAAGACCATGGGTATGAAGAAATTTTACCGCCTTATATGGTAAATCGTACGAGCATGACAGGTACAGGTCAACTTCCTAAATTTGAGGAGGATGCATTCTTAATTGAAAGTGAAGACTATTTCTTAATTCCGACAGCAGAGGTACCTGTAACAAATTTACACCGTGATGAAATATTAAATGTAGATCAGCTACCTATTAATTATGCTGCTTTTAGTGCTTGTTTCCGTTCAGAAGCTGGATCTGCAGGTCGTGATACACGAGGACTTATCCGTCAGCACCAATTTAATAAAGTGGAGCTTGTAAAGTTTGTTAAGCCAGAGGATTCATATAATGAATTAGAGAAGCTGACTGGACATGCAGAAAAAGTTCTACAGTTATTAGGACTCCCTTATCGTGTTATGAGTATGTGTACAGCTGACCTTGGATTTACTGCAGCGAAGAAATATGATATCGAAGTTTGGATTCCAAGTTATAATACGTATCGTGAAATCTCTTCTTGTAGTAATTTTGAAGCATTCCAAGCTCGACGTGCAAATATTCGCTTCCGTAGGGAATTGAACGGAAAACCTGAACATGTGCATACCTTAAATGGTTCAGGTCTTGCTATAGGACGTACAGTAGCTGCTATCTTAGAAAACTACCAACAACCAGATGGTAGTGTAATTATACCGGAAGTATTACGACCATATATGCGTAATGTCGATCGAATTAGTGTAAAATAATTAATAGGAGGGGAGTAATCCCCTCTAAAAATATTTAAAATCATATTGACGCTAACGATTAAATATGATATATTATTTCTTGTCGATATGGAGGAATACCCAAGTCTGGCTGAAGGGATCGGTCTTGAAAACCGACAGGCGGGTTACACCGCGCGGGGGTTCGAATCCCTCTTCCTCCGCCATTGATAAACACAACGCGCATAAATTATTGGAGATTAAAATTCGTTACTTTGTAACGAATTTTTTGTTAATATTTTTCGGAGTGTAAAAATTACGCCATGCATTTAGTTGCATGGCGATTTTTTTAGGAAAAGAAATATAAAGTCAATATTGAATTATCCATCTGTTTTTCTCGTCTGCCCCCTACGACAAACTGATAGCAGCCTGTCCCTTTATCTAATTTTGATGAAGGTAAAATTACCATATTAAATTTCACAGTTGGTACACCGATGAATGGGGGCTTGTATTTTTCTGTCTACTTTTTCAATAATTGAGTTTGTTTGAGGAAATATCCAATTCGTTCAATAATCGGTTCGATGCTTGTTTCCTCTTTCATTAAGTCATAATCTCTAATGTTAATTCGTAAAACTGGGCATGCATTAAAAGAATTAATCCAGCTTTCATAGCGTTTATGCATTTCTATCCAATATTCTACAGGTGTGCTTTGTTCCATAGGTCTACCACGTTTTTGAATTCTCTCTAAAATATCCTCAATGGACCCTTCTAGATAAATAAGTAAATCAGGGTGTGGAAAATACGGAGTCATGATCATGGCATCAAAAAGATTTTTATATGTTTCATAATCTACCTTGGACATGTTTCCCTTTTCGTAATGCATCTTGGCAAATATACCTGTATCTTCATAAATTGAACGATCCTGAATGAATCCTCCACCATATTCAAAAATTCTCTTTTGCTCTTTAAAGCGTTCAGCTAAGAAATAGATTTGCAAATGAAAGCTCCAACGTTTAAAATCATCATAAAATTTATCTAAATAAGGGTTAGTATCGACCTTTTCAAATGAGGTGCGAAATCCTAGTGCATTAGCTAATGAGCTAGTCATTGTAGACTTTCCCACTCCAACTGTTCCAGCAATGGTTATGATAGCGTTGTTAGGGATTTGATATTTATTTCGAAGTTCCATGAATCTTTACACCTTCTTTTAATGTTGTTGTTATTTTCTCTAAAATTAATGTTAAATCATCCGGGTTTTTAACAAAATCCAATTCATCTCCATTGAATTGTAAAACAGGAATATTAGGGTGGGTTAATGTAAAGTTTTGCATAAAAGTCTCGTAATCAGAGGAAAGCTGTTTAATATAATCTGGACTAATATTTTTTTCAAAATCTCTCCCACGCAGCTTTATTCTCTTCATGACCGTCTCTAAGCTTGCATTAATGTAAATCACTAAATTCGGTTGTGGCATTCCCTCTGTTAAAATATCAAATATTTTTAGATACTTAATATATTGCTCATCTTTCAGTGTCCTTTTCGCAAAAATTAAGTTTTTGAAAATATGATAATCAGCTACAACTGGTTTATCGAATGATAAAAATTTACTATTCACATCCTCAAGCTGCTTATATCGGTTACAAAGAAAAAACATTTCCAACTGAAAACTCCACTCTTCAATATCTTGATAGAATTTCTCTAGAAATGGGTTCTCATCAACAATTTCCTTTAATAGATTGTAGTTGAAATGTTCTGAAATTGCTTTTGCGAGTGAGGTTTTCCCTATACCTATTGGACCCTCAACCGTAATAAACGGTACATTTACCATCTATTTTCCTCCTCACCAATTAACTATACAAATATATATATAAGAATAATATAGTCCAATGTAAAAACACGCTAATTGCTATTTTAGCATATGTATTGTTCGGTGTGACAGGGAATAAATTGGATTCCTATAGGTAATATAATATGGAAATAAAAAGTTGGCATCTAAGAGATGCCAACTATATGGGTTTCTTTACTTTTTAGTTACATTAAAGTTTTCTACAATCAGTAACCAGTTTTGTGGGAAGGAAAGACCTAATTTCCAATAGCTCATACCACGTAGATTTAATTCCTTAATCAGGTCAAATTTGGCCTGTATGGAGCGGGCGTCTTCAAACCATACTTTATGTTTTTTATTTTCTTCGTCAGTATATTCAAATGTTGGGGCTTGTGCTTCTAGGTCATAGTTAATAGGTACATTATATTTTGCTGCTAATTGTATTGCCTGTTGTGGACTGACTGCTTTTGCGGTATCCTGGCCCGGGGTAAAGGGAAGTGTCCAATCATAACCATATAGATTCTGCCCCATTAGAATTTTTTGTGGAGGAATTTCTGTTACGGCATATTCTAAAACATCACGAACTGAGTTAATAGGTGAGACGGCCATAGGGGGCCCACCACTATATCCCCATTCATAGGTCATAATTACAACAAAGTCAACGATTTCACCATGGGCTTTATAATCATGAGCTTCATACCAAAGCCCTTCTTGGGTTGCACTCGTCTTAGGAGCTAGGGCGGTTGAGAGCAACCAGCCTTCTTGATTAAAGCGTGCTTTTGCTTTTCTAAGGAATCGATTATATGCTTCTTTATCTTCAGGTCTTAGAAATTCAAAATCAATATGAATATCGCGAAAGCCATATTGTTTCGCTGTATTCACGATATTATTTAAAAACTGATCCTGCACATCCATATCATTTAATAATATTCTGCCTAGTTCATCACTAAATTGGCCATTTTCCTGGTTATTAATAGCCATTACAAGGATATTTTGATTGGCTCTTGCAATAATCGGTAAATTTCCAAGTGGAGGAGCAATTAAAGATCCATCACGATTCACTTGAAACGCAAAAGGAGATAGATAAGTTAAGTATGGAGCAGCCTTACGAGCACTATTCTCTAAAGATTGTGAAACAGTTGTTCCGAAGGGTTCTACATAAGCATTAAATTCAGCATCTTCTTTACGCTGAGGAGGAATATATAATCTCATTCCGATTTGTAATGGTTGGTTTACCGACATTCCATTAATTCTAGCGAGTTCAGGTAATGATAGATTGAACTTCCTTGCAATCTCCCAAAAACTATCCCCCGGTTGGACCCAATAAAAGCTACCTATAATTGGTATAACAATCGTTTGACCAACGACTAAATGATCAGGATTTGGAATTTCATTAGCCGTAACTAGTTCTACTACTGGTACTCGATAAGTACTTGCTATACTAGCCAAAGAGTCATTTGGTTGTACTACATGAATTTGCACACTATCCCTCCTTTTACTTAGTATCTGTTTTCATCTTATGATTTAATATGATAAGAAATGTTGAATATCTGGATTTTTTCTCATTTCGATCAGATTAAGATATAATAAAATTTATTCTAAAACTATTAAATAGAGGTTTATATTGTGAAAAATGCTGATGAGTACTTTATGAAGCTAGCCATAAGTGAAGCAAAAAAGGCTGAAGAGAAATGTGAGGTACCTATTGGTGCGGTTGTCGTTTTAAATGGTGAAGTTATAGCAACTGCGCATAATTTAAGGGAGTCCACTCAAAATGCCATTACCCACGCAGAAATATTAGCGATTCAAAAGGCATGTAAAAAAATTGGATCATGGCGTTTGGAAGATGCTGAACTGTATATAACTTTGGAGCCATGCCCGATGTGTAGTGGAGCTATAATCCTCTCACGAATTAAGAAAGTGATATTTGGTGCCCATGATCCAAAGGCTGGTTGTGCAGGGACATTAATGAATTTGTTGGATGATCAACGCTTCAATCACCAATGTGAAGTTGTTAGTGGAGTTTTGGAAAATGAATGTAGTGTGCTTTTGAGTGACTTTTTTAGAAATATCCGAAAAAGGAATAAAGCAGAAAAAGAAAAGCGCAAAACTACTGAATCCAATAATTAACATTTGATATCCATTGCATTTTTTGCAAAAAACTAGTATACTTTATTTTGCGTTGATAAACGCATAATATATGGTATCAATTTTGCCGTGCTAGGTGGGGAGGTAGCGGTGCCCTGTACTTGCAATCCGCTCTAGCAAGACTGAATCCCTTCTTGAGGCTAGTATCCTGTAGGGCCTGCCTTAAGTAAGTGGTGTTGACGCTTGGGTCCTGCGCAATGGAAATCCATGAACCATGTCAGATCCGGAAGGAAGCAGCATTAAGTGGACTCTTCCATGTGCCGCAGGGCAGCCTGAGCCGAGCTAACTGCTTAAGTAACGCTTATGGGAGCTAGTCGAGGGAAGGTGCACGGCAGTTAATTTACATAAATAGTCAACTCATCCTTCGGGGTGAGTTTTTTGCATTTGGTTCAGCTCATTAGTGTTTCTTAGCTGGGGGGATATATAAGAGAACCAATTTTTATTGTTTCATAAAGCTGTTAGAGAAAGACAGATAAAATAATTCTCTAATAATTGTTCATCATGTAAAATTATTATTAAATAAGGTATAATATGAGAAAAGTAATGTTTCGATTATACAGTACGAAATTCGCTTATAATGAAGAAAGAAATCGTTTCATAATGTCTTTAAAGGAGGGGTGTGCATTTGAGTTATCAAGCATTATATCGAGTTTGGCGTCCGCAGGTCTTCGAGGACGTTGTGGGACAACAACATGTGACAAAGACACTGCAAAATGCCCTCCTACAACAAAAAATTTCTCATGCATATCTTTTCTCAGGACCAAGAGGAACAGGAAAAACAAGTGCTGCCAAGATTTTAGCAAAAGCGGTAAACTGTGAAAGGTCCCCAGTTACTGAGCCATGTAATGAGTGTGATGCTTGCAAAGGTATAACTGATGGGAGTATACCTGATGTCATAGAAATTGATGCTGCTTCAAATAATGGCGTTGAGGAGATTCGTGATATTCGGGATAAAGTGAAATTTGCGCCAAATGTCGTTCCATATAAAGTCTATATTATTGATGAAGTGCATATGCTGTCTATTGGTGCATTTAATGCTTTGTTAAAAACATTAGAAGAGCCTCCAAAACATGTAATTTTTATTTTGGCTACGACTGAACCCCATAAAATTCCCTTAACCATAATATCACGCTGTCAACGTTTTGATTTCAAAAGGATCACAGCGAAAGATATTACTGGGAGAATGGGTCACATTGCTCGAGAATCAGGTATTGAATTTGATGAGTCCGCCCTAAACATTATTGCTCGTGCTGCAGAAGGTGGAATGCGGGATGCGTTAAGTTTGATGGATCAAGCTGTTTCTTTTGGAGAAGAGCGAGTGACAATAGAAGACGCATTAACCGTTACAGGTTCCATATCTCAATCATATTTGAATAAACTGGTAGAGTCGATACAGAAGAAGGATATCGCCAGTGCACTTCAAGTATTTGAAGAGCTTTTACAACAGGGAAAAGATCCAACTCGTTTTGTTGAGGATTTAATTTTTTATTTTCGCGATATGCTCCTTTATAAGACTGCTCCCAATTTAGAAGAAGCGATTGAACGAGTAATGGTCGATGAGGATTTTCGACAGCTTACTGATACAATAGCCTCTGAACAAATTTATGAATACATTGATATACTAAATAAAACTCAACAAGAGATGAAATTCTCTAATTTGGCTCGTATATATTTAGAGGTTTCACTCATTAAGTTATGCGAAGTCCGAGTTCAGAAACAAGTAATTAATAGTTCTGATATGGATATAGATACACAGCAATTATTGGATCAAATAAGAAATCTCCAAAAGGAAATACAAGAATTAAAAGTTAACGGTGTTCAGGAAACACAAACTGTGAATCAACAACCAGTTAAAAAGGCACCACGTACAGGCAAAGGATTTAAGGCTCAGGTTGGTAGAATTAATGATGTATTGAAAGAAGCCACAAAACAGGATTTGAATTTAATTAAAAGCAGATGGGGTGATATGCTTAGTCTATTAAATGACAGACAAATGCGCTCACAGTCCGCTCTTTTAAATGAAGCCGAGCCTGTTGCTGCTTCAAATCACTCCTTTGTTTTGAAATTTAAATATGAAATTCACTGCCAAATGGCGATGGAAAATCAAAAATTTTTACAAGCAGTTTCGTCTATTTTATCTGAGTTAACAGGTGTCTCCTATCAATTGATCGGGGTTCCTGAAAATCAGTGGAATAGCATAAGGGAAAGTTATATTCATAATCAAAAAGATGGCTCAAAGGATGAAGAGGAACAAACAGAAGACCCTCTAATTGCAGAGGCAAAAAAATTAGTAGGCGCGGATTTGATTGAAATAAAAGATTAATGGCCCTATAAAACCACTTTTATGATTTTTCGGTTTCTTTTTTGTCCTATTTAAGTGTAAGATGAGGGAAAGAGTGAAATCTATTTGGCATTAACTTAAGCTAAATGAAAAACGTATAAAAGAATGAATTTATTGGAGGGAAATATAAATGATGCGTGGAATGGGAAATATGCAAAATATGATGAAACAAATGCAAAAAATGCAAAAGAAGATGGCTGAAGCACAAGAGGAGTTAGGTGAAAAGCGAATTGAAGGTACGGCTGGTGGAGGTATGGTCACTGTAGTTGTATCAGGACATAAAGAAATTGTAGAAGTAAATATTAAAGAAGAAGTAGTAGATCCAGAGGATATTGAAATGCTTCAAGATTTAGTTTTAGCTGCTACAAATGATGCATTAAAGAAAGCAGAAGAGTTAACAAATCAAACAATGGGACAGTTTACAAAAGGGTTAAACATTCCAGGTTTTTAAGGGGAATAGATGATGCATTATCCTGAACCAATAACCAAACTTATGGATAGCTTTATGAAATTGCCAGGAATAGGGCCGAAAACTGCGGCTCGACTGGCATTTTTTGTGTTGAGTATGAAAGAAGATACTGTCCTAGACTTTGCGAAAGCCCTTGTAAATGCAAAAAGAAACTTAAGTTATTGTTCGGTATGCGGACATATTACTGATCAAGATCCTTGTTATATTTGTGAAGATACAAGACGAGATCGTAGTATCGTTTGTGTAGTTCAAGATCCAAAAGATGTGATCGCTATGGAAAAAATGAAGGAATTTAATGGTCTGTATCATGTACTACATGGGGCAATCTCACCAATGGATGGGATTGGACCGGAAGATATTAATATTCCAGATTTGCTAAAAAGATTACAGGATGAAACGATACAAGAGGTTATACTAGCAACAAACCCTAATATTGAAGGGGAAGCAACAGCGATGTATATATCAAGGCTTCTAAAGCCATCAGGTATTAAAGTCACTCGAATTGCTCATGGTCTACCAGTAGGCGGAGATTTAGAGTATGCGGATGAGGTCACCTTATCAAAAGCGTTAGAAGGAAGAAGAGAAGTTTAAAAAAAGAGGTGTATTCACATGTTCAATAAAAAATTGAAACTACGTAATGAATATGACCAAAAGCTGATTGATTTGATGACAAAAACAAGGGAAAATTGGATTCAACAAAAGTCCTTGGTCGATTTAAGTTTTGAATATAATGAAGAGCTTATGTTTCAAAAAAAAGTTGCTGAAATGAAGTATTTCTTCTTATTTCGTGAAGCAAAGGCGAGGAATATTAGAATTAAAAGATAGGACATCTTATTTTTGCATTGTAGAGTTCTTTTTGGACAAACCATTCATAAACTGATAATACAATGTGAGAATAAGGAGTGATAATCTTGGATCCAATCATTGTGATTGCTGTTATTTCTGGACTGATTCTTCTTTTATTGCTATCAGGTTCACCAGGAAAGCCATTTCGCTTCATTGGACAAATCGCTGTAAAAATTGCGATAGGTGCGTTATTTTTATTTTTTTTAAATCAATTTGGTGGACAGTTCGGTATTCATGTACCTATCAATTTTATAACAACAGCTGTTTCTGGTTTGTTAGGTATTCCGGGTGTAATCGGACTTACAGTTATTCAAACATGGATATTAGCTTAGTGGGGTTGTCAATTAAGGGGTCTGTCCCCTTTTTTAGACAATCCTTATTTAAATGTTAGTTTTATCAAGGTAGTTTTCGTATAGTTGATTGCTTTTGTAACAAACCTAACATTTGTTTTACATCTAATTAAGGTTGTAGCTGCAATGTTTCAAAATGAAGAGGGTTGATAGTCTTCAATATAAATATATAGTAGTTAAAGCTTTACCTACGTAGCAACAAAGTTTGAGAAAGGAACCTATATAAAAAAATATTTTGATATAGGGTTGACTTTTAATATCGTTTGATGATATTATATTTCTTGTCGTTAAAACAAGCGAAAATAATTATTTCAAAAAAATAATTGACACATATTATTGAATATGATAATATGTAAAAGTCGCTTAAAGGTGATTGATCTTTGAAAACTGAACAAAACGAAACGTCAATGAATTACTTTTATTTATAAAGAGCTATATCAAACATCTTTTTGGAGAGTTTGATCCTGGCTCAGGACGAACGCTGGCGGCGTGCCTAATACATGCAAGTCGAGCGAATCTGATGGGAGCTTGCTCCCTGATGATTAGCGGCGGACGGGTGAGTAACACGTGGGTAACCTGCCTGTAAGACTGGGATAACTCCGGGAAACCGGGGCTAATACCGGATAACTTTTTCCTTCGCATGAAGGAGAATTGAAAGATGGCTCCGGCTATCACTTACAGATGGACCCGCGGCGCATTAGCTAGTTGGTGAGGTAACGGCTCACCAAGGCGACGATGCGTAGCCGACTTGAGAGGGTGATCGGCCACACTGGGACTGAGACACGGCCCAGACTCCTACGGGAGGCAGCAGTAGGGAATCTTCCGCAATGGACGAAAGTCTGACGGAGCAACGCCGCGTGAGTGATGAAGGTTTTCGGATCGTAAAACTCTGTTGTTAGGGAAGAACAAGTATCGTTCGAATAGGGCGGTACCTTGACGGTACCTAACCAGAAAGCCACGGCTAACTACGTGCCAGCAGCCGCGGTAATACGTAGGTGGCAAGCGTTGTCCGGAATTATTGGGCGTAAAGCGCGCGCAGGCGGTTTCTTAAGTCTGATGTGAAATCTTGCGGCTCAACCGCAAGCGGCCATTGGAAACTGGGAGACTTGAGTGCAGAAGAGGAGAGTGGAATTCCACGTGTAGCGGTGAAATGCGTAGAGATGTGGAGGAACACCAGTGGCGAAGGCGACTCTCTGGTCTGTAACTGACGCTGAGGCGCGAAAGCGTGGGGAGCGAACAGGATTAGATACCCTGGTAGTCCACGCCGTAAACGATGAGTGCTAAGTGTTAGAGGGTTTCCGCCCTTTAGTGCTGCAGCTAACGCATTAAGCACTCCGCCTGGGGAGTACGGCCGCAAGGCTGAAACTCAAAGGAATTGACGGGGGCCCGCACAAGCGGTGGAGCATGTGGTTTAATTCGAAGCAACGCGAAGAACCTTACCAGGTCTTGACATCCTCTTGACCTCCCTAGAGATAGGGATTTCCCTTCGGGGACAGGAGTGACAGGTGGTGCATGGTTGTCGTCAGCTCGTGTCGTGAGATGTTGGGTTAAGTCCCGCAACGAGCGCAACCCTTGACCTTAGTTGCCAGCATTTAGTTGGGCACTCTAAGGTGACTGCCGGTGACAAACCGGAGGAAGGTGGGGATGACGTCAAATCATCATGCCCCTTATGACCTGGGCTACACACGTGCTACAATGGATGGTACAAAGGGCTGCAAGACCGCGAGGTTTAGCCAATCCCATAAAACCATTCTCAGTTCGGATTGTAGGCTGCAACTCGCCTACATGAAGCCGGAATCGCTAGTAATCGCGGATCAGCATGCCGCGGTGAATACGTTCCCGGGCCTTGTACACACCGCCCGTCACACCACGAGAGTTTGTAACACCCGAAGTCGGTGAGGTAACCTTTTGGAGCCAGCCGCCGAAGGTGGGACAGATGATTGGGGTGAAGTCGTAACAAGGTAGCCGTATCGGAAGGTGCGGCTGGATCACCTCCTTTCTAAGGAATATGGAAAACCACTTACGTGGTTCAGACGTCTTCTGTTTTGTTCAGTTTTGAAGGTTCAATCCTTCTAAGAAAATATGCATGAATAAAAACATGACTTTGGTATGTTCATCTATCCATTGTCTTTTGTTTCCTAATAAATGT
>NZ_JBBOXX010000001.1:37500-205000 GCF_038007825.1 Heyndrickxia sp. FSL W8-0496
GAGGAGGAAGGGGTATATACTGAAATGGCTGATCCGCATCAAGTGGTAATGGTATTACCATTGTTAAAAAAGGGAGCGGAATTTATATACATAGAAGCATTCGAGAAAATGAAAGAGGTTATTAAAAAACCTAAACTTAATAAGAATAATGCTGATAATAAAATGGTAGATATAAAGAATAAAATCAGCCATTTGGCAATTCCGTTTAGTGAAATGGAAGATAGGTCGTATGAATGGGTTCCTTTTAAACATGCAGTTAATCGAATTGCTGCAAAAATGATTATTCCTTATCCACCGGGGATTCCACTTACATTACCAGGGGAATGCATAACAGATGAAACGATAGAAGTATTAGATAAATTATTAACTTTAAATGCTAGGTTTCAAGGTGAAATTGAGCGATTAACAAATAGGGAAATTTTAGTCTATGTAGATTAAGAGTGTAAATACTAATGAATATAGTATGAGTATTTGAATTGGATGTTGGAGGTTATTATTTTGGAAGGATTATTTATTACTGCAGAAGGGCCAGAAGGTGCTGGAAAAACAACTGTGTTAAATAAGTTAGGAACAGCGCTAAAGCAAAAGGGATATAAAATTGTAATGACTAGGGAGCCAGGCGGAATCAATATCGCTGAACAAATAAGAACAATCTTATTGAATAAAGAAAATACAGAAATGGATTACCGTACTGAGGCACTTTTATATGCAGCTGCAAGACGACAGCACTTGGTTGAAAAGGTCATCCCAGCATTAAATGATGGAGCTATTGTACTATGCGATCGTTTTATAGACAGTTCCTTAGTTTATCAAGGCTATGCTAGAGGGCTAGGAATTGAAGAAGTATACTCTATTAATCGATTTGCTACACAGGATCTAATGCCAAATTTAACGATTTTTTTTGATGTAGATGTTGAAGTTGGTTTAAAAAGAATATCTGATAATCAGGGAAGAGAAGTGAATCGTTTAGATTTAGAAACGATGGATTTCCATACAAAAGTACGAGAAGGATTTAAACTATTATTAGATAAATTTCCTGAACGGATATATGAAGTAGATGCTGGCCAATCATTAGATAAAGTATATAGTGCAGTGAAATCCAAAATAGAAGATTTAATAAACAACAAGCCTTAAGGTATATTTTTCCTTAGGGCTTTTATGTTTTTTAAAGGATTATTTAGGGATATACTCAAATACATATATAATAAATGATATAATAACAAAAAGAGTAATAACTGACTGATTTTATTAAATATATTGGGAGGGGAGTTTTATGAAACTAATTCTAGCTGTTGTGCAGGATCAGGATAGTACACGTTTAATGAACGCCATGGTTGAACATAATTTTAGGGTAACAAAGCTAGCGAGTACTGGTGGGTTTTTAAAATCAGGAAATACTACTATTATGATAGGTACAGAAGATATACGTGTTGAAAAGGCTATGCAGGTTATTAAAGATAACTGCCAATCCCGTGAACAGCTTATGGCACCTGTATCACCAATGGGAGGGAATGCAGATTCATATATCCCATACCCGGTGGAAGTAGAAGTTGGTGGAGCAACCGTATTTGTACTTCCAGTTGAGCGATTTGAGCAATTTTAACGGAGGTATAAATGTTGAAAATAAACCAAGATTTACGATTGGGTTTGGATAATAAACGCCCTGATCAAAAAGGTTCAAACTCCAGTAATATTAAATTTACTGAAATCATTCATAAACAAGATGAAAAGTTACAAATAGAACAATTAAATAAATTAATATCTGAAATTGATCAAGCAGGTGAGCGTTTATCTCGCTCACGAACGTTTAAAGATTTAACAAAGTATAAAAACCTCGTAAAAAGGTTTATTAAAGAAACAGTTGATTTTGGTATGAACTTAAAACAATCTCATACATGGAATCAATATGGTGAGGGCCGAAAATTAAGTATTGTTGAACAAATTGATAAACATTTAGTGGAGTTAACCGAAGATTATATTAAAAAGGATAAAACTCAAATAGATATTTTAGGAAAGATCGGAGAAATCAAGGGACTAATTTTAAATATATATACGTAAGAGAGTGATTTAGATTGACGTTATCTTGGGATGAACTGGAGAAAGTTCAACCACTAGCAGCTAAAGTGTTAAAAAATAGTATATTGCGTAATCGTGTTGCACATGCCTATCTATTTGAGGGAGAACATGGACTGGGAAAGAAAGAGGTAAGTGTGTTATTTGCTAAGAGTCTATTTTGTCTTAATCTAAAAGACGGAATAAATCCATGTGAACAGTGCAGCAACTGTAAAAGAATTAATCATCAAAGCCACCCCGATGTTCACGTACTTGAACCAGATGGATTATCAATAAAAAAAGATCAAATAAAAAACTTACAACAGGAATTTAGCAAATCAGGAGTTGAGTCTAAACAAAAGCTTTATACTCTAGTGCATGCAGATAAGATGACAACTAATGCGGCAAACAGCTTGTTGAAGTTCCTGGAAGAACCAAACTCAGAAACAACAGCTATATTAATTACTGAGCAAGTGCAACAAATTTTGCCAACCATTCTTTCGAGATGCCAGATCGTCTCCTTTCAACCATTTTCAATGAATCACTTAGAAAAAAAACTAATTGAAGAAGGTATTTCTCCTTCTACCGCTCCTTTATTAGCCAACCTCACAAATGATCTAAATGAAGCAATTCAGCTTGATCGTGATGAGTGGTTTGCACAAGCTCGAAAAATAGTGTTAAAATTATATGAAGTCCTCGGTAAAGGCTCATTATTTGCCATGGTTGAATTACAAGAGGACTGGTATAATCATTTTAAGGAAAAAAATCAAATAGATCGAGGGCTTGATCTTTTGTTATTTATTTATAAAGATCTTCTTACATTACAGTTAGGAAGAGACAAACAATTAATCTATCCAGATCAACGGAGGCAATTTGAGGTAGATATGCTTCAAAATTCACCGACAAAAATAGCTGAAAAGATGTCAGCTATTTTAGAGGCAAAAAGAAAGTTACAAGGAAATATGAATCCTCATTTATTGATGGAACAGCTTGTCTTAAATTTGCAGGGGGGATCTACCTTTGTTTAATGTAGTAGGTGTAAGATTTAAAAAGGCCGGTAAGGTTTATTATTTTGATCCGGATGGTCTCTCAATTCAGAAAGATGACTCCGTTATTGTGGAAACAGTCAGAGGCGTTGAGTTTGGTAAGGTGGTTATGGACCAAAAGACAGTAGAGGAGCATGATGTAGTTCTTCCATTAAAAAAGGTCATTCGAATTGCGGATCAAAAGGACCATTTGATCGTGGATGAAAATAAAGAAGCTGCAATGGAAGCTTATCAGGTTTGTTGTGACAAAATTATTGAACACCAGCTCGATATGAAGCTAGTGGATGTAGAATATACATTTGATCGTAATAAAGTAATTTTTTATTTTACCGCAGATGGTCGTGTAGATTTTCGTGACCTTGTAAAAGATTTAGCCGCTATTTTTCGTACGAGAATTGAGTTGCGGCAGATTGGTGTTAGGGATGAGGCAAAGATGCTTGGTGGTATTGGTCCATGTGGCAGAATGCTATGTTGTTCTACGTTCCTTGGCGATTTTGAACCAGTATCTATTAAAATGGCAAAGGATCAAAACCTTTCTTTAAATCCAACAAAAATTTCCGGACTATGTGGTAGACTCATGTGCTGTCTTAAATACGAAAATGATGAATATGAATCCGCTAAGGAATTTTTGCCTGATGTGGGTGAAACAGTAGGAACACCTTTAGGATTGGGCAAGGTCATTGGACTCAATATTCTTGAACGTGTTTTACAAGTACAATTAGAAGAACGTGTCCTAGAGTTTACGATGGATGAATTATTAAGTGAAGATGCCATATCGATCCAAGCCACGGAGTAGAGGTGGAGTTAATGGATAAAAAAGAGTTCTTCGATTCAGTCAGTAATATGGAAATCCAAATTGGAAACTTATACCAGCAGTTAGGTGAGTTGAAAAAAAACTTAGCCGAGATGATTGAAGAAAATAATTCATTAAAAATAGAAAATGAATATTTGCGTCGTCGGTTGGATAATGGAGAATATGCCATAATCCAGGATGTGGCGATACAAAAAAATAGTAGAAAAGAAGATCAAGCTGATTCTAATCATAAAGATTTTGATATAGGCGAAGGTTATGATAACTTAGCAAGATTATATCAAGAGGGATTTCACATTTGTAATGTTCATTTTGGAAGCCCTCGAAAAGATGAAGATTGTTTATTTTGCCTCTCGTTTTTAAATAAAAAATAAGAACAATGAAATAGAAGTAGGTATAATTGTACAATAGGAATAGAGAGAAAAAAAGAGTGGCCTTCCTTAAATAAGGGAAGGCTTTTTAAGTGAGATATTCGTGATTATGCACTCTGTTAGAAAGGTGCTATCAAGCTGGAATTCTTTTCTTAATATGGAGGTAGAGTAATGGTTGAGTTAAGAAATGATGAGCGATTGGACTATTTGCTTGCTGAGGAATTGCGAATTATTCAAAGTCCGTCGGTCTTTTCTTTTTCTTTAGACGCAGTTTTGCTAGCGAGATTTGCTTATCTTCCCATCCAGAAGGGAAGAGTAATCGATCTATGCTCTGGGAATGGTGTGATTCCATTATTAATAAGTAACCGTACAAAAGCTAATATTATAGGGGTTGAGATTCAGGAAAGGCTTTATGATATGGCATTACGGAGTATTTCTTATAATCACTTAGAGAATCAAATCAACATGATTCATGGAGATATTAAAGAAATGCCTGAAAGGCTAGGAAAAGGTAAATTTGATGTTGTTATATGTAATCCACCTTATTTTGTTACACCACCAAAAAGCGAAAAAAATATAAATGAGCATCTGGCTATTGCAAGACATGAAATATTATGTACGCTTGAGGATGCTATTCAGGTTAGTAGCAAATTATTGCGTCAGGGTGGAAAGGCAGCATTAGTACATAGACCGGGAAGACTATTAGATATCTTAATGCTAATGAGAAAATATCGTATAGAGCCGAAACGTCTGCGATTTGTATATCCAAGGTATGGAAAAGAGGCAAATACAATACTGGTAGAGGGAATTAAGGATGGCAGTAAGGATTTAAAGGTATTACCACCATTATATATTTACAAAGCAGAAAATCAGTATAGTGAAGAAGTCGAAGAGATGTTATTTGGAAATGCTATTGAATATGACAAAAAGGAGGGATAAAGATGCAAGTACAAAAAAGCTTTGTTAATGATAACAGTAAAGGAATTCTGTATCTTGTACCCACGCCGATAGGGAATTTAGAAGATATGACATATCGTGCGGTCCGTATATTGAAGGAAGCTCATATTATTGCTGCCGAAGATACTCGAAACACGAAAAAGCTCTGCAATTATTTTGATATTCAAACACCTATTACAAGTTATCATGAACATAATAAGGAAATCAGTGCAAAGAATCTTATTTCTAAATTGCTTTTAGGAGAAAAAGTAGCATTAGTCAGTGATGCTGGTATGCCATCAATATCGGACCCGGGCTATGAATTAGTTGTTCAAGTATTAGAAGAAAACATTACAGTTGTTCCCTTACCTGGAGCTAATGCTGCCTTAACTGCATTAATTGCATCTGGAATTAATCCACAACCGTTTTATTTTTATGGATTTTTGTCAAGGAATAAAAAGGAAAGAAGAGCTGAATTGGAAAATTTAAATAATAAAACTGAAACGTTTATATTATATGAAGCTCCTCACCGATTGAAGGAAACATTAAAAGCAATGAGTGAAGTACTTGGAAATAGAAATATTGTGCTTTGTCGAGAGTTAACAAAGAAGTTTGAAGAGTTTTTAAGAGGCACTATAGATGAAATCATCAAGTGGTTTGAAGCTAATGAAGTTCGTGGGGAATTTTGTATAGTTGTAGAGGGAAATCATGAAAATATGGAGAATGAACAGGAAACTTGGTGGACAGATATAAGCGTGATTGACCATGTAAACCACTATATGGACCAGAAAAAATTAACTTCAAAGGAAGCAATTAAACAAGTTGCAAAAGAGAGAAATTTACCAAAAAGAGAAGTTTATCAAACATTTCATCAAGAGTAAATAAAGGAATAAAATAAAACAAAGAAAAGGCATCTCTAATATAAATAGGAGATGCCTTTTAAGATAAAGAAACTATTAACTACTCCTTATGGAAAGCAGCTTGGATTTCCTTAATTAATTGGTCTGCACCTTCACGGCTAAGAACTAATTTTCCGCCTGCTAATTGAACATTATCATCAGAAACGTCCCCAGTAATATGACAAGTCATGCTAGGCTTATATTTTTTTAAAATGATTTTTTCATCATCTACATATATTTCTAATGCGTCTTTTTCAGCAATACCAAGTGTACGTCTAAGTTCGATAGGAATAACTACACGACCTAGTTCATCAACCTTACGAACAATACCAGTAGATTTCATTTTTTGTTTCTCCTCCTATTGTAAATTTATCTTTATCGTCATTTTTCGACATATTTTTCATTAACTGAATCTATCATACCAACGATTCCCATATTCGTCAATAATTATTTTCACTCTATTTTCATTCTAAAAAACACTGAAACCACTTGATATATAAGGGTTTTTCTTCATTGAAGAAAAAATTACCATTTATTCCCCGACGAATAAAAATCTATTTTTTTACAAATCATAAAAAGCCAAAAATAATTTTCGACAAATTTCCTACCTTTTTACTATGCCCTTTCATTTTAAAATTCGCTTATATAAGTAGGAAAGTTGCAGAAAAGCAAAAATTTATGTATATTTTGATGATATAAGAGGCTATGATGTCTTTAGGTAAGGAAATGTATATTGTTTGCCCAAATTGGCATTAATAACTCTCGTCCATTGGGTGAGAGTATTTTTTTTAGGCACTTTCCTTGAACTAGTTTTTATTAGTATATAGCAAGACTAGCGTAATAATTTTTACAATTTCTTTTTATTTCCATTTCAATTAAGACATTTAGAATGCCAAAGGTGCTAAACTTACTATTGAGTCATGAATATGTATTAGAAAATATTTTATAAGGTGGGACAGGTAATGGAGAAGGATAAAACATTTTATATTACGACACCGATTTATTATCCAAGTGGGAATTTACATATCGGACACGCGTATACAACTGTAGCTGGGGATGCAATGGCGCGGTATAAACGACTTCGTGGTTATGATGTAATGTACTTAACAGGAACAGATGAACATGGCCAAAAAATACAACGTAAGGCTGAAGAAGAAGGGATAACACCACAAGCCTATGTAGATAATATTGTCGCAGGAATCCAAGATCTATGGAATAAATTGGATATATCTTATGATGATTTTATTCGTACAACTCAGAATCGACATAAAGAGGTAGTAGAAAAAATATTTCAGCGATTGGTGGAGCAGGGTGATATTTATTTAGATCAATATGAAGGATGGTATTGTACACCATGTGAATCATTTTTTACAGAACGCCAATTAGTCAATGGAAATTGCCCAGACTGTGGTAGACCTGTTGAAAAGGTAAAAGAAGAATCCTATTTCTTTAAAATGAGTAAATATGTTGATCGCCTTTTAAAGTTTTATGAAGAGAATCCTGAATTTATCCAGCCTGAATCAAGAAAAAATGAAATGATTAATAATTTTATTAAACCAGGTCTTGAGGATTTAGCTGTTTCACGTACTACATTTGATTGGGGTGTTAAGGTTCCAGGTAATCCAAAACATGTTATCTATGTTTGGATTGATGCACTTTCAAACTATATTACGGCATTAGGGTATGGAACAAGCGATGATACAAAGTACCAAAAGTATTGGCCAGCAGATGTGCACTTAGTTGGTAAAGAAATTGTCCGTTTCCACACAATTTATTGGCCAATCATGTTAATGGCTTTAGACTTACCATTACCAAAGAAGGTATTTGCACATGGATGGTTATTAATGAAAGACGGAAAGATGTCTAAATCAAAAGGAAATGTAGTAGATCCAGTTACCTTGATTGATCGATATGGGTTGGATGCATTGCGTTATTACTTGTTAAGGGAAGTGCCATTTGGTTCAGATGGAGTATTTACACCGGAAGGCTTTGTTGAAAGAATTAATTTTGATTTAGCTAATGATTTAGGTAATCTTCTTAATCGAACAGTAGCGATGATTAATAAATATTTTGATGGCGAAATCCCAACGTATAATGGACCTATTAATTCCTTTGATGAAGATTTGGTCACAGTTAATATGGAGACGATCCAAAAGTATGAAGAAGCAATGGAAAAAATGGAATTCTCGGTTGCTTTAGCATCTGTTTGGGAATTAATTAGTAGAACAAACAAATATATTGATGAGACAAGTCCTTGGGTTTTAGCTAAGGATGAGAAAAAACAAGCAGAACTATCTTCTGTCATGGTCCATTTAGCGGGGTCTTTACGTATAGTTGCTGTTTTACTTCAACCATTTTTAACCAAAACACCGACGAATATATTTGAACAATTAAGTATTAAAGATGATGAATTAAAAAATTGGGAGAGTCTTAATAAATTTGGTTCCATCCCATCAGGTACAAAAGTGGTTAAGAAAGGGGAACCAATTTTCCCACGATTGGAAATTGATGTAGAAGTAGAATACATTAAGCAAAAAATGGCAGGGGAACCTGTTAAGGGTGAGAAAAAAGAAATGGAAACTGAAAAGTTGGAAGAAAAAAGTGAAATTACTATTGATGATTTTATGAAGGTTGAACTTCGTGTTGCAGAAGTAATTCATGCAGAACCCGTTAAAAAAGCAGATAAATTGCTAAAATTACAATTAGATTTAGGATATGAGAAACGTCAAGTGGTTTCTGGAATTGCACAATACTATAAACCAGAAGAATTGGTAGGTCAAAAGGTAATTTGTGTAACAAACTTAAAGCCAGTAAAATTAAGAGGTGAACTTTCACAAGGAATGATCCTGGCTGGATCAAAAGACGGCCAATTATCTCTTGCTAGTATCGATCAAAGCCTTCCAAATGGTGCAATTGTAAAGTAATTGTAATAATATAAAGGATTAACTATCTAAAAAATATTGGCTAGTATAACATAGAGATGTTTCACGTGGAACAATTTTCGACGTGATCCTCTATGTTATTTTCTTTTTTGCATTATTCCAGTATAGAGTTATAATGCTAGGTACAAATAATTTTGGTCAATTAGTATATAAATTTTCTTTTATAGAGTGGTTATTTTAATCATTAGAGGAATAAATGGGTAGTTATAACACTATTTTTAGGTTGAACAATGGCAAAATATTGTCGAAATTAACTGGTAAAAAAGTTATATTTTTCACAAATAGTTAATAGGAAAATGTATTTAAAAAAATGTAATGTAAATGTTAAATGAATGCAAAGCTTGTGTAGGATTTTTATAATAAAATTATATTGGATAAGGAGTTAGTATAAATGTTATTCGATACACATGTTCATCTTAATGATTCGCAATATGATCTGGATTTAAAAGAAGTCATCCAAAATGCACAAAATGCGGGAGTAAAGAAGATGGTTGTTGTTGGATTTGATCGACCAACGATTAATAGAGCAATGGAGCTTATTGAAACCTATGATTTTCTTTACGCCAGTATTGGATGGCATCCTGTTGATGCCATTGATATGTCAGATGAGGACCTTATCTGGATAGAAGAATTAACTAAACATCCTAAAGTTGTTGCGTTAGGAGAAATGGGATTAGACTATCATTGGGATAAGTCACCGAAGGAGATACAAAAGGAAGTATTTCGTAAACAAATTAGATTAGCCAAAAAGGTGAAATTACCAATTGTTATTCATAATCGTGAAGCAACTCAAGATATTGTAGATATTCTAAAAGAAGAGGATGCACAAGAAGTTGGTGGAATTATGCATTGCTTTAGTGGAAGCCCTGAAATAGCTAGAGAATGCATTAACATGAACTTCTATATTTCGTTAGGTGGTCCTGTTACATTTAAAAATGCGAAAAAACCAAAGGAAGTTGCATTAGAAATTCCTTTAAATCGCCTTTTAATTGAAACAGATTGTCCCTATTTAGCTCCACACCCTTATAGAGGTAAAAGAAATGAACCTGCATATGTAAAATTAGTTGCTGAACAGATTGCAGAAATAAAGGGAATATCTTTTGAGGAAGTGGCTAAGCAAACATCCTTAAATGCAAATAAATTATTCGGCATAATATGATATCTAAAGATGTCGAATGCCAAGGGAGCTTGTCTAATATTTTTTGAAAAACTTAAAGTTCTACAAGTCTTTTCTTTCTCATAGGATAACGATGTCGATAAGTCTCCCTTTTCATTTTTGGAAATGTTATGCATAATAGGCAATACATTTCTAAAAGTCTATTAGGTTGACAGTAGACAAGATAGTCTATATAATCTCACGGAGAGAAGGAGGCGTTTCATTTTCATGAATTTAAAGCATGTGAAAAGCCTGTTTTCCAGGACAATGAGTAGTAAAAGACTCACTATTGTTATTTCTAGTTCCATAGTTTTTGCAGGGGTTTTAGCGTTTACTGCCTATGAAACTACGAAAAAAACTGTTGCTATGACAATGGATGGGAAGAAAAAAGTTATTAGGACACACTCGAATACGATTGGAGATATTTTAGACGATTTAGATATTCATTTACACTCAGAGGATTATTTGTCATTACCAAAAGATACTAAGGTAACAGATCAATTGTCTTTTGTCTGGAAACCAGCTAAAAAAGTCCATCTAGCGATTGACGGTAAGGAACGATCGGTTTGGACGACAGAAAATACAATAAGGGAATTACTTGAAAATGAAAAGATTAAAATTGGAAAATATGATCAAGTAAATCCAGGACTAAATCAAGATATTACCAAAAATATGAAAATAGATATTGCGAAGGCTTTTTCCTTAACACTAAATGATGGTGGCGAGAAGAAAAAGGTTTGGTCAACTTCGACTACGGTCGCTGACTTTTTAAAGCAACAGGGAGTCAAACTTGAAGAATTAGACCGTACAAAGCCGGATCTAAAACATAAAGTTAGTCCAGAAGATGTAATTAAAGTGATCAGAGTTAAAAAAGTCAGCGATGTAGTGGAAGAACCTATTCAATATGCTATAACTACTAAAAAGGACTCTACCTTACTTAAAGGGCAAGAAAAAGTAGTACAGCATGGTGAAAATGGCATCGTTCATAAAACCTATGAAGTAACCAAGGAAAACGGAAAAGAAGTTAATCGAAAATTACTAACTGAAAAAACCTTAAAGGAAAGTAAGGAAAAGGTTGTTTTAGTTGGAACAAAAGTATTAACAGCCCAGGTTTCTAGAGGTGAACCTGAAGGTGGTAAAGAATATTATGTAACATCGACCGCTTATACAGCAGAGTGTAATGGATGTTCAGGACGTACAGCTACAGGTATTAATTTACGTGCCAATCCAAACATGAAAATAATTGCGGTAGATCCTAATTTTATTCCACTTGGAACAAAAGTATATGTTGAAGGCTATGGTTATGCCATTGCAGCAGATACTGGTGGTGCAATGAAAGGTCAAAAAATTGATGTGTTTTTCTCCAATAAGTCACAAGCCTATAATTGGGGAAGAAAACGAGTCAAAATTAAAATACTGAATTAGATGCAGAGGGTCTTCCCTCTGTTTTTTGTTTTTTTGATGTGTGTATCTGTATAATACAATTATAATATAGGTGGTTTATAATATAAGACGAATAATGTTACAAAAATGTTTCACTATTTTGGAGGAAAAATGAAAATAAAAGAAATTATCGTTGTAGAGGGTAGAGATGATACCACGGCCATTAAAAGAGCCGTTGATGCAGATACAATTGAAACAAATGGGTCCGCCGTTTCAAAGGAAACAATTGAAAAGGTTCGACTAGCTCAGGACACAAGAGGGGTCATTATTTTTACAGATCCTGATTTTCCAGGTGAGAAGATTAGAAAAATCGTCTCTGATCATGTGCCAGGTTGTAAGCATGCCTTCATTAAAAAAAAGGATGCAAAACCAACGTCTGGCAGGGGAATTGGTGTTGAACATGCTAGTCCAGATGCTATTCGCGAGGCATTAAAGGATGCTCATACGATG
This sequence comes from Heyndrickxia sp. FSL W8-0496, assembly GCF_038007825.1. Lineage (NCBI taxonomy): Bacteria > Bacillati > Bacillota > Bacilli > Caryophanales > Bacillaceae > Heyndrickxia > Heyndrickxia sp. FSL W8-0496. The sequence goes on from NZ_JBBOXX010000001.1 coordinate 49,607, forward strand.
GAAGAGGATATTATAGAAGTGATTACGAAGGAAGATTTGATTACTGCCGGGTTAATAGGCTTCCCTCAATCAAAGGCTAGAAGAGAACGCTTAGGCGAACTATTGAAAATAGGATATACAAATGGAAAGCAGCTTCATAAGCGATTAATGATGTTTCAAATTAGTAAAGAGGATTTTGCTTCTGCAATTGAAATAGTCCTACAGGAGGAAAAGAATGCATAAAGATATTGCTACCCCGATGAGAACAAAGGAAATATTAAAAAAATATGGATTTTCGTTTAAAAAAAGCTTAGGTCAGAACTTTTTAATTGACCCTAATATATTAAGAAATATTACAGAAAGTGCTGGTTTAACCAAGGAGACTGGCTCCATAGAAATCGGACCTGGTATTGGAGCGTTGACAGAGCATTTAGCCAGAAGCAGCAAAAAGGTATTAGCGTTTGAAATAGACCAACGTTTACTTCCGATATTGGAGGACACATTAACCCCATACGATAATGTAAAAGTTGTTCATCAAGATATTTTAAAGGCAGATGTACAAGGACTAATAGAAACAGAATTTAAAGATATTCAGGATATTATGGTTGTTGCCAATCTTCCTTATTACGTAACAACACCGATTATTACACAGCTTTTAACAAAAAGGCTCCCTCTTAGGGGAATTGTTGTTATGCTCCAAAAGGAAGTAGCTGATCGAATAAGTGCGAAACCTGGCACAAAAGAATATGGTTCCTTGTCGATTGCTATTCAATATTATACGAAAGCTGAAACTGTAATGGTAGTTCCTAAAACGGTATTTATGCCACAGCCAAATGTAGATTCTGCAGTTATTCGCTTAACATTACATGATGAACCAATTGTTAACGTTGATGATGAGGAATTCTTCTTCCAAGTGACACGAGCTTCTTTTGCACAAAGAAGGAAAACACTTTTAAATAATCTTACAAGTCAGTTGCCAAACGGCAAAGGGGTTAAAGAGGAAATTCTTGAGGCATTAGGTCAAATTGGAATAGATCCTGGCAGAAGAGGCGAGACACTTTCTATTGAAGAGTTCGCCGCACTAAGTAATGCTCTCTATCCTATTATAAATAAATAAATACCTTTAAAAGGGGGCTATTAGCGGAATTTAACACTTGAATTTTACTAATAGTCCCCTTTCACCTATTCTATGTGTGATGCATAGCCTAATGTTAGAAGTAAAAAGACTATTTTGCTTTACATTGGAGTTGAAAACTCATGAGTGTAAAAATCAATTCAATCGTGGGAAGAAAATCATATCAATGTGATCTTTTATTTAGAGTGATTGATATTATTAATAAAGATGGCAAAGAAACAGCTATTTTATATGGTGAGGACTATCGATTAATCGCAGATGCTCCCTTTGAAGACTTAGTGATGATTGACTCAGAGGAAAGGTCGAAGATTTCTAGGGAATTTCGTTCATTAGAAGCGCAATCCTTTGAACTATTCCAACAAGATATTGATTTATTACGACATAGACATGAATACAATGCAACAAATGGATATAATCAGGATTTTAGCTATTTTCATATTCCAGGACGCGTTTTACATCTTGATGGGGACCCTAATTACTTAAAAAAATGTATCGATCTTTATGAAAAAATAGGAATAAAAGTTTATGGAATCCACTGTTATGAAAAGGATATGCCAAATCAAATCGGGCCATTAATTGATAAGTATCGGCCGGATATTTTAGTGATTACAGGACATGATTCCTATTCAAAATCAAAAGGAAAAAAGGCAGATATAAACGCATATAGACATTCTAAATATTTCGTTAAAACGGTGATTGAAGCAAGAAAAAAGGTACCCCATTTGGACCAATTAATTATTTTTGCAGGAGCATGCCAATCTCATTTTGAATCGTTAATTCAAGTAGGCGCTAATTTTGCAAGCTCCCCACTAAGAGTTAATATTCATGCACTTGATCCTGTTTATATAGTAGCTAAAATTAGTTATACATCCTTTATGGAACCAATAAATGTGTGGGATGTTTTACGTAATACATTAACTGGTGAAAAGGGGTTGGGAGGAATTGAGACAAAAGGGGTCTTGCGCACGGGAATGCCATATAAGCCTGTCATGGAAGAATAGTGGAGAAGGCTTCTAATGAATATTCATTAGAGTCTTTTTCTTATGAAAAATATTAAATGTAATGTAGCTATTAAAGTTAAGTGCCTCTCTGATAATCTGCAAACGAACTTCATTTTTTTCACGATAAATCAACATGACTCGAGCCTCTTCGATATATTTTATTTCATTTGTTGAATGCAAAATTTATACAGGATAAACAGGCTTTTAACCCCTATGTAATAAACATTTTTTAAATAATATAGTTTATCTACATATTATTCAGTTTGTTGGTAAAACTAAATTTGTAAAAAAAACGGTCATTTTGTTGAATGAAAAGTATTGACAGTACATTCCTTTGACTGATAAAATAAATAATTTATATTTGACCTTTTTTACATATTGTGCTATACTAATACATAGTGAGGTGGAGCGAAATGCCAAAGACATTAACTGACATTAAGAGATCCCTTGATTCAAATCTTGGAAAAAGATTAATGTTGAAAGCTAATGGTGGACGAAGAAAAACCATTGAACGTTCGGGTATTTTGGCAGAAACTTATCCATCAGTTTTTGTCATCGAATTAGATCAAGAGGAAAACTCATTTGAACGTGTTTCCTACAGCTATGCAGATGTGCTTACTGAAACGGTCCAATTAACCTTCTATGATGAAACAACAGGAAATATAGTATTAGGGCAGCAGTAGACAATGCGTTTACTGCTTTTTGTTTTTTTGCCCTTTTATACAGCGTTTATTTAAAATGAAATGAGTCGATAAATAGCCTTTTGCTTGAACATACTATGTATAAGGTATGTTTAAGGAGGTTATTCAAAGTGGGCAGAAGAAAAGGAATTATGTCTAGTCAGCTAAAAGAAGAATTAGCTAAGGAATTAGGTTTTTATGATGTCGTTCAGCAAGAAGGATGGGGCGGTATTAAGGCAAAGGATGCTGGAAATATGGTAAAGCGAGCGATTGAAATCGCGCAACAACAGCTTGCCAATAATCGATATTCCTAAAGACAGGCTCGAGCTCATGGAATAAAACAATTACATGCCGAAAAGACCGGGGTTATCTCTCGGTCTTTTTTAATATCTCTTAAGATTGAACGGTTCCATTAATCCTGATATCACTGATTATTAGTTTATAGACAATATATTTACAGATACATCTTCCATATATTCATTGATAGTGGTAAAATACAATATTTGTGAAGAGGTTATATGGCAATTATTGTTTGTGGTAAAATAGTACAAACTTATAAGAACAGAGAAAGTACCTTAATATATTTGGAAAGCTTCCGAGCTTAACACCAGAAAGTACTTAAGTCAAAAATCAAATGTCGGATTAAAGTGGGTGAAACTGTTGACGATTTTTATTAAAGCACCGGCGAAAATAAATTTAACCTTAGATGTTTTAAATAAGCGTTCGGACGGATATCATGAAGTCGAAATGATTATGACCACAATCGATCTTTCTGACAGAATCGGATTGTCAGAAACAACAGACGGTGAGATTCGTATCATTTCTCAAAATAGATTTGTTCCAGATGATCAACGTAACTTAGCATTTCAAGCAGCAAAGGTTCTTAAGGAGAAATTTCATATTAACCAAGGTGTTTCAATTACTATTGATAAAATGATCCCGGTTGCTGCTGGCTTAGCTGGTGGAAGTAGTGATGCTGCTGCCACATTACGTGGTTTAAATAAACTTTGGAACTTGGGCTTAACTTTAGATGAAATTGCAGAGATTGGATCGGAAATCGGCTCTGATGTTTCTTTTTGTGTGTATGGTGGAACAGCCTTGGCAAAAGGAAGAGGAGAAAAAATAACTCACTTACCTGCACCGCCTAATTGCTGGGTTATTTTAGCAAAGCCATCCATTGGTGTATCAACGGCAGATGTTTATCGGAATCTAAATTTAGAATCTATTCAACATCCGAATTCCCAAGCGATGATTCAAGCAATTAAACAAGGGGATTATCAATCGGTATGTAAGGAAATTGGGAATGCTTTAGAAAGTGTAACATTGAAAATGCATCCTGAGGTACAACATATTAAGGAGCAAATGTTTAGGTTTGGTGCTGACGCTGTCCTAATGAGTGGGAGTGGACCAACTGTATTTGGTCTTGTTCAATACGATTCGCGCCTTCAACGAATATATAATGGCCTTAGAGGATTTTGTGATCAGGTTTTTGCAGTTCGAATGTTAGGTGACCGTTTTACTGAATAGAGGATTATTTTTGGAAGCAATGAACAATGTGTAAATTGAATGGTGCATCACCGCATTTCCATATAGTTAATAGTTAGTTTTAGACTAATGGACATAATCCGTACATTGGTGATATATTATTAATAATTATTCGGGAATATATGTAAAGGGGGGTGTAATATGAAGTTTCGTCGTAGTGAAAGATTAATTGATATGACACATTATTTACTTGAGCGCCCAAAGGAGCTAGTGTCGTTAACTTTCTTTTCTGAAAGATATGAGTCAGCGAAGTCATCCATTAGTGAAGATTTAGCAATCATAAAGGAAACTTTTGAAAGGCAGGGAATAGGCACGCTTCAGACCATTCCCGGCGCAGCAGGTGGAGTAAAGTATATATCTCATATGAAAGAGGAAGCTGCTAGGGAAATAATTGCAGAGCTTTGCCAATTAATTGCAGACCCCGAAAGACTTCTGCCTGGCGGTTATTTATACTTAACTGATTTGATAGGAAACCCTCAAATCGTAAGTAAAGTTGGAAAGTTACTTGCCTCGTCATTTGCGAATAAAGATATAGATGTTATTATGACAGTAGCAACCAAAGGGATTCCTATTGCACATGCAGCCGCATCTTATTTAAATGTACCTGTCGTCATCGTTAGAAGAGATAGTAAAGTAACTGAAGGCTCAACAGTTAGTATTAATTATGTATCTGGATCCTCGAAAAGAATTCAGACGATGGTTCTTTCTAAAAGAAGCTTAAATGAGGGAGCAAGGGTTCTCATTGTTGATGACTTTATGAAAGCTGGGGGGACTGTTAATGGTATGGTGAATCTTTTAGAAGAGTTTAATGCAAAATTAGCAGGGATTGCCGTTCTATTAGAGTCTGAGGAAGCAGAAGAAAGATTAGTGGATGATTATGTATCACTGGTTAAACTAATGGATGTAGATGTGAAAGAGAAAAAGATCAGAGTGGTAGAGGGAAATTACTTTTTACAATCCAAGGGGGATTTTTAATGAGAGTCGTATCTACAAAAAAAGCGCCGGCAGCAATCGGACCATATTCACAAGGAATTGTCGTAAATAATGTTTTTTATAGTTCTGGTCAAATCCCTTTAACTGAAGAAGGGACACTTATTTCTGATGATATAAAAGAACAAACGCATCAAGTATTCAAAAATATTAAAGCTGTATTACATGAAGCAGGCGCCTCTTTAGAGACAGTTGTGAAAGCCACTGTATTTATAAAAAATATGGATGATTTTTCAATTATTAATGAAATTTATGGAGAATATTTTTCTGAGCATAAGCCAGCAAGATCCTGTGTAGAAGTATCTAGACTTCCTAAGGACGTTCAAATAGAAATAGAGGTTATTGCATTAGTTAAATAAGCATTTAAAAGACTGTCACTTGATAGTCTTTTTTTTTGTACTGCACTCCAAGATTATTTTTATTTAGGTAAAGCCTTAACTAATAATAAAAAAGTTGAAGACCGTCACCCTCCTTTATTTCTTTAGAGCTACGAACTTCATAAGAATAGCTAAAAGGGATTTATTAGGTGTAAAGTTCAACAGTAGGGCTTTTACATATGCAACAACTATAGGAAAACAGCATTATTTTTGTGATAAGAATATCGAAAAGTGATTTCTTTCAAAATGAGCCTGTTTTTGGTTCCAACTTTCTCTTATGTATACACCTGAGTAGGAGAGTATTGCTTCAAAAGTTTTAAAAATATGTATATTTTGATTTCTGTTGGTTAATAAATGATTAATATATGATTTGATTTACTAGGAAATACAAGAGTCCTATTAATTATTTAAAAAATTTTACAATTTAAGAAGGAATATATCAAAATCTGTTGAATACTTTAACTAGATTCTATCTATGCAAAAAGGTGGTGAATAGGATGGAAGTAACAGATGTAAGATTACGCCGTGTTAATACAGAGGGGCGAATGAGAGCGATTGCTTCTATTACATTGGATAATGAATTTGTTGTTCACGATATCCGAGTAATTGATGGGAATAATGGATTATTTGTCGCGATGCCAAGTAAACGCACTCCAGATGGAGAGTTTAGAGATATTGCTCATCCAATTAATTCCAATACTAGAAGCAAAATTCAAGAATCTGTATTGGCGGAGTATCACCGATTAGGAGAGTTAGAGGAAGTCGAGTTTGAAGAAGCCGGAGCTTCCTAATAGAATAAAAGCAGCAAGAGCCTACTCCAAGAAGTAAGGCTCTTTTTTTCGGCTCTTTTTCTCAAAAATTATTTTTATTTAGTTAAAGTTTGAATTTATAAAATCCCCCCTTCATTTCTACTTCATAAGAACCATTGAAGCGCGTTAATAGGTGTAACAGCGGGTAAGTAGGGATTTTATAAAAGCAAAATCTTTCGAAAACCTCCCTTTTTTATACATACATGAGGGTTATATGAAATAAGAAAATATTCACATATAGTTGACAAATCTATGTATATCTTCAGCTTACCTTGAAATCATACGTAAATTACGTTATATTTTGTTATGGATAAAAAGGTTTATTGGGGGACCAAATATGACTAATCGATTTGCTGTTGTTTTAGCTGCAGGCCAAGGAACTCGCATGAAGTCAAAGCTTTATAAGGTACTTCATCCTGTATGTGGAAAGCCAATGGTTGAACATGTAGTCGATCAAATTGGGAAACTACATGTCAATAAAATGGTGACAATAATCGGCCACGGAGCTGAATTAGTAAAAGCTAAATTAGATGGGAAAACATCTTTTGCGTTACAAGAACAACAACTTGGAACAGCTCACGCGGTGATGCAAGCCGATAGTGAATTGGCCAATGAAGAGGGAGTTACACTGGTAGTATGTGGTGATACACCTCTGATTCAAGCTGAGACAATGGAAGCGCTAATGAAACATCATGTCGAACAAAAGGCAAAGGCAACTATTTTAACAGCATACACAGATCAACCAGAAGGATACGGGCGTATCATTCGAAATGATGAAGGATTTGTTGAGAGAATCGTTGAACATAAAGATGCGACTGAAGAAGAAAGAACGATAAACGAAATAAATACAGGCGTATTCTGTTTTGACAATAAAGAATTATTTAAAGCATTAAAGCAAGTCTCTAATGATAATGCACAAGGTGAATATTATTTACCAGACGTTATTGAAATATTAAAAGCACAAGGTGAAGTAATTTCAGCCTATCAAACAAAAGATATGGATGAAACATTAGGCGTGAATGATCGAATTGCACTTTCGAAAGCAGAAAAGATAATGAGAAAGCGCATTAATGAACACCATATGAGAAATGGTGTTTCCCTTATTGACCCGGAACAAACCTATATTGAAACGGATGTAGTAATTGGGGCAGATACAGTTATTTATCCTGGTGTATTTATTTCAGGAGATACCCAAATTGGCGAAGATTGTATTATAGGCCCAAATTCAGAAATTAAAGACTGCGTAATTGGTCATCAAACTACTATACGACAATCGGTCACGTATAATAGCTTGATTGGGTCAAAAGTTCAAGTTGGTCCATTTGCACATATTCGACCAGATTCAAAAATTGAAGATGAAGTGAAGATTGGTAATTTCGTGGAAATTAAGAAGACCCATTTCGGTAAAGGAAGTAAGGCATCTCATTTAAGTTATATTGGAGATGCAGAAGTTGGATCTAATGTAAATATTGGATGTGGCTCAATTACTGTGAACTATGATGGGAAAAATAAATATTTAACTAAAATAGAAGATGATGTGTTCATAGGATGTAATTCTAATTTAGTAGCCCCTGTGACAATCGGAAAAAGTGCTTATATAGCAGCAGGCTCTACGATTACAGAAGATGTTCCAGGCGAAGCATTATCTATTGCACGTGCACGACAAGTGAATAAAGAAAACTATGTAAATAAACTAAAACACAATCAATAATTGGAGGTCCATCATGTCGAACCAGTATCTCGATCCTAACTTGAAAATATTTAGTCTAAATTCAAACCATAAATTAGCAGAAGAAATTGCAAAAGTTGTTGGAGTAGAACTTGGAAAATGCTCTGTTACAAGATTTAGTGACGGGGAAATTCAAATCAATATTGAAGAAAGTATTCGTGGGTGTGATGTATATGTGGTACAACCAACGAGTGCTCCTGTTAATGAAAGCTTGATGGAACTTCTAATCATGATTGACGCTCTAAAACGTGCATCTGCTAAAACGATTAATATTGTTATGCCGTATTATGGATATGCAAGACAAGATCGTAAAGCAAGAGCAAGGGAACCTATTACTGCGAAGTTAGTAGCGAACTTAATTGAAACTGCTGGAGCAACAAGAGTAATTACATTAGATTTACATGCTCCACAAATTCAAGGATTTTTTGATATTCCAATTGATCACTTAATGGGTGTTCCTATTTTAGCTGATTACTTTAAAAAGAAGAACTTTAATGATGAAATTGTGATTGTTTCCCCAGATCATGGCGGTGTGACACGTGCGCGTAAAATGGCAGAACGTCTAAAGGCGCCTATTGCCATTATTGACAAACGTCGACCAAGACCAAATGTTGCTGAGGTTATGAATATAGTTGGGAATATCGAAGGGAAAATCGCTATTTTAATTGATGATATTATTGATACTGCTGGAACCATTACTTTAGCTGCTAATGCTTTAGTTGAAAATGGGGCAAAAGAGGTATACGCGAGTTGTACTCACCCAGTTCTTTCAGGTCCGGCAATCGAACGAATTGATAATTCAAAAATTAAAGAACTTGTTGTGACCAATTCTATCGCTTTAGCTGAAGAGAAAAAATCTGACAAAGTGGTAGAGCTTTCGATCGCACCTTTACTTGGAGAAGCAATTATCCGAGTTCATGAGGAGCTATCAGTAAGTACATTATTTGATTGATAAATTTTGAAAAGGGACTTTTAAACGGGTCTCTTTTTTTTTGTCCTTATACCTCTTTGATTAAGGCTGTTTTCGTATAGTTTTTGTTTTTGTAAGAGCCCAACTGCCAGCAATCACACTAATAATGATTCATCAGTCCTTATGAAGATTGCAGCTCTTTCTCAGAGAAATGAAAAGTGTAGTGGTCTTCAGCCGATAGTTATTAGTTAAAATTTGTCTCAAATAGTGAACAATGCTTGAGAAAAGAGCCTTGATTAATGTTTAGATCTCCTTCGATTTGGGGAATGATAAATTAGAGACTCTTTACATATATCTAAGGAGGTAATGGGATATGGCAACAACTTTAAATGCCAAAAAACGTGAGACAAAACAACATTCTGAATTAAAAAAACTAAGAGATTTAGGTAACATACCTGGAGTGATCTATGGATATAATGCGGAAAATAAATCTATTTTTGTAAGTGGAATTGACTTTTTAAAGGTAATAAAAGAAGTGGGGAGAAACGGTGTTATCTCTCTTAATGTGGATGGAGACAAACAAAATGTTGTTTTAAGTGAATTTCAGGAAGATAGCCTTAAAAAGGAACTTCTTCATATCGATTTTAAAGCTGTGGACCTATCAGCTGAAATGGAAGCAGATGTGAAGGTTGAATTAGTAGGAGATAGTCTAGGAGTAAAAGATGGTGGTGTTTTACAACAAGCAGTACATGAATTAACGGTGTCTGCAAAACCTAATGATATACCAGATGTTATACAAGTCGATGTTTCCTCTCTCCAAGTTGGTGATACATTAACCGTTTCAGAGATAAGGAATAAATTCTCTTATCAAATTATGCAAGAGGATGAACTAACCATCGCTTCCATATTAGCTCCTCGACAAGAGGAGGAAATTAGTACCGGAGAAGAACAAGAACCTGGAATGCCTGATAATGTAGAAGGAAGAGAAACAAGTCCAGAAGGCGAATAAATCATGTAGACGTAACCAAGGGGTTGCGTCTTTTTAAACTTTAGACACTTTCCTTAATACAAACATCGTATAATAGTATAGAGAATGAAATTGTAAGTGTAATGTTACTTATTTAACATACAGGTGTTACCTATTTATGTGGTATAGTAAAATTGAGGTGTAATTAATGAAATTAATTGTTGGCTTAGGAAATCCAGGTTCTCAATTTGATCGAACTAGACATAATATTGGCTTTGAGGTTATTGATGAACTGGCTAAACGTTATCAAACTTCTTTGAATCAAACAAAATTTAAAGGTTTATATACAGTAATTAACAATCTTGGTGAGAAGTTTATTTTATTAAAGCCGCTTACCTATATGAATCTATCCGGTGAAAGTATTCGTCCAATTATGGATTATTATGATATTTCAGTGGATGATCTAGTAGTGATCTTTGATGATTTGGATTTGCCAGTTGGGAAAATTCGTTTACGACAAAAGGGAAGTGCAGGGGGACATAATGGAATAAAGTCCACTATTGCTCATTTAGGAACACAGAACTTTAACCGTATTCGAATAGGAATAGACAGACCCGATCAAGGAATATCTGTCCCGGATTATGTTTTAGGGAAATTTAATAAGGAAGAATGGGAAGAGATGCAAATGATGATCAGAAAAAGTGCTGATGCTTGTGAGGAATGGTTGAAAAAACCATTTCTTGAGGTAATGAATCTTTATAATTAAAAGCCTTTTCTGAGATGATTTTTGTATCACAATAAGATTTTTATAGCAAAGAAAGAGAGGACTTCACGAAGGACATTTAATTCAATATCAACGATGAATAACTCCTATTAAACAGGTTAATACTAATAAAAAGCATTGTTTATAAGGAGGCCTCAATATGGCGATTCACTATTTTTGCCGTCATTGTGGTACAAATATTGGAAGTATTGAACGATCATCGATTTATTCAGATCAAATTGGACTTCACACATTGACAAATGAAGAAAGACAGGAAATGGTTTCCTATGAATCAAATGGAGATATTCATATTCATTCTATTTGTGAAGACTGTCAAGAAGCATTAGATAGAAATCCAAACCTGCATGAATATGATTATTTGATTCATTAACCGCTTTGGAGAAAGATCCAAAGCATTTTTCTGTTTGGTCTTTTTCATATACATGATTATGAATTTATTTAATGGAGATATTTTGAGGGGAGGAACTGAAAGCTTGAAGGATTTACAGCAAATTATTTTACAGCAAGATGAGATAGGGTCTGTTATCACGGGAATTGAGGCAGGATTAAAGGAACAGCTTGTAGCGGGATTATCAGGATCCTCTAGGGCGCTATTTATCGCCTCTATTTATCAAAAAGTCCATCAATCCATTATTATTGTGACCTATAATCTTCATCAAGCACAAAAATTATATGATGATTTACAACAATTTATCTCCGATAAATCGCTATATATATATCCGGCAAACGAGTTGATTGCCGCTGAAATTGGAATTGCTAGTCCAGAGTTGAAAGGTCAAAGAATTGAAGCGCTAAACTTTTTGACTTCTAAAGCAAAAGGTGTCTTGATTGTTCCAATGGCGGGTTTACGTAGGATCCTTCCTACACCAAATATTTGGAAAGGCTATCAAATTTCTTTTCAAGTAGGTAATGAAATAGATTTAGAAAATATATTAGTAAACTTAAATACTATGGGGTACAGTCGAAATGAGATGGTGAGTGCTCCTGGAGAGTTTAGCTTGCGTGGTGGAATTTTGGATATTTATCCTTTAACAGAGGCTAACCCAATCCGTATTGAGCTTTTTGATACCGAGATTGACTCCATTCGGACTTTTTCAATTGAAAACCAAAAATCAGTGAAAAAGCTAGATAAAGTAATGATCGGTCCGGCAACAGAGTCCCCTGTAAACCCTGCTCAACTACCAATGATTGCAGATAAACTTGAAAAAGGTTTATCTAAAACATTAAAAAAAGTGAAAAGTGAGGCTTCTAAGGAACGATTAGTTCAAAATATAGGCTATGATTTGGAATTACTTCGAAATGGTCAAAAACCAGAACAATTTTTTAAATACTTATCTTTAGCCTATGAAGCGTCTACCAGTTTGCTAGACTATGTTTCTGGTAAGGGAATATTAATTCTTGATGAATTTAGCCGTATCCAGGAAATAAATGATCAATTAGTTAATGAGGAAGCGGAATGGTTTACCTCTTTATTAGAGGAGGGGCAAATTGTTCATGATATTGAGGTATCCCATAGTTTAACAAAATTATTAGCTCAAACGAATTTATCAAAAATTTATTTTTCTTTATTTTTGAGACATATCCCTAATACGAGTCCACAAAACATTTTAAATATCACTTGTCGACCAATGCAAAACTTCCATGGACAAATGCATGTCTTAAAGGCAGAAATTGATCGGTGGAAAAAGGGACGTTTTACTGTTGTTTTTTTAGGTAGTGATAAGAATCGTGTCAAAAAACTTCATAGTGTCTTAGAGGACTATGATATTGAGGCAGCTGTAGTTGAAGATCAAGGCAAAATCTTACCCTCTACAATACAGATTATTGAAGGTGGGTTAAATACGGGTTTTGAGCTGTCAATGATAAAATTAGCTGTTATTACAGAGGAAGAACTATTTAATAAAAGCACGAAAAAAACAGCTAGACGTCAAAAATTATCAAATGCTGAAAAGATAAAAAGCTATTCGGAGCTTAAAGTTGGAGATTACGTTGTTCATGTAAATCATGGAATAGGGAAGTATTTAGGAATTGAAACATTAATTATAAATGGGGTTCATAAAGACTATCTCCACCTGAGATATCAAGGAAGCGACAAGCTATATGTTCCGGTTGAGCAAATTGAACTTGTTCAAAAATATGTTGGTTCAGAGGGAAAAGAGCCTAAAATTTATAAATTAGGCGGAAGTGATTGGAAGCGGGTTAAGAAGAAAGTACAATCCTCTGTTCAAGATATTGCAGATGATTTAATTAAACTGTATGCAGAAAGGGAAGCCGCAAAAGGGATTGCCTTTTCACCGGATGGTGACCTTCAAAGGGAATTTGAAGCAACATTCCCATACCAGCCGACAGAAGATCAGCTACGCTCTGTACAGGAGATTAAACGGGACATGGAAAGAATTAGACCAATGGATCGATTGCTATGTGGAGATGTTGGCTATGGAAAAACAGAAGTAGCAATTCGTGCAGCATTTAAGGCGATAATGGATGAAAAGCAAGTGGCTTTTTTAGTACCTACAACTATTTTAGCGCAACAGCATTTTGAAACTATTAAAGAGCGCTTTCAGGACTATCCAATTAATATTGGGCTACTCAGTCGTTTCCGGACCAAAAAACAACAAACAGAGACCTTAAAAGGGTTAAAAAGTGGGACGGTAGACATTGTTGTTGGAACGCATCGCTTATTATCAAAGGACGTTCAATATCATGATTTAGGGCTGCTTATTATAGACGAGGAACAGCGGTTTGGTGTAACTCATAAAGAGAAGATTAAGCAATTAAAGACAAATGTTGATGTGTTAACATTGACCGCGACACCAATACCTAGGACACTGCATATGTCTATGCTAGGTGTTCGAGATTTATCGGTAATTGAAACACCTCCGGAAAATCGTTTTCCTGTTCAAACCTATGTTATGGAGTACAATGGTCATTTAGTCCGTGAGGCAATAGAGCGTGAATTATCTAGGAACGGACAGGTCTATTTTTTATATAACAGGGTAGAGGATATTGAAAGGAAAGCAGAAGAGATTTCAGCCCTTGTGCCAGACGCCAGGGTGACCTATGCACACGGACAAATGACTGAAAGCGAGCTGGAATCGGTAATTTTAAGTTTTCTAGAAGGGGAATATGATGTCCTTGTGACAACTACTATTATTGAAACAGGAGTAGATATTCCAAATGTAAACACATTGATCGTTTTTGATGCTGATCGAATGGGTCTTTCCCAGTTATATCAATTGCGTGGTCGTGTAGGAAGATCTAATCGAGTTGCTTACGCATATTTCACGTATCGAAAGGATAAGGTACTAACAGAGGTATCTGAAAAACGCCTTCAAGCTATTAAGGAGTTCACGGAGTTAGGTTCTGGATTTAAAATTGCGATGCGGGATTTATCCATTCGTGGAGCGGGAAATATATTAGGTGCTCAGCAACATGGATTTATTGATTCTGTTGGATTCGATCTGTATTCGCAAATGCTTAAAGAAGCAATTGAGGAAAGAAAGGGACAAGGGCAACCAACTGTACCAGCTTTTGAGGTTGAGTTAGAAATTGATGCATATATTCCTGATACGTATATATCTGATGGGCATCAAAAAATTGAAATGTACAAAAGATTTAGAGGTATTACACAGCTTGAAGAAGTAGAGGAATTAAAAGAGGAAATGATAGATCGTTTCGGTGAATACCCGTCACAAGTTGGACTTTTATTCACAGTAGCTGAAATGAAGGTGTATGCGCAAGAGGCGATGCTAGAATCAATAAAACAGATAAAACAGCAAGTAACGATACTAATGTCCGAACAGGGAACACAACAGGTTGATGGTCCAAAGGTGGTCAGTCAATTGAACAAATATGGTCGTGCTGTCGGATTTGGTATGGATGGAAATAAGTTAAAAATTACTTTGAATATAAAAGGTTTGGATCAAGAGAAGTGGCTTTCAGTCGCTTATGAAATTATTAAGGAAGTGAATTTGTCACTTAAAACAAAGGAACATGTTATTTAGACATACTTCTTGAGGCTGTCGAGCTACTTTCTCGACAGTCTTTTTTTTATTGGGTAATATTGGAAAACGTGATACCAATATAGGTTTGTAGAGAAGCTTTCTTCTCCACAAGCTGAGGAATATTATTAAAACATGTCCCTTTCTTAATATCTAGGGATTAAACATGTTTATTTAGATGGAAAGAAGGGAAATTAAACTATTGAAATGGTTATTTCAACCAGTCGCTATAAAAATGGCTTTCAAAAATGAACTCACATGTATAGAACTTTTTTGTTGAAAGATACTAATGTCAACAGAGGGAAAAGATTCAATAAAAACCAAGGCAATCATTCATTGCCAAAAAATCATCTGATGAAAGTGAGGCAACATAAGATGAAAGCAACTGGAATAGTTCGTCGAATTGATGATTTAGGAAGAGTCGTTATACCAAAAGAAATCCGTAGAACTCTTCGTATCCGTGAGGGTGATCCATTAGAAATTTTTGTGGATCGCGATGGAGAAGTAATCCTTAAAAAATATTCTCCAATTAGCGAATTAAGTGATTTTGCAAAAGAGTATGCAGAAGCATTATATGACAGTCTGGGAAGTCAAATACTAATATGCGATCGAGATGCTGTTATTTCTGTAGCGGGTGTATCGAAAAAGGATTATTTGAATAAGAATATTGGTTCGCCTGTTGAAAAGGTCATGGATGATCGTACCACTCAGATTGTCACACAAAAAGGACAAGTATCACTGATTGATGGATTTGAAGAAGAACTATCTTCCTATACTATTTCACCAATAGTAGCGAATGGCGATCCAATTGGCGCTGTCATTATTTTTTCAAAGGACCGTACGATTGGAGAAGTAGAACAAAAGGCTGCCGAAACAGCATCCGCATTTTTAGCAAGACAGATGGAACAATAGGTAAATACTTTACAAGAAAATATAATCTAGGCAAGAAGCGGATGATCCTACCGCTTCTTTTTATGTCGTGCCATTATTTTTGACTGATTATGCTATAATACAGAAGATTTGTTTTAACTAATTACTTTTTAGATATTATAGGAGAGGTCGAATAACATTGCCTTCAGATAACTCGAGGTTATTTCTTAGGGGTGCGTTAATTTTAACAATTGCAGCAACCATTATAAAGATATTAAGTGCTGTATATCGTGTACCCTTTCAAAATATAGTCGGTGATACGGGGTTTTATATTTACCAGCAGGTGTATCCGATTTATGGAATAGCTATAGCGCTGGCAACATACGGATTCCCCGTCATTATATCCAAAATGGTGGCTGATGCGAAGAAAGTAAATGCAAGTGATGCTCACAGTATTGCTTTCGCAGCATTTATCATTTTAGGATTTATCGGTATCATTCTTTTTTCTTTTTTTTATTTCGGCTCACACATAATTGCTCACTGGATGGGAGATCGTCGCCTAGTGCCTTTAATTAAGGTAGTAGCTGTCCCTTTCTTAATTATGCCGCTTATTTCTACAATTAGGGGTTATTTTCAGGGAAAGCGGGAGATGTTGCCAACTGCTGTATCTCAAGTAGTCGAGCAGTTCATTCGAGTCATCTGTATTCTGCTTTTATCTTATGTGTTAGTTCGTAATGGAGCATCTCTTTATCAGGTAGGAAGGAGTGCTTTCATTAGTTCTGTTGTTGGAAGTTTATTAGCTGCCGCTATTTTATTATTCTTTTATTTCCGTCATAAGGAAGAAGCATCGTTGCAACTTGGGCAGGCATTTAAATTTATCGGAAAAAAATTTATTTTCCAAGGCATAGCGGTTTGTATTAGTGGAGCCCTACTTGTTTTATTGCAGCTAATTGATTCCTTAAATCTGTATTCGCTGCTTACTTCAACAGGCATATCTAGTGAAAAGGCAAAGGTACTAAAAGGAATTTATGACCGTGGCCAGCCATTCATTCAATTAGGGACAGTAGTAGCCACTTCCTTTTCATTAACCTTGGTTCCAGAATTATCTTCCACTCTACATGGCCAGAAAAAAAATATAGAAGAAAAAATACAATTAGCCTTAAAGGTGAGTGTAGTTTTTGGATTAGGGGCTACTATTGGCTTAATTAGTATTATGGAACCTACAAACACTATGCTTTTTTCAAATCAAGCGGGTTCAAATGTACTAAAGGTTTTTTCAATTTCTATCTTTTTTAGCTCGATGATTTTGACCATAAATGGAATATTACAGGGTTTAGGGGATCTATTATCATCTGCTAAGTTTATTATTATTGGAATGATCATAAAAGTACTTGGAAACTATCTATTGATTCCTCAAATCGGCACGATGGGAGCAAGTGTTTCCACAATTATCGCGCTGTTCTTTATTTTATTGCTGTCTATTTATAAAATAAAAAGAGGAGGCATACACCTAAATTTTAGGCGTTTTTTTATCAGGCTATTAGTTAGTGCTGGAGTTATGGCTTTTATACTTCAAATATGGACCTATGTTTTTGATTACTTCCATCTCACTAACAGAATATGGAGTCTTTTTGAGTCATTAGGTGGGGTTTGTCTGGGTGGATTTTGTTATCTTTATTTGATAGGGTATTTTAAATTATTTAGAGAAGATGAAGTGAAGGAAATTCCTTTTGGTAAATTTCTTTTACATAAAAAGAAATAATGGAGGATTATGATGAATGGACAAATAATAATTGTAGGCTTAGGTGCAGGCGATATTGATCAGCTTCCTTTAGGTGTATACAGGACGTTATCAAGTGCAGCGCATGTCTTTTTACGGACTAAGGAGCATCCGGTTGTACAGGAGCTAGAACGAGAAGGAATGAAATATACTAGCTTTGATGATATATATGAACAAAACGATCAATTTGAACAAGTCTATGAGCAAATTAAGAATCTGCTTATAGCGGAAGCACAAAATGAAGAAATTGTTTATGCTGTACCTGGCCATCCTTTAGTTGCAGAGAAAACGGTACAATTATTGTTGGAAGAAGGGCCACCAAATAATATTACTGTTAAAATAGGTGGGGGGCAAAGCTTTATAGATGCTCTTTTTACTTCTGTAAAAGCAGATCCTATTGAAGGTTTTCAATTATTAGATGGTACCGATTTACATAAAAATGATCTCCGTTCAACCCAGCATCTCATTATTGGACAAGTGTATGATGCCTATGTTGCTTCGGAAGTGAAATTAACTTTAATGGAAAAATACCCCGATGATTATGAGGTAGTCATTGTAACAGCTGCAGGAAGTAATGAAGAAAATATTAAAAAAGTCCCCTTATATGAGTTGGATCGACAAGTAGAGTTAAATAATTTAACGAGCTTGTATGTCCCACCAATGGATAAGGAACAATTAAAGGAATTTACAGTATTAAGGGATATTATTGCCCAATTACGAGGTCCTAATGGATGTCCTTGGGATAAAAAGCAAACTCATCAATCATTAAAGAAGTATTTAATTGAGGAATCTTATGAATTACTAGAAGCAATTGATGAAGATGATATTGAGCATATGATTGAGGAGCTTGGTGATGTATTGCTTCAAGTAATGCTGCATTCTCAAATTGGTGAGGACGAAGGAATGTTTTCTATTGATGATGTTATCGAGAATATTTCGGAAAAAATGATTCGAAGACACCCACATGTATTTGGAGATGCACAGGTATCTAATGAGGATGATGTGATAAAAAACTGGAATCAAATTAAATCGAAGGAACATGGCGAAGTAGACCAGCATGATTCTATAGTGAATCATGCAGGGAAAGGGTTGCCAGCAATCATGCGTGCATATAATTTGCAGAAATATGCAGGAAAGCATGGGTTCGATTGGAAACAAGCGGAGGAAACGTGGAAAAAAGTTAAAGAGGAAATAAAGGAATTTGAAATTGAAATGAAGAATGGAAATAAGGGTGATATGCTTTCGGAATTTGGAGATCTACTTTTTGCATTGATCAATACAGCGAGGCATTTATCCATCCATCCTGAGGAGGCACTTGAAAGGGCTAATCAGAAGTTTATGAGGCGTTTCTCATATATTGAAGATCAGGTGGTAAAAAACGGAGGTTCTTTTCAGGACTTCACATTAGAAGAGTTAGATCAATTTTGGAATAAGGCGAAGATAAAAGGATTATAAGAGGTGAGAGCTATGGCAACGATGAGGTTAGATAAATTTCTAAAAGTATCTCGTTTAATTAAAAGAAGAACGTTGGCAAAAGAGGTAGCTGATCAAGGAAGAATAACGATTAATGGGCAAACCGCGAAGGCAAGTTCAAATGTGAAGGTAGGAGATGAACTGCAGGTTCGTTTTGGTCAGAAATTAGTGACAGCTAAAGTACTAAATCTTACAGAATCCACTCGTAAAGAAGATGCTGCAAATATGTATTCTATTCTCAAGGAAGAAAGACTTAATACGAATAATATCGATTAAGAGGATTTTAGCCCCTACCAGATAATCTGTTATCAGGCTCTTTTCTCAAATGTTGTAACAAAGGTAATGGTTTCACTAACAAAAATAGGATAAAAACCGGCAAATCCTTTCATTCCACTGAGAAAAGAGCTACAAACATTAAAAGAACGCTAACCCATTTATTGTGTGTAAAAGCCGGCAGTAGGGCTTTTACCAAAGCAATTACGAAAACAGACTTTATATCAGGCTCTTTTCTCAAATGTTGTGACAAAGGTAATGGTTTCACTAACAAAAATAGGATAAAAACCGGCAAATCCTTTCATTCCATTGAGAAAAGAGCTGCAAACATTATGTGGACACTGGGTATGATATGGAAAAAATAGGAATATCAAAATAACGTACCTATATCCCAAACATAAGGAAATGTCTGCTTTTGATGCAAATAAAGGAACTTGAGTTCGCTAAAATAAAAAAATACTTGAAACATCCCCTCTTCTTTCATTGAGTTTATGTTCCACAATTATGATTCATATTGTTCTTTTTTTACACTGCTTGTCATACATATATTACAAAGCTTGTTCAATGGATTTATTATGAACTGTGTAAGAAAGTGGGGGAGCAAATGAATCAATATTATGATAGTTCATCAAATAATAAAGCGCCGTCCCAAGAGCATGATGTTATTATGAGGGGCCGAAAGCTTTTAGACATTACTGGAGTTAAACAAGTTGAAAGCTTTGATAATGAGGAGTTTTTATTAGAAACCGTTATGGGCTTCTTATCTATTCGTGGTCAAAATCTACAAATGAAAAATCTCGATGTTGATAAAGGAATCGTATCCATTAAGGGGAAGGTATTTGATTTAGTATACTTAGACGATCACCATGGGGAGAAAGCTAAAGGCTTCTTTAGCAAAATATTTCGATGAGTTTGGCGACCCAATTTTATACCATGCTTGCCATGATCTCTATGGGAAGCTTTTTTGGTGCCACCCTTGATACGTATAATCGATTCTTGAAACGAGGGTCTAGAAAACGGTTAATTGTATTTATCAATGATGTTTTATTTTGGTTACTTCAGGGCTTATTAATCTTTTATATTTTATTTTTGGTTAATTTTGGAGAAATTCGCTTCTATATTTTTGTAGCATTACTTTGTGGTTTTGCAGCATATCAGGCATTAATGAAAACCACTTATCTTAAATTATTGGAAATTTCCATTGATCTTATTGTTGCTATCGCCAATTACATCAGTCATTTATTTATGACAATTGTTTATAGTCCTATAAAATGGCTAGTTATTCTACTGATAACCGTTGTTTTTTGGATGGGAAAAGCCCTTTACGCTCTTGTACAAACCATTCTTAAGGTGTTATTATTAATGGTAAAGATTTTATTTAAACCAATAATTTGGATAGTCTATCTTTTATGGCGAGCAATTCCGACATCCATTAAAAAAATAATCGAAAAGTCTTATAATTTCATTGCAGGTAATGTGAAAAAAGCAACGAATAAAACTATATCAGGAATAAAAACCATTCTTAAAATATTTAAGAGATAATTCTACTAATGAGATGTGCTTGTAAAGGAGGTATGAGAATGGGTGAGAAAGCGAAACGAAATATTGCACCAATGCAAAATGCATATATGACACAGCACCATGTAAAAGAAAAAGTGTTGGCTAAAAGGAAAAAATTACTATTTAGGAGACTAGCCATCTTTTTTTTACTAATGATAACCATTTCGTATATGTTGATTTCTACACTCATATCTAGAAATGACCTTCTTAGTGAAAAGAAAATGGAAAAAGAAAAACTTGAAAAGACCATCGCTCAATTAGATAAGAAACATGCATTGTTAAAGGATGAGATCGTGAAATTAAATGATGACGAATACATTGCTAAGCTGGCTAGAAGTGAATATTTTCTATCAGAAGATGGAGAAATTATCTTTAATATTCCCAAGCCTAAAGATAAGGAAGAAGATGAGTCTTATTGACACCCTTTTTTAACGTTGGCTATAATATAGATTAAGGTTTATTTTTTATCTTTTTAAGGAGGAAATAATTTTTTATGTCAATCGAAGTAGGCAGCAAGTTACAAGGAAAGGTAACAGGCATCACAAATTTTGGAGCGTTTGTCGAACTGTCAGAAGGCTCAACAGGACTTGTTCACATTAGTGAAGTAGCCGATAATTATGTTAAAGATATTAACGAACATTTAAAAGTCGGTGACGAAGTTCAAGTAAAAGTGATCAATGTTGAGAAGGATGGCAAAATTGGACTTTCAATACGTAAAGCCAAGGAGCAAACACAAACCCAGCGTCCACGTCAAAACAAATCAAATAATAATTTTCGTGCGAAAGAAAACTTTGAACAAAAAATGGCTCGTTTTTTAAAGGATAGTGAAGATCGTTTGTCATCATTAAAACGTAATACAGAATCAAAACGTGGTGGCCGTGGTGCTAGACGTGGCTAACTTGCTGTCTATTTATATATAGCAGGTGAACGTAATGAAAAGGTAGGACTATTGATTAGGCCTACCTTTTTTATATAAAAATAGTCTTGATTGGAAATTAGAAGCATAAAAAAAGGAATCAGCAATATATGCTGATTCCCTTTTTTGTATGATGACCCGTACGGGATTCGAACCCGTGTTACCGCCGTGAAAGGGCGGTGTCTTAACCGCTTGACCAACGGGCCACTCTAATAATTTTTATAGCGGCGGAGGGGATCGAACCCCCGACCTTACGGGTATGAACCGTACGCTCTAGCCAGCTGAGCTACACCGCCGTAAAACAAGTTACTTTAAAAGCACAATTTCTATAATACAGAGCGATTTAAATTATGTCAATATATTTTTGTGAGGTTTTTAAAAAGCTTTAATGAATCTAAACTACATATCTATTTAAAAACTTGTTTAGTTTTTAGGCATTTCGCAGAACAAAGTCGAACTTTTCTTTCAATTCACCTCTCTATTTTGACAAAGTTTTAAGCTTGTCCATTTTATAATAGACAACAACTAAATGAAATAGGGAGTTGTGTGAATTATGGCAAAAATGGAACATACCTTTATTGAACCAGGACGGAATGTAAATCTAAAGGAAACAAAAGTGGAGTTTTCAAAAGGAGTGAATCGGCTTCAACTCAAGCTAGGAGTCATTTTCTTCCAAAAGGGTATTGTTTTGCTACTCATAGGTTTCTTATTGGGACGGGCATTAATTTTATCTCACTTAACACCTTTTTCACTTCCTTTTTTCGCGTCTGTTTACATGATGAGAAGAAAAAAGTCCCCAATTGTTTTGTTTGGCTTAGCAGCAGGTTCATTAAGTATTACGATGGGAAATGCATTTTACACACTCATATCAGGGATTGTCTTCTTACTCATATATAAAACGATAGGAAGACTACATAAGGATGAAATAAAGGTAATTCCTTTTTATGTATTTGTCGTTTCCTTTTTATCGAAATGTGGATACTTCTATATAGCAGGTAATCAGAACATCACATTATATGATGGAATGATGGCCGCGGTCGAAGCTAGTTTAACTTTCATACTTACACTTATCTTTATGCAATGTATTCCATTAATATCACTAAGAAAAAGAAAAAAGACATTAAAAACGGAGGAAGTCATTAGTTTAATTATCTTATTTGCCTCCGTATTAACAGGTACCATTGGTTGGGCAATTTTTGATTTGTCTGTAGAGCATATTTTATCTAGATATTTAGTACTTCTCTTAGCTTTTGTTGCTGGTGCAACAGTAGGTTCGACTGTAGGAGTAGTTACTGGACTTATCTTTAGCTTAGCGAATGTTTCGAGCTTTTATCAAATGAGCTTACTTGCCTTTTCTGGCTTATTAGGCGGGCTTCTAAAAGAAGGGAAAAAGATCGGCACAGCTGTAGGATTGCTTATTGCAACATTACTCATTGGAATGTATGGGGAGGTAAAGACACCATTGATCGTTAATATTTATGAATCGTCTATAGCCATTTTTTTATTGTTTATAACCCCAAAGTCTTTAACATCAAAGCTTGCAAAACATATACCTGGTACAAATGAATATACTCAGGAGCAGCAGCAATATATCCGAAAAATAAGGGACATTACTGTGAATAGGGTGGAGCAATTTTCATCTGTTTTCCAAGCCCTATCCAAGAGCTTCTCACAATTTGATCAGTGGAGGGAATTCGATCATGAGGATCAAGAGTTAGATTATTTCTTAAGCAATGTCACTGAAAGGACATGTCAAAACTGTTTTAAAAAGGAGCAATGCTGGGCAAAAAACTTTAATAAAACCTATGATTTAATGAAAAAGGTTATATATGAAACAGATAAAGGGGAAGGGGTGATACCTCAGAAGGTTCATCGAGAGCTTGATAAGCATTGCTCTAAATCAAAAAAAGTAGAGGATGCGATTCTTCAGGAACTTACTTTTTACCAGGCAAATCAAAAGTTAAAAAAGCAGGTAAAGGAGAGCAGAAAGCTAGTTGCGGAGCAATTACTTGGTGTCTCAGAGGTAATGGGTGATTTTGCAAAGGAAATACAACGTGAACGTGAGAATCATCATAAGCAAGAAGAAATGATCCTAGATAGCCTTCAGGATTTTGGTCTTGACGTTGAACAGGTGGAAATTTATAGCTTAAATGTGGGGAATGTGGATATTGATATGACTATTCCTTACTGTAATGGACATGGTGAATGTGAAAAAATTATCGCTCCATTGCTATCTGATATTTTAGGAGAAACGATTATCGTTCAAAAAGAAGAATGTGCATCTTATCCTAATGGATTTTGCTATGTCACTTTCCGTTCTGCACAGGCGTTTGTTGTCGAAACAGGAGTCGCACATGCTGCTAAAGGAGGAGGCTTTGTTTCCGGCGACAGCTACTCCACAATTGATTTGGGAACGAGAAAATATGCAGTGGCTATTAGCGATGGAATGGGAAATGGGGAGCGTGCTCATCAAGAAAGTAATGAAACTCTTCGTCTTCTGCAAAAGATATTGCAGTCTGGTATTGAAGAAAAGGTAGCTATTAAATCGGTTAATTCTGTATTGTCATTAAGAACAACGGATGAGATTTTTTCCACCTTGGACCTTGCAATGATTGATCTTCAGGATGCTAGTGTTAGATTTTTAAAGATTGGTTCAACACCGAGCTTTATTAAACGAGGAGATAAAGTAATTAAAATTGAATCTAGTAACTTGCCAATGGGAATGATTCAAGAATTTGATGTAGATGTTGTATCAGAACAAATGAAAGCTGGAGATCTTTTGATTATGATGAGTGATGGTATTTTTGAAGGACCGAAACATGTGGAAAACTATGATTTATGGATGAGAAGAAAAATAAGAGAAATTGAGACAAAAGATCCTCAAGAAATTGCTGATTTAATTATGGAGGAGGTTATTCGAACACGTTCCGGAATGATTGATGATGATATGACGATTGTAGTGGCTAAGCTTGAACATAATACACCGAAATGGGCTGCCATTCCGGCGGGAAAAGGAAAGGAAATGATTTCATAAAAGAGAAACATATTATAGTATAAAATCCCTCCGATTCGTCGAAGATGGGTAATAGGAAAATGATTGGGAATCGATAGAATCAGGGAGGGGAAACCTTTGAAAACAGCTAAATTAAAACAAATCTTATTAATTACAGACGGGTGCTCGAATCAGGGAGATGACCCAGTTGCAATGGCAGCTCTTGCAAATGAACAAGGGATTACTGTTAATGTCATTGGTGTAATGGAGAATGATGTAATCGATGAAAAGGGTATGAGTGAAATTGAAGGAATTGCCTTATCAGGTGGTGGTGTTAGTCAAATTGTTTATTCGCAAATCTTATCACAAACGGTTCAAATGGTAACGAGAAAAGCAATGACACAAACTCTCCAAGGAGTAGTTAATAAGGAATTAAAACAAATTTTAGGAAAGTCTACTTCTATGGAGGAATTACCTCCCGAACAAAGAGGTGAGGTAATGGAAGTAGTTGATGAATTGGGTGAAACGGTAGATTTAGATTTGTTGGTTCTAGTCGATACAAGTGCAAGTATGAAACATAAGCTACCAACAGTTAAGGAAGCCTTGCTGGATCTATCTTTAAGTTTAAATGCACGAATGGGAAATAATCAATTTTCAGTCTTTGTATTTCCTGGGAAAAGGAAAGATGTCGAAAAATTGCTAGAGTGGACTCCAAATCTTGAATCTTTGACTAGTGTCTTTTCAAAGCTTAGTGTGGGTGGCATCACACCAACTGGACCAGCAATTAAAGAAGCTATGACATATTTTAAGAAAAAACGTTCTTTAAGGGGATTGCTTTCAAATGATGACGAACAATACTTTGAAGAGTCAATTTAATTTTCCTGCTGGAACGACTGTCACAGGAAAATGGCATAAAAAAAGCTATATTTTAGTAAGGTTATTGGGGTCTGGTGCCAATGGTATTGTTTATTTAGCGAAAAGCAATGATCGTTTTGTAGCACTAAAGATGAGTGATAACACTATGTCTGTCACTTCAGAAGTAAATGTTCTGAAAGCATTTGCTAAGGTCCAAGGGTCTGCCCTCGGGCCTTCTTTGTTAGATATTGACGATTGGGAAACGCCAAAAATGAAGATTCCCTTTTATGTAATGGAATATATCCAGGGACCACATTTATTAGACTTCATTCAAAAAAAGGGACACTCATGGACGGGTGTATTAATGCTGCAATTATTACAGGATCTACATCGGTTACATGAAGAAGGTTGGGTATTTGGTGATCTTAAACCAGATAATTTAATTATCACTCATTCGCCAACAAAAATTCGTTGTATTGATGTTGGAGGAACAACATTAAGTGGAAGAGCCATAAAGGAGTTTACGGAGTTTTTTGACCGAGGATATTGGGGAGCAGGAACGAGAAAGGCAGAGCCTTCCTATGATCTATTTGCTCTATCAATGGTCATAATAAACTTATTTTATCCTGCGCGGTTTTCTAAAAAGGGTGATGGTGTCGAACAATTGAAAAGGATGATTCGCAGAAAGCCAGAGATGGCTATCTATGAAAATATTTTATTCGATGCGATAGATGGTCAATATTATTCCGCATTAGACATGAGGAAAGATCTATTAAAGGTTTTGTCTAGCGATACGATGAAGCCGGTGAAAAATAGAAACTCTATTCCATCAAGCAGAAGAGCAAAAGTAAATAAACAGGTGACGCCTACAAGGCAAACATCACGTAAGAAGAAGAGAGCATCACGAGTATTTGAAACAATTGTTATTATTGTGCTCGTATCTTTTCTATACTTTATATATATATATGACCAGCTATTATAAGTGTAATGTAGAGAAAGAAAAAATGTCACAATTAAATAGATAAATTAAAGAGGATTATTGGTACAATTAGTGTATAGAATGGAAAGTTCATACTTTCGCTGAAAAGGAACGAGTATAAATGTTACCGTTTGAAAGAAAAGTCGATGATTTTATTAAAACGAATACGTTGATAACAAAGGGGGATTCAGTTCTTATAGGTGTATCAGGTGGACCTGATTCTGTTGCATTACTGCACTATCTAGTTCAAAAAAGAAATATATATAATATATCCATCCGTGCTGCACATGTTGATCATATGCTACGAGGGAATGATTCGTATAATGATCTGCTATTTGTTCAAGAATTATGCAAACAATGGAACATTCCTTGTGAAGCAATTAGAATTAATATTCAAGAGAAAATGGGTGCCCTAAACAAAGGCATGGAAGAAACAGCCAGAATCTACAGGTATCGTTTTTTTCAGGATATTATGGAAAAATACCAGCATAATAAGCTTTTACTTGGACACCATGGTGATGATCAGATTGAAACCATTTTAATGAGATTGACTCGAGGGAGCACAGGAAGAGGAAGAGCAGGGATTCCGTTACGGAGAGCTTTCGCAAATGGAGAAATTATAAGACCTCTCCTTTGTGTTACGAAAAAAGAAATCGAAGAGTATTGCCATATTCATGATTTAAACATAAGAATTGATTCAAGTAATTTTGAACAGGATTATACTAGGAATCGGTTTCGATTAAATGTATTACCTTTTTTAAAGAAAGAGAATAACCATGTTCACGAGCATTTTCAACGATTTAGTGAAGAGATATTATCTGATGAAGCTTTTTTGCAGGAATTAACGTTAGAAAAAATGAATAAATTATGGAATAAAATGAAAAATGAAGTAGTGATAGAAATTCCATCTTTTATTGAAATGCCTTTGCCTTTACAAAGAAGAGGGATTCAACTAATATTAAACTATCTTTACAATGAAAATCCTTCCTTTGTAACTGCGGTACATACAGATGATATTCTTAAATTATTATCAAGTAATCATCCATCTGGACGCTTAGATCTTCCCTTAGGTTTAAAGGTAAGGAGATCTTATCAGCAGTGTACATTCTCCTTTATAAAGGAGAACCAAAACCATACATATGAAATGAAATTGTCCTTAAACAGTGAAGTAGACTTACCAAATGGCTATTGTGTTAGGTTTCTGAAGGGAAAGGTAACTGAAAATCCTTCTTTACAGGATCAAACATGTATGTATTTGGAGGATATCCAGCTTCCCTTAGTAATTAGAAATAAGAAAGCTGGGGACCGAATGAAGGTAAAAGGACTAAATGGATCGAAAAAAGTGAAGGATATATTTATTGATGAAAAAATCCCTAGAGAAAAAAGGGATGAATGGCCAATTGTTGTTGACCAACAGGGCGATGTATTATGGATACCTAAGTTAAAGAAATCTACCTATGATATATTGCCAACATTTGAGCAAACTTGTTATATCTTACAATACTTTAAGCAAACATTCTCCTAGGAGGCAAACATTTTAATGAAACAGGATATTGAAAAGGTATTAATTAGCGAAGAAGAAATACAACAAAGAACAAAAGAATTAGGCAAAGAATTGTCACTTGAATATAAGGATCGATTTCCTTTGGCAATTGGAGTTCTAAAAGGCGCAACATTATTTATGTCTGATTTATTAAAACAAATGGATACTTACTTAGAAATGGACTTTATGGATGTTTCAAGTTATGGTAAATCTATGGTATCTTCTGGAGAAGTGAAAATTTTAAAGGATTTAGATACTTCTGTTGAAGGAAGAGATATCTTAATTATCGAGGATATCATTGATAGCGGTCTTACATTGAGCTATTTGGTTGAGTTGTTCCGTTATCGTAAGGCAAAATCGATAAAGATTGTTACTCTTTTAGACAAACCTTCTGGAAGAAAAGCAGACATTCAGGCTGATTATGTAGGATTTGATGTGCCTGATGCATTTGTTGTTGGTTATGGATTAGATTATGCTGAGAAATACAGAAATCTCCCATATATTGGCGTTTTAAAACCTGAAGTGTATAACAAAAGTGAATAAGTTTAAAATAAAGGGTATATGAATAAAAGTTATGTGGTGAGGAAGTTTCTATCCATATATGCAAATTGTTGTAAAGTTAAGAATTTCTATGATACTATTGAAGATAGTTTTTTGATCGTGGGAGGAGGTAAGGAATGAGTAGAATTTTTAGAAATACCATCTTTTATGTATTACTCTTTCTAGTCCTTATTGGGATTGTTAGTTATTTTAACAATAACAATGAGTCAACAGAAAATATATCATATGATCAGTTTGTTTCTTACTTAGAAAAAGGGGAAGTAAACAGTGTCTCATTACAGCCAGAAAGAGGCGTATATGAAGCAAGAGGAGAATTAAAAGATAAAACTAAGTTTGTCACATATGTATTAAACAATCCCACTGCTTTAGATCGTATCGATCAAGTTGCGAAGGCAAAAGATGCTAAGGTAGAGAATATGCCAGCGAAAGAAACGAATGGTTGGGTGTCCTTTTTCACCTCCATTATTCCTTTTGTTATTATCTTTATCCTTTTCTTCTTCTTATTGAATCAGGCCCAAGGCGGCGGTGGCCGTGTAATGAACTTTGGGAAAAGTAAGGCAAAGCTTTACAATGATGATAAGAAAAAAGTCCGTTTTCGTGATGTAGCAGGAGCAGATGAAGAAAAACAAGAACTTGTAGAGGTAGTAGAATTTCTAAAAGATCCACGTAAATTCTCTGAATTAGGTGCAAGGATTCCTAAAGGAGTATTACTTGTTGGACCTCCAGGTACTGGTAAAACTTTATTAGCAAGAGCTGTAGCTGGTGAAGCGGGTGTTCCGTTCTTCTCCATAAGTGGTTCTGACTTCGTAGAAATGTTTGTTGGTGTCGGTGCTTCACGTGTTCGTGACCTATTTGAAAATGCGAAAAAGAATGCACCTTGTATCATTTTTATCGATGAAATTGATGCAGTTGGTCGTCAACGTGGAGCTGGTCTCGGTGGAGGTCATGATGAGCGTGAACAAACATTAAACCAATTACTTGTTGAGATGGATGGATTCGGAGCAAATGAAGGAATTATTATTGTGGCTGCAACCAATAGACCTGATATCCTTGACCCAGCATTATTGCGTCCAGGACGTTTCGACCGCCAAATCACTGTAGATCGTCCAGATGTTAATGGGCGAGAAGCTGTATTACGTGTCCATGCAAGAAATAAACCGCTAGATGGATCTGTAGATTTAAAAGCAATTGCACAAAGAACACCAGGCTTTTCTGGTGCTGATTTAGAAAACTTATTAAATGAAGCTGCACTAGTTGCTGCGAGACAAGATAAGAAGAAAATTGATATGACTGATGTAGATGAAGCAACGGACCGTGTGATTGCCGGACCGTCTAAGAAAAGTCGAGTTGTATCTCAAAAAGAAAGAAAAATTGTTGCTTTCCACGAAAGTGGTCATACCATTATCGGACTTGTTTTAGATGAGGCTGAGATGGTTCATAAGGTAACGATTGTACCTCGTGGTCAAGCTGGCGGATATGCGGTTATGTTACCGAAGGAAGACCGCTATTTAATGACTAAGCCTGAATTGCTTGACAAAATTACTGGTTTATTAGGTGGTCGTGTAGCAGAGGAAGTTACTTTTGGAGAAGTTTCTACAGGGGCATCCAATGATTTCCAACGCGCGACAAATATTGCTCGAAAAATGGTTACTGAATATGGTATGAGTGATAAACTTGGACCTTTACAGTTTGGCCAATCACAAGGTGGGCAAGTATTCCTAGGTAGAGATTTTAACAATGAGCAAAACTACTCTGATAAAATTGCTTATGAAATTGATACTGAAATTCAAGATATTATTAAAGAGTGTTATGAAAGAGCAAGAAAAATCATTCTTGAAAACCGTGAAAAGTTCACAATTATTGCTAACACATTATTAGAAGTTGAAACTTTAGATGCGGAACAAATCAAACATATTTATGATCATGGAACTTTACCAGATCGAAAAGCATCAACATTGGAAACACCTAAGTTAGATCAAGATGAATCAAAGGATTCATTAAAGGTGAATATCCAGAAGAAAGACGAAGAAGTAACGAAATCAGACGATGATAATCGACCTGAAAAGTTTGGGCCAACTGTGACTCCTGAACAGGATGATAATGAAAAGCCTAATGAATAAATATTTTTATAAAGGACATCGCTATTATGTAATAGCGATGTCTTTTTTTTAGATTCTTTTCTTATAATGATTTTTAAATAACAGAATTTAGGCGAGTAAATCCTCGGGTGTTAAAGCAGGCATTATGGCTTTTAGGAACAAAGTTCATGAAAACTGCATTTTATGATAAGGATAAGGCGGTAGTTGATTCAGTTCTTTCTGGATAAACTTCTAACTCTAAGAGGACAAATAACCTCTACACAGAGAAGTGCTTCCTTTGACATTTTTTTATCAAGTTGGCTTTTACATTAGCAAATCTCCCTTTTTATTTTCCTCTCTTTAGGAGTAGGAGCAGAGACTTTGTAGATTTCATTTGGATGAAAAAGTTATACGTTTATGTTTCATATGATTATTTATATCAATATAAATTATGGTATGATGTTGGCATGCAATTTAGATTAGGGTAAAGTGGTGAGCTTATGTTATTTGTTTTAGACGTAGGAAACACAAATATTGTATTGGGTGTATATGATCAAGATCAACTGAAGTTCCATTGGCGAGTGGAAACGAATCGACACAAATCAGAAGATGAGTATGCAATGGTCATAGGTGCATTATTTCAACATGTAGGGATTGAATTCAAAGATATTAATGGAATCATAATTTCAACTGTTGTTCCACCAATTATGTATACATTAGAAAGAATGTGTAATAAGTATTTTCATGTTAAACCATTAGTCGTTGGTCCTGGGATTAAAACAGGCCTTGATATTAAATACGAAAATCCACGTGAGGTAGGCGCTGACAGAATTGTAAATGCTGTCGCGGGAATTCAAGAATATGGTAGTCCGCTCATTATTGTAGATTTTGGTACTGCAACAACTTTTTGCTATATCAATGAGCATAGTCAATATATGGGGGGTGCCATTGCTCCTGGAATTGGTATTTCCGCTGAAGCATTGTATTCAAAGGCTGCTAAGCTTCCAAGAATTGAAATTGCAAGAACAGAAGGGGTTATTGGGAAAAACACTGTTGCTGCAATGCAAGCGGGGATTGTTTATGGTTATGTAGGACAAGTAGAAGGTATTGTAACACGCATGAAAGCAAACAGTAAAAAGGTACCTACCGTAATTGCAACAGGTGGGCATGCAAGTTTAATTGCCAATGAATCAAAGGCAATCGATATAGTTGATCCATTTCTAACATTAAAAGGCTTACGTTTAATTTATAAAAGAAATAAAAATGATTGAAGGGAAGTTAACAATGAGCGACTACTTAGTAAAAGCATTAGCATATAATAATCAAGTTCGCGCTTATGCAGTAAAAAGCACAGAGACGGTAGGAGAAGCTGTTCGCCGTCACTATACTTGGCCTACTGCATCAGCAGCTTTAGGACGTACGATGTCAGCAGGAGTCATGATGGGTGCGATGCTTAAAGGTGATGAGAAAATAACAGTTAAAATTGAAGGCAATGGTCCGATTGGTCCTATTCTAGTCGATAGTAATGCAAAAGGCGAAGTACGAGGATATGTTACCAATCCTCAGGTTCATTTTGACTTAAATGAAAAAGGAAAGCTAGATGTTAGAAGAGCAGTAGGAACTGAAGGGACATTGACAGTCGTAAAAGATTTAGGATTAAGAGAAAATTTCTCTGGTCAGGTTCCTATTGTTTCTGGTGAATTAGGTGAAGATTTTACTTATTACTTTGTGGCATCTGAACAAACACCTTCATCGGTTGGGGTAGGGGTATTAGTCAATCCTGATAATTCAATTTTAGCTTCAGGCGGATTTATTATCCAATTACTACCAGGTACAGAAGAACATGTTATTAATGATATTGAAAAAAGATTACAAGCAACGGAACCTATTTCAAAGCTGATTCAAAAAGGACTAAGTCCTGAAGAAATTCTTGAGAACATCTTAGGAAAAGACAATGTCAAGATATTAGAGAAGTTGCCGGTTCAATTTAAGTGTAATTGTTCAAAAGAACGCTTTGGTGCTGCTATCATTAGCTTAGGCAAAGAAGAAATTAAAGATATGATTGAAGAGGATGGAAAAGCTGAAGCACAATGTCATTTTTGTAATGAAAAATATGTATTTTCCAAAAATGAATTGGAAGAATTATTAGTAGAAGAATAGGGCTCATTTTAAAATTTATAGACCTGGGAATTGAAAACTCTTTAATCGTCATCCAGGAAATTTCGGAAAAGAATATTATTGAGAAAAGATATAAGACATGCGTTATTATGCCATTCAATACAAAATAGCCATATTATTTAATCAAAATATAGCAATAAACAAGGGATAAAAGACATAGGTTATAATGACTTATGTCTTTTTGGTTATGATAAAACTACTTTATCTTTGACTTTTTATCAATAAAATGTTAAATTTTAAATAATTAAACCAATAAAAATACTCGGAATTTGAGGTGGAGAGAAATGGCTCGTTTAGTAAATTCAATTGCCGAACTTGTTGGAGGAACACCGATTGTAAAGTTAAATCGACTAACTGATGAAAATCAAGCAGAGGTATATTTAAAGCTTGAGTACATGAATCCTGGAAGTAGTGTAAAGGATCGAATCGCTTTAGCAATGATCGAGACCGCTGAGAGAGAGGGGAAACTGCAACTAGGTGATACGATTGTTGAACCGACAAGCGGTAATACTGGGATAGGACTTGCGATGATTGCTGCTGCTAAAGGATATAAAGCAGTATTAGTTATGCCAGAGACGATGAGTATGGAACGTAGAAATCTCCTTCGAGCATATGGCGCGCAGTTAGTGTTAACACCAGGTTCTGAAGGGATGAATGGTGCAGTTCGAAAGGCGGAAGAATTAGCAAAAGAAAATGGATACTTTATGCCTCAACAATTTAAAAATGAAGCAAATCCAGAAATCCATCGTTTAACAACTGGAAGGGAAATTGTCGAGCAGATGGGTGAACAATTAGATGCGTTTGTATCTGGAATTGGAACAGGAGGAACGATCTCAGGTTCTGGTCAAGTTTTAAGAGAGGCGTATCCGAATATCAAAATATATGCTGTAGAACCAAAGGACTCTCCGATTCTTGCAGGTGGAAAGCCAGGTCCGCATAAGCTTCAGGGTCTTGGGGCTAATTTTGTACCGGATACATTAAATAGAGAGATTTATGACGAAATTATTCATGTCGGAACGGAAGAAGCTTTCGAAGCATCTCGAAGAGTAGCTAGAGAGGAAGGAATCTTAGGTGGGATCTCAGCAGGTGCGGCAATTCATGCTGCCTTGAAAGTAGCTTCTGAACTAGGTAAGGGTAAAAAAGTAGTAGCAATCATACCAGATAATGGTGAACGATATTTAAGTACAAATTTGTATCAATTTGAAGATTAATAAATTTGCTAGCTAAATAGTGATTTTTATTAATGGAAAGGCATTCGGAAAACCCGTCTGCCTTTTTTTCTGTCGATAAATGGCGAAACGGGTTGTAGAATATAACAATTAAGCGTTAGACTGTAAATATAAAAGAATATGTGTTGGAAGGAGAAGAATATGGGGCGAGTTTTACAATGTAAGTCATACCAATTAGATTATGAAAATAAAACATTAATTATGGGTATTTTGAATGCTACCCCGGATTCATTTTCCGATGGTGGAAAGTTTAATCATATAGAAAAAGCAATACAGCATGCTAAGCAAATGGTTGAAGATGGAGCAGATATCATCGATGTAGGTGGAGAATCAACTAGACCAGGTTATGCTACGGTTGAAGTGGAGGAAGAAATCTCGAGGGTTGTTCCTGTCATAAAAGAAATTTCAAAAATCGTGAATGTACCGATATCCATTGATACCTATAAGGCAGAAACAGCAAGGCAAGCAATCCTTGCAGGTGCACATATCATTAATGATATATGGGGAGCGAAAAAGGATCCTGAAATTGCTGATGTTGCCGCGAATTACGATGTTCCAATTATTCTCATGCATAATAGAGAAAATTTAGATTATCAGGACTTTATTAGAGATGTATTAAATGATCTCTATGAAAGTATATCAATTGCCAAAAAAGCTGGTGTAAAGGATGAACGTATTATTCTAGATCCTGGCATAGGGTTTGCCAAGGATTTAAAACAAAATATAGAAATGATGAAAAACCTAGATAAGTTAGTTGGTCTTGGATATCCAGTTTTATTAGGAACATCTAGAAAATCTATGATTGGACAAGTGATGAATTTACCTGTAGATGAAAGGATGGAAGCGACGGGAGCTACTATTTGCTATGGTTTGGAGAAGGGGTGCCAAATGATGAGAGTGCATGATGTAAAAGAGATAAGTAGAATGACAAAAATGATGGATGTGCTAGTAGGTAAAGGTGAGCTAAATGGATAAAATTTATTTGAATAATATGGAATTCTATGGTTATCACGGCGTATTACCGGAAGAGACTCGCTTAGGGCAAAGGTTTCGTGTTACCTTAGTGTTAGAATTAGATTTACAAAAAGCGGGGAAAACGGATCATTTAAACGATACAGTTAGCTATGCTGAGGTATATGAATGCTGTAAAGCGGTTGTTGAAGGCAAACCTTATCAATTATTAGAAGCAGTTGCAGAAGAGATTTCTAAGGTCATTTTAAATGGATTCCCAACCGTTCATCAAGTAACTATTCAAGTGGTTAAACCAGATCCTCCAATTCCTGGACACTACCAATCAGTTGCGGTGGAGATTACAAGAGGACAAATAAATGATTAATATTGCATTTATCTCATTAGGATCTAATATTGAAGATAGAGCACGGCATTTGCAGGATGCTTGTAGTTTCCTTAATCAAGATATTAAAATAAATGTACTAGCAAGTTCATCCATATATGAAACCGATCCGGTAGGATATACAGATCAAGGTAAATTTTTGAATATTGTCTTGAAGGTAGAAACAGATCTTACTGCAGAACAACTGCTTGAAAAGTGCTTAAATATTGAACAGGAATTGGGGAGAATTAGGGAATTTAGATGGGGGCCAAGGACGATTGACCTTGACATTTTACTTTTTAATAACGAAAATATTGAAACAGAGAGGTTAATTGTGCCTCATCCACGGATGCATGAAAGAGCATTTGTTTTAGTACCGTTAATAGAGATTGATCCAACCATTCAATTACCAAATGCAACAACCCCGTTGCATCAAATTCTAGACGAAATACCTGATAAAGAAGGAGTTCGCTTATGGAGATAGATAAATGGGGAAGACGGATTCGAGCTTTTCGAAAATTAAAAGGTTATACTCAAGAAAGTCTTGCGAAGGAATTGCACATATCTGTATCTATTTTAGGAGAAATTGAAAGAGGGAGCCGTTTGCCTTCTGAGGAATTTCTAGAAAGTGTCGCCAGTTTACTTGGAATTACTGTGGAGGATCTAACTCCTGTAGATAAATAATGATGATTGACGCGCTGAACTTGTTAGTCCACTTCCTCCTTTTATAGAAGGAGTAGAATCAGGTGTCATAAAGGTTAGCTAATTTTCGAAATAAAACTACCAGTATCTCTGGTGGTTTTTTCATACATAATATGGAATGAATTTTAGATAAACATTTAGGATGTCTGAAAATGTGAAATTGTGTACAATAATAAAGTATAATGATAGGAATAAGAGTTTTAAAATATAGGATGGAGTGACAATAAATGAGTTTTGAGGAATTGAATGACCAATTACAGGTTAGAAGAGAAAAAATGAATTCTATCCGTGAAAATGGAATGGATCCTTTTGGTAAACGCTTTGATCGGACACATAATACACAGCAGATAAAAGAACAGTATGAAGAATTTACAAAAGAGGACCTAGATGAAAAGGATGTTTCTGTAACGATTGCTGGTCGTATTATGACTAAGAGAGGTAAAGGAAAAGCTGGTTTTGCTCATGTGCAAGATTTAAACGGCCAAATTCAAATATATGTGCGTAAAGATACAGTGGGAGAAGAGCAGTATGAGTTATTCGATACTGTTGATCTTGGTGATATTGTAGGTATATCAGGAACTGTATTCAAAACAAAAGTTGGAGAACTATCAATTAAAGTAAAAGAATTTACATTATTAACAAAATCACTTCGTCCATTACCTGATAAATTTCATGGGTTAAAGGATATTGAACAACGTTATCGTCAAAGATATCTTGATTTAATTATGAGTGAAGAAAGTAAACGGACTTTTATCACTCGAAGCTTAATTATTCAGTCAATGAGACGATATTTAGATCAGCATGGGTACCTAGAGGTAGAAACGCCAATGATGCATGCTATAGCGGGTGGAGCGTCAGCAAGACCGTTTATTACCCATCATAATGCATTGGATATGCCTTTATATATGCGTATTGCTATTGAATTGCATCTAAAACGTCTAATTGTAGGTGGACTAGAAAAAGTCTATGAAATTGGACGAGTATTCCGTAATGAAGGTGTATCAACAAGGCATAATCCAGAATTCACTATGATTGAATTGTATGAAGCATATGCAGATTATAAGGATATTATGAAATTAACAGAGAATTTAGTAGCACATATTGCTAAAGAAGTTCTTGGGACGACAACAATCCAATATGGAGATAATGAGGTAAATCTTGAACCTGA
Organism: Heyndrickxia sp. FSL W8-0496; assembly: GCF_038007825.1. Classification (NCBI taxonomy): domain Bacteria; kingdom Bacillati; phylum Bacillota; class Bacilli; order Caryophanales; family Bacillaceae; genus Heyndrickxia; species Heyndrickxia sp. FSL W8-0496. The sequence goes on from NZ_JBBOXX010000001.1 coordinate 87,004, forward strand.
ATGGCGTCGACTTCATATGGTGGATGCAGTAAAAGAATATACAGGTGTAGATTTTTGGAATGTTACTACTGTTGAAGAGGCTCGTCAGTTAGCAAATGAACATGGTATTGAGATAACTAAGCACATGCAATATGGACATATTGTAAATGAGTTCTTTGAACAAAAGGTTGAAGAAAGATTAATTCAGCCAACATTTATTTACGGTCATCCAGTAGAAATATCTCCATTAGCTAAGAAAAATGATGAAGATCCACGCTTTACTGATCGTTTTGAGTTGTTTATTGTCGGTCGTGAGCATGCAAATGCATTTACAGAGTTAAATGATCCAATTGATCAACGCGAACGCTTTGAGGCTCAATTAAAGGAACGTGAGCAAGGAAATGATGAAGCTCATCAAATGGATGATGATTTTATTGAAGCACTAGAATATGGAATGCCTCCAACAGGTGGACTAGGAATCGGTATTGATCGACTTGTAATGCTATTAACGAATTCAGCTTCCATTCGCGATGTATTATTATTCCCAACGATGAAGCATCGTGACTAAAAATAGAGCTCTTCTCTTTTATGAGAAGAGCTTTATTTTTAGAAATTGAATATGATATTTTAGTATAATAATTTTTTATTAAAAAAAAGAGAAAAAAACTGTTGCAACATCAAAAAAAAGGTGGTATATTATTATTCGTTGCCCCACAAGAGGACAACGAAGCTTGAAAAAGAAAATAAAAAAGTTGTTGACAATAGTGATTTTAATAAGTATAATATAAAAGTCGCTGAGAAAAAACAGCAACGATTGATCTTTGAAAACTGAACAAAACGAAACGTCAATGAATTACTTTTATTTATAAAGAGCTATATCAAACATCTTTTTGGAGAGTTTGATCCTGGCTCAGGACGAACGCTGGCGGCGTGCCTAATACATGCAAGTCGAGCGAATCTGATGGGAGCTTGCTCCCTGATGATTAGCGGCGGACGGGTGAGTAACACGTGGGTAACCTGCCTGTAAGACTGGGATAACTCCGGGAAACCGGGGCTAATACCGGATAACTTTTTCCTTCGCATGAAGGAGAATTGAAAGATGGCTCCGGCTATCACTTACAGATGGACCCGCGGCGCATTAGCTAGTTGGTGAGGTAACGGCTCACCAAGGCGACGATGCGTAGCCGACTTGAGAGGGTGATCGGCCACACTGGGACTGAGACACGGCCCAGACTCCTACGGGAGGCAGCAGTAGGGAATCTTCCGCAATGGACGAAAGTCTGACGGAGCAACGCCGCGTGAGTGATGAAGGTTTTCGGATCGTAAAACTCTGTTGTTAGGGAAGAACAAGTATCGTTCGAATAGGGCGGTACCTTGACGGTACCTAACCAGAAAGCCACGGCTAACTACGTGCCAGCAGCCGCGGTAATACGTAGGTGGCAAGCGTTGTCCGGAATTATTGGGCGTAAAGCGCGCGCAGGCGGTTTCTTAAGTCTGATGTGAAATCTTGCGGCTCAACCGCAAGCGGCCATTGGAAACTGGGAGACTTGAGTGCAGAAGAGGAGAGTGGAATTCCACGTGTAGCGGTGAAATGCGTAGAGATGTGGAGGAACACCAGTGGCGAAGGCGACTCTCTGGTCTGTAACTGACGCTGAGGCGCGAAAGCGTGGGGAGCGAACAGGATTAGATACCCTGGTAGTCCACGCCGTAAACGATGAGTGCTAAGTGTTAGAGGGTTTCCGCCCTTTAGTGCTGCAGCTAACGCATTAAGCACTCCGCCTGGGGAGTACGGCCGCAAGGCTGAAACTCAAAGGAATTGACGGGGGCCCGCACAAGCGGTGGAGCATGTGGTTTAATTCGAAGCAACGCGAAGAACCTTACCAGGTCTTGACATCCTCTTGACCTCCCTAGAGATAGGGATTTCCCTTCGGGGACAGGAGTGACAGGTGGTGCATGGTTGTCGTCAGCTCGTGTCGTGAGATGTTGGGTTAAGTCCCGCAACGAGCGCAACCCTTGACCTTAGTTGCCAGCATTTAGTTGGGCACTCTAAGGTGACTGCCGGTGACAAACCGGAGGAAGGTGGGGATGACGTCAAATCATCATGCCCCTTATGACCTGGGCTACACACGTGCTACAATGGATGGTACAAAGGGCTGCAAGACCGCGAGGTTTAGCCAATCCCATAAAACCATTCTCAGTTCGGATTGTAGGCTGCAACTCGCCTACATGAAGCCGGAATCGCTAGTAATCGCGGATCAGCATGCCGCGGTGAATACGTTCCCGGGCCTTGTACACACCGCCCGTCACACCACGAGAGTTTGTAACACCCGAAGTCGGTGAGGTAACCTTTTGGAGCCAGCCGCCGAAGGTGGGACAGATGATTGGGGTGAAGTCGTAACAAGGTAGCCGTATCGGAAGGTGCGGCTGGATCACCTCCTTTCTAAGGAATATGGAAAACCACTTACGTGGTTCAGACGTCTTCTGTTTTGTTCAGTTTTGAAGGTTCAATCCTTCAAAAAATGTCCATTGGATTTCTTGTTTAAAAGATTCTAATGACATAAAAATATAATTGCTCCTGCGGCAATGCATATTCGAGGATGATTAGGTTCACCTCGGAGCAAGGCAGCACGAAGCAAACGCTCTGATGATTAATCATGATGTGATTGAAATCAGTAGCCTTGTTCTTTGAAAACTAGATAATATAAGAAGTAACCAAGTAATAACCGAGAATCGCCACTTTATGGATGAATCCATTAAGTAGTTTTAAATAACCTTTTAGGTTAAGTTAGTAAGGGCGCACGGTGAATGCCTTGGCACTAGGAGCCGATGAAGGACGGGACTAACACCGATATGCTTCGGGGAGCTGTAAGCGAGCTTTGATCCGGAGATTTCCGAATGGGGGAACCCACTGCCCGTAATGGGGTAGTATCCTTGCTTGAATACATAGAGTAAGGAAGGCAGACCCGGGGAACTGAAACATCTAAGTACCCGGAGGAAGAGAAAGCAATTGCGATTTCCTGAGTAGCGGCGAGCGAAACGGAAGAAGCCCAAACCAAGAGGCTTGCCTCTTGGGGTTGTAGGACACTCTATACGGAGTTACAAAGGAACGGAGTAGATGAAGAGGTCTGGAAAGGCCCGTCAAAGAAGGTAACAACCCTGTAGTTGAAACTTCGTTCCCTCCAGAGTGGATCCTGAGTACGGCGGGACACGTGAAATCCCGTCGGAAGCAGGGAGGACCATCTCCCAAGGCTAAATACTCCCTAGTGACCGATAGTGAACCAGTACCGTGAGGGAAAGGTGAAAAGCACCCCGGGAGGGGAGTGAAAGAGAACCTGAAACCGTGTGCCTACAAGTAGTTAGAGCCCTATGCTTTATGCAGGGTGATAGCGTGCCTTTTGTAGAATGAACCGGCGAGTTACGATTTCATGCAAGGTTAAGCTGAAGAGGCGGAGCCGCAGCGAAAGCGAGTCTGAATAGGGCGATTAAGTATGAGGTCGTAGACCCGAAACCAGGTGATCTACCCATGTCCAGGGTGAAGGTAAGGTAACACTTACTGGAGGCCCGAACCCACGCACGTTGAAAAGTGCGGGGATGAGGTGTGGGTAGCGGAGAAATTCCAATCGAACTTGGAGATAGCTGGTTCTCTCCGAAATAGCTTTAGGGCTAGCCTTAAGGTAAGAGTCTTGGAGGTAGAGCACTGTTTGGACTAGGGGCCCTCATCGGGTTACCGAATTCAGACAAACTCCGAATGCCAATGACTTATCCTTAGGAGTCAGACTGCGAGTGATAAGATCCGTAGTCAAGAGGGAAACAGCCCAGACCACCAGCTAAGGTCCCAAAGTATACGTTAAGTGGAAAAGGATGTGGAGTTGCTTAGACAACCAGGATGTTGGCTTAGAAGCAGCCACCATTTAAAGAGTGCGTAATAGCTCACTGGTCGAGTGACTCTGCGCCGAAAATGTACCGGGGCTAAACGTATCACCGAAGCTGTGGATGGACACCGTCAGGTGTCCGTGGTAGGAGAGCGTTCTAAGGGCTGCGAAGCTAGACCGTAAGGACTGGTGGAGCGCTTAGAAGTGAGAATGCCGGTATGAGTAGCGAAAGAAGGGTGAGAATCCCTTCCACCGAATGCCTAAGGTTTCCTGAGGAAGGCTCGTCCGCTCAGGGTTAGTCGGGACCTAAGCCGAGGCCGAAAGGCGTAGGCGATGGACAACAGGTTGATATTCCTGTACCACCTCTTCACCGTTTGAACGATGGGGGGACGCAGGAGGATAGGGTAAGCGCACTGCTGGAATAGTGCGTCCAAGCAGTTAGAGGGGTGACGAGGCAAATCCCGTCACCAGATACCTTGAGCTGTGATGGCGAGGGAAATTTAGTACCGAAGTTCCTGATTCCACACTGCCTAGAAAATCCTCTAGTGAGGTGAAAGGTGCCCGTACCGCAAACCGACACAGGTAGGCGAGGAGAGAATCCTAAGGTGAGCGAGAGAACTCTCGTTAAGGAACTCGGCAAAATGACCCCGTAACTTCGGGAGAAGGGGTGCTCTGTTAGGGTGCAAGCCCGAGAGAGCCGCAGTGAATAGGCCCAGGCGACTGTTTAGCAAAAACACAGGTCTCTGCGAAGCCGTAAGGCGAAGTATAGGGGCTGACGCCTGCCCGGTGCTGGAAGGTTAAGAGGAGAGGTTAGTCGCAAGACGAAGCTTTGAATTGAAGCCCCAGTAAACGGCGGCCGTAACTATAACGGTCCTAAGGTAGCGAAATTCCTTGTCAGGTAAGTTCTGACCCGCACGAAAGGCGCAACGATCTGGGCACTGTCTCAACGAGAGACTCGGTGAAATTATAGTACCTGTGAAGATGCAGGTTACCCGCGACAGGACGGAAAGACCCCGTGGAGCTTTACTGCAGCTTGATATTGAATTTTGGTACAGCTTGTACAGGATAGGTAGGAGCCTTTGAAGCCGGAGCGCCAGCTTCGGTGGAGGCATCGGTGGGATACTACCCTGGCTGTATTGAAATTCTAACCCGCACCCCTGAATCGGGGTGGGAGACAGTGTCAGGCAGGCAGTTTGACTGGGGCGGTCGCCTCCTAAAAGGTAACGGAGGCGCCCAAAGGTTCCCTCAGAATGGTTGGAAATCATTCGCAGAGTGTAAAGGCACAAGGGAGCTTGACTGCGAGACCTACAAGTCGAGCAGGGACGAAAGTCGGGCTTAGTGATCCGGTGGTTCCGCATGGAAGGGCCATCGCTCAACGGATAAAAGCTACCCCGGGGATAACAGGCTTATCTCCCCCAAGAGTCCACATCGACGGGGAGGTTTGGCACCTCGATGTCGGCTCATCGCATCCTGGGGCTGTAGTCGGTCCCAAGGGTTGGGCTGTTCGCCCATTAAAGCGGTACGCGAGCTGGGTTCAGAACGTCGTGAGACAGTTCGGTCCCTATCCGTCGTGGGCGTAGGAAATTTGAGAGGAGCTGTCCTTAGTACGAGAGGACCGGGATGGACGCACCGCTGGTGTACCAGTTGTCTTGCCAAAGGCATCGCTGGGTAGCTATGTGCGGAAGGGATAAGTGCTGAAAGCATCTAAGCATGAAGCCCCCCTCAAGATGAGATTTCCCTTAGTTTATCTAAATAAGATCCCTGAAAGATGATCAGGTTGATAGGTTCGAGGTGGAAGTGTGGCGACACATGGAGCTGACGAATACTAATAGATCGAAGACTTATCCTAATTTGATTTAAGGTTATTACACTTCTTTATATATCTAGTTTTGAGGGAATAAACCCTTAACAAAATATAGTCTGGTAATTATGGCAAGAAGGTCACACCCGTTCCCATCCCGAACACGGAAGTTAAGCTTCTTAGCGCCGATGGTAGTTGGGGGCTCTCCCCCTGCAAGAGTAGGACGTTGCCAGGCGTTTTTTTGGAGGATTAGCTCAGCTGGGAGAGCACCTGCCTTACAAGCAGGGGGTCGGCGGTTCGATCCCGTCATCCTCCACCATATATAATGCCGGCCTAGCTCAATTGGTAGAGCACGACCGAATAAACTACTTTGAAATACATCAGCGTACAGCTTGAGCTGCTGCTTGAATAAGCAAACTGAAAGCTGGACGACTATTATAACTAATCTCTGCTTGGGGATTATAATATACTAATGCCGGCCTAGCTCAATTGGTAGAGCAACTGACTTGTAATCAGTAGGTTGGGGGTTCAAGTCCTCTGGCCGGCACCACTCAGGTCATTACGAGCCATTAGCTCAGTTGGTAGAGCATCTGACTTTTAATCAGAGGGTCGAAGGTTCGAGTCCTTCATGGCTCACCATTGTTTTTTGTAATGCTAAATAACTTATCTTTTTGTTAATCGAAAAACATTTTTCATAACGCGGGTGTGGCGGAATTGGCAGACGCACCAGACTTAGGATCTGGCGCCGCAAGGCGTGGGGGTTCGACTCCCTTCACCCGCATTATAAAATAAAGTCGCGGAAGTAGTTCAGTGGTAGAACACCACCTTGCCAAGGTGGGGGTCGCGGGTTCGAATCCCGTCTTCCGCTCCAAACAACCCTTGCCGGGGTGGCGGAACTGGCAGACGCACAGGACTTAAAATCCTGCGGTAGGTGACTACCGTACCGGTTCGATTCCGGTCCTCGGCATTTAGAATTTTTGCGCAGCAAAAGATTCTTCCATAAAATATCTTAAGATATAAATCATGCGCCCGTAGCTCAATTGGATAGAGCGTTTGACTACGGATCAAAAGGTTAGGGGTTCGACTCCTCTCGGGCGCGCCATGAACGGGAAGTAGCTCAGCTTGGTAGAGCACATGGTTTGGGACCATGGGGTCGCAGGTTCGAATCCTGTCTTCCCGACCATTATATAATTGGGGCCTTAGCTCAGCTGGGAGAGCGCCTGCTTTGCACGCAGGAGGTCAGCGGTTCGATCCCGCTAGGCTCCACCAAAAAAAGTGTTGACAACTTATTTTAAATGAGATATACTATAAAAGTTGTCGCTAAATGACTAAAGAAATTGATCTTTGAAAACTGAACAAAACGAAACGTCAATGAATTACTTTTATTTATAAAGAGCTATATCAAACATCTTTTTGGAGAGTTTGATCCTGGCTCAGGACGAACGCTGGCGGCGTGCCTAATACATGCAAGTCGAGCGAATCTGATGGGAGCTTGCTCCCTGATGATTAGCGGCGGACGGGTGAGTAACACGTGGGTAACCTGCCTGTAAGACTGGGATAACTCCGGGAAACCGGGGCTAATACCGGATAACTTTTTCCTTCGCATGAAGGAGAATTGAAAGATGGCTCCGGCTATCACTTACAGATGGACCCGCGGCGCATTAGCTAGTTGGTGAGGTAACGGCTCACCAAGGCGACGATGCGTAGCCGACTTGAGAGGGTGATCGGCCACACTGGGACTGAGACACGGCCCAGACTCCTACGGGAGGCAGCAGTAGGGAATCTTCCGCAATGGACGAAAGTCTGACGGAGCAACGCCGCGTGAGTGATGAAGGTTTTCGGATCGTAAAACTCTGTTGTTAGGGAAGAACAAGTATCGTTCGAATAGGGCGGTACCTTGACGGTACCTAACCAGAAAGCCACGGCTAACTACGTGCCAGCAGCCGCGGTAATACGTAGGTGGCAAGCGTTGTCCGGAATTATTGGGCGTAAAGCGCGCGCAGGCGGTTTCTTAAGTCTGATGTGAAATCTTGCGGCTCAACCGCAAGCGGCCATTGGAAACTGGGAGACTTGAGTGCAGAAGAGGAGAGTGGAATTCCACGTGTAGCGGTGAAATGCGTAGAGATGTGGAGGAACACCAGTGGCGAAGGCGACTCTCTGGTCTGTAACTGACGCTGAGGCGCGAAAGCGTGGGGAGCGAACAGGATTAGATACCCTGGTAGTCCACGCCGTAAACGATGAGTGCTAAGTGTTAGAGGGTTTCCGCCCTTTAGTGCTGCAGCTAACGCATTAAGCACTCCGCCTGGGGAGTACGGCCGCAAGGCTGAAACTCAAAGGAATTGACGGGGGCCCGCACAAGCGGTGGAGCATGTGGTTTAATTCGAAGCAACGCGAAGAACCTTACCAGGTCTTGACATCCTCTTGACCTCCCTAGAGATAGGGATTTCCCTTCGGGGACAGGAGTGACAGGTGGTGCATGGTTGTCGTCAGCTCGTGTCGTGAGATGTTGGGTTAAGTCCCGCAACGAGCGCAACCCTTGACCTTAGTTGCCAGCATTTAGTTGGGCACTCTAAGGTGACTGCCGGTGACAAACCGGAGGAAGGTGGGGATGACGTCAAATCATCATGCCCCTTATGACCTGGGCTACACACGTGCTACAATGGATGGTACAAAGGGCTGCAAGACCGCGAGGTTTAGCCAATCCCATAAAACCATTCTCAGTTCGGATTGTAGGCTGCAACTCGCCTACATGAAGCCGGAATCGCTAGTAATCGCGGATCAGCATGCCGCGGTGAATACGTTCCCGGGCCTTGTACACACCGCCCGTCACACCACGAGAGTTTGTAACACCCGAAGTCGGTGAGGTAACCTTTTGGAGCCAGCCGCCGAAGGTGGGACAGATGATTGGGGTGAAGTCGTAACAAGGTAGCCGTATCGGAAGGTGCGGCTGGATCACCTCCTTTCTAAGGAATATGGAAAACCACTTACGTGGTTCAGACGTCTTCTGTTTTGTTCAGTTTTGAAAGGTTAATCCTTTCAATAGATATGTTTGTTCTTTGAAAACTAGATAATATAAGAAGTAACCAAGTAATAACCGAGAATCGCCACTTTATGGATGAATCCATTAAGTAGTTTTAAATAACCTTTTAGGTTAAGTTAGTAAGGGCGCACGGTGAATGCCTTGGCACTAGGAGCCGATGAAGGACGGGACTAACACCGATATGCTTCGGGGAGCTGTAAGCGAGCTTTGATCCGGAGATTTCCGAATGGGGGAACCCACTGCCCGTAATGGGGTAGTATCCTTGCTTGAATACATAGAGTAAGGAAGGCAGACCCGGGGAACTGAAACATCTAAGTACCCGGAGGAAGAGAAAGCAATTGCGATTTCCTGAGTAGCGGCGAGCGAAACGGAAGAAGCCCAAACCAAGAGGCTTGCCTCTTGGGGTTGTAGGACACTCTATACGGAGTTACAAAGGAACGGAGTAGATGAAGAGGTCTGGAAAGGCCCGTCAAAGAAGGTAACAACCCTGTAGTTGAAACTTCGTTCCCTCCAGAGTGGATCCTGAGTACGGCGGGACACGTGAAATCCCGTCGGAAGCAGGGAGGACCATCTCCCAAGGCTAAATACTCCCTAGTGACCGATAGTGAACCAGTACCGTGAGGGAAAGGTGAAAAGCACCCCGGGAGGGGAGTGAAAGAGAACCTGAAACCGTGTGCCTACAAGTAGTTAGAGCCCTATGCTTTATGCAGGGTGATAGCGTGCCTTTTGTAGAATGAACCGGCGAGTTACGATTTCATGCAAGGTTAAGCTGAAGAGGCGGAGCCGCAGCGAAAGCGAGTCTGAATAGGGCGATTAAGTATGAGGTCGTAGACCCGAAACCAGGTGATCTACCCATGTCCAGGGTGAAGGTAAGGTAACACTTACTGGAGGCCCGAACCCACGCACGTTGAAAAGTGCGGGGATGAGGTGTGGGTAGCGGAGAAATTCCAATCGAACTTGGAGATAGCTGGTTCTCTCCGAAATAGCTTTAGGGCTAGCCTTAAGGTAAGAGTCTTGGAGGTAGAGCACTGTTTGGACTAGGGGCCCTCATCGGGTTACCGAATTCAGACAAACTCCGAATGCCAATGACTTATCCTTAGGAGTCAGACTGCGAGTGATAAGATCCGTAGTCAAGAGGGAAACAGCCCAGACCACCAGCTAAGGTCCCAAAGTATACGTTAAGTGGAAAAGGATGTGGAGTTGCTTAGACAACCAGGATGTTGGCTTAGAAGCAGCCACCATTTAAAGAGTGCGTAATAGCTCACTGGTCGAGTGACTCTGCGCCGAAAATGTACCGGGGCTAAACGTATCACCGAAGCTGTGGATGGACACCGTCAGGTGTCCGTGGTAGGAGAGCGTTCTAAGGGCTGCGAAGCTAGACCGTAAGGACTGGTGGAGCGCTTAGAAGTGAGAATGCCGGTATGAGTAGCGAAAGAAGGGTGAGAATCCCTTCCACCGAATGCCTAAGGTTTCCTGAGGAAGGCTCGTCCGCTCAGGGTTAGTCGGGACCTAAGCCGAGGCCGAAAGGCGTAGGCGATGGACAACAGGTTGATATTCCTGTACCACCTCTTCACCGTTTGAACGATGGGGGGACGCAGGAGGATAGGGTAAGCGCACTGCTGGAATAGTGCGTCCAAGCAGTTAGAGGGGTGACGAGGCAAATCCCGTCACCAGATACCTTGAGCTGTGATGGCGAGGGAAATTTAGTACCGAAGTTCCTGATTCCACACTGCCTAGAAAATCCTCTAGTGAGGTGAAAGGTGCCCGTACCGCAAACCGACACAGGTAGGCGAGGAGAGAATCCTAAGGTGAGCGAGAGAACTCTCGTTAAGGAACTCGGCAAAATGACCCCGTAACTTCGGGAGAAGGGGTGCTCTGTTAGGGTGCAAGCCCGAGAGAGCCGCAGTGAATAGGCCCAGGCGACTGTTTAGCAAAAACACAGGTCTCTGCGAAGCCGTAAGGCGAAGTATAGGGGCTGACGCCTGCCCGGTGCTGGAAGGTTAAGAGGAGAGGTTAGTCGCAAGACGAAGCTTTGAATTGAAGCCCCAGTAAACGGCGGCCGTAACTATAACGGTCCTAAGGTAGCGAAATTCCTTGTCAGGTAAGTTCTGACCCGCACGAAAGGCGCAACGATCTGGGCACTGTCTCAACGAGAGACTCGGTGAAATTATAGTACCTGTGAAGATGCAGGTTACCCGCGACAGGACGGAAAGACCCCGTGGAGCTTTACTGCAGCTTGATATTGAATTTTGGTACAGCTTGTACAGGATAGGTAGGAGCCTTTGAAGCCGGAGCGCCAGCTTCGGTGGAGGCATCGGTGGGATACTACCCTGGCTGTATTGAAATTCTAACCCGCACCCCTGAATCGGGGTGGGAGACAGTGTCAGGCAGGCAGTTTGACTGGGGCGGTCGCCTCCTAAAAGGTAACGGAGGCGCCCAAAGGTTCCCTCAGAATGGTTGGAAATCATTCGCAGAGTGTAAAGGCACAAGGGAGCTTGACTGCGAGACCTACAAGTCGAGCAGGGACGAAAGTCGGGCTTAGTGATCCGGTGGTTCCGCATGGAAGGGCCATCGCTCAACGGATAAAAGCTACCCCGGGGATAACAGGCTTATCTCCCCCAAGAGTCCACATCGACGGGGAGGTTTGGCACCTCGATGTCGGCTCATCGCATCCTGGGGCTGTAGTCGGTCCCAAGGGTTGGGCTGTTCGCCCATTAAAGCGGTACGCGAGCTGGGTTCAGAACGTCGTGAGACAGTTCGGTCCCTATCCGTCGTGGGCGTAGGAAATTTGAGAGGAGCTGTCCTTAGTACGAGAGGACCGGGATGGACGCACCGCTGGTGTACCAGTTGTCTTGCCAAAGGCATCGCTGGGTAGCTATGTGCGGAAGGGATAAGTGCTGAAAGCATCTAAGCATGAAGCCCCCCTCAAGATGAGATTTCCCTTAGTTTATCTAAATAAGATCCCTGAAAGATGATCAGGTTGATAGGTTCGAGGTGGAAGTGTGGCGACACATGGAGCTGACGAATACTAATAGATCGAAGACTTATCCTAATTTGATTTAAGGTTATTACACTTCTTTATATATCTAGTTTTGAGGGAATAAACCCTTAACAAAATATAGTCTGGTAATTATGGCAAGAAGGTCACACCCGTTCCCATCCCGAACACGGAAGTTAAGCTTCTTAGCGCCGATGGTAGTTGGGGGCTCTCCCCCTGCAAGAGTAGGACGTTGCCAGGCGATTTGAAACCGCAGAATGATTTATTCTGTGGTTTTTTTATGTCATTTTTTAATAATGCGAGTTAAAAAAATGGTTTTATTTTCTGCACATGTGGTAAAACTAATGAATATAATCATGTTGCGAAATATATAAAAAGATAAGATAAAAAATTGACTAGTATTTTTGGTAAACCTAGTTAAAATGATACATTGACTGGTGCACAACCTGTTTCTTTTCTGTTAGGCAGAGTGGAAATTTCACTTATTCACCACTGACTAAGTTGCTTGCGCTTTTCTGATATCATCATGTATAATTAAAGTCAAATATAGTCAAAGTCAAGTCGTAGAAGGAGGTGGACTTGATGAAAAATATATCGGATATTATTGAAAGCTATCTTAAACAGGTTTTGGAAATGAATGGTAGTGAAATTGTAGAAATAAAAAGAAGTGAAATTGCCGATAAATTTCAATGTGTACCTTCCCAGATTAACTACGTAATCAATACCAGATTCACTATAGAAAGAGGATATGTAGTTGAAAGTAAAAGAGGTGGTGGAGGATATATTCGTATTATTAAGGTTAAACCTCACGATCAGGCACAATTAATTGATCATTTATTACTATTAGTAAAGTCCAGAATATCACAATCAAATGCTGAGGATGTGATTATTCGTTTAGTTGAAGAAGAAGTTATTTCAAAAAGAGAAGCGAAAATTATGTTAAGCGTAATGGACCGTTCAGTTCTTTATTTGGACCTTCCAGAAAGGGACCAATTAAGAGCTAGAATGTTAACGGCCATGCTAATGACTTTAAAATATAAATAATATAGAGGTGAGTAAAATGATTTGTCAGGAGTGTAATGAAAGACCGGCAACTCTTCATTTTACCAAAATTATTAATGGAGAAAAAACCGAATTCCATTACTGTGAGAAATGTGCACAGGAAAAAGGTGAGATGTTTATGTTTGAGGGGGAACCTGGATTCTCTATTAACAATATAATTGCAGGATTGTTAAATTTTGATCCAGTTTTTCAACAAGCAAAACAAGGCACAATTCAAAAAAATGAAATTTTGCAATGTCCGAATTGCAAAATGACATTTAAACAATTTGTTAATATTGGACGCTTTGGTTGTTCCACTTGTTATGAAACCTTTAATGAACGATTACATCCGATTATAAAAAGACTCCATAGTGGAAATATCGAACATCATGGTAAAGTACCGAAAAGAATTGGAGGCGCTGTTCATATAAAGAGGCAAATCCAACAGTTAAAATTAGATTTACAGCAAGCAATAAATCATGAAGAATTTGAAAAGGCTGCTGATATTCGAGATCAAGTTCGAGCCTTAGAGAGTTCACTTCTGAATGATGGGAGGGAAACCTCATGAGTTTAGAAAAATTCATTAGTCAAGCAGTAAGTTCATGGATGAGTAAAGAGGGACCAGATTCTGATATTGTGTTAAGTTCAAGAATTCGATTAGCTCGAAACTTTAAGGACTATAAATTCCCGACATTGTTTAGCAATGAGGAAGCAAGGGAAATTATATCTAAAGTAGAATCAGTTTTACATACTGATTTCCATCTCGAAGGCAATCAAGTAGAATTACTTAAAATGGATCAGCTACAAGCTCTACAGAAGAAGGTGTTAGTCGAAAAACATCTTATTAGCCCGAATTTAGCAGATGATTCTTCACATGGTGCAGTGATTTTATCAGGTGAAGAGGATGTTAGTATTATGATTAATGAGGAAGACCATATACGGATACAATGCTTATTTCCTGGTTTACAACTAAAAGAAGCTTTAGATAAGGCAAATAAAATTGATGATTTAATGGAAGAACATATTGATTATGCATATAGTGAAAAGCTGGGATATTTGACAAGCTGTCCAACTAATGTCGGCACAGGATTAAGAGCATCAGTTATGGTTCACTTGCCTGGACTTATCCTTACTCAACAAATGAATCGTATTATTCCTGCTATTAATCAATTAGGATTAGTGGTTCGTGGAATTTATGGAGAAGGCAGCGAGGCATTGGGTAATATTTTTCAAATTTCTAATCAAATTACATTAGGTAAATCTGAAACAGATATTGTCGATGATTTAATTAGTGTTGTTCAACAGATCATTGCACAAGAAAGGTCAGCAAGAGAAGCATTGATTAAAACCTCTAACATACAATTAGAAGATAGAGTTTTCAGGTCTTATGGTGTATTGACCAATAGTAGAATAATTGAATCGAAGGAAGCGTCACAATGCTTGTCCGATGTTCGTTTAGGGATTGATACAGGCTATATCAAAAATGTATCTAAAAATATCTTAAATGAATTAATGATCTTTACACAACCAGGGTTTTTACAACAATATGCTGGTGGTCCATTACGTCCCTATGAAAGAGATATTCGCAGAGCAACACTTATAAGAGAACGTTTAAAACTTGAAGAGAAGAATAACGGCTAGGAGGAGATCAATATGATGTTTGGACGATTTACTGAAAGAGCACAAAAAGTATTAGCTTTATCTCAAGAAGAAGCCATTCGATTAAAGCATAATAATATCGGTACTGAACATATTCTTCTTGGATTAGTTCAAGAGGGTGAAGGAATTGCTGCAAAAGCATTATATGGACTTGGACTTAGTCCCGAAAAAATCCAAGTAGAGGTGGAAAACTTAATAGGAAAGGGCCAGGATTCTGGGCAAAATATTCATTATACACCACGTGCAAAAAAGGTCATTGAATTATCCATGGATGAAGCTCGAAAACTAGGTCATTCCTATGTTGGTACAGAGCACATTTTATTAGGTCTTATACGTGAGGGAGAAGGAGTCGCGGCTAGAGTACTGAATAATTTAGGTGTGAGCTTGAACAAAGCTAGACAACAGGTTCTTCAATTACTTGGAAGTAATGAAGCGGGAACCCATCAAGGAGGAAACACATCAAGTGCTAACACTCCTACTCTTGATAGCCTAGCACGCGACTTAACTGCTATTGCAAGAGAAGAAACATTAGATCCCGTTATCGGAAGAAGCAAAGAAATTCAACGTGTAATAGAAGTATTAAGCAGACGAACAAAGAACAATCCAGTCCTTATTGGAGAACCTGGAGTTGGGAAAACAGCTATAGCAGAAGGGTTGGCACAGCAAATTGTTAATAATGAGGTGCCGGAGACGCTTCGCGATAAACGCGTAATGACTTTGGATATGGGAACAGTTGTTGCTGGGACAAAGTACCGTGGAGAGTTTGAGGATCGCTTGAAAAAGGTAATGGACGAAATCCGACAAGCTGGAAATATTATTTTATTTATCGATGAGCTTCATACTTTGATTGGTGCAGGTGGAGCAGAGGGAGCCATCGATGCTTCAAATATATTAAAGCCATCATTGGCACGTGGTGAGCTTCAATGCATTGGTGCAACAACATTGGATGAATATCGTAAATATATCGAAAAGGATGCAGCATTAGAACGAAGATTTCAACCAATTCAAGTAGATGAGCCTTCATCTGACGAGTCTATTCAAATATTAAAAGGATTAAGGGATCGATATGAAGCACATCACCGTGTATCTATTACAGATGATGCAATTGAGGCAGCTGTAAAACTATCTGATCGTTATATTTCTGATCGATTTCTTCCAGATAAAGCTATTGATTTAATTGATGAAGCTGGCTCCAAAGTCCGTTTACGATCATTTACAACACCACCAAATTTAAAAGAGCTTGAACTCAAATTGGAGGAAATCAGGAAGGAAAAAGACGCAGCAGTTCAAAGTCAAGAGTTCGAAAAAGCCGCATCTTTAAGGGATTCTGAACAACGTTTACGTGAAAAATTGGAAGAAACGAAAAAGACTTGGAAGGAAAAACAAGGCCAAGAAAATAGTGAAGTAACCGTTGAGGATATCGCAACAGTTGTTGCAAGTTGGACTGGAATTCCTGTTTCAAAGCTGGCGCAAACAGAAACGGAAAAGCTATTGAGATTAGAGGAAATTTTACATTCTCGCGTTATTGGACAGGAAGAGGCTGTTAAAGCTGTTTCAAAAGCTGTTCGTCGTGCAAGAGCGGGATTAAAAGATCCTAAACGCCCGATAGGATCGTTTATATTTTTAGGACCAACTGGCGTGGGTAAAACTGAGCTTGCAAGAGCATTAGCTGAATCAATGTTTGGTGATGAAGATGCAATGATCCGAATTGATATGTCGGAATACATGGAGAAGCATTCTACATCAAGACTTGTCGGATCACCTCCAGGTTATGTAGGATTTGAAGAAGGCGGACAATTAACAGAGAAGGTTCGTCGCAAGCCATATTCAGTCATTTTACTAGATGAGATTGAAAAGGCACATCCTGATGTATTTAACATCCTATTACAAGTTTTAGAGGATGGGCGACTAACTGATTCGAAGGGTCGTACCGTTGATTTCAGAAATACAGTACTAATCATGACTTCGAATGTAGGTGCAGAATCATTAAAAAGAAATAAATATGTCGGATTTAATATTCAAGATGGAAATCAAGACTATAAAGACATGAAGAGTAAAGTAATGGATGAATTAAAACGCGCGTTTCGTCCTGAGTTTTTAAACCGTATTGATGAAATTATTGTTTTCCATGCGTTAGAAAAGGAACACTTAAAGCATATCGTTTCACTATTATCAGAACAATTAGTGAAGCGATTGAAAGAAAAACATATTGAACTTGAGCTAACAGAAGCGGCTAAAAATAAAATAGCAGAAGAGGGCTATGATCCTGAATACGGGGCACGCCCATTAAAGAGAGCAATTCAAAAAAATGTAGAAGACCGTTTATCAGAGGAATTGTTAAAAGGCGTTATTTTAGAAGGTCAAAAAGTGGTAATTGATGTAGTAGATGGCGAATTTAGTGTGAAGCCATCAGAAGTAACAGAATCAATTTTATAGCAATAAAAAAGGTACATGAAGATAGTCAGTAGCGAGTTCCAGTATGAATAATGGAACTCGCTAAAAAGTGAAACTAAATCCAACATTGAAACGTCTATATATAGTAAATATTTTTATGGTATAGAAATTGACGTTGATGTTAATAGAATGTTTCATCTTTGACATGTCTAACATGTGCTTTTTTTAAAATCTATTTATTAAAAACGTTGTTGCTTCTTGGAGGATTCCCATATGAGGTTTCTTTTGATCAATACAAAAACAGCTTTTTAAATGTAATGACTATTTCAGAAAAGCATAGATATATAGAGAGGAAGTAAAAAATGGCAAAAAAGACGACGAAATTTATTTGTCAGTCTTGTGGATATGAATCTGCTAAGTGGATGGGAAGATGTCCAGGCTGTAATGAGTGGAATAAAATGGTGGAAGAAGTTGAAATAACTGGGAAGCCTAGAAAAGGTGCATTCATTCATTCTCCTGTTGATGAAGTTACAAAAGCTACCCCTATTACCACAATAGTTTCTGAGCAAGAAGAAAGGGTATTAACAGACTTAAAGGAATTAAATCGAGTGTTGGGTGGTGGAGTTGTTCCGGGTTCCCTTGTATTAATCGGTGGTGATCCAGGAATCGGTAAATCCACATTACTACTTCAAGTTTCCTCCCAACTGTCTAAGGATGAACATCGAGTTTTATATATATCAGGAGAAGAATCAGTTAAACAAACGAAGCTACGCGCAGACCGTCTCCAAATATCGTCAGATCAATTGTTTGTGTTTTCGGAAACGAATTTAGAAGCAATTCATCATACTATCCAAGAGATTTCTCCACAATTTGTTGTGATCGATTCGATACAAACGATTTATCACCCCGAGGTTACCTCTGCCCCAGGTAGTGTATCACAAGTAAGAGAATGTACAGCGGAATTAATGAGGATTGCTAAAACAAAAGGAATTGCTATTTTTATTGTTGGGCATGTTACGAAAGAGGGCTCGATTGCGGGACCAAGATTATTAGAACATATGGTAGATTCGGTTCTTTACTTTGAAGGAGAACGCCATCATTCTTATCGGATATTGAGGGCTGTGAAAAACCGTTTCGGTTCTACTAATGAAATGGCAATATTTGAAATGAAGGATTATGGCTTATCTGAGGTTGAGAATCCATCAGAAATCTTTTTAGAAGAACGTTCAAAAGGGGCATCGGGTTCAACCGTCGTCGCTTCCATGGAAGGGACACGTCCGGTCTTAGTAGAAATCCAAGCTCTAATATCCCCTTCAATGTTCGGAATGCCAAGAAGAACAGGTACGGGGATTGATCATAATCGGGTGACATTGTTGATGGCTGTACTAGAAAAAAGAGTCGGATTATTATTGCAAAATCATGATGCCTATTTAAAGGTAGCAGGCGGAATTAAAATAGATGAACCTGCTATTGATCTAGCAGTTATGATCAGCATTGCTTCTAGTTTTAAGGATCAACCGACAAAAGCTGATGATTGTATTATTGGTGAGGTTGGCCTGACAGGAGAAGTAAGGCGAGTATCTCGCATCGAGCAAAGGGTTCAGGAAGCGGCAAAATTAGGTTTTCGAAGAGCTATCATTCCAAGCAATAATATTGGTGGTTGGAATTTCCCTAAGGATATTCAAGTTATTGGAGTTTCCACTGTTCAAGAAGCTTTACAGCAAGCTTTAGGAGGATGAGTCAATGGAAGATAAGAGGCCTCAACAAAAATCCATGTCAGAAATTTTACAGTTAATTGCACCTGGCACACCTATAAGAGAAGGAATTGATAATGTTTTACGTGCCAATACAGGTGGGTTGATTGTTCTTGGATTCAATGATCGGATTCAATCATTAGTAGACGGAGGATTTTCAATTAATTGTGTATTTAGTCCAAGCTATTTATATGAATTAGCAAAAATGGATGGGGCCATTATATTAAATGAAACAGGAAATAAAATACTGATTGCAAATGCTCAATTAGCCCCAGATCCATCCATTTCCTCGTCAGAGACAGGAATGCGGCATAGAACAGCTGAAAGGGTAGCAAAACAAACAAAATCATTAGTGATAGCCATATCACAAAGGAGAAATGTAATTACCCTCTATCAAGGAAATTTTCGGTATGCTTTAAAGGATATTGCGGTTATTTTAACAAAGGCTAATCAAGCTATTCAAACATTAGAAAAATATAAAGTTGTTTTAGACCAAAGTATTTCTAATTTATCTGTACTTGAATTTGAGGAGCTAGTAACGTTTAGCGACTTATTACAAGTCCTGCATCGAGTGGAGATGGTCATTAGAATTAAGAAGGAACTAATCACTTATTTAAATGAGCTCGGAACTGAGGGAAGACTTGTTCGCTTACAAATGAAAGAGCTATTAGCTGATATTGAAGAAGAAGCTCTATTAATTATTCAAGATTATGCATCTGATGTTCAGTCTAAACCATTAGAAATGCTTTCACGATTTCAAGATATCGTTAGTTCCGATGTATTAGATGACAATGTAATCATGAAATTACTAGGTTATAACAACTATATTCCTCCAGAGGAGCATGTATGTCCAAGAGGTTATCGAGTGTTAAATAAAATTCCGAGATTACCAATAACAATATTAGAAAATCTAGTGGCTCAATTTAAAATTTTGCCCAACATATTAAAGGCAACAGTGGATGAACTGGATGATGTGGAAGGTATTGGTGAGATTAGAGCGAGGAAAATAAGAGAGGGACTAAAATTAATTAAAGAACAAACATTTGCTGACCGCCAACTGTAAATTTCATAGGAAGGGACATCGAAAATGTGTAAAAAAAGTGAGCAATATATCAAAAGTGTTTCTAAAATATTACAATCAAAAAATATTCATGAATTGGACGTTTTAAACTTTGGAATTTGTTTATAATGAATAAAGGAGGTGAAGATATGTTAAAGCGAATTGTTCAAGCATGCTTTATAATTATCGGTGGGACACTCGGTATTTTTCTCTTGCCTGAGTTATTAAAACTAGTTGGTCTTTCCCACTATGTTCTTATTAATAATCCATATGCTACTGCCATTTTCGGTGCTATTATTTTTTATTTTATTTCTTTTTGGGCTGTAGAGTATGTTGTTGGGTTTGTAAAATGGTTTGAGGATTCTATTGTTAAAGCCCCGATTACGGAAATATTATCAGGAAGTCTTGGGTTGATTTTTGGTTTATTTGTTGCATATTTGGCAGGAATCCCATTTAATAAAATGGAAATTCCAATTCTCAATACGGTGATTCCTATTCTTCTTACATTATTACTTGGTTATGTAGGTTTTCAGGTTGGATTTAAGAAAAGGGAAGAGCTAATGAGTCTATTCACAATGTCAGCACGCCAAAAGAAAAAGAATGTAGTAGAATCAGAAGAAGAAATAAAGCCTTCAAATTCATTGAAGCTATTGGATACAAGCGTTATTATTGATGGAAGAATAGCGGATATATGTCAAACGGGATTTTTAGATGGTATTATTGTTATTCCGCAATTCGTATTAGAGGAATTACAGCATATTGCTGATTCATCTGATGCATTAAAACGAAACAGAGGCCGTAGAGGATTGGATATCCTCAAACGAATCCAAAAGGAACTTCCAATCGAGGTTCAAATTTATGAAGGTGACTTTGAAGATATTCAAGAAGTAGATAGTAAGCTTATAAAACTGGCGAAGCTAACGAATGGAATCGTTGTTACAAATGATTTTAATCTGAATAAGGTTTGTGAACTTCAAAGTGTACAAGTTTTGAATATTAATGATCTGGCAAATGCAGTGAAGCCGGTAGTTCTTCCTGGAGAAGAGTTAAATGTCCAATTAATAAAGGATGGGAAAGAATATCACCAAGGAATCGCTTATTTGGATGATGGTACAATGATTGTTGTTGAAGAAGGAAGAAACTATATAGGTAAACGGATTGATGTATTAGTGACAAGCGTCTTACAAACATCTGCAGGGCGTATGATATTTGCAAAGCCTAAACTATTAGAAAGAGCTTTGTAAACGATAGTTAAATAAGAATTTAGGAGTATCGAACATGGATTATCAGGTGATTATTCCTGCAGCAGGACAGGGGAAGAGAATGGGTGCTGGGAAAAATAAATTATTTCTTCAATTACAAAACCAGCCAATTATCTTGCATACAATAAATGTATTCCTACATGATAAGGACTGCAAAGGAATTATATTAGTCGTTCAACCTGATGATGAAGCTGAATTTGAAGGAATGCTTGATACTTTACCTTTGAAGGAAAAGATAACAATCGTGTATGGCGGATCGGAGAGACAATATAGTGTATATAATGGCCTTTTAGCAGCTCAAAATGCGGAGATTGTCCTAGTGCATGATGGGGCTAGGCCATTTATCCAATTAGAAATGGTGCATCAATTAGTTGCTTCAGCATATGAAGCAGGTGCTGCAATTGCGGCAGTTCCGGTAAAAGACACGATTAAAAAGGTAAACAATAATCAAGTAACGGAGACAATAGAGCGTAAAAGCTTGTGGCAGGTTCAGACTCCACAGGCTTTTCGCTTTGATCTTCTTTTTCAGGCACATCAACAGGCTAAACAGGATCATTATCTTGGAACAGATGAGTCTTCTTTAGTGGAGAGGATTAATTATCCTGTTCATATCGTTACAGGAAGTTATGATAATATTAAGCTAACGACTCCGGAAGATCTTTATTTTGCCGAAGCCATATTAAAAAAACAATCAGTAATGAAATAACAGGTGAAAAAGGAGACTATTAATATGTTTCGTATTGGTCAAGGGTATGATGTACATCAGCTTGTAGAAGGAAGACCACTTATTATTGGTGGAGTTCAAATTCCATATGAAAAAGGATTATTAGGACACTCAGATGCGGATGTTTTATTACATACAATAGCAGATGCTAGTTTAGGAGCAATTGGTGAGGGGGATATTGGCAGACATTTTCCTGACACAGATCCAAAATTCAAAGATGCCGATTCTGCAGTTCTTCTTCAACATGTTTGGGAATTAGTGAAGAAAAAGGGTTATTGTTTGGGAAATATTGATTGTACGATTATTGCTCAAAAGCCTAAAATGGCCCCATATATAGGTGAAATTCGCCAGAGAATTGCACAACTTCTAGAAGGAGAAATTGATCGGGTTAATGTTAAAGCGACAACGACTGAGAAATTAGGTTTTACTGGAAGAGGAGAAGGGATTGCAGCTTTGGCTGTTATTCTTTTAGAAAGAGACGTAAGAAATTAAATTATATGGTAAAATAAAGCGGTAATTAGTTAAGATATAAAGTATAGTTATTTATTTTAGGAGGAAAATTTCATGTCAACCGATATTCGCGTTCGATATGCACCAAGTCCTACTGGTCACTTGCACATAGGTAATGCTAGGACTGCCCTTTTTAATTATTTATTTGCCCGTAGTCAAGGAGGCAAATTTATCATTCGTATTGAAGATACTGATCTCAAGCGGAATATAGCTGGAGGCGAAGAAAGCCAGTTGAAATACTTAAAATGGTTAGGTATGGACTGGGATGAGAGTATCGATAAAGAAGGTGAATATGCACCTTATCGTCAATCAGAGCGTGGAGAAATCTATCAAAAATATTATACCGATCTCTTAGAAAGAGATTTAGCATATAAATGTTATTGTACAGAGGAAGAGTTAGAAGCAGAACGTGAAGAGCAAATGGCACGGGGAGAAACACCACAATATTCTGGGAAGTGCCGCCATTTAACGAAAGAGGATCAAGAACGTCTTGAAAAAGAAGGACGTAAGCCTAGTATTCGTTTTGCCATACCAAAGGGCCGTGTTTACTCTTTTAAAGATATGGTCAAAGACAATGTAAGCTTTGAATCTGATGGAATTGGCGACTTTGTTATTATTAAAAAGGATGGCATTCCGACATATAACTTTGCTGTAGCAGTTGATGATCATTTAATGAAAATTTCTCACGTTCTACGTGGAGATGACCATATTACGAATACACCGAAGCAATTAATGATTTATGAAGCATTTGGCTGGGAGCCGCCAATATTCGGACATATGACATTAATTGTTAATGAAAGTCGTAAGAAGCTTAGCAAGCGTGATGAAAGTATTATCCAATTTATTGAACAGTATGAGGAATTAGGTTATCTGCCTGAAGCGCTATTTAACTTTATCGCGTTACTAGGATGGTCTCCTCAAGGTGAAGAAGAGCTATTTACGAAAGAAGAATTTATTAAGATTTTTGATGCTGAACGATTGTCTAAATCTCCTGCATTGTTCGACAAGCAAAAATTAACATGGATGAATAACCAATATGTGAAACAGCTTGATGTAAATCGTGCGGTTGAAATTGCGTTGCCACATCTTATCAAGGCTAATTTGGTAAGTGAGAATTTATCTGAGCAAGAACAAACATGGGTACAACATTTAGTTGCATTATATCAAGATCAAATGAGTTATGGTGCTGAAATTGTTGAATTGTCTAAGCTATTTTTCACTGATTCCATTTCCTATGATGAAGAAGCGAAGCAAATTTTAAGTGAGGAACAAGTTCCTGAAGTTCTAAAAGCCTTTTTGCAAGAACTTAATGGCTTAGAGGAGTTTAAAGCAGAAGAAATTCAAAAAGCCATTAAAGCAGTGCAAAAGTCAACAGGGCATAAAGGTAAAAAATTATTCATGCCAATCCGTGTAGCGGTAACTGGTCAAGCACATGGTCCTGATTTACCAAAAACGATTGAGCTTTTAGGCAAAGAAAAAATAAATAGCAGATTGGAAGCTCTTATTGGTTAACTTTTTATAAAAAATGTAATATAGTATGTATAAATAAATGACTACCTAAAATTTTGTTTTAAATATATAAGAAAAAGTGTTGATGAGGAGAAGTAAAGAAACGAAGTTTGAAAGAGAGAACCATCACCGGCTGAAAGTGGTTTAGGCCTCTCGTTTCTTGAAATGCACCTCTGAATCTTATTCCGAACGATGTATTTTAGTAGGAATAAGCGGTTTTCCTATCGTTAAAAGGACGAAGTTGGGATGCAAGAAGTAGTCATACTTATATTGCATTCAAACAGAGTGGAACCGCGTAGAAAGCGTCTCTGTCTATTCAGAGGCGTTTTTTTTGTTGCTTTCTAACGAATACTAAAGAAAGGAGTGGTATCGTGTTTAAACGCATGAAGGAAGATATAGAAGTGGTATTTGAGCAAGACCCTGCAGCTAGAAGTTCGTTTGAAGTCATTTTAACTTATTCCGGTTTACATGCCATATGGGCCCATAGAGTTGCCCATGGATTTTATAAAAGAAGGCTGTTTTTTATTGCCCGAGTCATTTCACAAATCAGTCGCTTTTTTACAGGAATAGAGATTCATCCAGGAGCCAAAATCGGACGCCGCTTTTTTATTGATCATGGAATGGGTATCGTTATTGGTGAAACATGTGAAATAGGTGATAATGTAACAGTGTTTCAAGGTGTGACATTAGGCGGAACAGGGAAGGAAAAAGGAAAACGGCACCCCACAATTAAAGATAATGCCTTAATTGCAACAGGAGCAAAAGTGTTAGGTTCCATAACAGTTGGGGAAAACTCTAAGATTGGTGCCGGTTCAGTCGTTTTGAAAAATGTACCTCCCAATTCTACCGTTGTTGGAATCCCAGGTCGTGTAGTCATTCAAGATGGGGTCAAAATTAAGAAGGACTTAAATCATAGTGATCTTCCGGATCCTGTAGCTGACGTATGTTCTGCTATGGAGGAAAGAATAAAACATTTAGAAGCTGAATTAGCTCGTATACAAGAGGAAGGAGTCGAAGAAGTACATGTCCATTCAAATTTATAATACGTTAACTAGAAAAAAGGAGCCATTTATCCCGTTAGAAGAGGGAAAAGTAAAAATGTATGTGTGCGGTCCAACCGTATATAATTATATTCACATTGGAAATGCAAGACCGGCTATTGTTTTTGATACGGTCCGTAAGTATTTAGAGTATCGTGGATTTGATGTTGATTTTGTTTCAAATTTTACAGATGTTGACGATAAGTTAATTAAGGCAGCTAAAGAGTTGGGGGAAGATGTACCAACAATCGCTGATCGTTTTATCGATGCTTATTTTGAGGATGTTTCTGAATTAGGTTGCAATAGAGCAAGTGTGCATCCACGTGTTACAGAAAATATGGATATTATTATAGAATTTATCGAAACATTGATAAATAAAGGATATGCTTATGAATCAGAAGGGGATGTATATTATCGAACAAGAAAGTTTAACGGGTACGGGAAACTTTCTCATCAATCAGTCGATGATTTAAAATCTGGTGCTCGTATTGAAGTTGGAGAAAAGAAAGAAGATGCATTAGATTTTGCCCTTTGGAAGGCGGCTAAAGAG
This sequence comes from Heyndrickxia sp. FSL W8-0496, assembly GCF_038007825.1. Taxonomy (NCBI): domain Bacteria; kingdom Bacillati; phylum Bacillota; class Bacilli; order Caryophanales; family Bacillaceae; genus Heyndrickxia; species Heyndrickxia sp. FSL W8-0496. Next base: position 112,197 of record NZ_JBBOXX010000001.1, read on the forward strand.
GGAGAGATCCATTGGGAAAGTCCGTGGGGAAAAGGAAGACCAGGGTGGCATATTGAGTGCTCCGCGATGGCTCGTAAATATTTAGGAGACACCATTGATATTCATGCGGGTGGTCAGGATCTAACCTTCCCTCACCATGAAAATGAAATCGCTCAATCAGAAGCGTTAACTGGAAAAACTTTTGCCCGCTATTGGATGCACAATGGTTATATCAATATTAACAATGAAAAAATGTCTAAGTCACTTGGGAACTTTGTGCTAGTTCACGATATTATTAAACATTTTGATCCTCAGGTTTTACGATTTTTTATGCTTTCTGTACATTATCGTAATCCTATTAATTATAGTGAAGAACTATTGGAGAATGCAGGTAGTGGTTTAGAACGTATTAAAACATCGTATCAGAATTTAAAACATCGTTTACAAAGCAGTACTAATTTAACCGAAAATGATCAAGAATGGCTAACAAAAATTGAGGAATCACATCAAGAATTTGTTAAAGAAATGGATGATGATTTTAATACTGCGAATGGAATCTCTGTATTATTTGAATTATCCAAGCAAGCAAATTATTATTTGCGTGAAAAGAATACATCAGAAAAAGTGTTATATGCTTTTATGGATGAATTTAAAGGTTTATTCAATGTGCTAGGATTAAAACTTGAATCGGAAGAATTAGTGGATGAAGAAATTGAAGAGCTCATTCAAAAACGAAATCAAGCACGTAAGGATAGAGATTTTCAATTAGCTGATGCAATTCGTGATCAACTGAAAGAAATGAATATTATTTTAGAGGATACACCACAAGGAATTAGATGGAGAAGAGGGTAAACATGAATGATATGCAAAAGCCAGTTGATGTAAAACAACTTAATAGCTTAGCTCTTGCCTACATGGGAGATGCTGTATATGAAGTATATATACGGCATCATCTTCTCCACCTTGGAAAAACTAAACCTCATCACTTGCATAAAGCGGCAACAAAATATGTTTCTGCCAAAGCCCAGGCAAGTATTTTGAAAATGTTTATAGAGCAAGAAGTATTAACAGAAGAGGAAAAGGCGATTGTAAAACGAGGGAGAAATGCAAAATCAGGATCGATTCCCAAAAATACTGATGTTCAAACATATAATCATAGTACAGGGTTTGAAGCGTTAATTGGTCACTTATATTTAATGAAAGATTTCGATCGATTGGAAAATGTTATTTTTAAGGCAATCGAAACAGTTGAAGCAGATAGTTAATAGGAGGAATCAATATGGATAGAGAATTTATTGCTGGAAAAAATCCAGTGATTGAAGCCTTAAAATCCAATCGTGATATCAATAAAATATGGATTTCAGAAGGCTCTAATAAGGGGCAAATGCAACAAATTATCAAACTTGCAAAAGAATCAAAGGTTTTAGTTCAATATGTTCCGAAACAAAAAATTGAGCAAATGGTGAAAGAAAATCATCAAGGTGTAGTTGCTCAAGTAGCTGCTTATCAATATGCAGAATTAGATGATTTATTTAAGTTAGCTGAACAAAAACAAGAGGATCCATTCTTCATCATACTTGATGAATTAGAAGACCCACATAATCTCGGCTCTATTTTGCGAACTGCGGATGCAGCAGGTGTTCATGGTATTATTATTCCTAAGCGTAGAGCGGTGGGGTTAACAGCAGTAGTAGCAAAGGCATCAACAGGCGCAATTGAACATGTACCTGTTGCAAGGGTTACAAATTTATCGAATACAATTAAGGAATTAAAGGAACGTGGGCTGTGGATTTTTGGTACAGACGCTAAAGGAAGTAAAGACTATCGCACAATGGATGGAAAGATGCCGTTGGCTATCGTTATTGGTAGTGAAGGGAAGGGGATTAGTCGTCTAATCAAGGAATCATGTGATTTTCTTGTTCACCTACCAATGGTGGGACATGTTACTTCTCTAAACGCCTCTGTTGCGGCTAGTTTATTAATATACGAGGTTTATCGGAAACGACATCCGCAAGGTGAATAGTGATGGACATTCTGCTCGTAGATGGTTACAACATAATTGGTGCGTGGCCGGAGCTTAGAAGTTTAAAAAAAACAAATCTAAGTCATGCAAGAGATCGTTTAATTGAAAAAATGGCTGAATATCAGGGATACACAGGATACAGAGTAATTGTTGTATTTGATGCCTTATATGTTAAGGGAAAAGAAAAAAAGTATAAACAGCATAAAGTTGAAGTCATATTTACAAAGGAAAATGAATCGGCTGATGAACGTATTGAAAAACTAGCAATCCAATTAAATAATCGGACAACTCAGATTCATGTTGCTACATCTGACTATACAGAGCAATGGGCGATCTTCGGACAAGGTGCACTTCGAATATCGGCACGAGAATTATTAAATGAAATGAATATGATCAATCATAATATTGAAAAGGACGTTCGAGAAACACATGAATATAAGCCGGTTTCAAGGATTCCTTTAAGCAAAGATGTTGCTGAAATTTTCGAAAAGCTAAGGAGAGGTCAGCAATGAGTATTGACGCTTGAAAATTCTGTAATGTATAATATTTCTATCTATTGCTTCCGAGCGGTCAGGGGGATTTATGTGAACCTAAATGTTGAGGTAACACATAATGAAAATTATGTGATGATGGAAGATGAGCAATTGATTGAATTAGTCCATAAAGGTGATAGTGAAGCATTGGATTTTCTTATCCAGAAATACCGTAACTTCGTACGTGCAAAGGCACGATCATATTTTTTGGTCGGAGCTGATAAGGAAGATATTGTTCAAGAAGGTATGATTGGTTTGTATAAGGCCATCCGCGATTACAAGGAGGACAAGCTTACTTCGTTTAAAGCGTTTGCAGAGTTATGTATCATCCGCCAAATTATTACTGCAATTAAAACAGCCACCCGTCAGAAGCATATTCCACTGAACTCGTATGTTTCTCTTGATAAACCTATTTATGATGAGGAATCTGATCGAACATTAATGGATGTCATTTCAGGTGCAAAGATCATGAATCCTGAAGAACTTATTATTAATCGTGAAAAGTATGGAAACATAGAAGGGAAAATTTCAGAATTACTTAGTGACTTGGAGAGAAAAGTATTAGCACTCTATTTAGATGGGCAATCCTACCAGGAAATCTCTGAAGAATTAAATCGCCATGTGAAATCCATAGATAATGCACTTCAAAGGGTTAAACGCAAGCTAGAGCGTTATTTAGAAATACGTGAATTTAGTTCGTAGACAAAACCTTTTATTGACAAATCTAGATTTTGCGTGTTACTTTTTAACAAGTAAGATAGCGATAATGAGGAATTTTTTATATTAACATAAAATTATGTTAACCTATAATAGTAGGTGTAAATATGCAGAAAAAAATAGTGTTAGCCTGTTCAAAATGCGGATCGAGAAATTACTCGACCTTTCATAATAAAGAAACTAATACTGAACGGTTAGAGGTCAAAAAATTTTGTAAATATTGTAATGCCCATACGGAACATCGAGAAACAAAATAGTATTATTTATAAATATAAATAGAACGAATTACTAGATTATTAATTAAAGATTCATCCTATCATGATGGAGGTTTCAAACATGTCTATTGCGAAATTCTTTCGAAATGTAGCATCAGAAATGAGGAAGGTTAGCTGGCCAAAGAAAAAGGAGTTAACGAATTACACAGTAACAGTAGTTACAACAGTTATCTTTCTTGCTGTCTTTTTTATGGTCGTCGATCTAGGTATATCTTCACTCATTAAGTTAATTTTGAAGTAAATATATAGATTTTAAACTTTGTATTGAATAACTTATAACAATGCATGGTATAATGAATTTAAATAAATGTATTTCTTAGCCCGGTTAACGGGTTTTTTCGTTTTGGAAAAAAATACTTATTATATAATTAGTTGGGGAGGGACGGACATTTAAGTCCTTGTGAATGGAAAAGAATTGGTATGTTGTTCATACGTATTCGGGTTATGAAAATAAAGTAAAAGCAAACCTAGAGAAGCGTGTTGAATCGATGGGTATGCAAGATAAAATTTTTAGAGTGGTTGTTCCAGAGGAAGAAGAGACAGAAATAAAAAATGGTAAGAAAAAAGTGCTAAAGCGTAAAGTTTTCCCAGGATATGTTCTTGTTGAGATCATTATGACCGATGATTCATGGTATGTTGTTCGAAATACACCTGGGGTTACAGGCTTTGTAGGATCAGCGGGATCTGGATCTAAACCGACTCCGTTATTACCGGAAGAAGTTAAGGTTATTCTGAAACATATGGGTATGGATGAAAAACGCATAGATGTAGATTTTGAAGTCGGTGAATCAGTCACTGTAAAAGAAGGACCATTTGCTAACTTTACTGGTAAAATTGAGGAAATTGATCGTGATAAAGGTAGAGCGAAAGTTATGGTCAATATGTTTGGTAGAGAGACTCCGGTTGATCTTGTTTTTGCACAAATTGATAAAATATAAATTGAAACAACTTGATATTTGTTTTTAAAAATGGTAACATTCTTTAGGTCAGTATGTTCTCGAAAAAAGAGAAACTGAACAAAATATATCTATCTTTATTATAAATAAAGATTTTTTTAAATGATGAGTGGGAGGGAAATTCCCTATTACCACATCACGGACTTTAAGGAGGTGTGTCTCGTGGCTAAAAAAGTAGTGAAGATTGTAAAATTACAAATTCCTGCTGGTAAAGCAAACCCAGCTCCACCGGTTGGTCCTGCACTTGGTCAAGCTGGTGTTAATATCATGGGATTCTGTAAGGAGTTTAATGCTCGTACTGCAGACCAAGCTGGTTTAATTATCCCTGTTGAAATTACGGTATTTGAAGACCGTTCATTTACATTTATCACAAAAACCCCACCTGCTGCGGTTTTACTTAAAAAAGCAGCTGGAATCGAATCTGGTTCTGGTGAGCCTAACCGCAAAAAGGTAGCGACTGTTAAGCGTGACAAAGTACGTGAAATCGCTGAAACAAAAATGCCTGACCTAAACGCAGCTAGCGTTGAAGCAGCTATGCGCATGGTTGAAGGTACTGCACGCAGCATGGGTATCACAATCGAAGATTAATCCATGCAAACAAATGGTTTTTCGTCCGACGGGGTTGCGATGCTAAAAGATACTTGCTCGCAACCTTTATTCGTGGGAGGTAAATCCGCTAAAACCACATTCGAGGAGGAAAATTAGAATGGCTAAAAAAGGTAAAAAATATGTTGAAGCTTTAAAATTAGTTGATCGCACAAAAGCTTACTCTGTTAATGAAGCGATCGAACTAGTAAAGAAAACTAGTTTTGCAAAGTTTGATGCTACTGTTGAAGTTGCATTTCGTCTTGGAGTAGATCCTAAGAAAGCGGACCAACAAATCCGTGGCGCAGTTGTACTTCCTAACGGAACTGGTAAAACACAACGCGTATTAGTATTTGCTAAAGGTGAAAAAGCGAAAGAAGCAGAAGCAGCTGGCGCAGATTATGTTGGAGATAGCGAATATATCAACAAAATCAACCAAGGTTGGTTTGAGTTTGATGTTATCGTTGCAACTCCTGACATGATGGGTGAAGTTGGTAAATTAGGTCGTGTTCTTGGACCAAAAGGTTTAATGCCAAACCCTAAGACTGGAACAGTTACATTTGATGTAACAAAAGCAATTAATGAAATCAAAGCTGGTAAAGTTGAATACCGTGTTGAAAAAGCTGGTAATATCCATGTTCCAATCGGTAAAGTATCATTTGATACTGATAAATTAGTTGAAAACTTTACAACAATCTTTGATACTCTATTAAAAGTAAAACCAGCAGCTGCAAAAGGTACTTATATGAAAAACATCTCAGTTACTTCAACAATGGGACCTGGTGTAAGAGTTGATGGTTCATCATTTGTTGTAAAAAACTAAGTTGACTTTATAGATTATCCTTGTTATAATAAACGCTGTGTTTAATTAAATAACATTTGTACCGTAGACAGTAGGTGCTTGTGAAAGCTTAATTTCCTACCGAGGTAATGCATTTATAAATTATAGTTTTCGTGACTATTGCATTAAACCTCCATGTCTACTTTGGGATATGGAGGTTTTCATATTTCGGTATAAGTGTTCATCTAGAATTCTTAGGAGGTGTAAAGATGAGCAGTGCAATTGATCAAAAGAAACAAGTCGTAGAAGAAATCGCTGAAAAGTTAAAATCAAGCGTATCTACAGTAATCGTTGACTACCGTGGATTAAATGTTGCAGAAGTAACTGAACTTCGTAAACAACTTCGTGAAGCAGGAATCGAGTTCAAAGTTTACAAAAACACTTTAACTCGCCGTGCTGCAGAAATGGCTGAATTAACTGGTTTAGAGGAGTCATTAACTGGCCCTAACGCAATCGCATTCAGTACAGAAGATGTTGTTGCACCAGCGAAAATCCTAAACGATTTCGCTAAAAAGAATGAGGCTCTAGAAATTAAAGCAGGTGTGATTGAAGGAAATACAGCAACTGTTGAAGAAATCAAAGCTCTTGCTGAACTACCTTCTCGCGAAGGCTTACTTTCTATGTTGCTTAGCGTTCTTCAAGCACCAATCCGCAACTTGGCTCTTGCTACAAAAGCTGTTGCAGATCAAAAAGAAGAACAAGGTGCTTAATAGCTGTTATATAGCTTGAATATAGCAAACTTGATACAAATTACTTTACTATAAAATAATTATTGAAAAATTAGGAGGATATCATAATGACTAAAGAACAAATCATTGAAGCTGTCAAAGAAATGACAGTTCTTGAATTAAATGACCTTGTTAAAGCTATCGAAGAAGAATTTGGTGTAACTGCTGCTGCTCCTGTAGCTGTTGTAGGTGGAGCTGCTGGTGGCGATGCTGCTGCAGAAAAAACTGAATTTGATGTTGTACTTGCTAATGCTGGTGCTCAAAAAATCAAAGTTATTAAAGTTGTTCGCGAAATCACAGGTCTTGGCCTTAAAGAAGCGAAAGAAGTTGTTGACAACGCTCCAAAATCTCTTAAAGAAGGCGTTGCTAAAGAAGAAGCTGAAGAAATCAAAGCTAAACTTGAAGAAGTTGGAGCTAGCGTAGAAGTTAAGTAATCATCACGATTAAAAAAGCTCGCTGTTTAAGGCGGGCTTTTTTTGTCTATTTTAGTAGTAATTGGTTAGAGACGGTAATAATCAGTTAGTTTTTTTAGAAGGATGAGATAGGATGAACAATCATTACTATTCGCGAAATCCAGAAATTGAAAGTAGTCCACTTTATTGGAATTTTACTCTTCGTGGTCACAACTTCGCATTTAAATCTGATCAAGGCGTTTTTTCGAAAAAAGAAGTTGATTACGGTTCTAGATTTTTAATCGATCAATTCGTGCCTCCGGAAATTAGTGGTCCATTTCTTGATGTTGGATGCGGTTATGGTCCTATCGGTCTTGCTTTGGCAAAAATATCGCAGGATCGCATTGTCCACATGATTGATGTTAATCAACGTGCACTTGAACTTGCAGAAGAAAATGCGCTGCATAACCAGATTGCAAATATTAAGGTATATGAAAGTGATCGATTTGAAAATGTTGAAGAGAAAGAATTTGCAGCCATAATTACTAATCCACCAATTCGTGCTGGTAAAAAGATTGTACATGATATTCTGGTAAATAGCTTTTATCATTTAAAACAACAAGGTGAATTATGGGTTGTTATTCAAAAGAAGCAAGGTGCTCCATCTGCGAAGGATAAATTAGAAGAAATGTTCAATGAAGTAGAGATTGTAGGAAAAAATAAAGGATATTATATTTTAAAGGCTAAAAAATCTTGACGTCTATTAAACCATGTGGTAGCATTATAAAATGCCAATATGATATTTTCTATAATTATATTCAAAATCATAATGTCAAGTATATTTTTTGGTTATTATGGAAAATACTTATAAAATAATAGCTCGTCATGTGAAAAATGTGGTTTTTATAGAAAACCCTTTTTCTTTTTGTCTTATGTTCAGCTTGGTTGTCCTGACTTAAGATATAATAAACGCAACCAAAACGCTTGATTTGAGGGGTGAATCAGTTGACAGGTCAACTTGTTCAGTATGGACGACACCGCCAACGCAGAAGTTTTGCGCGTATTAGCGAAGTTCTAGAATTACCAAATCTTATTGAAATTCAAACCTCTTCGTATCAATGGTTTCTTGATGAGGGTTTGAGAGAAATGTTCCAGGACATTTCACCTATTGAAGATTTCGCTGGAAATCTATCTTTAGAATTTATTGATTACAGTCTTGGTGAGCCAAAGTACTCTGTTGAAGAGTGTAAAGAGCGTGATGTTACTTATTCCGCTTCCCTTCGAGTGAAGGTTCGTTTGGTGAACAAAGAGACTGGAGAAGTAAAAGATCAAGATGTATTTATGGGTGATTTCCCATTAATGACCGAAACAGGTACATTTATTATTAATGGGGCAGAGCGTGTTATTGTATCACAGCTTGTTCGATCACCGAGTGTGTATTTTAATGGAAAAATGGATAAAAACGGGAAGCAAGGTTTTGCTGCTACAGTTATTCCAAATCGCGGAGCATGGCTTGAATATGAAACGGATGCTAAAGATGTAGTATACGTTCGTATCGATCGCACAAGAAAATTACCAGTTACGGTTCTTTTACGTGCGCTAGGGTTCGGCTCTGATCAAGAAATCATCGATTTATTAGGGGATAACGAGTTTATTCGTAATACCCTTGAAAAGGATAATACGGAAAGTACGGAAAAGGCGCTTTTAGAAATTTATGAACGTCTACGTCCTGGTGAACCACCTACAGTGGAGAATGCAAAAAGTTTATTAATTTCACGTTTCTTTGACCCAAAACGTTATGATTTAGCAAATGTTGGGCGTTACAAAATTAATAAAAAATTGCATTTGAAAAATCGCCTTTTTGGACAGAGATTGGCAGAAACATTAGCTGATCCTGAAACTGGTGAAATTATTGCTGAGGCAGGTACTACACTTGACCGTCGTACTTTAGATAAAATTTTGCCTAGTTTAGAAAATGGAACAGGCTTTAAAGTATACCCACAAGTTGGTGGAGTTGTTGAAGATGATATCGTTCTTCAATCTATTAAGATTTACGCACCAATTGATGATGGGGAAAAAGTGATAAATGTACTAGGAAATGCTTATATTGACGAAAGTGTAAAAAACATTACACCTGCAGATATTATTTCGTCTATTAGCTATTTCTTTAATTTATTACATGGTGTAGGTGACACGGATGATATCGATCATTTAGGTAACCGTCGCTTACGCTCTGTTGGTGAATTATTACAGAATCAATTCCGTATTGGGTTATCTCGTATGGAAAGAGTTGTTCGTGAAAGAATGTCTATTCAAGATATTAACACGATCACTCCACAGCAATTAATTAATATTCGCCCTGTAATTGCAGCTATTAAAGAGTTCTTTGGTAGTTCACAGCTTTCACAATTCATGGATCAAACGAATCCACTTGCAGAATTAACTCATAAACGAAGATTGTCTGCACTTGGACCTGGTGGTTTAACACGTGAACGTGCTGGAATGGAAGTTCGTGACGTTCACTATTCTCACTATGGTCGTATGTGTCCAATTGAAACGCCTGAGGGACCGAATATCGGGTTAATTAACTCATTATCATCATATGCGAAAGTCAATCGTTTTGGATTTATCGAAACTCCATATCGTCGTGTTGACCCTGAAACAGGGAAATTAACCGATCATATTGATTATTTGACTGCAGATGAAGAGGATAATTATGTAGTTGCACAGGCGAATTCTCGTATTGCAGAGGATGGATCCTTCGCAGATGAAGAAGTAATTGCTCGTTTTAGAGGGGAAAATACAGCTGTTAAACGGGAAAGAATCGACTATATGGACGTTTCTCCTAAGCAAGTAGTTTCTGCTGCTACAGCATGTATTCCATTCTTAGAGAACGATGACTCAAACCGTGCCCTCATGGGAGCGAACATGCAACGTCAGGCTGTTCCACTTATGCAACCGGAATCTCCAATTGTAGGTACCGGTATGGAGCATGTATCTGCAAAGGACTCTGGTGCAGCTGTTATTTGTAAACACGATGGTATTGTTGAACATGTTGAAGCTAGAGAAATTTGGGTTCGTCGTGTGAAAGATGTTGATGGTCAACAAGTAAAAGGTGACCTAGATAAATATCGCTTACAGAAGTTTATTCGTTCAAACCAAGGTACTTGTTATAACCAACGCCCGATTGTTAGTGTGGGAGACCATGTGACAAAAGGTGAGGTTCTTGGTGATGGGCCGTCTATGGAAAAGGCTGAACTAGCATTAGGTCGTAATGTTCTTGTAGCATTTATGACTTGGGATGGCTATAACTATGAAGATGCGATCATCATGAGCGAAAGACTTGTAAAAGATGATGTCTATACTTCTATTCATATTGAAGAATATGAATCAGAAGCTCGTGATACAAAACTTGGACCAGAAGAAATGACAAGAGATATTCCGAATGTTGGGGAAGATGCTCTTCGTAACTTAGATGAACGTGGAATTATCCGAATTGGTGCTGAAGTAAAAGACGGTGATCTTCTTGTTGGTAAAGTTACTCCTAAGGGTGTAACGGAATTAACGGCTGAAGAACGTTTATTACATGCCATTTTTGGTGAAAAAGCACGTGAAGTTCGTGATACTTCATTACGTGTACCGCATGGTGGCGGTGGGATTGTTCTTGATGTTAAAGTCTTTAATCGTGAAGATGGTGACGAACTTCCACCAGGAGTAAACCAATTGGTACGTGTGTATATTGTTCAAAAGCGTAAAATTCATCAAGGTGATAAAATGGCTGGACGCCATGGTAATAAAGGGGTTATCTCTCGTATTCTTCCGGAAGAGGATATGCCGTTTTTACCTGATGGTACACCAGTAGATATCATGTTAAACCCATTAGGGGTTCCTTCACGTATGAACATCGGTCAAGTACTTGAATTGCATTTAGGTATGGCTGCTAGATATTTAGGTATTCATGTAGCTACACCAGTATTTGACGGTGCGACAGAGGAAGATGTATGGGATACGATTGAAGAAGCAGGAATGGCAAGTGACGCGAAAACGATTCTTTATGATGGTCGAACAGGTGAACCATTTGATAATCGTGTTTCTGTTGGTATCATGTATATGATTAAATTAGCACACATGGTAGATGACAAGTTACATGCTCGTTCTACTGGACCTTATTCACTTGTTACACAACAACCACTTGGTGGTAAAGCACAATTTGGTGGACAACGTTTTGGGGAAATGGAAGTTTGGGCGCTTGAAGCATATGGAGCTGCCTATACATTACAAGAGATCCTTACTGTTAAATCAGATGATGTTGTTGGTCGTGTGAAAACATATGAAGCCATTGTGAAGGGTGAAAATGTTCCAGAACCGGGAGTTCCTGAATCATTTAAAGTATTGATTAAGGAATTACAAAGTTTAGGAATGGACGTAAAAATTCTTTCTAGTGATGATCAAGAAATTGAAATGCGTGATTTAGAGGATGAAGATGATGTCAATCAAGCGGATACTCTAAATATTGCACCAGAATCTAAAGAAGAATCAGAAATCGTTGCGTCAAAGGAATAGTCCTTTAAAATAAATAAGTTAAAAAATCGAATATATTTGTTGCTCTAGCGCCAAGCCCCTTAGGTTTCGTCTCATGGAGGCAGGCCAATGACAGTTTGGCGCTAGTGCCTTTTTCGGGTATAACCTGTAGACTGAAAGGGAGGTAGGCCCCTTGATAGATGTTAATAATTTTGAGTATATGAAAATTGGTCTTGCTTCACCAGATAAAATCCGTTCTTGGTCATTTGGAGAAGTGAAAAAACCAGAAACCATTAACTATAGAACGTTAAAGCCGGAAAAAGACGGTCTATTTTGTGAGCGTATTTTCGGTCCTCAAAAGGATTGGGAATGTCACTGTGGTAAATACAAGCGTGTTAGATATAAAGGTGTAGTATGTGATCGTTGTGGAGTAGAGGTAACTCGTTCAAAGGTTCGTCGTGAACGTATGGGTCATATTGAACTTGCTGCTCCTGTATCACATATTTGGTATTTCAAAGGAATTCCAAGCCGTATGGGGCTTGTATTAGATATGTCTCCTCGTGCATTAGAAGAAGTAATTTACTTTGCATCCTATGTTGTAACGGAAACAGGAGATACACCTCTTGAGAAGAAACAATTGTTATCTGAAAAGGAATATCGTGCATATCGTGAAAAGTATGGTACTAAGTTCCAAGCATCAATGGGAGCGGAAGCAGTAAAAAAACTTCTGCAGGATATTGATGTAAATAAAGAAGTAGATTCTTTAAAAGAAGAACTTAAAACAGCACAAGGGCAACGTCGTACAAGAGCAATTAAACGACTAGAGGTTTTAGAAGCATTTCGTCATTCTGGAAATGAGCCTGATTGGATGATTCTTGATGTTCTACCTGTCATTCCTCCAGAATTAAGACCAATGGTTCAATTAGAAGGTGGCCGTTTTGCTACTTCTGATTTAAACGACTTATACCGTCGTGTTATTAACCGGAATAACCGATTAAAACGACTTTTAGATCTTGGTGCACCTAGCATCATCGTTCAAAATGAAAAACGTATGCTTCAAGAAGCAGTAGATGCTTTAATCGATAATGGACGTCGTGGTCGTCCTGTTACAGGACCTGGTAACCGTCCATTGAAATCTCTTTCACATATGTTGAAAGGGAAACAAGGACGTTTCCGTCAAAACCTTCTTGGTAAGCGTGTTGACTACTCAGGACGTTCTGTAATTGTTGTAGGACCGAATTTAAAAATGTATCAATGTGGTCTTCCAAAAGAAATGGCTATCGAATTATTTAAGCCATTTGTTATGAAAGAACTTGTTGAAAAAGGATTAGCACACAATATTAAGAGTGCGAAGAGAAAAATTGAACGTCTTCAACCAGAAGTTTGGGATGTTTTAGAAGAGGTTATTAGAGAGCATCCAGTTCTATTAAACCGTGCACCAACATTGCATAGATTAGGTATTCAAGCTTTTGAACCAACACTAGTTGAAGGACGTGCAATTCGTTTGCATCCACTTGTATGTACTGCCTATAACGCAGACTTCGATGGGGACCAAATGGCTGTCCACGTTCCTCTTTCAGCGGAAGCTCAAGCTGAAGCTCGTCTATTGATGTTGGCAGCTCAAAATATCTTGAACCCTAAAGATGGTAAGCCAGTAGTTACTCCATCGCAGGATATGGTATTGGGTAACTATTACTTAACTTTAGAACGTGAAGGTGCTGTTGGTGAAGGTAAAATTTTCAAAGATATTAATGAAGCCCTTCTTGCTTATCAAAACGGTTATGTTCATTTGCATACACGTATTGCTGTACATGCAAGTTCGGTTAACAACCAAACGTTTACAGAAGAGCAAAAGACAAAGCTTCTTATTACTACAGTTGGTAAATTAGTTTTCAATGAAATATTACCAGAATCATTCCCGTACATGAATGAACCAACAAAGACAAATTTAGAAGAAAAAACTCCTGAAAAGTATTTTGTTGATACGGATACAAACGTTAAGGAACATATTAGTAAACAACCTATTATTAAACCGTTTATTAAGAAATTCCTTGGAAATATAATTGCTGAGGTCTTTAAACGATTCCAAATCACTGAAACATCAAAAATGCTTGACCGCATGAAGGATTTAGGATTTAAATATTCAACTAAAGCTGGTATTACGGTTGGGGTAGCAGATATTGTTGTATTAGGTGAAAAAGAGCAGATTCTGCATGAAGCTCAAGGAAAAGTTGATAATGTTATGAAACAATTCCGCCGTGGTTTGATCACAGAAGAGGAGCGCTATGACCGTGTAATCTCTATCTGGAGTGCTGCGAAGGATACAATTCAAGGTAAGTTAATGGAATCATTGGATAAACGAAATCCGATCTTCATGATGAGTGATTCCGGTGCCCGTGGTAACGCATCAAACTTTACCCAACTAGCAGGTATGCGTGGGCTGATGGCCAACCCAGCTGGTCGGATTATTGAGTTACCAATTAAATCAAGTTTCCGTGAAGGTCTAACCGTATTGGAATACTTTATTTCAACGCACGGTGCTCGTAAAGGTCTTGCGGATACAGCGTTAAAAACAGCCGATTCTGGTTACTTAACACGTCGTCTTGTAGACGTTGCTCAGGATGTAATTGTTCGTGAAGATGATTGTGGTACTGACAGAGGACTACTTGTTGGTTCATTAAAAGAAGGTACAGAAATTATTGAAACGTTAGAAGAACGTCTAATTGGTCGATATGCGAGAAAAGCAATCAAACATCCTGAAACAGGTCAAGTTATTGTTCCAGAAAATGGTTTGATTACGGAAGACTTATCAAAAGATGTTGTAAATGCAGGAATCGAAGAAGTATGGATTCGTTCAGCCTTTACATGTAATACAAGACATGGTGTATGTAAAAAATGTTATGGCCGCAACTTAGCAACTGGTCAAGAGGTTGAAGTAGGCGAGGCAGTTGGTATTATCGCTGCTCAATCAATCGGGGAACCTGGAACACAGTTAACAATGCGTACATTCCATACCGGTGGGGTTGCCGGAGATGATATCACTCAAGGTTTACCTCGTATTCAAGAATTATTTGAAGCGAGAAATCCAAAGGGTCAATCTGTCATTTCAGAAATTGATGGTGTGGTAACAGCCATTAATGAAGGTAGAGACCGTCAGCAAGAAATTGTTGTTCAAGGTGAAGTTGAATCGCGCACATATCACGCACCATATACATCACGCTTGAAAGTTGCAATAGACAGTAAAGTAGAACGAGGACAAGAATTAACAGAAGGATCTATTGATCCGAAAGAGCTATTAAAAGTTCGTGATGTAAATTCTGTTCAAGAATACTTACTTAAAGAAGTACAAAAGGTTTATCGTATGCAAGGGGTAGAAATTGGAGATAAACATATCGAGGTAATGGTACGTCAAATGCTTCGTAAAGTTCGTGTAAACAATGCCGGAGATACGGATGTTTTACCTGGTTCTTTATTAGATATTCACCAATTCACTGATGCAAATGAGAAAGCCATTTTAGAAGGGAAGCTTCCTGCAACAGGTCGTCCAGTTTTATTAGGGATTACAAAGGCATCCCTTGAAACAGATTCCTTCTTATCTGCTGCTTCCTTCCAAGAAACAACACGCGTCCTAACAGATGCTGCTATTAAAGGAAAACGCGATGAGCTTCTAGGATTAAAGGAAAATGTTATTATTGGTAAACTAGTTCCTGCGGGAACAGGAATGCAACGTTATCGCAAAGCGGAACCACATATTCCTGTTGTTGAAGAAGAAGTAACAGTAGAATAAATATGAAGCCGGTATTTATTACCGGCTCATATATCATTTTTATTTTAATATCGTGTTGACATTAATAATTGAAAATGGTACTATATTCAAGGTGCTTCAATCATAAACCCTGTTACTTTGGAGGATATGAAAAATGTCTTATGAAAAAGTATTGCAGGCGAAACAAGTGATTGTGGGAACAAAACAAACAGTTAAAGCTCTAAAAACTGCGAACGTGGATGAACTAATTATTGCAAAGGATGCTGATCCTGTTGTAATTGAAAAGGTAGTTCAGGTTGCTAATGATATGAATATACCGATTAATCAAGTAGATTCTATGAAGAAGCTTGGTAAGGTATGTGGAATAGAAGTTGGGGCTGCTGCTGTTGCAGTTATTTATTAAAACTGTTTTTGCAGATAAATATCCTGCAAAAACTTTGTTTTTGCTTTAAAATGAACCACCTGGATGTGTGGGCTTAAACAAAATTGGAAGGGAGGATATTCAAATGCCTACTATTAATCAGTTAGTACGTAAACCTCGTAAATCAAAAATCACAAAGTCTAAGTCTCCAGCACTTAACAAAGGCTATAACAGCTTCAAAAAAGTGAATACAGACTTATCTTCACCACAAAAACGTGGTGTTTGTACTCGTGTTGGTACAATGACTCCAAAGAAACCGAACTCAGCGTTACGTAAATATGCTCGTGTTCGTTTAACAAACGGTATTGAGGTTACAGCATACATTCCTGGTATTGGTCACAATTTACAAGAACACAGCGTTGTATTAATTCGCGGTGGACGTGTAAAAGACTTACCAGGGGTACGTTATCATATTGTTCGTGGTGCTCTTGATACTGCGGGTGTTGATAGCCGTAGACAAGGACGTTCAAAATATGGTACTAAGCGTCCAAAAGAGAAAAAATAATTTAACACAAATATAACCCTTTCTGAAAGGAGGAAATACAATGCCACGTAAAGGCCCTGTTGCAAAAAGAGACGTATTACCGGATCCGATGTATAATTCAAAATTAGTTACTCGTTTAATTAACAAAATGATGGTAGACGGTAAGAGAGGTAAGTCTCAAACAATTCTTTACTCATCATTTGATATTATTCGTGAACGTACAGGAAAAGATCCAATGGAAGTGTTTGATCAAGCACTTAAAAACATCATGCCTGTTCTTGAAGTAAGAGCACGTCGTGTAGGTGGTGCTAACTATCAAGTTCCAGTAGAAGTTCGTCCTGAACGTCGTACTACTTTAGGTCTTCGTTGGTTAGTAAACTATGCTCGTCTTCGTGGAGAAAAAACGATGGAAGAGCGTTTAGCTAACGAAATCCTTGATGCAGCAAACAACACTGGTGCTGCGGTTAAGAAACGTGAAGATACTCATAAGATGGCGGAAGCAAACAAAGCGTTTGCTCACTATCGTTGGTAATCTAACCTTCATTTTCAACCAAAAAACTATATTCTCATATTAGGAAGGAGAAAAAACCAATGAAAAGAGAGTTCTCCTTAGAAAATACTCGTAATATTGGTATCATGGCACACATTGATGCTGGTAAAACGACTACAACTGAGCGTATTCTTTATTACACTGGTAAAATCCATAAGATTGGTGAAACTCATGAAGGTGCATCTCAAATGGACTGGATGGAGCAAGAACAAGAACGTGGGATTACTATTACATCTGCTGCAACAACAGCATCTTGGAAAGGTAATCGCGTAAACATTATCGATACACCAGGACACGTAGACTTCACAGTTGAAGTTGAACGTTCTCTTCGTGTACTTGATGGTGCAGTAACTGTTCTTGATGCACAATCTGGGGTTGAACCTCAAACAGAAACTGTTTGGCGTCAAGCAACAACATACGGAGTACCTCGTATTGTATTCGTTAATAAGATGGATAAAATCGGTGCTGACTTCTTATATTCTGTTGGAACAATTCATGACCGTTTGCAAGCAAACGCTCATCCTATTCAATTACCAATCGGTGCTGAAGATCAATTTGAAGGTATTATTGACCTTATTGAAATGAAAGCAACTATGTATGGTAATGATTTAGGAACTGAAATTGAAGTTGTTGAGATTCCTGAAGAATATAAAGAGCAAGCTGAAACTTATAGAGAAAAATTAATCGAAGCAGTAGCTGAACTAGATGAAGAGTTAATGGAAAAATACCTTGGTGGCGAAGAGCTTACAAATGAAGAGATCAAAGCTGCTATTCGTAAAGGTACAGTTAACGTAGAATTCTATCCTGTTCTTTGTGGTACTGCATTCAAAAACAAAGGTGTTCAATTAATGCTTGATGCTGTTATTGACTATCTTCCATCTCCATTAGATGTACCAGCTATTAAAGGTACTCGTCCTGATTCTGATGAAGAAGTGAATAAGCATGCAGATGATGAAGAGCCATTTGCAGCTTTAGCATTTAAAGTTATGACTGACCCTTACGTTGGTAAATTAACGTTCTTCCGTGTATATTCTGGTACATTAGCGTCAGGTTCTTATGTACAGAACTCTACAAAAGGAAAGCGTGAGCGTGTTGGACGTATCCTTCAAATGCACGCAAACCACCGTGAAGAAATTACAGAAGTACATGCTGGAGACATTGCAGCTGCTGTTGGTTTGAAAGATACAACTACTGGTGACACTTTATGTGATGAAAAAGATTTAGTTATCTTAGAATCTATGGAGTTCCCTGAACCAGTTATCCAATTGTCTGTAGAGCCTAAGTCAAAAGCTGACCAAGATAAAATGACTACAGCATTACAAAAACTTCAAGAGGAAGACCCTACATTCCGCGCACATACTGACCAAGAAACTGGACAAGTTATCATTGCTGGTATGGGTGAGCTTCACTTAGATATCCTTGTTGATCGTATGAAACGCGAATTCAAGGTAGAAGCTAATGTTGGTGCGCCTCAGGTTGCTTATCGTGAAACTTTCCGTAGTAGTGCACAAGTACAAGGTAAGTTCGCACGTCAATCTGGTGGTCGTGGACAATACGGGGATGTTTGGATTGAGTTCTCTCCAAATGAAGAAGGTAAAGGCTTTGAGTTCGAAAATGCAATCGTTGGTGGGGTTGTTCCTCGTGAATACATTCCAGCAGTTCAAGCGGGTCTTGAAGATGCATTAGAGCGTGGGGTTCTTGCTGGATTCCCACTAGTTGATATCAAAGCAAAACTATATGATGGTTCATACCATGATGTAGACTCAAGTGAGATGGCATTTAAAATTGCTGCATCACTTGCATTGAAAAACGCTGCTTCGAAATGTAACCCTGTAATCCTTGAACCTACAATGAAGGTTGAAGTAGTTATCCCTGAAGATTATTTAGGAGATATTATGGGACAAATTACTGCTCGTCGTGGACGTGTAGAAGGTATGGAAGCTCGTGGTAATGCACAAGTTGTTCGTGCGATGGTTCCACTTTCTGAAATGTTTGGTTATGCAACTGCACTTCGTTCTAGTACACAAGGTCGTGGAGTATTCTCAATGCACTTTGATCACTATGAAGAAGTACCAAAAGCAATTTCTGAAGAAATTATCAAAAAAAATAAAGGTGAATAATTGATTTCTGAGCCTTTATAAAGTATAACTACTATATATGATATATGATTGCTTTAAAGTTGAGCGCTCATCTTTAAAGCATCATATAAATACTTATAATTATAAATATTAAGGAGGATTTCCTAATGGCTAAAGCGAAATTTGATCGTTCTAAAACACATGCTAATATTGGTACAATTGGTCACGTTGACCATGGTAAAACTACTTTAACTGCAGCAATCACTACAGTTCTTGCAAAAACTGGTGGTGCAGAAGCTCGCGCTTATGACCAAATCGATGGTGCTCCAGAAGAACGTGAACGTGGTATCACAATCAATACTGCGCACGTAGAATATGAAACTGCAACTCGTCACTATGCACACGTTGACTGCCCAGGACACGCTGACTATGTTAAAAACATGATCACTGGTGCTGCTCAAATGGACGGTGGTATCCTAGTAGTATCTGCTGCTGATGGTCCAATGCCACAAACTCGTGAGCACATCCTACTTTCTCGTAACGTAGGTGTACCATACCTAGTAGTATTCTTAAACAAATGTGATATGGTAGATGACGAAGAATTATTAGAATTAGTAGAAATGGAAGTTCGTGACCTTCTATCTGAATATGGTTTCCCTGGAGACGATGTTCCAGTAATCAAAGGTTCTGCTCTTAAAGCACTTGAAGGAGACCCAGCTTGGGAAGAAAAAATCACTGAGTTAATGGCTGCAGTTGATGAATTCATTCCAACTCCAGAACGTGACAATGAAAAACCATTCATGATGCCTGTTGAGGATGTATTCTCAATCACAGGTCGTGGAACAGTTGCTACTGGCCGTGTTGAACGTGGTCAAGTAAAAGTTGGTGACGTTGTAGATATCATCGGTTTAGCTGAAGAAGCAAAATCTACAACTGTAACTGGTGTTGAAATGTTCCGTAAACTTCTTGACTATGCAGAAGCTGGAGATAACATTGGTGCACTTCTTCGTGGGGTTGCTCGTGAAGAAATCCAACGTGGTCAAGTTCTTGCAAAGCCAGGAACAATCACTCCACATACTGAATTTAAAGCAGAAGTTTATGTATTATCTAAAGAAGAAGGTGGACGTCACACTCCATTCTTCTCAAACTATCGTCCACAATTCTATTTCCGTACTACAGATGTAACTGGTATCGTTCATCTTAACGAAGGTACTGAAATGGTAATGCCTGGCGATAACACTGAAATGAATGTTGAACTTATTTCACCAATCGCGATCGAAGAAGGAACTCGTTTCTCAATTCGTGAAGGTGGACGTACTGTAGGTTCAGGCGTTGTAACTTCAATCTCTAAATAATATATTTAGACTAAATAAAAAGCAGACGGTGACGATCGTCTGCTTTTTTGTTTGAAATTGATACATATAACGACAGTTATATTGCGTTGTTCTGTTCAGTTATCTACACAAATCTTTGTAACTATAATCTTAAAGTCTATGCTTTTATACTCTAATGAAAATATGAGGAATTTGAGAAATTGATTAAGGTTAAAGAATTATTAAATTGCAACAATTTAAGTATTACTTGAACAACTTATCATATGCATGTATAATTGAAAAAGTGTTAAAAACCTAAATAAATCACTATTATAGTATTGCATTACCTAAATGTTTTATGTATAATAGAGAATGTTGGTCTTTGACTGCGATGATGTGGGAGGTTGCTGACACACCCGGCCGCTTTGCCATGGCGCGTGTGTGGGAAATTTCCACGGAGAATGTCTATTATAAAAATAGGCGATAAAGGAGGGAAAATAATGGCAAAACAAAAAATTCGTATTCGTTTAAAAGCTTATGATCATAGAATCCTTGATCAATCTGCAGAAAAAATCGTTGAAACAGCGAAAAGATCTGGTGCTAGCGTGTCTGGTCCGATTCCGCTTCCAACTGAAAAGTCTGTATACACAATTTTACGTGCGGTGCACAAATACAAAGATTCTCGTGAACAATTCGAAATGCGCACTCATAAGCGTCTAATCGACATCGTTAACCCTACTCCTCAAACAGTAGATTCATTGATGCGTTTAGATTTGCCATCCGGTGTGGATATTGAAATTAAACTATAGTAAATAAAATGTTAATTATATTAGGAGGTGTGACTCATGACCAAAGGAATCTTAGGAAGAAAAATAGGTATGACGCAAATATTTGCTGAGAATGGTGATTTAATTCCAGTAACTGTTGTTGAAGCTGCTCCAAACGTTGTTCTTCAAAAGAAAACTATCGAAACTGATGGTTACGAAGCAATTCAATTAGGTTTCGAAGACAAACGTGAAAAGTTAGCTAACAAACCTGAAAAAGGTCATGTATCAAAAGCAAATACTGCTCCTAAGCGCTTCATTCGCGAATTCGACGCAGTAAACTCTAGTGAGTATGAAATTGGTCAAGAAGTCAAAGTTGATATTTTTGCAGAAGGTGACATCGTAGATGTGACTGGAATTTCTAAAGGTAAAGGATTCCAAGGTGTAATTAAACGTCATGGACAATCTCGTGGACCTATGGCTCACGGATCTCGTTACCATCGTCGCCCTGGATCAATGGGTCCTGTTGCTCCAAACCGTGTATTTAAACAAAAAGCATTACCTGGTCGCATGGGTGGAGAACAAATTACGATTCAAAACTTAGAAATTGTCAAAATTGACGCAGAACGCAATCTTATCCTAGTTAAGGGTAATGTTCCTGGTCCTAAAAAAGCATTGCTTAAAATCAAATCAGCGATTAAAGCAAAGTAGATTAATTACAAGGAAAGGAGGAAACAGGAATGCCGAAAGTAGCTCTATATAACCAAAGCGGATCAAAAGTTGGAGATATCGAACTAAATGATTCAGTTTTTGGTATTGAACCAAATGAAAGTGTATTGTTCGACGCTATCGTGATGCAAAGAGCATCATTACGTCAAGGAACAAGCAAAGTAAAAAATCGCTCTGAAGTTAGCGGCGGTGGTCGTAAACCATGGCGTCAAAAAGGTACTGGTCGTGCCCGTCAAGGATCTATCCGTTCACCACAATGGCGTGGCGGTGGTACTGTATTCGGTCCAGTTCCACGTAGCTATAGCTACAAATTACCTAAAAAGGTACGTCGTTTAGCAATTAAATCTGCATTATCTACTAAAGTTTTAGAAGAAAAAATTCTTGTATTAGAATCTCTTTCTTTTGCAGCGCCTAAAACAAAAGAATTTGCAGCAGTATTAAGTAGTCTATCTGTTGGTAAAAAAGCTCTAGTAGTTACAGATGGTTCTGATGTAAATGTTGCCCTTTCAGCTCGTAATATCCCTGGTATTACTGTTGTTGAAGCAAATGGCATTAACGTTTTAGATGTGGTTTCTCATGATCAATTGATCATTACTAAAGCCGCTGTTGAAAAAGTAGAGGAGGTGCTTGGATAATGGATGTACGTGATATCATTAAGCGCCCTGTCATCACTGAACGTTCAACTGATGTAATGGCTGATAAAAAGTATACTTTTGAAGTTGACGTAAGAGCTAATAAAACACAAGTGAAAGATGCTGTTGAGGCAATCTTTGGTGTGAAAGTAGCGAAAGTAAACGTTATGAACTACAAAGGTAAGTTTAAACGCATGGGTCGTCATGCTGGTTACACTAACAAGCGCCGTAAAGCAATTGTTACTTTAACTGCTGATAGTAAAGAAATCGAATTTTTCGAGGTTTAATATTAAATAATGTAATTTGAAGAGGAGGGAAAAAAATGGCGATCAAAAAATACAAACCTACCTCTAACGGACGTCGTGGTATGACTGTATCTGATTTTGCGGAAATCACAACTGATAAGCCGGAAAAATCATTGCTTGCACCACTTAAAAGCAAAGGCGGCCGTAATAACCAAGGTAAGTTAACAGTTCGTCATCAAGGTGGCGGCCATAAGCGTCAATACCGTATTATCGACTTCAAACGTGATAAAGATGGTATACCAGGACGCGTTGCCACAATTGAGTATGATCCAAACCGTTCATCTAATATTGCTTTAATTAACTATGTGGATGGAGAAAAACGCTACATCTTAGCTCCTAAAAACCTTAAGGTTGGTATGGAAGTAGTATCTGGTCCTGAAAGTGATATCAAGGTTGGTAATGCATTACCACTTTCAAATATCCCTGTAGGTACAGTTATCCACAATATCGAATTAAAACCTGGTAAAGGTGGACAATTAGTTCGTTCTGCAGGTACATCTGCACAAGTTCTTGGTAAAGAAGGTAAATATGTACTTGTACGTTTAAACTCTGGTGAAGTTCGTATGATTCTTGCTACTTGCCGTGCTACTGTAGGTCAAGTTGGTAATGAACAACACGAATTAATCAACATTGGTAAAGCAGGTCGTTCTCGCTGGTTAGGTAAGCGCCCAACTGTTCGTGGATCTGTAATGAACCCTAATGACCATCCACATGGTGGTGGTGAAGGACGTGCTCCAATCGGACGTAAATCACCAATGACTCCTTGGGGTAAACCAACACTTGGTTATAAAACTCGTAAGAAGAAGAATAAATCTGATAAGTTTATTGTGCGTCGTCGCAAAAAATAACTCGGGTTGAACTACGGTTCGGCTTTAGGGCCGTAGCGCAATCACGAAAGGAGGTTCGACCATGGGTCGCAGCTTAAAAAAAGGACCTTTTGTTGATGAACATTTAATGAAAAAGGTTGAAGTTCTAAACGAGTCTGAAAAAAAACAAGTAGTTAAAACTTGGTCTCGTCGTTCTACAATCTTCCCAGCATTCATCGGACACACGATTGCTGTTTATGATGGACGTAAACACGTACCTGTATATGTGACTGAAGATATGGTAGGTCATAAGCTTGGTGAATTTGCACCAACTCGTACTTATAAAGGTCACGCAAGTGATGATAAGAAAACAAGACGCTAATTGAGAGGAGGGCATCCTGATGCAAGCTAAAGCTGTTGCAAGAACAGTTCGTATTGCTCCTCGTAAAGTACGATTAGTTGTCGATCTAATACGAGGCAAGCAAGTAGGAGAAGCTGTTGCTATCTTAAACTTAACACCAAAAGCAGCTTCACCAGTTGTAGAAAAAGTTTTAAAATCTGCTATTGCGAATGCAGAGCATAACTATGATATGGATATCAATAACCTAGTTGTAACTGAGGCTTATGTGAACGAAGGACCAACACTTAAACGTTTCCGTCCACGTGCACAAGGACGTGCAAGCCAAATCCTTAAACGTACTAGCCACATTACTGTTGTGGTATCAGAAAAGAAGGAGGGATAATTCGTGGGTCAAAAAGTAAATCCTATAGGTTTACGTATCGGAGTTATTCGTGACTGGGAATCTAAATGGTACGCTGAAAAAGACTATGCAGATCTTTTACATGAAGACTTAAAGGTACGTAAATATATCGAAAAACGCTTAAGCGATGCTTCTGTATCTGGTGTTGAAATCGAACGTGCTGCGAATCGTATCAACATTACTATCCGTACTGCAAAACCAGGAATGGTTATCGGTAAAGGTGGTACTGAAGTAGAAGCTTTAAGAAAAGCACTAAATTCATTAACTGGCAAACGTGTACACATCAATATCGTTGAAATCAAAAAAGCAGATATCGATGCGAAATTAGTAGCTGAAAATATTGCTCGTCAATTAGAAAACCGTGTATCTTTCCGTCGTGCTCAAAAGCAAGCAATCCAACGTGCGATGCGTGCTGGTGCAAAAGGAATCAAAACACAAGTTTCTGGACGTCTTGGTGGAGCAGATATTGCGCGTGCTGAACATTATAGCGAAGGAACAGTTCCACTTCATACACTTCGTGCTGATATTGATTATGCACATGCAGAAGCAGACACAACTTACGGTAAACTTGGAGTAAAAGTTTGGATCTACCGTGGAGAGGTTCTTCCTGCGAAGAAAAAATCTGAGGAAGGAGGAAAATAATCATGTTATTACCTAAACGCGTAAAATATCGCCGCGAACATCGTGGGAAAATGCGTGGACGTGCTAAAGGTGGCACTGAAGTAGCATTTGGTGAATATGGATTACAAGCAGTTGAAGCTTCTTGGATTACAAACAGACAAATTGAAGCTGCTCGTATTGCAATGACACGTTATATGAAACGTGGCGGTAAAGTGTGGATTAAAATCTTCCCTCACAAGCCATATACTGCAAAACCTTTAGAAGTACGTATGGGTTCCGGTAAAGGGGCACCTGAAGGCTGGGTAGCAGTTGTAAAGCCAGGTAAAATTATGTTTGAAATTGCTGGAGTATCTGAAGAGGTAGCTCGTGAAGCACTTCGTCTTGCATCACATAAACTTCCAATCAAATGTAAGTTTGTAAAACGAGAAGAAATTGGTGGTGAAACAAATGAAGGCTAATGAAATTCGTGATTTAACCACTGCCGAAATTGAACAAAAAGTAAAATCTCTTAAAGAAGAACTATTTAATCTACGTTTCCAGTTAGCTACTGGACAACTTGAAAATACAGCTCGCATCCGTGAAGTACGTAAAGCGATTGCTCGTATGAAAACAGTAATCCGTGAGAGAGAGATCGGCGTAAACAATCGATAAAGAGAGGAGGTTTTCTGAAAATGAGTGAACGGAACCAACGTAAAGTTTATACAGGACGTGTTGTATCTGACAAAATGGATAAAACTATCACTGTTCTTGTAGAAACATATAAAAAGCACTCACTTTACGGCAAACGCGTGAAATACTCTAAGAAGTTTAAAGCACACGATGAGCAAAATGAAGCAAAAATCGGCGATATCGTTCGCATTATGGAAACACGCCCACTATCAGCGACAAAACGTTTCCGTCTTGTTGAAGTCGTTGAGAAGGCTGTTATTATCTAATAAATGTTTCGGATACTATTTCCGAAGGGAGGTAAACCATAATGATTCAACAAGAATCTCGTTTAAAAGTTGCTGACAACTCTGGTGCAAGAGAAGTTTTAACAATCAAAGTTTTAGGTGGATCTGGACGTAAGACTGCTAATATCGGTGATATTATCGTATGTACAGTGAAACAAGCAACACCAGGAGGCGTTGTTAAAAAAGGTGAAGTTGTTAAGGCTGTAGTTGTTCGTACTAAGAGTGGTGTCCGCCGTCCGGATGGATCTTATATTCGTTTTGATGAAAATGCATGTGTAATTATCCGTGATGATAAGAGCCCTCGTGGAACTCGTATCTTCGGACCAGTTGCTCGTGAACTTCGTAACAACAACTTTATGAAAATCGTATCCTTAGCTCCGGAAGTTCTTTAATTATAAATGATTCGTAAACCAAGGAGGTGCGATTAAGATGCATGTTAAAAAAGGCGATAAAGTGATGGTTATCACTGGTAAAGATAAAGGGAAAACAGGTGTGATCCTAGCAGCTTTTCCTAAAAAGGACCGTGTAATCGTTGAAGGTGTAAACATCGTGAAAAAGCACTCTAAGCCTTCACAAGCTAATCCACAAGGTGGAATTATTAACTTTGAAGCAGCTATTCACGTTTCTAATGTAATGTTATTAGACCCTAAAACAAACGAACCAACACGTGTTGGATATCAAGAAGTTAACGGTAAGAAAGTACGTGTAGCTAAAAAATCTGGTGAAGTATTAGATAAATAGTCTTTAAATGAAGGGAGGTACACGACATGAACCGCCTAAAGGAAAAATTTGAAAAAGAATTGACACCTGCTTTGATGAGCAAGTTCAATTATAAATCAGTAATGCAAGTACCAAAAATTGAAAAAATCGTTATCAACATGGGTGTTGGTGATGCTGTTCAAAACGCAAAAGTATTAGATAATGCTGTTGAAGAACTATCAATCATCACTGGTCAAAAACCAGTTGTAACAAAAGCGAAAAATTCTATTGCAGGCTTCCGTCTTCGTGAAGGTATGCCTATCGGTGCGAAAGTTACACTTCGTGGCGAACGCATGTATCAATTTTTAGATAAACTAATTTCAGTTTCTCTACCACGTGTACGTGACTTCCGCGGAATCTCAAAGAAATCATTTGATGGTCGTGGAAACTATACACTTGGAGTAAAAGAACAGCTTATCTTCCCTGAGATTGATTACGATAAAGTAAGTAAAGTACGTGGTATGGATATCGTTATCGTAACAACTGCTAATACAGACGAAGAAGCTCGTGAACTATTAACACAATTCGGAATGCCATTCCAAAAGTAATCGCTAAAAGGGAGGCGAAAACGTGGCTAAAAAATCTATGATCGTGAAACAAAAGCGCACACCAAAGTTTGAAGTGCAAGCTTACACACGTTGCGAACGTTGTGGCCGTCCACACTCTGTAATTCGCAAATTCAAACTTTGCCGTATTTGTTTCCGTGAACTTGCATACAAGGGTCAAATTCCAGGCGTCAAAAAAGCTAGTTGGTAAACCCTAAATTGGGAAGGAGGTTAATATTATGGTAATGACAGATCCAATTGCAGATTTGCTTACTCGTATTCGTAATGCGAACATGGTACGTCACGAAAAATTAGAAGTTCCTGCTTCTAAAATCAAAAAAGAAGTTGCTGAAATTCTAAAGCGCGAAGGTTTTGTTCGTGATGTTGAATTTATCGAAGATAACAAACAAGGAATCATTCGGATCTTCTTGAAATATGGTGCAAACAATGAGCGTGTAATCACTGGTATTAAGCGTATTAGTAAACCTGGTTTACGCGTATATGCAAAAGCGAATGAGGTTCCTAAAGTACTTAACGGTCTTGGAATCGCAATCGTTTCTACTTCTCAAGGCGTTTTAACTGATAAAGACGCTCGTAACAAACAAGTTGGCGGAGAAGTATTAGCATACGTTTGGTAATATAAAGGTATGAATGGAGGTGCAAAAGAATGTCACGTGTAGGTAAAAAACCTATTGAAATTCCTTCTGGTGTAACTGTTACATTAGACGGAAATCATGTTACTGTTAAGGGTCCTAAAGGCGAGCTTACTCGCAGCTTTAACCCTGACATTGCAATCAATATCGAAGAGAACGTAATTAGCATTACTCGTCCAACTGATAATAAAGAGCATCGTGCATTACACGGTACAACTCGTGCGTTATTAGCGAATATGGTTGAGGGTGTTTCAAAAGGATTCGAAAAATCTTTAGAATTAATTGGGGTTGGATATCGTGCCCAAAAACAAGGTTCAAAACTTGTTCTTAACGTAGGTTATTCTCACCCAGTTGAATTCGAAGCAGAAGAAGGTCTTGAAATCGAAGTTCCTTCAAATACAAAAGTTATAGTAAAAGGTACTAGCAAAGAGCGCGTAGGTGCACTAGCTGCTAATATCCGTGGTGTTCGTCCGCCTGAACCTTATAAAGGAAAAGGAATTCGTTATGAAGGCGAATATGTACGTAGAAAAGAAGGTAAAACTGGTAAGTAATGCAGCGTAAGCAATAAGAAAGGAGTGACCTCGGGTGATCACTAAGCCAGATAAAAATAAGGTACGTAAGAAAAGACATGCTCGTGTACGTTCTAAATTAAGTGGTACATCGACTCGTCCTCGTTTAAACGTATATCGTTCTAACAAAAACATTTACGCTCAGTTGATCGATGATTTAAATGGTGTAACTTTAGCTAGTGCTTCTACATTAGATAAAGATTTAAACCTTGAATCTAACAGCAATGTTGATGCAGCTCAAAAAGTGGGCGAATTGATTGCTAAGCGTGCAGTTGACAAAGGCTTTAAAGCTGTCGTATTTGATCGTGGTGGATACCTCTATCATGGACGTATTAAAGCTCTTGCAGATGCAGCTCGTGAAAACGGCTTAGAATTTTAATAGAAAAAGGAGGGACAAATAGATGCGTCATATTGATCCTAACAAACTTGAGTTAGAAGAACGCGTTGTTACAGTTAACCGTGTTGCAAAAGTTGTTAAAGGTGGACGTCGTTTCCGTTTCTCAGCACTTGTAGTTGTAGGTGACAGAAATGGTCATGTAGGCTTTGGTACTGGTAAAGCTCAAGAAGTACCTGATGCAATTCGTAAAGCGGTTGAAGATGCAAAGAAAAACTTAGTAGAAGTAACGATTGTTGGAACTACTATTCCACATGAAGTTATTGGCCGCTTCGGTGCTGGTCAAATTCTAATGAAACCAGGTTCTCCAGGTACTGGAGTTATTGCTGGTGGTCCTGTTCGTGCGGTATTAGAATTAGGTGGGGTTGCAGATATTACATCTAAATCACTTGGTTCAAATACTCCAATTAACATGATCCGTGCTACTATCGACGGTATCAAACAATTAAAACGTGTTGAAGAAGTTGCTAAATTACGTAATAAATCAGTAGAAGAACTGTTAGGATAAGGAGGGATTTTAATGGCAAACAAATTAGCAATTACCCTCACTCGCAGCTTGATTGGTCGTCCACAAGATCAGCGTGAAACAGTTAAGGCTCTTGGTTTGCGCAAAACGAATCAAACTGTTGAGCATGAAGATAATGCCGCAATTCGAGGTATGGTCAATAAAGTTGCTCATCTCGTAACAGTAAAAGAACAGTAATAGAATTTACTTATACAAGGAGGTGCCGACAATGAAACTTCATGAATTAAAACCTGCTGAAGGTTCTCGTAAAGAGCGTAATCGTGTAGGTCGTGGTATTGGTTCAGGTAATGGAAAAACTGCTGGTAAAGGTCATAAAGGACAAAATGCTCGTTCTGGCGGTGGAGTACGTCCTGGCTTTGAAGGTGGTCAAACACCTTTATTCCGTCGTTTACCAAAACGCGGTTTCACAAACATTAACCGTAAAGATTATGCAATCGTGAATCTAGATGCTCTTAATCGTTTTGAAGATGGTACTGAAATCACACCGGTTCTTCTTATTGAAACAGGAGTAGTAAGCAAAGAGAAAGCAGGAATTAAAATTCTTGCGAATGGTAAGCTTGAGAAAAAATTAACAGTCAAAGCTCACAAATTCTCCTCTGCTGCTAAAGAAGCTATCGAAGCTGCTGGCGGACAAACTGAGGTGATTTAATGCTAAAGACAATCTCCAATTTTATGCGTGTGGGTGATATAAGGAAAAAAATTATATTCACCCTTTTAATGTTAATTGTGTTTAGGATAGGGACATTTATCCCAGTTCCTGGTGTAGATGCTCGTGCATTAGAGGCAAATGATACATCTGGCTTTTTTAGTATTTTAAATACTTTTGGTGGTGGAGCGTTGTATCAGTTCTCCATCTTTGCCATGGGTATCATGCCTTATATCACAGCATCAATTATCATTCAGCTATTACAAATGGATGTTGTTCCAAAATTTACTGAATGGTCAAAGCAAGGGGAAGTTGGTCGACGTAAGTTAGCACAATTTACTAGATACTTCACTATTGTCCTTGGATTCATCGAAGCTCTTGGTATGTCATATGGATTTAATTCAATGACACAGGGTCAATTGATAAGTAATCCTGGTATAGGAACATATTTGACCATTGCCGTTGTATTAACAGCTGGTACGGCCTTTTTAATGTGGGTTGGTGAAGAGATTACAGCTAAAGGTGTAGGAAATGGTATTTCTATTATTATCTTGGCTGGTATCGTTGCCCGTATCCCTTCAGTTGTCCGTCAAATTTTTGAACAACAGCTAAGTAATGCTGGGAATCAGCTATTCATAAAAATTGTTGTTTTACTACTTATTGTGTTAGTTGTATTAGCAATTATCGTTGCCGTTGTATTTATACAACAGGCATTAAGAAAAATTCCTATTCAATATGCACAACGTCTAGCAGGTCGTAATCCTGTGGGCGGTCAATCGACACACTTACCATTAAAAGTAAATGCAGCAGGTGTTATTCCAGTAATCTTTGCTGTTTCGTTTATCATTGCTCCTAGAACGATTGCATCCTTTTTTGGATCCAATGGTGTTACAGATACAATTCAATGGGTCTTTGACTATACGAAACCAGTTGGGATGATCATCTATGTTGCGTTAATTGTCGCTTTCACATATTTCTATGCGTTCGTACAAGTGAATCCTGAGCAGATGGCGGATAACCTCAAAAAGCAAGGCGGTTATATCCCTGGTATTCGTCCTGGTAAGAATACGAAAGAATATTTAACATCGGTGTTATATCGTTTAACATTTATTGGTTCTATATTCTTAGCTATAATATCAATCCTTCCAATTTTCTTTACAAGTGTTGCTGGCTTGCCACAAGCTGCACAAATTGGTGGAACGAGTTTACTAGTCGTTGTCGGTGTTGCTCTTGATACAATGAAACAATTAGAATCTCAACTTGTGAAGCGTCATTATAAAGGCTTTATAAAATAAACTATAGTTTTAGGAACAAATTATGTTCCTAAAACTAAATGAAGAGTCTGAGGGGGAAGTACTGGTGAATTTAGTCTTAATGGGCCTTCCCGGTGCCGGTAAAGGAACACAAGCCGAAAAAATCGTAGATAAGTATGCAATCCCTCATATCTCAACTGGAGATATGTTCCGTGCTGCTATGAAAGAAGGAACAGAACTCGGCTTACAAGCTAAATCGTTTATGGACAAAGGTGAACTCGTTCCTGACGAAGTAACAATTGGTATTGTCCGTGAGCGTTTAAGTAAAGATGATTGTCAAAAAGGCTTTTTGCTAGATGGATTTCCAAGAACAGTTCCACAAGCAGAAGCTTTAGAAGCAATTCTTCAAGACTTAAACAAAAAAATAGACTACTGCATTAATATCAGTGTGGATAAAGATATTTTGATGGGAAGACTTACCGGTCGTCGCATTTGCAAAAATTGTGGTGCAACTTATCATCTTGAATTTAATCCACCAAAAGAAGCTGGTGTTTGTGATCGTTGTGGCGGTGAACTTTATCAACGCGCTGACGATAATGAAGAAACTGTTCAAAATCGTTTAGAAGTCAATATTAAGCAAACTCAACCTCTTCTTGATTATTATGCGGAAAAAGGCTATTTAAAAACGATTGATGGTGAACAAGACATCAATAAGGTTTTTTCAGACATCGATGTATTACTTGATCCTATTAAATAATAGGGTTTATAATAATTGGATGTAATTGCTGAAAAATTTATTCGCAAGTTTGATGCAATTCCTTCATATAAAGGGTATAATGGTTGACGTGGTATTTGTTCTAAGTCTTATTTAGGATTATTGCACGATAATTCCAGGTCATTTACGCTAAATGAAGGTGACATTTTAACAATAGATATGAATGGAGTATAGTTGTTATTCTGACTCTATATGTATATATCCTGTTGGTAAAATAGATGAAGAGACGCGGGATGCTCGCGGATGTGACAGAGGATTCTCTATCTTGGCTTAAATGAGTTAAAGCCTGGTGTGCGTCTTTCGAACATCTCTCATGCGATTCAAACATTTGTAGAAAATCATGGCTTTTCTATCGTTCGCGAGTATGCCGGACATGGGATTGGTCAAGAATTACATGAAGACCCACTATTACCTCATTATGGACCGCCTACCATAGGCACTCGCGTAAAAGTGGTATAAGTTTATAGTCCATAAATGTAAGAAGAAGGGAGACGGGTTCGATGGCGAAAGACGATGTTATCGAGGTTGAAGGTACTGTTAGTGAAACATTGCCAAATGCAATGTTTAAAGTAGAATTAGAGAATGGCCACACTGTTCTCGCACATGTTTCCGGAAAAATAAGAATGCATTTTATTCGAATTTTACCTGGAGATAAAGTGACAGTTGAACTTTCTCCATATGATTTAACGCGCGGTAGAATTACGTATCGTTTCAAATAATAATGCACTCCGTACTGTTAAGGAGGTAAAACAGATGAAAGTCAGACCATCAGTCAAACCAATTTGTGAAAAGTGTAAAATCATTCGCAGAAATGGTAAAGTAATGGTTATTTGTGAAAACCCTAAACATAAACAAAAACAAGGATAATAATGAAGGAGGTGCGCATATTTTATGGCACGTATTGCAGGTGTAGACATTCCACGTGATAAACGTGTAGTGATCTCTTTAACTTATGTCTATGGTATTGGTAAACCAACTGCCCAAAAAATCTTAGCCGAAGCGGGTGTATCTGAAGATACTCGTGTTCGTGATTTAACTGAAGAAGAGTTAAATAAAATTCGTGATATCATTGACAAATTGAAGGTAGAAGGTGACCTTCGTCGTGAAGTTTCTTTAAACATCAAACGTTTAATGGAAATCGGTTCATACCGTGGACTTCGTCATCGTCGTGGATTACCAGTTCGTGGACAAAACACGAAAAACAATGCACGTACTCGTAAAGGTCCTCGTAAGACTGTAGCAGGTAAAAAGAAATAATAAGTAAAGGAGGTTTCATAGTCGTATGGCACGTAAAACAAACACTCGTAAACGTCGTGTGAAAAAGAATATAGAAACAGGTATTGCACACATTCGTTCTACATTTAATAATACAATTGTAACTATTACAGATTCTCATGGTAATGCTCTTTCATGGTCTAGTGCCGGTGCTCTAGGTTTCAAAGGTTCTCGTAAATCTACTCCATTTGCAGCTCAAATGGCAGCTGAAACTGCAGCTAAAGCATCTATGGAACATGGAATGAAAACTCTTGAAGTAACTGTTAAAGGACCTGGTGCAGGTCGTGAAGCTGCTATTCGTGCGCTTCAAGCTGCAGGTCTTGAAGTAACAGCTATTAAAGATGTTACGCCGGTACCTCATAATGGTTGCCGCCCACCAAAACGCCGCCGTGTTTAATTTTTTCTGTATAGAATTTGTATCCATGTCAATAATGGGATATGATATGCATAAATTTTCAAAACAGAAATGATTAATCCAGTTGTTGTGCACAAACGGGAATGTAAACATGGGGAATTTCGGTTAGGTCGATAAAAATTTGTCTTGCCGGGGTTTCGACGTTTTGAAGGAGGGTAAATTGAATGATTGAAATCGAAAAGCCAAAAATTGAAACGGTTGAGGTCAACGATGACGCAAGTTTTGGAAAGTTCGTCGTAGAGCCACTTGAGCGTGGATATGGTACTACTTTGGGTAACTCCTTACGTCGTATCCTACTATCCTCACTTCCAGGTGCAGCTGTCACGTCTATTCAAATAGATGGTGTCATGCATGAGTTCTCAACAATTGAAGGCGTCGTTGAAGATGTAACATCAATTATTCTAAACATTAAAAAGCTAGCATTGAAAATATACTCTGACGAAGAAAAGACGCTTGAAATTGATGTGCAAGGAGAAGGAGTCGTAACAGCAGCAGATATTACACATGATAGCGATGTAGAAATTCTTAATCCGGATCTTTATATTGCTACGCTTGGAAAAAATGCTCACTTCCGCATGCGTATGTCAGCTGTAACTGGTCGCGGTTATACACCTGCTGAACAGAATAAACGCGAAGATCTTCCAATTGGTGTGATTCCGATTGATTCCATTTATACACCTGTACAACGTGTCAACTATCAAGTTGAAAATACACGTGTAGGTCAAGTGTCAAACTTTGATAAGCTTTCACTTGATGTATGGACAGATGGAAGCATTGGTCCAAAGGAAGCAATATCCCTTGGTGCAAAAATTCTTACTGAGCACTTAAATATTTTCGTTGGATTAACTGATGAAGCACAAAATGCTGAAATCATGGTTGAAAAAGAAGAAGATCAGAAGGAAAAAGTTCTTGAGATGACTATTGAAGAGCTTGATCTCTCCGTTCGTTCTTACAACTGCCTAAAACGTGCAGGAATCAATACTGTTCAGGAATTAGCTAATAAGACTGAAGAAGATATGATGAAGGTACGTAACTTAGGTCGTAAGTCTTTAGAGGAAGTAAAAGCAAAGTTAGATGAACTTGGCTTAGGCTTACGTAAAGACGATTGATATTACGATATAAAATATAATAACTTCAACAAGGGAGGGAAACTTCATGTCTTACAGAAAACTAGGACGTACTAGTGCGCAACGTAAAGCGTTACTTCGCGATTTAACAACAGATCTTATCATCAACGAGCGCATCGAAACGACTGAAGCTCGTGCGAAAGAGTTACGCTCAGTTGTTGAGAAAATGATTACTCTTGGTAAACGTGGTGATCTTCATGCACGTCGTCAAGCTGCTGCATACATTCGTCATGAAATTGCAAATGCAGAAACAAACCAAGATGCTGTTCAAAAATTATTCGCTGATATCGCTCCACGTTATCAAGAACGCCAAGGCGGATATACTCGTATCATGAAACTTGGACCTCGTCGTGGTGACGGTGCACCAGTAGTAATTATTGAATTAGTGTAATAAAATATTTATTCTAAAAGGGCAGGACAGTTAGTTATAACTGCTTCTATGCCCTTTTTTTTACAAAACTCATTTCTAGAATTTTGTAAAACTAGATTTATGTAAATTCATTATTCAAACATGAATTTAAATAATGCGATGTATTGAAGCTAATAGAGTGTTACGATGGGTAGACATTGTCTATTACGTCTAGCTCCTTGCATCCCTCTCCATCTCTATTTATATAGAGAAGTTTGTGACCAGGGAAGTGTTGATTTCCCCAGGAGAGGGGTGCAGGCTTTTTTATTTTGTATCTTTATTAAGGGTATTTTTGATTAAGTTGTTGCTCATGAGGGTAGGCATCTTAATGCAACTGATTTAAGTTTGTTTCATCTTATCGACAAGTCGAGTCAGTGATATCTTTAAAATGAGGAGAAAAATAGTTATTGCATTTATAGATGATTATCTTGTTGTAAGGGGGCTTGGAAATGGTGAGACAGATTATTTCTATTGAACATGTTTTCTATCGTTATCCAGGACAAGATCCATATGTTCTAAAAGATATATCATTATCCATCAATGAAGGGGAATGGTTAGCGATTGTGGGGCATAATGGCTCAGGCAAATCAACTTTGGCTAAGATGCTTAATGGTCTGCACTATCCAGAAAAAGGGGAAGTTAGGATAGATACTCTTCCACTAACAGAAGAAACAGTGTGGGAGATTAGAAAACAAATAGGTATGGTTTTTCAGAATCCTGATAATCAGTTTGTTGGAACAACTGTACAAGATGATGTGGCTTTTGGTTTGGAAAATAACGGGATCCCACAAAATATTATGGTGGAGAGAGTAAATCATGCCTTGGAAAGAGTAAATATGCATTCGTTTCTCGATCAAGAGCCACACCATTTATCAGGTGGACAAAAACAAAGGGTAGCTATTGCTGGAGTCATTGCTCTACAGCCCAAAGTAATCATTTTGGACGAGGCCACTTCTATGCTTGATCCTAAGGGGCGTAAAGAGGTTTTGGAGACGATATTTGAGTTGAAAGAGGAATTAGGACTAACGGTTATATCCATTACACATGATCTGGAAGAAGCATCAAAGGCTGATCGCATTGTTGTGTTAAATAAAGGTGAAGTTTATAACGAAGGAACTCCGATGGAGATCTTCCAAATGCAAGAAGAATTAATTGAGCTAGGGTTAGATATTCCCTTTTCGATTAAAATGGGCAAAGAGTTAGAGAAACAAGGGTTTACATTAGAGAAAAATTACTTAACGGAAAATGAATTGGTGGATGCACTATGGACATTACACTTGAACAAGTAGAGTACAGATATCAGGCAAATACACCTTTTGAAAGACTAGCTATCAAAAATATCAATCTCACTATCCCTTCAGGAAAATTTATTGCAATTATTGGACATACTGGATCTGGTAAGTCCACCCTTTTACAGCACTTAAATGCTCTATTACAGCCAACTAATGGCATAGTAAAAATTGGGGAAACAGTGATTCATTCAGATAAAAAGGAAAAGGCACTTCGACATGTTCGTCAAAAGGTAGGAATTGTTTTTCAATTTCCGGAGCATCAACTATTTGAGGAGACTGTTGAAAAGGATATATGCTTTGGACCGATGAACTTTGGTGTGAGTAAGGATGAGGCAATAAAGCGTGCAAAGGAATTAATTGTTCAGGTTGGTTTAACTGAAGAGACTTTGTCAAAATCACCATTTGATTTATCAGGTGGGCAGATGCGCCGTGTGGCAATTGCTGGGGTTTTAGCAATGGATCCTGATGTATTAGTTCTTGATGAACCAACTGCAGGATTAGATCCAAGGGGTCGAAAAGAAATTATGGATATGTTTTATCAACTTCATAAGGAAAAGGGCCTGTCAACTGTACTTGTCACCCATAGTATGGAGGACGCAGCGAAGTATGCAGATGAACTTGTTATCATGCATCAAGGGGAGATTAAACGTAGAGGGACACCTAGAGATATTTTTTCAAATCCAGATGAATTAATTTCATTAGGATTGAACGTGCCCGATGTTGTCCATTTTCAATATTTGCTTGAAGAAAGAATGAGCAAACGGCTTGGAAAAACTTGCTTAACGATTGAGGAACTAGCGAGTGTTCTCAAGGAGTTCAACATTAGGGGTGAACGACCATGATGGAGAAAATGATTATTGGTCGTTATGTTCCGACAGATTCGATGATCCATCGACTTGATCCACGTTCTAAATTGATTTTTGTCTTTGCTTTTATTTGTATAGTGTTTTTAGCTAATAACTTAGTAACTTATGGGATTTTAGTGGTCTTTACCATTCTTCTTATTTTGCTTTCTAAAATACCCTTTAGTTTCTTTTTAAAAGGATTGAAGCCGATACTATGGTTAATTCTATTTACCTTGTTTTTACATCTTTTCTTTACAAAACAAGGTAGTTTAATTTTTCATTTAGGCTTTGTAAAAATCTATGAAGAAGGTGTAAGGCAAGGGGTTTTTATTTCTCTCCGCTTTATGCTATTAATTTTCGTAACCTCCTTGATGACATTAACAACAACACCAATTTCATTAACGGATGGATTAGAAACTTTATTACATCCTTTAAAGAAAATAAAATTTCCTGTTCATGAGCTTGCTTTGATGATGTCTATCTCATTGCGCTTTATTCCTACTTTAATGGATGAAACAGATAAGATAATGAAGGCACAAATGGCAAGAGGAGTGGACTTCTCTGGTGGTCCTATTAAAGATCGAGTAAAGGCAATTATTCCTTTACTTATCCCACTTTTTATTAGCTCGTTTAAACGGGCTGAGGAATTAGCGATTGCAATGGAGGCAAGGGGATACCGAGGGGGAGAAGGCAGAACGAAGTTTCGATTATTAGATTGGAAAAAGGCTGATTGGGTAGTCTTATTCATTCTATTTGCCTTAGCAGGAGTTTTAATTATTTTTAGAGCGTGAGGGAAGAGCCATGCTTAGATATAAATGTACAATCGCCTATGATGGTTCAGGATTTTCAGGGTATCAAATTCAGCCAAAAGGTCGAACGGTACAGGGAGAGCTTGAAGCGGCGTTAAAACGTATTCATAAGGATGAGGATATCCATGTAACGGGTTCAGGAAGGACGGATGCAGGGGTTCATGCAGTGGGGCAAGTGATTCATTTTGATTCTCCTTATAATATTCCTATCGACCGATGGCCCATTGTATTAAATAGTGCGTTACCTGACGATATATCCGTTCAACATATTGAAGAGGTAACTTCTGATTTCCATGCTAGATATTCTGTTATTCAGAAGGAATATCGGTATAAGGTTTATACTGGAAAGATACGGGACCCGTTTAGCAGGAATTATGCGTATCATTTTCCTTATGAAATAAATGAGGATCAAATGAGGCAAGCGAGTCAATATTTAATTGGGACACATGATTTTACGAGTTTTTGTTCAGCAAAGACAGAAGTAATAGATCGTGTTCGAACCATTAATGAAATCAGCTTTATTCGGTCAAATCATGAATTAGAGGTTAGGTTTATCGGAAATGGTTTTCTTTATAATATGGTACGAATTCTAATGGGAACGTTGTTAGAAGTTGGTATTGGAAAAAGAAATCCTGAAGAAGTTCCTATAATACTCGAGAAAAAAAATCGAGTAAATGCTGGCAAAACAGCTCCTTCTCAAGGACTGTATTTGTGGAAGGTTTACTACAAGTAAATTGTTTAGTTTCCATGTCCAGCTATCCTCAACATATTTTATCGATATGTTAAATAACGGATTTTCCTGGAAATATTTAGAGTTTTTTTTCTTTTTAGGAAAGTCTAATGCGGCTTTTCATACGAGTTAGAAGAAACTAGTCTTCTTCGCTAGTGTTAAAACAACTAATCCAGGTGTAACATCTTCTTGACATTGACTTAATAAAAAGATATTATTACCTATGGTATGTTATTTAACCCCACAAATAAGCCCCGGAAACTTATCTGTGTAAAAATAAATACGGTAGAATTTAATTTTTTATTTTAGGAGGGTAACTCAATGCGTACTTATATGGCTAATGCTAATACTGTAGAACGTAAATGGTACGTTGTGGATGCTGAAGGTAAAACTTTAGGTCGTTTAGCAAGTGAAGTAGCATCTATTTTACGTGGTAAACATAAACCAACATTCACACCGCATGTTGATACTGGTGATCATGTCATCATTTTAAATGCTTCAAAAATCGAATTAACTGGTAAAAAATTATCTGATAAAATTTATTACCGTCACACTCAATTTGCAGGCGGTTTAAAAACTCGTACTGCAGGTGAAATGCGTACAAACTATCCTACGAAAATGCTTGAATTAGCAATTAAAGGCATGCTTCCAAAAGGATCTTTAGGTCGTCAAATGATCAAAAAATTACATGTATATGCTGGAGCAGAGCATAAGCATGAAGCACAAAAACCAGAAGTGTACGAACTTCGCGGATAATTAATAAGGGAGGGTATTATTTTGGCACAAGTTCAATATTACGGTACAGGACGTCGTAAAAGCTCTGTAGCGCGTGTACGTTTAGTTCCTGGTAACGGAAAAATCGTTATCAATAATCGTGATGTAGCAGACTACATTCCATTCGCAGCTTTAATCGAAGTAATTAAACAACCATTAAACGCAACTGAAACTTTAGGTAATTATGATGTTTTAGTTAACGTTAATGGTGGTGGTTTCACAGGTCAAGCTGGAGCAATCCGTCATGGTATCGCTCGTGCATTATTGCAAGCTGATCCTGAATACCGCACAACTTTAAAACGTGCAGGTTTATTAACACGTGACGCTCGTATGAAAGAACGTAAAAAATACGGTCTTAAAGGCGCTCGTCGTGCACCTCAGTTCTCAAAACGTTAATTATCAACGTTTCAACGGCTCTCAGGCTTTTTGCTTGGGGGTCTTTTATTTTATATCCACCCACAATTCACCCACAACTTTTATAATTCATTAAGTAAGTTATTTATTCTTGTAGCAGCTTTTTCTTTTACTGATCTTGTCACATGTATATAAACATTGGTAGTTGTTTGAATATCTTTGTGACCTAACATGGCTTGTACTTCTTTTACGGTTGCACCAGCTTCAAATGCTAATGAAGCGAAAGTATGCCTTAATCCGTGTACAGTAACCTCCTGAATTGCTTTATTTTGCCTATAGAACGATTTTAAAACGTCATTAGGGTAAGCTAACCTTAATGGTCTTAAATCGTCCCTACAGACCACGTACGGAGGTTTTACATTCATGCCAAGTTTTAAAAATTCTTCTTCTTGTTGTATTTTCCACTTTTTCAAAACTTTCATTTGTTGATTGTCAATATACAGTTCTCTTGTAGAATAGTTCTTGGTTTTTTGGATAATCTCTTTTCCTTGTTCAAAGTATAGAGTTTTATTTATCTTAATCGAGTGATCTTTAAAACTAATGTCTTCCCATTTTAATGCACATAGTTCGCCTTTCCTCATTCCAAAAAAAATGAGTAGGTAAAACATAATAAAATCACTTTTGTTCATTGTAGATTTTGCAATGCTTAAAAATTGTTTGACTTCTTCCTTATATAAAAAGTTTCTATTTTCCTCTTCGTTTTCAACTAAAAATTCTTTTTCCTTCTTTGGAATGATCACACTATCCATTGGGTTATCAGAAATAATTTTCTTTGATTTTGCATACTTGAAAACTAAATTTGCTTGTATTTTAAAATCAATTACTGAATCAACTTCCTGATCCATTCTGTCTATAAATTCTTGGCAAATAGATGGGGTTATTTCTTTGATTTTCATTCTGCCGAAAAAGGGAAGTATTCGAACATTAAATTTACTCAACTTTGTATATCTAGTGCTTTGTTTTACTGTTCTTGAATGTATTGACCACCATTGATCATATACTTCTTGATATGTAAGGTTAGTTGAGTTTAATGAAGTTTTATTTTCTAGTTTTTGTTCGATTTCATACGCAGCTAATTGAGCTTCTTTTTTTGTAGTAAAACCCCTCTTTGATGTTTCTTTATAATCATTTGATAGAGGATCTTTATATCTAATTCTATATTCCCAATACGTTTTATTATCTTTCTTATTTTTGTATTTACGAAAGCTAGCCAAAAACAATACCTCCTATTCAAAGCTTCTTCTAGATTGAATTACTTTTCCAATTACATATACATCTTTTGCTGGAACTAAAATAGGCTGCATGTTTGGATTTGAAGGTATTAACATACACATTCCATTTTCACATTTAACACGCTTTAAAGTAGCTTCATGACCATTTACAGCTACAACAGCAATATCAGACGGCGCAATATCCACTTGTTTAACAACGATTACTGTATCTCCATCATAAATTCCATCACCTATCATTGATTCTCCTTTTACTCTTAAACCGAAAACTTCACGACCTCTAATAATCTCTTGTTCAACAAGTTCATATCCTTCGATGTGTTCAGAACGTTCAATTGGAATACCTGCAGCAACATAACCTAATACCGGAATTCTTTGTTGATCTTCTATTTTTTTGTATTCAATATTATTAGGTTTTTGAACATTATTGGAATCTAATTTGTCTTCTGGAATCATTTCATCCTTAATAACATGTAAAGGATCCAGGAGATCTTCTTCATCATAATGTCCAGCCAATGCCATTAAATCAAAGTTAGAAACTTTCAATACTTTTGCTAGTAACTTTAATGTCTCAGGTGTTGGATTTTGGGAACCATCTTCTATTCTTGAAATGGTTGTTTGAGAAACTCCCGATAATTCTGCAAGACTTTTTTGTGATTTAAAACCTTTAGATCTTCTTAATCTCCTAAAGAAATCTCCAAAACTCTCTTCATTTAATTTTTCAACCATTATTAAATATCTCTCCTACTCATTTTTTATTCAATTATACATATTAAATTTCGTGCGCGCAATTATATTCGTCATTAAGCTTGAAATTTTAAAATTATGCGTGTTATATTAATTATGCGAGAACGAATATAATTTCGTCAAAGAATAAAACGAGGTGATGTATATGAATAAAAAAACTGTGCGTTTGAAAGTAAAGGAGTTGATGAAGGCTCAAATTGATCATGACATTAAATCCGATGCAGAATTAGCCGAAAAAATGGGAATCTCACCAAGCCAAGTTTGGAGAGC
This sequence comes from Heyndrickxia sp. FSL W8-0496, assembly GCF_038007825.1. Classification (NCBI taxonomy): domain Bacteria; kingdom Bacillati; phylum Bacillota; class Bacilli; order Caryophanales; family Bacillaceae; genus Heyndrickxia; species Heyndrickxia sp. FSL W8-0496. Next base: position 154,386 of record NZ_JBBOXX010000001.1, read on the forward strand.
AAAACTTCAAAAACATGATAAACGCTACAATACCCCAGGTAATCAATTCATAGCAGGAGTTCTTTCAGTGTTTAACTGTCCTTTTGAAAAGTTTTTCTATATAGAAAAAGAGCAAGAGGAAGAAAGAACTTCAGATGAACAAATGCTAGAAAGTGATGTTTCATGATTAATGTTCAGATTGATGAAAAAGAAATTGAAAACATTTTTTTAGATGAAGTGAGGAAACATCTAAAAAAAATCGAAAGTCAAAGCACATTTTGGGATATGAAGGAACTTTGCAGACAAACAAATATGAGTATCAACTTTATAAAGGAGACATTCTTTTATGATCCTAGATTTCCAAAAAAAAGAGTAGGGAAAAAGTGGTTATTTCCTGCAAAGGAATGTGAAGAGTTTTTACTCAAATGGCTTAAAGAACAACCAAATTGAAAGGTGATGTCTGAATGCATATTTTCGCATTATATCTATTAATCTTCTTAATTGTATTAGTTGGGATCATGATTTTTGACTTCATGACAGATAAGAAATGAAGGGAGGTGAAAAATAGTGGACAGAAAAACGCTTGAATACATGACAGATCGAGTCGAGAGAGCAATGGACATAGTTGACCAAATTGATTTGTTAATTAAACAAATGGATCTGGTTAAAGGAAAATGTTTTAAATCAATAAACATTTTATATGATTCTACTGGATTCGAATTAACAAAGTGGGGATCTTCACAAGTTGAAAATAATTACTCTGCAGAAGTAGAAGCTTACATGTTAAATGTTTTTATCAATGTAACCATGGCAGAAATAAATAGGTTGGAAAAAGAACTTGAGGAACTTTAAAAGGAGGGCAACCCATGGCAATAACATTTATTACCTTAACTCTTCAAAATTTTAAAAGTCACCAGGATCTCACTGTTAACTTTGGCGAGGAAACAAAGATCACTGGTGACAATGCCCAAGGTAAAAGCTCCATTCAAGAAGCTATTACATGGCTATTATACGGTGTTGATTCACTTGGAAGCAAATTAGATCCAACACCGATAACTTACGAATCAGAAGAAACAAAGGTTTCACTTTTATTTTCTTTAGATGAAAAACAAGTTTTGCTAGGTCGTGAACTACATAAAGGAAAAACTCAATATTACATCAATGAAGTACCTAGCAAAGCTGGAAGTTTTAATGAACTTTTAGAACAACTTTTTGACAAAGAATTATTTTTAACACAGTTTAATCCAGATTATTTTTTCACCCTACATTGGGAAAAACAGCGTGAAATGCTTTTGAAATATGTTACTTCCCCATCAAGTAAAGAAGTATTAAAACATATGCTGGACGAGCAAAAAAAATGCCTAGAACCTTTACTAAAAAAGCACTCTCTTAGTGACCTTGAAGAACTGCATAAAGATAACAAGAAAAAGAAAGACAAACAATATATTGCTGCACAAAGTAAAACAAAAACACTTAAAGAACAAATGGAACACTATCAGCCAACAATTCCTTTTGACTCTATAGTTGCTGAATTGAATCCCTTAAAAAGAGAGAGGGAAGAAATTGAAAAAGTTACTGATAGTGCAGGGGATATTAATGGGCGCATAAATGTTCTTAATGCAAAAATCAACAATCTCAATAAAGAAAGAGATCAAATGAAAAAGGATTGGGATTTATTAAAAAATGAAAAGATTGAAGACCATTGCCGTGTGTGTAAACAACCTTTACAGGAAGAATCATTACAGTCAGTAAAAGATGAACATGAACAACGTAAAGATAACTTCAAAAAGATTTTTCATCAAATTGTTGAGGATCGAAAAAAGCTTGAAGAAGAATTGAAAACACTGGAATACATTGATGTTTCAGAACAACTTGAAAAAGTAAGAGAAATTCAGTCAAAGATAGATCCACTCGAAAAAGAGTTATCAAAGCATAAAGAGTTTAAATTTTTTCAAGAACAAGCGCAGGAAGCAGAGAGAGAAGAAAAAGAGTTACTTTCTTCACTTAATCAATCCATTTTTATTCTGGACAGTATCAAAGCATTTAAAGCGAAAGAAGCTGAATTACAAGCTGAAAAAGTACAAGACTTATTCGATACACTTTCAATTCGTCTCTTTGAGAAACAAAAAAATGGTGAATTGAAAAACACATTTGAAATTGAAATGGATGGTAAGCCTTATAGGAAATTGTCATTGTCTGAAGGCATTAGGGCAGGGCTTGAACTTAGAGAAGTTCTTTCAAAACAAAGTGAAGTAATCACACCAGTATTTATTGATAATGCTGAATCAATAACAAATTTTAAACAACCAAGTGGACAATTAATCATTTCTAGGGTTGTAGCAGGTAAGGAATTGACAATTGAAAATTAGGAGGAAAAAACATGTCAAATAATGCACTTATGTTAACACCAGAAATTCAAGAAGCTTTTAAACCAGAAGTAATAAATGTTATGAGATCATCCCTGGCACCAACTGCAAACGATGCAGAATTTGTTTTATTTGCTCACAAGGCAGCTTCATACGGTTTAGATCCATTTAAAAATGAAATTTTCTTTATCAAATATGGCAGCACCGCACGAATCCAATTTGCTGCAGAAGCTTATCTTTCAAAGGCAAGGGAACAAGAAGGGTTCGAACCACCTGATACTCAAATGGTGCATGAAAATGATGAATTTAAGATTGCTAAAAATGCAGAAACAAAAGAATTAGAAGTCATTAAACATGAAATAGGATTTCCAAGAGGGAAAATTATTGGCGCTTATTCTATAGCATATAGAAAAGGTTATCGTCCGGTAACGGTGATCATGGACATTGACGAAGTAGCACATATGTTTACTGGTCAAAACAAAGATAACTGGAACAAATGGACACAAGATATGTTTGGGAAACATGTTCAACAGCGTGCATTAAAACGTCAATATGGACTTGAATTTGAAGACGAAACTATCACTCATGGTGAAGGTGAAAATACTATTCCAGAATACAAGCCTAGAAAAGATATTACACCAAATCAAGAGATATTAGATGCTCCAACAAACCATGGAACAAATGAGGAAGATCCGCAATTAGCACAAGCTAAAAAAGAAATGCAAGCAAAATTCAAACGTCTCGGAATTACTGGAAAGGTAGCAAAGCAGAATTACATCAAAGATCATGCTCCACAAATTGGTGATAATCCGACATATCAGGAGTTAGTTGGCTTACTAGATATTATGGACATGCATATAGACATGAAGGAAATGCAATCTTCTGATGACGATGATGTATTGGAATGAGGTGAATTAAATGGGTGCATATATTACACCAGAGCATTTAAAGTTTCTAGAAGAAAGCAAAAAGGCATTTTCTGAAAATATTAGACTTGAAACCTATACAAATAAGGAAGATTCTCTTATTGCTTTAAGATACGGCGAAGATCGTGATTGTATAAGTATATTTCCCTTAGGAGAAGAAATAGCTTTTTTTGCACAACAAATTGAACCAAGTCCTACTTTTAGAAAAGTGATTTTTGATTTTGCAAGAGATATGGAATCACAGTTAAAGGTTAATGATCATAAGCGTGGTTGGGATCACACTTCTGAATCTTATCTTTTAGGGAAAATACAATACAATTTATCAACTCTAGACGGAAAATTATCAAAAGATGATAGGGACAAGCACGAAATAACTATTCGTTGTGCAAACATTGCAAATTACGCAATGATGATTGTTGATAACGAGGGAGAGCATTTATGAAAGTGGATATTTTAGCAAGTGGATCGAGTGGCAATTGCATTGCTATTCGATCCAATGAAACTACCATTCTAATAGATGTTGGCATTGCTAAAACTAAAATTGAAAAAAGATTGCTTGAAGTTGGAATTAGACCAAACCAAATTGCTGCTATTTTTATTACACATGCTCATAGTGATCATATCAAGGGTTTACCCCTTGCTAATAAATATAAGATCCCTGTTTATGCAGCAGTGCAGGAATGGAAGTCAATAAACGGTGTTGACGAGGATTTACAAGGAATTAAAAGACCAGGGAAGTTTATGGACATTAAGGGTTTGCTAGTGGGTGCTTTTAGAACCCATCATGATGCATATGAACCACTTGGATATACAGTTCAAACAGAAGAGGGTAAAAAGTTATCAATTTGTTTAGACACCGGTCAAGTAGATACTGAAATTCTTGCAGCTATGAGGGATTCAGATATTTACATTATTGAAGCGAACCATGAACCGAAAATGGTTGAAGCATCTGACTATCCGACAAGCGTAAAAACAAGGATTCTTTCTCATATAGGACACTTATCAAACCAACAGACCGCAGAAGCGCTGACAAGGCTCATACAAGGGCGAAAGGAGAAAATATACCTAACACACTTATCCAGTAAAAACAACATGTCTACACTAGCAGAAATGACAGTAATGAGGGCGCTTATGAAAAAGGGTTTAAAGAAAGATAAAGACTTTGAAATTGAGGTGGTTTAAAACCACAAAACTAAAATGTGAACGGATGATTGAATATGGCAAATCCAAAATTGAAAAACGGACATACACGGATTGCCAATGAAATCCTTGAACAAATAATAAAAACTAATCTCAATGGCACACAATTTCGGCTATTAATTGCTATTTGGCGTTATACATACGGATTCAGCAGAAAACATCATGAAATGTCACTTAACTTTTTAGCCAGGATTCTCAATGCAAATAGATCACAAATTGATAGAGAGTTAACAGCATTGATTGATAGAAATATTGTTGTTGTCATTGGGATAGGTTCTAAGGGGGCAAGGCTAATGGGATTTAATAAGGATTATAACGAGTGGGATAAACCAAAAGAAAATGTTCAACAGGAAGAACCTAAAAAGAAATCAACTAAACCTAAAAAATATGATGAAGATAATACCTATTACAAGATGGCTGTTTATTTTCATGAAAAAATCACTGCCGTTGCAGAAGAAGCAGGGGTAAGTCATCTAATTAAAAAGGCGAATCTCCAAAAATATGCTGATGAATTTAGAAAGTTAATTGAATTAGACGGTGTTGACAAATATTTAGTAAAGGAAGTTATGGACTGGGTAACACAAGATTCATTCTGGAAAACAAATATTTTATCAGCTAAAAAATTGAGAGATAAATTCACCGAACTTGCTATAAAAATGAAGGCTCAAAAGCAACCTAAAACACCATTTAAGAATCAACAACCAGATCCAAGGGATAAGGAAATTGAGTTTCAAAAATGGGTAGAAGATGGTGGTGATCCAGATGCATTTAATTGGCGAACATGATATTCAAGTAGATCAGGCAGAACAAGCCGTACTTGGTGGGATATTCTTGGATTCCAATGTACTGGACGAAATAGTCTTCCTGGAAGATAGAGATTTTATTAATGAAAAACATCAACAAATTTATAGGGTGATGCGCTGGCTTGAAGAAAAAAACAAGCCAGTTGATATTGCCACAGTAGCAGAAATGTATGTTCAACATAATAAGTTGGATCAATTAAGTATTTCATATCTTACTAGTCTTGCAGAATCTTGTCCTTCTACTGCCAATATTACTTACTATGCTGAAATTGTTCGGTCAAAAGCTCTACGAAGAAGAGGGGAATTGGTTGGTTATCAAATCATGCAGCTATCTAGGGAAGATTATGAATCAGACGAAGAGTACTTTTCTGCAATTGAAAGCAAGGTAGCTGAATTAAGACCACAAGAAAATGGAAAAATGAAAAGCTTTGAGGATTCAAGGAAGGAATACTTTTCCCACCTTCTAAAAAAGGCTGAATATGTTGAAACAGGATTTAAACAATTTGACGAATGGGCGCATGGATTATGGGAAGGTTGGTTGTTTGTATCAGCTGGACGTCCTTCTGTAGGTAAAACAGCAATGTTATTACAAAGAATTTTAGGAGTTGCAAAAGTAAAGAAAAGACCAGTTCTAATATGGTCGCAAGAAATGGGAAGGAATCAACTTTATGATCGGATGATTTCAAACATAACTGGCTTACCATATGGTCGGATTAAAAATAAAAATTTAAGCACAAAAGAATTAGCACGTGTTGAGGATGCTTACAACGAACTTGAAGAACTACCTATATTTATTCAAGATTCTTCAGGTGTAACTATCGAAGAAGTTAGAGCAACAGCAAAGCGTTTTAAAAGGAAGTATGGACGTATAGGAATGATTGCAGTAGATTACCTTCAAATAATGAAAATCCCTGTTAAAAAAGGAGAAACAAGAGCAACAGCAATAGGAAATGTTACATCTACAGCAAAGCAAATAGCACGTGAAATGAATTGCTGTTTTATGATGCTTTCTCAAATGACAAGGGATAGTGAAAATTTTAAAAAACCTACCTTAGCACACTTAAAAGAATCTAGTTCTATCGAACAAGATGCTGACGTAGTTGAGTTTTTATGGCATGACCCTAGTGATACACACCAACAAGGTAAAGTGGTTCAGCAGCTAATTGCAAAAGGAAGAGACACCGGAATAAATGAATTTAGATTGTTGTTCCGTGGATGGAAGCAGCAGTTTGAAGAATTACCAAGAGATAAAAATAAATAAAAAGGGGTAGAGTTATGAGATTCATAGGTATAGATCCATCAACTAAAACTGGCTTTGTAGCATTGGACGAACGTGGAAATGTTATAAAAGCAAAAGAATTAACAGGGATAGGTAGTGTAGATCCTAAAAGAATGACCACTTTAATTTACGAAATTAATTCTCACGTATATCCAGATGATTTTATAGTTATCGAAGGTTTTCCATATAGTACACAACGTGCAATGTTTGCTGGTGGATTACATCACGGAATTAGAAATGAATTATATAAACGTAAGTTATCTTATTATGAAGTTGCTCCTAATGCAGTGAAAAAATTCGTTGCAGTTACTGGATGGACTGGGGAACCAGGTAATAAACGTAGATTAAAAGATAAAGAGAAAAAAGAAGCAGTCAAAGATGCAGTTATTGAACATTATGGTTTCACTCATTCAAGCGACAATATTGTTGATGCTTATATAATGGCACGAATTGCGCGCGAATTGTTCTTGGATTTAAATGGAACGAAGGCTTTTGGTTACGGAAGACCTTCTTACCAGAATGAGGTTATTGATTCAATTCTAGAACTACCTAAAAAGGTGGTAGCAAAATGATTTCAAAAGTTGAAACTAGCATTCTATCAAAGGAAGAATTGGAGAAGGCGAGAACAGGAGCAAAGTGTGATTTAGAGAATAGACCAAGAAAAGTTGATTGGAAATGGAGATCCAGAAAAGGTATAGCTTCAAGAAAAAATAAAAATTAATAATAGGGAGCGATTAACATGCAGGTAACAGTAAAAGCGCATTTTAATAAACAAACAAAGGACAGTAAAAAAGAACTTATTCAGTTCTATGTAAAAGGTGAAGACGAAAAGAAACAAGAACTCAATCAATTAACCCGTGAGGTAGTAGAACTTGAAATTGAAGGTGTTGATCAAAAACTAAGTTGCGAATTTAATAAAACCACTAAAGATAGCAAGAAAACTGTTTTAGATTTTATTGTAAAAGGTGATACATCGGCAGATCAATCATTTAATTTCTATAGGAAAGCCGGATCAGACGTAACCCTAATTATTGTTGAATCACAAATGAGTATTGATGAATTTTATAATGAAGAACCTCATGAGGGTATTGAGTATAATGTAGATGAATCAGGAAACGTTAGTGTTCCAGATGGTCAAATTACAATAGACGATGTGGAAACAGAGGATAAAACTGTTAATAATGTGGATAATTCAAGTAATACGAATAACGATGATTTACTTGATGATGATGATGATAAATTATTTGATGAAGAACAGTAAAAAATGCCAGGATCCCTCCTGGCTTTAACCTATATCATTTTTATTATACATGGGAGGGGTCGCTAATGGGGAAACAATTATCATTTATGCTTCCAGAAATAGATAGAGAAGCTACACAAGCAAATGTTGAAAAAGAAATAGCGAAATATCGGTTATATTGTTTTAGTGTTCCAGAAGAAAGACTTCCTAAAGTAACATCTACATTTTCACTTGTTCCTCCTTCAAACACTAATGCATTTCATTCATCAACAGAAGATATTGCTATTGAACGTATTGACGAGCAACGAAAGAAAGAAGCCTATATAGAATACTTTCGAAAAGCAGTAAATAGATTACCACGTAAAGAAAGACAAGCATTTGTCCTTAAATACTTAGGTGACGAAGAATTATTTGATTATGAAGTGTACAATGAACTTGGTATGAGTGAATCGTATTATCACAAGAAGTTTAAACCAAGGATATTTTACAATATGGCTTTTGCGTTACGAGTTGAGGTTTATTTAAAAAAAGAGTAAAAAGTTTTTGAAAAGAAATCACATTGTTTTTACAACGATTTAAGAATGAGCATTTGGTTTTAAACGTGGTAAATTTATATCATAGATAATTTATCAAAGGGGCCAGCAAAAGTTGGTTCCTTTTTATTTTACTCCATTCCTGGTTACAATCTGAGTTGCCATGACCACATTGTAACTTTACCACCTTCCTGGTGTAGTGATCCCAGCTACTAAGGAATGGATCGGGACGGTTTGCTATTCACCGCAGTAAGGAATAGCTTAAATTCGGATAAAACGATGCGGAAACATCGTTTTATTATATACAAGTTTTCTCGTTGGTGTGCTACTCATTGAGTGGCACTTCTCTTTTGAAAACAATAATAGAAACATTTGTTTGTCCGCTAATTAGAGTACACCTTCACTGTACGCTAAATAGAGTACAACACTGTCCGCTAATTAGAGTACACTTCTGTCCGCTAATTAGAGTACAGTAAAAATTTTTCCTTCATTATATACAAAAACCCTAAAGAAAATATTAAAGAAAATATTAAAGAAATATAGTAGCAAATGATTTCTTTATTTTAATCTAGCATCCAATAGGGTGCTTTTTATATATAAATTCATGGTAGAGGGAGGGGATGAAATGGCTAGTCTATTAAAAAGAAAACAACGGTTAAGGTTTGGGTGTTATTACACTATGAGTCTTGGAGAAAAACATAATGTAATAAACACAACTTTGATCATTAAATGGTATGCATGGCCAGTTCTATTGTGGCAGGAATGTAGAAAGAAATATGAATATGAGTGGTTTGAATATCCAAAATTAATCTATTTAATTATTAATCACTCATTAAAATTAATGACTAAGAAAGAAAAAATTGAATTTAAAGGTTAATTGAAGGAGTTGTTGTTATGTTTGTTAAAACACGTGTAACCGCACATGGTACAGAGTATTGGGATAATAAAAAGAAAAGAACTTTGTTTGTTTCTAACGGAGAGGAACCAGATTTTGAAGTAACTGAAAATCCTGAATCAATGATAGGTGAACCAGGTGAAGTTAGTAAGAAGTCATTAGAAGATATGGAACTAATCGAAATGACCATTACTGAATTAAAAAGATATGCTGAAGAAAAGAATATAGAAATCCCATCTAATATAAAAAAGAAAGATGATTTAATTGAATTTATTGAGGAAGCCTTAACAGCAAATGAAATACTGTAACTTCAACGGATGCAATAACAAAATAGAACGTGGTTCCTATTGTGAAGAACATGGGAGATCATCCAGGGCAAAGCCTAAAAAGAGTATCTATCATAATTCGAATAAGCAATTCTATAATAGTGCAGCATGGAAGAGAATGCGCCAATACATTTATGAACGTGACAAAGGTTATTGTCAACGGTGTGGAAAGTTTGTCTTTGGAAAGCAGGCGCAAGTCCATCATAAGGTTACAGTGAAAGAGAACCCAGCTTTGAAGCTAGATCCAAACAATTTGAAGCTACTATGTCCAGTGTGTCATAGCATTGAAGAGAATCTTGGTGAAAAAGAAAAAGTTTTCGCAAATTATTTTTTATAAAGCCCCCCTATCAAAAATAAAAATTTTTGGGGTGCCTGAAGACCGGTTGCCTGCCTAATTTCTTTCGTTAGACAAGATTTTTAAAAAATAAAGGGGGGTGTGAAATTTGTCTACCAAAAAAGAAAGACAAAAAATCGTTGCTGAGAAAACAGAAATTGAGAAACAACGTATTTTAAAGATTATGAGGGATGCAGATCTTTACACCCTTACTTTAGATCCATTAATTGAATCTTATCTTGATATATATGAAATCTATATGACGATGTATATCCAATGGAAAGAAAAGGGATTCCCAGCAACACAACGTCATACCAATAAAGCAGGTGCAACAAATAATTCAAAGCATCCATTAGCACAACAGGTTGAAACATGGGCAGATAAGAAAACAAAAGCATTGGATTTATTAGGATTAACAAATAAATCAAAGCCAGGAAAGATTGTGACTGGTGGATCTTCTGTTAGAAAAGATGAAGAATTAAAGAAGCCTGAACAACCAAAAGTGGATGAACTAGCTGCACATAGGAATAAATGGCGGAATGCAACATGATTGAACGTGGTGTAAATTACGCTGATATATTTGCGAAAAAGGTTAGAAAAAATCCTAAAAAATATCCAGATACTATTAAAAAGATGGTAGATAGATATTATAAATGGAAAAGGCGAAAAGATATTTGGTTCGATGTTGACCGTGCAAATGAAATGATGGATTGGGTTGAAACTTTTGTCCGTCATACAAAAGGTGATTTAGCTGGACAACCATTCATATTAGAAGAATGGGAAAAGTTTGCGTACTCATGGATATATGGATGGGTTCATAAAAACGAAAAAGGAAAAGTTGTCCGTGTAACACGTGAATGTTATATCCAAATTCCTAAAAAGAATGGTAAAACTTTATTAGCGGTTGGTGCCTTGGGTTATTCCATGTATGGTGAGGGTGTTTTAAGTGCTGATTGTTATTGTTGTGCTAGTGACTTCAACCAGGCGCAATACGCAGCTAAACCATTTGCAGCAACAGTTATGAACCATGATGCACTTCTGAATGCATCTCATATCTATAAAGGCCCAAAAGGATCTATTTCTTCTATAACTTATGACTACATTCATAATGATTTAGCATATTCGAACCAGTTTATTGTTATGAGTAAAAATATTGATTCAATTGAGGGGTCAAACCCTCATTTTGTTTTGAATGATGAACTTCACAAACAAGAAAATATGGATCAATATGATAACTTTAAGTCTGCACAGGTCGCACGTGATGAACCAATTATGTTTAATATCAGTACAGCCGGTAAAGGTTCTTCATCCGTTGGGATGCGTGTTTATCGTGAAGCAAAAGAAGTATTGAAAAATGACGATAACGATGCCAGTTTTGTTATGATCTATGAGCCAAATAAAGGCTATGATTGGACTGATAGAAAAGTTTGGGCAATGGTTAACCCAAACATAGGTGTATCTGTAACCATGAGTGCATTGGAAACAGAATTTATTACGGCGGCACGTTCTGCACATAAAAAAGCGGAGTTTTTATCTAAACATTTGAATGTATTTGTGAATGGTGCAGATAATTTCTTTGAACAAGATCAGGTGGAACACGTACTTGTTACAGATCTTGGTGATTTAACTGGTGAGCCGTGTGTTATTGGGTTAGACTTATCAAAAACTACAGATTTAACATGTGTAAGTTTAAATTTCCCTACCTTCGATGATGAAGGAAAGTCAATTTTAAAAGTAAAACAAATGTATTTTATTCCTAGTGCTGATATTGAGCATAGAGAAAAAGAAGATAATGTTCCATATTCAGAATTAGTTGAACAAGGTTTTGTTCAATTTTGTGATGGAAAGATGATAGATCAAGAACAGGTTCTTGAATATATCAAGGAATGCATGGATTTATATGATATTCAACAAATTAATTATGATCCTGCAATGTCTCAAAAGTTAATTGAGAAATGTGAGAATCTTGGTATAGAATGCTTGGCTGTTAATCAATATCCTAGTGTAATGAATGCAATGATTGATGATGCTGAACGAATAATTTATGAAGGAAAACTTATCACTGATAATCCTTTATTTGTTTATTGTGCATTAAATCTAGTTGTTGTAACTAATTTGAATGGAATGAAGGCACCAAGCAAGCGACAATCCAAAAAGAAAATTGATGGATTTGTCGCTTTTTTAGTTGGTCATAAAGAAACAATGATGTTAATGGATGATTTAAGTGAAGCAGGTATGGATGATTTAATCAATGAAATTTATAGATAGAAAGGCGGTGAGAAATTGAGATTAAGAGATAGGTTTTCAAATTTTCTTTATAGACAAGCTGAAAAGCGTGGATGGTTAGATGATTATAAAAGATCAATCCGTTATGGCGGACGTTATGTTAATGATGAAAACATTCTTGAATCAAGTGATGTATATGAATTGTTGCAGGATATTAGCAATCAAATGATGTTAGCAGAAATAGTTGTAGTAGATGAAAGTGGAAATGAAATGAAAAATGATCCTGCAATAAGGATAATGTCCAATCCTAATAATTATCTTACACAGTCAGAGTATATAAAGCTAATGACAAATACTTATTTATTGCAAGGTGAGGTATATCCAGTATTGGATTCCAATCAACTACATCTAGCAGCAAATGTTTATACGGAACTTGATGATAGATTAATAGAGCATTACAAAATAGGTGGAATAGAAATTCCTTCTTTCATGATAAGGCACATAAAAAATATTGGTACAAATCACTTAAAAGGGGTTGGGATTTTAGAACTTGGTAAAAGCACCCTAGAAGGCGTTATGAGCGCCGAAAAGGTTTTGACAGACAAATACTCTAAAGGTGGTTTACTCGCTTATCTGCTCAAACTGGACGCTCATATAAACCCTCAAAACGCTGCCCAGTCAAAATTAATAAAAGCAGTATTGGATCAATTAGAAGCAATTGATGAATCACGATCAGTAAAAATGATTCCATTAGGCAAAGGATATTCTATTGATACGATGAAAAGTGCAATAGAAGACGAAAAGATCCTTGCCTATTTAAATGTTTATAAAAAGGATCTAGGCAAGTTCTTAGGAATAAATGTAGATACATATATAGCATTAACTAAATCAGATTTAGAAAAAGCAATGATGTATTTACATAACAAAGCAGTTAAACCGATAATGAAAAATTTTGAAGACCATTTGAGTCTTCTTTTTTTTGGAAAAAATTCAGGGAAACGTATCAAATTTAAGATAAATGTTCTTGATTTCGTTACTTATAGCACGAAAACAAATATCGGTTACAACATTGTCCGAACAGGAATTACATCACCAGATAATGTTGCTGACATGCTTGGATTCCCTAAACAAAATACACCAGAAACACAAGCAATCTATATTTCTAATGATCTATCAAAAATTGGTGAGAAAAAGGCAACTGATGATTCTTTGAAGGGGGGTGATGATAATGACAAGGAAAAGGGAAATGAGGACGTTTAACATCACCAGTCTTTCAAAAAGAGATGGAACAAATGAACAACCTTTAATGATTAGCGGCTATGCATCCGTATTTAATTCTAAAACTTCTATTGGTGATTATTTTGAGGAAGTAATTGCACCAGGTGCATTTGCACGTTCGCTTGCTGAAAATGATGTCAGAGCATTGTTCAATCATAACTGGGATAAAGTCCTGGGACGTACAAAAAGCGGAACTCTTCGATTGATGGAAGATGAACGTGGTTTAAAGTTTGAAGTGGATTTACCCAATACTACAGCTGCACGTGATTTAGTTGAAAGTATGGAACGAAAAGATATTGATCAATGTTCATTTGGATTTATTGCAACTGAAGAAGATTGGAACTACTCGGTTGAACCTGCATTAAGGACAGTGATTGAAGCCGATCTTTTTGAAATTTCGGTGGTGTCAATTCCTGCTTATGATGATACTGAAGCAGCACTTGTCAGAAGTAAAGAGATTGATAGATCAGTTGAAAAACGAATTAAAATATTAAACCAAATAAAAGGAGTTATGGGAAATGAATAAAAAAATGTTGCTAGCATTACAAAAGAGAAATAAAGCAAGACTTACTGAATTGCGTACAAAATTAGAAAAGAATGAAGTACGTGAAGAAGATTTAGAAGCAGTTCAAGAGGAAGTAACTGAACTTGCAGAGGAAGCGCAAGCTATTGCAGATGCATTAGCTGAACTTGGTGATGATCCAGAAGATCCACCAGCTGATCCAGAAAATCCAGAAGGAGATCCAGAAAATCGTGATGAAGATCCAAAAGATCCAGAAGATCCACCAGTTGATCCTGAGAACCGTTCAAGTATAACACCGGAACAACGTGATGGAATTATGAAGCAAATTGGCAAAGGTCTTTCTACACGTGGGCATAAATCTACTAAAACAAAAGAAAAAGAAATTCGTTCTGCATTTGCTAACTTTGTAGTCGGAAATATTTCTGAAGCTGAAGCACGTTCACTAGGAATTGAAGCTGGTAATGGTTCAGTTACTATTCCAGAAGTCATTGCTTCAGAGATTATCACATATGCACAAGAAGAAAATTTATTACGGAAATACGGTTCTACCCATAGAACAAAAGGTGATGTTAAATATCCAGTATTAGTTAAGAAAGCTGATGCCAATGTTCGCAAGAAAGAACGTGGAAATGGTGATGAAATTCCTGAAACAGCTATTGAATTTGATGAAATTCTACTTGATCCAGCTGAATTTGATGCATTAGCAACAGTTACAAAGAAATTAATTAAAATGTCTGGTGTGAATGTGGAAGACATTGTTATTGAAGAGTTGAAAAAAGCTTATGTTCGTAAAGAAACTAATTATATGTTTAATGGTAATGATGCTGGGAACGAAAACCCAGGCGCACTTGCTAAAAAATCAGTTCAATATTATGAATCTGAAACAGTTGATATTAACGCAGCAGGATATTCTCAAAAGTTATATCAACAACTAGTTAAACTTAAAGGACAACCAGTTACAGAAGTGCTTAAAAAATCAATGTGGATTATCAACCGTGCTGCATTAACAGTATTAGAAGGAATGACTGATACTACTGGAAAGCCTTTATTACATGAAGTATCTGAAGGTGTAGGGTATAAATTACTTGGTCATAAAGTGGACTTTACAGATGCAGCCGATGGATCAGATCCAACTAAACCAGTTTTCTATTTTGGTGATTTTAAAGCATTCCACATTCAAGATGTAATTGGTGGTATGGAATTACAGAAATTAATTGAAAAATATTCTGGAACAAACAAAGTTGGTTTCCAAATTTACAACTTGCTTGATGGTCAATTAGTTTATTCTCCATTTGAACCAGCGGTTTATCGTTATGAAGTCGGAGCAACAAAACCTGGTGCTTAATATGGATCAATTAATTCCTAAGTTAAAAAGTCATATTCATTGTGAAGAGGACATGGATGATTCCATGCTCTCTTTTTATATTGAACAGGCTAGAAAATACGTGGAAAATGCGACAGGCAAACAGACCGATTATTTAGTAATTATGGTAGCCGGCATTTATTATGAATATCGTGTTTCTGAAAAGGAATTAGGTGATGCTTTGGATGCCATGACACCTTTCTTTGTCCAGGAGGTTTATAGCGATGCCGAAGAGACAAACCAATAAATTCAAACATCTTATTGACATCTATGAAAATAAAAAAGTTATAAATGAACTTGATGAAACAACATATAAATTTGAAAAAATAAAATCTATTTATGCTGAAATTATTCCTCAAACAGGTAATTTGCAAAAACAACAGGCTGATACAATCCTAACAAATGTCACCCATAAAATAATTGTCCGTTATTTATCAGGTAAGGACGTTACAAAGGACATGCAAATACTCTTTCGTGGTCATCGTTTTGAAATTAAGTACATTCTTAATCCTTATTTCAAAAATGAAACACTAGAAATTTTCTGTCAGGAGTTGATGAACTGATGGATTTTAAGATGGAAGGATTAACGGATTTCCAAAAGGATTTGTTGGAGGTTGCACAAAAAAAGTTACCAAAAGAATCCTATAAGATTATGAGGAAAATTGGCAGTAAGGCAAGAACCGATGTATCAAGGCTTGCTAAAAGTGCAGTTAAAAAAGATACTGGTGCTTATCATAAACGCTTTAAACGAGGAAAAGTGTTTAGAGATCGTGAAAATCAGATTGTTGTTCGTATTATTAATTCATCCCCTCATGCTCATTTGATTGAAAATGGTCATAGACAAGTTACTAAGGATGGAAAGGAAGTAGGTTTTGTTCCTGGTAAACATGTAATGGAGAAGGGTATGAAAAAATTCGATAATAGCGGTAAGTTTGAAGATATGTTAATTGACTGGTTGGATGATATGTTAGACAGTGGTGGTTTATGATGATTAGTTATAAAGATATTAAAAAAGCTATTAATTCAAAGATTAAAAGTGAATTTAATAATATTGCAATCAATAGCAATGATGTGAAAGAAGGTTTTGAAAGACCTTCTTTTTTTGTGCAGTTAGATACAAATGGACGTTCAAGTGATGTTAATCAGATTTATAAAGATTTAACAGTTCGGATAAATTATTTTCCTTCTGATGAAAATGATTATTCTATTGAGTTAATGGACGTCCAGGAACAACTTGAAGGAATCTTTGAATTAAAGCTAAAAGTGCAAGATCGTTTGTTTAATATAGATGAAACCAATAGCGAAATAACGGATGGTGTGCTGGAATTTTCTTTTGATATTAATTTCTATGATGGTCGTGAATTTGATGGTTTAGAGAACTTACCAGATGAAATCTCTGATAAGGAATTTTATGAAAAGCATCCAATTGAAAAGATGGAAGAATTAGAGATTGAAAAGGAGTGATCAAAGTGGGTTTACCTGAAATAAATATTGAATTTAAAGGCAAAGCAGTAACCGCAGTACAACGAAGTCAATTAGGTATTGTTGCACTAATTTTAAAAGATGATGTAGGTAACTTTGATACGAAAATTTACAAAGGTATTGAAGAAATTGAAGCATCTGATTGGACACCGGAAGTTTTAGACTACATTCATAAAACCTTTAAAGGTACACCGAGTAAAGTTATTTGTGAACGTTTAGCTTCAGACGTAACAGATTACAACGAAGCTTTAAAACGTCTGAATAATAAACGATTTAATTACCTTGCAATTCCTCAAATTGATGGAAAAGATACTAGCCTAATTTCAACATGGATTAAAACAAAACGTGAAAATAATAAAAAGACTTTTAAAGCTGTCCTTCCAAATGAACAAGCAGATCATGAAGGAGTTATTAACTTTACTACTTCAGGAATTAAGGTTGGCGAAAATGAATATACCACTGCCGAATATACTGCACGAATTGCTGGAATATTAGCAGGTTTACCGTTCACACGTTCTTCAACTTATTATGAGTTGAACGAAATAGACAGTATTACAGAAATTGATGATCCAGATGCAGCAGTAGACAACGGAGAACTAATCCTTATTAATGATGGTGAAAAAATAAAGATTGGTCGCGGTGTTAATAGTTTAACATCTACAACCACATCAAAAACAGAGGATTTTAAATCAATTCGTGTTGTTGAAGTAATGGATTTGATTAAGGATGATATTCGTACAACATACAATGATCATTATGTTGGTAAAGTAAATAACATTTATGACAATCAAGTCCTTTTCTTCCGTTCTATAAATGCATACTTCACAGACCTCTCAGGGAATGAACTTCTTGATCCTAACTTTGCAAATAAAGCAGATATAAATGTAAATGCTCAAAGACTTGCTTGGGAAGGTATCGGAACCGATACAAGTAGTTGGGATGATCAGAAGGTAAAAGAAAGATCATTTAAGAAAAATGTTTTTGCTGCGGCAAATATTAAGATTGTGGATACAATGGAAGACTTAGACTTTGATATTGCTATATAAGGAGGTTTGAAGAATGGAGAAAGTAAAATCTACCAGACAAATAAATGGAACATTTGGTTCCGTTTGGGTCAATAACGAAAAGTGGTTAGATGTTGAAAGCTTTGAAGCTAAAGTGACTATTGATTATGAAGATGTAAATATGGCTGAAGATTTAGCTACTCATAAGAAAATGACGGGATGGACTGGTGAAGGAACTTTGACAGTCAAAAAAGTCTATAGTCGTGGAGCTTCTTTATTAGCCGATGGTGTAAAGAAAGGTCAATTGCCTGAAATAAATCTAGTTGGAAAACTTGCTGATCCAGATGCTTTTGGTGCTGAACGTGTAGCAATAAATGAGGTAACTTTTAACGAATTTATGTTAATGCAATTTGAACAAAAAACCCTTGCGACAGAAGAATTACCATTTAACTTTGCAGACTATGATCCAATTGATTTAATAAGTGCTTAAAGGAGAGAAAAGAAAAATGACTGAGATCAAAAAATTAACACTAACTGATTTAATTAAGGAAAAAGAGAAATATCAAGTAAAGAAGGATGTAACAGAGGAGTTATATATTCAACGTTTAGATGCAAGTATTACCATTCGTAAACCAGAACGTTCATTGTGTCTTGATACCATATCAATGTCCAGGGATAAAGATCAAGCAGATCAAGCAGATGTTTACATGACATATAATATTGTTGTTGAACCTGATTTGAAAGATACTGAATTACAAAAAGCATATGGGTGTGTTGAACCAACTGATATTGTAGAAAAAATCTTTGATCCAGGTGAAATTGCTAGTATTTCTCAAGCAGGATTAGAACTATCGGGGTACATTAGCAGCGCAAAAAGGGTAAAAGACTTAAAAAACTAATTAAAAGTGATGATGATTTTTACTTTCTTCATCACTTTATTCATAAAGGGCGTAAATTAAGTGATCTATTAAATCTACCTTTTGACGAAAAAGAATTTATGATAGCAAGCATGGATTTATATTTTGACGAAGAAAAAGCCAGATGGGGAACCAAATAGGCTTTTTCTTTTTTTATTGAGGTGGTGAGAACATTTGGCAGGAAAAAGGGTCATTTCTGGTGTTCTGACACTTAAAGACAAGAACTTTGCTTCTGGTGTTAAAAAGGCTACTGGTGGAGTAAAAGATTTAGAACAGAAGGTAAAGTATACAGGCAATCAAATTAAACAGTTTGGAGCAACTGCCGTTTCAAGTTTTTCTTCAGTTGCTAAGGGTGTAACAGGTGTTGTTAGTGCCTGGGCAGGTATAGCATCCATTGGGGCAGTTGGATCAGCAATTATTGAAACTGAAACAGCATTTGATCGTTTATCAGCTAAAACAGGCATAGTTGGAGCCGACTTAAAAGGATTAGAAGGAATTGCAAAAGATGTATTTAAGGCAGGTTTTGGCGAAAGTATAGACGAAGTGACCAGTGAAATAGGCACATTAAAAGCAATGTTTAAAGGCTTGAATGATAAGGAATTAAAAGATCTTGCTATGGGTGCGAGTACAATCAGTGATTTATGGGGCGCAGGAGTGAACGAGGTTGGAAAATCCGTCAAAACAATGACTGCAAACTTTAAAGGACTGTCTGAAAATACCGCAATGGATTTAATGACAACTGCATTTCAAAAGACAGGTGACTATGCAGGGGATCTTTTAGATACCTTCAACGAGTATTCAGGATATTTTGCAGACATGGGCATGAATGCTGAAGAATTTACAAACATGCTCATTAAAGGTGCAGATGCAGGAGCCTTCAACCTTGATAAAGTTGGAGATGCCATTAAAGAATTAGGAATAAGGGCAATAGATGGATCAGATTCAACAGCAGAAGGTTTCAAACTAATTGGATTAAAAGCTGATGAAATGGCTGATAAGTTTGCAGCTGGTGGCGATACTGCAAAAGGTGCATTCAATGCAACCGTGGCTGGTCTTGCTGCAATGAAAGATCCAGTTAAAAGAAATGCTGCTGGTGTAGCTTTGTTTGGAACACAATGGGAAGACCTAAGAAGTAAAGTAGTTCTAGCAATGAGTGATGGAAAAGATGCTTTAGGAGATTTTGAAGGAGCCACTAAAAAGGCAGAAGAAGCCATACATAAAGGTTTTGGAGCAAGAATGACTAGTATGTGGCGAAACGTCAAAACAGGCATATCTGAAGCGTTTCAGGATTCAGGAGGATCAGAACTTTTAGATACCCTTGCAACTAAAGCTGAAGGTATAGTTCCTATATTCGGCAAGATGATGACAGGAGCCGTTAACTTTGCAAATAATGTTAAAAGTTATTGGCCACAAATTAAAGTAACCCTAGATACAATTAAAACAGGTTTAGGTGAAGTCAAAAATGGAATTGTCGGTGTTTACAATTTTATTTCTGGAAATTGGTCACTAATTGGACCGATTGTAATGGGTGTTGCTGGAGCAATAGGGGCATATAAGGCTGGAGTGATTGCAGTTACTGCAGCTCAAAACATTTGGAAGGGTGTAACCAACGGAGTAAAGATTGCTACAGCTTTATTGAATGGTACATTGGCTATTTCACCATTAGGGTGGGTTGCAATGGCTATTGGAGCCGTTATTGCGGTGGGTGTCCTTCTTTGGCAAAACTGGGACACGGTAAAAGAAAAAGCAGGGCAATTATGGGATATGCTTACTAATGCTTGGACTGGAATTTCAGAAGGATTTTCAGGAATGTGGGAAGGCATGAAGTCTGCTGCACGAACAGGGGTAAATTTTATTATTGGCGGTATTAATGAAATGATAGAAGGCTTTAATAATTTTGCTTCTATTAAAATCCCTGATTGGGTGCCTGGTATTGGTGGAAAAGGATTTGAAATGAATATCCCTACTATTCCCCAATTTGCAAAGGGTACACAGTATTTTACTGGTGGACTTGCTCAAATTAATGAACGTGGTGGAGAAATTGTTGATCTTCCAAATGGATCACGTGTCTATCCTCATGATAAAAGTGTTCAAATGGCTAGGAATGAGGGTAAAAGTGTAGTCATTGAAAAAATCATTATTCAGGGTATGGATAAAACTACTGATGAAATAATGGATGAAATGGTATCAAAAATAGAAAAGGCTTTAGCAAACATGTAGGAGGTGAGAGAGTGGATATATTTTTAAGTATCAATAACAGAGAACAAGTTATACAGCTTCCTATTGTCCCTTCTGAATTTAAAATTCCTAGTCCAGTAAATAATGAAACCTATACGACTATTAATCAAGGTGATATAAAATTAATTGGTCTTAGGGGTCTTAAAGCAATAACAATTTCCTCATTTTTCCCAGCAAAGGATTATCCATTTTCCAGAGATAAAACTTATCATGGATGGGAGTATGTTGAAATTATAGAATCATGGATTGACAGAAGAATACCTATTAGATTGGTCGCTACAAATACACCAGTCAATTTACCTATGGTTATTGATAACTTTGAATATGGATTGCAAGATGGTACTGGTGATGTATATTATTCTCTCTCATTATCCGAATTTAAGTTTGTTAATTTGGTTAAAAAGAAGGTGTGATTAATGGGTCATGAATTATGGTTAGTTAAGGGTGGTACTATGACCAACATTACACCAATTATTGGCTCAATTAGTTGGAAAAGTAACATTGATGAATTAGGTGATCAGATAGATTTTGATATAGCTTATAATGATTCACGTTTCCACCCAAAAAATCCATGTGACTTAGGTGATATGGTTATTTTGAAAAATGGAGATTATGAAATCACTAGATCAATAATTGTAGATGAAACTAAGCAGGGAAGAGATCCGATTACTTATACTTCTTATGATTTTGCCTTTTACCTAAACAAATCAAATGCCGTCTACCAATTTAATAAAATCACTGCGGATCAAGCGATAAAAAAGATTTGTAAAGATTTTAATGTACCTATTGGAAAAATTGTATCTATGCCAACAAAAATCAATAAAATTTTTAATGATAAAAAAGTAAGTGATATTATCAAAGAAATTATTGGAATGGCTGAACAAAAGCAAGGAATAAAGTATTTAATGGAGATGCGACAAGGAAAATTATTTATTGAAAAACAATCGGATCTAATTATTAAAGGTACATTTAAACTTGCTAAAAATTTATCTGAAGTTGATGTAACAGCAGCTATTTCTAATCCTTCAAAAAAACGTAGTATAACTGACATGATAAATTCCATTCAAATAGTTTCAAATGATAAATTAATTTTAACTAAAGAAAACAGTTCCTTGGTTAATAAATACGGCAAATTACAAAAGGTTGTTTCTTTAGATCAGGATGAAAAAAGAAGTGCTTCACAAATTGCACAAAACGAACTGAAACAATTGGCTAAAATCGTTGAAGAAACAAGTATAGAATTATTAGGTGATGACCGAGTAAAATCAGGGCGTTTACTTCAACTTAAAGAACCGATAACTGGAATAGTTGGCACATATTTAATTAAAGATGTAGGTCATACAATCAGTGGTGGTTTTCACAAGATGTCACTTGGATTAGAGGTGAAATAATGGGAACCAAAATGGCGAAATTATTTAAAGATAGAGATAACCAAATTCCTTCATCAATTACTACTGGAAAAGTCATATCTCCTCCACCAAATGCAAAAATAAGGCTAAATGATGTTGTTATTTTATATAACAATAATCTGGTATGGTCTGCACATATGCTTGAAGAATATGAACGAGAATTAGAATTAAAAGGAGAAATAAAATTCACTGATTCTGATTGTGGATCTACTTCTGATGGTGCTACTGTTACAACCTTAAATGTTGATACAACCTTTGAAGCGAAAGACGTTAAGATGACAACAAAAGACACTGTAAAAGAAGGTGATGAAGTTATCTTAATGCCAACAACAGATGATCAATTATACTTTGTATTATGTAAGGCGGTGAGGTTCGAATAATGCTGCCACAAATAACAGAATTAGAATTTGATACAGAAACTATTACAGAGGACTTGCCACCATTAGGTAAGTCTTTTTTATATGACTTTGATAAATGTGATTTTGTATTAAAAGATGGAAAAATGATTGAACTTCATGGAATTGATGTCTTAAAGCAATGGATTACAAAAGTTTTAAAAACAGAACGTTTTAGATTCCGAATTTATGATGGTGTTGAATACGGGGTGAGACTTGAAGATTTAATTGGATCAAATTTTCCACGTTCATTTATTGAAGCAGAAATTAAAAGAGAAGTGACAACATCATTACTTAGACACACTCATATCAGAAGTGTGGAGAATTGGGAATTTGAACGTGATGGGAAGTGGATGCGAATAAAATTCCGAGTAATAACTTTTGATGATTCTTTTGAACAGGAGGTGGAATTTTAGTGTTTGAAGATAAAAAAGCGAAAGAAATTCATAATGAAATGCTTAATGATATTTCAAATGAATATGACAAGACAGACGGATCATTTATTTACGATACTACGAAGCCTTCTGCAAACCAATTTGAAAAAGCTTATCAGTCTATGAATGAAGTAGTTGAAAAATTCGATGTGGATAATCTAACTGGTGAAGAACTAGAAAGGTTTATATATCAGAGAACCGGTCAAGAAAGACGAAAGGCTACTTTTTCAGTAGGAGAATTAGAAGTAAAGGGTAATGGAACCATAAATCAAGGTGATCTATTTGAAACTAAATCAGGGGTGCAATTTATTTCTACAGAAACCAAACTAATTAACCAGGTAGGTAATGTTAAAATTCGTGCTGTTATACCTGGCAATATCGGAAATACACCTGCACAACAAATCATTGAAATTCCAATATCCCTTGCTGGAATTAATAGTATTACAAATATTTATCCCACCACCGATGGTTATGATGAAGAATCAGACGATGATTTAAGAGAGCGATACAAGGAACGTATTCGAACCCCTGCAACCAGTGGAAATATTTATCATTATAAAAGTTGGGCGAAAGAAGTACCGGGTGTAGGGGAAGTTAAAGTTATTCCATTATGGAACGGTGATAACACAGTAAAAATTGTCATCATTGATTCTAATATGCAACCTGCATCCCCATTGCTTGTTCAAGAGGTACAGAAACATATAGATCCAAATGGAACAGGCTTAGGAGATGGACAAGCGCCTATAGGTGCTTATTGTACCGTTATTAGTGCAATTCCTATACCTATTAATTTAGTGTTTAATGCCACTCTAAAGGCTGGATATAGTGTGGAAGTAGCTGAAGAAAATGTTTCAAAAATGATAGTTGATTACTTGAAAAAGATAGCTTTCAAACAAGATTTTGTTTCTTATGCTCAATCAGGTAGTTTGATTTTGGATAGTGAAGGTGTGGAAGATTACTCTAATTTAAAAATTAATGATGAGGTTATTAATGTTTCAATAGGAAATGAAGAAATTGCGGTTCTTGGTGGTGTTGAGATTGTTCAATGAAATGATTAAAAGCATTCCTACCTATGAACGAAAAAGTAATATTTTCATAGAAAAATTTGAAGCTGAAGCAAAGCAATTCGGATTATTAGATGAACAGATCAAGGATATTCAAAAGCAATTTATTGTTGATACAGCTACTTGGGGACTAGTTTTTTATGAAAAGGAATTAGATCTTGTTGTTTCTCCTAACAGTACATTAGAGAGTAGACGAGCAGCAATAAAAGCAAAATGGCGGTCAGGGGGAAAAGTTGACCGTGCTTTACTGGAAGCAGTTGCTTCATCAATTTTGCAGACAGTTGTAAAAGTTGAATTTGATGGGAAGATCGTATTTCGTTTTAATGCAAATGACAATAAAAACCCTAATTTAAATTACCCTTTATTTGATTACATGATAAATGAAATTAAACCTGCACATCTAGGTGCATTAATTAAAATTAGCAATCAAATAGAATTTCATCAATTTTATGGTGGGGTTATTTCTGTAAGAAAAAGAATCACAATCAACCCTATTAAATTCACAATGCCTAATCTTAATTTAGATGTTACTACAGCAGGTATTATTTCCATACGAAACAAAACAACCATTAAGCCGGAGGTGATTCATTAATGGCAGATTACACAAATATGTACATGACCAAAAAGGGTCGTAAATTACAAGCTAAAGCAGAGTCAGGGGTTTTATTAAAATTTACAAAGGTTTCTATTGGGGATGGTCAAAACAACGGTCAAAACATAGATGATCTTACAGCTTTAATCAGTCCTAAAAAAGATTTAGGAATCTCAGGTATTCAAGTTGAAATAGATCAATGTAAGATCCATTCTTCTATTGATAACGAAGGATTAACAGAAGGGTTTTATGTTTGGGAAGTAGGTCTTTTTGCTGAAGATCCAGATGAAGGAGAAATTCTTTTTGGAATTATCTTTGCAAAAGAAGCCGACTTTCTACCTGCTAACGGTGGTACAACTGGTGTTAATGCAGAATTTGAAATTATTGTTATAGTTGGCAATGCTAAAGAAATAACAGCCGTTATATCTAACACTGGCTATGTTTCCAGGGAAGAATTTAATAAATTGGTTATTCGGTTGGATGCTACTAGTCAAAGGGCAGAAAAGAACACCGATGATATTTCCAAAATATCATTAAAACTAACAAACCTAGAACAATCCTTCTCTAATAACTTCACAAACAATCAATTCACAGAGGATTTTTATACGCTTGACGATGTGATTGTTAGTCGTGGGGTTTATGACAGTGTAAATAAGAGGTTGGTGATGTAGGAATGTATCAAGTAATTCGAACATTTACCATTGAAACAGGGGAGGTAATTTAATGGTTTGGACACCAATAGGGACTAAGGGACAATGCGGGAATTTACTTTCACCAATCTACCCTACGGTAGTGTTTGACTTTTCTAAATATGATTATAGATTGAATTTATGGTCAAATAACGGCGGCGGATCACTTCAGATGCGAGCGTTGAATGAAAATAACTATACTTACAAAGATTTTGGATATATATCACCCGGCGTTTATCCTATTTCAAATGATGGCTTGATACCGGGTAATTCCCTTGTGACATTCGAAGGAAACACCTTTAGTGGAGCCACAGAATTTTATTGGCAATTAGAACAACAACCAAAAAACACCGCGCCAACAACGCCAGGAGTATTCACGCAACTGACGGGAAATTTAGAGATTGGCGATAGTAGGGTGTTGACGTGGGGAGGGTCTACGGACGCACAAACGACAACCCTAACTTATGTTTTGGAACAATCAATAGATGGAGCGACTTGGACGGGGTTAAAAAGAGTAACGACACCGAGTACAAGCGTTAGTACAGAAATCACCATACCTACCGCAAAAACATTAAAATTCCGAGTGAAAGCGGTGGATTCCGAAGGACTAGAAAGCGCATGGAGAGAAAGCGCCGTTTTCACCGTCACAAAGCCAAAGTATTATTGGAGTAAGTATAATATAGACAAAGTTAAGACGTATTTTTTAAAAGAATATATTGCGTCCCAAACCGCTTATTTAACGAGAATATATGTTAATGCAAGATATACATTTTACCCGTCGTATACTTTCGATGAAATCACAGGAGAAATCAAAGGGTCTGGAAATCCGCGTGACGGATATCCGAGAGAAAATGTTGGATGGTATATAATCATTGGTAAAATATATGCATTCAAAGCTAGTTCATCAGAGTTTACGTATATTGTTAATGATGATCCTCCACAACAGTGTCAAGAGGGTATTATTTACCAATCAACTACAACTGGACAAACGAAGGACGTTAGAGGATCACTCATTCAATCCGGTATCATAGCCGAAGAAGGAACATACCCAACCGATGGGCAACAAGGTGGATATTGGTGGGTACGAGGTAGCCGCGTCAATCAATCCATTGCACCGCCGGGGCCAATTACAACAACAAAACAAGGTACAATACTAAAACCGGATGAGTTAGTAACATTTACATTCAATCCTAGTACATCACCTAATATAAAGCGTTACGATTGGGAAATGCAGTACAACGAAAATGGTTTTAGTGTACAAACGAATGATATTAGTACGACTAGGAATTACAGGACTACTACTAATAAGTCATTTACAAAAGTTCAATTTAGAGTACGCGCACAGGATACTAATAACGTATATTCTGATTATATTTATTCGGACGTTTACGTGATCCAACACAATGTAACTCCTACTATTCTTTTAAATACAGCCAATAACTTCATAATGTCTGAAACAGAAGGACAAAATGAGGTTCTTGTGGATGGTAGCGCAAGGGATACGGATGCAAACGATAATATTATTATCAAAATGCAGATTAACGATGGAACAATTCGAAATATCCAATCTGCCTTATCAGACGGATCAACACCTATCGAGTTTTCGAAAAAAATCACATATAGCAATAAGCGTGTTTACGATGGTGCAACACCTTTAACAAATGATCTTCCTGAAAATGTGGATCACACATTAAAAGTATGGGCAGATGATGGACAAGGCGGTATATCTACAGTTGAGGAAAGAAAATTCCGAGTGATTCACAACAGACCACCTGTTATTTCTGGAACGGATGAAGATCTAGGGGAATTACTTGAAACACCATCAATCACATACCAGGTAGATGATCCTGAGAAACAAACAGCAACAATCACTGAAAGAATCAATGGTCAAGTCATTCGAACATTTGATGCAGAGTTAGGGGCAGAATACAAAATAGAAATCCCTATTGAAATGTGGATTCCTTTGCAACTTGAACAGGAACACAAGCTAACTATTGAAGCAAAGGACTCATTTGGGGCGAAATCAACTAGAACATACACATTTACAAGAACCGAAGATACGATTCAATTAGAATTAAAAAATCCTTTTGTTACGGATATAGCTGCAACTAGAATCCTTGTTACTCCTGATGTGTATTTACCGATTGGATCAACGATTGTTATTGAAGCATGTAACAATGCCTTTGATGAAGTACCTACATGGGAGGACGTAACTGGAATGGCTATGAATAAAAGAGGATTCCACTTTACGAATACAGAGAAAACAGCCGAGCAATGGGGAATTAATATCCGTTTTACCATCAACAAAGGAACAGCACATGACCAGGTTAAATTTAACGGTTTTGGGGGTGCGTTTGATTGAGAATCCTAAATGAAGTGCCATTAAGCAAAATTAAAGAAATTAGAGAAGCACAAGAAAGTATTCCAATTTCATTGGATGCTTTAGGACTTGAATTAGTGCAAGAAAAATTGGCTCATGCACAAACAAAGGAACTAGTCAAAACGCTTGGTCAAGAGTTGGTACAAACAAAGTTAGACATTGCACGTTTAAAAGGAGGTAACGCATAATGTCATTTTGGGAAAGGGCTTATAAAGTTGGTTGGGCAAGCAAAGATGACTTAAATTCAGCAGTACAATGGAACGAAATTACACCAGAAGAATATAAACAAATAACAAAAGAGGATTATGTAGCACCTGCAGAGTAGGTGTATTTTTTATGGTTTAAATTAGGAGGGGTTAACAATGTCAACTTTATGGGAGTTATTCACCGATGCAGCAAGCCTTTACGGTTTGCCTTTTGCTTTATTCATAGCTTTACTTTTATGGGTGCTATATACCAACAATCAAAGAGAAAACAGATATATTGCACGTGAAGATAAGTATGTAAATGTTATTCAAACTTTATCAGAAGATGTGAAAGAGCGTTTAACCAAAATCGAAACAAGAATGTTTAAAGGAGAGGATAAATAATGTTTGAAATACATGATGTGGCGATTATTCCATTAATTTTAGCTTTAGTTCAGTTTTTTAAGAAGGTAGGTTTACCAGAAAAATATTCTCCTGTTATAGCTGTCTTTTTTGGATTGTTAGCAGGTATTTTTTATTTAGATACACCAATAAAAGAAGGAATTATTGTTGGGTTGATGCTTGGTTTATCAGCAACAGGATTGTATAGTGGCACTAAAAATTTAGTGAAGAGTGATGGCAAATAGTCGTTACTCTTTTTTATTGAAAGGAGTGTATGAACGGTGGAAATTAATCAAAAATTTATTCCTAAATCAAATACTTTTACTCGTCCTGGTATCAAAATGAATCCTGAATATATTACTATTCATGAAACGGATAATACGGCTAAAGGTGCCAATGATGAAGCACATGCAAAATTACAATATAACGGAAATAGTAGACAAGCATCTTGGCATTTTCAAGTTGATGATGATTCTATTTATCAGTCATTGCCAACAAATGAGGTGGGTTGGCATGCAGGGGATGGAAATGGATCAGGTAATATGAAATCAATCGGTATAGAAATTTGTGTTAACAGTGATGGTGATTTTAAAAAGTCAGTAGAAAACGCTGCATGGTTAACAAATCATCTTATGAATACATTTAAAATACCATTGTCGAAAGTAGTACAACATAATCATTGGAGTGGAAAGAACTGTCCTAGAAATCTTAGAAGTGGAGCAAAAGGTATCAGCTGGAATGACTTTATTAATTTGGTGAAATCAGATATTAAAACAGAGGTGGCAAATGTGGAAAAGAAAATTTCTTTTTATACTGGTGGCTATTCTGGTGAATCACTACTAAAGGTTCATAATTTCCTTATCCAAAAAGGTTATTATTTTAAGCCTACTCGGAACGATGGCGGATCACTTTCATTTGAAATTGGACAGTTTACAGAAGGAACACCAAAAGCAAAAGAAATGGAACAGTTCTTAAAAAGCATTAATGCCTGGTTTAAAATTATTTAATAAAAAATCCCCTTCTCATTTGAGAGGGGGGCATATTTTATTTCACAAGATATAAATTTCCATTCTTATATAACTTCTGAACATCTTCAGTAATATCTATAGTTTCCTCATAAATAACTTTATAAATTTCAATCTCTTTGTTTCCGTGTTCTCTTTTGAATTGTTTGATGTAAATATAAGCATATTTGGCAGCATCCTTTGCACCATTGAAGGGTGATAGTGTGGAGAATCTACCACCTTTTTGATAGTATTTATCTTCTAATTTTAAATATATATCTATGTTTATGGTCAAAGTATTCACCCCAGTTTAATTATGAAGGTACTAGTTGTTATTGTCATTAAATCTTTGATATAGGTAATACTTTAATAATTCTTCAGTTCGGTTTCTAAGTCTCGGATTAAAGTAATTATTGATATCTTCATATCCTTTATAGATAAAAACATATTGAGTAAATGATTCATCAGTTTTCACTTTTTCCACTTTTATTTGATTGTGTTTCATATAACGTTTAACATCGGATAATTCTTTTTGGACAGTGATGATTGTTTTTTCTATCCATTCCGTATAAGGTGATTTTAATTTTATTGGACTATCATTAATTATTTTTAGATCTTGATTAAGTACGATTATAACCATAGGTAAATATATAGCTTTTTCAATAACAATCTGATCCTTTTCAGGGATTAGCTTCATTTTTATCCCTCACTTTTTTCTTTATATTATATACAAACAGTTGTTCGTAAATCAACTTGAAAACGAACGGCTGTTCGTGTATGATTATAAAAAATAATATTTTAAGGTAGGCAATGATTAATGAGTATTAGGGATAGGGGAATGTTAAAATGGCATGGTTTTATGATGCCTGAACATGTAGCTGAAACAAAACAGATGTGGATAGATAGTCAAAAAATTAATAAGCCTATATTTGATGAAGATAGAATTTCGGAATTTGAGGGATTAATTAAATATGCAAAAGAGTACAATTTATATGTAGATTTATCTATATATGAAGAAGGATTTGAAATAAAACTATTTGGTTATATAAGTTCAATTGATCCGTTAAAGAAAGAAATTAAATTAGCCACAGAGGAAGGGATTAAGAAGATAGAATTTGCTAGTCTTTTGAATCTTGTTGTAATAGATTAAACCGTCCAATTTCGGACGGCTTATTTTGTTAGAAAAGCACCTTAATTAAAGTAGAGTATATTTTATCATCAACTTCTATTAAACTCTTTTTTCCATCTTTAAATTGTATAGCAATAGTATGTATACCTTTTGATTTAGCTGATAACCCTGCTAGCCAACCAACAGGACCTAAAATGACCCCACCAACAAAAGCACGTCCTACGGCACTTGTAGCACTTTTTCTACTTTCTTCTGTAATCACTTCATATTCTTCAACGTTTTCTTTAGTTAAATCTAAAGTTTTGAATAAACTAGTTGCAATGCTTACAGTCATTCCTAATGATTGTAATACATTCTTTCCCTGATAATCCCCAGCAATAACTTTATTTTTTGCTTTAGCCATGATAAATCCCCCTTTTTTCTAGTCTAATTGAATTGTATGTATATAATCTCATATTGTAAGTTGATTTGAAAGAATGGTTTATTTTTCTTCCTCAATCCATTCATAAAGATCTTCTATATTAACTTCTAATAACCTTGCCAATAAATAGCCTTTATCCATTGTTGGATAGGTCTTTCCAGTAGACCAATTAGACAATGTATTAGCACTCACTCCTAGTTCTTTTTGAATATGTTCCCTTCTATATTTCGATGTCCTCAACAATATCCCTATTTTACTTTTAAGCATTTTATGCACCTCAAAAGTATATTTCTACAAATATTTTTATAAATCCTTTCACAAATATTTGTGATAGACATGCATGTTTTATTTCATTTGCCCATACACTGTACTATTCAATGAAAAGGAGAGTGAAGATAATTGGATCCTTTTACTTTTGGTATGGTAGCAATTGGATCAGCAGGTGGAACCCTCGTTCTTTTATCAAAGTTTGAAGAAAAGTTAAATAAGGATGCTATAAAAATTGCTTTAGAGATAACCAAGTATGGGAGTATCTTGTGGTTTTTTCAGCACCTTTCAAAGGTCTTTATATTTTGGATATAGATATATAGTTGCTGGTAGAAATGACATTCAAAAGTTAGTTTAAACCTAGATATATTAAAAAGTGAAGTGTTCAGTGAAGCAGTCACCTGATGACCATTACAGTGACATAAACAATGAAGAGGTGAGTGTAGTGATTGAATGGTTTTTGCCACCTATTCTAGTAGGTTTGGCTGCACTTGTACCAAATAATAAGTTGTCCAATTGGAACTATGACAAAGACAGGTTATATTATCATTCCTGGCTTGTACCGATAGGAAAGAAAAGAAAGATCATATATCATAATTTTGAGCATTACCCACACATGTTAATTGGAGGAACAACACGCTTTGGAAAGACTGTCTTTTTAAAAAGTCTATTTACATCAGTGTTATTTTCTAATCCTGATCGTGTAAGATTCATTATCTTAGATTTAAAAGGCGGTCTTGAATTTTGGAAGTATAGGGATCTACCCCAAGTTCAAACAGTCGCAACAGATTTAATTGAAGCATGTAAAGCTTTGGATCATGTTTATAAATTAATAAAATTAGAAGAAGAACGATATAGAAAGCACTCCTGGACTAACATTGCTGATACAAATATAAAAGAAAGAACCTTTATAATTGTGGATGAAGGAGCCGAATTATCTCCTAAATTAGTCAGTAAAGAGTTTAAAAAGTATGCAGAACTAGCACAAATATACTTAGGTGAAATCGCTCGTATTGGCGGTGGTCTTGGTTTTCGCTTAATATTTGCGACTCAATACCCTACAAGGGAAACAGTCCCTATGCAAGTGAAAATGAATATGGTTGCTCGTATATCATTCCGAATAGCTGATGGTGTTGGTAGTCGTGTCATATTGGATGAAATGGGTGCAGAAGAACTTGAACCATTACCAGGCAGGGCAATATATAAATTAGCTGAAAAGCACGTACTCCAATGTCCATATATTGATGATGAAACAATTAGGAGGTATTTATATGAATCAAGAAAGAATAGAGAAAGTTCTTCAAATGATAGATAAATTAGGCATAGTTACAGTGAAACAATTACATGAAATTATGCAGCTGGGAACCTATAGGAATACATGTAGGATTGTTAATCAGTTATCAGATTTTCTTCATGTTGATAGAGGTCAACGAAAAATAATCTATCTTAATAAAGTCGGTCGTGAATTTATCGGATCTGATAAGGAAATAAAGAAATCTATTCTTTTTGATCACTTGTTACTAACCAATCAAGCTTATATATATTTTAATTGTCCTTTCGATTGGAAAAGAGAATATGTAATTGAATCTAAAAATGAGCCTGAATATCAATTTGGAATACAAATTAAAGGGATAACTGTCACCAACAAAAAGAAAGTTATTAGTGATGCAGTATTTAACCGAAATGGGTATTTGCATTTAGTCGAAATAGATAATACACGTTCCATGAAAGACAATAAAATGAAAATAGAAAAGTATGCTGATATGTGGAACGATATAAAGAAACATTCACAACCAATTCTATATTTTTTCACAACAACCAATATGAGAAAACAAAAACTAGAAACATGGGTTCAATCGCAAAAAATTAGATGTGAAGTTCATACATTTGATGAAATTAAATAAGTCCCATAAATTCATCATCAAAATAAAGCTTGTCCATAATCTTGTTAACAATCCCATTAAAGTATCCAAATTTATTCTTAATACTTATTCCACTCTTAACCTTCATAACAAACTCTTTAAATGCTTTAATTCCAATATGTAATTCTTGCTTATCAGTAAATGCTCGATTGCCTTCCACATGATTGATGATAGGATTGTTCTGTTTAACAACTTTCCAAAATTCATTAATAGTTTTAGCTTCATGATAGAAACAGTTAGCAATCTTTCCGAATTGTTCTGGAACCCAAGAAGCAATAAAATTAGCTTGAGCAAATGAAACGGTTGCTTTACGTTTATTATTAATATTTTGTTTTAAAGAATTAGAATTGGTTTTAATGGCCGGACACTTCTCGGACTTTTTTGGAGGGGTCTTGTCGGACACATCACTTTTATCTGGAATGATCTGAATTGCATTAGCAGTTTGCAACATATCAGATTTTCTTTTCATTGGTATTTGACGGATCATTCCTAGATCCTCTAATTTTTTCATTAAACGTTGTACTGTTTTATAAGATAGTTCCATCTTTTCAGCGATAGTATTTTTACTCATGTAGCTTACACCGATTTGCTTGCAGCTATGGCGCTTTAATACTTCCAATAATGCAATTAATCTAGACTTTACGTCAGAACGGATCACAACCGATTTAATAATGTCTTTATAGTTGCGAACAGTTATATTCATTTCTTCAATTTCGTTGAATGTAGAAAGATTTTTGAAAGAATCAACACTTGCAATAACTTTGATTAGTTTCTTCATATTGATATGTCTCCTTTTAGGAAACAAAAAAGCAACGATTTACCCATATTAAAGCAAACCATTGCTAAGAAACCTTAGATGTAATAAAATACATTCAAGGGTACAGCAAAGTGTTTGCCTAGTCTGATTAGGCGGACGGTGTAAGAGTGCTACCAACACTACTTGCACACGTTGTGCTCTTTTGTTTTACCCACAATTTACCCACAATCAAAAAATTATTAATGATTTATTAGAGTTAGGAGATTTTCAAAAAGCTTGATTTTTCACCGTTTTAACAAGTTATGATTAACTATGATTTATACGAAATGAAAGAACGTAAAAAATACGGTCTTAAAGGCGCTCGTCGTGCACCTCAGTTCTCAAAACGTTAATCAATTCCTTATTGCATCAACGTTTACAAAGGTTTTTTGGTTCAAGTTGGTTCAAATCAACTTGTACCTTATAAAGCACTTAACAGATTTAAAGCATCGGCATCTTGCTGGTGCTTTTTTTCTGGCATTAATTCTAGATAATAATTTTGTGTGGTTTGTATATTTATATGTCCTAATCGTTTGGATACATAAGCAATATCTATATCTTGAGCAAATAAAAACGATGCATGCGTATCTCTTAAACCGTGAAAGGTAGTTCTTTTAATGTTTAATTCCGTTAATAACTCGGCTAATTGTTCCGATTGTTTAAAGCCACCAAAGCCGAAAATATAACCATTGTCTTCAACGGGAATTTGACGAATAAGCTCATACACTTCTTTGTTGATAGAAACATCACGTTTAGCATTCTGTGTCTATGAGGTGTCATCAGAAGTAGGACTGATCGAATGTCTAACTTCTATTCCGTATTCATAAGGGCTGTATTCGTAAAGGTTCTCCGGTCGAATTGCTAGTAGCTCTCCACGTCGCATACCTGTTTCTAATGCAAGTAAGTTAAATTCATCTTCAGAATGCTGTAAAAGGTAATTACGAAGCTTTTTAAAGTCAGTTATAGATAAAGCTTTGTTTCTTTTAGGTGGGTTTTCTCCACGTGTTTTTACCAAACGAGCAAAATCATTTGCAATATAACCACGAGCATATGCATCACGTAATGATGTTTTTATTTTTAGAAGCACCTCATGTGTTGTTTTTCGAGAATGTGTCTTGGCATATTCATCTATTTTCTTCTGAACAACAATATCATTTAAATCTTTTAATTGGATATCCTGAAATAGGTTTCTAATAACTCCCAAAGTACGAACATAATTTTGAAATGTCGATTCTTTAACGTCATTTACCTTTACAAGATAAATCCAGTTCTCGAAGAAATCAGCAAATGTTGTTGTTCTGTGGGCAAGTTCTTTACCTTCTCCTTTCGCTAATTCCATTTCTAAAGCCCAAAGTTCGGCTTCTCTTTTTGTCGGAAAAGTTTTAGAAAGTTTTTTGTGTTTACCATGTTTGTATAGAGAAACTTGTGCTCGATATGATTTCCCTCTTTTTATAATACTAGCCATACTATCAATTCCCTTCAAAAAAATAGTTGATAGATGCTAGTTGAATACAACTGTATTGTATTCCGAACCTTGCATCTTATCAACTGTTAATAAATTAAACCGAGTGTTTTTCAATAAATTCTATTAAAGATTTCATTGTGTATCGTTCATGTCGACCAATCATGAAACGGTCAAGTTCCCTGTGCGGGCGCTATTCTGGAATAAGGGGGTTTGTACATCGTTGGTAAGCGTAAAATAATCCCCACCTGCTATTAGATGGGGATTTCGTGTACACTTTATTTAGATTTATTTGGTACACGGCACTCCTGTGGAAGTGTCGTTAATGGACTTAAATTTATATTTTCGAAAGTAGGGAAGAAAAATGATTGAATTAAGAAAGATTACCCACGATAATTTTGAGGCAGTGTTGAAGTTAAGCATAACAGATGAGCAGAAAGGAAATGTGGATTCCAGCATATATTGTTTGGCTAAAGCCTATGTAAAGATACTCAACGACGAAAAACCTCCTATGATCTTCGCTATATGCAACAATGATGAAGTCATAGGATATGTCGATATTGGATTTTACAAACTGGCGGAAAGTTCAATTTTATGTGAAAAATATGGAGATAAATCTACTTATGGACTTAACCGCTTTATGATTGATAAAAAGCATCAAGGCAAAGGATTTGGCAAACAAGCAATGATGAAAGTTATTGATTACATAAAGTCGTTTCCACAAGGAAAAGCCGATGCAGTTGCTACATCATATTGGATGGTAAACGAAGCCGTCCGGAAGTTGTTTGCGTCTGTCGGTTTCGTTGAAACAGGAGCGATATGGGACGGACAAACAGGGGGTAATTGGAATGCAGAAAGAAAAGATATAGAGTATGCAGAAGTAGGTGCCAGACTCGGATTATAAAGCTAATAAGTTAGGTGCCTGGCTCTGGACTTCTTTAATAAATCACTCGCACTTTGTTCCCTGATCAGATCCAGCCACTGGGCTTTATGTATTTCGTGTTTCAATGTTTTCATAGTTATCAAATTATCATCTCCCTACTGTTCTAATGTTGACAAAGTGTGTTGCCAACATTATTTGCCGTAATAGGGCGCGATTGTGGAACAAACAACGCCCTATTCTGGAAAGCAAGTTAATAGTATTCAACTAACATCAATCACTTTGGTTCAAATTGGTTCAAGTAATGTCAATTTCAATCCTTTTTCATACACTTTTATCCATATAACAATTCCCAAAATGTTGATATTAATGGATTACGATGTATTCAATGCACTTAGAATTTTTCTGTATATTTCTCAAAACGTTAAAACCTTGTTGCATCAAGGCTTTCGCTCATTTGGAGATTATCCCCAAATGGGCATTTTTATATAAACATTTTTACTAATGGTGTCTTTGTTCAAGTAACTCATCAAAGGCCTACTCAAATTACTGTCTGTATCTTCTGTGATGTGAGTGTAAATATCCATCGTATCCCCAATATCCACCTATGACGTTCCCTACTTTGCTTCGAGCGGAAGCTAACCGTTCTTGTATCCGTTTCAATACATACTCCCGGGGATCCGAATTTGCAGAACCCTCGAGTTCAAGTTCCTTAACCAACAGATCGTGCATTCTTTTTTTCGTCCGTCGATATTTCTTTTTCTTCCTCGAATCCTTCAAGAGCTATTTATCAAAGATTGGTTTCACTGTATCCATTACAGGTGCTTTTCTCTTTTGTTTCACAGAATGAGAAGGTTTGAAATCTTCCATATTGGAGTGCTTCATTTTTTTTTATACATAAATTAGCTGCCTTTTTTTACATTTCTATTATCGAGCCATAAACACACATCAAAAAACGGTATATGCTTAAATTTGAAGGAATTCGAGGATTTCACGAAGAATTATACAATATAGGATTTCTCCTTGTATTTAATTGGAAGAGTTGGTTGAATCAAAATGAAATTTATAGAATAGAGCAAACGAAATATATATACGTGGAGATATTCAACGACGTAATAATAAACGGACATGTAACAAATACAATAGATTTGCAAGCGACATGGTTACGAATATAGGAGAAGCGAACTTTTGAGTGTTCTCTTTGAAAAGATCAGAATTGACTTTTTTAACTCTTCAACTATTCGCTTCACACCTCCTATTGGAAAAGTGGAGAAAAGTACAATAGAAAAGAGATTCCTCATTGGCCGCTAGTTTTTCTGCAAGATACACCAAGGAAGAACATCGCTTTTAGTCGTGTTCCATTATAGTAGTTCTTTTAAAGCTAAGGAGGGACACAAATGAGTAACATACACTCTCAAAAATGCAATCTAAATATATGGTATTACCTACCTGATGAAGTATGGGATAAAGTAACTACTATATATGAGAGTATGCCGGGTTGGATAGGATATAAAAATGGAATCCCCTATTGGTTCGGTCAGGAAGATGATGAGGTCTTTATTATGGCCTCTGTTGAACCAAGTGGATTATCATTTTATGCACAGATGAGTAATAGTGAGTGGAGTTCTTGGATAGAGAAATTTAAATTGGAAACGACAAAATTAGTAGGATTTGAGGTTGGTGAACCAGAAGACGGATTTATCTAACTCTGCTTAATTGCCGATTATTAACGAATTGATGAATATTCATAGAAATAAAAGTTACAAAGCCCTTCCTACTTATAGCACTGTTTTCCTGCATAAAGGTCAGTGGCTAATTTATTGTTATTGGATTACTTATACTGGAAAAGCAGAACTGCGGATTATATTACCGACCTAACCCGAAAAGATTACAAGGAATATATTGATGAGTATCAACCATCCTTGATTTTCTCATCCGATTGGAGTGACTGTTTTGAAATATTTAAAAGATATACAGGAGCAAGGGATGGGGACCTGGTATTTTGAAATTGATAACGACGGTGTGGCATACAGACAGATCGTTTATCATGATGATGGCACGTGTATCACATCGAATCGAAAGCATGATTTCTATCATTTCATGCTGGCAGAACATCCACTGAATACGCAGGAATCCTATTACAAGGAGATTAATCAGGCGGAGTTCGAGAAACTGTGGTACGAGCAGCTTCAACTCGGTTTGGAAGACTGGCGTCGAACCAAAACTCTGTTTCCTGTTGGGACTCGAGTGGAGGGGTATATAGAAGCTTTTTTTCCACAAGGTACTTTGATTAACTTAAGGGAAACCCCGGCCATAGGTATAACGAACACATCCGCCTTAAAATCCGCAACCCCTGCTGAATGGATGTACCCAAGCTATCGAGTGACCGCCGAAGTATCTGGATACGACGAAGTTAATCATTGGGTACTTCTTAAACATGCTGAAGTCATAGGAAGTCAGTTTGAAGAAGCGGGACATATGTAGAGGGGGAGTACTCTTGAATTGGAAGGAAGTTAGTAAGACAGATGATCTTTCACTGGTACAGAAGGCAGCAGCTGAACTGAATGTGAATGAACGAGACGAGCGGGGGGAGAACACCGCTAATGCTTTTTTTGACCAATCGAATGCCTGTTCAGGCGATAGAAATATTGATTGAGCATGGAGCAGAACTTGAGGCACAAGATAAACTTGGTGATACTCCACTTAAAAAAGCTGTAAAGTTTAAGCAAATTGAAGCGCTGTTAAAGCTCATGGAAGCTGGGGCAAAACTTGACTCGCCACTGGGCTATTAGCTACAGCTTGGAATGTAGCCCGGAAAGATAAAAAGCTCGCTGACCTACTGCTCGAAACCAAAGGAGCCGTTCGCCTATCTCTGACACTGGAGGAGCAAAAGCTTGTTGATGAGGTTTTGTATGAGGAGTCTCAGAATAAGATGTGCGATAAGATAGAAGGAATAAATTCTCCGGAATTATTACATGCCATTGTGAACGAATATAACTGGGATGATGGCCCGGAACCGATGCTGTCCGTTTTTTATAATCCAGCCACTCCAGAGATTACACTTCTCGACATGTATGAATTGTTGGACGGGGATTATTGGATGGATAGGGATCATTCTTGTGATCAGTTGAACACGGAAGAGGAGAAACGTTTTAAAGAACTTGCTGTTGCACTGAATGAAAGATTAGAGCGGAACGAACCGCCACTAAAAAAATGAATGATAAAGACCAAAAGGGAACCAAAGAAGAAGAGCTCGCTTTGAAAGCGAGCTCTTTTCATTAGTAGGCATGAACGTGATCTGCAACTTGATCAAAGATTAGGCTTCTTTTAACCTATTCATTACTTCCTCTGCATATGAATTGGTAAACCGAATAATCCCGTGATTCTGTACAATCCGTCCTTCCTTGATGCGGTGGGCAAGCCAATCTGTAATGAAGGAGGGAGCATATCCGCCTTGACTGAATTCTCCGCCAAAAGCAATTATGTTCTGGTAGGCTGCCACATATTGTTCGCGACTGGTGTCTGGATAAGACTTCGTATATAACCAAAACTGCACATCATACATGACATACGATAATTCATCTGCATGAAAAGAAAAATGGCCTTTCTCTTCGACAACCTCTGTACATATACTGCGGATTTTCTGTTCAATCTGATCCACTTCGGTTATCCGAGAGCACAGTTCCTCCAGCAGTGGAGAAAATTTACCGTGTGCTACTTTATCCAGGTCTTCTTCTTTATCTTCTTCAGAAGTATCATATTGTTCTGCGCTAACTAAGCCTTTTATAAACTCTTCAAAATTCTCGGCAAGGAAGGTAATCTCATAATCATCTTCTTGATCGACATGAACAACTTCAGGTTCACCATCTTTACCGCATGCACGGTAGTCTAACATGACGACATCATGACCGGCTGAAGGACAATCACAGATCACCACGCCAATATCAGGATATCCCCACTCCTCAATCATAAACGGACTACCCAGATCCCCGCACAGTGAATAGCTTTTCTCGCGACCAATTCCCATAATCCCTGTAATGGCAATATGATCCTCCGCCCAGGAAGTTGGCTCTGATGTTGGAAAGTTGGTGTTCTTCGGCACTCCACCATTCTGATGCTTCATCAGATGGATATAAGAGGATGGAAGCTTGTAACCAAGCTCTTTCTCGATCGAATCAATTAGTTCAACTGTAGGTTGCTCAGATTGATAAGATTCTCTTGCATACTCGCTGTCCTCCCAGAAATCAGCTAAAAACATATCAGAAAAAAGAGCCTTCTCCTTAACCGAACAGCCACGTTCCATGGAGGGTTTCTTCTTGGCAAGCCGGAGTTCTTCGCTTTTATGCTTCTCTGCTTTATGAATGCTCTGTCTTAAAAAGTATTCCGTACTTTGAACACCAGGCTCTATTTGAGCTGACCTGCTGAAAACTTGAGCTGCTTCCTCATATCGTTTTAAATAATAAAGAGCAAAGCCTACCCGATAATTCCAGATAGAATCCTGTTTGCCGGCCTCAGAAATTTTATCAAATTGAGAGAGCGCTTCTTCGTAATGCCCCAAATTGTTATAGGCTCTACCCAAAAGGCTGATCGATTCATAGTCCCGTTCTTCATCAGCAATTGCTGAAAGCAAATCGACAATTTGCTGATGTTTATCTGCTTCATGCCACTCATTCAATTGCTCAATAAGCCCTTGTTCCATTTCTACCTCCTAGTGATTTATAAAAAACTTCATATGTATTTGGTAGCCTTTACCTTTAAAATAGTAACATCGATAAATGAAGGATTCTAGAACTTTCCCATATTTTACAATTAGTTGAATTTATAACTTGATAAATGGGATTTGCATAGGTCATAGGCTCTGTTGCTTTTAAAAAAGGCAAAAAACTATACAAAAACAGCCTAAATAAAAGAAAGATCATTTAAGAGAACCAACTAGAAAGGCCCCTGTAGATGCGACTACAGGGGCTTATTATGAATAATATTAATTTTTTTCAAGCTTTGGAAAGTTATTTGCTTGGTGAAACGGACATTTCGATAATGTTGTATTATCGTCACGAAGATAATACTGTTTCCATTCATAATTATTTTTAGAACCAAAGCTATTTAAATCAGGGTGTACTCCGATGGAATCATATTTTAACAGCCTCTTTCGAATCTGTTTAGTGATTCCTTTTGCACGTGTCGGCAATTGATTAAATTCTTGGAGAACCCAGCGTGGAGTGATGGCAAGCATCATTCCATCAAAGTGTCTACTTTTTCGCTTTTCATGTGCTGGTGTAGCGCAGTACATAAAATACTTCTCCCCATTGTAGCAAAACTCCCAATAGGGATGATGTGGATCATTAGGTATCTCTATAGGCCAATCCATATGGTCCATTCTATTTAAGCTGTTAAGATGTTGCCAAAATAATTGTTCATAATCTTGAACTGTATATGTTGCTTTTAAATCCTCAGACGTTTCAAAAAAGACGATGAGTGATGTGTAATTTCCAATCTCCCTTGAAATTTCAGAGTACGTACTTAATATTTTTGCAAGTTCATGTATTGTGGTTATTTCTCTCGGGTCACCGATAAAGCAGTATCGTAATTGGTTTAGTGAGAACCCAATGGTGGCTGGGATGCATGGAAAGGGTTTTAATTTATCTTTCATTTTTGCCGAAAATTTCATAAGCGTTTCTTTTTCCCATTCATTGAGTTGATCTCTTTGAGAGGGATCATCCATATATATCCCTTTCATTTTGTCACCTCCCATAGCTAAAGTATTC
The DNA here is from genome assembly GCF_038007825.1 of Heyndrickxia sp. FSL W8-0496. Lineage (NCBI taxonomy): Bacteria > Bacillati > Bacillota > Bacilli > Caryophanales > Bacillaceae > Heyndrickxia > Heyndrickxia sp. FSL W8-0496. The sequence continues at coordinate 196,494 of NZ_JBBOXX010000001.1, forward strand.
ATGCACTATAGGAAGGTGAAGATTATCTAGTTATGTGTGTAGTTTTACCTTCAATAAAAAAAACGAATGTTGATTAACTGAACTACAATGGGTATTTACTTACAAAAGCAACAAACGATACGAAAACTTCTTGTTTAAAAGTGCAAGAAAATTCGAAGTGACACCGGTAGAGTGGGTTGAGTTCTATACAGTAATTCTGATACGGTTACACATTCGTACCCTTCCTTTTTGAACACAGCTAAAATTTTATCTAAAGCTTCTACTGTTTGTGTTCGATTTCCTCCAGAATCATGAAGAAGAATAATATCTCCTGGTTTTGTATCTGAAATCACATTATGAATAATCTTCTTTGTACCAGGCTGACTCCAATCTTTTGTATCCTGATGCCACCCCCACATAATGACATAATTATCGTTTTTTAGAGCTGTTTTAACGATAGTATCGTTGTAGTATCCTCCAACAGGACGAAAGAGAGAAGGGGCATAACCAGTAATGCTGTATATAATGTTGGAGGTCTTTTTGATTTCCTGTTCTAATTTTGTTGCAGAAACATGTATATCATAATCATGCTGGTAGGTATGATTCGCTATCTCATGACCTGCATCCACTTGTTTTCTTATAATGTCTGGATACTTTTCAGCGTTCTTACCAATTACAAAAAATGTGGCTCTTGCGTCGTATTTTTCTAATATATCTAAAATCTGTGGTGTATAAAGTGGATGAGGTCCATCATCAAATGTGAGTGCTACCAATTTTTCCTTTGAATGTACCTCCCAGAAGACTCGCCCTGTTTTTTCAAAATCAAAGCGTCCTTTTGAATCTGCTAGTACTTCAAAATGGCTTTGTAGTGAGATTAATGTAAGACAAAGAATGAATAATAAGCATCTCATAATAACGTCTCCTATCTAAATGTCCTTCCTTAGTTTATGTCGATTCCTCTAGAATATGAAAAACACTCTATATCTCTGCTCATGGGGTAAGTACAAGCTTTTCTTTATATGGTAATGATTGACGCTTATAAGGTGAATTAGAAAGAGGGGTTAGTTGAAAAATAGGTAATGGGAGGAGTGAAATTAATGAATGTAATTACAAGCTTTAATGCAAAAAGACGAGAAAGACAGATCAAGTATGAAAGAAAACTCTTAAAAGAGTTATCAATACAAAGTTTAAAGAAAAGTGTCCAGGAATACTTTGGTTCAGAGAGAATTGAGGGTGGATTATGGTTACAACAAGGTGTAGAGGAAGGCTGTTATGATGTAGCCATTGAGGCATTTTTATTAGGAGGACAGTATAGTCGTTTTGGTCATTACGGAGAATCTATTGAGCAGGCAAAGAAGCGCTGTGAAAATGAAATTAGACATTTAACCGATACTCTTTATAATTTTTGGCTGTATTGGAAATTTGGCGATCAAGGCTTCATCCAAGAATCGATATATTATTCCTGTGAACGATTTGTTGATATTTGGTGGATGGAAGGGTTCACAAAGGGAGAGCAAAGAAGGAAGCTTAGACTTCATTAATTTTATGTTCTAAACCTGTACCTTGTCCCATATCTTTGGAATAGAAGAATGGGAAGGGAAGGTTATGGATGAAGCGGAAGATCAAAGTCATCAGTTTTATTTTAGGAGCCTTACTTTTATTTTTGCTCTTTCAATTTCAATTTTTCCAGAGGGATACATGGGAATCGTGGAATCTGCCTTTGTCAGGAAAAGTAATTATTTTAGATCCAGGGCATGGCGGGCCAGACGGTGGGGCTGGAGATGAAGATGCACTTGAAAAGGATATTGCTTTAAGCATTTCAAAAAAAATTAAGGAATATTTACAGGAGCAGGGTGCTCTTGTCATGATGACGAGAGAGGATGATAGTGACTTAGCAGATCCTGAAACAAAAGGAATAAGTAGAAGAAAAGTTGAGGATTTAAGAACGCGACTAGATATGATCAATGAATCCGAAGCTGATCTATATTTAAGCATTCATCTTAATTCTATTCCTTCACCTAGATGGAGCGGGGCACAAACTTTTTATTCGCCACATTTAATCGAAAATAAACGATTAGCAAAATTCATCCAGAGCGAATTAATAAGAAATCTTGAAAATACTGACCGAGAAGCAAAGCTTCTTAAAAATATTTATATTGTAAAAAATGCAAAAAAACCAGGTGCGTTAGTGGAGGTTGGTTTTTTATCGAATCCAACTGAACGTGAGAATTTAAAAAGTGATAAATATCAGGAAAAGGTCTCGGCATCGATTTATAATGGAATTATGAGATACTTTTCAAATGAAAAGGATTTAAAGTAGGGTAATCGACATGTTCTCGATTGCCTTTTTAATTGGCTCTTTCTCAAACATGGTTGTATTTAGGGAAGTTTTATTTCATGAAGACTGCTATATCTTTCATTTCTCCGAGGAAAGAGTTGCAAACTCTACCTGCAGTTGGGTATTTACAAAAGCAACAAACGATACGAAAACAGCCTTTTCAATTTGATTGATGATTCGATCATTAACACCGCTTATTAAATGAAATTATGATATACTGTAGGGGTGTAACCGAATTCACATCAAGGATGGTGTTTGAAGTGATAACAGAGCAGCAGGTATTTAATCTATTAAAAGGTATACAAGATCCTTTCCTACATAAAACATTAGAAGAGACAAACGGCATTTTAGAAATTAAGGTAAAGGAAGAGAAAGAACATGTAAGTGTTAAGCTTGCCATAGCCAAAACTGGGACAAGTGAACAATTGCAAATGCAAACACTAGTAGTAAATACACTAAAAGAGGCAGGGGCTAAAACAGTAGGTATTCGATTTGCTGAGCTTCCTGAAGAGGTATTACAGAAATTTAGAGGCTCCATGCCAGCAGAAGAAAATAATAACCTATTATCACCAACAAATAAAACAACCTTTATTGCAGTTGCAAGCGGAAAAGGTGGAGTAGGTAAATCAACTGTTTCAGTAAATTTGGCTGTTTCTCTTGCTCGTCAAGGAAAAAAGGTGGGGCTTATTGATGCAGATATTTATGGTTTTAGTGTCCCAGATATGATGGGAGTCACCAATCGTCCAGTCGTACGGGGGGATCGGATTATTCCTGTTGAAAGACTAGGCGTAAAAATCATCTCTATGGGATTTTTTGTAGAAGATAATGCACCTGTTATATGGCGTGGACCTATGTTAGGAAAAATGCTTAATAACTTCTTCAGTGAAGTGGAATGGGGAGAATTGGATTATTTATTACTTGACCTTCCTCCTGGAACAGGTGATGTAGCATTAGACTTACATACGATGTTGCCACACTGTAAAGAGGTTATTGTCACCACTCCACATCCGACGGCTGCATTTGTGGCGGCACGAGCGGGCGCTATGGCCTTAAAAACAGACCATGAAATTTTAGGTGTTATTGAAAATATGTCTTATTTTGAAAGTAAGGTTACTGGTGAACGTGAATATGTATTTGGACGTGGTGGAGGAGAAAAGTTAGCTGAAGAACTACGTACGGAGCTACTAGGTCAGTTACCATTACAACAACCTGATTGGGATGAGGAAGACTTTGCACCTTCAATTTATGCAGCAGACCATAAGTTGGGTAAAATTTATGGAGATATTGCAAAGAAAATGATTGATCTACTTAATAAATAAAGCCAAAGCAAAATAAATAAGGGTACCATATTGGATGGCACCCTTATTTTCTGTTAAAGACACGGTGAAATTAAGTACCTTGCCCACCTCCACCGCCTTGCGTTCCTCCACCACTGCCATTTTGACCTTGTTTCTGGGATCCTTGGTTACCTTCCATTTCTTTAGCAGCCTTCAACAATGTTTCTTGTATTTTTGCTTTAAAGAGAGGGCTCTCGAGTGTATCTTCGATGGTTGATTGAATGTGTTTTCGGAAATCCTTGCTTTTAAGTAAATCCTGCATTTCCTTTTGATATTCAGGATCTTTTAAAATATCTATCATCATTCCTTGGTATTCGGGATCCTTCATTAATTTTTTTAGTAACTCTTCGTTCTGCTTTTTCATTCCTGTAGCAAAGGATTTTGCAAATTCAGGATCCTTAAAGGATTTTTTCCAAAATTCATTTCCCTTTTCTGATACTAATGTTTTTTCAATTGTATCAGTCACTACGGCTTGATCCATAATTAGCTTTTGTTTCATTTGTGTATCGGTCAAGATTTCTTGTATGGCTTTTTTTCCCTCATCGGTTTTAAGTATATCAACAATCATTTTCTTTGTTTTGTCATAATCCATTTGCTCGCTTCCTGGATTACCCGAGCAAGCGGAAAGGAATGTACAGCATAAAAGTAGGATAACTATTTTTTTCATAGGAAAAGCTCTCCCCTATAAAGATGTCTTATATAGTTAATATGGTTCTAATGAAAAGAATTATTCAATAAGGGGGTAATTTCTAGATTTTTCATACAGTGCTTGGTAAAATCAAAAAAGATGAAGTTTTTAAGCATGTGGCTTAATTATGATAATTATTGGAGGATATCCCATTGACAAGCAGAAATTGGGTAAGATTATTTTTTACGACATTAGCATGGGGTGGTATAACAACCGGTGTCTTAGGATTTATTATTCGTTGGAGTGAATTTCAGGACTATTTTATTCATTTTAAGATTGGATCCATTTTATCTACTTTTATATGGTTGATTGGGGTCGGGCTCATTTTTAGTGTAATTAGTCAAGTCGGTTATTTTGCTTATTTGACTATTCACCAATTCGGATTAGGTATTTTTCGATCAGCAACTTTATGGAATGGAGTTCAACTTGTCTTAACGATTTTTGCATTATTCGATTTAATTTATTTCCGGTTTGAAAAATTTGCGAAGCCAAATGAAAGTTTAGTTCCTTATATTGCGTTGGCGATATTTATATTAATTGCTGGATTAATTGTTGCTTATTTTAAATCACAGCAGGGAAAAAGAACGACTTTCATTCCTGCCCTATTTTTTATGGTCGTTGTAACCATTTTGGAATGGATTCCTGTATTACGTGTGAACGAAAAAAGCTGGGTGTATTTAATGTTATTCCCTCTCGTTATTTGTAATGCTTATCAAATACTAATGCTTCCGAAATATTTAAAACGATCCGAAGAGGAACGAGCGATCTTAAACGAGAAGAAAAATAAGTCTAATGCGCCAACTACAGCTAAGAAATCTAATAACAAAAAGAAAAAATAAAAAGATGGTCCCAACGGTATTAATTCTGTTGAGACCGTCTTTTTTTTATTATAAACATTCGCATTAGAAAACATTCTAATGGATGTAAATATACTCTGAGCGTTTTGCTTTTAAGTGATGTTAGTTGATGAGTGTGGTTTTTACCTTTCCATTTGCGATCATATCTGAAACATTAGTAAATGTCCCTCGTTTATGAAGTGATTCAATAACAGATGGCAAAGCTTTTTCTGTTTGATTTGCTGCATCTGATGCATGCATAAGAATAATATCTCCATTTTTTGCCTTTTCAATGTTTTTTACAATCTGATGGACTCCTGGGTTCGTCCAGTCTTCTGAATTAATACTCCAATGGACAACAGTTAAATTTAATTGTTCAGCAACATTTAAAGTCTTTTTATCAAAATGACCTGTAGGTGCTCGAAGAAGCTTAATATTTTTCACATTCAACTTTTTAAACACCTCTTGTGCTTTTACTATGTCTTTGCGAATTTTTTCTGTTTCTAAATCAGTGTAATCTTCATAGGCATATCCAAGACTACCAATTTCATATCCACTTTTTATAATCTTATCAACTATGTCTGGATGGCGCTCAGCCCAAGAACCAGACAAGAAGAATGTAGCTGATTTTACGTTATGTTCCACAAGAGTATCAATAATCGGTTCGGCCTTTTGATCCCCCCAACCTATATTAAAGGTCAAAGCAATTCCTTTTTCCCCTTTATAGATCGCTTTGGGTCCTTCATTGGTTGAAAATACAGCAACCTGTGAAGTAGTTTGTGAATAAAAGAAAAGGGCAGTAAATAACGATAGTAATGCAATAAATAAAAAGTTTTTTAATCTTTTCCCACTCAAAATCATAAAAAAATTCAATGTATCTCCTCCTACCTCAGCAATCTCCTTTTTGTTGTAAATATTTTATTTGATAGACAAGTCCTTATTGAATTGTATGCTTGGCCATTTATTATTTATGACTAATAAATTTTTTTCTCATAAATCCGGTAATTTTGGAAAAAACTACGTTTATTATAAAAAAGGGGTTGAATAGATTGTTCGGGATAATAATTCATGAAAAAGAAAAATTAGAAATTCAGTATTTATTAAAAAGAGAGATGGATGAAATTTTATATGATTTAGAGGACGAACGAATTGATCATATTGTAAAGCGAGCGATGAAGGAGAGGTATAAAATTTTATTTTCACTGTTTACTCGTGTGGCACCTCATAATGAATGCATGAACTATATAATAGATACAAAGAAGAAAGAAAAAATGTAGAGATAAAAAAATTAAAGGGAGAGAGAAAAAAAGGGTTGACCAAAATTTAATATCCTGGTATATTAATATATGTCGTTAACAACGTTAAAAAAGTTGTTGACAAGGAAGTTCAGAAGTGATATATTATAAAAGTTGCTTTTGGAAAATAATTGATCTTTGAAAACTGAACAAAACGAAACGTCAATGAATTACTTTTATTTATAAAGAGCTATATCAAACATCTTTTTGGAGAGTTTGATCCTGGCTCAGGACGAACGCTGGCGGCGTGCCTAATACATGCAAGTCGAGCGAATCTGATGGGAGCTTGCTCCCTGATGATTAGCGGCGGACGGGTGAGTAACACGTGGGTAACCTGCCTGTAAGACTGGGATAACTCCGGGAAACCGGGGCTAATACCGGATAACTTTTTCCTTCGCATGAAGGAGAATTGAAAGATGGCTCCGGCTATCACTTACAGATGGACCCGCGGCGCATTAGCTAGTTGGTGAGGTAACGGCTCACCAAGGCGACGATGCGTAGCCGACTTGAGAGGGTGATCGGCCACACTGGGACTGAGACACGGCCCAGACTCCTACGGGAGGCAGCAGTAGGGAATCTTCCGCAATGGACGAAAGTCTGACGGAGCAACGCCGCGTGAGTGATGAAGGTTTTCGGATCGTAAAACTCTGTTGTTAGGGAAGAACAAGTATCGTTCGAATAGGGCGGTACCTTGACGGTACCTAACCAGAAAGCCACGGCTAACTACGTGCCAGCAGCCGCGGTAATACGTAGGTGGCAAGCGTTGTCCGGAATTATTGGGCGTAAAGCGCGCGCAGGCGGTTTCTTAAGTCTGATGTGAAATCTTGCGGCTCAACCGCAAGCGGCCATTGGAAACTGGGAGACTTGAGTGCAGAAGAGGAGAGTGGAATTCCACGTGTAGCGGTGAAATGCGTAGAGATGTGGAGGAACACCAGTGGCGAAGGCGACTCTCTGGTCTGTAACTGACGCTGAGGCGCGAAAGCGTGGGGAGCGAACAGGATTAGATACCCTGGTAGTCCACGCCGTAAACGATGAGTGCTAAGTGTTAGAGGGTTTCCGCCCTTTAGTGCTGCAGCTAACGCATTAAGCACTCCGCCTGGGGAGTACGGCCGCAAGGCTGAAACTCAAAGGAATTGACGGGGGCCCGCACAAGCGGTGGAGCATGTGGTTTAATTCGAAGCAACGCGAAGAACCTTACCAGGTCTTGACATCCTCTTGACCTCCCTAGAGATAGGGATTTCCCTTCGGGGACAGGAGTGACAGGTGGTGCATGGTTGTCGTCAGCTCGTGTCGTGAGATGTTGGGTTAAGTCCCGCAACGAGCGCAACCCTTGACCTTAGTTGCCAGCATTTAGTTGGGCACTCTAAGGTGACTGCCGGTGACAAACCGGAGGAAGGTGGGGATGACGTCAAATCATCATGCCCCTTATGACCTGGGCTACACACGTGCTACAATGGATGGTACAAAGGGCTGCAAGACCGCGAGGTTTAGCCAATCCCATAAAACCATTCTCAGTTCGGATTGTAGGCTGCAACTCGCCTACATGAAGCCGGAATCGCTAGTAATCGCGGATCAGCATGCCGCGGTGAATACGTTCCCGGGCCTTGTACACACCGCCCGTCACACCACGAGAGTTTGTAACACCCGAAGTCGGTGAGGTAACCTTTTGGAGCCAGCCGCCGAAGGTGGGACAGATGATTGGGGTGAAGTCGTAACAAGGTAGCCGTATCGGAAGGTGCGGCTGGATCACCTCCTTTCTAAGGAATATGGAAAACCACTTACGTGGTTCAGACGTCTTCTGTTTTGTTCAGTTTTGAAGGTTCAATCCTTCAAAAAATGTCCATTGGATTTCTTGTTTAAAAGATTCTAATGACATAAAAATATAATTGCTCCTGCGGCAATGCATATTCGAGGATGATTAGGTTCACCTCGGAGCAAGGCAGCACGAAGCAAACGCTCTGATGATTAATCATGATGTGATTGAAATCAGTAGCCTTGTTCTTTGAAAACTAGATATATAAGAAGTAACCAAGT
>NZ_JBBOXX010000001.1:210000-572500 GCF_038007825.1 Heyndrickxia sp. FSL W8-0496
GAGCAGCTGTTATCCTTGAAGGGTTTGTCTTATTTAAGGCAATGCGAGAGATCCTTCATGATGCTGGAGAAGAAGCAAAGGGTCCAAGCATTTTTTTTAAAAGCTTTAAGCATTTAGGAAAAGCAAAGCCTGCTACGAAATTAGTCTTTATGGAGGATACAGTGGCCACATTAGGTGGGCTACTAGCAGTTATTGCGGTTACAATATCCCATTTTACTGCCTTCCACCAAGCAGAAGGAATCGCATCTGTATTAATCGGGATTATGATGTTTTTTGTTGTAGGAAAGGTATTCTTAGATAATGCTGCAGGGGCTTTAGGGGAAGCAGACGAAGAAATGGAAGAGAAAATTGGCAACATCGTAATGCAAGACCCTAGCGTTAAAGATATACAAGATATCACAGTCGTTAAAGAGGGAGAGGACCTCCACGTTGAACTTGAAATTGAAGTTGATCCAACTTTAACAGTAGCAGAAGCTGATGATATAAAAGACCGCTTAGAAGAGAGAATCATGGCCGAGAAGGGTGTAGCCGATGTGATTATTGAATTCGATGAGGATGATGGAGTTTCTAAGTGGGAAGAAGATAATAAAGAAGAAACCAAGTAATAGCAAAAGCTGCCTAATTTATTTAGGCAGCTTATTTTAATTTGTAGGTTAGATTTCCCCTTTTTCTAAAAATACCTTCTCTTTCAAATTGCATATATATACAAAAAATTGTTGAGTTGAGTCAGAAGATTATGACGTATTAAAATAGAAATAGAAGGGTTTGAGAGAGGAGAAATAATAATGACAAAAAAAATATCTATTCTTGGTGTTCCAATGGATTTAGGTCAAGCACGTAGAGGAGTCAATATGGGACCAAGTGCGATTCGCTATGCAGATGTAATTGAGCGTTTAGAAAGGCTAGGTTATGAGGTAGCTGATCATGGTGATATAGAGATCGGTGCAGCTGAAAGACTACAAGATCCAGAAACAAATATGAAAAATTTGAAAGCGGTTGCGGATGCGAATGCAATCCTTGAATCAAAGGTCGATGAAATAGTAAAAGAGGGAGATTTCCCATTAGTCTTTGGTGGTGATCATAGTATTGCTATTGGGACGTTAGCAGGTGTTTCAAAACATTATAGTAATCTAGGAGTTATTTGGTATGATGCTCATGGGGATTTAAATATTGCTGATACGTCACCTTCGGGGAATATTCATGGAATGCCATTAGCAGCAAGTCTTGGGCATGGACATCCAACTTTAACAGAAATAGGGGGATATAGTCCGAAAGTAAAGCATGAAAATATTGTTATTATCGGTGCAAGAGACCTGGATGAAGGGGAAAAGGAACTGATTAAAGATAAAGGAATCAAAGTATATACTATGCACGAAATTGACCGTTTAGGTATGACAAAAGTGATGGAAGAGACAATTAGTTATCTAAAGGACAAAACAGATGGTGTTCATTTATCTCTTGACTTAGATGCATTAGACCCTAGTGATTGTCCTGGTGTGGGGACACCTGTTTTAGGGGGAATTAGTTATCGGGAAAGCCATTTAGCAATGGAGATGTTAGCAGAATCAGGTATGATCACATCTGCTGAATTTGTTGAAGTAAATCCGATACTAGATGAAAGGAATCGTACAGCGATGGTTGCAGTCGCCTTAATGGGTTCATTGTTTGGAGAAAAATTATTATAATCATGCAAATACAGTAGTTGTTTTAACTACTGTATTTTGTTTTAATCATTAAAAGGAGATAATTTTTCGTTATCAATTATTATAACCAGAATAATTACAGATTTGTTTTTATTTATCCATTTTTGTTAAAAAACAAACATCCGTTGATAGATATTTGATAAAATAAAAATAAAAATATTTTTTTTTGAAACCTTTTAGCTATTCATTCGTAACAATGTATAGCCGCTGGGGCGGGGGTATTGGAATGGAATTATTAGTTAAAAAAAGAATAAAGCAAGTGTTAAAAGGCGACCAAAATGCATACGAGGAAATCGTAGAGATATATAAGGACAAAGTATTTCAAATATGCTACCGGATGTTAGGCAACTTACATGAAGCAGAGGATATTGCACAAGAAGCCTTCATTCGCGCCTATATCAATATTCACAGCTTTAAAGAGGAGAGGAAATTTTCAACCTGGTTATATCGGATTGCAACAAATCTATGTATTGATAGGTTAAGAAAGAAAAAGCCTGATTATTATCTTGATGCTGAGGTTGCAGGTACAGATGGCTTAACCTTGTATTCCCAAGTAGCGGCAGCGGGAAAAACACCAGATATAGAAGTTGAGGATTTTGAGTTGCAAGAAACGATACAGCTAGCTATTCTTTCTCTTCCTGAGAAGTATCGAACGGTTATTGTATTAAAATATCTTGAAGAGCTTTCATTAATTGAAATTAGTGAAATGCTAGATCTACCTCTAGGAACGGTGAAAACACGAATTCATAGAGGACGTGAAGCTTTGAGAAAGCAACTTCGAAATTTATAGAGAGGATGAGAACGAAATTGAATACTTGTTCTGAAGAAATGATTCTCTATATGCATGAATATATGGATGGAGATATAGCCACAGAGCATGAAGCAATTCTGAAGAAACATCTTCAATCATGCCAAGACTGTGCAAAACACTTCCATGAATTAAAAAAGACAAGTGCATTAATAAAGAGTACCTCAATAATCACTGCACCAAATGACTTTGCATCCAAGGTAATGGCAAGATTGCCAAAAGAAAAGCGGAAAGTCGAAGTCAAAAGATGGTTCTCCCGTCATCCATTTTTGGCTGCGGCATCGTTATTTATTATTTTAATGGGTGGTAGTATATTCTCCTTTTGGAATAATAATCAGGAATTCTCTTTTACAAAGCAACCTAATTTACAAGTTGAAAACCACACAGTCATCGTCCCAAAGGGGGAAACGATTAAAGGTGATCTCATTGTTAAAAATGGAGATTTAAGAATAGAGGGAAAGGTTGTAGGGGATGTAACGGTCATTAATGGGGATCAATATATGGCATCAGCCGGAAATGTAACCGGAGATATTAAAGAAATAAATGAAATGTTTGATTGGTTATGGTATCAAATAAAAAATGGTGGCAAGGAAGTTATCAGTTTATTTAACTGAAATTTTTCCAAAAAGAGAGGGTGACCTTGGATAAAGGGCCCTTTTTTACTATTAATAGGGAATAAGATGTTCCTCAAGTAATTTTTTTTGAATACAAATATGTGGTATAATGTAGAGGTTTAAATAGGAAATTTTTTAACGGCTCTTGATGGATATAAAACTAATGGAGGATGGAACATGCCGTTTGCAGACTTCAATTTTTTCGATTATATTGCAAATATTGTCGATATACTCCTAGTATGGTATGTCATATATAAACTTTTAATGGTGATCCGTGGTACAAAGGCAGTACAAGTATTAAAAGGGATCATTGTTATTCTGATTGTACGTAATTTAAGTAATTTTTTGGGTTTAACGACACTAGATTGGATTATGGCGCAGACCCTTGATTGGGGATTTCTTGCCCTGATCATTATCTTCCAGCCAGAAATAAGGCGTGCACTAGAGCAATTAGGTAGAGGAAAGTTATTTTCAAGGGGAACAATGCAGGAAGAAGAAGAGCAATCAAGAATTATTGATGCAATTGTGACTGCCACAAGTTATATGGCTAAACGCCGAATAGGTGCTTTAATATCCATAGAAAGAGAAACGGGATTAGGTGATTACATAGAAACAGGCATTCCATTGAATTCTGCGATTTCTTCTGAATTACTGATTAATATTTTTATCCCTAATACACCTTTACATGACGGGGCAGTGATTTTACAAAAGAATCAAGTCGCAGCTGCGGCTTGTTATCTTCCTCTATCGGAAAGTCCCTTTATTTCGAAAGAGTTGGGTACAAGGCATCGTGCTGCAATAGGAATAAGTGAAGTAACAGATAGTTTAACCATTGTGGTATCTGAAGAAACAGGTGCAATCTCATTAACAAAAAATAGTGAACTACACCGTGATTTAAAGATTGAACAGTTCAAGGAACTTCTTCAAAAAGAATTTATGGTTTCTATGAATAAGCAAGCTTCCTCATCAATATGGAATTGGAGGGTGAAGAAGCGTGGATAAATTTATGGATAATAAATGGTTTATTAGAATTGTTGCTTTATTCCTCGCCTTGCTTCTTTATGTATCGGTGAGTATTGAAAATAATGATAAGAATAAAGATGTGAAACAAAAGGTAGAAAATGACGTTGTTGAAAATATGCCGGTCGAACTTATCTATGATCAACAAAATTTTGTTGTCACTGGTGCACCAGAAACGGTTGATGTAACGATAGATGGACCAAAAAGTTTAGTAAAAACAACAAAAAATCTTAAGGATTTCACGGTTTATATTGATTTGAGTAATGCTGAGATTGGAAAGCAACGAGTGAAGCTTAAATATAAGGATTTATCGGATAAGTTAACCGCTAAAATTTCACCTGCCTATGCAACCGTTGATGTCCAGGAGAAAGTAACAAAAGAATTTAAAGTAGATGCAGAATTTAATACGAATCTTTTAGCTAGTGGTTTTGAGTCTGAAAGTCCTATTGTTGATCCAAAAGTAGTGAAAATTACTGGTGCCAAAAATGTGATTGATCAAATAACATATGTTAAAGCAACGATTGATGCGAAGAAGGAAATTAACCAAACAATCACACGAAATGCTAAGGTTCAAGTTTTAGACAAGTCTTTGAATAAGCTGGATGTAGAGGTTGATCAAGATACTGTAGAAGTGACGATTCCAGTAAAAAATCCGAGTAAAACCGTCCCAATTACAGTAAACCCCATTGGTGATGAAAAAGATGGTGTAGTGATCAACAGCATCACGACAGAGCCAAAAAGCATCAAGATTTATGGACGTAATGATGCATTAAAAGAAATTAATGCGATAAGTGTTGATGTAGATATAAGTAAATATGATAAGGACACTGGATTTGATGTTCATTTAAAAATGCCTAAAGGTGTAAACAAAATTGAACCAGAAGTAATCAGGGTCAAGTTAAATATTAGTGATAAAGAAGAAGAAAAAACGATACGCGATATCCAGGTAAGTAGTACAGGAATGAATGAAAACTATACAATGCAATTTTTATCACCTGCCAATGGAATGGTGGATTTGACAGTAATGGGCACGAGCAATTCGTTAAAGGCTATCAGTGCAAACGACTTTAATATATTGATGGATTTGTCAGGTCTAGCCCCAGGCGATCATGATGTTAATTTAAAGGTTGAAGGACCAAATGATGTGTCATGGGAGCTGTCAAATAAAACAGTGAAAATTCGCTTAACAGAGAAGGAAGACGAAAATATTTAATTGCAAAGTATAGTATTAGTAGAAGGAGCGAGTATTCGAATGGGTAAATATTTTGGTACAGATGGAGTTAGAGGAATAGCTAATACGGAATTAACACCTGAATTAGCCTTTAAACTAGGTCGCTGTGGTGGATATGTCTTAACGAAAAATACAGATAGACCCAAGGTGATCATTGGTCGAGATACACGCATTTCAGGACATATGCTAGAAGGCGCTTTAGTTGCAGGGTTATTATCTACTGGAGCTGAAGTGATGCGATTAGGTGTAATTTCTACCCCTGGGGTAGCTTATTTAACAAAAGCTTTAGGAGCCCAAGCGGGAGTTATGATCTCTGCCTCTCATAACCCAGTTGCTGATAATGGCATTAAATTTTTTGGTTCAGACGGATATAAGCTTTCAGATGAGCAAGAAGCTGAGATTGAAGAATTATTGGATCAATCTGTTGATCATTTGCCAAGACCTGTTGGTGGCGATCTTGGGGTAGTGAATGATTATTTTGAAGGTGGCCAAAAATATCTTCAATTTCTAAAACAAACAGTTGATGAAGAATTTACAGATATCCACATTGCACTTGACTGTGCAAATGGGGCAACTTCCTCTTTAGCGACTCATTTATTTGCTGATTTAGATGCAGATGTTTCGACAATGGGTGCATCACCGGATGGATTAAATATTAATGACGGTGTCGGTTCAACCCATCCAGAAAGCTTGGCTGCGTTTGTGAAAGAAAAAGAAGCAGATGTAGGGCTCGCATTTGATGGAGATGGAGATCGAATTATTGCAATCGATGAAAATGGTGAAATCGTTGATGGCGATCAAATCATGTTTATTTGTGCGAAGTATTTAAAAAGCGAAGCTCGTCTTAAACAAGGGACGGTTGTTTCAACAGTAATGAGTAATCTTGGTTTCCATAAAGGTTTAGAAGAATTAGGAATAAAGAGTGTTCAAACAGCTGTAGGTGACCGATATGTTGTTGAAGAGATGAAAAATGGCGGCTATAACCTTGGTGGGGAACAGTCTGGTCATATTATTTTCTTAGATTACAATACAACGGGTGATGGGTTACTTACGGGTCTACAGTTAGTAAATATCATGAAAGCAACAAATAAAAAATTGTCCGAGTTAGCAGGCGAAATGAAAAAATACCCTCAGAAGCTTGTAAATATCCGTGTCAGTGATAAACATCATGTAACTGAAAACGAAAAAGTAAAAGAAATTATTAAACAAGTGGAAGGTGAGATGGCTGGAGACGGACGGATTCTAGTACGTCCATCTGGAACAGAGCCACTTGTTCGAGTAATGGCTGAAGCGTCAACAGTGGAAGCATGTGAAAGTTATGTGAATAAAATTGCTGAAGTAGTCAAAGCGGAAATGGGCTTACCAGAGGAATAAGTGGAATTATATGCATAAGGGGAACGAAATAGAGCCCTTATGCATATTTTTATGTTATGAGATTCTAAAGAATCTTTTGGTTGACCAAATAAATAAAGTAGTATATGATTATCTTGTTTTTACTTGCCAATTTGAAAAAAGGAGGATTGTGGTAGAATTTTAATGAAGTAAGCAACACAAAGCGCCAGAACTAAACAACGAGCGGATAAAATTGTTTAGTTGACGAGGTGGAGGTTTATCGAAGTTTCGGCGGATACCTCCCGACTCCCACATAGTCGAGATCTTTTTCTCAAATCACTTGAGGTGACTCGGTGGACAAAGGAAAAAGAAATGTGAATCTAGGCTTGGTCTGTAAAAACGCACAAAAATGACATTAAATAAAAAACAGAGATAAGGGGGCAAGTGTGCCTCCTGGTATCTTGCCCCCTTTATTAGGGAGGAAGAATACAAATGTGCGGTATTGTAGGATATATTGGAAATCAAGATGCGAAAGAGCTTTTATTAAAAGGGTTAGAAAAGCTTGAATATAGAGGATATGATTCAGCAGGTATTGCTGTGAAAAATGATCAAGGTGTTCATGTTTATAAAGAAAAAGGACGTATTGCTGATCTTCGAGAAGTTGTTAATAACGAAATGTTAGCTACTATGGGAATTGGTCATACTCGTTGGGCAACTCATGGGGTGCCAAGTAAGGAAAATGCCCATCCACATCAAAGTGCATCTGGTCGATTTACACTTGTTCATAATGGGGTTATCGAAAACTATTCCTTATTACAACAAGAATATTTACAGGGTGTCACTTTAAAAAGTGAAACAGATACTGAAATTATTGTTCAGCTTGTAGAGAAATTTGTTTCAGAGGGATTAAGCACTAAAGAAGCGTTTCGTAAAACATTAACACTTCTACATGGATCATATGCTCTTGCCTTACTAGATGCTGAAAATGATGATACGATTTTCGTTGCAAAAAATAAAAGCCCACTACTTGTTGGAGTAGGTGAAGAATTTAATGTCATTGCAAGTGATGCAATGGCAATGATTCAAGTAACTGATCAATTCATTGAGCTAATGGATAAAGAAATGGTGATTGTAACAAAGGATGAAATCATCATCGAAAATCTCCAAGGGGAAAAGATTTCAAGAGAACCTTATAAAGCATTAATAGATGCAAGTGATATTGAAAAAGGAACATATCCTCACTATATGTTGAAGGAAATTGATGAACAACCACTTGTGATGAGAAAAATCATTCAAGCTTACCAAGATATTAATGGTGATTTAACAATTGATTCTGATATCATTCAAGCGATGAATGAAGCTGATCGAATCTATATCGTTGCTTGTGGCACAAGCTATCATGCTGGTCTTGTTGGAAAGCAAATGATTGAAAAGCTTGCTGAAGTTCCAGTAGAGGTCCATGTTGCTAGTGAAATGGGCTATAATATGCCATTATTATCGAATAAGCCATTATTTATCTTCATCTCTCAAAGTGGAGAAACAGCAGATAGTCGTGCAGTACTCGTGAAGGTGAAAGAGCTAGGCTATAAAGCAATCACTATTACAAATGTTCCAGGATCAACATTATCCCGTGAAGCGGATTATACATTATTATTACATGCAGGTCCTGAAATTGCTGTTGCTTCAACGAAGGCGTACACTGCTCAAATTGCTGTACTAGCTATTCTAGCAAGCGTAACAGGCAATAAAGGTGATCTTGATCTTGTTCACGAACTTGGTATCGTCGCAAATGCGATGGAAGTTCTTTGTGATTCGAAGGAAGAATTTGAAAAGATGGCCTATGAATACTTCACAGTTACACGCAATGCTTTCTTCATCGGGCGTGCCCTTGACTATTACGTATGTCTTGAAGGAGCTCTGAAGTTGAAGGAAATTTCCTATATTCAGGCTGAAGGATTTGCTGGCGGAGAATTAAAACACGGCACGATTGCCTTAATCGAAGATGGAACACCAATCATCGCTTTAGCAACACAAGAAAATGTCAACTGGAGCATTCGTGGAAATGTAAAAGAAGTTGTCGCTCGTGGAGCCAACCCTTGCATTATCTCCATGAAAGGTTTAGAAACTGACGAAGACCGCTTCGTCGTTCCAGAAGTACATGAATTATTAACACCTCTTGTCTCTGTGGTACCGTTACAGCTACTTGCATATTATGCGGCATTACATCGTGATTGCGATGTGGATAAACCACGTAACTTAGCGAAGAGTGTAACGGTGGAATAAGGAAAAGAATTGTTTATTGTCTGCGAATAATAAATTTGATTTAAAAAATAAAGACCTATAAAAAATAAAAAAGTTGTTTAAAAAGATGGAGTGAAATTGGGTTTTCACTCCATCTTTTATTATTTATTAGTACAATAAAGGTATGAATATTTATATCTCTGTTAAGTGTAAAAATGGGCAGGAGGAAAATTCTTTGAGAAAAATATTGTTCTTGTTATTATTTACAACATCTCTTCTAGCAGCGTGTAATTCATCAACCTTAAGTATTAGTGAAATTGATGTTATTCCAGATGATGTACAAGATAAAATCGATTATCACCATACACTCCAACTAATTAATGATGGAGAAGATATTGCTTATATTTTTTATCAATCAAAGGGAACAGTTGTTACTGACCTTGAGGTACAAGGTGACACATTAAAAGTAAAGTTAGATGAAACAAATAGACAAGAAGGTTTAATCGAACAACATGTTTATAAATTGACGTTAGACCCCGAACATGAAGTTATTGATATCTTGATTAATGGGAAGTCCACTCCGATTGATAATGTTACAAGTTTATAATTTACAGACTATGGGTGCCTTAAAAAAGTCGTCACGCTGATATTTTATGATTTACAGTTTGATATGATCTAGCTGGAGTAGGATTCATTTTGCATAGAGGAGTAGAAACATTCATGGAAAATAAGAACTTAACGTGGTTAGAGGCACTTTTTGATTTAATCTTTGTGGCTGCCATAGCAAAAGCTACGCACCTGTTAATGCATGAGGAACATGGGGTTATCCCGGTTGAATATCTGTTAAAGTTTGGTTTAATTTTCGTCCCTATTTGGTGGGCTTGGGTAGGTCAGTCTTTATTTATCAATCGATTTGGTAAAGATTGTGTTACCCAACGTTTGTTTATGATCACTCAAATGATATTTATCATATTGATGACAGCTAGCCTGTCTGTTAACTTTGATCCATATTATATTCCTTTCCTCATAGGTTACATAGGAATCCGCCTATTAACATCTATGCAATATCTATGGATTAGTAGGTGGGAGAGGGGACCTCGCAGACTAGCAGCGGTTTATTTAGGGTATGTCTTTTTAATTGGTATTACTGTCTCATTAATTTCCGTTTTCTTTGTTTCCTGGCCACGGTATCTTATCCTATACTTAGGTATTTTTATTGATATTGTTGTCCCTATTTTAGGTCGTAAATATCTCGTCAAAGCGCCAACAGATACCTCTCATCTGCTAGAAAGGTTTGGTCTTTTTACTATTATTTTGTTTGGGGAATCAATCGTTAGTTTAATTGCTGTCCTACATCCAGAAAAAGGTGATTGGGAAGCGATTATTTTTACCATTATATCATTTATCATTGTGATTGCTATGTGGTGGCAATATTTTGATAATATAGAGAAGAAGGTTGACAAAAATATAAAATCTACCGGGCAAGCGATTATTTATGGGCATTTATTTATTTATATGTCTTTAAGTATCATTGCATCGGCGATTCAGTTAGCCTTTTTAAAGGACATCCATTATCAGTTTTTGTTAATCTTGACCTTTGCGGCCACTCTTATCTACTTTTTATCAACCACACTGGTTTTCCATAAATATCGAATTATTAAGCATCGTTTGAATATTTTCCATTTAGGTTTATTTTTATTAATATTAGCAGCATTTCTTATCATAGATCTTGCCCTAATCGTTCCAAACATCTTAATATTTGTTCAGTTGGCCGTATTCTTTCTTATATATGCGAAAGTAACAACGTAACTACCAAATTACGATAATGTCGTCTTAGTAGCGGTACAATAATCAGAAGTGTGTTTAGTATATTAATAAAGAAATTGCTTATATAGACTAAAGAGCTGAATAACAAGAGTTAGCCAGCTTTTCTTTTTGTTCTAAAGGGAAAGATTAGTTCAATATTATTAGCAGGCTCTTTATGAGTTTGTTAAAGTTTAAAAAGATTTTATCAAATGCAGATCAGGCTTGATTTATGTTCATTACAGCAGGAAGAATGAGTTCATTAAATAAACGAAATGGTCGAGAAGAGTCCTCGAAAATAGCTCCTGTGAATACTGTTATTAATTGATAATCGGGGACGATAATGATATTGTTTCCACCGTAACCTTGTGCATAGTAAACCTTAGGGGTATCAACTTTTCCTGATAATACCCACCAATGACAACCGTAGGTATTTAGTCTAGCTGTTGTAGAGTCTTTAACCCAGCTTTCTGATAGGACCTGCTTAGAAAACCAACTCCCATTGTTTAAATACAAATATCCAATTTTCAGCATATCAATAGTTTGCATTGCTAAACCAAATCCGCCGTTTGAAATTCCTTGTGCATCCGAAGGCCATCTGTAATTTTTTATATCTAAAGGTCCAAATAAAAACTTTTGTGCAAATGTACTAGCATCCATTCCACTTGTTTTACTTAAAATGGCACTTAGTAAGTGGGAGTATCCGCAGCAATAATTCATGGCAATTCCCGGCTGTTGTTCCATAGGGCGCTCAAGTATGTAGCGCACCCAATTCTTACTGCTTTCCATTTCTTTATTACTAGTCCATCGTAATCCTGCCGTCATAGTTAATAAGTGTGAGACCGTAATTTCTAATTTTCTTTTATCCACACCAGGTCTTCTAAGTTCTGGGAAGTAGTGTACAATTGGAACATGAATACTTTCAATTAACCCTTTATTTAAAGCAATTCCAATGAGCGCTGATAACACACTTTTGGTTACAGAATTTATTTTATGTTGTTTAACTCTCATTTTGTTATTTCTAAAGTATTTATAGACTAACGCACCATCTTGGAGAATAAGACAACTATCAACATTATCCTTTTTAATCTTTTTATCAAATTCGTTTAATAATAGTTCATTCATATAATTAATTTTAGGATTGGCTACATCCAAATCAGTAAATAGATTCAATAAAGATCCCCCTTTTTTATTGTTAAACTAAACTACCGTAGTGGAACAAAAAAAGTCACCATAGCGAACTCAACTATTTAAATTTTTGCATCCGTTAGTTTATAAGAAATTACTTTGCTTTGATTTTTTTTCTAAAAAAAATACCTAATGAAACTCCTAATGCTGCTGGGAAATCTATAAGGATATTTAAATTATGTTTAAAAAATTGCATTTAATATTAAATATTAAACCTACAATAAAGAGAATCAAAAAATACTAAAGAAACTTATATAATCGTTTCATTATTCATTTCTTAAGCAAAACTTCTCATATATATGTTCTATACATAATGTAAGTAATCCTTCTTAAAGTAAACAGCCCTGGTAGCCATCCATGAATCAAATACTCAAAGCTTTTCACCAATTTACACTGTAATGCAAAAAAGTAACGAGTCTATTTATCTTCTAAAACTTCAACAAAAACTCTATTGAAGTCTAGTTCCTCCAACTTAAGGAAAGTTGTTTTTTGAGCTGCTTTATTAACTAAAACAGAAGAGATATTAATTGGTAGTGTACGCTTGAACCTACTTACGTATGGAAAAATCTTAATGAGGTTTTATCTAAATTAGCCTTATCATCTAATGGGAGCTATTCTTTGAGAAGGAGGAATGATTTTTTTGAAGTAAAGTTTTGTGAAAAAATGTAATTATAAAAAGGGCAGAAGCATCCAATGGTATAATTAGTAAAATCGCTAAGAACAGAGGAGATATTAATTATGTCGTTCATTACATTTGGTCAAAAAGAAGATGCTAAAGAATATATAAAAAGGCCAGCTGTTTATTGTTTAATGTTTAATAAGCAGAAAGATAGAATTGCAATCATTGAAACAGATGATGGTAAGTATTTTCTTCCTGGCGGAGGAATAGAAAATACTGAGACTCACGAAGAGTGTATAAAAAGGGAAGCATTAGAAGAAATGGGGATGGAAATAGAAGTAGGTCATTTTATAGGATGTGCTCAAAGATATTTCTTTTCCACAAATGAATATAAGTATTACCTTAGCGAAGGTTATTTTTATCTATGCGAAATGGGAAAACAGGTAAGTGAACCAACAGAAGAGGATCACTTACTTATATGGGTTGAACCAATTCGAGCAGTAGAAAATTTGTTTCATGAACATCAAATTTGGGCAGTTCATGAAGCGTTAAAATTGATTTAAATTATAGAGCTGATGTGGGCAAGAGTAAAGATCAACGGCTCTTTTTTCTTATTTGACTAAAGGGCAATAATGTAGCCCTTTACATTTCAACAATAAGGTGTTAATATGATTTCGATACTTATAGAAATATAGAAAAAGTCAGGAAGGGGATCATTGTGGCTGAAAACAGAGAAGAGATGGGGCAGGCGGTCAAGGTATATAAAGCTTTAGGTGAACCAACGCGTTTAAAAATTGCTTTGATGCTAGCGAAAGAAAGTAATCAATGCTTTACTGCTATTGGAGAAAGACTTGAAACGGTAGCTGGCTCCACACTATCGCATCACTTAAAGCAATTGACGGACTCTGGTTTAATTAATTCGCGTAAAAACGGATCATTTATTCACTATAGTGTCAATCACGAAATGGCTAAAAAATTTGCCCCTTATTTATTGGAGTAAATTTTTTTAAAATACATTTCTATATTTCTAGAAGTGTTAAACTAATTAGAGGTGAACTTTTATGGATGAACAGGCAAAAATTATGGAGTTGGGAATTACTACTTTTTTACAAACGGACAAACATGGTGATGTCTCTCCTGAAGAGCGGATACTTCAAGCGATTGAGGAGATTCATTTGGCTGATCAGGTTGGGCTGGATATATACGCCATTGGAGAACATCATCGGACCGATTATGCAAGCTCGTCACCGGCTGTCATTCTTGCTGCTGCAGCACCCACAACGAAGCGTATTCGGCTATCGAGTGCAGTTACTGTATTGTCTTCGGATGATCCTGTTCGTGTGTATCAGGATTTCGCGACGCTTGACAGCCTATCGAAAGGGAGGGCAGAGATTATGGCTGGCCGTGGTTCTTTCATTGAATCGTTTCCTTTGTTTGGGTATGATTTGAAAGATTATGAGGCGTTATACGAAGAGAAGCTTGAACTTTTATTAAAAATCCGTGCTTCAGAGAAGGTGACCTGGCGTGGCGGTCATCGTCCGGCCATTGATAATATGGGTATTTATCCTCGTGCACTGCAGAATCCACTACCAGTATGGATCGGTACAGGTGGTAGTCCTGAGTCAGCAATTCGAGCGGGGGTGTTAGGGCTTCCAGTTATTTTTTCGATCATCGGTGGGATGCCGGAACGGTTTGCCCCTTTGGTGAGGTTATATAAGGAAGCCGCAGAGAAGGCAGGACATGATTCTAGCAAGTTGCAGATTGCAACGCATTCTCATGGATTTATAGCAGATTCGTCTGAAGTAGCAGCCGAACGGTACTTCCCCGTTATAGCAACACAGATGAACCAAATTGCAAGGGAACGAGGATGGTCACCCTACACACGTGATTCTTTCGAAACTTCGCGTGACATTCGTGGTGCCCTTTATGTTGGAGACCCCGAATATGTAGCGGAGAAGATTCTGCTTGCGCAAAAGAATTTAAGCTTGACTCGTTTTCTTATGTATGTCGATTTCAGTACATTGCCACACCGCGAATTGCTGAGGACAATCGAACTTTTAGGCACTAAGGTTGCCCCTATTGTCCGTAAGGAACTTGCTAAGCAATGAACATCTAGATAGGTGTTCTGTAAATAAGGATGATATACATGGATAAATAAGTTCAGTATAGCAGATTTTTATAATTATTATTTCTATACTTCTAGAACTGTATAAAACAAAAGGAGAGAGATTTTAAATGCTAAACTCATGGAAAATTTACATACTGGCGATCGTTAGCTTTTTGGTAGGGACATCTGAATTTGTTATCGCTGGAATACTAGATGTGGTCGCAAGTGATGTAGGTGTGACAGTAGCTGCTGCAGGACAGCTCATTACTGTATACTCGCTATCATATGCGATCGGCACTCCAATTCTGATTGCGTTCACCGCAAAAATGGACCGTAGGAAACTAATGCTGGCTGCTCTAGCGCTGTTTATTGCAGGAAATCTGGTCACGATTTCAACTACTGGTTTTGCCATGTTGGTCGGAGCGAGAATTATTTTGGCGCTCGGCACAGGTGTGTTTATGGTGGTGGCACTTACGGTTGCGGCTAAGATTGCTCAGCCGGGCAAGCAAGGCAGTGCGATTGCTACAGTTCTCATAGGTTTTAACCTAGCGCTTATTCTAGGTGTTCCTTTGGGGAGAGTTATTGCCAGTTCCTATGATTGGAAGATAATTTTTACTGGTATCGGAGTACTCAGCTTAATCGCAATATTTGTTCTTTTGCTAGCCATTCCTAAGTTCGAGGGAGAAACTCCTATCCCTATTCGGGAACAACTTTCTATATTTAAAACACCGCGAATTTCCGTAGCATTGTCTATTGGTTTTTTCTGGATACTAGGTTATACAATCATCTACACTTATATTTCGCCATTTCTAATAACCATTACTGGCATGAGCGATCGGATGGTCAGCATCGGGTTATTTGCATTCGGTATAGCTAGTCTTCTTGGATCACAGGTTGGTGGTTATGGCGCAGATAAGTGGGGCATTCCGCGGACTATGTTTGGAGGCTTACTTCTCCACTCAGGGATTTTACTTTTAATAACTGCATTCTCCCACTCAGTGATGTTCGTGATGCCTTTACTTATGTTTTGGGCTTTTTTTGCCTGGTCAACAGGTCCTGTTCAACAGGTTTATTTGATTGGCATGGCACCCGAAGCTTCGGGAATCATTCTAAGCTTAAACACTTCCATCATACAATTGGGCATGGCTGTTGGAGCAGTAATTGGGGGAATGGCTGTAGAAAACATATCGCTTCAATCAGTCGGTTGGATTGGTGCAATCGGTGTTGCAATTGGGCTCATCCCAGCACTTGTAACTTTTTCTATGGGTAGCCGATCAATAAATGGAGAACAGAAACTAGCAAAGGATAACAAATTAGAATTCTGAGGAGTCTTTTTTTATCGAACGAAAGAGGCGCGATGTTTAATGAGCCGATACTTTAGTTCAATAATAGTTTATTCTTTACACAACAAACTGGCGAGATTGAGGCGTAACATAGATAATAAATGATCAAACCTTAATTTAAGGCAACATGTTACTCTGTTGAAAGTAAGTTATACTATAGAAAATCTAAAGGAATGTCTCAATTTTGGAGACATTTCTTTTTCCTAACTAGAACTATTTGATTTTCTTCTTAAACAAAATCCCCCTTTACTTTAAGTCAATGGGTTGCATGCATTGAATGAAATGGTTTTATCAAAGGGAATAAGCTGTTTGAATCTGACTATCACAATATGTCAAACAGCTTATATTAAAATTTCGAGGTCATTTCTTCCCCGTTAACCTTCTATCAAGTGAAGCTCTATTATATTTGTAATTTCACAAATATGATTTTCAGTCATATTTCCTACTTTATAAAGCTTCACCGCATAATTCATTCCGGCATGGTAATCATGATACCATTCTTTCTTATTCAACCAATCTGCGCCTCTACTTTAAAAAGAAAAGAGCATTCCTTATTAAAGAGATGCCCCTTGGATCATGTGAACGGAAGGTTAATGATTTTTATAAACCATTTGCAATTTATGTTAAAATACGGGTGATTGATAATTGCGAAATTTCACTTTTGTAATAGGGGGGGTTTAAATATTTATAGGCACTTAGTTTTAGTTACCTTTATAATTATATGTTTATTAACAGGTTGTATCGAAGAACGGACTTCAGCACCAAAAGATTCAACTATAACGGATAAATCCTCTAACCATGTTGAAAACACCCAAAGTTATACGATAAAAAATGCTACTCCAATACATTTTAAGGTAGGAGAACAAGAGTTTCAAATTGTACCAGTTTTTAACCCTATCCTCGAATACATACAAAAAGTAAAAGAGAATTTAGATCCAAACCATAAAGAATTATACATATCGACAGTTGTCGAACCTTTCCGAAAAGAGGCATTTGGCGAAAATGGTGCACATTGGTTAAAAGATAAATATAATTTTGCAGCGCCTATAAATGTCGATCGACTGAATGAATCAATTCAATTATTGGATGAAAACTATGAACATTTTAGTCATTTAATAAAAGAAACGATAGAAAAGTCCTCTAACCTGCTTCATGGTGGAAAGACAACCATATATTTGTTCCCGTTTAATCCAGACCAGTATACTATCATAAGTCAAATGAGTGGAGTTACAGCATTTGCGACATCTAACCAAATTATAGTTTTACAAATAGCACCTCAAAAATATAAGGAGGAGATGCTCAAATACACCGTGGCACATGAATATCACCATATTGTTTACTTCGAGGATAAGAAAGATAAACAAAGAGATTTATTTGATTATATTTTATCTGAAGGTAAGGCTGATTCCTTTGCTACCTTGATCAACCCTGAGATAAACGTTCCATGGACAGATGAATTATCTCCAGATGAGGAAATAACAATTTGGGATTGGGCAAAAGATAAGAGATATTCTTATAATAATAACGACTTAGCAGAGATGAATGCTGGAAACGGTGTTATTCCTAAATGGTCCGATTACAAAATTGGTTATCAGATTATGCAAGATTTTTTGCAGAAAAATCCAGATATTCCTATTAAAGAATGGACTTTTATGGACTCTGATGAAATTCTGAAGAGGAGTAGGTTTTCCCCTAATAGTTAATTATTGTTTTAATGAAGGATTTTGATTTGATCCAAAATCAATTGACAAAATAACTATTATAACCAAGTTAAAGTTGTAGACACTGAAGAACCTATATAAAAGTAGAGAGTAAACTTTCTTTATTAGTACTAAAATGGTCCAGTAATTATTTTATAATTAGGTGGACCATTTTTATAAATTTATTTCATCTGTTACTTCTGCTTTTGGGATATCATCAATGAACTCTCTTTACTGGGTGAACAGACATTTTTGGCTGATCAAAGCGTCCACTACTAGATCTTCATTGTTTACTGTTAGTACTTGATTTTATACTGCATTCTCACTGTAATATTTTTTCTTAAACCAGAGTGCAACATTTACTAATGCAATCATTACTGGTACTTCCACTAAAGGACCAATTACTGCGGCAAAGGCAACTCCTGAATGTATTCCAAACACTCCAACGGCGACAGCGATGGCCAATTCAAAGTTATTACTTCCGGCCGTAAAAGCTAATGTGGTTGTTACTGGATAATTGGTACCTAATTTTTTCCCTAAAAAGAAAGATACAAAGAACATGATAACGAAGTAAACAAGTAAAGGAATAGCAATTCTCACTACATCTAATGGCAATGCAACAATCATATCCCCCTTTAAGGAGAACATCACAATAATAGTAAATAGTAGGGCGATTAAAGTAATTGGACTGACTTTGGGAATAAATACCTTCTCATACCAATTTCTTCCCTTTGCTTTCACTAATGTAAATCTTGTAAGCATTCCTGCAACAAAGGGAATGCCTAGGTAAATAAACACTGATTTTGCTACCTCTCCAATGGTAATATCGATAATTGCCCCTTGTAATCCGAACCACTCTGGAATCACTGTTACAAAGACATAAGCATAGATGGAAAAAAAGATGACTTGGAAAATTGAGTTAAATGCAACTAGCCCTGCAGCATAATCTGTATCCCCTTTGGCTAGATCATTCCAAACAATGACCATAGCAATACAGCGTGCCATTCCAATCATAATAAGCCCTATCATGTATTCTGGCTTATCAGGTAAGAAAATGATGGCCAGAAAAAACATCAGGATCGGACCAATAATCCAGTTTTGAATAAGGGATAAAGCTAGAACCTTAATATCTTTAAACACTCGACCAATTTCCTCATAACGTACTTTGGCTAGCGGAGGATACATCATAAGTATTAACCCAATAGCTAATGGAATAGATGTAGTTCCAATTTGAAACTTATTTAATCCATTGATCATTCCGGGAAATATGTAACCAAGTCCAATTCCTATAGCCATTGCAATAAATATCCATAGTGTTAAATATCTATCAAGAAATGATAAACGTTTTTTTTCAGTATGACTCATGTTTTTTGTCACCTCCATGTTTGGTTAACAACCGCAGCGGATGGTTGGATTACTCTTATCAATTTGTTTAATGGTTTCTTCTTGATCAGGTATCTGCGTCGTTACATAATTAATGAGGTGATAGAACTCACTATTTTTATTCAATGAATAATAGATCCATTGCCCTTTTCGTGATTCTTTTACTAGATTAGAGTCCTTTAATTTACGTAAATGTTGACTAATAGATGGCTGGGTCATATCGAAAACTTCCTGAAATTCACAAACGCATAATTCGCGTTTCATTAATAAAGCAACCATTGTTAATCTTGTTTTATCACCTAGTAATTTAAGAACTTTTGATGTACGTTCAATATCGGGTAATGTTTCTTGCATTTGAGCACCTCCTATATAGTTATATAATTATTCACTTATATATATATGATTCAACTAATAAAATATATAACTATTTACTTATATAAGCAAGGGGAGTCATTCAATCATTTTTTTTATTTCAAATAGTGTATGCACTGATAAAGTTGTAAATCACCATACTTTTTATCATCCTGTTTTCAATAAAGTAGAGTCTAAACCCTTGATGCATAAATTATTATATTTGAGCAGCACTTTGTTTACCTATATAGGATTAGGGAAAAATTAATAATAATATTGTTATTTCCATTACATAAGAGGCGAGATTCATTCAATCAAAGGTTTTAGGAGGAATAATTATGACCCAAAAATTAATAATAGGAATTGTTTCATTAACGCTAATCTTTGTGTTAACAGCATGTGGAAAAAGCAATGACTCAACAGATAATAAAAAATTGGACATGGGATCTAAGCCTGCTAGCAGTGTGACTAAGGAGCACATGGAACACTCAAGTTCTGGTGAAGTTCCAGACGGATTAAAGGTAGCTGAACATCCAACGTATAAAATAGGAGATAAAGTGATACTTAAAACAGATCATATGAATGGAATGAAGGATGCTGAAGCAACTATTTCAGGAGCATTTGATACTACTGCATATGTAGTTACATATACGCCGACCACTGGTGGACCGAAAGTAGAAAATCATAAATGGGTTATCCAAGAGGAAATCAAAGATGCAGGAAAGAAGACATTGAAACCTGGTACAAAAGTTATCTTAGAAGCAGATCATATGAAAGGAATGAAAGGTGCGAGTGCTGAAATCGTCTCTTCGGAAAAAACGACCGTCTATATGGTAGATTACACACCGACAACTGGTGGTCCTGTGGTAAAGAATCATAAATGGGTTAACCGAAGACGAAGTAACTGCTAAATAAGATAGTTAAAAAAGCTAGTACATATGCATTAGCTTTTTCTTTCCAATAAAAGTGGTTTCCAACGCATTCTTTGTTTTTTAGTTACAAATACATGCTTCGTGCTTCTTCATTGAAAAATTCGATGACATTATTATATTCGGTAATATTTATACCGTTCTGTCTCATTATCTTTTGAATAAAGATGGCATCCGTAAACATTTTATTGATGAGTAATTCACACGATAGCGGAGTGCCTTTAAAGTAATTGACCAATTCATGAATTTCATCAAAATTAAAATACAGGATATAACACACATAATTCTGAAGCAACATGGTAAAACAATGGTCACGATAGGGAGTAGAGCAATTGTCGGCAAGAAAACCTTCCATGATACTGAATAATGTTGTTTTATTTTCGGAATATAAATGTAATAAATAATCAATATTATTGATTAGTCGTATTACATCCTCTAACCCCTCTTCAAGGGGGAGCGACAGCTTGGGCGATTTCCCCTCAATTGACCTTAACAATTCGATTGTGAGATTCTTACAAGCATCTATTTCATGTGGATCAATCATTATTTGATCTCTATACTTATCGAGGTTCTCCTTGTAGTAATCGTGAAATTTAGAAAAATAATCTTCCACATGGATATTGGTTTTTGTATGAACCAAATCTTTTCCTTCGAATGAAAAAGAGTAGAGAGTTTCTTCGTTTACCGGGTGAGTATAAAGATAGAAAAAGAAGAAAAAGTCTCTTAATTGGTGTTTTTGTTCATTATTTAATTTAGTAGTATCAGTCAATTGTGCCAACTGAAAAAAACAATAGTTTTTCATAAAATCATTCATTGCATTGAATGGGTTGTTGCTAACAATGGATGTCGTCCTGTTAATAGTAAATAGTAAATAATATAATATTAATTCATCATATACATCTAGTTGCTTGAAAAATGCTGAGAGAACAGGCTTCCAGTTAGGATTCATTATATAATTTGGATCTTTCGGCTCTAATTCATATGCCCACTCAACAAATGATTCGTTCCCTCTATCGACAAAAAATAATTCTGCGCTCTCGTTTTCAAGCAGGCAGTATTCAAAGCAGTCCAGTTGAAAGGACTGTATTTTTCTGTTGAATTTAATATTTAAGTATTCATTATAGAGTAGTTGCAGTTTCATCGGTTAAATCCTCAGTTCATCATAGTGTTCTACTTATATTAACGTAATATCAGGGAGCTCTCTTTATCCCTCCTTTTAAACTATTCCACATCTAGCGGAGCATTCCTTCAATTAGAGGGGGGAGAATTAGAATTTATCCCCAAAACAATATGTAAAAACTTAATTTCTTGGGGTTTTTATTTGCTGGAGCTATTTTTAGTCTTGGCTATTATTTGTTGGTTAGTTTAGTAACATCGGCGATGAGTTTTTTTCATAATGGATCATTGTTTACGATGCCATTTTATTTCTTGATATTAAGTGTGATGATGTGGGCACTTTGTAGAAAGTTTATTTTAAAACAATAAGGCGAAGAATTTTACCTTCGCTTATTTCTTCATTTAAAGGACATTTTATGAATGTGGAGATGGCGTGAAATTAGAACTTCACGCCATTTTTATATAAACATAAGAAAAAAGAAAGGCGCATAGACAAAATTATGCTTCGAAAATAAGCACAAAACTATTTAAGGATTTTTTATCGATATTCTCATTCATCACATCATAATAGTTTGATACAAGTGCTTGGATCATAGAGGGAACCTGGTTAAACTCGTTTTGAATGGAAGTGGCATAATCCATCTCCCATAAACCATCCTGTAAAAAGCTAGCATCTATAGTTTCTTTGTCTTGCAATGTAAACCCAGCTTCAGCCATTAAATTTACAATCTGACTCTCACCAAACACATGCTGGATATTGCCATCATTTTTAACGAATTGTGAATAAAGTGCTAAAATAGTCACGGCACAAAAATGTCCACGCTGTGAGAGATCACTGAAACGTAAATCCCATTCTGCAAAGCAAACTCGTTTGGTGATATGGCGTAGTCGTTTGAAATAATCCGCTAATTTTTGTTCGCTCTCAAAGTACCATGAACTATGTGATAACACAACTACATCGAACTGCTGAGTGATGGGGAAATTCAGAAACTCTGTTTCCAAATGAAAATCAATTCGGGCACTTAGTTCGGATTGCTTTATGCGTTCTATTGCTTGCCCAAGCGTAAATGGCATTCCATAGTTAGGTGAAGCGATGTCAATGGCAACAACTTTTCCTTCCGCCCCTACCATATCAGCTAACAATACAGTCGTATCCCCTTGGCCACAGCCGATTTCTAAAACATGCATCCCTTTTCTAATCTTGAATGTCTCCACCAAATTAAAACGATGCTCCAATTGGATTTGTTGGATCTTATCCTCTTTATATAATTGATACTTTTCAACAAACGTTTCAACTCTATTTTTCATCTATATATTCTCCTCTTTTGGTAAATATTAAGCTTCCGCTTAAGCAATTCAATCACAGCAGATATTTAATCAATTCACTTATAACATAATTAAAAAAATGGATGTACATGTGATCAATAGCTTTAAGCTTGCCAGCACTTCATTGTTCATTTCAGTTTGAATGTATTTCGAAAAGACACCTATAGAATAATATTATTAAATCACATGAATTTTGAATTGTCATGAAATTTTACTAACATCGATACTTCAGGAAAGACTACGTTTAGTAAAATAATGGCAATCAATATCGTACTATCACAGGCTTTAAATACTAGTGCGAACAAGGAGATTATTTTAAAACGAGGGGAAAATAGTTAAACACTTGTAACCATAGGCATAATAAATATAATAAGGGAAAATTGACTAAAAATAGATTGAATGTATGTGTTACACCCCTCAAATCAAAAAGTTTGAATTTTTATTGGTCTAATTCATTTTATTAATCATGGTATTCCCATTAAGAGGAGAATTTTTTTAAAAGTAACAACATTTTGACTGAAAACTCTTGAAAATTGTTTGCAAAACCAATAAAATGTAATTGAATATATAGGATACGGAGGTGGGTAATGATGTTAAATCAAGCTGTTTTAGTGTGCGGTTATTGGACTGAATTTTTATATCTAAACCGTGCAAAATTTGCTGTGAAAGCTGTTAACGGGATACGTATGCCCTTTTTTAACAACTTAATAGCAAATCTAAAACGGTGAAAACATCTCAAAACCCACAATATATAAGAATGGTTGAAGAGGAGCTTTTCATGCTCTTCTTTTTTTATGCCATTCGTTATAAAAGACTCTTTTTTAATGCTTTGTTACTTTAATCTAAATGAGAAAAGCAACAATTCATGCAAAATAAAGAGTTTCGAATAAAAAGCTATGGGATCGCGGTGTATTTCCCATAGCTTTTTTGTGTTCATTAAACGAAGGAGGAAATTAGACATGATTGCATGCAGTGTAAATCAAGTAAAAAAAATGTATGGGGGCAGCTCTATATTTGAAGATATAACCTTTGAAATTCAGGATAAAGACAGGGTCGGTTTAGTTGGACGGAATGGAAGTGGTAAGACTACGCTATTGAAATTATTATCTGGTAAGGAGACGCCTGATTCCGGTCAAATTCATTGGAAAAAGGGAGTTCAAATTGGTTATCTTGCACAAATTCCAGACTTTCAAAACCAATCAACTACAAAGGACGTATTGAGGACAGCATTTGTTGATCTTTTGCAAGTAGAGGAAAAGATGAAGAAACTCGAGATGGAAATGAGTAGTGAAGCAAATGGTGAGAGACTAGAAAAGTTAATAAAGGATTATGGGGATTTACAAGATAATTTTACGTTAAATGGGGGGTATGAAATTGATGCCAATATTGAAAAAATCGTTAATGGTTTGAATATCAATGATTTAATCAATGAACAAATTTCAACTCTAAGCGGTGGTGAAAAAACGAAGGTTTGCCTAGCTTTGACTCTTCTTAAAAATCCAGATTTATTATTGCTGGACGAACCGACCAATCATTTAGATTTGATGGCAGTAGAGTGGCTTGGCAGCTTTTTAAGAGATTATAGTGGAACTGTTGTTATCGTATCTCATGATCGTTATTTTCTCGATGAAGCCGTAAATAAGATTCTAGATTTAGAGGATGGTGAAATCGCGTGCTATCATACTAACTTTTCTGGTTTTGTAAAGGAAAAGGAAGAAAAACTGCTAAGGGAGTTCCGTGCTTATGAAGAACAGCAAAAGAAAATCAAGAAAATGAAGGAAGCCATTAAACGACTACGAGATTGGGCGAACAGAGCCAATCCACCGAATGAAGGACTCCATAAGCGAGCGAGAAATATGGAAAGGGCTCTCGAAAGAATGGAAAAATTGAGTCGACCAGTGTTAAATCACAAGAAAATGAATCTTGAAATGGAGTCTTCTGATCGTAGTGGGAATGATGTGATCATCCTTAAGGAGGTCTCGAAACAGTTTGCAGATCAATTGCTTTTCAAGAACGTCACTATGGATGTGAAATTTCAGGAACGTGTAGCGATTGTCGGGGAAAATGGTACAGGGAAATCGACTTTACTTAAACTAATTCTTCGACAAATTGATGCTGATGAAGGGGAAGTTAAGATCGGAAGTAATGTGAAAATTGGTTATCTGTCTCAACACTTATTTTCCAACAATGATGATGAAACCATTATTGAAGCATTTCGTAATGAAGTAAGAGTAACGGAGGGAGAAGCGAGGCATATCTTAGCGAGGTTTTTATTCTATGGACATATGGTGTTTCGGAAAGTATCTCAGCTTAGTGGGGGAGAAAGAATGAGGCTTCGTTTAGCACAGCTTATGTATCAAGATATTAATATCCTCATCTTAGATGAGCCAACAAACCATTTAGATATTGAATCGAGAGAAGTATTAGAAGATGCGCTTGAAGATTATAATGGGACAATTTTAGCTGTTTCTCATGATCGTTATTTCCTGAATAAGCTATTTAAGAAGATTTATTGGATTGAATCCAGGGAAGTTCATTGCTTTGAAGGGGATTATAACTGGGCTAGAGAAAAGATGATGTTGAGGAAAAGTAAGACACAACAACCAGTAATAGCAGAAAACAAGAAGGAAGCATCTCTTCTTCGGAAACCACCAAAACATACAAACTTAAAATATGAAAACTTGGAAATGGAATTAGAAGAGTTGGAAAGTAAAATTTTAGAATTGG
The DNA here is from genome assembly GCF_038007825.1 of Heyndrickxia sp. FSL W8-0496. Lineage (NCBI taxonomy): Bacteria > Bacillati > Bacillota > Bacilli > Caryophanales > Bacillaceae > Heyndrickxia > Heyndrickxia sp. FSL W8-0496. Next base: position 235,542 of record NZ_JBBOXX010000001.1, read on the forward strand.
AAGCAAGGTTAGGAGAAACACAGGAATTGGAATATTTACAAACCTTATTTATAGAAAAGGAAAAACTTGAAAAGCAATGGGAAGAACTATATGAACAACTGATGAATAAAGGGGAAAATTAAAAAATGGCATAAAGCTCTATCCATGAATGGATGGAGCTTTATACATGGGTAAGGGAAGGAATCCATTGCCCTTAGTTAAAGAATAATCATTCGAAATCTTGTGTGATGGTGGGACAGTGGACCTGACCCCCTGTCCCTACAGCTGGAATAATATGCTCCTTGATCAGGTTCCATCTATCTCGGGCGTTGATGATGAATTCGGATGCGATGGCTATGACTAGGTCTTTTTCTGGTATACAGCATATGATATTGCCCCCATCGCCTTGTGCTGCGTATGCATACATTCCATTTTCGTCGTGTAGCCACCATAAATATCCGTATTTATGAGGATTCATTGCAGTCGATTCTTTGATCCATTTCTCAGAAATAATTTGTGTGTTGTCCCAAATACCTTGGCTCAGATAGAGGTAACCTAAGCGTGCCATATCACGTGGATTTAGTGTAAGTCCCCATCCTCCTGTGGAGTTATTAGTTGGGTCTTTTACCCACCCTTTTACATTCTTTCCGAATAAGTCCTCGAACCCAAATGCTTGCATTTCATAATCAGGGATTTCCTTCATACCGAGGGGACTAAATAAGTGTTCATTAGCAAATTCGCGGGCATTTTTCCCTGTACTACGAGTAATGATGGATGAAAGCAGGTGTGCCCCTGCAGTGGAATACTTAAACGGCCCAATCCTCCCCTTTTGACCAAGAATATCCAAAGTATACTTTACCCAGTCGGGTTGCATACACATTTTGTCAAGCGGCTCCTGCCAATCATCAAATGAATAAGGAGCAGTCATCGTAAGAAGATGGCGAATAGTAATTTCTCGTTTGGTCGTATCAGAAGGATCTGAATCATACTCGGGGAAGAAATCTAACACTTTTTGATCTACATTTTTAATAAACCCATTGTCTATGGCAATACCAATAAGGGCTGAAATGATGCTCTTTGTTACAGATGCCACATGATGTGCATCATGTTGATCATAGCCATTAAAATATTTTTCATAAGCAATAAATCCATTTTTTACTATCACAATACCGTTTATATTGCCATACTCGGTTTTTATTATTGATGTAAGCTCAGAAAGCTTTTCTGCGTTTATTTGCAATTCTTCTGGGTCTACTGTTTGCCATTCTGTAGTTGGCCAATAGGTTCTTTGCATAATCGCTCCCCCTTTTTTGTTTAAAGAAATTGACACTATTTTTTCTTCACTGGAAAATACACTTCAGTTATCATCCCTTCAGGAACATCGGTCTGATTGGGATCAGTCATATACACTTCATAAGGTGACTTCACCAGTTCATACTTTTCAACTTCTATCCATTCTCTTAACCTCGCATATACAGCTGTTAATTCCGAATAGGATCCCTTTAAAACAGATTTCGCACAAAGACCACCAGGCATTTCTCGGGTTCCGATTACAGGCTCTGCTATTGGAATAGCAAACTCTGTATCGTTACCGGCAGGATTATATTCGGGGCTATGGTAAAAGGTTATAGGCATTCCAAGTAATGTGAGGTTTTCTGTAGCAATCCTTTCGTATAGTCTGCTAAAATGTGCTCCATAACCTTGAGCATAGTCATCACTAGTCATCATTTGTCGTATATAAAGGATATTCATTGGCTGTGTCTCAACTAGTTGAACTTCAATATCGTCACCAATTGACATAATTGATCGGCCATTTTCTATATTCAAGACATCTTTATTTATTTGTTTTAGGGTATCCTCCAAAGTGCCTATCTTTTCCTGTATTTCCTTTCTCTTATAATTCAGTGCAGAGCAAAGCTTTTCTTCCAATTGATCCTCTTCCAACTCGACGATAGTTTTGATTTCTTCTAGAGAAAATTGATAGGATTTCATGCGGTTAATAAAGAGCATCTTTTTTAGCTGATTGATGGAATAAAATCTATAACCGTTTTCAGGATTAATCTCGTCAGGTTTAATTAAGCCAATTTCATCATAATATCGAAGTGTTTTTGTAGATACTCCACAGATTTTTGAGAATTCTCCAATTGATAGCAAGAGGTCACCTCCATTTTTGATTGTATAAAGCTTCTTTCAAATAATCTTTGTTCAATTCCTTTATACACATTCCCCTAAGGGTAAAGTCAATGGCAAAAATAATATTGATTTTGTAAAACAACTAAGATTGTTCATAGGAGAAATAAGGGGAGCTTGGAGCGATTGATTCTAACTTAAATATATAACTAAATAAGCGATTAAAGGAATTGGAAAAAGTATGGCTACTTCAATTGCAAGGAAACTACTATCTATTTTGAAGTTCATTAGTAGTTGAATATTTGAGGTTTATTATTGTTTGCTAATAATTAATAACCATAGAAAAGTACCAATTGTAAAATGAAGGATTTTCCTATTAGCATAAAGAGTTGAATACATTTGATTGGTTGTGAATGATTTTGAATTATTTTGATTGATTTTTAATGATTGAAGTTGTAAAATAAACTTACTAAATGTAATGAAAGCGTTTTAGGAGGGTGTTGTTTTGTTAGAACCAGAACGCCATCAAATAATTTTAGAGGCATTAAAGATAAAAAACTCGGTGACACTTCAAGAACTAGTAAAATTAACAAATTCATCAGAATCAACTATTCGACGCGATCTAATTCAGCTAGAACAAGAAAAATTTCTTAAAAGAGTTCATGGAGGGGCACAAAGACTGCAAGGTAAGCTTCAAGAACCTAGCATGAATGAGAAATCTTCCAAAAACCTTCAGGAAAAACGTCAAATTTCTAAATATGCTGGAGGATTAGTCGAAGAAGGTGATTGTATTTATTTAGATGCCGGTTCGACCGTTTTTGAAATGATTCCGTATTTACCTACTAATATTGTAGTTGTGACGAATGGACTCATGCATGCGAATGAGCTTCTTGAAAAAAATATTAAAACATATTTAATAGGTGGATATGCAAAACCAACAACAAAAGCTTTTATAGGTAGAGGTGCTTTAGAAAGTCTTGGGCATTATCGTTTTGATAAATGTTTTATGGGCGTAAATGGAATTCACCACCAATTTGGATATACAACACCTGATCCAGAGGAAGCAATGGTCAAACAACTAGCTATTTCATTAACTAGAGAAGCATATGTCCTTGCTGATGAAACGAAATTTTCGGAAATTTCATTTGCGAAAATAGCAGATTTAAACGAAGCTTCTATAATTACAAATAAATTAGACCCAGATACAAAAGAGCAATTTATTAGTAAGACAAACATAAAGGTAGTGATATCGTGATCTATACATTAACTTTAAATCCATCTCTTGATTATATCTTAGAACTAGATCAGATAACCTTAGGTGATTTAAATCGTACAAAAAATGATTCGAAATTTCCTGGTGGAAAAGGCATTAATGTATCGCAAGTATTAAAGAAATTAGATGTTAATAGTAAAGCTCTTGGATTCATAGGTGGTTTTACCGGAGACTATATTGAAGAATTCTTAAGAACTTTAAAGATTGATACAGAGTTTGTAAGAGTTAAAGAGGATACAAGAATAAATGTAAAACTAAAGTCTATAACAGAAACAGAAATCAATGCAAAGGGCCCGAATATAACTAGACAAAACTATGAAACTTTGAAAGAAAAGATTCGTGGACTTACAAGTGAAGATATCCTCGTATTAGCAGGTAGTATTCCATCGTCCATGCCGGCAAATACGTATGAAGAGCTTGTAGAAGTATGCAAGGAAAATAGGACTAAGTTTGTTGTGGATGCTGAGGGAGATTTATTAATGAATGTTCTTCCATTCCAACCATATCTTATAAAACCTAATCATCATGAGCTTGGAGAATTATTTAATACAGTCGTAACTACAGCCGAAGAGGTTATTCCCTATGGAAGAGAGCTTATAAAAAAAGGTGCTCGAAATGTTATCGTTTCTCTTGCTGAAAATGGAGCAGTTCTTATTAATCAGGAATATGCATTAGTTGCAACTGCCCCAAAGGGAGAAGTGAAAAGCTCAGTTGGTGCAGGGGATTCAATGGTAGCTGGATTTATTGCAAAGTTTGAAAAAACAAAAAGTGTTGAAGAAGCATTTCGTTTTAGTATTGCTGCTGGTAGTGCTACCGCGTTTTCATTTGGTTTATGCACGCGTGAACAGGTAGAAAATTTGCTACCTGAAATAAATGTAGAGAGAATTTCATTCAAGGGGGATGGAATATGAAAATAATCGAGTTATTAACAAAAGATACAATTAATCTATCAATCAACAGCACGGAAAAAATGGATGCTATTGAAGAATTAGTAAGTGTGCTGGACTCCGCTAACAAATTAAACGATAGGGCGGAATTTAAAAAGGCAATCTTAAAGAGAGAAGAACAAAGCACAACAGGGATTGGCGAGGGAATCGCCATTCCCCATGCAAAAACAAAAGCGGTAAAGCAAGCAGCTATTGCATTTGGAAGGTCAAGTAATGGAGTGGACTATGATTCCCTTGATGGTCAACCTTCACATCTTTTCTTTATGATTGCAGCACCAGAAGGGGCAAATAATACCCATTTAGAAGCACTTTCTAGGCTCTCTACTATATTGTTAAAACAAGAAGTACGCCAATTATTGCTAGAGGCAAATTCTGAAGATGATGTATTAAATATTATTAATCGCTATGATCAAGAGGAAAAAGAAGAAAATCAATCCATGACGGATAAGAAACAATTTATTGTTGCAGTAACAGCTTGCCCTACGGGTATTGCCCACACGTATATGTCAGCAGATTCTTTAAAGGCAAAAGCTGAAGAAATGGGTGTCGCTATTAAGGTTGAGACAAACGGATCTGGTGGAGCAAAGAATGTTCTAACTGCTGATGAAATTGAAAACGCTATCGCCGTTATAGTAGCAGCAGATACGAATGTGGAGATGAATCGTTTTAATGGAAAACATGTAGTTGAAGCCGCAGTGGCAGACGGGATTCGTAAACCACAGCAATTAATTGAAAGAGCATTAAAGCAAGATGCACCGATTTATCATGGTAGCGGAAAGTCTAGTAATCAAAGTGAACAAAAAGGTAGAGGGGTCGGAGCAACAATCTATAAACATCTGATGAGTGGAGTTTCAAATATGCTTCCGTTTGTAATCGGCGGTGGTATTTTAATTGCTCTAGGTTTCTTATTCGGTGTAAATGCGCATAACCCAAAAGATCCTACTTATAATGTGATTGCCGAAGCATTAAATATCATTGGCGGTGGAAATGCATTTGCCTTAATGCGCCGGATTCTTAGGCGGTATGGTTGCCGGATTCTTAGCTGGATATGTCGTTGTTGGATTAAAAAAGGTATTGGCTGGACTTCCTAGTTCTTTAGAAGGAATCAAAACTATTTTGTTATTTCCGTTATTAGGTATTGCTGTTACAGGTTTTATCATGCATTTTGTCGTTAATAATCCATTGAGTGCATTAAATACAGCAATTTCTAACTGGCTTACAGGTCTGGGTACAGGAAATGCAGTATTGTTAGGAATAGTATTAGGATTAATGATGGCTATTGATATGGGGGGCCCTGTAAACAAAGCTGCTTACTTATTCGGTACTGGATTAATTGCAAGCGGGGTCTACGAGCCAATGGCAGCAATTATGGCAGCAGGGATGGTTCCTCCATTAGGTATTGCTATTGCGACTACTTTATTTAAGCATAAATTTAGCAAGCAGGACAGAGATGCAGGTAAAGTAAACTATATTATGGGACTATCTTTTATAACCGAAGGTGCCATACCATTTGCAGCTGCTGATCCAATTCGAGTGATCCCTTCTTTAATGGTAGGTTCAGCTGTTGCGGGAGGCTTGTCAATGATGTTTCATATTGGACTTCGCGCACCACACGGTGGAGTTTTCGTATTTCCACTAGTTGAGGGTAGCTGGCTTCTATATTTGCTTGCGGTTGTCATTGGGGCAATTGTTTCGGCCGTGTTAATAGGAGTCTTAAAAAAGCCTTTAACAGAATCACGCCAATAAAAAGCTAAAATCATAAATTAAGTAAAGAAAATGAAGAGAGATACTTCTTTCAATATAGAAAGGAGTATACTCTCTTTTTTATGCGCTAAAAATCTTTAATTTTATACAAATAGTTTACCAGTAGAAGCTAAATAAACAGACAACGGTATGAAAACAAGCTGAGCTACTTCTGAAAAGGGTTGGGGTATTATATTTCCTCATCGATATAATGATAGAATAAACGTTTTTTCCTAGTTTGCCATGTGGCTTTACAATGTTAAGATATACAAAATCGTATTATATTATTATCATTGGTAGATGGTCTATGCACTTATAGTATGCTTATTTTGTCTTATCAATATTTAGTTCTTAAGAATGTTTTACAACGATAGAACCAAACATAAATATCTAATACTCGTAAATTATATTTTTTCGAAGAAAAGGTGATAATGATGATCGAAACAGAAAGATTATTACTTCGAAGATTTACAGAAGATGATGCTGAGTTTATTTTCAATCTCCTTAATGAGCCTGATTGGATCAAATATATCGGAGACAAAGGGATTAAAACCATTGAGGATGCAAAAAAGTATATCGAGCATAGCCTTATAAAAATGTATAATGATTTGGGATTTGGTTTGTATTTAGTGATTTTAAAAGAATATGGAATACCTATTGGGATGTGTGGCTTGGTTAAGAGAAATGGATTAGAGGATGTTGATTTGGGTTTTGCTTTTTTGAAAGACTTTACAGGTAAAGGGTATGGATATGAATCAGCTCGGGCAGTCATGATCTATGCAAAAGCCGAATTAAATATAAGTAGGCTCGCAGCCATTACAACTACCGATAATCATGCATCAGAAAATCTTTTATTAAAATTAGGATTTCATTTTGACTCAGTAACGAAATTATCTCAAGATGCTGATCCATTAAAACTATTTATAAAAGAGCTAAATTAAAAAAGCTTTTTAGGATTCGTTTTACCTTTAGACTGTTTTCGTATCGTTTGTTGCTTGTGTAAAAGATTCAGCGATTCATATAAAGTTTGGAGCTCTTTTCTTAGTGAAGTGAAGGTGTAGCGGTCTTCAGCTGATAATTATTTGTTAAAACCATACTTAAATAGCAACAATGTTTTAGAAAAGAGTCTATCTTTTTTTAAAATTATTCTTCCTGCAAAATCGAAATTTGTTAAACAAGGAGGTAAAGCCGAGAAATATATTAGATAGATTCGGTTTTGGCTCACTACTATTCTCTATGTCGATCGGATATCTTTATAATGTTTTTTCATGAATAATGAAAGTATTATACTGATAATAGCTAAAGATAAAAGCTGGAGTGATCAACACTCCAGCTTTAGTCTCATTTAAAATATTCTGGGTACGCCATTTTTGCAACTAATTCAACCGCTTCAGCAATTCTTGGACCTGGGCGTGACATGATATCCGAGTCTAATTGGTATACTCTGTCCTTTTTAATCGCCTCTATGGTTTCCCATCCTTTACGAGCTTTGATTTCTGCTACAGGGCCTTCGATATAATCGACAGTTGTTGCAATGATTTCAGGATTCTGCTTGATGACTGTCTCTTCTGAAACCTTGATCCAACCTTCTTGATTCCCAAAGATATTTTCTACACCAGCTGTTTGGAGGATTTTTTGTTGGAATGTGTTTCTGCCTGTTGAATAAATATCAGGAGATGGGCTTATTTCAAAATATACGCGTTTTGGTTTTTCGATATTTTTTAATTTATTTTCGATATCATTTATATGAGTGCGAATATTGGTAATAAGTTCTTCCCCTTTTTCTTTCACACCCATTACTTCTGAAATTTGTTGGATATCACCATAAACATCCTCAAAGGAAGAAGCAGATTGTATGACAAATACAGGAATACCTGCATCTTCAATTGGTTTTAAGGCATTTTCATCTCCGATTGTATAAGCAATGACAATATCTGGTTTTAGTGCAATAATTTTTTCTGTATTAATGGTAACAGAGTCCGATACACGTTCAATTTTACTTGCTTGCTCTGGATAATTATCATATTCCGTTGCGCCAATTACTTTATCTCCAGCTCCAAGTGCAAAAAGAATTTCAGTATTACTAGGCTGCAATGAAATAACCGTTTCAGGAGCTTTTTTGAAGGAAATTTCCTTGCCAGTATCATCCTTCACGGTATACGCTTTTACTTGTTCAGGTGTATCCTCTTTTTTAGGTTCATTGCTGCTCTGATTGGATTGGCAGCCTGCTAAGAAAATGATCAACATTATAGCTGTTAGCCAATGAAACAAATGATATTTCTTCAAGTTATTTCCCTACTTTCTTTTTTATCGGTCTTGTTGGATAAGATTTACTGACAAATTGGATTTCTTCAACACCTTTATCCTTGTTTACATAGACCGCCATGTAAAAAAGGACATTAGCTAGTAGATTCGTATAATTGAATAAGATATCCGGAACCTCTCTTTCAAGACTTACCTTATGTAAAGCACGAACGGACTTTTTTGCCTCACTTCTACATACATGTAGAGCACATGCAGCAGCCGTCCCTTGTGGAAGTACAAACCGATCAATGCGACCATCTGTTTCCGCAACATAGAAATCATACATGCTGCTTAGACGAATTAAATCATCCTCGCTAATGGCAAGCTTTCCGCGTACAGATCCATTTAGATGATAGGCCATTGGAAGCAAGTACATTAAATCTTCATAAACAATAGGAATATCCTTTGTTAAGGAAGCAGCTTGTCCAATACGCGTTGTTAATGAATCTGTTCTAATTTCGAAATCAACGGTTGAAGCGGATTCGCGCATAAAGGGATAGCATAAATAACGTAAGTCTTTTTTTACCATGTCTTTTTCTCCTAATCTTAAATATTTTAAATGTTTACCTCATAACACTTCAGAAAAAATTCGTCTGGTTTCGATCTATATCGTTTCATAACGAGGAGATCAATATATTTGTAAAATTGAACACAAAAAAACCGTCCAGATAGAATTTGGCCGGCGGGAAAATGATCCTTTATTAAACGATATGAAGAACCAATCGAGCTGCCATAAAATCTCTTATCTTCCGAAGAGCATGTTACGTTCAAGAATAGGCAGGTCTCCTGGCTTGTGCGTCATTTTACTTTAAGAACCTTCCCGTTTTCGATGTTTCAAACAGTGGTTTACTTCTTATTTCATCGGCACTTACAGTTGCGGAAACAGCTTCGGTATCACACCGAATTCCCTATTAATGCTAATAAATTAGCAACCTATTCTCTGCAGGTATTCACTTACTTCCAGTGTACAATGAAGAGATTGAATAATGAAGCATTTTTTTAAACTCTGAATAGGTTGACATTTTCTTTTCGTAAATATATAATCTTCTACAATCAAAATATGGAAATCAATGACCGGAAGGAAATGATAAGTCCTTGATTATAGAGAGCGTTTGGTTGGTGGAAAAACGCATCAAGGTTATCATGGTGACATCCGTAAGTGCTGAAAGAAATGCTTAAAGGCAGAGTAGAATCAGACGGTACCACTCGTTATGTGGCATGAGAGGCTGATAAAAAGGCAATCTGGGTGGTACCACGGAATACATTCGTCCCTATGTTTATATAGGGGCGAATTTTTTTATTTGATTCTTTATTAATGAAAAGGAGGAAGTCAAAATGATTCGAATAGTAACGACAGAAACGCCTTATAAGGTTGGGGAAACGGTAAAATTATCGGGTTGGGTTCATAAACAACGTTATTTATCAAAAGTTACCTTCCTGTTACTTCGTGATAGAGGTGGAATTATTCAATGTATTTTGGAGAAAGAATGGTTAAATTTCCGAGTAGAAAACGAATCGATTGTTGAGATAATCGGGGACGTTGTTGAATCAAAGAAACAAAAATTAGGCGTAGAAATACATGTGAGAAACATTAGAGTGATCAATAAATGTCAGAAGGCGATCCCGTTAGAAATCAATCAATCGGAATTGAAAGCAGGAATGGATCATCTTCTTAACTACCGTACCTTATCTTTAAGACATGAAAAAAATCAAGCCATTTTTAAAATTCAAAGTGTATTATCACAGTCATTTGGCGATTTTTTTACATCACATGGATTTACACGTATTTTTACACCAAAAATTGTCTCTCAGGGTGCAGAAGGAGGAGCAAATGTATTTAGCCTAAATTATTTTGGGAAAAACGCCCATTTAGCACAATCACCTCAATTTTATAAACAAATGATGGTAGCAAGTGGTTTCGAACGTGTTTTTGAAATTGGGCAGGTATTTCGAGCAGAAGCACATCATTCATCAAGACATTTAAATGAATATGTTTCTCTTGATGTTGAAATAGGATTTATTGACGATGTAAAAGAAATTATGGAATGGGAAACAGATGTACTTAAATATATGATCTCACGTGTAAATGACCATTGTAAACGGGAGTTAGAAATTCTTGATGTTAAACTTCCGTTAATAACTGAGATTCCAGGCTTAACTCTTTATGAAGCACAGGAAATACTAAGTAGTCAATATCAAAAAGCATCTCCTGAAGGGGACCTAGATTCCGAAGGAGAACGATTAATAGGTGAATACGTAAGAGAAAAATATAATAGTGAATTTGTCTTTATTACCAATTATCCATGTGAAACACGTCCAATGTACACGATGCCTAGTAATGATTCAGGATTAACAGAATCCTATGATTTATTGTACAAAGGCTTAGAAATTACTTCTGGTGGGCTTCGTATCCATGATTATGAAATGCTGTTACAGTCATTCTCAGGTAAAGGATTAAATCCAAATGATTTTGCCTCATATATTGAAATGTTTAAATATGGTGTACCTCCACATGGTGGATTCGCCATTGGACTAGAGAGATTGACAGCAAATATGACAGGAGTAGGAAATATTAGGGGGGCGACAGCATTTCCTAGGGATCTTGAGAGACTTATACCTTAGAGCAAAATCAATGGTCTTAATAACAGTGTAAGGGAGGGGGAAATATATAAGGACGAGGATTCTCCCAAGGTTGGTTGCCAGAAATGGCAGCCTTTTTTATTTGAATAATGGGGGTAAACTTGAAAATTTGTTGAGTTAATCTCACCGTTAGAGTGCTTACACATTATTAAATGTTTTGTTGACTTTCTGTATACATTTGTATACAATAGGAATATAAAATGTATACAGATGTATACAGGAAGGAGAGTTTTTATGAGAAATGAAGGATATAGAGGTCGTGGCAAAGATAGACATCACCATGGTGAGGGGCATAAGCGAAAAGAGAAACATGTTCATCAAGGAGCAAAAACGTTCCGCAGAGGCAGAGCCGTCGCATTTTTAGAAATGATGAGTCTTAAGCGTGATACTTTAAAGCAACAATTAGAAACACCGGAACTTCAAACAATTAATCCAATTATAGTTGGTGAACTAAAGGCAGTGGAAATGGTCATTAATGAGTTTGTCCAGATGTTTGAACTATATGAATATGATGAAGTAATGGAAAAGGAAGGAGATGTTCAAGCAACAGAAGAAGTAATTGAAACGTCTTCTATGCTAGCTTCTCAAGAGAAGCAAAACTATGAAGAGGAAAAGAATGACTAAACAAATTTTTTTAGTATTCATTGAGGACGGAAATTGGAGTTATCCTCCAATTTCCCATCATTTATAAACGCGAAAAAGTACAAAATTGATTATTTAGCAGGAATATTAAGCAATTTAGGGATCGTTACCAAGTTATATTTTTCTTTATTCAGCTCATCAATAATTTTTGGTAAAGATTTTACGGTCCCAGATAAATCTCCACCAGTCCCGGTTCCAGAGTGCTGCAGAATAATTGCACCCGGTTTTACATGCAATAGAACATTACTCGCCACTTGATCTTCATCTAAGCCTTTCCAATCTAGAGAATCGACATTCCAATTCACAATTTTTTTGTTGTGTAATTTCAACCATTGGAGTTGCTCTTCATTGATATTTCCATATGGCGGTCTAATCATTCTTGGAATATATCCCGTATACTGTTTAATAATATTGTCGGTTTTTATAATTTGATTTCTAAATTCAGTATCACTCAATTTAGAAAAATTCGCATGGTTATACGAATGGTTTCCAAGAGCATGTCCTTCTCGAATGATCCTTTTAAATATATCAGGATGCTCCTCGATTCGATATCCAACTACAAAAAATGTTGCCTTAACCCCTTTTTGTTTTAAAATATCTAAGATCTGTGGGGTGAAAATATTATCAGGTGCATCATCAAATGTTAAAGCAATTTCTCGTTTTGTCTTCGATCCATACAAAAAAAATGTATTTTGGTATTTATTATTTAATTCTGATAAGGATAATGGATCTTTTTTAGGTTCGGCGGATAGCTCATGAACGAAAGTGGTCTTTGCTTTAACGTATGTAGGATCGGAAAAGGGAACTATTAAAAATTGAAATAAGATGAATAAAAAAAGCAGAGAATGTTTCATTATTACTACCTCTAGTTTTTAGATTATATTCTTTATATGTTATATATTTGCAATTCCTAATAAAATATACTAAAAGAGATACGAATGAAGGAGGTTAAGATCAATCATCGTAATTTCCTTCTCATGAAAATAGACTATTAACGTGAATTAATCAGTTAATTAAGGAAAGTTTTAAGGAGGATTTATATGGATTATCAAAATCAGGCAATAAACATCAAAAATAAATTGTCGAAATTTAATGAATATTGGTCACCTAAAGTAATTAGTGAAATGAATGATTATCAGTTTAAGTTAGCAAAATTATTAGGTGACTTTGTTTGGCATAGCCACAATGATACTGATGAAGTATTTATTGTGATAGAGGGGGAAATGAAAATTGAATTTCGCGATGGAGAGGTTACACTTTCAAAAGGAGAAATGTATGTCGTACCTAAAGGGGTAGAGCATAAGCCATTTGCGGAAAAAGAATGTCAGGTCATGCTAGTGGAGCCGAAAGGTGTGGTGAACACAGGTGATCACCAAGTAGAGTTAACAGCGGAAAATGATGTATGGATTTAAGAGGATTGTTCATGAATTTATTAGTCAAAAAGATCAGAGATTACAATTCTCTTTTTTAGGGAAATAGTTGGAATTCAAAGGGATTTCCATGTATTTACCAGAATATATAATGAGTGAGTATTTTTATAGGCGGGTGAAAACATGGCAATAAATTTAGAAACTTTATTTTTAATTGATCAAAAGGATGGTATGAGTTTAGAGTTTAGTAAATTAGTTTCAATGATGAATTATGCGAGAGAGACGACCATTGCAGAGGTACAGGAATTAACCGTTGAAGAACTTGATTTCCTTTACGATGCGGAAGCTAATTCAATTGGAATGTTATTAGCACATATGGTTTCGGTTGAAAAAGCTTATCAAATCGAAACATTTTATAATCGTGAAGTGACAGATGAGGAAATTAATGAGTTAAATCCAGCCTTGGAATTGGGAAGTAGGGCAAGGGAACAAATCCATGGGAATACGATTGATTTTTATATGAAGGAATTAACCGATGTTCGTAATAAAACCATCGAAACATTTCAAACCCTCCCGGATGAATGGTTATTTCAGCAAACTCCTTTTTGGTTTGATCAACAAGCAAATAATTACTTTAAATGGTTCCATGTATTTGAAGATGAATTAAATCATAGAGGGCAAATAAGGATTATTAAAAAAATGATGGCGAAGAGGTTGAAGGTTTAAAGAAGAAAAGGGATGTAGCGAGGGCTATATCCCCTTTTTAGTTAGAAGTACAATGTAATAAAACAAGAACAACTGTATATATGAATCATGAGATCCATATTTTTAAAGAAGATGGTTGCAAGTGAATCATAGGGGGGAGAAGTTCAGATGAATTTTAAACTAATGGAAGCTATTGAAGTGTTGCAACGTACTCCACAAACATTGAATGAATTTGTATCTGGTTTATCGAAAGGTTGGTTGGACTGTAATGAGGGTGAGGGTACTTGGAATGTAGCTGAGGTGATTGAGCATCTTATTGAAGCCGATAAACATAATTGGATACCAAGATTAGAAACAATGCTTCATGAAGGTGAGAGACGACCCTTTCCTCCTTTTGATCGTTTTGCACATTTAAATAATATGGCGGAAAGAACCATTCAACAACAGTTGCGAGAATTTAAGAAGGTGAGAACGGAAAATATAACTAAACTTAAGACAATTATTCAACCTGAATTACAGCTTGAGCTTACAGGGGTGCATCCTGAATTTGGAATAGTGAAGGTCAGAGAATTATTATCGACATGGGTTGTTCATGATTTAACACATATTTCCCAAATTGTACGGGCGATGGCAAAGAGATATGATATGGATGTTGGTCCTTGGAGGGAGTACTTAGGTATATTGGAAGATTGATTTCAGTGTTGGATTGTCCAAAGTAATTGACATTTCACTTACGATTGTTAGAATAATAATGTCCAATACTTTTGACATAGGTGATGCTTATGAAAAATAATATAAAAGAGGTAAGGAAAAAGCTAGGACTCACTCAAGAGGAGCTTGCTAAGGAGTGTGGGGTCGTGAGGCAAACGATTAATTGTATCGAGAATGATAAATATGATCCTACACTGGAATTGGCATTCAAGTTATCAAAAATACTAAGAGTAAAGGTGGATGCATTGTTTATTTATGAGTAAATTTCATTCAAATTATATAATTACAATGAAGGATATTGTTAGGGAAGGTGACCGTATTCTCCATCAGGCAACAAAAGAGGTATCCCTCCCACCTTCTGAAGAAGATAAAGAAACATTAATATCCATGATGAATTTTTTGAAAAATAGTCAGGATTCTAATCTAGCAAAAAAATATAATTTACGTCCAGGAGTAGGTCTATCAGCCAATCAAGTCGGGTTGAATAAGAGAATGTTTACGGCTTTTTTAACTGATGAGAAGGGGAAAGAGCATGAATATGCAATTATAAATCCGAAAATCATCAGTCATTCCGTCTCCATGATTTATTTACCACAGGGCGAGGGGTGTCTTTCTGTTGATCGAGATATTAAAGGCTTTGTACCTCGATATGAACGGATTAAAGTGAAGGGATTTAATCTTACAGGAGAAGAAGTGTTATTAAAGCTGAGTGGATATTCCTCAATTGTTGTACAGCATGAAATTGATCATTTAGATGGTATTATGTTTTACGATCGTATGAATAAAGAAAATCCATTTCAATTACCGGATAATATCAAAAGCTTATATTGATATCTGTATGAAGAATAAGCTATATAAAGATAGAAGAAGGAACTTTCCCTCTTGGGTCAGTTCCTTCAAATTGTAAGAAGGAATTAGTTTTCTAAGAAACCAGGTTTCATAAAGTTTGGATTTGGATAGGTGTAGAATCCTTCTCCAGTAGCTCTACCAAGTTTGCCTTTATCAATATACTCTGATTTCAATAACTTAGCTAATTTTTCGTATTCTTGGTTACCCGTTGCTTTCGCTTTAGCAAGTGTAATATTGTAAGCAGTATTGATTCCAACAACATCTAAAATGGCAAAAGGACCTTGAGGAGCACCCGTTGCAATCATCCAAGTTTTGTCGATTGTTTCTGCATCAGCAACTTCATTCAATAATAGAAGCTGAGCAGCATCTAATAAAGGAACTAATAATGAATTTAAAATATAGCCTGGCTGTTCTTTATATAAAGGCAAAGCAACCATACCAATCGCTTTGGCAAATTCAATCACTTCATTAAAGACCTTCATATCTGTTCCGGGGTGTTTCATAACCTCCGCTGTGTTATTTTTCCAAATTTCGTTTGCGAAGTGTAGGGCTAAAAACTTAGCAGGTCTACCTGTTGCATCGGCAAACTGGCTTGGTAATAATGTAGAAGAGTTTGTTGCAAAAATTGTTTTTTCAGGAGCTACCTTTCCAAGCTCATTGTAAAAGTCAGTTTTAATTTGAACAACCTCAGGAATCGCTTCGATTACTAGGTCTGCATCAGCAACGGCTTTTGATAAATTAGAATTGAAAGATATGCGTTCATATGCTAAGTTAACTTCTTCATCAGTAGCATTCAAATCTTTTTTATAGTGCTCTTTTAAACCGTTAATTCTTTCTTTCGCACGCTCCAATGCTTCATCATTAATGTCATATACAGATACATTGAATCCTTTGAATGCTGTTTGGTATGCAATCTGACTCCCTAGCACACCGCTACCGGCAACGGTAATATTTTGATAATTCATAGCCAGTTCTCCTTCTTTCCTATTAAATACCTTCATATTATGGCACATCCTATCAAAAAAGATAAAAGAATATGCTTCTATATAGGTAAGGGAATCTTCTCCAATATTTCTTTTATCATGAATCTTAAATGAAAAAATAATGTATACATAATGAAAAAATATTTATGAGAACGTAAATCTTTAATTGCACCAATTCCTGTTTATTGAAATGCTTTGAATATGCTTCTAATTGATTCCATATTTCGATAAAAGCTGAAATTTAAAGCGGATATAATAGCCATAGCTTAGTATTTCAAAAATAGGGAGAGACACAATGAATAATTACAAATTTATACCATTAGTACTTTTAACGACATTTTTAATGGGATCGTCGTTCGCTATCGTTAAAATAGGCTTGTCCTATTCATCACCGATACTATTAGCAGCTTTGCGTTTTACACTTGCAGGAATCATTATGAGCATAATTGTGAGTGTTTTAAAAAGGCCACATCCCATTACTAAAAAGAGTTGGATAAGGATGGTTATTATTGGTGCTTGTCAAACAGCTGGTGTGATGGGGTGTATATTTTTGAGCTTGCGAACGATTACTGCCAGTGAATCCTCCATCCTTACATTCACAAATCCGTTACTCGTTATTGTCTTTGGGACCGTTTTTACAAAAATTCGTTATAGATTATATCAGTGGATCGGTGTTCTTTTAGGACTATTAGGGGTAGTTATTACAATGGGGACACAATTACAATTTGAAATTGGGATAGTATTTGGTATTCTTTCAGCAGTTTTTTGGGCAATTGCTACATTATTAGCAAATAAGTGGGGGGCAACTTTTGATACCTGGGTATTATCAGCCTATCAAATGCTTTTTGGCGGATTATTACTGTTACTTGCTAGTTTTCTTTTTGAAAAGCCATTTTTCACTTTCAATGGCCAGTCCTTATTCATTTTATTTTGGTTAAGTATGATGTCCTCAATTGTTCAATTTGCGATTTGGTACTATCTTCTGCAAAAAGGTGATCCTGGAAAGACGAGCGCCTATTTATTTTTAGCCCCATTCTTCGGTGTAATAACCGGTTGGTTACTGCTTGGGGATCATCTATATCCTTCACTTATTATTGGCGGTTTGTTTATTATCATTGGTATTTATCTTGTAAATAGAAAATTTCAGCATTTAAAACAAGAGAGTGCTAGTATAGAAATCCAAAATAGATAGATTAAATGAATATATATAAGACTGCCTCCAAAGTGATTAAACCATTCTTTATGTACTTTGGAGGGTAACTTTACTTGATATCGATTTGAAATGTTTTCTTGAATCCTATTTTTCCTTTATCTGTAATAGTCACAGCGCGAATGGATGGATCCTGAGTTATCCAGCCCAATGTTAAAAACTTTTTTAATAATCCGTTACCTAGGGCTCCTGCAAGATGATGATGACGTTCGCTCCAATCTAAACATGCATGAGAAAATGAACGACGTTTTCCTCTTAATTCAACTAAATCAATGCCAAAATCAGTGAAAAACTGCTCGCCTGCTGTTGTAATGGTAAACTCCTGTGCTTCTTTTTCTAAATAGCCTGCAGCCAACATGGCTTCAGTTAACTCAACTCCTAATTTTCCTGCTAAATGATCATAACACGTTCTAGCATTTTGGAGTAATTTCATTTGCCTTGATTGCTTTAATGAACGAACTTCAGGAGGAGGAGAAATAGCAAGGAATGATTCTAAAATGCGTGCAATTTCTTCATTAGCCAGCTGGTAATAACGATGGCGACCATGTTTTTCAACAATAACGAGATTCCCATCGACTAATTTGGAAAGGTGAAAACTTGCTGTTTGTGGTTTGATCGCGGCCATATAAGCTAGTTCACTTGCAGTATGAAAACGTCCGTCCAGTAAACTTGTTAAAATAGTAGCACGTGAAGTTTCACCAAGAAGTGCAGCGACTTCAGCTACATTAGGACTAATACTCATCTTTTTCACCCCTTTGTAATTCATACTTCAATTGTAATCGAAGTATTGAATGTATACAATGAAGTTTTTTAATTATCTGTACTTTCTTTGAATCCTCTCTATATAATTGATAACCTTTTTATCGTACTCAGGATAAGGATAACCAAGTGTTTCAGAAACATAAAGGGAGGATTCTCGGAATAATTCAAAGCTATAATAAAGGGCGTCCCACATTGCTTGATAGGTGGACATATTATACGTCGATAGTAGTGTGTTCCATGTTTCGTTAGAAACGTATTTTTTTAAGAACTTATCACTTTTTCCAATACTTAAAGAAAAATTAGTTTCAATTCCGATTTTCCATCGTAACATCGTAAGTAAATTAGGGCGAAAAGCGCTATTCATTATATCGTTAGCAAAGAGGATCTCCTTTCTAGCTAGTCCTTTTGCTACGTATGTGGACGTCATCCAAAACTCATTGCAGCAATCGTCAAAGGATTGCATACTTGGCCTTTGAATATGATATTTTGCATCGCTTGGGATAATTGTTTTTTTGATGAGTTGATCTTTGTCCAATAGTACTTCGACTAAACCATCACTCTCTTTAAAATAATCTTCAAATTCATTAAGCGGAATGAGAGTTAGGTCGATTTTTGACCCATCTTCAAAAATCATTAAATACGAGAACCAGTTTCCCAATTCGGGTGGGAATAATTCCATTGCTTCTGGCTTTTGGAGAATGATTCTTTGTCCAAAATAATCTAACCAATCATCACTTTTCTTAAAAAAGTCCATATCTGTTACAAAATAACTAAAATCATAATCTTGAAATTCATCTTCTGGAATGTTTGAGTTGGTTAAAGAGCCTTCAAGGGTGAATATTCTAATTTTTTCACAATTGATTGCAAAGTTCATACCTAATTCCATTATCTCTTTTTTACTACGCAATATCATCACCTACAAGTCGATATTAGATAGGGGAGTTGCCTACCTTTTTTATTGATTATACTTTCTAGGTGATTTTCCTTCTATAAAGAATTGAAAAAGATAGTTCAAAAGGGAATAAGAAAAAGCGGTTAAGAACAGGTGCTTAGGCTTGAACCTTTTTAATTTATATAAGTTGAATTTTTCAAAAAATCGATTTAATGGAAATGCTAACATAAGATCATTAAATACATTCAAAAGAGAATAAAGCCAAAATTTTCCGTATGTTAGATGGAAAACCCATAAGTTTCCTACGAAGAAAGGTCCAAAAATAAATGTTAAAGCATTATTTGTTGAGGCTTTAGCTCCACCCTTTACTTTCCACCATTTATGGGAGTTCGCTAGCAATGTTTCTATTAGAAGAATGATTGATGAAAAAAGTGTAACAGGTAAGAACCTTTTAATTGACTTGATTGGTAAAAAGAAGATTGTAGACCATGATAAACAAATTAGCATTATTCGAATAAGTAATACGACCAAATTATCTCCCCCTTGTCCTTTTTTTTATTTTGACTTTAAAAAAATGATTTATGCAAAAACATATTTATGGAAGGAAATACGTAGATAATAAAATATATGTAAACCATGTACTTTAGAGATGTGAAGAAACAAGTAGAACTATGTCGAAATTATTAAAAAAATATCGAGCGATATATTGCATTTTTTATATAATGATAGTATGATTAATTCCATTGATATATTGCATATGCGGGTAATAAATTTTTAGATAAATTTGAATATTTTCTTCTTAGGGGGAACTGGTCATATGGACAATAAACTTTCATTTTCAAATTATTTTATAGTAGGAGTTATGCTATTTGCTTTGTTTTTTGGAGCAGGAAATTTAATCTTTCCTGCACAACTTGGACAAAATGCAGGAACGAATCTATGGCCTTCAGTAATAGGCTTTCTAATAACAGGGGTGGGTCTACCTTTTCTTGGAATTCTAGTGATGGGGATATCAGGTAGCCGTGACCTACGTGAGTTATCAAGTAGAATTCACCCTATTTATGGAACAGTATTTACTTCACTATTGTATTTAACGATTGGACCCTTTTTTGCAGCACCCCGCACAGGAGCCGTTGCTTATGATATTGGTATTGCACCGTTTTTTGAACATGGTAAGGGACATATCGGGTTATTTATTTTTACATTGTTGTTTTTTGCTATTACTCTATGGTTTTCATTGAATCCAGCTAAATTGGTTGATCGAGTAGGGAAAATCTTATCTCCTGGAATCATTATTCTATTATTTATTTTACTAGTAATGGCTATTGTGAAACCGATGGGTTCTATTGAAGCTCCACAGGAAGCGTATCAAAATGGTGCGTTTATGAAAGGTTTTACAGAGGGATATAACACGATGGATGCATTAGCTTCACTTGTATTTGGTATTATCGTTATCAATTCCATCCGTGCACTTGGAGTAAAAACGACACGAGGAGTACTGGGAGCTACTGTTAAATCCGGAACGGTTGCAATTGTTTTTCTTGGAGTTATCTATGTAGGGATTGCCTATCTAGGTGCAACTAGTACAGAAAGATTTGGTCTTTTTGATACAGGGGGTCCTGTTTTAGGTAGTGCAGCTTCGCATTATTTTGGAATGACTGGAACCGTGATGTTATCTGTTGTTATCTTACTTGCCTGTCTAACGACAAGTATTGGATTAATGACAGCCTGTGGAGAGTATTTCCATACATTATTTCCGAAAGTAAGCTATAAACTATTTGTCACTTTGTTTACTACAGCGACATTTATCATCGCAAATTTTGGACTAGCTAATATTATTAACTATTCAATTCCTGTATTAATGTTTCTCTATCCACTTGCGATTGTTTTAATGCTTTTAACTTTCTTGTCACCATTGTTTAATCATTCAAGATTGGTTTATATTGCAGCAACAGTTGTTACATTTTTAATTAGTATCATTGACGGCTTAAAAACATTTTTTGATTTATTCAAAATGGACTATTTTGGATGGGTATCAGGCATAATTAAAGTGTATGAACACTATTTACCTTTTTATCATGAAGGCTTAGGATGGTTACTGCCAGTACTGATTGTTATCTTAATTACGGGGGTTATTGCTCGCTTCATGCAATACTCTGAAGTTCATGCATAAAAGAATAACAATCATCGAATGTAAATCGTTAATTCTTTAAAAAATAGCGATTAAAAAAGTCAGTTCCGAATGTATTAATGGAACTGGCTTTTTTGTTTGTAATAAAAATGGAAAAACAATGTTGGCAATTATATAGTAGTAATTAAAATGTGAGTTTAATTCATATGATTAATAATGATAGAATTGGATAAAAGGCATATAAGTTTCAATTGGCAGAATAATAGTTTTCCAATGGAGAGGTGAAGCTATCTATCGTTTGTTTATTTTGATTACTTAATTACCAGCAAAATAAATAAGTGAAGGGGAGTAAAACATGCTTGAAATTAGAAAGGGAACAGTTGAGGATCTATCGATTATCCGACAATTAGGGATTGACACTTATTATGCACACTTCAAGGATAATTGGGAAAATAAAAAGGAAATAAATAAATTTTTAGAAAAAGATTTTTCTAAAGAATCATTAGAAAAAAGCCTACAGATGCATAATGTAGTCTGGTTGATTGCTTATATTGAAAATGAGGCAATTGGCTTTGCAAAAGTGAATTTTGATAGGAAACTACCTAATAACGCAACTAGAGGAGCCGAGTTGCAAAAAATATATTTTCTCCCGAGTTCTACAGGCAAGGGTTATGGAGATATACTCTTAAATGAAGCGATTAAATTGTCAATACATAATAATCAGGGACTACTTTGGTTAGAAGTATTAAAAACTAATCATCAAGCTAAGGCATTCTACGAAAAGAAAGGATTTAACGTGAAAACTGAGACGATCTTAAAAGGCGTAAATGGAGATATGAGTTTGTGGGTAATGATAAAGGATCTTCAAATGACTGACTATTGATCAGGCAATCTATTTATGGATACAACCAAAGCCGGTTTCTACACAATAGGACCGGCTTTTACATATTTAGTTCTTTTTCACTGATTTGAATTCTTCAATAGCACGCAACCAATTTTGTCGCATAATATTAGAAACTGCCACTTCGTTCCCATCTTTCATTAATTGTATAATGGTGTCGTGCTCTTTAATTGATTGTTCAGTTAGAATAATGGATTGATGGAAGAATAATCTTCTTACATGTGCTTGAAGATAAGCGACCATATTATCAATATATGAATTATTTGCTGCATCTACAATAATTTGATGGAATTCTTCATCAATTTTCAATGCTTGGAAGTCATTATCCAAATGAATGGCATCCGCGAATCTTTTATTTGTTTGTTCCAATTTATTCGTAATTTCGTCCGTTAGATTGGAAATGGCAAGTTCAGCAGATAATGCTTGTAAAGCAGCTAATGGAGGAAGTAGCTCCTTAATCGATTCTTTTTCTACTTCCGTTACCTGTGTCCCTTTACTCGGATACATAACTACAAATCCTTGTGCTTCAAGCAATTGAAGGGATTCACGGATGGGTGTTCTGCTGACTCCTAATGCTTCTGCAAGCTCGGAGTCATTGAGCTTTTCCCCTGGCTTTAGTGTTCCATCGATAATCCATTGTTGTATTTGATTGAATGCGCTTTCTTTTGCGGATGTGCGAACCGGTTTTGAATGATCAGTAGGTATTGGCATATAACTTACCTCCCTAGAAATTTGTCTGTTTTCTATACTATTAGTATACCTTAAAATGAAAAGGATTGATATATGATATATTGCTACAATTAGATGAATGTATTTCAGATTATGAACCTGATAATAGAAACGAATTGAAAGATGCTAAGCATCTGACAGGTATAGGACAATTAATTTTGAGAGATGATATGGTTATTTATAGGGAATAGAGAGGATTGCTATGTATGGACAATCTATTGATATGGGCATTATTTATTCTACCTTGGCTATCTTTAATTTTTATGAACCATTCATCAATTCGGAGATATATGCCTGTTGCTTTTTTAGCTACTATCATAAATACAATTATAGCTCAAATTGCTTGGTTTCATCATTGGTGGAAGTTTAATGAAAGTCTTTTTTATTGGGATAAGATAGCTCCACTTTTTACAGTATATGGTGTTTTTCTCATTGGGACCATGTGGATATTTTATTTTACCTTTAATAAATTTTGGATTTATATGCTTGTAAACGCTATAATAGATTTTTTTTATGGCTTTATTTTTTCAAGAATATTAAATATGCGAGAAATTAGAGAGGATGGGGAAATTTCCTCTTTATTAAATTTTTTATTAATGATGTTTATCGCAGTTATTCTGTATCTTTATCAGTTATGGCAGGACAAGAAATAATAATATAGTAGAGCTAATCGAATTTATTATGAGTTGCTCGATTTACTATAAAAAAGGAAGGGAATTCGACCATTTATCAAGATTGTTACCTTAATCTTTCCTGTTTTTAAGCTCTAGTCTTTTCCAAAGAAAGCTTACAAGTGTCGATGAAATTAGATACAAGTATGCTTTTCTTTTCGTTTTTTCTAGTACAAATTGCAATTTTATTTTTTACACAGATGTCTTGAACAAATACTCGAGCAAGTTGATGATTCTCCACATAATCACGGACAACAAGAGAAGAGATAAAGTTTGCCCCATAACCTGCCATAACCGAATGAATGGTTTCATTTAAACCATTAAACTGAAGTGCAATCTTTGGTGGCTCTACTTGAAAGGTTTGACAAAGGGAAAAAAGCCTTTCTCGAGTAGAGCTTCCTTCCTCACGCATAATGAATGGCTCCTTCACCATTTCCTGTAAGCTGATGCACTGATTGGCAAGTGGATGTGTAGGCGAGACTACAAACCAAAGTTCATCTTCTAATAATTCTTCCCACTCAATTTCATCTGGTCTTTCTGAAACTCCCCCACCGTAGATTGCGATATCCGCTTTAAATTGTTTGAGTTGATCAAATGCACCTTGTGAATTAGTAGTATGGATGAATAAATTGATTTCCTCGTTGTGAGCCTTAAATGTAGCGGCCCATTTTGGAATTAAAAAATTTGCAGGCAAGTAAGTTGCAGCAATATGGATGCTTCCTGCCCTCCCATGACGATGATTGTCAATGAAGCCTTCAATCTTTTTCTCAAAGGCAAAAAAGTTCTGTGCCTTTTCTGCTAACTCTTTACCGAATTCTGTTAATAACACTCCCCTCCCATGAGGCTTGAATAAGATTATTCCAATCTCTTGCTCGAATTTCTTTATTTGACTAGAAACGGCGGGCTGACTAATTCGCATCAATTCAGCTGCTTTAGTAAAGCTTCCTGTTGTGGCAACATGGTGAAATAAGCGAAGGCCATGTATATTCATTTTTTCCTCCATTCATAACTTGAAGTTATATAACGGTTAAAAAGATATATTATTTTTATCGTTTATACTATCATACACTATTAGTGAAGACACAAGTTGAAGAAATGAGGGATTTAAGAATGGGAGCAAATGAAAGCTGGAACAAAGTCGATGAATATTTTATAGGAAAATTAATATTATCTGATCCTATACTTGATCATGTTTTGCGAACAAATAGAAAGTCTGGAATCCCAGAAATTGATGTATCTCCGTCACAAGGGAAGTTTCTTTATTTAATGGCTAAAATGAAGGGGGTAAGAAACGTTTTAGAAATTGGAACACTTGGTGGATATAGTAGTATTTGGTTCGCAAGGGCACTACCTGAGTCTGGAAAAGTCTATACATTAGAGGTGAATCCAGAATTTGCAAAAATAGCTAATCAAAATATTCAATATGCTGGTTACGAGGATAAGGTTGAAGTGATTGTTGGAGATGCCCTAGATAGCTTACCTAAATTAAAAGAAAGAGGAGTTGCTCCTTTTGATCTTATCTTTATTGATGCTGATAAAACCAATAACCCCTATTACTTAAAATGGGCGATGAGTATGTCTAAGTCTGGAACACTAATTATTGCGGACAATGTCGTGAGAGATGGTGAGGTGATTAATGCAATAAGTAGTGATGAGAGAATCCATGGTATCAGACAATTTATGGATTTGCTTGCTAATGAAAATAGAATTGAATGTACGGCTATTCAAACGGTCGGATCAAAGGGGTATGATGGATTTTTAATGGGATTGGTCAAATAGTTCATAAATGAATTGGGGAGCAATAGGGAGGTAGCAGAACATATATAAATTTTTTACTGTTACCTCCCTTGCATCTAATATAGGAATAATATTCAATGTAATGATTGGATATTGTCGTTTAACTTAATCAATTTTTGTTAAATCCAGAGGATGATTTAGAAAGTTCTTTTCTATCAGTTGCAGTAAATGGTTCTTCAAACCAACCATGTTCAATCATCATATTCAATCCATCATTATTATACTTTCCAATGACAGGAAGGAGCTTCATCATCTCTGCGGCTAAATCATGTCGCATCATTTGAGAAAGAGCTGTTCCCATGTTAGTGAGTGCTATGTTTCCAGCCAACGAAGCGTGATACATCATTAGTTTGTCAGAAAAAGGTGAAGTAGTTGAATCTGTTACATGATCATCCATTAGCTTAGGAGAGGGCAGGTCTTGCTTTATTAAATGATCGGCAAAACTCTTAATTTGATTATTTGCAAGCTCTGCTCCATCTCGGAAGTATTTTCGGATCTTCTCTGAGGAAGCAACCTGGCTGAATCCTAACATTAATGATTTTCCTAATATATTGGTATTAATGTTGTAGTGCAAGTGCTTAATTTCATTAGCTGTAAGCGGACGGTCTTGACCTGTTAGGAGAGAAATAAATGATTTTTTCTCTACGAAATCTACTTTGTTTGGATAAGGGATCGTTGGAGAACTTATATCCATTCCTTTTGACAGTAATAAATGTATCCCTCGCTCATAGGTTTCTATAGAATCATTTAATGAGCTTCTAAAATAATTGATAATATCTTGGCGAGTAGCATTTGAAAAAGCACTTCCATAAAGTAATAGTGAGGTACTTGCCATTTGTGTAATATAAAAGACCATGAAGAGATCACCGAAGAGACGAGGAGCATCCTTACGAATATCCTGTTCTCCAAAACCAACAGGTACAGGTATGCTTTCCATTTTAAAAATATTGCCTATCTCCTGCATATGTCTTCTTGATAGTGCTAAGGCAAACTCGACAAAATCTTTAACCTCGTCATCCTGCACTACTTGAAGATAATGCTCAAAGACACAACTAAACATTGAGTCTCCCATAAAATTGCTAAACAGATCAGCTAGTTCAGCTGATGTTAGCTGTTTATATTGCTGATGTTCTTCAACTTCTTCTTTTAAAATAGAGTCTTTCTTCATTTTGTACCTCCGTCTTAACTTTAGTACATATATTGTGTGTATAAAAATGCAAAAATATTAGGGATAATTTCTTGAGTGCTGATTAGATAATGGGGTTATATTGAACGATTAGTTCATTTAATTTAAAGGAGTATCTCTTTCTTTGCCGAATTTCTAAAGGATACTTGGAGATATGTATTCAAAGTTTAGATATATTTAAGGGATCTCTCTCTTCTTTTATTTCTATAAAAAAATTAATTGTAATTAGCCAAAGAAATATATTTAAAAAGGAATGATTCTATTGGTAGATTTGATTAAGTCTCAACTTCAGGCTATCCAGCATATTACCAATTATGCTAAAAATCATAAAGAGGAAGCTAGAGCTATTATTAACCACGTACTTAAAATGTCAAATATCTCAGATCAAGTATTTGAAAAGGCTGTTGATCAGTTAAAGGCACAAGCTAAAATTGCGGTGCATTTTCATCCTGATCGACCAGATTCCACGATGAAACTAATTGCTGAATCACTTCTTGAGCAGGGGAAATACAAAAGTCAATTTGAAACAGGTTTATCAAATGGTAGTGTCACGGCATATCCTGGTGGTGAACGAGATTGTTGGGAAGAGGAAGTCTTCGGAGGAGCCTATCATTTGGAATACTCCCCCAATAATCAAAGACCAAAATATGGAGCACTAAATGTGATGTTACATCCGGATGGACCAGCACCACGTTTTGGATCATGCTATTTTTTACTCTCACCGGGAGTCTCCCAACGATCCACATATACATACTTGGATTCACATCAGAACCCTAAGGAAAAGGGAACATATGAAGAATTTGATATGATTTTGGCAGGACTGATGGAAGAAACATTTACGAGAGAATTTGCTATCGGTGAAAGAAACTTAACGCCTCCTAGATTAATGAATCATTTGCTTTCTAATTTTGAAAATGGTGTTATCAATCTATCACAAAAAGAGGCAAGCCGTAATCTTAATCATTATATTGAGGCACAGATACATGGAGATATATCCTTAATGGAAGACGTTGAAATGCTCGTAGTTGATCCTTCCTATCGAGATACTCCAATAGGTGAAATTTTAAAAACATTATGCTCTAAGTATTCCATCGTTTTAAAGTGGCACATGGGTTTTGAACTATTGGTTGATGAAGTTCCGATAGATTTTAGAGGTTCTTCGATGCAATCATTAGCAAAACGGATTGCAAAAGATTGTTATATTAATGCCTATACAATAGGAGCTGCTGTAATGGATTTAAAATGTAATCCGGAATCTTGGAGTGAACGTGGTACGATTGCCGAGGTTCTTCAAGAATTAAAACTGCTTTGGCATGTGTTGGTTCGTTATGGACATCCAAGAAAGGAACGCAGTAAAGGTAAGATTAATGGAGTAACCTCGGAAGAAATTTACTAAGAAAAATTGGATTTTTCTAGAATGAGTAAATGATATTCTTTCTGTTTTCAACCAAGCATGAGTATTTTACTAAATACTATAATCCACTATAGTAATATAAGTTTGTGATGAATAGTTTGTAAACAAAGAAGGCGTTTCTTGCAATAAGAAAAGACGCCTTCTTTTTCGATCAGAATGATTTGAAGTATTTTATGGTAAACTTAAATAAGATAGAATGTTGGAAATGAGGAATAATATGAACACAAACAAAAAGCACAAATCAAAAAAACTAAGACTATTTTTACGGGGATTGATCATCATTATTGGGGGATTTATAGCGGCATATGGGCTAGAAACAGTATTAATCCCCAATAGTGTATCTGATGGAGGAGTAACGGGTCTTAGTATCGTTGCATCCAAGCTATTTGGATTACCATTAGGAATTTTAATTGCGATTATTAATATCCCATTTATTTGGTTAGGATATCAACAAATCGGTAAAAGCTTTGCCGTATATTCGATAATCGGAATTGCTTCATTAGCAGTTGGTACAAGCCTTATGCACCATATCCCAGCAATTATTGAAGGGGATACCTTGTTAGTTACTGTAGTAGGGGGTATCATCCTCGGATTGGGGATGGGGTTAGCATTGCGTAATGGTGGCGCATTAGATGGTATTGATATGTTAGCCGTGTTACTTTCACGAAAATTGCCATTCGGGACAAGTGACTTCATTCTTTTCTTAAACATGTTTGTATTTATTTTTGTTTCAACCGTATTTGGACTTCAAGGGGCAATTCTTTCAGCTATTGCTTACTTTATTGCTTCTAAAGTGATTCATATTGTTGAGGTTGGTTTAAGCGGATCGAAAACATTTAAAATTATTACGACTCAACCTGAATTAATGGTAGAAACAATACGTGATCGATTAGGTAGAAGTGCAACATATAATGAAGTGTATGGTGGTTATTCTAAAGAAAAGTTTAAAGAAATCACTTGTGTCATTAACCGCCTAGAAGAAAGTAAAATTAAGGAAATCATTCAGGATATTGACGAATCAGCCTTTGTTACCGTATATGATGTAGCGGAAGTTAAAGGTGGTAATTTTAGAAAGAATAATATTCACTAGAATTCAATTCAAACCTGTAAGTGATGATAAAATCCCACAAAAAACTAGGTGAGTTTTTGTGGGATTTTTCGTTATATACTCTATGTAATATTGATATTACATAATACTTTTAAATAGAGATTATTCAGCGCATGGATCATTTGTATTTCTTTAACCCGCTAAATAATTATATATGATGTTTTTGGTTCATATCTTGATTAATAATAACTGCATTCTTATATATGTTACCCATTTCTGTAAAATTACCTTCTCTAGTTATATACCCATAATCTATCATAAGCTGTTTTACATCACTAGGTAGTTCTATGAAGGCAAGCTTTCCTGCACAAAAGCTTCTAATTATTTTTACTCTTTCATCCATAGTTAGTATCTCCTCCATTTATTTCTATCTTAATTTTACAGTAAAAGGAAACCGTTTTCTATATAAATGGGTTATTTACCTTTATTTACCACATAAATAATTAGATCAACCATTTATTTTTTATTCTCATACAAATACATATTCTGATCTCAATATTCAAAAATGATGGCCTTGGGTAGTCTTGATAATTCATAAAACCACTTAAAGGCTCAAATTTAAGGCTAATGAAATTTTGAAATATGGCTACATTATAGGTTTTTGATTCAATGGGAGATATTAAGGGTGTAATAATTGTGGATTTTAATATGCCTGGAAAAAGAAATAATGTTTGAATTTCTTGTTATAAAATTGTATAAACCTAGGAAATGAAGGAAAAACCGAATTGTTTAGCACTTCATTTATCCAATGTACTTTATTATAAGTTCATATTTAGGATTTATACTGTAAAAGCTCCTTTCGTTTAAGGAGAGTTTTTATTTTATGGATAAACTATTCTTTTGCTTAAGAGCCTTTCCAAAGAAGGACAGGTTTGCATACTATATAAAACAAAGTAAGTAGACATTTATCAAACTTACTAAGACCACGATGATTAAAGTCTAAGTGTACTAAAATTTATAGGTGGTGCCATATGGAGGAGCGGATTTTGAAATTGGAAAATGAAATTTCCGAGGTTAAAACAAGACTCGCTGTTGCAGAATCAACTATCAAAGATTTAAAGGAAGACATTGCTAGTATAAAAAGCAATACAACTTGGATATTAAGAATTGTGATTGGTGCAGTCATTTCTTCGATTCCCGGTTTAATTATTAATGGAGGAATATAATCGTTTTACATTAATAACGATTAAAAGATTACTCAGAGCTATGGGAGTATAAAAAATTATTTGGAAGAAAAAATTCTAGATGAGCAGGTCGATTGTACAATCATATTCAGGTTTTTATTCGATATTAAGAAACATAAAAAGAGTATATAGTAAAAATATGTATACCAAAAAAGTAATTTTATTCATGCAATAATAATCTATTATTATTTTCAATTTCTACAGGGCGATTACCTATGAAGGTTTTCGCTGTTTTTTGTCGAAGTTAAAGATAGGTAGTTGTAGGAAGGAATGGAACAAGTGCATCATACGTTTTTTTTATTAGTATGACTTAAGAGGAGTGGGGATGCCTTATGACTTATGACCATCAAAATAAAAGAATTTCTACTGAAAGGCTAGTACTAAGATTATTTCAAAAATCTGATGCAGAAGCTGTCACTAAACTCTGCAATAATTATAATATTTATAAAAATACATTATACCTACCTTATCCATACACTTTAGAGGATGCTTTAACATGGATTGACCATCATCTTGATCATTTTAATGCTGATAAGTCATATGAATTTGCTATAACAGATAAAGAAACTGGTCGTGTATATGGAGCTATCGCTTTATCTAACAACAAAAAATTTAATAATGGGGAGCTAGCGTATTGGATAGGTGAAGAGTTTTGGGGAAATGGATATGCTACTGAGGCGGCACAGGCTATATTACGATTTGCATTTGATGAAAAGAAATACCATAAAGTATTTGCTCGATACTTTCATTCAAATCAAGCATCAGGAAGGGTTATGCAAAAATTAGGCATGAAAAAGGAAGGGATATTCATTGACCATGTGAAGAAAGAAAATCAATATGTCGACCTAGTATATTACGGAATAATTAACCCTCAAGAATGAACATATATACAAAAAGCTACCTTCCTAAAATTAATAAGGTTTAAGAGTATTCTTTGATTTTTATATGGTTCACGGAAGGGAAAAACACTAATTAGTAGAATGATAAACTAAATTATACATATTAATCTTAACGTAAATGAAAGGGGAGAGTGTAGGATGTTTCCGTTACTAGAAACTGAGAGGCTTAACTTAAGGAGAATTGAAAAAGAAGATGCAGAAGATATCTTTCGTTGTTTTTCAAATTCCGATGTAACTCGTTACTATGGTCAGGAATCCTTTACAAGTTTCGAACAAGCTGAGCAGATCATTGAGATGTTTAATCATAACTTTAAAGAAAGACGTGGAATTAGATGGGGAATGGAATTAAAAGATCAGAAGGGAATCATTGGGTCGATTGGATTCAATGCGTGGGTTCCTAAATATAAAAGAGCTGAAATCGGCTATGAACTGCACCCAGATTTTTGGAGGAAGGGCTATGCATCAGAAGCAGTGAAAGCAGTCGTCGATTATGGATTCAATCATCTGGATTTAAATCGAATTGGTGCAGTAGTATTTTTGGATAATACAGCTTCTAATGATTTATTGATTAAGTTGGGCTTCGAAAAAGAAGGAGTCTTACGAAATTATATTTATCAAAATGGCATTTCATATGACACAAATGTATATTCATTGGTGAAAAATCATTAATTTTATAGAGTATAAGGTAGAAAACAAAGACTGAATCCATTTTTATAAATGGATCGTCTTTGTTTTCCTTTATTTCTAGTGACGCCAATTCAAGAATGGATGTTTGTCTAATTGAGGTGGGATGCCTAACTCTTTTGATGCAGCAAAGATCAATTCCTTTCTAAAAAAATAACTTCGGTGGTACACAATTTGATCATTCTCTATTTCTTGATATTGAATATCGTGAATGAGGGGACCACCTTCAGAATCTGCCAATACAATAATGACTTGCTTCCCCCACAAAGTAAATTCTTGGGCTTTATAGAGTGGTAGACCATATTGTAGGGAGCCATTTCGAATTTCTTCTTTTGTTACTTCTAAGAATCCTAGAGAAGCCTCATAGTGTGCATGATCACTTATTAACCTTAGTATTCCTTCTACATCTCCTTGATTAAAAGCTTTTAAGTAGGCTTGAATAATTTTATGATTTTTCTTTGAGTTTTCGTGAGCTTTTAGGGGTGCCAATTCAGTTCTTTTTAATTTATCTCGGACTCTTCGTGTTGTTGCATAAATTGCTCCGGGTGTTGTTTTCACCATACCTGCAACTTCTTCAGCTGTAAATTGAAAAACTTCCATCAGTAAAAATACCGCTGTCTGTCTAGGTGTAAAAAGATAGAAGAGATGTTCCAATGCTTCTTCAATGTCAAAGTGATCTGAAATCTCTTCTACTTTCTCACCATCTAGTTCAGTTAAGTGCCCAATCTCTTTTTTCCTTTTACGGCATTGATCGATCCAAGTATTCGTCGCGATTCGATAAAGATAGGATTTGAGATTGGTTGGGTGCCACCGTTGATATAAACCACCTAATGCCTTTAACATCGTCTCTTGATAGAGATCTTCTCCATCCCAAGGCGATCCAGTTAAGTAGCCGCAGTACTTCCATAATCCTTCTCCTATATCTTCAATAAGAGTATTAAATTTTTGATGAAGCTCTCGAGATGGCTCATAGAGCTCATTCCTTTTATCTATAATCACATTGAAAACCTCCATTTCCTGTTTCTATATGTATAACGAATGAAGAGAACGGAATTATACTCATGGTAATCATTTTTTTTGAAGTAAATCGATGCTGCGTTATTAAAAGTATATCAATTTTTAGCAATTATCCAAATAATGCGAGAAAAATTCTTTAAAAGTAGGTGCTGTCAGACAATCACTGAGCCCTATGATACAATGATCATATAATTTTTTATGATGCTCTTTTCTCAACCATTGTTTCTATTAAGGTAATATTCAAACTAGCAAAAATAGGTTGAATATCGCCAAGACCTTTATCTCACTGAGAAAAGAGCTGCAAGCAATAAAAGAACGCTGCCCTTTTATTAGGTGTAAAAGCCGGCAGTAGGGCTTTTACAAAAGCAATAAACAATTTTATATGTATATTAAAGCTCTTTTCTCAGCCATTGTTATTTACCAAAGTTTTTAACATATACAAACAATTTAAAACGAGATGCCTCTGCACAGAGAAAAGAGCTGCCGGCTATAAAAGAATGCTGCCCCTTTTATTAGGTGTAAAAGCCGGCAGTAAGGCTTTTACAAAAGCAACAAATAATTTTATATATAATGCTCTTTTCTAAGCACCAAAGTTTTTAACATATACAAATAGGTTAAAAGGACTTGCCTATTCATTGAGAAAAGAGCCCAAACTATAAAAGAACGCTGAACCCCTTATTAGGTGTAAAAGCCGGTAGTAGGGCTTTTATAAAAGCAATAAACAATACGAAAATGGCCTATATTAAAACGAATCCTCAGGAAGGAGAGGGCTGAATGAATTTAAAATTAAATCCAAAAATCATTAAAGATATGTGCGGGACAGTCTCCTTCAAAAGAGGAGAAGGTTTTTTTCGGACGAATAAAATAACATTTGAAAAATTCAATTCAAATGAATTTATAGCTAAAGTAGCTGGTGTGGATGATTTCCTTGTGACAATCGTAAAAAATGCAGATGGAGAAATTCGGACACAATGTAGTTGTCCCAAATTAGCTTCTTTTCAAAAGGAGTGTCAGCATATTGCCGCAGTCTTGCTATCTATATACGAATATCAGCGCCAAGGAAAAACCCCATTTCAAAGTATCCAACCAATGGATTCAGAAAATCAGGGGCTAACTGAAGGTATACTGACCCTATTTGATGATGTTCCAAAGCGTTCAAGTGGACATCAATTATATTTTGAAAATAGACAGGTAATTGATGCGGATTTTATATGTAAACCTGTACTTATAGGGGATGGGAAATATATTTTTGGGATACAGTTAAAGATTGGATTAATAAAGATACAAGATATTCGCAACTTTTTAATGCGTGTGAAAGAAGGAATGTCAATTTTTCTTTCAGATACCTTTACTTATGATCCAAGTATTCACTGTTTTCGAAAGGAAACGGATCTTGTCATTCAGCAGCTGATCCAAGTGATTCAAGATGAAAATGCGTTTCAGAAGAGCATAATGGACTCTATGAATGAGAGCTTAGACAATGATTTATTATTGATTCCTCCTTCTTCATGGGAAACACTTATTCCTTTATTGAAAAATCTCCCGTACGTACATTTGCATCATCAGGGAAAGATTTGTGAAGGATTACAAGTATCACAGGAACCCCTTCCAATCCGATATGATTTTGCCGAAAACGATAGAAGTGGATATAGTTTGAAAATTCAAGGCTTGAAGCGGATTATGGTGTTCGAATTGTATGGGTATGCTTTATATGATGGAATATTGGTTCGTTTAGAAAGTGAAGATTGTCATCGTCTATTGTATTTAAAGCAATTATTAGATTCATCAAGAACAAATCAAATTACGATTCCTCTAGAGCAAAAAGAGATATTCCTTAATAAAGTGGTTCCTGGATTGAAACGGATAGGTAATGTAAACATTTCTCCCTCCATTTCAAGACAGCTGGTTCAGATTCCCTTGGTGGCCAAGCTATATTTGGATCGCGTAAAAAACCGCTTGCTTGCAGGGCTGGAATTTCACTATGAAAATATGGTGATCAATCCATTAGAAAATCGTGAACTTCCTTCAGGAGCAATGATCAGAAGGGATATTGAGAAAGAAAATGAAATTCTCCAATTGATGGAGGAGAGTTCATTCGCTAAAACAGATGGTGGATATTTTTTGCATAATGAAGAGTTGGAATACGATTTCCTATATTATATGATTCCGAAGCTTGAAAAGATTGTTCAAATCTACGCAACGACAGCAGTGAGAAATCGGATATATAAAGGAAATACTCCTCCGAAAATCAGGATAAAGATGAAAAAGGAACGGAAGAATTGGCTGGAATTTAAATTCGAAATGGATGGAATACCTGAAAAACATATTCGTGACATTTTATTAGCGCTGGAGGAGAAAAGGAAATACTATCGTTTGCGAAATGGATCATTATTATCTTTGGAGACAAGGGAATTTGAAGAAATTCAACGGTTTTTACAGGCGCTTCCAATTCAGAATGAGGATATGGAAGGTAGCTTCAATGTACCCATTGTGCAGGGCCTTCGTGCTCTTGATTCTGTAGAGGAGGGCCCTTCTTTTGAATTAGAAGACACATTCCGTCAATTCCTAGAAACAATCCAGAACCCTGGTAGTATGGAATTTGAGGTACCAAAGGAACTACAGTCAGTACTAAGGGATTACCAGGTACAGGGCTATCAATGGATGAAAACCCTTGCTAGTTACGGCTTCGGAGGAATTCTAGCAGATGATATGGGATTAGGAAAGACATTGCAAAGCATTAGTTTTATTCAATCGGAACTAGCGGATATTAGACAGAAGCAGCATCCGGCTCTCATTATATGTCCATCATCTTTGACCTATAACTGGCTGAGTGAAATGATGACATTTACTCCGCAGATACAGGCGATTGTTATTGATGGTAATAAAAAAGAACGGCTTCATTTACAAAAGGAACTAACTGGAATAGATGTGTTGATAACCTCCTATCCATTGCTACGAAGGGATATTAAATGGTTTGAGAAACAACATTTTCATACGGTATTTTTTGATGAAGCTCAAGCATTTAAAAATCCGTTTACCCAAACTGCTCGTGCGGTAAAAAAGATAATGGCAGATTATCGCTTCGCTCTTACAGGAACACCTGTAGAAAATTCACTAGAGGAGCTGTGGTCCATTTTTCATGTGGTATTTCCTGACTTATTTCAAGGATTAAAGGAATACAACAACTTATCAAGAAAAGTCATAGCTAAAAGGATTCGTCCATTTTTACTTCGCCGATTAAAAGAGGATGTTTTATCCGAGCTTCCAGGGAAGGTGGAGTCCATGGAATCTATCGAGTTACTTCCGGAGCAAAAGAAGCTGTATGCTGCCTATTTAGCAAAGCTAAGGCATGACACGTTAAAACATTTAGATAGAGATACAATAAGGAAAAATCGAATTAAAATCCTTGCTGGCCTCACACGATTACGACAAATCTGCTGCCATCCCGCTCTGTTTGTTGATGGCTATAAAGGAACCTCATCAAAATTTGAGCAACTAAAGCAAATCGTTAAAGAATCTATGCTTTCTAAAAGAAGAGTGTTGATCTTTTCTCAGTTTACAAAGATGCTTCATTTGATTGGAAGTGAGCTCGTCGCACAGGGATTACCATATTTTTATCTTGATGGTAAAACTCCTTCAGAGGAGCGTGTAGATTTGTGCCGTCGATTTAACTCAGGTGAGCGAGATATATTTCTTATTTCCTTAAAGGCAGGAGGTACGGGTCTTAATTTAGCTGGAGCTGATACGGTCATTTTATATGATCTATGGTGGAATCCTGCCGTAGAAGAGCAAGCAGCCGATCGTGCACATCGTATGGGACAGACAAATGAAGTACAGGTTATTAAAATGATTTCGCGTGGAACAATCGAAGAAAAAATGAATGAGCTTCAAACAGAAAAGCGCCATTTAATTGAGGAAATTATTGATCCTAATAAAAATTCCTCTTTTACACTTACAGAAAATGATATAAGAGAAATACTGATGATATAAGTGAGAGACAAGCTAAGCTTGTCTCTCTTTTTATGTGTAAAAGTTCAGAACAAGAGTAATGATAATCATTAGGTGTGGGAAGATCTAAAGTTGACATGAAACCAAAAGGTTTTATATAATCAGAAAGTGAAACCAAAAGGTTCTATAAAATGAAAGAAGGTTATTGATAATGGAAACAATTCATCAAAATAATGTACCAGATATTAAGCAAACAGTTATTATACAATCTCCTATCCAAAAAGTTTGGGAGACTGTCACAACATCTGAAGGAATCGCATCATGGTTTATGCCAAATGATTTTGAACTCCAATTAGGACATGAGTTTCATGTGCAATCTCCTTTCGGACCATCCCCTTGTAAAGTGCTAGAAATTGATGCTCCCAATCGCTTAACCTTTTCATGGGATACAGATGGTTGGTTCGTTACATTCATTTTAAAAGATTTAGGTGATAAAACAGAATTTACTCTCATACATGGTGGTTGGAAAGAAGCAGATGCGATTGTGCCAAAAGCGGGTGAAAAAGCATCGATTATTCGTGAAAACATGAATCAAGGTTGGGCAGGTATTGTTAATAAACTACGAAAGCTGATTGAGGGTTAGTGTCTAGGGCAGCCCAAAAGTATGATGTATTTCAAGCAATCGCTGATCCCACTCGTAGAGAAGTACTTCGGTTGTTATCGGAAAAGGAGCTGCCAATCTCTGAAATTACTTCACACTTTTCTATGAGCCGTACAGCCGTTGCAAAGCATCTACATATACTTTCCGAAGCAGAATTAGTCAGTGGAAGAAAGGTTGGAAGAGAGAAAAGGTACCGACTTGTACCGGAAACATTAACAGAATTGAAGGATTGGCTTGCTTATTATGAACAATTCTGGAGTAATAAGTTGACGAGACTGAAATATATTGTTGAGTCAACTGAGGAATTGGAAATAGACAATACTCCAGATGGAAGAAAATAGGCTAGTTAGGAGAAAGGACCAACGTTTATGAACTGCCCCCCAATTGTTAGACACAACTAACAATTGGAGGTGCAGTTTTTTTATGACGAAATATTCACTGGAAATTAAATTAAATGCTATTCAAGACTACCTTAAAGGTGTGGAATCTTTCAAAGATACAGCAAAACGCCATAATGTCAGTACAACGATGTTAAAAAAATGGGTAGCGAAGTATCGACAACATGGATTGGAAGCTTTTCGGGAAACATATACAAATTATTCGGTTGAGTTTAAAATGGACGTAATTCATTATATAAATGAAATGGGAGCGTCCATTAATGAAACCACCACAGTCTTTAACATTCCTGACTCTGGCACTGTGTGGAATTGGAAACGTTTATTTGAAACACAAGGGATAGACGCTCTACAACCGAAAAAGAAGGGGCGTCCATCCATGAAAAAGGAATCAAAGAAAACTCAACCAGTAGAAGGATCACCAGAAGCACTACTCGCTGAAATTGAACGTTTACGTATGGAGAACGCCTATTTAAAAAAGTTGAATGCCTTAGTTCAAGAAAAGGAAAGATTACAGTACAAGACAAAGCGAAAGTAATTTATGAACTAAGGCAGGAATTTAAAGTGAAAGATTTAGTAAAAGTGGCTGAAATTCCTCGCAGTACGTATTATTACTGGGTAAACCAAATGAATAAACCAGATAAATATAAAGAAGTGAAAGAAGTGATCCAACAGATTTTTGATGAACACCAAGGTCGATATGGCTATCGTCGTATCACCTTAGAATTGCGTAATCGTGGTATAAAACTAAACCATAAAACGGTGCACCGCTTAATGAATGAGATGGGGTTAAAATGTCTTGTCCGCATGAAAAAGTATCGTTCATACCGTGGAAAAGTAGGAAAAATCTCCCCAAATATTTTAGAACGTGATTTTCAAGCAACAAAGCCAAATGAGAAGTGGGTAACCGATGTAACGGAATTTCATTTACATGGGGAAAAGCTATATTTGTCACCAGTCCTTGACCTTTATAACGGAGAAATTATTGCATATAATGTTGAAAAACGCCCAGTTTACGCACTTGTTTCAAAGATGTTGGACAAGGCTTTTAAGAGATTAGAAGATTGCGATACCCCTATTCTTCACTCTGATCAGGGCTGGCATTATCAGATGAAGAAGTATCAACAGAACATAGAATTACACAAAGCATGTCTCGTAAAGGGAATTGTTTAGATAACGCGGTGATAGAGAATTTTTTCGGCTTATTAAAGAGTGAACTGCTTTATCTTGAAGAATTTAACAGTATGGCGCATTTCAAAGAAGAATTAGAGAAGTATATTCACTATTACAATCACAAACGAATTAAGGCAAAATTAAAAGGCATGAGTCCGATTCAATACCGTACTCATGCCAAGGAAGCTGCTTAAAATTCGTGTCTAACTTTTTGGGTTCAGATCATTTAAGTCGGTCCTTTTCATTTTGGAAAATATACCAAATTAAAGATTTAAGCCTTCACTTTCGCTCTTTTAGGCCAAACAAAATTTGAAATAGCAATAAGTAGGTCAACACCTAGCACAACGGTCCATAGCTTTAATATTCCATACAGTGCCTCCGTACGTGAAGGGTCATTGATGAGGTAAATTAAGCCAATTAAAAGCCCTGCTCCTATAACGTAAGCTAAGACATGCATTCCCCAACTTTTTAAATAGTGTACAGCATATTCCATTCCAAAACGCTGAGCCGGTTTTGGTCCTTGTTTTGTCACATAATAACGAAATTTTTCATCAGCCCATTTAATCATGCTTTTTCCAAAAGCAATAGAAACCCCTATATAAACGGCCGCGATCGCATGTGCTCTTGTCGCGGTAGCCCCATTATATAAATCAAGACTCGTAGTGATTAATAATATCAAATCGATTAAAGGAGTTAAAGCAAGGAAAAATAATCCTAGTTTTTCCCGCTTTAGGAAATAGCGTGTAACTAGCCCTAAAATAATAAAAACCCAAAACCCAACTTCACTAGCAACAATCATCCATGCTACAAAATTCAAGAAGGCACCCCATTCCAATACAATTGTATTAAGTAAGAATATTTTAACAGGTGTTTTTAAATAATACAACTGTATTATTTAATTGCTGTGGTGTTTTTTTATTGTTAAAATAATGGTATGCCAAAAATAGTTGATCATGAACAAAGAAGAACACAAATAGCAGAAGCAACATGGAGGGTGATCCTCGATAACGGTATGGAGGGAGCGACAGTAAGAAACATTGCAAAGGAAGCGGGATTATCATTAGGTGCATTACGTCATTACTTTTCGACCCAAAATGAACTGCTTATTTATGCGATGAATCTCGTTAAGGAACGAGTAACAGAAAGAATTAATAAACTAGTTATGAGTGATTTATCTCCGAAAGAAAAAGTAGTGAGTATACTAATGGAAATTGTCCCGGTTAATACAGAGACTATCGCAGAAATGGAGGTTTGGTTGGCATTTACTTTTCATTCAAAAAATAAAGTGGATATATTTGACCATGTGAATGACGGAATCTTTCAAGGTATCCAAAAATTAATGACCCTTTTAGAAATGAATCAATTACTTAAAAAGAATGTCAATAAAGATATAGAAGCAGAGCGTTTATATGCAATTGTTGATGGATTGGCATTCCATGCTATGCAAGAACCACAGCGGGTGACGAAGGAATGGATTCATAATGTATTTACTTATCATTTGGATTCGATTTGTATAGATGATAAATGATAGGGTTGTAAAACTTTTTAATAGAATTTAAAGGAGAAGTGTTTGTTGCTGTAGAAAGGTTAAGAGGTCAAACAAGGGGGGAAGCTGTTGGAAATCATCGAGCTAAATCATGAAATTCTTCAAGGGACAGGAAGCTACTGTTTACGAAGTAAACCGAAATCCCAAGGATATATAAACAAAAATAAATGGTTGAATGATCAATTCGAAGAAGGATTGAAATATGTAAAGCTATTGGAGAATGGAAAGCAGGTAGGCTTTATTGAATATACAGCCTCTGAGTCATCTTCTCGAGTGGTTTATGCCGAAAACTATTTAGTCATTCATTGCTTATGGGTAAGTGTAACAGGTAAGGGGTATGGAACGAAACTTATAGATAAATGTCTAGAGGATGCGAGAAATATGGGGAAACATGGGGTGGTGGTCTTAACCAATTCCGAGACTTCATGGACACCAAGTAAGGAGGTTTTTCTTAAAAATAACTTTTTAATGATTGACCAAGCTCCATATAATTTTGAATTACTTGTACATAAATTTCACGAAGCTCCAGATCCCTATTTTCCTACTGATTGGGACGAGCGAGTAGAAAGGTTTGAACAATTAACCATCATACGGTCTTTTCAATGTCCATATGTAGATATTGCTACGAGTAATTTCTTAGAGGCGGCAAGTCAATTAGGGATTCAAGCCAATATCATTGAAATTAATAATCGAGATGAGCTCATGCGGTTATCACCTACCCCATATGGGATATTTTCAGCCGTATTTAAAGGAGAATTAATCACCTTTCATCGGCTAACTGTTCATTCGGTAAGAAAAAAACTGAAATTGCTTAAAGACAAGTCTTTAATGAGTAATCAGCGGGGATAAATAGGACCCCGCTGATTTTTTTGATAAAATGAACGGTACGGTTTATTTCCCCATTTTAGATAATAGATAGCTATCAATTCCATCTAATATCAGTTCTAATCCAAAATCAAAGTCATCCCCTACATCATTTGCTTCCGGGTTCTCCTCTGTATAGACACCTGACATGATAATCGGGTGCAAATGAGGAAATCGTTCAGATGTAACAAGCTGCTTAAGTGCAGCACTGTAATCTCGACCACTAAATGTTCCTTCAGTTGCCCCAGATTGTAAGGCACGGTTCATATCCCTTTGAATTAACCCACAACCGCGTGCATAGTTACTGATTAATAGAATAACTCCCATTTTTTCAAAATCACTCAGAGGTAATTCCTTAATGCAACCTAATGCCCAATCAACAACTTGAAGATTATTTGGGGTGATAGGGGCCCCAGAGATAGGGATGTCTCCAAACCAAGGGTGATCCGTATATACTTTTAAGCATGCATTGAAATATTCTTTAATATTTTCACGCCAACCTGCCTCTTCCTTTATAGGAGGTAGGGGGATAGCGCAGACAGCATCCTGCATGAGTAATAAAAGGTCATCCTTACTAGGAATATATCTGTAAAGCGACATCGGAGTGAATCCAAGTGATGCTGCCACCCGATTCATAGAAACTGCTGTAAGTCCATCTTCATCTGCGATGGCGATCGCTGCCTCTACAATTTGGTTTACATTCAGTTCCCGTTTTGGACCCCGTTGTGGTTGCTTAACTAACCCCCAACTAAGTGCAACCCCTTGAGGTAATAGTTCATTAATTTTCTCATCCACGATCCTTTTCCTCCTAAACATTTGGTTCGATCAAATCATTTCTATTTCTTGTTCTATTATTGAATCTATCAATATTGGTCCTTTGCAGTAACCGTTTAACAATAAGAGAATTTTTTAACCTTAATTATAGGCTAAAAGTGAAAAAAATCATGTTGCAATTTAATTGTATACGTTATATACTGTGTATGCAATAAACAGTATATAACGTATACAAAAGGGGAGTGGGATAGTTGACTACTGTTGCGATTGAAATTGCTGGTTTACGAAAAAGTTTCGGTAATCATGAAGTGTTAAGTGGGATTGATTTAAAGGTTTCATCGGGGAGCATTTTCGCCTTGCTCGGTCCTAATGGTGCTGGAAAAACAACATTGATTAATATTTTATCAACTTTAGTTTTTCCGGATGAAGGTTCAGTACGTGTAGGAGGATATGATGTT
Source organism: Heyndrickxia sp. FSL W8-0496 (assembly GCF_038007825.1). Classification (NCBI taxonomy): domain Bacteria; kingdom Bacillati; phylum Bacillota; class Bacilli; order Caryophanales; family Bacillaceae; genus Heyndrickxia; species Heyndrickxia sp. FSL W8-0496. The sequence goes on from NZ_JBBOXX010000001.1 coordinate 278,222, forward strand.
GTGACTGAAGAGGCTGGGGTGAAGCGATCCATTAGTCTTACCGGTCAATATGCAGCAGTTGACGAAATATTAACTGCGGAAGAAAACCTTCGGATGATGGGGAGACTATCTGGGCTCTCTCCTGCCCAATCACGTACCCGTGCAACAGAACTCTTGGAATATTTTGATCTAGTTGAGGCTGCACATAAGAAAGTAACGACTTTCTCAGGTGGTATGCGTCGTCGATTAGATCTAGCCATTAGTTTAGTCGTGAGGCGAGCCATCCTATTCTTAGATGAACCTACAACCGGGCTAGATACTCATAGTAGAAGAGCATTATGGGATATTATTCTAAAGCTTGCAGCTAGTGGAATGACCATTTTCCTAACAACACAATATTTGGAAGAGGCAGATCAGTTAGCTGATGAAATTGCCATCATTGCTAATGGGCGTGTCGTCGCTCAAGGATCTGCAGATGAGTTAAAATCAAGGATTGGTGGAGAAGTGGTTGAGTTTCGGAATGGAAATGATGAAGTTATTCAAGAGTTCCCAACGGATGGAAGTATCCAAGAATTGAAATCTGTACTTGATGAATATATGGGCCATTTTCCTGAAAATACCCGAATCAATATACGAAAGCCAAGTATGGATGATGTTTTTATTGATTTAACTATGACAAATCAGGAGGGATCTTTATCATGAAAATACCGAATAAATTCGAAGTAAAATCCCCATCTTTTGGAGTGGTAAATTCTGTTTTTATCGGTCGTAGCCTGCGACATAGTTTGCGAAATACGGAAAGCTTAATCATGGCTATTGCACTACCAATCATACTAATGTTGTTATTTACTTATGTATTTGGTGGAGCAATCGATCCGAGTGGTGAATATGTAACCTATGTTGTGCCAGGAATTATTCTCCTATGTGCAGGCTTTGGATCATCAAGCACAGCGGTGGATGTCGCTACAGACATGACAAACGGTATCATTGATCGGTTTCGAACCATGCCTATCAGCAGTATCCATGTGATAACAGGTCATGTCATTGCTAGTTTAGTACGCAATCTTGTGGCGACGGGAATTGTTATTTGTGTCGCATTATTAGTTGGATTTCAACCTTCTGCGAATCTTCTTGAGTGGCTAGGTGCAATTGGGATCATCACATTGTTCATTCTCACCTTTACTTGGCTTTTTGCAGCAATAGGTTTGGTGGCTACCAGTCCGACTGCTGCTAGTAGTTATGGATTTGCCCTGCTTTTTCTACCCTATCTATCTAGTGCATTTGTTCCAACAGATACGATGCCAAGTTGGCTGCAAGGAGTTGCCGCTCACCAACCAATCACTCCAGTAATTGAAACGATTCGTGGGTTGCTCATCCATACTCCAATACACCATTATGCATGGTGGGCAATAGGCTGGTGTCTATTGATCCTTATAGGCTCGTATATTTGGTGTAATTGGATGTTTCAACGGAAGACAGGACGCCGCTAATAAACTAGTTATTGTGCGAAACACTTTCCATTTGATGAAATGACCGTATGGGTCTAAGCCTCAGTGGGAGGTGTTTTTTAATTAGAATGTAATTTCTGTATATTTTGATATAATTGTAAAGAATAGTCAGAAGAAATTTGGAGATGAGAAAATGCTTGATGTTAGACGAGTGGATATAGATAAAACCAAACGTACTATTGTTATATCAGATATACATGCAAATCTTGAGCTTTTTAAAAAATTGCTAGACAAGTTAAATTATACAGATGATGATTATCTTTTTATTAATGGTGATCTTTGTGAAAAAGGAGATAATAGTCTAGATGTGATAGAATTCGTAAGGAATTTATCTAGGGAGACTAAACATGTATATGTAACAAAAGGGAATTGTGATGTACTCCATCGTTCCGTTTATAATGGAAGCGAATGGATTATCCCTTATATGAACACACGGAAAAAATCCGTGTTAAATGAAATGTTATCTATTAAAGGGAGATCACTAGATGATTTTCCTTCTATAGAGGAATTATCGCAATTTTATCGCCAGCATTTTCATAATGAAATTGAATGGATTGAATCCCTTCCGATTGCTTATGAAACAGATGATTATATTATTGTTCATGCAGGAATTGATCGAATAGAAGATTGGAAGAAAACCGAAGAGTCAATGGCTTTATCTTTACCAGCTTTTTATGAAAAAGAGCATTATGCTGAAAAAATGGTCATTGTCGGACATTGGCCCGTTGTAAATTATCGGTCAGATGAAATTTGCTCACATAACCCCATCATTGATTTGCATAAAAGGATTATTTCAATAGATGGTGGAAACCAAATTAAAGACGATGGCCAATTAAACGCTTTAGTTATAGAAAAGGACACATACACATTTATATATGTGGATGAACTAAAGGAAGAAAAGGTGGTTCACAGAGATTATACAGACTCTTTGAATCGAAAAGGTACGGTGACTTATCCAAATTATGAAATGAAAATAATAAAAAAGGAACCATATTTTACTCTATGTGAGAATAGTAATTTAGGTTTTCAACAGTGGATAAAAAATGAATATTTATCTTATAAAGAAGATCAAGTTTATTGCAAAGATGATCTAAGTACAACCTTTTTATCTGTTAAGCAGGGAGAGAAGGTATGGATTGTTGATAAGGAATGTGATGGCTTTGTTCTTGTAAAGAATGGAGACGGGGAGGTAGGCTGGATCCCTTTCGAATGTTTGGGAAGCTAGGTTAATAGTTATGATGGGGTCATAGTATTGAACTGCCCCCATATTTTAAGAATGGTTGGAGAAAAAAATGAGACCTCTCAAGAGCAGGAAAGAATAGTGTAATAGTAATTGACACATGATGGATAACACTTTATATTAGGAATATTAAAAAGACCGACTAGACGGTTTAAAAGGTGATGGGTCATGTCATTAAAAGCTATAAAAAAACGACAATTAATCCTAAATACAGCGATTCAATATATACTGGAAAATGATTTGAACTCATTGACACTAGATGGGATTGCTCAAAAAGCTTCAATTAGTAAAGGTGGGCTATTATATCATTTTAAAAACAAAAACGAATTACAACTTGCAGTGGCGGAGGAAATTATAAATGAGTTCCTAGAAGCATATGAAACCATAGTAGAACACGAAAAAGGGGCTGGGAAACATATTAGAGCGTTTATCTTCGCCTCACAGCGTGACTTACATGCTGGAGCACGTTTCAATGTTGCGATCCAAATTATGCAAAATAGTAATACGAACATTACGGAAATGTATGAATGTTTAATGAATGATTTACTTCAGGAGAACGATATCGATGCATCGACCGTTCAACTGATCCGTTTAACTATTGATGGATTGTATTATTCACGGCTGTTAAATATTTTACCAGTTTCAGATCGTGTGACAGATGAGGTAATAGAAAAATTATTACAAATGACTAGAAAGGAAGAACACTAATGTATGTATATATTCTTTTGCTAATTGCTATCGTGTCAGAGGTTTTTGCTAGTTCCATGTTGAAACTCTCAAATGGCTTTAAGAATGTATGGGCGAGTTTGGGAGTTGTGATTGGATATGCCTTAGCTTTTTATACTCTATCCTTAACATTAAAGCATCTCCAACTTGGTACAGCATATGCTGTATGGGCTGGCTTAGGTACAGCTTTAACGGCTATTGCAGGAGCAGCCATTTTTGGTGAACGATTTAATTTCAAAAAGCTTTCAGGGATAGCCATGATTATTGTAGGGGTTGTTGTGTTAAATCTTTTCGGCGGAGGACATTAGGGGGAGTATTTATGAAAGGTTATCTATTTTTATCAATTTCTATTATTTCGGAAGTTGTTGCAACAATGATGCTAAAAATATCAGATGGGTTTACTGTTATCTTCCCTAGTATAGGGGTTGCTCTAGGCTATGGTATTGCATTCTACTGTTTGTCTTTATGTTTAAAGATGATACCGCTAAGTTTAGCTTATGCCATTTGGTCGGGTGTAGGTACAGCCTTAACCGTCATTGTCGGTATAGTTGCTTGGGGTGAATCTTTTAATCTTTATTCTGGACTTGGTATTATACTAATAATTGGTGGCGTCGTGATGTTAAATCAAAAAGATCGTTCTGAAAAACTAGTACAATCAAAATAATTGGGACAGGGGGTCAGACCCCCTGTCCCATTTTCATTCAGAAAGAACGGGACAGTGGACCTGACCCCTTGTCCCATTATCCCGGATAACAATGACAGCTGACAATATGATCGTTAACCATTCCTGTAGCTTGCATAAAGGCATAGCAAATTGTAGAGCCGACAAATTTGAATCCGCGTTTTTTTAAATCCTTACTTAGTTTATCACTAATCTCTGTAGTGGCAGGGACGTCACTTAATGAGTGAAAATGATTCTGTATCGGTTTTCCTCCGACAAATGACCATAAATAAGTATGAAAGGAACCGAATTCTTCAACAATGTTAAAATAGGCTTTTGCATTCGTTATTACTGCGTTGATCTTTAGTTTGTTACGGACTATGCCTTCATTGTTTAATAGCTCCTGTATTTTTTTATCGTCATAATGAATAATTTTTGCAGGATCAAATTGATCAAATGCTTTTCGGTAATTCTCCCGTTTTTTGAGAATGGTGTACCAGCTTAAGCCTGCTTGTGCACCCTCTAAATTTAAATACTCAAATAATAATTGATCATCATAAACAGGCACACCCCATTCGTGATCATGATAATGAATGTATAATGGATCATCATTGACCCAACCGCATCTGTTCATATACAATTTCCTTTCTAAAAAAGGTTGACGTTTCGGCAATATCACTTATTTTAACATTTTTTCATAGCATACACATTCATGGACACGTTTAAATTGCTTCTTTAATTCTTCTTTTTCCTCGCCAAGATAATGGGCAAAAGCCTGAACAGGGTATAATTTGGGGAATGAAGATTGGACATATCCCTCTAGTTCTTGTTCTCCATCCATAAATACATGCAAATAGGAATCCACCTTGTTAAAGCCATTTTTTTCGTACCAATTTTGCACCCACTGATCGTCTCTTGTCCAAGCTTCTAAACGATTTAGCCCTTTTTGCTTGGCTATTTTTTCAGCTTCATATAATAATTTATTACCAATCCCCATTCTTTGGTAATCGGGATGAACAGCAACATGCCATATCATCCCGCCAAGACCAGATCCTCTAGAACAGACTGTGAGTTCTTCTTTTTCATACTCAATATCTAGTAAACCAACAATTGTCCCATCTTCAATAGCAATTAATTCAATAGATGGATTTTCATAGTGCTCCTTTTCCCTTAAGACATTGTCATAGTATGCTGTATGAAGAAATGACAGAGCTCTACAACGGAGCCATCCGACCTCATCGCTTGAATGATATTCTCTTATTTCCATTTGCTCTCTCCTTGAAAAAATAATGAAAGGCCTTGTCTATATATGAAGGCCTTAACATTAATAAACGGTGCTTATATTATTGTAATTATACTAAAATTGAAAAATCTCTCAATAGAAATAGACTAGTTTTCCTTACATAATCATATATTACTAATCGTTTGTTTATCTAGAAATGGGGCAAAGGTTAGCAAATAGTTGGGGACTTAATTGTTCTGTATCCACTTCCTTAAATAGCATAAAGAGATTTATTAGCCTATCAACGTTTGGTTGAATGATCATAATTTCTATTCAACTGGAAGTAGAAAATGAGAATTATTTGTTATGAGTATAAGTATGAAGGAAAAAGTCCTTAGAGGGGAGAATGATGTATAGCAACAGACAAACATGAAGTGGGGATGGAAATGGAAATATTAGTCATAAGACACGGGCAATCAGATAGCAGATTTATTAGATGTACATGAAGGGAGAGCTGATTTTCCGTTAACACCATTTGGGGAACTTCAGGCAAAGAAAATGGCTCAATATGTAGGTACCCATTTCCCACCGGATATCATATTAACAAGTCCACTAAAAAGGGCAAAAAGAACGGCTGAATTATTAAAGGAACGAATAGATTGTTCCTTAATTGAGGATAGGGACTTAATGGAGTTTAATAATGGTGTCTTAGCTGGACTCCCTAAGGAAGTGGCAGCAAAGAAATATCCTTTACCTGTGAATGGGAGACCTGCACATATTCCGATTCAAAATGGAGAATCTGAACTCGAGTTTCGCTATCGAGCGGAACGAGTGTACTCCAGAGTGACTACAGATTATTATCAGTATCGGCGCATCGCTATTGTGTCACATGGTGGATTTATCTCAAATTTTTTAAAAGCATGCCTTTTAGTTCCATACAATAGTGATACTGTTTTTCCAACTGGTGACACAGGGATGCATTTGTTCGAGGTAAACGCAAGTTCAAAAGTGATGAGATTTCTTAATAGACAAGAGCATTTAATATTGCTTTAAAACATTTTCCTTTCCAAAATTGATAGTTCATATACTCTTCCTTTCCCTTTTCCTTCGAATGGTAAATTCAATGATTTGATAATATTTGTAGTAATTGTTCGTGAGGAAATCTGAAGGAAATCACTTAATTGCTTATGGGTAATGGAGGTTCCAAATAGCAAAATATAATCTTGCAATGAAAATAAATGTGCAAGTTTTGAGGACTGTAGACATTGATTACAATACCACTTTCCGTGTCCTCTTTTCATTGGGAGTTGAAAACAATTGGGGCAATAAACACCTTTGATAATCTCATCTTTGTGAATCTGGAATTGCTTTAATAAATCCTCCTTTTTTGATTCGTTTTCCCTTAATAATAATTTTGTTAGTTTTTGGAGTTCTTTTTTTGTTAAAACATCTCTATGATTTATTCTTTCAATGTCTTCGATTTTTGAGATTAGATGCATAGAGTTACTTACCATATGTAGACGATTAGATGGGTTTTTAAAATGAATAAGTGTATAGGGGTTACTGATGACAACAAATGTGAAGATGGGGAGGGAAGAAATCTTATGTATCTGCAACCATTTCGCAAATTGACGCTTTTGAAGTAGAACTTGAGAGAGTGGGTCTTGATAAACTTTAATTTCCCCGTCCTTTTCCTGGATTAATTGTTTTAATTCTTCGTCAAATGTAATCGCACCTCCAAAGTTCTTTACCTCTAAAATGACAAAAAAACGTTGAGATAGTATAAGAATATCCATTTGAAAATAATATTGATTAGTATTATGAAGCCTAATCCCGTGGAAGATGAGGTATTTTCGATCTGATAAAAAGCTTAAATAATAATCTAGTGATTTTTCACCTTGGTATCCAGCTTTTTCTCTTCTTAAGTTCTCTTCAATCACTGATCTTCTCTGATGTGAAGGGGATATTATCCGGTGAATGGTTTCCAATTCTAATAATCGAAATGATTTTTTGCACTCCTTCTTAATCATCTTTTCAACTCCTTTTCTTTCTAAATTTATTCAACAACTGTGTCTGGATTCCTGCATGGGGAAGGAACTTTCAGAAATCTAACTCTAAGAGTCTTTATTTTTTAATAAAGCTAGCTTAATTTGATTATTTTCGCACGATTTCGGAGGTGATTCGCACGAAATCAATCGATATTCGCACGTTTTGGGCAACGATTCGCACGATCTTTAAAATACACGGTCCATTCGCACGAATAGGGGTAAGATTCGCACGAATTTATCCTTTTTCGCACGAACGGGGACATCTTTTGCACGAAAAAAGAGCTTCCTACTTTTACAGAAGCTCTACTACTAAAATTACTCCTTAAATAACTCCTCGAGGAAATCTTCAGAAACATAGGTTTTTCCATTTTTTATTTCAGGAGCCACCTCAAAAAATTTAATGCTGCGATTGTATCCATATTCTTTTTTTCCAATTGAAATTTGATAGGATCGATTTTGCTTACTAATGGTGATGATGGTGTTAGAAGTTCTAGCATCCCATTTCACATGATAGCCTAAATGGTCTGCCACTTTGCGTAGGGGAATCATCTTCACTTCTTTTTTCATATAGTAATCTTTACCGATTATTTGCCGTATCTCCCTTTTTTTCTGATCAAGGTTGTCTAAAGCAATAATCTTTTTGGGTGTCGTTTGTGCTGGGATACTTTTTGTTGTTATTGAATAAAAGACAACTAGATCCTTGCCATACAGGTCCTTTTTATTAATTTTTTCTCCCTTTTTATTTAAGAGAATGGTGTCATTGCTAAGATTTAATTTTAGCTGACCATCTAAGCTAACCAGTTGTTGATTAAACTTAGCTACCTTGACCATCCCCATGTCCTTGTCGCTGTGAACGACCAATAGCTCTGGAGTAATCGTTGGGGGATAAATCATTAGCATTGGTTTATGTTTATCATAATATGCTGTTACTTTCGTCCCTTTTTTTAGCTGATTCTTATTGATCTTGTTAGTGGTCCTGTTATCAACTAACAACACATCTTTAGTGATCGGAAAAATTGTAATTAATGAATTTTCGGGATTTTCAACAACTATTGATAGGGAGTTTCCATCTTGGTTTATTTCCGTTATAACCCCAGTTCCGCTGATATAGTCCGATGCATCCATTTGTTGGGTACTCTCATCTGCTGTTTCAGATTTAGCGGCCATGACAGGAGAGCTACTTAATGCGATTCCAGTTGCTATTACACTTGCAGTAATGATACTCACTTTTTTCATTATCTTTCCTCCCAGCAGTTATTCTATCTATATTGACGAAAAAGAAAGGGAAAAGTTACAGATCGATGATAGAAAGTTTAGCTAAAGAAAAAGGGGCATCCATGATACCCCTACCCCTGTTTTTTTAGCTGCAATTTTCCCGGAAGTCGAAGTGCCAATATGAGCACTAATACACAGAAAAATAGGCAGACGATAGCAACCTTGTGAAGATGCTGCACATCTAAATGTGTGCTAAATAAAATACCTAATAGACTGGATGAAAGAATGGAGCCAATATAACGGCTTGTTTGGAAAAGGCCAGAAGCTGAGCCGGTTTCCTCAGGTTTCACATGTTCATATAGAGCAGTTTGCATGGAAATATTATTGAAGCCGTTACTAATTCCAAGGACTGCCATAATGATAAGTAGCCACAATAGTGGTGATTGTTCCCGCAGACTTAACAATAAGGCTGTTCCTATTAATAAAAATATTGCTCCGATAACAAGTGGAAGTTTTGAATGATATTGATCAATCAATCGCCCTGCAATCGGTGCAATAATAACACCAAACCCTGCGAGGGCAAGCATAATTAAACCTGTATGCTTTTCACTATAATGATGAACCTGCTGTAAAAATAGTGGAAACCCAAAGAAATAACAATAAAACACAAGATTAATACTGATGAACTGCAAATAGATAAAGGACACATTCGAATTCTTTTTCAAAGAATCGAAGTCAATAAACGGTTCATTTCTCTTGTTTTCATACTTATAGAATATGATTCCTGCGATGATAAATACAATTAATGCCCACCAGCGAATAGTTGATTCCAAAGATAAAAGGAATAGGATCAATCCAATCATTGTTATGATAAAAAGTAGAATGCCTCCGAAATCTATACGTCCCAATTCAATCTTTACTTGATCAGTCTTAGGCAAAATAAAAATTGCCATAATAAAGGAAAGGACGATAAAAGGGAAATTAACGAAAAAGATCGATGGCCAATCCCATGATTCAATTAAAAACCCTCCAATGGAAGGGCCAAAAGCTGCTGAGGTGGAGGAGAAAATAGATAATGTCGCAAGTGCTTTTGCCTGCCCTTTAGAAATACTTGTGCGAACCATACTCATTCCACTAGGAAACAATGTGGAGCTACCAATTGCTTGAAGCGCCCGACACCCTAATAAAAAAGGAAAACTGGGTGAAAACGGTGCTAGTGTCGAAGCGATTGCAACAAGAATCAACCCAGCTAAAAATAATCTTTTTGGTCCGAACATATCACTTAATTTCCCCATTACAGGTTGCGCAGCAGCACTAGCCAGGTAAAAAACGGAAATTAGCCATGAGGCATCTGCAAAACTTAAAGCAAACTCATGCTGCATTCGTGTTAATGCTACTGAAATCATTGAAGAATTTAACGGATTTAATAATGTGCCTAATCCAATGGTTAAAACGAGTAACCATGGCTTACGTAATGTTTGTGTCATAATTATCACCTAGTTTTAAGATATCCATAAAAATATAGTCAATGCTATCATATTAAAAGAAACAATAATTCTAAAGAATTTTGCTTCTAATGTAAAGAGAAATGGCGATAATTCCCGGCTGTTCAATTTTGTCTTTAAAAATAATATTCTTTACGGTTGAATTGGAATAATAAATTAAAATTCAGCAATCCTATTATTCGACATAGCGGGTCATATAGGTCTATAATTCCGAATGAATTCAAATGAAAAGGAGAGGATGAATATGGCTGGTCATCGTTTTAGCCCAGAAAAGGCAGATAAACTATTGGATCCAAAAAGAACGAAACTGCTTAATCAAAAAGAAATAATCTCATTACTAGATCTTTCTGATCATGATCGTATTGCCGATCTTGGATCTGGAAATGGATTTTTCACTATTCCGTTTGCTAGAAAAACGGATAATCATGTATTTGCGGTAGATGTTGAGCCTAAAATGCTTGAGTTGTTAAAGGAACGTGCGTTAAAAGAAGGAATAAAGAATATTCAATATGTTCTAAGTGATCTTGAAAATATCCAATTGGATGATGCGAGCGTAGATAAAGCATTTGTTGCCTTCGTTATGCATGAGATACCTAATATGGAGAAAGCTTTAAGTGAATTCAAGCGGATTTTAAAAAAAGGTGGGAAATTAATGATTATTGAGTGGGATGCTGTAGAATCACAGGTAGGACCACCCATTCATGAAAGAATATCTTCTGATAAAATGCAAAGCTTTTTATTAGACAATGGATTTCATTCCAAGATTGTTTCATTAAATGCTGCAGTTTATGCAGCGATTATAGAGATGAAGTAGTGAAAGGATGATTTAATATGTTTGATTACACAATTGAAACAGGTAAAAGTATGACAGAAGCAATTGCAGCCCTCGAGGAAAGCTTGAGGAAGGAGCAATTTGGAGTCTTATCTACATTTGATATGAAGGAAAAGCTGAATGATAAAGGATTAGACTTTTCAAGAGAGTTTAAAGTCCTTGAGGTATGTAATCCATATGAAGCTTATCGTGTACTAAGTGAAAATCTAATGGCCGGTTATTTTCTGCCATGTAAAATAGTAGTGTTTGAAGATAATGGGAAGACTAAAATTGGCATGCCTCGACCTACATCACTAATTAGCATGTTACATGATGAAAAGATGCAGCGTTTAGCAGCGGATATTGAGAAACGATTAATACTCTGTATTGATTATTGTAAATAAAATAAAGAAATATATTTTCGGTTGACAATATACCCATATGGGTATATGATTAGTTTTGTTAAGTCATTTTACAAATAAATAGATGATCCTTGAAATAAGGTCATTTTTAATAAAGGCTGTTTTAGTATTTAGTGAAAGCCAAAGTACCGACTTTTAAATTCAACATTCTTACGGAGTTTACTGCTCTTTTCTCAGTGAAAGGAAAGGTGGAGCAGCCTTAATAAATAATTTGTGCGAAGGGAGGAAAGGGAATGGAATATAATGATCAAATGAAAAATCGAGTGAAACGCATTGAAGGTCAATTACGAGGCATTTTAAGAATGATGGAAGAAACGAAAGACTGTAAAGATGTGATTACTCAATTATCCGCTGCAAGAACAGCAATTGATCGAACAATTGGTGTAATCGTAAGTTCTAATCTCGTTGAATGTGTAAAAGAAGCGAATGAAAATAATGGAGACAGTCCTGAGGAATTAATTAAGGAAGCTGTTAATCTACTCGTAAAAAGTAGATAAAGGGTCTGACACCCCTTTTATTTTTAAGGTTCTATATACCTATAGGGGTAATGGTAATTAAAAAGGAGAAGATGCTGTTGAGCTATATAATTTTTGGTGTGATTGTTATTTTTATTGTTATTCGCTTTTTGCCAACAAAGGGAGTAAAGAACATAACGATTAGTCAGTTAGAACATGAATTAGAAGATCATCAAAATAAACAATTTATCGATGTGCGTACACCGGGCGAGTATAAAGGATTTCATATCCCTGGATTTAAAAATATTCCACTTCAACAGCTATCACAAAAAGCACAAATTCTATCAAAAGAGAAAGATGTTGTGGTTATATGTCAAAGTGGGATGAGAAGCCAACAGGCGAGTAAAATGCTAAAAAAATTAGGTTTTAAACATATAGCCAATGTAAAAGGCGGAGTAAGCAGCTGGAGATAAGTAAATGGAGGGAATAAAGTGAAACAACTATCAACAACTGAAGTAAAACAATTACTTGAAAGTGGTAAGTCTTTAAATCTAATCGATGTTCGTGAGGTGGATGAGGTAAAAGAAGGTAAGATACCAGGTGTTGTAAATATTCCTCTAGGTTTATTGGAAGCACGTATGCATGAATTAGATAAATCAAAGGAATATATTATGGTTTGTCGCTCTGGAGGAAGAAGTGGACGCGCGACACAATTTCTTGAAAGTTGGGGCTATCAGGTAATTAACATGTCTGGTGGTATGCTAGAGTGGGATGGTGAAACAGAATAAAAATTTTTGGAATGCAATATACCTATAGGGGTAGTAGTATGGAGGTTATCGTATGGAATCATTAAAAACCAATTTCACATTGGATGCAAAAGGGCTAGCTTGTCCAATGCCAATAGTTAAAACGAAAAAGGCAATGAATGATTTAGCAGCTGGTCAAGTATTAGAGGTTCAAGCCACTGATAAGGGTTCAAAAGCAGATATGAAAGCCTGGGCAGAAACAACTGGCCATCAATATCTAGGGACAATTGAAGATGGAGATGTATTGAAACATTTTTTGAGAAAGTCTTCGAATGAAGAATCTGATGAGCGAAAACATCCCCATATTTTAAGTAATGAAGAATTAGAAAAGAAGTTAGAAGAAAATGCTGATTTCGTCTTAATCGATGTTCGTGAAGTTGCCGAATATGTATTTAATCATATTCCAAAGGCCATCTCTATACCATTAGAAGATTTAGAAAGTCGTTTAGATGATCTCAATAAAGAGGCGGAAATTGCTATTATTTGTCGTACAGGGAATCGGAGTGATCTTGCTGCACAAAAATTAGCAGCGAAAGGCTATAAGAAGGTATTTAATGTTGTTCCTGGGATGAGTAACTGGCTAGGTAAAACGATTAATATCAACAGCTAGGAGGTAATCAATATGGAACCTGTTACTGTTTACACAACTAACCAATGTGTATATTGTGTCATGTTAAAAAACTTTTTATTGAATCAAAACATTCCATTTAAAGAGATTAATGTAGACAAAAATCCGAGAATTGTTCAAAAACTAATTGATATGACAGGGAAAATGGGAGTCCCTCAAATAGAGATTAATGGCAAATGGGTTGTCGGTTATGACCCAAATCAAATAATGAAAGCATTAGAAAACTAGGAGGAAATGAACATGAATAAAAAAGTAGCAATTATTGCAAGTAATGGTGGACTATTTGATGCATACAAGGTGTTTAATATTGCAACAGCGGCAGCAGCAACTGATCAAGAGGTAGCTATCTTCTTTACTTTTGAAGGTTTAAATTTAATTCATAAGGAAGCTCATAAGCAACTTCCAATGCCTGAAGGAAAAGAACACTTTGCTGAAGGGTTTAAAAAGGCAAATGTACCATCTATCCCTGAGTTAGTTGAAATGGCTCAAGAAATGGGAGTGAAATTTATCGGTTGTCAAATGACAATGGATGTTATGGGACTTGAAAAGGAATCATTTGTCTCAGGAATTGAAGTTGGCGGAGCCGTTACATTTTTAGATTTTGCTAAAGATGCTGATATTACATTAACATTCTAATTGATAGGGGGTAAAGCCCCCTATTAAATCAAAGATAAGAGTATTTTTTTTAGTATCAAATATACCTAAGGGGGTAATTTGGAATGACGGTTCATATGTTAACAGCTAAGGATGTAACTAGAAGGATTGTTGCTAAAGAAAAATTGTTTATTTTAGATGTACGCAATCATTCAGAATTTGCGGATTGGAAAATTGAAGGGGAATTCTTTGACCATTTAAATATTCCTTATTTTGAATTGCTTGATGGGGTAGAGGGAATTCTTGATCGTATTCCAACTGATCAAGAGGTATTGGTGGTTTGTGCGAAGGAAGGTTCCTCAGTCATGATCGCAAATATGTTATCTGAAGCGGGTCTTACTGTTTCCTATTTAAAAGGCGGTATGAAAGCTTGGAGCGAGTATTTAGAGCCAGTAAAAATAGGGGATTTGATCAATGGTGGCGAAGTATACCAATTTGTTCGAATGGGTAAAGGTTGTTTATCCTATATGGTTATATCTAATGGAGAAGCAGCAGTAATAGATGCCACACGCATGATTGATATTTTTATAGATTTTGCGAAAAGTAAAAATGCAACAATAAAGCATGTTTTTGATACGCATCTTCATGCGGATCATATTTCAGGGGGGAGAAGCATTGCCAACGAAATGAATGCGATCTATTGGCTACCGTCTAAAGATGCAACAGAAGTTACATTTAATTATCAAGCATTAGAAGACGGAAGCGATGTAATGATTGGAAATACAAGTATTCATATTCATGCTTTATACACACCGGGCCACACCCTTGGCTCAACGTCATTTATCATTGATGACCAATATTTATTAACAGGGGATATTTTATTTATTGATTCAATCGGAAGACCAGATCTAGCTGGGATGGCGGAAGATTGGGTCGCTGATTTAAGAGACAGCCTGTATACTCGTTATAGAGAATTATCAGAAGAGCTAATTGTTCTACCAGCTCATTTCATGATTATCGATGAGTTGAAGGATGATGGCAGTGTTTCAGAGAAGCTAGGAACTTTGTATAGAAAGAATCATGGCTTAAGCATAGAGGATGAAAGGGAATTTAGAAGGCTAGTAACGGAGAATTTGCCACCTCAACCAAATGCGTATCAAGAAATTCGACAAGCAAATATGGGGAAATTTTCCCCTGATGAAGAAAAGCAACGTGAAATGGAAATTGGGCCAAATCGTTGTGCGGTTCGGTAGAATAGGAGGAATATAGAGATGGAAGTGACAAAAATTCTAGATGCAAAAGGACTAGCATGTCCAATGCCAATCGTGAGAACAAAAAAAGCAATGGATGAACTGAAACTTGGAGAAATTTTAGAAATTCATGCAACTGATAAAGGTGCAAAGAATGATCTGGCTGCATGGACTAATACAGTTGGTCATGAGCTTATAAAACAAGAAGAAATTGATGGAATTCTAAAATTTTGGATAAAAAAGGCTAGTAGTGACATGTGAAGTAACATTAGTAAAATGCTTTAAATAAAAGGAACCGATTATGGTTCCTTTTTTAAAGGAGGTAAACGGTGATGGATATTGGCCTTATTGTTACCATTTTCTTCATTGGCTTTGTAGGTTCATTTATTTCGGGGATGTTAGGTATAGGTGGGGCGATAATTAACTACCCTCTATTATTATATATTCCTGCAATTCTCGGAGTTGCACATTTTAGTGCTCATGAAGTGTCAGGCATCACGGCAATTCAAGTGTTCTTCGCAACGATAGGTGGTGTATGGGCTTACCGAAAGGGTGGGTATTTAAATAAGACTTTAATTGGCTTTATGGGCATTAGTGTCCTCATTGGAAGCTTTGTAGGGGGCTTTGGTTCGACACATATGTCTGAAGGTGGAGTGAATATCATTTATGGGATATTGGCACTGCTTGCAGCAATTATGATGTTTGTTCCTAAAAAAGGAATAGATAATATTCCACTAAATCAAGTGAAATTTAATAAATGGTTAGCTGCACTGCTTGCATTCGTTATAGGAATTGGTGCAGGAATTGTAGGAGCAGGTGGCTCATTTTTATTAGTACCGATTATGCTAGTTGTTTTAAAGATCCCTACAAAAATGACGATTGCTTCCTCTTTAGCCATCACTTTTCTCTCATCGATCGGATCCGCTACTGGAAAAGTATCGACGGGACAAGTGGAGTATTTGCCAGCATTAATTATCGTTATTGCAAGTATTATCGCTTCACCAATAGGAGCTAAGATCGGAAAAAATACTAATACGAAGGTTCTTCAAGTTATTTTATCCATTTTAATTTTTGTAACTGCAGCAAAAATTTGGCTAGATATATTATAATTTGAATGATGAGTCTATTCTATTTATTGTAATAATCTATGATATTGCCATTTACTGTCCGAACAAAGCATAAAATAACAGGATATAAATGGTTCCCCCTTTTAAAATGTAATTAAGGAGTGAGTGACATGGCATGGATCGAATCTTTGCAAAAGGCAATCAATTATATGGAGGATCATTTGCTTGAGGATATAACAATTGAAAGTATTGCTAGACATGCAAATGCATCAAGCTTTCATTTTCAGCGAACATTCTCCGTCCTAACGGATATATCGGTAGGTGAATATCTTCGTAGGAGGCGTTTAACTTTAGCTGCTGAAGAACTATCGCGTACTGATTGTAAAATTATTGATCTTGCCTATAAATATGGTTATGACACTCCCGAGGCTTTTACTAAAGCTTTTCGAAGACAACACGGTGTTACTCCCAGTGATGCTCGAAAAGGGATAGGAAAGCTGCAATCCTATAATCGCCTGATTATTCAGGTCAATCTGAAAGGGGTAGAACCAATGAAATATCGTATTGTGGAAGAAGCTGCATTTCAAGTAGTTGGATTAAAGAGGGAATATTCTTATGAGAATGAAGAAAATTTAATCGGTATCCCAAAATTTTGGGAGGAAGTCAATGAGAATGGTACCGACGGTCTATTATTTAAGGTGAATAATGGACCAATTAAAGGGGTGCTGGGAATCTGTGTTGATAATATTGCTGATCAATCAAAGAAAATGGAGTATTGGATCGCATCTGCAAGTAATGGGGAAGTGCCGGAAGGGTTAGATAGCTTTGAAATTCCTGCTTCAAAATGGGCAGTGTTTGAGGTTCATGGTCCGATGCCTGGTGCAATGCCAAAGGTATGGAAACAAATATTCTCAGAATGGTTTCCTTCCAGTGGATATGAGCATGCCGGTACACCTGAATTAGAGGTCTACTCAGAAGATGATCCATCAAGTCCAGATTTATATTCCGAAATATGGATTCCAGTGAAATAGGTAAGGATAAAATGAACAGCCCGAAGCAAAAAATAGCTTCGGGCTTTTTTTATTGGGCTCTTTTCTTAAACATTGTTGCTATTTTAAATGTTTCATTTCGCGGAGAAAAGAGCTGCAAAATTCATAAGAATCGCTGAATTCTTTATTGGATGTAATAGCCGGTAGTTGGGCTCTTACAAAAGCAACAATCTATACGAAATCAGTCTTATATTTAAATAAAAGAACATGAAACATTTTCAATGGTTCATTCGTAAAATCTTGTAGGGTGATTTATTATGGAAATAATGTTTAATATCCTATTTAGTATCGTTCTAGCTTGTATAACCGGAATGTTAATTCGTTATAATTTCCAATTAAGAAATGCAATAAATCTTAGTCAGGAAGCACTTTATCCTTCTAATGAAGATTATCATGCCATTCGGTTTTTGCCAGAAATGAAGATCGAGAAACCATTAAAGAAGGATTCTAGAGGATACCGTTTGGCTCAATGGACGACTGTGCTAACTATTTGTCTATTTGTAGTATTCGTCATTGTTACTTTTACTACAAATTGGTTCCACTCCTCCTATTTTACATTGTCGGTTCTTTTTTATTTATTTACTACATCCATTAAACTACAAGATTCATTTTTTATCGTTAAAGAGGGAATGGTTATGAATGGAAAATTCTATCATTACTCAGCCATCGATTCCTTTGAAATAGAGGAGATTAAGAAATGGCATAAATTTTATGGGCTTCATGAAGATGTAAATCACGGATATCATTTAGAAATTAAGTTAAAAAAAAGACTTTTTTCAAAAAAATATTCTATTATCATAACAGATAAAGTGGTTTTACAAAAAATTGCTACATACCTGGAGAACAATGTTTGTTATTAAAAGGGAGGATGATTTATGGTGAGCAAATATTCAATTGACCAATTTATTCAACAAACAGAACAGGAGGATAAAGGCGAAGGATTTTTTGAATTAGAAACACCTCGTATTCTTGAAGTAAACTTAGATGGGCAAGTATGGGCAAAAGCGGGTTCAATGGTCTCTTACACTGGGAAAATAAAGTTTGAACGTGAGGGGATTTTTGAGCATGGTTTAGGCAAAACATTTAAAAAGGCATTTACGGGTGAAGGAACATCCCTAATGAAGGCAAATGGGAATGGGAAATTATATCTTGCTGATTCAGGTAAAAAAGTAATTATTCTCCATTTACAGAATGATGCCATTTTTGTTAACGGAAATGATTTACTCGCATTTGAACCAAGTATCAAATGGGACATTAAATTAATGAAAAAAGTGGCTGGAATGATGGCGGGAGGATTATTCAATGTCCGTTGTGAAGGAACCGGAATGGTTGCGATCACTACCTATTATGAACCACTTACTTTAAAGGTGACACCAGGAAAACCTATTATTACAGATCCAAATGCAACGGTCGCTTGGTCGGGAGATTTAAAGCCGGAGTTTCAAACAGATATTTCCTTCAAGACTTTCTTAGGTAGAGGAAGTGGTGAATCTATTCAGATGAAATTTGAAGGAGAAGGTTTTGTTGTTGTCCAACCATATGAAGAGGTACATATGAAACAGAATAGTTGATGAAATATATTAAAGAGGTGTGTCTGAAACTTAAATTTTTCGGATACCCCCTTAATTTTGAATGGAGGATATAAATGTGAAAAAGGGATTGCTCCTTATTGTTGCATCTATAATATTTGCAGGTTGTAGTAATGGTATATATGATAAAGCGATGAAAAAGGCACAAGAAGCATTAGAGAGTGGTGAATTTGAAAAAGCTGCTGCCTCCTATGCTCTTGCATTAGACGAAAAACCTGAAGATAAAAATATAAAGGAATTATATGAAAACACAGAAGCACTTATTCAGGTTAAACAAGCGATTGAACAGGATGAATGGGATAAAGCCATTGAAAAGGCAAACCAAATTAGAGATAAAAAATCGTTATCTGGTCATTTAAAAACTGAATTAGATAAGTATGCAAAGCTAGCAGAAGAGAGCAAAAAGGCGAATGCGAATCAAAAAGTCATTAAACAAAACAATGAATCTCAAAATCTAAATCAAGAAAAAAGTGATTCTAAAAACAAAACTATTAGTCATTCGAATGCAGGCCAAAGAAATGAATTTCTAGCAAAACTTGATTCGATTGAATATGGAATGTCTGACTTAGATGGTTTATATAAAAATGAAAATACGGTAGAAATGAAACAAGCAGAACATGAACGATATGAAAGATGGGATCATGCATTAAATGATGTTTATAATCAACTAAAAATGACGTTGCCATCTGATGAGATGGAGAAGTTAAAGCATAAGCAAAGACAATGGATAACATATAGAGATGAGACTGCGCTACAAGAATCTTCAAAATATAAAGGGGGTACTCATGAACAAGTAGAGTATCTTAGTGTAGCTGCTCGTGTAACGAAAGAAAGATGTTATGAACTTGTAAAAACCTATATGCAATAAAGGATTATTGCCTAAAAATAAGACGATTAAGAGGTCTGATTTCACATGAAATGGTGATTCAGGCCTCTTTGCGTGGAACAAAAAGATAGTTATGAACAAAAATTAAACGATTGACTTGAAGAATCTAAAGGAGTAAATTTATTGTATGATTTTAAACAGTTCATAAATGAACAATTCGAAACAGAACAGAAAGGATAAGTTATGAGTAGCATTAAATTAATTGAAATTCTCCAAGCATTTGATCGTGTTCAACAAAATTCACGTAAAATTTTCCAGAAAACGGCTGCAGACAATAATCTTTCCATGCCGCAATTAGTGATTCTAATGAAGATAGCTCCTAGAAGGAAAATGACTCAAAAGGAATTGGCGAAGGAAAGCTATATTCCTAAAAGCACATTAAGTCAGGCTATTGATGGTTTGGTCTTAGCAGATTTAATTCATCGCCATCCGGTTGAGGATAATCGTAGGGAAATGCAACTGATACTTAGCGAAAAAGGCAAGGAATTTTTTGAGAAAATCTGGTTACGAGAGGGAAGCATTCATCATGGTTTTGAGTTAGCGCTCCAAACATTTACTGAAAAGCAACGTGATGATTTCCTTCATTCCCTCGAGAAAATTGCACTTTTTTTAGAAAAAGAAATGACTGAAAAAGGAGAATGATGGGATGATTAAACTACTAAAAAATCTTACGTTTTATAAATGGATCGTTCTAGCTGTATTTGGACTTGTGTTTATCCAATCCATGTCAGATCTTTATTTACCAACTTTGATGGCGGATATTATTGATAAAGGGGTGGTTGTGGGAGATACACCATATATTTGGAAAATTGGAGGGCTAATGCTTCTGGTAGCTGCATTTGGTGCTTTTGCATCGGTCATTGCAAGTTATTATTCATCTAAAGCTGCGATGGGACTAGGACGGGATATTCGTCGAAAAGTCTTTACTCATGTAGAGAAGTTTTCACTTCAAGATGTTGATCACATAGGTACTGCCTCCCTCATAACAAGAACCACAAATGATATTACACAAGTACAGCAAGTTGTCATCATGATGTTGCGTATGGTTATAAGTGCGCCAATTATGTTTATAGGCGGTCTGATTATGGCATTGTCAAAGGATGCAAAGCTGTCTCTTATTATAGTGGTTACTATTCCATTATTAGTTGGTTCCATTCTTCTTATAATGAATAAAGGAATTCCGCTTTTTAAAGCTGTACAAACACGTCTGGATCGATTGAATTTAGTATTACGGGAAAATTTGACTGGTATTCGGGTCATCCGTGCATTTAATCGTGAAAAGGAAGAGAAGATTCGTCTCCAAAAGGCGAATAAGGATTTAACCGATGTTTCAATAAAAGTGAATAAAGTAATGGCACTCTTGATGCCTGTAATGATGCTTGTAATGAATTTAACTGTTGTAGGCGTTATTTGGTTTGGTGGAATTCGGATTAATAATGGAGCCATGGAAGTAGGGGATCTAATGGCTTTCATTCAATATATTATGCAAATCATGTTTGCCCTTGTCATGGCATCTATGATGTTTGTTATGATCCCGCGTGCAGCTGTCTCTGCAAAACGTATTAATGAGGTTCTTGAGATGGAGCCAACCTTTTTGGATGATGGAACAAAGGAGGCTAATCTCAACCCAGGCACTCTTGAGTTTGATCAAGTATCTTTTAGTTATCCTGGAGCTGAGGAACCTGCTTTATCAAATATTAGCTTTAAAGCGAATACAGGTGAAATTACCGCAATTATTGGTGGGACTGGTGCCGGTAAATCTACTCTTGTTAACTTAATTCCACGCTTCTATGATGTAACAAGTGGTTCGATACGAGTAAATGGTATTGATGTTCGTGATGCATCACAGGAAGAAATTCGTTCAAAGATTGGTTTCGTTCCACAAAAGGCGCTCCTATTTACAGGAACGATTGCTGATAATATTCGTTTTGGAAAAGAGGATGCCACCCAAGAAGAAATTGAGTATGCCGCTAATATAGCTCAGGCAGATGATTTTATTAATAATATGGAAAACAAATATGAGTCGTTGATTACTCAAGGTGGTTCTAATGTGTCAGGTGGGCAAAAACAGCGCTTATCTATTGCCCGGGCACTTATTAGAAAACCAGATATCTATATTTTTGACGATAGTTTCTCAGCATTGGACTATAAAACAGATGCTAAACTACGTGAAGCGCTAAAAAGCGAGATTGCCCATGCAACTGTAATTCTTGTCGCTCAACGTGTGAGTACGGTCATCGATGCAGATCGAATTATTGTACTCGATAGGGGAGAAGTTGCTGGTATTGGAACACATGAAGAGTTGTTAGAGAACAATGATGTCTATCGTGAAATTGTTGAATCCCAGCTTCAAGAGGAGGAAATTGCATGAGTAAAAGAAAAGCAAGACCTCAAGGCGGTGGACCTGGTCATGGCGGCGGGCACATGATGATGGGACAACAAAAAGCGAAAGATTTTAAAGGAACATTATGGAGATTACTAAGCTATTTAAAACCATTTCGAAATCGTTTAATTGCTGTAATTGCGGCAGCGATTATGAGTACAATTTTTATGATTGCAGGACCAAAAATAATGGGGAATGCCATTACTAAATTATTTGAAGGGATCTATGGAAAACTAACTGGCGTACCAGGAGCAGAAATTGATTTTGGGGCTGTTGGACAGTTGTTACTTTTATTAGCTGGACTATATGTCATTAGTAGTTTATTTAGTTATATTCAGCAGTACCTAATGTCAATTGTTGCCCAAAAAACTGTTTATCAATTAAGAGAAGATGTGAACCAAAAGCTAGAAAAACTTCCACTTAAATATTATGATGGTCGTGCAAATGGTGAAACATTAAGTCGTGTAACGAATGACGTAGATTTAATAGGGAGTACCCTTCAACAAAGTGCGACTCAGTTTATAACATCTATTGTGACCATTGTTGGTATCATTATTATGATGCTGACGATCAGCCCACTTCTGACATTGATATCGATCATTAGTTTGCCGTTATCGATTTTTGTCATTCGACCTGTATTGAAGAGATCACAGAAGCATTTTATGGATCAACAGCGCTCACTTGGTCAGTTAAACGGACATATTGAAGAAATGTATACAGGTCATCAAGTGGTGAAGGCTTTTGGTCATGAGAGAAAAGCGATTGCTCAGTTTGATGAGGTGAATGAAGAATTATATCAAGCAGGAAGGAAAGCTCAATTTATCTCTGGAATTATTATGCCGATGATGTTTTTTATTGGGAATTTGAGCTATGTCCTTATTAGCATAATTGGAGGAATCTTAGTCATTAAGCGATCCATTTCAATAGGAGATATCCAAGCATTTATTACGTATTCACGCCAGTTTACTCAACCGATTACTCAGACTGCTAATATTGCTAATATCATTCAATCTACAGTTGCAGCGGCAGAACGGGTCTTTGAATTATTGGATGAAGAAGAAGAAATCCCGGAATCAAAGGTAGCTAGTCTCACTGAGGCAAAGGGTGCTGTGACATTTGAACATGTTGATTTTGGGTACGGGAAAGACTTGTTAATAAAGGATATGAATATTGATGTACAACCAGGACAAACCGTTGCAATTGTAGGACCAACAGGAGCAGGAAAGACAACCTTAATCAATCTTTTAATGAGATTTTATGAATTAAATGGCGGGAAAATAAAAATTGATGGTATTGATACACGGGAAATCTCACGTGAAAATTTGCGAACAACATTTGGAATGGTTCTACAGGATACATGGCTGTTTAATGGAACAATTAAAGAAAATTTGGCTTACGGAAAAATTGGTGCAACAGATGAGGAAATTTATCAAGCTGCCAAGGCAGCTCGTGCGGACCATTTTATTCGGACACTCCCAGAAGGCTATGACACAGTTTTAAACGAAGAAGCTTCGAATATTTCTCAAGGACAAAAACAGCTCCTTACGATTGCCCGAGCGATACTTGCAGACCCACCTATTATGATATTAGATGAGGCGACATCGAGTGTCGATACACGGACCGAACTACTTATCCAACAAGCAATGAATCGATTAATGGAGGATCGAACTAGCTTTGTCATTGCTCATCGTCTTTCAACAATCAGAGATGCTGATCTAATTCTAGTCATGAATCAAGGAAAGGTGATTGAACAAGGTACACATCAAGATCTATTAGAGGTAGATGGATTTTATGCGGATCTTTATAATAGCCAATTTTCTAAAACAGCTGCCGTATAGATAGCAACATGATTAATTGAAGGGTTGTCTAATAAGGGGATGTGCCCCTTTGCTAATTAGACAACCCTTCTTTTAGCTTTTTTTGAATTTGTTCAGCTGCATATAAAGCATTTTTATCCTCTGCAATTTCGCCAGGTTTATTTCCCTCACCTAGGATATAGCCCTCAAATGTGATTCCCATAAAATCAAAGATATGCTGGAATTGCTGAATCATCGGAAGTCCTTTAATATTCGGTTGGTCTCCGCCAACAGCTATAACGTATGCCTTTTTTGTTGCCATTTTTTCTTTGAATTGCGGATAATTTATGTCACGCAATGTCTGTGACCAACGATCAATAAAATTTTTCATCACACCAGACATACTATACCAATAAATAGGGGTAGAAAAAATGAAAATGTCATGAGGTAAAATCCGTTCAATAATTGCGTTATAATCGTCATTTACTTCATGAAATCCCTCTGTTGCATGTCGTCCATCCACTATGGGCTGAATCGTATAATCTGTTAAAAATATGCTTTCCACTTCTAATCCTTGAATAGTGTACTTAGTTAATTCTTCTGAATTTCCATTTGTTCTAGACCCACCATAAATAACGGCAATTGACATGAATAAGTCCACTCCTTTTCTTTTATTATAATGGTTGTTTTCGTATCTTTTAATCTCTAGTAAAAGCCCAACTGCCGGCCTTTACACCTAATAAAAGATTCCAACGGTTCTTATGGAGATTGTAGCTCTTTTCCCAGTAAAATTTAAAGGTGTATCGATTTTCAGTCGATCATTATTAGTTAAAACTTTACTTAAATAGCAACATTGTTTGAGAAAAAAGCCTTTATCATTGATATTGTATAATGCGATTATAAATCAATAAAGATGATTATTTCGATCGTTTCAATCGAAAATAATGATTTTGTTAGTCTACCACTTGATATCCGATCTAAATTTAATAGATAGATTTAGTAAAAAGGTAAAGGGAATGAGTCTGTTGAAATAGAATGTCTTTTTAGAGATATACTTAAATCATGTCAGTGGATAAATAAGCATGCTAAAAAGAGGAGTGAAGTGAATGTTAGCTACTATAAAAAAGGTTGATGATTATTACATTGCTAGATATGAACACCATTTTCCACACGATTTAAAAAAAGTGTGGGCGATGCTAACAGATAATGAAGAATTAAAAAAAGTGTTTTTCAGAATTAAGAGTTGCAGATCTTCGTGAGGGTGGGCTGATTACGTTTAATATGGGGGATGGCACCTTTGAGGAAATGCAGATTACTGAACTGAAAATGTATTCGGTATTGGAATATACATGGGCCGTGGATCGTGTTCGTTTCGAATTATATAAAGAGCCTGAAGGATGTTTATTAATTTTTAATGAGACAATAAAGGAAATTACGAATCATACGCCAAAGGATCTTGCAGGATGGCATGTTTGTCTACAGGTTATCCAGGCATTATTAGATGGAAGAACTGTACAATCACGAAAAAATGAGTGGGAAATCTGGTATGAGAAGTATAAACAAGCAATAAAAAGTATAGCAGAGAACTAATATCCTTATTTTTATTAGGTAAGCATGAAGTGGAATCAGTCTCAAACTTGTTTGAGGCTGATTTTTTATGACTAGGGATACTCTTTATAATGAAAGGTGTAGAGTCTTTAACCGATAGTTATTAGTTAAAACTTTACTTTAATAGCAATAATTTTTGAGAAAAGTGCCATTATTAAAGTCTAAAAGCTTATGTTTATAAAAGCCAACAAATGACTAAGTCCGTGCTGTAGGACCTTCTAATAAAATTATTCACTATTCAGTAAATAACTCTCTTTTTTGGGCATACTTTTTTAATAGAAGAATATTCTAGGGGTGATGGAGAGATGATGAAGCTTGTTAAGCTAGCTGATATTTGCTGGGAAGGCCTTACTTTACAGCATGTTTCAAGAAATGAGATTGTGTTTCCTTATTTATTGTTTATATTAATGACACTTCTTTTTGAATTGTTTCTAGCCGTTTTATTGGTTGTTAACAGTGTTTTAATCTATATATACGATTATCCCTTTAATACTGATTTCTTTATATGTGCTGGAATTTTAATCTTAATGTCTTTCTTATCTATTGCTATATTTTTAACCTTGGTGAGACGAAAACGCGTTGCTGAAAAAAGTGAATATTTGTCTTTTTGAAATGAATGTTTTAAAATTCACCAATTCTATGGCTATCTAATAGTTATAACCTGATAAATGGAGATCAGGTTATTTTTATTGGAAATTTCACAAGTATTTACAATAATTATATAATAGATTTACAAAATTGATTGGAGTGATTCTACAATGCGGCAATTTATCAAAAGAAAAGAGGAATTTAATTTGAGAAACGAAATGAGGATATTCATTCATGAAAATAATAAATATAGGGATTGTAGCGCATGTAGACGCTGGAAAGACGAGTTTGACTGAACGTATCTTATTTGAGACTGCTGTGATTGATACGATTGGAAAGGTCGATCATGGAAATACTCAAACAGACTCAATGGAATTAGAAAGAAGAAGAGGGATTACGATTAAGGCATCAGTCGTTTCTTTTTTTCTAAAAGATGTAAAGATTAATTTAATTGATACTCCTGGACATGCAGATTTTATTGCGGAAGTGGAGCGATCCCTCTCCGTTTTAGATGGTGCGATTCTTGTCATTTCTGCTGTGGAAGGGATCCAAGCGCAGACTAAAATATTAATGAGCATTCTTAAAAAGTTAAGGATACCGACCCTCATTTTTATCAATAAAATTGATCGCATGGGGGCAAAGTCAACGAGATTAATTGAGAATATAAAAGAAAAACTGATAGAAAATATTATTCCGTTATATACCGTAGAAAAATTAGGAACGAAGGAAGCCGAGATTGTTCAAAAACAATTTAATGCAGAATCAGATCCTTATTTTTTTGAAGAGAGTCTATTGGCATTGAATGATGATTCTTTATTAGAAGCATATGTAAACGAGAGAAAAATCACAGAAGAACAAATAAAAGCTATCATGATCAATCAAATAAAGGAAGGTAAGCTCTGTCCTGTCTATTTTGGCTCAGCTATGACTGGTATTGGTGTAAGAGAATTGCTTAATGGGGTTGAAACGATGCTTCCCGTTAGTCATGGTTTAGAAAAAGAGTCATTGTCAGGGACAGTGTTCAAGATTGAGAGAGAGGCATCAGGTGAAAAGATTGCGTATATTAGAGTTTTTTCTGGGACCATTCATGTTAGAGAATATGTAAAGATCAATCGAAAAAGTATAGAAAAGACAATAAATACACACACTGAAAAAATTAAAAAGATTCACCAATTCTATAACGGAAGCAGTGTGATATCGCCAAAAGTAATAGCCGGGGACTTTTGTAAAGTTTGGGGCTTGAAGGATATTAAAATTGGGGATCTTGTAGGTGAATGGTCCGCTAAAATCATGAATATTCCTTTTGCGGCCCCGCAGCTAGAAACACAGATTAAATCAGTACAAAAGGAAAAAACACATGATCTTTATCAAGCACTAATGGAAATGTCTGAGGAGGATCCTCTTATACATGTATTAAAGGATGACTTTCATCATGACCTCTTCATCCGTATATTTGGAGAAGTTCAAAAAGAGGTTATTCACTCGGTTTTAAAAGAGAAATATCATGTAGACGTTACCTTTTCTGAAACAAGAGTCATCTGCATTGAAAAACCAAAAGGGATCGGTCAGGCATTAGAAAGAATGGGGGAGGCAGATAACCCCTTCTATGGGACAGTGGGTTTTCGAGTAGAACCTAGTGAATTTGGTAGCGGTAAGACCTATAAACTAGGAGTGGAACTCGGTTCTTTGCCTTTGGCGTTTCATAAAGCCATTGAAGAGACGGTTTTTGATGTATTAAAGCAAGGATTGTTTGGATGGGAAGTAGAAGATATTGTCGTAACTCTTACACATACTGGATATGCAAGTCCCGTCACAACAGCGAGTGATTTTAGAAAGTTAGTTCCATTAGTATTAATGGAGGCACTTGTGAAAGCGGGCACGGATGTATATGAGCCAATGAACAAATTTGAATTAAGTGTTCCTGCTAACTCTATTAGCCAAGCAATGTTTAAACTTTCAGCGATTCAGGCAGAATTTACGGAACCATTCTTTCGTAGGGATTCCTATATTCTGAAAGGGACGCTTCCTATGGCTGTAACCGAGAAATTCAAGAGAAATCTTTACTCATTTACAGAAGGTGAAGGTATATTTATTGCCAAACCATATGGATATAAAAAAATGGTGAGTGATTTTCCAGTAAGAAAACGAGTAGACTTTAATCCTCTAAATAGGAAAGATTATTTACTACATGTTATGAAGACATATTAAGCCAAAATCCACTGTTCTTAGGAACAGTGGATTTTTTTAATGAAGAATATATATATCATTAAAAAGTACCTTGCAATTTTAAGTAATATAACATATGATAATTAAGTACTTAATAATGTAAGGTAGTTTGTGGAGGTCTTAATTTTGAATAAAGAAATGCTGAAAGGAACGATTGATCTTCTCATTCTTTCCATTCTTAAAGAAAAAGAGAATTATGGCTATGAAATTTCCAAAGAGATAAAAGAGCGTACAGAAGGTATGTTTGAAATTCAGGAAGCGACACTTTATCTATCTTTGAAGCGATTAGAGAAGCAAGGAGCAATTACATCTTATTGGGGAAATGAAAGCCATGGTGGGAGACGAAAATATTATGCCATTACAGAAGACGGCATTGTTTTATTACAAAGGTTTATTCATGATTGGAATCAAATGACGAAAATGGTTGACCGTTTTATTTAAGGAGGGATGGTGTATGAGTAAGATTATGAGAAAAGTATTTTGCTTACATGATATAAAATATAGCTGGCTTCTCTTACTATCGATAGCTTTCTGCTTCTTAGTCTTCTATATTGATCGGTCTGATATGAAGGATCCGGGATGGTTGACAATTGGCTATCTATTAGCATTTGCACTGGCAGTAGTATGGGGAGTGATTAATTATATAGGGCATATTCGTATGAATGTCATGTATCAAAAGCAAAACAATATTCAGGCTTATGTTGAAAACCTAGCCATGAGTAAGGAGGATAAATTAGAACTACAACATTATTTGGAAGACTATGCAGCCGACTTAATTAAGCAAGGTAAGCCAAAAAATGAAGCTTCAAAGGAAGCGATTAACCAATTCAAAGTTCAGGAAATTTTATCCTTATCAAAAGATACCATGCTTTTTAACCTACATGCTCATTATTATTTAATAGGCTGGGCGATTCTAGCAGCCCTTGTAGATATTATCATATGGTTGATATATGGGGGGGTCTATCCTTCGTCACAGTTATTATTGATCATCGGTCTCATACTTATTGCTTATGGGATGGGATTTATTGCTTTATTCTGTGGTTATAAACTAATGGATTCATTCATTTATCGTAAAATTAATGAACATTTAACATGATAAAAAAGAGGTGTGAGCAAATGGAAGCTTGGATAACAAATATAATGGATGAGTTCGGGTATGTCGGGATTTTCCTTTTAATCGCATTAGAAAATATCTTCCCACCGATCCCATCAGAGGTCATTCTTACATTTGGAGGTTTTATGACTACCTCCTCTGATTTAAGTGTACTGGGGGTAATTATTGTATCGACCTTGGGATCAGTTTTTGGTGCTATTGCTCTTTATGGAATTGGGCGTCTGCTCGATGTGGAAAGATTAGAATTAATCATTGAAAAATGGGGACATCTACTACGCTTAACAAAAAAAGATCTTCATAAGGGAAATAACTGGTTTAATAAATATGGGGTATGGACGGTTTTTTTCTGTCGCTTAATTCCTTTAATTAGAAGCCTAATTTCGATACCGGCAGGAATGTCACATATGAATATTGGTTTATTCCTACTTTTTACTACTATAGGGACATTAATATGGAATACCATTTTAGTGAATGTAGGTGCTGCAGTGGGGGCTTCATGGGAAACAATCGTTGGATATATGGATGTCTACTCAAATATCGTCTACGCGATATTAGCCGTGCTGATTATTTTATTTGTCATTTTATTTATCAAAAAGAGATTAGCTAAACAATAGAGATCTTTTATCCATATATAAAAATAAGACACAGAGAGCCATTTTCTCAGTGTCTTATTTTGTATGATTAACTATCATGCTTAACTTTTATAAACTGATCTTTTCCAGCACTCATACCAGAAATTAAAATAAGAAAGGAGGCAATAATTAGCATCCATAAAGGTAGAGTCCAGCTATGTGTAAGATCATGTAATATACCAAATAATGTAGGGCCAATGGCTGCAAGCAGATAGCCAAATGATTGGGCCATCCCTGAAAGCTCAGCTGCTTCATGTGTACTTCGGGTCCGTAAACTGAAAAACATCATAGCTAAGCTGAATGCTGCTCCCCCAGCAATACCTATAATAATGATCCATAATGGTATAAGTGCTACACTTCCATAAAGAACCCCAAACATTCCTACGATAAAGAAAAGAGCAGTAAGAACAACTAAAGCAAGCTGATTTTTCATTCTACCGGCAATAATTGGCACGATAAAAGTAAAGGGAATGATAGCAAACTGCATTAAAGATAACATCCATCCAGCTGAATTGGAGCTGACCCCTTGTTCTTTAAGGATTTCAGGAAGCCAAGCAACAATTGTATAAAATATCAGTGACTGTAATCCCATAAAGAGAGTTATCTGCCAAGCCAAACCTGATTTCCATAAATTCACTGAAGATTGTTGATTCGTTTTTGTTTCAGCCTTTATTTTATGAGTACGAATTTGTGGGATCCAAAATAGGATAGCGATAAATGCGATAAATCCCCAGTAGCCTAATGCACCATGCCAACCGATTTTTGATGAAACAGGTACACTTAATCCTGATGCAATCGCAGCACATAAATTCATGGCAACAGCGTAAACACCTGTCATCAATCCTATTTTTTTCGGGAATCTCTGTTTAATGATACTTGGTAGTAATACATTACCAAACGCAATTCCTAATCCAAGTAGGACGGTCCCTCCAAATAAAGTCCAGACGCTTTGTAAGGTTCTTAACGTGATGCCAACTGCTATTAAAATTAATGAAGTAAAGAGGACAGTCTCCATTCCAAATTTGCGCGAAAGTTTTGGTGCAAAAGGTGAAAGGAGGGCGAAGGCAAGAAGTGGAACAGTTGTTAGTGTCCCTGCCAATGTATTTGATATTCCTAAACTGTCCCGAATTGGGGCAACTAATGGTCCGACTGATGTCAATGGTGCTCTAAGGTTTGCAGCAATAAAAATAATTCCAATGATAAATAATATCGCTTTTGATTTTACACTTACTGTTGATGTATGTTCTTGGTGAACTGATACTTGTTGTGAACTCATGATGCACCTCCCGTTTATGTTAAAGTTTCTTTAAATTGAGCAATATATTCATTAACAGCTGCCATTGCTTGACCTGTATTTTGATCGATAATGGCATGGACAAGTCTTTTATGTGGATCAATATGAAAATCAACATCATTCGTCATTTCAGCAAGGTTTTCAATAGAAGCTTGAATAGAGGTAGTCATATGGTCATACAAGTCTATTAATATGCTGTTATGAGTAGCATCTACGATTGCTTTATGCAGAAGCATATCTGATATTACATACTCCTTCCGATCCTTTTGTTTAGCAGCCGTTTGACATTTTTTTAGTAGGATCCTTAATTGCTCGATATCTTCGTTATTCCTTCTAATGGAAGCTAAATGTGCGGCTTCCCTCTCAAGTGCTTGTCGAACCTCCAAAGTTTCCAGAAGACTTGCCTTTTGAATTCGTTTTTCTAGTGCAGCTCCAAGCACACTGGATGTTAGTACATATGTACCACTACCTTGTTTTGTTTGAAGAAGCCCTGCGTGGACTAGAGCTCGTATCGCTTCACGTAATGTATTCCGACTTACATCAAATTGTCCCATTAATTCTAATTCTGGAGGAATGCGATACCCAATTGGCCATGTACCAGATTCAATTAAGTCCTCCATTTGTGCTACTACTTGTTCAACAAGAGATAAGCGATTGGTTTTTGAAATTTCCATAGTACACCTCTAAAAATTTGTAGGATGATTGGTTCATAGGCTAATTTATCATAGCGTGAATAAAATGTAAATGATTTTTATTTCTTAGCTGAGAAGAGAGATGGCCAATTTTTAATTTGGTTTAATACAATTATTGAATTATTGATAGCTACTTATTATTTTAAGTTGTGGCACAAATATATTTAGCCAGATGCCACCTTGGGAAATAACATCATATAAGAAATGTAAATTTCCATTTGAAATTTAGGAATTTAAATAAGACAATGTAAGCAAAAGGAAAAGGCTATTTTCATAAAGTTTGATGTAAAAGATTCAGCGATTCTCATAAAGTTTGTAGCTATTTTCTCAGCGAAATAAAAGGTGTAGCGGTCTTCAGCTGATAGTTATTTGTAAAAACTTTACTTAAATAGCAACAATGTTTTAGAAAAGAGCCAAGGAAAAAGAAGGTTAATTACTCTTTAATAGCCAAAAAGACGAGGGATGAACATTGAACAAAGTATTAATCATAGAAGATGATGAGCAGATAAGCACTTTATTACGGGAATATTTGCAGAAATACGGTTATTCTGTGGAA
This sequence comes from Heyndrickxia sp. FSL W8-0496, assembly GCF_038007825.1. Classification (NCBI taxonomy): domain Bacteria; kingdom Bacillati; phylum Bacillota; class Bacilli; order Caryophanales; family Bacillaceae; genus Heyndrickxia; species Heyndrickxia sp. FSL W8-0496. The sequence continues at coordinate 310,772 of NZ_JBBOXX010000001.1, forward strand.
ATAGTGACTGATTTCGAAAATATACTACAGGCTTTTTTACAGGTCCAACCAGATCTTGTGTTATTAGATGTCAATCTTCCGCGTTATGACGGTTTTTACTGGTGCAGGCAAATCAGAACAAAATCAACTTGTCCTATTTTATTTATCTCAGCAAGAGCCGATAAAATGGATCAAGTCCTTGCCCTACAAAACGGTGCGGATGATTATATAACGAAGCCTTTTTATCCAGAAGTAGTGTTAGCAAAAGTAGAGAGTAATATACGAAGAGCATATGGTAGCTATGCTTTAGATAAAAAGATTAGAAAGCTTCACGTTTCGGGACTGACCCTTTTTCCAGAAACATTAGAACTTCAATATGGGGAGAGCAAAACGGAAATTAGTCTGAAGGAAGCTAATCTGTTGGAATTATTAATGGAGCATCCAAAACAGGTGGTTGGAAGAGTTCATATGTTAGATGTTTTATGGGATGATCATCAATTTGTAGGTGAAAACACATTGAATGTTTATATCACTCGGGTACGTAAAAGATTAAAGGATTTGGGATTAGATGATGTGATAGAAACAGTAAGAGGAGCAGGCTATCGATTGAATCTTTCAGAGGAGGATCAATCATGAAGCTCTTTTTGAAGGATCATCTTTTTTTAATTGTATTCAATATAATTCAGCTTTTATTGATCATTAGTATTTACTGGTTAAATGGAAATCATGATCTATCGATTGCACTTTATTCTCTCTTCTTTGGAGGATGTTTATTAATTGCTTATTTACTTTTTCGTTTTTTTACCCATTTCTCCTTCTATAAAAAGCTTTCCAAGCAAGAACCTATGCATACTCTGGAGGAGACGGTTCATGGGAAGGAAATTTTTGCATTGCCAGTAGCATTACAGGAAGTCTTACAGAACCAATACCAACAATATAAGCAAGACATACATCGATATGAATACCAGCAGAGAAATCATCGAACCTTTACGAATCAATGGGTCCATCAAATGAAAACGCCCATTTCAGTTATTCATTTATTGCTGAAAGGTAAGATTGAGCCTATTTTTGATGATATTCATGATCAAGTAGATCGGATTGAAAAAGGATTGGAAATGATTTTATATATGTCTCGTTTGGATTCATTTGAACCGGATTTTCATATTGAATCGGTAGATTTGAAGAAACTTGTTAGTGAAGTGGTTCATGAAAACAAACGCTTACTCATTCGTAACGAGGTGTACCCTGTTATTGAAATATCAGAGACAATGGAGGTATTAACAGATGCGAAATGGTTAAGGTTTATTCTCAATCAATTATTAACGAATGCCGTTCGCTACTCGGCGGGTTATGGAAATTCAGTCATTATTGCCGCAGTCAAAAAGGGTACAGAACAAATAATTGAGGTGAGGGATCAGGGGGTAGGGATCCCTAAGCAGGACATTGAGCGTGTGTTTGAACCTTATTATACTGGTGAAAATGGTCGTAAATATAAGGAGTCAACTGGTATGGGGCTTTATTTAACTGCTGAAATTTGTAAGCAGTTAGGTCATGATATTTCGTTGAAATCGGTTGTTAACAAGGGAACAACTGTGAGTTTAAGTTTTAGAAATTTACAATAGATAACCTTACAGGGATGTAAGGTTATTGTAATTTTAATCGGTCGTTCATCTGTCTTTGTTTTAGTAAACTAAGGTCAATTGGACAACGAAAGGATGGAAAACGAGTGGAGATTGTAAAAATTAACCGATTATCAAAAATCTATAATGGAAAAGTAAACTATCGTGCATTAACAGATATTGATTTAACAATAAAGCAAGGTGAATTTGTTGGGATTATGGGTCCGTCTGGCAGTGGGAAAACCACTTTATTAAATTTAATTTCAACGATAGATCAGCCAACGTCTGGGAAAATTTTTATTAACGGGAAAAACCCCAATGGATTGAAAAAAAATGACTTAGCAAAGTTTCGTCGTCAGGAATTCGGTCTAGTTTTTCAGGATTTCAACCTACTTGATACATTAACAATCGGTGAAAATATTATACTTCCTTTAACATTAGATCGAAGAAGCAATAAAGAAATGGATGAAAAGCTGGCAACCATAGCAGAAAAGTTGGGAATAACCCATATTTTAAATAAGCGAACCTATGAAGTATCTGGAGGGCAAAAACAACGCGCAGCGTTTGCAAGGGCAACAATTCATTCACCATCATTATTATTAGCAGATGAGCCGACAGGGAATTTAGATTCTAAATCTTCTCGCTCTGTCATGGAAATGATGGAAACTATTAATCAAACCGATCATACAACGATGCTACTAGTTACCCATGATCCACTTGCAGCAAGTTATTGTCATCGCATCGTTTTTATTAAGGATGGACAATTATACAATGAAATTTACCGTGGAGAAAATAGACAGGCATTTTTTCAGGAAATCATAGATACACTCTCTTTTTTAGGAGGCAATGCACATGAGCTTTCGTCAATTAGCGTGGAATAATGTGAAACGTAATTCACGGGCATATGCAGCCTATTTTTTGAGTAGCACTTTTTCTGTCATGATTTTCCTTTCTTATGCAGTATTTATGTTTCACCCTGAGCTAAAAAAGACAGAAATGGGACAAACTGCACAGGTTGGGATGAAAACAGGGGAATATGTCATCTTTTTCTTTTCCCTTTTATTTGTACTATATTCCATTAGTGCCTTTTTAAAAGCAAGAAAAAAGGAGTTTGGTATTTTAACTATACTTGGTGCAGAACGTAGACAAGTAAATGGAATCGTATTTTTTGAGAATATGATCATTGGTTTTGCGGCGATTGTGATGGGAACCGTTATTGGCTTGATTTGTTCGAAGCTGTTTTTGTTATTTGCTTCAACGATGACAGGTATTGATAATCTTCCCTTTTATCTACCAGTGAAGGCAATTATATTAACATTTGCTTGTTTCTTTGTTTTGTTTTTGGGCATATCGATTATGACGATTCTCTTTTTACGACAACAACAGGCCCTTGAATTGCTTCTAGGAAATAGTAAGCCAAAAAAGGAACCAAAACTATCAATTCTCTTAGCCTTTGTTTGTATCATTAGCTTTGTAGGTTCGTTTTATTTGATGTTCCATGATTTAGGGAAAACCTATTTATATGTTTTAGGATTAGGTAGTATTGGCACGTATTTCTTTTTTACACAGTTAAGTGTTTTTTCGATTAGATTGCTAAAAAAAAGACGTTCTTTTTTTAGAAAAGGAATTAATATGCTATGGATATCAGAGATGGCGTATAAGATGAAGGACAATGCACGAATGTTCTTTATTATTACAGTTGTTACTGCTATGGCCTGTGGGTTTGTAAGTCTGATCGTCAGTATGGGTAACGAAACGAGAGATTTATATAGAAAAAATCCATATGCGATCACCTATACTCCTTTTAATGAACAAGATCAAGAAAATTGGAAGAAGGATATTGAAGAGATTGATCAACAGTTGGAATCTGTTGGAGTAAAGTATGAAAAGCATGTTCAGCATTCACTACAATATACATTTAAAGAAACTTCATTTACAGTAATGAAAGCATCAGACTATAATCGTTACGCAGCGGATTATGGGTTATCAACGATATCTGTAAAGAATCATGAAGCCATCACCATTTTTAATTCTAAAAATATTGCTCAGTTACACAATGATAGTAAGAAGGCCGTTGAGCATCAACAATCACTATCCAAGCTGACAGCAAAATCAACAAGCTTTAAAATAGCAGGGATTGAAGAGATTAATCTCTTGGATCGATTTGGATTTAGCTCGCTTTGTGTACTATCTGATGAAGACTTTAATGGTCTAGCTGCCTCTTTAACCAAGGAGCAGCAGAGGATGGATCTCTCAGTTTTAATTAATTATTATATTCCTAGCTGGGAGAATAATCAGCTTCCGACTGAAAAGTCGGAGGAAATATTGATAACGAAGAAAATACCAGAGACGGTTGTCCACGGAGACACAGGGTATGCGATGCTACGTGGCTTACACTATTTAGAAGCAGAGCAAATGTATCGTTTAATCCAATTTATTTTTCTCTTTATTGCCATTTTGTTTTCGTTATCAACTGTGAGTTTTCTATATTTTAAACTATATACCGACCTTCAACAGGATCAAAAGATTTACCATTCTCTATCTAAAATAGGGCTTAGTCAAAAGGAAATGAATCGAGCAGCTACCATTCAGATGTTCGTTCTCTTTTTCCTACCGTTAATTGTAGCAGCTATAGGAACTCTCGTTACTGTTGCCATCATTCAAGGACAAGTTGGTCTTACGGTTACATTCAGCCCTTCTTTAATAGCGGTAGGTGCATTTGGTTCAGCTCAGGTGCTTTATTTTATCTTTGTTCGCATTTTATATCTTCGCCAATTAAATAGAGTAATGGTGTGAAGGATGATGGGTGTTGAAATAAGAAAATGGATCATTGTTGGACTGATGATAATTTTTATTGTTTCGGTAATTGGATATATTTTAGAGTAGAGATTAAATGGAGGAAATAAAACTTCGTTGATAAAACACTCCCCCTAAGAACAAGTCAGTAGTTGACTTGTACTGGGGGGTTTTTGTGTTTTTAAAGAAAACCTGTGGATCTAACTTTAAATGTAGTCTTTACGAATAAGTGGGGAACTTATAGAGCCCATTAAGTTTTTGAAGGTTTCTTTGAATAAAGTTTTTCCACAAATAAATGAGGAAATGAATGATTATTCTAAGCTTATTCATAAAATGATTCCCTCCATTTGAAAGTTAGATTGGTGAAAACACCATTACTATTATTTGTATTGACATTAAAAATATGTAACACACATATAGAAGTTTGTTTTCAATTACAGATGAGTTGCAAATTTATATCCACAAATTCGTTAAAAAAATGTCGTACTACGTCGAATAATGTTGAATAAGTAATTAATATAGTATAAATTAAATTTTATGGATAGAAGTGTTCGTATATAACAAGAAGATGATATCCAAACAATTTAATAAAATATAAGGAGAAGCCTACAATGCATTTTTTGCGAAATTTGAGGATATCACGAAAATTATCTATGCTTATCGTGATTGAAATTCTGGCGTTACTAGTTGTGGGATTTGGAGGTTTGCATTTTATAAAAGATATCGCAAATCGCTCTGATTCTATGTATCAAAATCGTTTCATACCTAATCAATGGATTGGGCAAATTCAAAGAAATGATCGAACCATTGATGCAGATATATTAGAGGTAATGATTACAACTGAGGAATCACGAAATATTGAAATGAAAAATGATATCGCTTCACTACAGAAGGATATAGATGAAGTCATTGATAAACTTAGTCAGTCTAATCTATCTTCAAAGGAATTTGAAATTTTCGACTTATACAAACAAGAAGCGAAGGACTTACGGGCTGTTCGAAATGAGGTCCTTGATTTAGCATTACAAAACAAGAACGGAGAGGCTTATGATCTCTATAAATCAAAGGTTCTGCCTCAAGGTGAAAAAGTAAGTAATACTCTAAATGATTTAATGCAATTAAACCAGGCGGTAGCCAAGCAAATTAAAACTGATATTAAAGATTCCTATAAATCTGAGTCATTGATCACAATCGGGATTATTTTGGTAGCATTAATTATTTCCACTGCTTTAGGAATATTAATTACAAAAGTAATTGTAAATCCAACAAAAGATATTGTTGATTTGCTTTCCAAAGCTGAAAAAGGGGACTTTACCGTAAAGGGAACGTATCAATCTAAGGATGAGATTGGTCAATTGACCACTTCATTTAATCATATGATTGTTGGCCTTAATGGGATGGTCAAACAAGTAAGTGATACATCTCAACAATTGGCTGCAGCATCAGAAGAGCTAACAGCAAGTGCGGATCAAACGGCAGCTGCAACGGAACATGTTGCATCAGCTATCCAAGAAATAGCAAGCGGAGCAGAGGATTCGACTGAAAAACTTGAAAATAATTCAAAATCCTTACAAGAGGTTCTTCAAGGTGTGTTACGCATTGCAGAAAGCACAACAAATGTTTCAGAGCTTGCAAGGGAAACCTCTAAGGAAGCAGAAGAGGGAGGCCATTCGATCGAAACGAATATGGCCCAAATGAAATTTATTCATGAATCTGTATCGAAATCTCATGAAGTTATTCAATCATTAGCTGAGCGTTCCCATGAAATTGGTGGAATTCTCGATGTCATTAGTGGGATTTCTGATCAAACTAATTTGCTTGCGTTAAATGCAGCTATTGAAGCTGCACGGGCAGGAGAACATGGTAAAGGATTTGCAGTGGTAGCGGATGAAGTAAGAAACTTGGCAGAGCAATCGCAATCGTCCACAAAAATGATTGCACAGCTTATTCAAGGGATACAGATGGATATGAAGCATTCGATAGATATGATGAATGAAGTTATGGAAAATGCCGAACAAGGGGTTAAAGGGTCAGTAGAGACCTCAAGAAGATTCATGCAAATCATTGAACGGACACAGAATATCACTCCACAAATAGAAGATATTACAGCAACTGTTCAACAAATTTCTGCTAATGTAGAAGTGGTATCATCAACAGCTAAAGAAATTTCTGTTTATGCACAGGAGAATGCAGCGAGTTCAGAAGAAGTGGCAGCATCAACAGAGGAGCAATTGGCTTCCATGGAGGAAATTAATTCTTCTGCAAGATCTCTTTCTAATAATGCGGAGGAATTAAGAGAGCTAGTGAATAAGTTTAATATATAAGGTAAAGAGCGAGTAGATCAAAGATCAAAGTCTCTACTCGCTCATTTTTATAGTAATAAATCTGTTTTTTCTATATTTTTAATGGAGAAAAAGGCGATAAGCACACCGATAATGGCAAGCGTAATTGGAATAATGACAATATCATTCAATGACTTCCCACCTGAGTTTGAGCTGAAAAAACTAACAAGAATAATTGAGGAAATAATCGTTGTTGGTACTGAGTATTTACGCATCCCAAAAAATAAGGGGATGAGGCTCATTCCAGTAGCGGATAGTGCGTTCATTAGTACTGTCAATGAATGTTTCTTAATTAAAGCAAGCGTAAACGTATCTTCTAATGTAGGGTAGATACTATTGATTAAATAAAATAAAATCGCAAGAACAGTATTGGCAAATATGATTGAGACAAAAGTAAAAATTGCAATGATCAGCAGCTTAGCAATTAATATTTTCTTTCGATTAACGGGATACATGAATAAAATGGAAATCGTCTTACTTTTAAATTCGTCAATCACTAGTTTTGAAATTAGCGATGCAGCATAAATAATAAATACAGACCTAACAGCAGTATCAATAAGTATCAGTGCATCGTTGACATTTTCAAAGGCAAGTTCATCATCTACTTTTACAAAAAATAATAAAGCTACGATAAGGAAAATAATCGAAGTTGCAATGAGTGCCCCTTTAATTAATCCACTAAGTTTATATTTTTTCAGTTCAAGTTTAATAATATTAAGCATGAATTCCACCACCATTAATCAATTTTAAGAAATACTCTTCCAATGAATGGCTTTTCTTATTAATGGATTCAACTGATATATCGTTTAACACTAGTGATTTAGATATTTCTTTTTGAGTAACATTAGAATCATAGATTCGTATTAGACCATGATTTAAAACCTTGAAATTCTTTATCCCTACCTTTTCCTCTAAAATAAAGGAGGCCAGATTGCTGTTATCCACGACAACTTCGATATATTCAGTATGTCTCCCGTTAATGCTATCTAGTGAGATTTCCTCAAGTAATTTACCATGATTAATGACTCCGATGGTATCCACCATTTGTTCCATCTCGCCTAAAATATGACTGGAAACAAAGATGGTCATACCATATTCCTTAGAAAGCATTTTAAATAAATCTCTTAACTCCTTGATACCAATAGGATCAAGACCATTAATTGGTTCATCTAAAATGAGTAGTTCCGGCTTTGTTGAGATGGCTCGGGCAATACCAAGCCTTTGTTTCATTCCAAGGGAAAACTCCTTTACTGGCTTATGATTAATATTTTTCAAGCCTACTAGTTCTAGTGCATCTACTATTGCCTTCTTATTATGATAGCCCATGTATTCACAATGGAGTTCCAGATTCTCAACAGCGGTTAATTTTTCATAAAAAATGGGGTACTCAATAATTGTTCCTAGTCGTTTTAAAATCTCATAGGATGTATCTGTTAATTTTTCGCCAAACATTTCAATTTCACCACTAGTTGGTTTAATTAAGTTGGTTATCATTTTCATAATCGTTGTTTTTCCTGCACCATTGGGGCCAATAAATCCATAAATTTCTCCTTGCTTTACATGTAAATTAACATCAGAAATGATTTCCTTTCCATGAAATACTTTTGATAAATGATTCGTTTTTAAAAGATAGGACATGATCCATATTCCTTTCTGGTTTTGATACTGTAAGTATAGGAAATGAAAATCTCTTTTTTCTTACTCATTTCTTACATAAATCTTAAGTTTGTCATTACAAAAGAGGGTCCTTATTTTCCCAATGTTAGTAGGAGATCTTTCTTAACATAACGGTAAACACAGTTTTTTCATATGGCCTACTTTTGAGATGGATTTCGCCTCCTAATGCTTCTACAAGTCTTTTTGTAATGGTTAAGCCTAGACCACTTCCTTGATAAAATCTGTTTCGTGAATCTTCCAATGTATACATTCGCTCAAATACTCTGTCAATATGAATTTCATCAATTCCTTTTCCTTTATCTATAATATCTATAGAAATAAATGCTCCATGTTCTTTAACAGATACCCCAACCATTTTTCCATCTACCCCATACGTAATAGCGTTTGAAAGGAGATTACTTAAAATGCGATCCAGCACTTCCTCATTACCAAGTGCATAAAGATCCTTTTCGGGTATATTTATATCAACTGCAAAATGGTTCATTGTTAAGTGTTCAAAATGAGAAAGGATATTTTTACGGCAAATCTCACTCACATTGATTTTGGTTAGCTGAATATCTTTATCACCAGATTCAAGCTTTGCTAAATCAAAAAATTTATGAATTAGTTCTAAAACTTCATTTGCTTTCATTTGAAGTTTATTTAATAATTGTTCTTTTTCTTTATCGTTTAGGGAAGTATCAATTTTTAATATTTCAATATAGCCAAGTATGACGGTGAGTGGTGTCTTCAAATCATGGGAAATGTTGGATAGCATTTTACGCATGGAATCTTCTGTTCTAGCATAAGTTGCCTTTATTTTATGATTTGAATCTAGAAGATGATTAATTGCAATTAAGATTGACTTAAGTTCCTGATCATCTGTAACAATAAGTAGTCTTTCACTTGTTTCCGTCGTCAGAATGGATTGAAGTTTTTTATGCAAATAGGCTAAGGATCGACTGCGTACCTTCTTATTGTAAAATTGGAGCAGGATGATTCCGATTAAAAGAATGATAATTAATGATAAAATCGTGACCATAGGATTATTCCTCTAATTTGTACCCAATCCCCCATAAAGTCTTAATATATTGAGGGTTGGACGGATCATCTTCGATTTTTTCTCGCAATCTTCGCATATGAACATTTATGATATTTTCATCGCCATAATATTCATCTTGCCAAATGGATTGATAAATTTGTGCTTTTGTATATACACGATTAGGGTGAGTAGTAAAAAGCTTTAAAATCTCAAATTCTTTTGAAGTGAGTTTAATTGGCCGATCGTGTTTTTTTACTTGATAATTGGTGAAGTCAATTGTTAAATCACGAATAGACAAAATATTTACTACCGACTCTTTGGGCTGAGAGTACTTTGTAGCCCGTCTAATTTGGGCCTTAATTCTTGCAACAAGCTGAACCATGGAAAATGGCTTACATAAATAATCATCTGCTCCTAAACCAAGACCTAATGCTTGATCAAGATCACTATCCTTTGCAGACATAATTAAGATTGGAACAGTACTTCGTTCACGAATGATTTTCATTACTTCTAATCCATCGAGTTTCGGTAACATAATATCAAGGATAATTAAATCAAAGGCATGATTAAGAAAAGTTGAAACGGCTTCTTCGCCATCCATTGCCGTAGTTATCTGAAATCCTTCCTTCGTTAAATAATCTTTAACCATTTCAAGAATTGATTGGTCATCCTCTACGAACAAAATGCGGTTATTCATTTTCATACTCCTTCGTTTCATCATATAGTTTGTTGCTTTGTAAAAGCCCAACTTCCAGCTTTTCCACCCAATACAAGATTCTGCCATTCTTATAAAGCTTGTAGCTCTCTTCTTAGTGAAATGAAAGGTGTAGTGGTCTTTTTAGCCGATAGTTAATTGATAAAACTTTACTAAAATAGCAACAATGTTTGAGAAAAGAGCCTATCATTATATTAATTTTACCGAAAAGTAGATTCCAAAAATAGCCACAATTGAAAGAAAGGGACAATAATTTTGATTATGGCTTGTGTACTCATTCGTCATAGCACGTTTATCCTATTTATTTTTATGAAAATTAGTCATAAAAATGGATAGACAAAAAATATAAATACTTTTAGCCTAAGAATAAAATCACATAAGTCTGGTTATTTTTGAAATTTATAAAAGAAAATGGTGATCGAATGAATGAGTTACTCAATCAATTAGAAATGAGGTTATCTGATACAAAGGTGCTAAAGCAATTAGGCATTTCCTTACTGCAATTCAACGGGAGAATCGTCTATCAGGAGGAAGATCACATTATAGAGTGTTTAATTTATCGAAAGGGAAAGAAAGAATTTAAAGCTTGTTTATTGGTACATGATGAAAATTCAGTTCGAAGCATTTCGAGTAAGGAAATGGGTGAGGATTTTATTCAACGCGAGTACCTATTTCAAATTTTATATACTATTGCTGCAACTTTTTTTGAATACCTCGAGAATGATAAGGCAAAACAAACATTTCAACAATGTGTGGATTTCTTCAAATCATTACAGGAAATAGGCGAGCAACAAGAACACTCCTTTTTTAATCAACAAAATATAACCTATTTCAACGAAACAATGGATCATTTACTTTCGATTATACATATAGCTGAGGATTCTAAAGAAACAACATTGTGGAGAAATGGGGATTATTTAAAATTTGATGAAGAATATTTAGTGAAAATTTTAGAACGTTTACATACATGTTATATCCTTTCGATGAAATTAGTGGAACTTCCTTTTTATGAAGCAAGAAAGCTTATTCATACACAGAAGATGAAATTTATGACGGGCATTGAATGGAGATGGTTTAGATGGAAACTATACGCTTTCTGGCATGATCGTTACTTTTATTTATTTACCCGCTGGAAAACAAATCCCGATAATTATCAACAAATGTATAAGAAGCTTTTCAATGAAACAAAGGAAAGATTAGCATTTTTGTATTCATTACAAGAAACTAAAAATGATTTTATCATTGAATTTACAGATGAGAAGTTACAACTCAAACTCATGGAAAAAGATAGAAAGGAAGTGTAATAGACGGATGTTTGGTTACATTTTCATTCTTATTTCTTCGTTACCATTGCTTGTGTTTATTTTTTCGCTTATGAGCCATAGACATTACAAAGTATTAATCAGGCCACTTAGTATAAGTGTATTCATATGGCTTGTTTTTTTCGGCATTGCTTTCGGTATGAATATAGATTATTTAAGGAAATATCAATTTCCTATTTTACCAAATCATACAGAAATTTTTATTATGGGAGGGGTTATTTTTAGTTTAGCTTTTATTATTTTTCTTGTTTCCATCATAACATCTCTTGTACAGCGTACCCCCTTTCGAAAAATGCTCCACTTGCTATTTAATCTCTTTGGAGTGTTTGGTTTTATTTTCTTACATTTAATGATGGTATTTTTATTTATTTTACCGGCCGGAGAGAAAGCCGATTATATAGAGATATTGAAACGAGCCCATAAAGCGTTTGAAAAAATGCCATCCATAGAAGAACAACCGATTGCGGCTGCTATTGTTGAGTCCCAACAACATTGCTACTCTTCTAAATCATCATCATGTAGAGATTCAAATTATGAAAATTTAGTTGTAGTAAAGAATTTTAGTAAACAAAATTTAAACGTAAACATAGAGGTACAGTTCTATGATCGAAATGATCAATTAATGCAAACAACATCAGTCGATCATATGTTGTTGCAAGCAGGGGCAGAAGCTCCACTTTTAACGAAGGAGACAAAGAAAAACAATAGTATGTGGAAGAGTTGGTCGAGTTCCACGGATCATCGAGTTGCCTATATTAAATATCGCTATCAATATTCAGAGCAATAATGTTGAAGGTCCTTAATTTTATATTTCCTAATAAGATGCAATAAGGAAAGGGAGGCGATTAAAGGTGACGTCTCCTTTATCTTTTTGACATCCCTATTTCTGATTGTTATTATTAACTGCGTATTCCTCGGTAGCAATACAAAGAAAATAGGAAAGACCAGTCTGTTGAGATTCAAGCATGTTTCGATGGAAATCATCTTGTAGGAAGAATCGTGCTTGAGCGGCAAAATCGTTTGCTTCCATTAAATGTCCATGTTTATTTAGAAACTGAATATGCTGTTCGATAAGTGTTTGGACCTCAGTTGTGTCAAATTTTAATCCATCCTTGAGTGCTTTAGCCAATGTTTCCATGAAATATTTGGCTTCTATCGCTTGCTCATTCATTTTCTCAACCTGAATGGAGTTTTCTTCAAATCCATCATAGTTGTATGTTTCTTTTAAATATTGTTTCTGCTCACTAAGTGCCTCGTTCCATTCCTTCCTATTGTGAAAACCATTAAACATATTGGATTGATCCATGATTTCTCCTTTCGCGGTATACTGAATCGATTGATCAATTGTCTGGACTAATTTCTCCATACTTTTTATGCGTGCTTGAAGGAGGTTTTTTTGATTAGACAAAATAGATATTCGATCAGGGTTACCGTCTAATATTTGTTTTATTTCTTTGAGAGGAAAGTCAAGTTCGCGGTAAAATAATATTTCCTGTAGGCGCTCTAGTTCTTTTATTCCATATAATCGATAGCCAGCTTCACTTATCTTACTAGGCACTAATAGACCGATTTTATGATAATGATACAAAGTTTTAATCGTGATATTTGCTAATGATGCAATATCTTTTACCGTATATAACATGTTTTCCACCTCATTGGATATATTAATGGCTTCCCTAAGGTTGGGGTCAATAGGTAACAAAAATAATTTTTAATGAGCCATTGTGTTCTCTTATCACCATTATTATCCTATTTTTGGTACAATTTAATGAAGTATAAAGGGAAGTGGGGAATATAGATGTTTAAAATATTCATTATTGAAGATGATAAACAACTTGTTAACTTACTTAAAGAGCATTTACATAAATTTGGCTATGATGTACAGTCCGTTGATGATTTTGAAGAAGTAAGAAATCAATTTGAACAGTATTCTCCCCATCTGGTTCTATTAGATGTTAATCTACCGAAATTTGATGGCTATTACTGGTGTAGACAAATTCGCAGCATATCTACCTGTCCCATTCTATTTATATCTGCCCGTGATAGTAAGATGGATCAGGTTATGGCGTTAGATAATGGGGCAGATGACTATATTACGAAACCATTTGATTATGAAATTGTGACTGCGAAAATTAATAGTCAACTTAGAAGGGCATATGGTCAGTATGCCAGTACAGAAAATGGTAGAAGCTATACCGTTCATGGCTTAACGCTCGATGTTGAACGTCTACAGCTTTCTTTAAATGAACAAACAATTGAACTAAGCCTTACAGAAGCGAAAATACTTGATGAACTAATGAAAAAGTTAGAACGTATAGTTAGTCGTGATCGATTATTGGAAAAAATTTGGGATGATCAGGCGTTTGTCGATGATAATACACTAAATGTCTATGTCACTCGTGTACGAAAAAAGCTAACGTTACTTGGAATAAATGATGCCATTCAAACGATTCGTGGTCAAGGTTATCGTTTGATTCCAGACTGGGGGCATAAAGAATGAAGCTATTTATTCGTGAGCAGCTCCCGTTGATTGTTATTTATATTCTTCAATTATTGATTATTATGATGATATACTGGCTGGATGGTTATCGTCATCTATCTATCTCGATATATGCCGCTATATTAAGTGGGAGTCTATTAATCGGGTATCTAGTTTTTCGATATTTAAGTCACCGTTCCTTCTATCAACAATTAGAAAAACCTTTTGCTCAATTGGAGGATTTTGCAAATGGTATCCAGAACACACTATTGGCTGAAGGATTACAACAATTACTAGAAAGCCAGTTCCGTCACTATCGAACGGACTTATATCGTTATAAACATAAACTGGATGGACATATACAGTTTATCAATCAGTGGGTTCATCAGATGAAGACGCCTATTTCAGTCATACATTTGACGATCCAAGATGAAGATGATCCTCGTTTTATTGCAATTGGGGATGAATTGGATCGTTTAAAAAAAGGGCTGGAAATGGTTTTATATACTGCACGTCTTGATACATTTGAACGTGATTTCTATGTGGAAAGTCTCTCCTTAGAAAATGTCGTTCGGGCGGTTACCTCGAGTCAAAAACGGTTATTTATTCGAAAACGCATTTTTCCTTCAATCCAAATTAATCACGATATACAGATAGCATCTGATGAGAAATGGCTATCATTCATCATTACCCAAATTATAACCAATGCCCTTCGTTACACCATTCAAGAGAATCGTAAAATTTATTTTAATAGTTATAGACGAGGTATTAGTATAGTGTTGGAAATAACAGATGAGGGTGTTGGGATTCCTCCAAGTGATTTACCAAGGGTATTCGATCCTTATTTTACCGGAGAAAATGGCCGTCACTTCCAGGAATCAACAGGAATGGGCCTGTATCTCGTAAAACAAATATGCGAGAAGCTTGGGCATCAAATAGAAATTGAATCAAAAATCAATCAAGGGACGACTATTCGTCTTGTCTTCTAAAGGTGTCAGGTTCCATGTGTAACCATTCACATGAGGCCTGGCACCTTACATATTTGTAAGGGAATTGTAAGTATATGAAATGGTAGGGTGAAAAGGATTTTGGTTAGAATGAAGATAACAAAGATATAGGAGTGAGGGTTATGCCGATTTTAGATGTAAGGCATTTAGAAAAAATATATGAGGGAAAAGTAGCTCATAAGGCATTAGATAATATCAATTTTTCGATAAATAAAGGGGAATTTGTAGGAATAATGGGCCCGTCTGGTAGCGGGAAAACAACTCTACTAAATCTAATAGCAACTATTGATAAACCAACATCCGGCGAGGTGTTAATTAATGGGAAGAATCCACATGTGTTAAATCGGAAAGATACAGCATTATTTAGAAGACATGAATTGGGGTTTGTTTTCCAACATTTTAATTTGCTAGATACATTGACGGTTGAAGAGAATATTGTTTTACCACTTACCCTTGATGGTGTGAGCGTACGTGAAATGGAAAAAAAGCTGATTGAAGTCACAAAAAAGCTTGGGATTGATAAAATTTTAAAGAAACGAACGTATGAAATCTCAGGTGGACAAATGCAGCGTACAGCAATCGCTCGTTCTATTATCCATAAACCTTCCCTTATATTAGCCGATGAACCAACTGGAAATTTAGATTCCAAAGCATCAAAGGATGTTATGGAAACTCTCACAACCATTAATAAAGAGGATGGTGCCACTGCATTAATGGTTACCCATGATGCAGTAGCAGCAAGCTATTGCCATCGTGTCATTTTTATTAAAGATGGCCAATTATATAACGAAATTTATCGCGGGGAAAACCGCCAAACATTCTTTCAAAAGATCATTGATATGCTTGCATTATTAGGAGGGGATAGTCGTGACCTTTCCACAGTTCGTTTATAGAAATGTAATCCGGAACAAACGGATATATGCTGCGTATTTTTTGAGTAGTGCATTTTCGGTGATGATTTTCTTTGTTTATGCACTGTTTATTTTTCATCCAGATATTAAAAAAGGAGTCACATCTGCTGTTGCGGTACAATTAATGACCGCTGCAGAAGTGATTATGTATGTATTCTCCTTCCTATTTGTATTATATTCCGTTAGTACTTTTCTCAAATCACGGAAACGTGAATTTGGAGTATTAATGATGCATGGAATGACTAGAAGTCAATTAAACCGGATGGTCTTCTTGGAAAATATGATTATTGGAATTGGAGCGATTGTGGTTGGTATTGGAGTAGGAATTCTTACAGGAAAATTATTTCTAATGATTGGCTCGAGAATGATTGGAATCGATCAATTACCGTTTATTTTATCAGTGAAAGCTTTATTATTGACTACGATTGCTTTTTTACTTTTATTCTTTTGCATTTCCTTGTTTACAACCATTCTTGTTGGAGTAAATAAGTTAATTGATTTATTTCAGGCAGGGGAAAAACCGAAGAAAGAACCGAAAGCTTCTGTATTATTATCACTTCTGGCAGCGGTGTTACTGATTGTTAGCTATTACCTAGCAGCGACAACTACCATGAAAACACTGCTCTTTAGAATGTTGCCGGTCATTGCCATGACAATCGTTGGTACCTACTTCTTTTTTACCCAGTTATCTGTATATATCACAAAGATGATGCAGAAAAGACGATCATTCTTTTGGAAAAAAACCAATTTAATCACCATTTCTAGTTTAGCTTATCGCTTGAAGGATAATGCACGAATGTTTTTTATGGTTACGATTGTATCCACGGTTGCATTTTGTGCAGTTGGTACACTTGCTTCAATGAATGTCATGAATAAACAGGTGGACAAGGAATTTCCGGCAGAAATCGGTTATATCGCATTAGATGATCAAGCCATTCATAAGGAACATTTACAACAAATTAATGATGAGTTTAAGCATCGAAATATTCAGTATAAAACCAATCAAGTGCCTATTAAATATATTGCAATCGCTTCTTCGTCAGATCGTTATGCACCCGATACAATGGCGATTATTTCGTTCTCGGATTATAGAAAAATAGGAAAAGCAGCGGGATTTGATGTACCAGAGAAGCCACTTGCAGGAAACATGGCGTTTGAAATGCGAACATCACCTTATAGTAATGATGAATCCGTGCAATATACTTTAAAACAAGACCATCTTACCCTTCAGCAAGTTAAGCTTACTGAAAATATTGTTTTTCCTATTCAATTGATTCAAAATAAGGGATTGGTCGTAAGCGATGATCTTTATAAGCAATTAAAACCAGTGAATACTGGAATATTTACTGGATTTTACACTAAAAATCTCGAGAAAACAGCAGGTATGGCTGAAAACCTAGTAGATGAAGGTATAGTAAGTTCTAAACCTGATCAGCCATACTCAATGATTGTAAGTGGTACTTTGTATAAATTGCAAATGAATATGTTTAGAATGATGCTATTTGTGGCTCTTCTTGTCGGTGCTGTCTTTTTCATAGCTGCGGGAAGCTTCTTGTATTTCCGACTTTACGCAGATCTAGATTATGATCGTCGTCAATATTTAACAATCACAAAAGTAGGGCTAACAGATAAGGAGTTGAATAAAATAGTCACCCGTCAGCTATCATTACTTTTCTTCGTACCTATTGTGGTAGCATTTGTACACAGTGCCTTTGCATTTATGGCATTGCAAAGCTATTATCAGCTCTCAATTGCTACCGAGGTGATCATTGTCCTTGCAGGTTTTCTAGTTGCTCAGCTGATATATTTCTTTATGATCCGTTATCGATACTTGCGGAATTTGAGGAAAACATTGATCTAAGGATCCCATCTGTAACCTTTTTTGAATGTTTGAGAAAAGAGCATAAAAAACACCGAAGCCCCCATGTGTATAAATTTTACATGAGGGCTTTTTTATTGGTTTTATTGCAAAGACCTAATTTTCTTTGCGCTTCTCTACAAATAATAATACCAGTGTAGCCAGAGGACCCAAGAATAATGAAAGGAGAAACCAATTGAACCCTGATCTGTTTTTTCCTTGAGCTAATCCTGCATTAATAAGGGCTAGTGTTCCCCAGCCAACAAAATATCCGTTTTCCAAGTAATGATTACCCCCTTAGTGTATCCTGAGACGAGTGAAAGTCTCTTTCAAATCCAAGATACCTTGTTCCTTGAAAGGTGAGAGTCCCCGAATCACCTTCAGCAAGCTGTCCATATTCCTTTCCAGAAATCCTAAATTCGGATCGATCACCACTTTCAAATTGAAATGTTACATAATAAGTAGTAGAGGTTCTATGGGAATGCATATGATCGTCATGATGATGTGTATGTCTACTTACATTCGTTCTCTTACTACTAATCATGGCATGAACAGATAATCGTGGCGAATCCTCATTCTTTTTCCATTGACTGATACCTTTACCTGCATTCAAAATAATGGATCCAATGACGATAATAAAGATAATTCCAAAGAAAATGGGTGCAAGATCAAACATACTATCCAATGAAATCCCCCCAAAAGGTTTTATATACAAATACGCAAATGTTTTTATAAAAGTTTCAAAATAAATTACAATTGAAAATAAATAATAATACTAATTAAATTATAATAATTATTAGTTGATAATAATTATAATTAATGTTATTATAATAAATGTAAGAACAATACATAAGGAGTGATTTAAATGGAAAATCAATTAATGAATAAATTAAATATACAGCTGGCAAATTGGAATGTGATCAATACAAAATTACAGAATTATCATTGGTTTGTAACAGGACCAGATTTCTTTACATTACATGCTAAATTTGAAGAATTTTATACGGAAGCACAAGGAAATATAGATGAAATCGCGGAAAGAATATTAGCTATTGGAGGTAAACCTGTCGCAACATTAAGGGGATATCTAGAGCTTACAACATTGAATGAAGCAGGTAATGAATTGCAAGCAAAGGACATGGTCAGTGATCTTGTTCGTGATTATGAAAGTCTTGTTAAGGGTTCTAAGGAATTAATTGAATTAGCTGAAGAGGCAAACGATCATCCAACAGCGGATATGTTTACTGATATTCAAACTTCATTAGAACAGCATATCTGGATGCTTCAAGCATATTTACGATAAAGAAGAGGGGGCTGTTAATGTGACAGCCCCTTTAGTTGTGAAGAACTATTGCTTCTTAATTTCCTCATACTTCTGAAACCATTCTGGAAATATCTTTTTAAATTGAACGGGTTTAAAGTCCTCTTTTCGTACAACAATATGTGTCGTCGTTCCTTCAGCACATACTTCATCTTCCTGATTCACAATAGTAAATCCGTAAATGGTACGTAAATTTTTGTTTTCCTCAACCCATGTTTTTACAAAGACTCTGTCTCCATATTTGATTGATTTTTTATAGGTGATTTCTAAATTATATACTGGTGCGTAGTAGCCCGCTTGCTCCATATCCAGATAATTATATCCTACATCTTCGATTAATTTAGTCCTGCCGAGCTCAATCCATTTTACATAATTGCCGTGATAAATAACTCCCATCATATCTGTGTCAGCATATGATAGCTGAATTTCAACTGTAGATATGTACATGACATAAACTCCTTTGGGTAAAATATCTCTTTCTATTTTATCTCTTTTTTCTAGTTTTTTCTAAAGGATCTTTTCTCAAACATTGCTGCTATTAAGTAAAAGTTTTAAACTGATAACTATCGGCTGAAGACTACTACACCTTTCATTTCTCTACCAAATTACTGAATCCTTTATTGATTGTAAAAGCGAGCAGTTGGGTTTTTACAAAAGCAAAAAACTATCAAAAACAGACTTTCAATACTAGATAAATATTAGAACTTCTGATATTATGTTTATTCTCTGAATTAAACAAATTTTAAATAAGTTGATATTAGGGAAGGAGTGAGTTGGGTAGTATGCAACGAATCATGATTATTGGAGTTTCTGCGGGTGTAGGAAAATCTACCTTTGCTAGACAGTTAGGAGACATTTTACATATAGATGTGTTTCATTTGGATGCGTATTTTTGGAAGGCTGGTTGGGTTCAGGCAAGCGAAGAGGAATTTCGTGGCCAACAGGAGAACATTGTCAAACAGTCCCAATGGATTATTGAAGGTAATTATACAGGTTCCTTTGATATTCGCATCGCCCCTGCAGATACAATTATTTACCTTGAGCTTCCTCTAATAGTTTGCTTATACCGTGTAACGAAGAGATGGCTAAAGAATATAGGCAGAACTCGACCGGACATGGGAAAAGGGTGTAAGGAGAAACTTGATTGGCAATTTATCAAGTTTATTGTAACTACCTATCACCCACGTAAGGTTAAAATGAATGAACGCTTTAAAGAATATCAGGATTTAGGAAAAACAATTATTACATTAAAGAATAAGAGAGAAATCAGAGAATATATAGACAATCTAGCAAAAAATTAGTCGAATAAAGAATTATTTCCTGAGAAATTCCTCGAAACCTGTAAAGGATAAAGTTAGACAGTTGATCGTTCATACAATTTAAATGGTAGTATCATTTTTTTACTACTTTGATTGTTCGTATCTAATAAAGTGCTGACAGATAATGCACCAATTTTTTTAATAGGGATACTAATAGACGAAATATCCATTAATTCCGCAATCGGTTGATTATCAAAGCTTAAAATAGCTATATCTTTAGGAACAATATAGCCCAATTTTTTTGCTCCTAATAAAAGCCCGGCAGCAACTTGATCATTAGTTGCCAAAAAGGCAGTTGGTTTTTCTTTTAATGCTTTAAATTTCGACATAACCTCACTTCCATCTGTAATGGATAGACATTTATCAAAAATCCATTCTTTACGTATATTTTGATTTATTCTTTTCATCATTTTTTCATAAGCTTGCATTCTTTTAAAACTATTTGGTCCTTCTCTTCTTCCTAATGTATAAGCAATTTTAGTATGTCCTTTTTCTAATAAGTATTCTAATCCAAACTGAAAGGCTTGTTCATGTGGAATACTGATGGAAGGGTATATGGATTGATCTGAATCCTCACAAAGAACAATTGATCCATAGTCATTATATTGATGAAGAATATCAAGGGAGATGGCACGTGAGCAAAAGATCAATCCATCAATCAAGTTACCTCGTAGTGATTCAAGGGCATCGAGCTCTTTTGCAATTTCATAGTTTGTCTGGAATAAAACTATTTGCAAGTGATGTTTGATTGCTTCTTCTGCAACACCTTCAACAAATTGACTAAAATATGGATGATCGATGTTTGGAAGTACGATCCCAATCATGTTAGACCTACCTTTAGCTAAATGGATTGCGTGAATATTTCTTTTATAATTTAATGTCTCCATAGCTTTTAGAACAGCTTTTCTTTTATTCTCGCTAACATAAGGATGGTTATTAATAACCCTAGATACTGTTGTTACTGACACCCCAGCAAGCTTTGCAATTTCACGAATATTTGCCATAAAAAAATCCTCTCTATAAAAATCAAACTCAGCCTTGACCTGAAACGCGTTTCATCCATTACCTTTTTCATAGAGGCTTTTTTCAAACATTGTTGTTATTTAGTTAAAGATTTTATAAAAGCAACAACCTATACGAAAAGAGCCTTCTTAAAAGAGGAAGAAGGAGAGATGATAAAATATGTTGATAGGTATATTGATTGTATTCATTTTATGTGTAGTTGAAATTATCATAGCAAACTTGGTGATTCGAGACAAAAAAGACGATATGCTGGATTTTTATGATTTTTATGAAGTGAAAAGGGTGAAGCAATAGGAGATATTTCAAATGATGAACCATATAAAGCTGCACTCTTTCATCGTTAATTATTAATCAAACAGACAATTAGATGGAAGTTGTCTGTTTGATTCTTTATTTCAATATACGGAGGTAAGGTATAAAATAAATTTGAGAGGAGAAGTACATGCAAGAATTTATAAATGCTTTAAAATGATATCCCTAATCGCAGCAATTGTATATGAAGTATGTCGACAAAGGTTTCAAATATAAGAAGACCTAACGGAGAAATTAAGTTGAGAGTTGCTCAATTATTTATTTTTGTATTTACATACCTTACAAGGGTATAGTAAAATGGTTGTTGAGGGGGCTAAGTATAGAAGTAGATTGTAATTAAGCAAAAGGAGAATGGAGTATTTTTATTTTAGCATTAATTATACCGTTCGGCGGTATAGTATTTATTGGATTTCCCTATCTCCCTTATTAGGAAATATAAGACGCCTATAAAAGATGTCCTGCAGAATCAATCAAGTGATCAGATAGTCCAGTTATTGGTGAGCCCTATACAAATGAGAAATGACTTAACTAAGAATAGGATGTGAAGGTGGTATGGATGAGAAAGAAACGAAAATAAAGCTGGCTGTTAATGGTGGCATTTCTTTTGGTGCCAAATTAAATGCTAGGCAATTAACTGTAATTACAGAGTATTTGAATGATGGCGACGAGCTAGAGCTGACAACATTTCAACAGCTTTATATTGAGGTACCAGAGGACAAAGTGGAGGTAGTAAAAAATAGATTTAAGGAAGTTGGTTTATCCTGTTATCCAGTAGGGAACTTTGTGAAAAGCTTGAGAACCTGTAATTTTTGTAAAGGTGCAGAGAGAGAAGGAATGCCGGTTGCTATCGAAATAAATGAACGAATTGCTGGAAAACCTGTTCCCTTTACGTTAAAACCAGCATATACAGGTTGTCCGATTGGATGTGGCGAGCCACTAGTTAATGATATTGGCATAATGAAAATAAAGGATGGATATGATTTATATATTGGTGGAAAAGCAAAAGGAAAGGATGCACAAATAGGTACTCTATTTATGGAGCAGTTAATCCCTGAACAGCTCTATGTGGTGGTGGAGAAGTTGGTCGACATGTATGCTGAACAAGGAAAAAAGAGAGAGCCCTTCTTTAAATTCATTAATCGCTTTGGAATTGACCATCTTAAAAACCACATACAAGAAATAACGAATGTATAATCTATTTGCATCAATCATGTTTTAAAAAATTTAATATTGTATTTATTTTTTGTTTTCGATATGATAGGAGAAATATTTAAAAAGTTATGACAGGATTCAGTAGTGTCTTATCTCCCTGTAATAGAGAGCCGATGGTTGGTGGAAATCGGAACAAAGATAAGGGCGAATTACCTCCTCGAGCTTTCTTTGTGAACAATGAAGTAGCAAAGAACGGACGTACCGTTATACGTTTGAGCGGAAGAGCATATTCTTCAATGAGGGTGGTACCGCGTGTAAGACAGCCACGTCCCTTTTTATAAGGGGTGTGGCTGTCTTTTTTATTTTTATAAAATAGGAGGTTCATAAAATGGAACAGTTTATTAAACGGCTAACAAGTAAACAATTAGAAGAGATGGAAAGGCAGTTTGCTATTTATGTAAATGGGGCACAAGAAGTCATTCCTGCCCTTGAGTTAAAGAATAAAATTGCAAAATCCATTATATTAAATACTCCGTTGAAGGTAAAACTGGGGTTAGATCCTTCTGCACCAGATGTTCATCTAGGACACACTGTTGTCCTTAATAAACTCAAGCAATTTCAAGATAATGGTCACATCATTCAGCTTATTATTGGTGATTTTACTGGGAAAATTGGTGATCCGACTGGTAAATCAACGGCAAGAAAGCAGTTAACTGATGAAGAAGTGAAACATAATGCTAAAACATATTTTGAGCAATTTGGAAAAGTTCTTGATATGGAGAAAGCTGAGCTGAATTATAACTCATCGTGGTTATCTGAACTAAATCTGGAAAAGATTATTCATTTAGCTAGTAGTATGACGGTTGCAAGATTACTTGAAAGGAATGACTTTTCGGAGCGTTACGCAACTGGAAAACCAATCTCATTGCATGAATTTTTCTATCCGTTAATGCAGGGATATGATTCGGTCGTTCTTGAAAGTGATATTGAATTAGGTGGAAATGATCAACATTTCAATGTACTAATGGGGCGCCATCTTCAGGAACATTATGGCTTGGAAAAGCAAATTGTTATCCTTATGCCATTACTTGAAGGATTGGATGGAGTAGAAAAAATGTCGAAGTCAAAACATAATTACATTGGTATCGATGAAAAGCCAACTGAAATGTTTGGAAAAACGATGTCGCTCTCTGATGAATTAATGGGGAAATACTTTGATCTTGTGACGGATTTATCACTTGAAGATAAGTTGAAAATAAAAAATGAGTTAAAGTTAGGCAAGCTTCATCCACGCGATGCAAAAATGTTATTAGGTAAAACCATTGTAAACATGTATCATGGGGCAGAGGCAGCTGATCATGCGGAAGAAAACTTTAAAACCATTTTTCAAAAAGGTGCCATTCCAACAGATATACCCGAGCGTAAATGGGATGGAGAGAAACGAATAGGTATTATCGAACTTCTAGTGACATTAGAATTACTCCCATCCAAAGGTGAGGCGCGGAAAATGATTGAAAATGGCGGGGTGAAAATGAATTCTGAAAAGATTAATGATATTTTTACCGAAGTATCAATAGTAGATGGAATGATATTGCAAGTTGGAAAACGGAAGATGATACAATTAAAATTGTAACAATACAAACACAAATTTTTTACCTATTCACCTTGTTATCTTATAAGATAATAGTATATACATGTTTTTTAGAGGTGACTTTATGAGTAATAAAAAGAAAAGGCTGATCACTCGGACCATTATTTTAGTCGTCTTACTTGGGGTGGTTGGATTTACCTTATACCAAAATCTTCATAAAGATAAAAAGGTGGCAATTGGGGATAAGGCCCCCAATTTTAAGCTTGAGACACTAGATGGTGAGACATTCCGATTAAAGGATTTAGAAGGGAAAGCGGTTCTAATTAATTTTTGGGGTACATGGTGTGAACCATGTAAACGGGAAATGCCCCTTATTCAGAAGGCATATGAAAAATACCATAAACAAGGATTTGAAGTTGTTTCGATTGATCAGAAAGAAGCGAAATTTATCGTAAATAAATTTATTAAACAATATGGATTAACCTTCCCGGTCATGCAGGATAAGGATTCAAAGGTAAACAATATGTATAATGTTTATAATCTTCCAGCCAGCTTTTTTGTTAATAGAGAGGGAAAAGTTGTGAGAATGGAAGAAGGGGAAATGAAAAAGAAGAATTTAGAAAAATGGATTCATGAAATATTATAGAAATATAGTAAAGGGTGCGTTTCACAACAAGTGATGGCACCCTTTTACATGTTGGCTATTTTCGTAAAGCTTGTTGCTTTTGTAAAAGCCCAATTACCAGCTTTTACACCCAAGAAAGGTTCCAGTGGTTCGTATAGAGATTGTAGCTTTTTTCTCAGTAAAATGAATGGTTAGCGATTCTAAGCCGATATTTACTAGTTAAAGCTTTACTTACATAGCAACTTTGTTTGAGAAAAGAGCCTACCTATTAAAGATTCTTTCCTTCATAACGCTTTTCAAGATAGTTTTGAAGAATCGAGATGATTGAACAGATTCCCCAATAGATTAATGCAGCTACAATATACATGGTCATATAATCGTATTCACGTCCACCAACAATCTTGGCTTTTTGAAAAAGCTCAGGTACGGTAATCATTGCCGCTAATGATGTTCCCTTGATTAAATCAAGATACACATTTGACAAGGGGGGAAGAGCTAATTTCACTGCCTGCGGAAGAATAATTTTCCGCATTGTTTGCCAGTAAGTAAAGCCAAGTGAGGAAGCTGCTTCCCATTGTCCTTTATCTACAGAGGCAATTGCAGAGCGATTAATTTCCGCCATATATGCTGCACTGTTTAGACTAAAACCGATGATAGCTGCTGTTACGGCTGTAAATTCAATACCGATCATAGGTAAGCCAAAGTAGAGAATAAATAAAAAAACAAGAATTGGAACCCCACGCATAAATGAAATATATAATCTTGCGGGAATTCGGAAGAGCCACTTGTTTGACATTCGACCTAGTGCAATAAAAAAGCCAAGGATTAAACCCAATAGCATACTTACTAAAGAAATGAGTATGGTATAGCCAATACCTTGCATAACATAAGGAAAGGATTCAATGGCTAATTTAATATCAAATATATATTCCCATTGAATGTTCGCCATATTCCTCTTCCTTTCTAGATGTAATTACTTAAGCTCAACCTCAGGTTGTTTTGTTACATCTGCTCCATCAAAGAATTGTTTGGATAGCTTTGAAATCGTTCCATCATCTAGCATTTCTTGAATGGTTTGATCAATATGTTTCTTTAATTCTTTACTGTCTGCTTTTTTCATGACAATACTTGTCCCTTTTTCACCAGTTTCGAACTGGAGATCAGGATGAATGGTAATATTTAGATCTGGAAAAGCAGCAATTGCTAGCTTTTGTAAATAATAATCATTAATAATGATATCTGTTCTTCCTGCTGAAACATCTCTTAAGTATTGTTCATTGGTTGCATTATCATAGACTACTTCTTCTGCACCAAATTTTTTTGCTATTTTCATATAGTTTGTTGTTGCTTCACCAGCCGCTTTTTTTCCTTTTATATCATCGACCGTTTTAATTCCGGATAAATCATCTTTTCGTACAATTGCTGTTGCATAAGAAAATTTGTAAGGAGTGGAGAAAGCGAATTTCTTATTTCTACTTGGATCATTTGTTTTATTTATATCATTGGCCGCGATATCGACCTTTCCACTGTTTAAAGAAGTTAGCATCCCATCAAAAGCCATTTCTTTAAAATCTACTTTTAAATCCATTCTTTTAGCCATTTCTCGCACGACTTCTACTTCAAATCCAGTTAATTTATCTGTTTTGGATTCGTGGAAGGATGTTGGATAAAGTGTTCCAGAAGTAGCAACAGTAATCTTTCCTTCCTTCTTAATTTTATCCCAGCTTGAATTTTCCTTCTTTTCCTTTGTGGAATCTCCATTACCACAGGCAGCAGTTACAACAACCAGTGCCAAAACTAAAACAAACATAAATAAGTGCTTAAAAGGATTTCTCTTGTTCATGATGTCCTCCCCAAAATACTGTAATCAGTAAAAACATAGCATTCAACTAGGATTTATGCAATCGCTTTTTCAAAAGGAAAGATAAGACGGAATTTTTAGTAAATCTCATGGTGGGGTCAGACCCCAAAAGGGAAGCTTCGAAACAAGAAAGTCACTAATGGCAATGTATTTTAATAGGGGGTCTGACCCCCCATAAAAAGGAAACCAACTTTTTTCCTATTTATTTAATAAAATATGAAAGGTTTGGATTGAATTTTTTGTTTGATTATGTATAATGGTCTAGGAAAGTAAACTTTAAGTTTAATATAAGTGAACTTTATTCATTTGTAGTTTACTAATGCTAAACATGAATGAGGGTTATTACAATGCAAATCGGAAAAAAGATTAAAAATTTACGATTAAAAAAAGGATTAACCCAAGAGGAACTTGGTGAGCGTACAGATTTAAGTAAAGGTTATATATCTCAGATTGAACGTGACTTAAGTTCCCCATCTATCGAAACATTTTTTGATATTCTTGAAGTTTTGGGTTGCGCACCAAAGGATTTCTTTGATGAACAAGAATTAGAACAGAAAGTAGTCTATGGAGAACAGGATCAAACCGATTATATAGATGAGGAAAGAGGCTATCAAATTCAGTGGCTTGTTCCAGAGTCAAATGAAAAGGAAATGGAGCCAATTATTTTAACCCTAGAAGAAAAAGGGGAATTTAAAGAATTTGAACCATCTTTATCAGAAACATTTGCTTATGTATTAAGTGGACAAATCATGATTCGGTTAGGTAGACGAGTATACTCCGCAAAAACAGGAGAAGTGATCTATTATCATGCTTCCGAGAAACATCAAATCATCAATGATTCCCCAGGTATCTCCAAATTACTTCTCGTAGCAACAGAGTCTTATTTATAATTTTTAAGGGGGGAGCCCACTATGACTGAAAACACAATTATCCGCTTTGAAGAGGTAACAAAGCAATACGATGATGACCCTGCCGTTCTAAATAGTGTTAGCTTTGAAATTGAACGAGGCAAGTTTTATACACTATTAGGTCCATCTGGGTGTGGAAAAACAACTATTCTACGCTTGATTGCTGGGTTTACAGAGCCGAGCCATGGGAATATCTATTTTAATGGGAAAGTGATTAATCATGTTCCCGCAAATAATCGTCAAGTAAATACTGTTTTTCAAGACTATGCCCTTTTCCCACATCTGAATGTGTTTGAGAACGTAGCCTTTGGCTTACGTATTAAAAAGATGAAAAATACCGAAGTTCAACAAAAAGTGAAAGAGGCTTTGCGTTTTGTCAATTTGGAAGGCTATGAAACTCGCGAAATTAGAGAAATGTCAGGTGGACAACGCCAGCGTGTTGCAATTGCTCGAGCTATTGTCAATGAGCCTGAAGTGATCCTCCTTGATGAACCGTTATCGGCACTAGATTTAAAGCTGCGTACTGAAATGCAGTACGAACTTCGTGAGCTACAACGTCGTCTCGGAATTACATTCATCTTTGTTACTCATGATCAGGAAGAAGCTTTAGCAATGTCTGATGAGATATTTGTTTTAAACAAAGGGAAAATTCAACAGAGTGGAACACCAACAGATATTTATGATGAACCAATTAATCGCTTTGTCGCTGACTTTATTGGTGAATCGAATATTGTACCAGGAAAAATGATTCAGGACTTTGAAGTAGAGTTTGTTGGCAAACAATTTGAGTGTGTCGACCAAGGTTTTGATCCTAATGAATCTGTAGAAATTGTTATTCGACCAGAGGATTTGGAAATTACGAAAAAGGATCAAGGTAAGCTAAAGGTCCGCGTCGATTCCCAATTATTCCGTGGTGTTCATTATGAAATTTGTTGTTATGATGAAGCGGGAAATGAGTGGCTTGTTCATTCAACTAAAAAAGCTATAGTAGGCGATGAAATAGGACTTTATTTTGACCCAGAGGCGATTCATGTCATGAGATTTGGTGAGACAGAGGAAGAATTTGATAAGCGATTAGAATCATATAATGAGGGCGATCATGCAAACTAAATCACGCAATATATATCTTATTCCGTATGTTCTTTGGATTATTCTATTTGTCGTCGCTCCTATTCTTCTAATCTTGTATTATTCCTTCTTTAATATTGAAGGAGATTTTTCATTCGAAAACTATCGCAAGTTTTTTACACCAGTCTATTTAAAAATGACTCTTAGTTCATTTTGGTATGCGTTTTTAATTACAGCTATTACATTAATTATTTCCTATCCGACTGCATATTTACTAACAAAAACGAAGCATAAGCATCTATGGCTATTGCTGATTATTTTGCCTACGTGGATTAATTTACTGTTAAAAGCCTATGCATTTATTGGGATTTTTGGAACATATGGTACAGCCAATACATTTTTAGAATGGGTAGGCATTGGAACAAAACAAATATTATTCACCGATTTTAGTTTCCTATTTGTAGCGGTTTATATTTTTATACCTTTTATGATTTTACCGATTTTCAACTCGTTAGAAGAACTGAATCCAACCCTTTTAGATGCTTCGAAGGATTTAGGAGCTTCTCCTTGGACAACGTTTCGTCGCGTGATTTTCCCATTAACGATAGATGGAGTAAAATCTGGCTGTCAGGTTGTATTCATCCCTGCATTGTCTCTGTTTATGATTACACGATTAATTGCAGGAAACCGTGTGATAACGCTTGGTACAGCGATTGAACAGCATTTCCTCGTTACACAGGATTGGGGAATGGGATCAACAATTGCCGTCTTTTTAATTATAGCGATGGCATTATTCATGCTTGTTACAGGAAATAGAAAGAAAGGGGTATAACATGAGAAAAAAAGGAAAAATAGCTAATCTTTATCTAGTCATCATTTTTATTATTTTGTATGCCCCAATCTTCTATTTAATGTATTACTCGTTTAATAGTGGGGGATCCATGCATGACTTTGAAGGTTTTACATTGGAATGGTATAAAGAGGTATTTCATGATACAAGGTTATTAATCATTGTGTTAAATACAGTTGTCATTGCTCTTCTTTCAGCAGCATTGTCTACCATTCTGGGTGTTGTTGGTGCATTGGCTATTTATTTTGTGAGAAAAAGAAGATCAAAAAATACATTATTAACACTGAATAACGTACTAATCGTTAGTCCAGATGTCATTATTGGTGCATCTTTTCTAATTTTGTTTACGATTATTGGTATTAAGCTAGGCTTCTTTTCTGTCTTACTTTCACATATTGCTTTCTGTGTACCTATTGTTGTATTGATGGTATTGCCGAAGCTTCAGGAAATGAGCCCGACACTACTTGATGCTGCACGAGACTTAGGTGCAAGCCGATGGAATGTGCTGACAAAGGTTGTGCTGCCATTTATTACACCAGGGATTTTTGCTGGGTTTTTTATGGCATTAACCTATTCACTAGATGATTTTGCGGTTACTTTCTTTGTAACGGGAAATGGATTTTCAACATTATCTGTTGAAATTTATTCAAGGGCAAGACAAGGTATTTCTTTATCTATTAATGCATTATCAACCTTGATCTTCTTGTTCACAATCATTCTCGTGATTGGATATTACTACATTAATCAGCGTAATAACCGCCCAAGTGGAATGGGGGTTAAAAAATGAAGCAACTTGTACGAGTGTTTATTATGATTTTTATCGTGTCTTTTGCGATTCTATTTTTTATCAATCGAATAAATTCTTCTCAAGGACTAGCCGGTGGGAATACATTAACGGTTTATAACTGGGGAGATTATATTGAACCGAAATTGATAAAGAAATTTGAGAAAGAAACAGGAATTAAAGTCATTTATCAAACCTTCGATTCGAATGAGGCGATGATGACGAAAATTCAGCAAGGTGGAACCACATTTGATGTCGCTGTGCCTTCAGAATATGCGATTGATAAAATGAAGAAAGAAAATCTGCTCTTGCCAATGGATCATTCAAAGCTACCGAACCTGAAATATATTAATCCTCGCTTTTTAGATTTACCTTTTGATGAAGGGAATAAATATTCAATTCCTTATTTTTGGGGAACGGTGGGAATTGTATATAATAAAGAGCTTCTTAATGGAAAAAACATTTCTAGCTGGAATGATTTATGGGATAAAGGATTAAAAAATCAAATACTACTAACAGATGGTGCACGAGAAGTTATTGGAATGGGATTAAATAGTCTTCATTATTCCTTAAATGATACAAATGAGGCACATCTTCAAGAAGCGAAACGTAAGCTAGACTTATTAACACCAAATGTAAAAGCTATTGTTGGGGATGAAATTAAACTATTTTTAGCCAACAATGAAGCAGCCATTGGTGTAGTATGGTCTGGAGAAGCAGCAGGTATTGTAGAAGAGAATGAGGATTTAGACTATGTTGTTCCAAAGGAAGGCTCTAATCTTTGGTTTGATAATATGGTCATTCCTAAAACTGCTAAGAATATTGATGGGGCGCATAAGTTTATTAACTTTATGCTTGATCCAAAAAATGCAGCAGCAAATGCTGAGTACATTGGTTACTCGACGCCAAATGAAAAGGCATTGGATTATTTACCGAAGGAAATATCTGAAGACAAGCGCTTCTATCCAGATTTAGATAAAGCGGAAGGTCTTGAGGTATATGAAAATCTTGGAAAACGAATGCTTGCTCACTATAATGAACTGTTCTTAGAATTTAAAATGCATCGAAAATAGCAGGATAAAAACCGATTTTGGCCATAGCTGAGATCGGTTTTTTTAGTATAATGACTTTCAATAAAATGTCCACTTTAAAAAACAATTTAGTTTTAACGAAAAAGACGTTGCTTAGAAGGAAAACTCATATTTACAAAGAAAAGTGTAATAACAAATGATTTTGTAGAAGGAAGGAAAATGGTCATGAAATTAGATAGGCTCTTAGCGATTACAATGGTTTTGATCAACCAACGGAGAGTGCAGGCACAAGAGCTAGCAGACATGTTTGAAGTGTCGGTACGAACCATCTATCGTGATATTGAGACACTTAATCAAGCGGGGATCCCAATAGTGACCTATCAAGGGCAAAATGGTGGCATTGGATTAATTGATGGTTTTAGAATGGATAAAAATGTTTTAACAAGAGATGAATTATCTGCTATTTCCACTGCATTAAAAAGTATTTCTACCTCCTATCAAGATGAACATGCATCAACCATATTGGAAAAAATTAAAGGATTGTCTGATTCCCAACAGCCGCCAGAAACTTTTTTTGTAGATTTTAGTCCTTGGGGTGGAAATACATTGTTAAAGGGAAAAATCACAAGCTTAAAACGGGCAATCGAAGGTTCTTTATGTATACAATTTTTCTATTCAAATA
This sequence comes from Heyndrickxia sp. FSL W8-0496, assembly GCF_038007825.1. Classification (NCBI taxonomy): domain Bacteria; kingdom Bacillati; phylum Bacillota; class Bacilli; order Caryophanales; family Bacillaceae; genus Heyndrickxia; species Heyndrickxia sp. FSL W8-0496. The sequence continues at coordinate 343,025 of NZ_JBBOXX010000001.1, forward strand.
ATTTAGGAGAGAAATCTTATCGGGATGTAGAACCACATACGATTGTTTTGAAAGGCCAATCTTGGTATTTATACGGTTTTTGTTTACATAGAAGAGAATTTAGGTTATTTAAGATTCCGAGAATGAAAGATTTGGTAATAAGTGACAAGACATTTAATAGAAAGGAAGTGCAAGTTGATCAATCTCCTTGGGATAAAGCTTGGTACAATCCCAAAAACGTGACACTGCTTACAATAACCTTTCAAGCTAAACACCAATCCATTATGGAAGAGATGTTTGGGATTGAAAATGTGATAAAGGATGAAAATGGGAGACTCCTTGTCCATACAGAAATGCCTGAGGATGAAGGGATGTACAGTTTTTTACTTAGCTTTTCGGATCGCATTGAAGTACTTGAGCCCTTACATGTAAGGAAAAAACTAAAAGAGCTGCTAAAAAACATGATAGATAAATACTTGGATGATAATTATTGAAACATGACATAAAGATGTCAAGTTAGGGTCGATATACTAGGAAAAAAAGGAGGTTGTTAATAATGAATCAAGTATTTTGTCAAAGCTGTGGGATGCCTATGAAGGAGAGCTCTATTTTTGGAACCGAATTGACAGGGGAAAAGAATAAGGAATTTTGCTTGTATTGTTATGAAAATGGGGAGTTTAAGCAACCAAATATGACGATGGAGGAAATGATCCAATTTTGCATCCCATTTATGGTAGAGGAAGGGATAAAAGAGGATGAGGCACTTACTATATTGCAAAAATCGATACCATATTTAAAACGTTGGAGGAAATGTCATCCAATTTCCGAACCTAAAATAGTCTTAAAAGATGGTTTTACCTTCATGGGAATAAATACAAGAACAATGAATGCAATAGAAGCTACTCCTGAAGGTGTGATCCCATCTATGTGGGAAAAATATTATACAGGACAAATTGCAGCGCAAATACCGAATCAAGTTAACCCACAGCATACAATTGCCCTCTATTCTAACTATGAAAGTGATGTTTCAAGCGAATATGATTTCTCTATTGGAACAGAGGTGGAAGAGCCAAATCAATCTTCAAATGATTTCGTGATCAAAACGATACCGGCATCGAATTATGCAGTATTTACAACTAATCAGGGGAAAATCACTGAAATTGTTCCGATGGCGTGGATAGATATTTGGAAATGGTTCGAAACTTCTGGTGTAGAACGCACATATACAGGTGATTTTGAACTGTATGATGAGAGATGCGTTGATCCCGACCAAGCAGTGGTAGATATATATATAGCGATTAAATAATTGGGTTGATTTGTAAACTGATTTCTCTTCTGAAATAATAAAAGAAATTGATTATTTCAATGAAGGGAGCTAAAGTAAATGAAAGTATTTGTTGTCGGAGCAAATGGACAAATTGGTCGACACCTTATTCAAAAGCTCAAGAAGAATGAAGAACATACGCCAAAGGCAATGGTAAGAAATGAAGCGCAGTCTCTCCAATTAAAGAATGAGGGAATTGAGACAGTAATCGCGAATCTTGAAGATAAGGTTGAGACAATAGCAGATGCCATAAAAGGCTGTGATGCAATCGTCTTTACGGCAGGCTCTGGGGGGAAAACGGGTGCCGACAAGACCTTACTGATAGATTTGGATGGAGCAGTGAAAACAATGGAAGCTGCAGAAAAGGTAGGAATTAAACGTTTTATTATTGTCAGTGCTCTACAAGCACATCACCGTGAAAATTGGAATGAATCAATTAAACCATATTATGTAGCAAAGCACTATGCTGATCGGGTATTAGTTTCCAGTGATTTAGATTACACAATTATTCGTCCTGGTGGATTGTTAAATGATCCAGGTACAGGGAAGGTCTCAATTGCAGAAAACCTACAGAGAGGAGCTATTTCTCGAGAGGATGTTGCTGAACTGATCATCGCTTGTCTTAATGAAAAGAATACATTAAGACGTTCATTTGATGTAGTAGCAGGTGAAACACCAATTAATGTGGCAATCAAACAGCTATAGGTGGAAAGGTGGGCTATTATTCGTGGTATAGCCCACTTTCCTTTATTCACCGATCATTTGTATATCGATGATCTCCCATTTTTAAAGTAGGACCTTTATCTATTTTATTTATCCTGCTCTTCTTTCTCTTTTGTTTCTGGTCTCGATAATCCAAAATCCAAGCAATTGATACGACCATAATTATGGCGGCAATGAGCCAAAGCATTCACTCCACCTCCAAATGCATTTGTTCAAAAAGATTCCCAAGTGATACTGGTTTAGGCACCTATAATAGAATATGCATAATAAGAGGTAAATGTTTCTTTCATGTTAGATCCAACCCTTGTTTTGAGCGATAGTAATGGCTTCCATTCTATTTTTTGCTTCTAATTTTTGAATGATTTCAGAAATATAGTTACGTACTGTTCCTGAGGACAAGAAAAGAGCGGCCATAATTTCCTTTGTTGTTTTTCCTTCGGCTGCTAATTTTAAAATTTCTTGTTCACGAGGTGTTAAAGGATTTTCTTCTCTAATGAGATCAAACATCAATTCTTGACTATACATCCGTTTCCCTGAAATCACCTGGCGAATGGCATCGGATAGATCCTCAATGGAACTATCTTTAAGTAAATAACCATCAATACCAATTTTAATCGCACGTTCAAAATAACCAGGTCGAGCAAAGGTCGTTAATATGATGATTTTAGTTGGATTGTTTATTTTTTTTAGAGCTTCTGCCACATCCAAACCACTTTTTACGGGCATTTCAATATCCATCAGACAGATATCTGGATCCAACTTTAAAATAGAGGAAAGTGCTTCTTCGCCATTTGTAGCTTGACCAATAACCTCCATATCTTCCTCAAGATTTAGTAATGATCCGAGTGCTCCGAGCAGCATCCGTTGATCTTCTGCGATAAAGATTCGTATCAAACGACAGCACCTTCCTTCTCTAATTTTTTGATAATAGGTATCTGTAATTCTAGGCTCGTTCCTTTTTGATGTGAGAGTAGTAGAATGCCATCAATAAGAGAAAGTCGTTCCTCCATGCCTTTTAAGCCATTCCCATTTTCATTTTTATTGTTTAATCCAATTCCATCATCTTTAACGATAAAGCGAAGGCTATCTGTAGTAGATTGGATTGTAATTGAACAGTTCTTTGCTTTACTATGTTTGACAACATTTGTTACAGCTTCCTTTAAACACATGCTAATGATATTTTGTGTCAATGGAGGGATGTTAGATAAGTCAGTTAAACCTTCATGATGGTAGGCTATTCCTGCCGCTTGTAATATTTCTTGAACTTGAATGAGTTCCTCCGCAATCGTAATGGCGCGCATGCTAGTTACAAGCTCACGTACTTGTTTAAGAGCAGATCTTGATGTTTTTTCTATTTCCTTTGCTTCTATTTGTGCTCTTTCTGGATCGATTTTAGTCAATTTTTCTACCAGCTGACTCTTTAATGTAATAAGGGATAGGGTATGCCCGAGTGTATCATGTAGATCACGGGCAATACGTGTCCGTTCCTCCCGTTTAACCAACTCTTTAATCTTTTCATTTGCTTGATCTAGCTGCTTTTCAAGCTCCATCCGCTTATTCATGGAACGAATGCCAAATGGAGATAAGATCATAATCACTAAAAACGGTAAAATGTAGAGAGTATTCGTTGAAAAGAATAGACCATGATAGAAAGCTGGTATTAACTCCATTAAGATAAAACTAATAAGGGCAATCTTAAATTTCTTTTTATCAAAATACCATCCGATAAAATTAGCTGGAAAGAACCCCATGAATAATAGGTTCGGATCATAAAACATACTAAACAAAAATACAATTGCCATTTGTATGGCTAAACAGTAGGAAAAAGCAACAACATTAGAAACCGAAAAGTATAGCTGACGATAGGAGAATACAAATATACCTAGAAGAATAAATCCAATGACTCTCCTTAAACCGGTTTCGCCAGCTATATAAAAGACAGGAAGAGCTAAATATACAAGAAACATATATGGGAAAAAACCATATCTCTTAGGGAATATCTGAAATCTTAAGCTTTTTAATTGAAACATTCATGATCACACCGCTTCTTGTTTTCTTCGTATATATTTTGATAGTAGCATGAAAGCGACGAAATAACAGAATAAAATGAGAATATTTTTCCATTCTGGCAAATTTCCTTGAACAATTTGCCATGCACCATTTCCATAATTATAGGAAGGAAGCCATTTTCCGATTGCTTGCATCATTTTGGGCATAATCTCCATTGGCATCCACATACCACCTGAAACGGCTAAAACCATATAAAGAACATTACTAATCCCGGATGCTGTTTCAACTTTATTCATAGACCCAATAATCGTACCAAATGCTAGAAAAGGAATCGAGCCAACTAAGATCCATAGTCCACTCATTACCCATTCAAATAAAGTTAAAGAAACACCATTAATAATCGCTCCTGCGATAAAGATGACACAAATTGAAAGGACATGGATCATTGTTTGACCAATCATTTGTCCAAAGAAATAGACAAAATCAGGCAGTGGCGTTAACCTCATAAAGGTGGACCATCCTTGCGATTTTTCTTGCACAATCCTGATCCCTAAGGTCATAATCGATGAGCCCATAACACTAAAGGTAGTCATTGACATTAAATAATGTGCATGCCATGCTTCAGCATCAGGTGCTCCTGTATTGACGACCTTTGTAAAAATGAAATAGAATACGATTGGCATTAAAAGGGACCAAAAAACAAAATAGGGATTTCGTAACACCCTTAATATTTCAGCTTTACATTGTAACCATGTCAGTCTCATTTAAATGACCTCCTTGTGCTCAGTTGTTAGTTGTTCAAATGCTTCTTCCAATTTTCCTCGTTCAATTTGTATATTATGAGCCCCAATATTTTCTGAAAACAACAGGGCTAATACGGCATCTGTATCATCTGTTTGAACATATACTCGATCATTTTTTTCAAAAATAGCAGTTATAACGGAATGTCCATAAAGCTTATTAATTGAACCAGAAGTAGTGTTAAATGAAACAAATTGTTTCGTCAGTCTTGCTTTTATTTCTACTGGAGTACCGTCAGCAATAATACTTCCTTTATTGAATAAAATAATCCGTTCTGCCACATCATCAGCTTCTTGAAGATAATGAGTAGTAAAAATAATCGTTTTGCCTTTCTTAGATAGCATCTGAATCGTTTTCCAGAAACGGTTTCGAGAAGAAATATCCATTCCGACGGTTGGTTCATCTAAAATAATTAGCTCTGGATTTCCGGAAAGAGCGAGGGCAAAACTTACACGCCGCTTTTGACCACCCGATAATTTTTCCGCGCGTGTTTTTAAATCATTTTCAGTTAAACCCGTTAAAGCAATCACTTCTTCTAGTGAGAGCGGCTTGGGATAGTACTGTCTGACTAAATCAAGTAATTCTCGTACCTTTAGCCCCTGCATGACACTTACTTCTTGGAGCATAATCCCGAGTTTTTCTCGTACGCTTTTATCATCTGGATTTTGATTAAACAAACGAACCTCTCCAGAAGTAGGCTTCAGTAGACCGAGCATCATCGAAATAGTTGTTGTTTTTCCAGCCCCATTTGGTCCTAGTATGGCAACGATCTCTCCTTTATTTATTGAGAAAGAAGCTTCTTTTACTGCATGCTTATCCTGAAAGGCTTTTGAAACCTTATTGACATTGACAATTTCATTCATTGATCATGCACCTCCGTAACTTATAGTCTTAGTTTAAAAAATATAATGAGATGCTTTTAGTAAGGAATGTCATATTTATGAGATGACAAATGTCATTTTTTATATATAGCATTCATCTATTAAAAACCATAATGTTCTTGGAAATATGCTGGAGTGGGGAGTAAATATTTTTTTCCACCATCATTACCTTCGGAGGGTAGATTCATGGATGATAAAAGTCGGTGTACAAGACTGGGATTAGATAAATCAAGAAAGTCTTGGCAACTTTTATTTGTAATGGAAGGCTCTATTAAAAGGAGAAAATCAAGAATAGCTTGTTTATGTGCTTCTTTAGAACTTGAATGGCAGCGTGAGCATACCCATTTTCCGTGTTTTCGAGCTATTTTAAAGCCTCGACAAACTGGACAACATACCCCCTTTATAATCTCGTCCTTGTAAATGTCAAAAATCTCATTAGAATTTGGTACCTCGGGTTTATGCTGTTCAAGTAATAGTTGTGAGACCTTTTGTAGATGATGATTTTTAAGTTTGTTTTGTTTATGTCTCTGATGGAGTTCTGCCATTTTGGAAATGATTTTTTCGGAGTGAAGAACCTTTTCATAGATATGAAGATTATCAGAAGCCGTTTTAATTTGTGTGGTTGAATGGCTAATAATAACAATGTGTTCAATTGGTACATTTGGAATGTTGTAATGTTTTAGAAACCGATCAAACAGTATATGATGTCGTTGTACCTGGAAAATTGGATTAGGGAATGTTTCCTCCTTATTCTGATAAATTCTTATTAATTGATCAGAATGTTTTTCGAAAAGTAATATTCCTGAATAATTTTTTACTTCGATAATGAGAATAAATGAGGGAGTTAGAATAAGGGTATCGATTTGGAAGGTTTTATCTTCAAATGGTAAACGGAGTCCAAAAAAAATTTTTTGATTTTGGGGTGGTAAAAATCCTAAATGATAGAGAAGATTTTTCTCGCCACGATACCCCGCTTTACGTCTAGTTAAATCTTCTTCAATCATAGCTAATTTAGGGTGAGTAGGTCGAAGACGCCTTAATAAGGCAACATCCATTAATAGTTTGTATGGAATAGTTAACTCTTTAACAATCAAAAAAATCACTCCTTTTACTGTTAGATTAATATTCTATTAGGTCCCAAAAAAATCCTTCTTTGAGAGGAAATATTTGAGGAATTGTATTGTTTATTTATATGTAAAGCCATTAAAAAGAAGGATGAAACCAAACAAAAAAGAAGAAGAACCTGTAAAAAAGGTTATAAAACCTATCAGTACGAATAGGACCTCGCGAAAAAAGAGAGAGACCAACGAAAAAGAAGGATGAACCAAACAAAAAAGAGGGAGAACCTGATAAAAAAGTTCTAAAACCTAATAATCCGAATAAGACCTGACAAAAAAAGAAAGAAACCAATGAAAAAGAAGGATGAACCAAACAAAAAAGAGGGAGAACCTGATAAAAAAGTTTTAAAACTTAACAATCCAAATAGGACCTGACAAAAAAAGAGAGAGACCAATGAAAAAGAAAGAGAAACCAAACAAAAAAGAAGAAGAACCTGATAAAAAAGTTCTAAAACTTAACAATCCGAATAGGACCTCACAAAAAAAGAGAGAGACCAACGAAAAAGAAGGATGACCCAAACAAAAAAGAAGAAGAACCTGTTAAAAAAGTTCTAAAACCTAACAATTTGAATAGGACCTGACAAAAAAAGAAAGAGACCAATGAAAAAGAAAGAGAAACCAAACAAAAAAGAAGAAGAACCTGATAAAAAAGTTCTAAAACCTAACAATCCGAATAGGACCTGACAAAAAAAGAAAGAAACCAATGAAAAAGAAGGAGAAACCAAACAAAAAAGAGAGAAAACCTGTTAAAAAGGTTACAGTACCCATCATTTTCAACGAATCCCCTCAAAAAGTAAACTTAATCCCACAAAAAATACTCTCCAACTGATTAATTTCCAAAAGTCCGAACAAAAAAGTTCACTTGTCATATCAAGTGAACCATCATACATCCCTAATTTTTGACAGGTTTAACTTTAAATAGTACCAATATTCCTATAAACGTCATAATAATAAGAGATCCCATTGCTAAGCGACTGGCTAAATTTCCGTAGCCTGCAAAAATCCAGGTGATTGATCCATACAATAGGGGACCAAGTATGGATGAAACCTTTCCAGAGAAGGCGAATAGTCCAAAGAATTGCCCACGTTTGTTTTCTGGACTGAGTTCAACAATATAGGTTCTTGAGGTGACCCACATGGCACCTAGACTCACTCCAAACATACTTCCGGCAACCCAAAACATTGATTTTGCTGTGGCAATACTTCCAACAAGTAGAGCTAAACACATTAATATCCCAACATAGAGTACTGCCCGTTTAGTACCATGAGCTTTTGTAATAAATCCAAATATAAATGACCCAATAATACTGGATACGGTGGAGACTAAATACAGCAAAATAAATTCGCCTGTTGTAAATCCTACGACAGCCTTCGTATAAATGGCCATCATGGCAATAGCTGTTGCAATCGCGTCATTTAAGAAAAAGTATGAAATCATAAATGTAAAGACAGGTTTGTAATTTTTCATTTCTTTAAAGGTAGCAATGATGTCTTTATAACCTGATAAAAAGCTTGCGTGATCAGGTTTTTGTATGACTTTTTTATCTTTAGAAAAAAAGAATAGAGGTAATGCGAATAGAAAGAATAATGCCCCTGTGAGTAAAAATGCAATATGGTACCCGTCATCTCCGACAAAAGGATATACGCCTAAACCAAGTAATGTCCCTAAATAGCCTACCGCTACACCAAATCCAGAAATTAAAGGGATGTGCGATTTAGGAGCTAAATCGGAAATCATTGAATCGTAAAAGACGAGGCTAGAATGATAAAAGAACTTTGCAATGACAAAAGAAATAATAACAAGAATCAGTGAGATAGGAAGATTAAATAATTGACCAGGTACTTGATAATAAGCAAATATCCCCATTGATAAAGTACCGATGACGGTGATTAACGTAAACCAGACAATCCAACTTTTCTTTTTTCCGGTTCGATCAATGGTTGTTCCGAAAAGTGGTGAAAAGATAACTAAGAAAAAGCTTGCTGCTGCATTAGCGTAAGAAATAAACGTACTAGCAATTTGATTCATTACCGCATTTCCACCAACTGCATGCTCAAGAAATAATGGGAAAAAGATGGTGTTGATATTGGAGGAAAAGATCGTATTAGCAAAATCGTATAAGGCCCAAGACAAAATCGGTAGCGATAAAAATAATTTCCATGTAGATAATGGTCGATCAGGATGAGCATCTATTTGTTTCGCCTGATGATTCTGAATCATTTGTTCACCTTCTTTCAATTGATAATGTGTTCATTCCATGTATATTGGAAAAAACCCTTTTTATTTACACAAACTTTACAAACAAATTTGACATAATTAATACCAGGTACTAATATTAGATAATAATATTAGGTATTAGAAAAGGGGAGGATTAAAATGAAGTCAACAGCAAGAATTACAGCAATTGGAACTTATGTACCAAATAAGAAACTAACCAATGCTGATTTAGAAAAGCTAGTAGATACGAATGATGAATGGATTGTTCAAAGGACTGGTATGAAAGAAAGAAGAATATCAGAAGAGAATGAATTCGCTTCATCATTAGCATTTAAAGCGATTGAAACTTTAGCGGAAAACTACCAAAAGAATATTCAAGATATTGACTTCATCATCGTTTCTACAACGACAGCTGATTACGCTTTTCCGAGTGTAGCTTGTCAAATTCAAGATCATTTCCATATTCCACAAACAGGTGCCATCGATTTAAACGCCACATGTGCAGGATTTACTTATGCCTTACATGTAGCGAACGGTTTAATTACTTCAGGTCTACATCGGAAAGTCTTGGTGGTAGCAACCGAAACATTAACGAAAGTAACGGATTATCAGGATCGCTCGACATGTATTTTATTTGGGGATGGTGCTGCTGCTGCTTTAGTTGAATTTGACGAGGAAAATCCTAGCTTTATTGGCAGTCACCTTGGTACGAATGGTGATGGGGGACAAAATGTCTATCGAACGCATCTATCGACAACAATGCACGGGCAGGAGCTGATCGATAGTAAGAAGATGGTGCAGAACGGGAGAGAAGTCTATAAATGGGTTGCTCGAACATTACCAGAAGGAATCGAGCAATTATTGGAAAAAAACAGCATGTCGCTAAATGAGGTAGACTGGTTCATCCCGCACAGTGCGAACCTTAGAATGGTCGAAACTGTATGTGATAGAACAGGAATATCGCTGGAGAAGACATTAACTAGTATGCAATACTTTGGAAACACATCATCCGTTTCTATTCCTTTAGCATTGGACTTAGCTATAAAAGAAGGAAAAGTAAAGAACGGAGAGACCCTTTTAATGTACGGATTTGGTGGAGGACTCACACATGCAGGTCTCTTAATAAAATGGAATCTCTAGAAGAACGAAGGAGTTCAGACGGGCTGTCTAAAAGGTAAAAGAGGGTAGACCTCAGTATAGACAGCTTCGTCTTACTTATTCTTTTTCCTCATTCGTGTAATAAGGATTTAAATGAATAAGCACTTCTTGAATATTATCGTAATTGCTCATCAGTGCGTGTTTAATTTCTCTAGCAAGATCATGACCTTCCTTTATTGTCTTACTATGGTCAACAGAAATTCTCAAATCAACAAGAATATAGTGGCCATGGTCTCTAGCACGGATTTTATCGATTCGTTTGACATCCTTAAATGTAGAAATAATGGTTACAAAATCTTGGAGCGTATCCATATCAATATTTCTTTCCAAAAGGATATTAAATGCCTCACTGAGCAATTCCTTTGAAATGTTAAAGATTAAATATGCAACAAAGATACTGGCTACCTTATCACCATACAGTAAAATCGTAATATCAGTTTTATCTCCAATAACCGATAATAATACCCCTATGGCTGCAGCAATCGAAGCAACTATATCTGCTTTATGATCAAATGCTATGGCTTCAATCGCTTTACTATTATGAGCTTTCGCTACTTTCATAGAGGAACGATATAAGAATTCCTTAAAAAGATAAGAAAAGATTGCAACCCACATTGCTAGAATATTAGGTGTCTCTATTGGGTGGAAGAAGCCACTAATCCCTTCATAAACAATATAAAGGGCTACTAACAACAATAAAATACCAACAATTCCAGATACAATGACTTCTGCTTTTCCGTGTCCATATGGATGTTCTTTATCTGCAGGTTTATTTGCAATTTTAATAACTAATAGAACAATGACAGAGGCGAACACATCAGCAGCAGAATGGATTCCATCAGCAAATACGGCATCACTATGTGCATACCAACCTATAATCATTTTCCCTAAGGTTAAGAGGATATTACTCCATACACTAATCCATGCAATTTTTTTAGCAATGGCTTCCCTTTTCCCCAATGTAAAACACCCCAATCAAAAAAACCGTCTTTTGTAACTTGTTAACGTTGCCTTTGTATCATAACAAACGCAGTGTTGGTGGGTCTAGAGAAAGATAGTTGAGTGAATCTACGGTTTTGATCATGAACTAAAAATGTTTCCTTCGCGAAAAACAATACCAAATTAGTATGTGTCTTTTTCCAAATTTTTATAATAAATCTCTTTACTTAAGCTCTCGTTTCCGTGAAAAGAATAACAAACATTAACATTATTTTCTGTAGCTATCGTAGTCTCCAAATTTTTTATTAGCTTCAAAGATATGCAGTATTTAGGTGAATTTTCCTGTGGGAATATATGCTATTATTAGGAAAAAGTATGGACTCGGGAGGGTTAAATGAGGAGAAAAATTATACTGCTCTTTTTGTTGATATCCACGTTAGCAGCTTGTAGTATGGATAAAAATGAGGTCAAGGATAGCCCATTATATGAAGGGCGAGATTTGACTATTGGTGTTGTTGGTAAAATACCTGATGTTCGGGAAAGGAACATTGTTTTTAAAAGCATCGATTTAAATGATATAAGAAAAGGAAATCTATCCTCAAAATATGATGCAATCTTTATTATGAAGGAGCATTTAATAGAAGTAGCTAGAGCTCCATATGCAAAAATCTATAAAAATTCTGGTATTCCATTTTTCTTTATTGAATCGAAAAAGTCCCATGTACCTTTCATTAAAGCAGAAATTGAATATGATGCATTTCCAGATACAGATTCAGGTGAGTATGCCTCTGGATATTACCACCTATCAGATGATACTGAGAAATCTTGGGGATATGGTTTATATAATGATACTGTAAATGAGGTAAACATTTTAAATGTTTTCTCAAGAATATTTATGACTATTAAAACAATTGATCAATAAGAGTTAATAAAAAAAGAAACCCTTGAAAAATCAAGCGTTTCTTTTTTTATTATTATTTTTTAGCCGCATCTTTCACTTCTTGAATAAATTCATCATAGGAGCTGCCTGTGAATTTCTTTCCATTGATGAAGAGGGAAGGGGTGGAGTCGATTTTTAATTCGCTCACATAGGATCGATCTTTTGCTAATGCATCCTTATATTCCTTATTTTTAAATGCCTCTTCCACTTTCTTTACATCTGCTTCATTCACCAATTCAGCTAATGAATCTTTAAGGACTTTGAGAGTAAAGAAATCGGTTTTTTCTTCTTTAGGCTGTTTGCTATAAAGAAGATGATGGAATTTCCAAAATACATCATTTCCAAGTTCTTGATAAACGGTTTCAGCAAATTGTGCTGAGCGTTCCGAATCCTTGTAAATGAATGGATAGTTCATAAAATATAATTTGGCTTTCCCCGTTTCAATAAGATCCTTCTGAATGACTGGATAGACAGTATCATTAAAATCTTTACAAGCTGGACATTTGTAATCTCCAAATTCAACAATTTCAACTGGGGCATTTTCATCACCTTCAAATGGCTGATTACTATAATCAAATGTGAAGGTCTCGTCCTGTTTTGGTTCATCAGAAGATTGTTTACTTAAAAATACAATTAATGCAAGTAAGACTACAGCTACTACAATAACGATCCAAAAAAATGAACTTCCTGATTTATTAGCTTTTTTTGACTTTGCCATAATTGCACACCTTTACCATTATAGTTTCTAATTTAACGTAAGTTTTACATAATGTAGTTTGAAACGTCAAGTTATAGACCGCAATGACATGGAATTGTAAAAAATGGCTCTTTTCTCAAACATAGTTTCTATTTAGATGTAGTTATAACGTTACACCTCTCATTCCACTGAGAAAAGAGCTACAAGCTCCATAAGAATTGCTAAATCGCTTTTGACAAGAGCAATCAACTATACGTGGCAGCCTAAAAAATAAAAGGTGTCGAATGACACCTTTTATTTTTACGCTTCCTTCGCTGCTTCGATTTCAATAGCTACTTTTATTTCATCTCCAACTAGGACACCGCCAGTTTCAAGAGCTGCATTCCAAGTTAAACCGTAGTCGCTGCGTTTGATTTTCCCATTAGCACTGAAGCCGATTTTTTCCGCTCCACTCATTGGATCTTTTGCTAATCCTTCGAATGTCACTGCAAATGTTTCTTCGCGTGTAACGCCATGAAGTGTAACATCACCTGTAACATTGTATTCATCTTCACCTGTTTTCACAATTTTGTTTGCTTTAAAGGTCATTGTTGGGTATTGTTCAACATCAAAGAAATCAGCAGAACGTAAGTGGTTATCACGATCTGCATTTCTAGTGTCGATACTTGCGACATCAATGCTGAAATCGATGTTTGCTGTTTCTAGGTTTGTTGGATCAGCTTCAACTACAGCAGAGAATTGTTGAAAAGCTCCTTTTACTTTAGATACCATCATATGTTTTACTGAAAAATCAATACTACTATGTGCTGTGTCAACAGTCCATTTTGACATTGTCATATTTCATTCCTCCATTTATATTAATTACTTAATGTAAGTTGCTATATATTTTATAGTTGGTGATTTAATATAATTATATTTTCATTGCCTCCATTTGTCAATTATTTTATGTGAAAATATCATATTTAATAACTTTTTTATAGTAGGTGTTAACAATAAAGAGCTATCGTCCATTGACTTATATTCCTCCATTGGGGTAATATAATCTTAAAAATATGGACGACATTGAAGGATCAATAGTAGCTAAATGTATTCTTTGCTAGCGAGTCAGGGAAGGTGGAAGCCTGATAAGAAGTTTTAGTGAAACGGCAATCTGGAGTCGTTGTAAGAAAGTGGATGTGTATATTTACACATCAACTGGGGTGGAACCGCGTGAGTATAGCTCTCGTCCCCAGGCTTAAACGAGCCTGGGAACGAGAGCTTTTTGATTTTTACGAAAAGGAGAGAATAACTATGGCAGTAACTATGGAACAAATTGTATCACATGCGAAGCACCGTGGATTTGTATTTCCTGGATCAGAGATTTATGGAGGTCTTGCAAATACATGGGATTATGGTCCACTTGGTACAGAGTTGAAGAATAATATTAAAAAGGCTTGGACTAAAAAGTTTATTCAAGAATCCCCTTATAATGTAGGTCTTGATTCAGCTATTTTAATGAACCCTCGAACATGGGAAGCATCTGGCCATATTGGTAACTTTAATGATCCGATGATCGATTGCAAAAATTGTAAAGCGAGACATCGTGCAGATAAGTTAATTGAAAATGCAGCAGAAGCAAAAGGGACAGAAATTATTGTTGATGGGCTACCGTTTGAAAAAATGGAAGAGCTTATGAAGGAATATGATATTGCTTGTCCAGATTGTGGTAGTAAAGACTTTACAGGGATTCGTCAGTTTAATTTAATGTTCAAAACGTTCCAAGGTGTAACTGAAACGAGTACAAACGAAATTTTCCTTCGTCCGGAAACAGCACAAGGGATATTCGTAAACTTTAAAAATGTTCAACGTACGATGCGTAAGAAATTACCGTTTGGTATTGCTCAAATCGGTAAAAGCTTCCGTAATGAAATTACTCCTGGAAACTTCACTTTCCGTACTCGTGAATTTGAACAAATGGAATTAGAATTTTTCTGTAAACCCGGTGAAGAGTTAGAGTGGTTTAATTATTGGAAGGAATACGCGAAGAATTGGTTATTATCACTTGGAGTAAAAGAAGAAAATCTTCGTCTCCGTGATCATTCTGAGGAAGAACTATCACATTATAGTAATGCAACAACGGACTTTGAATACAAATTCCCATTTGGATGGGGAGAGCTATGGGGAATTGCTTCAAGAACAGATTACGATCTAAAACAGCATATGCAATTTTCTGGTGAAGATTTTACCTATTTGGATCAAGAAACAAATGAACGCTATGTTCCGTATTGTATTGAACCATCTTTAGGAGCAGACCGTGTAACACTAGCATTTATGATTAATGCCTATGAAGAAGAAGCATTAGAAGATGGGACGTCAAGAACAGTTATGCATTTGCACCCAGCACTTGCACCGTATAAAGCGGCAATCCTACCATTATCGAAAAAATTATCTGATGAAGCAAGCGAGATCTTCGCTGATTTAGCTAAACACTATATGGTTGACTTTGACGAAACTGGTTCAATCGGAAAACGTTATCGTCGACAAGATGAAATTGGTACTCCATTCTGTATTACTTATGACTTTGATTCAAAAGAAGATCATATGGTAACGGTTCGTAATCGGGATACTATGGAACAAACGCGTCTTCCAATTTCAGAACTAAAAAGCTTTTTAGAAGAAAAAATTCAATTCTAATGAATAAGGAGGCTCCTATGGAAGCCTCCTTATTTCGTTATTCATTTTTTTCAAGAGCTCTTCGATCAGGAGCTGCAGGAGGTTCCTCTAACCAGCCTCTATTAACCATTAAGTCAAAACCATCCTTCGTATAGGACAGAATTTCAGCGATAATCTTACTAATTTGTAAGGATAAATCCGTTCGTAATGAAGTGGATAATGAATGTCCGAGCAATGAAATATCCAGTGCATTTAAAGTATTGAAAAGATTCATTATTAATTTGTCAGAAAAAGGGGAATCCTGTGAGTCTGTTACCTCCATATTTACAGTTGTGATCCCAAGTAAATCTTCTTTGAATAATAGATCATTAAAAAATTTAATTTGTTTAGTAGAAATTTCTTTTCCTTTTTTTATATAGTCCTTTACTTCCTTATCACGAACAACTTGCAAACAACCCGTACATAGCAGAATAGAAAAGTAGTTCCTTTCAATGTTAAAGAAGATCTCAGTCAATTCACTAACATTTAATGGTCTTCTTTTATGAAATATCCCATTTATATAGGTCTCTTTTTTTATGTATTTAACTTCTGTAGGATACGGAATATTCGGGGGACGGTCATATAATCCCTTTGATAATAGTAAAGCTACTGCATCTTCATATAGCATGGAAGCATCAGATAATGCAGATGAAAAGAAGGAAGTGATATCATGTCTTGCAGTATTTACAATGGCAAATGAATAAAAAATCATATCCAATCTTCCCACATTATAAACAAAGCTTAAGGCGAAAGGATCATTAAACAGTGGTGGTGTAGTTAAGTTAATATCCTTTTCAGTAAAGCCGTCTGGAATAGGGATATTTTCCTCATTAAATATAGTAGTAATTTTTTGTATTCGTAAATTAGTAAAATCCAGTGACTTTTGTAGAATTTTTTCAATCTCACTATCTTTAATATGATGAAGAAAATAAGTAATAAGGCACCAAGCCATTGTATTATTCATATAAGTTCCCCAAAGAGCTCCTATTTCGGGACTAGTTAGTTTTGTGTTCCGTTCCTTCATTTGTAATCACCTCTTTCATTTTTATTTTTTGATATTCGGCATTTTTTATCCGTTCAACCGCAAATAATTAGTGGATAGAAACTTCCGGCTTGGAAAAAATAATCATAGGCAAGAGACTAGATGGGAGTAATTAAATGAGCATCACAGTGACAGTTTTATTATTGATTATATTGATTTGGAAAGGGTATCTAAAAAATTGGAGAGACTATCACACAACGTTATTATATGTAATTACTTGTAATTTAACTTATATTGTATTATGTAGGGACTATTGGCTTTGGAAATATCATTCCCCTTTTCTATCTGAAAAAGAAATAGAATTATTTAATGTCCTCATTCTCCTACCGTTATTATCCTTACTGTTCTTATCCCGTTATCCAGAGGGGGTAAGGAAAATAAAAAAGTTTATTTTTTTAAGTAAGTGGGTTATAGGCTCCATGCTAATTGAAGGTTTATTTATTTATTTTAATGAGATTGAATTTGACCATGGATGGGGATTTTGGATGGAGCTTCCATTTTATTTCGTCATGTATACATTTATGAGGTTGCATATGTTTAAACCGTTGCTTGTTTATGCTCTTTCCGTTATAACTGCTCTTCTTTTTCTATGGATCTTCCATGTACCGGTATAAAAAAAAGACCGTCAGAGACGGTCAATATTAATAATTTTTATTTGTACTAAAATCACATTCTTCAAGAGGGACAATTTTTGTTTTTTTAATGAACTTATAGCTTAACCAAACGATGATAAATAGTGGTAAACCGATATAAGAAATTAAAATACTTGTCCAATCAATATGCCCACCTAAAAATGCGGAGTAATTTTGTCCTAATATAACAATTGCACATAGGATAAAGGCGAAGATTGGTCCGAATGGAAATAGCCTTGATCGATACGGTAAGTCATTTAAATCACGACCTTGTGCCACATAAGCTTTTCTAAATCGATAGTGACTAATCGCTATACCCAGCCATGCAATAAACCCTGACATTCCAGAAGCGTTGAGCAACCAAACATACACAACACCATCACCAAAAAATGAGGCCAGAAAGGCAATTGTTCCAACTAAAGATGTTACGATTAATGCATTAACTGGTACTCCGTTTTTATTCAATTTTGCTAAAAACTTTGGTGCTTTCCCATCCCGTGCTAAATCCCATAACATACGAGTAGATGCATACATCCCTGAATTTCCTGCAGATAATACAGCTGTCAGAATGATTGCATTCATTACTGATGCTGCAAAGGCAATTCCAGCTTTATCAAAAATAATAGTAAAAGGGCTCATTGCAACATCTTCCATCGCTAAATTTTTATCAGTATAAGGGATAAGAAGACCGATTACTAAGATAGCTAATATATAAAATAAAAGAATACGCCAGAATACTTGTCGAACAGCTTTTGGAATACTTTTCTCTGGATCATCGCTTTCACCTGCAGCTACTCCAAGAAGTTCCGTACCTTGAAATGAGAATCCTGCAGCCATAAATATTCCAAGCATGGACATGAATCCGCCATGGAATGGGGCATCACCAACAGTGAAGTTCTTAAAGCCTACAGGTTCGCCACCCATAATGCCAAAGATCATTAAAAAACCTGTAATAATAAAGACGATAACAGTTATGACTTTAATGAGGGAAAACCAAAATTCAGCTTCACCAAATCCTTTAACAGATAAATAATTTAAGAGAAACATAATGACTAAGCAAATACTACTCCAAATTAAAGAAGGAGTATGTGGAAACCAAAACTTCATAATTATAGTGACTGCTGATAATTCTGCGGCAATTGTAATCGCCCAGTTATACCAGTAATTCCATCCAAGAGCAAACCCCAAAGAGGGATCAACAAATCTTGATGCATACGTACTGAATGTTCCAGATACAGGCATAAAGGCAGCCATCTCTGCAAGACTGGTCATTAGAAAATAAACCATGATTCCGATTAATAGATATGCGACGATTACTCCACCTGGACCTGCTGTATGGATCGCTCCACCACTAGCTAAGAAGAGACCTGTACCAATGGTACCTCCAAGTGAAATCATCGATAGATGTCGGGATTTTAATTTGCGTTTTAGTTGAGGTTCTTGTTGATTATCCATGTAGAAATACACTCCCTTTTCATAATAAGCGTCAGACCCTATGAGGTGGCCGCTTAATTGATCATTGGAAGGGTGGGGAATAAACAAAAATGCCACGAAAAAGATTTTCGCGGCATTGTAAATACCCCGCATCATACCTTCCGAAGATAGCACAACACGTTCATTTGGAATCAATAAACGTGACAGTTCTGCTCCTATTTGGATACAGCCCCAGCCGATACACACAGAGATGTGTACAAGCTTCGGCAGTTATTCCTTTCAGATGGAGTTACCAATCTCTCTGGATCTCGTCCGTCTTACTCTTAATAACCGCGACCTCTACCCCATCGGTTTGATGAGGATTTTTTTATTTAGTTCATAATTTACTATTATAAAATAATTTTATAATAAATCAATGGTAAATTATTTGAAACAAGATTTTGGCTTCTATTTTTTAAATTTATACGGCAATGTTGAAACAACAATGTCCTTTTGCCACAGCAATCTGGCTCTTATCAATAGAGCTGATTGATTGTGTAAAATAGTGTGCCATCTTTTTTTAGGGATGAATTGTGGGACTAGTACAGTCACCATATAATGCTTTTCTGTTGCTTTCGCTTGTATCGTTTCTAAAAATTTACACAAAGGATGAAGTATACTCCGATAGGATGAATAAAGTGTCACAAGGCGAACCCCATTATTTAATTCAGCCCATTGTTGCTCCATCTTTTTTTCATCTTCCTTATCGAAGGCAACATATACAGCAATTACTTGATCAGATAAAGATTTCGCATAATTAATCGAGCGATCAACAACTGTTGTTATTCCCGCAACCGGCACTATAAAAATGTTCCCCTTAATTTCTTCCTCTATATGCTTTGATAAACGTAGCTGTTCTCCAACCGCTGAGTAGTGTTTTTTTATCTGATAAAACGTATATACAACAATAGGCAGGAAGATAATGACAAACCAAACCTGATGGAATTTAGTTACAAAAAGAATCGCTAGTACAAGAAACGAAATCAGTGCACCTATTAAATTAATAGCTAGTTTACCAATCCATCCTTTCGGTTTTTCCCTTAACCATTTCATACTCATACCTGTTTGCGAAAGGGTAAATGGAATAAAAACGCCTACTGCATATAAGGGAATTAAATGCTCTGTTTTTCCTTTAAATGCAATGATGAGCAAAATAGAGGCAATGCTTAAAAAAATGATGCCATTTGAGTATCCTAAACGATCTCCTCTAATCGAGAACATTCTTGGCATATACTTATCCCTGGATAAACTGTAAGCTAACATAGGAAATGCCGAGAAACCTGTATTAGCAGCAAGTACTAATATTAAAGCAGTAGTTCCCTGGACAAAGAAATAAAGGAAATTTCGTCCGAATGTTTGTGCTGCAATTTGAGAAATCACCGTTTCATTTCCTTTAGGGGCAATTCCAAACCAATAGGTTAAAAAAGTAATTCCTGAGAATAGAACAGCAAGAATCAACCCCATTAAGGCTAATGTTGCAGCCGCATTTTTTGCAGCAGGTGCTTTAAAATTTGGGACAGCATTCGAAATCGCTTCTACACCAGTCAATGCTGAGCAGCCGGATGAAAAGGCGCGTAGTAATAGGAATAAAGATATCCCTGCTACTGGTGTCCCAATGGATGTATGCAATTGTGGTGACACTTGCCCTGTTGCAATTTTAAACATCCCTACAAAAATTAGCATCACTAATGCAAAAACAAATAAATAGATAGGATAGGCTAAAACTGCTGCAGATTCAGTTAAGCCACGTAAATTTAGTATTGTAATAAAAATGACAAGCATGACGGCAATGAACACATTATGCTCGTGCAAGATAGGAAACGCTGATGTGATAGCATCAGTACCTGCAGAAATACTAACAGCCACGGTTAGTATATAATCAACTAATAAAGAACCTCCCGCAATTAAACCAGGATTGATACCGAGATTTTCCTTCGAGACAATATAAGCACCTCCACCCTGAGGGTAAGAGAAAATAATTTGACGATAAGATAAGGTAAGAGCTGTCAAAAGAAATAAAACACCGATCGCTATTGGGATCGTATACCAGAAGGCTAATGTACTAATCGTCGCTAAAACGATTAAAATTTGTTCTGTACCATAGGCAACAGAAGATAAGGCATCAGATGAAAGAATAGCTAATGCTTTAAGTTTTGTTAGTTTTTGTTCACCAAGCTCATGTGTTTTTAATGGCCTTCCAATTAATAAACGTTTAAATGAACTGTACATAAATAAAGTCTCCTTAATGTAAGTCTGTTTGGTGTCTTGATTATTTAAAATTGCACAGCAAAAAACCACAGAGGGATGTAGTCCTCTGTGGTCGAAGATTCGATCACATAAACACTCCTCTCTCGCAACGCTTACGAGGTTAGCTGTCGGATTCGGGTATGAGAGTAACCCTACCTTTAAAAAAAGGATTCACCCCAAGTGACTAATAGCCACAATTATGGTTCCCCCGCTTCTTTCGAATTAAGCGATAAAAGATATTAATTTTTTATATTGAAATATTACTCCCATCAAAAAAAGTTGTAAAGAAGAATTTTTTTCTTTTTTTTAGTCTTTATTTAATTGCAGAATAAACAACATTTTTTGCTAAAAACGTCATCATTTGTCCATTTTAGTAACTTGAATTTCAAAAGTAATAGGCTTAAAATAGCCGTAGGTATAATGATTAAATTGAAAGATCGTATAAATCTAGTTTAAACATTTAGGAGATGAACAAATGGGTAACTTAGGATTCGGAGAAATTCTTATTATTATTGTCATTGCCCTATTGATTTTTGGTCCGTCAAAACTTCCTCAGTTAGGTAAAGCTGCAGGTCAAACATTAAGAGAATTTAAAAAAGGTATGAGCGGCATCATGGATGACGACTCAAATGAAAAAAAATAATCTTATCTAATATGTACGGGCAAGGGGCTGTCTAATAAGGGGTCTGATCCCTCACGATGAACTAGTATATAGAGTGATTTTGTATATATTCATTCTATATATTGTGTTGTGGGGTCTGACCCTTTTGCTTTTTAGACAGTCCCTATTTATTTGGTGAAAATTTTTTAAAACATTGGGGAAATTCCTTTTCACTTATGGGAAAATTCATTATCATAGTAAATAAAAGTAAATAGTAGAGGTGTTTAAAATAAAAAAGAAATTTTTTAACTTAGGGATAGGGATAATTATTGTTTTAATTATCATTTGGCTATTAAATCAAGTGAGCTTTGTTTTCACTCCATTAGTTATCTTTATTCAAACCCTGTTTATTCCGTTTTTAATTTCGGGAATTTTATACTATTTGGCGAGACCAGTTGTTAGGCTGCTAGAAGGATGGAAGATTCCAAGAAAACTAGCTATTATGCTGATATTTGTGATTTTGATTGGAATCGTCATTGCAGTGATTGAATTAATTGGTCCGTTATTACAAGATCAGTTTAAGCGGTTAATAGAAAATGTACCAGATATGGTGAAAGCCGCACAGGATGCTTTTACTTATTGGCAAAAAAATCAAGAATATATCCCTCAATTTGCAAAGGATATCATTGCAAATTTAACAACTAAATTGCAAGCAAATGCATTGGCAACGGGGGGAGCGGTGGCCAAAGTTTTAGGAAATGTCTTTGGATTTATTTTCTCACTAGTCATTGTTCCATTTATCCTATTCTATATGTTAAATGATCGGGATCGGTTTGTACCAAATGTGACACGCTTTTTCCCTAAATCAAAGGAAAAAGAAATTCGTTCCGTTTTACATGATATGGACAAAGCACTTGGAGGCTATATCCAAGGTCAATTAATTGTGAGCTCTGTTGTTGGGATTCTTTTATTAATTGGTTATTTAATTATCGGTTTGGATTATGCGCTGATTCTAGCACTCTTTGGAATGGCAACCAATGTCATCCCATTCCTTGGACCATTTATCGCCGCGACGCCCGCTATTATTGTCGCTTTTTTCCAAAATCCGATTATGGCACTTTATGTCATTATCGTCATGTTTGCCGCTCAACAAATTGAAAGTAATTTGGTATCTCCACAGGTCATGGGAAAAACACTAAATGTTCATCCATTAACCATTATTCTACTCATCCTTGTCGGGGGGAATCTTGCAGGTGTGCTAGGGATGATTTTAATTATCCCGACCTATGCAGTATTGAAGGTTGTTGTTTTACACATTTATCAATTATTTAGGATTAGAAAAGTCGAATAAACAGTTGTAAGACCTTTGCCGTTATTAGGTAAAGGTCTTTTTTTGTTAAAAAAATTATAATTTTTTAGTTTTTAAATCCCTATATTTCCATTGGGTCAAAAGTCCTAATTTGGATATGTTTTGAAAAAAATGAAGGATTTTAGGCATGAGGGTCGAAAGTTACATTATTATGGGGATTTAGAATATTGTATAAATTGAGAGTTTTTCTCATATTTTAGAGAAAGATTATTTTTGTCGTTCTTAGTTAGGGGGGGGCCGTATGATCACATTTCGTAATGTCAATAAGCATTATGGGGATTTTCATGTTTTAAAAGATATTAATCTAGAAATTAATCAAGGAGAGGTTGTCGTAGTTATTGGTCCATCTGGATCGGGGAAAAGTACAATGCTTCGATGTATCAATTGTTTGGAAACAATCTCAGATGGCGAACTAGTTGTGGGCGGAACTAAAGTAAATGACAAACATACGAATATCAATGATTTTCGACGAGATATAGGTATGGTGTTTCAACATTTTAATCTATACCCGCATAAAACGGTGTTACAAAATATTACTTTAGCTCCTATTAAAGTGCTTGGTGAAGATAAGGCCAAAGCAGAAGAGACAGCCATGTATTATTTGGAGAAGGTAGGAATCCCTGATAAAGCAAATTCTTATCCATCTCAACTATCAGGGGGACAGCAACAAAGGGTCGCTATCGCTAGAGGACTTGCAATGAAACCAAAGGTAATGCTTTTTGATGAACCTACTTCCGCACTAGATCCCGAAATGATTGGGGAAGTCCTAGAAGTAATGAAATCATTAGCTAAAGAAGGGATGACGATGGTAGTAGTTACTCATGAGATGGGTTTTGCGAAAGAAGTAGCTAACCGTGTTGTATTTATGGATGAAGGGAGGATTGTCGAGGAAGGAAAGCCTATCGAATTCTTTGAGAATCCTCATGAAGAAAGAGCAAAGGTCTTTTTAAAGCGTGTGTTAAATCATTAAATATAAGGGGGAAATTTTAAATGAAGAAAATGAAAAAGTGGTTGTTTGTAGGGGTCATTTTTACATTAATTGCTGCATTGTTGGCGGGATGTGGAAAATCATCTTCTGGGGAGGAGAGCAAGAGCACCTTGGATAAAATCAAGGATCGCGGAAAATTTGTTGTAGGTGTTAAGTATGATACGTATTTATTTGGATATAAGGATCCTTCAAGTGGTGAAGTTACTGGATTTGATGTAGATATAGCCAAAGCGCTTGCAAAGGAAATTTTAGGTGATGAGAATAAGGTTGAGTTAGTAGAGATTACTTCTAAGACACGTATTCCGAAATTGAAAAATGGGGATATTGATGCCATTATTGCGACTATGACAATTACGGATGAACGTAAAAAGGAAGTTAATTTCTCAGATGTATATTTTGATGCGGGGCAATCATTGTTAGTGAAAAAAGGAAGTAAAATTCAAAGTGTAAAAGATTTAGGAAAAGGTACGAAGGTATTAGCTGTGAAAGGAGCAACATCTGGAGAAAACGTAAAGAAAGCCGCTCCTGATACAGAATTATTGGAATTTGAAAACTATGCAGAAGCATTTACCGCTTTAAAATCTGGTAAAGGTGATGCTCTTACAACGGATAACTCAATTCTTTATGGAATGGCTGCGCAAGATGAAAACTATGAAGTAGTTGGAGGCACATTTACAGAAGAACCATATGGAATAGCGATTAAAAAGGATGATAAAAAATTTACAGACTATGTGAATAAATTCTTAGAGGAACTTAAGGATAGTGGAGAATATGACAAAATAAAAGATAAATGGATTAAGGAATAAAACTTCAATCGGGATGGGCATTTATCTATGCCCGTCCTTGTAGTTGAACAACTTGTTTTATAAAGGAGGGAGACTATGCTTGATTTCTCCGTTTTAACTAATTATTTTGATCTCTATCTTGAAGGATTCCTTAATACAATAAAAGTTAGTTTAATTGGCCTTATTGGTAGCTTTATATTAGGGGTTATCGTAGCAGTAATGAGAATTGCCCCGATAAAAATTTTAAATTTTATTGGAGCATGTTTTGTTGAATTTATTAGAAATATTCCTCTCATTATCATTGTGTTTTTCTTTTATCATGGCTTAAGTACCTTTAAAATCAATTTAAGTGGTTTTGTTGCGGGAACCATTGGTCTTTCTATTTACACTGCCTCTTTTATTGCCGAAGCCGTACGTGCAGGAATTCAATCGGTTGATAAAGGACAGATGGAAGCGGGCCGTTCATCTGGACTGACTTATATCCAAACGATGAGGTACATAATTTTACCGCAAGCAGTTAAGATTGTTATCCCTCCAATTGGGAATCAATTTATTAATTTAGTTAAAAATTCTTCCATATTAGGAGTAGTGGCTGGATTAGAATTAATGTACTTTGGTGATTATATTGCACAAAGAAATTATGTTATTTTTGATACGTATATTTTTGTAGGTATGTTTTATTTAATATTAACCGTCCCATTAAGCTTATTTGTTAATCATTTAGAAAAAAGATTAGCAAGAAGCTATTAAAAGGGGTGATAGAAGATGGATTTTTTAGGAGCTTATTCTGCAGGGAATCTTACCTATTTGTTAAAAGGTTTCTTAGTTACATTAGAAGTTGCTTTCATTTCGATAATACTAAGCTTTGTAATCGGTAGTATATTGGGGATATTAAGATATGCAAAGATCCCTGTTCTTTCTAAAATAGTGGCTGTCGTTGTAGAAGCATTACGTAATCTCCCTTTAATATTAATTATTTTCTTTACTTATTTTGGCTTACGTGAAGTTGGAATAAAAATGGAGATTATTACCGCAGCCATAACAGCGTTAACGATTTTCGAATCTGCAATGATTTCAGAGATTGTAAGAAGCGGCCTAAATTCTATTGAAAAAGGTCAAATAGAAGCTGCTCGGTCTTCGGGATTATCCTATATTCAAACTATGTGGAATATTATCCTACCACAAGCTTTGAAACGAATGATTCCTCCATTGGTTAGTCAGTTTATATCACTATTGAAAGATACTTCTTTAGCTATAATCATTGCGTTACCAGATCTGCTCCATAATGCACAGGGGATTTATAGTGGTCCAAAAGGTGGAAACTACGTTATA
This sequence comes from Heyndrickxia sp. FSL W8-0496, assembly GCF_038007825.1. Lineage (NCBI taxonomy): Bacteria > Bacillati > Bacillota > Bacilli > Caryophanales > Bacillaceae > Heyndrickxia > Heyndrickxia sp. FSL W8-0496. The sequence continues at coordinate 368,973 of NZ_JBBOXX010000001.1, forward strand.
CCAATTATTATACTAGTAGCAATCATGTATTTTGTAGTAAATTATGCCCTATCACTTCTATCAAGAGCGTTAGAGAAGCGTTTAGATACGAATAATAAAGGTGGAAGGCATAAGAATAGATTTCAAAAGAACAATCAACAAACTTTACCAAGTAATCTGTAACATATCCATTTTATGGAGCACCCTTTTGGTAGCTATAAAAGATTAGCAAAATATAAAATCCTCCACTTCTATCTGAAAATAAGTGGAGGATTTTAGTTTTTTATAGGACATGCATATACTCCTCAACAATTGGAAACTTAACTTTAATAGCCATTTCATTGCCATTATAGGAATAACTAATATTTCCATTATAACGCTTAATAATGTCAGAAATAATGAATGTCCCCAGTCCCTCATGATTCCCAGCTTTGGTCGTTTGATTGAATCGTTGAAATAAATGATCGGCAATTTCGTTTGGCAATTCTGTCGTTGAATTCTTGATTTCGAAAATAAAGAACCCTTTTTGTTTTCTTGTTGAGCAAATAATCTTTTTTTCCTTACTAATTGCAGCTGCATCTAGTGCATTGTCTAGTAAATTAGATATTAAATTAACTTGGTCGACTGGTGGTAACGGGATATGCGATATTGGTTGATTCGAGTGTAAATGCAACTTAATTTTATCGTAACGAGACCGTGCGACTGCTTTTAAAAGAACAGCAGTCATATGGCTTGATTCCCCTTGTATTGTGCCATTGACTGTTTGATAATCCTGTACCAAGGATTTCGCATATTGATGTGCTTGATCATATTCTTTACTTTCAAACATATAATCCAAGGCATTGACATGCTTTAAAAAATCATGGCGCTGTATACGTAAGTGCTGCACCGATTGATTGAAATGTTTTATTTCCTCTTGAATCGCATCAATTCTCTTTTGATATAGATAACTGTTTAAGCTAAGATAATTGATTAGAAAATACATAAGATTAATTCCTGCTAGTAGGAAGATCACGCTAGTAATCTGTTTCGTTGCAAGGATACTTGCGATCATAAGTCCTTGTAAAAGGATGAAGCAGCAAAGAATAAGAAGGGATAGATCCTTATTAATCGTCATTTTTCTTTTAAAATAGCCGAAGATGAAAACAGATACTAGCAAAAATATTATAGAAATAATAGCTGAGTTATGGGATTTTATAATAAACAATAAGGCTACTAGAATACTATTCATACTAAAATATAATAAATGAAGCAGGTTGGTTTTCAACACAGTAGCTCCTTTTGCAACTTGATATGTAAATTCACTAGCCAGTTTTTGAGAAAGGTTTTAGTAATAATTTTTTTGTAATTGTTCTACATTCACTTTCGTCATCATGGCTGTTTTTTCAGTGTGATGGAAATGGACAATATAAGACTGTTTCGTGTAAAGAGAAAAGTTTTTAATATATTGTATATTAATAATAAAACCACGGTGTCCCCGAATAAAGCTTTTGTTTGTTAACTTTGATTCTAGCTCCCCTAAAGTTTGATAGGTTTGGAATTCTCCTGTTTTTGTGACGATTGTCGTTGATCGACCTGTTCGTTCAATAAAAATAATCTCCTGCTTTTCGATCATATGTATATCAGATTTATACTTTAACATCATTTTATCTGTTTCTAACTTCTCTGTATTGATGTGATTGAATCGATGAATGCCTTTTAATAAACGCTCTTTAGAGTAGGGCTTTAAAATATAATCCAATACATTCAACTCGAAGGCATGTACGGCATATGCACTATATCCTGTTACAAAGATAATACGAATATTTAAGGCATTCGTATGTACAAAGTCTGCTAATTCATAACCGGACAAATTTGGCATTTCAATGTCAGTAATGAGAAGATCAATCTCTGTTGTTTTCAGTAATGAGTAGGCATGTTCGGAATTATTCGTAGCGAAGACAATTTCAATCTCCTCTTCTTTTTCCAAAATCGTTTGTAGTTTTTCTAAATCATATGCTTGATCATCCACTAAGCCAATCTTTATCATATACCCCACTCTTTACCAATAATAATATTTATATTGTACCAGATTCATCATGAAATTTGACCTATTCATGACATGAAAAAGACGTTTTGCGACATTATTGAAGTCGGGAAAATGGTTATCGAGTATGATTAACATATCAAAAGGGCTGGAGGGATATCGAATGATTGAAATAAATAATGTTTCCCGAACATTTAAGGAAAAAAAGCAGGAAATTCATGCTGTTCAAAATGTAAGCTTTACAATCCCAACGGGTGAGGTTGTTGGTTTGCTCGGTGAAAATGGTGCAGGAAAAACAACATTATTACGGATGATCGCGACAATTTTAGAACCTACAAAAGGAGAAATTATTATAGATGGAAAAAATACTAGTCAGCAAACGATGGAAATAAAAAGGAAAATCGGGGTTCTTTTCGGTAGTGAAACAGGATTGTACGATCGGTTAACCGCGAAGGAAAATCTCCAATATTTTGCCAAACTATATGGCTTAAGCAAACATGAATCAAATGTGCGAATCGAAAATCTTGCGAAACGGTTTGGAATGAAGGAATATCTTGACCGAAAAGTAGGGGGGTTTTCAAAAGGAATGCGTCAAAAGGTAGCGATTGCTCGGACACTGATTCATAATCCAGATGTGATTCTTTTAGATGAGCCGACTACAGGTTTAGATATCACTTCGGCAAATATGTTTCGAGAGCTTATTCATCACTTGCGTAAAGAGGGAAAGACCATCGTATTCTCTAGTCATATTATGGAAGAGGTTGAACAGCTATGTCAGACCATTGTTATGATTCATAAGGGAAATTTGATCTATCATGGTTCCCTTCAGGAGCTGTATCAACAAGAAGAAACCGAGAATTTAAATTATATCTTTATGTCACGTATAGTGAGAGGTGAAACGGCATGATTTGGAATGTTTATCTGAAAGAGTTGAAGGATGCCTTTCGTGATCGAAAAACAATCTTTCTAAGCATTATTATCCCTATTTTGTTTAATATCGGTATTGTGTTTTTTATTGATAATTATATTCAGTCTGATAAGGAAGGGGATAGCATATCCGTATCAATCAATGAACATACAGATACAGAAATTATTAATTGGTTTAAAGGTATCAAACAGCTGGATATTAACTTATCTGATGATCCCCTACATGAGGTTAAAGAAGGTAAGGCAGTAGTTGCCATTGATGTAAAAGAAGGAGCAAATCAAGTACCAGACATTACTGTTTATAGCGAACCGACAAGTAGTAAAGGAAGCTCGGCTACCGATATGATTCTAGGTTTACTTTCTTCCAAGAAGAATGAACGAATTATAGAGAAACTGGGGGAAGCAAATGTAAGCAGTTCGATTATGGAACCCTTCACCTATAAACAGGAATCGGTTACAGGTGAAAAAGATACGATGTCTAAATATATGATTTCTATCATGGCACAGCTTGTTATTGTTTTAGGTGTTTTAATGGGAGGACTACCGGCATCAAGTGACTTATTCGCCGGTGAAAAGGAAAGAAAAACAATGGAGGCATTAATGATGACTCCTGTGAAGAGAATTCATATTTTAGTAGGAAAGTGGTTTACGATTGCAACTCTTGGAATGATTAGTGGCATTTTTTCTGTACTAACTTTAGTAGCTTTTGTTCAATTATTTACGTCTAATATGAAGGAAGCTCTTCAGCTTGACCAGCATATTACTACATTTATAAGTAGTTTAGCTGTAGGCATAATTGTATTTGCTTTTCTAGTTTCCGCATTACAGATGGTCCTTAGCATGGCAGCAAATACGATGAAGGAAGCACAAAACTATGTATCACCTGTAATGATGGTATCAATGATTCCATACTTTCTTTTAATTGGTATCACACCAAATGAATTTCAACCGTATCACTTTATTATTCCATTTATGAATATTTACGCCCTGATTAAGCAATTAATCTATGGCATTTATGATTTAAATAGTATCTTATTAGTAGCTGGAAGCTCCATTATATTTATCGCAATTACATTTACGATTGCTTCCCTAATGTTCCAAAAGAGTAAGTGGGTCCTTGGGAAATCTTAATAAAACTAGAGAAATAGGGTGATTGATATGTCATCCTTTTTTCTATGGACTCGTGATTTCATTTCTGACAATTGCGGAATACTATTCTCCACCATCATCCCCTCCAACATCGCTGTCGTCATTTTCTATCCCATCGATTGTTCCAGTGCTATTATTATCAAAAAAGTCATTGATAGTATCGATAAAGCCTTTTTTGTGATTCTCACTTATTGGAGGAGAATTAATAAAGCTCTCAAATGTAAATATCTGAATAGCCTTTTGTTTGTGCTTTGAAATAAAAGAAAGACAAATAATTAATAGAATTAATATTAGTAGTATGCTAAAACACAAAATCATGAACGTATTTAAAACCATCACTCTCCCTGTCCTTTTTTGATAAATATGAAGATTTTCGTTTTATAATACATAAATCAATAAGTTTTTTATCGTTTCCTTTAATAAAGTTAAAAGATTACACTAGAAATACCTTATAAATGTGCATATACATTGGATAAATGGACGATAACTGATAGGGAAAAGGGGAGAGCATATGCATATAGTGATTGCAGGTGGAAGTGGTTTTATAGGTGAAAAAATACAGAAGTTTCTTTTGGGGAATGGGCATCAAGTAACAATTTTAACAAGGAATCCAAATAAAACGATTCAAACAAGGGGACTATCTGCAGTAGAATGGCTTCAAAAAGATAGTAGACCGGAGAAGGAGTTAAAAGAGGTCGATGCTATTATCAATCTAGCGGGGGAGACTATTAATGGATTACGCTGGACAAATAAAAAGAAGAAGGAAATTGTACACAGCAGAATGACAGCAACGACCGAAATTGTGCGAATGATGAACGAATTACATCCGAAACCTCAAGTCCTTATTAATGCATCAGCTATCGGTTATTATGGAATGTCTAAAACACAAGAATTCACCGAGGTGAATAACGATGAGGCACCGGACTTTCTAGCAACAGTAGTCCGGAAGTGGGAGAATGCAGCGGCAAAGGCGAGAAATACTGGTACACGAGTAGTCTTTGCAAGATTTGGTTTAGTTTTAGGAAATGGTGGGGCATTACCTCTCATGCTGCTTCCATATAAATTGAAAATAGGTGGGACGATTGGAACAGGAGAGCAGTGGGTATCATGGATACATGTGGAAGATGTTGTGCGATTGCTGTACTTTGCTATCCTTCATAAGGAGATTGAAGGTCCTTTAAATGTAACTGCTCCAAATCCTGTAACGATGCGACAGTTTGGAAAAGCTATCTCTTCCGTCATGCACTCACCACATTGGTTACCAGTTCCAAGTTGGGCATTAAAATTAGGGCTTGGCGAGATGAGTAGCATGTTATTGGAGGGGCAGAAGGTTATACCGGAAAAAGCATTGCGATACGATTTTAATTTCCATTTTCCACAACTTGAAAGGGCGTTGGAAGAAATAGTCTACACATAATTTGAATGGGACAACATTATTATTTCATATAGTAAGGAAAGAGAAGTACTTTGGCTGGACTTGATAAGCAGGACAAATTTATTACTAAAAAATGTATTGAAATAGATACTTTTGTATCTATTTAAAAAAATCAAGTCTTTTTTTGAGTATATAGTATGAAAGTATGAGAAAATGAAGTATTATGATGTTGAAGAAGCTAATATTTAGGGGGAAAAAAAGATAATGACAGAGTTTGTTAGCAGTTTTTTTAAAAAAAGAGGAGTGAAGCGCCTTATTATATTTGCTTTGATTGCTCTCATTTTATATTTTCTGAGAAGCATGATGAATTTAATACTGCTAACATTTATATTTGCCTTTTTAATGGATCGTCTATCAGAATTTGTAGCGAAACGATTGCCGATTCATCGGAAGGTGGTCGTCGTCGTCCTTTATATAGCGATTGTCGGCTTGCTATCTCTTGGAATTGTCAAATATCTACCTGTTCTCATTGCGGAAATTACACAATTAGTTAGGCAGCTTTTTGATTTTTACTCTCAACCACAAGAAAATGTTGTCATAAATTATATTGTAAAACAGATACAAGAGAAAGACGAAATTACTAACTTTTTAAAACAAGGATTTACTTTCCTCCTTGGTTATTTTACAAATGTAAGTAAAGTGAGTGTAGATGTTTTCTTATCACTGATATTAAGTATTTTCTATCTTTTAGAAAAGGAACGTCTCATCGATTTTACAAAAAAGTTTAAAGAGAGTAAAGTCGGTCCATTTTATGATGAGATCGAGTTCTTTAGTAAGAAGTTTGCAGCAACCTTTGGTAAGGTAATTGAAGCTCAGTTTATCATTGCGATTGTGAACACGGTTCTTACAACGATTGCTTTATCCATTATGGGATTTCCGCAGCTATTTGGATTAGCGATTATGATTTTCTTTTTAGGTCTAATCCCTGTTGCAGGTGTAATTATTTCACTTGTCCCACTATGCTTTATTGCTTATAGTATTGGAGGACCTATTCAAGTTCTTTATGTAGTGGTTATTGTGGCGGTTGTCCATGCGATCGAAGCGTATGTTTTAAATCCAAAACTTATGTCATCGAAAACAAATCTTCCCGTATTTTATACATTTATTGTATTAATCTTCTCAGAGCACTTCTTCGGTGTGTGGGGGTTAATTCTTGGAATTCCAGTTTTCGTTTTCCTTTTGGATGTATTAGATGTGAAAAATGAAAAAGAGAAAAAACTCATCAAACGTAAAAAATAAAATTTATTTTTCATCTACTTGACTTTGTCGTAAATAATTAGTATATTTTTGTAAAAATTATAAATCAAAAAACGTCGATAAGGATTAGTAAAATGTCCCGTCTTTTTTAGAGAGGAAACGGTTGGTGCAAGTTTCCAAAAGGCCCATTTGAACCTGCCTTTGAGTTCTGTATCGATAGACTAAGATACATGCGGTTATTCAAAACCGTTATCAGTAAAGAGTGTACAGCTAAGCTGTAAATAAGGGTGGTACCACCAGGCCTCGGTCCCTTTTCTAGGGACGGAGGTCTTTTTGCGTTTAAGAAAAAATTTGAGAGGAAGTTGAATCATGGCAAAGGATAAGAAATTTGTCGAAGAAATTACTGCAATGGAAGATGATTTTGCACAATGGTACACAGATGTTGTAAAGAAAGCAGATTTAGTAGATTACTCCTCTGTAAGAGGGTCAATGATTATTCGTCCGTATGGTTTTGCTATTTGGGAAAATGTTCGTGATGTACTAGATGGGAAAATTAAAGAAACAGGTCATGAAAATATTTATATGCCATTATTGATTCCTGAGAGCCTATTGCAAAAGGAAAAGGATCATATTGAAGGTTTTGCTCCAGAGGTAGCTTGGGTTACACATGGCGGCTCTGAGGAACTAGCAGAACGTCTAGTTATTCGCCCGACATCAGAGGTATTATTCGGTGAGCATTATGCGAATATTATTCATTCCTATCGTGATCTACCAAAGCTATATAATCAATGGGCCAATGTTGTTCGTTGGGAGAAAACAACAAGACCATTTTTACGTTCTCTTGAATTCCTATGGCAGGAAGGTCATACATGTCACGCGACGAGTGAAGATGCTCAGGAAGAAACATCAAGAATGCTTGAAATGTATGCAGAAGTATGCGAGAAATACCTTGCGATTCCTGTTTTACGTGGACGTAAAACAGATAAGGAAAAATTTGCAGGTGCCGTTCATACATTAACGATTGAAAGCTTAATGCATGATGGAAAAGCATTACAATCAGGTACCTCACATTATTTAGGAACGGGCTTTGCCGAAGCATTTGGTATCCAATTCACAGATAAAAATGGCGAACTTCAAACGGTACATCAAACGTCATGGGGAATTACAACCCGCTTAATCGGAGCATTAATTATGGTTCATGGTGACAACCGCGGTTTAGTGGTACCACCTAAAATTGCACCAAAACAACTAATGATTGTACCAATTGCTCAACATAAAGAAGGCGTACTTGATAAAGCATATGAATTAAGAGATCAACTGAAAAAGGTAGCAAGAGTAGATATTGATGCTAGTGATAAAATGCCAGGCTGGAAGTTTAATGAATATGAAATGAAGGGAATTCCACTACGTTTAGAAGTGGGACCTAAAGATATTGAAAAAGGTCAAGTCGTACTTGCACGTCGCGACACAGGTGAAAAAATCTTCGTAGCAATGGAAGATCTTGAAGCAAAAGTAGTTGAGCTTCTTGAAGATATCCAAAACAACCTTTTCGAAAAGGCCAAAGCACATCGTGAAGAAAAAACCAATATCGCATTAAATATGGACGAATTCAAAAAGGCTCTAGTCGAAAATCCTGGTTTTATCAAAGCGATGTGGTGCGGAGATGTAGCCTGCGAAAACTTCATTAAAGATGAAACATCCGCAACCTCACGCTGTATTCCTTTCGAAGAAGAAAAAGTATCGGATACATGTGTATGCTGTGGCGGCGAAGCGAAGCATTTAGTATACTGGGCAAAAGCTTATTAAATTAGATGAAAGAAAATGCAGATGGAAACATCTGCATTTTTTTTATTTGAATTGTGGAACTGGAACATAAAGGTTGGACTAAATAATTAATGGGTAATACCACACAACTGTGTGGGAACCACTAAAAAAAGTGAGCGAACCAATCAAAAAAAGAAGGAAACAAGTCAAAATAAAGGATGAACCAAATAAAAAAAGGGTGAAACCCCACAAACGTGTGGGAACCACTTAAAAAAGTGAGCGAACCAAACAAAAAAAGAAAGAAACCGGTCAAAAAAAAAGAGGAACCAAATAAAAACCGGGTGAAACCCCACAAACGTGGGGGAACCACTAAAAAAAGTGAGCGAACCTAACAAAAAAAGAAAGAAACAGGTCAAAAAAAAAGAGGAACCAAATAAAAACCGGGTGAAACCCCACAAACGTGGGGGAACCACTAAAAAAAGTGAGCGAACCTAACAAAAAAAGAAAGAAACAGGACAAAATAAAGGATGAACCAAATAAAAAAAAGGTGAAACCCCACAAACGTGAGAGAACCACTAAAAAAAGTGAGTGAACCAAACAAAAAAAGAAAGAAACAGGACAAAATAAAGGATGAACCAAATAAAAAAAAGGTGAAACCCCACAAACGTTCGGAACCACATAAAAAAGTGAGTGAACCAAACAAAAAAAGAAAGATACAGGACAAAATAAAGGATGAACCAAATAAAAAAAGGGTGAAACCCCACAAACGTGGGGGAACCACTAAAAAAAGTGAGCGAACCAAACAAAAAAAGAAAGAAACAGGACAAAATAAAGGATGAACCAGATAAAAAAAGAAGGAAACCGATCAAGAAAAAGAAGAACCAAATAAAATAAAGGATGACACCACTCAAATGTTGAGTGGTGTCACTTTAATTTTCCTAAAGCTTTCCTATAAAATCTAACTGTTCGATATCAGTGGAGTCTATTACCCCGTCTAAAATTTTCTGCACATCTGAAAGTGTGTCCTGTAATAGAACGGATTCTCCTTTTTTTCCTGTGAAAGGTTCAGCTACATAAAAAGGTTGGGTTAAATAGGCTTCCAAGCGTTCCCCACGTTTATAGGTTTGAACTTCTGTAGTAGGTAGTTTTTCTATGCCGCTAACAGTGACAAGTGAACGCAATTCGCGGTATCGTCGTAAAAGCTTTTGAGCACGTTGTTGGATCATGAAGTGATTTTGATCTAGATGAGCACCCTCTAAAACGGATGATGTGGAGAAAATAGGATTAACTGCTGGAAAACGATGTCTTGCTGTTAGGTCTGCATCAAATTGCCAAAGGGTCTCAAGTGGTCCGTAAGGTAATTCCTCATCAACAACTTCACCTGATAGATCAAGCAAGATGGTTGTTACATTTTCTACACCGATATTTTGCAATCGTTCCTGCAATTGATAGATCTCTCCAGAAACGACATGTGAACGATCGGCTGTAAAAATAAGATCCTTGCCTTTATCGTATGATGCCATTTTTTCGTAGGCTTCATCAATGGTATAAGCAATAATATCTACAAATTCTAATAGATCATTTAATTCGGGGTGATCACCTTCAGGCATAAGGAGAACATTCGCATAACCATTTTTTTTCATTTTGTAAAATAGTTCTGCTAAAATGACCAATTGTCCCATACCTGGGCGAGCAACTAATCCGACGGTCCCATTTTTCGCAAGTGGAGCAAATAGATCTAGAGTTTTAATTCCAGTTTCAATCATCTCGACTTTCTCCCCTCTCAAAATTAATTCATCTAAACTACATTCGGCTAATGTTGCTAAAGCTACCAAAGTTCGTACCTCTGCACGGCCAACTGGAATTTTCCCAGTACATAAATTAGAAACTGTGGCTGGTCGTAAACCAACTGAACGAGCAGCAGTTGTTAAATTAGGTACTTTTCTTCTTAACAATGCAACATTTAATCTAAGTGAATCTGAATTTTCCAATATTTGCACCTCCTTACTTCAGATAGTAATACAAATTACGTTTAAATGCAATGAGTTTTTTGTTTAAATATAATTATTTTTTCGCTAAAGAGTAAATGTTAAATAGCGAAATTTAATCAAACGTTTGATTAAATTTCGTGATAGTGTAGTGTTTATAAATATTTGCCTTATGGAATGGTCAATTTTTAAGCAAAATAAAGCTTTGGAAAAATAAAAGCGGCTCTCATAATGAGAGCCGTCTTAAAGGCTATTGAATATAACGTTTTGCACCTACATAGCGTTCTTTCCAATACTTATCGGACATGTTAATCGTTTTTACTCCTTTTGAAGTAGCTCCGATAAATTTTCCATCTCCTATATAAATTGCAGAAAATGTTACTTTTCCTTTTTTATGACCTGTAGCATAAAAAACGACATCACCTAACTGCAGTTGGTTTGCTTTTATCGATTTTCCTGCTTTGTATTGATTGTTACTAGTTCTAGGAATAGTCAAGTGAGTTGCAGCTGTTTTGTATACATATTGTGTATATCCACTGGCATCAAATCCTTCAGGACTGGTGCCTCCCATTTTGAATTTTTTTCCTTCATGCATTTGTGCAAATGATACAACTTCTTCACCATAGTTGATAGAAGCTGATGCCTGAAAAAGTGGTGTAAATAATAGTGTGACTGCAATAGCAAAATAGGCTGTAATCGCTAGTAAAAATCCTTTCTTTTGAATCCTCCAATTCATTTCCTTTTTACCCCCAATATATCTGTATATTTTTCACACGATAACAATATATGATGGGGAATGAAAAAAGATTCTAAATTGAACGAAAGAACTTTTAAAAAGGCGATTCTGATTGCTGGCTTTTACACCTAATAAAGGAATTAGTGGTACTTATCAAGTTTTGTTGGTGTGACTATTCAAATAATATCGATTTAAAAAATAAAACCTTAGCCATTAAGCTAAGGTTATTCATTACAACAATCATCCATTGTTACCCACTTATCAGCCCAGTGCTGTACTTCCTCGAGAACAGGAGTAATAGCATGGCCTTTTTCACTTAAACGGTATTCAATCCGTACAGGTGTTTCAGGATAAACATCTCGAATGACGATTTGCTCCATTTCTAATTCTTTTAAGCGATCAGAAAGCATTTTTTGGCTTATATGTGGAATTTGCTCAGCAATCTCATTAAAACGCATCGGTTGTTTTTCTAAAACGCGGATAATGACACCAATCCAACGTTTTCCTAATAATTGAAATGCCTTTTCAAATTTTGGACAAAGGCGTGATCCTTCCATATTTGATACACCTCCTATATGGAAATAGGTATAACTTTCTTCCTATTTAAAATCTATTATACACCTTTTGTAAACTTACTAATAGTTAGTTAGTTTATTTTTACGAAAATATTTTAAAAGAGTTATTTTGTCTTAAAATGATGAAATATTTGTAATATATGCATGATATGGACAATTTTCGGGTAGAAGAAAAGAAATGGACAAGGAGGACGATCAAATGGTTAAAATGAATCATGTTGTGTTAGCTGGTATTGGGATTGCAGGTATTTCCTATTTCTCATCGAAGAATAACAGAGAAAAAGCTCGAGTAATGATAAACAATATGAAGACAAAAGCCGACTCCTGGATGACAAAGAAGAAGCACATGAAGTCTCCAATGACAAAGGTTGGACACTCCGATCCGTATGATTTTGCTGATAATGAAATGGTGAGTGAAGGTGCGATGTACAGTGTTGATTACTATAATGTTGTAGAACAAGAAGATTAAAAGTAGGGGGGCTCTAATAGAGGGCCCCTTATTTCTAGGCTCTTTTCTTAAACATTGTTGCTATCTAGATAATGTTTTAACTAATCAAAATGGGTGGAAGATCGATAAGTCCTTCATTCCACTGAAAAAAGAGCTGCAATTTTTAAAAGAACGCTTAACCCTTTATTCCTTTTGTAAATGCCGGCAGTAGGGTATTTACAAAGGAATAAACTATACAAATATAGCTTTTTTTATGAATCTTTCACTGGCTGTCCAAGTAAGCCGTAAAAGAAAAGATTGCTTAAATCAAGTAATTCATTCATATGAGTGTTTGAAAATAATTCAGGACGCTGCGTCATTTCACTGAATGTATGAATGTAAATGAGAATCGCATTTGTTGAAAGATCCGGGTTAACATACCCTTCCGCTTTTCCTTGTTCAATCATCTCCATCATTAAGGGAATCGCTTTATTGTTAGCAAAATCCTCGATGACTTCTTGTAGGGAGGGATCGGTTATTCCTCTTAGAAAGTCCGAACTAAGGGTTTTGGCGGCTTCAGTTTTATTGAAAACCATCTTTTCTAATTTTTTCGGAAAGGGAAGATTAGAGTGGAGTAATTCCACATATTGTTCTAATTCATTATTCATATACTCAGACAAAACCTCTTTAAAAAGTTCATCTTTATTTCCGAAATAATTATATATGGTAACAGGGGAGACGTTTGCCTTTTTAGCGATTTCCGCTATACTCACCTTCTCAACCCCATAAACTTTAAAAAGTTCAAAAGCAGCATTTCGAATATTTTCCTTCTTTTTTTCTGTCCTTCGTTGATAACCGTCCATTGCTTTCACCTCAACATAATAATACAAAACTTTTTGAAGTGAAACAATATATTTCATTCAAAACATATTGTTATTTTATTTTAATTGTTTTAATATGTAATAAATGTATGATATTAGTTCAAAACATTTAAAAAGGGGTGATTGGAATGGGAATACAAATGAATCAATTAACGAAAGTGTTTCCCAATGGGAAAGGAATATTTGATTTATCCTTTGAAGTAAAAAAGGGAGAAGTGTTTGGATATTTAGGTCCGAATGGGGCAGGTAAATCAACTACGATTAGGCATTTAATGGGGTTTATGAAACCTGAGTCGGGTTCAGCTAAAATAAATGGGATGGATTGTTGGAAGAATAGTGCAGAAATACAAAAGACAGTCGGGTATCTCCCTGGAGAAATTGCTTTTTTGGATGGAATCAATGGTTTAGAATTTCTGGAGCTCCTTGCAGGGATGCGAGGAATGAAAGATCGAACCTATCGAGACCAATTAATTAAGCGGTTACAATTTGATGTAACAACACCCATTCGGAAAATGTCTAAGGGGATGAAGCAAAAGGTAGGAATCGTGGCAGCCTTTATGCATGATCCGCAAATATTGATTCTAGATGAACCGACATCGGGACTGGATCCTCTTATGCAGAGCTTATTCGTTGAATTAGTTTTGGAAGAGAAGTCAAAAGGGAAAACGATTCTTATGTCTTCCCACATGTTTCAGGAAATTGATCGTACATGTGACCGAGTAGGTATTATAAAAGATGGTAGATTAGTAGCTGTGGAGGACGTTAAGAACCTACAAGCAAAGCAGAGAAAACTATTTGATATTTTAGTAGAAACGATGAATGATGTGGAAACCATAAAACAAGCTGGGATAGAGATTTTAAGCATCGATCATCTTCGACTTAAAGTGGCAGTACAGGGAGACTATAACCGATTTATCAAAGTGTTATCGCAATGTCATATTCAGCATTTGGATATTCATACTCAGTCATTAGAGGAGATATTTATGCACTATTATGATAAGGAGGGATCACGTTCATGAATGCTTCCCTTTTTAAAGCGATGTTAAAGACAAATGGAAAAAGTATTATAAGCTATGCGGTAGGAGCAGCATTTTATATGTTACTAGTCATGTGGATCTATCCTTCGATTGCAAAATCTGATGCACTCGAGCAACTTTTTAAAGAGATGCCCCAAGGGTATTTAAGTGCTTTTGGCATTGATGGCGGTATGTTAGGAGATCTTAGTGGATTCCTAGCAGCAGAGTATTATGGACTATTGTTTTTGATTATTTTAATGATATTTTGTGTCGTGACTGCTACCCAGTTAATTGCGAGATTAGTAGATCGAGGATCTATGGCTTATCTTTTATCTACATCCACTTCTAGAAGTCAAATTGCTATAACACAAAGCATTATTTTAGTTCTGGGCCTGGCTACCATCACATTATTTTCGATCCTTCCTGTTCTATTAGGAGCGAACTGGATCATTGAAGATGCCGATATTAATATTTTACAATTTATTGAAATGAATATTGTTGGATTTCTATTGTTTTTTGTCATAAGTGGATACTCCTTTTTATTTTCGTGTATTTTCAATGACGAAAAACGTGCACTCGCAATTTCTGGTGGCTTATCTATTATCTTTTTTGCCATTAATCTCGTAGCAAAAATGAGTGAGGATTTTGAATGGTTAAAGAAATTTACTATTTTCTCAGCCTTTCAACCGACTGAAATTGCAAAAGGAACCGTTGATATATTACCAGTCTCAATCGCATTGGGAGGAACAGGAATTGCATTATTTGTCCTTGCCATTGTTATATTTAAGAAGAGAGATTTACCATTATAGTGTTTTGAACATATGATCTGTTCATGAATGGAACAGGTCTTTTTTTATTTAGGATCTTTTCTCAAACAGGTCAATAGGTAAAGCTAAATGTCGCAGTGTTCTTGATTCATTAGATAAGAACAAATCACGAGGATAAGCAAGCCAAATGTCTTTCACTCATGTTATAAAGGACATTCCATAAAAATTGAACAAAGTCTTTGACTATTACCTGAAATTGCTCATCAAAGAGCTTAGCCTGAAAATAGCCTAGCAGAAATGAAAGGATTTTCTTCTAATCATAGCGAATGAAAAGGTAAGTCATTGTTAGAAGGAGGCTATATCCTTGCTTTTTCACTTTAGCGAAGAACCGGATATTCGTGTTTTTTCACCACGACCATCCGCGTCATTCCCTGAACTAGCCCCAGCCGTTTGGGCAATCGACAGGGAGCATGCTTCACATTATTATTTTCCACGTGATTGTCCCAGAGTGATTTATAGTAAAGGAGCTTGTACAGAGGTTAGCGATATTGAGAAATTTTTTGCAGATACCAATGCCGAAAAGATTATCGTGGTCGAAAATCAATGGCTAGAACAAATTAGGAATACGACATTATATGTTTATAGCTTTTCGGAGAAAGGGTTTGAACTATTCGATCAGGCAGCAGGCTATTATGTGTCGCATGAGGAAGTTGTTCCGGAAAAAATAGAGCCTATAACTGACCTCATAGGAAAGATTGTAAATGAAAAAGTAGAATTACGGTTTACACCAGATTTACATCCTATTCGTAATCGAGTTATTGCATCTACACTAGATTTTTCTGTTATTCGGTTTAGAAATGCTGGGAAATTACCAAATAGATGAAAACAGGAGAGAGATAAAAGTGAATCCTATTGTCGATCAGTTAACACAGTGGAAAGATTATTTAGAGAAAATAAAAGAGGGAACCCATGAGGAATTTTTTCAGCCGATTAGTGAGGGGAAATGGTCAAAAGCAGCAATAATTACTCACATTATGTTTTGGGATCGTTTCTTTTATGAAGAACGTTTGCCAAGCATGATTGAGGGGGGGAGTTTAGCCGGAATCACTGCAGAGCAAGTAGAGGAAATGAATAAAGATGCTGAAAGCTATGCTCACTCAGGGATCAGTTTATACGAAATTATTGATGGCGCCATTAAGCAGAGAACAAGACTTGTGGAGAACTTACGGCAACTAGATTTATCGAAAAGTTTCTTAATTAATGGAAAACAGCACAATCTTGAGTCCTATGTGAAAGGGGAATATGAGCATGATCTCCACCATTTAAAACAACTAAAGGAGTTAGGGAAATGAAGAATTGGGTAGGTTCAGCAGGTGTTTGTGTCAATGCCCAAGGGAAATTATTAATGGTACTCCAGGGAAAACCTGAGGAAGAGAAAAAATGGTCTGTGCCTTCAGGAGGACAGGAGAGGGGGGAAACACTGGAGGAGTGCTGTAAGAGAGAGGTATATGAAGAAACGGGATATGAAGCAGAAATTATAGATAAATTATTTGTTAAACATACAGAATTGGACGGTTATAACATTGAGGTACATTACTTTTCTATAAGGATTGTAGGAGGGAAGGCAGTAATCCAGGATCCTGATCAATTAATTCATGAAATCGCATGGGTGACGAAAGAGGCATTGAAGGAAATAGAATTAGCCTTTCCTGAGGATCAGGATTTTCTTTTACACCAAATGGAGAATGTTGATCTACTAAAAAAATAATCACTTCTACTAGTTATTGTTTTTTCGAAATTTAAAAAAGGGCTAATAGTTAGCCCTTTTTCAGATAAATATTAATGCAAGATATGCATATAAATCCAAGGCGAAATACAGAATGATGTAATCGCTGCTAATACCATGCAAACGCTAGAAACGGCCCCTGTTGCACTGCTAAGCTCCAGTGCCTTCGAGGTTCCTGCTCCGTGTGAGCTTGTACCAAGTAATACGCCTCTTGCAATTTCACTCTTAAAGCCAAAGATACGAATAATCCAAGGTCCAAGGATCATGCCGATAATTCCTGTCATAATTACAAACACTGCAGTGATGGTAGGAACTCCACCTATTTTAGATGAAACTCCCATTGCGATAGGCGTGGTAATCGAATAGGGGATAATACTTGTAACCAATGTTTTATTTAACTGTACAAGCCATGAAATACTAAATGAAGCAAGAATAGACATCATACAACCAAGTAACACACTAAATAAAATTTCACGTAAATATTTTTTTAAAATAGGATAATAGCGATAAAGTGGAATGGCTAAGGCAACTGTAGCCGGCTGCAGTAACTTAGTTAGCCACTTTGCTCCGGAATTATAAGAATCATAACTAATATGAAAAAGTGCTAGGACAAATATGATTAATATGGGTGCCAGCAATAGCGGAGAGAAATATACTTTCTTCTTTTTTGTATACCACCATTTAGCTCCCCAATAAATACTAGCGGTGAGAATTAAGAACAGTAGGATCAGCATTTTTTATTTTCCCCTCCTTTTGTTTGGCCATTTTTTCAGCTAACAATCCTGAACAAATCATCACAATAGCGGAACTAATAACGATAACTGCTATTATTTTAAGTCCATTATCCATTAATAGGTGTTTATATTGAATGATTCCAACAGCTGAAGGAACGAAGAAAAGGAGCAACTCAGCAACTAACCAATTTCCTCCAACTTCAATCCACTTTAGCTTTACGACTTTCGTTTGTAATAAAATAAATAATATAACTAATCCCAAAATACTACCTGGAATGTTGAGATGAAGCCATTCTGAGACTTCTCCTAGTATATAAGTAAAGATACAAAGTATCATTATTTGAAGACAACCAATGAATATTTTTTTCATGTTGTACACCTTTCTAGTGAAAAAATTTCCCTCTAATAAAGTGTACATCGGGTAATGCTATAGGTAAAATGAATATATAGAATAATAGTCATTCTCAAAAGTTATAAGAGGTGTACCAAAAGTGGACATTCAACATTTAAATTACTTTGTAGCTGTGGCTACAGAAGGAAATTTTACGAAAGCTGCTCAAAAGTTATATGTGTCACAACCATCGATAAGTAAAATGGTGAAAAATCTTGAGGATGAACTTGGTGTCATTCTATTTGATCGAACGGGTAAGCATGCAAAGCTGACAGATGCTGGTGAAAAAATTCTTGTTCAAGCGCAAAATATTATTAAATCCTTTCAAAACTTACGATCGGAATTAGATGATTTAATGCAGTTAAAAACAGGAATCATTCATATTGGTTTACCTCCAATGGTGGGATCGCGCTTCTTTCCTAAGGTAATACAAGCCTTTCACCAACACTATCCGAATATAACTGTACAGCTTGTTGAAGATGGGGCTAAAAAAATTGAAAGAGATGTTGGCAATGGTACACTAGATCTAGGAGCCGTTGTTTTACCGATAAATGAAGATCAGTTTCATACTTTTTCATTTGTAAATGAGAAGTTAATGGTTGTTACTCATCCTTCCCATCCACTTAGTAAAAGAAAACAACTCCAGCTCGTTGATTTAGAGGCTGAACCATTTATATTATTTGCTAAAAATTTTGCCCTACATGATCGAATTATAATGGAGTGCGTACGGAAAGGATTCCATCCAAATATTATTTATGAGAGTTCACAATGGGATTTTATTAGTGAAATGGTTGCCGCTAATAATGGGGTGGCGCTTCTTCCTGAAACGATTTGTAAACAAATTGGTCATGACAGGGTCTCACGTATTCCGCTGATTGATCCAGTGATTCCTTGGCATTTAGGAATAATATGGAGAAAGGATCGATATTTGTCATTTGCAGCTAGAGAGTGGATTCGTTTTACACAAATGTTTATGATGAGAGAAAAGAGTCAATAAAATAAAAGTGTAAAGGTAGGTATATAGGAGGGAATATAAGAAAATGGCAAATGAAATGGAGCCAATAAATACAGAAGAATTAAAAACAAGAATGGAAAGAGCAAAAAAACATTATTCGAATAAAAAACTTTGGGACAAGCTGAAAAATGTTGGAAAGAAAGCAGGTGGCATAGTAGTTTATGCCGTGCTTTTACTGTATTACACTTTACAAAAGCCAAGTGTCCCTGTAAAAACTAAAGCAATGATTATTGGAGCGCTTGGTTATTTTATTTTACCTATAGATTTAATTCCAGATTTTATTACAGGAGTTGGTTATGTAGATGATTTAGGTGCACTTGGAGCAGCTATTTTACAAGTCGCCACTCATATTGACCAAGATATTAAGGATAAAGCCAAAAACAAATTATCTACTTGGTTTGGAGAAGATATTGACACATCAGCCATTGATGAGAAATTAACTAACTAATTTCTAGTATACGGGTGCTTGTTATTAGAGCATTGCAACTAATTTAACCGTTGTTTTTTGCAAAAGAATTATCGCTATCCATTTCCTGTTTCTTTGACAATTTTAGCAATGATTAAAAAATAAAAGCCAGATGATCTGTTTATACGGTATACTGTCTGTAGTCTTGTTCGTATAAGAGGCAATCTAGGTTTCTTGGTCATATATGGAGGAAAAAATGGGAGAGTTTATTCAATCAATCTTAAATTTTTTAACTGACCTTGGTTATTTTGGGGTCGCTCTAGGTCTCATGATTGAGATTATTCCAAGCGAAATCGTGTTAGCTTATGCTGGATATCTTGTTTCACAAGGACATATCAACTTTGTCGGAGCCATTATAGCTGGTGTAATCGGTGGAACTATCGCACAACTTTTTATTTATTGGATTGGAGCATATGGTGGTAGACCTTTCTTAAAAAAATATGGCAAATATATTTTTATTCATGAAAGGCACATTGATATAGCCGAAGATTGGTTCAATAAATATGGATCAGGAGTAATCTTTACTGCGAGATTTATACCAGTTGTGAGGCATGCTATTTCGATTCCAGCAGGCATTACGAAAATGTCTCTGAAAAAATTCACTTTATATACAACGCTAGCGATCATTCCTTGGTCCATTTTATTCGTCTATTTAGGTGATAAACTGGCTTCGAATTGGAAACATGTGAATGAATTTGCAAAGCCGTATATTCAACCAGCAATGATCATTGCAATTGGGTTAATCATGTTATATTTCATATATAAGTGGATAAAAAAACAAAAAAATAAATAAGCATACTTGGGCCGTCTATCTAGATTGGCCTTTTTTATGTTTGCTAAAAGGACTTTTTAAAGAAGATACAGAATTCATAGTATAAGCTAACATTTAAAGGAGTGGATTAAAGATGAGTACAAGCCAAATAAGGGACCTTTTATTTTCGGAATTATACGTAGCTGTACGGACAACTAAGGAGCTGTTGAAGAAAATTACAGAGGAGGATTTTTCCTTTCAACCGAATGATAAAATGCGGAGCTTATTAGAACAAGCCAATCATTTAGTGCAGATTCCTTACATAGATCTTGCAATTGGACAAGAAAAAAGCGAGGAAGAGATTCGAGAATTAGAAAAGAAATTATATTCTAATGATGTATATGAGCTGGGAACAGTGATGGAAACAGGCTTTAATGAACTTAAAAATTATTATGAATCGATGTCAGAGGAAGAATTCGTTGGTAAGGTGACTAAGCCGTTTTATTTTACTCCTGATATGGAAGGACATACGCAAGCAAAATGGTTGATCGAGATAACTACACATGCCTTTCATCACCGCGGACAGCTATTTAACTATTTGAAGGAATTAAATAAAGAGGTAAATATGTTTGATTTGTATTAGGCTAAACATATAGAGGGTTGACTATTCATTAATAGACAACCCTCTTTTTATATAAAATGGGGGGACCATTTTATTCTTAGCATGATTTCAATAACGATGTACGCTGATTACTATGTTTATTTATTAAAAGGCTGTTTTTGTGATACGTGTAGCAATTCTCAGTCAATATTTAATCGTTATCACTTTACTTAAATAGCCACAATGTTTGAGAAGAGAGCTATTAAAAAGAGATGTGAACTCAGATAAGGTGACATGTCAATAATTTATTGTTGAGAAAATTTCCATCGTTTATGGAGTAAATCTTCAATGGAATGAGCAATCTTTATTTTATCCCTTTTCTGGAGTGCCTTTTTTATGGACTGTACTTCTAACTTTGTGACGGAAAGCCCAAAATACTTCGCTAATGTTTTTTCTACATTTGCACCATTCAACACTTCTGCTGCTATTGGTTGTATTTCTTTGGTTTGCTCCATGTTTATCCCTCCTAAGCTTTCTCTTTAAGCTAATGATAAAGGGTAATGTTTAAATTACAATGAAGATTTTTTTAAGACATTATTAAGATTATTAATAAAAAGAGACATGTTCCTCATACTTTTACAAATACTATAAAATATTGGGTGAAAATATATTGGAATAGAGAGTATAGTGTAATATTTCTGAATGCAACCCTTTCCATTGTGAATCGGAAACTTTTATGTTTTAATTTGAAAGGAGTTTAATTCACTGGTGTTATTTTTAATAGGGATAAAGAATTTCATCATCCGTTAAACTTGAAAAAAAATTAGAATATGTATGTAACATCACTTGCATTTATTATATTAATAAAATATTTAATGGGGAAGGATGGAAGGGGGTCTACATTCCGCCATTGTATGTTGTACGCAAGGTGAGAAATACATCAGAATGGAGGAAAAAGGATGAAGTATATCATTTCTATCATCGGTTTGCTGGTTGTTTTGGGACTAGCACTTATAGCGAGTAATAATCGTAAAAAGGTTCATTATAAACCGATCATTTTAATGATTGTGATTCAAATTGCATTAGCTGCATTATTATTAAATACAAAATTTGGATTAATATTAATTAAAGCAATTGCCGAAATATTTACAAAGCTATTGGAATACGCAGGAGAAGGGATTTCTTTTGTATTTGGTGGATTAGCGAATAAGGGAGAAGCCCCCTTTTTCTTAACAGTATTACTTCCAATTGTTTTTATTTCTGTTCTTATAGGGATATTCCAATATTTAAGAATACTCCCTTTAATCATGAAGGGAATTGGCTTATTATTAAGCAAAATTAATGGTATGGGTAAATTAGAGTCATATAATGCTGTTGCTTCTGCTATGGTAGGGCAGTCTGAAGTATTTATTACAGTGAAAAAACAATTAGATCATCTGCCTGCACACCGCCTGTATACATTATGCGCATCAGCTATGTCGACCGTGTCAATGTCTATTGTAGGGGCATATATGACAATGATTGAACCAAAATATGTAGTTACGGCACTTGTTATCAATTTATTTGGTGGATTCATTATTGCTTCTATCATCAATCCATATAAGGTAGAAGATAAGGAAGATATATTGGAGATTCAAGAAGAAAAACAAAGCTTCTTTGAAATGTTAGGAGAATATATTCTCGATGGGTTTAAAGTAGCCATTATTGTTGGTGCTATGTTAATTGGTTTTGTTGCTTTAATGGCAGCTATTAATAGTGTGTTTGACTTGATCTTTGGCATTTCATTTCAGGATATCCTTGGATACATTTTTTCTCCAGTTGCCTTTATTATGGGAATCCCATGGTCGGAAGCGATTAAAGCAGGAGGAATTATGGCTACAAAGCTTGTGACCAATGAATTTGTTGCCATGATTGATTTAACCAAAATCCAGTCAAGCTTTAGCCCAAGATCTATTGGGATCATTTCAGTGTTTCTTGTATCATTTGCAAACTTCTCGTCTATTGGCATTATAGCTGGAGCAGTGAAAGGACTTAGCGAGAAGCAAGGAAATACAGTTGCTAGATTTGGATTGAAATTATTGTATGGTGCTACTTTAGTTAGTATCTTATCTGCGATAATAGTTAGTTTTGTTTTATAATTTAGGCTCTTTTCTCAAACATTGTTGCTATTTAAGTAAAGTTATAACTATTAAATAATCGACTGAGGATTGCTACAAGTATCAATTTACTGAGAAAGTGCTGCAATCTCCATAAAGAACCGTTAGAATCCTTTATTGGGAGTAAAAGCCGGCAGTTGGGCTTTTACAAAAGCAATAAACTATACGAAAACATCCATAATTTAAAAGGCTCATTTGTATTAGAAATTTTACAGGTGAGCCTTTTTTATTCTCCTAATAAATTCAGACTTTCGTTCTTTCTCATTCATTGGTAGACTTTCTTATAGAGGAGTATTTTCTAAAGAATGATCAATATCATTAATGAATGGAGATTCATATGAAAAATATATTGGTTGTAGATGATGAACGAGAAATTGTCAATTTAATCACCATCTATTTGCAAAATGATGGGTTCCATGTGTTAAAGGCATATAATGGTGTTGAAGCTTTACAGATCATTACGAATCAACAGGTAGATTTGATGATACTGGATATAATGATGCCTGAAATGGATGGAATAGAATTATGTCGTACGATTAGGGAAAAGAATCAAGTTCCTATTATTATGCTAAGTGCAAAAGGTGAGGATATGGATAAGGTTCTTGGGTTAATGACAGGAGCAGACGACTATATGATCAAACCTTTTAATCCATTGGAATTAATGGCTAGAGTGAAATCTCTGCTTAGACGCTCTTATCAATATAAATTGGAGACACAATCGACAGAAAGTGAAATCATTAAAATAAATTCACTTGAAATCAATCGTGCGTCCCATCAAGTATTAAATAATGGCTTCCCGATAACTTTAACAGCAAAGGAATTTGATATTTTATATTTACTTGCGAGTCATCGTGGTCGAGTGTTTAGTACTGAGGAGATTTTTGAAAGAGTATGGGTGGAAAAATACTTTGCTTCAAATAATACAGTCATGGTTCATATTAGTCATTTAAGGGACAAGCTTGAAAAAGAATTAGGATATAAACTGATTAAAACAGTATGGGGAGTGGGGTATAAGATTGAGGAATAGATTTGTCAATCAAATACAAGGAAAGATCATGCTTCTGATTTTAAGCAGTTTATTGTTATCGGTTATTACAGAGGCAATCCTTTTTTTTATTTTATATATTTTGAAAAACATGTCTGTGATTCCTTATCGATTTTTATATAGTTTATATCGTTTTGACCAAAAGTATGGATATTTTTATATAACGGTTATTATCTTTTTTCTTTTATTTTTCTTATTTGTCCTCTTACTTAGCAGAGCTTGGGGAAAGGACTTTTATAAGGTATTACTTGGGACTAAGAAAATTTCTGAAGGAGAGTTTGATTTCCAAGTCCCTGTGTATTCGAATAATGAGCTTGGGGAGATGGCAGGAAATATCAATCGAATTTCTGAACAATTACATCAATCGATCCAGGAAGAACGTAGGGCTGTTCAGGCCAAGAATGAGTTAATCACTAATGTCTCTCATGATTTACGGACCCCTCTAACATCAATTATGGGCTATTTGCGTTTAATTGAAGAGGATAGGTATAAGGATGAAGTAGAGCTTCGTTATTATGTAAATATTGCTTATGAGAAAGCAATGAACCTAGAAAAGATGGTCAGTGATTTATTTGAATATACTAGGGTGAATTTCGGTGCCTTACGCCTAAATAAAACGGAAATAGATCTTATTCAACTATTGTCACAGATCACCTCTCAATTCATTCCGCTTCTTGAGGAAGTTGGATTGGAAGTAGCATTAGTTACTAAGGATGAAAATATGATGATTAAGGCTGATCCTGATAAATTAGTGAGGGTGTTCGATAATCTAATTTCTAACGCGATGAAGTATGGAGAAAATGGTAAAAAAATCATAATAAGAGCGAAAAAAATAGACAATTCTGCCGTGGTTGAAGTGATTAATTACGGAAATCCGATCCCTTCGGTTGATCTTCCATACATCTTTAACCGTTTCTATCGTGTAGAGAAATCTCGCTCACTAGATACAGGAGGAACTGGCTTAGGTCTTGCGATTGCTAAAAGCATCGTCGATCTACATGATGGGAAAATTGAAGTAACAAGTAATGAAATCGAAACGAATTTTAAAATTACTTTACCTTTAGATCAAATCGCCTATATTGAGTAGGTGATTTTTTTTTATTCTTTTATTATGCAAAAGATGGAAGCGAATATGTCTGTAATTAGTAAAAAAAGGCAAAAATAAATTCAGGAATAATCTACCTTATCTTCATTCTTAAGAAACTTTTAAGAAATTATTACAATGCACTTAAACAAAATAGGGTAGATTGAAAAGACTCATTTCTAATAATGGCATGATCAGGAAATGATTTTTTAGTTAGAAGAATTTAAGGGGAGAGCAATAAGTGAAGAAGTTTATTTTATTATGTTTCATCTTATTTTTAACCGGCATTTTATATAGGTATTCCGATGGTATTAAAGATCGCATAAAGGAAATATCCGTATCATCAAGCGAACAATTAATTAATGGGGAAGCGGGAGTCTTGATGGATGAAAATAGTGGTGAGATCCTTTATGCTAAAAATGCAAATGAACGTTTATATCCAGCAAGTACAACAAAAATACTAACCGCTTTAATTGCTTTGAATAAAGGAAATATGAATGATACTGTCCACATAGGAGATGAAGTAACGTTAAGAGAACCAGATGAAAGCTCAGCTGGACTAAAACCTGGCCAAAATCTTTCTCTAAAAGTATTATTGAGAGCAATGCTCCTACCTTCCGGGAATGATGCTGCAAGAAGTGTAGCAGTATATGTTGCCAAAAAAGAGAGTAATAATCCACATATGTCATCAAAAGAGGCTTTAGACTATTTTGCACAACTAATGAATCAGGAAGCAAATAGGATAGGAGCGAAACATTCACATTTTGTTAATCCTCATGGACTTCATAACCCTAATCACTATTCAACAGCTAAGGATTTAGCACTTATTGCAAGAGAGGCTAGAAAGAATTCTGAATTCCGTGAAATAGTTAGTGAGGAGATGTATAAGGATGCTAACCATACATATTACAATCGTAACGAACTAGTGAATCGAGGTAGTCAAAATTATTACCAAGGAGCTAATGGCATTAAAACAGGTTTCACTGATCAGGCTGGATATTGTTTAGTTTCATCTGCTTCAAGAAATGGGAAAAATCTTATTGCAGTTGTTTTACATTCAACCAATTCGGATGTTTGGAGTGATTCAACGGCTATGCTAGAGTATGGTTTTGAGGAGAAGTATGCCAGTAAGTGAGGAAACTTCTCCTCTATCCTTTATTTTGTTTCGCTACCAACCCATGGTTCAAATGAAAATGGTATACCAATCATCCGTGCAGTCAACTCTTCATAGGACACTAGATCTTTTTTAGAAAGATCTTTTAATGAATGCTTTCCCATTGCTCTTAGTGCCATTTTCATTTCTTCTACGCTTGCTGTCAGAAATTTTTCTGCAGATGCTGCCCCTTCTTCAAGATCAAATTGATTTTTATATTTCCCTTGATTCCAAACGACTTGAGTAGGAGGTTCAAATGGAAGTGGTTTCGTTGATTGGCTATGTGAAACAGTAAATAACATAGCTGATCCAATATATACCGCATCTGCGCCGAGTGCTAACACTTTTAGAAAATGCCCTGGTACGAAGAGTCCTCCAGATACAATTAAGCTAACTTGTCCCTTTATTTGCTTTTTTTCAAAATGATTCGCAGCTCTAACAACCGCATGTAGGGTTGGGATACCAAAGTCATCAGATAAAATCGGCGGGGCCCCGTGTGTTGCTGCTTGACCACCATCTATGGCAATATAATCAACACCTAGTTCAATTAAATGGTCAATATCTTCTTCTATTTTCCCCCCTGCCCCTATTTTAGCTCCAATCGGAACACCTCCGGAAATATTTTTCAGTTCCTCAATTAGTTCCTTTAGATTTTCTAGAGTTTGATTTTGAAAAAATTGTTCATAAATTACAGCATCCTCATTTTCTTTGAGCCCCATAATGTTACGAGCTCGACCTGTGAGGTTTTTAGGAGAGATTTTCCCTCCCATACCGACTAGAGCCCCTTGACCTAATTTAATTTCAATCATGTCTGCACGTTTAATCAGTGTTTCTTCTTTTGACCATTCAGTTTTAGAGAATTGCAATATGTATTTATCTGCAGCGTCCAGTTCCTCTGGTAAAATACCTCCTTCACCGGAATTAATGGCTGTACCTGTATTTTTCGCTGCTCTAGCTAGCGCGATTCTAACCTCTTCACTTAAGGCGATTCCATAGGCCATTCCACTAATAATAAGAGGGATTTTAAGCTTAAGTGGTTTTTCTGCTTTAGGTCCAATTGTAACTGTTACGTCCACCTCTTCCTGTCCATCGATGGGGAATGGCGATGTCTGTGCTGGGATAAATGTAATTGGATCGAAATGAGGCCATTTTTTTGAGGAACCTAGCGGCCGATGTAAAACATCTCCAGTTTCAGCACGAAGGCTATTTTCTAGAACATTTTGAATCCCCATATGCTTGAAACCAGGTAGCAGTTCCATAAGATTTTCTTGATAACTATCAGTTAAAATGATCTTTCCAATCTTTTTAACTAGACGTCTCATTATCCAGCGCCAAAAAAAGAGCAGAATAATGAGGATGATAATGATTAACAAGATCATTCCATCTGCCAAAAGGGATAGTAGATTTGGCATATCTTCTTCTCCTAATTCTCAAGAATAAGTATAAACGCCTTTTTATTATTTACTAAGAAATGAAAATTATAGTTGTAAATTAACTAATTAAAGGATTTTGGTGAATAAATTGGAAGGAAAGAAGAATCCTAACTATGATAGAGATCCGACCTGTTATTGGAGGGACAAGTTTGATTCGTAATATAAGCAAGCTACTTAAGAAAACAAAGAACAAGGATCATCATGATCAAAAAAAACAGAGTGGTTCAAAACCGCAAGATTGCCTTTCGGCAGATTTTCAGCAAAATGTCCAAGCACTCCAATCGATATATGAACATAGTTCAGATGTTATTTTTCGTTCCTTTTTTCTTTTTGGAAAAATACGGGCGATGATTATCTATATTGAAGGTTTATCTAATACTGATGGGATCGATGAATATGTACTTTTGCCATTAATGAAAGAAGAGAATATAGAGAAAATTTCTACGGAATTACTGGAGTATCGATTACCTATTGCAAAAGTGAAAAGGGCGGAATTGCTAGCAGATTGTATTGAATCAATATCTAACGGGAACCCAATTTTACTCTACGAAGGAGAAGTGAACGCATTTTCCTTAGGGTTAGCTAAATGGGAAAAACGGAGTATTGAAGAACCTGTGGCAGAATCCGGTATTAGGGGACCAAGAGAAGGATTTAATGAGTGTTTACGCATTAGTACATCTCAGCTGAGAAGAATCATTAAAAGCCCTGCCCTAAAAATTCAATCAATCATTATTGGAAAATATACGAGAACAACAGTAGCTATTGCGTATATCGAAGGTCTTGCTAACAAAAATTTGATTGAAGAGGTAAGCAATCGATTGAAGAAGATTGAGATTGATGGAATATTGGAAAGTCAATATATTGAGGAACTTATTGAAGATTATCCATATTCACCTTTTCCTCAGTTGTTATCAACAGAACGACCAGATATTGCCTGTGCAAATTTATTGGAAGGGCGTATTGCTATTTTAATTGAAGGGACTCCTTTTGTCTTAATAGCCCCTATTTCCTTTTTTAGTCTATTACAGTCTCAAGAGGATTATTATCAAGGATTTATGGTTGGTACATTAATTCGTTGGCTCCGTTATTTGTTTCTTGCTATCTCGCTCTTATTACCTTCTCTCTATGTAGCAGTTACGACGTTCCATCAGGAAATGGTACCGAGTGAATTACTCCTTAGTGTTGCAGCAGCAAGGGAATCGGTTCCTTTTCCTGCATTAGTAGAGGCGTTAATGATGGAAGTTACTTTTGAAGCGCTTCGAGAAGCAGGGATTCGTTTACCTAAGCAGGTCGGTGCTGCTGTTAGTATTGTTGGAGCACTTGTTATAGGACAAGCCGCTGTACAAGCAGGGTTAGTATCGGCACCAATGGTGATTGTCGTTGCTATTACTGGAATTGCATCGTTTATGATCCCGCGCTATATTGCAGGGATTGCTATACGAATGATTCGTTTTCCGATGATTGTCCTTGCTGGTATTTTCGGCTTGCTAGGAATTGTTATGGGACTAATAGCGATAGCCATTCATTTATGTACCATCCGCTCCTTGGGTGAGCCTTATTTAGCTCCGATTGCACCACTGAAACGCAAAGAATTAAAGGACGTATTGTGGAAATCTCCTTTATGGATGATGGACCAACGACCACATTTTACTGGATCATATAATAAATATCGTCAATCTACAGATCAATCACCGAATCCAAATAGGGGAGGAGAAACGGAGAACTAGTATATCACATCCCATATTGGAAGGAGAAAGTCATTTGATGAGAGGTATCATATACTTGGCTCTATTTGGTGGATCCCTTCTTTTATTATCGGGTTGCTGGGATCGAGTAGAAGTAAATGATTTAGCTATTATCACAGCAGCGGCTATTGATAAAAAAGAGGATGATCGCATTGAACTGTCTCTCCAAGTGTTTATCCCAAGAGCAATGAGCAGTGGAGGAGGGCAGGGAGGCGGTGGTGGAAGTGGCGAGCCAGTAACGTTTGTATCATCTTACGAAGGGAAGAATTTAGCAGAAGCTCTTTCAAAACTTCAGACAGAGTTACCTAGAAAAGTTTTCTGGGGACATTGTCATATTTTTATCTTTGGGGAAGAAGTGGCGAGAGAAGGGATACAAGATCATTTAGATTTTTTGCTACGTCATCCACAGCCTAGGGAGAGGGCGTTTGTATTTGTTAGTGATGGAAAGGCAAGACCATTAACAGAATTGCAAACACGCTTGGAGAATTTTTCCGCAGAAACCATTCGCCGTCAGGCAAACTTAGGAGTGGGATTAAAGACGACGATGCAAAAGTTAGATGAAATGCTAGCAAGTGAAGCTCAAGCAGCTGCTCTCCCTTTTATTAAACTATCTACAGAAAAAGGCACACAAAGTGATTATCAATATCCACATATTGTAGGTACAGCTGTTTTTAAAAAGGACAAAATGGTTGGTACGCTATCCTTAGCTAAAACAAGAGGAGTCATTTGGTTGAAAAATGAAATAGAGGAATACACAGTAACGTTGAAACCTAAAAACATAGATGGAGATATATCGCTTAATCCGGTCTCTACTCATGTCGCAATGATTCCCCATATTTATAATGATGAGTGGGAAATGGATGTAAACATTAGAACGGAGGGAGCAGTTGTACAAAATAGGACAACAATGGACCTTACTAATCCTAGCTCGATTCGATTAGCGGAAATTGCATTTCAGAAGGATATTAAACATCGAATTGAATCGACAATTCACGAATTACAGCAAGAGTTAGATACCGATATTTTAGACTTTGCCAAGGAATTTCATCATAAATATCCGAAACATTGGAGGAGTGTTAAAAATCGTTGGGATGAAATTTTTCCAGAAGTAAAAGTAAATGTAAATGTTAAAGGGAATATACGGAGACAGGGGAATATAAACGAATCAGTTAAAAGTAGAGAAGAGAGGTGAGGGAAACTGAGGTGGGGTGCATTTGCTATAACTACATTAATTGTTTTGGTCACCATTGTATTTCAGAAGTCTCAACTAAAGAAGAAACCTAAAAAAGATAAATTTGCATTTTTTATCCTTTTATTTATTGGCTGGATGCTATCCATGTTTGATTTATCAAATATGAGTGGCCCGATCACATGGGTTACTGCAATTTTTAGACCAATCGGTCAGTTCATGGAAGAATGAGTCTTCTTCTGTTTTTCTTATGGAAAGGAGTTAGTTAATGGAGAAGGGGAAAATAACCTCACTTCAGATGGCATTGCTGATGTATCCTACGATTGTAGCAACTGCCATTCTTGCTGTTCCAAGCTTAACTGCGAAATATGCCCAACAGGATCTATGGATTTCACCAATATTAGCATCAGTGGTGGGTTTATTTACAGTGTATGTAACGTGCCGTTTGAATAAACTGTACCCAAACAAGACAATCGTTCAAATGAGTGAAAACATTATGGGTAAAGTTCCAGGTAAACTAATTACATTATTTTTTCTTTTCTTTTATATTCATGTTACCGGACTAATTGTTAGGGATTATAGCGAATTTCTTGTTGGTTCCTTTTTCTTCAAAACACCTATTACGATTATTTCAGGGTCAATGGTATTCCTTTGTGCCTTAGCTGTTCGGGGAGGTATCGAAGTATTAGGTAGAATGGCTCAATTATTTTCACCGGTATTTTGCATTCCTCTTATCATATTAATCCTTTTATTAATTCCAGAATTTAAAATAAGTAATCTCTCCCCTGTACTGGAGGGAGGTTTTTTCCCAGCGATGAAAGGAGCGATTGTTCCAAGTGGCTGGTTTAGCGAATTTTTTATAATGATTTTCCTTCTCCCTTTTTTAAATGAGAAGAAAAAGGGGATGAAATATGGAATGGTAGCAGTTGTGGTAGTTATGCTAACACTAGTGGTAGTTAATCTCACCGTTCAATTAGTTCTCGGGACTACTACAGCGACGAAAGTATATCCTTTGATGAATGTAAGTCGATATATCGGAGTTGGGGATTTTTTTGAGCATTTGGAGTCAATCTCGATGGCGATTTGGATCATGGGTGCCTTTGTGAAAATATCTGTATTCTACTATGCAGTTTCTTCTGGGATAGCACAGTGGTTTAATTTATCAGATTTCCGTTTAGTTATCTGGCCCTTAGCCATCTTGATAGTAGAATTCAGTTTCTGGTCCATTCCTAATATTATGGAATATTCTCGTTTTGATTTTATTGCCTTTCCTTTTTACGCTATTTTCATACAAGTAATTATACCTGTATTTTTACTAATAATTGCGACGATACAAAAGAAAAGGGAAAGTAAAAATAAGTGATGAAGTAAACAGAGTATAGTTAATTATGTTACAAAGGGGCAAACAGATGGAGAAAGGAAAAATTTCATCCCTTCAAATGGTGTTGTTAATGTACCCTACCATTCTTGCAACGGCTATTCTTTCGGTACCTAGTGCAACAGCTAAATACGCAAATCAGGATTTATGGCTTTCTCCTATAATTGCGGCAATATTTGGGTTTATAACTGTCTATATCACTACACAATTACATAAAATGTATCCCAGTGAGACTTTTATTCAAATGAGTGATCGTATTATTGGGAAATTTCTTGGGAAGCTACTTGGCCTTATTATCTTGTTTTTTTACTTATTAAATACGGGGCAAATTGTCCGATCCTATAGTGAATTTATTGTTTCTGCCTTTTTAAGTAAAACACCAATTAGTGTTATTACTGGCTCAATGATTTTACTCTGTGCTTTGGCAGTTTATGGTGGGGTAGAAGTTTTGGGAAGAATGGCTCAATTGATATTTCCGCTATTAATTGTACCACTCTTGTTTTTCACGATATTAATTAGTCCTGATCTTGATTTTGGTAATATTCTTCCCATACTGGAGAAAGGGGTAACCCCTGCATTTAAAGGAGCTGTTGTTCCAGGGGGCTGGTTTACTGAATTTTTCATTATTAGTTTTTTTCTTCCCTTTTTAAATGATAAACAAAAGGGAATGAAATATGGCATTTTAGCGGTGGTATACGTTATGCTATCGTTAGTTCTAGTCAACTTAATTGTCCTTTTAGTTCTTGGGACAACAGTGAGCTCAAAGGATTATCCGCTAATGGTGGTAGGGCGATATATAAGTATTGGCCAAGTGTTTGAAAATCTTGAATCGTTTATAATGGCAATTTGGATATTAGGAGCATTCGTTAAAATATCAGTTTTTTATTATGTGACGGCAATAGTGACTGCCAATTGGTTGAATGTATCCAATGTTAAGCCATTAGTTTGGCCAATTGGCATTCTGATAGTAGAATTCAGCTTTTGGGCACTTCCTAGTAGAACGGAAGTGGAGCGTTACGATAATTTCACTTTTCCTTTTTATGGTGTACTTATTCAGACCCTAATTCCACTGATCTTATTAGTTGTAGCAATAATAAAAAATCGAAAAAAGAAGAATGCATCTACATGATATAGGGTTCAATTATGTACATGCCTCCATGGTACAATAAGTAATACAAAGGAGGATGGACAAAATGGATGTCAGACAAGTAAAGAGTAAAATTGCTCTCTCATGGAGCGGTGGAAAGGATAGCTGTTTTGCTCTTCATGAACTAACAAATCAGGGCTTTGAAGTGAGTTGTCTAGTGACTACTGCTCCTAAAGAAACCGGTGTAACGTTCGCACATGGAGAGAGAATTGAACTCATAGAGGCACAAGGAAGGTCTTTAGGAATACCTGTACATATTATTCATTGTACTTTTGATACATACACAGATGATTTTCGAAAAGAGCTAACTCAATTAAAAAATCGTTACCAGTTAAAGGGAATTGCCTTCGGGGATTTGTATTTAGATGGTCATCGAGAATGGGGAGAAGCTTTAGCTAAGGATACGGGTTTAGAGGCTCTGTATCCTTTATGGATGCAACAAAAGGATACATTACTTGAGCTTTCAAAATTTATTGATTCTGGATACCGAGCTATCGTCATTCGGGTGATGCGCGAAAAATTATCCGATGAGTGGCTAGGAAAACAGCTTGATGGCCAGTTTCTTGAGGATATTCAAAAATATGATATTTGTCCGATGGGTGAGTCTGGAGAATATCATACATTTGTTTATGATGGTCCATTGTTTCATGAAGAAATTAAGATTCGGGTAGGTAACAAGCTTAAGGAAGATTTATCTAATAGATTAGAAGTTTTCCTTATAGAATAGTAGTAGAAGAAGCGATTGATTCTCGAATAAAGAATGGATCGCTTTTTTGAACTGAAAATGGTAATCCGTTCTATAAAAATAGTACAGTGTGTTCGAAAAATATTGAATAATTTATTCGGGAAGTTTACAATACATAGAAAAGGGGGCTGCAAATTGAATGTAATTGATATGTCATTTAAACGAACAAGCTATGAGGTAGAAGTAAAATATTCAATTTTATATGAATGTGTGTTAGGGATAGCGATGATTACTTATCCTAAATTAAAGGGGAAATTAGAGAAGTCTGAATCCTATTGGGAGCATTTAAGAAATAGTCTTTCAGAATCATTGGATGCAGAATTGCAATATTGCCAGGAACATAATACTTGGAAAATACTTCTTCAGCTCTTACATACACAGGATTTTGATTCCCTTCCAAGCTTCTTAGCATTTCTAGCAAATGTATCAAACCAACAATTAGTCTATCATGCGCTACCATTTTTAGAAGAATCCCAACAGCATGTTCGTGAGGCTGCCTCAAAAGGTGATAAAGATGCCTTTAGCCAAATGATTTTAGCTAGTAGACAGCATAATTTTTTTCCGAATCTGATTCATTTTATTTCAGAGGTTGATCAAGATGAGTTAAGACGTCACCTCATTTGTTTAATGAATGGGTGGTTCCTTGAAGTTATTGAAAAAGATAAAGAAGAAACAAAACGAATATTGAAAAAGGACTTTGAGGAAAAACAAAGGATGATGAATAAAGTATCCGCCGAGGAATTTGTCCAATGGGCTACAGGAGAGGAATATAAACCGGAAACAAATATAAGTAAGGTACTGCTTATTCCACACTATATTTACAGCCCCTGGACAATTCATGCAAATTTAGAGGGTATGAAAGTATTTTATTACCCGGTGAGCCAAACAAGTCTTTCTGATGAGCCGGATGTTGCATTATTAGCCCAATTTTATAAAGCTCTTGGTGATGAAAAGAGATTAAAAATAATCAAACTCCTCCATCAGAAGGATCGATCTTTAAAGGATTTAACTGATATTTTAGGAATTGGAAAAACGACTGTTCATCATCATTTAGTTATTTTGCGGTCTGCACAAATAATTAAGATGAGAGATTCAACTTATTCTTTGGTGCATCACACATTAAGTACGCTAAAACCTAAACTATTAGAATTTTTGCAAGAAGAGGACAATAAGTGAATGAGAAGAGATTATTCTATTACACTATTATTTCTTAGTCAAATAATCTCAACATTTGCTAGTACATTTGGAACATTTTGTATTTCTTGGCTTGTTTATGATGTAACAGGTTCAAAAATGGCGATGGGAGGGCTGTGGCTTGTAAGTATAATCGGCCAGTTAATTGTACAGTTATTTGCTGGTCCGTTTATTGATCGCTGGAAACGAACAACGATGATGAAACTATCAGAATGGTTAAGAGTATGTACTTACTTATTCGTTTTTATTTTATGGGTGTTTAACCAAAACTCAGTAGGGATTTTATATATTTGTTCATTTATCAGTTCGATTGTTGTTTATGATTCAGCAGCAAGTGCCTTAATTTCAAAGTTAGTCAATGGTGATCATCTAGTGAAAATCAATGCAAGAATATCTGGACTCGTTCAGCTGATGAGATTCCTTTCCTTACCTATTGCTGGATTCATAATGGGGAATATAGGAAGTGTGAAAAGTCTACTCCTTATTATAATTTTATATAGCTTTTCTCTAAGTAGTTTATATTTCATTCATGAACTAAAAAGTCGAGTTTCTCGCAAACAAACCTGGATGCAACAATTCAAGGCAGGAATCCAGATCTACCAACAGTATAAAATCCTTCTTTTATTAGGGTTATTAGTATCCGTTACTAGTTTTGGAGTTTTTGCCACACAAGCAATGTATCTTCCTTATGTATCTGAAGTATTAGATGGTTCCTCCTTTGAATATAGTCTGTTTGCTGCTGCATTTCCATTTGGTTATATCATTGGGACGTTTATTGTAGGGAAGTTGAAGCAACCAAAAAAATATTTATATGTAGTCATGAGTTCCTCCTTATTTATTGGTGGTTGTACCTATATAGGATTAGGTTTAACAAAAGCAATCATCGTCGCCTTATTGATTGAGACAATTGCCGGAATCGTCATGCCGTTTTGGAATGTTTTTAGTACCACGCTATATCAGCGGCTTGTCCCTGAAACAATTTTAGGTCAGGTGATGTCCGTCCGTTTTCTTTTAACAAAAGCAGTTGTTCCTTTAGGGGTTGTTTATGGAACTTTCGTTGCTACAAAAATTAGTCTACCCTTTTTATTTTTATCGATTGGAGGAATTATTTGTTTCGTCTCTGGATTGGGTTTATGTTATCTAGTTATGTATTCTTCAAAACGTGAACATGTAATCCAGTGATTGATGGTATTGGCAAATAGCTGTTCTTCTTTTCATTATGGGGAATATAAATTTTATAGTGGGATGTGGAAGGAGGTTAAATGAAAATTACTCATGTTTGAAATAACAAACATTAACTTAGATCATATAAAAATTAACTCTTCGGATCATGGGAGTTCAATTTCTTTCGGTTCAACAGTGATGATTGGCAAGAGAGTATATGCAAAGAAAAATCAAGCATTTGGTCAAAATTTAGCTGATTCTATCATTCAGCTGACTCCAGTTTCTATAACTATTGATGACGATTTAGAGGATACGTTTAGTAGTAAACATTCTTTATAACAAACATGGTGTTTTCTGTTTTCTGGATTATTCCTTCCTAAAAGGGGGAGATTTGATGATATTTGCTCCAGTTACGATTAACTTTCAAAGCCTAAAAGTAAATTCCCTTGATCATTCCGCAGTATTAAATATGGGAACGAATCAATATTTAGATATTTTTGTTTCGTACAAGAGGAATCAAGGACTTGGTGAACAAAATGGTGATTTTGCTCAAATGCTGCTACCAGTTTCAGTGGTTGCTGATTCAGATGTCCTTGATTCACCATCAGTCAAAAATAGTCTTATATAAATGCTGTTTTTGTATAGTTTGTTGCCTTTGTAAAAGCACAACTGCAGGCTTTTACATCCATAAAGGATTCAGCAATTTTAATGGAGTTTGTAGCTCTTTTTTCAATGTAATGAAAGGCGCAGCGGTCTTCAGCCGATAGTTATTTGCTAAAACATTTCTAAACTGCAAAATTGATTAAGGAAAGAGCCAATATAAAAGATAGAAGCTTTGGGAGTGGTTATCAATGTTCTTTTTCACACCAACCGTTGTAAATATGCTAGGTTTTAAGATTAATTCAGTGGATAATTCATCTGTAATTAATGCTGGCCCCGTTCAAGCCATTGACCAGTTTACTTCATATAAGCGCAACCAGGCATTCGGAGAACAGAATGGGGATTTTTCTTTAATGAATCTCCCCTTATCCTCTGTTGTTGATCCGGATATTAGTGATAGTGCAACTGCCAAAAACAGTTTTATTTAGTATATGGATGTGTAAAAGCACGATAATGAGTGCTTTTACACATGAAATATACTCTCAAGTACAACCAAAGGATCGTAATATGGTCTTCCGAATTCGCTACCGGTATAGTAGAATTCAGGATTCTCCAGATAACTAAATAATGTATTTTCCTTTTTTATTTCCCATTTTAACTGTTCTTCTTCAGTGTCAAACTGATATGAGGCGGACCGTGTTGGTGTTTTGTATTTAACAGATATGGAGGCGATTGTTTCTCTATCCTTTAATATAAATATAGTCGGGTCGCCCTTTGAAAAAGCAGTAAACTCTAAGGAATCGAAAGCTGCGCGAACAGTCAAGTGACCTGCGTTTACAACAAGCCCTCTTTCTCTAAAATAATCTTCAAAGGCATCTAAAAAATCCTGAACTTTTTCTTTCAATATCGGTTGAATATTATTCTCCAATAATTTACTATTTAGTTCTTTTATTTTATTTAACTCGAATGTTAATTTTTCTAAATCACTTTTGCTCATGATTATCAAGCTCCTTATGATTGTTAAATATATTTTACCAAAAATTCTCCTCCATGATGTTATTTGTCTCTAATAGAATAGGTTAAGAACAAGAGAACCTTTCATGACACCGAGAAAAGAACTACAAACTTCATAATAACACTGAACCCTTTATTAGAAGTAAAAGTCGGCAGTAGGACTTTTGCAAAGCAACCAACTATCTGAACAGCTTTTGGTTCAAAGGAAACGAGTCTTGAGGCATTGAAAATGATTGTATCTATTTGATACATACTAAATTTTTTTATGTCTATTTGGTTCATTATCCATGAGTATGCATAATGTATGAATGGAGGTGGGGAAAGTGGCATATGAAATTCATGTATCAACAGCAAAACGCCGTTTGACATTGTTGAATGCCGGAAGAGTTGTCAAAACCTATCCAATCGGGGTGGGGAAGATGCTGACCCCTACACCTAAAGGGGTATATACAATCATCAATAAACAGCCAAATCCAGGAGGTCCATTCGGTATCATGTGGATGGGATTATCGAAGCCGCACTATGGAATACACGGGACTAATAATCCTGCCTCAATTGGGAAGCTGGTTTCACATGGGTGTATTCGAATGTACAATAAGGATGTTCTTTCCCTTTCGAAAATTGTTCCGATAGGCACTAAGGTGAGCATAAGCCGAAATTAGTGGTTAAAAAGGAATCCACTATGTCGAATTCATAGATTTCATTAAAAAAAAATTATTTGAGAAAAATGAAAAAAGATATTGACTTATATTATATTTCGGAATATTATTGAACATAATTAATTGAACAAAAATTAAATAAAATGACTATTACTTATCCAGAGAGGTGGAGGGACTGGCCCTGCGAAGCCTCGGCAACGGGTTTGCTATTTTGCAAATACCGTGCTAATTCCTGCAAGCTGATTGTTTTATCAGCTTGAAAGATAAGAAGTAGAGCGGTTAATATAAACCCTTCTTCTTATCTGTGTGTGGATAAGAAGAAGGGTTTTTTTGTTCTTGAGAGGAGAATACAACATGATTAAGTTTGAAGGTGTAAGTAAGGTTTTCCAGTCAAAAGGCAGAGAAGTTGCAGCTGTGCAGGATGTCTTCTTATCGATTGAAAAAGGGGAAATATTTGGTGTCATCGGCTTCAGTGGAGCCGGGAAAAGTACCCTACTTCGGCTGGTAAATCTATTAGAACGACCAACATCTGGAAAAGTGATTGTTAATGATCAGGAAAATTTATCGCTTACAGAGAAGGAACTCAGGATGATGAGGCAAAGAATTGGAATGATCTTTCAGACCTTTAATCTATTTAACTCCCGAACGGTGTTTGGAAATGTTGCTTATCCATTAAAACTTGCGAAGGTGCCAAAACAGGAGATTAATCGTAGAGTAACAGAGCTTTTACAATTTGTAGGATTAGCAGATAAAGCGAAGTATTATCCTGAACAATTGTCTGGTGGTCAAAAACAGCGGGTTGGTATTGCAAGAGCCCTTGCTACATCTCCAGATATTCTTATCTGTGATGAGGCTACCTCTGCATTAGATCCAGAAACTACTAGTGATATTTTGAATCTGTTAAAAAAGGTAAATGAAGAATACAATGTGACCATTCTATTAATCACCCATGAAATGCAAGTCATTCGCAATATATGTGACAGAGTAGCAGTGATGGAAAACGGAAGGGTCATAGAGGAAGGATCGGTTTTTGATATTTTCACAAATCCAAAAACACAAACAACTAAGAATTTTATTAGTTCTGTTTTAAATGACAAAATCTCTTCTAAACTATTTGAAAAATTACGATCTAACCCATCAAGTCGCTTATACAGATTAGTTTTTACTGGGGAAGAGACAAGTAAACCGTTGCTTTCTGATATTGCGAAGTCCTATCAAGTAGATGTTAATATCATTTACGGCAATATTAGTGAGTTACAGGAAGTGCTTTTTGGCCAGCTTATCGTTGAATTACAAGGGACAGATCATGAAGTGGATAAGGCAGTGAAGCATTTAGAAAGATTTGTACAAATAAAGGAGGTTACAACTCATGCAAGTTGATTGGAGTACATTTTGGCCCAGAGTAGTGCAGGCATCGGGTCAAACAGTGACTATGGTTATTTTTACATTAATCTTTTCAACAATCATTGGAACGATTATTGGTTTACTCCTTTTCGTCACTCGAAAAGGCAATATTTTAGAAAATAAAACGGTATCTACTATCTTAAATATTTTAATAAATATTATTCGACCGATTCCATTTATTATTTTTCTCGTTGCCATTAGCCCAATTACTAGGATGGTGATGGGGTCAACCATTGGAACAGCTGCAGCCATCTTTCCGATGACAATAGCAGCATCCTTCGGAATTGCACGTGTGGTCGAAAACAATCTTGTATCGATCGATCCGGGGATTATAGAAGCAGCGAAGGCCATGGGGGCAGGTAAGCTACAAATTATCTTCGGAGTATTAATCCGTGAAGCCTTGGGTCCACTAATTTTAGGAATTACCTTTATCACCGTTGGATTAATTGATTTTTCAGCCATGGCAGGTACAGTAGGTGGCGGTGGCCTTGGAGATTTGGCGATGACCTATGGTTATCAACGCTTTGATACGCAAGTGATGATTGTGACAGTTGTGTTATTGATTATTCTTGTGCAAATTGCTCAATTTGTTGGTAACTACTTAGCGAGAATTTTTCTTCGTAGATAAAAATAAAGCACTAATAAAAACATCATAAGAAAAGAGGAAATATAAATGAAAAAATCATTTTTACTAAGCATTATTGCAGTAATCACCCTTTCCCTTCTTGCTGCCTGTGGCAAAGAAACTAGTGGAAAAGATAGTAAAGTCGTGACGATTGGAGTGACAGGATCGGACGGACAAATGTGGGATATTATTAAAGAAAAGGCAAAAAAAGAGGGTATAACAGTTAAATTAAAGGAATTCTCTGATTATACGATTCCAAATCAAGCACTAGCCGATGGAGATATCGATCTGAATGCCTTTCAGCATATAGCTTTTCTAAACCAATTTAAAGAAGAACATAACCTAGATATTACACCAATTGGAACTACACAAATCGCACCTATGGGAATGTTTTCTGATAAATATAAAAATCCTGACGATATCCCGACTGGAGGAGAAATTGCGATTCCTAACGACCCGTCAAATCAAGCACGTGCTCTATTATTATTGCAATCAGCAGGTCTAATTAAATTAAAGGACGATTTTGGTCTATTTGGTGACCCAAGTGGGATTGTCGAAAATCCAAAGAAACTTAAGATTACACCAGTTGTGGCGCAACAAACACCTCGTGTTCTAAAAGATGTTGCTGCATCAGTCATTAATAATGGGGTGGCAGGCCAAGCAGGTCTTAATATTACAAAGGAATCTATTTATCTCGAGGATCCAAATAGTGATTCGGTAAAGCCATATATTAATATTATTGCTGCACGAACAAAGGAAAAGGATAACAAAATCTATAAAAAAATTCTTGAGATTTATCATAGTAAGGAAGTAGAGGAAGCAATCAAAAAAGATACAAAAGGTGGATCAATCGTGGTTGATATGCCAATTAAAGATCTTGATGGGATTATTAAATAAGGTTTAGTCGATTTTTTAGCATTTACTACCTTTAATTCTGATTAAAAATATATGAAAAATGAGAAATAGGAAGGGGAAAAATAATGACAATACAAACAGAAAGTTTAAGAGAAAGTATTGTAAAAAGCATTGAGGATTCAAGGGAGCTATACATTGAGGCAAGCCATAAAATTCACGAAAATCCTGAAATAGGAAATCAAGAGTTCTTTGCAGCAAAGACATTAACAGCTATTCTTGAAAAAGCTGGTTTCGAGGTAACTCGTAATGTTGCAGGGCATGAAACAGGATTTGTTGCACGAAAATCTTCAGCTAAAAAAGGACCTCGAATTGCATTTCTTGCCGAATATGATGCTTTGCCAGGCTTAGGTCATGCTTGTGGTCATAATATCATTGGTACGACAAGTGTTGCAGCGGGGATTGCCTTAGCTGAAGTAATTGATGAAACAGGTGGAGAAGTAGTAGTATTTGGGACACCAGCGGAAGAAGGAGGGCCAAATGGCAGTGCAAAAGGAAGCTTCGTTAAACATGGATTATTAGAAGGAGTTGACATTGCTTTAATCATTCATCCTTCTGGAAAAACAGGTATCACGACACCTTTTCTTGCTGTAGATCCGCTAGATTTTCATTTTTATGGAAAGGCAGCCCATGCATCTGGTTCGCCTGAAAAGGGAATTAATGCGTTGGATGCTGTTATCCAATTATTCAATGGAATCAATGCATTACGCCAGCAATTACCTACAGATGTGAGAATTCATGGTATCATTACACATGGTGGAGAAGCTCCAAATATCATTCCTGAATATGCATCTGCTCGATTCTTTATCCGTGCAAGTACATGGAAGCGTGCTGAAGAAGTATCTGAGAAGGTACGAAATATCGCTCAAGGAGCAGCACTTGCGACGGGAAGTACAGTAAAAGTTGAACGTTTCCAAAATGAGGTTCATGATTTCGTCATCAATGATACGCTCGATGAAGTAATAAAGAAAGAACTTGAATTACTAGGTGAAGTGGTATCGACAGAAAAGGAAAAAGGGATTGGATCTTCGGATGCTGGAAATGTTAGTCATGTTGTTCCGACCGCACATCCATATATTAAAATTGGCCCTGATGATTTAATTGGCCATACAAATGAATTTCGGGAATGTGCTAAATCAGAACTCGGGGATAAAGCATTAATTACGGGAGCGAAAGCATTGGCCTTTACTGGATATCAAATTTTAACAGAGCCTGGCTTACTGGAAAAAGTCCGTGCTGATTTTGAGGCACAATTAAAGAAGTAAGAAATGAACATTGAATATACTAATCTCTCGAGAGAGTAAATAAAAACAAAGGTGTAGGACATTTGTCTTACACCTTATTTTTATTGAAAATTAGTTTAGAGTTCCTTCAGAAATTATGATAAGATAACTTAGCTATAATATTTTTCTAAAACTATTTTTTCAAATATCGTTGCTATTTAGGGAATGTTAAAACGAATAAAAAGTTTGGAAGACCGACAAGTCCTTTCATTCCAAAATAGCCTTTTTGGAAAGGGAATATTAAGTAAATTTTGATTATTTAGTTGATTTTCTGGAGGAGAAACATTTGTCAAAGAAAGAATCATTTATGTTTGTGATAGCAGTTGGTTTTATGCTGTTTGCCTTGTTTTTTGGGGCGGGAAATTTAATATTTCCAGTTATGTTAGGTCAATCTGCGGGTTCTAATATTTGGCTAGCGAATGCAGGTTTTATTGTTACAGGAGTTGGTCTGCCATTACTAGGGGTATTGGCATTAGGTTATTCTGGGAAAAGTGATCTGCAAGCTTTGGCAAGTAGAGCACATCCTGTTTTTGGCTTATTTTTACTACCGTGCTTTATTTAGCTGTTGGTCCACTATTTGCTATTCCGAGAACAGGAAGTGTTTCCTTTGAAATAGGTGTAAGACCATTTTTACCTGAAGCTGTTGGTTTTCTTCCATTATTAATCTTCACGATTATTTTTTTTGGAATGACCTGTTATTTTTCGATGAATGCATCAAAGATCGTTGATATTGTTGGGAAAATTTTAACGCCTTTACTCTTAATTTTTATAGCTATCCTTATTATTACAGCAATTATTTATCCAATGGGTGAGTTTCAATCCCCTACAAAACCTTATTTAAATCATTCATTCTTTAAAGGTTTTCAGGATGGTTATTTGACAATGGATACTTTAGCTGCTTTCGTTTTTGGAATTATCGTTATTCAGACGATTAAAGACAGGGGAATTGTAAGTAAAGGTAACATTATGATTACCTGTATAAAAGCAGGATTACTTTCAGCTACATTATTGGCCATTATCTATTCAGCACTTACTTATATTGGTGCAAGCAGTGTTAATGAACTTGGTTTGTTAGATAATGGTGCAACTATTTTAGCAGGTGTATCTAGTCATTATTTTGGTTCCTACGGAAAAATTTTAATAGGGTTCATTGTTCTAGCTGCGTGTTTAACAACTAGCATTGGGTTAATTACATCTAGTGCATCATATTTTCATAAACTATTCCCAAAAATTTCGTATAAGATGTTTTCAGTTATTTTGTCGATCATTAGTGCGATTTTTGCCAATGTAGGTTTAATGAAGCTAATTAGTATCTCCGAACCAGTATTAGTTGCTATCTACCCATTAGCTATTTGTTTAATTTTCTTAACATTCTTTCATCCAATGTTTAAGGGTAAATCTGAGGTTTATATAGGGAGTTTATTTTTGACCTTTATCATTAGTTTAATTGATGGCTTGAAAGAGGCGGGACTACATATAAGATCACTTGATCAATTATTAGAAGGTATCCTTCCTTTCTATTCAGTTGGAATGGGATGGCTGATTCCAGCGATTATTGGAGGGTTTTTAGGGTTTGTACTTTCTTATATAAAAAAGATAAGATAGAATAGAATGAATTGAAAAGGAATCACAACAGATTTCTTTTTTTTTATAAAAACTTTCTTGGATATAACAAATTTCCCTTAATTTCGTCACTTTTTTATCCAATTTTATCAAAAATAATATTTGTAGATGACAAACTTATGTTTTTTTAAGATAATATAAAGGCAATGCTAGTAATAGCATGATAATTAAAAAACAAAAAATTTGAGGGATTATATGAATTCTAGATATAAAAGAAAAAAAAGAAGAATACGTAAAAGAAGAGTGTTTCTCTTTATCGTTTTA
The DNA here is from genome assembly GCF_038007825.1 of Heyndrickxia sp. FSL W8-0496. Taxonomy (NCBI): domain Bacteria; kingdom Bacillati; phylum Bacillota; class Bacilli; order Caryophanales; family Bacillaceae; genus Heyndrickxia; species Heyndrickxia sp. FSL W8-0496. Next base: position 413,401 of record NZ_JBBOXX010000001.1, read on the forward strand.
TTATTGATCTTAGGGGTTGTTGGCTATGCAGTAACTCAATACTATATAGGTAAAAACCAAGCTGGTGAAGGCTTTGAGAAACAAGAAAATGTTAAATTTAATGGGAAAAAGGACGCAAAAGGAAGGGTAAACTTCCTATTACTAGGTATAGATAAGCGTGAAGGTGAAACAAAATCTCATACTGACACGATAATGGTTGCACAATATGATCCGAAAAAAGATGATGTTAAAATTATATCTTTAATGCGTGATATGTTTGTGGATGTTCCGGGTTATAAAAAATGGAAAATTAATACTGCGTTTTTCCTAGATGGTCCTGAATTATTAAGAAAAACGATTCAGCAAAACTTTGGTTTAGATGTTCAATACTATGTCATGGTAGATTTCAAAGGCTTTGAGAAAATTGTCGATACACTTGCTCCGAACGGAATTGAAATGGATGTTGAAAAGAAAATGTCCGAAAATATTGATGTAACGCTTGAACCAGGATTACAAAGATTAAACGGGAAAGAGCTTTTGGGCTATGCAAGATTCAGACATGATGCTGAAGCTGATTTTGGACGTGTTGCACGTCAGCAAAAGGTTATTAATGCATTAAAAGATGAAGTTTTAAGTGTAAATGGTATTACGAAGGCACCAAAGCTCTTCGGAACGATTCAACCTTATATACAAACAAATATGAGCAAAACAGATAGTATTGCTTTATTAACCAAGGTGTTATTAAACAAACCAGATAAAATTGAAACGTTAACTGTGCCTGTTCAGGGTGCTTATCAACCTGGTTACTCAGATTATGCTGGATCCGTTCTTGAAGTGGATTTAGAAAAAAATAAAAAGGCAATCGATGATTTCTTAAATGACAGGAATAAGGAAAACACAGATACAACAAATGAAGATACGAATCCTTAAAATTTGAAAAGAGGGTACCCGATAGGAGTGGAAAACAAAACACTTATCGGTATCCTCTTTTTTGTTTTTTTTGATATTTATAAATGTTCTTATGAGGTTTGTAGCTCTTTTTTAGTGAAATGGTATCTAGGTCACTAAGTAAAAGTTTGCGATCCTCTTCTTTTTCGATTGCTTGACTTGCTTTTAGAGCTAATTGTTTATTTTGTCTCTTTTCTCAAACATTGTTGCTATTTAAGAGTAAAGATAAATCAATAAGCAGTACCCAAAGAGAGAGTGTGAATCTTGAGAGGGAGAAAAGTGCGAGAACTTTTAGAGCGATAGATGACCGAGAAGGAGGAAAACGTGTGTGTCTGGTAACAAAAGAGAGTGATTGGTTACCGAGAAGGAGGAAAATATGTGTGTCTGGTAACAAAAGAGAGCGATAGATGACCGAGAAGGAGGAAAACGTGTGTGTCTGGTAACAAAAGAGAGCGATAGATGACCGAGAAGGAGGAAAATATGTGTGTCTGGTAACAAAAGAGAGTGATTGGTTACCGAGAAGGAGGAAAATATGTGTGTCTGGTAACAAAAGAGAGTGATTGGTTACCGAGAAGGAGGAAAATATGTGTGTCGGGTAACGAAAGAGAGTGATTGGTTACCGGGAAGGAGAAAAGTGCGAGAGCCCGTAAAGAAAGAGAGCGATTGACTACCCTGAAGAAAGAAATAAACTCCCTCCTTTTCATTTCAAAGGAAAAGAGCGGAAAACTCCATAAGACCGCTCTGAATCCTTTAACATGCAGTTTGGCTTTTACAAAGGCAACAAACCCTACGAAAACTGCCTTTAATTATGTCATTCGCCATGTCCTTATCCTGTTAAAAAGTGGTGATAATAGTGATTATTCCGCTTTTTATTAATATACTATATGATTTGCAGGGGACTTTTTAAACTATTCATATTCAGTTCATAAAAACATTGTATAGTGTGCTTACAAGATATGAAAGGATGAAGGAAATGGAAGATACAATAAAACAACAGGGGTGGCGGCAATTTGTTCGGTTAGTCAAGCAGACAAAACCATCAAAATTACTATTATGTATTGCCTTGGTACTAAGTGTTAGTACAACAATTGTTGGACTCTTAGTTCCTTTATTTACGAAAAATCTAATCAATGATTTCTCGTTGAGCTCTTTAAATACGGGTAAAATTATACTACTTGTAGTAGCCATGCTTATTCAAGCATTAGCCAGTGGTATATCCATCTATATTTTGAATCATATCGGACAGTCAGTGGTAGCGGGAATTAGGGATCGTTTATGGAAAAAGCTCCTTGTTTTGCCTGTATCCTATTATGATGAGAATCAAACCGGTGAAACGGTTAGTCGAATGACAAATGATACAGCGGTGGTTAAAGGATTGATTACCGACCATTTAGCTAATTTTCTAACGGGGATTATTTCAATCATCGGTTCAATTATTGTCTTGCTTATTTTAGACTGGAAAATGACATTACTTATGTTTATAGCAATTCCATTATCATTTGTTATTTTATTTCCATTAGGGAAGAAAATGCACAAGGTGTCAAAAGGAATGCAGGATGAGACGGCAAAGTTTACTTCTGTTATTCAACAAGTACTATCGGAAGTCCGTTTAGTAAAAGCATCGAATGCGGAAAAGATTGAATATAAAAATGGCAAAAAAGGCATTACAGAGTTATTTCAATTTGGCCTCAAAGAGGCAAAAATTCAAGCCATGATCGCACCGCTGATTGGTTTAGTGATTATGCTGTTACTTGTTGTTATTCTTGGTTATGGAGGAATGAGAGTTTCTTCTGGAGTATTAACAGCAGGTGATTTAGTCGCTTTTATCATGTATTTATTTCAAATTGTCATGCCTATGGGACAATTAACCACATTTTTTACTCAATTTCAAAAAGCAACAGGTGCAACGGAACGAATCATTTCAATATTAGAAACAGAGGAAGAAGAGCATAAGATCAAACAGGAAGTAAAAAATGTGAACCAGCCTATTACTGTTGAACGTGTTAGCTTTTCCTATGGTAATGGGGAGCAAGTGCTAAAGGACATTAGCTTTTCAGTTGATTCGGGTAAAGTAACGGCAATAGTAGGTCCTAGCGGAAGTGGAAAAACGACACTCTTTTCTTTATTAGAGAGATATTATCAACCACAGGAAGGAGAAATTCGATTAGGACGGGAATCAATTCATCATTTCTCCTTGTTATCATGGAGAAGTCAAATCGGGTATGTGTCACAAGAAAGTCCCATCGTTTCAGGGACGATTCGTGATAATATTTGCTATGGTTTAGATAGAAAAGTGGATGAAGCAGATTTATATCGGGTAGCAAAAATGGCTTATGCTGATCAGTTTATTACTGAGCTACCTCAAGGTTTCGACACTGAAGTAGGGGAAAGAGGGATTAAGCTGTCTGGTGGTCAAAGACAAAGAATTGCGATCGCTCGCGCCTTTTTGAGGGATCCAAAAATATTAATGCTTGATGAGGCCACCTCTAGTTTGGACAGCAAATCAGAGCTTGTTGTTCAACAAGCTTTACAAAACTTAATGAAGGGACGTACCACTCTTGTAATTGCCCATCGATTATCGACAGTTATTGATGCGGATCAAATTTTATTCTTTGAAAAGGGGAAAATTACAGGGCAAGGTACACATGAGGAGCTCGTACAATCACATGCTCTCTATCGTGAATTTGCCAATCAACAATTACGTATGAAGGAACCAGTGTAGGGAAAGGAATGACGGACCATGTCAAAGCTGCTAATAGTTGATGATGATTCATATATCCGTGAGCTCGTCCTTCTTTTTTTAAAGAAGGAGGGATTCGAGCTTTATGAAGCGTCAGATGGAAAACAGGCATTAAATATAATGGAAAAGATGAAGATGGATCTTGCAATTATCGATATTATGATGCCCAATATGGATGGCTGGCAGTTGTGTCAAGAGATTAGGGAATATAGTGATATTCCTATTCTAATGCTCACAGCTAAAGGAGAAACTACACAAAAGGTAAAGGGCTTTGAACTAGGAGCGGATGATTATTTAGTCAAACCTTTCGAACCGATTGAACTGGTGGCAAGGGTTAAAGCATTGTTGAAAAGATACAATATTACTATATCGCAAACAGTTGAGATAGGTGGGTTTACACTTAATCGAAGGACACATGAAATTTCGTTTTATGATCAGGATTTTACTATTCCTTTAAAGGAATTTGAGCTGTTATTTAAATTGGCCAGCTATCCTGGAAAAACCTTTTCAAGAGAACAGCTCATTGAGGATATTTGGGGATATGATTATGAGGGGGATGAACGAACAGTGGATGTGCATATTAAAAGACTAAGGGAGCGCTTTTCCGATCAAGAATTTCCATTTCGAATAAAAACAATAAGAGGATTAGGGTACCGGCTTGAGGTTCTCAAATGAAAGTTAAAAAATTTCTACAGCATCTTTTTGGGTTCCTAATGTTTCTTGTTCTCATGTCCGTTAGTTTTTCTGTAGGTTATTTTATCGTGAATGATATCTTTCCAGTGTTTCACTTTCAAATGTCTGATTATATTCGGCATTTACTAGCAGTTATTCTTGGTTTCTTCATTCTAGGGGGGATTGGTTTTACGATCTCCTTATTTACTCGAACGAAGCAACGAACTCACTTTCAAGAGGTAATTGATGCGTTAAGAAAAATTGCCAAGGGTGATTTTGATGTTCATCTGGAATTCAAGACAAATAGGGAACATCCGCATACAAAAATTATCGATAATATTAATCATATGGCTGTAAAACTGAAACAAATGGAAGATATGCGTCAGGAGTTCATCTCAAATGTATCTCATGAAATTCAGTCCCCATTAACATCGATCAGTGGTTTTGCACGTGCACTCCAATATGAAGAACTGACCCAGGAGGAGAGAGCACATTACCTCCAAATAATTGAAACGGAAAGTAAAAGATTATCCAAATTAAGTGATAATTTGTTGAAACTTACTTCACTTGAATCAACGAATCATCCATTTGATCAAAAGGAGTTTCCTTTGGATAAGCAAATTAGAACGATCATTTTAACCTGCGAACCACAATGGGCTGAAAAGGATTTAGAATTAGATATCTCATTGGACAAGGTGACGATTGTTGGAGATGAGGATTTAATGAGTCAAGTATGGATGAACTTAATTCATAATAGTATTAAATTTACTCCTCCTTCTGGTACGATACATGTGCAATTACAACAAGTAGATGACAAAGCCATTGTGAAAATTATAGATACTGGTATTGGAATGTCTAAGGAAGATCAAATCCACATATTTGAACGATTTTATAAAGCAGATAAAGCGAGAGAACGATCAAAGGGAGGAAGTGGCTTAGGATTATCCATCGTCAAAAAAATCATAGAAATGCATCATGGAACAATCTTTGTTGAAAGTGAAGAGGGAAATGGGGCTTTGTTTACTGTAATTATTCCGCTAGGATGGTAGATTTACCATCCTATTTTTTATGGAATGATAAGCTCGCATTTGAAAGTCTTGAAAATTCTAGCTTCACGTATTTGTAGTCCAACAAAACCAATACTAGATTTAGAATAAAAAATGAATATTCCACCTTACTTTATAAATTCTTTATATTTTCATTTTATACTCCACCTATAGGAGGGAATTTAATGATGAAAAAAATAGTGGAATTTAAATCCGTATCCAAAAAGGTGAAAGGTAGGAAGTTAATTAATAATTTGACGTTACAGGTGGAAAGAGGAGCCATATGTGGATTGCTTGGACCAAATGGGGCAGGGAAGACTACTTTTATTCGTATGCTAACGGGTCTCATTCGCCCATCATCAGGTCAAATTTTCATTAATGGTAAAAATGTAGTAGAAAATCGTGAAGAGGCGATGACAAATGTAGGTGCAATTGTAGAATCACCAATCTTTTTCCCTTATATGACAGGAAGAGAAAATTTGAGAAATTTAGCAAGATTACATGGAAATGGAACGAAACCAAAAGTGGAAGAAGTGCTACAAATTGTCGGATTAGAGAAGCGTGCAGATGAAAAGGTAAAAACGTATTCTTTAGGAATGAAGCAGCGGCTTGGAATTGCACAGGCATTATTAGGTGATCCAGATCTACTCATATTGGATGAACCTGCAAATGGACTTGATCCAATGGGCATTCGGGAGCTACGGGAACTGATTCTTTCTTTAAAACATCAATATAAAAAGACCATTCTCATCTCTAGTCATCTTCTAGATGAATTACAAAAAATATGCGATGAAATAGTGATAATTCGCGAAGGTGAACTGGTATGGACAGGTGAACTGAAAGATCAACAGAACCTTGAAGAAATGTTTATTGAGTTGGTGTCAAAATGAAACAGCTTATCATAAGTGAATGGGAAAGATTATGGAAACGAAAAACAACATGGCTTTTATTTGTTGCTATACCAATTCTAGTTTTTGCTGCAGCAAAATATTATCAGAAACAGAATCTATTTTTTACAAAGAATGATCCACAGTTTGCTGTAGCTGGGAATTTCCCTATTCTTGGACTTTCAGAGATGCTAATGACAGCATTTAACATAATTATTCTACTCTTGGCTGCGTTTATAATTACAGATGAATATCGAACAGGACAGCTACGAATGGTAATGATTCGTTCCTATTCTTTTCAAAAGGTGTTTTTCGCGAAATTCATCGTAATGGTGGGCGTATTGACACTGTATTTAATCATATATTTCATATTTAGCTACTTGATTGGTTCCTTAATGTTTTCGCGTCCGGAAACTTATTCACAATTTTATCATAAGGACTCTTTTACATTATTAGAAGGCTTCTTATATAATCTGAAGTTTTATGGAGTCGCATGGCTTACTTTATTAGCTATGAGTTGTGTTCTGATTTTTATCGCAACTATTTCCTACTCCACGACGACTGCACTAGGTGCAGGTGTGGGATTTTTACTATTAAGCTTAGTTTTTCAATATACTTTACGTCTATTCCAACCGATCCTTGGTAATGAAATGACTACAAAGCTCTATTTTTCTTCTATACTAGCGATTCAAACAGAAGGAATAACCGCAATGCTTTCAGAAAATGCTCAGCAATTTAGTTGGATGTACTACATTTTGATTGGATATATTCTGTTATTTGGGCTTTTGCTCTTTTTTGTAACAAGGAAAAAGGATAATTTTTTGTGAGGGGTGTACGAAATGAAAGGAATCTTAGTTAGTGAGTATGAACGGACATTTAAAAGAAAGAAAACGGTAATAGGTTTAATTATCTATTGTATTGTTTTAGCATTCGAATGTTTATTTTTGTATGGAATGAATGGTTTAAGTTTCTATGATCCTGAACATTCAGTGCAATTAAATTCAATAAATACAGCACCATTCTTTATAAGGGAAGTAGGCATATTTATCAATTTTATTTTAATTCCTATGCTGGTAGTAGATAGTTTTAATGGGGAATATACTTCTGGAGCTTTACGTTTAGTGTTAATTCGTCCGCAAGCAAGATTGAAATTATTTTTAGCGAAGTGGGTCGTTCAAGCAAGTATTTTCTTAGGAATAACAATTATTACATGGATTACATCCACTCTATTTGGACGTCTAGTCATGGAACATGTCAGTGAAACCACTTTTTTTCATACAGGAAAAATGGATGCCTTTCAGGGGATGATCTATACCTTGAAATTCTATTCAATGACTTTTCTCATCTTCTTAAGCGTAATTGGGCTTTGTAGTTTGATTAGCGTGATTATGCCTAACTCAATTCTAGCTTTTGTGGGAACGTTAGGTTGCTTAGTAGGCGGCGTTTATATTTCGGACCATTTCGTTTACCTGCTATCTGTATCTGATTCTATATTCTCTGTATTAGGAGGAATCGGTCAGAGTGGTTTTTATGTTAGTCTATTTCTGCTATTCTTTATAAGTACGATATTGAATGTAGGTATTTGGAAAAAGAAGCAATGGATGGGATGAGCGATAAATGGATACGAAAATATTAATAGTTGACGATGAACCTGAGATTGTTGCATTTACAAAGGATTATCTTCAGGATCAGGGATATCAAGTGATAACGGCGTACAATGGACAAGAAGCATTACATTATCTTCAACTACAACCTAACATGATTATTCTTGATATTATGATGCCTGGTATGGATGGATTTGAACTTTGTGAGTTAGTTAGAAAGAGGGTTACATGTCCCATTATTTTTTTAAGTGCTAAACATAGTGAGGAAGATCGTATCAAAGGATTAATGGTTGGAGGAGATGATTATCTTACTAAACCATTTAGCTTAAAAGAATTACATGCAAGAATTATTGCCCACTTACGAAGGGAGCATAGGGTAGCCGAAGAAACAAAGAAATGTTTGTATTTTGGCAACTTAATGATTGATTTAGAAGGTTATGAGGTTTATTACTTAAATGAAAGGCTTTCCTTTACATCGAAGGAGTTTGAAATGATACAATTTCTTGCTCTTCATCCGGGTCAGGTCTTTTCTCGAGAAAGTATGTATGAAAGAATTTGGGGATATGATGCAGAGGGGGATTCTTCAACAATAACGGAACATATTAAAAAGATACGTTCAAAACTAGCGAAACATGATCCAGATCGGAGTTATATATCAACCGTTTGGGGAGTAGGGTACAAATGGGAAAAGTAGCTCGTCCGCTTCGAAAGCAAATCGCTACCTCCTTTTACTTAATTCTCCTATTCAGCATTGTCGCAACTGCTCTAACATGGGGGATTTTGTTACTCTTGCTTATTTTTCAATCGAATAATATGAACCCAGCAAACTACTATGAACAGCAAATTCCGCGAATAGTTAAAGAGATTGATCAGGACGGGGACCAGTGGGTGAGAATAGAAAACCAAGCGAAATTAGAAAAGAAAATTCCATTAGATGGTTTGGAGTATCAAGTACTCAGTAAAGATGGAAGTTTTCTCTTTGGGTCAATGAAAAAGAAATATGTGAAAAACGAACGTGAATTAGTAAGCAGTTTTAATAAAAATATATATGATAGAGATCGAATTATTGTTATGCATCCCTTATTTAATCAAAAAAAGGAGCAGGTAGGAGCTATTGGCTTTCGCTATAAGCTTAGCCTAATAGGAGCAAATCCAGAGAAAAGTTTATTACTGGGGGCACTTCTCATTCTCTCATTTGCTTGTCCATTTATCTATTTCTATCTTTTTTCTTATCTGATTGGAAAAAGATTTAGTAAAAAAATTGAGATACCATTTCAACATTTGATGGAGGGAGCAAGGAAAATTCAAACACAAGATTTGGATTTTCAATTAATTGAATCAAAGTCATCTAAAGAGTTAAATCAACTGATTCGTTCATTTGAAGAGATGCGACTTGCTCTGAGAGAATCTCTTCTTAGACAGTGGCAATTAGAAGAAGAGAGGAAGGAAATGGTCGCTGCTATTGCACATGATTTGCGTACACCTTTGACGATAATTAATGGACATATTGAAGGGCTATTAGCGGGTGGTTTCCATAATACCGAACGTCTCAATCGATATTTACAAACGATTGAATCAAGCACGAAACGTTCAATTAGACTGATAGATCAGTTAAATGAAGTATCAGCAATTGACCGGAGTGATTTTACTATTGAGCCTGTGCTAGTAGATATAGAAGAATTTATCCAGAATAAGGTCGAAGAATATAAAGTTCTTTGTTCAAAGAAACAGATTACACTAAGATATTCTATAAAAGGGAAAGAAAAAATGAAAATGGATCCATACCGTATTTCGCAAGTATTAGACAATATTATTACAAATAGTATTCGCTATTGCTCAGAAAAGGGGCGAATTAATTGGGATACAACAATTGGTTATGGGACCATCATTTTTGAAATCATGGATAATGGACCCGGCTTTAATAGTGAAGCGACTGAGAAAGTGTTTGATAAATTTTATCGTGAAGATGAGTCTAGGTCAGGAAACGAAGCCAATTTCGGATTAGGCCTCTATATTGCACAAACGATTGTAAAGAAACATCATGGAGCTATAACTATTCAAAATCGACCTGAGGGTGGAGCATTTACAAAAATAATCATCAGTGAAATGACATGATAGCATCTTTTGTTTTTACGTAAATTTGACAATTATTCGAAAATGTCAAATTTACATTAAAACAAAATGAAAACGGTAACATTAACCAAAGGAATTTAATTAAAAATCCCGTATAATATATACACGGGATATTATTTTACAGAAATAGCGGGGGATCATCGATGAATCAGTTTGCTTTAGAAGGAAAAAACGTTTCACTGAGAAAACCTAGTTTCGAAGACTTAGAGTATGTGACATGGCTATGGGCGGATGAAGAAACAATGAAAACAATCGGTGGCCCGGTTCAATTCACCGAGGAAGAAAAAAGACGCTGGTATGAAGTTGTTGTAAACCCTAGTAACGGAAAGCATTTTTACTGTCTGATTTTCAACAAGGAAAATAAGCCAGTTGGAGAAATAAGTTTTCATGATTTCGATAAGATTGCCAAAACAGCAACCCTTAATATTAAAATTGCCTTTGGTGAAAGAAGGAAAGGCTATGCATCGGAAGCGGCAAAACTGATGCTCGACTACTATTTTAATGTGTGGAATGGAGAAATCATGAGGTATTCCACAAACAAGGATAATATAGAAGGACATGATGCTCTACTTCGGTTTGGATTTGGAAAAGTCTATGAAACGGATAAGGAGTTTCTTGTAGCCTTTATGAAGGATACGTTTAATTTAAAATATAATAGAAAAGCTAAGTAAAGTGTAAATCTATAATGATTTACACTTTTTTACTTGGTTGTTTTCGTATTGTTAGTAGCTCTTTTCTTAGTGGAATAAAAAGAGCACTATAACCGGAACTGGGATAAAAATTGTAAAAACTGAGTTTCTTTTTCGCTTTCGTGTTTGAGAATAGCGTAGGTTTTAGCAACAGGTAGGTGTAAAAAAGGACAGGGTGCTTCGAGTAAGCGTCCTTCTAATAATTCCCGTCGGACAGTTGAAGAAGGTAGAAAGGATATACCAAGTCCCTCCATAATAAAACGCCTTGTTACATGTACTTGTGATACAGCCATTGTTTTAATCGTAGGAATTTTTAAGCGAAGGGATCTAAGAAGTCCATCCCAATATTCAGGATGGTTATGGGTAATTAAATAATGATTCATTAATAGCTCCTCGGCATCAAGCGGTGGGGCTGTTTCACTATCTCTTCCATCATGTGGGACTACAAGAATGACGGGATCTTCATATAAGGGTCGACAAGTCAGCTCGGCATTTTTTATTTCTGAACGTGATAGACCTAGATCAACTTCTCCAGACAGAACCGCTTCAGGTATTTTGATAGAATCTAAAACTTGAACGGAGATTTCGATGTTTGGATAGGCAAGCATAAATTTTTTTAGGACATAGGGCATAATGGACTCGGCTATTAATGGAGACATCGCTAAAATTAGTTTTTGTGTGTAGCCCTGTCGAAAACGGTCCATTTCCGCTTTGCCTTCTTCGTATACTCCAATCATAGTTCTAGCAATGGGAATAAACTTTTTCCCTGCTTCTGTTAGAATAATTTTTCTTCCTTCTCTTTCAAACAATGAACTGCCTATTTCTTCTTCTAAGAGTTTAATATGGACTGTAACAGTTGGTTGAGAAATAAAAAGTTCTTCTGCTGTTTTGCGAAAATTCTCGTGCCTAGCTGCCGCAATAAAGGTATGCAACCATTTTAATTCCACTATATTTCACCCCTAATTATAAAAATTAATTGAATTGATTAAAAATGTTTAATTTTTTTAATCGATTATAGCATCTATACTTAAGATAACCAATAGAGATAGTTGATTATGAAGAAATTAGAACACATTGAATTCTCATAAAAACAAGGAGGATGATAAAATGCTTCAACACGGATTAAAGGGAGTTATTGCTGCTGAAACAGCAATTAGCTATATCGATGGGGAGAAAGGGCATTTAGTATACCGGGGGCTGGAAGCGAAGGATATTGCACTGAATTATTCATTTGAAGAAGCAGCACATTTTATATGGAATGGGTCCCTGCCCTCTCAAACAGAGGTGGAGTTACTTAGTGAAAAATTAAAGAAGTATCGGGTATTACCCGAGCATATGGAAAAGATGCTTCATCTTCTCCCAACTGATATGGAGATAATGAGTGTACTAAGAACGTTGATTTCAAGTTTGGGGAATTCGCATTTCCAATGGAAGCCAACTGTCGAGGAAGCAATTCAATTAACAGCTATTATTCCAACGATCATCGCTTATTGGCATAGGCGAAAAGCAGGGAAATCTCCCGTTGCTCCACATGAAAATTATGATCATGTTGCGAATTATTTATATATGTTAACTGGTGAAACACCATCCAATGTTCATGTGAAAACGTTAGAAACATATATGATATTAACATTGGAGCATGGAATGAATGCATCGACATTTTCTGCAAGAGTGACGATTTCCACTGAGTCGGATATGGTATCTGCGATTACCTCTGCTATTGGAACGATGAAGGGCCCGCTTCATGGGGGAGCACCTTCAGATGTAACGAAAATGCTCAATGGTATCGGAAGAAAGGAAAATGCTGAGAGTTGGTTGAGAGAGAAATTGGAAAATGGAGAAAGACTAATGGGGTTCGGTCATAGGATTTATAAAACAAAGGATCCGAGAGCATTAGCATTGAAGGATAAAGCATTAGAGGTTGGTCAGGATGATCCGTGGCTTGCACTTGCACTGTATGTTGAGGAAACAGCCATTCAACTATTAGAAGAATATAAACCGGGCCGAAAGCTGTACACAAATGTTGAGTTTTTTGCCGCTGCAGTCATGCGCTCCATTCATTTGGAGGATGACTTGTTCACCCCGACATTTACAGCGAGTAGAATAGTAGGTTGGACAGCACATGTATTAGAGCAAGCAGAGAGAAATGTTATCTTTCGACCGGAATCTCAGTATATTGGACAATTACCTACTTTATCATAAAAAATTCAAGAGGAGCCATCTGACAGTCAGATGGCTCCTATGATGTTGTAGAGAAAAAATCTTCTATATTGAACAGAAATATTGAAACCTTTTTCCACCTTAAAACGTCTGTAATAGTGATAATAAATAAGGGGACTTCTAATGAATAAATTGGCTCTTGCTTCATGCTTAATCCTCCTCCTTCTTACGGGATGTGGTGACAAAGATCACCCGTCTAATCAGGCAACAGGGAATAAGGAAGTATCTTCAGGGGTTGATAATAATCAATCACAAGAAGATACCGATAATAATCGACAGGAAGACATTCAAGGCGATAGTAGTGAACGAATAACTGAAAATAATACAAAGGAAAATGACGGTAGTAAACAGGATCAGAATAAAAATAACGAGACGCAATCAGATCAGAGGAAAGAAGTACCTCAGAATGATCAAATAAGTCAATCATCAGATAAAGTTGTTGATCATTCCAAGCAGGATTCTGTCTCTGTTGTTGGTAATCCGACTGCGATAACTGTTATGGTCAATAAATCCAATGCCCTGCCTAAAGGATATCGTCCAAATGATCTCGTCCGTCCAAAGGTGAAGTTTACTTTCGGGAGTCAGCAGCTAGATAAGGCATTAATGCGAGCAGAAGCTGCAGATGCACTAGAGAGGATGTTCAATCAAGCTTCCTCAAATGGGATTCAGCTTTATGCTGCATCAGGTTTTCGTTCCTATGAAACCCAAGAATATTTATTCAATCGGGAAATTGAACAGGTTGGTCGCCAAAAAGCGGAGCTTGCAGTGGCGAAACCGGGAACGAGTGAACACCAGACAGGATTAACAATGGATATTTCAGCAGCGAGCATGAACTATACGTTAGATGAAAGCTTTGAGCATAAACCAGAAGGTAAGTGGCTAGCAGAACATGCCCATGAATATGGATTTATTCTCCGTTATCCAAAGGGAAAAGAGAATATTACAAAATATCAATTTGAACCTTGGCATTTTCGATATGTAGGAAAGGAAATTGCAACTGAAATCTACCATAAGGGAATTACCCTTGAAGAATATTTTCAAAATAAAAAGGGAATTTAAGAAGCAAATCAATGCGCCCCCCGCATTTTATATAGATTCTAATGGCCTGTACTGTTATCAGTATGGGCCATTATTTTTTATTATACAAAGGGAAAAAAATGAACCACTTAAAAAGAGGTGGCGAAACAAAAAATATACGATAACCACTCAAAAAAGTGTACAAACCAGTCAAAAATCATCGAACCACTTAAAAAATTCCATTGTGATCGTAATGAACAGTCAAATTGAATAATAGGCTACAAAATATTCTGAAAAGACTTGTAAAAACAAGTTAATTTTATTATTATCTAATTAGATATATGTTGAATTAGGGGTGTTTAGTATGCAAATGAGTAAAATTGTTGATTTTCATAAAGCTTTGGGTGATTTAACGAGAGTGAGGATTATTGCACTGTTACAGCAAGGACCTCTTCATGGACAGGCGATTGCAGGAAAGCTAGGCTTGAAGCCGCCAACTATTACTCATCATATAGCAAAGCTGCGTGAGGTGGGGCTAATTAAGGAAAGGCGTGAAAAAAATACTATCTATTTTTCTTTAAATGAAAAGATTCTTAAAGGAAGTGCCATGGCGATATTAACTGTAGGAAAAGGGGGAGATCATATGGAAATGACAGTTACAGAAACAGAGAGAGCGAGTATTATTAATAATTTCTTTACAAGGGATGGTAAGTTAAAAACTATACCTGCGCAACGTAAGAAAAAGCTGGTGATATTAGCGCATATTGTAAGAGGCTTTGAATTTGGAAAGGTGTATCCTGAAAAAGAAGTGAATGAATACTTAAAGCAATTTCATGAAGACTATGCAACTTTAAGACGTGAATTGATTATGTGTCAATTTATGTACCGAGAAAATAATGAGTATGAAATGAATCCGCCTGAATTATGGTGGCTGCGCTAAAAAAATGGATAGAACCTATCCATATTTTTTTGCTCAACTAATTCGACATTTATTTAATTAGATAATCATTAAAGTAGGTGGATAAAATGAAGATATCCTTATTGAAACAAGAAAAATCATACCGAAAATTATTTGCAGCGGGAATCATTAATGGAATTGGGGACAGATTTAGCCAGGTTGCTATGCTTACTTTAATTATTCAACTAACAGGATCTGGTCTAGCGGTGGGAGTAACAATGGCTCTTCGTTTACTTCCTTTCCTGTTATTTGGTCCTTTAGGTGGGCGGCTTGCAGATCGCTTTTCAAGAAAACGGGTGCTGATCACAACGGATCTTGTGCGAATCTTCTTTGCATTATCTTTTTTACTTGTAAATAGTAAAGAGGATATTTGGATTATTTATATAGGCTCCTTCATTTTAGCGGCAGGTGAAGCAATTTATGCCCCGACACGAAAGGCCTCGATTCCTAGAATGGTAAAAAAAGAAAACCTATTAATGGTAAATAGTTTGGAACAAGTAATGGTTGGTATTGTATTAATTGGAGGGGCATTTTCAGGTGGCCTCGTTTCTTATTTATTTGGACCAGATATGACTTTTTGGTTGAATGGACTATCATTTTTAGTTGCTGCTCTTTTTATTTCCAGCATTGCTTTTCCTGAAATAGACTTAGACAACAATTCAAATCCATCTAATTCAAGATTTCTTTCTGAACTAAAAAAGGTAATTATACTTTCTTTACCTTTACAAGTGATTTTATTATGTGAATTGATTATTTCATTGCTGAATGGAATCGATAATGTGTTAATTAGTATTTACGCAGTAGAAGAATACAAACTTGGCGAAGTAGGGGTTGGGCTTTTTTATGGAGCGCTTGGGATTGGGTTAATTACAAGCTTTACAGTTGCAAAGAGAATAAAGAAGCATTTTTTAATAATAGGACTTTTCTGTTTAATATTGGAAGGATTAGGACTAGTCCTATTAAGTCAGGTCTATTTGGTATTCCTTTCGTTTGTGGTTTTCTGTTTTATTGCACTTATGTCGGGGATTGGAAATGCTTGCTTTGATACAGTTTTAATGAAGGAGGTACCCGAAAAATATCAAGGTACAATGTTTGCTCTATCTGCCACAATATCGAATACATTGCTGGGAATATCGATGTTTTTAGCTGGTATCGTCTTAGAGATCATTGATCCACGATTATTAGGATGTCTTGGAGGCATATCTTTTATGTTTGTAGCCATTGCTTTGATTTTTATGTTGAAGATAAAAAGGAAGAAATATGTAAAATATTTTCGCAATATTTAGATGAATATATTACTTTGAGGAGAAATGTGGTGTAAAATAATTATTGGAACATTATGATTAATACAACTAGATAAATGGGGGTTCAAACGATGGGAAATGATCCAATGAATAATCAAATAAGTGATGTTCATATAGGACAATTAGCTTCAGTTGGACAAATAGCAGCAGGAATTGCTCATGAGGTAAGGAATCCTTTAACCTCTGTAAAGGGTTTTTTACAGCTATTAAAAGAAAAAAGTCCTGATACCTATATTGATGTAGCTGAGGCGGAATTGAACAATGCATTACTTACTCTAGAGAACCTCCTTCAAGTTTCTAAACCGGATATGGAAGATGAATTATTATCCACTTTTAATTTATGTGCAGAAATAGAATCGATCCTTTACTTATTTCAAGACCAACAATATCGAGTGAAATTAGAAACTAATTTTGAAAACGTCGATTCAGCTATTGTCTCAGGTAAAAGAAATCAGTTGAAAAAGACCTTTTTTAATTTATTTAAGAATGCGTTTGAAGCGATTCCTGATAAGGGAACCATCTATGTGAATCAATTTATTCGTGATGGGTATGTATATATTTTAGTTAAAGACACGGGAGTTGGGATACCAAAAGATAAGTGTGCGCTGCTTGGTACCCCCTTTTTTACTACAAAGGAAAATGGGACAGGAATGGGGTTAACACAGGTTTTTACAACGATTTACCAGCATGGTGGTCGTATTGAAGTGGATAGTGAAGAAAATGTAGGGACAACTTTCCGTATTATCCTTCCGATAGATATATCACATATACAGCATGGAGTGGTTAGATTGAATATTAAAAATGTAGAAAGTGGAAATTTGAAGGAATACTTATTAGAAAATCAAGATGTGTTTGAACAGCATTTATTATCAGAGGCAGTAAACGTACGCGATAAAATTAACGAAATACATACTATAGGAAATATTGATTTGTTAGGGAATGCACAAAAACTAGTTTTGTTCATAGTAGAAAATCGCCGTCACGAATTGATGATGTTTGCTCAAAAAGAAGGGGAAGCATGGGCAAAACATTCGTTAACCATTGCGTTTAAGTTAGAATGGCTTCAAGCCATTCGTCGTGTGCTGTGGAATTTCCTTTATAATTTTGATCGTATTAGAGGGACTGAAACGAATCGTGAAGAGTTCTTTACTCTGGAAAAAAATATCAATGACCTCATTGATCAATTTTTAAATAGCTTCTTTATTAGCTATACGAACTATAAAGAAGAAGTACTTCAATCCCAACAGGAGATAATAGAAGATTTATCAGTGCCGATTATCCCGATTATCGATTCGATGTGTATATTGCCTTTAATTGGCAAGGTGGATAATGACAGAATGTTGGGGATGAAGGAAAAGATTTTTAATCAAATCAGTCAATACAAAATTATGACGCTCATCATGGACTTTTCTGGGGTTGCTATTATTGAAGAGGAGGCCATTCTTTACTTTCTAAAAATTTTAGAAGGGATTAGTATGATGGGATGTAAAACGATTATTACAGGGATTCGTCCTGAATGTGTAAATACAATGATTGATTTAAATTTAACTATTACAGATAAAGCAGAAACATATGGGACGTTAAATCAGGCTTTGGAGAAATATTTGATGAGGAGAGATGTATAGTGACTGATCTAACAAATAAAACAGTTGATCAAATATGGATTGACATCGAAAGGCTGATGAATGAGAATCCTATTCCATTTAAGGATTTAAATGTGATCTATCAATTTGATTTAACTGGGGAAGATGGTGGAACCTTTCAACTGGTATTTTCCAATGAAACAGTAAAGGTTTTACGTAATGAGTTTAAAGAGCCGAAATGTACACTTAAAATGAAGGTAACTGACTTCAAAAAGTTTTTACAAGGGACGATGAATAGTGCTGCAGCATTTATGATGGGGAAATTAAAAGTACAAGGAAGTATTGGATTAGCATTGAAGCTGGAAAGCTTATTAGGTGAATATGAGCTATAACTTAGAAATTAAAGCAATAGACGACTTGAGAGTTGCAGCTGCATTTATATCAAAATGCAACTCCACTTCCCATCAGCATGTTGGCTATTGCGGTGAGAATGAGAAGGAAATTCTACATACCCTTGAATATGACTTTTCGGATCTGCCCCTTGCAGAGTCATTGATTGGGGCTTTTCACCATGATCAGCTTGTAGGTGTTCTTGGGTTAGATATAGAGAAGGATTCTCAAGAAGTAGAAATTTGGGGCCCTTTTATCCAGTGGGATGATTGGTTAGATGTTGCACATAAGATGTGGGATGGGTTAATAAAAAAGTTATCTATTCCTGTCCAACAATATAACGGCTTTTATCATAAGGAACATCAGTATGCAGCTCCATTTATGGATCAGCTTCAATTTGAGAAGGGAAATGCTCATTATATATTAATTGCTAAACCATCTCCAGACGATTCTCTCTGTGAAGAAGGGATTCAGGAAATAACAAGCGATTTATTTCCGACATTTATTACTTTGCATCAAGAGTTGTTTCCTCATACATATTATAATGGTGAGGACATTATTCAACGATTAAACGAGGATCGAAAAGTTCTTATTTCCAAGGATAACGAGGAATTACAGGGCTATGTATATTTCGAGGCAAATCCTGAATTTAATGAAGGGAGTCTGGAATATATTGGTGTCTCGCAAGACCATCGTAAAAAAGGTGTCGGAAAACGATTGATAAGGTCTGCTTTATTTCAACTCTTTAACCATTTTTCGATTGAAGAAATTCAATTATGTGTAGCTGCAGAAAATGAGAAGGCATTAAAATTATATAAAAGTGCTGGTTTTTTAGTGAAAAATAAGCTTATTTCCTATAGAAGAAAGGAAATCTAAATAAGTATTTTGCATATAATATCAATGTCAATAAACTCCTCACTGAATGATTGTGTGGGAGTTTATTTTTATACCGCTATACTATTTACCAGCTTTATAAGAGATTGAAAACGCAGGAAGATGCTCATCCTATAAAAAGATGGTTAGTTGAAAGGGGATAAGATCATTTTGTTTATACGACATTCAATCATCTCTTTGTGGACATTATTTGATCCTTTTTATCATTTAGTTAGAAGGCTGAAATATATTGGTACATTTCAAAACAGAAAAGCTGTGTTTCGGGTAAAGTTGACCAAATATAAAGGGAAGGATTTTCTTTTATCAGATGGAACTTTAATTACAAAAAATGATCGTTTGCTTAAAATTCATCTTCATAATGTTCGTATACTGAAGGAAGTGATTAAAGTGAATGATTCATTACACAGAACACGAGCGATTTATCGAATGGTGGAACAATCGATGCCAATTTTAGCTATGTTTCTGGAAAATCATCGTAGGGTTGATGATATAAAAGGAATTATCGGAATTACGATGCTCAATAAGGGTGTAAAGAAACTTGGGTTTGAGCTAATGTATCCAGAAAACGGATTTTATATTCATTTTAAGCGAATATCGCAAATGCCTATTTATCTTCTTTCTACAACATCCTTGTCAATTAAAAAGATAAAAAGAAAAAAACCAACATATTTATTAATGTCGAAGGAACAATTATTTGAGAAATATTTAGGGGCTTAAGCCTCTTTTTTTTTGTCTTTTTAATTTCGTGTAATGTTTATTAACATTAATTTTTAGATTTTTTACAATTCTCTATTGACACACGCTTAAAATCCACTAAAATAATAAGAAAAAATATAATCATGTTAGATTTTTTAACATGAATTATGCAATTAAACTTACAGGGAGGTTTTTATATGGCAGTAGAGATATTAATGAACAATATGTGGGTAATGTTGGGGGCTATCTTAGTTATCCTCATGCAAGGGGGATTCATTTTACTGGAGTGTGGATCTACTCGAATGAAAAATGCGGGACATATAGCTGGAAAAACAATTTTTACTTTTGGGATTGGATCACTTATTTTTTGGGCCTGTGGGTATGCATTTATATTTGGTGAAAACTCTAACTTTTTTGTTGGACTATCACACTTTTTTTACTCGAGCAATGAATTGAATGGTGAACTTTCTTCTTCTGTCTTCTTCTTATTCCAATTAGCATTTGCAACAATTGCATTAACCATTGCATTTGGTGGTTTTGCTGAACGTGCTAAATTCTCCACTTATGTTATTTTTTCTATCTTATTTTCGATTATGGTCTACCCAGTAATTGCCCATTGGATTTGGGGTGGTGGCTGGCTTGCCGAGCATGGTAAGCAAGATTTTGCAGGGTCTACAGTTGTTCACTTGACGGGGGCGATGGCCGCCTTAGCAGCAACATTATTATTGAAACCAAGAATAGGTAAGTACAATAAGGATGGTTCAGTTAATCAAATTTTGGGACATAATCAGGTGTTTACTGCATTAGGAGTTTTAATTTTGTGGATTGGTTGGTTTGGTTTCAATGCAGGTAGCACATTATCTGTCTCAGAAGGGTTTTTTGGATTTGTTGCTTTAAATACAAACTTAGCTGCGGGATCAGGAGCATTAGGGGCACTTCTTATTTCGTGGTTATTGCTAGGAAAAGCAGATGTACCGGCAATTTTAAATGGAGCATTGGCAGGGCTAGTAGCGATTACAGCATCATGTGCGTTTGTAGCTACGTGGGCAGCAGTGGTTATTGGCTTTATCGCTGGTATTTTAGTATATTATAGCATGAGATTTTTTGATAAAAGAAACATTGATGATCCGATATATGCATTATCAGTTCACGGGACAGCGGGTATATGGGGAACATTATCTACAGGATTTTTTGCTACGAAGGAACTTGCAACTGTTGGATCCCCAGGCTTATTTTACGGAGGTGGATTTCATCAATTAGGGGTGCAGTTTCTGGGTGTTTTCGCTTCTGGGTTGTATGCCTTTCTTGTATCATATGTCATTTTATTTGTAATGAAGAAAATGATGAAGGGGCTTCGTGTCACTGAAGAAGAAGAGACCATTGGACTCGATTTAAGTGAACATGGTAGCTATGGCTATCCGGAACTCGTATCAAAAGAAAAAATAAGCTGATTCAACTCTATTGAATCATTGATACATCTTTTCCTTTGACTAATAAGGTTCTTTTTTTAAACATCCTTGCATTTTAAGTATAGTTTTAACGAATAACTATCGGTTGAAGATCGCTACACCTATTTAATTATATCAGTTGTGAATATGCATAAATACTTTAGGATATGTAGTTTTAGCAGCAGGTTAGCGAGTGGTGTGTTTATTTAATGGACCTTTATGAGAGAGTAGGTATAAAAGATTCAAATAATTAAATGAAGTTAAAAAATCTTGATTATTTAATAATTTTATTGTACATTTAACATTAAGTTTGAAAATTTTTAACACATAAACTATATAGTTAAATCTTATCTAGAGAGGTCGAGGGACTGGCCCTATGACGCCTCAGCAACCAGTCAACATGATTGATATGGTGCTAATTCCAGCAGGTTTTATAACCTGAACGATAAGGAGAATCTAATGGCTAATTGGGACTTCTTCTTATAGAAGTCCCTTTTTTAGTTGTATGTTCTCCTCATAGTCCAAGTAAAAATGAGGGAGGAAGTTTTAAATTGAGCAATCATCATATTGAAACGAATCTTGTTCAAATTGGTAATCGAAGTGAATCCGAGACAGGAGCAGTCAATCCACCTATTTTTTTATCGACTGCTTATCGCCATGAGGGAATAGGATTGTCAACAGGATTTGACTATTCACGAACCAAAAATCCAACCCGTGCGTTGCTAGAAGATAGCTTTGCGAAATTAGAGGAGGGAGATCAAGGATTTGCCTGCAGTTCTGGGATGGCAGCTATACAATTGGTTTTATCTCTTTTTGAAAGTGGAGATGAATTAATTGCATCTGATGATTTATATGGGGGAACCTATCGCCTATTTGAACATTATGCGAAGGCATATGGAATCGTAACGAAATATATAAATGTAAATGATATTGAGTTAGTAAATGAATCAATCACTGAAAAAACAAAAGCGATCTTTATTGAAACACCTACAAATCCACTGATGGTGGAAACGGATATTACGAAAGTGGCCACTTTTACTAAAGATCACCAACTATTGCTCATTGTCGATAATACCTTTTTAACTCCATATCTTCAAAAACCAATTCTTTCTGGCGCTGATATTGTTGTGCATAGCGCAACGAAGTACATTGGTGGACATAATGATGTACTTGCTGGACTTGTTGTGGCAAAGGGCAAAGAGATCTGTGAGAAGCTTTCTGCTTTTCATAATGGTGCAGGTGCAGTATTATCACCTTTTGATTCTTGGCTGTTAATAAGAGGCTTAAAAACTTTAGCATTACGAATGGAGAAGCATGTAGATAATGCAAAACATCTAGTGGAATTTTTAAATGAACGTCAAGAAGTAACTGATGTTTTGTATCCGGGTAGAGGTGGGATGGTTTCTTTTCGTTTGGAAAAAGAGGAGTGGATTTCGCCGTTTTTAAGGAACTTAAAGCTTATAACTTTTGCTGAAAGCTTAGGTGGAGTTGAAAGCTTTATTACTTATCCTGCTACGCAAACTCATGGAGATATACCTGAGGAAATTAGAATAAAGAATGGGGTCTGTAATCGATTGCTGCGCTTCTCTGTAGGAATTGAATATGTTGAAGACATAAAGAACGATCTTGAACAGGCTTTTCAGTTGCTTCAGAAGGAGGAACGATTCCTATGAGTAGAAGCCAAAATGATTTTGATATTGAAACAAGACTTACTTCTCAATCAGCATTTATCGACTCGGCTACAGGGGCTGTCAATCCACCGATTCATTATTCTTCAACATTTCATCAACATCAATTTGATCAATTTGGGCCATATGATTATAGTCGTTCTGGTAATCCAACGCGTAAGGTACTCGAGGATATGATTGCGAATTTAGAAGGGGGGGCCAAAGGATTTGCCTTTGCATCTGGGATGGCCGCTATTTCTTCTGCTTTTATGCTTCTTTCTGCTGGAGACCATGTTCTGATCTCGGAAGATGTGTATGGTGGTACATTTCGAATGATTACTCAGGTCCTGTCAAGATTTAAGATTGAACACACCTTTGTCAATATGACAGATTTAAGTGAAGTAGCCCGTTCCTTTCAACCAAACACGAAAGTAGTTTATGTTGAAACGCCTTCTAATCCACTTTTGCACATTACAGATATAGAAGAAGTGGTGAGATTAGCCAAAGCTAAAAATTGTTTCGTCTTTGTTGACAATACATTCATGACGCCTTTTTTGCAAAGACCACTTGAGTTGGGAGCGGATATTGTAATACATAGTGCGACAAAGTTTTTATCTGGTCATAGTGATGTCGTTGCAGGTCTAGCTGTGGTTAAAGATGAACAATTGGCGGAACAATTAGGCTATATTCAAAATGCATTTGGCTCAATTTTAGGAGTCCATGATTGCTGGCTACTATTACGTGGGATGAAAACATTAGGTGTTCGACTGAAGCAATCCTCCCAGTCGGCAAATGAGATTGCATTACGTTTGCAAAGTCATCCACTGATTGAAGCGGTATATTATCCAGGATTTACAACACACCCAGGACACTCCGTCCATATTCGACAATCATCAGGAGCAGGTGCGGTTCTTTCTTTTAGCTTACCTAATCAGGCAACCACTAAATTATTTGTTGAAAGTCTTAAGATTCCTGTGTTTGCTGTTAGTTTGGGTGCCGTTGAATCCATTCTGTCCTATCCGGCTACAATGTCCCATGCTGCGATGCCAAAAAAGGAAAGAGAGAAAAGAGGAATTACAGATGGATTATTACGTTTATCTGTGGGATTAGAAAATGTGGATGACTTAATTAAGGACATTGAGCAAGCTCTGTTAGTGGCTAGTAAAATTGGCAGTAAAATTTTACCTAGTAAAATTGGCAGTAAAATTTTACCTAGTAAAATTGGCAGTAAAATTTTACCTAGTAAAATTGGCGAGGTTACCGAGCATGTATAGCCGATTAGCATTAAAAGGGGGAGTGTGGTTCGGATGAACATTGTTGAGAAACTAAAATCTTCTGTACTAGTAGCAGATGGTGCGATGGGAACCCTTCTTTATTCTTACGGGAAGGATACTTGCTATGAGGAATTTAATTTGTCTCACCCAGATGAAATAATTAATATTCATCAAGCTTATATACAAGCAGGTGCACAGGTAATACAGACCAATACATATGGAGCAAATTATTTTAAATTGAGCCAATATGGTCTTGAGGAGCAAGTAAAAGCAGTGAATACAGAAGCGGTTCGTATCGCCAAAAAGGCCGCAACCAAAGAAACCATCATCTTAGGTTCCTTTGGTGGATACAGAGGCATTCGTAAGGCGGATATTACATTATCAGAAATTAAAAGAAGTTTTAGAGAACAGTTATTTCATATCCTTAATGAAGGTGTAGATGGAATTTTGCTTGAAACCTTTTACGATGTGGAAGAGCTTTTGGCGATAGTTGAAATTGCTAAAAAAGAGTCAGATCTTCCGGTTATTGCTCAATTCTCTTTGCTAGAACCGGGTGTCCTGCAGAATGGAATGGAATTAAGGGAAGGGTTATACCGGTTGGAGGAGATGGGAGCAGATGTAATTGGTTTAAATTGTCGGCTCGGACCTCATCATATGATTCAATCGCTAGAAGAAATCCCTTTACCGAAGAATGCCTTTCTATCTGCCTATCCAAATGCAAGTTTACTTGATTATGAGGATGGAAGATTTGTTTTTACGAATAATGCAACGTATTTCAAGGATTGTGCTGTCCAATTAGTGAAGCAAGGAGTTCGGCTTATCGGGGGATGTTGTGGGACAACACCTGAGCATATAAGAGCCATCACAGAGGGGATTGAGGGACTCCTGCCGATTACAAATAAGGTGGTTAAGCCTTCTAAAGAAAAGATCGAATTAGCTATAACCCAAGTTCCTACTGAACCCCCATTACACGAAATTGTTAAGGGGAGAACCTCTATTATTGTCGAATTAGACACACCTAAGCATCTGCAAACAGAAAGATTTATAGAAGGGGCAAAAGCATTAAAAGCGGCAAATATTGATGCAATTACGATGGCCGATAATTCATTGGCTTCCCCACGAATTAGCAATGTTGCTATGGGAACAATCTTAAAGGAACAATACAATATTCGCCCGCTCGTACACATTACATGTCGTGATCGAAATTTGATTGGCTTGCAATCACATTTGATGGGATTGGATGCCTTAGGCATTGATCAGGTTCTTGCAGTCACAGGTGATCCTTCAAAAATAGGTGATTTTCCTGGGGCGACATCGGTATATGATGTGTCCTCCATTGATTTAATTCAAATGATCAAACAATTTAATGAGGGACTCTCTTATTCTGGGAAATCACTACGAAAAAAAGCTTCTTTCTCTGTAGCGGCCGCTTTTAATCCGAATGTACGGAATATTGATCGTGCAGTTGGCAGACTAGAGAGAAAGATAAAGAGTGGGGCAGATTATTTTATAACCCAACCTCTGTTTAGTGAAGAAAAAATTATAGAAGTATATGAAGCGACCAAACATTTACAGACACCTATTTATATTGGCATTATGCCATTAACTAGTTATAAAAATGCAAACTTCCTTCACCATGAGGTTCCAGGGATTACGTTAACTGATGCGATTTTATCGGCTATGGAAAGGGCAGCAGATGATCCACTTCAAGCAACGACAGAAAGCTTGGCTATTTCAAAATCTCTTATTGATACAGCAATGGAATATTTTAATGGTATTTATTTAATTACCCCATTTATTCGCTATGATTTAACGATTGAATGCTCGAATTATATTCATGCAAAGGAGAATGTCGTCCATGTCACAAACCGTATTTGAACAACAATTAAAGAAGAGGATTCTCATATTAGATGGTGCGATGGGGACGATGATTCAATCGAAAAATCTATCGGCAAGTGACTTTGGAGGCGAAGAGTATGAAGGATGTAATGAATATCTAAGTATCACTGCTCCAAAAATTATTGAAGA
Organism: Heyndrickxia sp. FSL W8-0496; assembly: GCF_038007825.1. Lineage (NCBI taxonomy): Bacteria > Bacillati > Bacillota > Bacilli > Caryophanales > Bacillaceae > Heyndrickxia > Heyndrickxia sp. FSL W8-0496. The sequence goes on from NZ_JBBOXX010000001.1 coordinate 439,578, forward strand.
GATTCATAGGGAATATCTTGCTGCAGGTGCGGATGTCATTGAAACGAATACATTTGGTGCAACTAGTACGGTTTTAGATGAGTATCAGTTAGGAAATCAAGCGGAGGAAATCAATTATGTATCTGCAAAAATTGCCAAAAAGGTGGCGGATGAATTTTCGACAGTGGCGCATCCACGTTTTGTTGCTGGGTCAATGGGGCCGACAACGAAAACCTTATCTATAACAGGTGGGGCGACATTTGAACAATTAAGAGCAGCCTACGAGGAACAAGCTCGAGGACTAATTCGTGGTGGAGTAGATATTCTTCTTTTGGAAACATCACAAGATTTATTAAATGTAAAGGCTGCCTATCTTGGGATAACAACAGCATTTGAACAAACAAAAAAGCAAGTTCCCCTTATGATATCTGGAACAATTGAACCGATGGGAACAACTTTGGCTGGTCAGAGTATTGAGGCATTTTATATCTCCGTTGAGCATATGAATCCTGTTGCAGTTGGACTTAATTGTGCAACAGGACCGGAATTTATGGCAGAGCATATTCGTTCCCTTTCTAATTTATCGACGACTGCTGTCAGTTGTTATCCAAACGCAGGTTTACCAGATGAGGAAGGCAATTACCATGAAACACCTGAATCACTGGCAGCAAAAATTAAGGCTTTTGCCGAAAAGGGCTGGTTAAATCTAGCCGGAGGTTGTTGTGGAACGACTCCTGCACATATTAAAGCAATGGTGGATGCTTTAAAAGATATTCACCCTAGAATCGCGAATACTAGCCATCCGCATGCAGTATCTGGGATTGAACCATTTATTTATGAGGATGAAAGTAGTAGGCCGTTATTCGTAGGTGAACGTACCAATGTCATTGGTTCCCGTAAATTTAAACGTCTCATTGCTGAAGGTAGATTTGAAGAGGCGAGCGAGGTCGCCCGTGCGCAAGTAAAAAATGGGGCACATATTATTGATATTTGTTTGGCAGACCCTGACCGTGAAGAATTAGAGGATATGGAGAACTTTATCCAAGAAGTTGTAAAAAAGGTGAAAGTACCATTGATGATCGATTCGACGGATGAAAATGTAATTGAATGTGCATTTAGATTTTGCCAAGGGAAAAATATAATCAATTCGATAAATCTAGAAAATGGCGAGGAGAGATTTGAAAAAGTAACCCCCCTTTTGCATCAGTATGGTGGTGCAATTGTTGTTGGGACAATTGATGAAAAAGGCATGGGAGTTACAGCCGAACGGAAGCTGGAAATTGCCTTACGATCCTTTGATCTTTTAGTAAATAAGTATAAAGTCAATCCTCATGATATTATTTTTGATCCTCTTGTTTTTCCTGCTGGTACAGGGGATGAGCAATATTTCCGAGCAGCTAAAGAAACCGTTGAAGGGATTCGTCTAATTAAGGAACAGCTTCCTAAATGCCAAACAATTTTAGGGGTGAGTAATGTTTCATTTGGCTTACCTCCTGCCGGTCGTGAAGTATTAAACTCGGTTTTTCTTTACCATTGTACAAAAGCAGGACTAGACTATGCGATTGTAAATACGGAGAAACTGGAACGTTTTGCTTCGATCCCTGAATTAGAGGTACAAATGGCTGAACAGCTTCTATTTGATACGAGTGAAAAGGCACTAACGGTGTTTACAGAATTTTATCGTGGGAAGAAGAAAGAAAAAAAGGTAGATGTACAGCAATTATCACTCCCTGAGAGAATAGCTAGTTATGTCATCGAAGGGACGAAGGAAGGATTAATTGATGATTTGCAAAAGGCATTGAAGGAATACCCTTCTCCATTGGAAATAATTAATGGACCACTGATGGATGGAATGGCAGAAGTAGGGCGTCTTTTTAATGATAATCAGTTGATCGTAGCGGAAGTATTACAAAGTGCTGAGGTCATGAAATCATCAGTCTCTTTTTTAGAACCGTATATGGAAAAAAATGATACATCGAGTTCGAAAGGAAAAATTCTACTTGCAACAGTAAAAGGTGATGTTCATGATATAGGGAAAAATTTAGTGGATATTATTTTAAATAATAATGGTTATGATGTTGTTGATCTTGGAATTAAAGTAGCTCCAGCGGAACTCATTGAAGCCATTAGAAGAGAAAAGCCCAAGTTGATTGGATTATCAGGATTATTAGTGAAATCCGCCCAGCAAATGGTTGCTACTGCTCAAGACTTGAAAGAAGCTGACATTAGTATTCCGATGTTAGTGGGAGGGGCAGCTTTATCGAGAAAATTTACCCTTAATAAAATCGTACCTGAGTATGATGGTTTGGTCGTTTACGCAAAGGATGCGATGGATGGATTATCACTTGCCAATCGATTACAGGATGAGAAGGAAAGAGAAATTCTATTACAAGAACAGCGGCAAAAACAGCTTCAACAATTAGAAATTGACCGAACAATTGAACGCCCTGCGAAGAAGGTGATTGAACGTTCATCTGTCGCGAAGGATGCGCAAGTATATATACCTTCTGATTTGAAAACACATATTTTACGAGACTATTCGGTGTCACACATCGAGCCTTATGTAAATAGGCAAATGTTACTTGGCCATCATTTAGGTCTTAAAGGAAAGTTGTCGAAACTCCTTGCCGAACAAGACGAAAAAGCATTGAAGCTATCACAACAGGTAGACGAACTCTTAGAATTAGCAAAGAGGGAAAAGATTATTGTGCCATCTGCCATCTTTCAATTTTTTCCTGCTCAGTCCGATGGTGATGATGTAATTATATATGACCCTGATACACCGAGCGTAATACTTGAACGATTTACATTTCCGAGACAGAACAAGAAACCGTATCTTTGCCTTGCAGATTTTTTACGATCGAAAGATAGTGGTGTGATGGATTATGTAGGTATGTTTGCAGTGGTTGCAGGGAAAAACATTCGTGAACGAGCTCAGCGCTTTAAAGCAGAAGGGGACTATTTCAGAAGTCATGCATTGCAAGCGATGGCTCTTGAATTTGCTGAAGGCTTTGCGGAGAGAGTCCACCAGCTTATGCGGGATCAATGGGGATTTCCAGATGCGCCAGAGTTTACGATGCAGCAACGATTTGCTGCTAAATATCAAGGACAACGTTTCTCGTTTGGCTATCCAGCCTGCCCAAATCTTGAAGACCAAGAAAAACTTTTTAAGCTACTCCACCCTGAAAGGATTGGTCTTCAATTAACAGAAGGGTTTATGATGGAACCTGAAGCAGCGGTAACGGCGATTGTTTTTTCCCATCCTGAAGCCAGGTATTTTAATGTTATGTGAATTTGATGGGTATTGCTCTTTTCTCAAACATTATTGATCTTAGTGGGTGAAAAACCCTAACCCCTTTTATTTTACTGAGAAAAGAGCTGCTACCTTTATAATAACCGATGAATACTTTATTAAGTGTAAAAGCTAGTAGTAGGGTTTGGGTTTTTCTTTTACATACGCAACAAACGATACTAATCAAACGTTTGATTAATTATTTTCTTTGTTGATGCATCTATTGAGATAGCGATCTATCTATTTTAATCAAACGTTTGAATAATAGGATTTTTTGGGAATCTGGCAGCAGATTCTTATTTTTGTTTGCAACTAATATTGCTGCCATTTTCTAATTATGGAAAAAATTAATATACATCTTAATTCTAGGTAGGTGATTATTTGTTTAATCGAGAATTGGTCAAAGGAAGTACTTCTCTTCTTTTACTTCACTTATTGAATGAACATGATATGTATGGCTATCAATTAGCGAGAGAAATGGAACGTAGAAGTGAAGAGGCTCTTCATGTAAAGGAAGGGACCCTATATCCTGCATTAAAAAAATTAGAGGAAAAGGGATATATTGATTCTTATTGGGTCGAGCAAGAAAAAGGTCCTGCACGTAAATATTACCGTATTACAGGAGATGGGAAAGTAGTATTGCTACAAAAGTCAAAAGAATGGAATCGTTTTGTTGGAGTTATTTCTAAAATGCTAGGTGAATCATAATGTTAGATCAAAAGGCTGTATATCTAAAAAAACTGAAACAATCACTAGGCAATCATCCCGAAAAAGATTTGATTTGCCGTGAAATTTCATCACATATTGCTGAAGGCATACGGGAAAGAATGCTTTATGGAATAAGTGAAAAAGAAGCTCTTGATACGATTTTAAGTGACTTAGGTGACCCAACTGAACTTGGACAGAACTATCATTTACCAGTAGAAGGTCAAAATAAAACAACTATGGCAATTCTATTAAATTGGTGTTTCTTCATCGGCGGAATATTATTAACAATAATGAATCAAATGTTTCATTTTCCGGGTCTGCATCAAGCTTGGATTGTATTAGAGCGAATATCTCAATATATTCTTTTACTTTATTCCGTTTACTGGTTTTTCTTAGGCTTCACTATTGGAAAAGTTTATGGTCCAAAAGGGAAAAAATGTATTAGTCAAATTGTAATGCGAGCATTAATTCCCAATCTGTTATTAATGATTCTTGTACTGAGTAATATGATTCCCAAAGAGTTTTATTCACCACTTCTAGATCCAATATTTATTATTCTTTGTATGATTGCCACAATACTTTTTTATTCGATCAGTAGAGTAGCTTTTAACTATGGGATCGTTCACGGTCTTTAATTTTTTATACATATACATAGAAATTCTATGTATTGGGAGGAGAGAGAATGTCTCTAACATCTTTATCGTTTATTGCACTCATTTTAGCCTTTTTTGGACTGAAATTTACAAGAATAGATGGAAAGATAAATTTTGTATTTAAGTATTTTTGGTCTGCTGGTAGTGCATTGTTAGGTATAAATATACTTTTACTTGGAATGACAATTTTAGGAGTAGTCTTGTTTCCCATTTCAACCCCTTTTTTTATTGTGTTATCACCAGTAATTAGTGTAATTTCTTGGAATTGTATTAGGATATGCTTTAGAAAACCATTTGTAGAACGATTGTATGCCTTTTTTATAGGGCATTCTATTTACTTCATTCTTTTACTATATTTTATTTATGGTTTTTTTACCCTTGAACCTTCCTATCCAGGAGAAGATATGTTTATGTCTGGGCTTGGTTATCTGATTGGTGTGATTATTAGTTTTTTTGCAATCATTCTTGGATTCATTACATTTTTATTGCCCTATAAAAATATTAATCATTAGGGTACTCATTTATTCATTCCACTTTCGACAAATTTCCTATTTTCTACTATAATAAATAATTTTCTTTCGATGATGATTTTAAGTTAATTTAATTGAATTATATTGTAGTAATAGAATTGAAATATAATTGTAATATGAAAAACCCCCATTTTAACATAGTTTGATGCTATAATAGCCTTTGTGAAAAAGACAGTTAATTCTTATTTTTACATAATAATAGACGATAAGATCTTAAATATATATCTACAGAATGCAACAGGAATCGACTATGAATCGGGGGAATATAGAAAATGAAGAGAAGATTACTTTCACTTAGTTTAGCGTCTGTAATTGGGACGAGCGGATTATTTACTACCCATAGCGTGTTTGCAGCCGAGAATTTAAATCAAAAAATTAATAATAAACAACAAGAAATTTCAGAACTTCAAATGAATGAAAAGAGTTTAAAAGCGACAGTAGCTGAAATTAACGCAAAAGTTGAAAATACAAATGAAAAAATGAAACAAACTAAGGCAGAAATAGCTACTACGAAACAAGAATCAGAAGAGTTAAAAGTAAAAATTGCAAAAACAAAAAAGAGAATTGAAGAACGTAATGAACTACTAGAAAAACGTGCGCGTGCAATGCAAGAGAATGGTGGCTCAAGCTATCTAGATGTGCTTTTGGGTGCAGAAAGCTTTGGAGATTTCATTGATCGGGCAATGGCGGTAACAACGATTGTCAATGCAGATCAGGATATAGTAAATGAACAGAAAAAAGACAAGGAATCACTAGAAAAAGCTGAAGCAGATCTTTCAAATAAACTTGCAAAAGTTGAGAAGGATTTAAAAGAACTAGAAGATATGAAGGTAGCATTACAGTATCAAATTAATGATAAAAATAGTATTCTAGCAAAAATTAAGGAAGAACAAAAAGTTGCCTCAAATGAACTTGGAGAGTTAAAGGGGCAAGCAGCAAAAATTGCAGAGCAAGAACGAGCTGCTGCAAAAGCTGCACAAGCTGCTAAAGCAGCACAGGAACAAGCAAGAGTTACTACATCTTCAGATAATTCTAGTTATAGTGCACCACCTCAATCAAATAATGTAACTATCAATATAGGCTCTGGTGGAATCGAAACAGCTATTAGTGTTGGATCATCCATAGTTGGGCGTTCTCCATATAATTGGGGTGGTGGACGTTCTGCGAGTGATATTGCAAACCGTTCTTTTGATTGCTCATCATTCGTACGTTGGGCATATGCAGAAGCAGGAGTGAATTTAGGACCTATTTCAGGCACAACAACTGATTCATTAGTAGTTCAAGGTAGGGCAGTTAGTGCCTCAGAGATGAAACGTGGAGACTTAGTATTTTTTGATACGTATAAGAGAAATGGGCATGTAGGAATTTATTTAGGGAACGGAACCTTCTTAAATGATAACAGCTCACACGGGGTATCAATTGACTCTATGAGTAATTCTTACTGGAGATCAACATTTAAAGGTGTCGTTAGACGCGTAGTTGAATAATAAATAAAGGCTGTATTCGTATAGTTTGTTGCTTTTGTAAAAGTCCAACTGTCGGCTTTTACACTTAATAAAGATTAGCAACAATGTTTGAGAAAAGAGCCTAATAAAAACACTCTATCATTAGAGTGTTTTTATTTATAGATATTTTTAACCCCTTTTCTACCCAAAAGAAGAATCTTCATTTTTTCATGTTACAAGTTATATTCGATATCTATATGATAAGAAGCTTGAAAAAGGGGTTGTCTATTAAGGGTTAGACCCTCTAATAGACAACCCCTCACTCATTATTTCTTTTCTAGATCTTCTCCAATAATCTTTACTTCTCTTTCTAACGCAACATTGAACTTTTCCAACACTGTTTTTTGAACATGCTTGATTAACGAAATATACTCTTCTGCCGTAGCATTATCTTTATTCACAATGAATCCTGCGTGCTTCGTCGATACTTCAGCTCCACCCAATCGAGTACCTTGGAGCCCGCTGTCTTGAATCAGCTTTCCTGCAAAGTAACCAGGCGGTCTTTTAAATACACTACCACAGGAAGGATATTCTAATGGTTGTTTTGATTCTCTTTTGAATGTAAGATCATCCATTACCGCTTTAATTTCATCATAGTTTCCAGGTTTTAAATTAAATGTTGCCTCAAGAACGATATCACCCTTTTCTGGGATATTACTCGTCCGATAACTTAGCTCCAAATCTGCTGCTGTTCTCTTAACGACAGCACCATTTTTATCAACAACAATTGCATAATCGAGGACATCTTTAATTTCTCCTCCATAGGCACCTGCATTCATGTACAATGCTCCACCAACTGTTCCTGGGATCCCACATGCGAATTCTAATCCGGATAAATGCTCTTTTAACGCATATCTAGAAGCATCAATAATGGCAGCCCCACTTTGTGCCACAAGCTGATTTCCATTTGTTGATATGCGATTGAAGTTTTTAAGCAAGATGACAATGCCTCGAATACCGCCATCCTTTACAATAAGATTGGAACCATTCCCTAATAAGGTAAAAGGGATGTTTTCTAACTTGGCAAACTTGACCACCGCTTGTACTTCTTCATAAGTAGATGGTGTTAAGAAAATATCGGCCTTGCCACCTAGTCTTGTATAAGTATGGTTTTTTAGGATTTCATTTATTTTAATATTTCTCTCATCAATGATTGAAGTTAATTTATTATAAATATTCGTATAATCAGTCATTCATATCATTCCTTTTACATAGATAATGCCAATGGGCATCCCATTCTAGATGCTGAATTTGTCTTTACAAAAAATATGCGACTTTTTTGAGATTATGCGCAAAATTGTTAAGTAGAAAAGTTTTAGACAATAATCTAATGATAGTAATAAAATGCTTAATTATCAACTGGAAAAAGGACTATTTAATGAACGCTGACAAAGTATTTAATGTTAAAAGGGAAATGAGTTAATATTATCCTTCTCTATTTCCGGTTCTTTCCAAGTAAATAACCGAAATAGAAAATAACTATATAGCTAAGTAGCAACCAAATGAGGATGGGATTTTTCTTGAAAATTTTAGATATTTCATTACTGATTTGAAGGAGATGCTTTCCTAAGGTTCCTTCGATATGAAGTCGATAAAGATAAACGAAAAAAATGGCGATGAAGATTAAGAATATAACCCAGAAAATCCGAAAAAGTGAAACACCTTTTTTTGTCTTCAATCGTGCACCCCCAATTTTCAATGGCTCTTTTTTTGTTGCTAATTAGAAAAGAACTGCAGACTATAAAGCTAGATTTTTGGTGTAAAAGGCGGCGGTAGGTAACCATCTACTTTAGATTATTTTTTGATTTGATCCATTTTAATGATTCTCTTTTACTAAGAGGGGCAAGATCGGTGGATTCAACGAACTGAATGACCTTTTCAGAGTCGACTTTTGAATATTCCCTTAGTGCCCAGCCAATCGCTTTTTGGATGAAGAATTCTTTAGAATCCTTTAAAAATAAAATGCTATTAAAAAGGATAGATAGATTAGTGTTAGTTTTATATTTTAATTGAAATAGTAAGATGCTCCTTTGCAACCAGATGTCATTCGATTCCAACCACTTTTCTGTTGTTGGGTGAATGTGCTGTGGGTATGTTTTCATATAATGTCCTAAAATATTCGTTGCAATTGAGTCAACAGAATCCCACCAAGATTTATGGGTAATACAATATTGAATAAGAGTTAAATCCTCTTCTCTCAACCATTTTTTATAGTGATTTAAAAACAATATGGCGATCATTTGATATTCTCTTTCTTCCTTTACCCATAAATAAGTAATTAAATCCTTTAATTCATTCTGTTGGATTGAATAATATGAAATAAAGTTTTTGAAAACTTCTTTTACAAGAGGTGCGCGTAACCCGAAAAACTTGAAATTATTTTTCATATATTTTTGCATTAGGCTCTTTTCTCAACCATTGTTTCTATTTAGTTAAAGTTTTAACAAATAAATATAGGTTGAAGACCCTTAATACCCTTCAATTCACTGAGAAAAGAGCTGCAATCTTCATAAGAATCGATGAATCTTTATTAGGTGTAAAAGCCGGCAGTAGGGCTTTTACAAAAGCAACAAACTAAAAGAAAGCATCCTTCTATTAGAATGGCTTCGTTTTTATTCGCTCGTTCCTGCAAATCATCTTCTATCTTTTTGATAGGTAACATCATTCATCACCTCTAACATATTCGTTTTACATTCATCATACAACTTTTTAATAGAGTATAAAATATTTTTTAGTTTTTAAGTCAAAATATTCTAATAATTATCTGTGATATCAGTTACAATAGAGGAAAGCGTGTATAAGGGGGATTGTTTCTCATGCAACATCCTTATATTAAGGAGGAACATGAAATATTTCGTCGCACATTGCAAAAATTTCTTGCAAAAGAATGTCTTCCTTTTTATGAAAAGTGGGAAGAAGATCAAATGATTCCACGATCCTTCTGGTTGAAAATGGGGGAGCAAGGATATCTTTGTCCCGATATAGACATAGCCTATGGAGGAAGTGGGGTTGATTGGGGATTTTCAGTTATCATTAATGAGGAATTAGAAAGGGTAGGCTCCAGTCTTATCGGAATTGGATTACATAATGATATTGTGATTCCGTATATTTCAACTTATGGAACAGAAGAACAAAAGCAACGATGGCTTCCTTTGTGTGCAAAAGGAGAACTGATTACAGCTATTGCAATGACAGAGCCCGGAGCAGGCTCAGATTTGGCTAATATCCAAACAACCGCAAGACTAGATGGGGATCATTATATCGTAAATGGGCAAAAAACATTTATTACGAATGGAATTCATGCAGATCTTGTAATAGTGGCATGTAAAACGAATCCGCAGGCTGTTCCAAAACATAAAGGGATAAGCTTGCTTGCTATTGAACGTGGAACATCTGGTTTTTCGAGAGGAAGAAAGTTAAATAAAGTAGGGTTACATTCTCAAGATACGGCAGAGTTAATCTTTGAAGAGTGCCGGGTTCCTAAGGAGAATTTGATTGGAATTGAAGGAGAAGGATTTACGTATATGATGGAAAAGCTGCAGCAGGAACGACTAATAGTTGCAATTGCTGCACAGATTTCGGCAGAGAGGATGCTGGAATTAACCATTGATTATGTAAAATCGCGTAAGGCATTTGGAAAGTCGATTGGCCAGTTCCAACATAACCAGTTTAAGCTTGTCGAAATGGCTACTGATATTGAAATGGGGAGAACCTTTTTAGATCAATTAATAGCTGAACATATTGAAGGGGCAGACGTCGTTACAAAAGTTTCAATGGCGAAATGGAAGTTGACGGAAATGGCTAGAAATATAGCTACCCAATGTATGCAATTACATGGTGGATATGGCTATATGGAAGAATATGAGATTGCAAGGAGATATCGTGATATTCCAGTTGCCAGTATTTATGCTGGAACAAATGAAATTATGAAAGCGATTATTGCAAAAAAACTAGGATTATAGTTAGTCAGTGGAAAGGAAGATGAAGATGAGAGAAGTTGTCATTGTCGAAGGACTACGAACCCCCATCGGAAGAAAAAATGGTGATTTGAAAAATATACGTCCAGATGATTTAGCTGCAGACGTCCTGAAAGCACTTGTCGATCGTAGTGGTATCGACCCTGGGATGATAGATGATGTAATTTTAGGTTGTGTCACGCAATCAGGTGAACAGGCAGGTGACATTGCAAGGGTGGCAGCATTAATTGCAGGTTATCCAATAGACGTACCTGGTACAACGATTGATCGTCAGTGCGGTTCGAGTCAACAGGCAGTTCATTTTGCAGCACAAGCTATTCTATCAGGGGATATGGATATTGTGATTGCTGGCGGTGTCGAAAGCATGTCGAGAGTTCCAATTGCTTCAAATTTCCAAGGAGCTAGTTTTAGTGCAAGATTAACAGATCGTTATGAAATGATTCACCAAGGATTGTCTGCAGAGCGAATTGCTGAAAACTATCAATTCACGAGAGAGGAATTGGACCGTTTTTCGTATGAGAGTCACCAAAAGGCTTTAAAGGCCCAAGCAGAAGGATATTTTCAACGGGAGATCATCCCAATTAGCAATGGTGATACAAAGATATATAATGATTCAGGTCCTAGAAAGGAAACATCGATCGAGGCATTAAATTCATTAAAAGCCTCCTTTAAAGAAGATGGCATTATCCATGCAGGAAATGCAAGTCAAATAAGTGATGGTGCAGCAGCACTCCTACTAATGTCCAGAGAAAAGGCTGAAGATCTCGGAATGGTCCCTCGTTTTAAAGTTCATACCCGTGTTGTCGTTGGATCTGACCCTACACTTATGCTAACGGGACCGATTCCCGCCACAGAAAAAGTGTTAAAAAAGGCGGGACTTACAATTAAAGAGATTGATGTTTTTGAGGTGAATGAAGCATTTGCCCCTATTCCATTAGCCTGGTTAAAGGAAACGGGTGCTGATCCCAAGAAGCTTAATCCAAATGGAGGAGCAATCGCTCTTGGCCATCCTTTAGGTGCAAGTGGGGCGAGGCTAATGGTAACAATGATGCATGAGCTTGAAAGAACAGGTGGGCGTTATGGTTTACAGACGATGTGTGAAGGCTATGGAATGGCAAATGCAACCATTATTGAAAGGCTAGGGTAATTTAATTAAAATGAAAAATTCATTTAGGCTGGGGGTTCGTATATGTCCACAACAATTGGTAAACTATTCGATTTAACGGTTAAAAAGTTTCCTAATAAGGAAGCAATATATGATGTTAGACGAAATAGGAGATTTACTTATAAAGAATGGGATGAACAGGTGAACCGTTTAGCAAATGCTCTGAAAGGGGAAGGAGTACGAAAAGGAGATCGAGTCTCTACCTATCTGTTTAATAATGAGGAATTAGCAACTGCTATTTTTGCTTGTGCTAAAATCGGAGCGATTTTGAACCCGATAAATTTCAGATTAATGTCGGAGGAGCTCGCGTATATTTTAGATGATGCAAAGCCTAAAGTTGTCCTTTTTGAACAGATGCTAGCATCTACAATTGCCTCAATTGAACAGCGCTATCCACAAATTTCGTTTTGGTTTATTGATGATCAAACACCATCCTATGCAGCCAATTATCAACATAAGCTCCAAGAAGCTTCAAGTGTTCTAGAAGAAATCGCAAACGAAGAAAATGATGATTATGCCATAATGTATACGAGTGGTACAACTGGACGCCCGAAAGGAGTTATACATCGTCATCGTGAGGTGATCGAACAAAGCCTTATTGTCATTAGTGCAATGAAGCTCCATACAAATGATCACGGACTTGTTACTGCCCCAATGTTTCATTGTGCTGAGTTACATTGTGCACTAATACCGCGAATTCATGTTGGAGCTAAAAATACGATTTTACACCAATTTAACGCAAAGCAAATTCTATCATTAATTGAGCAGGAAAGAATCACGAAATTCTTTGCTGCACCAACAATGTGGAATATGCTCCTACAGGAAGACCTAGAATCATATAATCTTGACAGCCTAGTACTTGGTCTGTATGGTGCGGCGCCAATGGCTCCAGCTTTAGTCCGTGCTTGCCAGCAACAGTTAGGTATTGCTCTTGTTCAAGCATATGGGATGACAGAAATGGGTCCTGCTATATCCTTTCTTTTAGAAGATGACCAAATGATAAAAGCTGGATCTGCAGGTCAAGCCTGTTTAAATCATGAAATCCGGATTGCTAAGCCACGCGAAGATAGTCCTTCAGACCCGGATGATCTCGTTCCGATTGGGGAAGAAGGAGAAATTATTGTCCAAGGTCCTTGTATGATGAGTGGTTATTTTGAAAACGAAGAAGCAACAGAGAGGGCGATGTATAAAGGCTGGTACCATTCAGGAGATATCGGTTATATCGATGAGGATGGTTATCTTTGGGTAAAGGACCGTGTGGATGACATGATTATTAGTGGAGGAGAGAACATTTTTCCAAGAGAAATTGAAGATGTTCTTTATGAACACAAAGGCGTGTTAGATATAGCAGTAATTGGTCAGCCAGATGAGCATTGGGGTGAAAGGGTTATCGCTTTCGTCGTAAAAAAGGATCCAGCAGTAACAGAAATGGAACTAGATGAATGGTGTAAGAACAGTGAGCATCTTGCCAATTATAAGCGCCCGAGGACATATATCTTCTGTGATATGTTACCTAGAAATGCAAGTGGTAAGATACAAAAGTTTCTATTGAGAGAAAGATTAAGAAATTTTGACACCCTAAGGAATGATACAGAGAATCAAATAGGTGATTTAAAAAATTTATCATAGATAAAGGGGATATGTGTCATGATGCAGGTACCATTAACAGTTGGTTCTTTATTAGAAAGGGCTGAAAAGTTCTTTCCGAAAAAGGAAATCGTTTCAAGAACATTGTCTGGAATAAGCCGTTTTACGTACAAGGAAATCGGACAAAGAACACGTAAGCTTGCATGTGCACTAGAAAGACTTGGTATTCAAAAAGGGGATAGAGTAGGAACATTAGCTTGGAATCACCATCGCCATCTTGAAATATACTTTGCTGCTCCAGGAATAGGAGCCGTTTTACACACCATTAATCTTCGATTATCTCCAGAACATATTTCTTATATTATTAACCATGCAGAGGATCAAGTACTATTTGTTGACGAAGATATCTTGCCACTTGTTGAAGCAGTAAAAGATCATCTGAAAACCGTAAAAGCATTTATTATTATGACAGATAAGGACAAATTGCCTTCAACTACATTGGAGCCTGTCTATTCGTATGAAAGACTAATAGAAGCGGGGGACCCTACACACTCCTTCATTCAAAACATTGATGAAAATGACCCTGCTGGAATGTGCTATACATCAGCAACAACGGGAAACCCAAAGGGAGTTGTATACTCTCATAGAGGCATTGTTCTCCATAGCTTTGCATTAGGATTAGCAGATACAACTGCCTTATCTGAAAAGGATACATCAATGGCCGTTGTTCCTATGTTTCATGTAAATGCTTGGGGTCTACCTTTTGCAGCTACATGGTTTGGAGCAAAGCAAGTATTCCCGGGTCCAATGTTCACACCTAAGCTGCTTGCCCAATTTATTCAAGAGGAAAAGGTTACGGTGACAGCGGGAGTACCTACAATTTGGTTGGGATTATTAAAGGAATTAGAGCAAGGAAACTATGATACATCTTCATTAAGAGGAGTTCTTTGTGGAGGCTCAGCTGCACCAAAGGCGATGATCCAGGCCTTTGAGCAAAAATATAATATCCCTTTCCTACATGCCTATGGGATGACCGAAACAACACCGCTTGCGACCATTTCAACATTAAAAAGCTATCAAAAGGACCTAGAGCAAGAGGAGATATTAACCATTCGCTCTAAACAAGGCTTACTAGTACCTGGATTAGATATGAAAGTCATTGCAGGTGACAATGAGGTTCAATGGAATGGAAAAGAAATGGGAGAACTACTTGTTAGAGGCCCTTGGATTGCGAATGAATATTATAAGGATGATCGTACGAGTGAAGCGTTTAAGGATGGATGGCTCTATACCGGTGACGTAGCAACCGTGGATGAAGAGGGAAATATTAAACTTGTTGATCGTACGAAGGATTTAGTGAAAAGTGGTGGGGAATGGATATCGTCTGTTGATTTAGAAAATGCATTAATGGCACATGAGGCTGTATTTGAGGCAACGGTTGTTGGAGTTCCCCACCCGCGATGGCAGGAGCGTCCAGTTGCATGTATTGTTTTGAAGGATGCCTTTAAGGAAAAGGTGAATAAACAGGAATTACTTGATTTTATTGCACCACAATTCGCTAAATGGTGGTTGCCCGATGAAATTATTTTTATGGATGATATTCCAAAGACATCCGTAGGAAAATTTCTTAAACGTGAACTAAGATCAAGGCTAAAAGACTATTTTGTAGAAGCTTAATAGTTTATTACAAAAGCTTTTTCTATGTCATATGCTTCATAAATAAAAGCGAACCAATAGAAAAGAACTTGGTGGTAGGTATTCCTAGCAATGCAGAATTAGAAAAGCTTCACTAAAAGAGTATTTGGGGATAATTTTTTTGGTAACTGTATTTTTAGTAAAAATGATTAAAATGTAAGTAGATTCTAAGTATATGAGGTGTCTGATATATTACTTTTCAGACACTCTTTTTTTTGGAAGATTGTTTTCGCAAGTTTGTTGCTTTTGTCGAAGCCCAACTGTAAGTTTTGTTTTACACCCAGTAAAGATTCATAGCGGTCTTATGGAATTTTCAGCTCTTTTCTTGTGAAATGAAAGGAGACTAGCTATTATGAATCGGTATTTTCTATCTTTACGGTAATCAAACGCTCTCATTAGTTACCGAACGCGCGCAATTTTCTTCATCCCGGTAATCAAACGCTCTTATTAGTTACTGATCCACCGTAAATTTCTCCATCCGGTTAACCCATCCCTCTCAATAGTTACCGAACGCGCGCAAATACGTCCATCCGGGTAACCAAACCCTCCCAAAAGTTACCGAACGCGCGCAATATCGTCCATCCGGGTAACCAATCCCTCTCAATGGTTACCGAACGCGCGCAAATACGTCCATCCGGGTAACCAAACCCTCCCATTGGTTACCGAACGCCCGCAATATCGTCCATCCGGGTAACCAAACCCTCTCAATGGTTACCGAACGCCCGCAATATTGTCCATCCCGGTAATCAAACGCTCTCATTAGTTACCGTGCCCCCGTAAATTTCTCCATCCGGGTAACCAAACCCTCTCAATAGTTACCGAACGCGCGCAATATCGTCCATCCGGGTAACCAATCCCTCTCAATAGTTACCGAACGCGCGCAATATTGTCCATCCCGGTAATCAAACGCTCTTATTAGTTACTGATCCCCCGTAAATTTCTCCATCCGGGTGACCAAACCCTCCCTTAGTTTACCGTGCCTAGGTGATTTCCTCCTGTTCCTTGTAAAGAACGAAACAAGATATCCCTTTTCTATGTATTTTTTAGTAGAAAAGTATTGAGCTATATAGAAATGATGCGACTAAGCGAAAATAAACCAAAATACCTATAATTTAATTGAAAATTTAGTAAAATTAGGTGTTTCGTACTGTTTCTTTAAGTAGAGATAAAAAATATAATTATATCAAATGTTCTTAATAATGGACATGGCAATAAAAAGCGTAGGTGCCTTGGTAGTCTGAAAACCAAACTTTACCTTCATTTTAGGGGAGTTCATTGATCCTGAGGGGCAGGCGCTAGAAGCTAAAAAACGTATACTCAAAGTAAAAGAAGGGGGCGGTAAACAATTAAACGGACAATGGTCATACTTTTTATCATCTTTTCACTCATCAGTGCTGGGACAACCTATGCATTATTGGATCCGAGCGGCAACTATTTAAAAGGATCTAACTCCAACTTACAAGTAACTACTAGCGAGACTCCAACAAATGAAATAGAAACCTCCATAGAACAATTCAAAAAAGATATAAAAGCAGTAAATTCAAAATCAGAGAAGGACATAGGTGATTATGAATCCAATAGCCTAGTTGATGTACTAAATAATATAACATTGTATCAAAGAAACCGTCTTAGCCAAGTTCAGTTATTTTCCGAAGAAGCTAAATATCAACAACTAGATAGAATAATAGTTTATACGGAACAAAAGAAACAATTTGAAAGCGAGCAAATCGTAAAGGACCTAACAGATATATTAACTGACTTAACAAAGGAGTAAGTCTAATCCTACTTTTTAAAAAGGGAGCTAATGAGTGGATGAAATCAGTTAAAGGGAAAATTGTTACCGGAGTCATTGCATTAGGATTAATATCAGGAATAGGTGCTGTATTTGCCAATACAGATGCAGGTGCAAGATTGCAAGCTTGGTATAAGGCACAATTTGATAAATCAGCAAAGGTTATTGCAGATGATACAAAGGCATATGCAAAATCAAAAGCACCGGGTCTGAAAGAAGAATATAACAATCTAAAGGATGAAAAAGGTGAGCAAATTTCTGATGCAAAGGATATGCAAACATCAATGGCTGATGATGCCATCAAGAATGCAAAGAATAGCCATATTAGAAATTTAAATAATCAAAAGGAAAAAATTCTCAACGAAATGGGCGCTGCTTTTGACGACATCGTTTCTGATGCTCAGACAGAAATTAATAGTGCAGGAGACAGAGCATATGCTCTAGCAACAAGTGATTTAGGAAAATATACAGATGCGGAGGGCAAGAAGGCGCTCACTAATATGACGACACAGTTGACAGCTTCAAAGGATAAAGCAGTTAATGAATTAAGAGAGGCCATTGATTTGGCAAAGCTGGAAATACAAAAGCAGCTTGACTATCAAACAGAAGCCTCTACAACAGAGATAAAGGCAGCAATAGATGCCAAAATTGTGCAGTTAAGAGGGCTAATTAATCAAAAAGCAGATGAATTATTATCTCAGCAAAAACAAATCATTGCCGCAAAAGCTACAGAACTTGAGCAGATAGCTAAAAATGAATTAGATTCAGTGATTAGTGGAATCTAAATCAATATTCTAATATAAGGAAAATAATAGTGGGTGGACATGTGATCAGAGTTCCATTTTGGAGCTCTGATTTGATTGAAGTGGAGGGAAGTAAATGGATAGTAAAAAGGGAAGTAGCTTAAAACAAAGGAAGCATAATAAATATAGGCTTCTAGTTGGAATTCTTTTTTTAAGTATAACAATAGGTAGTAGCATTGGTTTTGTTTATGCTGATGAAGACATTCATGGTTTATTATCCAGATGGTTTGACAAGAAAGGGAGCGAATCGATTCTCACGATTGAGCAGGCTATTATGACAGAAAAAGATAGGCAGAAGATGCGGTTAAAAGAAGAATTGCAACTAGAATTAAAGCGATCCGAGGATGATCTTATCTCATTTACGGAACAAGAAAGAATGAATCGTATCAATGAGCTGAAAGAGTATACTAACCACCTCATTGCTAACTTACATATTGATAATGAAGCAGAAAAACAGCAAATGAGTGAAAAACTACTATTCATTATGAATGAAGCAATCAATGAGATGGAGAAAACAATACCGAAAAAAGAGGAGATGTCTCCAAAAGAGCCCGATGAAAATAATGAAGCGGAAAATGATGAAAAAGACAAATCCGAGGGAGAAACCAATCAGGAAGATAATGGTGCAAATGAAAGCGAGGATGTAGAGCAAAAATAGAGCTGGAGGCCTGTTTAATGAGTAATGAAAAAATACTTCATTCTGAAATTGATATAAAGGATGTTCCTCGAACTGTGAAAAGAGAGTGGATTAGCTGGATACGATTTGTACTTATCATTGTAATATTATATGGAGCTATACATTATACGATCGGTATAAAAATTGTCAGTGGGGATTCAATGAATCCTACGATTCAGGATCGAGATATAGTTGTTGTAAGTAAGCTTTTCTTTACTCCAGAAAGAGGAGATATAATTGTAGTAAAAGACCCAGAGGGGTTTGACATTGTCAAAAGAGTGATTGGTCTCCCAAATGATCATGTTCGAATTAAGGATGGTATTGTTTATATTAATCAGCAAGTATTGGATGAGCCATACATAATCGGTCAGTCGATGGATATCGATGAAGTGGTCGTCGGCACTGACAGTTATTTTATTATGGGTGACAATCGAACCCCGGGTGAAAGCCTTGATAGCCGTGATCCGAGCATTGGTACGATATCAAAGGAACAAATAGTTGGCGAAAAATTATTTTAATCATAAGTTGTTTTCGTATAGTCTATAAAAGCCCTACTGCCTGCTTTTACAGCTAATAAAGATTCAATGATACTTGTGAAGCTAGATGCTCTTTTATCGGTGAATTGATGTGGGAAATTTTCAACTTATATACTAGTTAAAATATTTAAAAGTGATATTGTTTGAGAAGAGTCCAATCATAGTATAGTATCCTTTCTAAGAATTTATTATAATAGCTATGGATGTACTCACAGGTAAAGAACTTATCATATAAAGGGGGCATCTATTAATGGTTTAAACATTAATAAATGCCCCTTTTGGATTATAACTTTTTTAAAGAAACAGCTTCACGCATCTTATGAAGTGACTCATGGCCAGCATTATTAAGTTTGGCCATGACATTTACATAAAGAGCATCAATGATACTTAATTGCGCAATACGTGAGGAGAGTGCTTCAGATCGGTAATCCGTCTCTTGGGAAGCAGTAAATAATGGTATATCTACCTTTTGGCTTAAGGGGGATTTCGCTAGATTGGTGATTCCAATTGATTTTGCTCCATTTTTTTTTGCAATTTGTAGAACATCCATCATATCTTTATTAGACCCTGAGTGAGAAATCAACACGATTACATCTTGATCCGTTAATTGTGATGCTGACATTATTTGAAAATGGGAATCAGTATAAGCGACTGATTGTATGCCAGTTCTTAAAAATTTATGATGGGCATCCATTGCAATAACCCCTGAACCCCCATTCCCGTAAAATTCAATTCTTCTTGCGTTCATAATCATTTCGATAGCATCCTCAAAACGATTTTCATTAAAAATATTTAATGTATCATCTAGTGTCCGAATATTTGCTTTGAACACCTTTTCTGCTATTTCTTTTTCAGAATCATCCTCCTGGATGGTTTCATGAATATCTTGTATAGGGTTGACAATTTCTGAAGCTAGTGCGATTTTCATTGATTGAAAACCATTGAAACCGATTCGTTTACAAAAACGGAAGACCGTTGCATCAGCAACAAATAAATCATCAGACACTTGGTTAATCGTAGAATGAATGATTTTTTCAGGGTGTTCTAATATATAATCGGCAATCGTTTTTTCCTTTTCACTAAATTGAGAGTACATTGTTCGGATTCTAGGTAAGCAGGGGAAGTTATTAAAATTTGCTCCCATCTGTAAAAAACCTCTTTCTATTACTTATATCTATTATATTGTAATACAATTCTCACTGTTTTTGTAAACGGTTTCGAAAAAAGTTGATGGTAAAGGTTTCTTGTTAAGAATACTAGATAAATATTATCAGAAAAATATTGTAGAAAATTATTTCCCCCCTCGTATACAAGAAATAACAGACTTTTAAGTTTTTTTCTTATCTGTTTTACGAGTGATTACTCATCCGCTTCAGTTTTATATATTTTTCTCAGTAAATGGGCTCAAGAAATATTTTATATATAGGAAAAATATTCTTAATCAAAAATGTTGAAATAAAAAATTTTTATCGTAAAATAGTAATGTGATGAAAAAATATTTCTTCAACATAAATGTAAACGTTTAATATTTTTCCTTTACTATTACGTCTTTAATATAAACAACGTAGTAGGGAATGGATTTATAACAAAATGGAACCGGTTACGGTTAGAAATGTAAGCCTTGTCAATGGGATTCTTCTAGGAGGTTTGGAAAAGATGTCAGGTCATGATATAAGTCTATTAATTTACACTTTGATCGCTATTATCCTTTTAATCTTTTTGATTGCAAAAGTAAAATGGCATCCATTTGTTGTTCTATTATTAACTTCTGTCATACTAGGTATGCTAGCAGGAATGAAACTTCCTGATGTGGCAGATGCCATCCAAGATGGAGTAGGAAATACGCTTGGCTCTATAGCAGTTATTATTGGTTTAGGGACAATCCTCGGAAAGATGCTGGCTGAGTCCGGAGGAGCTGACCAAATAGCTAATACACTATTGAATAAGTTTGGAGAGCGTAAGGTTCATTGGGCAATGATGATTGTTGCCTTTATCGTTGGGATTCCTGTTTTCTTTGAAGTAGGACTTGTACTTTTAATCCCATTAGTTTATACAGTAGCAAGGAAATCGGGGATGTCACTATTAAAAATAGGAATTCCGATGGTAGCAGGTTTATCAACTGTTCATGGTCTTTTGCCACCACATCCAGCACCGATGATCGCGGTTGAAGGCTTGAATGCAAATGTCGCTAAAACTATACTTTACGCATTAATTGTAGCAATTCCATCCGTTATAATTGCTGGGCCAGTTTTTGGTTCGTTTATCGCAAAAAGGATATCAGGTCTTGAAATGCCAAAAGCATTGTCAGAACAATTTTCAAAGAAGGATTCAAAGGAGTTACCAAGCTTTGGAATTACATTGTTTACCATTCTCTTACCTGTAATTTTAATGTTAATTGGATCTTTAAGTGATGTTTTAGAAGAGAGTAAGACATTATCAGAATGGAGTGGGTTCCTAGGAAAACCAATTGTTGCACTATTGATTTCAGTCATCGTTTCCTTTTTCACTCTTGGATATGCTAGGGGCTTTAATAAGCAGCAGCTTTCAAGCTTTATGGGTGAATGTTTAGCACCTACCGCTACCATTATTTTAGTCATTGGTGGGGGAGGAGCCTTCAAGAATGTTTTAATTACGAGCGGGGTTGGAGATGCTATAGCTAACCTTGCTGTAAATACGCATATTTCTCCAATCTTGTTTGCTTGGTTAGTAGCAGCGTTAATTCGTGTAGCAACAGGTTCAGCTTCTGTTGCGATGACAACAGCAGTTGGAATTGTTGCACCAGTTTTAGCCAATGTGAATGGTGTTAATACAGAATTAATCGTTTTAGCTATTGGTTCAGGATCATTGATTCTGTCACATGTGAATGATGCGGGCTTCTGGATGGTGAAAGAATTTTTCAATATGAGTGTCGCTCAAACATTAAAATCTTGGACGGTTATGGAAACACTTCTTTCCATCGTTTCACTCATTATCGTGCTATTATTAAGTGTAATAGTATAATATTAGTAAATGATCATTTGGGGCTGCTATAAGCAAAGTGTTAGACACTTATGTAGCAGCCCCTTGCCGATTTTTTAGTTATACCATAACTTGAGGTGAAATAAAACATGAAACAGTTATATATGATGGGTGTGGATATAGGAACAACAAGCACAAAGGCAGTCATTTTTACAAAAAGTGGCGAGGTTATTACAACTTTTTCAAAGGGGTATCCTCTTTATAATCCGACTCCATCTATTGCTGAACAGGACCCGGAAGAAATCTTTCAAGCGGTGATTACAGTTATTAGAGAAGTAATGAATAAAAGTGGAATACGACAGGATGAGCTAAGTTTTATCTCTTTTAGCTCAGCTATGCATAGTGTCATTGCAGTTGATGACCAAGGCAATCCACTTACGAAAAGTATTACTTGGGCAGATAATCGAAGTGTGAAATATGCGGAAGAATTAAAGGCATCTAATCGAGGATTAGATTTATATCGTCGAACAGGAACACCAATCCATCCGATGTCACCGATTACGAAATTAATATGGTTGAAAAATGAACATGTAGATGTTTTTCAGAAGACATATAAATTTATCGGCATAAAAGAATATATTTTTTATAAAATGTTTCATCAATATGTAATGGATTACTCATTAGCTTCAGCTACAGGAATGTTTAATGTAAATACATTGCAATGGGATAAGGAAGCATTAGAAATTGCAGGAATTACAGAGGAGAAGCTCCCAATCCTTGTGCCAACAACACATGTTTTGCATGAAATAGACCATCAGTTTGCTAATGAAATGAATATCTCCAAGGCGACCCCTTTTGTAGTAGGAGCAAGTGATGGAGTTCTTTCCAATTTAGGATTAAACGCCATTAAACCAGGTGTTTTAGCTGTTACGATCGGTACGAGTGGGGCAATACGGACGGTTAGCAATAAGCCATTAACTGATCCGAAGGGACGAACATTTTGTTATGCCTTAACAAAGGATCACTGGGTGATTGGTGGTCCAGTAAATAATGGTGGAGTTACCTTCCAATGGGCCCGAGATCAATTTGGCCAAACTGAAATTCAACAAGCAGAAAAGGCCGGTGCAGATGCATATGAGCTACTAACAGAAATGGCTGAAAAGATAGCTCCTGGAGCAGATGGACTAATCTTCCACCCGTATATGGCGGGCGAGCGTGCGCCAATTTGGAATGCCGATGCACGAGGATCGTTTTTTGGACTTGCGCTATATCACACCCGCGCCCATCTTGTCCGTGCGGTGCTTGAAGGTGTTATTTATAATCTTTATAGTGTTATGCTTGCCTTACAGGAATTAATCGGGGAACCGAAAAAGATTCATGCGAGTGGCGGCTTCGTTCGTTCAAAGCTGTGGTGTAAAATTATGGCAGATGTTTTTGGACAGCCTGTGACCATACCTGAGAGCTTCGAAAGCTCATGCTTAGGAGCAGTAGTTTTAGGATTATATACATTAGGTGAAATTGAGCAATTAGAAGTGGTAGAAGAAATGATTGGCTCCACTAACGATATCGAACCCAATGCTCAGAATACTAAAACGTATGAAGAATTAATGTCCATTTTTCTTTCAATCAGTAGGAAAATGGAAGAGGATTATCACAGAATTGCTGAGTATCAACGTAAATTAGGGAAGAATGAATAAATCCATGAAAAAGCCGACTGAAACAAATGCTTCAGACGGCTTTTTTGAAAGATGGGAAGTATAAAAATTAATACAGTTTCTAAAGTTTAGTCGATCCCGATATAATGTTTGAGGTAAGAGCCTTTATGAAAAATTAATGTCTATAACTACTCATGATTTGAGATAATTCGCTCAGGGTGGGAGTAAACGTTTAATTGATTTTGTCTAATAAATCCTACCATCGTAATGCCTAAATCATTTGCAAGGTCAATTCCTAAAGTTGTAGGAGCAGATTTGGAAAGAATAATTCCTATGCCAATTTTTGCTACCTTTAATAATACTTCAGAAGAAAGACGACCACTAAAGGCGAGGACTTTATCTGCTCGGGGAATCTTCTTTTGCAGACAATATCCATAAATTTTATCAAGTGCATTATGTCTACCAATATCGGTACGACTAATGATTAATTCATCTGAAGTACATAGTGCCGCATTGTGGACACCGCCAGTTTGTTTGAAATCTGTTGATTGTTCTTGCATTAGTTTCATTAGATGAAAGCATTGATCGATGGTTAAGGTGGTAGTCCTTTGAATCGTCTTTGCTGTTCGTGCATCATTATGAAAGTAAAATTGTCTGCTTTTTCCACAGCAAGATCCAATAAAACGTTTCGAATAGAAATCCTTATTAATGGATTGCTTGTTTTTTAAATTTATATAGGCAAATCCAAGACTTTCATCGATAGAAAGATGCTCAATATCAGAAGAGAGTCGTATTAGACCTTCTGCCGCGAGAAACCCTATAACGAGCTCTTCTAGATGGGTGGGGGAGCAAACCATCGTCGCAAATTCCTCTCCATCAATGATAATCGTTAAAGGAAATTCAATGGCGATATCATCCTGTATATTTGTTAATGTTCCATCACTATATTTAAGTGTCTTTGTGTGTGTAATGATATTTTTCATGGCATCCCCTCTTTCCCTTAAATTGTATAATTGTGTATCCCTTGAACTGAAAGTATGCCAGGCAAGGAAGGGGGTTAACTAATTTCCATTTCCAAATCTTCAATTCGCTTTTCAATATATTTTGTATCTTTATGGGCATGATAGGTTTCTGCTTTTTCAACAATAACCGCTGTATTGTACTCAGGTATCCCTGCATATTCTTCATACACGCCCTTTGGAATAAGAACATTGCCTTCAGGCCAGAAGAGTAGAAGATTTCCTCGTTTCGTATCCGCAAATTTGGCACGACCGTGGAAATATCCATATTGATTGAATAGAACAATTGCTTCACCTTCGGATACATTTAAATCAGCTGCGTCCTCTTCATTGATAAGCACATCATAACGGTCTGCCGCGTTAAAGGAATCAGTTTCATTGTAAATCATTGAATTAAATTGCTTCCCTCGGCGTGTAGTCACATAAAAATGTCCTTGTGGCTTTCGTAACTCAGGGAGTTCAATGCTTAACAAATGTCCACGTCCATCTTCAGTAGGACATACTCCATCTTCGCATAACCAGGCACCACCCCATTGGAAAACATCGCCTTTTTCCTTTAAATATTGAATTCCATCATAATTTGGGTTGGCTACTGCAATTTCTTTACGTATTTGCTCGGCAGATGTGAAATTTAAATATTTCGTTGCTTCTGGTTTAATACGAGAAGCTAAATCAACATAGATTTCCCATTCTGAACGGGCTTCCTCTATTCGTGGCCCTTTAATTTCTGGGGAGAAGTAGACCATCCGCTCAGTAGATGTAGATGTACCACCACCTGGTTGTTCATAACGTGTCATTGCAGGTAAAACAATAACCTCTTCTTTTGCTTCAACTAACGTGGATGTATTGAAAATAATATCTTGATGAACGCGAAGTTCTACATTGGATAAGCATTCCCTGACGAACGTCGGATCGGGCATCGTCTCTAAGAAATTTCCACCTGAGGTGTAGAATACCTTCAATCTTCGCTCATGGTTTTCAGGAAGCATGGCATTTTCAATCGAAACGCCAACAATATCACCTTGCCATTTAGGAATTTCAAATCCCCATATCTTTTCAAGGCGTTCAATATTCTTTGCATCAAAATCTCCACCAGGTAAGACAAAAGGATCGGCTCCCATTTCACCTGAACCTTGAACCCCTGAATGACCACGGATTGGCATAACACCACAATGTTCACGACCAATGAAACCACGGAGCATCGCTAAATTGGCGACTTGTGAAATATTATCCGTCCCAAATCGATGCTGTGTTAAGCCCATAGACCAGACAAATACAGCACTTTTGGCATTTGCGAGTAACTGTGCAAATTCAAGCATTCTTTGTTTCGAGAGCCCAGAAGAATGTTCCAATAGCTCCCAGTCCTGCTTTGCTATATGCGCTTTGAGTTCTTCTAAACCAATTGTGTGCTCATTAACAAAACGGTGATCAATAGCAGATCCTACTTCTTTTTCTTCCATCTCGAACCAATGCTTCATCACCCCATTCATAAAGGCGATGTCTCCACCGATATTTACTTGGTAAAAATCATCAGCAAGCTTTGTTCCGAATAAGGCAGAATCAGGAATAGAAGGTACCCAATACCCATCCATAGCTGGTTCACGGTATGGATTAATACAAATAATTTTCGTTCCTTTTCTTTTTGCTGCATACATATACTTTGTCGAAACTGGCTGGTTATTTGCTGCAACAGATCCCCAAAAGATAAGAATATCGGTCCCAATCCAATCTTGATAATTACAACTCGATGCACCAATACCAAGTGAGCGTTTCAAGGCAGTTTTACTTGGTGAATGGCAAATTCTCGATGCATTGTCTATATTATTCGTGCCTAGAAATCGAGCCATTTTTCCTGCAGTGTAATATACCTCATTTGTTATCCCTCTAGATGTTAAGAAAAAGGCAAGTTGTTTTGGATCAATGGTTTTTATTTTTTTGGCTATTCGGTTTAATGCATCGTCCCAAGAAATTCGAGTGAACCTTTTTTCTCCTTTTTTTCTTGAAAGGGGATAGGGGATCCTGCCTAGTTTTCTAAGTTCTGCACTGCTAAACTTTTGTAGTTCGTCTATATCACTATGAATAATGGATTCTTTCATTGCAGGCATCGTGTTTAAACGAAGAACATTTAAACGTGTTGTGCAAACATGGGGACCTGTCAAAGTTTGATCTCTTAGACCAGCTACTCCTAATGCACATCCATCACATACTCCCTGTGTTAGTATCCTTGTTGCGTAGGGAAGATTGTCACGATTTTCCCAGACGACCTTCATCGTATCCCGAATATGCTTTGGTTTTATTTTTCCAAGCCCAAAAGGAATAGGACTGACCCAAAGCTTCGGATCAGGTGTTTTTGGTAGTTTAATTGGACCTTGATGTTTTGTTTTTCCCATTTTGTCCACCTTTCCTTCTTATTTGTGTACAAGTTCATGCAGTTTTTGCATTTGTTTGTTGAATCTTTTTCTCTCTAAGCTTTTTAATATCAATACGAATAATTAAGGAGATAATAAAAGCGATAATGAATAATCCTGAGAAAAAAGTTAAGCTATTTGCGTAGCTTCCAGTAATATCCTTAATCCAGGCAGCAAATAATGGGCCGGCTAATCCTGCTGCTGCCCAAGCAGTTAAAATATATCCGTGAATGGCACCTAATTGTTTGGTTCCAAATAAATCACCTATGAAGGCAGGAATGGTAGCAAAACCACCACCGTAGCATGTGTAAATAATCGCTAGCATGATTTGAAACAGAATGGAAATAGTCGTATGCGGGAGAACAGCGAATAAAATAATTTGTAAAACAAAGAAGGTCGTGTACGTATTCGCACGTCCAAAGTAATCTGAGATGGATGCCCAGCCTAAGCGACCAAAGCCATTGAATAAACCAAGGATTCCAACAAGTGCAGCTGCTTCCGTTGTTGTTAGCCCGATACTTTCCTGAGCTAGCGGCTTTGCTGCAGAAAGAATGGCAATTCCACAAGTGGTGTTAATGAATAACATGAACCATAAGTAATAAAGCCGTGCCGTTTTTATCGATTCATTTGCAGTTAGTTGAGACAGATCGGTAGTTACTCGAGCTTTTCTTTGCCTATTTTGCTCCGAAAATCCTTTAGGCTTCCAATCCTCTGCAGGCTTTTCAAGATAAAGTGAAGATAATGTCATAATGATAAAATAGCCAATACCTAGGATGAAGAACGCATTAGCGGTTCCCAATCCTTTAATAAGTGCATCCATGATGGGACTACTAATCGCAGCGGCAAATCCAAATCCCATAATAGCAAGGCCTGTTGCAAGGCCACGGCGGTCAGGGAACCATTTTACTAAGGTGGATACAGGAGTGATGTAGCCAACACCTAAACCAATTCCCCCTAATACTCCATAAAAAAGATAAAGTAATGGCAAGGATCCGGCATGAACAGCAAAACCAGAACCGAAAACACCAATTCCAAAGAAGATGGATGCAAGTAATCCCGCTTTCCGAGGTCCATGTTTTTCAACAAAATGACCTAAAAATGCAGCTGAGAGACCTAAGAAGAGGATGGCAACACTAAAGGTCATTTGTACCTGACTGGCAGACCAGCCAAATTCTTGAATTAATGGATTGGTGAAATTGCTCCAAGCATATACAGAGCCAATGCAAATATGAATCCCAACTCCAGACAAGGCAATCAACCATCTGTTTTTTGTCTTCTTCACAAAATTCCTCCCTTGTTTTTATATAGAATGGCCATGTTCTATTTGTATGTTATTAGTACATGTATCTATGAAGGAATGTTGAACAATGACTTCATTCATTTTTTCAATGTTCAATAGGTTAGCAAAGAAGCGGAAAATCTTCAGATGAATTAAATTTTATATAAATCTATTGTATCAAGATAGCGCTTACAGACAACTCTTTTTTATTAGTATTTTGTTAGAGAAAAAAAGTGTAGCGGCCTATAGCCGAAATGTGATAGTTAAAACTTTACTAAAATAGTAACAAACCTTGAGAAAAGAGCATAAATGAAAGCTATTTCGTAAAATTTTGTAGCTTTTGTAAACGCCCAACTGCCGGCTTTTACCCGTAAAAAAGGGTGAAGCGGTTTTTTGTAGTGTGTAGCTCTTTTCCCAGAGAACAGAAAGGTAAAGTGGTCTTATTAGTAAAATCTTTTCATAAATAGCAAAAATATATGGGAAAAGAGCATAAATCAAGCCACTAGTGAGAGGATACTAATGGCTCTACTTTTCATAGGACCAGAGAATGGTCCATTTATCTTTATTTTCTGCTACGTATACATTTTGATGGATGGTGAAATTTCCGAAAGTGCTTTTAAATGTTTGCGTAATAGGAACTTGATAAACATTTTTTAGTTTAGGACTCTCTTTGGAAAATCTCCAGCTTTTCAGATGCTTTGCTTTTCCTACTGTATAGCTAAATGTTTTTACACCAAAGTCCTGCATGAAAACGTGGGCTCTCTTTTGGATGTAATCATCTTGACTGAATTTTTTCTTCATCAATGGATGGAAGAGAATCCATGAACCACCGAAGTTTCCCGATTTTTCATATTGATAAAAGTCATCTACTAAACTAGTCGCACGGTCCTTTGCTGATTGAGAAAAGATGACATATAATAATAGACAAAACAATATTAAGATACTAATGAAGACAATCATCTTTAAAATAGGCTTCTGTTTTCTTCTCATATATTTATCACCTATTGATAGGTTATGCGGGAAAATAAAAAATATGATGATTTGTCCATTAGTAAAAAAATGAAACAAAAAAGAATAGAAATCCGTCTTATATAATAGTGTGTCTTATAAGGTTATAGATAACAAACCTTATAGGAGGATCACTTTGAAAATAAAAGGAGTAGAAAATGATGATCAAACGAATAAGTAAAATAATCCTAGTTGCTATTTTTCTGTTTGGGATTGGATTGAATAATGTAGTTAAAGCATCTACTAATGATAATAGTGATAGCATAAATGAAAAGTTTGGTGCACCTATTGTTGTATATGGTGAAAAATTATCAGCAGACCAAAAACAAAAGGTAAAAGAGCTATTAGGCGTAAATGATAGTAGTCAAGTCAATGAGGTTACAGTGACGGTTGATGATCTTGTTAAATATATTAACGGGGATCCCCACTCAAACTTGTATTCTTCAGCAAAAATTACTAGAAAAGAAAAAGGTGAGGGGCTAGCTATTTCCATCGTTACACCTGATAATATTACAGAGGTAACGGAAGAAATGTATGCGAATGCGTTATTAACAGCGGGAGTAGAGGATGCAAATGTTGAGGTTGCTTCTCCTGTCAAGGTAAGCGGCCATTCTGCTCTTGTAGGAATTTACAAAGCCTATGATAAAAGTGGAGGAGATCTTAACAAGGATCGTATGGAAGTCGCTAATGATGAGCTAGACTTGGCTACAAATTTAGCAAAAAAAGAAGGAATGGATCAAGAAAAGGTTACCCAGCTTTTAACGGAAATTAAACAGGCGATTGCAGATCAAAACCCTGCGACGAAAGAAGATATTGAAAAAATAATTGATGAAAAGCTAAAATCATTAAAAATTGAACTAAGTCCAAAGGATCGTGAGCTTCTCGTAAAATTATTTGATAGAATGAGAGATCTTAATATCAATTTTGATAATATGAAAAATCAGCTAGGGGATATTGCCAAAAATATTAAAGAAAAATTAAAGGATGTAGCTAGTGATAAAGGATTTTGGCAAGGAGTTGCAGACTTTTTCAAAAAGATATTTCAAGCAATAGCTGATTTCTTTAGTAATTTATTTGGATAAAGCAATAGAGAGTTTTTGAAAGAGACAGGTCATTCTGCATAATTTTTATGCAGGTGAGCCTGTTTTTTGTTATATAGGCCTATTGTACTCCTTTAATATATATTGAATATGACTAGTTTACTAGAAAGGGAACGTGAGATAACTATAATTAATTAAATATTTCATCTTTATGCAATTTTCAACAAAATTTGAATAAATTATTGACAGATAATTTAAAATTGGGGTATATTTTGAAATATCATAGGATAAAAAATAATCAAAATTTTTTATCCTTTTATGTAGTTTACATGTTTGAAGCGCTTACAATAAATGGCTATTTATGATATATTTCGTCTTCCGTAAAGTTTTTTGAGAAAAATTTTTCGACCATCGGAATACAGACGAAAGAATTCTAATAGTTTTATATTGGGCATGTAGACTCATAACTTTAGAAATACCTAAAAAAATAGGGGGGAAAGAGCTTGAAGAAAAAGTCATATTTCTCATTTTTTGCGGTTTTCCTAGCAGCTATGCTTTTACTAGCAGGTTGTTTCGGTGGGGAAGAAGCATCGAAATCTGGTGATGGTGATAGCGGCAAGAAAAAGGAAGAAAACGCAGGACCAAAAGTACTTCATTTGAATAATACAGAAGAACCTGGTGCGCTTCATCCTGGTAAAGCACAAGGAACTCATGACTCATGGATTTTAGAGGGAACATTTGAAGGATTAACAAAGAAAACACCTGAAGGAAAAATTGTAGACGGAATGGCAAAAGAAGGTTGGGAAATAAGTGAAGATGGTAAGACCTACACATTCCATCTTAAAGATGATATTAAATGGTCAAATGGAGACCCGGTAACAGCGGGGGACTTCGAATATGCATGGAAGTATGCTTTAAATCCTAATACAGCAGCTGATTATGCCTACCAACTTTACTATCTTGAAGGTGGAGAGGAATACAACAGTGCTGACATCAAGAAATTATCAGCAGATGAGTTAAAAGCGTTAGAGGACAAAGTAGGAGTAAAAGCACTTGATGATAAAACACTAGAAGTAAAATTGAAGGAAGCAACACCGTATTTCATTGATTTAACATCTTTCTATACGTACTATCCTGTAAATAAAAAGGTACAAGAAGCAACACCAAAATGGTATACAGAAGCAGATACATTTGTATCTAACGGACCATTCAAGTTAACTGAGTGGAAGCATAAGGAAAGCTTAAAGTTAGAGAAGAATGAAAATTATTATGATAAAGATAAGATCAAGCTTGATGAAGTAGACTTTGCTGTTATCGATAATGAATCAACAGCATATCAAATGTATCAAAACGGCGAGTTAGACATGGTTTATCCATTACCACAAGATGTTTTACCTACTCTTGATGGGAAGAAAGAATATCATAATGGACCAGATCTATCTACTTACTACTACAACTTAAATACAAAAGTTAAGCCATTAAACAATGTAAAAGTAAGAAAAGCAATTTCTATGGCTATCGATCGTAAATCTATTGTTGAAAATGTTGCTCAAGGCGGACAACAACCTGCTTATTCTGTTGTACCACCAGGAATTCCAGAAGGGGATAATGGTGATTACCAAGAAAATGGCGGAGATTTATTTAAAGAGGATCTAAAGGGTGCAAAAGCGCTTTTAGAAGAAGGACTTAAAGAAGAAGGTATGGATAAAATGCCTAAATTCTCCATCCTTTATAATACAAACGAAGGACATAAGAAAATTGCTGAAGCCGTTCAAGCAATGTTAAAGGAAAACTTAGGTATTGAAGTACAACTAGAGAATGTTGAATTCCAAGTTAAACTTGATCGTGAAAAAGCTGGAGAATATCAAATGTCACGTGCAGGTTGGGTTGGAGACTATGTTGACCCTATGACATTTATGGATCTTTGGGTAACTGATGGTGCATATAATGATGCTGACTGGAGCAATAAAGAATACGATCAACTGATCAAAACTGCTAAAACATCAATGGATACAGAAACTCGTATGAAGGCAATGCATGATGCAGAAAAAATCCTAATGGATGAAATGCCAATTGTTCCAATCTATTTCTATACAAAACCTTATGTCTTAAAAGAAAATGTTAAAGGTTTCTTTACACCTATTAACAGATACCCTCAATACATCTATGCAGATATTGAGAAGTAAAACTATGAAAGCAGTTGGTATGTCAACAAGACATACCCCTGCTTTTTCTTAAGAGAGGGTGAATATGCATGCTAAAATATTCTATAAAAAGATTAGTAATGGCACTCATTACAATCTGGGCAGTTATTACCATTACCTTTTTCATTATGCATAGTATTCCTGGAAATCCATTTGCGAAGGAAGGGGTAATGCCAAAAGCCGTTTTTGATAATCTTCAAGCCTATTATAATTTGGACAAGCCTTTAGTTGTTCAATACTTCTTATATTTAAAAGGGCTATTACAATTTGATTTTGGACCTTCATTAAAGTCACAATCCATTACTGTTAACGATTATATTCGAACGGGATTTCCAATTTCATTACATTTAGGATTGCAGGCAATGGTCATCGCCATTCCTTTTGGGATCATTTTCGGAGTTATTGCTGCTTTATTTAAAAACCGTTGGCCTGATTATCTTTCTATGATTTTAGCGATTTTAGGAATCTCTATCCCAAACTTTATTCTAGCAACAATTTTAATTAACTACTTCGCAGTTGAATGGAAATTGTTCCCTGTTGCTCAATGGAAATCATGGGCACATACCATTCTACCTTCAATATCTTTAGCTTTAATGCCGATGGCTTATGTTGCAAGACTGATGCGTTCAAGTATGCTGGAGGTGCTCGGGCAAGATTATATATTAACCGCAAAGGCAAAAGGCGTAGGAAAAAGCATGGTTATTATTAAACATGCCATCCGAAATGCGATTCTGCCTGTTACTACTGTGTTAGGAATATTAATTGCCAATGTTGTTACAGGTAGCTTTATTGTTGAGAATATCTTTGGGATCCCAGGGATGGGTGAAATGTTCGTAAAAGGTATTTTCAATCGGGACTATCCTGTGATACTGGGCTCTACAGTATTTTATAGTGCGATTCTTATCTTGCTGATATTCATTGTTGACATTGCTTACACATGGATCGATCCAAGAATTAAAGTTTCGGGGGAGAGTAAATAATGGCAAATGACTTAAAATTTACTGAAGAGATGTTTTTACCAGCAGAAGATAATTTTAAAGAGGCCGAAAAAATTTCCCGACCGACTACTTCTTATTGGTCAGGCGTATGGAGAAGATTAAAAGCAAATAAATTAGCTTTAATTGGCCTGATTATTATTGCTCTGTTAATAATTATGGCAATTATCGGTCCACATTTGAATGGATATAAATATGATGAAATGCATCTAGATCAAAAGAATTTAAAACCAAGTGCTGAGCATTGGTTTGGGACAGATACATTGGGACGAGATTTATTTACTCGTGCATGGTCAGGAGCAAGAATATCATTGTTTATTGGTCTCGCAGCAGCTGTGATTGACTTTATTATAGGTGTTATATATGGAGGAATCTCAGCATTAAGAGGTGGGAAAACAGATAATATTATGATGAGAATTGCTGAAGTATTGTATGCGATTCCATATTTGTTAATGGTTATTTTAATCATGGTTGTATTCCCGGAAGAAGGACGTGGAATGTTTTCCATAATAGTCGCTATGACCATTACTGGCTGGATACAAATGGCTAGGCTAGTTCGTGGACAAGTATTACAATTGAAAGAATTTGAATATGTTCATGCCTCTCAATTAGCAGGAGGTAAAACGTCTTGGATATTAAGAAAGCATATGATCCCCAATACAATGGGACCCATTCTCGTTAATATTACATTAACAGTTCCGACAGCGATTTTCGGTGAGGCAACACTTAGTTTCTTAGGGTTAGGTATTCCAGCACCACAAGCAAGCTGGGGAACATTGGCAAGTGATGCACTTCAAAGCATTCTGATAGGAAACTTCTATCAACTCTTAATTCCAGCAATCTTAATTTCGTTAACCATGTTTGCTTTTAATGTCTTTGGAGATGGGCTAAGAGATGCACTTGATCCGAGATAAAAAGGTCAAATATGAAGGTAAAGGAGGATATCACCATGGGTAATTTACTAGAAGTTAAAGACTTACATGTTTCCTTTGGGACCTATGCAGGTGAAGTCCAAGCGGTTCGTGGCGTTAGTTTTGAAGTGAAACATGGGGAAGCAGTTGGTATTGTTGGAGAATCAGGATGTGGAAAAAGTGTAACGGCAAAATCGATTATGAAGCTATTGTCTACACCACCTGCTAATTATAAAAGTGGATCGATTATATTCAATGGATCAGATATGATTCCAAAGAGTGAAAAGGAAATGCAAAAAATACGTGGAAATGAAATCAGTATGATTTTTCAGGATCCGATGACTTCTTTGAATCCAACAAGTAAAATTGGTAATCAAATTATGGAGGCAGTCCTGCAGCATAATAAGATTCCTAGAAAAGAAGCGAGAGAAGTTGCCAGGAAAATGCTTGAACTAGTTGGTATACCACAACCTGAAAAAAGATTAGACCAGTATCCACATGAATTTTCCGGTGGTATGAGACAAAGGGCAATGATTGCTATGGCACTTGCCTGTCGCCCGAAATTATTAATTGCTGATGAACCGACAACAGCTTTGGATGTGACTATTCAAGCACAAATTTTAGAGTTAATGAAGGATCTACAACAAAAAACGGAAACTTCTATTATATTAATCACTCATGATTTGGGTGTCGTTGCGGAAATGTGTGACCGTGTAATCGTTATGTATGCTGGAAAAGTGGTAGAAACGGGAACGGTTGAAGAAATCTTTGAAAAGCCACAGCATCCGTATACAAAAGGACTGTTAAAGTCAGTTCCTAGACTGGATATGGATAAAAAAGAACCACTTGCCCCAATTATTGGAACACCACCAGATCTGTTAGATCCACCGAAGGGTTGTTCATTTTATGCAAGATGTGAAATGGCAATGAGGATTTGTAAAGATTACTCACCTGAGCTAGAAGAGGTTGATAAAGGACAAACAGCTGCCTGTTGGCTTCATCATCCAATGGCGACGATGAAAAAGGCAAGCGGGAAATAGGGAGGAGAAAAGATGAATTCGAAAACAATGGAAGCCAATCAAACAAACGAGACGAGCACTCTTACTCCTCTTATCGAAATCAAAAACTTAAAAAAGTATTTCAATATTGGTGGTCAGCCATTAAAGGCAGTGGATGATTTAAATTTAGACATTTATCCAGGCGAAACAGTTGGGCTTGTAGGTGAAAGTGGTTGTGGAAAATCAACAGCGGGTCGCACGATCATTCGTTTATATGAGGCAACTGAAGGGGAAGTTCTTTATAATGGAAAAAATATTTACGATAATAATAGCAGTGAAATGGCGAAAATTCGCAAAGATATTCAACTGATTTTCCAAGATCCATATGCTTCCTTAAATCCACGAATGACTGTAGAAGAAATTATTGGTGAACCACTAACCATTCATGGAGAATTAACTGGTAAAAAGAAACGTGAGCGTATCCTTGAATTATTAAAACTAGTCGGCTTGAACCCTGAACATATCAATCGTTTTCCACATGAATTCAGTGGAGGGCAACGTCAACGGATTGGAATTGCTCGTGCACTTGCGTTAAATCCTAAATTTATCGTATGTGATGAACCAATTTCAGCTCTGGATGTTTCTATCCAAGCCCAAGTTGTAAACCTGTTAAAAGATTTACAGAAAAGCATGGGTCTAACATACTTATTTATAGCCCATGACCTTTCAATGGTAAAATATATTTCTGATCGTATCCTTGTTATGTATTTAGGAAATATGATGGAGCTTTGTGAGAGTGAAGAACTCTATGAGGAGCCACTTCACCCATACACTCAGGCATTATTATCGGCTGTACCAATTCCAAATCCGAAGTTGAAACGGGAACGGATCGTGTTACAAGGAGATGTTCCAAGTCCAATCAATCCACCAAGCGGTTGTGTATTTCGAACTCGCTGCCGCCAC
The DNA here is from genome assembly GCF_038007825.1 of Heyndrickxia sp. FSL W8-0496. Lineage (NCBI taxonomy): Bacteria > Bacillati > Bacillota > Bacilli > Caryophanales > Bacillaceae > Heyndrickxia > Heyndrickxia sp. FSL W8-0496. The sequence continues at coordinate 475,914 of NZ_JBBOXX010000001.1, forward strand.
GCAATGGACATATGTGCACAGAAGAAACCTGAATGGAAAGAAGCAAAGCCAGGACATTTTGTAAGTTGTCATCTTTATAATGATAGTAAATAGGTTATTGAATCAATAAAAAGCTGAGAGAATGTTTGAAATTAGATTCTCTCAGCTTTTTTAGGTTGTGTATCATTTGCCCGATCTATAGGATAGGGGGATTTTATAAGTGCTCATTCCTTGAAGGACAAAATCACCAAAGAAAATCAAAATGGTTGTTGTTTTTAGGATATAATTGACCATGATCCTTAAAATATAATTATGGATAGTTGTACAGCAATAAGACCTAAAGAGATAATAATGGACAAAAGACTGCGTACTCCAGATTTCCAATCCTTAACTGAGAATAAGCCTATTATGCTGAGGTAGAATGTAATTAGTGATAATATAAAGGTAATGTATAATGGCTGAATGGCGGTAATTGTAGCGGGAAAATCAAAAAGATAAACAAACGTAAAAAGAAGTATGCTAATGAATGCTAATAAAAATGAATATAGATTTATTCGTACAGTCATAGAAAAATCCACCTTCCATAAATAAATTGTCTATTTTGTGTCTAAAATATGTATATTTAATGAATATTCGATAAGTTATTTGTAAATCCTTTATTTTCTAGAATTTTTTTGCTAGTAAATTTAAGGCTGCAATCTCTGTAAGACCTGCTAGAATCCTTTATTGGTAGTAAAAGCCGGTAGTTAGGTTTTTACAAAAGCAACAAACTATACGAAAAACAACCTTAGTAAAAGAATGTGGCTTATTTTATTCAGGTTACAAACTATTCGAACAGTGTCTTTCAAAAAAATGAGCAAATAAGTTAAAATAAGTTGGGTGCACAGGAGGGATTGTATGTGCGGTCGTTTTAATTTGTATTCAAATATCGATATTTTATTAGATCAGTTTGAGCTTATTAATGGTGATTTGTTTGAAATTTTACCTCGATTTAATATTGCTCCGAGTCAGGATGTTTTAGCGGTAATAGAAGGGGAAGATGGAAGGCGAGGCGGGTATTTACGTTGGGGGCTTATTCCTTCTTGGGCGAATGATTCAAAAATTGGGTATAAAATGATTAATGCTAGGGCGGAAACAATCCATGAAAAGCCAAGCTTTAAACGATTGCTAACAAGGAGACGATGTTTAGTAATAGCTGATGGTTTTTATGAATGGAAAAAGGATGAGAATAAGAAGCAGCCATTTCACATTTTTTTAAAAGATAAACAACCATTTGCTTTTGCAGGACTCTGGGATCGCTGGATTCAAGCAGGGGAAATAATACAAACATGTACAATCATTACGACGGAGGCCAATGAATTGATGGCTGATATTCATGATCGAATGCCTGTTATTTTAACAAAGGAGTCAGAGCGGCAATGGCTTGATCGTAAAATTCAGGATGAAGACCAATTAAAATCCTTATTAGTTCCCTATGATTCAACTGCAATGGATGCATATCCTATTTCTGAATTTGTTAATAGCCCCCGAAACGAAGGAATCGAAATATTAAACTCACTTTAATGTAAAGGTAGGATTGGATGAAAAAGCAAAAGATATGGTGGGCTATAGCCATCATTTTATGTGTGATTATTTATTGTTTCACAGCTTCACCAGAATCAACAGGATCTAATACGCAAGATTGGATCGAGCGTGTAACCGGATTGAATGGTGGCGCAGCAGAAGTGTTGAATTTCATTATTCGAAAGCTAACCCATATTTGTATTTTTGGGTTATTAGGGATCTTGTTATATTTTGCATTTCGAAAAAATAAGCTCTTTTTTGCTTGGTTTTTAACAACTTTGTTTGCTGCGAGTGATGAATATCATCAATCACTTGTACCAAATCGGACAGCTTCAGTCACAGATGTGTTACTAGATTCAGGAGGGGCACTACTAGCAATACTTATTGTTAAGCAAATAATGAACAAAAAAAGAGCAAATAAAACTAATCAGTGAGGATTCTTTCTTCACTGATTTTTTTATTTTATTTTCTTTTGGGGTGTCTATTTTTTCCTTTCACTTATATATAAGGAGTGAAAGGAGGTGAACAACATGGCACAGGTGCTTTTAAAGGGTTCAAGCTTAAAATTAGTATTTGACAATGGTGTAGACGATAATGGCAAGCCAGTCTATCAATCAAGGACCTTCAATAATGTTCGTCTTGAAGCCACACCAGATGAACTTCTGCAAGCTGCACAAGCAATCGGCTCATTATCTCAGAAGAATCTTTTTAGTATTGAGAGAAATGACAACTCAGATGTTAAAGCATAAGATTCGTTCACTTATTAACTAATATGGAGGTGATAGTTTTGAAAACGTTAGAATTACAATTCACGACCGATGATAATAAAACGGCAAGAATTACAATAGAAGCTCCAATTGAACCAGTTGATACAGATCAGGTAAAGGCTGCGATGGCAGATATTATTGAATCAAATGTCTTTCGTACTTCAAATGGTTCAGCATATATGGAATTGAAGGGGGCTAGATTGATTGAAAATAATATCACAGAGATTATGATTGATTAATCTAAGCTTGAAAGTAAAGGTCTGCGTCCACAACAATGGACAGGCCTTTATTTATTAATAATGGGGGGAGTGGCAATAAGTGGACCATCTCATGCCTTTCATCAGTGAGGTAGGCTTTCCAATCATTGTGACCCTGTATCTTCTCTATCGAATTGCATCAAAGCTAGATGCAGTTGTCCAATCTATTCAAAGTCTTCCAGAACGATTGAAAAAAGTAGAGTAAATTTGAAAAGGGCTATCTCACTATAGCCCTTTTCAACAAAGATCATTATTAATGAATCTCAAAAAACTCTTTATCACCATGATGAATGAAACCTGATTTTACCACTTTTACCTGCTGTCCATCTTTTAAATTAGTAAACACAACAGGCGTGATTAATGATGGTACTTTATTTTTAATGGCTTCAATATCGATATCAGCTAATTTTTGACCAATTGATATTTGATCACCTTCATTTACATAGACAGTAAATCCTTCACCTTTAAGATTAACTGTATCGAGCCCCATATGAATTAATACTTCGAGACCGTCCTCGGATTCAAGTCCGATTGCATGCTTTGTTGGGAAAACTGATTTAACAATACCATTAAATGGAGCATATACTTCACCATGTTGTGGATCAATACCAAAGCCGTCCCCCATCATTTTTTGTGAAAAGACTTGATCAGGAACCTTTTCAATCTCCATGATCTGCCCAGATAAAGGGGAGGAGAATTGTTGAATGTTCACATGTGCTTTTTGATCCTCAGTTTCGACAGCCTTCTCTTGTATTGGAGATGTTGCCGGTACGGGAGGTTGATCCATGGCATAAAGCTTCTTTAAAGCATTAGCAGCAAATTCTACATCTGGACCAACAATAATTTGTACACTCGTTTTGCTCGTTTTCATGACGCCTCTTGCACCATAGCGTTTGATCATACTGTCATTAACATCACCGCTATTTTTAACATCAAGACGTAAACGAGTAGCGCAGTTATCAATATTAGTTAAGTTCTCTTTGCCGCCAAGTCCAGCTAAAAATCCCGTAGCCATTCTTGTATATTTATCATCACCAGTAACATTTTCTACTTCATCATTTACTTCGTCTTCATCTTCACGACCTGGTGTTTTTAAATCACGCCATTTAATAAAGAAATAGAAGACAACGAAATAAACAACTGCGTAAATGATACCAACTAAGATTAATAAAAGCGGTTTCTGGGCAATTCCAAAATTCAAAATATAATCAATTAAGCTTGCAGAGAAGCTAAACGATGTATGAATACCTAATAAATACGTAATAGCAAAAGAAGATGCAGTTAGTAAAGCATGAATTCCGTAAAGTAAAGGTGAAATAAACATAAAGGAGAACTCAATTGGTTCCGTAACACCTGTTACAAATGAAGTTAACGCCATACCAAGTAATAGTCCTGCTACCTTCTTCCGTCTTTCTTTTTTTGAAGCCATAATCATAGCAATACATGCAGCTGGTAATCCGAACATCATAATCGGGAAGAATCCAGTTGTAAAGACACCGGCCGTTTTGTCACCGTGAAGGAATCTTGTGATATCCCCGTGATAAACAGCACCAGCAGCGTCTGTAAATGTTCCGAAATCAAACCAAACTAACGTATTGATAATATGATGTAATCCTAGTGGAATAAGTAGTCGGTTTAGGAAACCAAATGCTCCATATCCGAATGCTCCACTAGTAGTAATCCAATGAGCTAACGAATCAATACCATTTTGGACATACGGCCATACATATCCAAAGGCAATTCCTATTATAACGCTTACAACAGCGGTAATAATTGGGATGAATCTACGTCCTCCAAAGAAGGAAAGCCATGTAGGCAATTGGATGTCATGAAAGCGGTTATAAAGTAATCCAGCAGCAATCCCCGAAATGATTCCTCCTAGAACCCCCATATTTACGGAAGGATCAATCGCGTGTGTAGTGAAAACTAATACCATATAACCAATGGCACCTGCAAGAGCGGCAGCTCCATTATTATCCTTCGCAAAACCGATGGCTACTCCGATCGCGAAAAGTAAAGCTAAATTGCTAAAAACTGCTCCAGGATCATTGGCGGGATCCAATGTCATGCTTCCGAAGAAAGCATTCCCAGCTTCTGCAATAAATTTAATATCAAGTAAATCTGGTTGACCAAGGCGTAACAGTAATCCAGCAGCTGGAAGTACAGCAATGGGCAGCATAAGTGATTTACCGATTTTTTGTAAAAATGATAGCATAATGCCCACCTCAAGAAATTTTATTACGTAAGCTCGATAAATGGTGAAATTTATCGAAGAAACTACGTAATGTAAGAATAGTATAAAGTGATAAAGATGTCTATACCAGTTTTACACATTTTACTATATCGAAATAATTAAATTATTAGTAATTTACGAATAATCTCGTCTAGGCTCCCGCTTATCCATTTCCTGAATAATATCAATAAGATCCCCTACAGCACGTTCCCGAATGTAGTCATGCTTTTCCTCTAAATGGACAGCTACACTAATAATCATTCGTTTGATATATGTCCAGTCTTCCTTGAAATTTAAAAAATCGATATTTTCCAATACTAATATTCCTCCTTATATCACGTGTTTTCCTGAAAGTATTTACATGTTCATCTGGAGCAGAATTATCAATAATTTAACCGAAAATATCTGGCACTATTCTATTGATTTCCTCCTTAATCAAAAAGATTGCAGAGGTCAGAAGGAATTTATTATAATTAATATGTTGGAGAAGTACCCAAGAGGCTGAAGGGGACGCACTCGAAATGCGTTAGGGGTTAACAGCCCGCGTGGGTTCAAATCCCACCTTCTCCGTAGGAGATGTGAATAACACTTTTGATTGATTAAGATGGTTACATAAAACCATCTTTTATTTTTTTTGGGAAAATATTTGAACGTTCAATATAAAAAAGCATTTTTTCTTTTTCGTTAGAATCTTCGAAGTTAAAGCTCATTAATCAATGATGTTCTTACCTCTATAGTTTTTACTACATTTGATATAGACTGAAGCACATTTATCAGTAGAATGAAGAAGGCTGAAGTTCTTTAATTTACCGTGCTATATTACAAATCCTCAAATTCATTATTGATATTCCTCCACAATAGAAATTCTTCAAGTGACCGATCGTATCCGCTTAGGATAAATCTTAAAAAATTTTTATCTTTTTTTTCTATTTATTTAAGATGCAGTTTATTGGCAGTTTATGTGTTAGATGTACGATAAGGATGTTCATGATTTTACTTATAGATAAGGAGAGATAATTTTGTCTGTAAAAAAGGAAGAATACCCCATGGTTATTACTCGCTGCTAATTACGCGGCAAATCATTTATATGATCTGCTACAACATGGATTCTTCGGGGTCTAAATACGCTTTACAAATTTTATGTTGCACACAACGGAGGTAAATATATGAATAAATTAAAAGTAATGATGGTAGCATGTGTTGCGGTTGCAGTCCTGCTTGCAGCATGTCAATCAAAGCAAGAGGTAAATGATTCTGCATCTAAAGAGAAAGAAACAAAAACTGAAGTAACTAAAACAAATGAGGAAAAAACTTCTGAAGCTAAATTGACTAAAGGCCAAGAAATGGCAGAGATACTTAGTAGTACAAATTGGCAAGGTACAAAGGTGTATGATAAAGATAATAATGATTTAACAAAAGAGAATGCAAATTTCATTGGTCTTGCGAAATACGATGCTAAAACTGGTAGATATGAATTTTTCGATGCTAAAACAGGTGATAGTAGAGGAGATAAAGGAACTTTCTTTATCACTAATGATGGAGAGAAACGAATATTAATTTCAGAATCAATGAATTATCAAGCAGTTGTCGACATTACGGAATTAAATAAAGATATTTTCACATATAAACGAATAGGTAAAGACGCTAATGGTAATGAGGTAGAGGTATTTGTTGAACATATTCCATATCAAGACAAAGAACTTTCTTTTACTGATCAAGACAAGAAGTTAGACACTTCTACAGGAGAGATCGTAACAGACATTGATGGAGATGAGATTTTATCACACACTTTATGGCATGGAACAAAGGTATTAGATGAAGAGGGTAATGATGTAACAGCATATAATAAGAACTTTATTAGTATTGCAAAATTTGATAGTCAGACGAATAAATATGAATTTTTCAATCCAGAAACTGGAGAAAGTCGTGGAGATTATGGCTATTTCGATATTGTGCACGAAAATAAAATTAGAGCACATGTTTCTTTAGGAAATAATAAATATGGTGCAGCACTTGAACTGACCGAGCTTAATAATAATAAATTTACGTATAAAAGGACTGGTAAGGCTAAAGATGGTAGCGATATAACTGTATTCGTTGAGCATGAACCTTATAAAGGAGAGTTAAAACCGGAATTTACCCATTAATAAAGTCTTATAAGACAAGCATATTAGTTTTAAAGAGGGAATGGGGAACCATTCCCCAACTTATTTGATGGAAAGAATTAGACAGAACGAACCTTCATAAGAATCGCTGTTATAATGCTTTTACAAAAACAACAAATATTCCACAATCGATTTGTTTTTTAGAAGAAGTAATATGTTTTGGTAACTTCTTGTATAAGATAATCTTAAAATTAACACCACGCAGATGACATTTCTTGAATATAGCATAAGAGGGGAGGGAATGACAATATCTATAAAAATAAGGTTTCTGTTGTCTTATATTGGAGTAATTGTTTTTTCAATTGTTTTATTATTAGCAGCTACTTTTTTGATTATATTTTCGATTACGGGCGATTTAAAATCCATCGAGCATTTTTACAAAAATACTTATGTTCAAAAGCCTTTAACCCCTGCAGAGGAAAATGCATTCCTTGATTTAAAGCTTCTGGCCAAGCATACTCCTGATAAGCTACTGGATCAAGAACTAGTAAGGAAGATCGACCAAAAGGATATAAGCATTATTGTAAGAAAGGACTCTAAAATCACTTATCAGTCACCTACCTTTGATGGTCAATCCTTACTGAAAGTGCTCCCACCTTTCGAAGAGACAAATATAAATTCTCGCGATACGATAAAAGTAAATCGTTTATTTTTTACTTATGTAAAATTTGATTTCCGCTTTTCAGATAAAGAAAAAGGAAGTATTTTTGTTTTAAGAAAAGTAAGTTCTTACGCTGAGTTATCTAAAGAGTTATTTCCAATTTTATTAGGATCACTGCTCCTTCTTTTTATTATGATGATTGGTGTCCTGAATTACTTAGTGTCAAGAAGCATTATCAAGCCAATATCTATTCTAAGAGAGGGGGCGGAACGGATAAAATCTGGAGATTTAAACTTTGAAATTATTCCCTCCTCAAAGGATGAGATTGGACAATTGAACCAAGCATTTGAAGAAATGAGAATCAAATTAAAAGATTCTATCGACCTACAGCTCCAATATGAAGAAAATCGAAAAGAATTATTATCAAATATTTCGCATGATTTAAAGACCCCTATTACATCGATTATTGGATATGTTGAAGGAATAAAAGATGGTGTAGCGAATACGCCAGAAAAAATGGATAAGTATTTGACGACAGTTTACACAAAAGCAAAGGACATGGACCTATTGATAGATGAATTATTTTTATTCTCCAAACTAGATTTACAAAAGGAACAGTTTTCATTTGAAAAGATCGAACTTGTTCAATACATGAAGGATTATGTAGAGGAGCTATCACTTGATCTACTTCAACAAGGTATCCTTTTAGAATTAATCCATACGCTGGGGGAAACTTTTGTCATTGCTGATAGAGAAAAGCTAAAACGTGTTATGGCCAATTTAATAAATAATGGTGTTAAATATATGGATAAAAGTGAAAAGCATATTATTATTGCTCTAAGAGAGAGGGATAAGGATATAGTCGTTCAAGTGACTGACAATGGTTGTGGTATTAAACCTGAAGCTTTGCCTTATATATTTAATCGGTTTTACCGTGCAGAGCAGTCTCGAAATTCTCAAACAGGTGGTAGTGGCTTAGGATTAGCCATTGTCAAAAAAATAATCAATGAGCATGGAGGAGAGGTTTGGGCAACTAGTGAGTTAAATAAGGGGACAAGTATTTGTTTTACGTTAAATAAAGCTATGGAAAAAGGTGAGTAACATTGAAAAAGATATTACTTATAGAGGATGAAATAAGTATTGCAGAATTAGAAAAGGATTATCTAGAATTAAATAGTTTTAGTGTCGATATCCAACATTCGGGTGAACAAGGTCTCCAATCTGCACTTGAACAGAATTATGATTTGATTATTCTAGACATCATGCTTCCTGGAATTAGTGGGTTTGAAATTTGTCAAAAAATACGTTCAGTGAAAGATATTCCGATACTCTTAGTGTCAGCTAAAAAGGAAGATATTGATAAAATTCGAGGTCTTGGCTTTGGGGCAGATGATTATATTACAAAGCCATTTAGTCCTAGTGAACTTGTTGCAAGAGTGAAAGCCCATTTAACACGTTATGAAAGACTGGCTGGTGGGAATGTATCAACAATCATCAATGTTCATGGAATTACAATTGATAAAGTAGCTCGCAAAGTTCATATTAATGGTGAATATGTATTTTTTACAACAAAGGAATTTGACCTGTTAACTTTTTTGGTTCTGCACCCTAATCAAGTATTAAATAAAGAACAGTTATTCGAACGAGTGTGGGGAGTAGATTCTGCCGCAGATGTATCAACGGTTACTGTTCATATTCGAAAGTTACGTGAAAAAATCGAAAGAGATGCTGCACATCCAAAATATTTAGAAACAGTATGGGGAGCCGGATACCGTTTCAATGTATAAATCTTAAATTTTTTCAATGTTAAGGGAGTTGAAGCCTCTTTCCTGCTAAGATACAAAAAATAGAACCATTCATAATAAAGATCTATTTTATTTACATGGATCTTTCCTCTCTTTGGGAAAGTACTAACTCAAATGTCGGTTGAAAACCGTCCCCCTCATTCAGTAAAGAAGTTGATTCGAATAGTATCGAAATCAACTTCTAACGAGTTCTGATAACTGATTAATTCCATATTCAATTGTTTCTTCATCCACTTTTGAAAAACCTAATACTAAGCCTTTACGCTTGCTTTTCAGACAATAAGGGCTAAGCGGATAGACACGTATGCCATTTTTAATGGCTCTTTTCATTATCCCCTCTTCATTAAATTCCTCATTCGCCTCAAGCAGCATATGAAGACCTGTTTCTACCCCTTTAACAGAAAATATTTCCTCTAATTTCGTTTCCGCGATCGCCTTGATCATTGCCTCATGTCTTCTTCGATAGATATTTCTTGTGCGTCTCATATGTCTTGTAAAATGGCCTTGCTCAATAAAATGAGTGAGGGTTAGTTGTTCCATAATCGGAAGATGACGAGAAGTAAGCTCGTATACACGAGACATTTGTGAAATGGCCTCAACAGGTCCGATAATCGCAGAGATCCGAACCCCTGGTGCAGTCATTTTGGAAAAACTTAAAAGATAAAGGGTGCATCCTGGTTCTTGACTAAATAATGTCGGGAGAGGTTCCCCACTGTATCTAAACTCACCATCATAATCATCCTCAATAATCCAGGCATGATTTTTCTTTGCTAGCTCCGTTAATTCTTTTCTCCTTTTGAAAGACATAATGACACCAGTGGCAGACTGATGAGAGGGTGTTACATATATCAGCTTTGACGATTTTGGAATACGATTAACTTTAATTCCATTCTCATCAACTGGTACAGGAACGACGTTCATTCGTCGGTACTTCATAGCAAGCCAAGCAGGTGGAAAACCTGGGTCCTCAACGGAAACAGTATCTCCTTCTAATAAGAGAGCCTGTGAGATTAAGTCCACACTTTGTTGGGCTCCAGAGGTTAATAAAATTTGATTTATATCAACATGAATTCCCCTCTCAACAGATAAATAATGTTGAATTTGTATACGTAAAGGCTCATAGCCTAAAGAATTTCCATAACTCCAGCAAGATAAATCTTCTCCAGAAGTGGAATGGATGAAGGACTGTCTCCATTTTTTCTGAAATAGAGTATCGATATATGGTTCATGGGGGGAAAAATCAATACTTATTTCACTTTGCCCTCTGCTTCCTGACCATTTCTGTAATCGTTGAACACTCTCCTCAAGTATAGGGATGGCTGGGGGAGATAAATAATAGGCGCTTTGTTCATCAGGTGAAATGACCGAAGGATTCCAATCACTAACTCTTGTCCCACCCCTGCGTGATGTCACGATATAGCCTCTGCTGAAAAGCTCCTCATAGACTGCTTGTACGGTTGAACGAGAAATGCCTAATTGTTGAGCTAGCTCCCGAGTCGGGGTCAGTTTATAGCCAGCCTTCCATTTTCCGCTTGTAATATTTTCTATCGTTTGATCAAGTAATTGCTTCCAGATTGGTTTTTGATTTTTTCGATCTATTTTTATCATAATACCCCTCCTTTTATGGATTGATAAAAATTAATGGTTATGGATATATCTTACCAATCCAAACCCCGATATACTACCACTAAGATGAAAATAATTTTTATTGTCAAAAAACTCCTTTCTTAAACTAGAAAGAGGTTGATTGAGAGTAGGAGAATAAAGGAGTGGGAAGAATGAGTCAATTAGGTACAGATCGTGTTAAAAGAGGGATGGCAGAAATGCAAAAAGGTGGCGTCATTATGGATGTCGTGAATGCAGAGCAGGCAAAAATTGCTGAAGCAGCAGGGGCAGTTGCAGTAATGGCGTTAGAACGTGTTCCATCAGATATAAGAGCAGCAGGTGGGGTTGCCCGTATGGCAGATCCAACGATCATTGAAGAAGTAATGAATGCTGTTACAATCCCAGTTATGGCAAAGGCAAGAATCGGTCATATTGTTGAGGCGCGTATTTTAGAGGCAATGGGTGTTGATTATATTGATGAAAGTGAAGTATTAACACCAGCAGATGAATTGTATCACCTAAACAAACGTGATTTCACCGTACCTTTTGTATGTGGTGCACGTGATTTAGGCGAAGCAGGTCGCCGTATTGGTGAAGGTGCTTCTATGATCCGTACGAAAGGTGAGCCCGGAACTGGTAATATTGTTGAGGCTGTGAGGCATATGCGTCAAATGCAAGCACAAATCAAAAAGGTTGTAGGTATGTCGACAGATGAGTTAATGACAGAAGCAAAAAATTTAGGGGCACCATATGAATTATTGCTAGAAATTAAAGAAACTGGAAAACTTCCAGTGGTTAATTTTGCAGCAGGTGGAGTGGCGACACCTGCAGATGCGGCATTAATGATGCAATTAGGTGCAGATGGAGTCTTTGTTGGATCAGGAATTTTTAAATCCGATAATCCTGAAAAATTTGCGCGTGCGATCGTTGAGGCAACTACTCATTATACTGATTATGATCTTATTGCGAAATTGTCTAAAAACCTTGGCACGGCGATGAAAGGCATAGAAATTTCTACACTTGCAGCAAGTGAGCGAATGCAAGATAGAGGTTGGTAATCTATTCAGTCAAATGAAAGAAAGGACAGCCTATATGGTAAAAAGGTGTCCTTTCTATTTTTTTAAATTTACCCTGTATTATAGTTTTCAAAAATAATAATATTTATTTTTGTGTGTACTATGTATTCTAGCCTGTAAAATGGGGGATACCTTAGTAATCTAAGAAAATAGTGATTATTTATGCTATTGACATTAAAATATTATTATTTTAGAATAAACACAATAATTGAATAAACCTCACTTTTTGTCTAGTGAGGTAGAGGCGCGATATTTAACAGTCTTTAGAGGAGCTTGAGAGTGCTGTGATACTAAAGAGAAGGAAATGTCGCCGAAGTGTGTAATAGTTCTCGATGTTACATGCTGGGTCTGCAGTGAATAATTGCAGGACTGTCTCAATAAATTGCCTAGTTTATTGAGTTGTGCTATCTCATCAAATGGGATAAAGGGTTGAGGACTTTAGAAATACTACAACGTTTTTCTGAGTTCATCTCGGATTTGGTTTGTAGTTTTTTTTATTGCCAAAAAAAGGGATAACATGTGGGCCTATGTTATTTCTTTTGGCTCTTTTCTCAAACATTGTAGCTATTTAAGTAACGTTTTAACAAATAACTATCGGCTAAAAGACCACTACACCTTTCATTTCACTGAGAAAAGAGCTACAAGCTTTATTAGAATCGCTGAATCTTGTATTGGGTGTAAAAGTCGGCAGTTGGACTTTTACAAAGCAACAAACTATACGAAAACAGCCTCTCTTTCTTTTGGCTCTTTTCTCAAACATTGTAGCTATTTAAGTAACGTTTTAACAAATAACTATCGGATAAAAGACCACTACACCTTTCATTTCACTGAGAAAAGAGCTATAAGTTTTATTAGAATCGCTGAATCTAGTATTGGGTGTAAAAGTCGGCAGTTGGACTTTTACAAACTTTATGAAACATCCTTTTTTAATTATTTACATGTTTAGGAGGAAACGATAATGGAAAAACAAACGCAACAAACTTTGTACTATCAATTTGAACCAGCTGGTGATGAGGAATTTAAGTTGGATCCGAATAAAACCGCTCTTTTAATCGTCGACATGCAAAATCAGTTTGTAAGCAAGGATTTCGGTGATGCTGAGGTAGCTAGGGAAAAAGGGATGTGGGATAAATGGGAGTATTTTTATAATCGTCTTGAGGATATTGTTATTCCAAACAATCAAAAACTACTAGAGTATTTTAGAAGCAATCAATTAGAGGTTACCTTCGGTAGAATTGCTTGTCATCATAAGGATGGACGTGACCGTTCACCTGTTCAAAGAAGACCAGGCTGGAATAATATCTTGCTTCCAATCGGTCATTATGGTGCAGAAATGATTGACGAATTAAAGCCTTTAGAAGATGAGATTGTTGTAGAAAAAACAACGGATAGTGTGCTTAGTGGCACGAATTATGAATTCTTACTTCGAAATATGGGGATCGAAACGGTAGTATGTACAGGGGTAGTTACTGATCAATGCGTGGCATCTACTGTTAGAAGCTTAGCGGATGCAGGCTTTGAAGTTATTCTTGTAGAGGATGCATGCTGTGCAGCAACACAAGAATTACATGATGCCGAAATTATGATTATGAATCAAATTTATTGCAAGGTTATGAGTACAAACGAAACGATAAAGCTTATTACTAGTCAAATGGAGAAAACTCCACAGGAAGCATAATGAGAGGAAGCTTGTAAAATGAGCGTGATTAATAATAGCGGAAATCATCCGCAGTTTAAGAGAGTACTTAATTTAAGAGATCTTGTAATCTATGGAATTGCTTTTATGACACCAATTGCTCCAGCATATATTTATGGATATGCGGCAGTTTCAACTAAAGGTATGCTCCCACTAGCTTATTTAATTGCTATGATTGCGATGATGTTTTCCGCGTATAGCTATGGGCGTATGGCAGCTGCCTTCCCGGTTGCGGGTTCTACCTATTCCTATACACAGCGCTCTATTAATCCACATCTAGGTTTTTTTGCAGGGTGGGCAATGTTTATGGACTATGTTTTAGTGCCACTCATTGTCTTTATGGTTGGTGCTTCTTATGCCAATGCTTTAGTCCCTGCAATACCATATTGGGGTTGGGTATTGATTATTGCGGCAGTCATAACATTTGTTAATATACTAGGGATTGAGATGGCAGCGAAGACAAATAACATTCTTGTTCTTTTTATGGGGATTGTGGTTGTCATTTTTGTCGTTTTTTGTATAAAAGCCGTTATTGGTGGAGAGGGTGAAGCTACCATTCTTTCGATTAAGCCATTTTTTAATGATGGTTCGTTCGCCACATCAGCTATTGTTGCAGGGGCTGCCATGGCGTGCTTCTCATTTTTAGGCTTTGACAGTATTACAACATTATCAGAAGAGGCGATTAATCCTAAAGATAATATGTGGAAAGCAGCCATTCTTTCATGTTTAATAGGAGGCATCATTTTTATTGTACAAGCATATGTGTCACAGCTTGTATGGCCTGATGTTCATTCGTTTAGTTCAGCAGATACAGCCCTTTTTGATATTGCTAAGGTAGCAGGAGGAGCGGCTCTAGCAACGGTATATACGATTGCAATTATTGTTTCAACCTTTACAGCAGGTATGACAGGGCAAGCAGTGCCTCACGTTTAATGTTTAGCATGGGGCGTGATGAAGTACTACCGAAAAGATTCTTTACATATATTCACCCGAAATATAAAACGCCTATTCTTAATATTATGTTAATGTGCGTAATTAGTGTAGTAGGAGCTCTTGCTCTTCCGGCTTCCTTTGTTGCGGAATTAATGAATTTTGGCGGGCTAACAGGGTTTATGTTTGTGAATCTTTCTGTAATCATATATTATTATTTCCGAAAAAAAGAGAGGAAGTTTATCCGATATTTCTTAATCCCAGCTTTAGGATTTTTAATTTGTTTTTATCTGTTCATTAATCTTTCCCCATTAACATTAAAAGTAGGATTTATATGGCTGGCCATCGGTTTTGTATACGCCATTATTACGACTAAAGGGTTTAGGAAAAAGCCACCTACTATGGAAGGATTATAAATTGAAATTTTGCTTGGGAAAACCTATTTATATTCTAAATGGAATCATTCATTAAATGAATATTAACTTACAGGAAGCATCACAAGAGGATGCTTCTTTTTTTGCTTAAACATTATAAGGTCTCGTAGGTCGCAGGTCTGATAAAAAAATAAAGCTAGGGTGCGTTAAATACATTAAGAGAATTCTTTATCATAAAGGTATCGAAAGGAGAAATGAAAATGAAAAAATTCTTGATGGTTTGTATAGGTATTGGGTTAGGGATTATAGCTTTATCCAGTTTAGGGAATTTGATTGGATTGGTCATCAGTGTGATTGTCGCATATTTTTCACTTAAGCAATTTCTTAAATCAGATTCATTAGGTGGAAAAATAGTATGGGCGATCATCGGTTTAATGGGAGTATCTGCAACATTTGCTAATCTTCCTGCCTTAGCAGGGGTTTTAGCCATCTATCTTTTATATGTAGGTTATAAACATTGGAAAAAGGAAGAAAAACCAGCAAAAGCATCAAAAGATCCATTCACAAATTTTGATCAACAATGGAATGAAATCCAAGGGAAATTCAAGTAATAGATAGGCCCCATGTATATAGCAAAATCATTAATAAAATGAAGGAGAATGAAATATGACTACATTATTTGAAAAAATTAAAAATATAATAAAAGAAGATTTACAAGTTGGTATGGAAAAAAAAGACGATACACATCCGATTGCCTTATTAAATAAGTATCTTCGTGAAAGTGAAGAGGAGACCAATAAGGTCGCGAAATTAATTGAGAGACAGCATATGTTGAAAGAAGAGTTTCAAAGAGAATTGACACAAGTAGAAGAAATGCAAGCAAAACGGAATAAACAAGCTGAAATTGCTTTAAAAGCAAATGAAATGACATTACATGAAACAGCTAAACATGAAGAGGCGTTGTACCAGGCGCAGGCAGAAAGATTAAAAGAAGCCTATCAGCAAACTTCGGTTCAATTAGAGGACCTTGAGAAAAAGCATAGGGAAATGCAAATGAAATTAAAGGATATGCATATAAAACGTTTAGAATTAATGGGGCGTGAAAATGCCATTCAAGTAAATAAGAAGGTAAATTCAGTTCTTGATCATTCTACAGACGGGAAGGCATCATCTAGATTCGAGGATACACAGCGCTATATGGATCAGCTTGAAACGAATACAAATCCGGGATTTGATCGAAATTCATTTGATGCAAAAATTGCACAATTGGAAAAAGAACTGAATGAGAAAAACAATAATAAATAATCTTAGAAAAGGTTGATTAAAACACCGTTTTAGTCGACCTTTTTTAGGTTAAGTAGTGATACATGTCATAATTGATATTAGGTTAAGTCGGCCATAATCGATTCTCCGCGCTTAGCTCCCCGATACAAAGAGCAAATTCTCCCCTTAGATATCGAATTAGTCGCGCCTTTTTAGTAATTGTAAAATTGTATATCCATCGGATGGCTTTCCACCGATGCGGTAGGGAATAAGGTTTATCAAGAAGAGCCAAAAATTAAATAGCACAAAAAGTTCCCAAATCATTAAGTGATTAAGAGGAATATAATAATGAAGGAAAAAACCAACAATGCCATTTAATAAGGGGCCAGAGCTACTGATGATGATTCGTTCAATTTTTGAAAAAAAGGGTTGGCGCTCACATGATGTATGTGCTCCGAGAAAGTATAAAAGATGTAAGGAGAGTTTCCACTTTCGACCTGTTAAAGTAAAAATCTTTTTTCCAGTTCCAATCATCATTTCTATATGAGTTGCTCTCATTACCATAGCGCCCAATGCATGTCCGAACTCATGGATCAAAATGGTCAATGGGGCAAAAATAAATAAAAATAAAAGAATAATCATGTCAAACGACCTTTTTGCTTTTATTTTAACATTTTACCTTTCATTTTTGTTAACGAAATTGTATTAGTCATAAATGAAGCGATATATTTTTTTGTTGATAATTCCGACCGGTTTAGTGGAAATTTAATTGAAGAACGTATAAAATAAATACAAAACTAAACTGGTGAGGTGTAGTCAATGGATTTATTATCAATGCAGACCTTGGAAGATCGATTACATGCAATTAATGACCTTATTCCAGCTTTTAAACAACGTGCCGCTAACAATGATTCTACAGGTCGTTTTCCTTTTGAAAATATACAAGACTTAAAGAATAGTAATTATACACAACTTACTGCTCCACGAGAGTTTGGGGGCGGAGAAATTCCCTTATATGACTTTGTTCGATTCCAAGAAGCGATAGCGATTGGAGATGGTGCCACAGCTTTATCCATTGGCTGGCATATGGGGACGATGATGAATTTAGCAAAAAATCGACCATGGAAGGAAAGTCTATTTACTTTTATCTGTCAAGAAGTGCAAAATGGTGCACTCCTAAATGTATGTGCAACGGAAGAACAAACGGGCAGCCCCACAAGAGGTGGCAGACCACTGACTACGGCGGTCAAAAATGGTGATACATGGGTCATTAGTGGAAGGAAATCATTTGCAACGATGTCTCAAATGCTTGATTTCTTTGTCGTATCAGCAACGATTGAAGAAACGGATGAAGTAGGTTTTTTCTTAATTCCTAGCCAAGCAAATGGTATATCCGTAGAAGAAACATGGGACAGTATCGCAATGAGATCATCGGGGAGTCATGATTTAGTTTTGGAAAATGTAGAGATTCCATTGGAGTATTTGACTGAAAAACTAGTGCAGAGGAAAAAGACAGCTACAGGCTATTTATTACATATCCCAGCATGTTATTTAGGGATTGCTGAAGCTGCAAAGAGAGAAGCCGTTCACTTTGCGAAAAACTATAAACCGAACAGTTTGCCGCATCCAATATTCGAATTACCTGCTATCCAGCAAAAAATTGGTGAAATCGAGCTTAAGCTGTTGGAATCACGGCATTTCCTCTATTCGGTTGCAAAGATTTGGGATGAGTCTTCAATAGAACAACAAAATCAACTTTCACCAGAGCTAAGTGCGGTTAAATTATCAGTAACGAATAAGGCAGTAGAAATTGTTGATCTAGCGATGAGAATTGTCGGGGCAAGAAGTTTATCCGAAAAAAATCCATTACAACGTTACTACCGAGATGTACGTGCAGGGCTACACAATCCACCGATGGATGATATGACATTAATGCTGTTGGCAAAAAGAGTGTAAGGGACCAAATGTATATCAAAAGAATAAAATAGCAGCGATACACAATATAAAAGTGTTTGCTGCTATTTTTTATAGGCATGTATTTTTTAGATGTCACAGCAGAATTTATATTGATAACTTTATTTAAATAGCGACAATGTTTGAGAAAAGAGCCATTATTTTTTAGAAAAATAGTCAAACCCCCAATCGATTGAAGGCGAATTGCCATAGTCTATTAATGTAAAGCAAAGAGGAGGTGTTAATAAATGGGTGGAGCTGGATATGGAACAGGGTTTGCATTGCTCGTTGTCCTATTTATTTTGTTAATCATTGTTGGAGCAGCTTATCTGTATTAAAAATTATTTAATAAAAAGGAGATGGCTACAAGAATGTTTGGATATGGTTGCGGTTGTGGCGGCTATGGTGGATATGGAGGATATGGTTATGCACGGGGAGGATTTGGAGCAGGATTTGCGTTAATCGTTGTATTGTTTATCCTTCTTATTATTGTTGGAGCAGCATGGTTATAAAATAAATGTATAAATGGGGGTGTCTATTTGGGGCAGCCCCCTTTTTATTCCTAATATTAACATTCCTTAAAAAGATTTCAATAATATATCTTAATTTCTTTAAATAGGTTATACTAAAGATAGTACATAGAAGGGAGAAGAACGAATATGGCATATTTTAAAGGCCAGAAAGAGCCTGTTCCCGAAGTTGAAACGAATGTTTGGTCATGTACAAGTGAAAGCTGCCAGGGGTGGATGAGAGAAGCTTTTACCTTTGACGAAAATCCGAAATGTCCACTTTGTGAATCGGATATGAGTAAGGAAACAAGAGTTTTACCTGTAATTGAATAAAGCAATCCTATTTTGTTGCTTTCGTAAAAATTGAAAAGCAAAGCAACAAACTATTTGTACTCTCAATAATTGATAGTAGAAAGACTGTCAAAAAGGATCATAACTCATCACATGCAGTATATTTTTAATACTGTTTTTTTTATAGGGGGATGATCTTTTGCATTTTTGGCAGTCTTTTTTTTATATTCTGATTTTGGTTAAAAATACCTATTCGCTTAGAACTATACCTTAACCAGACCTCTTCCTTCTTCCTGTCTTTTGTCCTATATATCGTAAAAAAAAATGCTGATAAAGTTATTGATAGGTATGTCACATTTCTATGAATCTTGTAAAAAAGTGTGTCATATTACAAAATTCCTATGGGAGGTCACACATGAAGAAGGTTAAGAGTCTGTTTTTAAAAGTGGTCATGGCGATTCTTGTTTTAGGAACACTGCCATCACTTACTGGGATGCATGCTGTTCAAGCGGAAGGACCGAATGATCCTGCACCAGAGATTAAACCTAC
This sequence comes from Heyndrickxia sp. FSL W8-0496, assembly GCF_038007825.1. NCBI lineage: Bacteria > Bacillati > Bacillota > Bacilli > Caryophanales > Bacillaceae > Heyndrickxia > Heyndrickxia sp. FSL W8-0496. The sequence goes on from NZ_JBBOXX010000001.1 coordinate 495,530, forward strand.
AAATGCGAATGGTAAGAAGGTATTATTTGATAACACTCATGGCCAAACAGCTGGTGCTGCAGATTGGGTTATTGATGGTGGCTTTTCTGACTTTGGCAATGCAATTGCTAAAAATGGTTATTATGTCAAAGAACTTCGAAAGACAACACCGATTACGTATGATGATTTAAAGGATTACGATGTGTTAGTCATTGGGGAAGCTAATATTCCTTATAAAGCATCTGAGCAGGCTGCCATGATTCAATATGTTGAATCTGGTGGAAGTATTTTCTTTATTGCTGATCATTATAATGCGGATCGTAATAAAAATCGTTGGGATGCTTCAGAAGTATTTAATGGATACAGAAGAGGCGCTTTTGATAACCCTGCAAAAGGAATGACAGCGGAAGAAGCTAACTCTGCTGCTATGCAAGGAGTAGAAAGCTCTGATTGGTTATCAGATCATTTTGGTGTTCGATTTAGATACAATGCAGTAGGTGATGTGAACGCAACAACGATTGTTTCACCTAATGAAACATTTGGAATAACAAGTGGGGTTGACTCCGTTGCCGTTCATGCAGGATCAACAGTAGCGATTACTGATCCATCTCATGCTAAAGGCCTTGTCTATCTTCCAGCATTATCTTCAAGAGATAAATGGAATAATGCGGTTGACCAAGGTGTTTACTTTGGTGGCGGTGTGGATGAAGGGGCTTATGTGGCGATTTCCAAATTAGGAAAAGGAAAGGCTGCATTTATTGGTGATTCTTCTCCAGTAGAGGATTCATCACCGAAATATACACGTGAAGAAAATGGCGCGAAGAAAACAACATATGATGGCTTTAAAGAACAAGATGATGCTGTTTTATTAACAAATCTAATTGATTGGTTAGCTGAGCAAGAGGAATATACAAGTTTTGAAGAAACAGGAATTACTTTAGATGAAGTGTCACCAATGCTAGATATGGAGATTCCAAGTAAATCGACAGAACCACAGCCAGAACCATGGTCTGCTCCTGCTGCGGGATATAAATGGTATGATCCATCTACATTTGCGGCTGGTTCATACGGGTCATCTAAGCCTGCTGAAGTAAATGCGGAATATTCATTTGTTCATCAAGATATATTACCTAATAAACAAGAGTTCCAAATTCGTGTAACAGTTGATCATTTAGCACCGGGACAAACAGTTACTGGTTTAAAGGCAGGAATATATTTAACTGGAGGAGAGCAAATTGCTAAATTCCAGAACGAGGATGGTTCATGGCCAACATCGTATAACTATAGCTCTGAGTTCTCAGTGACAGCTGATAAAACAGGTCATGCAAGCAAGGATTTAACGGTAAGCATCAATCCTAATAAAGAAGGTGCTGCAAGCTTACGTTTAAAAAGTGGTAGCAAAAATTTGGTCACTAAATCAGTAACGATTGGAAATGTAGATAGTGAGCCACTTCCAGAGGACAAACCAAGTCTACCAGAGAAAATTTCTATCAAGGAAGTAAGAAATGAGACTGTCGGTAAGACGGTAACAATTGAAGGAGTCGTTACTTCAAAACCAGGTGTCTTCGGAGGACAAGGATTTTATCTTCAAGATGATTCAGCAGGTATTTATGTATTTCAAAATGAAGCCGGATATGTGCCCGGAGATGTATTAAAAATTACAGGTACAACTGAACTGTATAATAGTGAATTGGAACTTGCTAATTTAATCTCGATTGAAAAAACAGGAACAAAATCTTTACCACAAGCTAAAACGGTGAATGAACTAACGAATGAAAATCAAGGCGAGCTTGTTACACTGAAACAGGTAAAAATCGATCATTTAGTTGTAGCAGGACGTGCATTTGAATTTGATGCAATGAAAGATGGAAAAACAACGAAAGTGCGAGTGGATGAGAGAACGGGTGTAACCTATGATGAATTTTCAAAAGCATATAAAAATGGAGATGTCATAGATATCATTGGAATTTCATCTATTTTTAAAGATATGTATCAACTTAAGCCACTTAGCTTTGACCATTTTGTAAAAGCTGACTCAGATGGTCCAGTTATTCATGATTTGGATCAATTACGTTTTTATCAAACTGAAGCCTATGAACAGTCTGTTACGGTAACCGATGAGGGCAGTGGAGTGGAGTCTGTTCTAATCACTCTAGATGGAAAAGAAATTTCTAATCCAATAAAAATTGAGCCATTCTCACTGAAGGTAGGGAATCATACGATTGTAGTTCGAGCAATAGATAAACTGGGGAATGAGAGTATTAAAGAATTTACCCTTACTGTCGTAATGGATCTTGATCATTTAGATGAATGGATCACATATGGATATGATAAAGGGTATATTACAAATAAAGGGATTTACAATAGCCTAATGGCTAAAGTAGAAGGAATTCAAAAGGCAAAAAACGAAAACGCTAGACAAGGAAAAATAAATGCTCTTTCCAATGAAATTCAAGCACAAAAAGGAAAGAAAATTGATTCCAAATTTGCAAGTGATCTATTAGATTTAATTGATACGTTATAAGTAGAAAAGGGGAGGTATGATGCCTCCCCTTTATACTTTTGAAAATTAATCAAACGTTTGTTTAAATAAATTTTGGCTTTATTAGCTTGTTTTATTCAAGTAGATTAAAACAAATGATGATTGGTTTTGACAATAGGCCAGTTGATTGAAACACATCAAAAGGGATTTTACCTGAAAATGTGTCTTAATCCGGTCGATGGAACCACATAACAAGAGATATTGCCCAAGAATGTGTCTCAATCAAGTCAATGGAACCACATAACAAGAGATTTTGCTCAAAAATGTGTGTCACCCCAGTCGATGGAACCACATAACAAGAGATTTTGCCTGAAAATGTGTCTCACCCCAGTCGATGGAAACACATCAAAAGGAATAGGCCCTTAATCCAGTCCATCCATTTCCTATTTCTTTTTATTTGGAGTCATTTCATCTGCGATTTCTTCCAAAGATTTTATTTTCCCATGAGGATTCTGGGATTGCTTTCTTACTGTCCATTGACGTTCTTGTTGTCTTTTAGATTGGGTCATTGTTTTTCATCTCCTTCTTTTCCTGGGATTTTTCCATCAAACCATTTTGAAAATCTTTCCATTTCAGGATCCTTTCTTAATGAGGTAACATGAAATGGATTATTTGCTTTTTTTGTATCGATAAGAAGGCCCATTGTGGGTCCCCCGAATGAATCATTTTCAATTCCCTCATATTCGGAATTAAGATGAGGGTCAGCATTGACATGAATGTTTTTTTCGCGATCTATGGGAATCAGCTCACCTTCGTAATTAATTTCAATTATATTCTTCTTCCTGAAGTGATTGTTTATTCTTTAATGGGGAAAAACAATGATATAATGACAAGGCTTAATTTACTGTTTGGAAATCATGTTTTCATTGTTTTCTCTTAACCGTTTCAGTATGATAATTAGAAAAGAGTGCTATAGCCCAATAAGGCTAAAAAGCCGGAATAATTGATCGCTAATAAAAAACATTAACAAATTATTGGAAAGTAGGATTTATTTATATGACAAGTTTAGAAGCTGGAACTGTAGTAACATTAGATGTAGAACGGGAAGCCCCATTTGGCTATTTTTTAACAAATGGTGAGGAAGATGTTCTTCTTCATAATAGTGAAGTTCCTGAGGAATTTGATCCTGAGAAATCCCAAAAAGTCTTTTTATTTCAGGATCATCAAGGGAGACTTGCAGCGACATTAACGATACCAACTGTTCAAATCGGAACATATGACTGGGTTGAGGTAGTTGAAGTGAAAGAGTCATTAGGTGTTTTTGTTTCAATTGGAATTAGTAAAGACATTCTTGTCTCAAAAGATGATCTACCAGCCCTTCATAGTCTGTGGCCAACTATCGGAGATCGACTATATTGTTCGTTGAAAGTTGATAAAAATGGACGCTTATTTGGGAAATTAGCAACAGAAAATATTATACGTGAGGTAGCAGAGAAGGCAACACGAAAGGATTTTAATCGAAACATAACTGGGTGGGCCTATCGTTTGCTGAAAATTGGGACCTTCTTATTAACGGAAGAGAACTTCATTGGATTTATCCATGAGTCAGAGCGTAAGCAGGAGCCGCGTCTTGGTCAAAAGGTCGAAGGTCGGATTATTGATGTAAAGGAAGATGGAACGATTAATGTTTCCTTGTTAGGCCGTGTTCATGAAACATTAGATGAAGATGCAGAGAAAATTTATTCCTATCTGCAGGGGCGCGGTGGAAAAATGCCTTATTGGGATAAAAGTGAACCAGAAGATATTTCTGCACGATTTGACATGAGTAAGGCAGCTTTCAAACGTGCATTAGGTAGACTCATGAAAGCTGGAAAGGTAAGACAAGAAGAAGGTTGGACCTATATAAAAGAATAATGTTCTAAAGAAGCAAATCTTTTATGATTTGCTTTTTTCATTCAACGCTATGGACGTTTTTCAAATGCGGGCGTGAATTTATTAAGTAACAATATCCAGAGAAACGAGAATATTGTCGAATAGGAGAGATTTTTTGTTGTTGCAAAATTCTCGCATTTCAAGCGCTTTCGTTTATAGTATGTATTATGTCAAAAATTTATTTTCATAGTGATTCTTAACTAATCAAAGGAGAGTTCTATATGATTACTTATTCTTCAAGGAACGATGTACCTGAAATTGAAAAATGGAAGCTTGAGGATATTTATAATTCTCAAAAGGATTGGGAAGCGGATGTCAAGGCGATTGAGAAAATCGCCGACGTGTTGCGATCCTATGATGGAAAGATTCATGACGGGGGAACCTTACTTTCTTACTTAACTGAAAGTGAAAAATTATCCTTTATGTTTGGCAAAGTATCGGCATATGCTATGCTTCAGGTGGATATAGATACGAGGGAATCTTCAGCACAGTCAATACAGGATAGGGCAAAACAACTTGGAGTGAAGATCAGTTCTTCTACTGCATTTTTTATGCCATTTCTATTGAGTCTAGATGAATCAACGTTAAAAGCTTATCTGAAAGAAGAACAAGGACTGAAATATTTCGAGAAGAATTTGCTTGAAGCTTATCGCTATAAAGCACATGTTTTGACGAAAGAAAAGGAAGAGTTACTTTCTCAATTAGGTGAGGCGCTTTCTTCACCAAGTCATACATATAGCATGATCAATAATGCTGATATTAAATTTGGAACTGTAACAAATGATAATGGTGAAAAAGTTGAACTTACTCGTGGAATGTATTCAAAATTAATTGAAGATCAAGATCGCACGAAGCGGAAGGAAGCATACAAAGCGTATTATCAGCCTTATGTGCAATTAAAAAACTCCATAGCTTCAACACTTGCCGCTGCTATAAAAAATAATGTAACGACGGCTAAAATTAGAAAGTATCCTTCTGCCTTAGAGAAAGCTTTATTTAGTGATAATGTTCCTAAAGAGGTCTATGAAAATTTAATCTCTACAACGAAGGAAAATATCGCTCCGTTACATCGGTATTCGGAAATAAGAAAAGAGAAGCTAGGTCTTAAGGAGCTTCACCAGTATGATCTATCTGTGCCTATTGTTCAAGGAGTAGAACAAAAAATAGGTTATGAAACGGCTTACAGTACCATGTTAAATGCACTGAAGCCTTTAGGTGAGGAATATATAAAAATTTTAGATTCATTTAAAAATGCTAGATATATTGATGTGAGGGAAACGCCTGGTAAACGATCTGGTGCCTATAATTTAGGGGTTTACGGAGTTCATCCATATGTACTTTTAAATCATCATGATGATTTAAGTAGCCTGTTCACTCTAGCACATGAAATGGGTCATGCAATGCATAGCCATTTCTCTCATAAAACTCAACCGCAAAATACAGCAAAATATAGTATTTTTGTGGCAGAGGTTGCATCAACAGTGAATGAAGTATTACTGATTCATTACCTATTGAACCAGGAAACAGATGAAACGATGCGTTGGTATTTACTCAATCATTTTATTGATAAATTTAAAGGAACATTATTTACACAAGTGATGTTTGCTGATTTTGAACTGATAACCCATGAAAAAGCTGAACAAGGACAACCACTTAATGCACAAGTGTTTAGTGAAATATATGAAGAATTGTTTAGGGAATACAATGGCGATGCAATCATATTTGATGAAGAAGTCAAATATGGATGGGCAAGAATCCCACATTTCTACAGACCATTTTATGTCTATAAATATGCTACGGGCTTTGCTTCTGCCATCCATTTAGCTGATCGAATTCTTAAAGGCGACGAGAAAACATTAGCATCCTATATTGAGTTTTTAAAAAGTGGGAGCTCAGATTATCCACTTGAGCTTTTAAAGAAGACAGGTGTCGATTTAACATCTCCAGAACCAATTCAAAATGCGTTAAAACAGTTCAGTGATTTAGTTGAAGAATTTTCGGAAATGTAAAAAGTATGGTTAGGGTCTGAGCCATATCATTTTATATAGGTGACTACCTCTATAGAATGATATGGTCAGTCACTATGTTATTTAATAAACCTTTTTATGAATTCTTATTTGCAGCCCATACTGTCCAACGATCCTTTTCAATAAGGGGGAAGCAATCTTTTAAAGTTAATTGTAAATCTTTAATAAGAGAATTTAGCTGCTGATCATTTAATTCATGGAGAATAGATCGTCCAGTTCGATTTCGTAAATCATCCCATAAATCCTCTTGGTATTCATAAACTCTCCTTATCTCCCATAGTTTATTTTCTGATATATTTTGAAAACCTAAATGTTGTAGTTTTCGTATTACTTCTCCACTAGTATGCCTTCTAGCTACTTCTTTCTCAATCAGATGAGGATACATTGAAAAAAAGTATCCTCGAATATGTGTTGGGCTACCTTCAAGTAGGCAGTCCTCAGGTGTGCGATCTTGAATAATACATGTGCCACCAGGTTTTAATAAACGGAATACTTCATATAAGCACGGTTCTAATTCTCTAATATGGTGGATGAGCGCCCTTTCAAGCACAATGTCATATTGATCACTGTCCAAACCTGTTTCTATAGCATTTCCGTGAATAAATTGAACAGTATCATAACCCTGACAATATTCCTTTGCTGCGGTAAGCATCTTTTCTGAAAAATCGACGCCGATTACCTGTGCTGCTCCCATTTCAGCGATAGCTTTTGTATAGATTCCACCACCACAGCCGATATCTAGTACCTTTTTTCCTTCAAAATTAATCATTTCTTTCATGAATTGAATCCAAGATTCATCGGTTTTTCTTTTTGCATAAGTAAATTGATCATCAGGTTGAAGAAAATCTAAAGACATGATGACTCCTCCTTATTCAGAGATTTCTTGCCTTTAGATTAACTAATAATGGTATATTAGTAAATTTTATAATATTTATTATTATCAATAAGTTTTTATTATAGTAGATACATCATTTTGAGAGAAGGGGTAAATATTTTCAACAAAGAATAAACATGCTATGATAAGATTAATTATTCTGAAAAGAAAAACTATTTGTATGGAGGCCCATCCCATAATATGACTCGCGTAGCAAAACTATTTTATATCGTAGGCATCCTATTGTTTTTGATAACGTTTACATTAGCTTGTTTATATGCTAATAAGATGCATACACTTGGTAAGCAAAACCCAAGTGAGATAATGCCCGATTACCAATATCATTTTATGTTAATACCAGAAGAGCTGGACAATGATTATTGGCGGCTAGTCGAAAAAGGGGCGATGGCAGCGGCGAAGGCCAATCATATTTTACTTGAGTATGTAGGTCCAAAGCAATCCAATATAAATGAACACTTAAGAAAGCTGCAAATAGCAGCAGCCTCGAAGGTGGATGGTGTGTTAACTCAGGGATATAATGATAAGCAATTTACCCCAGTTATCAACCATTTAGTGAATAAAGGGGTTCCAGTAATTACAGTGGACACGGACGCCCCCTCAAGTCAGCGAAGGGCATATATTGGAACAGATAATTATTATTCAGGATTTCTGGCAGGAACTTCTTTAATAGCTGACACGAAGGGAAAGATTAATGTTGCGATTATTACTGGTAGCTTCAAGGCTGAGCATCAAAAGCTACGAGTAAAAGGATTTAAGGATGCAATTGCTAATGAAGACAGAATACATGTAATCACTGTTGAAGAGTCCAATATTACTAGAATTCGTGCAGCCGAAAAGGCAAATAAAATCCTAACTGAACATCCGGAGACGAATGCTTTTTATGGGACAAGTGCTCTAGACGGTATTGGAATTGCTCAAACAGTCGTGCGTTTAAACCGCGTACAATCTACCTATATCATTGCATTTGATACGATTAATGAAACACTGGACTATATTCGCAAAGGTGTGATTGATGCGACGATTGTACAAAAGCCTTATGAAATGGGATACAAGGCAGTTGAGATGATGATTCAAATTCAGGAAGGAAAACCTATACCAGAAATTAATAACACGGATACTCGGGTGATTCATAGGGAAGACCTAATAGAGCAAAAAGGGGAATTACCGCAATGATCCGGATTCGAACGAAGCTCCTCATTTATTTTATTATTCTAGTTGTTTTAGTTAATGGTGTAGCTTTTTTCGTATATGACAGTAGCGAAAAAATTATGAAAGAATATAATCGAAGCTTTGGGCGTTTTCTTTTATTAAATGAAATCGCCCAGCAAACGAACACCGTGGTAGAAAAAATGAATGCCTATATTGTAAAAAAGGACCCAATGTTTCAACAAGAATTTATCACAACTAGTAATGAGCTTCGAAAAAACAAAAAGAAATTGCAGCAAGAAATAGAAACTCAATCAAACTTTGTCACTCTTGGCAACTATGAGAACATGCTCGAAAGTTTCTTGGAGGATAGTTATATTGCCATACATGCTTTTGAAACGGGCGATATAAATCAGTATGCAGCTTATTTTAATGAAGCTACAAATGTAGCTAATTTTATCCAAGAGACAACGATGTCCTTAATTGATCAGGAATTAACGAATTATCAATCCTTTTTTAAGCAGCTTAAGAAACGAAATCATTATTATCGGTTATCGACTATTTTTCTACTAGGCTCGTTATTAATTATTTGTGGGATACTCGCTTTATATATTTCTCGTGGGATTACAAGGCCGATTGCGCGTCTATCGCAAGCAGCAAGGGAGATTTCTGCAGGACGATTAACTGGAAGGGATATTGAAGTAACAAGTAAGGATGAATTGAAATTATTGACAGAAACGTTTAACCAAATGCGGCGAAATATTGTAGGTCTTGTGAATGAAATTAAAGATAAATCTGAACTAGATACACTTTTAAAAGAAATGGAGCTTAAGAGTTTACAAAATCAAATCAATCCCCATTTTTTATTTAATACGTTAAACAATATTTCAAAAATGGCTTATTTGGAGGATGCGCATGAGACAACAAGATTAATTGAAGCGGTATCTACCTTGCTTCGGTATAATCTTGAGAATATTGATAAACCATCAACATTAAAGGATGAGGTGAATTGTGTAAAAGAATATTTTTATATTCAGCAAACCCGCTTTGGGGATCGTATATCATTTAAAACCGTAATAGATGAAAGATGTATGTATGCAAACATTCCACGTTTAACGTTACAGCCTATTGTAGAGAATGCCTTTATCCATGGTGTGGAGTCAAAGGAGGAAGGGGGAAGGATCACACTTACCATTTACCAAACTAAGGATCAAATCGTGATTGAAGTGGCAGATGACGGAAATGGAATGGAGCAGTCAATCATAAGCCAATTATTAAAGGGTGAAACAAATGAACAACGGTTAACTGGTAAGAGAGCAAGCGGACATTCAACAGGAATTGGTGTGAAAAATGTCATGAAGCGTCTTCAACTCTTTTACCAGCAAAAGGATGTAATGGACATTGAATCAAAGCTGGGAAAGGGGACTGTTTTTCGTTTGAAGCTCAAAAAGGGGTGAAACCATCTTGCGTGTGATCATCGTCGATGATGAAAGATTGGAACGTTTAGGCTTAGCTAAAATGATACATAACGGAATCCCGGAAATAGAAATTATTGCTGAGGCTCCAAACGGTCGAATGGCCATTGAATTGGCACGTGAGTTAAAGCCGGATTTGATAATGATGGATATTAAAATGCCTGGTATTGATGGAGTAGAGGCAGTGAGAGAAATAAAAAAGATGGATAAACAGATCAAATTCATTATGGTTTCCGCCTTTAATACCTTTGAATACGCTAAGGAAGTTATGCAACAAGGGGTAAAAGAATATATCTTAAAACCTAGTAAGCAAGAAGATGTGATAGCGGCTTTAAAAAGAGTTCGCGAAGAAATACTCGAAGAGCGGAAACGATATATGGAATCATTGCAGATGAAAAGAAATTTATCCCGTGCTTTATCGGTCATTGAATCAGAATGGCTATCAACTTTATTAATGAATCATATTGAGGAAATGAATGTTGATGAATGGAGCAAGTTACTAGGGATTGAAGTGCGATCTGGATATATGATGATATTTTCTATGCAATGCCAAGATCATATACAATCCAATGATGAGAAGCGGACAATATATAGCGGGGTTAAATCCTTATTAAAAACGAAGCTTGATGAGAATTGTATAGTAGGACCTATGGCAGATAATCAAATTCCTGTACTTGTTCTAATGAGATCAAGTCATGAAATAAAGCGATCAAATGCGATAACATTAGCTCGATCTGTTGTACGAACATTAAAGGAAAGATTCCATCATACTCAATGGATGGTGGGCTTAGGACAGCCTTTTGAGACCATCGATGGACTTATGAACTCTTATCATGAAGCGATTTTAGCACTGGAATCAAAAAAATGGGGAACTGCCCATCTATATGAAAAGACCAATTATCTAACTGAACAAGCCTCTATTGAAAAAGAAAAACATCTACTTGAATCGATAAAATTAGGTGATCATCACCGTGCACTTCAGGCATTTGAAATTTATATGGAAGTAAATAAAGATAAAAACAGCCATATTTATGAAGAATTATCTATTGTGATTACAAGAATGCTAAAGGAATATGGGATACATTTTGAGATTAAACAAAAGCCAATACAGGAAGAACAATGGATTATTTCATTACGGCAGTTCGTAATGAAGGCGGTAGAACTTGTTCAAGCGTGGAGAGCAAACCATCAGAAAGGATACTTACAAACAGCGAAAGAATACATAGAAAACAATTATGAGAAAAATATTTCATTGGAAGAAGTAGCTGATTTTGTAGAGTTAAGTCCTTTCCATTTTACAAAAATGTTCAAGGAGAAATTTGGGGTTACCTTTATTGATTATTTAACTGATGTAAGATTGGAACATGCAAAAAGGGAATTAATCCATACAAATAAAAGCCTAAAGGAAATTTGCTACAGTGTTGGCTATAATGATCCGAATTATTTCAGTCGTGTATTTAAGAAGAAAACCGGTCTATCACCGACGATATATCGAAATCAAACAACTTGAATAAAATTGGACATAATTTACTCAATCACGAATACCTTTATAAAGGGAAGTATTGTCCTTTTATGAAATGTAAGTCACCTAATATTTCTTTTTAAATTATAATTATTATAAAAAAGTATTGATTTTATTTTGAGAAGTGTTATCATAGTTTTATAGAAAAGCAGAATAGAGTCGATGACTCGTCTGTCGAAAAATTATTAATGAGGTGATTTGATTGAGTACAAATAAGAAACTAACAACTAGTTGGGGAGCACCGGTCGGGGATAATCAAAACTCAATGACAGCAGGATCTCGTGGTCCAACACTAATTCAAGATGTACATTTACTAGAAAAATTAGCTCATTTTAATAGAGAACGTGTACCTGAGCGTGTCGTTCATGCGAAAGGTGCAGGGGCGCATGGTTATTTTGAAGTAACGAATGATGTTTCAAACTATACAAAGGCAAAAGTGTTTAATGGAGTAGGAAAACGAACTCCACTATTTATTCGATTCTCAACAGTAGCAGGTGAACTTGGATCTGCAGATACCGTTCGAGATCCACGTGGTTTTGCGGTTAAATTTTATACAGAAGACGGAAACTATGATATTGTCGGTAATAATACTCCAGTTTTCTTTATTCGTGATGCAATTAAATTTCCTGATTTCATTCATACACAAAAGAGAGATCCACAAACACACTTGAAAAACCCTACAGCTGTTTGGGATTTCTGGTCACACTCACCAGAATCGTTACATCAAGTAACTATTCTTATGTCTGATCGTGGTATTCCAGCAACACTCCGCCATATGCACGGTTATGGAAGTCATACCTTCAAGTGGGTAAATGATGATGGTGAAGCTGTATGGGTAAAATATCATTTTAGAACAGAACAAGGTGTGAAGAACCTGGATCCTGAATTGGCAGCAAAATTAGCTGGTGAAAATCCAGATTATCATACAGAAGATTTATTTAATGCAATTGATAAAGGGGATTTCCCTGAATGGAAACTATATGTACAAATTATGCCTTTTGAGGATGCGAATTCGTATCGATTCGATCCATTTGATGTAACGAAAGTATGGTCCCAAAAGGATTATCCATTGATTGAAGTAGGTCGTATGGTTCTCAACCGTAATCCAGAAAATTATTTTGCAGAAGTAGAGCAAGCGACTTTCTCACCTGGATCAATGGTACCTGGTGTTGAAGCATCCCCTGATAAAATGTTACAAGGGCGCCTATTCGCTTATGCTGATGCACATCGGTACCGTGTAGGTGCAAACCATAATCAATTACCAATTAACCGTCCAAAAAATGAAGTAAATAATTATCAACGTGACGGTCAAATGAGCTTCTATAATGGCGGGGGTTCTGTTTACTACGAACCAAACAGCTTTGATGGACCGAAAGAATCACCAGAGGATAAACAACAGCCATATTCAGTAAGCGGGGTAGCAGATGCAGTTGCATATGATCACTTCGACCACTATACTCAAGCAGGTGATTTATATCGACTATTGAGCGAAGAAGAACGTACACGTTTAGTGAATAATATTGTAGAGGCAATGAAACCCGTTAAACTAGAGGAAATCAAATTACGTCAAATTGGACATTTCTATAAAGCAGATCCAGAGTATGGAACTCGTATTGCAGAAGGCTTAGGATTACCTATACCACAAGAAGTGTAAAAAGAGGGGTATAAGTTCACTTGTTCGATTGGCAAAAATGCAAATAGTAATCAATCATTCTCATTTTGATTCTCATATTCTCAACTATAGGGGGCTGTCTCAATGCGAGATAGTCCCTATTTTAAAAACCTTTTTTTACATTAAATTAAATGGTGGGCAGAAGAATTAACCATAGAGTGGGGAAAAAAGTACATAGTTATTGGAGAATCTTATGAAAGAGTTTTTTTATAAGGGGACAAGGTTATGGAAGAAGAACAGATGATGGAGCTTATTCCTTTTCTAAAAGAACGAGGATTACGGATTACACCGCAAAGAATGTTAATTTTGAGTACCATTCAAAAGCTCAACATACATCCGACTGTGGAAGATATACATCGAGAATTACCCTATATTAGTTTGGCAACGATCTATAACAATGTCAAATTATTCGTTCAACTACGTATTTTGAAGGAATTGCCTTATGGTAATGGGATAAGTAAATATGAACTCTCCACAACGGATCATTATCATATTATTTGTGAATCATGTGGAAAAATAGAAGATTTTAATTATCCGAAGTTAAAAGAAGTAGAGCAAGTTGCCTCAAGGCTCTCTCACTTTTCTATTCAATTGCACCATTTTGAGGTGTATGGCATATGTAAGGAATGTCAGGAATTATCCAAATAGTAAGCTCCTATTCCAGAGCTGGAAACGAAGGGGCTAATAGGGAGCTGTGAATGATGATGAAAAAAACGGTCTGCCCCATCTGCCATACAAAGATCAAATATTTAAAGCATAGTATTCTTTGTAAGTGTGGAATGAAATGTAGAAATACAAAATCTATCGCTTAAGTGATGAACGATTCTTCTTGTAAGAATCGTTTTTTTCATTTAGAGCTAAAAAATAAAGGCTGTATTCGTATCTTTTTGTAAAAGCCCAATTGTCGGCTTTTACACCCTATAAAGGATTCAGCGATTCTTATGGAGTTTGCAGCACTTTTCTCAGTGAAATGAAAGGGGTAATGGTCTTTTAGCCGAAAGTTATTCGTTAAAACTTTACTTAAATAGCAACAATTTGAGAAAAGAGCCAAATAAAAAAAGTTGTCTAATAAGTAATCAAAATACTTACTAGACAACTATTGCTTCAGAATTATAGTTTAAATTGATTCACTAAAGCATTTAATTCCTCAGCTAATTTGGAGAGATCTTCTGAATTTCCTGCGATTTCTTCCATTGAACTGCTTATTTGCTGTGAGGAGGCAGAGGTTTGCTCAACTCCAGCAGCTGATTCCTGAGATATGGATGCAATTTCCTCAATGGAGCGATTCATTTTTAGGCTATTATCTTCCATTTCAGATAAGCTATCTGAAATGGTTGTTATACTGTTTACCATTTTTATCACAGCTTCATTAATTTCAGTAAATGTCTTACCAGTTGTTTGAATCTGGGAGGTCCCTTTTTCAACCTCAGAGTATCCATTCAGTAATGATTCTGCCACCATACCTGATTCCTTTTGAATATTGATTACAATGCTTGTGATATCCGTTACAGAATGGGAAACCTGCTCTGCAAGTTTTCGTACCTCGTCAGCGACTACAGCAAAACCTTTTCCATGCTCACCTGCTCTTGCTGCTTCAATCGCTGCATTTAATGCGAGGAGATTCGTTTGCTCTGCAATATCATTAATGACAGAAACTAATGTTGAGATTTCTCGTGATTGTGAATCTAAGCTTTGAACCTTTTGGACGGCACCTTGAACAATTTGATCTATTTTAGCCATCTGTTCATTGGAGGATTCCATTAATTTTTTACCTTCTGAAGCCATTGAAAGTACTTGATTGGATGATTGTTGAATAAGCTTTCCTTTTTCATTTGCTTCCTCAACTTTAAGTGTAAATGATCCCATAATGGAGGAAAGTTCATTTGTATTATTCGCTTGTACCTCAGTACCAGAAGCCAGTTCTTGCATGGTAATGGCAATTTGCTCCGATCCTGATTTTACCTCATTTGCTGATTGGCTTAGCTCTTCACTCTGACTTGTTACAGAGCCGGATACTGTATTAATTCGGTTTAATAAATCACGAGTTTGCCGATTCATTTCATTGGTTGCAATAATAAGATGTCCAACCTCATCTTTTAAAGTAGTTTGTAATGGCTCTTGGCTCAAATCACCATTTGCAATTAATTTCATGCGCTGCATGACATGTTTAATTGGTTTTGATATCTTGTTTGATGTAATGAATGCTACGGCAAAACTAATAATAATTACTAGAATTGTTACAATGGTTCCCACAAGTAAGGACGTTTGCCCACTTTCAATTACATCTTGTTCTTTTTGATTAATCTCCTTTTCACTTTCATCAGCAAGTTTTTGATAACCGTTTAATAAATCACGGCCAATGGTTATCGATTCTTGTAGATTATCCTTTGCTTTTTCCACATTCCCTTTGTCATATTCATCAAATACTTTATCCTGAATAAATTCACGCCATTCCTTCGTTTGGCCCATCAAGCGATTGAATTCATCTGATGCATGTACACCTCGAACGATTGCTTCATATTTTTGTCCCTCTTCTGTATAGGCATTAAAGCGGTCTTTATAGTCTCCTCCAAATAATACATACCCCCGAGCAGTAGCTATTCTATTCGCAATCGTTGCGACCAATCCTTTATTAGCAGATAAAAGAGGGAGTTCAGAATTAGCAATATTCTGTGCCGTTTTATTGCTTGATACAGTCACGGAAAAATTATAAATACCTAATCCGATGACAAGTAAGATCACTAAGGAAAAACCAAATAACATCTTCGCTTTTATACTTTTAAATGAAAATATACTTCTCATTGTCTAGTACTCCTTTCTTGTTAGATTTGTTGATTTAATATGTAAGCTAGACAAGGGAAAATCACCTTGCTTTTGGTTTATGTATATAACAAAGAGACTATCCCGGATTGTGAAATAGCCAATGATTAGGTAGCCAGGCGATCATAGTATGAATGGATAATTATCTATCCAACCTTAGACCCTAGGTTTTGCGTCCTATTTTTTCAAATAGTTTGCCTTTATCTCACATATTCTTAGTTCATTTTAACTAGCGACTTGGTTATAATAACCTATTGTTCGCCAATATACAACAAAATTGTATTATTTTATACCATTTATTCTTATGCAAAGGCTTACTATTTTTCTGCTATTAAAAGGAGATAAGTGCACAACAAAATAATACAGATATTCGCAAGATAATGAAGGCGCTTACATGCATTCAGGAAGAATTAGTTTGATAAATTATGAGTGTAGGAGTTGTTAAATACAGTGAACAAAGGGGGAAGAAGTATGAAACGTAAAAGTATTTTTGTCATGCTGGCTATTATTCTCGTATTTGCATTAAGTGCTTGTAGTTCAAAAAACTCCAGCAGCGATGGTGAGAAATCTAAGGGGAAAAAGGAAAAACTTGAGATCTTCAGTTGGTGGACAGGTGCAGGTGAAGAGGATGGATTAAAGGCATTATTAGCATTATTTAAGGAAAAGCATGCAGATATTTCAGTTGAAAATGCAGCTGTAGCTGGTGGTGCAGGAACCAATGCAAAAGCTGTACTGGCGAGTAGAATGCAAGGGGATGATCCACCATCTACCTTCCAGGTTCATGGAGGAGCGGAATTGAATGAAGGCTGGGTTGCTGCGGGAAAAATGGAACCAATCAATGATGTATATGAAAAAGAAGGTTGGAGTGATAAATTCCCACAATCATTAATTGATATGGTAAGCAAAGATGGCAATATCTATTCTGTTCCCGTAAATATTCATCGTGGAAATGTATTATGGTACAACAAAAAAGTATTTGAAGACAATGGATTGGAAGTACCAAAAACATTTGATGAATTTTTTGCTGTAGCAGATAAATTACAAGAAAAGGGGATTACTCCATTAGCATTAGGTGATAAAGAACCGTGGACAGCCACACAAATTTTTGAAAATGTATTGGTAGCAAAGCTTGGTGTCGATGGATATAACAAGCTTTGGACAGGGGAGCTTGCCTTTGATGACCCGAAAGTGAAGGAATCAGCAGAAATTTTTAAGAAAATGATGGGATATATCAATAAAGATCACAGCTCTAGAAACTGGCAAGACGCTTCTCAATTAGTAGCCGATGGAGATGCAGCGATGAATATAATGGGAGATTGGGCAAAAGGGTATTTCGTAAATGATTTAAAACTTACATTGAATGAAGACTTTGGCTATACAACAACTCCTGACTCATCAGGAATATTCACAGTAATAACAGATACATTTGGTCTGCCAAAAGGAGTGGGAAATGCTGAAGATGTTAAAACATTCTTAGGTGTTCTTGGATCTGTCGAAGGGCAAGATGCTTTTAATCCTTTAAAAGGTTCCATTCCAGCACGAGTAGATGCCGACACATCAAAATATGATGATTACGGAAAGTCAACGATCGAAGACTTCAAAACTGCTGAACTGGCTCCAAGCCTAGCTCATGGTTCCGCAGCAGCTGAAGGATTCTTAACAAAGGCAAATCAGGCAGTTAATATTTTTGTAACACAATTAGATGTAGATAGCCTATTAAATTCACTCAAAACTGCTCAGGCTGAGTTGAAATAAATAAGTTTTTATAAAAGAGGACGAGAGCTTTCTCTTCCTCTTTTTGAAGTTTGAATATAAGTCATTAGAATTTGGAAAGGAACTAAACAAAAAAAAGAGAAGACCAGTCAAAAAAAGAAGGAAACTAGTCAATAAAAAGGAAGAACCACACAAAAAAGAGTCAGAACCATACAAAAGTCGAGGAACCAAACAAAAAAAAAGAGAAGACCAGTTAAAAAAAGAAGGAAACTAGTCATAAAAAGGAAGAACCACACAAAAAAGAGCCAGAGCCATACAAGTATCGAGGAACCAAACAAAAAAGAAAGAAGACCAGTTAAAAAAAGAAGGAAACCATTCAATAAAAAGGAAGAACCACTCAAAAAAGGTCTAGAACCGTACAAAAGTCGAGGAACCAAACAAAAAAGGAGAAAGACCAGTCAAAAAAGAAGGAAACCAATCAATAAAAAGGAAGAACCGCACAAAAAAGAGACAGAACAATACAAAAATCGAGGAACCAAACAAAAAATAAAGAAGACCAGTCAAAAAAAGAAAGAAACTAGTCAATAAAAAGGAAGAACCACACAAAAAAGAGCCAGAACCATACAAAAGTTGAGGAACTAAACAAAAAAGAAAGAAGACCAGTTAAAAAAAAGAAGGAAACCAATCAATAAAAAGGAAGAACCACACAAAAAAGAGCCAGAACCATACAAAAGTCGAGGAACCAAACAAAAAAGAAAGAAGACCAGTTAAAAAAAGAAGGAAACCATTCAATAAAAAGGAAGAACCACACAAAAAAGAGCCAGAACCATACAAAAATCGAGGAACCAAACAAAAAAAAGAGAAGACCAGTCAAAAAAAGAAAGAAACCATTCAATAAAAAGGAAGAACCACACAAAAAAGAGTCAGAACCATACAAAAGTTGAGGAACCAAACTAAAAAAGGAGAAAACCAGTCAAAGACAATTTACTAGTGAGTACCGAGAGGAGGGCACGAATGGAGACACCAAATTTAATAAAGAATCAATCGGCTATTGTTCATCCGGAACAAAAACGCAGAAAGAAGCTAACACAGGATCATGTCTTAGCGATTAGCTTTTTATTACCTTCTATTATATTAATTGCTATTTTTGTATATGGATTCATTGGATGGACTGGATATGTTTCGTTAAGTAATTGGAATACGCTCGTCCCAGATTTTTCATTTGCAGGTTTGAAAAATTATTTGTATTTATTTAACGATTATCGTTTTCAGGCAGATGTCCGTAATACGGTGGTGTTTACCGTTCTATTTATTGGCTTAGTGTTATTGATGGGACTCGTCTTGTCCATCTTTCTTGATCAAAAAATACGTGGTGAATCGATATTTCGAAATATTTTCTTTTTTCCAATGGCATTATCTTTTGTTGTAACAGGTGTGGTATGGCAATGGATTTTAAATCCATCGACTGGTGTTAATCTTTTTTTAAAGAAATTTGGAATTGAACCTCTATGGTATACAGATACAAATATTTTGGCAGGGTTTAAATTAGGTCACATCGAAGTGGGAGTTCCTGTAGCAATTCTTGCAGTAGTGATTGCAGCCGTTTGGCAGATGACAGGATTTTCGGTAGCGATGTATTTAGCTGGACTTCGTGGAATACCTGATGAATTGAAAGAGGCGGCACGGATGGATGGAGCAACCGAATTTCAAGTTTATAGAAAAGTGATTATTCCACTTTTACGTCCGATTACAATAAGCGTGGTGATCATCATGGCTCATATTTCATTGAAAATATTTGATTTGATATTTGCTATGACTGGACCAGGTGCGAATTATGTTACGGATGTTCCAGGAGTGTATATGTTTGAAACGACTTTCCGTGGCAACTATTATGCCAATGGGGCAGCAATTGCGATTATGATGTTATTATCGGTCGCTATTTTTATCGTACCTTACTTAATAATGAGTAGGAGAGGTGATTAACGTGGTGCTTAGGAGCTTTTCAAAACCATTGATTTATATCATTCTTATCCTGCTTGCGTGTCTTTTTTTAATTCCTGTTTATGTTATTTTAGTCACAAGTGTTAAACCTTTAGATGAAGTAACATTGGTCAATATGTGGAAGCTTCCTTCTGAAATTGATTTTAGCAGTTATGGGCAAGCGTTTGAAAAATTGGCGCCTAATTTTATGAATTCACTTTATCTAGTTATTCCTGCAACCATACTTTCTGCCTTGTTAGGTGCCTTGAATGGATATGTTCTTTCAAAATGGAAATTCAAAGGATCGGAAGTCCTTTTTACGCTTATATTATTTGGGATGTTTATCCCATACCAAAGCATTTTGATTCCATTAATCCAATTTTTAAGAAACATAGAGCTCTATAATACGATTCCAGGTTTAGTGTTAGTACATGTCGTATATGGGATACCAATTACTACGTTAATGTTTCGCAACTTTTATGCGAATATCCCTTTATCAATGATTGAGTCAGCAAAAATCGACGGGGCCGGTTTTTTACGAATTTTTACTAATATTATGCTACCTTTATCTATTTCTGGATTTGTTGTAGTTGCAATATGGCAGTTTACAAATGTGTGGAATGAGTTCTTATTCGCTATCTCGATTACCACTTCGGATCAGCAACCAATCATGGTAGCATTACAAAATCTATCGGGAAGTCAAATTGTACAATGGAATGTTCAGATGGCAGGAGCTGTACTAGCAGCACTACCAACATTATTAGTTTATATCCTATTAGGGAAGTATTTTGTTAAGGGATTACTAGCTGGATCAGTAAAAGGCTAGCTTCATTGAGGCAGCCTTTTTGATATGAATAGAATCGTTGAAAACGCTTCCATTAAATAACTATCTATCATATGATAGATATATAGCTTTATATTATTAGGGGAGGTCACTTAGATGGTAAAGCAGAAGCGATTTGAAACAGAGGTTATTCATAATGGTTACGATTCCATGCTGCATGAAGGGAGTCTTGTGCCACCATTATTTCAAACGTCAACCTTTACTTTTCCAACTGCTGAAGAGGGGGAAAAGCGTTTCGCGGGTGAAACAGAGGGGTATATTTATTCACGATTAGGGAATCCAACGGTACGAGTGCTTGAAGAAAGGATCGCCGCTCTTGAAAAGGGAGAGATGGCTTTGGCCTTTGGATCTGGGATGGCTGCTGTTTCGGCAACCCTTTTTTATTTAACAAAGACAGGGGATCATATTCTTTGTTCAGAAGGAATCTATGGCTGCACGTTTGGTTTACTTCAATTAATGGAAAATAAGCATCAGATTAGTCATGATTTAATTAACTTTTCAAATGAGGAAACAGTAAGATCTGCTATTCAGGATAATACCACATGTATTTATATCGAAACGCCTATTAATCCAACGATGAAATTAGTAGATTTAGAGATGATCGTACAGATTGCGAAAGAAAAGGGAATTCCAGTTGTTGTTGATAATACTTTCTGCTCTCCTTATTTACAACAACCTTTAACCCTAGGTTGTGACTATGTGATTCATAGTGCGACCAAGTATATTGGTGGTCATGGAGATGTGATTGCTGGATTGGTTGTAGGTCGGAAGGAAGAATTGAGCGAAATGATGATGACGACGCTTAAAGATATTGGCGGAATCATTAGTCCTTTTGATGCTTGGTTATTAATTAGAGGATTAAAAACATTGCCAGTTCGCTTGGATCGCCATTGTGAGAATGCAACTAAAATTGCGAATCAGCTAAAAAAACACCCTAAGGTGAAAATGATGTACTTCCCTGGCGATCCAGATTTTCCACAGTATGAACTTGCTAAACGCCAAATGAGGCATCCAGGTGGAATGATCAGTTTTGAGATTGACGGTACTAAAGAAGAGGCACAGCAGTTTTTAAATCATTGTCAATTAATAAAAATTGCGGTTAGTCTAGGGGATTCTGAAACATTAATTCAGCATCCAGCAACGATGACACATGCAGTTGTTCCTGAAGAAGAGCGTATAAAAATGGGCATTACTAATCAACTGATTCGTTTATCGGTTGGTCTTGAAGCGTGGGAGGATATTTGGGACGATCTTAAGCAGGCATTAGATCAGTTATAAATAAGGGCTGTTTTCGTATAGTTTGTTACTCTTGTAAAAGCCCAATTGCCGGTTTTTATGGAAGATTGCCGCTCTTTGGTCTACAGTCAATAGTTTTCAGATAGAACTTCACTTAAATAGCAACCATGTTTAAGAAAAAAGGGTCAACCTCACAATGCCATATTCTAGTTCTGAAAAAAGTAGTTTCTTTCTAGAATATGCTTGTATGTGAGGTCAGACCCTTTTAGAGTTTATTATTTATTTAAGTTAAAAATGGATAGAGTTAAAAATCGAAATTATCTGGATCGGGACCGACACGATGATTTTCATTTAATGCATCAATCTGCTTCATTTCATTTGCAGATAATTCAAAGTCAAAGATCGCTGCATTTTCAATCATTCTTTCTTCCTTTGTTGATTTCGGTATGGTGATAACACCATTTTGTAAATCCCATCGTAAGATAACTTGGGCAACTGATTTTTGATGGTTCGATGCAATCTCTTGTAATGTAGGATGATCAAATAGTCCTCCTTGCATTAACGGTGCCCATGCTTCCAACTGAATACCATGTTCTTTACAAAATTCATGGAGTTCCTTTTGAGTTAAACGAGGATGGTATTCTACTTGGTTTACCATCGGTTTGATTTCTGCTTGTTTCAATAAGCTTTCTAAATGATGAATGTTAAAGTTACTTACACCGATGGCTTTAATTTTTCCTTCTTTATAAAGTGTTTCTAATGCTCTCCATGTGTCGATATACTTCCCCTCTACCGGCCAATGGACAAGGTAAAGGTCTAAATAGTCTAATCCAAGTTTTTTTAAACTAGTTTCGAAAGCTGCTAAGGTAGATTCATATCCAAAGTCATCATTCCATATCTTTGAGGTTATGAAAAGATCCTCGCGTGAAAGTCCTGTTTCTTCAATTGCTTCTTTGATTCCTTGACCAACACCTTCTTCATTTTCATATACTGCTGCTGTATCGATACTTCGATATCCATTGATGATCGCTGCTTTTACAGACTGGGTTACTGTATCCCCATCCGGGACTTTAAATACCCCTAGCCCAAACCATGGCATTTTTACTCCATTATGCAATGTTGTTGTATCTTGTAAATGTTGAATCATTTTTTTTCCTCCTAATAGATAAAATAGTTATATTATCAATTGTTTTATTAGTTAACTTTACGTTGATCCTGTTTCTCAAGTTTCATGCTCCAACTAGTAAGAATAACAGCCCCAAGTACCATTAATGCGCCGATCCAAGCGGTATGAATAAGCCCGATCGAATGTGTGATTATACCGCCTAAATAGGATCCAAGCGCTATACCAGCGTTAAAAGCGGCAATGTTTACGGCAGAGGCAACATCAATCGCGCTTGGAACAAATCGCTCCGCTAAAATAACTGCATATGTTTGTAAACCAGGAACGTTCATAAAAGCTAACAATCCCATGAAAAGAATGGTTATAAGTCCTGCTACTTTAAAAGGTGCAGTAAAGGATAAAATAAATAACACAATGGCTTGGACAATAAACATATAAAATAATGAGCGAATAGGGTTTCGATTAGAAAGTTTTCCACCTAGCATATTCCCTATAGCAATAGCGACCCCATAAATGAGCAAAATAACGGCAACAGTACCTTCTTTGAAACCCGTTACTTCCTGTAATAGAGGGGATAAATAGGTGAAGACAACAAATGTACCTCCATATCCCAAAGCAGTAATAATAAATAAGAGCATTAGCCGACCATTTGTTACTAATTTAACTTGATCCCGAAAGGATGTCTTTTCTCCTTTTTTTAAATCGGATGGAACAAGAATCCAGTTCGCAAAAAAAGCTATAACACCGACAATAACAATTAATAAAAAGGCAAGTCTCCAACCGAATTGTTGACCGATAAATGTACCAAATGGAACACCGGTGACTGTAGCAACAGTTAATCCTGTAAACAAAATGGAAATGGCGCTTGCACGGCGATTTTCTGGTACTAAATCTGCAGCTATGGTTGATCCAATTGACATGAATATTCCATGAGAAAAGGCTGCAATTACACGTGCAACAAGAAGAACACCAATAGATGTCGCACTAAAAGCAAGACTATTTCCGATGATAAAGATGATCATAATCCACAGTAATAAAGATTTGCGTGACATACTAGATGTCACAGATGTTAGGATAGGAGCTCCGAAAGTGACTCCCAATGCATATAAGGAAACCGTTAAACCTGCTGATGTAACGGGAATATTTAAGTCATTTGCAATGAGTGGTAATAAACCCACACTAATAAATTCAGTTGTACCAATGGCAAACGCACTTACTGCGAGTGCTAATAATGCCATCGTACTTCGTCTTTTATTTAAAGACATGTTTATTCCTCCTTCTTTTTTTGAAATATATATGAATAAAAACTTATAGTATCATTCGACCGGCAAATGCTATTATGGAGGATAGAAATGATTTTGGGAAGTACGCACTTTTTTGTTATATAGGAACCTAAGAGTGATATAGGAACTTTTTAGTTCCTGTTAAAAGAGGAGGATCATTATGCAAAAAAAGAAATACAATATTTCAGTGGAAGCAACACTTGAGGTAATTAGAGGGAAATGATTCATCCTTCTAGAAGTAAGTAGGGGGTGATGAAATGAAACCAAAAATTTATATTACAAGAAAAATTCCTGAACAAATCTATCATTACTTGCTTGACCATGTAGATATACGTATGTGGGATAAAGAAGATGTACCAGTTCCAAGGGAGATTCTAATACGAGAAATTCAGCAGGTAGATGGTTTGCTTTGTCTTTTAACAGAAACCATCGATGCAGAGCTTCTTTCATATGCATCCCATCTGAAGATTATTAGTAATCTAGCTGTAGGTTATAACAATATTGATATGAAGGCTGCCTCACAAAAGGGAATCATTGTCACTAATACCCCTGGTGTTTTGACGGAAACAACTGCTGATCTCACATTTGCTTTATTAATGGCTACTGCACGAAGGATAGTGGAAGCTTCTGAATATCTACGGAGTGATCAATGGAAAACTTGGTCACCTATGCAGTTAACCGGTCAAGATATTTATGGATCGACCATTGGAATAATCGGTATGGGACGAATAGGTCAAGCCGTTGCGAGAAGAGCAAGAGGTTTCGGAATGAATATCCTTTATTACAGTCGTACACGTAAGACTAACTTGGAGGAGGAATTGGGATTAGGATATTGTGATTTAGATAAACTTCTCATTCACTCTGATTTTGTTAGTATTTTAATTCCTTATAGTCCAGAAGTACATCACATGATTGGTGCAAGGGAATTGAAAATGATGAAAAACTCGTCTATTTTAATTAATACTGCTCGTGGTGGGATTGTTGATGAGAAGGCTTTATATGAAGCCTTGAAGGATGGAGAAATATGGGCGGCAGGATTAGATGTTTTTGAAAAAGAGCCTCTTGAACTGAGTTCTCCATTATTATCATTACCAAACGTAGTCACACTGCCACATATCGGAAGTGCTAGTCAGAAAACAAGACTAAAAATGGCCGAGTTGGCTGCGGAGAATCTTATAAGAGTTTTACTTGGTGGAGAGCCTCTTACACCTGTAAATGAATATAAAATCTAATAAGGGAGTTATTAAATTTGGGATATATTGAAGACATACGTAAGCTGGTTGGTCATCGACCATTAATTTTGGTAGGTGCAGTAGTTGTCATGGTTGATGAGCATGGCCGCATTTTATTACAGCAACGAAAATTTCCAAAGGGATCATGGGGCTTGCCAGGGGGCTTAATGGAATTAGGGGAATCAACTGAAGATGTGGCTCGCAGGGAAGTCTTTGAAGAAACCGGTCTAACTGTTGAGGATCTTAAGTTAATAAATGTTTATTCAGGACCTGGTCAATATAGTAAGGCAGAAAATGGTGATGAATTTTTTGCAGTAACGGTTGCCTATTACACGGAAAAGTATAGTGGTACGATCGTAGTCGATCAGGTTGAATTAAATGACTGTCAATTTAAAGATCCGCTTGAACTTCCAGAAGGAATTGTAAAAAGCCATCGTAAAGTTGTAATGGATTATCTAGCTCTAACAAAGAAACAGTGAGAAAAATTTTTTTATCCTACGTCTAAGGTCTTAACTTTTTTTAAATCTATAGTACATTGTTGCAGGTAGAATTATTCCTTATGATGAAAATAAGAAGTTGAAGGAAGGAAGATAAGGGATGAAAAAATTATTGATTTTTCTAGCTGTACTAATTGTTCTATATTTTGTCGGTTCAAATATAAAGCAAGCGTCATGGTTTCCGTTTGGGAACAAAGGAGAACAAACGGAATCAATAAAGAATATTGATAAGATTGACTTAGATATTGGCAGTTATGATGTAAAAGTCATTCCAGATGATCGTGAGGATATAAAAGCTGAAATAACTGGAAAAGGGAAGTTAATCATGAATCGTAGTGGAGATACGATTCAGATTGAGGTAACACGGAAATGGTTAGATGGAATTAATTTCTGGTCTAAAAGCAGATTAAATGTTTATATCCCGGAAAGCTATGATAAGGATATTGATCTATCTATTGGATCTGGCCGTATCGTGATGTCAGGGAGAGCCGAAAATAGCCCAATGAAACTAAAGAATCTTAATGTGAAAATGGGCTCCGGAATAGTGAAATTAGAAAACTTAGATGTCCAGCGTTTTTACCATAAAGGGTCTTCTGGTAAATCTAATATAAATGCGATCACTGCTAAAACAGGTACAATTAAAATGGAGTCTGGTATTGTAGATGTGAATCAATATAAAGGAAAGCTTGATGCAAAACTTTCTTCAGGTAAAATGGATATTCAAATGGCAGAATTAAATGATTCAATTATGATGAAGGTAAACTCTGGAATGGCCAATCTTGATCTTCCGAAGGATGCGAGCTTTACGTTAAATGGAGAAGTAGGCAGTGGAATTTTCTCTTGTGATTTTCCGCTAAATAATAAACAAAATAATGAAAAAGTAGTCAAAGGCACTCATGGTTCAGGTGAGTATAAGATAGATGCTAAGGTTTCAAGCGGTAAACTGAAAATTTATTAGTCGTTAGGTTGAAAATATTGTACAAAAAATAGGGTTGTTATTAAGGGATTAATCCCCTTAATAACAACCCCTTTTTTAGTTAACTTCTCTTTCTGCACTTAGCTTTGGTAAAAGGAACGAAATAAAAAAGCCAACCAAAGCAATAATCATCATAGCGATAAATAAATGGTGTAAACCAAATACGAGAATTTCCCGTAATGATGCACGTATTTGTTCAGGTAGTTCTTTTGCGAGATTCGGATTAATTAATTGATTCAAGCTTTCAGTATTCACATTGGATTGAGTTGTTTTAACTGAAATTGATGAGTTGAAATAAGTTCCAAGAAGTGCGACCCCAACAGATTGCCCTAATGTCCGGAAAAATGTATTGGAAGCCGTAGCAGCCCCTCTCATTGACCAATCAACAGCGGATTGAGCACTAACCATAGTAATAGTCATTACCATTCCAAATCCTACTCCAATTAGAGCGGCTAATAAATAGAAATAAAATTCAGCCGTATGAATATTGAAAAACATTAACCAAATGGTTGAAATGAAAATAACTGCAGTACCTATAGCGACAGTCAACCGTTCACCATATTTTAATAACAATCTTCCCCCAAGAAAGGAACCAATCATCCAGGTAAGAGACATAGGAGCGAGCATAAGACCAGATATGGTTGCTCCGTGTCCCGTAACCCCTTGTACCCACATTGGGATATAAACGGTAATCCCGATAAGTACAGCACTTGCAAGAAAACCGACAACATTTGCGATGGATACTGCTCTTAATCGGAAAAGTTGTAGTGGAATTAAAGGCTCTTTTGCTTTTGATTCAATAAAGATAAATAAGACTAATAATACTATTCCAATCCCAAATGTAAGAATAATTGAAGGTGAGGTCCAATGATGAGTATCTCCTCCTCTTTGCAGGGCGAAGAGCAAGGCTAACATACCAATTGAAAATGTAATTGCTCCTGCAAAATCAATTTTCTTTTTCGTTTTTTCAATATTTTCTTTTAAAGAAAAACCAACCATTAACATTGCAAGAATGCCAAACGGTACATTAATATAGAATATCCAATGCCAAGATAATTGGTCTACGAAGAATCCACCAACAAGTGGTCCAATTACTCCGGCTATTCCCCAAGCGGCTCCCATAAGACCTAGAATTTTTGCTCTTTTTTCATATGGGTAAATATCTGCAATGATCGTCGTTGTTACAGGCATGACTGCACCTGCACCAATTCCCTGTATTGCACGGAAAATAATTAATTGTTCCATTGTTTGAGCTAAACCACATAGTGCAGATCCGATAAGGAAAATAATAGTGCCAACCATAAAAATAAATTTTCGACCATATAAATCTGACAGCTTGCCGAAAATTGGTACAGTTACTGCGGATGTTAATAGGTAAATCGCAAATACCCAGTTCATTAATTCGATCCCTTTTAAATCACTTACAATTGTCGGCATTGCAGTGCTGACAATTGTCCCTTCAATAGCGGTTAGAAAAGTAGCGACAAAAAGGGCAATTGTAACCATTTTTGTATTTGTTTTTTGCATTTAAACCCTCCAATTAAAAAAATGATAAAGCTAGATTCATAATCATTGCTTATTTTGTACGTGAGTCAAATCTGTATATATTAAATTCTAGCAGGGCTTTTCTCTGCTAAATGATTAGGACTTCAAAGCCGACAAAATTCAAGAAACGATTCATTGCTAAAGTCTAGTATCATTCTAGTCTTTGGCTTTGTCAATAAAAATAAACGCTTCATATGTAAAAAGAAGGATGTCCTAAATGGATATTCATTATTATATGGGTAAATATACCATCAATTTTTTTTCCTTATGCTCTTCCTTAGGTACTTTAAGACTAATATTGCTTCTTTTTTACCTTTTACAAGGGGGATAAAGTAGGTTTAAATTCGTGTTTTTCAGTAGTGATATGGAAATTTTTAAACAATAGTTGAGTGTACCTATATAGGGGTGTAATAAAAAGGTTGAGATCTCAACCTTTTTCATTAAAAAGAATGGGCTTGTGTAGTTCTTTTGGCACTTTATGAAAATGTTAATTGATACGATTCTACTAATTTCTGAAAATTCAGACCAACAGCGACAAATTATGACAAATATTTTTTGCTTATAGAGATATATTTATTTTGACAACTAAGAACCTTCACCAAGCAGTCTATAGAAAGGAGGAAAGTAGTTGTCATCTTTTATTTTGAGAGGGGAGGAAAACTAGAAATGAAAAGAAAAAAGGTCAAAAAGGCCACCTCGGTTTTAGCTACCGTACTGATGTCTGTATCCTTGCTTACACCAAGTTTTGCAAATGCAGAATCATTATCTGTAACGAAAAAACCACACACTTCACTCTTTGACAATAAAGGAGGGGTAACAAGTTCCAAGGTCAGTGAAAGGCTTTTACAACAATTTAAGTCTGACAATGATCAGGTTACTTTCCTTATTAAATTCAAAGAGCAGGCAGACACGAAAAAGGTCGCTAAAAAAGCAGCCGAAAATGCAAACAAGGCAAACCTTTCAGCCGTGAAAACAGAACTAGCAAAACGTTCAGCTGTTGTATCTGAATTGCGAGCAACTGCGATGAGTACACAAGCTGAAGTCATTAAGTTCCTTGAAAAAGAACAGAAGAATGGCAATGTGAAGGATTTCGAATCTTTCTATATTGTTAATGGAATGGCGGTAACAGCGACGAAGGAAGTCATGCAAAAGCTTTCAAGCTTTGAGGCTGTTGGAAAAGTTCTTCCGAATGAAACGCGTCAGCTGTTTAGTAATGTAATTCAAGCGCCAAATAAAGTAGTAAAACCAGCTGTTGAACCAAAAGAAAAAACAAATAGTATCGAATGGAATATTGACCGTGTCGGTGCACCTCAAGTTTGGAATATGGGGATCGATGGTACTGGAACGGTCATTGCAGGTATTGATACAGGTGTTCAATGGGATCACCCAGCATTGAAAGAAAAGTACCGAGGATATAATCCTGCCAATCCAAATTCACCGAATAATGCCATGAACTGGCTCGATGCAACTGCCGGTCGAGCAACACCATACGATGATCACGGACATGGTACACATACGATGGGAACGATGGTTGGTTCTGAACCAAATGGAGCTAATCAAATTGGTGTCGCTCCTGGTGCAAAATGGATTGCTGTAAAAGCATTCACAGCCGCTGGTGGAACAGATGCTGATCTACTAGAAGCAGGTGAATGGGTTTTAGCTCCTAAAGATGCCCAAGGGAACCCACACCCAGAAATGGCTCCTGATGTAGTAAATAATTCTTGGGGAGGCGGACCTGGATTAGATGAATGGTACCGTGAAATGGTTCAAAACTGGAGAGCAGCAGAAATCTTCCCGGAATTCTCTGCAGGTAATACAGATATATTCAATCCAGGTGGACCTGGTTCAGTCGCCAATCCAGCAAACTATCCAGAAAGCTTTGCTACAGGTGCAACAGATATCAACAATAAATTGGCAAGCTTCTCATTACAAGGACCATCTCCATATAATGAGACTAAGCCTGAAGTATCAGCACCGGGTGTAAATATTCGCTCATCAGTTCCAGGTAGTGCTTATGAAGGTGGTTGGAATGGAACATCGATGGCAGGCCCACATGTTTCGGCAGTAGCTGCATTATTACGTCAAGTCAATTCGGCTATTACTGTTGATGAAATTGAACAAATTCTAATGGATACAGCAACACCATTAACAGATTCAACATTCCCTAACTCTCCGAACAATGGATATGGGCATGGCTTAGTAAACGCCTTTGACGCAGTATCTTCCATTATGAATGGACTTGGAAAAGTAAAAGGTCAAGTAGCGAAAGCAGGGGATGATACGGAAGCACCTACTTTAGAGCACAGTGCAATTTCTGAAACATATTCAGGCATGGATTTAACTGTATCTGCGCAAGTAAGTGACAATGTTAGTGTATCAACTGTTACAGTAGAGTATCAAAATGAAAATGGGGAATGGCAAAGCGTAAATGCTGAAAGAAAATCCGGAGATTTCAAATCTGGAGAATACTCAGCAGTCATCCCTGGTGACAAGATTAAAGAACCTTCTTTAAAATATCGTTGGAAAGTATTAGACTTTGGCAATAATGAAGTGACAAGCGAAATCTATGAAGTTAATGTCCTAGCTGGTATCACAGTTGGATATTCTCAAGACTTCGAATCCACTCCAACTGGTTGGACTTCCTTTGGAACTAAAGATACATGGCAGTGGGGTGTGCCAACTTCTGGACCAAGAAGTGCTGCTTCTGGTGAAAAGGTATATGCAACGAATCTTGCTGGAAACTATGATAATAGTGCCAATATGACACTTGTTATGCCTCCAATCGATCTTCCAGAAGGAAACACATACCTACAATTCAAAAATTGGTATGAATTAGAGAATAACTATGATTTTGCCCATGTATTTGTTTCAACTGATCGTGAGAACTGGACACAGCTTTTACGATTAAATGGCACAACAAGTAGCTGGACAAATCAAGAAGTAAATCTATCGCAATATAGCGGACAACGTATTTATATTGGATTCAATTTAAAATCCGACGGAAGTGTTCAGAAACAAGGCTGGTATATTGATGATGTGAAGCTTTCAGCAACATCAATTAGTGGAAAAACTTCTGCAGGTAAAGGTACATTAGGTGTGGTTAAAGATGATGTAAAAGACTCAGCGAAAAAAGAAAAGGTAAATCCAGCTACAATTAAGCCAGAGTTACCTAAGAAAGATGCTCCTCCTACCAAAGAGGAACAAGTTAATCCTACACTATTACCTATAGGTGCGCAAGTAAGTGTAGTAGAGACTGGACGTTCCGTAGCAACAAATCCAGCGAATGGTGAATATGAAATGTCTCATGCAGCTGGCACATATACCTTACAAGCTGATGCTTATGGATTCCGCCCTGTACAACAGAGCGTAAACATTCAAAATAATGGTGTGGCAACAGCGAATTTTGTCTTAGAAGAATTAGCAAAAGGAAATGTTAGTGGTACTGTAACAAATAGCTCAACTGGGGAACCAGTACAAGGGGCAACTGTTCTACTTGTAGAGGATGCGGCTGTCGCTCCGGTTCAAACAGATGCAAGTGGAAATTATGATCTAACTGCATATGAAGGAACTTACACATTAAAAGTCATTGCACCTTACTATCATGGTCAAGAAATTGAAGTGACAGTAAATGGTGGAGAAACAGACAATATCAATATTGATTTAGAGCCAATCATCAGCTATCCTGGCGGTGATATCGGTTATGATGATGGTACAGCCGAAAATGCACATGCATTCTATGATGCAGGAAATGGCTGGGCAGTGAAAATGTCATTACCAGAAGGGAAAAAATCTGCCATTGTTACAGCAGGTGTATTCCGTTTCTGGGATACAGAATGGCCTGTACCAGGTGGCACAGAGTTCAAGGTAGAAGTTTGGGATGCTTCTGGAGCTGATGGAGCACCAGGTAAGAAACTTGCTGGACCAATTGATGCCACTGCACTACGAAATGGTGATTGGACAGTTGTCGACCTTTCGGCCCAAGGAATTGTCGTAAATGGAGACTTCTATATGGTTTATATTCAATCACGACCAAATCCTAATGCTCCAGGATTAGGAACAGATGAGAATGGACCAAATGCAAAACGTAGCTGGCAATTAGTTGGTGGGGCTTGGTCACCATCACCTGCTGATGAAGGAAACTATATGATTCGTGCACGTGTTAGCTATGAAGTGGAAGTGCCAACCATTACATCTCCAAAAGATGGAGAGTTTACTAATCAAGAAACAGTAAAAGTGGAAGGTACAGCTTCTCCAGCTACAGATGTGCATATTTTAAATAATGGTGAAGAAGTCGCAACTGTTAAAGCTTCCGAAAATGGAACATTTGCTTCTGATGTTACGTTAGCAGAAGGAGAAAATGTTTTAACAGTGAAAGCTTCTGTGGAGTCTGGATCAACGGAAGAATCCGCTCCGGTTAAAGTGGTATTGGATAAAACAAAACCAACTCTTTCAATTGATAGTCCGAAAAACAATGAAAAAACAAACAAAGAAACAGTGACTGTAGAAGGTACTGTTGAAGATGCTAACCTTGATTGGGTAAAAGTAAACGGTCAAGCAGCAACTGTAAAAGATGGAAAATATTCTAAGCGTATCATGCTAGAAAACGGAGAAAATGAAATCAAAGTGGTTGCTCAAGATAAAGCAGGCAATAAAGTGACTCAAAAGATTACAGTCACTGCACAATACGATGGACCTGTAATCGAAAACCTATTGCCAACAGAAAATAAAAACCTGAAGCCAGGCAGCACTGTCAAAATTGAATTTGATAGTAAACCTGGACTTAAAGCAACATTTGCGATCCACATGCCTTTAACAAATGTTGAAGGTGAAAATGCAACAGAATTGCCAATGATGGAAACATCTGAAGGCCATTATGTTGGTTACTGGACAGCAACAAACAACATAAAAGTTGAAGGTGCCGTCATCGAAGTCAAAGTAGTAGACGATTTCGGTAATGTGGCAACAAAACTAGCAGAAGGTAAAATTAATATTATTGATTAAGCTAGAATAAATACCTAGCAAGGGTTGCCCTTGCTAGGTATTTTCTATTCTGGAGGTTAAGGTGCTAGATGAGCTTTCGCAGCCTGCATATTGGAAAAACAACCTTTTTGTAAAAAAACTGAAAATTAAGGTGATCAGATGTTGTCATCATAATTTGTTTTATGGTAAGATATTTATAACTTTTTTACAGAACGGAGGGTTTGCCTTGAAGTTCATTTCAATCCGATTAAATGGTTTGTGCTACTAATTGAATAGTGCTCAAAGGCTCTGTCTTTGTACAGAGTAACCGGATTGGTCTGCCTACTTCAGGGAACCTATTTTATATTCTTTAAGAAAATCATAGTGTTGATTTTCCAAAATATATAACAAGTAGAGGGAGAGACGATTCTACCCTCTTTTTTGTTGTCTTTTTTTCAATTTTTTTACCTAACAAAATAGGAATGTATAAGTAATCAGTGGGGCTGTTCCCTTAGTTTATTGTTTTTTAGTGACTCCTTTTTGGGGGATGCTAATCATATCCGTTACTCAGATTCGTACAGACAGGGTAATTTTACAATGGAGGTCAATTATATGGAACAAAGAGAAAAAGCAATATTAGTCGGTGTTAATCTAAATCATCAGCCTGATTTTGACTATTCAATGGAAGAGTTGCGAAATTTAACTGATGCATGTGATATAGAAGTTGGAGGAGAAATCGTACAAAATTTACAAAGAATAAATAAGTCCCATTATGTAGGTACCGGGAAAATTGATGAAATTCGTGCACTTGTGGAAATGCTGGATGCGAATGTAGTGATTTTTAATGATGAATTATCTCCATCACAAATTCGAAACTTAGAAGCGGATATTGATTGTAAAGTCATTGATCGAACGATTTTAATTTTAGATATTTTTGCTGAACGTGCTAGAACAAAAGAGGCCCAGCTTCAAGTTGAAGTGGCCCAACTGCAGTATATGCTTCCTCGATTAGTGGGATTACGTGCATCCTTAGGACGCCAAGGTGGTGGGTCTGGCTTGAAGAATAGAGGTGCCGGTGAAACAAAATTGGAGCTGGATCGTCGTAAAATTGAAGCCAAGATTACAGCATTAAATAAAGAGCTGGAGGTTTTAGTGGCCCACCGCAAAACGCAACGTAAACAACGGAAAAAGAATAATGTACCTGTTGTTTCATTAGTTGGTTATACGAATGCAGGTAAATCAACAATTATGAATGCATTGGTGGAAAAGTTTAATCCACTTGAAAATAAACAGGTTTTTGAAAAAGATATGCTTTTTGCTACCTTGGAAACGTCCGTAAGAAATATTTCATTAGCAGATCAAAAATCATTTTTATTAACGGATACAGTTGGATTTGTTAGTAAGCTACCACATCATCTAGTAAAAGCATTCCGCTCAACTTTAGAAGAGGTGGCAGAAAGTGATTTACTCATCCATGTCGTTGATTATTCTAATCCAAATTATGAGCAATTAATCAATATTACAAATGAAACATTGAAGGATATTGGAATTGAAAATATCCCAACGATCTATGCTTACAATAAATCCGATTTAAAGGATATGCAAATTCCAACGGTTAGAGGGGAAGATATATTTCTTTCAGCTAAACAGAGAATTGGAATGGATGAGTTGGTTGGACTAATAAGAAAAGAAATCTTTACAGATTATATCAAATGTGAGATGTTAATCCCTTATGACAAGGGAGGCATCATTTCTTATTTCAACGAATATGCCCATGTGATTAACACGAGCTATGAAGAAACAGGAACAAAGCTCATACTTGAATGCAAAAAAAGTGATTACGAAAAGCATCAGGAATATATAATTTAAGTCGGTGTCAGGCACCAATAAAGGAAATTAAAAATAGTTTTCTTGATTTGCTGGATCATTGGTGCCGGCCAACCTTTTTTCAACTACTATTGAGATCTTCAAAAGTACTAAAGACAATACAACATAATACGGGATATCCCACCATACTAGACTCTGGAGAAAGCCTGCGGAGATAAGAAATAGGTTTACTATATATATCAAGATTCCTGTTAGAACATATTTTGCCCACTCAATTTTCCAGGCCAGTACTGTTAATAGACAATAGTAAAAACTAGCACATAAATAAAATACAGCTGCTAATGCCATAGAATCACGCCCTGGATCAGCAAACCAGCCAGGGTGATACACTCGATTCGAAAAAAAGATAATGGGTAGAATATGTGCACTTCCCGAAATACTCCCGACAATGAAATAAAGAATTAAATAATGGAAGAATACATTTTTTCGACGTAGAATTTGTTGATAAAGCAACTTTGCTATTGCAAAATATACAAAAATTCCGCCCCCTGTATGCACTAAAGTCCACCAATTATGTGAATAAATATGAAGCTTCAAAAACAGCCATTCTACTCCTACAAAGAAAAGTGAAAATAAAATCATCCAAACCCAATGCAAATGAAGGGTTACGATGAAGGTAGCTGTCACTGGTAGTGCTAATGCATTGGAGAAGAATGCCCCCAAATTATTATCATAAAAGGATGGGGATTTTATTATATGAGGGTAATAATCATAGCTTCCTAAAAAGTTAAAGATTATCGTCTCAATGAAATAACCAAATCCGATCATCGCAAAGACTAATAATAATGTTTGTATATTTCTCTTTTTAAATATGGTAAACATAAATATTATTACACTATATATAAGTAATAAGAAATACCAAAATGAATTGAAGTTCAATTCTATTCACTCCATAATGTTGAATACTCATCGTATTATTCCCTTGAATTCTAATTTTCATAAGCAATTCATTCACAGATAGACCTATAATTGTAAATATAACCAAGGAGGTATGAATGTGAATTTTGACCAAGCCCTATATTTACAAGAGGATGAGATTGAAAGTTTAGAACGTGCCTTATTGTTCGCAAAAGATGCACATAAAGGTCAAAAACGAGCAACCGGAGAACCTTACATTATTCACCCGATAGCTGTGTGTGAAATTTTAATGAATTACCAAGCTGATCATACTACGCTAATTGCTGCTCTACTCCATGATGTTGTGGAAGATACGAGTGTGACCTTACTGGAAATCGCGGCTTCCTTTGGTTCAGAGGTTGCTTTCATTGTTGAAGGCTTAACGAAGGAGAAAAAAGGGAATCTACACAAAGAGGAATATAGTGCAATAAATGCAAAGAAGCTATTATCTGCTTCGGTGAAGGATATTCGTATTCTTATTATTAAACTTGCCGATCGGTTACATAATATGAGAACACTGGAAGTAAAGAAAATAGAAAAGAAGGTTCCATATGCCAATGAAACATTATTATTTTTTTCTCCATTAGCGGAACGGCTAGGGTTGTATCAAATGCAGGAGGAATTAGAGGAATTATCCTTTAAGTATCTAAACCCGCCAAGATTTCACGAAGTTCAAAAGCTAGTCAATAATTATACTAAAACATTTCTTCCTATTTTCGATTCCTGTTCAGACAGAATAATAAGCAGTAAGGGAAATCTTGATATGGAGATGACCTGGGAAAAGGAACCAATCTACAAAGCAGCATCTATTATTCAGGAAGAAAAACCACTAGCTGAATTATTCATGATTAAACTAACAACTAAAGAATCCATTCATTGCTACACTGCTCTTGGAATTGTGCACCAACTGTTTCAACCCCTTCAACATTTCGAAGACAATATTGCCATAGAGAAAAGTATGTTTTCAAAGCATCTCACTACAAAAGTTCTCATTAATGAAATAGAAGTAACATTTATTATTCAAACCGAGCAGACAAGTATCTTCCAATTATTAAAGAACGATCCTATACCAATGCTTAGTAGCAGAATATTAAAAGATACGATTAAATCTGTTCAATCGGTAACAACAAATCCAATAGAATTTCACGACTTGATTTCATTTGAGTTATTTCAAAAGGAACTAACAGTGTTTACACCGAAAATGGATATTATCACATTACCAGAAAAATCCACGGTTATTGATTTTGCTTTTCATTTAAACCCTCACCTCGCTAGAAAAATGTCTGCTTCAAGGATAAATGGACTGAAAAAACCAATCTATACCGTACTCCATGATGCGGATATTGTTGAATTAGTTATCACTAACCAAACCACTGTTCAAGCTAGTTGGTTAAACCATATTCAAACAGCCAAAGCGTTGAAGGAAATTAAAGAAATACTTTAAAAAGTTAGAATGGAGCAACAGAATGAGGAAGAAAGATTGAAATGTCTTTGAGGCAAGAGTGGAGACAGATAATGAGAGAAAAAAGCCAAAAATGTGTGTCAGAGGAGAGAGTGGAGACACATAATCGGGAAAAAAGGCCAAAAATGTGTCTCCAAGGAAAGAGTGGAGACACATAATGAAGAAAATAGCCCAAAAATGTGTCTCAAAAGGAAAGTGGAAGCACATAATAACCAGATGCCCCCGTAGCTAAATCCCAATTAAGCAGAAAAAACCGGTATAACCGGTTTTTTCTATTCTAAGACGGCCTTAATTATAAATCGAGATTGCTGTACATCGAAATAGCCTTTGGATTGTATGATTTTATGGATTTGATAGAGTCGATCCTGATATTTTTCAATAGTGAAATCAGGTACCTGCCAAGGGATTGCTTTTAAATAATAGATTAATGCGCCAATGTCATAGAATCTTTGCATAGGGAATTCTTCACGGTGATCAATAATTTTAAACCCATGATCCTCTAATTCATTAACTGCATAGCGCAAATTCCAATGATTGAATTCTTCATTTAAAGGTGCCCCTAATTGTTCGTTTATTTGAGAGCAATCAGTGCCTCCAACTTGTTGAGTAAGAAAAATTCCTTGATTAGTAAGAATTCTTTTTAGTTCAATTGGTGAGTAAGATTCATGTCGATTAATAATTAAGTCAAAGCTATTGTCTTCAAATGGAAGTTCATTATCATCGTCAATTTGCACAATTTTTACTCCTAAAGGTTCTAGCCTTTTTTTAGCTATTGGAACATTTGGGGGATAGGATTCCGTAGCACAAATAGTTGGTGGATATGGTGTCAACATAGATAAAAATTCTCCACCACCTGTCCCCATGTCCAGCATGGCTTGTGCTTCTTTTATAAGCGGAAGGACGATACTTCCATAGGACCAAGAAAGGATTCCATTTTGCACGCGCCCAGTCTCTGATAGATATGAAAAATCCCATCCTGAAAAGGTTTGATTTTTTTCCTGTATATAAGTAGAAAATAATTCGTCTTTTATCATGATTGATCTCCTCCAGATTTTCTTTTAACAATTTTAATTGTTTAGTAGAGGAGGTCCTCTTATACGTTTTTATATATTGTGTTCTAACAAATTCATTCTATTTTTTCCTCCCTTATATATATTCTCTTAATAACTTCATTTCTTCAAAAGTTTCAATATTCCTGCTGTCATCGAAGGGAATTTCAAAGAAATGTCGAACAATGAATGAAACATCAGAAAGGGGAGATTTCATGAATAGGTTAGTTCCGCACAATATTAAGTTTGCTAGTCGCATGTTTGAACTATCTAGTGCTCCTCAAGTAAGCAAGGCACTAGGATTATCTGTGAAAACGATTCAGGATACAATTAGCTTTATCGAATTTATTAAAAAAGAGGAAGAGGAAGGTAAACAGTATTCGCGGGTCATATACAGTGAAACAGAAGGTTTAATTGGCGTGATCACATTAAAGGATATCGATCATAACAAAAAGAGCTGTCATATTGGTACTTGGATTGGATTTGACTACTGGGGTAAAGGATATAATGAATGGGCGAAAAAGGAAATTCTCATATTTGCTTTTCAACAGCTTAATTTAGAGCTTGTATTTGCTGGGGCAAAAAAGGACAATATTCGGTCCATAAAGGCACAAGAAAAATTACCTTATATCACTTTTAATGTGGAATCGATCTTTCCAGATGAGCATGTAAAAATTGAAAGGCAAACCCAGTCTCCATGTGTTCTTCATGTTATTCAAAAAGACAATTTTATGAAATGGTACAAAAATGAATAAACAAAATGCTGCTCCACATAAGACAATTGGAGCAGCATTTTTAACTATAAAAATAACAGCATTAAGAAGTGAGACTCATACCAATGACACCAATTAATATAAAGAGCAGTGAGAAAGCCTGAAATTTATTGATCTTTTCTTTAAACCAAAAAAGGTCAGCTAATGTAATCCCGATGGTACCAATTCCTGTCCAGACGGCATAGGCTATTCCTGCGGGTAAGGTTTGCATAGCGGTTGAAAGGCAATAAAAGGACAGTGAAAAACCGACGACTATTACAATAATTGGCCATTTTTTCTTCCATCCATCTAAGTATTTCATGGATATAGTAGCAATGACTTCCTCTATTCCTGCAAGCAATAGTAATCCCCAAACCATTATTGTTCACTCCTTTCATTATTAGTAGTGGTAAATACCTTCATTCCAATGATTCCAGTAATTAAAAATACTAGGAATATTAATTGCTTAAAAGAAAATGGATCTCCTAAAATAACTCCAACAAAGTAGGTTGCAGTTGTTCCGATTCCAACAAAAACTGTATAAGCAGCAGCAACAGGAATTTTCTTATATGAACGAATGAGTAAAAGAAAGCTTATGATGATAACGACTAGAGTGATCAACCAATCCATTAGGCTATCTGCATGTTTTAATAATGTCGCCCATACGACTTCAAGAGCGCCAGCTAGTAATAATAATAACCATTCCATATTTCTCCCCTTCTTTCCAAATGAATGACTATCATTCATTTTTTTTATCTAAAAAATATTGGATGTAAGTATCCAATATTTAAAAAGCTGATAAGGATCTTTTTATAAAGTTATAAATTTCCTTTTGATATTCTTCTTCTAGTGCATCATGTTCTTTACCGATAAAATATCTTTCCGCAGTGTTTTCCATGAGATTAATGATCATTTTCGTTGTAAGTTTAACATCAATCGTATCAATGATTTCTTGATGTTTAATGGCAAGATTGATTTTTTCTTCAAACCATTGGTAGAAAGGCTGGTAGATGATCTCCCATTTTTCCATCGAATGTTCAATCGCTAAACCTGAATAACAGAGAATGATGATATCTTTAAAATCCTCCGTAGTTTCAAAGGTCGTACGAATGACTTTTTCTAAAACTATCCAAAATGAGTCCTGGTCAGAAACGACTAGCTTCATTTTTTCAAATGTAATCGTCAGTAAATGATCAGCTATTGCAGGAATTAAGGAACTTTTTGATGGGAAGTATAAATAAAAGGTTCCTTGTGCAATTCCCGCACTTTTAACGATATCTGAGATGGACGTATTTTCATATCCTTTTTCGGAAATGACTTGAATCGCTGCTTGTAATATTTTATCGTATTTTTCTTCCGATTTTTTGGTCATTGAGTATCACCCTTTTTATGAATGACTGTCATTCATTTATGATAGCACAAAGAAAACTAAAAAGCCAACCCTTTTAGTTAAAGGCTGGCAACTAGTAATAATCGTTAAACGATAAAATAGGCGATTATACTTAAACAAACGGAAGTGATAAGCATAGCGATCAAAGGTCTTAATGCTTTTGTACGAAGATCTTTTAAACTAACATTAAGCCCAAGTCCAACCATAGCAGCCGTCAAGCACCAAGTAGTTAGGTTAGATACTCCGTTTTTAAATCCATCTGTCACAGGAATATGACTTCCTAGAATATAGCTTCCAAATAAACTCATGAGGATAAAACCAATTAAAAACCAAGGAAACTCAATTTTATTATCACCAGATTCCTGCCCATGGCTTTTCCGTTTC
This sequence comes from Heyndrickxia sp. FSL W8-0496, assembly GCF_038007825.1. Classification (NCBI taxonomy): domain Bacteria; kingdom Bacillati; phylum Bacillota; class Bacilli; order Caryophanales; family Bacillaceae; genus Heyndrickxia; species Heyndrickxia sp. FSL W8-0496. The sequence continues at coordinate 536,689 of NZ_JBBOXX010000001.1, forward strand.
ATAAAATACATAAAGATAAAGCATAAGGGAACAAGAAGGAAAACACGTCCTAATTTAGCCAGTAGTCCGATTGCAAGAGAATCCTCGCCACCAGGTGCTGCAGCTAAGGCAACATGGGCTATTTCATGTAAACTAATACCAGACCAAATTCCATAATCTACTGCAGATAAAGGTAAAAAGGGTCGTAAAATGGTATAGGTAATGGCGAAAATCGTCCCTACTAATGCAATAATGCCAACACCGATAGCAGTATCTTCATCTTTAGACTTAACAATAGGAGCAATAGCTGCAATGGCAGCTGCGCCACATACTCCAGTTCCAACTCCGAGTAATAAGGAAATATTTTTATCAGCTTTAAACACTTTAGCCAACCAAATCGTTAAAAGGATGGCAAAGGTAATCACTCCTGCATCACGAATTAAAAGTCCGATCCCATCATGTAAAACTGTATCAATATTTAATTTTAAACCGTATAAAATAATAGCAAAACGCAATAGTCGTTTAGAAGAAAAGGTTATACCAGAACGAATCATTTCAGGATACCCAAAAATTTGACGATAGATAACTGCAATAATAATGGCAGAAGCCAATTGTCCGACATGGTCGAATCCAGGCACCATGGCTAAAAAGAAACCGAGAAGAGCGATAAAGAACGTAAATGCAATACCACTGATCCAATATAGAGCGGAGGGTTTCTTTTTTGGTTCCATTGGTTCTAGTTGTAGAGCTTTTTCTACTTGCATAAATAACACCTCCAGTGATTTTTCTATAGTTTTAGCATAAGCCAATATTGACGATAAGGAAAATAAATATATATGATATTAATTATAAGTAATAACTTATAATAGAGGGAAGAAGGATATGAATGGATCAACACTTACTTGTATTTGTAACAGTGGTTGAGAAAGGGAATTTTTCACGTGCGGCTGAGGAGCTTCACATGACACAACCAGCTGTCAGCCAGTATATACAAATGTTAGAACGTACTTATGGGACGAAACTTTTAGATCGGACGAATAAATTTGTGCGTTTAAACAAAGCAGGAGAAATTATCTATTATCATGCAAAGGAAATTCTGGGCCTTTATTCGAAAATGCAGAACTTAGTTGATGATTTGACAAATCGAGCAAGTGGTCCCCTTTCCATTGGTGCAAGTTATACATTTGGTGAATATGTGCTGCCGCATTTTATAGCAAAATTACATGAGAAATTTCCATTGATAAAGCCAAGAATTATTATCGGGAACACAAAAGAAATTGCGGAACTGGTGATGGGACATCAATTAGATGTAGGAATCATTGAAGGAGACTATAAAGATTCTAAATTAACAGTTGAGCCATTTGCGGAAGATATCATGTATGTCATCGCTTCAACCAAGCATCACTTAGCTCAAAAAAAAGAAGTGAGCATTTCCGATTTAGAGGAGGAAACGTGGATTGTCCGTGAATTAGGTTCAGGTACGAGAATGGCGGCAGAGAAAATTTTTCGCCACATGTCTATTGCTCCAAAGGATGTCATGGAATTTGGAAGTACGCAATTAATTAAAGAAACGGTTGAATCAGGTCTAGGGATTACACTTTTATCTCAACTAACTATTCGTAAGGAAATGTCTATGGGCCTATTAAAAATCATTCCAATCGTGGGGACTCCTTTTAAACGGAAGTTTTCCATTGTTTTACGCACATCATTTAAAACGAAAGCGCTTGAGGTGTTCATTGATTTACTGAAGAAATATGATGCTTTAAATTAAGTAAAAACCTTACAATGAAAATAGATAAGGGAAGGGGGATTCATATGTATCAATCGAAGCATTTTACATTGGAGAAGATAAAGGAAGGAATCTATGCGGCCATTGTAACGGAATATGGAGGGGGGATTGGAAATGCAGGTATTATTGATTTAGGTGACCAAACAGTGATCTTTGACACCTTTAATACTCCTCAAGCGGCAAGAGATTTGAGAAAAGCAGCGGAAGTTCTTATAGGAAATCCAGTCTCATATGTCGTTAATAGTCACTGGCACGGCGATCATATCCGTGGAAATCAAAGCTTTGAAGATTGTAAAATTATATCCACAGTCTACACTAGAGAATTAATGGAAGAAATTCATCCACCACGCATCAAGCAGCAGCAACAAACAATTGATCAGTTAATTGAATATATCCAAACATTAGAACAAGAGCCAAGTCCACAGAAGGATGTCATTTCCCAACTAAAAGAAATAAAAGAGACTTTACCTCAATTAAAACTCGTACTACCTGATATCGTTTTTGATAAGCAATATAGTATAAAAGGAAGTAAGAGAGAAGTACAGCTAATAACATATGGTGGAGGTCACACAAAAAGTGATGCCTTTTTATATGTTCCAACGGAACAGGTCATTTTTATGGGAGACTTATTAGTCATACAAAATCATCCAATGATAGGTGATGGAAGCCCAACAGAATGGATTGAAATATTAGAGAAAATATCGAAGCTATCCTTCCATATCGCTGTTCCAGGACATGGACCAATAGGTTTAAAAGATGACTTAAATAAGTTAAAACAATATCTAGTCGATTTGTTTGATCTTCCAAGCGAAATTCCGAATAAATACAGTTTGTGGAATCATTCGGAGCATTTTAGTTCCAATATAGAGTTTTTAAAAACGTATAGAAGTAGTTTACTATAGTAATAAATAACAGAATATTAAAATTAGTTTATCGGTGTACTTAAAAGAATCTATAGTTCAGGAGAAGGGAAAAGAATATGGAAAATTTATATTTTCGACCATTAGAAAATGAACTTGAAGAATTAATCTCATTTATGACAATGAATCAGTGGGAATATCATGGAAATACTATCAGTTCAGCGGAAAAAATAAGTGAAAGCTTTAGGAATGGTTGGTATCACGAGGACAGGGAGACTTTCTGGATTGAAATAGATGGGGAGAAAATAGGACTAGCAATAATTCATGATATTTCAGATACTATTCCTTTATTTGATCTTCGCTTAAGTGAAGAGTATAGAGGTAAAGGGATAGGAAAATACTGTGTACATTGGATAGTTAAGTACCTATTTCAATTACCTGAGAAAAAAATCAGGATAGAGGCTTATACTCGGGCAGATAATATTCCAATGCGTAAAACACTATTTCATTGTGGATTTGTAAAGGAAGGGTATTTACGAAACTCATGGGAAAATGACGATGGGAGTGTTTCCGATTCTTTATGCTATGCAATCATTAGAGATGATTGGGAAAATGGGACAATAACACCAATCAAAATGGAGGAATATTCATTTTAAAAACCAAGGCTCTTTTCTCAAAATTTTGTGGCTCCTTAAGCTATGTTTTAACTAAAAATAGGTTCAAGCCCGTCAAGCTCATTAATTCCACTAAGAAAAGAGCTGCAAACTTCATAAGAACGTTGAGCCTTTATTAGTGTAAAAGCCGGCAGTAGGGAAAGCAACAGACTTACGAAAACAGTCAAAATGGATTAGATGAAGGGATGAAGAAATGGTTCCAAGAGCAAATGCATTAGGATTATTAAGAAAAGATGATCAAATTCTTCTTGAAGAACAAAAGGGAGTCCATTCTAAAGGAATAGGCTACTTTTATCGTCCAATTGGGGGAACGATTGAGCTTGGTGAAAGATCTTATGAAACGCTTATAAGAGAATATAAGGAAGAGCTAGATGTAGAAATAGCAATAAAAAGGTACATACACTGCTTAGAAAATATTTATGAAATTAATGGACGAATCGGGCATGAAATCACGCAAATATATGAAGTTGAATTTAAGGATGAACTACTATATAAGAAAGATACCTTTCAAGTAGTAGAAGGCTCAAGGATTACTCAGGCTAAATGGATTTCCCTTGGGAATATCGAATCACTTATTTTATATCCGAATGGATTACAAGAGCTGATTAAACAAATAATGTAAGGGATGGTTATTTTAAAACCATCCCTTCCTTCTATTTATTCGTTGAATAAGTTTTTACTGCTGGCGGTTCATATGTATTAAATTGATCAAGTAAATCCTTTGAATCATTAGACACTAGCGCCATATGACGGTATTTTTCATGTAGAAACTGTTCCTTTGTCATATGGTCAAATAATGCAAGGAGAGGATCATAATAATGATTAATATTTAAGAGACCACATGGTTTTTGATGAAGACCTAATTGAGCCCATGTAAAAATTTCAAAGAACTCCTCTAATGTTCCAGGTCCTCCTGGTAATGCAATGAATCCGTCTGCTAAATCTGCCATCTTTGCTTTTCTCTCATGCATCGTATCAACAATAAATAATTCAGTTAATTTTTTATGGGCTATTTCTCTATTTTCTAGAAAAGTTGGCATAACACCAATTACGTGACCACCCTCTTCTAGAAGTGAATCTGCTACGGCACCCATGACTCCAACACTAGCTCCACCATAAACTAATGCAATGTTTCGCTTCGCTAGTTCTTTTCCTAGTTTTTTTGCTTCTTCTATATAGATACTAGATGCTCCGCTACTAGATCCGCAAAATACAGCTAACTTTTTCATATGATCTCCCCCTTAAAAATATCATGAACAATTATATAAAAGTTTCAGTATTTTGTTAAACTTAAGGTATTGAAATGGAGGGAAAAAAATGGATGTTACTGAATTTCAACAATGGGTGAAGGATTATTATGATAGCAGGGGATGGTCAGAATTAGATATTTTTATTCGAATTGGCTTTTTAGCAGAAGAAACAGGTGAGGTTGCACGAGCAATTCGAGCCCTAGAGATTGGGAGAGATCGACCAGATGAGGTGGATGGTTCTTATGAAGAGAATAAGCAAGAGTTAACGGAAGAACTAGGAGATGTTTTAGGGAATATCATCGTCATTGCGAATAAGTACGATATTCCACTAGAAGAAGTATTTCATGCTCATAAACAGAAGTTATCTGAACGTTATTCTCGTAATTAGGAAGGAGTACAAAGTTAGTATATTAAGGGGGAGTGACATGTTAATCGGTCATATCGAAGAAATCGTTCGTTATCCTATAAAATCCTTTCAGGGAGAGAATGTGGCAAAGACAAAAATCATGGAATATGGTTTGTACGGAGATCGTAGCCATGCCTTTAAAGATGAAACAAGGCGCGATAAGTACCTGACTATTACGCAATTCCCAGAAATGGCTCAATATATAGCGAGATTTATAGGGACAGAAAAGTTGGATGAGTATCCTAAAGTCGAAATTACGACGCCTACTGGAGAGATTCTTCATTGGGGAGATGAGAATCTTACTCAAGAAATACAAAACAAATCGAAACGAATGGTTTCTCTCGTTCAATATAGTCCGACACATGTCCCAGTGGGGGCGATTGAAGAAGAGAATATACTGTTAGTTACGGATGCATCTTTAGCTGCATTGGAGCAATTATGGGGAGAAACAGAGGTGGATTATCGGAGGTTTCGTCCAAATTTACTCCTATCATTAAAGGAAAAAACTCCATTTATCGAAGAAAAATGGTTTGGAAAAAGAATAAAGATTGGAAGTGCAGTTGAACTTCAACTAAAAAGGCATTGTGAAAGATGCATGATTATTACAGTAAATCCTGAAAATGCGGAAAGAAATTCTTCTTTGCTGAAAACGATAGTGAAAAATCGAAATAATCACTTTGGTGTTTATGCATCTGTCATAAAAACAGGGGATTTACAGATAGGTGATGAGGTTCATCTACTTGATTAACACCAAATGGGATTTGAAATAAATTATTCCAATGTAAAGAAAATTGGGATATTATAGATAATAGTATAAGAAAGGTGGGATACGTGATGAAGCACTTAGAGAACAATCACCATTTATATTTAGGGGAATTAAATAGCTAATCGAGCATTCTAAAGAGGAATGCTCGGTATATGAGGAGGAGCATTCTTGTTAAATAAACTTGGTTTCGATTTATGGGCAAACGATTATGATCAAACTGTTCAATTAAGTGAAGAAAGTAATCTGTATCCATTTGCTGGATACAAAACCATCTTAAATACGATATTTAATGAAGTGATGCAGTGTGGAAATCAGTCTGTCTTAGATATCGGATTTGGGACGGGAGTATTAACCAATAAATTATATGAAAATGGACATGAAATTACCGGAATTGATTTTTCTAATAAAATGATTGAAATTGCACAATTAAAAATGCCGTCTGCTCTTTTAATAGAATTTGATTTCACAGAAGGTCTACCCGAGCAGTTAAACGGGCAGAAATATGATTCAATCATAAGTACGTATGCGTTACACCACTTAACGGACGAGAAAAAAATAGAATTCATTAAAAGCTTGCTGCCTTTATTAAAGAAAGAGGGGAAAATCTATATTGGAGATATTTCGTTCCAAACAAGACAATCCCTCGAACAATGTAAAAAGGATAGCTTAGCCTATTGGGATGATGATGAATTTTATTTCGTGGCCGATGAAATGATTTCATCTTTAAAAGCGTTATGTCAGTGTGAATTTCACCCTATTTCCCATTGTGGTGGTGTATTTATTCTTTCGGTTTAGTACAAATGTGAAAAAGGAGATGGATGACTCATCTCCTTTTTCTACTTTTAGGAGAGGAAAGTGAAGAATGAAATTTTATATCGCTTCAGGTTTGCAAAATAAAGAAATAGTAAGGGATGTTGCCAACCAGTTAAAAGAGAAAGGGCATATTCATACTTATGATTGGACGAAAAATGAGCATATATCAACTATTGAAGAATTAAGAGAGATAGGCCAAAAAGAAAAAGATGCAGTTTTAGAGGCGGATACGGTCATTGTTCTTTTACCAGGAGGGAAAGGAACGCATATTGAATTGGGACTGGCGCTTGGCCAAGAAAAAAGGATCTACCTTTATTCAGCAACTTCAGATATCAATCAACCTCATGCAACAAGCACTTTTTATCATTTACCAGAAGTAGAAAAGGTCATTGGATCAATCGAAGAGTTGGTTAATCGCGTAATTTCATAGATTCAAGCAGTGTTGATAAGGATCAGCAATTATAATAGAAAACTACTTACTTAATCGATTAAAGATTAAATAATAGGATAAAGGAGAGTTACGATGAAACGAGTAGATGTGGCATATGTTCTTCTATATGATGAGCAGGAGAGTAAAGTATTAATGGTAAAAAATAAGGGGGAACAATCATCCTACTATACTCTTCCAGGTGGTGCAGTTGAACCTGGAGAAACTCTCGTTGAGGGGGCTATTAGAGAAGTAAAAGAGGAAACTGGTTTAGAAGTAGAAGTCAATGGAATAGTAGGAATTCATGAAGCATTCTTTAAAGCCAGGGGACACCATGCAGTCTTTTTTCATTTTAGAGGGAAATGGATTGGTGGAGAAATTGAAATTTCTTATCCTGATGAAATTGAAGAAGTGGTATGGATGGACTTGGAACTGGCGCAAAGATACATCGGTATTCCGGAAACAAAGGATCTACTCAAAAAGAATACATCCATTTCCTACATAAATAAAGGAATTATTTAACAATAAAGGTTTCAAACTTATTTGTGTCGAATAAATAATTATAACTAAGCTGTAATGATCTAAATGAGGGAGAATTTATGGACTTATTACTATTCTTTTTTTTACCCTTGATTGGAATGCTATGGTTTTTAAATTTAGTTACTTTAATAAAGAAAATAAAAGAAGAAAAAGCTTGTCAAAATCAGATTATACTTGGTGCTACACTTAGCTTTATTTTTATAGGATTATTTATGTTTTGGATAGTTGGTCTTTATTAAAGGTTCTTGTCTCAAACATTACTACTATATAGGTAATATTTTCAACTGATGGCTCTTTTCTCAAACATTGTTGCTATTTAAGTAATGTTTTAACAAATAACTATCGGCTAAAAGACCACTACACCTTTCATTTTACTTATTAAAAGGACAATCATTAACAAGGAATCATGAAGATAGAGGAGGAAGAATGATGATTAGATATCCATTATTAGACAAAAATGCAACCATCGGTGTTACTGCCCCTTCTTCTGGAATCGAAGTTGAATTGCATAATATGTTCAAACAGGCCTGTACACGTATGGAGGAATATGGTTTCAATATCATTTGTGGTGATACGGTTTGGACACAAGATAAGGCGAAATCTGCCCCTGCTAGAAAAAGAGCGAATGAATTGAATCAAATGATCGCTGATGAAAAGATTGATTTGATTATTCCTCCTTGGGGTGGAGAATTATTAATTGAGATTCTTGAAAAAATTCACTTTGATAATATGAAAGAAAAATGGATACTCGGATACTCAGATGTAAGTGTTTTGTTGTTGGCAATTACATTAAAGACAGGGATTGCAACTGCTCATGGAGTGAACCTCGTTGATTTGCGAGGAGAGTATTCCGATCCAACTACAGCAATGTGGCAAACAGTTTTAGCTACTAAAGCAGGTGCCTCTGTTCTTCAATCATCATCTGAGAAATATCAGAAAGCATGGCGACATGATCAACCTTCACCATGTGTTTATCATTTAACAGAACAAACTGAATGGAAAACACTCGATAGGGAAAGTGTTCATATTCAAGGAAGATTACTTGGTGGATGTATCGATGTGATTAGGCACTTAATTGGTACACCATTTGGGGATGTCCAGAACTTTAGGAAGAACTATATAAATGAAGAGCCGATTCTATGGTATTTGGAAAATTGCGAGCTAAATACAGCTGATTTACGCCGATCCTTAGTTCAGATGAAATTAGCCGGTTGGTTTGATCAAGCTTCGGGGATTATGTTTGGCCGTAGCCCAGCGAATCATCCAGTTGATAATTATACAGCGATAGATGTATATAAGGAACTTGAAAATGAGCTACAAATTCCAATTATTTATGATATCGACTGTGGTCATGTTCCACCGCAAATCACACTCATTAATGGTGCATTTGCTGAGGTTAAAGTAGCAGATGGAAAAGGAACAATTAGGCAATATTTTAAATAAGGCTCTAAAGGCGGGAGAGTTATGGTAAACGCGGAGAGAATGATGGATATAGAGGAGATGTCATCCAATCCTGGGAGAAGAAGATATGATGTATTTTACACTAGAGGAAGTAAAAGAATACAGGCTTGAACATAGCCTGCCAAATCAAAGTATCCTTTGGATTTAAATGGTTCATAGAAGTGGTTACTTCTTTATATCCTCTCCATTCTAATCCTAGTTGAAATGTTTCAGGAAGACCAGAATGGTCAGATGATCCATACTTCATCTACTTGGGAGAAGGTTGGTTCTTTAATAAAGCTCTTTTCTAAAAATTGATTACTATTTCTAATAAAGTAAAAATGGGCTTTAGGATTTTTACGAGTGTTATCCGCTATCAAGTAGAGTATAGGATGTAGAAAAGAGCACGTAGCCTACTCTATTCAGGATTCCAGCTACATGCGTAAAAAACATGTATGTGAAAAGAGCCCTAGAAAGATGGACAGTCAATATTTAACGGATGGCAGATTATTCCCTTGGTCAATTATTAAAGTCTTGGGGAGCTAACTCGATTCATATCTATCGAAGATGAGAATATAAGTGAGGGAAGTGCAGATGGAGAATGATGCATTATGGCAGGAAGTAATGGAAGAATTAAAATTATCGATTGAGCCCAATGCTTTAAAGACATGGTTTAAGCATGCAAGAATACATAATATTGATAAATCAGAAATGGTGATTTATGCAACAAACGAGTTTGCTGCAGATTGGATGAGGAAGCATTTTCTACAAGAAGTAAAAAGTGCAGTGAAAAAGGTACTCCCTACAATTGATAAAGTGAAAATATCCTATGAAGAGAATTCTCAAGAATAAAAAGGAGTCTAGATATGATACGCAGAGTGAATGAAAAGGATGTAGATGCTTTAATCCCTTTAATGTATCAATATATTGTTGATTTTTATAGACGGCCTCGTCCAGATGAGAAGGATGTACGGGAACTGATCAATCTTTTATTCATACATCCTGAAAGAGGAATTCAATTTGTTGCTGAAGAGGATGGAAAGCTAATTGGTTTTTCCACTTTATATTTTACGTTTAGTACGACAAGGGTAAAGGAAATAGCGATATTAAATGATTTGTTTGTTGCTCCAGACTCTAGGGGGAAAAAGGTGGGAGAACAGTTATTTAAAGAAAGCTTAACATTTTCGAAAAATCATGGCTATGCGGCAATGACTTGGAAGACAGCACATGATAATTACCATGCTCAGTCATTATATGAGAAAATGGGCGGAAAACAAACAAATTCGGAATGGTTAAATTATGAAATCAGCTTTTAGCCAGTTTTATTAGTTCTTAGAAAAAAGGCAGCGGTTTCGTATACAATAGGCGATTTGAGACGAATCCGTGCCTTTTATAAAATCCTAGTTCATTTGCTTTTCACTTTGTTCACCATGAATGTATTGCTTAACCTGGATTGATACATTGTCCAAGTTGATATCTTTTTGAAGAGAATTTCCTAGGTATGTGTTTGTATCAATTTTTACTATCACAGTATCCGAATGGTTTTCATTTTTCTCATTGTCGTGAACTAAAATATTCAGTCTTACCTCATACCAGCTTTTAGGTGGATCCACCGTGTGGTCATTATTGATTGAAAGATGCTTTACACCTTCCGACTTCCATGATGCCTTATTTCCATGTTCCTTCTTAACTGCTTCTGTTACATAAGGAGTGACTAAATCGACAAAAATGTTTTCCGTTGTTACATTAATCTTTGTTTTCTTGGCCGGTTTAAGTGTCTCTGCATTGACCCCAATTGAACCGCTTCCGATAAGGAAAAATACCAAGAATAGTATTGTGAATTTTTTCATATATATCACCTCGAAATTAATGTTTCCAAAGGAATTTTGAATATACATAGAAAATTAAAAGGGGGAATGGAAATGAATCTAATGGATCAAGCCTTGCTTTTGAGAAAGGAAGGACATCTCAAGGAATCCAACGAAATGTTAATCCAACTAGCTGAACATGAACCAGATAATCCAATGGTGAATTATCAATGTGCTTGGAGCTTTGATGTAATGGGGAAAGAAAGTGAAGCGGTTCCTTACTATACTAGAGCGATTTCACTGGGACTTCAAGATGAAGCATTAGAAGGTGCTCTATTAGGATTAGGCAGCACCTATCGTACATTAGGACAATACGAGAAATCGAAGGGAATTTTGACAAAGGGAATCGAGCAATTTCCAAATAACCGTGCGATTCGAGTATTCTATGCATTGACTTTATACAATTTGAATGAGCATCATCATGCAATGGAAATTCTTTTGAGAAATTTAGTAGAAACAACTGTAGATACAAATATTCTTGAATATAAAAAAGCATTGGAATTTTATTCAGATAAATTAGATGAAGTTTGGAAATAGGGGGAAGTGTATGTTTATTGTTAATGTCGAAGGTGCCATTTTTAAGGATGGGAAATGGCTTTTGATTGAGCGAAGTATATTGGAAGAACATGCAGGAGGAGAATTATCATTAGTTGGGGGCAAGGTGGATAGAGAGGGACCTTCATTTGACATATTAGAAAGAACATTGCACCGAGAAATTGAAGAGGAAGTGGGGATAAAGGTAAAAATCCACGGGTATGTGAATAGTTCCTCTTTTTTAACGGATATGGGAGAACATGTAGTGGATATCGTTTTTTTATGTGAGCATGTATCTGGTGAGGCATATGCCAAAAGTCCGGAAGAAGTGGATGGCATTCTTTGGCTGACTACTGAACAAATTGTAACAAATGAGGAATTGCCTGATTATTTGAGGAGAAATATCCAACATGCTCATTGTTTATTAAAGGAGAACATGAAATTAAATAAAGAACAATGCTTATGAGTGAATTTTTATAAATATAGGGGACTATCAATGGATAGAATCAAAAGTATACGGGAAGCAGAAAAGAACTATCACGATTATTGCTATGACCAATATTCATTATTTACTGAAGGATCATGGTTACATAAACCAGTGAAAACAGTGTTGGATTATATGGATTTTTTAGAGGGGATCGAAGAGGTAAAGATTCTCGACTTAGGTAGTGGTATAGGAAGAAATAGCATTCCGATGGCCCAGAAGCTAGACAAAGGGAAAGTGGTTTGCGTCGATATACTTGATTCTGCTATACAAAAGCTGAGTCTTTATAGCCAAAGATTTGGGGTAGAAGATAGGATTTATCCGATAAAAGAAGATATTGCTTGCTTTGAAATTCAAAAATGTGCGTTTCATTATATTGTCGCTGTATCGAGTATAGAGCATGTTGACTCGGAAGAATGCTTGGATCTTGTTCTAAATCGAATGGTGAAAGGAACAATACGAGGCGGAATCAACTGTTTAGTCGTAAATTCAAATGTCCAAGAGATAGATATTAAAAGTGGTAAGAAGTTAGAACCAATGATGGAGGTTAATCTTTCAACGGATCATATGCTAGAGAAATTGAGAGACACATACTCTAAATGGGATGAGCTTACAATGCAGGTTAAACCACTCGAATATAAGATTCAAAGAAATGAGAATGATATTTTAATGAAAACCAATGCGGTGACCTTTGTTGTTAGGAAAAGATAGATATACAGGGGGACGGATACATTGAGAAAAGATGTACAAATATTAGGCTATATCTTGTTTCTAGCTGGTGTTTTCTTATTTGGAATGATGCACCTTGCGTTTGCGATTTATGTGCCACATCTAACTGGATGGGGTGATCCTCCCGGTAAGCTTGCAACAATACTTGATCAGATTAATGGTTTAGCCCCATATTTTCTTGGAATCTCATTTATGATCATTGGAGGAATTATTATTTTATTTAACTTATTTAAGCAATACTTTCTCTAAATTTATTTAACTAATACGTTTTCTATTTACACATCATTTAACATAAAAAAAACAAATTGTTACAGAGGATAATAAACAGATACAAAGATTAACAAGGGGGTAGGGAAATTAAATGGACCAATTACATGGGAAAATTGCTATCGTTACCGGAGCTAGTCGAAGGGAAGGAATTGGTGCGGCTATTTGTTTAGAACTTGCAAAAAGTGGAGCAGATATATTTTTTACCCACCTCCGTCCATATGATCAAAAGATGGATTATTATATTCCAGAAAAAGACTTCCCTAAAGAATTAGAACGGCAAATAAAAGAAATGGGCAGACGAGTGGGTTCTATGGAATTAGATATAAGTAAGCCAGAAGCTCCTTCCATCCTTTTAAATGAGGTTGAAGCTCAACTTGGGCTCCCCGCTATTTTAGTAAATAACGCAACCTATAGTGTAGATGTTGATTATCGAACGATGACAGCTGAAATGCTTGACCTGCATTATGCAGTGAATGTTCGCGGTACCTGTATGCTTACGGTTGAATTTGCAAAAAGAATCGAGGGCAAACAGAGTGGAAGTGTGATCAACCTTATCTCTGGTCAAGATAAAGCACCTGAGCCTGGAAATTTAGCATATGTAGCAACGAAAGGAGCAATTTCTGCCTTCACCTTATCGATTGCCCCTGATTTAGCCAAGCAATTTATTACAGTGAATGCAGTGGACCCAGGTCCAACAGATACGGGATGGATGAATCCGGAGCTTAAGGAGTATCTAATACCGAAGTTTCCTATGGGGAGAATTGGACAACCTGAGGATGCTGCACGCTTAATTGCTTTTCTTGCAAGTGATAACGCTAGATGGATTACAGGCCAAATTATTCATTCCGATGGAGGCTTCTGGGATTAGTTAGAGGTTAATTGGACCATCTTAACAGAGATTAATTTACATAGATATAAAATTTAAAGAACATTCTTATTCAAATAGATAATATAATTGTTGTTCATGATAATGGAGATTTGCTCTACAGTGGGGTAAATCTTTTTTTATGGCTGTAAGACAAATATCTAACAGGGATTTTATCGAATCATGACGAATTGTTAGATTAATATACTATTCAAAATTGAGAGGACTATCAAAATGGAGTTTATCATCAATAAAGAGAGTTTAAATCAAGCCATAGTCGATGTAAGTAAAGCGGTCTCCTCAAAAACACCGTTTCCTATTTTGACAGGAATAAAGATGAGTGTAGATGAAAATGGAGTAATCTTAATCGGTAGTAATTCAGATATTATTATTGAAAAGTATATCCCATTAATGCGTGATGGTAAGCAAATGATCCAGGTTCAAAGTGAAGGAAGTGTGGTCGTCCCCGCAAAGTTTTTGAGCGAGATCGTTAAAAAAATGCCAGATGATCTGCATATTAAGGTGAATCATAAAAATGTTGTAACCATTCAATCGCGTGAAATAATAACGAATATTAATGGATTAAATTCAGAGGAGTATCCAAATCTACCAGTATTCAATGATGAAGGACATATAAGAATGGTAGGGAGTAAATTGTTCGATACAATCAAACGAACTGCCTTTGCCGCTTCACAAAATGAGATGAAACCGATTCTAACAGGTGTGAATATGTCTTTCTCTCCTAATAAACTAGTTTGTGCAGCGACCAATTCTCATCGCTTAGCATTATGTGAACAGCCAGTCGAATCTAATCTTCAATGCTCAGTTGTCATCCCAAGATTTAGCTTGAATGAGCTAATTAAGCTTTCCGAATTTGAATCGAGTGTCATAGATCTGTATATTACCGACAATTATTTCATTGTAAAATCTGAAGCTACTACTCTCTATTCACGACTAATCGAGGGGGCATATCCTAATATAGCTGGACTTATACCGAAAGATGGTAAAACAAAAATTATATTAAATACAAACCAATTCCTACAAGGTATTGACCGCGCTTGTCTATTCGCCAATGAATGGAGAAATAATAATGTCCATTTAAGTATCGAAGGGGAGAAGTTGAAAATTTCTTCGAATGCTTCTGAAATAGGAAAGATCGAAGAGACACAAGCGATAATATCAATGGATGGTTTTAATGAACTAAGTATTTCATTAGATGGACGATTCCTAATGGATGCTTTAAAGGCAATAAGTGACGAGGAAATCAAAATAAGCTTTGGAGGAACGATGAAACCAATTTTAATTGAACCTGTCGGGAATTCCGCTCAGCTTCATTTAATTTCACCGGTGAGGTCTTATTAGATCAATGATTATAAAGCTTTTTATAGTAGTGAAAATGGGTTCATTTAAAATCCAGTATTAATTTTAAACAAAGGAAATATGGAAGTATAATAAGGGAATGTAATGTTAAGTACTACATTAAAAAAATCCGATAGTGTTTAACCATTGCTTTGTATGTGAAAAATAGGAATAAAATTCGGAGATAGAGGAAATGGGGGAAGCAAATGATTAATCAAGTCGGTCAAATCATGCTATATGTAAATAATCAAGAGGAAACAGTTAAATTTTGGACAGAGAAGTTAGGATTTGTCATTGTTTCTGAGCAAGATAATGGTCAAGGAATGAAATGGTTTGAGCTCGCACCAACGAAAGAGGCAGAAACAAGTATTATTCTTCATAATAAGGAAATCATTGCAAAGATGGAGCCAGAATTGCATCTGGGTACACCTTCGTTAATGTTTTTCGCCAATGATGTGGATCAATTATATAAGGAAATTAAAGATAAACAGATTACTGTAGGGGAAATGGTTCATCTACCTACGGGTAAAGTATTTAACTTTGCTGATAATGAAAATAATTACTTTGCGGTAATGGAGAAAAAGTGAATAATGAATAGAGAGGGGAAGGGGCGATAAACCGCCTCTTTTTTGTATTTCAAACATACGAAAGTTGAAACCATTTGATCGTCCATCCGTATGAAGTAATATCCTATCATTTTTCATCAAGGGAGTTTTTCAATTGACGAAAGATAACAAGAAGAAACAAAATCATTCCTTTAGTTATGGTATAGCAATGGGCCTTTCACTTGGAGTAGTTTTTGGATTACTTTTCGATCAACTTGCTTTAGGTCTGGGAATTGGTATTGCCCTAGGTGCAGCATTTGGAACCACTCAAAAGAAATAAACGCTGTAGTTTGTTACTCTTGTAGCAGCAAACTACACATTTGCTCCGATTAAAGGATTCTACAGGTTCTTATGGCATAGTAAAATAAAACTTTACTTAAATAGCATTTGAGAAAAGAGCCAAAAAAACACCTGGATAAACCAAGTGCTTTGAACGATTTAAACTTGTTGTATACTAACGAATTAGACGAGAATCATCCATAGAATCATCGTAAAAATAATGGTGACTACTCCTTGTAATAACGTTGCTATCGTTTGTGCTTTATAAGCATCTGTTACCTTCATTCCACTGAATTGTGTCACCACCCAGAAGAAGCTATCATTGACATGGCTGACAGTCATTGCACCAGCTCCAACAGCCATGACAACTAATGCAAGTGGTATTGCACCTTCAATTCCCATTAATGGCAGCATAGGTGCAATTAATGAAGAGGTAATGACTAAAGCTGCTGTGGAAGAACCTTGAGCCGTTTTTAAGGCAGCTGCAATAAGGAAAGGAATGAGTAAGAACCATACTCCTCCGAAAGTATTAGCGAGATCCCAGCCTTGAATCACGTCGGCAATCCCAGTATTTTTGATGACTGTTCCAAAGGCGCCGCCAGCACCAGTTATTAATAGAATAGGTGCAGCATCATATAGACCTTCACCAACCCATTTGGTTAAGGTTTCTTCAGTATAGTTTGGCAATAAAGTAAATGCTGCAATTACACCTGCTAATAAGGCAATGACAGGCTGGCCTAAGAATATAAAGAAAGCTGCAATATTTCCATTACCACCAACGACGGTGATGATAGAACCAATTCCGATTAAAATAATTGGTAAGATGATCGGTAAAAAGGCTTGGAAGGCGGATGGCATTTTACCAAATGATTCTACAATTTTATCATAATCGTATTCTAGTTCATTTCGATCATCTTCAACTTCAATTTTACTTGCCACTTTTTTTGCCCAAAAGTAGCCAACAATTGTTGCAGGAATAGAGACAATTAGTCCAATAAGGATGATTGTACCTAAAAATCCATCGGCACCGATATTTCCTGCTGCTGCAATTGGACCAGGAGTAGGTGGAACAAGTGTATGTGTCGCATATAATCCGGTGGCAAGTGCTACAGACATGGAGGCAACAGCGACTTTAGCTCGTTTAGCTAATGCTTTTCTTAGACTCGATAAAATAACAAATCCAGAATCACAAAATACAGGTATAGAAACAATGTATCCAATTAAACTCATAGCAAGCTGTGGTCTTTTGGGACCGACAATTCGGAGAATGACCTCTGCCATACGTAAGGCAGCACCTGATTTTTCTAAAATCGTACCGATGATGGTTCCGAAGACAATCACAAGACCAATACTAGTCATTAATCCACCGAAACCACCGTTAATATTTTCTACAATTTTTGTCAACGGCATACCAGAGGCAAATCCAACGAAAAGCGTTCCGAGTAAAAGGGATAAGAACGGGTGAAGCTTGAACTTAGTTGTTGCTAAAACAATTAATAATACCCCAATAATTAATACTAAAAATAACATGATATTCAGCTCCTTTAATATTTTGTTATCTGATCGCCAAAATTTGTGAATTGACCTAGCCATTTAGTGTGGCAGTGTAAGTTCTTATCACTTGTTCAGCAGTTGCTGCTAATAATTCATTTGCTTTCTCTATAGCTTCCTCCAATGATATAGGGGCGTTTACAATACTATGCACACTTGTTATTCCATAAGGATATAATCGTTCAATTCCCTTACCAATTGAACCAGCAAGGGCAAAAACAGGTATGCCATGTTTTTTCGCAATTTGTGCGACGCCCATAGGTGTTTTACCGGATGCAGTTTGGGCATCAATTTGTCCCTCACCAGTAAATACACATTGTGCTCCAGCTAATTTCCTTTCCAATTCTGTATACTCAATGACGATATCGATTCCTCTTTTAGTTATGGAAGGAAAGAAGGCTTGAAAGGCTCCACCAATGCCGCCTGCAGCACCTGCTCCTGGCTTATCATGTAAACGAGTCCCAGTTGTCTCCTCTACTAAATCTGCCCAGATTGATAGATGGTGATCTAAAAATGTGATCATTTCAGGTGTTGCGCCCTTTTGTGGGCCAAAAATGTGGCTGGCACCATTCCTTCCTATTAGAGGATTCTGTACGTCGGAGGCAATAATAAAATCACAAGTCGAAATTCGTGCATCAAATTCCTCCATATCAATGGCTACGATTTGTGATAACTCGGCCCCACCATAGCCGACTGGCTTTCTTTTTGAATCTAGCAATTTTACTCCTAATGCTTGAAGCATCCCAATCCCACCATCATTGGTAGCGCTTCCACCGATAGCAAGAATAAATTTTCTACATCCATCATCCAGCGCTTTTTTGATGAGTTCACCCGTTCCGTATGAAGTGGTTAGAAGTGGATTCCTTTGTTCAGGATGAATCAGACAAAGCCCAGAGGCACTAGCCATTTCAATCACACATGTTTGTTGATCTCCGAGAATGCCATAAGAAGCTTGAACCTTGTCTAATAATGGACCTGTCACAGTTACATCCACTTTACGTCCATTTGTAGCAGCTACTAAGCTATCCATCGTGCCTTCTCCACCGTCTGCAACGGGAACAACTAAGGTTTCCGCTCCGGGAAGCGCTTTCTTAATTCCGCGATCTATTGCAGAGGCTGCCTCAAAGGCTGATAAGCTGCCTTTAAAGGAATCAGGTGCGATTACAATTTTCATTAAAAATTACCACCTTACTAAATAACTTTTAAAAATATTATAATCTTGCAATAATCGTTATACATCGTACAAAATGTATGAAATTTTATATGATTTTAGAATATTTTTTGTTTATACTATACAAAAAAGAATAAATCCTCATTGATAAAAGGGCATCGTATCGATTAATAGAACATGAAGTGGGCCAATGAAGCGTCGTTTTTTCTTTATGCACTTTTTCAAACATAGGGCGAGAAGAGAGATGAAAATCCTTCTTAGAACCGAGGAACCCTTTATTAGGAGAGCTGAAAGGTGGCTTTATACTAAACTAACAAACTATACGAAACAGGCCTTTATGTAAAAAAGGAGGATAAAATTGTTAACACAGGGGATAGCGACAGAAATCGTAAAACAAACCACGTTAAGACTGCGCCGAAATATAAATATTATGGATGACCGAGGAACGATTATTGCTTCAAGTGATCCTACAAGGGTGAATAAGGCCCACTTCGGAGCAATGGAAGTTTTACGATCGGGCAAGCCATTATATATATACGAACAGGACCCTCATAAGTGGGAGGGTTCACTACCTGGGATCAATCTTCCAATTGTGTTTCAAGAGAAAATCATCGGAGTCATAGGAATTACCGGACATCCGGATGAAATAGCTGAGTTCAGCGAATTAGTAAAGATGATAACAGAAATGATGATACAGCAGTCATTCATAACCGAACAACTTGAATGGAAGCAGAGACTGAAGGAGCTGGTTTTTGAAGAGTTAATGAAGGAGTCAATAGATAAAGAATCCATTCAGCAAAGACTTCATTTGATTGGAGTAAAGTTGGAATCACCCTATCAGGTCGCAACCATCGAAATTGGATCAAGTCAATATAATCGAAGGGAATTGATTCAACTTTTAGAAGGAATTTTTCATTCTCAACATGCCATGATCGGCTTCTTAAGTGCAAATCGTTTATTTCTATTAACCTCTGCACTTCCAGAAAAAAAGGTAAAAGAAAAATTGTTAACGATTATACAACGGCTAACGTCTAAAGGAACACAAATTAGAATTGGAATTGGATCTGTGGTGGAAATGGATACTTATATTCGTCATTCCTTTAGCGAATCTATGTCAGCTCTTGCACTGGGAAGTGAGACTCAAAGTTTGATTACTTACACCGAAATTGAAGCAATGGTTCTTTTAGATCGTCTGGATAAATGGACAATTAGGCAGTTCTGTGACAGAATATTAGGAAATTTATCAGAAAAATTAATAGAAACACTGGAACATTTCTTTGCTAATCATTTAAATTTAAGTGAGACAGCAAAAAGTTTATATATTCATCGAAATTCACTTATCTATCGAATGAAGAAGATCAAAGAGGTTACAGGATATGATCCACAAAAATTTAATCATGCAACAACCCTGCAAATGGCGATTTGGATTTTACATATGCAGAAGAAAGGGTCATAAATTTACTAGATATTGGAGGCTACCATGAAAGTACAAGGCATCAACCATCTATTATTTTCTGTTTCAAATTTAGAAGCATCCATAGCATTCTATGAAAAAGTTTTTGATGCGAGGATTTTAGTGAAGGGTCGGAGTTTAGCTTATTTTGAGTTAAATGGGATATGGTTAGCTCTTAATGAAGAAAAGGATATTCCGCGTAACGAAATCCATCAATCCTATACACATCTTGCATTTTCAATAGAAGAGAAGGATTTTGATAAGATGCTGGAAAAGCTAAAGTCCTTACAGGTGAATCTTCTTCCGGGGCGTCCAAGAGATGTGAAGGATAAAAAATCTATTTATTTTACTGATCCAGATGGTCACAAATTTGAGTTTCATACGGGAACACTACAAGATCGTTTGAAATATTATCGGCAGGAAAAGGGGCATATGGAGTTTTTTGAATAGGAAAGGGCTATTAGTTAGCCCCTTATTATCCTTAGAAGCTTTAGCGGGATAAAACTTGGAAATTAAATTTATATATATCGATTGCAAAAAAATACGAGCAAGTCCTACTCTAAATATTCCTTTCCTCTTTTCATATCTGTTATTAATTCTGGATTATCCTTTTGCATTTTGCGCACAAATGCTTCGCGTTCCTCTAAACTTTTTCCTTTGATGGCTTGAAGTTCATTTTCTGTTATACCTACTACCTGCATGAAATCCAATCTCCCATGGACAGTTTGTTTTCCGTGAATCTCGGTATCCGGAACAATAATTAATGCAGTGATTTTTGATGGGTATCCAATACGAATCGATTCACCATTTCCAGCGACATAGTCAAAGGGATTAAACCAGGCTTTTGATTGATTAGTATACCTAGCTAAATTGGAAAGCATATCTATTGCCCACATACATTCTTCATTGTCTTCTTCAGGTAATTTTATCGTTAGCTCATAACCCCATTTGCTATATTCTCCACCGAAGGCTTCCTCATTCCCGTAAAGCTCACTTAAACCAAAGGTAACAATATGTTTATATCCTTTATCAGATGTATAGATACTATAGCCATCGATATATTCATCCCCACCAAAGATTGCTCGAGCTACCATATTCGTCCCATAATGTGCTGGCTCTTGGGTCCCATATACTTCTGAAAAAGAAGCATCGATTGCATCCCAGCCGGGAGAGAAATCATCTTCTTCCATTTGCTGTTTATATTCTTCTAGGTTCATACTATTTCTCCTTTTCAACTTGATAGGGGGATGTCAATTTTCGACAATCCCCCCTAATGAATGTCACCCTTTAAAATTATAAAGTGGGCGAATGATTTCTTTAATTTCAACTGAATCGTGGATATCTTTTTCGATTTCCTTTGCTGGTTTATACGCTTGTGGTGCTTCATCCAATGTTTTCTTGGACACCGATGTGGTCCACACATTTTTCATTGCCTTTTGATAGCTCTCAAGACTAATTTGTGCCTTCGCTTTTGAGCGGCTTAGTATCCTGCCTGCTCCATGTGGAGCGGAATAGTTCCAGTCAGGATGTCCTTTTCCTGTTGCAAGAATACTTCCATCACGCATGTTTAATGGAATAATAAGTGGCTCTCCCATTTGGGCGGAGGTAGCCCCTTTACGTAGCATAAGATGATCGATATCAATGTAATTATGAACACAATCAAATGAATCAATGACATCTTTATGCCATTTCATTCCTTTTAGAATGGTTTCTGCCATCTGAGCACGGTTTGATTGGGCAAAAGCTTGCGCAATTTTCATATCATGCAAGTAGTTTTGTAAGTCTTGTGCCTCTAAATAGGATAATTCATAGGGCAATTTCTTATCATTGCGAATTTTCTCCAGCCTATTTGCTTCGTCAATATGGCCCTTTTGATGTGCAGCCTTCATTTCTTCCTTTAAATGTTTACGAAGTGCGGATAATTTTTCATAAGCCACTTCCTGATGATACTCGGCAATCTCTTTGCCAAGAGACCGACTGCCACTATGGATGACTAAGTAGATTGCATCTTTGCCTTCATTTATTTCAATAAAATGGTTTCCGCCGCCAAGTGTGCCAAGACTACGAGATGCCCAGCCGCGATGTATAGGTGCGATAATTTCATTTAAATCAAAGTTAGCGACAGGTTTATCATGAGTGCCATGCCCACTTGGGATTCGGCTACGAATGAGTTTGTCTAGTTTTTCAAAATCAAGTTTAATCCGACCTTTTTTAATTTTTACTACAAACAGACCACAGCCGATATCAACCCCAACAAGGCTTGGAACAATTTTATCCTGTATCGTCATTGTCGTTCCAATCACACAGCCTTTTCCTGAATGGGTATCTGGCATAATGCGAATGGTACTGTCCTTTGCGAATTCTTGATTACATAAGGTAATGATTTGACCAATTGTGGCATCATCTAGTAAATCGGTATAGCAAATAGCTTCATTATATTTTCCTTTAAGTGTTAACATATAATCATTTCTCCTTTATTCTTAAGTGCGAGAAATGATGTATTTCTCGCTTTTACGTATGCGCAGTTCTCTCTATTGTCATTGTCATTGGAATCCCTCCTTAAAAAAGTAAAGTGTTTTAGCCTAAAAATTGATACAAGTTTGTTGGGTTAATTACATCCTCACCAGCGTAAATTACCCAATCTGTTAAATGGTCAAAATTAAGTTCATAAAGATTTCCTTCCTGCATGTCATCGATAAAATAGGGTTGATTAATGAGTATTCCTTTAATCGTTGGTTCCACTATTTCCTGCATGTCAAACCACATATGTTCTTGCTCTTCCTCTGAGTAAGGGATGCCAAACTTCCCAAGGA
The DNA here is from genome assembly GCF_038007825.1 of Heyndrickxia sp. FSL W8-0496. NCBI lineage: Bacteria > Bacillati > Bacillota > Bacilli > Caryophanales > Bacillaceae > Heyndrickxia > Heyndrickxia sp. FSL W8-0496. The sequence goes on from NZ_JBBOXX010000001.1 coordinate 559,614, forward strand.
ATCGAAAGTTCTCATTTTCTTTTTCTATATTGAAAATTTGGTTAAAGTAACCAAAGCTTTGCTTAGCGTTAAAGGAAATACGTGCAGTCTCACTATTGGTTTTGTAATACATTAATTCCTGGTTATCAGCATACTCTTTGAAGAAGCATTCCATATATCCTGTTTCTTCTTTATATTCGAAGAGGAGACAGGACGGCTGTTGATGGATTTCATCACGATCCTTCATCCCACCGATAAACTCATAGCCAGCATCCATCGGCTGTAAGCGAATTTCGTCAGTTTCGATATCAGTTAAATCAAATGACAATGTTTGTTTTCCGACATAAGATAAGCCTTCCTCCCATGGAACAGCAATTACTTGGATATAGCCGGATTGACTTTGGCCAACTAATACAGGCTCATTGATTGGAACATTTCCATTTTCAATTGCATTATTAACAAAGGTACTAAATAGGTCAGGGATTCCATAATACGAAGTGAGTCGATTTGGAATAATTAACTCTACATCAGTTAACCCAGCTCTACTTAAACCATGCGTATGGAACCAGAATTGGGAAGGCTCTTGTTCCTCGCCGCCTTCATAGATAGAGTGGATAACGTATAAATCCTGTATGTCTGGTAAGATAGTATTTTCAATATGGTATTGAATATAGCTTCGTGAAATCACTTTTGATGCTGCACTTAAATCTAAAGCAAATAACATGTCTGGTGCTATTCTCCAAAGAAAATCTAATTGGTAGTAGAACCCACTCAGTACATCTCCGTTAAATAATGTTCGAACAAACAGCTCTGAACCACTATATGCTTGGTTAAATGCCTCTTCAGTAGTTGTTTGATCCTGGCGATAATAGTGTTCATATTGAACATCTTCTGGAGTAGGCTGAACATGAATTTCGTAAGGTGTCACAGAATCATCTGATTTTATTTCTATTAATATACTAGTTTCGTCCTCATTAAGGATGGAAACTTCATCATAAATTTCAAATAACCTAGCTTTTACCACTTCTATAGATAATACATCGGGAACAACCGCGATGAGATCAGAAAAGCTACGTTCTAATGTTCCTTCCCTTGCTGCTCGATAAGCATTAGTTTGTACTTGCATTTGTTTCTCCTCATTTCCTTGTAAGTTTCATTTATATAGTTAATAGCTTAATTTCATCTAAGCGATTCTTATAAAAATCAGTACCATTACGAGAGTCAAGTTGTTTAGTATAATTCTCAGTTTGCTTCAACCACTCAACATTATTTTGTGCTAAGAAAATAGGGTAGGCAGATTGTAAGAATAGTATTTTTCCAATTGTAGTATCCACCTTTTGAATGTACTCAAAGTTTTCATTAAAAACTGTAGCTGCCTCGTCATTTCGATTGGTTTTTAATAAATATAAAATATAATTTCCAATCTCTTCAGCGAATTCTCCATTTTCTTTGACCATTTTATATCCCTTTTTGTAGCACTTTTCTGCCGCATCATTTTTATCCATAGTATGTAAGGCTAAAGCCATATAACTAAATGTGACATGAGGGACCTCTGCACAAGTGAGTGATTGCATAAGAAGGGGCTGGGCAACCTGATAGGACTTTTCTAAATCTCCTGAAAACAAATGATACTCCACTTCTGCATTTACTTCGCAAGCACGACAGTCAGACATCCAATCAGCAGGTGTTTCTTTCCATTTATCAAAAAATTGTTTGGCTGTCTCTAGATCACCCATTTTCATCGCACTATAAAGACGTTCGCGATAATAAGGTTTTAAAGAATAATTTCGTGCTTTAAACTTTTCCTTCATATCTGTTAACAGAGCATCAATTTGTGTTTTTGAAATCTCGGGAAAATCGACTACATGCTCCGCAATCCATTTATAGCACCAGAATAATTGATGTTCATCCACAGAGGATTCATCTTCCTCATATTTTTGCATTAACCAGCTAAATGCTTGTAATACCTTTTTGGGATAACCAGAATAATTGCATGTTTCAATCAACTCGAAACGAGCTTCGATTCCAGTCTCTATATCATTATGGCTATCCGCTTCCCGAATGACACGCTCTAGTATGGGAATTCTAGCCAAATCGTTATCTTCCATCATTAAAGTTTCTTCAAATAATTCGATATAATCTTCCATTGTAATCACCTCAATTATTTTTTTAGGCAGTGTTCGTATAGTTTATTGCTTTAGTCAAAGCGCAATCTGCATGTTTTACACCTAGTAAAGGATTCGGAGCGGGCTTATGGCGTTTTCCGCTATTTTCCCTTGGATCGGTGTTTTCTTCCTTCACGGTATGCAAACAGGCACTTTGGTTACCGAGACGTTGAAAAATCGACCTAAAGGGTAACGAAACTCGTGCAAAGGTTACCGAGTCCGTGAGAAATTCACCTAAAGGGTAACGAACCCTGTGCAAAGGTTACCGAGTTGGCGAAAAATCGACCTAAAGGGTAACGAAACTCGTGCAAAGGTGACCGAGTCCGTGAGAAATTCACCTAAAGGGTAACGAACCCTGTGCAAAGGTTACCGAGTTGGCGAAAAATCGACCTAAAGGGTAACGAAACTCGTGCAAAGGTGACCGAGTCCGTGAGAAATTCACCTAAAGGGTAACGAACCCTGTGCAAAGGTTACCGAGTTGGCGAAAAATCGACCTAAAGGGTAACGAAACTCGTGCAAAGGTGACCGAGTCGGTGAAAAATCCACCAACAGGGTAACGAAACCCACGCAAAGGTTACCGAATCCATGAAAAATCCACTTATAGGGTAACGAACCCGCACAAAGGTTACCGAGTCCCGGAGAAACCACCTTCCCGGTATTTAAACTCTCTCTCTGCAAAACTTCAAAAGCTGCTACGGCCTTTGCCAAGGTGAAGAGCTAGCGATAGGGCTTTTACAAAGGCAATAAGTAAAGTTCGGAAATATTAAACAAGTTTCAATAAGTGCAATAAATTTTGATTCATCATCTCTAATTCATTATTTTTTAAAGGATAATGCCCTAATAGTAAAGCCTGTATATAAAGAATTTGTACAATTACACATAGCTGTTCAGCTGTTTTATCTGATGTTAAGATGTTTTGAATTAATACATTATTCCAATTTAAATAGAGAATAGGTCTTGCAGGCTCCTGAGGCTGCAATGACATTAATAAATCACTAAACAAGGAATTGGATGATTCTGCAATACGTTCTAATTCACGATCCTCTTGTGATTGATGGGAGTGAATAAAGAGAGTTGGTAAATGATTAGGTTCAAAACGTCGAAGTTCAACATTTACTTTAAAATCATTCATTTTTTGATTGATTTCGTTAATGATGTGAACAAAGAGCTCTTCTTCTTCAGAATTTAATTTTTTTAACGTATCTGTCATTTCTAAGGGGTCAATTAAGCGAAGTTGATGATTAGATAATAGTAGGGAAAGTTTGTTTAAAATATAAATATCGTATGTGTAGCCACCATTAATTAAGTTCATTTGCTTCGCTCTTGCAATATCCTGGATTTGACGAAAGGCATCAACAGTGTCTGTATAATAGACCGTTTCATCGGTTTTTAAGATTGTCTGCAGTGATTGTTCACCATTTAATGTTCTCATTGGTAGATAAGGATATATAAATGATAAAAAGTCATCATCCTGACTAGCTAGTGCTTTAAATCCTAAGTAATGAATATGCATTAATTTAGTTAAAGTAACATCGGGAAGGTCAATTATATTTTTCTTGATTGCTATTCCGAGACTCTCTCTCACCTGTTCTAATGCATCGTTTTGATAGAAATCTTCACGGGAGGCAATAGGACTAAGCTCATCTGTCCATAAAATACAATGAATGAATAATGCCCAATCGGGTAATAAATGCTGGCTTTCTTTTGTCACGAACATCCGATTTAGAAAGACTGCATTTGATTTCTTGGCATTCATGTGGATTGTATGGGGAACAATATAAGCAATACCATATGTCCGACCTGTTTTATTCTCAATAAAAAAATAATCTTGATAATCCATACCTAATATCTCTGAACCAAAAGCTAAAATGTCAGTACTAGACATTTGATGCAGGAGACTTTTATTAGCAAATTGATGGCTCCAGCGATTGATTTCTTCTTCGAAGCCATTATATGCAAGAATAATGTTAGGCTTTAAACAAGCCCCGTATTTTTTTAACGTTTGGCGCAAGGTGCTAATTTCAAAACAATCACCTGGTAAATTGAGCTTTTCTTTTCTACGTATATACACCTTTGTTCCTGGAGTAAAAGTCTTCCCTTCTAGCATGCGAATTTCATAGGTACCATCCGCTTTTCCGCGCCATTCTATCGTTTCGTTATTTTTTGCTGAGGTAGAAACCATGACTATTTCATCACTGACGATAAAACAAGACAATAAGCCTATTCCAAAACGGCCGATGAAATCAGAATTGGTATCTCCGAATGTCTTTTCACCTTTTGATGAATTAGCGATCGTTGCTAAAAATTGATGAACCTCTTCTTCAGTTAATCCAATCCCATTATCTTCAAAAATTAAGGTAGGAGGCGAATCACCACTTTCTGTGAGTGACACATGAATATAAGGTTTAAAATCTTCATGATAATTACGTCTTGCGGTTAATGCATCGTTCGCATTTTGCAGAAGTTCACGGATATATACATCTTTTTCGTTGTATAGATGGTTAGATAAAATATCTATCATTCCCGTTAAATGAACTTGAAATCGTTGAGTATCATTCATAAATGAATTCCTTTCTAAAAATATGAACTGATTTTATGCCTGAATTATTGGTTGATTCTACCATTCTATAATATTTATCATATGGCAAAAATAAGGTGATTACAACGGATTATAGAAATGACGATACTTTTTACCTATATGGATATTTATTGATGAGAGATGTGTATAGAATTGCATAATTCCAATATCAGACAGACATACTATTTATCAATATGATTGGTGTAAGGTTGTATAGGTCTAATGGAGTATATATAGGTAATATAGCCTTGGATCAATATCAGGAGGAAATAGATGTAATGTCAAATCATATTAAAATGAGCTCAACCGAACTTGGGTCCCTTTGGACAACATACCATAAAAAGACAATGATTCTACGGATATTAGAGTACTTTATTGAGAAATCAGATGATCAAAGAGCAAAGGAACTGATGTCAGGTTTGTGGGAAGGGCTTCATCCGAAGGTCATCGAAATTAAAACAATGCTTGAAAATGAAGGTGCAGCCGTGCCAATTGGATTTACAAATGGAGATGTAAATCTTAGTGCACCTACATTATTTGAAAATGGCTTTGATATTATGTTTTGCCGAATACTAAAAGAGATTAGTATGGGGATGTATGTACTACATATGACGATAGCCTATCGTGAGGACATCGTTCAATTTTATAAACAACTAACGGATTTAACACAAACCTATTACAATCTATTTACACAATATCTACTTGAAAGAGATCTTCTCCCAAAGCCAACCTATACAATGATGCCTAAAACTGTTGACTATATAGCAGATACACAATATATGAAGGGAACAAATATTTTTGGTCAAAAAAGACAAATAAATGCAGTGGAATTTGGTTTGATCTATCATTCGTATGAGACGAATGATTTGGGAGCAAAATTAATGAGGGGTTTCGCTCAATGTTCCAAGGATGATGAAGTAAAAAAATATTTTACTAAAGGAAAAGCAATTTCGAGTGAAATCATAAAGGAATTATCAAATATTATGAATGAAAATAATATTAATCCCCCTGTGACATCAGGTGGAACACTGACAAGTTCAACAGACGCTCCCTTTTCCGAAAAGCTGATGTTATTTTGTACGTATTTACTAAGTGGTTTTAGTCTTGGAGGACAAGGATTTAGTGTCGGGTTTAATTTACGAAATGACTTAATTGTGAAGACCACTGTATTTGGTAAAGATATATATGAATATAGTCTGGAAGGGGCAAGACTGATGATGGAGAAGGGATGGCTTGAAGAACCGCCTAAGATGGAAGTGTAACTTGTTGTGTTTATGTAAGGGGCGAGGAGTATGAGGATTCGATTTGGATATGTCGCCAATGCAATGGGGCTGTGGAATGCTAGTCCTTCAAGCACGGTCACCTTTGCTAGATATTCTAGTTTACCTAAAGATAGCAGGCTGGAGAAGCTCCACTTGACTACTGCACAAAATCTGTACAATACAAAACGAATTCTTCATTATAATATTGGCAATGAAATTGAACTTTATCGATTCTCAAGCTCTCTCGTTCCATTAGCAACGCATCCAGAAGTCATGTGGGATTTTATTACCCCGTTTAAGAGAGAATGGGAGGATCTAGGGCATTTGGTGAATCAATTCAATTTGCGTCCCAGTTTTCATCCCAATCAATTTACCCTTTTCACAAGTCCAAAACAAGAAGTGACACAAAATGCTCTAAAGGATATGGAATACCATTTTTCTATGCTTCAAGCGATGAATGCATTAGAGAGAGGGTTGATTAATATTCATATAGGTGGAGCATATGGCGATAAAAAGGCTACTTTAAAAAGGTTCCATCAAAATTTGAAATTAGTACCTCAGAAAATTAAAGAAGTGATGACATTAGAAAATGATGACAAAACATATAATGTTGAAGAAACACTTCTGGCTTGTGAAAAAGAGGGGATACCGATGATTCTCGATTACCATCATTATATGGCGAATAAGGGTGGAGTTGAGTTAATTCATTATTTACCACGCATATTTAAAACCTGGGAATCTCGGCAAATGGTTCCTAAGGTCCACCTTTCATCTCCAAAGTCTGAGAAAGAATATCGTTCACATGCTAATTTTGTTTCTGTAGATTTTGTCCTTCCTTTCTTTAAGTTGGCAAAGGAAATAGATCGTGACTTTGATGTCATGATTGAGGCAAAGCAAAAAGATTTATCTATGTTTAGACTTATTGAGGATCTAACTTCTATTAGAGGGGTAAAAAGGGTTACAAGCTCTGTCGTAGAGTGGTGAGCTGCCGAAGGCTTCCTTAAAGCAGCTCATCATTTATTTTGGTTTTTTTCTTAATGTACAATTTAGTTAAACGAATAAAATAAGGTTGAGGATCGTCAACCCTCTTCGGTGTTAATTCAAGCAAAATCTATATGAACATAGCCTAAGTAAAATATTCTATCTTTGCTTCAGGAAAGTAGCGATGAATGTATCCACCCAATGTATCTTTTATATCCTCTTGCTCCTCGCTTGTGTATACATATTTCCCAATCCCATATCTTCCCCATTTCCATTTCCGTTTTGATTCATCCAATTCAAGCTTGGTCATCGGATAGTTTTCTTGGATGACTCGTTTGGCGGGCTTTGTAAAGCGATGCTGAATCATCTCGAAGGTCAAATCTTTTTTTGCAATAGCGGGAAGGGTTGCCTCTAGCTTTTCGAACATTTCATGATAACCAGATTTCCAACCATCATGTAAGTAAATAGGGGCGACGATAAACCCTAATGGATAGCCAGCCTCAGCAACCTTAGCAGCTGCTTCAATTCTTTCATGAAGTCTGGATGTTCCTGGTTCAAAATATTTAATGATGTAATCGTCGTTTACACTAAATCGAAAGCGGGTTTTTCCATTATGTTTGGCATCAAGCAGGTGATCCACATGTGCAAATTTAGTAACAAAACGAAGTTTCCCATATTCTGATTGCCCAAAAAATTCAATCGCTCTTTTTAATGAGTGGGTAAGATGATCTAACCCTACAATATCTGATGTACAGGATGCTTCAAATCTAGTGATCTCTGGAGCTCTTTCCTTCATATATTCTTCTGCTGCATCGAAGATTTCATCTACATTTACATACGTTCGAATATAGGGCTTGCTTCCCATCGTTGTTTGCAAATAACAATAATGACAATGCCCCATACACCCAGTTGCAAGCGGAATGGCATATTCTGCTGAAGGCTTTGAGGTATCGAACTTCAATGTTTTTCTTAGCCCAATAACAAGTGTGGACTTGGCCATGCGATATTTTTGAAAGTGATTTTCGCCAGGCAAATTCCTTATTTGATTATGTGATGTGGTTTGCCGGATTTCGATTCCCATCGATTCAAATTTAGACACGAGTTCCCTTCCAAGCGAATATTCTAAAGCTTGTGGCTCAACATAAACGAGCTGAGGAACAAAGGGCTTAACCATAATAGCCACCCAATTCATCCTCGGAAAAACCAAAGGCTTCTTGATAGGCTTGCTCCGCCTCACTCTCTGATGGAAAGACTGCAAACTCATCGGTTAATGGATAGTATGTTTCGTGTAAAAACAGAGCCAGCTGGTTGGGGCTTTCCGGATTTTGTACCACTGCAGCTTGTTGTACATTCGCAACATCTTGAGCATGAGGGTTACGGATAATGACATAAACAACTTCTCCAGGCTTATATGCTTGATTATTGTCCATTTTTTCACCTAACTTCTTTTAGAGTCACTGTCAGTATGCCTATAGAAGAGGAAATTATGTAATTATTTTTGCAGAATTTTGAATGGAAAAAAGTGAATCAAATAAAAGGATAATTTTTAGTTAGCTGCAGATGATATCAAGTAATGGAGGTGTTTTTTATGAGAAATAATCATAAACAAAAGCAAACCAAAATGAATAGCTCTGAGGGAGCAGGTTCTTTATATAATAAGCAGCATGCAGGACACTTACCTGATTATGGTGGGAATATTGTAGACCCGAATGCAAAAGGGATTAAATCTAAAGACTAGGAATGTCGATATGGTGTGATAAGGAGGTGTCTAAAAAATTAAGGGTTAGCCCCTTGATAGACACCTCACTTTTCGTTTGATCCTTATGTAAATGGAGGAATTATGAAATGAAAAATCAGCAGACTGTAAAAACTCTCAATAATTTTTTAAAAGGTCAATTTATGGGGATTCATGCTTATGAACAATATATCCAGAAAATAACCGATCAAGAAACAAAACAAAAGTTCCAAAGAATTCAACAAGAACTTAAAGATGATGCAGCAAAAGTGGCTGAAAGAATTCAAAACCTTGGTGGGACTCCGGTTCATGGCGAGGGATTAGTGGGCTCTATACAGGGTTCTTTACATAACTTAATGATTCCAAACCAATTAGATGGAATTGTAGAAGATGCAATTAAAGGAGAAAATATGGGAATTCATAAAACTGAAGAATTGATTGATGATGAATTAGATGAAGAGAGCTTGCAATTAATTAAAGAACTTTTAAACAAAGATAGGCAACATATTCAGATGTTACAACATCTAAATCTATAAGATTTGTTATAGGAGTTCTTGTTAGAAGGAGAGGCATGAAGATAATATGTCGTTTTTCATTGGTATAGCTAGTGTGATTGTTCCAATCATTATGTATATACTGCAACATTACTGGAAAATGCTTCGTCTACTGTTTAATAGTATAGCGTTATTATCTTTCCTTATATTTGGAAATATTGCTGCTTATTCAATCCTAAAAGTAATCAAAGACAAGACCGTTTTTATGACTACTATCCATTCCGTATTTCTAAATGTTTATTTCTTACTTACAGGTGTATATATTGGGGTTTATATTCTATACCAAGTATTGTTCCTCATCTTGAAGGAGCGAAGTAGTAGTAAGAGATTGTCTCCTAAATAAAAGAGCTAGTATATGAGGTGATAGAATGATGATTGTACGTCTAGGTTATGTAGCAATGAGTATGGAATTAAAAAATGCTTCCCCATCAAAGACGATGACGTATGCACAATTTCAACGTATCCCTGATCGTGAAGCCGCCCTCCGAAAACTAGAACGTATCGCAAGCAAAAATTTAGAAAATACACTTAGGCTATTAAAGCATAATGTCGCATCTGACATTCATTTTTATCGATTAACCTCCCGATTGATTCCTTTGGCTAATCATGAGGAGCTTCTGGACTGGGATTACATTAAGCCCTTGAAAGATTTACTGAAGGATGTAGGGGAATATGCTAAATCCCATCATATAAGGATAGATTTTCATCCGGATCATTTTGTCATACTTAATTCTCCAAAAAAAGAAATTCTAAAGAACTCCATTCAAACATTAAAACTCCATTATCTACTATTAAAAGGTATGGGAATCAATCCAACCCATCGTTGTGTTATGCATGTAGGTGGGAATTACAAGGAGAAAGAGAAATCCCTTGAAAGATTTATTGAGAATTGGATGACGGTACCTTTGCCTATACAAAAAATGATCATGCTTGAAAATGATGATACGTCTTTTACTTTAGAGGATACTTTATATTTATGTGAAAAGTTGGGTATTCCCCTTGTTTTTGATTACCACCATCATCTAGCCCTTCATCAACATGAACAATGGGAGGAGAGTTGGGATAGGATTATACAAACATGGAAGGATTCACCACTACCCATTAAAATGCATATTTCGAGCCCTAAAAGTGAAAAATCCTTTAGGCATCATGCTGATTACGTTGATATTGATATGTTCTTTCGTTTTTTAAATCAAATTAAAGGGAGCGTTTCACATATTGATTGTATGATTGAGGCGAAAAAGAAGGATGCTGCTCTATTTAAATTAATGAATGAAGTGAAAAATAGAGGAGAGGTAAAGATTATCGATGGATCTTCATTTCAATTATTATAGTCACCGGGAATAAATCTTTTGTTTAAAGTAGTTGGCAAAAGGGATGAAATTCAGTGGATTGTTTTTTTAATAAAATGCATGTTCTATATTTCATTCCTTTTTATTGGTTTTGTTTCTTGAGCCAAGGAATGCTTGGAAATGATATGAATGATGTACTCACTCAAACAAACGTAAACATATTTTGCTAGCACTTATAATCTAATTGAAGATTTTTTACTACTATTCTTGTTATTTTCCTATTTTCTTTAATAATTAATAGAGGATATTGTGCAAAGATTACCGTCGTCATCAACGATTTCAATTCATGCGCAAAGAGTATGGAAGAGCATGATGGCTCGTTTCAATTTGTATTAATAACTACTTTTCTTTGCCTCTTACTGTTTTGTTACTGTATTTCTTAGGTAAATCAGTATTAGTTGAGAAGAAGAAAAATTATTGTTGACATTACAAGAAATACTATAGTAATATATCAAAGTAACAAATTTGAAACAAAAACAATTTATTAGATAAACTTTTTAAAACTATTGACAAAAGATTAATTATCTAGTAAAGTATTATCTTGTCGGACATACGACAAAACAACACTTCGAAAAAATTATTTTAAAAAAGTAATTGACACTTCGAAGTTGTGATGTTAAAATATAAAACGTCGCAAAAATAGTTCTTTGAAAACTAAACAAACAGAAACGTCAATGAATTACTTTTATTTATAAGAGCTATATCAAACATCTTTTTGGAGAGTTTGATCCTGGCTCAGGACGAACGCTGGCGGCGTGCCTAATACATGCAAGTCGAGCGAATCTGATGGGAGCTTGCTCCCTGATGATTAGCGGCGGACGGGTGAGTAACACGTGGGTAACCTGCCTGTAAGACTGGGATAACTCCGGGAAACCGGGGCTAATACCGGATAACTTTTTCCTTCGCATGAAGGAGAATTGAAAGATGGCTCCGGCTATCACTTACAGATGGACCCGCGGCGCATTAGCTAGTTGGTGAGGTAACGGCTCACCAAGGCGACGATGCGTAGCCGACTTGAGAGGGTGATCGGCCACACTGGGACTGAGACACGGCCCAGACTCCTACGGGAGGCAGCAGTAGGGAATCTTCCGCAATGGACGAAAGTCTGACGGAGCAACGCCGCGTGAGTGATGAAGGTTTTCGGATCGTAAAACTCTGTTGTTAGGGAAGAACAAGTATCGTTCGAATAGGGCGGTACCTTGACGGTACCTAACCAGAAAGCCACGGCTAACTACGTGCCAGCAGCCGCGGTAATACGTAGGTGGCAAGCGTTGTCCGGAATTATTGGGCGTAAAGCGCGCGCAGGCGGTTTCTTAAGTCTGATGTGAAATCTTGCGGCTCAACCGCAAGCGGCCATTGGAAACTGGGAGACTTGAGTGCAGAAGAGGAGAGTGGAATTCCACGTGTAGCGGTGAAATGCGTAGAGATGTGGAGGAACACCAGTGGCGAAGGCGACTCTCTGGTCTGTAACTGACGCTGAGGCGCGAAAGCGTGGGGAGCGAACAGGATTAGATACCCTGGTAGTCCACGCCGTAAACGATGAGTGCTAAGTGTTAGAGGGTTTCCGCCCTTTAGTGCTGCAGCTAACGCATTAAGCACTCCGCCTGGGGAGTACGGCCGCAAGGCTGAAACTCAAAGGAATTGACGGGGGCCCGCACAAGCGGTGGAGCATGTGGTTTAATTCGAAGCAACGCGAAGAACCTTACCAGGTCTTGACATCCTCTTGACCTCCCTAGAGATAGGGATTTCCCTTCGGGGACAGGAGTGACAGGTGGTGCATGGTTGTCGTCAGCTCGTGTCGTGAGATGTTGGGTTAAGTCCCGCAACGAGCGCAACCCTTGACCTTAGTTGCCAGCATTCAGTTGGGCACTCTAAGGTGACTGCCGGTGACAAACCGGAGGAAGGTGGGGATGACGTCAAATCATCATGCCCCTTATGACCTGGGCTACACACGTGCTACAATGGATGGTACAAAGGGCTGCAAGACCGCGAGGTTTAGCCAATCCCATAAAACCATTCTCAGTTCGGATTGTAGGCTGCAACTCGCCTACATGAAGCCGGAATCGCTAGTAATCGCGGATCAGCATGCCGCGGTGAATACGTTCCCGGGCCTTGTACACACCGCCCGTCACACCACGAGAGTTTGTAACACCCGAAGTCGGTGAGGTAACCTTTTGGAGCCAGCCGCCGAAGGTGGGACAGATGATTGGGGTGAAGTCGTAACAAGGTAGCCGTATCGGAAGGTGCGGCTGGATCACCTCCTTTCTAAGGAATATGGAAA
>NZ_JBBOXX010000001.1:577500-4025000 GCF_038007825.1 Heyndrickxia sp. FSL W8-0496
GCCTGCCTGTCACGCAGGAGGTCGCGGGTTCGAGTCCCGTCCGGACCGCCATTTTATATTTGGCTCGGTAGCTCAGTCGGTAGAGCAATGGACTGAAAATCCATGTGTCGGCGGTTCGATTCCGTCCCGAGCCACCATTAAGATAAATTTAATCATGTTGATACTTTTCCTCTTTTGGGGGATAATAACATAATAGTTTGCCTGCCTAGCTCAATTGGTAGAGCACGACCGAATAAACGACTTTGAAATACATCAGCGTACAGCTTGAACCGCTGCTTGAATAAGCAAACTGAAAGCTGGACGACCATTACAACTAATCTCTTTTTGGGGATAATAATTTATTAATGCCGGCCTAGCTCAATTGGTAGAGCAACTGACTTGTAATCAGTAGGTTGGGGGTTCAAGTCCTCTGGCCGGCACCATTTTTCATTAGTGGAGGGGTAGCGAAGTGGCTAAACGCGGCGGACTGTAAATCCGCTCCCTCAGGGTTCGGCGGTTCGAATCCGTCCCCCTCCACCATTTATGGCGGATGTGGCGAAGTGGTTAACGCATCGGATTGTGGTTCCGACATTCGTGGGTTCGATTCCCATCATCCGCCCCATTATTAATACTATTTTATTGGGCTATAGCCAAGTGGTAAGGCAACGGACTTTGACTCCGTCACTCGTTGGTTCGAATCCAGCTAGCCCAGCCATATTTTATTTCAAGATAAGAGATCTGCGGGTGTAGTTTAGTGGTAAAACTACAGCCTTCCAAGCTGTTGTCGTGAGTTCGATTCTCATCACCCGCTCCATACATAATCACTCATAACGGGCCTATAGCTCAGCTGGTTAGAGCGCACGCCTGATAAGCGTGAGGTCGATGGTTCGAGTCCATTTAGGCCCACCATCTATAAATATTCCTGTTCCGCAGTAGCTCAGTGGTAGAGCAATCGGCTGTTAACCGATCGGTCGTAGGTTCGAATCCTACCTGCGGAGCCATTTTTTATATGGAGAAATACTCAAGTGGCTGAAGAGGCGCCCCTGCTAAGGGTGTAGGTCGGGTAACCGGCGCGAGGGTTCAAATCCCTCTTTCTCCGCCAGAATGAATGCGCCTTTAGCTCAGCAGGATAGAGCAACAGCCTTCTAAGCTGTGGGTCAGAGGTTCGAATCCTCTAAGGCGCGTAAAATCATAAATAAAAACCTCTACATAAAAAGTAGAGGTTTTTATTTTTCCAAAATCCTTCATAGTCTCATAGTAAAGCAAATAAAGTATTAAAAAATCTATATAAATATGTTTCATTCCTAGAGTTAAAACACATAATGAATGCAAACCCCAAAAAATGTGTCTCACGCGCTGGGCTTAACACACACTATGAATTCAAAACGATTAAGTCCGTATAATTGTGTAAAAAGAAAATGCAAAAAAAATGAGTCATTTTATTCACTCTTGGCAACACTGTTTTCAACCACGATAAACAATGAAAAGAGGAATAAAAATGACTCAAGTACAGTTTAACCTAAATTTGGATGTTTTAAAAGAAGCCATTGTAAATTCCAACCTTGATATGGTTATAAAATCAGCGGTTGTCTTAGTACTAAACGAATTTATGGAAAAAGAAAGGGATGACTATTTACAGGCTGCACCTTATGAACGAGCTGTTGAACGCCGTGACTATCGCAACGGTTATTATGAGCGTGATCTTATGATGAGCATCGGTACCTTAACACTTAAAGTACCACGGACACGCAACGGGGAATTCTCAACGACCGTTTTTGAAAAATATGCCCGTTGTGACCAGGCGTTGGTCCTCTCTATGCTGGAAATGGTCATCAATGGTGTTTCAACTAGGAATGTTACCAATATTGTCGAACAGCTTTGCGGCAAGAACATTTCCAAGTCGTTTGTATCATCACTTACACAAAAGCTTGATCCCATTGTGAACGAGTGGGCTAAGAGACCCTTAAATACAACATACTACCCTTTCGTATTCGTTGACGCTATGTATATAAAGGTGCGCGAGCACCAAAGCGTTGTTTCCAAGGTTGTTTATATTGCCACTGCCATTACTGAGAAGAATACACGTGAAATAATTGGCTTGAGTGTTGACCATGCGGAAAGTTTTGAGAGTTGGGGGCGGTTCTTCCAACAGCTAAAATCACGTGGCCTTCAATCTCCCAAACTAATCATTTCTGATGCTCATCAAGGTCTCCAGAAAGCGATACAACGTGAATTTATTGGGACTGCTTGGCAAATAATGTCCATTTTAAGCGAAATATCTTTAATAAACTTCCCAAAAAGAGCTCGGCTGAAATCAAGACAATGATCAAACGCGTATTTGAAGCAGTAACCATTGATGATATCCGTCTGTTTAAAGATGAGCTAATGAGTAGGTTCGGGACAGAGCCAAAGTTTGAAAAAGCACTTTCTATATTGGATGAGGGGTTCGAAGATACCATCCAGTATATGATCTTTCCGGAAAGTATCCGATACCACATCCGTAGTACCAATTCCCTTGAACGGCTGAACCAAGAAGTCCGTAGAAGAGAAAGGGTCATTCGTATTTTTCCAAACACCCAATCGGCTTTTCGCTTGATTGGAGCTGTTCTAATGCAATATCAGGATACGGTTTACTCTAATAGAAAAGCACTTATGGGTGGAAGGTAGAACAGATTATTTTCAGCTAAACTTCCATCATGGATGGTCACATATCCGGTAAGGGATGTCAAATTGAAAACCATTTGACATCCCTTACCGGATATAAAGTTCAAAATCCATGGAAGTTTCGCAAAAAAAAATAAAAGGGTTAAGGTTGAAAGTACTTGCCAGTGATTTTACACAAAAACCAGGACTTGAATCCAAATCCTCAAAAATGTGTCTCACCCACCAGTTTTAAGACACATCTTAAATCACCGAGATTAACCTAACTGTGGATAAATATAATTTTTTTCATTGTAGTGAATATCCCTCACAGCAAATTCATAAGACTTAGTATTTAAAAGGGGGGATAGTGTGAATAGTAAACAAAATTATCCACATGTTTCAGCAAGAGATTCACAAATTTATCGAAAGCAAAAACATCTTATGAAGGTTTCGGGTGAAGGATTGGTGAACGCTCAACCGGATATGGCGGAGATCACATTAGGTGTAGTGACAGAAAATAAAGATGTCAGTACAGCACAGTCAGAAAATACAAGAGTAATGTCAAGAATCATTCAGGCATTTTTACAAATGGGAATAGCCAATGACGATATAAAAACTGTTGATTACCGTATCGATGTCCAATATGAAAATGAAAATGGAAAAATAATCAGGCAGGGTTATAAAGTTACACATCTTATTAAGGTAATAATTAAAGAGATTAATTTTACAGGGAATGTTATAGATGTAGCCGTGCAGAATGGGGCTAATATGATAGCAGATATTCAATTTACATTAGCCCAACCCGAGGCATATTACCATCAAGCTTTGTCCCTAGCGTTAAAGGATGCCCAGCAAAAGGCAGCAACAATTACGAAGCAATTAGCCATCTCCTTTTATCACATTCCAGTAAAAATCACTGAAATATCTTCGGCCCCCTCAACATCACCTTTCCATGTAGCGTTATTTGCAAAAAGTGAAGGAACTCCCATTCAAACAGGGCAAACTCAGATAAAAGCCATGATTGAAGCAGAATTTGTTTATTTTTCATAAGAAAGATGAAGTACTAGAATTTTATTTCAGATAAAAAAGGATTTTCTCATACAAAAGTTGAATTGATAATATTCTAGAGATTGGGGGTTTTTGCATGAGAAAGGGTATCATTCGACCTTTAGCGATTTGTATTTTTCAAAAAGGCGATTCAATTCTAGTATCGGAAGGGATTGATCCGAAAACAGAAAATTATTTTTATCGTCCAGTTGGAGGAGGTATTGAGTATGGTGAAAGGAGTTCGGATGCAGTCATACGAGAAGTTAAGGAAGAAATTGGTGCAGACATCTGTCATTTAAAACTCTTAGGTACGTTAGAAAATATATTTACGTATGATGGTGATCTAGGTCATGAAATTGTTCAAGTATATGCAGCTGACTTTATTGATTCCTCCTATTATAATCTTTCAATATTTAAAGGAAAAGAAGATAATGGGATTGAATTTGATGTTATGTGGAAGCCTTTATCAGATTTTCAAAAGGAGTCTCGATTAGTTCCGGAAGGTCTCTTTGAATTATTAAAATCAAAAGTTTCTAAATTCTCCTCCTAAACTATTGCAAACACATGTTCTATTTTGGTATAATTCTATTGAATATTCCAATTGGAGGAGCTATATATGATTACAGTGGATAAGGTTGAATTACAGTTTTATCAATCTGAATGGTATGACTTGATAACTGATTATCATTTACCTGAAGAACAAGTACGTTTTACTGCGTTACCAATTGAAATGCTTGAAATTTCTCATGAACGTCATCCAATCATGATTGTAAGTAATCATGTTCCTGTTGGATTTTTTGTGTTGCATTCTAGTGATAGAGTGAAGGAATATACAGATAATCCGAATGCAATGCTATTAACTGCTTTTTCAGTCAATCATTCACAGCAGGGAAAAGGTTATGCTAAAAAAGGACTAGAGCAATTACCGATTTTTATTAATCGAGAATTTCCCAATTGTGATGAAATTGTTTTATCGGTTAATAAACTAAATGTACATGCTCAAAAAGTGTATGAAAGAGTCGGGTATATTGATACAGGGCGTAGAAGACCTGGAAAGATGGGAGAGCAATTAATTCTAAGTCTGTCATTATAATAAAGGTAAAAAAAGGGGCTGTTTCGTCTTTTCCTTATTAAACAGCCTCATCAATATTAAATATATTCTCTAATGATTAAGTCAGAATTTACCGGTTTAAGACCAAGTTCGCGGGACCAAATAGAAAGTTGCCCAATATGATGAATTTCATGTGAAATAAGGTGTCTGATAACTTTCCCATATGGAAAGGATAGCACCGAGCCATCTTTTCTTGTGATATAAAGGAGTTTATCCTCTTGTTCTTTATTCCAATTCATAAGAAAGTTTTTGGTAATCATTCTGGTAGATTGAGAGAATTCACGAACCTCCTCAAGCGTCGAGAAAGAATTAAATTCCTTTTTCAATACTGATGTTCCCTGCATTTGATGAATCCATAACTGCTCACAATCAATCACATGAAATAAAGTTTTTAAGAAACTACCCATACCACCATTACGCATGAAAGTTAATTCCTCATGAGAAATATTTTCACACCATTGAAACCAATCTTCTCGAACTTGCCAATTATAATAAAACAAATCTATCATAAATGATCATTCCCAACCTAGTGAACTGTCTCTATTTTACTCAATAGATTGAAAAATTAATATATTTAATAACCATTTTTAAAAGAAACGGGTGATTTTTTTGTGCATTGAATCCGAAGTTGCAAATCAAATTTATAGAATGATGCAGCTACATGAAAATTTTTCTATCGGTTCATACGAAGAAATGAACACTATGTATGCTGATGATTTTCAGGGCATGCTTTATATTCCTCATGTGGGAGAAGTAGAGCATTATAATGCAGAGCAGATAAGAGCAGGAAACAAAGAGGCGGCAGAATTCTATAAAGGAAAAAACATAAAATTTATTTATTCAGGTTTAGCGATTGTACCTCAAACAGAAACGCAAGCAGCTGTTTCCTATGAGGTGACATTTAAGCAAGAAGACAAAATGATGAAGGGGCTATCTTTGGAAGTTTGGCGGAAAGAATTAGATGGCAAGTGGAGAATGATACGTTGGTATGAAGAAAAGGGAAAGCTTCTGTAACTTAAAGCCCTTCGCAAAAAAACTTTGTTGCTGTTTCTAATAGAGTAAAAATCTTATTAGAATTTATAGGAACCCGTTAAAGAAAGAGTACGAAAAAACTTATTTAATATTTTTTTCATGGAGGTATTGAATGAGAAATATTCTATTTATCGCATATCCCATATATGCAGATTTTGAGATCGCTCATACATTGTTTTTCTTAAGAAAGGTTGGAAAAGTCAAAGTAACTACTGCAACTGTCGATGGAAAACATGTAGAAAGTGTTGGGGGATTAATCACGACACCACAAATAACATTAGCAGAAGCGAAAGTTGAGGATTATGATCTAGTACTTATCTCAGGCGGAGATGGAATTGAGACAATCATAAATGATTCATTGTTATCTGGGTTTTTACAGAATGCTCATTTAAAAGGAACTCCTATTGCAACCATATGTGCTGCTGCAACTTTACTAGGAAAGGCTGGTTTACTAAAAGGAAAAAAGTTTACCTGTACAGAAAATACGTTTACTCACTTTAGTGAGGTATTCGAAGGAGCTACTTATACGGGGAACAATATTGAGGTGTTAGATAATATCATCACGGCTAAAGGCACGGCATTTGCAGAATTTACTATTGCTGTTGGCGATCAAATGAAAATGTGGAAAAATGATGCGCAAAGTAGTGATGCATTACGCTTTTGTAAAGGAGAGGTTTGACAATACCCTTACAAATAATCGAATCAAAGGTTTCATCCGTGTTGCATGTGTCGAATTGGAAGTTGTGGAGGCGATTATCATTACTATTAAGATTATGCCTATTAATCACTTACTCAATCACGATCTATCCGATTTAATTCTAGAAAGCAAACAAGATGGTTTTCGATTTTTAAAAGACTTTTAGAAGAATATAGAAGTGGGGCGAATACTTTTAAACAACCGGGTGAAGGGATTTTTGGAGCATTTCATAAAAATGGAGAGTTAATTGGAATTGGTGGATTAACTATTGACCCTTACTCAAATGATAAAAATATTGGGCGTATAAGAAGATTTTATGTAAGTAAATCATTTCGAAGGCAAGGAGTAGGTAATCTTCTTTTAAAAGAAATTCTAAGCTTTGCGAGGGGATTTTTTAAAGTCGTTGTTCTTCGTACGGATACTTATCCAGCGGATCAATTTTATGTTTCATTTGGATTTAAAAAGACAAATACTTTTCCTCAATCGACCCACTATTTTCTCTTGGATAGTAAAACGAAAAGATTGGTTGAAATATAGAAAACATATAAATTCATAAAAGGAGAGATGAGAAGATGAAAGAATCATTAATTAGAGTAGGGACAGTGTATATACCCGTATCAAATGTAGAACAATCCACTGAATGGTATATGAATAATTTAGGGGCGGAGTTAAGTTATAATGATCAGGACAAAGCGATATTGAACTTTGCCAATCAAAGCTTTTTTCTTGTTAAATCAATAGAAAATCAAACTGCTAATTTCATTGATTACTACGGTCATGAACGTTTTTCTGTTACTTTTGAGGTAAATGGTCTACAAGCATTGGAAGCCTTACATGAATCTTTCGTCCAAAAAGGAATGAAGGTGGGGGAGATTGAGGATAGAGGACATACTGGAAGGAACTTTGTTTTTTATGACCTAGATAATAATCAATTCGATGTATGGAGCGAGCTAAGTCCAGTTTATAAACAGTTATTTCAGTTAGAAAATTCAGAAGCAACTGGTGCAACTTACACAGATGTTTGCTCGTTTTGTAATAGAAGTCGAGCGGAGATCGGGGAGCTAGCAGTAGGGCCTAGTGTCTCAATCTGTAAGGAGTGTTTGGAATTTGGCAAGGAAGTGTTAAAATCGCATCAAAATAATTGATAAAAATTTTTTGTTTTGCTTTCTTCATTTTTTTACGCAATTAGGATATTCTGATAAAGCATTACATATGAAGGAGGAAGAGAAATGAAAGTAGCTGATCACGTAGAAATGATTGAACTCAATATTGAAGGTTTTAAGATCAATCCAACACTCCTATGGGATGATGAAATGGCGATATTGGTGGATACAGGAATGCCAGGTCAGCTTTCAGCTATAAAGGCTGCAATGCAACAAGTTGGAGTACCTTTTGAAAAGCTGAAAGCGGTCATTTTGACACACCAGGATATTGATCATATTGGCAGTCTTCCAGAAATCCTTCAGGAATCACAAGGGAAAATTGAAGTATATGCACATGAGTTAGACAAACCTTATATCGAAGGAACTAAGCATATGATGAAGGCAGACCCTACTAAAATAAGTAAAGAGGTATGGGATACGCTTCCGCCTTCGATGCAAGCTTTATATATGAATCCTCCGAAAGCGAAGGTCGACCATACGCTTGTGGATGGGCAGGAACTGACCTTTTTTGGTGGAATCCAAGTCATTTTTACTCCTGGCCATACTCCGGGACATATTAGTTTATATCTTAATGAAAGTAAGACGCTTGTCGTGGGAGATGCCATGGTCTTAAATAATGGAGCTATCAATGGTCCCGTTCCGCGAAATACACCAGATATGGAAACGGCTATACATTCTCTTAGTAAATTTCTAGACTATGATATTCAATCTGTTATTTGTTATCATGGCGGATATACGAATGAAAATATCAAAGAACAGATCCAAGAGATTGTTCAGAATAACTAATTTAAATGGGACTGTCGGGCATTACCACAGTGACAGTCCCTACTGTTTTTATACAAAGTCTACGAAACGGACTCAGTTTAACAAGTTTTTCCTTCTCATTACCCATTTAAATTCTTTCTATTTAAGGTGAGTCTCTTAAGAAGCTAAGAAGTGCCGTAGACAAGCTCTAATATATGAAAAAGGTACGACTTTCCGATTATATGAGAAAATATAAAAGCAAAATTAATATAAAATAAGGTTGAGACCTAAATGATAAGAATCCCAACCTTTTTAGATTTTATGTGTCATTTTTTTGTAGATATAATCCGCGAGTTTCTTTAACTTTTTTTCTTTACTGCTATCCAAATTTCACTATATACATTTTCCGATGTACTATTGTACTCTGTGAAAGAAATTCCAGGTAGTTCTACTAATTCATAATCTGAAGAAGGCAGCCATTCAGAGTAAATTTTTGCAGTAGTTTCTTGAAGTGTAGTAGGAAATGGACCTTGATTAGGGAAGATTGCCCATAAACTTTCTTCAATAGTAATTTGCTCTAAATGATCAAATGGATTTTCTTTTGTAGTTGCAAAACCAATCATATGAGTTAAAGATCCTTTTTCCTCTAGGTAGCCATCATCAAAATTATAAGATACATTCAATACTTGATGAGGATATAAATCGGCTAATTGGTGCATGTCATTTTTTTGTTGCTCGGAAATAGACTGGGCGAGTTCTAAGATAGCTTTATTCTCACCTTCGAATTGAATAGGCACTTTTTTTGAAACACCTACTATATTAAATTTCTCTTTCTTTTCGATTTTGAATTCCATAGATTTTCCTCCTTTTATATCGATATAGAATGAAAATTTGGGAAATGATTTTTGAATTTTGTTTTTAGCTACTTCTGAAGGTAAAAAACCACTCCATTCACGAAAGGCTCGTGAAAATCCTTCTATTGATTGATACCCATATTTATAGGCAATATCGGTCACTTTTGCTCCGTTAATTAATTCAACATTTGCAAGTGATAGCCTCCTGTTTTTGATATATTCACTCAATGACATTCCAGCCATATACGAAAACATTCTCTTAAAATGATAATCAGATAGTCCTACAATTTTTGATATATCCTTTCCGGAAATATCCTCTGTTAAATGCGTTTCTATATAATCCATTAAGTGATTGAATTCCTGTAACATTCATTTCCCTCCTTTAATACATAGTATCTTTAAAATCTAAGATTCACTCGATATTTCTTATACGGAATTTATCGGAATCCTGCTGCTTCGCCATCGTCAATTCACTAATTTTATATCATCCGATTCTTTTTCAAAATATCCTCAAATGAACACATGAATAGCATCCTAATTTTCTCGACGTTAATTTTTCTATGTGATTTAAACATTATCGTGATGATTGAATAAACAAATGCATAAAAGGGACTACTTACTTTGACGAGTCATCCCTTTTTTTATATCATAAAAAATTAGAATAGTCTTAAAAATGGAAGGGGGAAATCCGGTGGTTGAACAATTTTTGGATAAGG
The DNA here is from genome assembly GCF_038007825.1 of Heyndrickxia sp. FSL W8-0496. NCBI lineage: Bacteria > Bacillati > Bacillota > Bacilli > Caryophanales > Bacillaceae > Heyndrickxia > Heyndrickxia sp. FSL W8-0496. The sequence goes on from NZ_JBBOXX010000001.1 coordinate 587,487, forward strand.
TTTGTTCGCTATTCGAGAGGCATCTAAAGTCAAATTTAATAGGAGTTTATTTACATGGATCACTAGCAATGGGGTGTTTTCAACCTCAAAAAAGTGATGTAGATATTTTAGTTATTGTGAAAGAGAAACTTTCTAAGGAGAAAAAGAAGGGGCTTATTCAAGATATTTTGCAATTGGAAGAATATAACCTAGAGATGAGTGTTTTAGTAGAAAAAGATATCATCGATTTCAAGCATCCTTCACCATTTGAGCTACATTATTCACAGGTACATAGGGATAGATATTTGCAAGATCCTGATTATCTTTGTGGGGATACCGTTGATCCGGATCTGGCAGCGCATCTTGTTGTTACCTATGAAAGGGGAATCTGTCTTTTAGGAAAACCAGTGAAATCTGTCTTTAAGAAGATCGATCGAAGCTATTATATTCAATCCATTGTTTTTGATATTGACAATTCGGTTCAAGAAATTATCCATAATCCCGTGTACTATATACTTAATCTATGTAGAGTGCTTTATTATTTATCAGAGGGTGTAGTCTCTTCTAAAAAAGAAGGGGGTGAATGGGGAGAGAAGATGGTTCCTCATGAATATAAAGAATTAATTTCAAAGGCTCTATCCCAATATATGAATCCAAAATTTTGTGGATTTGGGGTAAACGATATGTTTCTAAAGGAATTTGCCACGTATATGCTGCAGGAAATTAAGTCATTTGAGATTGTAGGTTGACTTGATTGACAATGGTTCATCCCTTTTTGTAAAATAGGTTTTGTAAATCGTTGATATGTCAACTAATTAGGGTGATCTATTTGAAATATGAACCATTAAATAATTTAGGTGTATTCATTCATTCGGTTGATTTAGAAATTACTAGCTTTGTGAATAAAAAGCTTGCGGATTTCCAGTTAACATCGGAACAAAATTTAATTATGGCTATTCTTTGGGAACAAGAGGGAGTATCTCAAAATGAGATTGCCTTAAGGCTAAATAAGGATAAATCAAGTGTTGCTAGAATGATTGTTACTCTTGAAAAGAAAGGTTACATTTATCGAACAATTTGCCAAAAGGATCGACGCTCGATTGAAGTGTTTCTCACTGAAAAGGGAAAAATGCTTGGGAAAGACGTTATCCCGATTAACCAGAATATTATTAACACAATAAGTAAGGGGATGACTGATGAAGAAGTCACTCAATTACAAAGGCTTTTGACAAAAGTTCGTGAGAATGTGGCTGAACTTTAATATGGTTTGAGACGGATTAATAGTTGATATATCAACTATTTTAATAATTGGAGGGAAAAGACATGAAAATAGTTGCAATCGTTGGAAGTATTCGTAAGGAATCATATAATTTAAAACTAGCAAAATATATACAAACAAGATATGCAGATCGCTTTGACCTTGAAATACTAAATATTAAGGATCTACCGCATTATGATCAAGATATTGAGATGAATCCCCCAGAGGTTGTTACTGAATTTAAAGGAAAAGTAGCTGAAGCCGATGCAGTCCTTTGGGTAACTCCTGAATTCAATTATTCTATTCCAGGTGTTTTAAAGAATGCGATTGATTGGTTATCTCGTGTGGAAAAAGTCATGATTGGGAAACCATCTTGGATCATGGGTGCAACAATGGGAGCTTTAGGTACAGTACGCGCTCAACAACATTTACGTGATATTTTATTCTGTCCAGGTGTAGGATCTCCTTTACTTCCAGGAAACGAAGTATATGTAGGTTCTGTTCATGAAAAAATTGATGAATCAGGGAATCTAACACATGAATCAACAGTTAAGTTTATTGATTTAGTTGTTGATAATTTTATCAACTGGATGAACCAACGATAATAGAGAAACACCGTTCCAATAAGGGAACGGTGTTTTTGCTTTACATTACTTCTTTATATAAATGCTTCAAATAACGCCAACGAGCTATAAAAAAGTAAATGATCTGTGCTGATAAAAATGCAATAAAGATCATTAATGATGATTTCATTACCGAAAAGTCTACTAGTCTTTGCAAGGCAAAAAAGGCAACAGAGCTATGGATAAGGGCCATGACAAAGGGCAAGAAAAATAACAGCACTAACTGCCGTGAAATAATCTGTTTCATTTCTTTTCTACTCAAACCAACCTTTGAAATCATACGATATTGCTGTTCATCTCGGTTTAAATCTGCATAAAGACGGAAATAGATGAAGCTTGCTGCAAAAGTAAAGAACACGATTCCGATTAAACCACTTAATATAAATAATAGTCCATTCTCTTGCTTGGAATATAACCAATTTAACACTAGTGCACTAAATCCATAATCATCCATCTCTTTATTTAATTTTTGTGCTACTTCCTTGGTCTTTGGCCAATCTTTTACAACGAATCTAATTTCTTTAAAGTAATAGGATCCTTCTTCCTTCTCGAGACGGGAAAACTTCTCATATATTTCATCAGCTACAACGGCTGTGTTGTCGCCAATATCAGGCAATACGATATAAGGCAATGTCTTTTTGAACGTAAATGTGGTGGAAAAATCCCCTTTTTCAACATCTAATTGTTCGATTTTTTGTCCCTTAATTCTCCAAGCATTTTTCTGAGTGACAGAGGTAGGTGTAAATATCGCTTCATTCTTTTTGACAGTTTCTGTCTTGTAGCCTAGTGCTTTAGCCAAAGAATTATAATCACTTAGCTTTATGAGAGTTACCCCATTTGAAGAGTAAAGGGGTGTGTAAGATCCCATTTTAAATGGAAAATCAGCTTTCTTTAGTTCTGTTTCAATCTGTTGAACCTTTTGCTTTTCAGTTTTTTCATCTGTAGATGTGTAGCTGAATGCATAAGGATTGGTCATTTCGGACAAACCTGAGTTTCCTAGCGCTAAGCATGTTCCGATTCCAGTAAATGCTGATGCAGAAATGACAGCTACTAAGAAAAACATCACTGCATTATCCTTTATTCGATACATTAATTCCGAAATAGTTAACATATTTGTTTTCTTAAAAAAGAACTTTTCTTTTTTCTTTAAGTTGTGGATGGTATAGACACTGAACTGTGTAAATAAAAAGTAGGTTCCTACAATTGTTAGGGCAACTCCAGAGAGTAATAACTTAAATGAAAAAACCTGCATGATGGCAAACCAAAGGACCATCCCATATCCTAAAACAAGGCAAAGTACAGCAAGAAAGGATAGCCATGGGGAAGCCTTTGGTTCAGGCTTTGGCTTCTCTTCTGATTTTACTAGTTCCACTACTGTTCCTTTGCGAATCACTCTAGAAGTGAATAATGAAATCAAAAGAAAGAGTAAGAGAAATGCTCCAGCAGTCATGAAAGCTGCTTTTAGTGGCAAGTAAAATTTTAAGCCAGCTTGAATAGCAAGAATATGTGCGCAGATAATTAAAAGAAGCTTCGAAAAAACAATCCCTACAACAATTCCTACAATAATAGAGGCAAATCCAATGATCATATTTTCAACGAAAAGCAGGCGATGAAATTGCTTCCTAGACATTCCAAGAATCATTAGAATACCAAACTCTTTTTTACGTAGTTTTAAAAAGGCACTGACAGAGTATAGCAAAAAGAAAAATGAAAAAATGAAAATAATCACTTGCGCAGTTTTAATCCCCATTGATCCTAATGAGGCAATCATTGGGCTAGTTGCTTTAAGCTCTCCTTGTAAATCAGGATGAAATAAGAGCATGGCATAGATGAAAAAGATCATGACCGAGAAAGCACTACTTAAAAAATGAGCTAAATAGGTTCGCTTATTACGGAGAACATTATTAGTTGCGAATTGTCGCATGTTCATTTGATGTCCCCCCTATAATTGATAGCCTTTCAATTATTTTTTGATAGAAATCAGAGCGATTATGACTCGCTTGAATTTCGTGATCGAGTTGTCCATCCTTTATAAAGATGACACGATCACAGTAGCTAGCTGCTAATGCATCATGTGTAACAAGTAGCATGGTAGATTTTTCTTCGTTGTTCAGCTTTTCTAAAAGCTCCATGACATCTTTTGCCGCCTTCGAATCGAGATTTCCAGTAGGCTCATCTGCCAAAATTAGCTTCGGATGGTTGATCAAGGCACGTGCAATGGCAGTTCGTTGGGCTTGCCCACCTGATATTTCATATGTCCGTTTATTTAAAATAGCTGAAATCCCTAGCTTTTCGGCAAATGTATTCACTTTTGTATTCATTTCATTTAGATCGACGCCATCAAGTGTAAGGGGAAGAACAATATTCTCCTTTACAGTTAAAGTGGGAAGAAGATTAAATGATTGGAAGACAAAGCCCAATTCACGTCTGCGGAAAATAGCTAGTTTTTTATGGGATAATTGAAAAGGATTCTCCCCACCAATTTGAATTTCTCCAGAGGTAGGTCGATCAATCGTTGAAATCATATTTAATAAGGTCGTCTTTCCACTCCCAGAAGGCCCCATAATTCCAACAAATTCCCCTTCATTAATGGAAAGGTTAATTTGACGTAGAGCTTCGTAATCAATATTCCCTTTATATACTTTGCTAAGATTCTTTACAGTCAACACTTTCATCTATAATTCCTCCTGTCTGATGTGTATGTATTACATAGTTCATACACTATGTGTGTATTATATGTTTAATACACCATGAGGTCAACCGGAAATTTTATATTTGGCTCTTTTCTCCCACATTGTTGCTATTTAAGTTAAGTTGGAATCAATAAGCGGTACCAAAAGAGTGAGCGGAAATCCTGTGAAGAAGGAAAGAGTGAGTTTGATTACCTTAAAGGAGGAAGCAGAGTGTTCAGGGTAACGAAAGAGCGAGATTGGTTACCGAGAAGGAGGAAACGGGTGTCCAAGGTAACGAAAAGGAGGGTTTAGTGACCGAGAAGGAGGAAAGAGAGTATTCAGGGTAACGAAAGAGCGAGATTGGTTACCGAGAAGAGGGAAAACGGTTGTCCTGGTAACGAAAGGTAGAGTTTAGTTACCGAGGAAGAGGAACCAGAGTGTGCAGGGTAACGAAAGGAAGCGTTTGATTACCGAGAAGAGGGAAAACGGGTGTTCAAGGTAACGGAAGGTCGAGTTTAGTTGCCGAGAAGGAGGAACCAGAGGCCAAGGTAACGAAAGATCGAGTTTGATTACCGTGAAGGAAGAAAAAACCGATCCATATAGGTGTCTTCTTTCATTTCACGAGAAAAGAACGGAAAACTTTATAAAAACAGCTGGAATCCATTATTGGGTGTAAAAGCTGGCAGTTGAGTTTTGCCACGAGTGGACAAGCAATACGAAATTTGATTGATGAATTTACGAAATTAGCAATAAAAGTCAAGAAGGGAAAGGAAATATTTAGTACTCTATGAATAAGGGAGGTGCAAAACTTGAAATACCAGCAAATTATTCAGAAAGCTATTGATTATATTGAGGAAAACTTACACCAACCGCTTTCGATTGATTTAGTAGCTAGTGTTTGTGGATTTTCAAAATTTCATTTTTTAAGAGTCTTCCAGAACGAAGTTGGTATGACGATAGGGGACTATATTCGAATGAGAAGATTGACCAATTCTGCAAGAATGTTAATAGATACGAATGAATCGATTATTAATATAGCTTTTTATTTTGGCTTTGGGGCACCTGAAGCATTTACACGTGCATTTAAAAAGCAATACCATATGCCACCAGGGGAATATAGGCGAGCAATGAATATTATTTTGAATAAAAATGGAGGGGAAAACATGAAACAACAAAAACAAGAAATAAAAGGTTGGTTTCTTACAGGAACGAGTCCGCATAATTACGAGATGGGGTTAGATACAAAAAATGTCCACCAAGGAAAAGCTTCAGGATATATCCGATCAAGGTCAGTGGCAACTATTGAAGAATTTGCGACGATGATGCAGCAGTTTAAAGCAAAAAAATACATTGGACAAAGGCTTAAGTTTTCTGCTTTTGTCAAATCTGAAAAGGTAGATGGATATTGCGGATTATGGATGAGAATAGACAATGCGGCGGGTGATGTACTGCAATTTGATAATATGAGTAATCGTCCGATTGTAAAGGATACCAATTGGAATCTATATTCTATTGTGCTTGATATCCCTGAAAATAGTGCAGTTATCGCTTTCGGAGTTATACTTTCTGGACGAGGTCATGTTTGGTTAGATCAATGTAAGTTTGAGGTGGTTGATGAAAAAACACCAACGACGAATATTGAAATGGCTTATGAATTGCTGGATGAACCAGTGAATTTGTCATTTGATATGTAATGTAAAGGATGACGTAGATGAAAAAAGTCTATTGGTTTTTACCAATTATCATAGTAATCCTTTCGATTAGCATAGCGGTACTGTTTAATCAATCTAAGCAAAAACAAGTGGATGGCTCATTAACAAATGGTCAAAGAATTGAAAATCTACATGCACTAGCAAAATTGTACGGATATGTCCGTTATTTTCATCCAAGTGATGAAGTAGAAAAGGTAACGTGGGATTCCTTCCTTACATTTGCAGTGGGGGAAGTTATAGATGCTAGGAATCAACAAGAACTTAAGATGCAATTAGAAAAGTTATTTCAACCGATTGCACCTACATTAGTAATTTATGAAAAAAACAAAGATAATCTTATAGCAAATAAAACGAATTCAGCAAAGAAATCAAACCAATTTATTGCTTGGCAGCATAGAGGGCCGGGATCCATAAATGCAGAAGGACAACTCTATCAAAGCAAAAGAGTAATATTTGATCGTCAATTACAGGCGAAAGATTCTCTTTTTTCAAAGCTACCGAATATAAACGAGGTTATTGATAAACCTATTAACCAAACTTTAAATATAAAACTACCGATTGTATTAGCTGTTCAAAATGGTAAAAGCCTCGGTTCAACAGAAGAGTCAAAAGATGGATTTTTAAAGTTACAAACCCAATTATTAAAATTAAAGCCAGATATCTTTGCTTCAAAACAAACAACAAGAATGGCTGGTGTTATTGAACTGTGGAATAGGATCCAACATTTTTATCCATATTTCGATGAAATTCATATAGATTGGGATAAAGAATTATACAATTCGTTAAAGAAAGGTCTAAACACTAAAGATAGAGCTGATTATACGCATTTAATTAATATCATGACGGAAAAGCTTCAAGATGGCCATATTGGAAGATCGATGAATAAAGAAGCAAACTATATTTTGCCATTTGGATTAGAGAAAATTGATAATCAAATTATAGTTACTAAGTTATTAAAGGATTCTCCGTTTAAGCAAGGAGATATTCTCTTGACAATTGATGGTGAGGATATTCATATAGTATTGGAAAAACTTAAATCAGAAATATCGGGTTCACCACAGGTAAAAGAATCTGTTGCCTTAAGAGAATTTATTCTTAATAAGGATCCAAAAGAAGTTAGTATAAAGGTTCTTCGTGATGAAAAACAACTTGTGATACCATCGAAATATGGTTCAAATGAAGGTTTTTTTAAAACTCCTTTTGATAAATTAATAAAAGAGCTTCAGGATGGAATATTCTATATTGATTTATTTGGTATTAGAAAAGAAGAATTTGATCAATTTATTGAAAAACTAGAAAGTGCAAAAGGAATCATTTTCGACACCCGCTACTCTAGTAGGAATTCTTATGAGGAACAGGTTTATATTTTATCGCATTTAATTAATAAACCGATAAAAGGACAAATTTTTCTGATCCCAGAATATATTTATCCGGACCAAGAAAAGGTAGCTTATAATTCTAATTATCGTCAAAGCTTAATTCCGATAAAACCACGTTTGCAGGGGAAATTCGTCTTTCTAACAAACGAGGGCAATATTAGTGCTGGCGAAAGCATATTAGGTTTTATTGAGGATAATAAAATTGGAGAGATTCTAGGTAAGCCAACCGCTGGAGCAAATGGAAATGGTTCTTTAATTACATTACCTGGTGGAATAAAAATTGTTTTTACGGGAATGAAGGTAATAAAGGGGGATCACTCCCAGCTACACGCAATTGGTATTATGCCAACGATTCCAGTGGAATTATCGATTAACGGGATTAAAAATAACAAAGACGAGTATATTGAACAGGCAATTAAAGTAATAAATAATGAAAAGTAATAAAGAGTTGAATGGAGGATGGTATGGTGAATGATCACGTCCATTTTAAAGCAATTCTAACTAGCATCATGATTGCTTTATTAATTACTAGTGCCAATTATCTTCTGGGAATGTTGATCCATTTGTTTATGGATAGAGGGCAAAGGGATTTTTTCTCTACAGGCACAATGATTATTTTCACTCTCATTTTTATCAGCAGCTATGTGTATATGCTGCAGGAATATAAAAATTCATAAATGAATTGCGTTGCTTCATGGAGGAAGTAACGCTTTTTTTATAGAATAAGAGAATAGTACTTTTTTAAGGAGACATGCGTGTTGAAAGCAAAAAGTGTGATTTGTTATGAGTTTGGAAAACCAGAGGACGTTCTTTATGTGGTGAATAGAAGAGTTAATCCGCCAGCAGAGGGGGAAGTTCTCGTTCGGATGTTGATGAGTCCGATTAATCCTTCCGATTTAATTCCGGTAAGAGGCTCGTATTCCCATCGTATTTCATTGCCAATGGTGCCTGGTTATGAGGGAGTAGGGGTTGTAGAGGAAGTAGGTCCATCTGTATCTCGAAATCTATTAGGGAAGCGGGTTCTCCCATTAAGAGGTGATGGGACGTGGCAGGATTTTGTAAAGGTTCCGTCCGAATGGTTGGTACCGATTCCGCCATCAATTAACGATCAAACTGCGGCCCAATTATATATCAACCCATTAACAGCTTTGGTGATATGTCAGGAAGTTTTATGTTTGGGATTCGGGGATGTTTTACTTATGAATGCGGCTGGTTCTGCAATTGGACGGATTTTTGCTCAGCTATCGATGATATTTGGCTTTCAATTTATAGCGGTTACGAGGAATTCGAATGATACACAGGAGCTCCTTCAACTAGGTGCAGCATATGTAATCGATACATCTTGCTCCTCACTTAAGGAATCGATAATGGAAATAACGAGTGGGCGTGGGGTGAGTGCAGCAATTGATTCAATTGGAGGTACAGAGGGTACCCAATTAGTTGATTGTTTGCAACCTCATGGAAACTATTTAGCGATTGGACTTTTATCGGGAATTCCGATTCAGTGGCAGGAAGTTTCAAAGCGAACGGCAGTCAATGTGAAATTATTTCACCTACGCCATTGGAACAAGCAAGTCTCGCCATATGATTGGCAAGAAAAATTTCATCAAATAATGAACTTCGTCAAGGAGCAACGTCTAAAAATTACAATGCCGGAAATATATTTTGATTTGTTAAACGTACGGGAAGCAGTAGTAGAAGCGGAATCTCCTAATAGGAAGGGGAAAAAAATCTGTTTGAAAATGGGGAATGAAGATGGCGCAGATGAATAAAGAAAAAATCCTTAAATATTGGGGAGTCCATGTCGGAGAGATATCTAAACTTTCTGAGCAAGCCATTTTAGTTAAAGACAAAACTAATGAAAAATATGTTTTGAAACGAAAGTTGGATATCCAAGCAGCAAGAAACGAACTTGCTATTTTACAGTATTTGCAGGACTTCGATATCAGCGTTCCTACTCCCATGCTATGTAAAAAGAATACATATATCATTGATGATGAGGGGAGGTATTTTAGCTTATATACCTACTTGCCAGGTCGAGTGTTTTCAGCAAGGGAAATCATTGAAAATCCACTAGTACCGCAGCATTTTGGTAGGACACTCGCAATGCTCCATCATTTGTTAAGTGATCATCCCCTTATCAGTCAATTTCCAACTAGAGATGCATATCAATCAGTCTATCATTTTGCAAGAAAGGCAATGGACAAGGTAGAAAGCCGAAGTGATCGGCTAGAGCAAATTTATCAAGAATTGGAATCAGAATTTCAACTGAAAGTAAAAAATCTTCCTAAACAAATTATTCATCGTGATGCTCATCTTTCTAATTTTGTTTATGGAGAAAAAGATTTGCTAGGTGTCATCGATTTTGAGCTAGCTGAGGTGAATGTAAGGATTTTTGATCTTTGCTATTGTGCGACAAGTGTTCTTAATGAGGTTTTTCATGATAAACGATTAAGCACAGAATGGTTAACTTTTGTAGGAAAATTAGTTGATTCCTATCATCAAAAAAATCCATTAAGTAAGTTAGAATATGACGCAATTTGGTATGTCATGCTTGCCATTCAATCGATTTTTATGGCTTATTTTGCCCGGATTCCCCATCTATTCGATCACAATCAAGCGATGTTTTTATGGCTTTTTGATAGAAAGGAACTTTTAAAAGGAAGTGTTAAACATGCTAAATAATAAAGAGGATATCCTCAAATTAATCCAAGAGGATGTATGGATGATGGATATTTTACGTGCAGCACAAACCCTTCATTTACCTGATTGGTGGGTATGTGCAGGATTTGTCCGGTCGAAGATTTGGGATACGCTTCATCATGTTAAGGATCGGACCCCATTGGCAGATGTTGATGTCATATATTTTGATCCGGAGAGGATAGATGAGGAGGAAGAAAAGAGGTTAGAAGTAAAGCTAAGGAGCTTACTTCCAGATGTACCATGGTCGGTCAAAAATGAGGCAAGGATGCATACGGTTAATGGTATTCCACCATATACCTCCTCAGTGGATGCTATAGCAAAATTTCCTGAAACAGCCACGGCTTTAGGGGTGAAGTTGGATGATGACCAGCAGCTTAATTTGGCAGCCCCTTGTGGGGTTTCGGATGTAATCAATATGTTGATCAAGCCGACTGCTTATTTTAAGGAGAATGAAGAACGAAGAATCATTTATGAAAATAGAATTGTTGCGAAAGATTGGCAATCTGTTTGGGAGAACATTACTGTCCATCATTGCTAAAAACATATTAATAGGTTTAATGGGACTTTGGATTTATAATGTTCCTATAGGAGGGATGGAACATGAATGAAAACAAAGCAATTTTCCAACGAGCAGTTAAAGACCATTGGTATGTAAACTATCAGCAAAATGGGTATCCACACGTTCAACAAGGATTTGTATTACATCCTGAACGATTAAAAGAGTTTGACCCTTTTATACTGATGGCAGATGATTGGTTTAAACGTGGTACTTTTTCAGACCATCCTCATCGAGGATTTCAAACGATTACTTATGTAATAGATGGCAGGCTGGAGCATATTGATAATGCTGGCGGTCACTCTATACTCGATGCAGGAGATGTTCAATATATGAATGCCGGCTGGGCAGCACGGCATGCAGAAGAAGCTGTAGATGATGATTTAATCCACACATTACAATTGTGGTTGAACCTACCAAAGGAGTTAAAGAATACGAAAACAACGTATCAGGATATTCGTTTAGAAGATGTACCACATGTGCCTTTTGATGGGGGAGTTGTAAAAGTCTACTCTGGTGATATCGAGGGTGTAAAGGGACCACTTGATAGCATAGTGCCAATCACTATGTCTGAAATCAATGTTGCTGCTGGAGCAACATATATCCATCGTATTCCCGAAAATCATAATGCCTTTCTTTATGTGTTATCTGGAGAGGTTGAATTAGGTACAAATGAAATAGCACTAGGCAAAACAGGTGTGGCAACATTTACCTTTAATGAATCCGGGCAGCAAGGCAGTGAATTAGTAATAAAGGGAAACCAACGTTCAAAGGTATTAGTCTATTCAGGGGTTCCTATAAACGAAGAGGTAGTGGCGTATGGCCCATTTGTGATGAATACAATGGAAGAGATTCGCCAAGCCTATCGCGATTTTAATGCTGGAAAGTTCGGACCACCAGCGGAGTAAGGGCGGATTGTAAAAGTCCTTGTTAAACGTTATCTAAATAGAACCACTGTTTGAGAAAATAAGGGGAAGTCCCCTTATTTTTTTTGTTTTGCATATAGATAAAGTCCATAATCCTGCATGACGGATGTTTGCCTTAATTGCCGAAGCATCGTGGCAATGTTTCCACGATGATAGGAACCATGGGTAACAATATGTAATACAGATTCAGAAATAGACGTTTCGAGTATTCCAGCATAAGGATTATCGACGACTAGCTTCTTTTCTATATCATCTAACTGGTTCAGAAAAGCTTTGTTTTGCTCCGATAATTCCAAGTAACCTGCTTCCATATCCTCAATAGCTTTCACTTCCAGCTGTTCACCTTTTTGGAAGGCATCACTCATTGTTTCCTTCATACTCATACCCTTTATAATCTCAAACCATGCATAATCAACTTGATAAATATGTGACATCACTTTCGCGATAGAGGAAAAGCCACTATTTGTTTCCTGATGATAAATCTCTAGAGGGAGCTCCTTCAAACGTTCAATAATCACAGTATTTGCCCAAAAATGATACTCATACATTTCAATGGCAGGATGTTTCATATCATTTCTCCTTTTATTTTGATATTTATAAAAGCCTTTACAGTGGACTTTTACAACTAATACAGTTATTACGAAGTTGATTAGGATTTTGGTGTTACCCCAATTTTTTATTCGTTAATCATTATCTAGATAGAAATATTCTTAATTTTTATTAATATTAAATAACAGTCATTAATACTCCTTTATTTCTGTATTGATAGGAGGTAATTGGTCTTTATTTGCAGAAGTAGATAATGGGAACTGAGGGAGGAGACTTATCTTGATCCAAGCAGTGGTATTTGATTTATTTGAAACACTTATTTCTGAATGGAGAAATGGAAAAAGAGAGAAAGGCCATATGTTCAAGGAAATTGGCTTAAATGAGGAACTATTCAAAAAAGAGTGGCATAAGCGTTTAGATAAGAGAATGGATGGTACATTTTCTAATTACCGAAGTGTGTTGATTGACATTTTAAGAGCACAAAATATGCCGATTGATCTAAAAGTGCTAGACGCTGCGCAAAAGCAAAGAGAAAGAGTAAAATCACTTCCATTTGAACAAATCAATGAGGAAATCATAGGGTGCTTGTCCGAACTTAAGCGACAAGGGATCAAAGTAGGGCTAATCAGTAATTGTACACCAGAGGAGATATCTGGATGGGAGGCATGTACACTCTCTCAGTACTTTGATGATGTCATTTTTTCCTATAAGGTGAAGTGTGCCAAACCAAACCCAGAAATCTATTTAATGGCATGCAAAAATTTAAAGGTTGAACCTGAAAAGGTTATTTTTATTGGTGACGGTGGATCAAATGAATTATTCGGTGCTGAACAAGTGGGAATGATCCCTTATCAAGCCACATGGTTTCTTTCTGAAAAGCTCTTTTCTCAAACATTGTTGTTATTTAAGGTAGTTTTAACTAATAACTATCTGTTGAAGTTCGCTACATTTTTCATTTTACTGTGAAAAGAGCTGCAAACTCCATAATGTCGCTGAATCCTTTATAGGGTGTAAAAGCCGGCAGTTGGGCTTTTACAAAAGCAACGAACAATACGATAAAAAGCCCTCTGAAGTAGAAAGGAAAACATAAATATTTATCCTAAATTAACGCATCCTTCGGAATTAATTACGATCATTAGAGGTGAAGCATGAATTTATTTTGGTCAATTTTAGTAGCATTTGCACTAGGAATCATTTTAGTGATGATTCCACCAGTTTATGGGGCGATCATTGCCTTTGGAATTATTGGAGGCTGTTTATTCCGTGGGATTGTTTTGCTTGAAAAACTGAATAAAAAACTGAATGTCTTAGTTCCGGATAAGAACAAGGTTACAGAAGTATATGAAAGCTATTTGAATGATAAAAAGAAAGAATTTTAAAGGGAGGCTTCTATGTACGGAGTTGTTGCGCATTTTGACGAAGAATCAGAGAGATATATTAAAGAAGTGTGGAAAGAACTTAGCGATCAAGCCATATCCACCTATGCTGAAGAAGTAATAGATAGAAGACCACATATTACACTTGCTTCTTATCAAAGGCTAAATATGGATCGATTTCTTCCTCTTTTTCAATCTTGTTATGAATCGAGTTCTAATCTACCTATTACATTAAGTACCCTAGGAACCTTTTTGAATACAGGGATGATATTTTTAGCTCCTACACCTTCTATTGAGTTATTAGCTTTGCATATGAAGCATCATCAAATGCTCGAGGAATTTAATGATCAACCCGACTCACTTTATCTCCCAACTAGATGGATTCCACATTGTACAATTGCAAATCGATTACCTATGGATAAGTTGAAAGAAGCTTTCGAGTATTGCACCAAGCGAATGAAACCCATTGATGCGCAAATAAGTGAGGTGGCTTTAATTAAAGTAGTGGATGAAGGTGGGGGAAGATCTAGAGTAGAAACGATAAAAGCATGTCCCCTCAGATAAAGAGGTATGATAGAATACATGAATTGCCTAGGTTAAAGGAATCATAAAATAGAGCAGAGATGACCTTGAACCTAGGGGGCTATCAGTGAAAAAGAAAAAAATTATTAAAATACGAACGACATCGAAACATAAGGGGTGGAGAGGGGTATTTCATATTAATCGTACCCCGAAATATCCATGGAAAAAGGCCATTTCAGCTGCAATAACGATGGGACTCCCTTTTTTGATAGGTGCTTTATTTGGCCATATTGAATGGGGCTTGCTTGCTGGTATCGGAGGTTTTACCTCTTTATATGTTCATAATGAATCTTATAAACAAAGAGCGATTAAATTAATCATTGTCAATATTGGATTAGTAGTTTCCTTTGCTTTAGGAATTATTTGTGGTTTTTCCTTTTTGTCTACTTCCTTGATTTTAGGAATCATTAGTTTTCTGTCGACTTTTATCTGTAGTGCCTATAAGGTTCCTCCTCCATCAGGCTATTTTTTTGTCCTTGTTTGTGGAATTGGTACGGGCTTGCAGATGACTTTAACTGCAGCATTACTTCCTATTGGCATCGCATTGATGGGGGGATGTCTTGCATGGTTGATTGGAATGTCGGAATGGTTCTTTGATAAAAAGGAAATCACTCAAACAACAAGAAATCATACGTGGAAAGCTGCCTTAAATGATTCAAGTATACTATTAGCTTCAATAAGGAATGGAGCAGCTATTTTTGTTGCAACACTTATAGCATTTGCTTTAGGATTTCACAGACCTTATTGGGTATCCATTTCATGTGCAAGTGTGCTACAAGGTGCGACGATCTCGATTATTCTCCATCGGAGTTTCCAGCGATCAATAGGAACAGCAGTAGGTGTTTTTATTGCAGGTGGAATTCTTGCCCTACAGCCCTCCTATTGGTTATTGGGGCTATGTGTCATGACATTACAATTTTTAGTAGAAATGATTATTGTTCGTAACTATGCCTTTGCCGTCGTATTCATTACTCCACTTGCCCTACTTATTGCAGAAACAGGCCGTTCCGATACCGTTATTCCTGCCCTCATAGAGGCTAGATTGCTTGAAACATTATTAGGCTGTGCAATTGGATTAGCAACCGCCTATCTTATATGGAAGCGATCAGAAAAATCGTAAAATTTCCGTAAACGTTACTAAGTGTAAAACAAGGTACCGTTTTTTCCTTGATATAGAAGGATTAGCCTATAGATGTGACGAATAGGAATAGTAAAAGGACGTGTAAGGAGTCAAGTTGATGGGGTATATCATGGAATTAAGAAAGGTAGTCGGAAGTCGTCCGCTTATTATGACAGGAGCGAATGTCATCCTTCTAAATAAACTAAATGAATTATTATTGCAGTTAAGAAAAGATAATCATTGCTGGGGGCTTCCTGGCGGATCATTGGAGCCGGGAGAATCCCTCATAGAAGTAGCGGCAAGAGAGTTACACGAAGAAACTGGATTAAAGGCAAAAAAGCTTTCTTTATTTCAGATTTTTTCAGGAGAGGAGTTCTACTATCAATATCCACATGGTGATGAGGTTTATAATGTTGTAGCTACTTATATCTGTTCCGATTATGAAGGGGAGTTACAGGCAGATAAAGAGGAAGTGGAGGAGTTACGTTTTTATTCACTTAAGGAATTACCTGAAAAAATTAGCCCTCCTGATTGGCCGGTTGTGAAAGAGTTTTTAAAAAAGAAAACTTCAATAATCTAATAAAAAACAAGAAGGCGATTGTAAACAAAGCAATCGCCTTTTCTATTAATAATTCTAGGTAGTTAAGGATAATTTATAGGAAAAAGAATGGAGTACACAAATGAAAAAATACAAACCTTATTTAGCAATGGCCTTAATCTTACCTATTCTCACGCTACCCTTCTTAGGAAGATCCACGTTCAAACGGTTTTATCCAAGTGTGTTATTCATATGTTCTATCGTTTTATTAGAGAGCATAGTTGCTTACAAACGAGTGTGGTGGTGGTTTTATAATAAAATTATGCCAAAGCCGATATCCGATATGTTTCTCATTATTGCAGGTCCTTTTTTTGTGGGTTCATTGTGGATACTCAAATTTACCTATGGAAAGTTTAAAAGGTATTTGGCTATCAATTTTATTATTGATACAATTTTCGTTTATATCATCATCAATCTTTTTAAGAAGATTGGTTATGGCTCCCTAGTAAGAATTAAAAGGTATCAATTTTTGTCCCTTTTTCTTTTGAAGGCGATCTTGCTCTCTATGTTTCAATTCGTTAGGGAAAAAAGAGGCACGGTTTTAAGATAAAATGACTTGACTAACTATACTATAAAAAATATAATAACTTACATAAAGTAACTTAGGAGGCAGAAAATCATGATGGAATTCCATCAAGCACCTCAGACTTTCGTTAGTCAAGTTGACTTGAAGGTTTCAGATTTGGAACGTTCTCTTGCTTTTTATCAACAGATCATTGGCTTTCAAATTATTAAGCAAACAGATAAAGTTGCCTTTTTAACTGCTGATGGAAAAACACCGTTAGTAAAGATTGAGCAGCCTGATAATGTACGTGAAAAGCAATCAAGAACAACTGGACTATATCATTTTGCCATACTTTTACCGAGTCGAAAGGATTTGGGGAAGATATTACAGCATTTTCTTGAAGTTGGTTATCCGCTACAAGGGGCTTCTGATCATTTAGTCAGTGAAGCGATATATCTAGCAGATCCAGATGGAAATGGAATTGAGATTTATGCAGATCGTCCTGCCTCAACATGGGTATGGAACGATGGACAGGTCCATATGACAACTGAACCCATTGATGCACAAGGTCTTTTAGCAGAGGGACGTGGACAAAAATGGGAGGGACTCCCAAGTGGAACAACGATGGGCCATATTCATTTGCATGTTTCAGAGCTAGAAAAGGTTGAGGAATTCTATTGTAAGGGATTAGGGTTCAATATTGTCACTAGATATGGAAATCAAGCGCTTTTCCTATCTACAGGTGGCTATCATCATCATATCGGTTTAAATACTTGGAATGGAATAGGCGCACCTAAGCCTGCAGATAATAGTGTTGGACTGAAATGGTTCACATTGCAGTTTCCAAGTGAAGAAGCGAGACAACAGGTACTAGAAAATTTGCGAAGCCTGGAAGTTATGGTAAGTGAGATAGAGGGAAGTTACTTTGTCGAAGATCCTTCTGGAAATCGAATTCAGTTAAACATTTAGACAAACACATCAAGGAGAAGATAAACATGACAAACAAAGATTTTTATTCTGCTATTGAAAATAGACGTTCTTATTATGGAATCAGCAGTGAAGCGGTAGTATCTAATGAAAGAATTCAAGAAGTGATTAATCATGCGGTAAAGCATACCCCTTCATCATTTAATTCACAATCAGCAAGAGTGGTTGTGTTAACTGGTGAAAATCATACAAAACTATGGAATATTACAACAGAAACATTAAGAAAAATCGTTCCAGCTGAAAACTTTGGTTCTACACAAGACAAGATGAATGCTTTCGGTAGTGGATATGGAACAATATTATTCTTTGAAGATAATACTGTAATCGAATCATTACAGAAGCAATTCCCATTATATGCAGAGAATTTCCCAGTTTGGTCACAACAATCAAACGGAATGCTTCAACATGTAATTTGGACTTCATTAGAGCTTGAAGGCTTTGGCGCATCATTGCAACACTACAATCCACTTATTGATGATGAAGTGAAAAAAGAGTGGAACATTCCAAGTGGATGGAAGCTAATTGCTCAAATGCCATTTGGTAAACCAACTGCACCAGCAGGTGACAAAGAATTCGCACCATTAGAAGATCGTGTGAAATTTTATAACTAATAAATAAGGAGCATACCTAATGGCTATGCTCCTTTATTTGTAGATTTTATAGTATCCACAATATCATCCACAAATCTGGATATATGATTCCATTTTGGCGACTATTATCCACAACAAAAAATTGATGATCCGCAAAAAAACGAATAAATTATATCAATTAGGTGATATAATCCACAAAATAGAAGATCTCATCCACAAAACTGGAATAAGAGATCTTAATTTCAAATATATATCCACAAAAACAAGGCCAATTAATTTTAAAAGATTGATTATCCACAAAAATTTATTACAAAAAGAATGGACCATCATCACAAGTTTCAATTATCCACAAACTTGAAATTATCGTCCACAAATTAATGTAAATCCAGCTTATTTTGCAAATGGAACAGGTTGATAAAAATAATTTGGTTTTTTAATCTCATTTTTATACGGCTTATGAAAAATATGAGTAGTTGCAGGTGATAGAGGTGGTATGAGCCACACCCAATTTCCAGTGGGAGTTCTTCCCGCATCAACTTCATTTTCTTCAAATCGTTTAAACTGCTTTGCTGCTGTATGATGGTCCACAATACTGACACCGTCTTCTTTATATGAATGCAGTACAGCGGTATTCAATTCAAGTAATGCCCGGTCTTTCCAAAGTGAGGTATTGCTTCGCTTATTCAGACCCATAAGATCACTAATTTTTGGGAGCATATTATATCTAGATTCATCTGCAAGGTTACGTGCACCAATTTCGGTTCCCATATACCAGCCATTGAATGGGGCGGCAGAATAAGTGATGCCACCGATTTCAAGACGCATACTAGAAATGATAGGAACGCCATACCATTTTAATCCTAAGTCCTCAAACCATTCTAGCTCCGGATGGCGAATCGGAACCTCAAGAATCAATTCGCTTGGAATATCAAACCATTTTGGGGAATGATCATCGATTTGAATGACTAAAGGTAAAACGTCAAAAGGAGTGTGCTTACCCTTCCAACCCAAATCTTGACAAGCTTTAGTAAATGCGAGGGAATCTGGATCCCCGATTATGCCATCATCTGTTTCGTAGCCTGCATAACGAATTAATTGATGATTCCAGATCCGGACAGAATGATGTTTGGTTTGCTGG
This sequence comes from Heyndrickxia sp. FSL W8-0496, assembly GCF_038007825.1. Taxonomy (NCBI): domain Bacteria; kingdom Bacillati; phylum Bacillota; class Bacilli; order Caryophanales; family Bacillaceae; genus Heyndrickxia; species Heyndrickxia sp. FSL W8-0496. The sequence goes on from NZ_JBBOXX010000001.1 coordinate 606,740, forward strand.
TGGAAAATCGTAATCGTTGGACGGATTCGCCCTTTATTTGTTGCATACTCAATATGTTCTAGTAGAGCAGCATATATCGCTTTCTCGGTAGTTAGCTGTCTTTGGTCGATGACCTGTAAATTTTCCCAAAATAGTCTGCCGATGCAATGATTACTGTTCCGCCATGCCACTTTTGCCCCGTAATCTAATTCATCATATGTATGATAATAATGTCCGTTTTCTTGAATCTCCCGTTGGATTTCATTCAGTCTTTGTTTAAGTTGATCTTCGGTTTTATTCGTTTCTTTGTAGTATGTACGAATAAATTCTTCTGCTTCTGTAAGAATATCTATATTCAAAGTGATCCTCCTATTGTCAATCCTATTGTTTTCATCATAGAAAATCCGAATCGACAAAACAAGGGAGAATCCAAGATAGATATGATGATTTTATGTCAGAATCTCCATTCAGCTTTTATTATCTTCGTTAATCTCTTCGGCCAATGTACTTGCTCACCATAATTTTTGATCACCATTCACATAGTTTCTAATTAAATCCCGTAATACATATGGATGTAAATTTACTTTCTCTAATTCCTCTATACCACACCAAAAAAAGAGAGGTGGAGTTCACAAGATGGTGGATTAATATCAAGGGAAAGTTCACTACTTTTGACTTCGAATAGTTGATTAATTTCACAATGGAGTATTCCTTTTTTCTCCCACTTATGCTCGATTAATCCAAGAAAATGATCTGGTGCGCAATAAACACCCATTTCCTCTTGAATTTCTCTTTTTAAGGTTTCTTTGGCACTTTCTCCAAATTCGACATGACCACCAGGGAGGAAGGTGTTTGTATCCCCCTTTGCTTGAGCAAGTAGTATTTTATTCTCATTGATAAAAACGGCTCGCGCTAAATGATGAAATGGATTTTTCATCGAAAACCTCCTTAATTGTACTCTTCCATCCGGCGATTCTTCTTTCCGTGATAAAAGTCATGAAGATCCATAATTGTCTCCTTATCTAACTCGCCAATCATTTTCGTTAATTTAATCCCAAAGTCAACAAAGGCATGCCCTTGCGCCGTCAGAATATGTCCATAAACGACAAAGGGCTGGTAACGATAATTCTCCTCCTGAAATCCTCCTAAAAACTCTCGTTGTTCCTTTGTTAAAGTTACCGTGTAAGGGATATCCTGCAAGACCTTTGATTTTGCTAGAACATATACACCACTGCAAATCGCAGCAATAATTTTACCTTGTTCAGCAAAGTTAGCAACCCAGCGAAACAATTCATGCGCTTCTGCTATAGGCTTTAAATCACCACCTGGTATGATGAGAACGTCGTAATCCGCTCCATCAATCTCTTTTAGAGTCATATCAGGAAGCACATTTAGCCCTGCTTCTGACCGATAAGCATGATTAGCCAAGGCAAATGTATGTAAGTCATGAGTGCTTCTTAACATTGAAATAGCTGTGCTAATTTCAAACTCACAGAATCCCTCGAAAATAAATAGTAATGCTTTTCTTTTCATTCGATCACCCCTTTATATATTTCGGTGAAGAGGGGAGAATTCCTTTTTAGAAGAGATGAATAAAAAAAGAGATCTTATTCAATCAAAGATCTCTAACAAGTTATGTATCTTTCATATGAAGAGGTTTATCGTTCACAGGCAATTAAATCTTTATCACGATCTAAATGTGTATTCTTATTGTAGAGCTCCTTTGAAACAAAAGGGGTATAGCGTGTTTTCCCGCCTTTGTTTTTGACTGATGCAGATTGAGCGACACCACCGCGATATACCTTATTTAGCTCTTTGCAGTTTTTATAAGAAATGATTTGTGTCTTAGCTTTAGATGTATCTGATAATCCAAAGGCAAGAATTAAAATACATGCAAGAGCTAGAGAAACTAGTTTTTTCATTATTGAATCACCCCCTATACAGATAAATATAATGAAAAGATAGAGGAGAAATCAAGTGTATTCAGAAAATTTGATAAAGTTGAGGAAAACACAAAAAAGTCAACATCGTTGTATGCTGACTTGTTGTTAATATTCAAGTAGTTTGGTCACCGTGAACGCGAAGTTTCCTCCTTTGAGGGGAATTAACTACGCCTTTTGGTTACCGAGTCCGCGGTGTATCCCCCAACCGGGTAACCAATCACGTCGAATGGTGACCGAGTTCACGGGATATCCTCCAACAGGGTAACCAATCGTGCCCAAAGGTGCCCGAGTCGCCTCGAAATGCCCCAACCGGGTAACTAATCCTGCCCAAAGGTGCCCGAGTTCACAGGAAATGCCCCAACCGGGTAACTAATCCCGGCCAAAGGTGCCCGAATTCACACGAAACGCCCCAACCGGGTAACCAATCCTGCCGAATGGTGCCCGAATCCGCCTGAAATCCATCAACCGGGTAACCAATCCCGCCGAATGGTGCCCGAGTCGCCTCGAAATGCCCCAACCGGGTAACCAATCGTGCCCAAAGGTGCCCGAGTCGCCTCGAAATGCCCCAACCGGGTAACTAATCCTGCCCAAAGGTGCCCGAGTTCACAGGAAATGCCCCAACCGGGTAACTAATCCCGGCCAAAGGTGCCCGAATTCACACGAAATGCCCCAACCGGGTAACTAATCCCGCCCAAAGGTGCCCGAATCCACAGGAAATCCCCCAACCGAGTAATCAACCGCCCCCTTTGGTTACCAAGTACATGCAGTTTCCTCCTTCACAGGATTCGCACACGCCCTTTGGTTACCGCTAATTGATTCAAACTTTACGCCCAAAAAGCAACAATTGAGAAAAGCGCCTAATTTAAAACGATCTTCAATGTTAATTAATAAAATCCCTCGTTCTATTACCAGCCTTAATCCGAATATCGATGGGGCTTATTTCCTCGCTAATGCTATAATTTTTCAAATGAGTAATATCAATATCCTTTTCAATTTTGATATTTGTCCGTTGATTTCCTTTTACCATGACATCAAAGGGTCCAGCTTCTTTTAAAAGAGTTAAACCATTAGGGTAATCGCTAATTTCATGATTATAAATTTTGATTGTAAAAGGGACAGTATCATTGCTGTGGTTTTCAAAAATCAAATGACATTGGGCATGCATGGTGTGCTTATTTTTTGTTTGGAAATGACATTGACTCAACGGTTGATCATAAGAAATAGCGTAAATTCCACTGGAAAAATGTTTTTGCACGAAATCAGTAACTGTGGGTGGGATATTTGCGATTATAATGGTTGTAAGAATTATCAATCGGTAACGGAATTTTTTTAGTGAGATCCCGAGAAGGATTAAACCTAAAAGAACCAAAAGGAATAAAACATTGGTAACATAATAGTTTTTTGCAGGGGTATACCAATTTCGGATAATTGTTTCACCTAAAGAGTAAGAGTTAGGATATGGCAGTATCAACACAATATATAAAGCCAGTAGGAAAAGAGAGAGAATAAATAGTCTTCTATTTTTTATCATTACATCCACCTTGTTAAATATTTGATTATTCTGTATTATACAGTCATTACCATCTAGTGTAAATCCTGTTTAAGTCCGTACAAAAGTAGTTCTTTTCACTCTTTCCTGGTAATAAGCTTTAAATAGGGATAAAAAGTGAAAGGAATGATTGCATGCAATTTTACTATAGAAATCAAATGCCATTACGCGTGCTTGATGAGTGCGAGTTTTGGAAGCAGCAAGAAGAAGAGCATACAGTCGTCATCCGGGAGCTAGTAAAAGATTTAGAGACTGAGTTTTTTGATGCACTTTTTGAATGGGAAACCGCGTTTCGTGAGGCACATGGTCGGGTGGTACGTTTTATTGAAACAACCATCCGCACAACGGGTACATTTACTTATGAATTATATCGGGAATTAACAAAACTCGTATCTTTTTGTTTGGAGCAAAGTGTACAATTCATTGCTTTTTGTAATCAACTGATTCAGGAAAGTGAACCAATCGTCAACAATCCAACGGCAAAAGTAGTTATGAAGCATATTATTGATGAATCGGAGTATTTTGTCGGAATCGCTCAGGCAGTTTTATATAGTAAGTCCATATAGAGACCTAGAAGGGGTCTCTTTTTTGTAGAATCTTTTTTCTTAAGTATTATTCATCCAGAATCGTACATAGTAAAAATGGGAACTTCTAAATAAAGGAGATAGGCTATGGTAGGACTTATTACTGCAATTATTATTTTTAATTTTATTGCATTTAAAGTAGCAGCAAAAAAACTATCAACTAATCGAATCGTACACATTATCGCATTTACCCTCGTATTGCAAACAATTTTCGATCTATATATTGAATTTAAATACCATGGATATTGGTATTTTACCAAGGGGATTGAGTATTCAGGATTGCTTGCTCATCTCCTTGTAGTTCCACCTGTAAATGTATTGTTTATAAAATGGTATCCACATCATGCGAAATGGTGGAAAGTATTTCTATATTATTTACTATGGGAAATCGGAACTTTAGGATATGAATTTTTAGCTCTTCTCCCAGAGCCATGGGGATATTTTCATTATGGCTGGTGGAATATCGGATATTCCATTATTCTTAATCCGATCTTATTGATCCTATTATATTTATATTACAAGTGGATAGTAAAAATAGAAAAAAGTGCATGTAATCATTATGAAAGAGGCTTATTATGAAGAAAAACTCACTGATATATGCGATCTTAACATTTATACATCTTGTATTAGTGATTATTACCTTTGTGAAAAAATGGGATAAAAAACCTTGGATTCTGCTCTTTTCAAGCATTGGACAAGCCTATGTTTTCGAATATTTCGTGCTTAATATATTGAAGAGTTATAAATATTATCCAAAGGTTTTTAGCAATAAATGGCAAGATACGATTTTGGGGGCGATTATCTCTCAAGCATTTACAGTCCCGATTATGGCAACAGCCCTTGCTTTGTTTCAAAAAAAATGGACATGGAGTCTCGGAGCAACATTTTTATATGCTGGAATTGAATGGTTATTTATCCGATTAGGCTTATTCAAGAAAAACTGGTGGAAGACAATCTACACGCTTATATCTTTACCTTTTTTCTTTTGGGTTGTAAAAAAGTGGTCACTACTTCTTGAGGGAAAACCAGAAAAATGGACAGCGCGAATAACTGTTCTTCTAATCTTCTGGGTGAATTATTTGAATACAAATTTCGTATTAGTGGCTATCTCAAAAAAGTTTTTAATCCGAATAAAATGGAGCAAAAAGTACTATCAGCATTTTATCATTGCACCAGCATATTTTATGATCCAGTCTGTGATCGCCTATGTTGCATTGCTAACTAAAAAATGGGCACTAGGACTAGGAACCCTTCACCTAATGGATCAACTATTATATCGTCTCAACTGGATAAAAGCCAAAAGATGGACTGTTTATTGTATGATCCCACTCCATTTAACAAACCTGTTATTAGTAAAATTATTTAAAAAACAAATGGAGTCAGGCCAAGAAGGCACCTGACTCCATTTGTTAATATGGTATCAGTAAACATGATAGGATGTTTGACTGGATGTGATTTCTGCGCAGATCAGTCCAAAATAAGTTGGAACCTCATAGGAATAAAGGTGAATATTGCGGGCTTCCTTTGGAATAGCACCTGCTAAAATGAGTGTTTGCCAAATTCCATCGGGTTTGGCGGCATCAATATATTCATGATCAAACTCGGCCATTTTTTCGAGCTCATTGGAGCGAATAAATCCAACAACCTCTTCATCAAGTAGTGCTGCAGCGGGGTCAAAGCCATATGGACCACGCTCATCATGGGCATGTGCCCAGTCGCAGCTTGCAATTAGAGCGACACGTTTGTTCGATTTTTGGACCACCTGATTCATCATTTGACCAAGCTTAATATGCGTTTCAAATGATAAGTCTCTTGATGGATTGATAACAACAATTGGTACATCTGGCATAAAAGATAAAGGAACAATTGCACCCCAATCGAGTGGCAAGCAGGAAATGGGGCCAGAGGCTGTTCCGTAATTAATAGAGGCAATAGGAATGTTGTGCTCCTTTGCTTCTTTTGTAATGGCAAGTGCTAGATCACGATCGACATACCGTTCAAGCTCGTAAAATCCATCATTCTCTTCAACAAATCCATACATTTTTTCACTATTAGATACTGAAAAATACCCATCAATTCTTGTGCCATGAGGTGTAAGAACAATAATCGTGTCTGGCTTAGCATCATGCATTTTATGACCGAGCTTCATCATACTATCTCTTGTTAGCCTCATTCTTTCTGGTTTCGTACCACCTAATTCAGGTATGATTTCACCACCATGAGGGGCAATACAAGCAAACACAAAAGGATTCATCCTCATCACTCTTTCAGTAACATATTTTACAAATCTATTCGACAACATTAGCCGAGACTCCTTTAAATAGTAGGGAAAAATCAATTTGATGTTAAAGGGAGTTCGATAAAGAATGTGGTTCCTCTTCCTAACATGCTTTCTACGTGGATTTTCCCATCATGCAATTCGATAATCTTTTTCGTAATAGGCAGTCCTAAACCACTACTTCCTTCTTTTCGAATCCGCGATTTATCTGCTTTATAAAAGCGTTGAAAAATATGTGGAAGATCCTCTTTTGAAATGCCAATTCCTGTATCCGATATCTCGATATAACATTTTTCATTATCTGAACGGATATTTATTGAAATCGTACCTCCGGTTTCTCTAAATTTAATACTATTTGTAATCAGATTCGTCCAAGCCTGTTGAAGCAGCTTCTGATCCGCATGAATAAAAACAAATGGAAGCTCCATATCAATGGCTATGTCTTTTTCTCTCCAGCTCCATTCTGTCATAAACAGCACCTGCTTGATTTGTTGGGAAAGATCGAACCTATCCTTTTCAACAATTCCTTCCTCTTTATCTAAAGATGCAAGGGTAAGTAATTGTTTACTTAATTGTGATAAACGACGACTTTCATCCTCGATGATCGAAAGATAGTGCTTTCTCTTTTCCTCTGTAATAGTTTCTAGTTGTAATGTTTGTGAGAATCCCTGAATTGAGGCAAGTGGTGATTGAATTTCATGCGATACATTAGAAACAAACTCCTGGCGCATGGCTTCCAGCTGCTCCAAGCTCTTGGTCATTGAGGAAAAATGACTTGCAAGCTGTCCAATTTCATCGCGCCGATGCACTTGTAATTGAATATTATAATTTCCTTTTGCAATCTTCTTGGTGGCCTCTGTTAATTTACTGATTGGTTTTACAATATATCTGGTGCTAATCACGACAAAAATCACACTAAGTAGAATAGTAACAGCTAGTAAAATGGCAAAAAAGATCCGCATTTCTCCAAACTGGACTTCAAGATTTGGGCGAATAAAAAGGGCATGAGGAGCTCCGTCAACGATTACAGGTACCCCAATTGTATTCTTCAAAACATTATCAAAAAAACCCGTCACGAACAGTTTAGAAGGAAATTGATTGATTCCATGATATGTTTTACCACTAACTACATCCTGAATAATATTTTGATCCAATTCTTTTTTTCGAAAATCACCACCATAGAAGGTCCCATTTCCATCAGAAGCGACTAAATACATTTGATATCCTAACTGGCTGATATGGGACAAATATTGGTTTATATCTATACTGGAATGGTTCTGATAATAGGATTGAATATCCTTAGCCATTCTCGTTACCTTTTCATCATTATGAGGCTTTAAATAAAAATGATAGTAAGCATTGGAGAGGAAAAAGGAAAGTAGACTGCTGAATATCATCACAACGATTGTCGTGACGACGATTCGTAAATAAAGTGTTTTCACTGCTTGGCGACCTCCAGTTTATATCCGACACCACGTACCGTTTTAATACTAAAGTCATTCATATGATTTTTAAAGCGTTCTCGTAGCCGTTTAATATGAACATCTACTGTCCGCTCATCCCCTTCAAAATCATGTCCCCATATAAGCTGAATTAATTCGTCACGTGTAAAAATTCGGTCAGGATAACTTGCGAGTTGTGCCAATAACTCAAATTCCTTCATCGGCAACATCAGCTGTTTTTTGTTGCAATGCACTTCATAGCTTTTACGATCAATTACAATATCATTTAGTGTGATTTTTTCGGAATTCACCATTTGAAATCGACGTAATAATGCTTTCATACGAAACAGCAATTCCTTTGGCTCAAACGGTTTGGTTAAATAATCATCTGTACCGACTGAAAAACCTCTTTCTTTATCCTCTAATTGATCCTTCGCTGTTAGTAGAATAACAGGAAAATCATAGTATTTCCTAATCTCTTCAGTTAACTGCCATCCATCTTTATGGGGCATCATCACGTCAACTACCGCTAAGTGAATCTGTTGTTTAGTGAGTAATTGTGATGCCTCATTTCCGTCCGTTGCTTCAAAAACAAAGTAACCTTCCGATTGAAGCGTATGTCTTAAAAGCTCTCGAATATGAGAGTCATCATCCACAATTAAAATATTTAACATTTACTAAGCACCTACCAGTGTATGTATTCAATAGTTTCATTTTGGCTGATTGTTGTCAGGATATCAAATGAAAAAAACATAAAAATAGGTCAGACCCCACAACACAATCGTGTGGAGTCTGACCCCAATTAGACTACCTATTAGCTGACTTCTTGCTTATCTTCGGTTTTCTTTTCAACCCAGTAATCTGCATTTTTGATGCCAAGTGGCTCAGGATCGAAGACTGGATCTTTTCCTTCTCGTTTTTGCCGTTCATAATCCTTCAAGGCGACGAGAGCAGGCTTCATTAGGATCAATATGGCGATAATGTTTAGCCATACCATAATTCCTAGTCCTGTATCGCCAAACGCCCATGCCACTTCAGATGTTTTGACACAGCCATAGAACACTGCTGCCATACTTACAATTTTAATGGCTAAAATAGCCCAACGATTATTTTTTCCACGAGTTAGATAGGCAACATTTGTTTCCGACATATAGTAATAGGCCATAATGGTTGTAAAGGCAAAAAAGAATAAAGAGATAGCGACGAATCCAGAACCAAAGCCTGGTAATACACTTTCTACAGCGGCTTGTGTGTATTGTGGTCCAGGATCAGCTGTTCCCATTTTATCAGCAAGATAGGTTCCATCGGGGGCCTTTGTACTATACATTTTAGTAAATAGAATCATAAATGCAGTAGCTGTACAAACAAACCAAGTATCAATATATACGGAAAATGCTTGCACAAGACCTTGTTTAGCAGGGTGAGAAACTTCGGCTGCCCCCGCAGCATGGGCACCTGTTCCTTGACCTGCTTCATTTGAATAGATTCCTCGTTTGACACCCCAAGAAATCGCTGAACCAACTATTCCCCCAAAGGTAGCTTCAGCACCGAACGCACTTTTAAAAATAAGAGCAAACACCGCAGGAATTTCTGAAAAGTTTATAAGAATAATGATTAATGCAACAATAATGTAACCGAGAGCCATGAAAGGAACGACAAATTGAGCAACACCCGCAATCCTTTTCACACCACCAAAAATGATAATTCCGAGTAATACGGCAATAATCGTTGCCGTTAGAATTTTATTCATCCCAAATGCATTGTTAAGTCCTTCGGCAATAGCATTGGCTTGTACACCAGGCATTAGAAAGGTTAATGAAATAATGGTCGCAACAGCAAATACGATTCCATACCATCTCATACCCGTCCCTTTTTCAATATAATAGGCTGGTCCTCCACGATACTCACCATCTTGTTTTACCTTATAGATTTGAGCAAGAGTAGATTCAACATAAGCGGTAGCAGCGCCTACAAAGGCAATCAGCCACATCCAAAAAACGGCACCAGGTCCTCCTAACCCTATAGCGGTAGCAACACCGGCAATATTTCCGGTACCAACACGCCCAGATAAAGCGACAGATAAAGCTTGGAATGATGAAATTCCTGCATCCGAGCTTTTTCCTTTAAACATTTGCCTTAACATATCTGGAATTAGCCGCAACTGTAAAAAACGGGTCGCGATTGAAAAAAACAACCCAACTACAATACAAATAATAATTAGCGGCGGACTCCAAAGTACTTGATTTAACCATCCGACAAATTTATCCATCCTCATCCCCCTTGAGTGTTTTTAGAGGAGTAATTCCCCATGACATAAATTATATGGGAATTGAATAAATAGAACAATCTAAAAATTGAAAGTATTCAATATATTGCAGGTTAAAAATTGGAATGTGGCTCAAAAAGAATAATGGGGAAACTAATTTTGAAAAATTGATATAGCAAAGGAGGTAATTTAATGAAGGCTGTAACATATCAAGGAATAAAGGATGTAAAGGTGAAGGATGTTCCGGAACCAACTATTCACAAGGAGGATGACATCATTGTCAAAATCACAAGTACAGCAATTTGTGGTTCTGATCTTCACTTAGTTCATGGGATGATGCCCAATATGCCCCATAATTTTATTATTGGTCATGAACCAATGGGGATTGTTGAAGAGGTAGGACCGGCTGTAAACAAACTCAAAAAAGGGGACAGGGTAATTGTTCCTTTTAATATCGCCTGTGGGCAATGTTGGTTTTGTCAGCATGATTTAGAAAGTCAGTGTGATCAATCAAACCCACATGGTGAAGCAGGAGGGTACTTCGGATATTCAGAAACGTTCGGGGGCTACCCTGGAGGTCAAGCAGAATATCTTAGGGTACCATTTGGAAATTTTACTCCTTTCCTAGTCCCTGAAGATTGCGAGCTTGAGGATGAAAAAATTTTATTCTTATCTGATATTATCCCAACAGCTTATTGGGGAGTTGACTCGGCAGGTGTCAAAGAAGGAGATACGGTTATCGTTTTAGGATGTGGTCCTGTTGGACTGTTGACACAGAAATTTGCTTGGATGAAAGGTGCAAAAAGAGTCATAGCGGTCGATTACATTCACTATCGTTTGGAGCATGCGAAGAAAACAAATCATGTAGAAATAGTTGATTTTAGTAAAATAGAGAACACAGGTGATTATTTAAAGGAGTTAACAAAAGGTGGAGCCGATGTCGTTATTGACTGTGTTGGCCTGGACGGAAAAAAGACAGTTCTTGAGGCAATTGGATCCGCATTAAAGCTACAAGGAGGAGCGATGGGAGCGATTGTTATGGCATCGCAATGTGTAAGAAAAGGTGGAACTGTCCAATTAGTAGGGGTATATGGGACACGTTATAACCAATTCCCATTAGGTGATTTTTTTTCAAGAAATATTACTTTAAAAATGGGACAGGCACCCGTTATTCACTACATCCCAGAGCTATATCAACATATTATTAAAGGAACATTTGATCCAACAGATATCATCACCCATCGATTACCACTCGACCAAGCAGAATATGGCTACTCTGTCTTTGACGAAAAAGAAGACAATTGTATTAAAGTAGTACTTAAACCCTAACACGAGATGAAGGCAGGTTGCTAGTGTAAAAGCCTAACTGCCAGCTTTTACACCTAGCCGCTCTTCTCTTTGTGAAATCAAATGCTTGGGAAAAGAGCCTTGATTGAAAAATGTATAAATGGTGTCAGACATTAATCATTTAACTTCGATGGCAAATGCATAGAAGGCATCACCATGTGATAAATTCTTATCTTTTTTATCCATCCACCATACTCCATAGGAATAATAATAAATTCCTTTTTGAGTAGGTGCGGTAAATTGATTGTTTTTAACCGGAATTTCCAGCTCCTCGTTCTTATTGATTTGTACAACATGAAATTGATTAGGCTGTGGATTATAATCCATTACAAATTGTATGGTTTCCCCAGGTTTGGTGTGTATGGGTTTTTGATCTTTTAGAAGCTCTACAGGACCTGCTGTATCCACACAAACTCCTTTATTGTTTGAAGACCAACAATATGTCCCCAATTTCGTCTTGTAGTTTTTTTCTCCAATATGAATCGAGGCACTTGGTGGCTGTGCATCCTTATGTTTTGATTCTTCACTCGAGCATCCTGCTAAACTAAATAACAATATTAAAAGTAGACCCATTCTCATCATCATCTGTGTTTTTTATCCCCCTTTACAAATTCAGACGTTCTTTCACCGGAAGAAGTTACAGTGAATCTGTCGCGTTTTTACAATACAGTTTTGTTTAAATGACTTAAATTTTTAAGTATAAACAAACTGTAAGGGGGATTAAAGGAATGTACCATAACATTGATGAATTTATTTTAGAATGGAAAGCAGAATCAGCAGCTACAAGCCGCTTACTGGATGTGCTAACAGATGAGTCATTGCAACAGTCCATAATACCAGAATACCGTACATTAGGACAGATTGCTTGGCATCTAGTCTGGGTTATTGGAAGTTTATCAAGCGATGAGCTTCAATTAAAAAAACCGGATGGGGAAGAAAGAGCACCCTCGTCTGCAAAAAAAATCGCAGATGAATATAAGAAGGTGTCACAAGCATTGGCTGATGCAGTGGAAACACAATGGAAGGATGTTGACTTGCAGAGTTCCCAGGAAGTCAATGGGGAGGAATGGTCAAAGGCGAAATCCTTGCATTTGTTGGTCCAGCATGAAGTCCATCATCGCGGACAACTGACCGTGCTCATGCGTCAAGCAGGATTACGACCGCCTGGCATATATGGTCCCACATTTGATGATTGGAAGGATAAAGGACAAACTCCATATATTTAAATGGATTTATTAGCACTATTAAGAGGAAAAGTGTACGTGATTCAAAGCTAGCTACCAACCTACACAAATTGAATGTTCCCGCTACGACGTGTAACAGGAAAACGATAAATGAACTAGTGATTATGGCGAAAGAAATGGAAGAATCGCGTTATTGATTAACTATTTTTACAGCAGCAAATGATAGGAGCTCTAATCCCCAGTACATTTTTGAATGAATTGGGGATTATTTTAGCTCCATTGAAAGAAAATGAAACTTTTTGTAATGGTGGTACGTAATTTTAAATGAAGGCTGTTTAGTAAAAAGCTTAACAGCCGGCTTCTACACCTAATTAAAGATTCAGCGGTGTTTTACTTCAATAGCAATAATGTTTGAGAAAGAGCCTTCATAAAAGATAAAGGAGGGAAGAGATGAAAAAATGTTTTGGCTTCATTTTATCTTGTTTTTTACTCATTAGTTTAATTGGATGTAGTAAAGCTACGGTAAAGGAGCAGGATGTTGAAAAGTTTATTAAGCAATATAAAATCGAACAGTATACAGTTACAGACCCCAATTCTCCTCCAGATGTATCCAACATTGAAGAAAAAGTAAGTAAGTACCTATCTAAAGACCTTCAAGAAAAGCATCATTTAAATCGTTTATTTCAAATAGCACCTGAAATCTCTAAGAAAACAAAGAAAAGTATCGAGCTAGAAGATGTAGAATTAAAAAAAGTAAATGAGAATAATGATGGAACAATCAATTATCATTACACATTAAAAATTAAGTTTTATGATGAAAAAGCTTCAAATGTAGTAGAAAAAAAGGGGGATTTAACCATTTCGAAAAATGATGAACTAAAAATCATCCAAGAAAATGAGGAGCGAGATACGAAAATTGGAAATGAAATTTTTTAAGTGAAAAGAATAGAACAAAAAGACGAGATGATCATTTTGTCTCGTCTATATTTGGTAAACGATCTAACGTTCATCCATTTTTTTGTCTCTGTTTATTATATTGACTTTCGGATATACTCCTCAGGGGAACGCCCAACAATGCTTTTAAAATCTCGTATAAAATGACTTTGATCATAATAACCTAAGTCAGCTATTAATTGCTGCCATGGTTGAGGGTGACCATTTGAAAGCTGATCTGCTACCTCAAGAAGCCTGTATCGTCGGATCACCCACTTTGGGCTAATACCTACATATTTTTTAAATAATCTTTGGAGTGTTCGTACCGAGAGATGAAAATGTTCAGAAATATCCTCTACTGTATTGATCAGTGGATCAGATTTCATTTTTTCGATAATCGCGTGAATTTGGAGAAGCGTTTCATCTTTGTTAGGTATTATGGAAAAAAGGAATGATTCGGCAAGATCAATCATTTCTTTTTGATCAGTAAGGGAGAAGATACCACTCTCTAATTCATTCATAACTTCGCCAAATATATCCTGAGAAGGGATGGCCTGTCCTGTAAAATGATCCATTGACTGTCGAACAAACGGATAAAAAGCACCAGGACGAAACTTGATCCCAAAAACCGTACCTTTTTCTTTGAGAAGAATTGAAAATTTTTCCATGACTACACCGTAAATAGAAGATTGGTTCTTTTCGAATACAAGATGCACAGAAGGATGTGGGAGATTTTCGGACAGATAAGGTTTCTGTCCCCTTAAATCCCAATTTACGATCCAATAATGTTCGATAAATAGATTAAGCTCTGGTGAAGGTGAGTACAAATCAAGTGAAAAATGTTCTTTTCCCGTCTGTACATTAAGCAACCCACTTGGTTTTTTATTATTCGTTTCCAACAGTATTCACCTCTTATGAGTGTCGGCACCATTATGCAGAAAAGTTACATGCATAAATGGTACCAGACACTTATTGCAATTCTAAGTGCTTCTTTAACCGGCTTTGTACATTTTGAATTTCCTCTTTAGGTACAATAAAGTAGTAAATTCCATCAATCTTTGTCCCTTGCCCTTTTAGTTGAAAGGGCTCAATTTTTTCACGAGCATCTTTATAATACTTTTGAATAGACTTCATCTCATCAAAAGTAATATTTGTTTCTACGTTTTTTCCTAGAGCTTTAAACACATCATTGAATCTAGTTAAGGATGTAAAGCTCGCTCCTTTACTAATTACACCCTGGATGACCTGGCGTTGTCGTTCCTGGCGGCCAAAATCTCCGCGAGGATCTTCCTTTCTCATGCGGACAAAGGAAAGAGCCTCCTTGCCATCTAAGTGTATTTGCCCTTTCTTAAAATGGTTGCCTTCATAGCTAAAATTTAAATCATTATTTACAGTAATTCCATTGAGTGCATCAACTATATCTTTAAAGCCTTCCATATTCACCTTAATATAATAATCAATCGGTATATCTAGAAATTTTTCTACTGTATCCATGGACATTTCCACACCACCAAATGCATAGGCATGGTTAATCTTATCCTCTTTTCCCTTTCCAACGATTTCTACCCGTGTATCTCGAGGGATACTAAGCATTTGCACGGATTTGAACGTCGGATTCGGATTTACCGTAAGAACAATCATTGTATCTGATCGTCCGCGATCACCCTTTCGTTCATCAACACCTAGCATTAGAACGGAGAAGGGGTCTTGCCTTTGAAATGTAATTTCCTCCACCCGAGTACTTTCTCGTTTAATGGGGGTGTGCATAGTATTTACTGCCTTCGTTAGAGAATGGTAAATGGAGTAAGCGTATGCTCCAGCTCCAACTAGTAATAACAGCAAAACAACGCCAACGATTTTCCATCTTTTCTTTTTTCTTTTCTGTTTTGCCCGATCTGAACGCATGACGCATTCCTCCAAAGGGATTATTTTCTGTTTTCTATCGTAAGATTACCAAATAATCTGTCAATTGTGTATGAAATTTTTTTTGCAAGCGTTTAAGGCAAGAATCGATGCAACACTTTATACGAAACGAGCCATAATAAAAAGGGAAAAAGTTATTAGTGTATATCACCATTCATTCATTGACAATAACAAAAATACATACCATAATTGGTATAGACAACTATATAAAAAGTATCAAGATAAATTTATTATTTCCTAAAATACACGGAAAATGAGGTGATTGCATTGGAACAAAAAGTGGTAATCAATGCAAAAATTTATACTGGTGAAGGAATCATAGACAATGGATTTTTACGTATCGAAGGGGAAAAAATCTTAGAAACTGGATCGATGAATGCCTATCAATCGAATCCAAATGTAGAAGAGATCGATGCTTCAGGCAAATTAGTGATTCCAGGGATGATTGATGTACATATCCATGGTGGCTATGGAGTGGATGTTATGGATGCGGATCCTGAAAAACTTGTTTTCCTTAGTGAACAACTGCTTAAGGAAGGAGTTACCTCTTTCTTTGCAACAACGATTACTCAAGATTATCCAGCAATTGAAGCGGCACTTAAGTCAGTAAAAGTAGCGAAAGAGTCCGGCAGAACGACGATTGAAGGGGTTCATTTAGAAGGACCGTTCATTTCTGAAAAAAGAGCAGGTGCGCAACCTCTCGAATTTATCTCAGACCCAGATATCGAATTATTTTTAAAATGGCATCATGCATCAGGGGATCAAATCAAATTGGTTACGTATGCACCTGAAAAAAATGGTGCACGTGAGTTTGAAAACATCATGATTGAAAATGGAATTGTACCATCAATGGGACATACGGATGCTGTGCGCGCAGAGCTTCTAGAGAGTAAGACGACCCATGCTACTCATTTATACAATGGAATGCGCGGGCTTCATCATCGTGAAGCAGGTGTTGCAGGGCATGCATTATTATCTTCACATATTCAAGCAGAGATTATTGGAGACGGGATTCATATTCATCCCGATATGGTCAATTTAACATACAAAATAAAAGGGGCTAAGGGAATTGTCCTTATCTCAGACGCAATGAGAGCAAAAGGCCTGCCAGACGGGGAATCAGAGCTTGGCGGACAAAAGGTAATCGTAAAAGACGGTGAGTGTCGCTTGGAAAATGGCTCTCTTGCAGGCAGCATATTAACGATGGATCAAGCATTCCGCAACATTATTCAATTTACTGGCTGCTCAATTGAAGAGGCTGTTCAAATGAGCTCTGGCAATCAAGCGAAGGAATTCGGACTCCAACATAAAGGGTTTCTGAAAAAAGGTATGGATGCGGATTTCGTAATCATGAATCAAAATTTACAAGTAGAAGAAACCTATCATTTAGGAAAACAATATAGAAGAGGGGAATAATCATGGAACTTTTAACTTTTACAACAGTTGATGATGCAGCAGCAAAAGCATTTGATATAATAAAAGAAGGAATTGAAAAAGGCAGCATTCGTACTTTAGGTCTTGCCACTGGTGGAACACCATTGAAATTTTATGAGAAATTTCGTCAATCTAAGCTAGATGTATCAAATATTTCTACAGTCAATCTTGACGAGTATGTTGGACTAAAGGCAACAGATGAACATAGCTATCATAGCTATATGAACACAGAATTATTTTCTCACATGAATTTTAAAGAATCATTTTTACCGAATGGGATGGCAGAGGACCTAGAGAAAGAATGCTTACATTATGAATCCATTCTGCAAGATCATCCAGTGGACGTTCAGATCCTAGGGATTGGCGAAAATGGACATATCGGCTTTAATGAACCAGGCACTTCCTTTGATTCATTAACACATGTCGTGGAATTGACAGAATCCACTCGTGAAGCAAATAAACGCTTTTTTGAGAAAGAAGAAGATGTTCCGACCCATGCTCTTTCAATGGGGATTCAATCCATTATGGCAGCAAAAAAAATCATCCTATTAGCTTTCGGAGCTAACAAAGCTGAAGCAGTGAAAAGAATGCTCGAGGGATCAGTTGATGAAAGCTGTCCGGCATCTGTTCTGCAAAAGCACCCAAATGTGGTTGTCCTTGCAGATACTGAAGCAGCATCATTATTAAAGGCTCTTTGCTAATAGCTTGGTGAGAATCGGGCCCTTCTTTCTTGAAGTAACCTAATAAAAAAAGTGGGGAATACCAGTGATAAATAAAGAATCACCGATTCCGATTTATTATCAAATTCAAGAACATATAAGAAAAAACATCAAGCAACAAAAATGGAAAAAAGGCGAGGCCATTCCATCTGAGCGGATTTTAACGGAGCAATTCGAAGTCAGTCGAATGACGATTCGACAGGCAGTACAAGGCCTTGTTGATGAAGGAATTCTCACTCGTAAACGAGGCAGTGGAACCTATGTTAGTAATGAAAAGGTCGAACAGCCACTAAAGGTAATCACCAGTTTTACTAAGCTAATGGAACAACGAGGGAAGAAAGCGGCCAGTAACATTACCGATTTCTACATTAGAAAGCCAACTGAAACAGAGGCACATCAGTTGAACATTGATGCTGATACAGATGTCTATCATATTGAACGAATTCGTTTGGGCGATCAAATCCCGATTGCGATTGAAACCTCAATTGTTCCAGTAAAATTGGCTGAAGGGCTAACAAAAGAGGATATTCAGCATTCACTCTATGAATTCATCGAAGTGAAAAAAGGCTACCCATTAGGAGATGCGAAGCAATCAATCGAGGCCATTGCCGCAAATAAACAAACGGCAAGTCAATTAGACCTCCCAGTTGATTCCCCAATCCTGCAAATAGAGCGTGTCGCTTACCTAAAAAACGGCGTTCCCCTCGAATACGTCCGTTCACAATATGCCGGAAGCCGATTTAAATTTTATTTATGATTAGAAGATGTACCTTAGGATTTATTCTTGAGGTACATTTTTTTGGGTTAAGTGGGGAATGTGTGCTAAACATGGGTTTTTAGGGAAGAATATGTGTCAGAGATCAAATTTGAGACAGATGTTCATAGGTAAAAGCCGGATATGTGTGTCAGAGGCGATGCATGAGACAGATTATCATGGGGAGAAGCGAAAAATGTGTGTCAGAGGCCAAGCATGAGACAGATTTTCATGGGTAAAAGTCAAAAATGTGTGTCAGAGGCGATGCATGAGACAGATTATCAAAGGTAAAAAGCAAAAATGTGTGTCAGAAGCCATACTTGAAGCAGATTATCAAAGGTAAAGGCCAAAAATGTGTGTCAGAGGCCACGCATGAGACAGATTATCATGGGGAGAAGCGAAAAATGTGTGTCAGAAGCCAAGCATGAGACAGATTATCATGGGGAGAAGCGAAAAATGTGTGTCAGAGGCCAAGCATGAGACAGATTATCATGGGTAAAGGTCAAAAATGTGTGTCAGAAGCCAAGCATGAGACAGATTATCATGGGGAGAAGCGAAAAATGTGTGTCAGAGGCCGTACTTGAGACAGATTATCATGGGTAAAAGTCAAAAATGTGTGTCAGAGGCCATGCATGAGACAGATTATCAAAGGTAAAGGCCAAAAATGTGTGTCAGAGGCTGTGCATGAGACAGATTTTCAAAGGAAAAAGCGAAAAATGTGTGTCAGAGGCGGTGCAT
This sequence comes from Heyndrickxia sp. FSL W8-0496, assembly GCF_038007825.1. Lineage (NCBI taxonomy): Bacteria > Bacillati > Bacillota > Bacilli > Caryophanales > Bacillaceae > Heyndrickxia > Heyndrickxia sp. FSL W8-0496. The sequence goes on from NZ_JBBOXX010000001.1 coordinate 625,813, forward strand.
GAGACAGATTTTCAAAGGAAAAAGCGAAAAATGTGTGTCAGAGGCCAAGCATGAGACAGATTATCATGGGTAAAGGTAAAAAATGTGTGTCAGAAGCCAAGCATGAGACAGATTATCATGGAGAGAAGCGAAAAATGTGTATCAGAAGCCATATTTGAAGCAGATTTTTAATGGTAACACCAAAAAATGTACCTCAGATTCCATCCCTGAGATACATTCATCCAATTAACGACTAGCTCCTATTCAATCTGCCACAAAAGGATTGAATTTGCGCTCGATGATGATTAAATCTTCCACTTTTCCGAGTCCTTTTGCAAGTAAACCAAATGTAAGGCATCGTATAAAATGTTTGATATTGATGCGTCGCGTCATGGAGGTTAGATCATTTTCTGCTGGTAATTCAATGCGTTCTAGCCATCCACATAAAGTGGAAAATGGAACCTTGCCCGATTCTACCATAGCAATGATAGGAATCGTGATTCGTTCATCCTCTTCCGCATCATATACGTGGGGAGCTCCTTCGATCAAGTGTACAAGGCTATCCCAAAGCCTGGCGCATTCATCTAGACTGGTAAAGCGATGGCGAACACACTCATCAATAGCATCTGATATATGTGCTGGTCCATGCGCCCAACCTTTTCCTTCCACATACGAACGGTAATCCTTTTCTAAGCGGCAATATAAATTTATTCGCTCCAACGCTTGAAAAAATGCAGCTTCACCTAAAAATTCTTCCCGATTATCACGGATCAAAATAAGCGCAATGAGTAAAGCGGAAAATGTACGCTTAAATACATGATCCGATTCAGCTTCGCCGATTTTAAAAAATAGCATATCATCTGATATCGCTTGCTCTAGTAGGATAGACAATTGCGAACCAGTTAAAAAATTTTTCCTAAGCAACCAATTTGCTAGAATGCGATAGCCTAATTCATCCCTAACCTCCGCATCCGTAGATCCAAGGACACCAATCACTTGCTGTACGGCTTCAAATTCATCTAGCCCCTTAGGTAGGGCATAGTCATGAAGAATAATTTCATATAGCTGTTCTTTTAACAATATAATAACCTCCTGATGTTACTTAAGATCGCTAGGTATGCATCCTTCCTTTGAGACATCAACCTTCCAAGTAAGGATGGTTGTGCTATCTCTAACATGATGATCTTGAATAGTGCGAAACAGCGAATGAACCATATCTTCGCAGGATAACTCGGTACCACTATGAAAGATTTTATCTGGCGTTGAAAAAGGATCACCTGGACATTCTACTAACCCATCTGTTGTTAAAAAGAGGTGATTTGAACCTTTTCGTAATTCTCTCGTTCCAGTGCTATAGCATGGGACATCCAATTCAAATGTATTGACTTGACCAACCCACTCATAAAAATGTCTTTGGTTCAGTTGGTATTGACCTAATGTGGCAAGTTCGGGATGATGTAAGTAAAGCAGGCAATCTCCAATAGAAAACCACCACACGAATTGAGCTTTACGTACAACAATTAAACAAGCAGTCTCACCTTTTACCTCACGACAAGCTTGCAGGCATTCTTCCCCCTGAAAAATATGTAGAATCTTATGTTCTAGTACTTTATTAAAATCTTTCTTAACAGCAGGGACTAAAACATCCACAATCTCCGCTTTCTTATTGGTGAATGTTTCAATAACCAACTCGGCACTTTCAGCAGAATAGTGGGCATCAAGGATCATTGCAAATTCCCAATCATTCTCTTCATCTACCCAAACGAGGCAGCCATCCTCGTTTTTATTTGAACCAGATGAGGAATTTCCCCCGAAACGCCCTACCGTAATAGGACCTACATTGTTGATAGTTGGTTCATCGACAAAGTTCCTTTCGCTTCCTACCCAATTAAATTGTTTCATCATCATTCTCCAAGAGATCGTTTTTGATTCGCTCACAAAGCTCAGATACTAAATGCTGATCTCCCATCGGAGCATCCGGCCAATCATGAACAGACATCGGTCCCCAATATTCCTTCGGTGTGTTCGGATATCGGGGGACAAGATGCATGTGGAGATGAGGGACCGAATTTCCTGATACGAGGGAATAAATATGTTCTGCATTTTCCGTACGTAATAAAGCCTTACTCACTCTTGCTATGATCACTCCAAAAGCCTTCGCCTCATCCATATTCATATCACCAAGTGTAGGCACATGTCTTTTTAAATCAATCATAATATGGCCTAGATAGCAGGGCTCTCCACCATGATCGATATGACCGACATATACATATTCATCCTCGTAAATTGTCTTTCCAGCTGTTTGTATGGTTCCAGCATGCTTATCACAAATGAAGCAATTATTATCCAATATCCTCACCCCAATTACATATTTTCGGAATTATAACACAATTCGCAGCGGTTTCCTATATTTTTACAGCAAACATTTATTTTCAGCCTAACATGACATTTCCCGGGAAAGTATGTAGAAGATTGGCAGATAGTTAAATGAGGATATCTAATGAAAAAACCTTGTGAGACTCTGGGAAAGAGTGGTCACAAGGTTTAAAAATAATAAGGTATAATTGCAAGAATCCAAACTAATTTATAATATATAATCTCTTAAATCCATCAAAATGTGCCTTCCAATAGGAGTTATCTAATGATGAAATTTGTACACCGTTATCACTTGCATGAATAAATTGATTATTTCCTATGTATATTCCTAAATGGGATATGCCTTTCTTGTACGTATCAGCAAAGAAGACTAAGTCGCCAAGCTGTGGTGTATTTATATAATATGAACGTCCGTAATATCCTTCGCTTGATGTACGTGGAATTTGAACTCCAGCTTGATTAAACGCATAATAAATGAATCCGCTGCAATCGAATCCAGAAGGATCAGCTCCAGCCCAAACATATGGAGTACCTAAGTATTTTTTCGCCACATCAATTAGTTTTTGACTTGAGTAACCTGTTGATGATGACCCATTATTAGGTGAAGTGATTTGATTCGAATTTGAATTAGTAATGAGTGTTTGTCCTACGTAGATTAGATCAGATGTTAAAGAGTTTAGTTTTTTCAATTCATCAATGGTCATTCCAAATTCTAAGCTGATTTTTCCTAAAGTATCGCCTGCCTTTACGGTGTAGGTTGGGGCAGCTGGATTGACATCGCTTGCATTTGAAGTGGAATTTGAACCTGAATTTGAAACGGTTGATTGAGATACCTTCAACGTATCACCAGGGTAGATCAAATAGGAATTAAGATTATTCCATGTTTGAAGTTGAGCTAAAGTGATATTATGTAGGCTTGCAATTTTGGATAAGGTGTCGCCTGCTTTAACGACATATGTTTTTACTTGATTCTGATCAGAAACAGTTGGTTTGGAAACACTTTGCGATTGATTAGGTTTGGAACTGCTAGTAGATACGATTAAGGACTGATTAAGTAGAATATTATCCGACTTTAATTGATTCCATTCTTTTAACTTTGCTACAGATGTCCCGTATTTATTAGCAATTTTCCATAAGGTATCGCCCTTTTGAACCTTGTATGTATCTGCATATACAAATGCTTGCGGAGCAAGGGCGGTTGTAAGAATCGTGGTTGCAGCAACCGACACTAATGGTTTTTTCACAGCGTATTTCCCCTTCTTTCTCTATTATGTCTACTATTCTAGCAAATTTCGCGACCAAGGTACTACTAATTTTTAGAAAATATGAGAAAAGTCCTATCAAATAAAAATACATAGATAATTTTCTTCATGGATGATAGAGAGAATGAGTATAATAGAATTACGAAAAAATAAGGAGGTCTTTTTTTTGAAAAAAGCTATCTTTTTTATTTTGCTTTCATTATTCGTATTAGCTGCTTGTGAAAAAGAGCCGACACCTAATGAGAGATTCAATGAATATGTAAAGCTTTGGGAAAAAAATAATTTTGAGAAAATGTATTCAGATTATCTTTCATCTCATTCAAAGAAAGAATATAAATCGAAAGACTTTGTTGATAGATATCCGAAAATCTATAAGGATCTTGAGATTAAGGATGTAAAGATTACTTTTAAAAAGTTAAAGGAAGAGGACTATAAAAAGAAAGATAAGGTCTCTGTTCCAGTCAAACTATCGTTTCAAACGATGGCAGGCGCTGTAAATTATGAAGAAAAAGTGACGCTGAAAAAAGAGGAAAAAGATGATCAAGCCAATTGGTATATTGATTGGAAACCAAATTTAATTTTACCAGGACTTGAAAAGGGAGATAAAATTGTACCTGAAACGATTAGTCCGCAAAGGGGAGAAATCCGTGATCGTAACGGAAGTGGCTTAGCGATTAATGGAGAAATCTATGAGGTAGGAATTGTCCCTGAAAAAATGGGTGGTAAGGATGCAGAAGTGAAAACCCAACTAGCTTCACTATTAAATATGTCTGTAGAGGAAATTGATAACAAGCTAAATGCTGGTTGGGTGAAACCGAACTTGTTTGTCCCAATTAAAAAGATTTCATCAGAGAATGAAGCCTTATTACAAAAATTATGGGCGCTACCGGGAGTAGATAAACAAGATACCTCGGGAAGAGTGTATCCATTCGGAGAAGCAGCTGCCCATTTAGTTGGCTATGTTGGTCCCATTACTGCGGAGGAATTAGAGAAGCAGAAAGGGAAGGGGTACACTGCGAACAGTGTTATTGGAAAACGTGGCTTAGAGCAATTATTTGAAGAGGATTTACGTGGAAAAGCCGGAGAAAAAATTTCGATTATCAAGTCGGATGGATCGGAAGAAGTGATTGCTGAAGAAGAAGTGAAAAACGGGAAAAATATTTCCGTAACGATTGATGGGGAGCTACAAAGCAGAATTTATAATGAAATGAAAGGAAATGCTGGTACAGCTGCTGCCATTCATCCATTAACTGGGGAAGTCCTATCATTGGTAAGTTCTCCATCCTTTGATCCGAATGCATTTGCTTTAGGACTATCAGGTGAAGAATATTCGAAGCTTGAAAAAGATCCATTACAGCCTTTAATTAACCGCTTCGCCCTGTCTTATGCACCGGGTTCAGCCATCAAGCCAATCACGGGCGCAATTGCCTTGCAAAATGGAACCTTAAAAACGACCGATACTAAAACGATTAGCGGCAAAACATGGGGAAAAGGTGGAAGCTGGGGTGGATACGAAATTAGTCGTGTCCATGCAACATCTGGCCCAATCAACATGGAAACCGCACTAATGTATTCGGATAATATCTTCTTTGCCCAAGCAGCGCTCGATATGGGCGGAGATAAATTTGTTAAAGGATTAAAGAATTTCGGATTTGCTGAAGAAATTCCATTTACCTATCCTTTGAAAAAATCACAAATCTCATCGGATGGAACATTGAAGGATGGAGGAATTTTGCTTGCGGATACAGGCTATGGCCAAGGACAAATGCTTACCAATATCCTGCAGCTTGCAACCGCCTATACCCCATTTTTAAATGGAGGAGACATGCTGAAACCCTATCTTTTAGTAGGTGAAAAGAATACAGGAATCTGGAAGGAAAAAATCATTAGTCCAGAAAACGCACAAGCGGTCTCCAAAATGATGCGACAAGTAATCGCAGATCCACGTGGAACGGGGCATCGAGCAAACCTTCCAAACGTTGAACTAGCTGGAAAAACAGGAACAGCAGAACTCAAAAGCTCCAAAGAAGATAAAAACGGAAAAGAAAACGGCGTCTTCGTCGCTTACGATTCCAAAAACAAAGACCTCCTCATCGCCCTCCTCATCGAAGGCGTCCAAAAAGGCGGAGGCAGTAAAATCGTTGTAGAAAAAGTAGCAAATATCTTCAAATAGAGGGACAGCGGGTCGGTTCTCTCGTCCCCTTTGTGGGGACGAAAGAACCGACTTTTTTGTGTGGGACAGGGGGACGGTTCTCTTGTCCCTTTAGTGGGACGAAAGAACCGACCTCTTTTTGTGAGTGGGATTTAGAATTTGCGCGAAACAACATCAGATTCGTGCGAAAGAATTTAGAACTCGTGCGAATGTTCCTCAACTTCGTGCGAAAGAACCGATATTGTGTGAATCACCCTCCGATTCGTGCGAAAGAACATCAAATTCGTGCAAATCATCCCCAATTCGCGCGAAAGAGACCAGAATTTGCGCGAATCAACATCAAATTCGTGCGAAAAGGATACGAAAACGTGCGAATGTCCTCAAATTCGTGCGAAAGAATCGAGATTGTGTAAATGGCCCTCAAATTCGTGCGAAAGAACCGAAATCGTGCAAATCATCCTCAATTCGCGCGAAAGAGATCTGAAGACGTGCGAATCGCCCTCAAATTCGTGCGAAAGAATCGAAATCGTGCAAATCCATCCCCAATTCGTGCGAAAGAGACTAGAATTTGTGCAAAAGAACATCAGATTCGTGCGAAAGAATCGAAATCGTGCAAATCCATCCCCAATTCGCGCGAAAGAGACCAGAATTTGCGCGAATCCCCCTCAACTTCGCAACGGAATCGAAAATTCACTCAAACTTCTCCTCATCCCCAACGAAATCCATATACGCAAATCACTCCATCCACACTCAAAGAAAATGAATGATTTTCCACACTTTGGCACATTCTATAAATCCAGTTGAATTTTTTTCCTGGAATGGGGTGTGCTCGGTATGAAGAGGAAAATCGTAGTTACATTGGTTTTGGTGATTGAGATGGTTGTGCTTTTTTCTGTGATGCCATATGGTGCGGCGGAGGAGAGTACATTAGCCCCTGTTCAGTTAAGGATTCTTGAGACAACGGATTTGCATGGTCGGATGATGAATTTCGATTATGAGGAGAATAGATATACAGATGAATTTGGGCTGGTGCGGACGGCCAGCTTGATAAATAATGCTAGGGCTGAGGTACCGAATACGCTTTTATTTGATGTCGGTGATTTATTGCAAGGGAATGAGCTTGCTGAATTTGCTGCCAAAAAGGGGAAGGTGGAAGAGGGGAATTTACATCCCGTTTTTAAAGCGATGAACCTCCTTCATTATGATGCTGCGACATTTGGAAACCATGATTTCCACTACGGGTTTGATTTTCTGCATCATTCAATTTCAGGTGCGAATTTTCCTTATGTAAACGCGAATATCTTTATCAATGATTATAATAATACTGATTTTGATGATGTGAATTTTTATGAACCGTATGTCATTCTTCGGAAGAAAGTGGTGGATGCATTTGGCATTAAGCATCCGGTGAATATCGGGGTCATTGGTTTTGTCACACCTAAGGTGATGCAGTGGGAAAAGAAAAGCTTAGAAGGGATGGTCAAGGTTAAGGATATTGTCTCCACAGCCGAGTATTTCATTCCGAGAATGAAGGAGGAGGGGGCAGACATCATCATTGCACTCGCACATTCCGGACTTGACGCTACAAAGAACGAACAAGATGAAGTGTATCCGCTGAGTAAAATTGAGGGCATTGATGTTATCCTCTTTGGCCATCGACATGTCGTTTTTCCAGATCAATCGAGGTTCAAGAACATTGAAGGTGTAGACAATAAAGCAGGTACGATTAATGGAGTAGCAGGAGTAGAGGCAGGTAGCTGGGGGAATTACCTCGGAATCGTTGACCTCATTATTGAGCAGCAGGAAGGTAGATGGAGAGTCACTCAGTCAAAATCAAAGGCAGTCCCCATTGTGAAAACTATCAAGAAAAAAAAGAAAGCTACTGTTAGTAGTGATAAGTCCATTGTAGATGCCGTACGAGAAGATCATGAGAAAACGATCGAATATTATCAGAAGAAAACAGCCAGAAAAAAAAGAAAGTAACTTATTTGGAAAGGTTACTTTCTTTTTTGCATGCTCTGCCTATTGAGGTGTTTCAGTCTTTACACTCTCCGTAGTTGACGGTAACTCTAAATGTTCTTTTAGACGATTGGAAACTGCTTGGCGTTCCTCCTCTGGTACAAGATAGTACCAAACTCCGTCGATCATTTTGCCGTCACCGTTAATTTGGAATTGTTTAATATTATGTCGAAGATCCTTATATTTACTTTGGATATCTACCATATCGTCTAATGTTAAATTCGTTTTTAAATTTTTCGAAACTGCATCAAGGATGTCATCATATGTCCAAAGAGAGGAGATGCTGGCACCTTTTTCAAGGATAGAATCAATAATTTGACGCTGACGAATTTGACGACCGAAATCACCACGTGGATCATCATGACGCATACGCGAATACTTTAATGCCTGACTACCATTTAAATGCAAATCTCCAACAGCAAATGTTTCTTTCCCTGCCGTAAATTCCAAGTCATTTTTGACGTCGACTCCGCCTACAGCATTCACGACATCTTTAAATCCTTGCATATTGACCATCACATAATAATCAATTGGAATACCTAGAAATTTCTCTACGGTATCCATCGACATCTCAACATCACCAAAGGCATAGGCATGATTGATTTTATCTGTAGTGCCTTTACCAACAATTTCAGTTCGTGTATCCCGAGGGATACTTAACATTTCAACAGACTTTTTATTTGGGTTGACGGTAAGAACGATAATCGTGTCAGATCGTCCTTTATCATTTTTCCGTTTATCGACTCCTAGTAATAGTACGGAAAATGGATCACGTTCCTTTAGGGTAACTTCCTTTTCACGTTTCACTGGTTGCTCACGCTTCACGACTGGTTGATGAATTTTCTTCGCTGTCTGATTGATGTTGTGATACACCGAATAGGCGAAGGCGCCGCCACCTAAAATAAACACTCCTAAAATACTTAAAACGATGATTAATATTTTTTTCTTCTTACTTTTCTTTTCTTCCATAAATGTTTCCCTTTCTATGAATATTTGCCATACAAGGTCAAATGTATACGAAAAACGCCTGTTCAAGGCTAGTGTTCGTGATGATTGAGAACGGCTATGTAAATAAAGGGTTAAATTTAAATGTTTTCCATATATTTAAATCTATGTAACTAGGTCATTCGTACACTTTAGACCACTAGTCCTACTACACAAGAATAGCAGAAATAACCAAATGCGGAAAGAAGAAATCGAATCGAGTCGGATATTAAGGAAAATATGTCGAAAATGATGATCCTACTATATATATAAAATATGTTATTCTTAAATTAGCAGAATATTAATACAACTAGAGTAAGAAAAAATTATCAAACTTAAGGGGGAGCAGAATTGATCAAAAGAAGTGCAGCAATATTATTAATCTTTCTTTTAGCATTTTCTAGCACAGCATTAGGTGCAAGTCCAAAGGTGGCTTCACCGCAAACGGGAAAAATCAAAGCAAGCAGTAATGAAAATGTTCGGGTCATTATTGAACTAAAAGATGATCCCAAAATTAATATCGCTACAGAAAAGGGCATGAAATTTAGCGAATTAAATGAAAAAACAAAAGAAGAGTTAGAAAATGACGCAATTAAGAGTCAGAATAAAGTGAAGACTCAAATTAGTGAGCAAAAAGTTAACGCCAAATTTCTACATAATTTTACAACAGTCGTCAATGGCTTTAGTGCAGAAATTAAGCAAGGCGATATTGCAAAAGTAGAAAAAATTCCGAACGTAAAAAGAGTCCAAGTAGTTCATAAGTATGATATGCCAAAAGTTCAACCAGAAATGAAATATAGTAAAGAGCTTGTACAGGCTCAAAAGGCATGGAGAACTACTGGATTTAAAGGTCAAGGTATGATCGTTGGAATTATCGATACAGGCATTGACTATAATCATAAAGATATGAAACTATCAGATGATGCTTCCGCAACACTCACAAAGGATGGAGTGACGAAGCTTAAGCTAGCGAATAATCTTCCAGGAAAATACTATACGGCGAAGGTACCATATGGCTATAACTATATGGATAAAAACAGCGATATCATTGATAGTACCGCAGGAGCATCCATGCATGGAATGCACGTAGCGGGTACAGTTGCAGCAAATGGTAACGAGGAAAATGGTGGAATTCAAGGAATCGCACCTGAAGCACAGTTACTAGCATTAAAGGTGTTTGGAAATGATCCTGAAATGAAGAGTACGTATAGTGATGTATATGTAAAAGCGATTGATGATGCGATTAAGCTTGGAGCGGATGTCCTCAATATGAGCTTAGGATCAACTGCAGGATTTGTCGCAGCTGATGATCCAGAACAGGAAGCGATCAAGCGCGCAACAGATAGTGGAATTCTTATGTCAATCTCTGCTGGGAACTCAGCACTTTTAGGAGATGGATATAGCACTCCATTTGCATCCAACCCAGATTATGGAGTGGTCGGTTCACCAGGTCTAGCAACTGAATCACTTCAGGTTGCAGCCTATGAAAATACGAATATGGATGTCGATGCATTATCCTATACCGTTGATGGACAGGATCCGGTGAATGCCGCCTTTTTATCAGCTGGAAGTACTCATCCGAAAGACTATACGCAAAAAAGCTTTGAAATCCTAGATGCAGGATTAGGAAAAGCAGAAGAATTTGCAGGTAAGGATTTTAAAGGAAAATACGCTCTTGTCCAACGTGGAGAGATTGCTTTTACAGATAAAGCATTAAATGCTCAAGCAGCAGGAGCGATCGGGATCATCATCTACAATAATTCCGATGGGATTGTGAATATGGCAACTGATGCTAAGATTACCATTCCTTATTTGTTCATGTTAAAGAGTGATGGGGATAACATCAAAGCGGCTTTAGCTGGTGGCAAAAAAGTAACCCTTGATTTTAAAGGGGAGCAGCAGACAATTACGAATCCTGATGCAGGAAAAATGAGTGCGTTCTCCTCATGGGGATTAACACCAAGCCTAGATTTCAAACCAGAAATCACAGCACCAGGTGGACAAATTCTATCAACATTAAACAATAATAAATATGGATTGATGAGTGGAACATCGATGGCAGCGCCACATGTTTCAGGTGGTGCAGCACTTGTACTTGAACGTGTTCGCAATCAATTAAATGGGACGATGAAAAATGCTGAGCGCGTGAAGCTAGCGAAAAATCTTTTAATGAATACAGCATCACCAGTTACATTGAACAATGTGTTCGTCTCTCCAAGACGTCAAGGTGCAGGCTTAATGCAATTAAATGCTGCACTAACAACACCGGTCATTGTGACTGATTCAAAAACAAATGAAGCAAAAGTAGCTTTAAAAGAAGTAAAATCTGATTTCGTTACATTTGAATTAACAGCGAAAAACCTGACAGATAAAGAAGTTACTTATGAGGCACATGCAAATGCCCAAACAGATAAAACTGTCTCTAAAGACAATCAATTATTCGTACAGCCAAATACACAAGGTTCACTTGATTTAGTAAAAGCAGGCCTTGCGTATGTAACAGTGAACGGTGCAGAAACGTCCACTATTAAAATTCCAGCAAATAGCACAGCGAAAGTAGAAGTGAGAGTTAGTGTAGTAAAAGGAGATACTGATTTAAGTAAGCAATTCCCTAATGGATATTGGTTAGAAGGATTTGTTACATTCAAAGATCCATCTGATAAAAATCCAGAACTAACTGTTCCATATACTGGATTTAAAGGGGAATGGGATGCAGCGCCGATCTTTGATCAGCCATCTTGGGAAGCTCGCTCATTCTATGGCGTGACGGGTGTAACTACATCCATTGGTGATGATTTCGATTTCATCGGAGTAAATCCAAGAACAGGTAAAGTTGATCCTAATACAATTGCATTTTCTCCAGATGGGGATGGTGTCCAAGATAATGCCGTACCAATCCTATCCTTCTTAAGAAATGCAAAAGAAGTAAAATATGTTGTATTAGATAAGGATCGTAAAGAAATTCGCACGCTCCGTACAGACAAGAATGCTCGCAAGGATGGCTATGATTCAGGACAATCCACTCAATTCCATTTAGATATCGAAACTGGCTGGGATGGGAAAATCAATGGCCAAGTAGCGAAGGAAGGCCAATATTATCTAGCTGTTACTGGTGTCATCGACTATCCAGAAGCTCAACCACAAACCATTGTATTACCGGTTAAAGTTGATGTAACAAAGCCTAAGCTAGAAGCAAGCTTTAATAGTGAAACACAAACAGTATCCGTGCAAGCATCTGATAACCAAGGCGGAAGCGGATTGGCTTATTGGGATGTACTTGTGGATGGAAAATCAGTAACGAATGAAGCTTATTATTCAATGGATGATCACAAGCATACATTGGAAAAAATCGTAGCGCCAGATCAAGAGTTAAAGGTGGTTGCCTACGATAATGCTGGAAATAAGACTGAGCAGGTTATCACTTACGGCACTGACGTTACAAAGCCTGCGATCCATTTACTTACACCTGAATTTATGGACGCCTTAAATACGAAAGAAGTGGAATTCTCCGGTTATGTCACAGACAAATCAAAAGTAACTTCTTTAAAAATTGGTGACCAAAAGGTTGATTTAAAAGAAACAGAAGCAAATAAATACGAATTTAGCACCACTTTAAAAGTGAAAAAGGATGGAATCTACGAAACGAAATTAATCGCGTATGATGTAAGTGGCAACTTCCACGAAATTAATCGTCCATATATCGTTGATACCACTGCACCTAAGCTAAAGGTTAAAGGCACAAAGGCGACTGTTGATAAAGACACAGATAAAGTAAGAGTATCCTTAGATGTCCAAGATAATTTCGACGATATCCGTGTTTATGTCAATGACAGTGAAATCTTTGCGCAGGAACTGAAGGAACCATATCAAATGCGTGCATTCAATAAAACGATTGAATATGATGTAAATCTAAACGAAGGTGAAAATACGTTTGTCTTCAAAGTAGTAGATATTGCAGGAAATGAAACAACGAAGGAAGTAAAAATTAAAAGAGGAAAATAAAAATGATCCAATAACGAGGATGCCCTACATAAGGGTAGCCTCGTTATTTTTTTTTAATCATAGTTTTCAATTACCATACATAAACTCTAGTAAACTACATAATAATTAGGGAGGGACAAACCCTAAATAAATTTTTATTGACGGCTATAGTTTATTACCATAATCTACTAATATATTATTTTCCATGCTTCGACAAAAACAAAGGATAAAATAAAGGGGAGAAATTTCTCATGAAAAAAATTTCAATGATTCTACTTCTGAGTCTTATTTGTGCATTAGGCTTCTTTAGTGGAAAAGCTGAAGCGAGCTCAACAGGGCCAGCTTCCATTGTCATAAATGATGAATTGATAAAATTTAAAGATGTTAAACCATTTATGTCAAATAACGTAACCTACGTCCCACTTCGTCTCTTTTCTCAATCATTAGGAGTAGATGTGAACTGGGATCAGCAAAAGCAGATAGCTATTTTGACGAAAGCAACAAGAAAACTATCCCTTGATCTGAAGCAAAATATGATAATAACGGAATCTGGTGGAAAGCAGAAGGTATCACTCCATCTTGTAAATAATCAAATGGTTGCACCATACCGATTTATTGGTGAATATTTTGGTTACCAAGTCGAATATGTACAAAAAGGATCTTTTGCTAGAATTATAGATAAAAACGCAAAATTATCAAATGAACAAATCTATGAAAAATATAAAAAAGAATTAACAAAGACAATAGTAAAACCAGGGAAGGTCGCCTACCTCACCTTTGATGATGGCCCAAACGCACATACCGAGAGAATCCTGAATATTTTAAAAAAATATGATGCCAAGGCAACCTTTTTCATGCTGAATGACAATATGGCCTCGCACCAAACCGTTGTCAAAGAAATGGTTAGCGAAGGACATGGAGTTGGCTGTCATGGGGTGACCCATGATCAACAAAAATTTTACCGGTCCCCAGCCTCAGCAGTTGGTGAAATGAATACATGTTTAAGTACATTAGCAAAAATTACAGGACAACACTCTACTGTTATCCGAGTTCCATATGGTAGCAAACCATATATGACCACAAACTACCGCAAGGCGATGGATGCAAAGGGCTACCAAATGTGGGATTGGAATGTCGATAGCCTAGATTGGAAACTATTAAACGGACCGAAAACAGCCAACTATACAATCAATCAAATTAAAGCCTTACAAAAGAGTGGAACGTCACCATTAATCCTGTTCCACGACAAAGCAACAACTGCAGACGCTCTACCTGCCGTTCTCAGCTACTTAAAGGAAAACGGATATGAGCTATTGCCGATTACCAATGAAATTGAGGCATATAACTTCTGGGATCGGAGGAAGATTTAAGAGAGTCGTAGTAGATGGAGGTTTGAACGTAGATTCATTCAAGATAGCGGAAAAATTGAATGTGAAGTAGTAGAATCCAGAGCGGCAACGTAGAATCATTCAAAATTTCCGTAGAAACCGGGGATATTCCCGTTGAATAGTTAACGTAAAAATACGAAATAATAAAAGAGGGGATATGGTTATCCTCTCTTTTATTATTTCATGGATTGATATTTGAATAGTTTGAACAATGATTTATAATAGAGGTAAATATACAAGAAGAGAGTTGAGTCAGAATGGATACTCAAGTAACAACAAAATTTAAAATAGTGAAGCCTGCTAGTGAAGTTTTCGAGGCAATCGTAGATCCCGAAAAAATAGGAAACTTCTGGTTCTCCTCCAGTTCGGAAAGATGGGAGCAAGGCAAGAGCATTACTCTAAGATATGATGAATACAATGCAGAAGGTAAAATCCATGTAGTAGAGGTTGAGGAAAATAAGAAAATTGTGTTTTCCTGGGGACCTGAAGATCAAGAAACGATTGTTACTATCTTACTTGTAGAGTTAGATCAGACAAGTACCCGTATAGAAGTAACTGAATCAGGCTTTAATGGGGATGATCCTGAAATCGTAAACACGATGTTAGGGCAAAAGGAAGGCTGGGTCTTTGCGTTAACCTGCTTAAAGGCGTACTTAGAAAATGGGATTACAACTTTGAGAGGTTCATTAATTCATTAGTTGCATGGTTAAGTCAATGCTATGATAATCATCATTTCAATCAAAGCAAAAAAAATGTAAGTATGGAAAGGGGCTAAGGTTAGCCCATTTTATATTTCTCCTAAATAATATCCACTAATCCTTCAAAAAAACTCACTAAACAAGTGTACTAAAGCTAACTCCAAAAATATTTCACTCTAGAAAGGAAATGATTGTAAATGTCGGAATTTTCCATTAAAATATAGTTAGTCAGTTGAATAACTAAAAGGAGGTGAAAAAATGGCAAAGCCAAATGTCATAAGTAAGCATGAATTAATTCAATATGCAAAGGAGTGTTTGGTTGATAAGGGAATAGAGAAATTTACTTTGAGAGCAGTAGCAGAAGAAGCAGGGGTAACACAAGGAACAATCTATTACCATTTTAAAACAAAGGAACAATTGCTATTAGATATGGTAAAGGATATTTGCGAAAGTTCTTGGACTGAAATTTCACAGCAAGATCATTCCTATATCATAAGCCAAGCAATTGAGTCTGCTAAAAGTCGTTGTTCACATGACTCTTTTTTTCATAAGTTATTTTTTACGCTAGTTACTTCAAGCTTTAATAATGAAAAAATAAGAAGTCAATTAGGCGATGTTATTATAGCAGAAAATCAGGCTTTAACGAATAATTTAACCAATCTATGGACTGAGTCACCAATTGAAGGCGTTACCCTTAAGACATGGGGAATTCTTTTAAATGCGGTGGTTGATGGGATAGCGCTCCAGGCATTAGTTCAAAAGGATTTTCCAGTAGATAAAACATACGAAGAAATTGAACGATTGCTTAAAGGACTTGGGAATATGCTAAATAGGGAGGGCAATGAATGAAAGGCTATATCGTTACAGCGGTATGGGGGTTGATTGTATGGCTATTTGCTACACTCTTTTTTGTACTTTTTGGAGATCGTGTTCTTGTTAGTCCTAGAACAAATCATTACGTGATCAGTATTGTCTTATTATTAATTTGCACAGGACTTGTACTTTGGGGTGTTACGTATGTGTATCTTTTCTTCGATAAAACCAAAAAGGCAGCATTAAAATTCGGAGTCATTGGTACGATTATTGGTTTAGCCTTGGACACATTTTCCATATCCAATCACCAGTTTATTTTTCCAAAGCTAAGCGATTCACAGATTATTGCTTTTACGGCATGGATGTCTTTTGCCTATGCCTTATATTTATTGATCCCTGCAATGATATACAAAAAAAGAGCTTTATAGGGAAGGGTATGATGGTGATTTTTCGATCACCATTTTTTTAATTCATAGGAATCATAAGATTTATTTATATAAAAGTATAAATTATTAGTCATATTCCATCTGAAGAAATTCCTTTAAAATGTAAACCAACATATAATCGAAGGGGGATAAAGATGAAAGCAATCGTTGTTACTGAATTCGGCAAGCCTGAAGTGATGAAATACATGGATATAGATATTCCAACGATCAAACCTACGCAAGTATTAATTCAAGTGGAGAAAACAAGTGTCAATTATGCGGATGTAAAAGCAAGATACGGTAAAAAAGGTAGTGGAAAACTGCCATTTGTGCCTGGACTCGATGTAGCTGGAACCATTGTCGAGAGAGGCTCAGAGGTTCAACATTTACAGGTTGGACAACAAGTCATTGCTTTTCCAGCGAGTGGTTCATATTCAGAATATGCGGTGGCTGAACAGAATCTTACATATGAAATACCCGACACGATTGATTTTGATACGGCGGCTGCTTGTCCAACGGTATCCTTCCTTTCCTATAAATTGCTGGTGGAGATAGCGAGGATAGAAAAAGGGGAAACCATCCTTATTCATGCTGCAGCTGGGGGAGTAGGGACAACTGCGATTCAATTAGCAAAAATTTTAGGTGCTGGGAAAGTGATAGGAACAGTCGGAAATGAAAACAAAGCATCAATCGCGTTAAAAGCGGGTGCAGATCATGTGATTGGCTATCAAAACTTCGAGGAAAAAGTAAATGAGCTTACTGATGGTAAAGGGGTATCGATCGTTTTAGATTCTATCGCTGGGGAAACGACGGAAAGAAGTTTAACTTGTCTAGCTCCATATGGACGATTCGTTCAATTCGGTCATTCTAGTGGAAAGGCATGGACCATTAAAACAAGCGATCTTCACTCAAGTTGTCGCTCTATCCTTGGCTTTAGCTTAGGCACCACTCGAAAGCAGCGACCAGACTCTTTGCAGACTACAGCTAAACAGGTCCTAAAGTATATAAGTGAAGGGAAGCTAAAGTTCGAAATCAGTCATCGTTTTCCATTGAAAGATGCTCAATTAGCTCATCAATTAATTGAGAGTAGATTAAGTACCGGAAAGATATTGTTAGATGTAAGAAATAATGGGTGAACGTGAAATGCCTCTCAATAAAAGCTTGTAGACAGTAGCATTGTCTACAAGCTTTTAAGTGTTTTGGTCATTAAAATATGAGGAATCCCATCCTCCATAAATTCACTGGATGAGGTTTGATATCCAAGCTTTTTATAAAATCCTTCTGCTTGTGTTTGACCATGTAATTTGACTTTAGTCACTTCTTGTTCAACTGCTATTTCCTCTAATGCATAAATGATCACTTTACCAAGTCCAAATTTACGGTATGGCTCTAGTATACAAATTCTCTCCAATTTACCTACGCCATCAACCATTCGGATTCTGCCTGTTCCTACCGGTTCTTCGTGGTAATATACTAAAACATGCTCACAGTCTGCATCCAATGAATCAAATTCGTCGAATTCATCTGCAAGTGGTACGCCTTGTTCCTTAACGAATACTTCTTCTCTGATAGAAAATGCAATTTTCAACTCAGCTTCTCTCGTCACTCTTTTTGATGTTTTCATTTATTAGCCCCTTCTAGATTTATACTAGTCTCTATTAAAAGTATATAAGAAAAATAATTTGTTGTAAATGCAACAAAATATAAAATTCAAGTATCGAATCATAAAATTACACGCTCAATCAACCACCACAACAAAAAAGCGTGAGAATCTCAGACTCCCACGCTCCAATCTCTTACTTTGTTTCCTTTTCAATATACTGATACATTAAGTAGGCTAAATAATACGCTTCTTTTCCTTTTAGCTCACGATCTTCTTTTACATGATTGGTAAAGGTATCATTCACGATGCCTTTTTTCATTAATGCTTCCCATGCTTGGTCACCAGTAGCTGGTTCACCGAAGTAGGTCATGATCATTTGTGCGGCTTTGTTTCGTGTAATTGGTGTATCATCTTCAGCTGCTAAGTCCTTCACAGCCATGATTCCATTGGTATACTTTTGTTCCACGACTGGTGAAATACGTTTTGTATTCGCAAGGAAGTAGAAGAAGAACTTTTCACTAAATGGTTTGTCAACCGGAAGTGTGTTTTCATAGCCACCTACGACTGCTCCGTAATTGAGGAGCTTTTGCACCGCAGGATAGTACCATTCTCCTTGATAGTTGTATTTAATATCAAAATGGTAGAGCTTCGCCCCTTGATCCTCAAGTTGATCGCGTAATGTTTCTATCAGCTTTTTGTCTTTACTCATATCTCGGAAGGAAATATCATTTTTTATTGCTAGCGATGCGGCGACACCAGCAGCTTGTCCAGCTGACATTCCTGTTGGAACGACGCGGGCACTTCCTGCAGCGAGTGATGAATAGCCACTTGCCTTGCTTGCTACAAGTAATCCGTCAATTTCCTGTGGAACTAAAGAACGGAATGGGATTGCATATTGAACAGGTGCGGCCATGACATAGCCGTAATCCTGTGGTGATGTTGCTTGGACATCAGAAGGATAGGCGCCAAAGCCAATGCTATCCCATTGATCACGGTTTTCCCATACATCAGACATTTTTACGGCATATTCAGCTTTAATATGGCGCGTTTCTCGAACATATAGCTCATTCGGATAGTCGACGATTTCAGCTTTTTCGAAGCCTGGGAAGTTCTTTTGTAAAAATTCTACGACGCCTTTCGTTTCCTGCTTACCTATTTCAATCGCTTTTTGTTTTGATTCAGGGTCGAGTCCATCAATACCAAAGATTTGTAGGGCATTAATGAAGACGGTGCCATCCTTTTGCTTCACGATGTTTAAGCCGCGTAATCTAGTATTCTCTAAGGTTGGTTTATAGGCTGTATGTAGGCCAGTGAATCCCCAGCCAACGGTTGCGCGGACATTCCCGCCGCCAAACAATCCCTTCGCGGCTGCCTTTCGCATCTCTTCCCAATCAACGCCTTTTAAGTGGATCATTAGGGTAACCGCCATTTTGCGGTCCTTCAAGCCAATATCCTCGCCACCTTCAAAATAAGGAGCACCGGCCTTAACCGCTAAATCAGCGTCTTGGGTTGAGTCAATAAATGCCTTTGCTTCAATCGTTTTTTCTTGCCTTTGGGCATCTTTAATCTTAATTCCTGTTAATTGATTTTGTTCTTTCACAACATCGACTAATTGTGTTTTTAAGCTAAGTGTTAAATTTGGCTCGTCCTGAACAAGCTTTAGAAAAGCAAGCTTGCCTTCTTTAATATCAAAGCCTGTTTGATTTCCTACGAGCTTATGCCATTCAGAAAAGATTCCTGTGTTAGCAGGTGCCCCTTTCTTATCCTGGCTTAAATCTAGAAAGTTCAACATTCCATAGGTGAATAAACCGCCCAGTCCATCACGATGCTCGATGAGGAGTGTTTTTGAACCAGATCGAGCGGCGGCAACTGCAGCTGCTACCCCTTCAGGTTCTCCACCAACGACAACAACATCATAGCTTTCCTTCAATTCTGGATGTTTATACGGCTTAACAGTAGTGAGTTCTTTGCTACTTTCCGCAGGCTTGTCTTGATTTTTTGATTGATTGTAAAGCTTTTTTAATGGAAAAAGTAAAGCAATCACAATGACCAAAGCCAAACAGAGAATAAGTATTTTTTTGTTCTTCATTCGCTTCTACCTTTCATTCATTTTAGTGAGTAAATGCCCCCCGAATTACTCCTCTTGAAAAAAGGTGACGAAAGCCTACAATGAAAGTTTTCGTCACCTATTAGAATTTATTTCTGTTTCCCTTCAAACTCCGTCACTAAATTTCCCATAATCATATGGTCGGAAATCGTGAGTCGTTCGCGGGATTCATCATATCCAGCTTTACATTGTTGGACATCGGTTTCTTGTTCAGTTTTTAAATCATAACAAATTCCGTTGCTGAACACACCATCCTGGGATGCTTTATAATACACCTTCCCATTCGTAAAGGATCCATAACGGAAGACAACGAGATTATCTTCTTTAGATACAATATTGCTTCCCATCATATAAAGATTGTTAGGTTTCATTCCAAGTAGATGGAAGATGGTTGGTGCGATATCTAATTGTCCAGCCGTTTTCTCATAAATACCTTTTCCTGCATCATTCGGTAAGTGGATGATGAGTGGTACTTGATTGTATAAGCGCTCGACATTCAATGGTGTATTTTCCACACCAGCGATCTTCGTCATATTCGCATCTTCCTTAACCCCATAGTCATGGTCACCATACATAATGAGGACTGACTTATCCCATAATCCTTCTTTTTTCAAGCGTTCTACCATTTCACCAATCGCTTTATCTGTGTAGTGAACAGATTGTAAGTAATTCGCGAAAATGCCTGAGTAGCCTTCCAAATTTAATTCCTTATATTGTGACTGGATTTCATATGGATGGTGACTCGTTAATGAAATCATAAAGGAATAGAATGGTTGATCAAAGGTCTTCATCTTATCAATGGCCTGTTGGAAGAATGGACGATCGCCCAATGCCCAACCAGCGATTTCCCCTGGTTTGAAATCATCTTTACCGAAGAAATGCTGCATGCCATTGTTTTGGTACATGACATAACGATTCCAGAAGCTTTTTTCATAGGCATGGAAAGCAGCAGTGGTGTAACCAGCCTTGGAAAGATTCGTAGCTAGTCCATCAAATTTCTGATTTCCATAACGCACATAGACAGAACCTGATGTTAAAGGATACATCGATTCATTTGTTAAAAATTCTGCATCCGATGTCCGACCCTGTGCGGCTTCATGGTAAAAGTTTTTATAATACATACTATCTTTAATTAACTTATTAATATTTGGCGTAATCTCTTGGCCATTCACCTTTTGATTAATGAAGAAGTTATTAAAGGCTTCAAGCTGAATCATAATGATGTTTTTGCCTTTCGCTATGCCATCATATGGTGAATTGGCAGCCAATGTTTTTTGATGCTCCTTGAACCAATCCTGTGCCTTCTTTTTGTCTTCCTTCGAAATCACGGTTTTATGGATAAAGGTTTCATCGACAAACTTATACGCATCATAGGCGTGGAAGCCAATAAGCCCAGTCTTATTAAATAAGGACATATTGTACCAGTTTTGCTTGAACAGTACATTCCCATACTTGCTAATATAATCTTGTGTCGGCGCATAGACAAAGATAAATCCGATCACTGCAACGAGTACAGAGGTAGCGGCTTTGCCACGGAAGCCGATTTGCTTCTTCCATTTAATCTTCCTTATATATAGGAAGATAATGATCGGAATGAGAATAATCAAATCAATGAAAAAGACAAGATCCTTCCATTGAAATAAATCCTTAATACTTCCACTAACTGCACCTGTTTGATTCGCTTGTGATAGAACCGGGATCGACAGGATATCATGGAAATAACGGTAATAGATAATATCCGCAATCGCGATAAAGCTAATGACAAGGTTTAAAATAAACAAGGCAATTAACTGTTTTCGTCCTGACATAAACAAGGTCCAGAACGATAGAAGCAATAATGCCCCAAAGCTAACTAAAAATAGCCCCGTATAAAAGGCTTCAAAGCTTCCTTGCTTAAAGAGTACCGAAAAGCCATTTTTAAAATATCCCAGATTATCTAAAAGAAATGTTGTATTTGTATTTTTCGAAAATAAGTGTAGTTTCAATGTAATGAGCATCAAGAAAATGATGAACGCCAGATGCTCTTTTATAAACGCCCAAATCTTATTCAAAAAACATGTCGCCTCCTAACCGCAGTCTACCGACAAAAATCGTCGGAATATGATTAAAATCATACTAATTTTTACGATACATGTTTGACTTCCAATTATCAACAGGAAATTTTGGTTATCCATTCAGAGAAAAGGCTACTAAGCACTGTTCTTATGAGAGAAGGAATACCTTCGAGTTTAATCATTTTTTTCTAATAATATATGAGTCCAAAAAACTATTTTTATATTTTTCAAGAAAAATGTCAAAGAGAGCAGAAAATTATGATAAACTATGACATGAAATGACAAATAGAGGGAGGTTTGAACCGCGACTGTGAAGACTTACAAAAAAATAATATCCATCTTAGCGATTCTTGTCCTAGCAATGATCCCTATTAAAGGTCATGCTGCAGGCACGATGAGCGATATTCCGGCAAAGTCCAAAACGGAAATTGATTATTTAATCAATAACAAAGTGATTACGGGGTATCCTGATCAGACCTTCCGTCCGAATAATAATGTGACTCGTGAGGAAGCTGCAACGATGATCGGTCGGGCGATTGGATTAAACGGAACACAAAGAACGACGAGCTTTGCTGATGTAAAGGCAAGCAGCTTTGGTTCTGGTTATATTCAATCTGCAGTAGAAGCAGGGATTATTACAGGATATGAAGACAAAACATTTAAGCCGGCAAACAAGATTACAAGAGGCGAAATGGCTTATCTGCTAACAAAAGCATTCAAGCTAAAAGAAACAAGCAAAGTTTCTTTTAAAGATGTGATTATGACATCGAATCAGGGTATCGTTATCAATCAAATGGTAACAGGCGGACTTTCAAATGGGTATCCAGATGGAACGTTCAAGCCAACAAACAATATTAGCCGCGAGGAATTCTCCTTAATGGTCGCACGTGGGATGAACGAAGACTTCCGAGTATCCTCTGAAGCAAAACCCCTTGGCGTCAAATATGTGAATGCTACCTCATTAAATGTAAGAAAAGGACCTGACACAAGCTACGCAGCCATTGGTTATTTAAAGAGCGGCGACAAAGTGACGGTCTACAGTATTGCAAATAACTGGGCATACATAACAAATGGTAGTTTAACAGGTTATGTAAGTGCGTCTTATCTATCCGATGCACCACCTGTAGTACAACCACCAACTGATCCACAAGATCCAACACCTCCAGTGACTGGAAAGCATGTTATCACAATTGATGCAGGGCATGGCGGCAAGGATCCCGGTTCCTCTGGAAATGGACTAGTGGAAAAAGATATTACATTAGCTGTGTCCCTAAAGGTGCAGAAAAAGCTTGAAGCTGCAGGCATCAAAGTTGTCATGACGAGAACAGGTGATACGTATCCAACTTTGCAGCAAAGAATTAATATTGGTGTAAATGCGAAAGCCGATACATTTGTAAGTATTCATGCCAATAAATTTGGCAGTGAAAGTGCGAATGGAACGGAATCCTACTATAATACAAAGGCTGCATTAAGCCCTCGTGCGGAAGCAAGCAAGCAGCTGGCAACATTTATTCAGAAGCGCTTAGTAAAAGCTCTCGGTACAACAGATCGTGGCGTGAAAACGGCTGATTATCAAGTCATCACATACAATCCACTTCCTGCTGCATTAATAGAACTTGGCTTCTTATCGAATAAATCAGATGCAAGCAAACTAGGTTCAGATAATTATCAAAACCTAGCGGCACAAGCAATCGTTGATGGAATCAAAGATTACTATAATTGGAAAGACAAACAATAAGCTATTGGGGCTGTCTCAGATAACAAGTGTCATACACACTTATGGGACAGCCCTTCATTTTATAAAGGAAGGATACCTATTCATCATGAAAAAGATCATCCTATTATTTTCTTTCATTCTTCTAATCTTGGTATTTCCTCATGAAAGTTTCGCACAAGAGACTTCGAATCAGCATGAACGGGTTATGATTGGGATTGACCCAGGAACAGAATTAACCGAATTAAAAAAATACACCGAAGATATTCATCATGTATTTAATCAAATATCAGTCGTATCAGCGACCATTCCAGCAGCGAATAAAGAGATCATCAAAAAGCTTCCACATGTGAAATGGATGGAAGACGATCCAGAAATTCAAACCGAAGCCCAACAAACCAATTGGGGCTTGCCACAAGTCGTATCCCAGCAATCAAAAGCATTAGGTCTGACAGGAAAAGGTGTCAAAATTGCTTTAATCGATACAGGGGTAAATGAAAAGCATCCCGATTTAAACATCGCCGGCGGTGTATCATTTGTTGAATATACAAAATCTTATGAAGATGATAATGGACATGGCACACATGTCGCTGGAATCATTGGCGCATTAGATAATGATATCGGGACGGTCGGGGTCGCACCAGATGCAGAGCTTTATGCCATCAAAGCATTGGATGCTGCAGGCAATGGCCGTCAAGCAGATATGATTGCCGGGATCGAATGGGCGATCAATCATCAAGTCGATATCATTAACATTAGTATTACAAGTAAAGAAGGCTCGACAGCCTTAAAGCAAGAATTAGAAAAAGCATATAGTAAAGGGATTCTCATTGTTGCCGCAGCAGGAAACACATTGAAGCCCTTACCGTTAGGAACAGATATTTTATACCCAGCACGTTACCCAAGTGTTATCGGAGTTGGATCAATTGATCAAAACGGACAGCATTCCTCCTTCTCCTATACTGGAGATTCCTTAGAGGTTGTCGCACCGGGGAATAAAATATATAGTACGTATTACAATCCATTAACAGATACTGAAGATGATTATGCTTATGACACAGGAACATCGATGGCCACTCCATTTGTGACAGGAACCCTTGCTCTATACAAGCAGCAATTTCCAACACTGCAAAGTTCAAGAATTCGCAGTCTACTCCAAACAAATGCGATTGACCTCGGGGCACCAGGAAAAGACCCTGTATATGGATATGGGTTAGTCCAAGCACCGAAGTCAACGAAGCTTCCGGCATTAACGGATTTGAAAGCTGATGCATGGTACACCGATGAAATTAATTATTTAGTAGAAAACAAGATTATTGAGGGATATCCAGATGGAACCTTCCATCCAGAGGAATTAGTGACACGTGCAGAAGCGGTCACCATGATCGGAAAGACCTTATCCTATGATGGCACACAACAGCGGACGGTCTTCAGTGATGTGGCACCAACCTTCTATGCATCAGGCTATATTGCCAAGGCCAATGCGAATGGGATTATTACTGGTTATGAAAACAACCAATTCAAGCCTCAGGACCCGATTATTCGTGGCGATGTTGCCCTAATCTTCCAACGAGCCTATGGGTATACAAATAGTCAAAAGGCAGCATTTAATGATGTGAAACCAACTATGTACTATTATGAAGCGGTGAATGCGTTAAAGGACGCTCATATATCCAATGGATATGAAAATGGAACATTCTTACCAAACCAGCCAATTACCAGAGCGGAGTTTGCTGTATTTGTCGCTAGACAATTAAATGATGAATTTAAATTGAAATAAAAGGAAGGAGCTCACATGATTGTGGGCTCTTTTTTTGTTTGAAAAATTAATGAAATTTTAGATATAAGACAAGTTGCTTCCACATATAATCGGAAATGGTGATGACTGGATGTAAATCTGGTAAGAAAAGGAGCTAAAATACTTCCAAACTCGTACCATATTTGTCATTGAGAAAATTTTGATTTTTTTATTGTGAGTCCACGTGCATTGGTTAGAAAAAGTACCTTAAAGTGTGCAATTTAGAGGGGAAGGACGGAAATAGTCTGTCTTTACTTGTGTATAAAGTAATGGATTACCATCCTTTGGATTAGTAATTTTGTACAGGATTTTGCAGTGAATTACCTGTAGTTTGGGTCGTAACCCCTATAATACTGGATATTTTTAGATAAAAAGAATGATATTGTCTCAGGAATATTACAAATGTATTACGAATCAAAGATTTTCTCCAATTATTCTTGTATTTTCGTCAAGGGTAATGTATATTTTTCTTAAATCTTGGAAATATATTCTTCCAGATGATAGATTTAACATGTTAGTTTTTACAGAAATAGCCTTAACTTTCCACTATTTCTGTCGAAATTAATGGGAAGAGGTCACAAGTGATCTAAAAATTGGAAATGGTAATATTTTCAATGATAGATTCACTTGAAATTCATGTCATATCTTGTAATAATAACTTTATTGAGTAAATTTATCCAATGCAAAGAAAATCTAGAAACCTTAGCAAAAAATGGTTGACCTCACATTTTAGGTAAGATATACTAGTAGTTGCATTATATGCTAAATTTGCTCATTCGTATTTTACTAGGCTCGTGAGACGGCATAGGTTCATATATACATATAGTAGGAAAGATTCTAATCTTAAGACTACTTATCATGTAAACTATGTCTCCGAAACTAGTTAAATAACTATGTAGTATAAAAAAAGGGAGGAAATACAAACATGGCTAAAAAGTCACGTAAAGTATTCGCTACTACAGCAACAGCAGCATTAGTTGCATCTGCAGTAGCACCAATCGCAAGCTCAGCTGCTGGTTTCTCAGATGTTACAAAACCTGAGTACAAAACAGCTATCGATGCTTTAGCTGAAGCAGGTATTTTAAATGGTTACGAAAATGGTACGTTCAAACCTGAAAACAAGGTAACTCGTGGAGAGGTAGCAAAAGTTATCACTCTTATCAGACACCTTGAAGAAGGTACAAAAACTCCATTCAAAGATGTTAAAGATGGCTACTGGTCAACTCAATACATCAACAGCTTATATGCTGCAAAATTAGTAAATGGTTACGAAGATGGAACATTCAAACCAGAAGGTAACGTTACTCGTGCGGAATTTGCTAAATTAGTTGTTGACGCTTATGGCTTAACATTAACTAATGCTGCAACTCCATTCACTGATGTGAAAGCTGGTAACTGGGCAACTCCTTACATCCAAACAGCTTATGCTAACGGATTAATCAAAGGGGTAACTGCTTCTAAATTTGATCCAAATGCAGCTATCAAACGTGGAGACTTAGCGATTCTTTTACACCGTGCTGACTCTAAATTTGGTGATGTAATTGGTAACAACTTCCCAGGTGTTCAATTAGTTAAAGCAACTAATAATACAACTGTTGAAGTAACTTTCAAAGATGAAGTAGATGCTAAAAATGTTAAAGCAGCTAACTTCTCAATCGAAGGTTTAACTGTTTCTAACGCAGCTGTTAAACAAACAGATAGCAAAACAGTAGTTCTTACAACTTCTGCTCAAGAAGGTGGAAAGCAATACACTGTTAAATCTGGTTCAGCTACTCTTGGTAAATTTATCGGTGCATCTGCTGTAGTTCCTTCTGATATCACTGTGAACACTAAATCTTTACAAGGTGTTATTGGTGAAGAAGTAACTTTATCTGCACAAGTTAAAGTTAAAGAAGGCGAATCTGCTGCAGGTATTCCTGTAACATTCAATATTCAAAACGATAGCAAAGATAACAAAACTATCGAAGTAGAAGCATTAACAAACGACAAAGGTGTTGCTGAATACTCTTATACTCGTTATTACAATGGTGTAGATAATGCAGTAGCATATGCTACTAAAAAGTCTACTGTTAAAGATAATGCTAAAGTTTACTGGGCTTCAGCTAAACAATTAACAGTTAAAGATATTACTGAAGCAACTTCTTTAACAAACGGTTCTAAGAAAGTTTACGAAATCAACTCAGCTGCTAATGCAGGTAAGTATGTATTTGTTACTTTCAAAGAAAACCTAAATGTTGCTCCTGATAAAGCAGTTAAAGATGTTAAAGTTGAAGGTTTAGATACTTATTCAATTAAATCTAACGGAGATGTTATTGGTGTAGCATCTGAAGCTTATCCATATGAATATACAACTGGTGGAAAAGCAGTAACAGTTGTAAAATTAGATGCTTCTGGTAAAGCAAACCTTGTTGTAACTGGTAGTAACGCTGAAGTAACACCAATTGTGTTTGCAGCAGATTACAAACAAGATACTGCTGGTAAATTCACTAGCATCAATCCTTACTCTGCAACAGCTTTACAAGCACAAGCTTCAACTGTTAAGTTTGAACTTAAACATGATTTAGGTTTAACTATTAAAGCTGAGGGCGTACAAAACGCTGCGACTTACAAAAACGCTACAGAAACTGGTGGTCGTGACTACACAGTAACTTACACTGATAAAGATGGTAAGGCTGCTTCACCAGGAACTAAAGTTAAAGTTGCAATTGACACTACTGGTGTTAAAGGTGACCTTCATGTATTAGATTCTGATGGAAAAGAAATTTCTGCTACTTCTAAAGTTGGTGCTACAAACTACTATGAAGTGAAAGTAGAAAAAGAAGGTAAAGCATTATTTACAGTTGCAAGTACAAATGTAAATGATTATGTTTCACCAGTAGCATTTATCGACAATGGTAAGAGCACTGGAAACGGAGTATTAGATAAAGATGATTTACAAGCTCAAGGTGAAATCACATACTTTGTTGCTAATGTAACTTATTCTGCTGAATTAGTAGCATTAGATAAAAACGATGTTCCTGTAAAAGATGTATTAGCTAATGGTACAGAGTATGCAAAATTTGTATACGGATTAGTTGACCAAAACGGTAAACCACGTTCTAATGCAGATGCAACTAAAGTTTCATTTGAAGTAAAAGCTGGTACTGGAACTGTTTATGTAAACGGTACTGAAGTAAAAGCTGGAACTACTAAAACTGTAGAAGCTACTATTGCATCTAATGCAACAGAAGCATCAGTAAAAGTTGTTGCTCAAACTCCATCTTCAGTAACAGTAACTGCAACTGGTTCTCGTGCGGGTGTTGTATTACCATCAACAAATCCTGCTTCAGTAACAGTTAACTTCTCTCAATATGGTACTGAACCAGTAACAGGAGTAGTAACTTCATATGATACTGCACTAGATGTATTTACAATTAATAACATTGTATACAGCTATGCAACTGGTACATGGAAATATAAAGGTAGCGTTGTAACTAAATCAGCGTTTGAAGGCTATCTAGCTCAAGGAAATGCTAAAGTTTCTGTAACTAAAGATGCTGATGGCAAATTTACATTTGACATTCTTGAAAATGTTTCAGATGCTAGCATTCCTGTGACTGTGACTTCAGCTGTAGCAGTTGATACTAATGCTGATGCAATTGCAGATACTGTTGAAATTACATTTAGTAAAAATGTGGATGCTACTACATTAGCTACATCTGACTTCAAAGTAACAAATGGTACTGTTGCTTCTGTTGTTGATGGAACTGTTGATGATAATAAAATTAGCCTAACAATTACTGGTGCAACTGGTTTATCATTAGGAACACTTACTATTAATGGTAAAGATTCAGTGGCTAAAGATGGTGCAAAATTAGCATCTGGTTCATTTACTCTATCTGACGCTGTTGCTGCTACAGGTGTAACTGGTGCTGGTGTATCAACTCCTGGTACTGCTGGAACTAAGCAAGTTGAAACTTTAACTACTACTGCAGCAACTGGTACAGGTGATGCTACTGTAACTGTTGCAGCTAAAGGATTTAACGGTAATAATCCATTGAATATTACTGTACCAGTGGTAGCTTCTGATTCTGCAACAGATGTTGGAACAAAAGTTTACAACAAATTAGTAGCAGATACTAAGGTTACAAACTTCTTCGATGTAACTAAGGGTGCAACTTCTGATGAGATTATTTTAACAGCTAAAACTGCTGCAGATGATGATGCAACAATGAAAATTACTTTAGCTAATAATGTAACTACAGCTACTTCAGCTGATACAACAGCTGGTGTTGCTCCTGGTAAGGAATCAGTTGACATTACTATCTCAACTGGTGCAACTAATGCAGGTAATGTATCAGTTACATTAGTAGATGGTTCTTATAACCACTCAGTAGTTACTGCAGTTGCTGCTGGAGATTCAGCTTCAACAGTTGCAAGTAAAATTTTCGCAAAACTAATCAACGATAACAGTGTAACTAGCCATTATGATGTATCAATCAGTGGTGCTGTAATTACACTTGTAGATAAAACACCAGGTGTGAATGATACTACTGTTGTAACTGTTAAATAATAATTTATTTAGCAGAGTATTTATTGCTCACTTAATAGTATCAATAGATCATTTGGCAATTATTTTGATGAAATGTCCCGTAGAGATAATCTCTACGGGCTTTTCATTTTTTGGTTCGAGTTTTATAAAAATGAAAAGCACGATATCACCCATTATTTTATACTTGAGGTGTCGAGAAAACAAGTATAGCTAGGGAATTGTGCATGATGAATTCAAGCATAGTTTTACATAATTTGAAAAAGTGATTGTTAAGAGGACTGAAAATAGTAGAGGATAAATATTTATTTTATAGAGATACCATAAAAGAACTAGAGTGTTTATGCTTTGAGAATCACATCTAAGGTTATCTATTGATGTTAACCAGAGGCAATGCCTGTCACTCAGTGAAATATGTAGTAAGACTGGTAGACAAAAAGATGAAAAAGCACTGTAGAGTACAAATAGTAATTTAACTATGTATAAATAATTGTTTAATGGTTCATAATTTCCTACATTGCTTAAGAGTAACTTTACATGAAAATTCGGGCAAGATAGTCTTGTTAGGTAGAGTTCAAATATTGGGTTATTGGTACTATAATCACACCCGTTTAGCTCCATGTCAAGTTAATAGCTTTAACATCACTTCAACTTTTTTTCTTAAAACCACTTTTGTAAATCTTTAAACAATCAGAAATGTCCACTCCTAGCAACATCATGCCTTCTATTATAAGTTGTTAAGAAGTGGGCATTTCATTTTAAAATTTTATTAGAGTTTTCTCAAAGTTAGCAAGCTATTATTTAAAATAACTAGATATAAAATAATAAAGAATAGGGCTCCTTAATAAGTTGTCCCACACATGCTTAAGCAGTGACATCATTAATTTTCTTTTTAGGTTTCATAAATAAAGCTAAACATCCTGCAATCATTAAAAAGATAAATGCAAAAGTAAAAAATAATCCATTAATGAAAAATCCATAAATTGAAAAAATAATTAATAAAATACCACATATTTTTCTAACTGCAGGTTTTGGCGCCCAAGACAAAAAGCCTACAAAAATGGCCAAGATACTTAACCAAAATACTGCTGCCCCGTCATTAGCCATATCACTCTCTCCAAATATTGTTCCACCTGCAGTAACTAAAAATCCTGAAATTATTCCTGATATACCTCCAATGATACTAAGAACGGCAATCCAAATTTTCACTAGTTATCCCCCTATTTCGAGTGTTTGTGTTTTACATAAAATACAATATATGTATTTATTGTAGTGCTAATTTAACCCTCCTCTCTTTCTAGATATTTCTACATGAAACTCCATATTCCTCCTTAGAGTTAAAGGTATATACGACAATTTTATTCTTGATAGTTAAAAAATGAACTATTTTTTCGTTCGTTGGGAGAAAACACAAGACAGAATTAATCAAAAGGATGTTCAAACAAAAATAATTCATATGGAAAGAGAATGGAAACAATTAAGATCCCTTTCCTTTTATAGATATCAGGTTTCGACTGTCATCATTGTCCCCCTTTCAGTTTGAACCAAAAGCAATAGCAAAAAGGAAATATGACCAATTAATTCCCTCTCAATTTTATGATAATTAGATAATTTTTGTAATATTTATGGGTTGATTTAACTGTTTCCTTTAAGTATATGAATTTGGTTAATAATTATTACGTTTTTATACAAAATTCGACAATTTGTTATGTTATTATAGATAAGATTTTTTTATACTAGAATAAGAGGGGGGAGAAATTTGGGGAGTTTTGCAATCATCATGCCTGTTTTTAATAAAATGGATTATCTCAATCAGGCAATTGATAGTGTGATCAATCAAACATTAGATTTTCGAGAACATATAGAATTGATTATTATTAATGATGGAAGTACAGATAATAGTTCACTTATTTGTAAACAATACAAAGAAAGATATCCTAATCATATTAAATATGTAGAAACAAACAATAACGGACCTGGTGCTGCTAGAAATTTAGGATGTAAAATGGTGTCGGAACATTCAGATTATATCGGATTTTTAGATGCAGATGACACGTTGGAGCTGAATGCTCTCGAAAAGGTCGATCATTTTTTTAGTGAATATCCTGTAGATTTGGCAATTTTACCAATTAAGTATGTTGATTCAAAAGGTGTTATAAAAGACCATGCACTCAATTATCGCTTTCGTAAAGGTGATCGAATCATTAACATTTTTGAAGAGTACTCTGCTATTCATTATTATGCAGGCGGAGTTTTTATAAAAAAGAAATTATACGAAAACAATCAATTCAGTTTTGTTACATCTATTTCTTATTGGGAAGATGCCTTGTCTTTCAATCAATATTTAATAGAAAATAACGATTATGGGGTCGTAACAGACACTGCCTATTATTATAGAAGAGAAAATAACGGACATTCATTAGTAGATGAATCATGGGGGAATATGGCTAGGTTTAACTTGTTAGACAACGGCTATAAGAAGCTGATCAATTTGTCACTGGCTAAGTTTGGGACGGTCATACCATATATTCAGTATTTATTGGTGTATCATATTAAGCTATATCTATATAAGAAAAACTCAAAAATATTTATGAATTCCTTAAAGGAGGAAGAAAGAAAAAGATTCATCGTATCCTTCATCAATATCATCAGGTATGTGGATGATCATATCATTCTTGAGCAAAAGATGAATCATTACTTTAAAGAATTTTTAATATCTCTAAAAAGAAATGGATGGCCTTTAAAGAGAGTAAGTATTTCTAACAATCATCATTCCGATAAAATAATTATCAAAAAGAAAAGCTATGTAGGGTTGGGGATAAAAATAGAGGGTTACTATAGTTCCGAATTCGATAGTCTGACAGAAAATGATTGTATCTATATAAAAATAGGAAAAAAATTAAAGAAATGCCCTA
Organism: Heyndrickxia sp. FSL W8-0496; assembly: GCF_038007825.1. Taxonomy (NCBI): domain Bacteria; kingdom Bacillati; phylum Bacillota; class Bacilli; order Caryophanales; family Bacillaceae; genus Heyndrickxia; species Heyndrickxia sp. FSL W8-0496. The sequence continues at coordinate 658,609 of NZ_JBBOXX010000001.1, forward strand.
AGAGCGAGATTAAAAAAGATATAAAAATATGGGGAGTTACCGTTAGAGACTTTAAACATGCGGGGTTTGAAATATTCTTGCCTCTACATCGTCTCAACATTGAATTTTACTTGTCTAAAAATGGTCTTATACATAAATTGAATGAATTTAATTATTACGTAAGAGTGATGAATAAATTAACAGGTTTGTTCAAACGAAATAAAAAAGAAATAAAATATGGTCAAAAAGTAAAGAACTATGATGAAGAATCGATCATGTTTACTAAATAGAGTTCTAGAAGTGAGGGTTTATATTAATGTATGATATTTCGGTGATTATTCCGACATATAATTCTGAAGATTTAATAGCTGACGCATTGGATTCAATCAATCATCAAACCTTTAATGGGAAAATAGAAATTATTTGTGTGGACGATTGTTCTGAAGATAATACTGTAGACGTGATAAAAGGATATCAAAGTAAAGAAAATATTATTATTAAGATTTTACAACAACCCAAAAATCAAAGACAAGGAGCTGCACGAAATAGAGGGGTACAAGAGGCTAGAGGGGAATATATATTCTTTTTAGATAGTGATGATGTGCTCGATGAAAATACGTTGGAGGTTATGTACCGAAAGGCAAAGTTAAGAGATTGTGATTTTGTACTCTGTGATTGGACGTATCTCTATAGTGATAGAGGAGAAGTATATGTTAATAATGATCTATTCCTAATTGAAGAATGGTTAGAGATGGATCAATGTGAAATGCTATTTCAAGCAGAATCGTATTTTACCGTTAATAAATTATACAAAAAGGACTTTTTGGAAAAAAATCATATTCGTTATGGAGAAGGCTATATTTATGAAGATCTGGAGTTTTATATAAATGTAGTTCAGAGTGCCAATATGATTGGTATCGTCAGTAATCCATTCTATAAAGTTAGGATTAATCCTAGCTCTACTACTAAAACAAACTACCATACTACCGTGCATATGAATGATTATCTTACAGCCGTTTCCAGGTCATTAACTATTTTTAGCCCAAGACATGAAGAGTCTTTTTATATGGTTTATAAGTATCTTTTTTATAGAGCGCAGCTATATTCAGAAAAACGGATACCAAAAAAATACCGAAAACAAATGGTGAAAAGTACAGTTGAACTATTAAATAACCGAAATAAAACCTATTATATCCCTGAGAAGATTGTCTTATTTAATCAGCTATACTTTCATAATAAATTGATTATCAATAATAAAATTAAGACGATTATGTTAGTAAGGAAATTACAGAAAAAGGGAAAATTAAATCGTTATTATAAACTGTATCGTAGCTTAAAAAACATGATTGATATCCATTTTTATATAAACAAATTGAAGGAAAGTAAATTAAATAAAAAAAGACGATTATATCATCTAGAAAAAATAAAAAAGAAATATCAGTCGTCTCCCGTTCAAAGCAATACGGTGCTATTTTTAGGTTTTGATTATCGGTATACGGGTAATTCTAAATACTTTTTTGATTATTTAAAGGAAAGATATCCGGAATTGAAAATTAATTATGTTACGAAAGATGAAGCGGTACCTCTAGAATACCGAATCAAACCGAAGAGTGCAGAATTTTGGAAAGCTCTTGGCGAGGCAAAAGTCTTTATAACTGAAAGCTGGACCCCCTTAGCATTTTATAAAAAGGAAGGCGCTTTATGGCTTCAGCTTTGGCATGGAACTCCCTATAAAAAGCTGTTTTTTGATAGTCATGAAAAGTTTGTTTCTAAATATAATCGGAACCATAAGAGAAACAAGAAAAAAGATGTGGCGAAATGGGATTATCTTTTATCCGATTCGGAAGGCGGAAAAAATAAATTTAAGAGTGCCTTTTCCATTTCTAGTGATAAAATCATTAACTTGGGCTATCCAAGGGTACAATGGCTTAAGGACAACGACCATAATCAAATACTAAAGGAAGAAATAAAACAAAAATTACAAATCTCCCATGGGAAAAAGGTTATTTTATATGCACCAACATGGAGGGACTATAATTTTAAAAATAAATACCCAGATTTTAATTACTTGATTAATCTTAGAAAATTAGCGGCTAAAATTGGGAATGAATATGTCGTGATTGCTAAATTGCACTCAATGGAAAAGCAAAATTTAGCGATTGATAATGTAATTATCCCTTCCGGAGATATTGAAACCCAAGAATTATTATTAATCACGGATTGTCTCATTAGCGATTTTTCTTCAATTATCTTTGATGTTTTACCGATTAATCGGAATATACTCCTTTATATAAATGACGAAGAAAAATATAGAGATGCCAGAGGAGCGTATGAGGATTTAGAAGAATTATTATATCCATTTACGTTTAATCATATTGAAGAAATTATTGAGCAAATTAAAAACAAAGAAAGTCTAACAACCCATCCGAACTATAGTAAACTAAAGGAAACCTATGCAAATATGCATGCATGGGATAGTAATAAAAAGCTTGCAGACGTGATCATTAATTATATGAAGTAATGAAATCATAGATATTAAATATTCTTACCACTTGTCCTGATATATACATTTATTAAATCTTAATTCTATATAAATATTGATCGCCTATTCTTTGGTTTTTATCGAAGAATAGGCTTTTAATTTTCCAGAAGTGCTGAGCCAGTAGGGGGGCGCTGGATCATGAGCAGTAAACCGATTCTAATATTCGATGACAGTGGGGGGCCCCCGCTGGTATTCGCTAGAATCGGTTTTTAATCTCTTGGCGTATTCATTTTGAAAGTCTATAGTATTCCTTTATTAGTTCTATTAGGTTTTTGGCAGGTGTAGAGACATAATGATTTTCAAGCCAAATGACTCCTAATGATGACATCAAATCAGCGTTATTGATCGGGATTGAGTAGAGGATTTTGTCCTGATAGAGATCTAAAACCGATTTTGGAACAATCGTTGCCCCTATTCCCCCATTAACTAATTCCATTAATGTATGCATATCGGAGCACTCAGCTATTTTGTTTAGTTGGAGGTTTTGCCTTGTAAATGCTTGAAGAATCGTACTATATATACCCAAACCCTCTGTACTTGGAACGATCAGAGGGGTATGGGAAATCTCCTCTAATGAAATCGTGTGTATTTCCTTATTGGTTACGAAAAAAAATGGCTCGTTTATTAGATGATGGTAAGTCAATCCACGATGCTCCAGTGGAAGGCGAACAAAGGCAATTTCAATGGCCCTCGTTTTTATCATTTCTGATAAATAAAATGAGTCATTTTGAACAATTTTTATTGAAACAAAGGGATACTTTTTGTGGAAGGATTGGAGCACCTCTGAAAAACCTGATAGTGATAGGGTGTTAATCCCAACAGCAATGACACCTCTTTTTCCTTCCTCTGTTTCCTGTAATTCATTTTTTATTTCTTCTACACTGTTTACCAAATGTAAGGCTCTTTGGTAGAGTACATTGCCTTTATCTGTTAATTCCATACTCTTACCACTTCGTTCAAACAATTTAACACCAAGCTCATTTTCCATTTGTTTTAACAGCATGCTTAGAGGTGGCTGAGACATATGTAGCCTAGTGGCAGCCGCTGTTATATTTTTTTCCTCAGCGATGGCTATAAAATAACGCAATTGTTTAATGTCCATTGATTTCTCCTGCTATATAAAAAGTATATGGTTTCTATATAAATTATATATTTTTCGAATAGTTAAGTCCATGTTATGATTACTTTCATGTTCATTTGATTTTTAGGATGGTGATTTATATGGAGCGTTTCTTTAAATTTCAGCAATATAATACGACGATTGGAAAAGAAATTTCCGCTGGTTTAATTTCATATATAACAGTGGCCTATATCATTATAGTTAATGCGACGATTTTAGCTGTTGCAGGAATCCCGATGGAGGCAGGTATCATTGCAACTATTTTAACCAGTTTTATTGGCTGTTTAATCATGGGGATCTGGGGCAATACCCCGCTGCTAATTATTCCTGGAATGGGTCTTAATGCGATGTTTACCTATACAATTGTTCAATCTGGGGGCTTTTCCTGGCAGGAAGCGTTGGCAATGGTTTTAGTTTCTGGACTGATTTTTGTTATTATTGCCTTCACACCGTTGGCGAACGTGATTACTTCTGCTATTCCTAATTCCTTAAAGGAAGCCATTACAATTGGAATTGGAATTCTGTTGATTTTAATCGGCTTTGAAAATGCGGGCATTATTACAAGTGCTGATCACACGCTTCTTGCCATTGGAGATTTAAGTAGTCCGACCGTAATAGCGACATTTATTGGGTTAATTATTACAATTTTATTATTTATAAAAAATGTACCGGGGAACTTATTATTAAGCATCATCATTACTTCATTTCTATCCATTTGGCTAGGAGGGGCTACTTTTGAGGGAGGGTCCTTTTCTATGCCAAATTTCCATGAATACCTTGGGGTGTTTGGTCAAATATCTTGGAGCCAAGCAGGAAATATTATTTTTTGGCTAACATCACTTTCTTTTGCGATGGTCATTGTGTTTGAAAATATCGGATTGATCCATGGGCATAGTAAAATGCTAAACCGACCTGAAAGCAGCAAGAAATCTCTCCAGGCTACGGCTGTTTCCGTTCTTACTTCTGGAATTTTTGGTACGAGCCCCACTGTAGCATCAGTGGAGGCTGCTGCGGGAATTACTGCTGGTGGGAGAACAGGGTTAACGAGCATTGTTACTGGATTGATGTTTCTTATTTCTATCCTGTTTATCCCAGTGATTAAAATCGTTCCGTCTAGTGCGGTTTCGCCCATTTTAATATTAATAGGGCTTCTAATGCTGCAAAATATTGTTCATATCTCAATGGAAGACTTAACAGAGAGCTTTCCCGCACTTTTAATTATTGTATTAATTCCATTAACTTATAGCATTGCAGATGGGATGGCAGTCGGCTTTATTCTATATCCACTAATAAAGCTCTTAATGGGGAAAGGGAAGGAAATTCACCCTGCATTATATATGATTGCCATTCTGTTTATGAGTAATTTTGTTATTCAGTACGTATTTTAAGTGAAACTCAAAAAAAATTACGAGGAAGGTAAAAAACGATGAAAAAACATATTTTGTATAGTAAAGAACAAATAGATGAGAAAGTAAAAGAACTAGGATCAACGATATCGAGTGACTACCAAAATGAAGATAAAAATCTCCTTATTATCTCGTTATTAAAAGGAAGTTTTATTTTCACAGCGGACCTTGTTCGCCAAATAACCGTTCCTGTTAGAATTGAATTTATGCAAACTTCAAGTTACGGATTTGGAAAAGAAAGTACTGGAAAAGTAGATATTGTTTCTGGTTTGAAGGTGGATATTTCCGATTATGATGTCTTAATCGTAGATGATATATTGGATTCAGGAAATACGATGAAAACAGTCTATGATTTTCTAAAGAAAAGAAACCCGAAAAGTATTAAGACGTGTACATTCCTCGATAAACCCTCACGCAGACAAGTTGATATTGAAGTAGATTATAAAGGCTTTGTCATAGAAGATAGATTTATAGCAGGCTATGGGCTAAACTATGGCCATCATGACCGGAATATACCTTATATTTTTGAAGTGGTAGAAATTTAAAGGGACAGGGGGCGGTTCCGTTGTCCCACTTCATCTTGACTATGTGATTCTAATGATAGTTTATGAAGAAGCATTATTAGAAGGAGCACCTGATCAGCTTAAAGATTGGGATAAAATATATGTAACATTAGAAGACTCGTCCAGACTAGCAACAAATGGTCTTCCGATAAATGAAAATGGATATATTACTGATCATGAATTTAAATTTTTCGGAGATCAATTAGAAAAAAGAGGAATGAAAGTAGAGTATAAAATATCTAGAAGTTTCGGTGGGTCTTTTAGATGTAATAAACCTCTTTTAAGAAGTGATGGCTAAATATTATATCTTAAAAAATCAACTGTTCAATAAACGGGTGCGATTATTGAACAAAAAATAAAAGAGGTGGCGATGTACTGCACTCAAAAAGTTAAGAGTGAAATCTAACTTTCGGCGGGTACCTCAGTCACACCTCTTCTTGTTATTTTAACTTAGAAATTTTACTTTTCATTTAACTGCTGGTATTGATCAAAAACAACTTTTCCGTCGGAAATGGTTAGCTGTACTTTAGTATCGGGTATCTCTTCAACAGGGATTTCAAAGAGATTTCGTTCTAATACAACGATGTCTGCAAGCTTACCTACTTCCAGAGTACCTAGTTCATGCTCTCTAAATGTACTGTAAGCAGATCCAACCGTATAGGCTTTCAATGCATCGGCAAGTGAGATTCGTTCGTGTGGATGCCATACCTTTTCTCCACTGCTGTCGATTCTCGATACTGCACGATAGATTTGTAGAAGTGGATTCAGGACATCAATGGGAAAGTCGGTTCCAAATGCTAACCTTGCACCGGATTTTTGCAATGTATGTATCGGGAAGACATATTTTTCACGTTCGTTTCCAATTCGATCTGTATACACACCTCGTTCGGACATTGCAAAATGATCTGGCTGCATGGAAGCCGTAACGTCTAGCTCCTTGAAGCGACCGATATCATCAGGATGAATCACTTCTACATGCTCTACTGAATGACGTGCATCTCGCTTGCCATTCACCTTTTGTGCTTCTTCATAAGCATCTAAAGCAAGACGAATCGCGCCATCCCCAATCGCATGAAAACGAATGCTGAATCCCTCATTATCTGCATCAACAACCCATTTTTTTATCGTTTCAGAAGGGAAGGACGTCTCACCACGTGTATCGGGTTTATCCGCATATGGTTCTAGTAAATAGGCAGTGCGAGCGGTAATAACGCCATCGATAAACTGTTTTAGTCCTGATACTCGAAGCTTATCCGAATAATATGTATCTCTCAATCGTTTGACATATTCAAGATTGCCATTTAAAGCAGGCCATAAATGAACCCGCGTTGTTAATTCCCCTTTGTCTTCAAATTCTTTGAAAACATCATAATCATTAAGTATTTCTAATGATTCCGTTGCAAATAAGTCATGGACTGCAGTTACTCCTAAGCTAGCAGCATGATTAAGGAATTTTGCGAATAGTTCTCTCTTTTCTTCTTTTGTAAAATCATAGGCATGACGAATAACTAACCCCATCGCTTTTTCGTATAAAATGCCATCCGGTTCCCCATGTTCATCCTTACTGATCATTCCGTAAGAAGGGTTTTCTGTATCACGATTAATATTGGCAATTTCCAAGGCCTTCGTATTTACCCAGACATAATGACCTTCAGCGTGAAACATAAGCGCTGGACGATCGGGAAGAATACGATCCAATGAATAACGACTCGGTAATTTCTGTGTATCCCAATACCCTGCATCCCATGTTGAGCCAATTACCCATTGATCTTCTGGTCTTGACTCGGCAAATTTGCGAATGATTTCTAACGCCTCTTCTTCCGAGCGGGCAGGAAATAAATTGGCACTGTTCATCGCTACAGCCCCATCCATAATATGAAGATGGAAATCATGAAACCCCGGCATAATTAACTGATCATTAAATGGATAGTATTTCGTATTCTCGCCTATATAAGGTTTAATCTGCTCTTCAGATCCAATTGCAATGATGGTCTTGTCTTTTATTGCAATGGAAGCGGGCTCCGGTTGGTCAGACAGCCCAGTAAATACGGCATTACTTGAAACAATTATATCAGCTAGTTGTTGACTCATTATTAAACGATCCTCTCTTTTTATAGATTAGCTTCCTTATTACTGAGGTCTTCATCAAAACCAAGTTCAGGAGGTGGTTTTCTGAACATTTTTGTTAAGTTTAATAGATAGATAACCCCGATAAGAAGCCAAGTTCCTCCTAGTATTAGTGAATGTATGTCTAATTTTATCCAAAATAAACCAGTGAGTGAAGCTCCGATTAACGGAATAATAAGGTATCGAATCGTTCCGATAAAGGATCTCTGTTTATTTCGGAAAAAAAAGTGCGAGATAACCGACAGATTAACGAAAGTAAAAGCAAAAAGTGCTCCAAAATTTATAAGTGATACAGCTGTCGTTAGACTTAAGAAAAGGGCACTTAAAGCAATGGCTCCTATGATTATTATGTTGAAGACAGGTGTACGATATTTAGGTGAAAGATATCCAAATACTTTTGCAGGAAGTACACGTTCACGTCCCATGGCATACAAAATACGCGAAGCGCTTGCTCCGGATGCAATCGCTGAAGCAAAACTTGCCATGATCCCTTCTGCAAGAAAATAACTAATCAAAAAGTTGCCCCCAATATAAAATGCAATTTCCATATAAGCGGCCTCCGGGTCTTTAAATGATTGGAAATCGGGCCAGATTAGCTGTAAAAAATATGATCCAATAAGATAATATAATCCACCAATGATGGTAATAAGATAAATCGCCTTAGGAATCGTTTTTCGAGGATTTTTCGTTTCCTCTGAAAGAGTTGTAGCCGCATCAAAGCCTAAAAAGGAAAAGCATAAAATTGGAATCACGGACATGAAAGACGATAACTCTACATTTGAATCAATAAAAGGAAGAATAGAAAAAAGTGTTCCTGCTCCCTGACCATTTAAAAGTCCTTTAATTGAAAAAACAACGAACAACGTAAGTGTTCCGAACTGTAGGAATAGAAGTGCTGTATTAACCTTGGCTGCTATCTTTATTCCCAGTATATTAATAACAGTAACTATTAGGATAAAAAGAATGATCCAAATGTACATAGGAATGGAAGGGAAATAAGCCCTCATGGCTATCCCTAGTAATAAAGAACTAATCATTGGACTGAACATATAATCTAGTATAATTGTCCAACCAATGATAAACCCGATATGCGGACTAAGTGATTTTTGTGTAAATGTATAGGCCGCTCCCGCATTTGGATAGGCCTTCACCATTTGCGCATAGCTGTAGGCTGTAAATAACATAACGAATAGGGCGACAATATAAGCCGTTGAAATCATTCCGTTTGTACTATGAGCAGCTACTCCATATGTTGAAAACAAAGTTGTTGGAGCCATGAAGGCTAAACCGAAAAACACAACATGTTTTAATGAAAGGGAGCGCTTAAGAGTTGGTGAATTCGTATCTTTCATGTATCATTCCTCCATACCGAAAATTTTTATTATCTTTGATTCCACCCCCAGAAAGCGCAGCGCTATAATAGTATTATTTTGCCAATGCTCCAGTACGATCATAAACGAACTGACCATCCATAATCGTTAACTGTACTTTTACATTAGGAATTTCTTCTACAGGGACAGTAAAGAGATTTTTTTCTAATACAACGATATCGGCAAGCTTACCCGCTTCTAATGAACCTAGTTCATGTTCTCTAAATGTACTGTAAGCGGGATTGGTTGTATACGCTTTCAATGCTTCGCCAAGTGTAATACGTTCATGTGGATGCCATACCGTTTTTCCGCTGCTGTCGATTCTCGTTACTGCACGATAGACTTGTAGGAGCGGATTAAGGATATCAATTGGGAAATCAGTTCCAAATGCCAATCTCGCACCAGATTTTTGTAATGTATTAATCGGGAAGACATACTTTTCCCGTTCGTATCCAATTCGCTCTGTATAAACCCCACGTTCGGACATTGCAAAATGATCTGGTTGCATGGAAGCAGTAACGTCTAGCTCTTTAAAGCGATTAATATCGTCCGGATGAATCACTTCGATATGCTCAACCGAATGACGTGCGTCCCGCTTACCATTTTCCTTTTGTGCCTCCTCATAGGCATCTAAAGCAAGGCGAATGGCTCCATCTCCAATTGCATGAAAACGCACGCTAAATCCTTCTTTATCAGCATCAACGACCCATTTTTTGATCGTTTCGGGAGGGAAGGATGTCTCGCCACGTGTTTCGGGTTGGTCTGCATAAGGCTCGAGTAAAAAAGCAGTTCGAGGGGTAATAACGCCATCAATAAATTGTTTCAGTCCAGCCACACGAAGTTTATCTGATTGATAGGTAGCTCTCAATCGTTTGACATGTTCAAGATTGTCATCTAAAGCAGGCCATAAATGGATCCGCGTTGTTAATTGCTCTTTGTCTTCAAATTCTTTGAAAATATCAAAAGCTTCGATAGGCTTTAAAGCGTGTAAGTCATGTACAGCAGTTACTCCTAAACTAGCAGCGTGAGCGAGGAAATTCGCGAAAAGTTTCCTTTTTTGTTCTTTTGTAAAGTCATAGGCATAGCGGATAACTGCATCCATTGCTTTTTCATATAAAATACCATTAGGTTCCCCATCCTCATCTTTTCCGATAGCGCCATAAGGAGGGTTTTCTGTGTAACGATGAATATTGGCCATCTCTAATGCTTTTGTATTCACCCATGCATAATGACCTTCGGCGTGAAACATAAGTGCTGGGCGATTAGGAAGGATACGATCCAATGAATGGCGCGTCGGTAATTGTTGTGTATCCCAATAGCTAGCATCCCATGTAAATCCGATCACCCATTGATTTTCCAAATTTGATTGAGCGAATTCATGAATCATTTCTAGAGCTTCATCTTCTGATCGAGCTGTGAAAAGATTAACACTTCCCAGTGCTACGGCACCTTGCATAATATGAAGATGGAAATCATGAAAGCCAGGCATGATTAATTGGTCAGTAAATTGATAAATTTTCGTATGCGCATCTGCGTATTGTTCCATTTCTTCATTAGTACCAATAGCAATAATTTTATTGTCGGTAATCGCAATAGAAGCGGGGGAGGGGTGATCAGAAAGTCCTGTAAATACATTATTGCTTGAAATAATTAGGTCAGCCGATTGTTTCATTATCAATCATTCCTTTCATTTTCCTTACAACAATCATGCAAGTGGAGGAGCTTTTTGATGAGAAAAGAAGAAAAACGATTGTATTTTTCTTTCTCCACGGCAGCTTTACATTTCTTGTTCTTGAAAATCAATTTTTGGTGGCTCCTTTTTGAAAAATCCTTTAGATATAGCTAAGTAGATAATGCCAATAATTATCCAACTAATTCCAAGTGTAATTGCAATGATATTGAGACTGCTCCAAAGGTATAGGATAAAACCTAGACCGATAAGTGGGGCTATCAAATACCCTAGCGTAAAGCCGAGGGCCCACTGTTCTTTAGATTTAAAAAACAACACAATAACGCAAATATTTACGAAGGAAAACGCGGTAAACGCACCAACGTTAATTAAAGAAGTGGCTGTTTCTAAATCTAAGAAAATGGCTGTTAAAGCTAAAACTCCAATTAATAGAATATTGTATACTGGTGAGTTGAACCTTGGATGTAAATACCCAAAGAAACGTTGAGGTAATACCTTATCTCTACCCATTGCATACAACAAACGTGATGCACTCATTTGCGCTGCTAAACCAGAAGCAAATACGGAGAATAAAGCTCCCGCCGTGAAAATAGATAAAAATAGATTTCCGCCAATCATATATGCAATTTCTGGGGAAGCACCCTCGATATCCTTAAATGTAGATACATCTGGAAATAGGGATTGCATAAAGTAGGTGACCGTGAAGAAAAAGATTCCACCAAACGATGCAACTAGTATAATTCCCCTAGGGATGGTCTTTTTTGGTTGAATGGTTTCTTCAGAAAGTGTTGTAATTGCATCAAATCCGATAAAAGCTAGGGCAAGTAATGCTGCAGCAGTGAAAAGACTAGAAAATTCCTTCCCAGAAGGAAATAGATTTTTTAGAGTAACAAAGTGCTCTGGTCCTTGTGTAATAGAATGATAAGTTAGGAAAATAAAAATGATCCCAATTAGAACTTGAAAAACAACGAGTATCATATTTACCGATGCTGCTAGCTTTACACCGAAGATGTTTAAAATACTTATGATGATGATTAGTCCAACAATCCAAACCCACCCGGGAACTCCGGGTAATGCTGCGGATAGGTAAATATTTGCTAGTAAAGCATTAATCATAGGAAGGGCTAAGTAATCGATAAAGGAAACCCAGCCAACCATGATACCCACATATGGGTGTAGAAGATTTTTAGTATAAGAGTAAACAGACCCTGCAGCAGGATATCTTTTTACTAGTTTTCCATAGCTTAAAGCAGTAAAAAGAATGGCGGTAAATACGACTATGTATGCTGCAGGGACATGACCTGAGGAAATGTCGGATGCAATTCCAAAAGTATCAAATACAGCAAAAGGTGACATATAGGCAATCCCTATTGCAATAATATGAAATAAATTTAGCCTCCGTTTCAATCGATTCGTTTCATTCATAAGACCATTCCCATCTGTATGATTTGGAATTTTCAGATTTTATTGATTCTAGTAAGGTTGTATCAGATTTTTTGAATCGGTTTTCATAGATAAAGGTAAATCTACTATATTCGGTAGTGAAGAAAAGACGATGAAATTGATAAAAGATTACCTAACAATCCTTCTCGTATATATAGGATTGTTAGGGTTCGGTATTTATTCTAGATTAACCCAGACACTTTTAACTTCAGTATAATTGTCTAACGCATAGGACCCCATCTCGCGGCCGAATCCAGATTGTTTATAACCTCCAAAAGGAACGCCTGCATTCGTTAGATTGTAGCAATTCACCCAGACGGTTCCTGCTTTTAATTTTTTAGAAATGGTGTGGGCATTTTTTAGGTTTTCAGTCCAGAGACCAGCTGCCAATCCATAAGGACTTGCGTTTGCGCGCCTGACAACTTCATCTATGCTGCTATAGGGCATCGTTGCAACCACTGGTCCAAAGATTTCTTCTTTTGCAATTGACATATCATCTTTCACATTAGCAAATACTGTCGGGGTAACAAAGTAGCCTTTCTCGAGCTTTTCTCCTCCAACTAATAGGTTTGCACCTTCATTAATGCCTTTATTTATATAAGAGGTTACGATGTCTTGTTGTCTTTGGGAGATAAGGGGTCCCATTTCTGTTGTTTCATCAAGCCCATTGCCTAATTTAACTTTTTTCGCATAATCTACTAATCTATCGACAACTTCATCGTAAAGATGGTCGGGAATAAACACTCTAGAACCAGCGCAGCAAACTTGACCCTGGTTCACCATAATGCCAGAAAATACACCAGGAATAGCTTTATCTAGATTTGCATCAGGTAAAATGATATTTGGTGATTTTCCACCTAATTCTAAGGTCACGCGTTTCATCGTGTTTGCTGCTTCTTTCATGATTGCTTGGCCTACAGGAGTCGACCCAGTAAAGGCTATTTTATTCACCTTTGGATGTTTAACAAGAGCATTTCCGGCGATTTTCCCAAACCCATTAATAATGTTAACAACTCCTTTAGGGAATCCCGCTTCTTCTATGAGTTTTGCTAAATATAAAGCAGACAATGGTGTTTGTTCCGCTGGTTTTAATATAATTGTACAACCGGTTGCCAAGGCTGGTGCTATTTTCCATAGCGCCATTTGTATAGGGAAGTTCCATGGAATAATTTGTCCAACAACACCTACAGGTTCATGATGAGTATAGTTTAAGAAAGAATCGGAAATAGGGATGGTCTGACCCATCATTTTTGTAGCCCATCCAGCAAAATACCGAAGATTTTCAATTGCATTTGGTAAGTCACCATGGATCATCTCATTGATCGATTTCCCATTATCTAATGTATCTAGTTGAGCTAAAACATCAAAATCCCGTTCCATTAAATCGGCTAGTTTATACATTAGCTTTGATCGATCATAGGCGCTCATTTTTGACCAAGTTCCTTCTTCAAAAGCCTTTGATGCGGCTTCCACTGCTAGGTCAACATCTATTTCGCTCGCTTCATAAATTGTTGCCAGCACTTCACCTGTTGCCGGATTAATCGTATGAAACGTGTCTCCTTTGACAGATTCAACCTCTTTTCCATAAATAAATAATTTTTTTGGTCCTTTTAAAAATTCACTAACTTTTGGATGTAGTCTTACGGCATTATCTATCACAACGAACCTCCTACATTAAAAATTGTCTTCACTATTTTTCTATTAAAGTTTGGCTGTTTTCGTAAATTAATTGTTTTATTAATAAATAATAGACCGTTCCTTTCCGCTGCAGGAACCTGCTTTCCGCGGGGAGGAAGTCGAGCCTGTCTAGTTCCGGCGGCTATCGACTAGCGAACTTCCGGTCACCTCCCTACGATAAGTCATCATCGATTCACCCTTTGGGCTCATCGTGATTCCTTTATCTCAGTCGCTGCCCTCAAGGGGAAATTTGAACTTCAATTTCCATGGTCCGTACGTAGGATAAGCAAGCCGCCTCTACTTTTCTAACTCCTCGGCACTTACGCCTGTGGGGTCTCGAGCTTTCCTCTATATCCCGCAGGAGTCAGGTTCCTTCCGCTCCAATCCACTCTGCGTTTTTAATATTATTTAGTGCTTAATGAAACAATGTTTTAGTAAGGAGCCTAAAGTTTTTTTGAAAGTGCTGAAAGCGAGTCATCCACAATATGGATAATTTGTTCTAATTCGTTTTTCGTAATGATCAGAGGGGGAGCGATCGCGATAATATTCATTCCCGGTTCAAAATCAAATGGTCTGATTAGTAATCCTCTTTGATAACATTCATCGACAAGGGAAACAGACGCTTTTACTGATTCGTCAAATGGAATGTTTGCATCAGGATCTTTCATTAAATCAAAGCCTGCTAATAAACCCTTCACCCTTGATTTTGTAACGAATTCATATTTATCTTCTAAATAATGAAGTGCCTTTTCTAATTCGTTCCCCATTCGATGCGCATTTTCAACAAGACCATCCCGTTCTAATATTTCAATATTTTTCAAACCGACTGCACAAGCGGTTGGATGTCCACTATAGGTAAATCCATGTGCCAGCATCCCATCAAATTGTGTAATCGCATCCCTAATTTTTTCCCGCATGACTACACCACCAAGCTGGGCATACCCACTTGTAATCCCTTTAGCAATCGACATAAAGTCTGGAACAATATTCCAATGATCAACACCAAACATTTTTCCAGTACGGCCAAAACCGCAGATTACTTCGTCTGCAATGAGATGGATATCATTTTCATCACATAATTTTCTAATCGCTTGTAAGTATTCATCTGGTGGAATATGAACTCCGCCTGCACCTTGGATAGGCTCGACGATCACCGCCGCGATTTTGTCTTTTCCTTCTTTTTCGATAATGCTCCTAATACTGCCTTCATACTCCGGGTGACTCTTGTCACCAAGTTCACATTCCGTAACATGGGCCTTTGCATTTAAGATATCGGGGTCCATTGAACCAGAAAAATCACGATACACATCGATTCCTGTTGCTCTTTGTGCTGCTACAGTTACCCCGTGATATCCTCTTCTTAATGAAATAATTTTTCTCTTTTCCTTATAACCTTGTAATTGCCAATAAAATCTTGAAAGCTTGAATGCTGTGTCATTGGACTCTGAACCGCCAGAAGTAAAGAAAACGGTATTTAAGTCTCCGGGTGTTAAGGATGCTATTTTTTCGGCTAAGCGGACAGTTGGTTCATTAGCATATCCGTAGAAAGCGGAAGCATATGCAATATCGGTCATTTGCTTGTAAGAGGCGTCTGCCAACTCCTTATTACCATGTCCTAGATTGACATTCCAAAGCATAGATACACCATCAATATAGGTGTTTCCTTTCATGTCATAAAGATTGATCCCTTTACCACTCGTAAAAATAATTTTCGGACCAAATTCAACTTGAGCTTTTGGATTGGTAGATGGGTGAAGAAGATGTTTAACATCAAGCTTCGTTAATTCAGCAGCTAGAGATTCCTTTTGAACGATTTGATTTTGACTCATATCTATCACTCCTAAGTTAATTTTCAAATTTGATTTGTTATAGGGTAAAATGGTTGATCATTATAATAGTAGGCAACTAGAATTTCACTTCATATTGGCCAGCTTGTGAATGACATAAAGAAGGACATTTGCTCCTTTTTCGATATCGTCATCTAATGTAAGTTCTTGTTCATTATGACTAATTCCGTTGACACTTGGCAGGAAAATCATTCCTGTATCGGCGATTTTATTCATGTATTTTGCATCATGTCCAGGTCCGCTGAATAATTTTAAGGACGTGTAGCCTCTTTTATCAGCGCCTTCATTTATAGCTTCAATGACTGTTGGAGAGAATTCAACGGCATCTGAGTTCCAGTCTGTCGTAATCGTGACATCTACGTTGTTCATTAGTGCAATGGTGCTTAATTTCTCTTTCAATCTTTCGATAGCCTCTAATCTAATTTCGTTATCCTGGTGTCGTATATCAATCGTAAATTCTACTTCTCCAGGTATGACATTTGAAACATTGGGCTGAACATTTATCTTGCCTACCGTCGTTTTAAGCCCATCAATTTCTTTTGTTATCTCATTTACTATTGAAATCATTTTAGACGCAGGTACTAAAGCATCCCTTCGATTATCCATTGGTGTCGGTCCCGCGTGATTTGTCTCGCCAGTTACTTTAACGCTTAACCAACTCATGCCTTGAATTCCTTCTACAATGCCAATTGATTTATTTTGAGATGCTAAAATAGGACCCTGTTCTACATGGAGCTCGATGAAATACTTCACATTCTTTAAGCGATTTTTTTCATCCCCCATGTATTTAATCGTTTCTAAAGCATCTTTGTAAATAATATTTGCGCTATCCTTTGAGTTATAGATGAACTCCTTTGTAAATTCTCCTGTAATCCCACCGGAGCCTAACATGGGCGGTGCAAACCGAGCACCTTCTTCATTGGTGAAATTAATAATTTCAATGGGGTAAAGCGTTTCGATATTATTTTCATTTAAGACACGGATAACCTCTAAAGCTGATAAAACACCAAGAATTCCGTCATAACGCCCTCCACAAGGTTGGGTATCTAAGTGAGATCCCATAGCAACGACCGGACCATTATTGATTGTTCCTTTTCTTTTTCCGTAAATATTGCCAAAGTCATCTACACGAACTTCTAACTTTTCTTCACGGAGCCATTTGATAAAAATGTCTCGCATGGCTTTATCTTCTTCGGTTAAGGCTAAACGATTCAGTCCACCATTTTTAGAAGATCCAATCGAAGAGCTTATACTAAGTGATTCAAGTAAACGCTTTCTATTTACTTCTAGTAAGATTGAATTCATATGCTACCTCCTCATAATTATCTAATGCAAGATATGTGCCAAGAAAACGGATGAGGAAAAACAGCTTTATTTTAGACTTTTAGTCTGAAAATTAGTACTATATAAATAATTTAGAATCGAATTCGAATCTAAATTGAATCGAATTCGATTCAACTCAATCAATAACTTTCGCAAGGGGGATACAAGTGGGCAAAAAATTTTTTGAAGACCGCCATTTTTATCATATTTTTAACCAGTTGAAAGACGGGATATTTATAGCAGATCATAATGGAGTTGCATTATGGGTTAACGATACGAGTACAAAGCAACAAGGTGCACCAAGATCAGAAATAATAGGAAAAACGGTAACAGAGTTGGAGAATAACGGAATGTTTACTCCTTCAGTAACAAAAATTGTATTAGAGAAAAAGGAGACAGTAACAAAAGTACAAGTATCAAGAGGGAGACAATATTTAGCGACTGGATATTTGGTAAATATAAAGGAAGATAACACGGAATATGTACTTGTACATGTTAAAGATGTCACAGAGACAGTAAGGAACTCTCTTAAACTAGAACAGGCTGAAAATCTTCTACAAATCTATTGGGAACAACTTCAAGAAATAAAACGAAAACAAAATGTAGCTGACAGCCATCAATTTGTAATTGGTAAAAGCAAAAAGCATGAAGAAATGCTTGATTTAATTAACAGAGTCGCAACTGTGGACGCTACCATTTTATTAAACGGTGAAACGGGTGTGGGAAAAAGTATGATAGCGAGGGAAATTCATCAAAGAAGCAATCGACCAGAGAAGCCCTTTATCCAGATAAATTGCGGCGCAATCCCTGAATCATTGTTAGAATCTGAATTGTTTGGTTATAAAAAAGGAGCATTTACTGGTGCAAATAGCAGTGGAAAAGTTGGATTAGTTGAAAAGGCGAATGGGGGGACGCTTTTTCTTGATGAAATTGGAGAACTTCCGTTGACACTTCAACCAAAGCTTCTTCAATTAGTGCAAAGTAAATCTTTTATTCCTATCGGATCAACTGAAATAAAAAAAGTCGATATTCGAATCATAACAGCTACAAATCAAGATCTTTTACAAATGGTTAAGGAAAAACGCTTTCGTGAGGATTTATATTACCGCATAAATGTGGTTTCTATACAGATCCCCGCATTAAGGGAAAGAAAAGATGATATTCTACCCTTGGTTTATTACTATTTTGAGTTATTTAAAACGAAGTACGAGAAGACATTGGTTTTAAGTCAAGAATTACTTGATTACTTACAGAATTATAGTTGGCCAGGAAATATTCGTGAATTAGAAAATATGATAGAGAGGCTTGTTGTTACTGCAAAATCAAATGTTATTGAAAAAAGTGCTCTTTCAAATAAAGTAGTGGAGGAATATGAAAATAAAGATAGTACCAATTTTTATCTAAATGGGCAAAGCTTGCCGACCTATCTTGAGGAAATTGAAAAAAGGATCATAATCGAAGCTCAAAATAAACATAAATCGACACGGAAAATAGCCCAATCATTAGGGTTAACACAATCTTCATTAATGAGAAGAATGAAAAAGTACAGCATTTAATAAGAAAATCTGTATAAATAAAATGATGATTCGATTTCGGTTCGAAATGACCTTTAGCATTCTAAAAAATACATATCTAGCAATTGAAATGTAAAAAAAACTATTTAGAATCGTATTTTGAAACACTTTGAAAATATGGCATAAAATTTGCATGAAGTTAAATAGAGATTTCTTTTTAAAGGGGGAATTGGATATGGTTTTTACGATAAATAGCACACCAAAAAAAGATGGATTTAGGATGCCAGGAGAATTTGAAGAACATAAGGGGACGTGGATGCTCTGGCCAACCCGAACTGATACATGGAGGTCTGGTGCTAAGCCAGCTCAAAGAGTATATATTGAAGTCGCTAAGGCAATCTCTCAATTCGAACCAGTCACTATGTGTGTGAAAGCAGATCAATATGAAAACGCACGTGCTCTATTACCTCCTAATATACGTATTGTTGAAATTTCATCTAATGATGCATGGATGCGTGATATCGGTCCCACTTTTGTTAAAAATGATAAAGGGGAGGTTCGAGGTGTCGATTGGGGATTTAATGCTTGGGGAGGATTAGATGAAGGTTTATATTTTCCATGGGATCTAGACCTGCTTGTAAAGCAAAAAGTGATGGATATTGAGCAAATAAGTCGATATGATGCCACGGATATAATTATTGAGGGTGGAGCAATCACCGTGGACGGGGAAGGAACATTAATTACTACAGAACAATGTGTTTTAAATCCTAATCGAAATAGGAATCTATCAAAAAAGGAAATGGAAGAAAAACTAATAGAATATTTAAATGTAGAGAAAATAATCTGGTTAAAAGACGGTTTGGTTGGCGATGAAACAGATGGTCATGTGGATGAAGTTGTTTTTTTTGTTAGGCCAGGTGAGGTCGCAATGGGATGGACGGATGATCAAAATCACCCACAATACGAGGTACTTCAAGATGCATATAAACGATTGAGTGAGACTACAGATGCTAAAGGAAGAAAGCTGAAGATTAATAAAATCCAAATGCCTAAACAAATATCCCTAAGTGAAGCGGAAAGCATGGAAATTGATTACTCGAGGTTTAGTTACAACCGTTCACCTAACCTAACATTTATTTCAACCTATATAAATTGTTATTTATGTAATGGTGGTGTTGTATTACCTACGTTTAATGATCCTCAAGATGAACATGCGATTGCAGCTTTTCAAAAGATGTTCCCGGATCGAAAGATTGTAACGGTAAACACCCGTGAAATTTCTGTTGGTGGAGGAAATATTCATTGCATTACACAACAGCAGCCTTTAGGATGAACTTCACACCACTAACATCTTTAAAATGAGAACTTATTTTACTAACAATACTAATCTATATTTACCAAATGGAAGCGTTTTATTTGGTTTAATGAATGTAAAGACATCAGTTCCTTGTTATGCTCCCCCTATAGTAGACGCTTAAGGGGGATTTTTTATGGGGAAAATTAGACATCACCTTTAAGAAAAAGGCAGTAGATCTTATCAGATGAAGTGAGTATGTCCAGAAAAAGTAACTGTCGGGACAATGCTTGTATGGAAAATTTCTTTAGCTTAGAAAAGCTGATGAAATAAATGTATTTGTTCCTATCAATCATCAACTTTTCCAAAAAAAAATTAAATAACCTGAGTCCATAGCAGCACAGGACTCAGGTTGTTTAATTGTGTTTTTTTATCACTGTCTACTTGAAAGGGGGGCATTTCACCTAGCCGATGCCTTTTTATTGTATAGGGTATATATGAAATTAGATCATATTCCACCAATAGACATGTATTTTGTTTCAAGGTAAGGCTCGATTCCTTCAATACCACCTTCACGACCAAGTCCGCTTTCTTTCATGCCGCCAAATGGTGCATGAGCAGCTGATGGACCGCCATCGTTCCAACCAATGATTCCGAAATCCAAATGATCATGAAGATAGGTTCCAGTGCGGTAATCTGTCGTAAAGAAATAGGCAGCAAGACCGTATGGTGTACTATTAGCGAGTTCCACTGCTTCCTCTATTGTTTTAAAGGAGGTGATCGGTGCTACTGGTCCAAATGTTTCTTCATGCATGATGATCATATCTGTATTGACATTTTTTAAGACGGTTGGGTGAACAAAGAAATAGCCTTTTTCCTGATTAGCATCATATTTATCACCTAATAAGACCTCTGCCCCTTTTTCTTTGGCATCTTTGATTTGGGCAACAATTTTGTTAAACCCATTTTCATTGATGATCGGTCCCACGGTTGTCCCTTCATCCAAGCCATTACCGACTTTCAATTTTTTAACTTCCGCAACAAATTTTTCTGTAAATTCGTCCACAATGCTTTCGTGAACGATGAGCCGGTTGGCACAAACACAGGTTTGTCCAGCATTTCTGAATTTTGTACCGACAGTTTGTTTGACAGCATAGTCAATATCAGCATCTTCGGCTACGATCAAAGGGGCATGACCACCTAATTCCATTGTCACGTGCTTTATGGTGTCTGCGCTATTTCTGATTATTTCTTTTCCAACTGGTGTTGAACCCGTAAACGTAATTTTCCGGACGTAATCGCTGTTTGAAAATAAATCGCCAATCATACTGCCTCGTCCATTTACACATTGAATGACACCTTCTGGAATTCCTGCTTCATGAGCCAACTCAATAAACTTAATGGTCGTTAAGGGCGTTTCTACTGCTGGCTTGACGATAAACGTGCATCCGGCTGCTAGTGCAGGAGCTGCTTTTCTTGCCATCATCGCGGCTGGGAAATTCCAAGGTGTGATAGCAGCAACTAGGCCTATTGGCTGTTTGGTGACCAGTATTCGTTTCGATTCTACATTTGCTGGGATTGTTCGGCCGTATATCCGTTTTGCCTCTTCCGCGTACCAATCAATATAGCTTGTTGAATAGTCGACTTCTCCCAAGGATTCGCTTAACGGCTTGCCGTTTTCCATGGTCATGACTTTTGCGATTTCTTCCTTGTTCTCATTTATTTTTTTCGACCATTTTTGTAGCAATCTTGAACGCTCATGGGCGTTGATTTTTGACCATTTTTTAAAACTATCGTGGCCTCTTTTAAGAGCAAGTTTGATCTCCTCTTCGGTATTGATTTTAACCTCTTGGATTAAATCTCCTGTAGCGGGATTTTTTACGCTAATATAATCTGTCATATCCTATTGCTCCTTTCCAAATGTTTTTTTACCTGTTTACCACCATATATTTCTATTCCCTTTAGGGAGCAAAGTTAACTATTCACGCTATCAAATGCTTTTTCCAGAATAGCGAGCCCATTGTTCAATTCTTCGTCTGTAATGACAAGTGGTGCCAGGAAGCGAATGACATTGCCCTTTATACCTGCCGAGAGAAGCAATAGTCCATTTTCATTCGCAAATTTCGTCACTTTGCCGGTTTTTTCTTTATCCGGAGTTTTACTATCGCGATCTTTAACGATTTCAACAGCAACCATTGATCCTAGACGTCGAATTTCACCTAAAAATAAATATTTTATAGCTAACTCATGAAGTTTTGCTTCAATTTTTTGACCAACTACCTCTGATTTCTGTAACAGATTTTCTTCTTGAATGACATCGATTACGGCCAAGGCAGCTGCACAGGCTACTGGATTTCCAGCGTATGTTCCACCGAGTTCGCCAGGTTCTGCCGCGCTCATGATTTCTGTTTTTCCGACTACACCGCTTAGTGGCAAGCCGGCTGCTAATGACTTCGAGACAGTTATAAGATCAGGAACAACGTCAAATTGTTCAATAGCAAATAATGTCCCGGTACGCCCGAAACCTGTTTGAATTTCATCAGCAACAAAAACAATTCCATGCTTCTGACAGAACGAATGCACTGCTTGAACAAACTTTTTCGGTGGGATGATAAAACCGCCCTCTCCTTGGATTGGCTCCATCACAACGCAAGCAACGTTTTCTGGTGAAACAGTGGATATAAAGAAGTCCTTGAATTCCTTAATTACCTGTTCGATATATGCTTCCTCAGATACGTTTTCAGGCTTGTGGTATGTGTATGGATATGGTGCTTGGTAGACTTCTGGTGCAAAAGGACCGAAGCCGAATTTGTACGGTTTTACCTTACTTGTCATGCTCATTGTCATGTTTGTTCTGCCGTGGAATCCACGAATAAAGGACACGACTGCTTGCCTTTTCGTATAGCGACGTGCGATTTTAACTGCATTTTCAACTGCCTCCGCCCCGGAATTGAGCAAAATAGCTTGCTTATTAAAATTCCCCGGCGTAATTTCGCATAGTTTTTCGGCAAGATTGATATAGCCTTTATACATCATGACATTAAAACCAGGATGCAAAAACTTTTCCACTTGCTGCTTAACAGCTTCTGTTACTTTCGGATGGGTGTGCCCGACATTTAATGTGCCTATTGCTCCAGCAAAGTCAATCCATTGTTTGCCGTCGATATCGATGATGGTAGATCCGGAAGCTTTCGCTACAATGTTTAGATTTCCAGTGCTTACCCCTCTTGCAACAAATTTTTCCCTCTTATCTTGAAGTTTTTTACTGGTTGTATGTGTAGTTATCATGGCTAATATCCTCCTTTAACAACTCGTTAATCTGATTCCATCTGTAAACATATTCCTAGTATGACAACTGACTGGTATAATGGAAAGTACCAGATTAATAAAAAATAAGGTACCAGATAAGGGTGAAACAGATGGGTTTTTTGTTACTGGACAATTCTGAAGAGACCACTTTCAAATATCAGCAGATTTATGAAGGAATAAAGAACAAGATACTGGATGAGAAGTTGAAAGCAAATGAAAAGCTGCCTTCCAAACGGGAATTGGCGGATGAATTGGGTGTCAGTGTCAATACGGTTGCCATCGCGTACGATCAGTTGATTGCAGAAGGGTATATTTATACGATTGAGCGCAAAGGTTATTTTGTTGAAAATATTACGAGCTTTTCAAATCCACTGGATCCTGTATATAAATTACCAGTGGATTTGAAAGAGAATCACGATGCAAGCAATGGTGACTGGCTTTCCCTGTCCCATATGTCAGCGGATATTTCTCTATTTCCTTTCAAGGAATGGCTAAAGTGCATGAATAAAGCGATTGATAATCATAAGAGGGAACTTTCCGAACTTGGTCATCCTCAAGGACCTTATATGACAAGAAAAACGATTAGTCGAATGATCGCGCTCACACGGGGTGTTGTTTGCGAGCCAGAACAGATTGTGATTGGAGCTGGTACACAGTTGCTTATTCAGCAATTAATGCAAATTCAAAATAAGAATGAAATTATTGCTGTTGAGGACCCGGGTTATTTTCGTTTTTATCGATTATTAAAAAATATGGGCTTTTCTGTTCAACCAGTAGGACTGGATGATAAAGGGATCGACATTGGAGAAGTTGAAGCCTCTAAAGCAAATTTTGTATTTGTTACACCGTCACATCAGTTTCCAACCGGAAAAATCATGCCAATCACAAGAAGGATTGAGCTGTTGAATTGGGCTGCCAACGGAAACAATCGCTATATTGTAGAGGATGATTATGATAGCGAATTTAAATATGAAACAAACAGTATCCCTTCCTTGCAAAGTCTTGACCGGAATCAACGTGTAATCTATACGGGCACTTTTTCCAAAACACTAATTCCTGGCATCCGAATCAGCTATATGGTGCTCCCACCTGAAATGTTAAGGGATTATCGTAGGCATTATCCAGACTTGATGCAATACAGTAACATGATCAGTTTGATTTCTTTGCATTATTTTATAGAAAACGGCAGTTATACAAGGCATATTAAACGGATGAATCATCATTATGAGCAAAAGCGGAAGCTGTTGATAGAAGAGCTACATAAAAGGTTCAAACAAAAGGTGCGAATCCAGGACATTCCGGCGGGTCTACATTTTCTTGCTCAATTCAAGTCTGATAAGACGTATGAGGAAATTGAAACTCTCGCCAAAGATAAAAAGCTAGAAATATACACAATAAGGCGCTTTACGCTGAAACATAAATCCAATGTGGAAAAGGGATGGATTGAGCTTGTTATTGGATTTGCGAATATTGAACAAGAACTAATTGTAAAAGCGGTGGATAGGTTGTGTAAGGTGATTGGTTAGCATTTGAGGGGACAGGGGGTCGGTTCCGTTGTCCCAAAATAGTAAGGTTATAACAGGAAAACCAGATTCCTATTTTCATAGAAATCTGGTTTTGCCATTTATTCAGCTTTAACAAGGATTTTTACTTGGTCTCTTTCTTTTAATAAGCCTTCGAATCCTTCTTCGATTACTTCATCCAGTTTAATACGTTTAGTTACTAGTTTGTCAGCTGGGAAATAGCCTTGAGCCATTAAGCTGATAACAGCTGGGAATACGTCACGATATCCAATAATACCAGTTAAAGAGCGTTCTTTCATGACGATATCATGAGGGTGGATAGGTGCTTCTTTTTCAAATATACTAACAACCATTGTTTCACCATCAATTTTTGTAGCGTTAATTGCTTGCTTTAGAACAGGTGGGACACCAGTCACTTCATAAGCTACATCAACACCGCCATTGGTACGTTTGTAAATTTCTTCAACAGCATCGTATTTTTTAGGATCAATTACGATGGCACCAAGCTCTGCTGCTTTTTGTTGACGAATTTCGGATAACTCGACAGCGTAGATTTCTGATGCACCAGAAGCTTTCAGTGCTTCAATAACAAGTAAGCCGATAGGTCCCGTACCGAAAACAGCTGCTTTGTCGCCGACTTTTAGTTTACTTTGACGAACAGCATGAAGAGCAACTGCAGATGGTTCAACAAGTGCACCTTGTTCAAATGATACCGTTTCTGGTAATTTATGAATCATTTCAGCTGGTACAGCTGCATATTCTGAAAATCCACCGCCGCCTCCAGCAAGACCATAGAATCCCATTTTATCGCAAAGATTATATTTTCCTTTTTTACAAGCTTCACATTCACCACATGCATAAATCGGTTCAACAGTAACACGGTCGCCAACTTGTACAGTTGTCACACCTTCACCTACTTCAACAACTTGTCCAGAAAATTCATGGCCCATCACAATTGGAGCTTTATCCCCACTTAATGGATGTGTTTCAGTAGGAATGAAGATTGGACCAGCTGTATATTCATGTAAATCACTACCGCAAATTCCGCACCATTCTACCTTTAATTTTACTTTCCCTTTTAGAGCCTGAGGCTCTTCAATATTTTCTAATCGTAAATCTTTTTGGTTATGCCATCTTAATGCTTTCATCTCATGCATCTCCTAAAAAATTATAGTTTTTACACCTCCAATATACTCTTTCTGTTTACATATTCAAGAGACCGGCCTACCAAAAAATAGAAAATAAAAACTAGATTTCAAACTACTTTCTGCCTAATTTCACTTTTATCTTTTTAAAACGAATATTTCATCCTTTATTAATTTTGTGTCAAATTAAGGAACTTGTTGGGACAGGGTGGGACAGGGGGTCGGTTCCGTTGTCCCAGAGTGCTGAAAAGATTCCTTCAAGATTTATGTCCACCACATCTCTGTAATGGACTCTTTAACCAATATAGGTTTTAAGTTTTCAACAGCTTTTGTAAATCCTTCATTAATGGACATTAATCCGTCCTCATGCTCAATACTAATAACATAATCGTAATTCATCAGCCTTAACGCACTAACAATATCTGCCCATGTTTTTAAATCATGACCAAAGCCAACGGTTCTAAAATACCATGCACGATCACGCATTTCCGAGTAGTCTGTCATGTCTGTAAGTCCGTTTCTATTCATATTATTTTGATCGATAATTGTATCTTTCGCATGAAAATGGTGAATAGCATTCTCACGACCAAGTATTTTAATGGCTTCTATTGGGTCAATACCTTGCCACCACATATGACTTGGATCAAGATTGGCGCCAATTGCAGGACCACATGCCTCTCTTAAGCGCAGCATGGTATTTGGTGTATGCACAGAAAATCCCCCATGAAGCTCTAAACCTATTTTTACATTATGAGCCACTGCAAAGTCATTTTTTTCTTTCCAATACGGAATCAGCTTCTTTTCCCATTGCCATTTTAAAATTTCTTGAAAATCATGGGGCCATGGTGTGACGGGCCAATTGGGATAGAGGGCATGCTCATGATCACCTGGGCATCCCGAAAAGGTATTAACCACAGGGACTCCTAGTTCAGAAGCAAGAAGGATTGTTTTTTCTAATAATTGATTTGCCGGTTCGGAAATCTTTTTTTGTGGATGTAGTGGGTTGGCATGACAGCTTAATGCGCTAATCACTAATCCATGCTCTTCAACCTTTTTCTTAAACTGTTGTAAAGCCTGGGGATTCATTAATAACATATCCACATTACAGTGTGCATTACCCGGATAGCCCCCTGTCCCCAACTCAATAGCTTCCACACCTTTAGAAGAAACATAGTCTAACATGTCATCAAATGGCATATCGGAGAATAAAACTGTAAAAACACCTAATTTCAAAGAAAGCCCTCCTTTTATAAGAAAAGTTCAGAATATACTGATTTGTAATCCATTACATTTATAACCATATATAAATTATTGAATATAATCAATGTTTTTCTGTGTGAATTTTTTGTATTGACAGATAATTCTGTTCATAATATCATGAAAATGAAATCGATTACAAAAACTTGTAAGGACATAGAAAGTAGGATCAAGATGGCAAACATCAAGCAGGTTGCTAAAGAAGCAGGGGTATCAGTAGCTACCGTTTCAAGAGTATTAAATGGACAGAGTACTGTAAAAAGTAAAACAAGAATTAAAGTAGAAGAAGCAATTAAAAAATTAAATTATGAGCCAAGTATGTTAGGTAGGAATTTAAGAAACTCTGAAAGTCGATTACTACTCGTGCTGATTCCAAAAATTTCAAATCCGTTCTATTTAGAAATTATTAAAGGGATTGAAAGCACAGCAATTGGTAAAAGTTATAATATTCTTCTATGCGAAACAGATTCCAATCCGGAAAGAGAAAATATTTATTTTGATTTAGTTAGAAAAAAAATGGCTGATGGTATTATTTCGATGGATCCAGCTGTAGATATGGAAGCATTAACAAAGTTAGCTAAAAGGCATGCCATTATTCAATGCAGTGAATATGCGGAGAATAGTCTTATTCCATATGTGACCATTGATAGTGAAGAAGCTGCATACCGGGCCGTAAAGCATTTAATTAAAATTGGTCATACAAAAATTGCTTTGATTAATTCAGATGAAAAGTATTTATATGCCAGACAACGTAAAATGGGTTACCTAAAGGCTTTAAAAGAACATGGGATAACTGTGAATGACGATTACATCTACCATACACAGCAATTAGGTTTTGAATACGGCCAACAGGCAATGAAAAAAATTTTGAATTTAAAAGATAGACCTACGGCTATTTTTGCTGTATCAGATCTTTTAGCAATCGGAGCGCTTAAAGAAATAAACGCAAATGGATTGCATGTACCGAATGATATAGCAATCGTCGGCTTCGACAAAATTGATTTTTCCAATATGACCCATCCAACACTTACTACCATTGCCCAACCAATGTATAAAATGGGAAAGATAGCTGCCGAAATGTTGATTAATAAAATACAAGGCAAAGAGGTGGAAAGTGTTATTTTAGATCATGAATTAGTGATACGCGAGTCTACATCAGGATAAGCAGTCATTAAGACTAGCGCTCTGTTATAAAATATTGATTTCATATCAGAGCGCTGGCCTTAAAATGTAATCGATTACATTCAAGGGGGAGCTTTATACAAAACAAAGGGGTGAATGGATTGAAAAAGTTACTAGTTTTATGTATAGGCTTATTAGCTGCTTTTGTCTTGGTAGCTTGTAGTAGTGAAAAAGGAAGTAGTAGTAGTAAGGGAGATGGAGACGATAAGTTAACAATCGGTATTTCGTTACCATCTGCCACACATGGGTGGATGGGAGCACTCATTGATAATGCTGAAAAACAAGCGAAGGAACTCAAGAAAAGTGAAGGAATTAACTATGTAATGACGAATGCAGCAGATCCTAATAAACAAGCAAATGATATTGATGATTTGATTTCACAAAAAGTGGATGTCATTGTCATGCTGCCAATTGAATCAGCTGCCCTGACTCCAGTAGGTCAGAAAATAAAAGATGCCGGTATTCCTTTAGTCATTGTTGACCGAGAATTAGAAAACGATGCAGCAACAGTTGTGGTAAAAGGTGATAATGAAGGAATTGGTGTAAATGCTGGAAAGTACTTTATTGAGAAGTTAAAAGGCAAAGGAAAAGTTGTAGAGATTACAGGTCCGCCAAGCTCCGTGACAGAGCAGCGTGGAGCTGGATTTAAAGAAGCAATGGAGAGTGAAAGTGGAATTGAAATTATTGCCTCTCAGAGTGGCGACTTCTCAACGGAAAAATCATTAGAAGTAATGCAGAATATTTTACAAGCTCATTCTCAAATTGATGCAGTTTTTACACAGGATGATGGAATGGCTTTAGGTGTCCTCCAAGCCATTAAAGAAGCTGGTCGTAAAGATATTCAATTTGTAACAGGTGCCGGTGGTGGCAAGGAAGTTTTTGAGAACATTAAGGATGGTGGACTTATTTCAGCAACCTTCTTATATTCACCTACGATGGTTGAGGATGCAGTGAAAATTGCAGCAAAATTAGCTAAAGGGGAAGAACCAGAAGAAAAAATGGTCGTAAAAGAAGCCACTCAAGTAACAAAAGAAAATGTTGATGAGCACTATGATCCAGATTCAAAGTTTTAATGTCTAACTTTAAATTAGTATTCGGAAATACAATAGCTATCGTATAGTTGTTGTATTTCCCCTTTTCCCTACAAAGGAGAGATGAAGAAATGTCTGCCAATCCTTTCATAGCGATGAAAAATATCGAAAAATCATTTAACGGTGTATCCGTATTAAAGAAGGTTTCTTTGCAAGTCGAGAGTGGTGAAATTCATGCATTATTAGGTGAAAATGGAGCTGGGAAATCCACTTTGATGAATATTTTAGGTGGTGTGCTCAAACCAGATGTTGGTTCCATCATTATAAATGGGAATGAAGTGAAACTAACAAACCCACGTGTGTCACAGCAGTATGGAATCAGTTTTATTCACCAAGAATTAAATGTCGTTTCTGATTTACGAGTCTATGAAAATCTGTTTTTAGGATCAGAGCTTCGAAATAAATTTGGATTTTTAAAAGTAGAAGAAATGTGTAACCAAACAAGTGACATTTTAGCGCTATTAGGTGTGGATATTCATCCGAAGGAGTATGTACGAAATCTGGATACTTCCTACAAACAATTGATTGAAATATCTAAAGCACTCTTACATAAATCGAAACTAATTATTATGGACGAACCAACATCAGCATTGGCAGAACATGAGGTAGAACGGTTATTTGCAAAGATGAGAAATCTTAAGAACTCAGGTGTTTCCATCATCTATATTTCCCATAAACTGAAGGAAGTGAAAGAGATTTGTAATCGTTATACCGTACTGCGGGATGGGGAAGTAGTTGGGAATGGCGATATGGAAAATGAGAGTATTGAGACGATTACAAAACTCATGGTTGGTAAGGAAATTTCAGAAGAGCGCTTTACAAGAAAGCATACATTTGGTCCATCTGTACTCGAAGTGAGTAATTTGAGCAGTGAAGGACTATTTAAAAATATTCATTTTACTGTCAGGAAAGGTGAAATCGTCGGGTTTACTGGACTGGCTGGAGATGGAAGGACAGAGCTATTTGAAAGCTTATTTGGTTATCGAAAAAAATACTCGGGTGAGATTAAGGTTAATAGGCGGGTTGTAAAAATAGATCATCCACGAAAAGCATTAATGGCAGGAATTGCTCTTGTTCCAAAAGATAGAAAAGAAAATGCGATTATAAAAGATTTAAGTGTGATTCATAATATGAGCCTCTCTTCTTTAGGGAATTTTGAAAAATCGGGGTTTATTCATGAAGGGAAAGAAAAAAGTAAATTTGATTTTTATAAAAGGAAATTAAACATAAAAGTACACAATCCACGGATTACCATTGATAAGTTGAGTGGCGGAAATCAGCAAAAAGTGATTATCGCTAAATGGCTAGAAGTTGATACAGAGATCATTATTTTTGATAACCCAACACAAGGGATAGACGTTGGTGCTAAACGGGAGATTTACCAGCATATTGTTGAATTAGCTGAGCAAGGAAAAGGGATTATTATCTTATCTTCAGAAGCTCCGGAAATTTTAAAACTCTGTCATACCATTCATGTGATGTATCAAGGGGAAATAATGGCTCGCTTTACTGGTGAACAAGCTACAGAAGATGAAATTATGAGTTATGCAACTGGATCGAAAAGGGAGGTCCTTCATAATGGTTAATACTGAATTAAAGGAATCAAATCCACAACCAAAATCATCGAAAGCAAGCAATCGTTTCTCATGGCTATGGACAGATTATAGTGTAATTATTGCCTTCATCATTATTTTTATTGCTGCATCGATAATGAGTCCTAGATTCTTAGACATTAATAATCAAATGAATATATTAATGCAGGTTTCTATTATAGGTATCATTTCATTAGGAATGACTGTTGTGATGCTCTCCGGTGGAATCGACTTATCGGTTGGATCCGTACTCGTCTTAGTCGGTGTCATTTCCGTTTTAGCATTAAATGCTTCAGGTAGTATTTTCGTTGCTATATTAACCGCATGTATCGTTGGTTCTTTTGCTGGTTTTTTGAACGGGTTAATGGTGGCAAAAGGAAGAATTGCATCGTTTATTGCTACTTTAGGGATGATGGCCGCTGCACGCTCAATTGCCCTATATATAGCTAATGGCGGAAGTATTTCAGGGAAAGTATCTGGATTTACTGCTATTGCGAATAGTGATCTTTGGATTATCGATTATCCAATCATTATTTTTCTCGTTATGACCGTACTTGTCTATATATTAATGCACAAAACACGGTTTGGTCGCTATGTTTATGCCATTGGCAGTAATGAGAAAGCAGCTACTCTTTCTGCCATTCGTGTTGATCGTGTAAAACTAGCCGTATACAGCTTGGTAGGCTTATTAGTAAGTGTTGCGGCCGTTATTGAAACCTCTCGTCTAAATTCTATCTCATCCTCAAGCTCAGGGGTGTCTTATGAGCTAGATGCAATTGCTGCCGTTATTATAGGGGGCACAAGAATGACTGGTGGGAAGGGGAAAATTCTTGGTACATTTTTTGGTGTCCTTATTTTAGGAATTCTTAATAATATGATGAACTTAATGAATGTATCTCCACATCTTCAAGGCTTTGTAAAAGGATTGATCATCATTGTGGCAGTTGTCTTCCAAAAGAGAGAATAGGGAGGTATTCACTTGGATTTTAAAGTGGGGATTATAGGCTGTGGTTCAATAGCTAAATTGCGCCATGCACCAGAATATAAAGCAAATCCATTTGTAAAAGAAATCATTTTCTATGATAGAAATATTGAACGAGCAGAAAAGCTGGCTACCATGTTCGGTGGAAGGGTAGTAGAAACTGTTGACGAGCTATTATTCGATCCTTCTATACAAATAATAAGTGATTGCTCATCGAATGAAAATCATCATATATTTTCTACAAAGGCTTTACTTAATGGTAAGCATGTATTATGTGAAAAACCCATATCATTAACGATGGAACATGCTAACGAAATCGTTGAAGCACAAAGAAAAACAGGTAACAAATTAATGATAGATCATAATCAACGCTTCACTCGTGCCCATCAAAAGGCTAAAGAAATGATTGCCAGCAAAGAATTTGGCAATGTGCTCACCTTTAGAACGACATTTGGGCATCAAGGACCAGAGCAGTGGGGAGTAAATAAAACAAGATCCACTTGGTTTTTTAAAAAGGATCGCTCTGGCCTTGGTGTAGCAGGTGATTTAGGGATCCACAAAATTGATTTACTACACTATTTATTAGACGATGAAGTCGAACAAGTTAGCGCCTTTCAAGGTGCTCTCGATAAAGTTGATGAAAACGGCAAGCCAATTGAAGTATGTGACAACATTGTCTGTATTTTAAAAACAAAGCAAGGACGACTTGGTACAGCCTCATTTTCATGGACATATTATGGTGAAGAGGATAATAGTACGACGCTTTATTGTGAAAAAGGAATGATAAAAATATACAACAGCCCTGAAAACCAAATTGAAGTGATAACAAAAGAAGGGGAAAGGATTAACTATAAGCTTGAATCCATTCAAACAAATGATAACCAAACAAACACAGGTGTCATTGATGCATTCATTGATTGTGTTCGTTTAGACAAAGAACCACTTGTTAGCGGATCAGATGCTCTCTCTTCGTTGAAAGTAGTGTTAGGAATAATGGAAGCAGCGGAGCATAATTGTGTGATTCGTATTTAAGAAGCATAGGGACGGTTCTTTTGCTTCAGAGAGGGAATGCTGTTTAGCATTGACTAAAATAAATAGAAAGCTCCATGGAGAGTACCGTCCTCCATGGAGCTTTCTGTTTGTATTAATATATAGGTCACTACAACGTTCATTCATTTCCTACTAAACAAGTTAGACTAAGAGCAATCTACCAACATATCAATAGGAAGAATTATAGGCTTTTACTTTCACTTTTGTTACTTTTCCGCTAATTTCATCAGGTAATTCAGGATAATTTAATTCAAATTTCTCAGAGCCATTAGGATCTAAGCTTATATCTAATGTCCTTTTTAAAACACCTAGTAACTCATCTTTATCACTATACAATGCTGCAGAAATAAGAATATTATCTGCCTTTTCAGAGTGGGGATTCGTAACAGTTCCTGTCACAAGATAAGGCATTTGAATATCTGAATGTTTTCCTTTAGATAATTCTATATTATCGGTTTCTAGCATCATTAGTTCGTCATCGGTTTTGCTAGATTCAATATTAATGTGAGTATTCTTTAATTCTGCGGGATCCTTGACGGTTTCTAATGTAATCGACTCTGTAATATATGCAGTTTCATTAGGTGGGATGATATCCGGTATTGGAGAAATCATGGGTGCGGTTTGTAGAATCTTATCATCTCCATCTAGGAAGTCTACTACTATATCATCAATTCTAGCGGACACATTTCCTGTGTTTTTTATTTCGGCAGAATAATTGACCCAAACGGCTCCAGTTATACTTTTCCATGCCGCAAATGTTTCATTTAAAATATCGACTTTGGTCTTTTCTTTTTCTTCATTCACTTCTTTTTTGCTGTGTTGAGACTCATCAGTCTTTGTAGTCTGTGACTCCGAACTACATGCGGTTAAAGCAAGAATAAACAGGCATCCTAAAATCAACAAACATATTTTCTTCAAAGTAAAACCCCCTAAAATATATGAGCGTAACATATCCCCCTTCACTAGTTTACCAGAAAAAACATAGGGACGGTTCTTCTGCTTCCTAGAATCGAAATTTAATGAATG
This sequence comes from Heyndrickxia sp. FSL W8-0496, assembly GCF_038007825.1. NCBI lineage: Bacteria > Bacillati > Bacillota > Bacilli > Caryophanales > Bacillaceae > Heyndrickxia > Heyndrickxia sp. FSL W8-0496. The sequence goes on from NZ_JBBOXX010000001.1 coordinate 692,661, forward strand.
TTATAGAAAAGCGTCATGGGGAGCAACATCTCTACGACACTATTCTTGTAGTTTCTCCAAACGCACCTTGGTGCTTATTAAAATCCTAAACTCTATTATTTTGAAACCTTATCAAAGCCAATTAATACTCCCAGGCAAATTTAAATGACAAATAGTAACAGATTGCTGTGCCGTTCCCCATGCTACCTCCTATGAAAATGGGAAAAGCGTGATAGGTAAGTTATTGTCAGGAAAATACTGAAAGAATTTACAGGATTGGAAATGTTGTTTAGATTTTGTTCAGGTTGGGTCAGGTAGGATATAAAGGTGAAATTTGTAGACAAAGGGAGAGAAATAGATGAAGAAAAGCACAACGCCTTACGACAAACTATTCAAGACAGCAATGTCTACGGCAATAGCAACAAGTGCAATTGCTGTTCTTGCACCAGACTCGACAGAAGCAAGTACAAACGAGGAAATATTTACAGATGTTAAAGCGAATTCTTATTACTATGAATATGTGAACGAATTATTTGAGCGTAGCTTTGTAAATGGCTATAAAGACGGCTCTTTCAAGCCCAATGGATTATTAACACGTGCAGAGGCTTCGAAAATATTAGCATTAAATTTAGGATTAGATCTGACTCAATCATTTAATCATACATTCAAAGATGTTCCAGCAGATAGTTGGGCCTACCCTTACATATCAGCATTGAGAGAAGCAGGCATTATTAATGGGTACCAGGATGGAACATTTAAACCGAATGCACCGATAACCCGTAATGAAATGGCAAAAATCATCGTCTACGGCTATGGTTTAGAGCCTGCAAAAGAAATTACTTTGCCATTTACAGATGTACAAGCAAACAACAATTGGGCTGCGCCTTATATTCAAACTTTATATAATTTAGGAATTACAAATGGCCAAACTTCAAAAACATATGGTGGTAATTCAACGGTAACACGGGCAAATATGGCGGCATTCACTATCCGTTCTGAAAAAACAACTGATTACCGTGAAAACCGTCGACCAGACGAGAATGTCATTTCTTCAATTGACGGAAATAAAATGACAATCGGCGGTCAAGTGTACTACATTAAAAAAGAGTTACAGCCGTTACTTCATGCACGAAATTTAGCCGTGTTAAAAGAGGCAAACTTAGACTTTATTAAAATTGGGACAAAGGTTGTTGGCATCCGCAATCTTGAGTTATTAAATGGTGGCACAGGAGAAAATCCCCTCACTCTGGATTTAGCTGGAGGGACTGTTGAAGCAAATCTAACCATTGCTGGTGATTATATTAAACTTGCTAATGCAAAAATCACTGGCGATATTACGATTAAAAAAGGCGACCAAAAGCAAATCGAATTAAATGGTCTTGAGCTAAAGGGTCGTTTAATTATTGAAGGGGAAGGAAAACGTGATCAGGAATCCGTTATCAAGCTTACAAAATCGTCAATCGATGAACTGGTTGTCAATCGTGATAAAACGAAAATCGTAACGGATCAATCGGAACCAACCATTAAAGTTGGTAACAATGTTTCAGAAATTGAGGCTGTAGGTAAAATAAATACGATTGATTTTGTGGGGAATCAAGATGTATTCGTAAAAGGAACTCTTGAGTCAAATAAATTGACTATTGAAACTCCAATAAAAGTAACGCTTGAAAATAAAGCAAAATTACCAGTAGTGGAAACACAAAAATATGGAAGTCAATTAATTGTACCGAAAGATAGCACAATAGGTACTCTAATTAAACCTGAAAATGTGAAGCCAGAAGAGGCAGTAAAATACCCTACAGGTGGATCACCAACAATTGAAAATGTGAAAAATATAGCGGAGGTTGAACGCCCAACAACACCGACAACACCAACAACACCTCCAACCTCTGGAGGCGGTTCAACAGGTGGTGGAAATAATGGGGGGACAACAAACCCATTTGTTTCACAAACTCTTAAAGCCAATAATATTGAAGATGCAGAGAATAAAGATCCACTTGCGGTAGGTATGATTGGTACAACAGTTACATCAAGCAATGCAAATGTTGCAACAGCTACATTAAAAGATGGAGAAATCATCATCATATCAAAAGGATCAGGAACAGCCATTATTACGGTAAAAGAAGATGCACCGTCCTTAAAAGAAGCACAAATTATCGTAACAGTGGATGCCAATGGCAAAATCACACATACGATTAAACGCCCTATTGAAGTAGTACAGGATAAAATGACTGCAACTCCAGCACCGAGTGCAGAAGATGTAGTAAAACTTTTAGAAGGTATTAATATTAAAGGTGTTACACCAGAAAATGCTACTGATGTAATAGCAGCAGTGAAAAAAGCGATTTCTGAAAAAGGCAAGCCATTAACTGAAGGTGAATTGAAGTTAGCAGTTGATACAGGATTACTTCCATCACTCATTAAAAAAGACAATCCAAATCTGCAACAAGTATCTACTCCACTTGATTTAATTACAGTGGGACCAAATGGTACAAGCTTTGAATGGAAGTCAGCAACAAAAGTGGGAGACCATAATGCAAGCATCGACCTTTCAACAGGTGGCGTAACTCAAGATAAAGCCGATGATGAAAATGATAAAGTGACTTTAAAAGTTACAGCAACGAATGGCAATTTAACAAAAGAAAACGAAATTAACGTAACTATTTTAGCATCTGAACAAACATTTGAATCACAAATACTCACAGCCAATAATATTGTAGATGCAGAGAATAAAGATCCACTTGCTGTAGGTATGATTGGTACAACAGTTACATCAAGCAATGAAAATGTTTCAACAGCTACATTAAAAGATGGAGAAATCATCATCACATCAAAGGGACCAGGTACAGCCACTATATCAGTAAAAGAAGATGCACCATCCTTAAAAGAAGCACAAATTATCGTAACAGTGGATGCTGATGGCAAAATCGCCCATACGATTAAACGACCTGTTGAAGTAATGCAAGATAAAATTACTGAAACACCAGCACCAAGTGTAGATGATGTAGTAAAACTATTTGAAGGCATTGATATTAAAGGCATTACCCCGGAAAATGCAACAGAAATAACAGAAGCAGTGAAAAAAGCGATTGCGGATAAAGGCAAACCGTTAACAGAGGATGAATTAAAGTTAGCAGTTGATACGGCATTACTTCCATCACTGATTAAAAAAGACAATCCAAGTCTGCGACAAGTATCTACCCCACTAGATTTAGTCACAGTGGGACCAAATGGTACAAGCTTTGAATGGAAGTCAGCAACAAAAGTGGGCGACCATAATGCAACCATCGACCTTTCTACAGGTAATGTAACTCAAGATGATGCAGATGATGAAAATGATAAACTGATATTAAATGTTACAGCAACGAATGGTAATGCATCTAAAGAAACTTCCATCGAAACAACAGTTATAGAATCGAAAAAGCCATACCTAGTAAGTGCCATTTTAGATGATAAGGATAATGATGGAGATACATCTGCTAATGACACTATCACATTTACATTTAGTGAACCGATAGCATACGCAGGAAATCCAGAAGATATTGCCCAACAATTTTTTGGTAACGCTAATGCATTTGGAGATGGGCCAATTGAAGTGGCATGGTCCGAAGACAAAACAAAATTAACTGTAAAAATTGGTGGTAGCGATCTTTCGAATGTATTTAAGATTGACTCTGATATCACTTTAATCGCGAATGCTGTCAAAGATGCGAATGGTGTAGCAAATGAAGCAAAGACAGTAAAATTACAGCAAATACCATATGAATATGAAATTGTTCAAAATGATTTATCAGGTGACTTCATCTGGGAGAACAATGTAGTTGTAAGTGAAGCTGCTGGAAAAATTAAAGATGCGATCACTTTCACACGAAATGGGAAACAAGTAGATGGTGTAGAAATCACATATGCAGCCGAAGATGTTTTAGAAGGTAGCGGTAGCATTGAATCTGGGACATTTAAGTTAAAATCCGTAAACGTGACGAAAAATGGCAAAACAGAAAAAGTGACCTTTACTAATGGTGAAACACTTAATGTTACTACCTCATCTGTATTACGTGTAAAAGACGGTACAGAAGTAGCGAATAGTGTGAATCATACTTTTGTGCAAAATGGTTTGGTAAAAACAATTACAGTGGATGATTCTGTAACAGGTACGATTTCAGTTCCTAAAGTATTCCTAGCTAACCCCGTTATTATAGACGGTAAGGATAAGTTGGTATTTAATTCTGGATTGGCGGTTACAGTAAAACAAGATGAAGTTTTATTGAAAAATATAACGGTAACAGGTGGTTATTCAGGCACAGCACAAGATGGTGAACGTGGACCAGTTTATTTAAGCGGAGCTGCAGACGTTACACTTGATCATGTTAAAGTTGATGCTATAGGCTCTGGTGGTTATGGAGCTTCGGGGATAATATTAAAAAATGCTAATGCAAAACTAGTAATAAAAGATTCAAATGTTTCAACTATTTTTGCGAAATCTGACAATCCAGCATATTATGCATGTGGAATACGAGCTGATGTAGCAGGTGCTTCAATAGACATTATTAATTCTACAATTTCATCAAACGGTGCAAACGGAGTTTCTAGGGTTATTCAAACTGGCAAAGGTGCTTCTGTAAATATCGCTAATAGTAAAATAAATGCGGAAGCCACTACTTACAATGGTACAGTATATGGAATTTACTTAGGAGAGGGCTCTAGTTTAACAATGAGTGACGCAAGTAAAATTAGTGTCAAAGCCCCAAGTGCAAATGGATTTGGGATCGGAAATAATGTTAATTATTCAGAATTAAATGTTTCGGATACTACTCTATTTGATATAGATGAAGCCGCTTCAGGAAAAAGAAAAGCTCCATATGAGTATGATCCAGAAGCTTTAGCAGCACTTGATAAAGCATGGGCAAAAATTGATGAAAACTTAATTAAAGCCGATAATCCATCCTTACAGGAAGTAACGGGGGCTTTACATTTACCAACTGAAGTAGATGGTATTTCAGTGTCGTGGTCTGCTAATACAGTTGATGGTGCAACAGTCAATGCTGATGGTACGGTTACTAGAAGCAGCAATGATGATGAAGATGATACGGTGACATTAACAGCAACACTTACACAAAATGGAATGACGAAAACGAAAGATTTCCAAGTAAACATTAAAGAAAGTAAAGTTCCAACAATCACTTCAGCAACATTAGTTGATGGTAATGCCGATGGAAAAGCGACTAAGGGTGAAAGTGTTGAATTGACATTTAGTGAACCAATTACTTTCAGTCAATTATTTATCGGAAACCAAGAAATCAATTCGGAATTGGGAACTTGGTCAGAAGATCATAAGAAGCTGACTATTACTTTACAAGATAATATTACAGCAACTGATACTATAACCGTAAAGGCAAATAACTTAGAGGATGCTGCCCATAATTCTTTAGATGTAAGTACAGTGGAATTAATAGTACCAAGTGCAATCGAGGCATTTAAAATTTCTGATGTAAACATTACACAAAATGGTGCTGAACCTATAACAATAACACAACAAGGTATTTATAAGTTTTCTGTTGATATAAACCTTACTACAAATGGAGAAGGATTTGCTTTAGATGGCGTATATGTTGCTCAGGTTAGTGGTGGTGTCTTGAAGAAAATTGAAACTGGGACTGCTACTGAAAAATATGATACTGTTGTAGATCTTGGTGGATCACCATATACAGTAGTAACGGTAACAGAAAAGGTAGCAAGTGGAAAAGACCCAGCACTGACAAGAAACATACGCTATCCTGGAACTACGTATAAAGCGGAGGTCATCCAGCCAAGCTTAATTCCATCACCAGGATCTCAACAAATTGCTTCCTTTAAAGTATCAGATGTTATTGCGTTGGAAGGAACAAATACACGTAATCAAACGGTTGCAATTACTATTGATGGAACAGAAGTTGAAAAAGTAATTACACTGTCAAATGAAACGACGGATACAACTCTGGCAACAGCCATTGCTGAGGCATTTGCAGATGTATTTTCGGGTTACGATATTACGGCAGAAAATAGTGATGTAATTATTACATCCAAAACAAAATCGCAAAATGTACCTATTTCAGCCCAACTAAAATAATAAGCTTAAAGTAGGTCTTATAAATCAACTAAAATAAAAATCGCCTCGTTAAGGAATGAAACATACTAACCTTAATGGGGCGTTTTTATGGTAGTGAAAAAAGAAATGTTGGCTGAAGACAAAAGCATGGGTTACCAAAAGGGCATGTCATATAGTTGTTCAGATTTTGTTCATGGAATCTATGTTAGTATCTCAAAGGGAGTTGATATAAAAAAAAGAAAGACATAAGATGGAAACATACATAAAATTTAATTAATTTTTGGAGACATGATAATGAAAAAGAATCTATTAATTATCGTGAGCATTATCATGCTGTTTGTTATTGTCTTTTTCTTAGGGAATAGGCATTATTTCTTAAACGACGATCCGCGGATGGTGAAAAATGGTATCGCGAGTATTGACTCGGAACAATTAAAGAAGCCTATAAAGCTAGATGGGGATTGGTCCTTTTATCCCAATGTTTTGATACCCGCAGGGGAAAAGCTAGATAACTATAATAACAGGAGGACTACGATTGAAGTTCCGTCTGATTGGCATGAGTATGTTGAGCCGAATGACGAAGGTCTTTCTGTGGGGACTTACCATCTAAAAGTAAAGGTGCCGATTGATGCGGAGTATGGCTTATATATTCGGGCTATCCGCCAAGCCAATCGTGTTTTTATAAATGGGGTAGAGGTAGGGGCAAAGGGAAATCCTAGCACAGTTTTGAGTGAATATGGTTCAGAGAATGATGATAAATATACGGTATTTGCTCGAAGTATCAATCGTGAACTGGACATTATTATTCAAGTTACTAATTATTATTCATCTCGTGCAGGCATTATTTTCCCGATTCAATTTGGTACGAAAGAGGTCATCCAGACACATTACCGATGGAAAGTGTCAGTAGATGCCTTAATAAGTATTGGGCATATTGTCTTAGGAGCAATTTATATTCTTGCATATGTGCAAAATCGGAAACGGAAAGAAGAACTATTCTTTGGTCTCTTTACAATAGCATTAGGGCTATACATGTCATTTATTAACCAAAAAACGTTTTTTCTATTATTTCCTGATATTCCGCCTTTGAAGCAACTTCATTTTCAGTTAGGAGTAATACCCATTGCTCTAATGTCATTAACCCTTTTTATCAATTTTATGTATCCACAATTACATAAAAAAAGAACCATCTATATAATAATGATTTTGCTTGGTATCGTTTTTGTTTTCTATGGTATATATAATCCAATTACAAAAAATCTTAGAGCTACCTCAGAGGAGGAATCCTTGTATAGGAGTATAGCCTATATTGGGGTTACTGCACCTATCATTTTCTATAATGTGTGGACCCTGTTTCGGGTTATGGTGAATCGTCTTGAAGGGATTCGCTATGTTTTAATCGTTGTTTCAGCTATTTGCTGTTATACTATTTTACTCATTCTTAACTTTTTAGTGGGGATACCTATTGATTATACTGAAATCGTATTGTTTTTACTTGTGATATTAGGCTTTTCTTCGCTATTAAACTATCGATCCAATGTAGCATTTATGAAAATAGAAGCATTATCAGATGAATTACTTAAACATAATGAAATGAAGGATGAATTTTTACTTAAAACATCACATGAACTACGAACTCCCCTTAATGGTATTTTAAATCTAGCAAAATCATTAATGGAAGGTGCACAGGGACCATTGAAGCGTCCTCAACAGGAGCAAGTGATATTAATTCATAATGTTACACAGCGCTTAGGTTATTTAGTGGAGGATTTGTTGTTTTCCTCCAATCAAATGACTGGGGAAGTAAAAGTTTCTCCAGTTGAAGTTTCAGTAGCCGTTATCAACGAAGTAGTAGAGGAAATTCGGAGTGTCATGCCAAAGGATAGCCAAGTACGTTTAATCGCTGATGTAGACTTGGAACTTCCATCTATGTTTACCGATGAATTACGCTTTAAGCAAGTACTGTATAATTTATTGCATAATGCCATAAAACATACAAAGTCTGGGGAAATTATTGTGGCGGCATATGTCAATCAGCAACATATGATGATTGAAGTTCGAGATACAGGTTCTGGTATTCCTCCACAAGATTTGGACCGTATCTTTAATGCCTTTTATCAAGTAAATCATCAATATAAAAAAGAAGGGCTCGGTTTAGGTTTGAGTATTGCTAAAAATATTGTCGAGAAATTAAACGGTGAAATTCATGTGAAAAGTGTGCTAGGCGAAGGCACGACATTTACATTTACAATGCCACTTGCAGTGCAAAAACAAGTGATCAATGAGCAATCAGCTACGCTTGCTCCGTATCCATCCACAGAGGTTCTTAAACTTAATTTACCTTTAATCTATAAAGGGAATGATAAGAAAATACTTGTGGTGGATGATAACCATGTGAATATCAAGGTGTTAGCCGACGCATTAGCTCTTAAGGGATATACAGTAATAGCTGTTGATAATGGCTTTGATGCAGTAGACTATGTTAAAACAAACCAAGTAGATTGTATGTTAATTGATTTAATGATGAATGGGATGTCAGGGTATGAGCTATGTAAACGAGTACGTAAGCACTATGACATGCTAGAGCTTCCAATCATTGTTTTAACAGCCATTATGAAGCATTCTGATCTATTGCTAACCTTGCAAGTTGGTGCTAATGATTATTTACAAAAGCCTGTTTCGATGGATGAATTGTTTATCCGAATTGAATCTTTGTTAGCTGTTAAACAATCTTCAATTGATGCAATTGAGGTGGAAATGAAGTATTTGTTTTCACAGGTTACACCGCATTTTGTCTATAATACTCTTAATACAATTATTGGTATGAGCTATACAGATATGGATAATACACGAGAAGCGCTTTACTGTTTGGCAACGTATTTCCGAGCTAAGCTTAATGTTCATTATCGTAATAGTTTTGTTTCCATTGAAGAAGAGATTGAACTTGTAAAGGCATACTTGTATATCGAAAAGATGCGCTTTGGTGATCGTTTAACGATAAAATACGATATTGATGAATCTATTGAATTAATGATTCCTGCATTATCACTTCAGCCATTGGTAGAAAATGCTGTTTTTCATGGCATTTCTAAGAAACCAGAGGGCGGTACGATTGAAGTAAGTGTACAACGAGAAGGGCAATTTGTTCGTATTAAAATATATGATAATGGTGTTGGTATTCCAGAGGGAAAACTGCAGCAACTATTAAACGAGGAAAGCTCTCGTATTGGTTATATGAATCCATTAAAAAAATTTAAATTAATGAAAAATGCTAGTTTTCGTTTATACAGTGAGGAAGGAAAAGGGACAACCATTGTCATTCTATTACCGGGGGGTGGCGGTGCATGAATATAATTATTGTGGATGATGAAAAAATGGCTATTGATGTGTTAAGTATCATCCTAAAGCGACTCACACAATTTCAGGTTTCGATAAAAGGGGCATTTACGAATGCAGTAGATGCCCTCCACTTCCTTGAAAAAGAATCGGTCGATGTTATATTTTTAGATATCGAAATGATCGATATTCAAGGCATACAAGTGGCGAAACAACTAGTGAAAAGGAACCCATTCCTACAGGTGATATTCGTAACAGCACATTCCCAATTTGCCATTGATGCATTTGAGGTTGAGGCAACAGATTATTTATTAAAGCCTGTTCATGAAAACCGACTGATCAAAGCGTTAACTAAAGTCCAAAAAAGATTGAAACTACAAATGGAGGAAAATAAAGAACACGAAAAGAGCCTCCTATATGTTCATACTTTAGGTAGTTTTTATTTACATAATACTCAGCATGAAGTAATGAAGTGGCGAACAAGAAAGGTACGTGAGCTTTTTTTATACTTATGGTTACATCAAAAACAGCCTATGGCAAATGCAGTCATCATTGAGGAGTTATGGCCAGATTTAGATTTTGAAAAGGCATCGAGCAATTTACATACAACGATTTATCAATTAAGGAAGCTTCTCAAAGATAATGGTCTTAAAGAACCAATTTTATTAGTCAATAACCATTATCAATTAAATGTTGAGATGAAAAGCGATTTAGATGAACTCAACGCATTATTAGATCAAGAAAATCACGATGACGTGTCCATTCAGAAACTCTTAAATTGCTATGAAAATGACTTTTTAGCAGAGGAAGAATATTCTTGGGCTATTCATATACGATCCTACCTAAAGCAAGGCGTATTGAATATCCTCGAAAAATATACAGAAAATTCAACCTCCACCAATTCACTATTAAAATATAATTGCCTACAAAAAATGCTAGAACTCGATGAATTTAATGAACAGTATATGTACCAACTATTAGAATTCCTAATCAAACAAAACAAAAAACAACAATGCATAGAATACTATAATCACATAAAAAGCAAACTAATCGAAATAGACTTACCCATTCCAGAGGAGATCCAAAGAATATATAACGATTACATGAAAGAAGCATAGGGACGGTTCTTCTGCTTCCATTTTGGATGCATGGTATTCCTCTGATTTTGTCGAAAGCTTAATAGATAGATAAGGAAGAAAGGAAACCTCCATAGAGAGAAATCTCTTTGGAGCTCTCCTTTCTTCCTTTAGTTTGGATAGCTGGAATTAAAAGAGTAGTCTTTAAATAATCTTAATGAGTTCTTCTACGTTCGCTCCGAAAAGTGGATTGACGGGTGTGGAATACTACTCCAATGTTTTTGTGTAGCCTCTTCTAATAGAACTGCATCCGTCATTTGTTTTTTTGCTTCATAACAAACATCAAAAAAGCTTATTTGCGATATTTATAATAAATTCATTTAAGTAGTCCAAAAGAAACACATTAATCCTTTAAAGTAATATATAATAACTAAATATTTAAAATTAACTAAAAACTATATTGATTATCTATTTTATTGCTGTTATACTTTAAAAAAATAAATTTTCTAGGCGTTTAAGTTAAATGATAGTAAACTTAAATTGTGGAAAGAAAGGATATAATATTATAACAATTTAAGGAGAATTACATGAAAGTAAACAAGAATTTACCTACACCTTTATATCATCAAGTAAAGGATTACCTAGAAGAAAAAATCATTTCTGGTGAATGGGAACCAGGTTTTCAGTTACCAACAGAAAAGGAGCTATCGTCCCAATTTCAAGTAAGTAGCATTACGGTAAAAAGGGCGATTCATGATCTGGTAAACAAAGGAGTTCTCTATCGTCAAAGAGCAAAAGGGACTTTTGTCAGTAAAAGAGAGGATAAAGATATATACCAGCTCGTTTCACTCCGGAATGAAGCGGATGAATCAAAACACCATCCCCATAAATCATTGTCATTCAAGGAAGAAGAAGCTGGTGTGAAAATTGGTAAGATGCTTGAAATCAATGCAAAAGAAAAAGTTTATAAAATTCACAGATTAAAAATTGAAGAAGAGACGCCAGTAGGAATCGAATATACCTATATCCCAAGTTCCCTATTTCCAGGTCTCACAGAAACAATGATAGAAGATGACCTTTTCTATAATGTTTTTACGAATAAATATGGGGTGAAATTAGAGAAAGCCAAAATCTTTTTCTCTACCATTATTGCAGATGAGTATGAAGCAGCCCTTTTAAACATACCTAAAGGCGAGCAGCTATTTGTATTAGAGAGGTTTACACATACAGAGGATCAGCAAATTATTGAATACTCAAGGTTTATTATTAGGCAAGAGAAATCCAGGTATTATATCGAAGTAAAGCTATAAAAAATATCTTGTAATTTTACATATAATTTTTAATTTAAAAGAATATAATATTATAATTTTATAACTTTAGTTTAGTGGATTTTTAGTTAAAAGAGGATTACATGAACTAATGAAAAATTGGAGTTAGATATTACCGCTTATCGTCCTCTTAGACATACTCAAAACGTAAGCATTGTTGAAGTATTACCGTTCACTATATTGGTTTTTCACCTTTTATGTATTCCCAATAAGAAATTTTATTCTCAAAGATTATATGATTAAAATCTTAAGGGGATAAAATTTCAGAATTGTCACAATAAAGTTGATTTTGTAGTAGATGTTATTTGGTTTTATAACAAATTGAACAAGGGGGAAATAAGTTGAAAAAACAATTCTTTGTATTATTCATTTGCCTTTTCCTTATGATGATGTCAGCATGTGGGAACAAAACAGGAAATAAAGCGAATGAAGGTAACGGTAGTGACAAAACGTTAGTTTTAGCGGCTTATGGTGGTAGTTATGAGAAAAAAATGAAGGAATCAGTTATTCCAAAATTTGAGAAGAAGTATGGTGTAAAAGTTAAGTATATAACCGGAAGCTCGGTTGATACATTATCAAAGCTACAAGCACAAAAGGATCACCCACAGATCGATGTTGCTTTTTTAGATGATGGACCACAAGCACAAGCAAAAGCCTTTGGACTTTTAGCACCATTAGATGAAAAAGTAGTTACGAATATGGAACATGTTTATGACATAGCAAAAGATGAAGATAATATTGGGATTGGCTTTGGAATTATCTCAACAGGGCTTGCCTATAACAAAGAACTATTTGAGAAAAACGGATGGGAGCCATTAAAATCATGGAATGATCTAGCAGACTCCAAATTTAAAGGGAATTTAGTATTACCATCGATTGCAAATACTTATGGTGTCCACTTGCTCATCATGGCAGCAAAAGCTAATGGAGGAAGTGAAGAAGATATAGAGCCGGGCTTTGAAGCTCTGAAAAAAATCGCAAAGAATGCCGTAACGTTTGATAAAACAGCCGATGTATCTAACTACTTCTTACAGGGACAAACAGTAGCGAGTGCGTGGGGAAGTAGTCGGGTGTATACATTGCAGGACACAGGTTTCCCGATTGAATATGTTGTACCTGAGGAAGGTGCGATTGCATTGATGTCAACAATAAGTGTCGTAAAGAATGCACCTAATAATGATTTAGCACAAAAATTTGTAAATTATGTATTAAGTGAAGAGGTTCAAAAGGATTTTTCACAAGCGCTATTTGATGGTCCCGTTAATAAAAATGTGAAACTAGAAGGAGAGATTACGAAGAAGATTCCATATGGTCAGGAGGAAATTGACAAATTAATCAAAGTAAATTGGAAGCTTGTCAATGAAAAACGTGCGGAATGGACGGAAAGAGCCAATAAAGAAATTGAAATCTCGCATTAATGAAGAGGTGATAGGATGAGTTATTTAAGTTTGCAGGATATTGTTAAAAGTTTCAATCAAGTTGAGGTTGTAAAACAGCTAAGTTTAGATATTCAGCAAGGTGAGCTCATATCATTTCTAGGACCATCCGGATGTGGGAAAACAACGACCTTAAATATGATTGCAGGTTTTTTGGATGTTGACGGAGGAAGAATCATGGTGGATGGGGCACCTGTTCACTTACTTCCGCCAAATAAAAGGGAAATGGGCATGGTTTTTCAAAATTATGCTCTATTCCCCCATATGACCGTATTTAATAATGTAGCCTATGGATTAAAGCTCCGTAAGGTTCCAAATAATGAAATCAAAATTCGAGTAGCAGAAGCATTAGAAATGGTTAGATTGTCTGCCTTTGAGAATCGTTACCCAAGGGAATTATCAGGGGGACAGCAGCAGCGTGTTTCGTTGGCAAGAGCGTTGGTCGTTAAACCAAAGGTGCTTCTTCTAGATGAGCCTTTAAGTAATCTTGACGCGAAGCTCCGCCAAGAAATGAGAGAAGAAATTGTAACAATCCAGAAACAGGTAAAGATTACGACGATATTCGTTACTCATGATCAGGAGGAGGCACTTGCTATATCTGATCGCATTGCTGTTATGAATGAAGGATGTATTGAACAAGTCGATGATCCCACAACCATTTATAATCATCCCAAAACGGATTTTGTATCGAAATTTATTGGTGAAGTAAATCAAGTACAAGGGAATGTTCTTGAGAGCTTTGAAAATAATGTATGTAAAATTAGCTTTTATGGTAATGAACAGCTTGTGCCTGTTCAAACCTCTGGAAATAAGGAAATGAGTTTCTTTATTCGACCGGAAAGGATCAAAATATCACAGGAGGAAGGTGGGATTGGTTTCAAAACAAGAGTCGAAAGGAAAATATTCCTTGGTTCAAAAACAAGATATATTTTAAATGTGAAAGAGAAAAAACTCATTGCAGATATTTCAAATACAGAGTTGAATCCCCATCATATTGAAGAGGGAAAGAGTGTTTATACCCATTGGGAGCCTGAGGACTTATTACCTTCAAAAGAGGTGAGTTGAGACGATGCAAGGAGAAATCGCAACGAATCAAGATCAATCATTGTTAATACAGCAAAAAAAGAAGAAAAATTTCAGGAAAAAACTTGATATTTGGTTATTACTATTACCTACACTACTTATCTTCATCTTTTTCTTTTTAGTTCCTTTAGTTTTTCTATTTGTAACTAGCTTCAAAACCTTTGATGCGAATAGTGGAATTGGAAATGAATGGACGTTTCAAAATTATATCAAATTCCTAACTGATTCCTTTTATTTAAGTGTATTATGGCGGACTGTGAAAATTGCGCTACTTACGACATTCATCACAATCATCATATCCTATCCAGTTGCCTACCAAATCTCAAAGGTTAAAGGGAGATTAAAAAACTTCTTAACTCTTATCGTATTATCGCCATTATTAATAAGTATGGTCATCCGCTCTTATGGTTGGGTCATTATTCTTTCTAATAAAGGAGTCATTAATAATACATTGATGGATTTAGGGATTATTAATCAACCACTTACCTTACTTTATACAGAATTCAGCGTTATTTTAGGGATGATTCATGTGTTGTTTCCCTATATGGTGTTAACGATTATGGGATCTCTCGAAAGAATAGATCCGTCTGTCATTAGGGCATCGCAAAATCTTGGAGCAAGTTCTGCAAGAACCTTTTTTTCAGTCATGTTGCCGCTAACTTTACCAGGAATCTTTGCTGGTTCAGTGATGGTATTTAGCTTAAGTGTTAGCTCATTTGTCACACCAGCCATTCTTGGTGGACCCCAAGTAAAAGTAATGTCTTATTTAACCTATGAACAAACGGCTGTGATGTTGAATTGGCCATATGGTTCAGCAATTGGTTTCCTTCTCATCTTTTTAGCCATTATTACGATCATTATCTATAGTAGAATATTAGCTTATTCTGAAAAAGGAGTGGCTATTCAATGAGAAAAAGACTTCCAAAACTTACGTTAAATACATTTTGTATCATCGTATATCTATTTTTACTGGCACCTATTGTCGTTGTTTTATTTTCATCCTTGACGAAGACAGAATATATTACGTTTCCACCAAAGGGTTTGACATTACGCTGGTACACCGAATTAATCAATCATCCTGAATTTATGCAATCGTTTATTTTGAGTATTGTTGTCGCATTAGGAACGGCAATATTTTCAACAGTTATTGGCACTCTAGCATCACTTGCAATTGTAAGAAATCAATTCAAGGGAAAAGAAGCAATTGTACAGTTAGTCGGTTCACCACTTTTAATTCCGTCCGTCGTGTTTGGGGTCGCACTCCTTCAATATTATTCATGGATTGGTCTTGCCGCCAGTCCGCTTGCCTTGATTATTGGACATATCATTTTAACTGTTCCTTTCGTGCTACGTTTAGTCGTTGCTAGTTTAGTAGATTTTGACCGTTCCATTGAACGAGCTGCTATGAATCTAGGAGCGAGTTCCTGGAAGGTATTTTTCCACATTACCCTACCAATGATCAAATCCGGAGTGATTGCGGGCTGTATCTTTGCCTTTATTACTTCCTTTGATGATTTGACTGTAGCCTTATTTATCGTTAGTACGGATGTTGTAACCCTACCAGTAAGAATCTATACGTATATGCAATACCAATACGACCCTATTATTACATCTATCTCAAGCATCATGATTATATTGACCATTATATTAATGATCGTAATTGAAAAGGTATTAGGTGTTGGCAAGGTATTTGCATCTAAATAGGGACGGTTCTTGTGCTTCCATTTATGGTATCTGGTACTCCTCGGATTTTAAAAAGCTTAGTAGATATATTAAGAAGATAGGAAGGCTCCGTAGAGAGAAATCTCTTTGGAGCTTTAGTGAGATAAATAATAATTAAATATTTTAAATTAACTAAAAATAATGTTGATTATCTATTTTATTGCTGTTATACTTTAAAAATAATAATTTTCTAGGCGTTTAAGTTAAATGATAGTAAACTTAAATTGTGGAAATAAAAGATATAATATTATAACAATTTAAGGAGAATTACATGAAAGTAAATAAAAATTTACCTACACCTTTATATCATCAAGTAAAGGATTACTTGGAGGAAAAAATTCTTTTAGGTGAATGGGATCCTGGGTATCAATTACCGACAGAAAAGGAGCTTTCAGCCCAATTCCAAGTAAGTACCATCACTGTTAAAAGGGCCATACATGATTTAGTCAACAAAGGAATTCTATATCGTCAGAGAGGAAAGGGAACTTTTGTAAGCAGAAAGGAGGATAAAGATATATACCAGCTCGTTTCACTGCGGAATGAAGCAGGGGAAGATAAACACCACCCACATAAGTCATTATCCTTTAAGGAAGAAGAAGCCGGTGTGAAAATTGGTAAAATGCTTAACATTCATGCCAAAGATAAAGTCTACAAAATTCACAGATTAAAAATTGAAGAGGACACTCCCGTTGGGATTGAGTATACATATATTCCGAGTTCCTTATTTCCAGGTCTCACTGAAACGATGATAGAAGATAACCTTTTCTATAATGTTTTTACGAATAAATATGGGATGAACTTAGAGAAAGCCAAAATCTTTTTCTCTACCATTATTGCAGATGAGTATGAAGCAGCCCTTTTAAACATATCTAAAGGCGAGCAGCTATTTGTATTAGAGAGGTTTACGCATACAGAGGATCAGAAAATTATTGAATATTCAAGATTCATTATTAGACAAGAAAAATCGAGATATTATATTGAAATTAGACTTTAGTGATATAAGGTCTAATTTGTACTCATAAAATATAAAGTTATAATATTATATTTTTATATTTTAACTTATTTATCCCAAACCTGGAAAGGATGAAGCTCGAATGGAAAAAGTTTTTCGGTACATTGAAGATCATGCTGATATGTATCTTGATTGGTTAATCGAAGCATGTAATCAACCTAGCGTATCTGCCCAAAATCGGGGAATGGTAGAAATGAAAGAGCTTGTAAAAAGATTTCTAAATATGATCAATGTTGAGGTTGAAGAAATAACAACAGATGGATATCCGATTATTTATGGCGAACTAGGAGAAGGTCATGATAAAACACTCACATTCTATAATCATTATGATGTACAGCCTGAAGACCCAATTGATCATTGGAAAAGCCCTCCATTTGAAGCCAGCATAAGAGAAGGGAAAATTTTTGCAAGGGGGGTTGCGGATAATAAAGGAAACCTGATTGCTCGAATATGTGCTGTACATGCCTATCAACAAATATATGGAAAAGTACCTATCAATCTTAAATTTATCTTTGAGGGAGAGGAAGAAGTAGGAAGTCCACACTTGGAATTTTTTGCGAAAGAGCATCCTAACAAACTTAAAACAAATGGAATCATTTGGGAAGGTGGTTCGAGAGAAGTTGAAAGCAAACGTCCACATATTGGATTAGGTGTGAAAGGGATATGTTATGTTGAATTAACTTGTAAGGGAGCCAATACGGACTTACATTCTTCAGAAGCAGCAATTATTGAGAATCCAGCTTGGAGGCTCATTTGGGCATTGAGTACATTGAAAAATGAACAAGAAGAAATATTAATTGAAGGATTTTATGACGATATCGTCCCATTGAGTGATTTAGACAAAAAGTTTATTGGATCGATGATTTATGATGAGGAAGCTACAAAGAAATTATACGGAATATCTAAATTTTTGAAAAATGTATCAGGAGATGCATTAAAGGAAAGGTTGACTGCGGACCCGACATGCACAATATGTGGAATTGAGTCAGGCTATATCGGAGAAGGGTCAAAAACCGTCCTTCCATCAATTGCAAGGGTAAAATTAGATTTTCGTTTAGTCCCCAATCAATCACCCGAGAAAATTGCACAATTGTTAAGAAATTACTTAGATAAACATGGATTTAACGATATTGAGATTAAGCAAGCACATGGTTTGCATCCATTTAATACAGATCCTAATCATCCATTTGTAAATACTGTTCTTAAAAGCATGGATGAAGTTTATCAAGAACCACCTGTTATTTTGCGCAATTTAGCAGGGTCAAGTCCAATGTATAAAATGTTAAAAAATACAAATATTCCAGCAGTACAAATAGGTGTCGCTAATCTCCAATCTAATTATCATGCGCCGAATGAGAATATATTCATTGATGATTATATTCAAGGAATTAAGGTTACAGCCGCAGTTATTAATAATTTTAGATGGAAAATAATCTGAAATTTTAAAAATTATCAATGGGTAAAGGGGAAAAATTATGAAAAAGTCTTTTAGGTTCGTTCTTGTGGCTTGTATTATTATGGCATTCATGATTGCTGGATGTAGTAGCAAATCTTCTACAGGGGAAAGTAGTAATGGAAAAAAGGGGAAAGACAAAACTACATTAATTTTAGCACAAAGTGCTGATATTACGACATTAGATCCGCAAAATTCGTTAAGTACAACCGGTGATCGTGTGTTTAGGAACATGTTTAGTCGATTATTCAATAGGGACGATAAAATGGAAATTCAACAAGAACTAGTGGAATCATACAAAAATGTTGATGAAGTAACATGGAAGTTTAAGTTAAAGGAAGGAGTAAAATTTCATAATGGGGATTCTTTGACTGCTGAAGATGTCAAATATAGTCTTGAACGAGTGATGAAGGATCAGACATTAAAGGAATTTCCGTATTTTACACAGCTTTCAAAGATAAATGTTATTGATGACTTGAATTTTGAAATTATAACGGATGGTCCTATGCCTACATTATTAAGACTTTTAGCCAAAAGTGGCGCAGATATCATGCCGAAAAAATATATCGAAAAAGTAGGGATGGATGAGTTTTTAAAGAAACCAATCGGTTCTGGCCCCTATAAATTTGTTAAATGGGATCGTGATGATCGAGTTGTTTTAGAAGGATTTACTGATTATTTTGGTGGATCACCGAAATGGAAGGAAGTCATTGTGAGAGCAATACCTGAGAGCTCTACTCGAGTCGGGGAATTACTAACTGGGGGAGTAGATATTGCAACGGATATTCCACCGAATGAATGGGACCGAGTAAATGGAGAAGAGGGTGTGTCACTGTTAAATGGAGATACAACTCGTGTCATGCTTTTAGTTGTTAGAACAACAAAGGGGTTTGCTACTTCTGACCCAAAAGTAAGGGAAGCGATTGACTTAGCTATAAATGAAAAGGCAATTGTTGATTCTGTTCTAAAAGGGACAGGAGTCCCTGTTCGAACACGTGTACCTGAAGGGGTAGTTGGTTCTAATCCAGACTTATATAACACGTATGAATATGATCTTGACAAGGCAAAAAAATTATTAGCGGAAGCTGGTTATAAGGACGGACTAGAGATTACATTAACAGCACCGAAAGGAAGATACCCACTTGATGGAGAGGTGGCTCAATTAGTAGCGAGTATGCTAGGTGAGGCGGGTATTAAAGTTAATTTAAAGTTACTTGAGTCTAGCGCGTATTTAGATGAATATAATTCAAACTCCAATAAAGAATTGTTGATGATTGGCTTGGCAGATGGGTTGTTGGATGCTTCTTATTCATTGGTTCACTATACAAAGGATCGTGCAGCAGGACAAACCGATTATTACAATCAGGAGGTAGAAAAGCTTTTTCATGATGCCGGAAGAAACTTGAATGAAGAGGAACGAATCAAACAGTATCAAGAAATTCAATCCATTGTTGCTGAGGAGAGACCACATATTTTCTTATTCCAACAAAATGCTAACTATGGAGTTTCAGATCGGGTTGCATTCCAAACAAGGTTAGATGAAGTAATTAATTTTTCGGATATTTCTTTGAAGTAAGTTGTTGTTTGGGAGATGAAAATGAACGGGACTGGGAAAGAAAAGCTAGTCCCGTTTCTGAAAGGAGACTAAGAATTGAAGAAGTATCTGGTGAAGAGATTGCTACAAATTATACCAGTTTTATTTATTATTACATTTGTCGTATTCGTTTTAGTTTATCTAGCTGGTGACCCGGTTGCTTTAATGTTGCCAGAAGATGCTTCTGAAGCTGATCGAGAAGCGTTGAGAACAGCACTTGGACTTAATCAACCATTTTTATATCAATATTTTCATTTTATCGGTGATTTAATTCAGGGGAATTTTGGAACATCATTTCGCTATCATCAAGAAGCTTTGCCATTAGTATTAGAACGGCTTCCCGCTACTTTTGAGCTAGCAGCTGCTTCTATGTTGATTGCCATAATTATTGCCATCCCATTAGGGATTTTTTCAGCACAAAAGAGAAATAGCTTTGTAGATCTATTCATTACAGGTGGATCTGTTTTAGGAAAGGCAATGCCGAGTTTTTGGCTGGGAATTATGCTTATTCTCATGTTAGCCGTAAACTATCAAATATTTCCGGTTTCAGGCAGGGGAACATGGGCTCATTTAATTTTGCCAGCTATTACTCTAGGAACTGGGGTAGCAGCTGAAATGACAAGGTTAGTTCGTTCAAGTATGTTAGACATTTTAAACCAGGATTATATCCGGACAGCAAAAAGTAAAGGGGTAAGTGAGACACTGGTTGTTTACAAACATGCCTTTCGAAATTCACTGATTCCAGTTGTAACGATTACTTCATTACAAGTAACCCATTTAGTAAGTGGTGCATTAATTACCGAAACTGTCTTTTCTTGGCCTGGACTAGGGCAATTATTAGTTCAAGCGGTCAATGGTAGGGATATGGCAGTGGTACAAGCGGCGGTTTTCGTTATTGCTATTCTAGTTATTTTAATTAACCTCATAACCGACCTCATTTATCGTTTACTTGATCCAAGAATTAATTATTCATAGGGGGTGAAGATGTGGAAGTAAATGTGAATCAGGATCAGGTTGTTAACGTAAATAAACCGGTAGCAAATACGAAACATAACCATTTTTTGCGTTTAATAAAATTATTACTGCAAAGTAAAACGGGCACCATGGGGTTCATCATTGTCTTTGCTGTTGTGTTTATTGCTATTTTTGCAAATATTTTAGCTCCACATAACCCTGCTGCAAATAATCTAGGAGACATGCTGAAGCCGCCTGCTTGGTTGGACGGAGGTTCTACGACTTATCTACTTGGAACGGACAATTTAGGGAGAGACATTTTAAGTAGAATTATATATGGGACTCGAGTGTCATTGTTAGTAGGAATTTTTTCCGTAATTTTAGCAGGTATCATCGGCATCTTAGTTGGAATATTGGCAGGATATTATGGTGGAGTAATCGATAATATCTTAATGAGAATCGTGGATTCCTTCCTTGCAATACCAAGTATTCTATTTATTTTAGTTGTTCTAGCTGTATTTGAACCTAGCATTATGGTTCTCATTGTCGTCATTGGATTTACCAACTGGGTTACATATGCAAGGGTAGTAAGGGGCGAGGTACTAAGTATTAAAGAGAGGGAGTTTGTAAAGGCATCAAAGTCCATCGGGACAAAAAATGCAACGATTATGTTAAAGCATATATTTCCTAATATTATTTCCTCTTTTATCGTTATTTCGACTTTAAGTGTTGCTACAACCATTATCTTAGAAGCTTCCTTAAGCTTTCTAGGATTAGGAATACAGCCCCCAACTGTTTCATGGGGAGGAATGTTGACGGATGGTAGGAATTATCTAGCTACGAACTGGTGGCTAGCAACGTTCCCTGGGATTGCCATAACAATTACCGTTCTTGGGATTATCTTTTTAGGTGATTGGCTTCGTGATGTATTAGACCCACGAACACAAGGAAGAAAATAGGAAGGGGGGAATAACATGGCTAAAACTCAAACACTATTAGAAGTGAAGGATTTACAAACACATTTCTTTACAGACAGTGGAACGGTTGCTTCTGTAAATGGTGTTTCCTTTTCAGTGAGAAAAGGAGAAACAGTTGGTATTGTCGGTGAATCAGGATGTGGAAAAAGTGTAACGTCTCTTTCTCTTCTACAATTGGTTAGTGAGCCTGGAAAAATTGTTGGTGGGGAAATACTGTTCGATGGAAAAAATTTATTGAAGTACTCCAAGCGGGAAATGCGGCAATTAAGAGGCAATAAAATTTCAATGATATTTCAAGAGCCATTAACTTCCTTAAATCCAGTGTTTACTGTTGGAAGTCAAATATCAGAGGCGATTCGACTCCATCAAAATGTAGATAAGAAAGAAGCGAAAAAGAAAGCAATCGAAATGTTAAAAAAGGTTGGAATCCCGAGAGCGGAAAAACACTATTTTTCCTTTCCACACCTACTTAGCGGAGGAATGAGGCAAAGGGTCATGATCGCAATGGCATTATCCTGTAATCCACAATTACTAATTGCGGATGAGCCGACAACTGCTCTTGATGTTACCATTCAAGCGCAAATTTTAAAGCTAATGAAAAAATTAAGTGAAGAATATGGAACATCCATTATTATGATTACTCATGATTTAGGTGTAGTGGCAGAAATGGTGGATCGAGTGATTGTCATGTATGCTGGTCAAATTGTAGAGCAAGATAATGTTTTTAACATCTTTAAGAATCCAAAGCATCCTTATACAAAGGGATTACTAAATAGTACACCAAAAATACACCAATTAAAGGATCAATTAGAATCGATTGAAGGAAATGTACCTATTCCTTCTGAATTGCCTGTTGGATGTAAGTTTCATCCGCGCTGTCCTTATGCGATGGATATTTGTAGAAAACAAGAACCTTCATTAGTTCAAGCTAAAGATGGTTCTGAAGTAAGATGTTGGCTTCATAGTGACGAAGAGGTGATTAATCTATGACTGTTACCACCAACGATGATACGAAAAAAGAGCATGAAACCCTATTAGAAATTGAAGGGTTAAAAAAATATTTTCCTATTTCTACAGGTTTTTTTGGAAAAACAAAGCAGTATGTAAAAGCTGTGGATGGAATTGATTTAATTGTAAAAAAAGGAGAAACATTAGGGATAGTAGGCGAATCAGGATGTGGAAAATCTACAACTGGAAATACTATTTTACGATTGCTTGAGCCTACAGAAGGAAAAATCATTTTTGAAGGATCTGATATTACGAAACTATCAGAACGAGGAATGCAAAAAATAAGAAAAGATATCCAAATGGTATTTCAAGATCCATTTTCCTCACTTAATCCTAGAATGAGAGTATTTGATATTATTGCAGAACCACTTCGAACTCATAAAGTAGCAAAAGGAAAGGAATTAGAGCAAACAGTTTATGAATTAATGGAAACAGTTGGGTTAGATCGATCATTCTCTGGGCGATATCCCCATGAATTTAGTGGTGGGCAAAGGCAAAGAATCGGAATTGCTCGTGCACTAGCTTTAAAACCGAAATTAATCATTTGTGATGAGCCTGTTTCGGCTTTAGATGTTTCTATTCAAGCACAAATCTTAAATTTATTAATGGATTTACAAAAAAAATTTAATTTAACCTATATTTTCATCGCACATGGTATTCCGGCAGTTAAATATATAAGTGATCGAATCGCTGTCATGTATATGGGAGAAGTTGTCGAGCTATCATCAAAAGAAGAGCTTTTTAATCATACACTTCATCCATATACTCGTGGCTTAATATCTTCTGTTCCGATCCCAGACCCAACATTAAGAGAGCGTAAGGAACAGTTTATTTTGGAAGATGATCTACCTGACCAAACGGATTTACCAAGTGGTTGCCGATTCTATACAAGATGTCCATTTAGAAAGCAAAAATGTAAAGTAGAAAAACCAGAATTTAGAAATGTTGGGGATGAACATTTTGTATCCTGTCATTACCCAATAAATGTAAGTACTTTATCTTGATAGAGTACCGGTAGAAAAAATAAAGAAGGGCAGTGAAGGAATGAAAATAATTGTAATAGGTTCAGGAATTGTTGGAGCTAGTACAGCTTACCATTTGGCTAGAAAGGGAGCAGAAGTAATTATTATTGATAAACAACATGAAGGTCAAGCGACTGCTGCTGGCGCTGGAATCGTATGTCCATGGATTTCTAGGGTTGATGATCCAGATTTTTACACCCTTGCTAGAGGTGGTGCCTGCTACTATCCGAAACTTGTTTCCCAACTAAAAGAAGATGGTGAAAGCAATCTTGGATATGGATTAGTAGGTGCTTTAGCTGTTAGTACTAACGAGGATGAATTAAATGTGATTGAACAAAAGGTTAGAGAGCGTCAATCAGAAACACCGGAGGTAGGAGTTGTTAGTCGATTATCTGCCGAAGAAGCACGTCAACTATTTCCTCCTTTAAGAGAAGATCTACAAGCTGTCCATGTCACTGGAGCCGCTAGAGTAGATGGTCGATTACTAAGAGATGCTCTTAAACGAGGAGCAGAGAAACATGGTGCACAGTCCTATACTGGTGTTGCCAGTCTCGAGATTAAAAATGAGAGAGTAGTAGGAGCTTATGTAAATAATGAATTTATTTCGGCTGACTCTGTGGTTATAGCAGCAGGCGCGTGGGCTCCAGAGTTACTTGCGCCACTTGGTATTGATACGCCGGTTGAACCACAGCGTGGTCAAATTGTTCATTTACATCTTCCAGATCAGGATACATCAAAATGGCCGGTCATTCTACCGCAAAGTAGCCATTATCTCGTTTCATTTGAAGATTCACGGGTAGTCGTTGGTGCAACACGGGAAACTGGCTCCGGTTTTGATTATCGTGTAACCGCAGCAGGTTTAAAGGATGTTCTTCATGAAGCACTCCATGTTGCTCCAGGACTTTCAGAGGGTACTTTGCAGGAAGTAAGAATTGGATTTAGACCAATTGGGCAAGATATTCTACCATATTTAGGACAGATTCCGACTGTAAAAGGAATAGTCATTGCTAACGGACTAGGTGCTTCAGGATTAACAATGGGTCCATATGTTGGTTCACTAGCTGCAAATTTAGCAATGGGTGAAGAGTTGGAAATGGATATTACTGCTTATAATCCTCTTAGAAATCGTTTAAAGGTGAACTAAACTAATCTTGCTGTCTTGAAATAAGCAAGGATTTTTCATTATAAAAGTTATAATATTATATCATTTGAAATATAGTAAATGGATGCGAATAAAGCAAAAGAAAAGTAGGTGTATTCATGCATATCAACAACCATCCAATATTGGGAGAGCGTTTACACGACCCCGTTACCATTTATTTTAATGGAAATCCACTCCGTGCCTATAAACAACAGACTGTCGCTGCTGCATTAATCGCAAACGGTGTAAAAAAATTCGGGGAAAGTCGAAAGCTTATGCAGGCGAGAGGTCTATTTTGTTCCCGTGGCAGATGCTGTAGCTGCTATATGACAGTGAACGGCGAAGACCATGTTCGAACTTGTATGAAAATGGTTGAGGATAAAATGGAGATATTTCCGAATATGGGGGATCCAGATGTAAGGAGAGATAGCCATGGAAACTGATGTACTCATTATCGGTGCAGGTCCTGCAGGATTAATGGCAGCATTTGAAACCGTATCGAGAGGATTAGATGTTGTTGTGATTGATGAATCTAGCTATCTTGGTGGTCAGCTTGTCCAACAAACCCAGATGCTATCGCTTTTACCAGCGCAATTTTCACCAATGAGAGGATTTGAATTAGCCGAGTTATTAATCAGTCAATTAAATGAATATCACGCGAAAATACTACTAAATCATACATTTGTAGGATTATATCAAGATGGAAGTATTGGTGTATCCGATGGCAATAATGTTTTTTCGATAACGGCAAAGAAAGTCATTGTAACAACAGGTGCTGCTGAACGGGCTGTTCCTTTTAAGAAATGGACATTACCAGGTGTGATGACGATTGGTGCAGCGCAAACATTAATCAATCGAAATTTTGTCGTCCCAGGAAAAAAGACAGTCATTTGCGGTTCAAGTGATTTTGCGCTAGATGTAGCGATTCAATTGAAACAAGTTGGCGTTGAAATAGAAGGAATCATTGAGAAATCCAATAAACTAACAGCACTCAATCAAGACAAAATAGCAAGAATAAAAGAAGAACATATCCCTTATTATCTCGATTCCTTTATTACTGAGGTAAAAGGAAATGGTCAGGTTGAAGAGGTTTATGTGCAGCTCGATCAGGAAATAAAAGCATTCCATGCGGATCTTGTTTGTGTAGATGGTGGGAGAAAACCGATTACAGACGTATTTTACCAATTGGATTGTGCCTTTAGCTACCAGGAAAAGCTTGGAGGATGGGTCCCTCAATATAATGAACGCCTCCAATCTAGTCAAAATAGGGTCTATCTAGGTGGAAATGCTGCTGGAGTATCGTTTCATGGAGTTATTCTGCTAACAGGAATGCTCGCCGGAATAAGTGTGTGTGAGGATCTTGGTGCTTTGGAGATTGATGAAGCCAATAGCTTAAGAGATTCATTATTTAAAGAGATAAAAATAATAGAGTCTAAACAAGATCCTCATTTATGGATAGAAAGAATGACACATATTCAAAATTTCCTCCATCCTCAGCTAAAGGATCAATTTATTTCTTAGAGACAACTTACTCTCGAAAGGATGAAAGGAGAATCATATGGATAAAGAAACGATTATTTGTCGCTGTGAGGAGTTAAGTTATGAGGAAATTGAAGAGGTTATTCGTCTAGGTGCGGAATCCTTTGATGATATTAAACGGATCACACGATGTGGCATGGGGCCATGTCAAGCAAAGATGTGTGCTGATCTTGTCTCAGCAATGATTCATGAACAAACGGGAAAAGAGTATGAGGAGATCCCCCTCCCACGAACAAGAATGCCTATATCTCCTATTTCAATAGAAACATTGTCTACAAACAGTCAACATTTTTCTGCTGTGAAGTCGGTTCTTGATGAGGTTGAGCTCGAAGATGGGAAGGTGAGATGAAATGATTACAGCCTATGAAACGATTATCGTTGGAGGGGGAGTCATTGGAAATAGTATTGCCTACCATCTATCTGAACGGTATAAAGAGGGCGTCCTCGTCATTGATAAAAAATATCCCCTTTCCGGTACTTCGGGATCCACCCAAGCCTGGGTTTGGGTACATAATAAAACCCCATCATCCTATGCTGAATTCAGTATGTACAGTGCTGAACTTTATCCCTATTTAGCCAAAAAAATTGGAGATGTGGAATATAAAAGAACGGGTGGGCTCTCCCCATTTTTTAATGAGAAAGATCGTGATAAAGCCAAACGATTAGCAGATTCCTATCGGGAAATAGGAATAAAAATCAAGGTTTTGTCACGTGAAGAAGTGATCGAAAAGGAACCGTCTATTAATCCAAATGTTGCTGGGGCAACGTTTAGCAAAATCGATGGAAATGTAAATCCCTTCAGATTGGTTGATATGTATATGAGAGCGGCAAAGAAGAATGGCATCGATTATTCGTATTATAATCAAGTCCTCGATATTCAAAAGAAAAACGACCAATTCATCATTGTATCCAAAAAAGGTGAGTATATTTGTAAAAACTTGATTTTAGCTGGTGGCACATGGTCGATAGAACTGGGGAAAATGCTAGGAATTCATATACCCGTGAACCAGGTAAGGGGCCAAATTCTCGTAACTGAACCTTTAAAGCCGTTTATCAATTATACGATCAGTGGGATGAGACAGACAAATAATGGCGAAGTATTAATCGGCTATTCTATGGAGGAAGCAGGCTTTAATCGCTCAACTACATTAGATGTCATTCAAGAGACCGCAAATATGGCGAAGTATTACATACCTGATCTTGGTAAAGCAAAGGTTGTCAGAGCCTTTTCAGGTATTCGTGCTGTCCCAGAAGATGGGTTGCCGATTATTGGGAAGGTTCCTTCTGTCAAAAACCTTTATGTCGCAACAATGCATAGTGGAGTCACGCTGTCTCCTTTAGTAGGGACATTAATGACAGAATTATTAGTCGACGGAGATACATCCTTATCGATTGCTCCATATTCGATTGAAAGATTTAAATAAGGAGGAAAAGAAACGATGAATGATTTTGTAAAGGTAGGTAATCTTCAAGTAGCCCGAATACTTTATGAATTTATTAATACCGAAGCTTTACCAGGTAGCAAGGTGGATCAGGAGCCATTTTGGAATGGATTAGAAACCTTAATAAAAGATTTAACTCCGAAAAATAGAGCATTATTGGCTCAACGTGATAATTTACAAAATCAAATAAACGCTTGGCACCGTGAAAATCAGGAGTTTGATTTTCATAAATACCAAACATTTTTGCAGGAAATTGGTTATTTAGAGCCTGAGGTCGAGGATTTTAACATACTAACTGAACATGTCGATGACGAGGTGGCCATTCAAGCAGGACCACAGCTTGTCGTTCCTGTTGATAATGCACGCTATGCATTAAATGCTGCAAATGCTCGGTGGGGAAGCCTGTATGACGCGCTTTATGGGACTGATGCAATAAGTGAGGAAGCGGGAGCTCAACAGGAAGGAAGCTATAACCCGATTCGCGGGGAAAAGGTCATTCAGTTTGCTAGAGAGTTTTTGGATCAAGTCGTCCCATTAAAAGGAGCTTCACATAGTGACGCAACGAAATATTTTATTGTTGATGGGAAACTAACGATTTTACTTAGAAATGGCCAAATGACAAGTCTCCAAGATGAGTCTAAATGTCTTGGCTATCAAGGAACAGCGGAGGAGCCATCCGCTATTTTATTAAAAAATAATAAACTCCATTTAGAAATTCAAATTGACCCTACTCATCCAATTGGTCAAACCGATCAAGCGGGTATTAAAGATATTCTTTTAGAATCAGCATTAACGACGATTATGGATTGTGAGGATTCAGTTGCTGCAGTAGATGCTGAGGATAAGGTACTCGTTTACCGTAATTGGCTTGGACTTATGAAGGGAGATTTGAGTGCTACGTTTAAAAAAGGAGACCAAATAATCACCAGAACTCTAAATAGTGATCGACTATATACTTCGCTTACTGGAGAAGAGGTTCGTTTAAAGGGTCGTTCTCTCATGTTTGTACGAAATGTAGGACATTTAATGACCAGTAATATGATACTAGACCAAGATGCCAACGAAGTTCCTGAAGGAATATTAGATGCCGTGTTTACTAGTTTACTAGCCAAACATTCCTTACTTGGAAACGGTGCCTATCAAAATTCCACGAAGGGATCGATTTATATCGTCAAGCCCAAAATGCATGGATCACAAGAGGTAGCATTTAGTAATGAACTTTTTGATCGCGTGGAAGACTTGCTCGGGTTAAAACGAAACACGTTAAAAATTGGGGTGATGGATGAGGAACGACGTACATCATTAAACTTGAAGGCATGCATTCGACAGGTGAAGGATCGAATTGTATTCATTAATACGGGGTTCTTGGACCGGACAGGAGATGAAATTCATACTTCGATGGAAATGGGTCCAATGATTCGGAAAAATCATATGAAATCAGCGAAATGGCTCCTGGCGTATGAGAAATCAAATGTCATGGTAGGTCTAGCAAGTGGATTCAAGGGTCATGCACAAATTGGGAAAGGGATGTGGGCGATGCCAGATTTAATGGCAGATATGTTAAAGCAAAAAATTGGTCATGTCAAAGCAGGGGCTAATACAGCTTGGGTGCCTTCACCAACAGCTGCCACTTTGCATGTTCTTCACTACCATCAAGTGAATGTGACAGAGGTACAGGAAAAGCTGGAAAAAGAAAGCGTGGATTTACTGAGGGATATTCTCGCGATTCCTGCAGCCAGTCAGATTGATTGGGAGCCTGAAGAGATTCAGCAAGAATTAGATAATAATGCACAAGGCATTCTTGGCTATGTTGTTCGCTGGGTGGAACAAGGTATCGGCTGTTCGAAAGTCCCTGATATTCATAATGTTGCTTTAATGGAGGATCGGGCAACTTTACGAATTTCGAGTCAGCATATCGCGAATTGGCTCCATCATGGAATATGCACGGAGGATCAAGTACGGGAAACATTCCAGCGGATGGCCAAAATAGTCGATGAGCAAAATGCGGGAGATTCTAATTACCGACCGATGTCAGAGGATTACTCTAATTCTATTGCTTTTCAAGCTGCCTGTGACCTAGTCTTCAAAGGCTATGATCAACCAAATGGATATACCGAACCAATCTTACATCGTCGCCGTTTAGAGGCAAAGGCAAAATTTGCTGTTAAACAATAAATGGGGGCATTCTAGTTTTTTCCGGAAATAAGTAGAGAGGAGTTAGTGTGTTGAAATTTACTAGATTTCAAGTGGATTCTACCATTTATACTGGAGTAATTATCGAAGGAGTCGTTAAGGCAATAACGGGGGATATATTTGGAGATTGGAAATATACAGGTTCGGAATTCCTAGAAAATGAAGTGAAATTATTGGCTCCCATAGAGCCGAACCAAATTATTGGAATCGGAGCAAATTATGTTTCCAAGGTAGAAGATTTACCAAGTGAACAACCAGACATTCCTGTATTTTTCTTTAAACCTACTTCATCCGTTATCGGAACGGAGGAAAGCATTGTCATTCCTGAAGGGATTGACCAAGTGAAATTTGAAGCGGAATTAGCGATTATTATTGGGAAGGAAGCAAAAAGCATCCCTGAAGCTGAAGTGCTAAATTATGTATTTGGCTATACCATTGCCAATGATGTAACTGCCCCACAATATTTCCATCAAGATGGCCATTGGACAATCGGTAAATCATTTGACACATTCACACCTTTAGGACCGGTTATTGAAACTGAACTGAACCCGTTTCAGGTTCATGTTGAAGCAAGCCTAAACAATATACAAAAGCAAAATAGCCCAACTGAATTAATGATCATACCGATTCGCAAAATGATTTCCTATCTTACAACAGTCATGACTCTTAAACCAGGTGACGTGATTTTAACAGGAAGTCCTGTTGGTGCAGAGTTCGTAGGAGAAGGAGATGTTATTGAGTGTGAAATAAAAGGGATTGGTAGACTTCGAAATAGGTTCGCTACGGCAAAAATATTGACATGATCACTTTTGCTACCTAAAGCCTAATGTCTTCAAACCTATTAACGTGTTTTTACTAGAATAAAGGCAGAAGTGTCCTGTGAAATAAAAGATTGTGAACATGTTAGTAAAAAGGACTTGTTATGATGGAGCTGTCTGAAAAACAAAGTATCAGACAGCCCTAGTTGTGTAAGGTAGAACCTCAAAAAATTACTAGTGTTTTGCCTTTTAGTTAAAACTCCTCATACGTTGCAGGGTCTTGATTTTTCATTCTACCATCCGGTTGTGTCAGTTCATTAATTCGTTTCATTTCTGCATCATCTAGTGAAAAGTCAAAGATTGAGATATTTTCAAGTTGACGTATTGGAGATGCGGATTTAGGGATTGGAATCGCTCCTAGCTGAACATGCCAGCGTAATATCACTTGGGAGACAGTTTTATTATGCTGCTCGGCGATCTGTTTAATCGTTTCATTTTCTAGTAGGAGGTTTGCTCGAGCGATTGGGCTCCAGGATTCTGTTATAATGTTTTTTTCTTGATGGAATGTTCTTTGTGATTCCTGATTGAAGAAAGGATGTAATTCAATTTGGTTAATGCTTGGTAAAACGCCAGTTTCCTTTTCCAACCGTTCTATATGTTCAGGTAAGAAATTGCAAACACCGATAGAACGAATGAATCCCCATTTTTTTGCATCAATTAATGCTTGCCAAGCTTCTACATAATGATCTTGTTTTGGATTAGGCCAATGGATTAAATACAAATCATAATAGTCCAAATTTGCTCGGTATAATGATTCTTGAATCGTTGTAACGGCTTTATCATATGTATGATAGCGACCTGGTAATTTGGATGTAATAATCAATTCCTGCCTTGGAACTGAACTGCGTCGAACGGCCTCTCCAACGGTTCCTTCATTTTCATAATTATAAGCGGAATCAATAAGACGATAACCTACATCAATGGCGCTCTTTATTGCATTAGCCCCTTCATTCCCATTCAGTTTGTATGTACCAAAACCGATAGCTGGCAAAACAAGCCCATCATTAAGAGTTATCTCTGGAATGGATTTACTCATATTAGACACTCCTTCCTATAGTAATGTTAGAATATCACCCTCTTGAAGGAAAGTTCAAATATTTGATTCGGTAAGGGGAGCGCTGGTCGGAGCTTTCATTTTTAATTTTGAACGTATTAACACAGGATTAAATAATGAATGATGGATAGTGTAGTAGAATATTTCGTTTTAATCTTTAGGGTATGACATTAAATATTTTTCCTTAGATGTAGGTGTGTTGAAAAAAATGCAAATAAAAATAAAGAATTTCGAAATAATAACTGTACGATTGGTTAATTCAAGTAAAGGTGGTAATTTTATGAGTGCCGTTTTCGCAAAGATAATTGGTTATTCGTATAGTATTATTTCTACTAAAAAATTCATTGGGTGGGAATACGCGGCTTCCATTCATTTATTTCGTTTCCTAGCAACAAAGTTTAAGAAAAGGTACATAATGAAAAAGGTTGTATTCCTACTCGTTTTTTTCTCTTTAGTTGGAATTCCCTCTCATACCTTTGCTCAAAAAAAGATTCCTATCCTCATCTATCATTCAATTGATGAATTTAAAGGACAGGGCTCGAAGGATTTATATGTATCGCCTGAAAATTTTGAAAAGCAAATGGCCTATTTAAAAAACCATGGATTTACATTAATGACATTTGAAAGATGGGGCGAGGTCAATCAAGTGAAAAAGCCCATATTCATTACTTTTGATGATGGATATAAAAATAATGTAAATGCTTTTGCCATCTTCCAAAAACTAAAAGGGGCAAATTTTCATCCAACAGCCACGCTTTTTGTTATCTCGGACTTTGTCGGTAGATCGAATCGACTATCCAGGAGTGACATAAAGCAAATGGTGGATTCGGGAATTTTTTCTGTTCAATCCCATACAGCTACACACCCTGATTTAACGAAAGTTAAAGATATTGACTATGAATTAAAAGAATCTAAAGAAAAAATTCAGCAAATGACAGGAAAACCAGTCATTGCCCTTGCTTATCCGTACGGGATTTTTAATGAGAAAGTAACAGCAGAAACGAAAAAATACTATCAATTTGGCCTAACAACAATCCCCGAACCATATGTAAAAACAGGCAAACCAAACGAAAACTACCTACTCCCACGAATCTATGTCAAAAACTCAACAACACTAGATGAGTTTGTTGAAAATTTACAATAAGGGGGTCAGACCCCCACTGCTTTAAAGTGTAAAAGGAAGGAAGGGACAGTGGACCTGACCCCCTGTCCCTAACGGTTCGGATAGATAAAATCGTATGTTAATGTTTTGTCTTTAATGGTGATTGTTATGATTTCATATCCATCGACGGATTCGAATGTGTGGGAATCTTTGGTGGTGGATTTTTTCTTCCAGAGTCCCTTTTGCTCGGTGATTTTTTTTATATATGCATTGAATGCTTCGGTTGATCCACTTTCCCAGTTATAGACTTCTTTATTTGCAGAAATAGAAATGGGTTGTAAGTTGATGGGGAAGAGCATTTTCCCATAGCCATGGTTCACATATAGCTGTTCAGGATAGTTATTGGGTTCCATTCCTTTTATTCTTAATGTTGAAATGACGGTGAAAATTTCAGCATACTCAAGTTTTGGATAATCAAAGGTAAAATGAAAGTATTTTTGATTTTCTAATGGAATAAAAAAGTGATAACGCAAAGCTACATTCATTTGCTTCACATGCTCGATATACATGGATGTTGGATAAGGGAAATTCTCCATTTGCTCCTCTACAAACATAGCATGATTTTGAATGATCTCCTTCCTTTTTTCTTCGGTTACTTCATGAACGGATCCGACTTTTTTAGCTTGATTTTTTCGATAGAATGCTAAGCCATTATTGGATTTTTTACTATACATATCTTCTAATTTCCAACTTATTTGATTAGAATTAATTCCTTTCTCGGTTACGGAATGCTGCACTTTATTTTCCTGTTGAAAAATAATCCAAAATCCTCCGCAAATAAGAAAGAATAAGCAAGTAGCTAATAGACTTTTCCATGAAAAAAATGGAGAGGTGCGAGTGATTTTCGGTGAAGAAGCTTGTATTGTTTGCCATATCCTCATTCTTGTAATTTCTTTTTCCTCAATTGTTGGCTTCAGTTTTTGTAGCAATTTCCATTGGTCATCATAATGATTGCTCAACTTGTTCACCACCTTGGATTGTATTCCGTTTTCTAAGTGATTGCAGTGCTCTTGATAATGTTTTTCGAACTTTAACCTCGGACCAGCCAAGAATGTTTGCCGTTTCTTTGGTGGAGTATTCTTCGACCTTCATTAATATAATGACCATTCGATAATTAGGCTTTAATTGTTGGATCGCGGTGAATAGCTGGTTAACTGCTTCCTTGTTTTCAATATATTTTTCTAAATTAAAGGAAGAGGATAACTCTTTTTCAAATGAAAGTACTGGTATAAGCTTATTTCTTTTTCGTTTCCGAATTTCATCGAGAACAAGGTGCTTTGCAATGCTAAACAACCAAGTTTTAACACTGGAACGATGATCGAATCGGTCATATGCTGTGTACGCACGTACAAAGGTATCATGCACAAAATCCTCGCAGCACTGTTTATCGCCCAGCATTAGCCAAATAAAACGGTACATATCATCGTAATACAATTCATACCACTCCATGACAAGTTGCCTCTTATCAATATTCAACTCCATCCTCACCTACCTTCATGCTTTCTAATTATTAGTCGTGCAAATTAAAAATTTGTGACAGTGATTTTATTCCGATATAAATGAAACGTTTAAAGTAGTTCTTTAATGGAGTCTATTGAAAAGTATGATGTTAACACGTAGGAGTAGCACAGTTCCCCTTCTTAGAGGAATTCATTAGAAAACCTCGAAGTATTTGTAACAACTATTTATAAGAGGGGTGTCTGATGAACTATACAAAATTAAAAAGGATGGTAAAAAGAAAATTACTGTCACTTCCATATCGTTCAAAGCTCATATTAGTTTTTTCGTTGCTCATACTTCTAACTGCCACAATTCTTGGAAGCATTACCTATTATCAATTTGCAAAATCGAGTCAACTTCGAACAAAAGAGTATCAGCTTCAGCTTGCTGATCAAATGAATCGTAATTTAAATCGCTATATTAAAGAAATGCAGATTATCTCCTTATCCCCTTTATACGATCAAGATGTCTTGAATACTCTTAAAAATCATCAAGTGATGAAGGAAGGTGCTTCTCTTCCACCAGCCAGTGAAAGAGTAAAAATTTGGAGATATATTTCTAGTCTCATTCATATGAGAGATGAAATTAAAGGAATCCATATTCTTGCGAACGATGGAACTGTTTTTAGTAATTTGGATTCAAATACGGTGCTACTAAAGGTATTTGATAATAAAAGTGAGTGGATTAAAGAAATTAGGCAGGCAGATGGAGGATGGATTATTCTTCCTCTCCATCAGCCAAATTATTATATCAATAGAAAGGAGAATGTTTTTTCGGTTGCAAGACTGATTAGAGACCCAGCGACACAGAAATCTTTAGGGATTATAAAAATTGACCTGAAACAGGAACTGTTTAAAGAAATTTTATCAAATACACAGGCAAATAGCTTTATTTATATAGTAGACAAACATAATCGTTCAATTTATCCAAATAACACTAGGAAAATGATACCCGATTCGTTACTTTTACAGATTGATAAAGGAAAAAGGGATAATTACACAAAGACAATAATGGATGGACAAAGCTATATGATGGTTGCTAATACTTCGTCTTACTCCGGAATCAAGATTATTATGCTGACCCCTCGTTCTGAAATTTTTAGTGAAGTGAATCATTTACAGAAAGTACTTGTGCTCGTTGTATTACTTGGAATGATCATTTCCTCTTTACTAGGTGTCATATTGTCCAAGCCCTTAGTAGGTTCCATTCATAAATTACGTACTTCCATGCGTGAGGTAGAAAAAGGAAATTTATCACAGAGGGTCCAGATTGAATCCGGTGATGAAATAGGAGAGCTAGGCAAAGGCTTTAATCATATGGTAAATGAAATTGATCGACTCGTAACAGAAGTATACAAAACCAATCTTCGTGAGAAGGAAGCAGAAATTCGTGCATTACAAAGTCAATTAAATCCGCACTTTCTTTACAATACGTTGGAATCTATTAATATGCTAGCAATCACACAAGGAAGTTTAGATGTGTCGGATATGGTTAGTTCACTTGGGAAGTTAATGAGATATACGATAGACCATTCTTCCAAATTAGTAACATTGGGAGAAGAAATCTCGTTTATTCATTCATACGTAATGATCCAAAAGGTACGAATAGGAGAGAAGCTTCAATATCGAGAAGAAATCGATCCGTCCATACTAGATATTTCTATTCCTAAGCTAATTTTGCAGCCGCTTGTAGAAAATGCGATTATTCATGGAATTTCAGCACAGGGGGGAACGATTTTTATTAGAGGCTATAGAAAGGAACAAAAGCTTACCCTTATTGTATCTGATAACGGGCAAGGAGTTTCCTCTAAAAAGCTAAAAGAGCTATATGAATCTATTCATTCTCCTGTACCGATAGCATCAAAAAAGTATCATGGGATTGCTTTACCCAATATACATGAGCGGATCCAGTTGTTATATGGAAGGCAATACGGAATAGAGATTCAAAGTGAAGTGAATAAAGGATTTACGATTCAAGTGGTTTTACCTTTGATAAATGAAGGAGGAAAAAAGGTTGAAGGAAGTACTAGTCATTGAAGATGAACAGATTATTAGACAAGGGCTAAAGGTTTTACTTGAACAGGTTATCGGTGGAATTCAGGTAATAGAGGCAAAGAGTGGCGAAGAGGGGATTACAAGAATTCATCAACGGTTGCCACACCTTATTATTACAGATATCCGAATGGGAGCAATGGATGGTCTTACTTTTATAGGAAAAGCAAGGCAGGTATCTAAAGATATTCCTATTATTATCTTAAGTGGACATAATGATTTTGAATATGCCCGCACAGCCTTACGATATGGAATTACTGATTATTTATTAAAACCAGTCAACCGGATTGAGTTGTCCGAAGTCGTTTCAAAGGTTTTTAAAACAAATGAAAGTACTAACGATGGTACATCGACTCAATTTCAAAAGATCCTTCAGTTTATCGATGACCATTTAAGCCAAGAAATCACATTAAAGATGATTGCAGAGCATGTATATCTTCATCCGCAATATATCGGTCAGTTGTTTAAAACAGAGCTAAATCAAACCTTTACGGACTATTTAACGAATAAACGGATAAAGTATGCGCAAAAATTATTGAGGCAAACTCATTTAAAGGTGTATGAGGTAGCACAACTATCTGGATACAAAAGTGCGAAGCATTTTATGACCTTGTTTAAACAAGAGGTTGGGATGACCCCAATTCAATATCGGCAATCACTATAAAAATATCTATCAATAACGAACTATTTCTACTTTTTACAGGATATTTATTGGGGAGGTATTTGTTTTAAAATGTAGCAAAAGGGAGGGGGGAATACAATGATAAAGAAATTCGGATTGATTTTGTTGGTGATTATTTTGATAACGGTTACATCAGCGTGTTCCAGCAAGGAAAAAACAAGTGGATCAAAAGATGAAAAAGTTGAATTAACCTTTATGATTTGGGGAAATGAAGCACATCAGGAAGTATATAAGAAACTGTTAGAAAAATATTATAAAACACATCCTAATATTAAGGTGAACTTGCAAAGTGTACCTTTTCCAGATTATCAGCAAAAAATATCAGTCTTAGCGGCAGGAAGGGAATTGCCGGATGTAGGTTGGGTAGCTGAGCGGATGGTACCACAATTTATGGATAATGATATTTTAGAAGATATTACTTCATTTAAAGAGGATAAGGATTACAAGATGGATGATTTCTTTCCGTCAACATTAGATCTATTTAAAAAAGAGGATAAGCTGTATGGAATTCCTTTTTCCACGCCGCCAATGGTTATTTTTTATAACAAGGACCTATTTGTAAAAGCTGGGGAGAAAACGCCAAATGAACATTTTGCGGATGGAACATGGACGTGGGAGCAATTTGAGAAATCTGCTAAAGCGATCACAGCAGATGGTGTTTATGGCGCAAATTTCTTTCGTGATTGGAATACTTGGATTTCATTATTATCGAGAACTTGGAGTTATGGCGGGGATTTATTTAATGAGGATCAGACAAAGTTCACGTGGAATAGTCAAGAAGGTGTAGATACATTAAAAATGCTTGATCGAATGATGTTTGCAGATAAATCCCATCCAAAAGCTGGGGAACAGGTTAGCTTTGAATCAGGAAAAATAGGCATGTTTTTTGATGTATACAGTTATGTATCCAGTGCACGTGAAGTAAGGGATTTTACGTGGGATATTGCGCCACTTCCAGAGGGGCGAGAAGGCCGATTCCCAATGCTGGGTCAAGCAGGATACTCAATCTTTAAAGGATCAAAGCACCCGAAAGAGGCAAAAGAGCTACTGAAGTTTTTTACTAGTGAGGAAGGAATCACTGCCACATCAACATTTTTCGTACCACCACGTGAGTCAGTCCTAAGCTCTGATCAGTTTGTCAATCAACCAAATAATCCACCAAAAGAAAGTATTCAGCATGCTGTGATCGATGAAATGAACAATGCCCGTTTACAAGCAGGACATATAGAATGGCAAAAAATTGATAATGCCATCCAATTTGGATTTGATGAACTGTTTGGTCAATTGAAAAAGCCAGAGGAAATTCTTGAAGGGATGGAGAAAAAGATAGATCCATTGTTGAAATAATCGATGAGGGGGTTGTCTAATAAGGGTTCTGACCTCGTGAATTTGGGGTCAGCCCCTTTGCTTTTAGAGTACCCGTTCGTTATTCATAGGGGTGAATGAAGTTGACTACTTCTTTAGCGCAACTATTAAAAGAAAAGAAAATAGCGTTGATTGTT
The DNA here is from genome assembly GCF_038007825.1 of Heyndrickxia sp. FSL W8-0496. Classification (NCBI taxonomy): domain Bacteria; kingdom Bacillati; phylum Bacillota; class Bacilli; order Caryophanales; family Bacillaceae; genus Heyndrickxia; species Heyndrickxia sp. FSL W8-0496. The sequence continues at coordinate 731,810 of NZ_JBBOXX010000001.1, forward strand.
AGTTTACCAGAAAATAATTGGGAGCTTGCTAGGGCAGCGATTGAGTCTGGGGTGGATGCAATAAAGCTACATGTTAATGTAGAACATCGTGCCTCTGGAAATCATTTTTATTCGACAGAGGCGTATAGAACGGAATTTTACAAAATTAGAAGTGAGTTTACAGGTCCACTTGGAATTGTGCCTGGAGGGGCATTAGAGAGTATCAGTGAAAGGGAAATGAAAGAATTAATTAATTGTGGATTCGATTATTTTTCTATCTATGCGCATCATATGCCTGGTTGGATGATGTCTATTGACCAAATGGAAAAGACATTTGCTATTTCAGTTGATTATTCTTTCAATATACTCGGAAATGTGAAGAATATGGGGGTAACAGCACTTGAGGCATCCATCATCCCAGGTGAAGAATATGGATTCCCTTTAACCTTTAAAGATGCTCTTGCTTATCAGAAACTTGTTCAGAAGGTGGATGTACCAGTTCTTGTGCCGTCACAACGCAAACTTACCCCTTCGGATATTCCGTTGCTCTATCAGACTGGAATTAAGGCGATTATGCTGGGAGCAATTGTTCTCGGTCATGATACGCAAAGTATAAAAAAGGCCGTATCTTCTTTTAGAAAAGCGATTGATTCGTTATAAAGGGGGAGGGAAAAATGGAAACGAACATACAGACAGAGAAGAAATTTCATTTGAGGAAAAATAAAAACCGACGAAAATTTATTGGAAGTGAATCCTTTTATGGCTATCTATTTACGAGTCCGATGATGCTGGGGTTCCTGTTGGTCATGCTATTCCCTCTAATCTATTCAATTTATATGAGTTTAACAGATTGGAAGCTACTGAATGACCCTAATTTTATCGGAACAGAAAATTATCAAAGACTTGTAAATGATCTAGACTTTCTAGTTGTGTTAAAAAACACACTCATCTTCTCGGGTGGCTTGGTACCGATCAATATTATTTTAGCTCTGTTATTAGCCTTGCTATTACAGAGAAATCTGAAAGGAATTGGTTTATTTCGAACAACAATCTTCATTCCAGTTATGACTTCGATTGTTGTTTGGTCAATTATTTGGAAGTATATGTTTGGTACAGATGAGGGCTTTATTAATCAATTGCTTGGTTGGTTAGGAATAGAAGGACCTGCATGGTTATATGATCCAAAATTAGCAATGGGGGCCGTTATTTTTGTTAGCGCATTAAAAAATGTGGGTTTAAACATGGTCTTATTTTTAGCGGCCTTACAGCAAGTAGATAAAAATCTTTATGAAGCCTCTTATTTAGATGGAGCGAATAAATGGAAGCAATTTCAACATGTTACCTTACCGATGATTACTCCTACTGTATTTTTGACTCTAATTTTAACGATTATTGGTTCCATGAAGGTATTTGGGCAAATTTATGTGATGACTAACGGAGGGCCGGGAAACAGTACGAAAGTATTGGTTTACTATATTTGGGAAAATGCCTTTAAACTATTTGATTTTGGATATGCATCTGCAATTGCCATTGTTTTATTTGTCATTATTTTAGTCTTTACTCTTATTCAATGGGGGGTTAGAAAAAGGTGGGTTTTCCATGAGGAATAAAAAGAAAAATGGAATCTTAACGAGATTTACATTTTACGGTGTGCTTACTGGCCTATCTTTAATTATGATTGTTCCATTTTTGTGGATGATTAATACTAGTTTCAAAGATCCTACAAAGATCTTTACTTTTCAGCTAATTCCTAAACCGTTTCGCTGGGAAAATTATATCGAGGTGTTAAAATCAACTCCTTTTCATCTTTTTTATTTTAATAGTTTTTATATAGCTGTATTAGTAACGGTTGGAACGATATTTTTAGGCTCTTTGGCAGGATATGCTTTTGCAAAATTAAAATTCAAAGGAAGTTCTATTTTGTTTCTTTGTTTATTAAGTACGATGATGATTCCCGTTGAAGTCATTACGATTCCTTTATTTCTCTTTATGAGGGATTTAGGATTAATCAATACACATGTTCCGTTAATTGCTATTCCGATCTTAGGACCTGCGGGAGTATTTGGTGTATTTGTTATGAGGCAATTCTTTTTATTAGTACCTAAAGAATTAGAGGAAGCGGCGAAATTGGATGGATGTTCATATTTCCGAATTTATTGGAACATTATGCTTCCATTGGCAAAGCCAGCGATTGCAACACTGACCATTTTTACATTTCTAACTAGCTGGAATGAATTTTATGAACCACTTATTTATATTAACTCGAAGGAATTAATGACTTTACCACTTGCTTTAGCATTATTTACCGATGAAGTAGGTACGAAATGGGAGTTATTAATGAGTGCATCCGTTATGGCAACTGTTCCATTACTAATTATCTTTTTCTTTGCCCAGAAGCAATTTATTGAAGGTGTGTCCATGACTGGAGGGAAATAAAAAGATTTAGCTTATGAAGGGGAGTGGAGTGTTGAAGGAAAAATTAGAATATGATGTCGTAGTTGTTGGAGGCGGGCCTGCGGGTATTAATGCAGCGATTGCTTCAGGTAGAATGGGAGCTAAAACACTGTTAATTGAGAGATATGGTTTTTTAGGAGGGATGTCAACAGTTGCTTTAGTCTATCCGTGGATGACGTTCCACACAAGCTCTGGAAAGCAAGTCATTAAAGGAATCGCACAAGAAATTGTTGAACGGTTGATGGCTTGTGGAGGATCACCGGGTCATTTACGAGATACCGTTGGATTTACTAATACGGTAACTCCCTATCATCCTGAAAAATATAAGATTTTAGCGTTAGAAATGCTAGAGGAAGCGAAAGTGGATGTATTGGTGCATAGCTTTGTTGATAAGGTAGAAGTAGAAGGAAATAGCATTACCTCCATTCACTTAACGACGAAATCTGGCTCGATTCATGTAACTGGAAAAAGCTTTGTTGATACATCAGGTGATGCAGATATTGCCTATCTATCGGGGGCGCCTTGTTTGAAGGGAAGAGAAAGTGATCATAAAACTCAGCCTATGACAATGAAGTTTCGAATGCGCGGAGTAGATTTAAATAAGGTAAAGCAGATAATGAAAGAAAACCCAAGCAATTTTTATAAAAAAACGCCGATTAATGAATTAGATGAGCTTCCTTTAACAGGAGTTCAAGGCTTTTATAAGGAATGGAATGAATCAGGTGTTCCGATTAATAGAGACCAAGTATTATTCTTTGCAGGACCTGAAGAGGATGAAGTGTTAGTAAATTGCACACGTGTTCAAGGATTAGATGGTACAAATGTGTTTGATTTAACAGAAGGGGAAAAGGAAGGACGTAAACAAGTCTTAATGATGGCAGATTTTTTGAAAGAGAAAATTCCTGGTTTTGAAAAGGCGTCAATATCTGCTGTGGGCACTCAAATTGGTATTCGAGAAACACGTAGAATAGATGGACAATATTCATTAACCATTGAGGATGTCATTGCCGGTAGGAAATATGAGGATACAATTGCTCTTAGTGGTTATCCAGTTGATATTCATGATCCTACTGGAAAAGGTGTACAGGCAAATGATATTCAAGGAGATGGAAGCTATGGTATTCCGTATCGTTGTCTCGTACCTAAAGGAATTAATAATCTACTAATTGGTGGACGATGTATTTCAACCACCCATGAAGCTCTGGCAACAACAAGATTATCCCCAAGCTGCATGGCAACAGGGCAAGCCGCTGGGACTGCTGCGGCCCTTTCATTAAAAGAAAGAGTTCATCCTAAAGATTTGAATATTTCTCTATTAAGAGAACAGTTACGTGAGAACGGGGTAGTTTTGTGAAAAGGGGATGGGTGATCCCCCTTTTTTGGTTGAGGGATATCCAGTTTTGTAGGTTTTAAATCAAATCAATATCCACAAGTTTTTAAAAGTAATTATTGGATTGCTCCCCTTATTTTGGTTTCTCCTCACTATATATCAATCTACCACGAAACAAAGAATGGAGCGCCGGGAAAGAGTTCTTCAGTCCCCGACTCAAACACGAAACATCGTCCAAGAGATATTTTTATGTGATTCTTCCCATGAAAATTATTTGACAAAGCTCCTATGATTGCTCACTATTATATATGGACAAATGGGGCAAAAAATTTTTGCCCCCATTTTTCTACAAATGATAGTAGTTTAGCTTTTTGAACAATACTCGCCCTTTGTGGGATACGTGCTGGATAAGGCTCATTGTAGGCAGTATATTGTCATCAGAATAGCAAAGAATGCGAAGTTCATAGTTTTTCTATGAGTTTTATGGGGCATTGCTGATCAATGACTTATTGAAGAGATAATGTACGTATGTGATGAAATGAAGAAGAATGGTGTCCATTTTTGGAATATATTTTACAACATAAGATTAGCAGAGGAAAGGTAAGTTGATTATGGCGAAGATAGGACGTAATGATTTATGTACATGTGGAAGCGGGAAAAAGTATAAAAAATGCTGTGGAAAAAATAATACGGTTGTATCAATGGAACATTTAATAGAAAAAGAACTATCTGATATCCAGATGGATATTATCAAATTTGCAATGAAAAATCATCAAGAAGAGATAGATGCGAATTTGGGTAAGTACCTGAAGGAATATGATGTTCCAAAAGAGGTGAAAGAATTATATTACTTCTTTAATCTATTATGGTTTATTACTTCCGTTGAGTTAAAAGGAAAGACGATTATAGCAGAGTATATCGACGAGCATATACATACGTTTAATAGACAAAAAATAAAGGATAGTTTACAAACATGGAGAAATGTGACCCCTTCTGTATTCAAAATTCAACAACAAGTGGAAAATGACTATGTGATCGTTCGAGACATCTTTACTAATGAGATAACAAAGGTGAAGGTGCTAGAAGAAGAACATAATATAGAACCAGAAGGCATGATCCTAGGAACCATCTTAACTGCAGGAGGAGAATCGTTCTTCTTTGCGACATTTTTAGATATGCCGGCTAGTACATCAGTAAGAATAGAAGAGGGCATCATTAATTTATATAAACGAAGTGGGAAAGCAACTCCTATTCACTTTATGTCTTCCTCATTTCTTGAGGTGCTAGATTACTTTTTATTTGGGCAAGTGGAAGTATCGATTGATGATTTAGAGTGGATAGCGCCACAGCATAAGGAAGTGGCAGTCGATTATCAAGAATATATGAAAGCATACCCACTTGGTGAAACTGCTACAGAAATGGGGATATTGCTTTGGCATAAATACTGCATGATGAAAAAACCATCCATTAAAAAGTCAGCTATTTATGAAGCAGCCTTGGTCTATCTAGTTGATAGAATTCTGTCGGTAGGGGGATCCCTCACACAAAAGAAATTAGCTGATGATTTTAATGTTTCAAGCAGTAGTATATCATCAAAATTTAAAGATCTTGAATATGTCCTTGTTGATGAAATTAAAAAATTGCATGACAAGCTTGAGCTAGATGAATTTAATTCTGGTGAAGCGGACACCATTAACGAAGTGTTAGGTTAAATAAGCATCCATAGTTCCACTAAGAAAAGAATGTTCCCTCATTGTATATACATTGTGGGGGGGCATTCTTTTTTTCTTAGTTGCTAGATATTTCTTCAAAGGACAAAAGTGCCCCTTTGGAGAACGACATAAATATTTGCTATACTTTCCTTATAAAGACGTTAAAACGTTGTTGAAAGGATTATGACAATGAAAAAAAGTGAAATAGAATATTGGATAGAAAAACTAGAATTGATTCCTCATCCAGAGGGTGGATTTTACAAGGAAACTTTTCAATCGGGGGAAAAGGTAAATATTTATGGTGAGCGAAAGCTTTATACAAGTATTTACTTTTTATTAAGATCTCAGGATGTTTCTCATTTTCACAGATTGAAATCGGATGAATTATGGTATTTCCATGCTGGAAGTCCGTTAACCATTCATATGATTCATGAAAACGGGGAATATGAGGAAGTTAAATTAGGATTGAATATTGAGAACGGAGAGGTGCCACAATTTTTAGTTCCGAAACACGCCATTTTCGGATCTTCAGTGTTGGAGAACGATACAGGTTCTTTAGTTGGATGTATGGTCTCCCCAGGATTTGATTTTCAGGATTTTGAACTTTTTACGCAGGCAGATCTTATTTCTCAATATCCTCAACATAAGGAAATAATTAAAAAGCTGGCTTATGAGAATCTTCCGGAATAAATAATTTTTTATAAAAATAGTCAAATAAAAGGGATAACCCACTTGGGAATCCCTTTATTTTTTTCCTCGCGATTTGTTTAGCATTCTGGATTTGGTGGGGGTACACAGATAAAAATGGATACCGCCTGAGTCTTTTAGAAAGGCTGTTTTCGCATGCTTTTGAAATGTTCAATTGCAGGTTTTCCAAAAAGGGATTCAGAGGTCTATGGAGTTTGCAGTTCTATTCTAAGTGAAATGAAAGAAAGAGCGTTCTTGAACTGATAGTTATTAGTAAAAACCTTCCTTAAATAGTAACAATGTTGGCGAAAATAGACTTTAGAATTTATACGCATAAGTTGCTTAAAAAAAAAGAAGGGGCTGTCTTTTCAGACAGCCCCTTAATGGCAATGATAAAATTAATTTCTATCACCAAACAAACAATCCAACAATCATCGCACTTAGTAAAGATACGGCCATACCACTGACTAAAAGCTTCCAAACATTTTTCCCGATAATACTTGAACTGCTTTCCCCGAAAATGGAGTTATATGTCCCATAGATCATGCCGACTGTACTAAAGTTGGCAAATGAGGTTAAGAATGTAACGGTTACGGCAACTGTATGTGGTGACATGTCTTTCAAATGGTTTTTTAAGTCCATCATGGCAACAAATTCGTTTGTTGAGATTTTTATTCCCATTAATGAGGCAACATACATGGCATCGTGACTTCCTAATCCAAGAAGGAAAGCGAATGGGCTGAAAATAATTCCGAAAATCTTTTGAATGGTTAAGCCATGAATGAAGAATCCGAGAATCCCGTTAAGACAAGTGGTTAATGCAACATATCCGATAACCATTGCTAGGATAACAATAACCATTTTAATTCCGACGAGCATACTGTTTGAAATCGTAGAGAAGAAGTCCTTTTTCTCCTCTTTCGGTGGAACATAGACAATATCCTCTTCTTTGCTAACATCAACAGGGTTTAAAATACTAGCTAATAGCAGGGCATTTAAACAGTTTAATGGAATCGCTGCAAATACGTATTCAGCTGGTACCATTGTTAAGTAAGCTCCGATGATGGAACCGCTGATACTGCTCATACTCATGATACCGAATGTTAGAAGTCGCTGGCTTTTTAACACCATTAGCTGCTCACGAATAACGGCTAATGCTTCTGTATTTCCTAAAAACATCATTTGAATAGAGAAGAAGCTTTCCATTTTTGGCAAACCAGAAATTTTTGAGATGACCCAGCCTACCTTATCAATGATCCAAGTCATAATTCCGAAATAAGATAAAATATCGAAGAATGTTACTATGAAAATGATTGGCATTAAAGCACTAAAGAAGAAATCAACGGTCTCATTTGCCATCACTGATGGAAAAGCAAACGAAATTCCAGCATTTGCACATGATACTAACCAAGTAAAGAATCTAGCAATTTGATTAATAATCCATGTTCCAACAGGGGTGCTTAACATAAACCATGTAATTATGAGTTCAACAATAAACAGACTAGCAAGCGGTCGCCACTTTATTTTTCGCTTAGCTGGTGAACAAAGGAATACAAGTCCTGCAACAATTAGTACACCTAGTATATTTAATAAAAAGAACAAGTCATCAACCCCAATTAAATGTTATTTGATAAATTAAAAAACCCTTATTCTTTCATACCTTCAGCCGACTGACAGAAAGCATGAAAAAATAAGAGTTTTTAAATAATTGGGATACTAAGAATTAGTTGCTCTTAAGGTAGGAGCAATTAATTAAATGTATTCATAATCTCTCATTATTCATACTTCCTTGTAGTCTAGCATTTTATCGGCTGCCAGGTAGAAACTATCAGACCATTACCACTGATATTATACAAGGATATTAATTTGTGTTTTTAAGAATAAACACATTCTAACTTAGAGTGGGGTATGAATCAATGGAAATATGAGATGTTTTAATATTTATATTATTATTAAAAGTTAGTTATGTAATTTTGTTAATAGTTGACAAGGTTCGAATTATTGATATATTAGAATAATCTTGTATAATGGGTGTGAAATCAATGGAAAAGGAGAACGACATGAAAAAGAATATTTATTTTAATCATGATGGTGGAGTCGATGACTTAATTTCGTTATTCTTATTGTTGAAAATGGAGAATGTTAAGCTAACGGGTGTATCGGTTATTCCAGCAGATTGCTATTTGGAGCCTGCTGTGTTTGCAAGTAGAAAAATCATTGATCGCTTCGGACAGGGTGGTCTGGATGTAGCCGAATCCAATTCTCGTGGGAAAAATCCTTTTCCAAAAGATTGGCGTATGCATGCATTTTATGTCGATGCTTTGCCTATTTTAAATGAATCAGGAAAAGTCGAAACTCCTGTAGCTGAGAAGCCTGCACATCTTCATATGATTGATTGCCTTCGAGCGACAGAGGGGAAAACGACTTTATTATTTACTGGGCCACTTACTGATCTTGCCCGTGCATTAGATGTAGCACCTGATATTGAGGAGAAAATTGAACGACTTGTTTGGATGGGAGGCACTTTCCGTGAAGCAGGAAATGTAGCCGAGCCTGAGCATGATGGGACTGCGGAATGGAATGTATTTTGGGATCCGGAAGCAGCTGGACGTGTATGGGAATCGAAGATAGAAATTGATTTAGTCGCCCTTGAAAGCACGAACCAAGTACCACTCACGGTTGATGTTCGGAATCGTTGGGCAGCGGAGCGTAAATACATTGGTGTCGACTTTCTTGGCCAATGCTATGCAATGGTACCACCACTTGTGCACTTTGCAACCAACTCAACCTATTATTTATGGGATGTGTTAACAACGGCATTTGTTGGCAATAGTGATCTTGTGAAGGTTAAACGGATCAACAGCATTGTTCACACAAATGGACCAAGCCAAGGCCGAACAGTTGAAACAGATGAGGGTCGTCCAGTCAATCTCGTTTACGATGTAAATCGTGATGAATTCTTTGACTATATAACAGAATTGGCTAAACAAGCGTAATTGTTCTTTACTACTTTAAAGCAGTGGGGGTCTGACCCCCACTGCTTTTATTGTTTGTCATTTCGATATTGTTTTGGAGTGAGTCCGGTGAATTTTTTGAATATCTTGATGAAGTAGCTTTGGTCGTTGAAGCTTAGCCATGCACTGATGTCGGTGATTGGGTAATTGGTTAGTGTTAGTAGCTTTTTTGCTTCGTCTATTCGTTGTTGTTGAATATATTCACTGATAGATTGGCCTACTTCCTTTTTAAAGAGAGAGGATAGATAATTTGAACTTAAGTGACTGATCTCGGCTAGTTGATCCAATGTAATATCCTCATACAAATGGTTATAGATGTACTGTTGACAGATTGTGATGGCCGTAGAATATTTTTGTTGATTGGCTTCGCATACTCGATTAGTGAAGTCATAAATGGCCTCTTCCATCAACGTTAATATTGCGTTTATGTGTTCCAGCTCTTCTAGCTGTTGAATATAGAAATCACTTAATGTGAACGCGGTTTCTTCATTTAATCCACCTTCAATTGCTGCTCTACATACAAGGGCAATTCCAGTAATCATTAAATTCTTTTCGCTTCTTATACGGCTCCGTTTAGATAATAAGCCTAGCTCCGCTTCCCCTACAATCGAGTAATTGATGATTTCCTTTAATTGATCTTTACGACCTTTTCTTACATAGTCCAGTAGCACTCTTTCATAGGAAAGATTTGTATGAAAAATAGAATTTCGCCGACCTTTTGAGAGTTCAAGCTCGGAATTTTCAATTTGAGCATGAAAGGATGCGAGCTCCTTGTTATTTTGAATCACTAATGAAGAATCTAATGGTTGATGATAGATCATGTAATAAACTAATAAACTGAGTGAAAGAAATGCAGGTTGATCAATGATGGGTAATGATTGATAAAATTCAATCAGTTTTCTTTTATTAGGGTTGTCTTTATATGTATCCATAATAATACGAATGCTCTCATCGGATATTTCACTTTTTAAAGATGGACCAATGATAAGGGAACCTAAATATTGCTTGCTTTCCTGCAGGTGAATAATAAAAAAATTCATTTCTGCTTTCGTAAAAAAGATAGGGAACTCCTCTGGATTCTTCTGATAGGAATGGACAACTAGTAGTTCCTTCAACGGAATATAATAGGGTCCATTTCGAATGTCACTTGATAAATATTCATATTCAAATTCTTGGAATGAATTAAGAAAAAACACCGAAATTTGATGGGTATCATGTAAAAGTTTGCAAATATATGGTAAATCAGTTAAGGAGTTTTTCATCTGATTTCCTCATTTCGTATGTTGTATCAAAAAAATGAAAGCGATTATATTTTTTATCTATATATTAAAAAAATACTATTTTGCGTAAAAAAGTACAATAAATCAATATGATTAAGTAATACAATTTTCTATGTAAACCAAGTCAAAAAAGATAGGGGAGAAAAAAACATGGAATTATTAAACAAAATTGCAATTATAACTGGCGCTGGAAGTGGGATTGGAAGAGCGAGTAGTCTTAAACTTGCAAATAATGGTGCAAAGGTTGTATTAGTAGATTTCAACAAGGAATCAGGGGAAGAAACATTAAAGTTGGTAAAAGAACAGGGTGGAGAAGGAATCTTTGTTCAAGCAGATGTATCTAAAAGTGAAGATGTAAAGCGTTATGTTAATGAGGCAGTTGAAACATTTGGACGTATTGATATTTTCTTCAACAATGCAGGGATCATTCAAAAGTTTGCTCCACTTACTGAAATAGAGGAATCAGAATTTGATCGTCTAGTTTCTGTTAATATAAAAGGTGTGTTTTTAGGATTGCAACATGTGATAAAAGTGATGGAAAGCCAAGGAAGCGGTTCAATCATTAATACTGCATCAACGGCTGGTATCCGCAGTGAACACAGCCTAGCAGCTTACTCTGCGACAAAACATGCGGTAGTTGGTTTAACGAAATCAGCTTCATTGGAATATGTGAAAAAGGGCATTCGTATTAATGCCATTTGCCCTGGTGGTGTTCAAACAGGTATCACAAAAAGTGTGGCAGAAATGTTTGAAACATCTGGTTATGTTCCAGAAGAAATTCCAAACATGAGAATCGGTCGTTATGCCGAACCTGAAGAATTAGCAGAAATGGTTTCCTTCCTAGCATCGGATCGTGCAAGCTATATGACAGGATCCATTGTTGTTGTCGATGGCGGCTTAACATTATAAAAAATTCGAAAGTCAAATAGATGTGAAAAGCCCTGTCCGAGATTATCTCAGCAGGGCTTTCAGTCATTTTATGAGCAGCTGTTTCAAGCAAATACAAGCTTATTTCACTCCAGTGGAACCTAGTCCACCTCTGTTTTCATTTCCTAAGTGGTCAACCTCTATTAGTTCAACAGCTGGCATTTTTTCCATGATTCTAAATTGGCAAATTCGATCGTTGAATTCAATGACAGTATCGCGTAAGGCATATGCGGGGAAAAACCATTGGTCATTATCACCTTTATAAGATTCATCAATAACTCCCATCGAATTGGTTTCAATTATCCCAAAGTTTTTGAATGTGCTTGAACGTGGGACAATATGTGCTTCATAGCCTTCAGGTATTTCCATAGCTACCCCTAGTGGAATTAATTTAAATTCATCCTTTTTCATTTCAATTGTTTGCGCTGCACGTAAATCTAACCAGTCACCTTGCACAATTTTATTAATTCTCGTTAATTTTTCATCAAAATACTTTATCTTAATTTGCATGATAGTTCTCCTTTTCTATTGAATAAAAAATAGGGTCGTCCAAAAAGCGAAGGGGTCAGACCCCCAAGACAACCCTATCTATCATTTGCTTAATAGTTATAATCTGATTCCTTCATATCTTCCACAACGGAAAGTAAATAGCCATTCCCAACTGTTGAGAAGAAATCATGATTGGTTGTTCCCGTAGATAATCCATTCATGACAATCGGGTTCACGTCATCCGCGGAATCTGGGAAAAGAGGTGATAAGCCTAGATTCATTAATGCTTTATTTGCATTGTATCGTAAGAACACTTTAACATCCTCTGTCCAACCAACTTCATCATATAAAGCTTCTGTATATTTCACTTCGTTCTCATATAATTGATAAAGCAATGAATAAGTCCAAGATTTGATTTCTTCTTTTTCCGTATCTGATAATTGATCAAAGCCGATCTTAAATTTATATCCAATGTATGCACCATGTGCTGATTCATCTCTAATGATCAGCTTAATGACTTCAGCAACATTAATTAATTTTGCTCTTCCTAAATAATATAATGGCGTGTAGAACCCTGAGTAGAATAAAAATGACTCTAAGAAAACACTGGCAACTTTCTTTTCAAGCGGCGTACCATTCTTATATATTTCGTCAATGATCCGTGCTTTATTTTGCAGAAGATCATTTTCTCTAGCCCATCTAAATATATCGTCAATTTCTTTTTTCGTATTCAATGTACTAAAAATAGATGAGTAGCTTCGTGCATGCTCAGATTCCATAAATTGAATATTATTTAGGACGGCGATCTCATGTTGTGTTTTTGCATCTTTTCTCAATGCATCGATTCCGTTTTCTGATTGAAGGGTATCTAGCATGGTTAATCCGCCAAATACTTTTTCCACCAAACGCTTCTCAGGGTCCGGCAATTTTGTCCAATCCGATTTATCCTTTGATACAGGCATACGAGTTGATAACCAAAATTGTTCAGTTAATTTCTCATACGTAATTTTATCTAACATATCTTCTATATTGTTCCAATTTATCGCTTCATAATAATCCCATTCTTTTGACATTCGAATCCTCCTTAAATACTGCACGATTCACAATAATTAGCTCCAACCTCGGTTCCATCATCCGTATAGGTTCTAATATAGTAAACCGACTTAATCCCTTGTTTCCAAGCATAGTTTCTTAAGATACTTAAGTCTCTAGTTGTTTTCTTAGTAGGATATTCGCTATCAATTTTCCATTCATACATTCCGTATGGGAGTTCTGATCTCAAAAATAAAGTCATACTTAAACCTTGATCAACATGTTTTTGGGCAGTGGCATAGGTGTCGATAATTTTCCTTTGATCAATATCATAGGCAGATTCATAGTAAGGAATCGTTTCATTAGATAGATAAGGTGCAGGATAATAAACCTTACCGCGTTTTCCTTCTGTACGTTCCTCAATTCGTTGCGTAATTGGGTGGATGGATGCAGTCGCTTCGTTGACATATGAAATCGATCCTGTTGGTGCAACTGCGAGTCTATAGGCATTATAAAGTCCATGCTCCATGACTGACTCTTTTAATTGAAGCCAATCCTTGTGACGAGGGATAAAGATATCTTTAAATAAATCTTTAACTTTCTCATGCTTAAACTCGAATTCAGGCTCCTCTAAATACTTGTTAAAATATTCACCCGTAGCATATTTTGATTTTTCAAATTCACTAAAAACTTGTCCAGTTTCTATTGAAATATTATTGCTTTCTACTAAAGTCCAATAGTTTAATAGCATGAAATAAATATCAGTGAATTCTAATGCTTCAGGAGAACCATAATGAATTTTACTTTTTGCTAAAAACCCATGTAAATTCATAGCCCCTAAACCTACTGAATGGTACATATCATTCCCATTTTTAACAGGAGGAACAACATCAATTTTTGAATTGTCTGTTACGTAAGTTAAGGCACGGAGCATCGTTCTTACAGATTTTCCAAAGTCAGGTGACGACATTAAGTTGACGACATTCGTTGATCCTAAATTACAGCTAACATCGTTTCCTAAAATTTCATAGGTTTGATCATTATTAATCATTGAGTCTCTTTGCACTTGGAAAATTTCTGTACATAAATTGGACATGATCACTTTTCCATCAATCGGATTTGCACGATTAACTGTATCAATATTGATGATATAAGGATATCCACTTTCATTTTGCAGATTACTAATTTCAGTCTCTAAATCCCTAGCTTTGATTTTTGATTTACGAATATTAGGATTTTCAACCATTTTGTCATATTCTTTAGTGATATCAATATAAGCGAATGGTTTGCCATAAACCTTTTCGACATCATGTGGTGAGAATAGATACATATAGTCATTGTTCTTAATTAATTCATAGAATTTATCTGGAACGATTAAACCAAGTGAGAGTGTTTTAATCCGTACTTTCTCATCCGCATTTTCTTTACGAACAGATAGGAAGTCTACAATGTCGGGATGGAAGACATTTAAATAAACGACACCCGCGCCATCTCTGGCACCACCTTGATTGGCATAGGAAAAGGCATCTTCAAACAATTTCATAACAGGTACGACCCCATCAGCCAATCCATAAACCCCTCTAATTGGATCGTTATTCGCACGAATATTGGATAAACTAATACCAACACCACCGCCTAATTTCGAAAGCTGCAATGCTGAATTAATACTTCTACCAATTGAGTTCATATCATCTGATACGGTTAATAAGAAGCATGAAACCATTTCTCCCGCTCTTTTTTTACCGATATTTAAAAAGGTAGGTGTAGCAGGTTGATATCGTTGATGAATTAATTCATCGGCAAAGTCTAATGCCAATTGTTCATTGCCATCCGCTAATGCAAGGGCATTAAATGCTAATCTATCTTCATATCTTTCTAGAAATCTTTTACCATCATTCGTTTTCATGGCATATTGTGAATAAAACTTATATGCGCCCATAAAGGTGCGAAAACGGAATTTTTTATTATAAATCTTTTTGAATAATTTTTTAACAAAATCGCGAGTATATTTTGTTAAGAAGTCTTCTTTAATGTATTCATTTTCAACTAGATAGTCTAATTTTTCATCTAATGTATAGAAGAAAACGGTATTTGGGTTAACATATTCTAAAAAGTATGCTTTTACAGCTTCTTTATCTTTATCTAATTGAATTCTCCCGTCCTTCGGTATATTCAAAAGGTTATTTAAAGTAAAGAATGTATCCTCTTTTACTTTTTTACTTAACGCTGGCGATTCCAAATTCATTCACTTCCTTCTTAAAATTAATGATATCGTTATCGGTTCCACTAAATTCAAATGTAAAAATTAATGGTTTTCTATATTTTAATGATAGATCCTTTGCATTAAAGCAATATTTATCATCATAATTTAAACTTCCACTACCTACAAATCCTTTTAGATAGTCTTGATTATTTTTATAATCGATAAATGAACTAATAATTTCTGTAATATCGTCATCATAGGAAGGGGCAATGACGATGAAATCCTCGTTAATCTCTGATAATGGATTGGTGTAACTAAGTTCAAAAGAGTCAAAACCAGTTCTCCTTACAAAGTTTCGAACATTACCAGTTAACGAAAGATAAACAATTAGCATTAATTAGCAAGTTCCTTTAATTTATCAGGTTGAAAACCAGTAAATGGTTCTTGCCCCTCTACTACCACAACTGGCATTTGACGAAGCCCTAGTGTATTAACAACAAAATCATATGCCTTTTGATCCTCTTCCACATTAAATGTGTCAAACTCAATACCTTCCCCCTTCAAAACTACCTTCGTCATCTCACACTGAGGACAACCATTCTTTGTATACACCGTAACTTTCGACATAATCTATACCACCATTCTACATATTTTTCATATCATATTATGTAATTATAACAACTCCCTCTCACGATTTCATCAAAAGGAATTTTTAAAATTTTTTGGGGGTCAGACCCCCACTGCTTTAAAGTGGTAAAATATCAACATGTAAAGCTAGATGATACATGGTCTACAGGGATTTTTTATTTTGTTGTGATATTAACAGTATGATTGTTTATTGATTTTTTGGAATGTTTTTGTAAATCACAATATTGAACAGTAAATGTTCATTAAGCTTGGATGAAATCGTTTACAGTGTTGGAAAAATAGGAGTTATAATGAATGCGAGGGAGGAGGCGATCGGTTGAGATTGAATGAAAGAGATCAATTGATTTTAAATGAGTTGTTTAATGATCCTAGTACGACAAGCATGATCTTAGAGCAAAAATATCAATTATCCCGTAGACAACTTGGATATAGTATCGACAAAATCAATAAATATCTCTTGGATCATAATCTTCCTGTTATTGAAAGAACAAGGAAAGCACATTTTATCATTGATCGAACTATTTTTGAGAAATTTAATGTGGCGAATGAAAGTAAAAAGCAAAAAGAGGATGAGGTTCTATTCACGGAGGAACAACGTCTAAATATGATCATTTCGCTACTTATATTGTCTACGGAAGAACTGTCTTTGAATCATTTTACTTCATATTTAAAAGTTAGCAAAAATACAGTACTGAGTGATTTAAAGCTAGTACAGAAACAATTGGAGGAGGAATATGGATTAATCATTCGTTATTCGAGAAAGAGTGGATATGTAATAGAAGGGAAGGAATTTCAAATCCGAAAACTTCTTATCCATATTATTAGTATGATGTGGAATGTACATGCAGGAGAGCGCAGATTGAAAGAAATGGCAGGAGTAAATGATCAACAATTACTTAAATTTTCTAAGAGGGTAGAGAAGGTAGAAAATAAGCTAAATCTTAAATTTACCGATGAAAAAATAAAAATGATGCCTATGATCCTCATATTTATTCTAAAAAGAATAGAAAAAGGAAATATAATCGATTCATTTTCCATTAATTATGAGGAATTATCTAATACAAAGGAATATCAGGCAACAGAAGAAATTCTATACGATTATCCTAAGATACCAGAAACAGAACGTCTATTTATCACTTTACATTTGCTAACAACAAATGTCGTTTCATCAGACGATATGCTAGAAGATAGGATTCCAAACTTACTCCCTGCCATTGATCGGATGCTCCGAAAATTTGAGAAAAGAGCGTGCATTTATTTCGAAGATCGAGAACAGCTTCTAGATAAATTGTTACAGCATATTAAACCTGCTTATTATCGAATCAAATATCACTTAACAGATAAAATTTACATGCAAGGTACACTTCAGGATGAGATGAAAGAAATGCATCACTTAGTCAAGCAATCAACAAAACCGCTAGAAAGTTTAATAGGAATAGAAATACCGGAGCATGAAACAATCTATATTACAATGCTTATCGGCGGTTGGATGAAGAAGCAGGGAGAGAGCATTGAACGAAAAGTTAAAGCTGTCGTTGTTTGCCCGCAAGGTATATCTGTTTCGAAGCTTATGTACAATGAAATGGTCGAATTATTTCCAGAATTTATTTTCTTAGATAATTTATCTGTAAGGGAGTTCCTAAATTATCCATTAGAATATGATGTAGTTTTCTCCCCTACATATTTAGAGACCAATAAGAAGTTGTTTGTTACAAAGGTCGTACTTGGAAAAGAAGAAAAGAATCGACTAAGAAAACAGGTGATGCTAACGGTTCATGGTTATGTTCCAACTGATATCGATGAGAACGAGCTTATGCGAATTATATCTAATTATGCAGAAATAAAAAATGAAAAGGCATTGAAAAAAGAGCTAAAGAGATATATTCATCGTGATATGAACACAACCGTAGTTAATAGTAGAAAAGCGGATCATGTCATTCAATTAAATGAATTATTAGTTCCAGAAACGATTACTTTACTTGATACAGTTGATTCATGGGAGAGCGCGATTAGGATTTGTGCCAAACCGTTAGTCGAAGGAAAAAAAGTAGAACCACGATATGTAGATGCAATGATACGGAATAGTTTACAGGATTCATATATTGTCATTGGTCCTAATATAGCTATTCCTCACGCTGCCCCAGAAGATGGGGTCAATCAGGTAGGAATGAGCTTACTATGCCTAAAACAAAGTGTTCCCTATGGAAATAGTAAAATGAATCTAATAGTTGTCATTGCAACGAAGGATAAGCAAGAGCATATTCATGCTTTAATGCAATTGATGAAATTAGCAGGCTCAAGGGAAGATAGAGAACAATTAGTTAAAGCAACTTCCATTAAAGTGGTTAGTAAAATCATTGACAACTATTCGGGAGATTAAAGGGTTCTTAAGTCTATAAATGGTAATAAGTTGAATCCTGAGAAGGGAGTTAATGGGGAATGAATATGTTGTTTAAAGCTAAGGTGAGAGCAGAAAAGGATAGAGAAGTGATTAAGAGGCTAGGTAAACAATTATATGAAGAAGGCTATGTAAAGGATTCCTATATTGGAGCTGTAATAGAAAGGGAAAAAGAATTACCTACAGGGCTTAAAACCGGAAGTATTAATGTAGCAATCCCTCATACAGATATTATGCATGTGAACGAAACGTTTTTGGCTATAGCAACTCTAGAAAATCCTGTTAAATTTCGATTGATGGAAGATCCTTCACAAGAAGTGGACATAGATATTGTATTTCTCCTCGGTGTAAAGCAACCAAAGGAACAGACAAAATTATTAAGTGCATTAATGGCTATTTTTAAGGATGACCAATCTTTAGAAAAGATAAAAAATGCACAAAGTGAAGAAGATTGCAATGAAATATTAAAGCTAGTACAAATCCAATAGTTCAAAAAAATTAGGAGGAAATTGGATATGAAACAATTTAAAGTGTTATCTATTTGTGGATCAGGAACAGTCACTTCAACAATGGTTGCTGAGAAAGTAAAAGAAGAGATGGCATTAAGAGGCATTTCTCTAACGACAAATACAGGAAAACCAACGGAAGCATTAAGCCTTGCACAAACGGGTCAATATGATGTCGTTGTACACACAAGTCCACTGCCAGAAGGGGATTATGGAATCCCGAGAATTAGTTCTATTAGTTGTTTAACTGGAATTGGGGAAGAAGAGTTTTTTGATGAAGTAGAAGAAACGCTAAAATCCTTGTCTTAAAAATGAAAAAGGGGGATAAAATGCAATGTTAGAAACACTTCAATCCGTATTTAATGCATTTGGAGCAGCAATATTAGTGCCTGTTATTATCATTATTATTGCCATGATATTAAAAGTACCATTAAAAAAAGCGCTGATGGCTGGCTTAAATGCAGGCATTGGTTTACAAGGGTTCACATTAGTCATTAATTCCTTTACTCCGATTATTTCTCCAGTAATTGAAAGTATGGTGAAAAATACGGGGATTAATTTGCCTGCGTTTGATGTAGGATGGCAAGCAACATCGATAGTAGCTTATTCTACTCAGCCGGGTATGGTTTTCTTGGCAGTCGGTATCATATTACAAACTGTTCTTTTCCTTGTTAAATGGACAGACGTATTCCAACCGTCTGATCTATGGAATAACTACTCCTATGCAATCTGGGGATCGATGGTATACATCGTAACAGATAATATGCTACTAGCTTTAGGTTGTATGATTTTATTAAATATGTATAGTTTACTAAATTCAGAGGTCATTGCTAGAAGATGGTCCACATATTATGGATATCCCAATACAACGATTGTTGGTATGCATAATATTGAACCAGCGATCTTTGGTTTAGTGATGGATCCGGTCTTAAATGCTTTAGGTTTCAACAAAATTAAAATAAACCCAGAAACGCTCCAAAAGCGTCTTGGAATATTTGGTGAGCCGATCGTATTAGGATTTTTTATCGGTGCGATTATTGGTCTAATCGGTAATATTTCTTCATTAGATACTGTTTCAGCCTGGGGGTCAACTTTAACTGTTGCAATTGCTACTGCTGCTGTAATGGCAATTTTTCCAAAGATTGCGGGGATTTTTTCAAATGCATTTACACCTATTACCGATGCAGCTAGGAAATCTACAGCTAAAAGAGAAAAAGGATCCGGTCGTGAATGGTTTTTAGGGATTAATGATGCTGCTGGATTTGGTGAGCCTGCTACATTAACTGCTGGACTGATCCTAATTCCTATAATGGTCTTAATGGCCTTCATATTACCAGGGAATAAAGTAATTCCTGTTATTGACTTAGTTGCATTGCCATTTATGGTGCAAGGACTGGTTGCTTTAACGAACGGTAATATGGCTAAAGTGATTGTAAATGGGATCATATGGTTTAGTATTGGGCTGTATATTTGTACAGAAACAGCTCAGTTATTTACAGATATAGCAGTCGATATAGGGATTTCTTTACCGGCAGGTGCCCTTTTAATCACAAGTTTTAATATATTATCTAAACCATTGGCATCACTTGTATTCTTTGCATTTCTAAGTGGTAGCCCGCTTTGGATCTCGTTAGTTATCATTGTTTACTTAGTGCTATGGTTTTTATTTCGAAAGAACAAAAAATCCTTCTACGATTATCTTGATCGACAGGCAGCAAAAAACGATCCTGAACCAGCAAATGGGCAAGTTGCTTAAAACTGAGATAAATTATTACTAAAAAAAGATGAATTGAAATTACTTAAGAAAAAGAGGCGTAAAGTGATGGAAGGTAAAATGAAGGCAGCTGTATTGCATTCACTTGGAAATATTAAAAAAGAAATAGTCGATATTCCTCAAATTAATGAAGAGGAAGTACTTATTAAAGTTAAATATGCAGGAATCTGTGGGTCAGACGTTCCCCGTTCGATGATTAGTGGAGCTCGCATATATCCTCTTATATTAGGTCATGAATTTTCTGGAGAAGTGGTTGAAGTTGGAGGAAAAGTAAGCGATATACACCCAAGGGATCGTGTAGTTGTTGCACCGTTAGTATCTTGCGGTGAATGTTTATATTGTAAAGCTGGAGATTATGGTTTATGTGATCATTACAATATTATTGGTACGGGAAGCAATGGTGCCTTTGCAGAATATGTGAAAGCTCCAAAGAATCATGTATTAAAAATTGATGATCGTTTAGATTTTGAAACTGCTGCAGGCATTGAACCCGCGACTATCGGTTACCATGGTTTACAAAAGGCGAATATTCAACCTGGTGAAACAGTTGTGGTAATGGGTTGTGGTTCAATTGGACAATTAACCTTACAGTGGGCAAAAATTTTCGGTGCATCTACTGTAATCGCGGTAGATATTTTTGATGACAAGTTGGAGTTGGCTAAAGAGCTCGGTGCCGATATTACGATTAATTCAAAAAATGAAGATCCAGTAGAAAAAATAAAGAAATTAACTAATGGTGGGGCAGATGTAGTTGCTGAAACAGCAGGGAATGTATTTACACAACAGCAATCCATACTAGCAGCTAAGAAAAAAGGACGTGTCGTTTTTATAGGGATTACACATAAAGGTTTGGAATTAAAAGAAGAAACTATGGACCATATTATGCGTGGTGAAATAACCATTCAAGGGTCTTGGAATTCTTATATGCCACCATATCCAGGGATTGCCTGGAAAGCCACACTAGATTATATGACCAAAGGGGATATTCGATTTAAAAGAATGATTTCTCACAAGATTAAAATAGAAGAAGTTGGTGAGTATTTAAAGGGGATGGCTGAGAGAACTTTATCATTTAATAAAGTACTAGTTTCTCTTGAAGATTATGAAAATTTAGATAATAAAAGAAAGCTAATGGAGTGATGGCTATGCTAGAAAAACTAAAAGCTGAGGTCCTCGAGGCAAACCTTAGCTTACCTAAATATAATTTAGTAACATTTACGTGGGGAAATGTTAGTGGTATCGATAGAGATAGTGGGTTAGTAGTTATTAAACCGAGCGGAGTAGAATACGAGAAATTAAAGCTTGAGGATTTAGTAGTCGTAGATTTAGAGGGAAATATTGTAGAAGGTCAGTTAAGACCCTCTTCAGACACAAAAACACACTTAGTGTTATACAAGCATTTCTCTGATATTGGCGGGATTGTTCATACGCATTCTACATGGGCGACGATATGGTCACAAGCAAAAAAGGATCTTCCTGCATTAGGAACAACACATGCGGATACTTTTTATGGGACGGTTCCATGTACAAGAAACTTAAGAAAAGATGAAATAGAGTCTGATTATGAGCTGGAAACTGGAAATTTAATTGTAGAGACCTTTAAAGAAAGAAATATAGATCCTAACGCAGTACCAGCCTCCTTAGTCGATAGTCATGGTCCATTTACATGGGGGAAAAGTCCAAGAAAAGCGCTTGAGAATGCAGTTGTTTTAGAGGAGGTTTGTAAGCTGGCATCAAATACATTTCAATTAAATATGGATATCTCCTCAATAGATCAGAATCTACTGGATAAACATTATTTAAGAAAGCATGGAAAAGATGCCTATTACGGACAAAACCAATTTATTAATCAATAATTGATATGACATTGAAGTGATTTCGAAGGTAATATATATGGCCTTTTTCTATTGTAAATTTAACAAAGGCCATTTTTTTCTATAGATTAGGGGTATTACTAAATTCGAATAGGCGGTGGTAAAGTGGCAAAGGTCATCGTTGTTGGGGACCCACTAGTAAGTAGTAATCTATTAGAGAAAGCCGCACTGCAATTAAAAATAACGGGTCCAATTGAGGTTAAAAAGTTTGAGTGGTATTCCGATATATCTAAGAAAGAGTTCCAAAGGATTATTAAAAAAATTGAAATGGTTGGGCCGGAATATATGGACATCCCAAATGGCATCTTAGAAGAGTTGGAAACTGCGAACTATTTACTTGTTCATTATGCCCCTGTATCGAGGAAAATGATTGAACACGCTCAACATTTAAAAGTAATCGGAACCTGTCGGGGTGGAACGGAGCATGTGAATATGACTGTGTGTCAAGAACATGGAATCCCTGTTATCCATGTCATTCGTAATGCAGAAGCTGTCGCAGATTTTACGATTGGATTAATGTATGCAGAGACAAGAAACATTTCACGGGCACACCAGTTTATGATGAATGGTCAATGGAAAAAAGCATTTCCAAATGATCCCTATAAAACGACATTAAGTCACTTGAAAGTAGGGATATGTGGGTTTGGTCATATTGGCAAACTAGTAATAAAACGTTTAAATGCTTTGGGGGTTGACGTGTTACTCTATAGCAGTAGGGAGAACAAAGATGACTTGAATAAGAATGGGTTAAGCGTTGAAATGGTTGATTTGGAAACACTGTTCACCGAATCGGATATCGTCTCCTTACATGCACGTGTAACAAAGGAAAATAGGAATATGATTGATAAGAGCTTAATTAGTCGGATGAAGCCAAGTAGCTATCTAATTAACACGGCAAGACCTGAATTATTGGACAAAGAAGACCTAATAGATGCTCTTAGAAACCACCGTATAGCAGGAGCAGCTATAGATGTTTTTTGGGAAGAACCACTGGATCCCAATGATGAATTACTAAAGCTTGATAATATAACCTTAACCCCTCACATTGCTGGTGATACAGTTGATGCAATCCTTGGATCACCCAATTTATTAAGAGATGCATTGAATGAATATTTCAGAGGGGGTCAGACCCCCACTGCTTTAAAGTGGTAAAGTTATGTATGATTCAACCATTTGTTTCTTTTTTATTACACGAGTGTTTGATGTAGAATAAAGGGAGGGAGGGGATATGATGAAGTTAGTTGCCATTGATTTGGATGGAACATTATTATCGGATGATGGGACGATTAGTTCTGCAAATGTAGAGGCTATACATCGAGCGCAAGAACAAGGGAATATGATTACGATTTGCTCAGGACGTTCTCTCCATGATACACAAGAGATTCTTCAAAGGGCTGGAATAACTTGTCCAATAATTACCGGAAATGGAGCGATCGCTTATAATGGTCAGGAGCTTTTGCATAAATATATTATTCCTGAGCAGGTAATTATGGAGCTTATTCCGATGCTTGAATCGGGAGGCTATTATTTTGAGTTATATACAAATCAGGGGATTCATCTGCTTAATAAAGGAAAAGCACAGCTGGATGAAGAAATTCAAAGAATGATAGAAAAGGACGCTGGCTTTCCGGTTGAATGGGCAAAGAGGGAAAGAGATATACAATTTGAACAATATGGATTGCAGTATGTAAATGATTATAAGAATATAGATGTGGCTGGGTTAGACATTTATAAGATCTTTGTTCTGTCTTTTGATAGAGAGAAGCTTGACCACCTTGAGTCACTTTTAACTGGGAGAACAGATCTATCGATTACATCATCAGGACAAACTAAGCTTGAAATTGCCCAAGCCGAGGTGAGTAAAGGGAATGCGCTAACGAATATGTCTAAGCACTTACAAATTCCTATACAGGATACTGTGGCGATCGGAGACAATTTAAATGATCTTTCAATGTTTCAAGTCGCAGGGATAAGTATTGCGATGGGCAATGCACCAGAAGTAGTGAAACAGAAAAGTACATATACGACAAAAAGATATAATGAAGATGGGGTAGCTCATGCTTTACAGAGCTATGTCATAAACGGTTGATTGTATCTCATTTTCATCAAAAATAAACCGGAGCAATAGGCTCCGGTTTATTTATTTGAATTTATGAAAACAAGAAGACGCTGTTTTTTGAATGACTTCATTTAAGGCTTCGATATTCGCTTTTCCTTGAGTCTGTAACCATTCCATTGCTTTTTCAGCGCCTGAATTTGAAAATACTTGTACCCCATCCTTCCAGGTTGCTCGTCCACAAAGGACACCATTAAACTGTGATCCCGCTTCATGGGCGAAAACTAATGTCTCCTGGAATCGTTCGGCACTTACTCCAGCGCTAAGGAAAATAAAAGGTAAATCTGTTGCTTCACTTTGTTCTTTAAAGTATTGGAGGGCTTCCTCTCTCGTATAAAGCACTTCGGATCCATACCCTGCCACATAGTCCATATTTACAGGAACCTCAACCTTTAATACGTCTACATGATAGTTTGGTTTCGAGAATTCGACCATCATATCATTTACCTTATGTGGTTTGACTTTTGCATACTCTTTACTCTTCACATCAGCTATCTTACTATCATAGGAGACAAGCTCCAAAAAGAAGGGGATATCTTCCGCCATACATTCGGAACCTATCCGTTCCACAAATGCATGCTTTTGGTCATTGATTTCTTTTGATTCATCAATATCATAATAAAGTAAGAATTTTACAGCGTCAGCGCCTTCTGCTTTAATACGTTGAGCTGACCAAATGGGTAAAAGGTCTGGAAATCGCCCAGGCTGTGAAGTATCATAGCCCGTTTTTTCATAGGCAATGAGTAGTCCAGAATTTGCTGCCCGTTTTTTTGCTGCTGGTAACCCATACTCAGGATCTAATAATATAGATGATGCATAAGGTGTAAGCACTTCAGAAACAAGACCTTTAAATTCTTCAATCGCTTCCTGCGATGCATTTTCCCCCATCATTTTTTTTAATGCTCCCCGTTGATCAATCGCTAAAGCACTGATTACTCCTTGTTCATTGGCTAGATTTTCTAGGGCTTTTCTTTTCATTTCGCTGATTTCTCTCATGGTTTGTTCTCCCCTTAATGTATGTTTTCGATAAACAGTTGATAGATCTCTTTAGAACTGTTGGCATGCTGTAATTGGTCGATGAATTCTTGGTGAATGAGAAGCTTTGAGACTTCTGATAAATAACGTAAATGATCATTTGCTTTTCCTTTTGGAATAAACATGGCAATTACGATATTTGTCGGTTGTCCGTCAAGAGCTTTCCAATCTACGCCTTGATTTAATTTTAAAATGACAATGCTTGCTTTATTGATGCTTTCTAGCTCCGTATGTGGAATAGCAATTCCTTGCTCCATACCGGTTGTACTTAGTTTTTCTCTTTCCACAAATCCCTTGATCACACTGGTCTCATCATTGCTGATATGGTGATCATTAGAAATTTTCGCTAGTTTTTGAAACACCTCATCTTGAGTTGCTGCATCGACATTACAGAAAATATTTTCGATATCTAGTACTGAGTCTAAGCTTGTTGACTGATTCACTACTGATGGCAGTGGAGTAGAGAGTTTCTCTGAATCAGCTTCTTGTTCTTTAGCAACGGTCCGTTTCTGATCCATGCTCATTAGGAATCCACTTACTACCGCACCAATTAAAATAGCGACCACCCATAGGATAGCGTGGGTAACAATTGGTAATACGATAAATCCACCATGTGGTGCAGGAACTTGAACTTTAAAAAGATAAGTTAAAATGGCTGCGATAGAAGATCCGAGCATAAGTATTGGTATGACTTTTAATGGCTTTTTCGCTGCAAAAGGAATTGCTCCCTCTGTAATATGAGTGGATCCAAGTAAAAAGTTGACATAGCCTGCACTGCGATCGCTTGCGGAATAAGCTTTCCCGCCAAATAAGACGGCGAAACCAGTAGCAAGAGGTGGTGCAATACATGCAGCCGAGACACCAGCCATAAAGAAATAATTTCCTTGAGCCAGTAAGGCTGTCCCTGTAACATAGGCTGCCTTATTAACGGGTCCGCCCATATCAAAGGCACTCATACAACCAACGATTAAACCTAGTAAAATAGGACTTGAATCTTGAACACTGCTTAGGAAAGACATCATGCCTTGATTGATGGACTCCATTGGTGCTGATAGGAACCACATGGCAAATCCGGCAATAAAAATTCCTAATACAGGGAAAAGGAAAATCGCTTTTAAACCATCAAGCTGCTTAGGTAATCCTTTACATACATAAGCTAGACCAATCATGATGTATCCAGTGAGGAAACCTCCAACAATTCCTCCGAGGAAGCCAGTACCATTCATGTAAGCAATCATCCCGACGATAAATCCAATGATTAATCCTGGCCTTTTCGCAATCGATTCTGCAATATAAGCACATAAAACAGGCACCATCAAATTCATGGAAATGCCGCCAATTGTTTTTAAGTAATAGGCAAATTGATTATATTCAGGACTATCTGGCTCGGCTGAATGAATCCCAAACATAAAGGAAATTGCTACCATCACACCGCCAGCAACAACGAGCGGAAGCATATGGGAGACACCGTTCATAAGAGAAACATAGATGCTATGCCATATGGATGTCTTTTGACCACTGCTATGGCCCGATTGCTGTTGGGCTCTAGCTTGACCGTCCTTATACTTTGGAACATTTCCTGATAAAATTTCATCAATCAATTGATCAGGCTCTTTAATTCCTTTGCTAACTGAAACATTGATCAAAGGCTTTCCGATAAAACGGTCCGCATTTACATCCTTATCAGCTGCTATGATCACGCCATCAGCAGCATCGATTTCAGCTTCTGTTAATGCATTCCTAATTCCTTCCTGACCATGTGTTTCAACCTTGATTGATATGCCACGTTTTTTTGCTGCTGCTTCTAATGCCTCTTGTGCCATGTAAGTGTGTGCAATTCCGGTAGGGCATCCGGTTGCAGCGATAATTGTATAGGTCTTCATTTAAATGCCTCCTTTTCTATCTTTGTTTGCACTTAATGAGCAAGTTACTTCCGCTTTTCTATTAAAATCTGTTTCTTTAATAAAGGAATATCCTTGAAATCACTCAATCCTGCTGTAAATGCAGTGGATGATCCAGCAGCAGTAGCCTCAATAAGAGCTTCCTCCAAGTCTTCCATTTGCATCATTTTTCCAGCGAAAACTGCTAGCATCGTATCTCCCGCACACGCCGTATTCACAACTTTTCCTTTAGGAGCATTTGTCAGTAAAATATTGTCTTTATCCACATATAAAGCACCTTTTTCTCCACGAGATACTAAAATTCTCCTAGCCCCTTGATTCAAAAGTGTTTGAGCTGCAGCTATGAGTTCCTCCACTGATTCCAATGTGGGAACCCCCATAAGCTGAGCTAATTCTTCATCATTTGGCTTGATTAAATATGGATGATAGGGAAGACAATCTAGTAATCTAGAAGAACTAATATCTAAGATTAATGAAAATCCTTGTTCCTTCGATAATTGGGCAATGGTGACAAAAATTTCATCTTTCACTCCTCTTGGCAAACTGCCAGAAACAAATAGCGTGTCTTTATTTGTAAATGTTTTGATGTATTGAAGTAAGGCCTCTTGAGCAGTTGTATTAATTTCTGGTCCGCGATTGACTGCCTTGTATTCCTTTTCTCCAGACCGTATAAAGGTATTTATTCTAGTAATTCCATCTACTTTAATAAAGTTTGTGCCAATAGAGTTCTTGACTAATTCCTCTTCGATAAAGTTACCAGTGAATCCACCTAGAAATCCTGTGGCTGTATTGTCTATATTCAATTTTTTTAAAATAAATGAAATATTTATTGCCTTTCCATTCGCTTGATAACTTTCAAACGTACTACGATTTACAACAAAGGGAGAAAATTGTTCAAACTCTGTAAATAAATCTATGGCTGGGTTCATTGTGCATGTATAGATCACATTTTTTCCCTTCTTTCATATTAATCGATGTTTATTCCACTTTCATAATCAGCGCTGATTTCAGTTTCACTTTATACTCCAATTGTGGCACAATTAATCATGTAAATGTTTACAAGGTTAAACGTTTTCATTGTAAAACTTTTCTTTTGGAGATGGTTTAATGTCCAAGACGTTTTTAAATAGAGTGAAAAATCAATATAAAGAATTGAGTGAAACGGAAAGATATTTGATTGATTATATTAAGCAGCATTTAGATATCATTCCGCAAATCTCGATTGTGAAATTGAGCAGTCAAGCAAATGTTTCAACTGCAACCATTGTCCGTACGATGCAAAAGCTTGGTTATACCGGATTTACAGCTTTTAAGATTCATTTAAAAGATGAAGTGGACTCCAGTAGTGAATTTTCGATTGTGGAAAAGATAGATAAGAAGATTCAAGAGGCGATTTTAAAAAATGAACAAGAAGTGGTGAAAACGATTCAGCTTCTAGATAGCGGGACAATTGAGGATGCACTGCAAAAAATCATTCATTCAAGAAAAATCACCATCTTTGCGAGGGGATTTTCCGAGCTCATCGCAAAGGAAATGATGATTAAATTTCAGCTGTTAGGTAAGCATTGTGAGCTACATGATGACCCTAATATTATTCGAACAATTAGCAAAAGAATAGATAAAAGAGATATCGTCATTTTTATTTCATTGAATGGAAAGACCAAGGAACTAGTTGAAGCCGCAAAAAATTGCCAAGATAATGAGGTAAGCACGATCCTGCTAACAGCCAATCAAAATAGTCCATTATATGAATTATGTGAAATTTCCTTAGTTGGTTTTAAATCAGAAACATCGTATTTTCCTGATTATGAGGTACGTTCACGCCTACCAATTCAAGTCATGGCTCGTATTATTTTAGATGCGTATGCCATTCGTACGGAGGAGAAAATGAGTTGAGGTCCTTTCAATAAAAAAGAGTACACCAGTCAAAATATCTTTTACTGGTATACTCTCAATTTCTATTCTTCTTTTGTTCCTTCATATGCTTCGAATAATAAACTAGTCATATTTTCAATGAAAATATCTATCATTTTTTCTCCTTTTTCCTTTGTTGCAAGAATAGCATTTCCGTAGACTCCACTTTGACTTAAATTACCTAGTGAAATAGTTGATTTTCCGTATAAGTTTGGTTTTTTCGGATATTCACTTACTGCCTTATCCATTTGGACCAGTTCCGGTTTTAGTGCAAGCATAAGCGATGTTTCGAATTCACATGCATGAATCATTCCATGCCAAGTAGGGGAGTCACAATGCATGTCTATGACTGATTCTATATTGGGATAGAATAGATAGATCACCGACATGTCTAGTTCATCCATTAATTCCCTTGCGGCATATTTCATGCTAGAGTTATTGGCATCATGCCCGTTTACTAGGACAAGAAGTTTAATCCCGTATCTGCTAACACTATGTGCAATGTCTTTTATAACGGCTTCAACGTGATGTTGTTGCATGGATAATGTACCAGGGATATCCCGCCAAACCCATGAGTAACCAAATGGTAGCGTAGGGAGGAGGAGAGCTCCCGTTTTTTCTGAGAGTTTTCGTGATATTCCTTCAGCTAAAAAAATATCAGTACCTAATGGCAAATGATGTCCATGCTGTTCTGTTGCTCCTAATGGTAAAATGGCTACAGGAAATGATGTTATTGCTTTAGCCACCTCATCACGGGTCATATGCAATATTTCTTTTGCTTTTCCCATTAATTGATGCACTCCTCAAGTAGTAATTGCTGAAAACTAATTGCAGCTTGTTTTATTGCTTCAAGATGATCTGTTGTAGCACCTCTTGGGACTAGTTCACTTCCGATGGCAAAGGATGAACAACC
Organism: Heyndrickxia sp. FSL W8-0496; assembly: GCF_038007825.1. Classification (NCBI taxonomy): domain Bacteria; kingdom Bacillati; phylum Bacillota; class Bacilli; order Caryophanales; family Bacillaceae; genus Heyndrickxia; species Heyndrickxia sp. FSL W8-0496. Next base: position 761,996 of record NZ_JBBOXX010000001.1, read on the forward strand.
AGCTGATCTTAGTTCTAAAATATTTCTCTTATTGACTCCGCCTACTGCCATCCAATTCATTCGTGGAAAAGGACCTGATACATTTTTTATGAAGCTGGTACCAAGGTTTACTACAGGAAAAAGTTTAACAGTGTCAATACCTAAGCTAGCTGCTTGCATAATCTCACCGGGTGAAAAAACTCCGGGAAACATAGTTACATTTTTTGAGCGTACATATTTCGCTAATTCGCGATCCCAGCCAGGAGTAATAATGTAATTTGCTCCTGCTTTAAGAGATGCATCTACTTGTGAAGGAGTACAAACTGTTCCTACACCTAAATGGACTTGGTTAGGAAATGCTTGGGAAATTCTTCGAATACATTCTAAGCCTTTTTCTTCTTCACTAAGGGATACCTCTAACCAGCTAATACCAGAATCAAGTAAAGCTTGTGTGATTTCCACAACATGACCTGGGTCGACCCCACGGATAATGGCAATGATTGTATCTTTTTTCATTTTTTCACCCCTCAAATTGTGCTAACCATCTAGCTGGGTTTTTAACGAATATGGTATGAATGTCTTCTTGACTAATTCCTTCATCTAATAACCGTGGAATGAATTTTTTGATGATATATTCGAAACCAGGTCCTCCGCCATAAGCGTGGAGATAGCATTGACGTCCCATGTCCCCAGAAATCAGCAATTGCTTCACATAACCGTTTTCGATCATGTTTTTTATTAATTCAACTCTTGTGCTATCTGGGGAATATTTGATTTTACTGCTCCCATCGAATTGCACATAAGCTCCTCGTTTAGCAAGTTGAAGGTGGTAGTAAGCATCCGCATTTCGATCGCTATGACCAACACCAACAAGACTTAAATCAATGCCTTCTTCTTCTAAAATATCAAGCATTTCCATTCCCATCGTTCCTGCTTCTGTATGCAACCAAATTGGAGCTCCCGTTTGGAGTTGTGCTCGGGCAACCGCACGAGTAACTTTTTCCTCTAAAGGATGAATAAGTTGGTTCCAGGAACCTGATTTTAAGAAACCTGCCTTTGAACTTGTTCCGTCCATTCCAATGGTTACATCCCGAACTAGTTTTTGTGTGATTTCTTCTATCGTTAATGCTTCAACCCATTTTGGAAAGTATACATGTTTGTTAAACCCAGTAGTGGCGATCACATGAACACCTGTTTCAATTGACATTTGTCTCATTTTTCCTGCATCACGACCGTAATCTAAAGTGGTAGCATCAACGAGTGCATTTCCACCAGCTTTTTTAAATCTCCACAGCTCGCTAACACTAGCTTCATAGTCCGTTAATTCCAAATCACGATCTTTTTGTTGAGCAGGAGGGTTCGTCCATAAATGCTCATGACTATAAGTAAAGCCTAATTGTGAGGGTTCAATATCACCTATGAGAGTTCTAATTTTTTTCAATGTAATCACTCCTTGATACTTTTGTTAAAAGAAAAGATAGTATAGTCCTCTATTCATTAATGAATTCCAAATAACATTCCAACTAAACGAATAATAACAGCAACAATGATCGCATCTGGAGAAGCAAACCATAGCCCTTCAATTCCGTATCCTTCTAGGTTAATAAGAGGGTATGTAATAGCAATCAATAACGACCATGAAAGACCAAGAACGAAACCGGCAACAATGGCTCCTCTTCGCCCACCTGTTGAATTTCCAAATACTCCAGCCGCTCCCCCCATGAAGAACAATCCAATAACAGATGGAAGTACAACTACTGGTAATACACTAGATATAAAAGTGACAATTAAACTACCCACTAATGCAGATAGGAAACCAAGTGTCACGGCAATCGGTGCGAATGAGAAGAAAATCGGAACGTCAAGTGCAGGTTTTGCACCGGGAACAATCTTTTCCCCAACACCTTTAAATGCAGGGACAATTTCACCAAGAAACATCCGAACTCCTTGGAGAAGTACTAATATTCCGACAACGAAGGTTAGAGCATTCATAATTGAAAATTGGATAGCACTTTGTCCGCTAGATATTTTTTGCATCGTCGCATGATCAACAAATAAAGAAGTTACAACATAGATGATGACCATAACAATTCCCATCAGAATACTCATATCTTTTAAAAAGTCGAGTGACTTAGGTACTTTCACATCTTCGGAGGACTTTTCTTTATTGCCAACAAGACCTCCAATGTAGCCTGAGAGTGAAATCCAAGAGCTTCCCCAAAAACCGAATGCAACATGGTTGTTTCCAGTTACTTTGCGAACAAATGGTTGAGAGATAGCAGGGAAAAATACCATGGAGATTCCTTGAATTATAGATCCTAGAATAATGGTAGTGATACTTGAAAATCCCATCAGATTAAAAACGATGGCCATCGTTCCTGCAAACGAAAACATCATATGCCCGGTCAAGAAAATATATTTCCATTTTGTAATACGTGCAATGACAAGATTAATAAGAAAAGAGAATAAAAGGATAAGAGCAGTTTCCTTTCCTAGAACAACCTGTACAGCTGCAACTAAGGAATTATCTTCGGCTACAATTCCTTTTAAACCAAATGCTTCAGTAAACATCGTGCTAAAAGGGACAAGTGCATTGACAATGATGTTTGAACCTTGTTGTAGCATAATAAAGCCAAAGACGGTTTTTAAGGTGCCTTTTATAATGTCGGAGGTTGATTTCCGTAAGGCAATAAGACCGACTGCTGCGATTATCCCTAAAATGATAGCTGGGTTACTTAGTATCAATGCAATCGTATGTAGCATGATTAGTTCCCTCCCTTAGAGAGACGTATAATTACGGGCATAACTTTCTCTTCAATCTCCTCTTTATCTAGTAAATTATTAATCGAAACAACCTCAACGGTCTCAGCAGATAACTCGGAAGCAATTTCACTAGCAGCTACCATAAAATCACAAGATTTCCCTTTGGCAGAGCCAAGATCTGTGGCCTCTCCATCTACATGAAATCCATGCTTCTTTGCTATAGCCTGAACATCCATTAATAACATTAAGCTTGTTCCAAATCCCATTCCACAGACTGCTACAATTCTCATTTATATTTCCTCCTTTTAAAAGACAGATAAAAATTCTTCTTTATTATCTGTTGTTAATAAAACATGTAGTTTTTCTTTATTACCTAAAATACCTGATAATGCTTGGAGCATTCCGATATGACTGGTACTATCAACTCCTCCAATGGAACAGACCAACCTAACTGGGTCATTGGAGGGGTGACCAAATACAACTTCCTTTTCTAAGCGAATAACGGAAATACATTGTTCATTTACACCATGCTCCGGTCGTGCATGTGGAATTGCGATTCCAGGTGCTAATACAATATAGGGCCCAACATCCTGATACCCTTTAATCATTGCCTCTACGTAGCTAACTTCAACTTTCCCTGCTTGCACGAGTAATTCCCCAGCCTTCTGTATAGCAGCCTCAGCTGATTCTGCCGGTACATCGAGTTCAATCAATTCGTGGTTAATAGGAATGATCATCGTAATTTCCTCCCTAGGATTCTATGATTTGTATTTGTTTCTCCCTTTTAAATGAATATCATATTGGTATCGATCAGAGCGGTTGGTCATTTCTACTACTTCAAAGGGAGTTCCATCTGGCAGAAAGGACGTCCTAGTAATATGAAGAACAGCTGAATAGGGAGGAATATGCAATTCTACTGCCTCTAAATCAGTTGCAATTCTTGCCTGAATTCTTTCTCGTGCACTTTCTAGTTGTATTTGGTAATCCACCTCTAACTCTTCGTATAAAGATTCCTTTGTAAGACCTTTTTCGAGAAATCCAGGTACATATTTAGAACGGATATAGTTCACCATGATGGCAATAGGCTCACCATCAGCACAGCGGATTCTTCGAAGACATATAATCTTTTCTCCTTTATCTAGCTTTAATTCACCGATTAATTTTCGGGAAGGCTCAATCTCACTAATATGAAGGTTAATTGTCTCAATTGTTTTGCCTTTTGACTTCATTTCTTCAGTCCAGCTTGTAATAGTACCAGCATCTTGAATGATTTTTTTTGATTGCACAAAAGTACCTCTGCCTTGATGCTTCATTACAATTCCGTCTTTTTCTAGATCCTCGATTGTTTTTCTAACCGTAATACGGCTAACGCCATACATTTTTTCAATCTCAGATTCTATCGGGAGAGAATCTCCTTCATTTAAATTCTCTTCGATATATTTTAATAATGTGATTTTTAATTGTTGATACAATGGTGTTTTGGAATTTCTATCTAACATAAGTTTGAACTTCACCTACTTTTTTTTGAATTGATTATAATGAATCTATTATGTAACCGTTAACAATATAATATCATTATAATGAATTGTGTCAATAATATTTAGAAAAATTAAAAGGTTATGATGAATTTCGATTGAATGATGATTTTATATGGGGTTCTTTTTATATTGAATGATTATGATGTATGTAATGCTTGAAGATAATATCAAACTGAAGAATATCTATGAAGTATCAAAAAAGGGGGAGGAGAGCTGCATAAGGATAGGACTAATTGAAAAAGATCTCTAAGCAATTTTAATAATCTATATTTCTTATCCCCTGAATGAAAAATTAGTAATAAGTTAGCCAATGATCTGGATCGGACTATCTAACTGGTAAAATAAGAATATCCTATAGATATTTGTCTTTACTTGGTATGACGAGTAATAGTGGATTATAGAAAAATAGATCAAGAAAAAGTAGTGAGGCATAGCAGGGGCTAAGCATTATTTTACTATTTCATAAATAATTCCTAAGTCACTTGAATAATACTGAAAATTATGTAAAATGAAAATATATATTCTTCGCCCTAGCCGTTTTGCCGCGGAAGGAAGGGAAGAATCACTTGTGTTTTTATCCATTGACTGTTAAGATTGCATGTCCATTTTTTACAGAATGGTGCTCATGAATCATAAGCCAGTCCTATCACATGTTTTGTGGTGAGGACTGGCTTTTTTTATATAAAGAGAATGAAGGAGATGGGAGGGAAGATTGAGAAATAGAGTAAACGTTTATATGAGGATCTGCTTATTTCACGAAAACACTAATCAATTTTCTGATCTATCTACGAATTACATACTATTTCATTTTTTTTAAGAATGCTCTAAATGATGTAAATGAGATAGGGGGAGTTAGATGTCAAAGAGCGATGACTTTAGTAAAGTACTATCGCGTGCAGATGTTATTGTGCTAGCCTTTGGGGCAATGATTGGCTGGGGATGGGTCGTCTTATCAGGTGATTGGATTTCGAAGGCAGGATCAATAGGATCGATGATTGCCTTTTTTATTGGAGGCATCATGGTTATGTTTGTTGGATTGGTGTATTCGGAACTGACGACAGCATTGCCAAAGACAGGTGGTGCCCATCATTTTGCACAAGCAGCATTTGGTTCAAGAGCAGCCTTTGTTGTATCATGGTCTATTTTATTAGGCTATGTCTCAGTTGTAGCATTTGAGGCAGTTGCATTACCAACCGTTATTGAATATATATTTCCGAATTATCAAGTGGGTTATATGTGGACCATAGCTGGATGGGATGTTTATTTTTCCTGGGTAGCAGTCGGAATGGTTGGTTCGATTATTGTTACATGGATTAACTTTATTGGTGTAAAACAGGCAGCTGTTTTGCAACTTATCTTAACGGTTTTACTAGCCGTCGTTGGTCTTAGTTTAATTTTCGGTTCTGCGATTGGGGGAGAGGTAAAAAATATGGATCCCCTTTTCACTGGTGGGATGGCAGGATTAATGGGAGTAATGATTATGACTCCGTTTATGTTTGTAGGATTTGATGTTATTCCCCAAATGGCTGAAGAAATGAATATTCCTAAGAAAACAGTTGGTAAGGTCCTAATATTATCAGTTGCATTAGCGGTTCTTTGGTATATTCTCATTATTTTAGGTGTGTCATTATCTTTAAATGAGGGGCAGTTGAAAGTAGCTAGTCTACCTACAGCTGATGCAATGGGAGCCGTGTTTGGCTCTGCCGTGTTTTCAAAAATTTTAATACTCGGGGGGATTGCAGGGATTTTGACAAGCTGGAATGCTTTTATTATCGGTGGAAGTCGTGTGATGTATGCCATGGCACAAGACGGGATGCTTCCGAAATGGTTCGGTCAGATTCATCCAAAATATAAAACACCGAAGAATGCCATCTTGGTGATTGGATTACTTGCTACATTCTGTCCACTTCTTGGAAGACCTGCTTTAGTGTGGCTCGTAGATGCAGGTGGACTATCAATTGTCATCGCATACTTTATTGTTTCCGTTTCATTTGTCATTTTGAGAAAAACACACCCAGAACTTCAGCGGCCATTTCAAGCAGGGAAAAGTAATATTGTTGGTATTTTAGCTTCGATTTTGAGCATAGGATTTATCGTACTGTATATGCCAGGCATGCCGGCATCTCTTATCTGGCCCTATGAATGGGTGCTTTTTGGAGCATGGTGGATTGTTGGTCTGATCTTTTTCTCAAGAATTCCTAAAATGAAAAGTATCGATATTAGCACTACAACTTTTAAGGAGTGAAATCAAATGATGAAAACAGATGTACATGAAATGTTAATTGATTTAGATAAGAAGCACTTTATTCACCCAACCTCTTCTTTAAAACAACAACATGAAAGCGGTGCTCCATTTATTTTTTCAAGTGGTGAGGGGGTATATTTAACAGATACGAAAGGGAGAAAAGTGCTTGAGGGGATGTCTTCACTTTGGAATGTAAATATTGGGTACGGGCGGAAGGAGCTTGCTGAAGCTGCATATGAGCAAATGTCAAAGCTTGCTTTTACAAATTCGTTCTCCTCAATGAGCAATGAACCTGCCATAAGACTGGCTGCAAAGCTTGCAGAATTAGCACCTGGTAATTTAAATGCCGTATTTTTTACGTCAGGTGGTTCTGAATCAAATGACACTGCTTATAAATTAGTACGTTATTATTGGAAGCTGAAAGGTTTACCAGATAAGAAAAAAATTATTTCACAGAAGAAAGGCTATCATGGTGTGAATATTGGGGCTACTAGTGCCACAGGAATTTCTCCATTCCATACATTGACGAATTCACCAGCACCAGATTTTGTTCATGTAGACACCTTTTCTATTGATTCACTTAAGGCATGTATTGAAAAGGAAGGGGCAGATAATATTGCTGCATTTCTTACTGAACCTGTGCAGGGAGCAGGTGGAGTCAATATCGCACCTGAAGGCTATCTTCAAGAAGTGCGAGCCATTTGTGATGAACATAATATTTTGCTCATTGCTGATGAAGTAATTACTGGCTTTGGCCGTACAGGAAAAATGTTCGCTTGTGAACATTATAGTGTTGTTCCTGATTTGCTGCTCTTTGCAAAAGGCGTCACAAGCGGCTATATTCCGCTTGGCGGTGTAATGGTTACTGATGCCATACACCGTGAACTAGTTGAACGCTCAGATGGCACCCTTCTACATGGATATACGTATAGTGGTCATGCGACTGCATGTGCAGTAGGTTTGAAAAATATTGAAATTCTTGAAAGAGAAAACTTAGTTGAAAATTCAAGATTAATGGGTGAGGAGCTACTCAACGGTTTTAAAGAATTACAGATGGAATTTGATTTTATCGGTGAGGTCCGCGCACTAGGTTTGATTGGCGCGATAGAAATGGTTCATCCTATAACTAAGCAGCGTTTTGATTCGTTCATAGCTCCACGGGTAAGTGAAGAGGCAGCTAAAAGAGGGTTAATCGTTCGTACAGTTGTTTTCGAAGGGATGGATACGGTAGTTTTTTCACCACCGCTTATTATTAATAAACAAGAGGTTCAAGAGCTTATTTCTATTATGCGTGCAGCCCTCGCTGCCGTTCAAGAAGAGTTGTAAAGGGGGATTCGATTATGATAGTGGGACAAAAGGAAAAAGGAATTTTTATCAATGGGGAATGGCGTGATTCTTATTCCGGAACCGTTCGGGCGATTATAAATCCAGCAACATTAGAAAAGCTAACAGAAATTTCATATGGTGGGAAAGAAGAAGCATTGGAGGCTGTTGAGGAGGCAAAAGCAGCATTTCCTTCCTGGTCCAAAAAAACGGCAAGAGAGCGTTCGACATTTTTATATAAAGCATATGAAAAGATGCTTGAAAACAAGGAGCAGCTTGCTCAAATATTGACCTCGGAGCAGGGGAAGCCATTGACGGAGGCACGTACGGAAATTGAGTCTGCAGCAAGCTATTTATTATGGTATGCGGAGGAAGCGAATCGTGTATATGGGGAAATTATTCCGTCTTCAAAAGTAAATAGGCGATCACTTGTTATTCCACAGGCAATTGGTGTCATTGCAGCGATTACACCTTGGAATTTTCCAGCATCCATGGTCACTAGAAAATTAGGTCCATCCCTAGCGGCAGGTTGTACGGTTGTATTGAAGCCTGCTTCGCAAACTCCATTGACAGCAATGGCCATTGTAAAGATTTTTGAAGAGGTTGGTCTGCCAAAAGGGGTATTAAACTTAGTATCAGGTGATGCGAAAGGCGTTGGGGAGGCATTGACACAAAGTCCTGATGTACGCTTAATCACATTTACCGGTTCAACTGAAGTGGGGAGGGAGTTAATGAAGAACAGTGCCCAACATATTAAAAAGCTTTCTTTAGAGCTTGGTGGGCATGCCCCAATTCTGGTAATGGATGATGCGAATTTAGAGAATGCAGTTGACTTAACCCTTGCAAGTAAATTTAGAAACTGTGGGCAAACATGTATATGTGCCAATAGAGTGTATGTTCATAGGGAAATTGCGGATTCCTTTGTTGAAAAGCTTGCGGTTAAAGTGAAAAGTATGAAAATAGGCAATGGGATTGATGAAGCAACGGTGATTGGTCCAATGATTGATAGAAATGCAGTGGAAAAGGCAGCAGAACATGTAGAGGATGCAGTTCATCAAGGTGCGACCATTATTACAGGAGGGAAGGAATGGCAAGGAAATTTAGGCGGACATTTCTATGAACCTACTATTCTTGTTGATGTTAATGATCAAATGAAGGTAATGAACGAGGAAACATTCGGACCGGTTCTACCAATAGAAACATTTGATTCAATTGAAGAGGTGATAGAAAAAGCAAATCAACTACCATATGGCTTAGCGGCTTATATCATGACTGAGAGTACAAATCGAGTCTTTCAGCTATCAGAAGCCCTTGAATACGGCATTATCGGTGTAAATGACGTATTCCCCGCCACCGCCGAAGCCCCATTCGGAGGCATCAAAGAATCAGGATTTGGAAAAGAAGGCGGCAAAGAAGGAATAATGGAATTCGTCGAAATGAAATACGTCTCCATAGGGATGACCAACTAAGGGGTCAGACCCCCACTGCGTTAAAGCGTTAAAACAGCGGGGGTCAGACCCCCATTGCGTTAATACGTTAAAACAATGGGGGTCTGACCCCTTTATTTAACTCTTCTTGCTTGCTTAGAAACCATATCGTAGACTTGGTTGTATTTTTGTTCTCTTTGTTTTGGGGCGGAGGATAGAATTTTGAGTTGGCGAGCGGCACTTTCGCAAACGATCCATCTTATTGATGGGTGTTGAATTTCGTCTAAGATAAAGTGGACGAGCTCTTGTTCTTCTTTAGAGAGGTGCTCTTTTTTTATTTCTTCAAGTATAGTCCCTATATTAGAGAGAACGGTTTCTAATGATTCTTGATTATTTCCAGATGAAAATGGGAACAGTATTTGTTGTTTTTGCTGTTTTGTTATTTCAATGTTTTTTTCTAGTCGAAGTATATTGTAGTCTAATATATCCGAACTTTTTGTATCAAGGTTCATTTGATTGCAGTATCTGAACTGGTACCCAAGACCCCCGGTGAAATGAGTGGCGAGATCCATTGCACTCTCTTCGATTTCTAAGCCATAGACATCAATCAACCGTTTTGCTAACCATTCTAATTCCTTATAATGGCTTTCCTCCATATATTTTTTTAATTGTTCATCGTTTTCCGCCATTGAAATATTATATAGCTCTAGTATTTTTTCGGTACTATAGATGGAATGCTTTACACGAAGTTGAGAATGAAAAATTTGTTTGCTATGAATATCTCCATCAACAATCAACCGTTGTTGCTGTTCTTCAACTTTTATATCAACCTCTTGAATGATGTATAAAATTATTTGAGATTTAGAAGAAAAGTGATTATAAAAAGTCCCTTTTGAAACACCTGACTTCTCCAAAATATCTTGAACCGAAGTATAATGATATCCTTTTGTTCGAAATAACGTTTTAGCTACTTCAATGATTTGTTCTTTTTTTGTCATTTGCTCTTCTCCTAAAAAATTATTGACATATATAGTATACCACCTTTATTATAATCAAGAAATATACTTGAGTATAAAAAAATATACACAAGTCAAAAAGAAAAGAAAGGTGTGTGTTCTATATGAACCAGATTTCCACTTTACCGGTAGATATAAAAGGAAAGCCCTTCAAAAGACCAGGTTTTGTTATTGTTCTTTTGGTAGGTGCTTTTATAGCGATCTTAAATCAAACGGTTTTAGTTATTGCTCTTCCAAAAATTATGGAAGACCTAAATGTTACAGCTAATAATGCACAGTGGCTCATCACTGCGTTTATGTTAATCAATGGAATAATGATTCCTGTTTCAGCATTTTTATTAAACCAGATTGCTAGTAGGAATTTATTTCTTCTTGCAATGGGATGTTTTGCTATTGGAACCGTCGTTTGTGCCATTAGCCCAACATTTCAACTTCTACTGATTGGTCGTATGATTCAGGCAGTTGGATCTGGCATCATGCTACCCTTAATGCAAACATTAATGTTTATGATTTTTCCACCTGATCGCAGAGGAGAAGCAATGGGACTTGTTGGTATCGTCATCGCTTTTTCACCAGCAATCGGTCCAACTTTATCAGGCTGGATTGTTGATTCTTATCATTGGCATTATCTTTTTTATTTAATTCTGCCAATTACAGTTATTGATATGATTCTTGCAATCTATTTTCTGAAGAACGTTATTCAGCTGACAAAACCAAAGTTGGATATACTTTCAGTTTTATTAAGCAGTATTGGATTAGGAACACTTCTCTATGGAATTGGAATTGGAGGAGATAAAGGGTGGGGGAATCCTATCGTATGGATCTCTTGTGGAATAGGTCTAGTCGTATTATTTCTATTTTCTCTTCGTCAATTCAAATTAGAAGAACCAATATTAGAACTACGTGTATTTAAAAGCAAGGGATTTACTGTAACTACGGTAATCGTTTCTATTATTTTTATGACAATGATTGGCTCTGAAATTTTACTCCCCATTTATACACAGAAGATTCATGGATATTCTGCATTGCAATCAGGCCTAGTTCTTCTCCCAGGCGCGTTAGTATTAGGACTTATCTCACCTATTGCAGGGAAAATATTTGATAGGTATGGAATAAGAAAACTTTCGATCGTCGGGATGGTTATTTTAACATTAGGTACTATACCTTTTTTATTTTTAGAACAGGATACATCCATTTGGTGGATTGTAACGGCCTATTCTTTAAGAATGTTAGGAATGGGGCTAGTTATGATGCCTTTAGCGACTGCAGGGATTAATGCGCTACCTCAAGCGTTAATCAGTCACGGAACTGCAGCTAATAATACAGTTCGTCAAATTTTTGCATCTCTAGGTTCAGCCATTATTGTGGGGGTCATGTCAACATCAGTCAGTCATTACATTAGTCATCATGGGATGAGCCAAGCACCACATCTATTATTCGACGCAACTATAAAAGGACTGAATAATGGATTTTTAGCTGCATTTACTCTTACTATCTTAGCATTTATTTTTTGTTTTTTTATTAAACAGCCTGTTAAGGATAATGCCCAATGATTTTTGTCACTCTGCTAAAGGAAACGCTTATTCATGTTAATTAGTCGTTTCCTTTCCTAAATGTTGCTGTCGAAAAGTAAAGAAAGGAGTATGAAATGCGTTTAATAGAAATGATATATGCTATTTTAGCATTAGGTTTACTTTGGTGGTCTTTCTTTTCAAAAAAACAAAACTGGAAGATTATCATTCTACTATTATCTGCCATGCTCTTCCTGATAACAATACAATATAAAGTGGAAGGTTTCCGTTGGCAGATGATTCCGTTATATGTAGTGCCAATCTCTTTAATCTATTTTTTACGCGTAAATGTTTCTAAGAAATGGTTAAAGATTACTATGTCTATAAGCATTTGCCTTTTTACTGTTATTTCCGTTAGTTTACCTTTCATCTTTCCTGTTTTTGCATTTAAGGAGCCTACCGGTAAATATGCAGTTGGCACAACAAGCTATACCTTCGTTGATCATAATCGGTTGGAGACATACGAAAAAGATCCATATTCAAAAAGAAAGCTAGCAGTACAGATTTGGTACCCTGTGAATAAAGATGAAAAAGGAAAATTTGCTCCATATATATCAGATATTCAACCCATTGCAAAAGGGCTAAAAAAGGCACTCCATTTGCCGTCATTCCTTTTCCAACAGCTAAGTTTAGTAAAAACTCATTCGATGTTAAATGTACATGTCTCACCAGAAAAGTCTAATTATCCTGTTTTAATTTTTTCCCATGGACTAACAGGATTTCGAAATCAAAATACGTTCGAAGTTGAAGAGCTAGCAAGCCATGGATATATTATTGTAGGAATTGATCATACATATGATGCTGCAGCAACGATTTTTACGGACGGTTCTAGTGCTGAAATTCGCTTTAAAAATTTATCCGGATTTGATGAACTGGATTCACATATTACTTTATGGGAAAAGGATGTTTCGTTTGTCCTTAATGAGTTAGAGAAGTTAAATAAAAATGATAGAAAAAATTTGTTCATCAATCGAATGGATCTAAATCAAATAGGTATGTTTGGTCATTCATATGGTGGTGCGACTGCCGTGCAAATGTTAATGAAAGATGACAGAATTAAAGCAGCTGTCAATATGGATGGTACCTTGTATGGAGAAAAAATTGAAGAAACTGGGGTGGAAAAGCCCTTAATGATTTTTAATGGGGAAAAAAGTATAGATTATAACGAGTATAAAAAAACACTTAATCAAGCTGATTCTCAATTGGATAAACCACTCAGTTATTATGAGAATAATTGGAAGGAAACAACAGAGCGAAGGGAGAATGCATTAGCTAATGGTGGGATATCTATTGAAATTCCTCATACGTCTCATATGAGTTTTACTGATTTTCCGCTTTTTTCACCTTTTTTTGCAAATAAAGGGGAAGATCCTAGATATGTTCATGAGGTAATTAATGCTTTTACATTACATTTCTTTGATTTCCATTTGAAAAATAAGCCCTTTCATTTAAATCAACTAAAGAAGGCTTATTCAGATATAAAAGTAAGTGAATAATCGTCTTCATATTAAATAGCCTTCATTTTCGAAGGCTATTTGTTGGATACTAAACATCATTGATAGATTTATCGTGAAACCTGTAATAGGTGCTATTCGTTTGTTACCATTTCGAATAATTCCACTACTAAAATAGTCTCATCATTTAATTCAATATCTATCTCTTTCCATGCTAATTTGTGGTCCTCTTGAAATTTTTCTATATCGTCACCATTTCCTTCGCCTCGAACAAGTCTTAAATCTGGGTTTCCAAAGGTTGTTTCGAATACTTCTTTCAATCTCACATTACATCGTGGATGACCATGTTTATCATATACCGTAACAATTTCTCCAACTGGTTCATATGTTTTTCTTAATTCTTCTTTTGAATATTCCTGTTTAGGAGCACAAGTAGCTGTTTTTTCTCCTTTTAGAATTTGTTGAATCAACATCTCGCCAATTCCATTATCCTCTTCCCAACCAAAAATCATTTGATATTTAGAAATTGCAACATCAGACATATTCATTCCTCAATTCTTTAAGTTTATGTAGATACAAGATTATCGCCTTTAAAAAATATTGACATATTTCCTATCCCACTATTATTATAATTAATATTTGTACTTAAGTATATAAAAGTATACTGTAGTCCAATAAATGTTTTAGGTCATGGTGAGGGGGGAAGTGGAGGTAAATAAAATAATTTGGTTATACAGTATTTAATTATGATTCATAAAAGTGAAAGAGATGAACAATTATTAATAGAAAAGAATTATCAATAAAAATTGAACAGAAACGACAAATATTAAATCTTTTTGCTAACGAAAAAGGGTTAACACATCCCGATACCATACGTTTCAGTCAAGAATTAGAGAAATATCTTCTAAACTATCAATTAACCTTCATAAAATTTCGTCATAGTGAGAAATAGATGATTCGGTAAAAAAGTAAATAGGCTTTGGGGGTCAGGCCCCCATTGCGTTAATACGTTAAATCAGCGGGGGTCAGACCCCTTAAAATAGACTTAAATTAGTTTCTACTTGCGAGAAAATAAAATGTGTGACCGTGTGAGCGAATGGACTGACATCATCAATAAATTCCTCTGCTTTTGGGAAAGATTCAAATTGCATTTTGAGCATATAACAGGCATTGCCAGCAATACGATAACAAAACTCTACATTTGGTAGTTGCTCGATATATTTTCTGAAAGCTTTGTAATCGCCATTTTTAATGGTTGCTTCAACGATACATTGAATCGGCGAACCTAATTTAGAATAATCGATTTCTAACGTGTATCTTTTTATTATTCCAAAGGATTCCATTTGTCGGACTCGTTCTGTGACTGAAGGGGAAGAAAGGTTGATTCTCCTCCCGAGTTCACTCATTGATAAACGACTATTCTGTTTCAATTCATTAATTATTTTTTTATCAATCTCATCAATTTTCATTTTTAAGGAAACTCCTCTGTTTTTTATTAAATTCCATAACTAATAATTATTAATACATTACATATTTAATGTGAATGGTTCATTCTATTTTTTATACTAATATATAAGGTGGTGTTAATAATGGCAAGAATTAGTGAATCTACATTTGGAAATACTCCTTTCCAAAGACTTTTAGGACATAACGAAAAAGTAATGGAAGGGTGGTCTTACTTAGGAGATGTGTTAGAAAAGGATGGATTCCTCTCCTCAGAATTAAAGGAACAAGTAAGAAGAACTCTGGCTCAAAGCAATGGCTGTGAATATTGTAAAGCAAAAGGCAAGCCAGAGCCTGAAAAATTCAATGAGAAAATTTCTATTGCAGTCGGGTTTGCGGAAGTTTTTTTAAAGCAAAAAGAAAGTATACCAGATTCATCTTTTGAAATATTACAAGAATATTTTAACGAAAATGAAATAAGTGAGCTCTGTGCATTTATTGCATTTACAACCGCATCACAGTATTTTGGAGCCATGATGAAATTAGAAGCTGAAAATAAAATAGTAGAATAATAGAAAATTGAATTAGACTACGATTTATTAGTAACTGGCATATAAAAATAACAAAACTGTCCTTAAAAGGGGAGTTTTTTATAGATTTAATAGTTAGCATCAATCTTTTCTATCCAAATGGGGTAGCAGGAATGAAAAATAGAGTTGTCTATAAACAAAGGGGTCAGACCCTCTAATAGACAACTCTATACTAGGATTTACTAATCTGTAATTAATTTTGAAAAAATACTTAGATCAATAAACCTTCCTTTAGACTTTTCACATTTTCTCATTGTTCCTTCAAATGTAAAGTTTAGTTTTTGTAAAACTTTCACTGAACTTTTATTAGCAGGTTCAACTCTAGCTTCAATTCGATTCATGCCCAATGAGTTAAATGCATAATGAACAAGTGAGCTTATCGCCTCTGGAGCATATCCCTTTCCCCAATAAGCCTTACTAATTTCATATCCAAGTTCAACTTTAGAATGATCATAATCGAGAGAATTGTACCCACAAGAGCCAATTATATCTTGAGTGTCTTTTTTAATTATAGAATAGCGGATAGCCTTGTTTTCCTGTGATAAATGATTTAGTAATTCAATCATTTCCCTCGCTTGGCTTACATCAGTAAAGCGATCAATATTCATGTATTTTGTTACATCAGGATCTGACCAAATCGAAAATAAGCTTTCCGAATCTGATACATGAATTTTTCTTAATAATAATCTTTCCGTTGTTAAAAGTTCCTTCATCAATAAGTTCCCTCCATCTGTTTTTTTTATATCGGGTTACTATATTGATATCTGCGCATAATTCAGTCCCTTCTTGAAAAAGATAATTCTATTATATATTAGTAGATAGACAGGAAAACTTTTAACATTTGCATCTGAAATAGATGGAAGGTCTATAATTCTAAAATGCTTTTATTTTAAAATCAATTTAATTAATGCATGTACTTTTTATAACTTGTATAATCGAATAACTAAAAGAGTCTTATCCAACTATAGTGTCTTAGGATTATATTTGTTAATGTTATGTTTGAAAGGGAAGATCGATATGCCAAAGATAATGATCATTGAGGATAATGAAGACCTCAGAAAACTTTTAGAGAACTATTTAACGAAGTACGGCTATCAGTGTGTCGGATTAGATAACTTTGATCGTGTTTTGACAGAGTTTAGAGAGAATAGCCCTGATTTAGTATTGCTTGATATCAATTTGCCCTCTTTTGATGGGTTTTATTGGTGTAGACAAATAAGAAAGTATTCAAAATGTCCGATTATCTTTATATCTGCTCGTGAAGGAACAATGGATCAAGTGATGGCTATTGAGAATGGAGCAGATGATTATATTACAAAGCCCTTTTCATTTGAGATTGTAACAGCTAAGGTAAAAAGTCAACTTCGACGGACCCTGGGGGAATATGCGCTAAACCAAAAGGAGAAGGTGATTAATTTTGAAGGACTCAAGTATTATCCAGAGAAGCTTGAATTAGAGTTCAAAGGCAAGAACTACGAGCTCTCGAAAAAAGAAGCGACAATGATAGCGCTACTTTTAGAGCGTGGAGATAAGGTAACGAGTCGTGATAGGTTAATGGAGAAAATGTGGGATACAGATATGTTTGTTGATGAGAATACGTTAAATGTATATATATCAAGAATTCGTAGGGTATTGAAGGAATTAGGGATCAATGATGCAGTAGAAACCATACGTGGAGCCGGCTACCGAATGAAAAAGACGTGGGAAGATAACCAATGAAAATCTTTCTAAGAAGTCATTTTGCATTACTATTTATGGTAATTGTACAAGGCGGATTCACATGGTTGTATTTTTGGTTTCTAGGATTTCAAGGATGGGGACATGTCCTTTATGTTTTGTTAATGCAAATCATTCTTCTTTGTATTTATTTAGCCTATCGGTGGATGAATGACTCACAGCTTTATAAATGGATAACTACCGATGAGAAAGAATTAAGGTATATACCTAGCTTTGGAAATGGTTATTTTAATAAAGTACTGCACCAGAAAATAATCGAGGAAAAAGATGCCGCTGATCAATTGATATTGGAAGGTGAGGCGGAGATTAAAGAAAAAGCGACCTTTATGAATCAATGGGTCCATCAAATGAAAACGCCGATATCAGTGATACAGCTAATGATTCAAGATTATGATGATCCAGTTTTCCAGGATATTCGAAAGGAAATATACAAATTAGAGATGGGATTAAAGACTGTTTTATATTCCTCTAGGCTATCCTTGTTTGAAAAGGATTATCAGATTGAAAGGATCCCTATCAATACATTTATAAAAGAACTTGTTAAAGAAAATAAAAGCCTGTTTTTTCAATTCAAGGTATATCCCAATATGATAATGGACGACCAAGATCTTTATATTCTTTCTGATAAAAAATGGATTAAGTTTGTCATTGAGCAAGTGCTGTCCAATGCATTAAAGTATTCAACGGAAAAGTCCAATAAGGTAGATATACGATTAGCAAAACAAAATGAACAAGTGATTTTAACCATTACTGATTATGGAATAGGTATTCCTGAACAGGATGTAAAGAGGGTATTTGAACCATATTTTACCGGTGTGAATGGAAGAAAGTATCATGAATCGACAGGGATGGGGCTCTATCTTGTTAAGGAAATATTAAATAGGCTCGCCCATGATTTCTCCATTGATACGGAGATAAACAAAGGAACTTCGTTTAGCATTATTTTTAATGTTTAGGAAAAAATAATTGTGGCCTTGCTGTATCTTCAGCAAGGTTTTTTCTTTTCAATTATTGATTAATGGATAAATGCAATGCACTAAACATGAATATGTTCTAGCCATGTCTCTTCAGGTCAAAAACCGGATTTTCGTGGAAAGTTTTAGATCCAACTTTCCTTTTTGGGAAAATCAAAGATCAGATTTTCGTGGAAAGTTCTAAAGCCAACTTTCCTTTTTGGGAAAATCAAAAATCGGATTTTCGTGGAAAGTTTTAAGGCCAACTTTCCTTTTAGGAAAATTAAAGGTCAGATTTTCATGGAAAGTTTTAAGGCCAAATTTCCTTTTGGGAAAATCAAAGGTCGGATTTTCGTGGAAAGTTTTAAAGCTAACTTTCCTTTTTGGGAAAATCAAAAATCGGATTTTCGTGGAAAGTTTTAAGGCCAACTTTCCTTTTAGGAAAATCAAAGGTCAGATTTTCATGGAAAGTTTTAAGGCCAACTTTCCTTTTAGGAAAATCAAAGGTCGGATTATCGTGGAAAGTATTAGATCCAACTTTCCTTTTAGGAAAATCAAAGATCAGATTTTCATGGAAAGTTCTAAGGCCAACTTTCCTTTTGTGAAAATCAAAGGTCGGATTTTCTTACAAAAATGTAAGTTTCATTTAAGGAAATTAAATCGCAGATCTTTCTTGTTCTTTTTACAATAGGGTCATACACATTTAAGGAGGTTACATCATGCAGACAGTTCTGCAAGTTAATCATATAAACAAGGTTTATGATGGGAAAAATCCTTTTCAAGCCTTAACAAATATCAACATGAATGTGCAGGCTGGTGAATTTATTGGAGTCATGGGTCCTTCAGGCTCAGGAAAATCAACATTATTAAATCTAATTTCAACTATTGATCGTCCTACATCAGGAGAGATTATCATCAATGGAAAGCAGCCACATAAATTGAAAAAAGAGAAACTAGCAAAATTCAGAAGACAAGAATTGGGGTTCGTGTTTCAAGACTTTAATTTATTGGACACATTAACATTAGAAGAAAATATTATGCTCCCATTAGTGCTGGAGAGGGTAAAACCTCATGTGATTGCAGAAAAAGTAAGCCATATCGCAGAAAAGCTTGGAATTGAATCTATTTTAAAGAAGAGAACATTCGAAGTATCTGGAGGGCAACGGCAAAGAACAGCGATTGCGAGAGCTATCATACACAAACCTTCCTTACTTTTAGCGGATGAACCAACCGGAAACTTGGATTCAAAATCTTCAAAAGCAGTGTTAGAAGCTATGCTTGATATTAATGAACATGAGAAGACTACAATGCTAATGGTCACACATGATCCTTTTGCAGCAAGTTATTGTCATCGGGTCATTTTTATTAAAGATGGTGAATTGTACAACGAGATCTATATGGGAGATAACCGGAAAGTATTCTTCCAGCAAATTATCGATGTATTGTCCATGCTTGGAGGGAATGCAAATGAACTTTTATCAACTCGCTACTAAAAATGTAGCGCGTAATTTACGTTCTTATTTAGCGTTTTATCTAAGCAGTTCCTTTGCTGTCATGATTTTTTATATATTTGCGATGTTTATTTTTCACCCTGCCTTAGAAACAGGAGTGATCAATACTATTGCACGCAAGGGTATGATAGCAGCTGAGTGGATTATTTTTGTCTTCTCCATTCTATTTGTTTTATATTCAGTTAATGCTTTCCTGCATACGAGAAAAAAAGAGTTTGGAATTCTTACGATTTCAGGGACATCACCAAAGCAGTTGAGGAGATTAGTAACACTTGAAAACCTGGTTATTGGACTAGCCTCTATTATTTCAGGAATAGCAGGAGGAACGATTCTTGCGAAAATGTTCTTTGTTGCGGGTGGATATATTCTTGATATGGATGAGTTGTCCTTATATTTACCTTGGAAAGCGATTGGGCTAACAAGTGGCGTTTTTCTTGTATTATTTTTCATTATCTCTCAATTTACGCTTTTCTTTATTAACACTGAAGAAACGGTAGCCTTGTTAAAAGGATCGATTAAACCAAAAAAAGCTCCGAAGCCTTCTATTTTATTGTCTGCACTTGCACTTATCTTTTTAGGGACGGGCTATACGATGGCTTTTATTGCGGAAATTAATATGACCAGTGCGGTGATTATATTAATCTTAACGGTTATAGGAACTTTCTTCTTTTACAGTCAATTAAGTGTATGGATATTAAAACGATTGAAGAAAAGCAAAAATCTTTATTTAAATGGCTATCATTTCTTAACGATTTCTGATTTAACCTATCGATTAAAGGATAATGCGAGATTGTTTTTTATCGTGAGTATCGTTTCTGCAGTGGCCTTTACAGCAACAGGTGTGTTAACTGTTTTTAAATCAAAGCAACCGATTGAAAAGACAAATTACGAAATAGAATATTTATCGAGTCCAGATAATGGGAATGAAGCAAAACATATTGGTTTAATTGAAGAATCTTTAAGTCATGTTGGTATTGACTATAAAGCGGGGAAAGTGGAGGCCTTAGAGGCGCGTTATCAAATGCCAGATGGTACGGTTCCAGTTATTGTGATTTTATCGCAAAAGGAAGCGTCAAAATATAATCCAACCTTAAAAGTGGGGGCCATAAATGATGGTGAGGCCATTGTTTATTTGGATAATCGTGGTTTTGATCATAACAAAGACATTCCATCAACATTGAAAATAGTAGATTCCCCGTACTCGCTCAAGGTTAAAGGGATTGAATCATCTATTTTAGGTGTTTCGACGGCAGTAGTTGTTAATGAGCAAACGTATAAAAAAATGAAATCAACCTTTGAACCGTCTACCCTTTATGGGTTCCATTTTAAAGATTGGAAGAAGAGTGTTGAAATAAGCAAGATACTACACGATACATTATACGGTAACTATACTAATATTCATTTTGAATTTTTCTCAAAAGGGTTAATTTATTATGAAAGTGTTCAAATTCCTAGTCTCAGTTTATTTATTGGTTTATTTGTGGCCTTAGTATTTTTCCTTGCTGCAGGTAGTTTTATTTATTTCCGTCTATTTACAGACCTTGAGCATGAACAAGAAAAATACAAAGCATTATCGAAAATAGGGCTCACTGAAATGGAAATTAAGAAAAGTGCTACATGGCAATTGTCGATTCTGTTTTTCTTGCCATTCATAGTAGCTATTGTTCATACATGCTTTGCCTTAAAAGTTTTGGAGAGAGATATGGGAAGTAGTGTTGTTGTTCCTACGATTATTACGATTATTGGGTTTTTAATTTTAGAGATTGTCTATTTTACAATTGTACGAATCAGCTATGTAAAAAAAATAATGGCATCTATTGATGAGTAAAAAAGTAAAGGAGTGATTGAAAATGAAAAAGAAAACAATGATTGGGGTTGTCATAGGAATGGCTATTATTGTTGGTGGATTTTTAGCATTGCCGAAAGAAGTATCCGATCAAATTAACCCTTTTGTATCAAAAAAAGATGTATATGTTCAAATTAACGCGAAACCTGCACTGAGAAATCCAGGTGGGGCTGATTATACATTAATTGGTTTTACAAAGAGTGGTGAAAAACAAGAAGTAAAATTTTACGCCTCACATGAACTAAGAAAGAATGCATTTTTAAAAGTATATATGAAGGGGAGCTATGTAAAAACGTGGGAGGAAGTAAAGCTAGAAAGCTTACCTAAAAAGGTAAGGGATCAATTAATAAAATCGGATTTATAGCTTACAAAGGACAGGGAGAAATGTTCTAGGGGTCAGACCCTATAATAGAACAGACAAAAAGGAGAAACATATGAATTCAATTGAACAGACAAGAAGGATCGATGCCCTAGATTATTTGAGAGGATTCGCTTTAATTGGAATTATTTTAGTCAATATTTTAGCATTATTGTCAGTGCAAATGCCTGAACCACATACGGCGAATGCTGCCTATCAAAAATGGCTCTATGTATTTGTGGAAACTCGCTTTTTCTCTATCTTTTCCTTTTTATTTGGGGTTGGCTTTTATATTTTTCTATCAAGAGCGATCTCCAAAGGGAAAAATGGCTATGTGCTATTTATACGAAGAATCATCGCATTATTCATTTTTGGATGCATTCATCATATATTTCAGCCGGGAGAAGCGTTAGCTGTCTATGCCATTTGTGGTCTTCTAGTGATGCCATTTTATAAGGTGAAAAAAGAAATAAATCTGATTGTTGGATTGGTTTTATTAATTACTTTTGCCATTTTATCGATGAAAGAACTTATGAGCTTCCCATACATTTTATTGGGACTTGCTGCGGGACAATATCGTATCTTTGAGAAACTTTCTGAACAAAAGCGTTTAATTAACAAGTTTACGTTCGTCATGTTTCTGTTAAGTATAGTCGGTCTAACCTATCAATACATGCAGAGTCCATTGCGTCCTTTTTATGGCATGATATTAGAAGGAACTGATGACCTAAATGTCATTCAGACGAATAAATTTCTCAAAATTGGAATTATGATTGGACCCATTGTGTCCGCTTTTTATGTTGGATTAGTCATTATTCTTGTTAGGGTAGGAATGATAGCTAAACTATTGTCACCCATCAAAAATTTAGGACGCATGGCATTGTCCAATTATATTATGCAAACTACTTTCATATTGTTGGCTAATGTAGTCTTGCTTTTAAATAATAAGATTACTTATTTAGAAACTCTTTATCTATGTTTAATCATTCTTGCTTTGCAGCTAATATATAGTACGATTTGGCTTCGTTTCTTTAAGTTTGGTCCACTCGAATGGATATGGAGAATGGTGACTTATTTAAAGAGAATGCCGTTACGAAAAGTGAATTAACCGAATGGGGAAGAGGACTTATCAATCGTCCTCTTCCTTTGTTTTTACTTTCATTAGATTGTTTCAACTAATTGATTTTGATTTTTATCCTTTTTACTTAGGAAGTTACAAATAACCTGCACAAGCTCATCAACAAAATGGGACAATGGATCCGGTCCATTGTCCCAAAAGTTGTTTCGTATAATTTATGTAATCAGTGAAATAACCATCAACCTGAAAAGCTTTTACCCGTGCCTGCTCATTCTTTTCCGTTTTTTTATTTGTAAAATACACATGAACTTCTTTTCCGGCTTGATGGAGCTCGTTGACAATACTTAAAGTGACATCCGTTGATTCAATCCCTATGTTCGGGTAAGGAGAAGTTAGTGCCATTTCCAAATCAAATTTACCTTTTCCGAAAAGTAGGGTTAAAGGAACATTAGGTGCTAATCTCTGTATTTTTTCTAAGCTTTGCGGTGAAAAGGATTGAATGGTGACTAACCCTTTGGAAATAAGATGATATTCATTAAGCAGTTCAATTAAGGGTTCCTCCATTTTTAATTCCCTATTGACCAATCTTGTTTCAATATAATAATGTTCGGTATCTGTAAAAGCTTCAATCATTTCCCTAAGCGTGGGGATATCTTCCGTTGTCGTTTTCCCATTGTATCGTCCAATTGTTTGATAGGCTTTTAATTCATCTAAAGTAAGTTCTGAAACTTTCTTTTTTCCATTCGTTGTACGATTAATTGTTTGATCATGCATGATGATTAGTGAACCATCTTTTGTCATGCGTAGATCCATTTCTAACGCATCTACACCATCATCGGCAGCTATTTTTTGAGCGGTTATTGTATTTTCATTAAATCGGTCATTTGCTCCTCGATGGGCGAGAATTTTTGGAGTCTGTTTAAAGCTGTGCTCTGTTTTATTTTTTACCGTTGATTCCATCTTGGACGTTGCTGTTTTTTTCGGTATGGTTTCTATAGTTGCCGTTGATACAGACTCTGCTTTTTGACTAGCAAAAGTATAGATAAAGGTTAAAATTAATAGAACACTAGTTAAAGTGAATACGATTTTTTTAAACATATAGCTTTCTCTCATTTCTAGAATGTAAGACTTTTTCAGGAAAATCGGAAATAATGGTTTCGACGTTTTGCTCTAAAAGCTGCTTGATTTCTTCTTCTTTATTCACAGTCCAAACACATATTGGATAGCTTAAGCTTTTTACTAAATTCGAATTGGTTAAAACTATATCCTTTGCTATATTCAATGCTGATAATGGTAAGTTTTGTAGATAGTTTGGTTGATTTAGCAATCCATCATTATGTAATAGGAGGGCTATTGTGGCTTCTGGATTGATTTTTTTCATTTTTAAGATCGTCGGTAAATAAAAGGATGAGTAAATAACTTTGCGCTGTCCACCGAATTGGCTTACGATGGAGTGTACTTTACTTTCGATTCCTTCGTATTCAAACATATACGTCTTAAATTCGATATTTAGATCGATTGGGTAGGGGGCTAATAGTTCTAGCACTTCCTTTAATGTTGGTACGCGTTCTTGTGACCATATTCCCTCTTGATAGTTAGGTAAATGAGTAAACTGATTTCCAGCACTAAATTGTTTAATCTCTTCTAATGTTAAATCTTTAATATAGCCTGTTCCATCAGTGGTTCGATCTAGACTTTCGTCATGGATGACGACGATTTCTCCATCTTTTGTCATATGGATATCTAGTTCAATGCCGTCAACTCCATGCACAATCGCTTGGCGAAATCCAAGTAATGTATTTTCAGGATAGGTTCCCTTGCAGCCTCGGTGTCCATAAACCTTTGTCATAACAATCCATCCTTTCAATATAAAGAATTGGAAGAGAATAAGGAGCGGGAGAGGATATATGCCCTTATTCTCTTAATCTGCTATATTTTTTTATTTTCCTCTTGCTGCATTTGCTTGTTTAATAGCCGCATTGAACTGTTTCACTGCAGTATCATAGGCTTTATCCACATTTCCACCATTATATACCGTTTCAAGGGCTGTTTCGATAATTTTTCTGCCTTCTGGAATCATATCCATGATT
Source organism: Heyndrickxia sp. FSL W8-0496 (assembly GCF_038007825.1). Classification (NCBI taxonomy): domain Bacteria; kingdom Bacillati; phylum Bacillota; class Bacilli; order Caryophanales; family Bacillaceae; genus Heyndrickxia; species Heyndrickxia sp. FSL W8-0496. Next base: position 786,918 of record NZ_JBBOXX010000001.1, read on the forward strand.
GCTCCTTGAGTAGCGATAGATGGTTTTGTTGACTGTAATTGGTTTACAGTTACTTGTAATTGGGGCATTTTGTTATAGGCTTCTTTGACCATTGGATTTTCATAAGCTTTAGGGTTAATCGCGAAATAGCCTGTGCCAACATGCCACTTTGCTTGTACTTCAGGTGTTTGCAAGTATTTCATGAACTCCCACGCCGCTTGCTGCTCTTCTTTCGGTTTTCCATCAATCATCCATAGGCTTGCTCCACCGATAACGACACCTTGGCGTTCCTTACTTTCTGGATGTGGAAGGAAGGCCACCCCTACTTCAAATGGAGCATTGTCTATAACATCTCGAGCATTTGCGGATGATTGGACAAACATTGAAACATCTCCAGCTAGAAATCCAGCCACCATATTATCGCCATTTGTCCCATAGTTGGCAAAGGTTCCATCATCAATCATTCGTTTCACCCAATTGAAGACAGCTGTTCCTTCTTCCTTAGAAAAGCCAATCTTAGATGGAGTATCGGAGCGACCATTATCATTGTTCATTAATAATGCACCCTGATTGGCCATTAGTTCTTCAAATAACCAGCCATATGCTTGTAAGGCAAAACCTTTCATATCTGGATTTGCTTTAGTGATTGATTTTGATATGTTCTCAATTTCTTCAAAGGTTCTTGGAGGATTTTCTGGATCTATACCTGCTTTTTTAAATGCATCTTTATTGTAGTACATAACAGGAGTTGATGAGTTAAATGGCATGGAATATAGCTTATTATCGATCGTGTAATAGTTAAGAATGTTTTGCTCTAATCCACTCATATCATATTTTTCTTTATCAACAAATTTTTGAATTGGAACGATGTTACCGCTGTTGATCATCGATTTTGTTCCAATTTCAAATACTTGAATGATGCTTGGGGCACTTTTTGTACCTGCTACAGTATGAAATTTTGTTAATGCCTCATCATAGGTACCTTGAAATTCTGCATTAACCTGAATCTTATCTTGGGAGTTATTGTAGTCTTCTACAATTTGTTTTAATGTCTCTTGACCAGCTCCACTCATGGAATGCCAAAACGTCACCATTTGTTTTCCATTATCTGCAGCAGATGATGCGGAGCCTTTTTCTGTCGTATTACAGGCGGTTAGTAAGAATAATAGACCAATCATAAGTATCGAGAGTCGCTTTTTCATTTTCACTTCTCCTTTTGATTAAATATGTAATGAAGCTTGATTACTTCAATGCACCTTCGGTTAATCCTTTTTGCAGCTTTTTCTGTCCGAGGAATAGAAGAACTAAAGTAGGTATAATCACAATTACTGCCCCAGCCATCATGACACCCCATTCATTTAGCTGCTCCTGGGATTGTAATTGCTTTAAACCGATTTGGACAATCCGTACGGAATCATTGGTCGTCGATAAAAGTGGCCAAAGATACATATTCCAGGATGATAGAAATCCGTATATTCCTAATGTGATTAGGCTACTTTTTGCAACAGGTAAAACAACCGTGACATAATACTTGAAATTTCCCATCCCAGCAATTTGACTGGCTTCCCTAAGCTCCTTAGGGATTTGTTTAAAATTTTGCCTAAGGAGGAATGTGCCGAAAGCTGTTGCAAAGAAAGGAATCGTTAGTCCTTGATAGGTATCAATCCAACCTAAGTCACGAATGATATGGAAATTTGGAATAACTGATGCTTCAAAAGGCACCATCATCGTAGCGATGAATAGATAGAATAGAAAATCTCTTCCTTTGAATTCTAGAAAAACAAAGGCATACGCTGCTAAGCTGGATAGAATGATTTGACCAATCATAATAACGATCGACACGATCAAGCTATTTAATAAAAATTGAAATAAAGGAAAACGTTCGAAAGCCTGTGTAAAATTATCTGTAATAAGTGTTCTGGGCGTACTGCCTGTTAAGATATCCTGACTGGTCATAAAGCTCATCACTACTGCCAACATTGTAGGAGCAAATAGGATGAATGCTGAAAGTGTCAGTAAAACATAGAAGATTAATTTTTTTCTAAAGGACATGGTCATTGATAATGAACCTTCCTTTCACCAAGCTTAAATTGCAGAGCGGTCATAAGTAGGATCAAAATAAATAATATAACGGCTTGAGCACTTGCTGATCCAAACTGATAATTAACAAATGCCTCGCGATAAATGGAATAAACAATTAAATTTGTTTCATTTTGTGGACCGCCATGCGTCAAAATATCAATTTGACCAAATGTTTGAAAAGCATTAATGATCGATACGGTTAATACAAAAAATAGGGTGGGAGAAAGCATTGGAAGTGTAATTCTCCTTAGCTTATAAAAGTAACCTGCACCCTCAATATCAGCACTTTCATAAAGATAGGAATCGATTGATTGCAGCCCTCCCAAAAGAACGAGAAAAGTAAAGCCTATATTCATCCAAACCGTAGTAACTGAAACAGAAAAAAGTGCCCAAGCTGGATCAGTGAGCCAGCCAATCGATTCGACACCGATTGATTGAAGAAACTGATTGAGTAATCCCATAGTAGGGTTAAATAAATACATCCAAAATACAGATGCAGCTGCTACTGAAATTCCCATTGTTGAGGAGAAAATCGTGCGAAAAAATCCAATTCCCTTTAATTTTTCATTCGCGATAATGGCTAAAAATAAGCTAATCACAATGGTCGCTGGAACGGTATATAGCACAAATAAGAACGTGGATTGGATGCTCTTTAGAAAAATAGGAGACGTAAACATATTCAAGTAATTTTCCAATCCGACAAATACTGTAGTTTCACCACTTGCATTTGTTAAGAAAAAACTTAAATAAATCGTTCGGATCATAGGGTAAAATACAAAAATACTAAATAGCAGAATCGATGGTAAAAGAAATAATAGCCCGTGTAAAAAGTTTTTAATTCTTTGTTTCTTTTTTACTTGCTCAACGTACTGTAGATTTAATTCATTTGTCTGAATGGCTACACTAGACATACTCATATTGCTATGACCCCTTGGCTCTTTCCATGGGTAGCTGAGCGAATGAGATTTCCTGTTTCTGTATCAAAGAATAATAGATAGTCTGAAGACAGGTGGATAGGAACTTTTTGTCCTACTTGAATATTCCATTGTCCAGGCCATTTTGCTGTCCATAATTCAGTGCCAACATCAAAGGCAATGGTGGTTTCATTTCCTAATTGCTCTACATTTACTACCTCTAAATAATGGGTGGTATTTTCTGTAGTTCCGGGTAAAAGATGCTCTGCACGAATGCCAATCGTAAGTGTCTTATCCTTCGGTAGCCCTTGGGCTATAGCTGGATCTACAGAAATGGAAAGATCATTTTCGATCATTAGTTTTTTTGCTTTTGATGCAAAAATAGCTGTTCCCATATTCATTTTTGGCGACCCGATGAAAGAAGCGACAAACAAATTGGCTGGTTCGTTATAAAGAGTAATCGGCTCTCCAACCTGTTGAATTTTGCCATCATTTAATACCATAATTCGATCGCCCATCGTCATTGCTTCAACTTGATCATGGGTGACATAAATGGTAGTTAAACCAAGCTTTTTTTGTAATCTGCGAATTTGAATCCGCATATTAGCCCGCAGCTTTGCATCCAAATTGGAAAGAGGTTCATCCATTAAGCAAAGAGGTGCTTGACTAACAATCGAACGTGCAAGTGCAACCCTTTGTCTTTGACCACCAGAAAGCTCTTTTGGTTTGCGTTTGAGCATTTCAGTTAGACCTACCATTTCGGCAGCTTCCTTTAATCTTTTTTGTTGTTCCTGTTTATTGACTTTCTTTGCTTTGAGACCAAAGAGGATATTTTGTTCGACCGTTAAATGTGGATATAGTGCATAATTTTGAAAGACCATAGATAAATTGCGGTCTTTTGGTGGAAGGTGATTTACTGGTTCATTATTCATTTTTAAAAATCCACCGGAAATTTCCTCAAGTCCCGCAATCATTCGAAGCAAAGTACTTTTCCCTGAACCAGAAGGTCCTACCAGGACAAAAAACTCTCCCTTTTCAATGGATAAATTGATCTCTTTCAAAATATCCTTCTGCTTATCATAAGACTTCGAAAGATCCAATAACTCAACCTGACTCATCAAACCCCTCCTTGTTATCACCACTGCAAGCCTATTAAAACACAATATCTAAAGGAATAATGCAAATTTACTGACACTTCACAGCGGTTTTACCGAAGATTAATAGAATTAATATGAAATTAATATTAGAGGTTATTTAGGGGGTCTATTTTAGGGGGTCAGACCCCCAGTAGTTTAACGCGGTAAAGAGGTGGGGGTCAGACCCCCTACATTTCATACCCAGCTTCAAAGAGGTTGGATGTTTTGGTGAATTTTTTTAAGTCATTTGGTTGTTTGATGTTGTTAATTTCTGGTTGTTTTACGGTTATTGCTTTAACATCGGCATTACCGAAATTATCTTTAAGTTTTCCTCTAATATACAAAGAGACTCCATTACAATTAGAATCTAATCGGATATGGGATTGATTATTAAAGTTCTGGATAAAGTGATACATTTCATTGTAGTAAGTTTCTGCTTTTAATTTTTCATCTATCAACCTCACAGAAACACAAATTGGTAAATTCCTTTTCAGTTTTTCATAATTTGGTTTCTCCTGAAATGTTAAATTTTTTTCAGACGCATTATCAATATTAATGAAGGCAAAATGTTCTACTTCCTTCTTTAAGTTTCCAAATGAAGCTGCTACCAATGGTTTTATATAATTGGTAGCCTCTTTATTAATGAGGTTTGTAAAATAAGTATCATATGGCTTGCAGTCTAGTTTCCCTTTTTCCTCATAGTTCATTTCACAATTGACCGAAGATTGATAACGACCTTTATGATCCTTTATATAAATAATAATCAGTGGGGGAGCTTCCTCAGGTTCTTCAGGTATGACTTCGTATTTAGTAATATCAATGGATGTACCATATGTTTCTACAACATAATTAATCAGCTGTGATTCCTTTATTAATTTTTTCTCTTCTTTCGTAAGTTTTTTATCATTCTCCATTTTGGAGATTTCAGTTTTTAATAATTTGTCTTCATCTGAATTGCATCCTGTAGTGATGATAGCAATAAGCATACATAAAAGTATCGAAAATAGTGTTTTTTTCAAAGAGAATCACTCCAAGCATTTAAGATTATATGGTGATCCTTATTTTACCAAATTATCGTCACTTTTCATCTAAAGGAGTAATCATTTATTTATATTGTCAATTGAGGACTCTGGAACAGGGGGTCAGACCCCCTGTCGTTTAACGCGGTAAAGCAGTGGGGGTCTGACCCCACTAATTACCAAAGCGAAAATTTGTTTACTAGGTATATGGAACGGGTTACTATGTAACTATGAAATAAATTAGTTTGGCATATGAGAGAGGAATTGTGAAATGAGAGCTTGGTTGATTAGGGGATTGTTGTCACTGTTGGTGTTAGGGGTGATTATCGTTGTCGTATGTGTTTTTTCGGAAAAGAGTCAGTCAACTCCTGTAAAAGCCTCCCTTGCTACGGAAATATTTATTCAAAACTATCTACTTAATAAAGAAGGATTCATTCAAACGAATATAACAGATCAAAATAATGTTTATTTATCTGAATCTGTGGGACTTTGGCTTGAGTATTTAATCGAAAAAAATGATTCTATACAATTCAAGCAACAAGTTGAGGTACTGGAAAAGTATTTTTTAACAAAGGATCATCTAGTCCCATGGAAAATAGAAGGGACAAAAAAATACCTTGTTAATGCTTCAATCGATGATTTAAGAATTGTTAATAGCTTGTTCATAGCGGGGGAAAAATGGAAGACCCCTTTCTATACAAACCTAGCAAAAAAAATGAGTAAAAGTCTTGTTCGCAATCAATCAGTTGATCAATTGATGGTAGATTACATAGATTTAACTAATATGGACGATAAAGGAGAGATTATTACCCTAAGTTATATCATACCTGAAAGCTATAAGAGAATGAGTAAAGTTGGAATCCTATCAGATGAAATGTACGAAGAAACAAAAGATGTATTACTTAAAGCACCACGCTCAAAGATAGGGTTTTATCCGAAGGAATACAATATAAAAACAGGGAAATATTCGTATGATCAAAAAGTGAATTTAATTGATCAATTTTATGTTGGTCTTCATGAAGCGCAATGGGGTGGAGATGTTAGCCCTTTATTTCAATTTGCAAAGAAGGCTTTTAAAGAGGGAAATGGAAAAATATATGGACAATATGATAGTGAAACAGCGCAGCCAATCGTACAGTATGAGGCACCAGCAGTTTATGCGCTGGCTATTTTAATGTGTATTGAAATAGATGAAAGAGAATTTGCGAAACAGCTATATTCCCAAATGCTTACATTACGTCAAAATCAAAAGAAATCACCGTACTATGGTGGCTATATTGATGTTGACTCGAAGGATACTCATTCATTTGATAATTTATTAGCAATTATTGCGGAAAGGAGAGGAATGAATGAAAAAGTATTTTGAACAGGAAAAAATTGCTCTCCTTCTAATGGTCATTTTGTTAATTGTCGTACAAATTCCATCCTTTTTATTACTGAAACAAGGAACCGTAGGCTTTCTATTATTAGGATTTTTTGTATTACTCCTATGTGTGACAATGATGTTAGGTACGGTTAAGGGGCTATATAGCAGCTTCCTATTTATATTTATAGTTGGAACTGCTCTTTTTTATTTAGAAATGACCAATACACCAAAGGTTACTTTTCCTTTACCTCTCTTTTTAGGTTATGGGGTTGCATTAATTATTTGTATCCTGCTAACAGGACGTGTACATGATATATTTATCAATCAAGGTGAAAAAAATCGTCGATTACAGGAAGAGATAAGACAATTTGTAGCTGTGGATGTTGAGACTGGTTTTGATAATAAATTTAGGATGGAAATGGAAGTACAGGCAGAAATGAAACGAACGGATCGATATGGTGCAGCTTTTACCCTGATTCTATTGCAAATTGATTATTTTGCTAAGTTTAAACAATTATATGGAGAAAAGGAAACGAGTCACTTATTGTCTGAACTGGCAAAAACCATTGAGAAAACGATGAGGATAACAGATAGAAAATTTCGTTATGATCAAGATCGGTTTGCATTACTTCTCACAAATACAGATGATCATTCTGTTGAGGTGATATATAAAAAATTAGCTGAAACACTTAAAACACATCAATTATTAAATGAAAAATATGTAACATTGTCGTTCCGTTCAGGGCATATCGTCTACGATCAAGAGGTCGCTGTTGCGGATTACCGTGCATTGCTTCAGCAAGTAGAAAGTGAGATGGTGTATCGTGAACTATAAACGATTGATGTCCATTTTTGTATTGGCCATGCTAGTGCAGTTAATTGCAATTGTTCCAACCACCCATGCAGAAGAAACACTTCCTAAAATGACATTCATCTATATGACCCAAGATCATCTCCCGAATTCTGATGTTTTATTTTTAGAAGCAACTCTTGCAGCTTTTGCTAAAAAGATCGATTTAGTGGAAGCGAACCAAGTGAACATAGATAAGCTGAAGAAAAGTGATGTCATCGTGTTTATGGGAGAAGAAAAAGGAAGGGTTCCTAGAAATGTGAGGGATGCAATTCAATCTTTTAAAGGGCGAATCATTGCAATTGGTCATAATGTAGAGCAATTGCAGCCGTATAAGCAATGGAAATTTGTCGGTCCCGAATCGATAAGGAAATTAGATAATGATTCTTTAGAAACGATATTATCAATTATTCATGTTATTCCACCAGAGGAGAGTGAAACTCTTTCTACTGGAGAGAATCTAGGAGAAAGATTTCCTTTTATTGTTAAAAAGGGGAAATTATCATATATTGCGGCAACAGCTTTTAGAACAGAAACGAAATATTCAGTATCCCAATCCCTTTATAGCCTACTAGACCAGAAACCACCAGATGTTCACCAGGCATATATACGTCTTGAGGATATTTCACCGATCACAGATCCTAAGCTTTTAAAAGAAACAGGTGAATATTTATCAGAGCATAACATTCCATTTTATATGGCTGTTATCCCTGTTTATGTAAATAGTGAAACGGGTGAATATACAACTCTTGCAAGTAATAAAAAACTTGTTCGGGTGTTAAAAGAGCTTCAAAAGCGTGGAGGGATGATCATTGCTCATGGATATACTCATTCCTACCGTCATGAAGAAACAGGAGAAGGATTTGAATTTTGGGATGCTAAATTAAATCAAAAAATTATTACTAAAAATACAGATGAAACACCGCCAAAAATGAAGAATAGCTTGGATTTTACATCAGAGGAAGAGTATCAAAAATATTTAAACAAGATGAATCGATTGGAAAAAGAATATATAGACGAAAAGCTGACAAATTCAATCGAACATTTAACGCAATTAGGTCTTTATCCTATTGCATTTGAGGCACCACACTATGCGATGAGTCCAAATGGCTATCATGTTACTTCCGAGTATTTTTCTTCTATTTTTGGACAAGTTCAATTGAGTGATGAAAATTGGGAGGTCATGTCCGCTCCACTCTTTGCATCAAAGCCAGCTATCACTTCAGGGATGACACTGTATCCAGAAACGATTGGATTTATTGATCCGACATTAAGCGATCCGTATCAAGAGATGGAGACGAAATTAAAACAGCTTGAGAAAGTACCGGGATCCATGATTGGCGGTTTCTATCATCCTTATATCGGATTGAAATATTTACCCCATATGGTGGAATTAATAGAATCAGTTCCAAATGTCGAATGGCTTGATCTAAGAAAAACAGAGCAAACCGTTCAATCTAATCATGTAAAGATTAAGCAGGAAAAAGACAAACCCATACAGGTAACATCATCAATAAATGGTTATAAGCTCTTTTTTCAAAATATAAAAGAACGTCCTTTTGACCTTGTCTTATGGGTTCTAGCAATCATTGTATCCCTCACCATACTTGTCTTCTTCTTTTACATTTTAGGTCTTAGAGCAAGATTACGAAAAAGACTTTTTGAGGAGAGGAATTAACATGGCTAATCTATTATTCTACATGGCTCTTATTTTAATTTGGGTCATGTTGCTATATCATATGTTCTTAATGCAAGGTGGTTATCGCCACTTTCAGACATATGAAAAAATCATCCCGAAATGGGAGAAAAATATGGTTGATCTCCCAACTGTAAGTGTGTTCATTCCAGCACATAATGAGGAAGTAGTTATCGGGCAGACCTTAAAAGCGATGTCTCGCCTTTACTATCCCAAAGATAAGCTAGAAGTCATCGTAATTAATGACAACTCATCAGATCGTACAGGAGAAATCGTTCAGGAGTTCGCTGAAAAATATCCTTTTATTCGAATGATAGAAACAAAGCCTCCTAATAGAGGGAAGGGTAAATCATCTGCTTTAAATGAAGCATTATATCAATCTGAAAGCGAGATTATTGCTGTTTATGATGCGGACAATACACCAGAGCGAATGGCCATTTGGTATCTTGTTATGGGACTTGTGAATGATCCTAAATCTGCAGCGATAGTTGGTAAATTTAGAGTAATTAATGCAGCAAAAACATGGTTAACACGATTTATTAATATTGAAACAATCTGTTTTCAATGGATGGCCCAGGGGGGCAGATGGAAATGGTTCAAAGTGGCAACGATACCTGGGACTAACTTTGCCATTCGTCGAAGTATTATTGAAGAGCTTGGAGGCTGGGATGTAAAAGCATTAGCGGAAGATACTGAATTAACGATTCGCGTATATAATTTAGGCTATCATATTCGTTTTTTTCCAGCAGCGATTACTTGGGAGCAAGAGCCAGAAACATTAAAGGTATGGTGGAAGCAACGAACCAGATGGGCACGCGGTAATCAGTATGTCGTGTTAAAATTTCTAAGCCAATTTTTTAAATTAAAGCGAAAAAGAATTATATTTGATTTATTTTATTTTTTCTTCACTTATTTTCTTTTCTTCTTTGGTGTAATTGTATCGAATGTTCTATTCATCATTAATCTATTCTACGATTTACAGCTGACGATTGGAAATGTTTCTTTAGCGTTATGGGTTCTTGCCTTTCTGCTTTTCCTAACAGAAGTCATGATTACACTAAGTATTGAAAAAGCAGAAATGAATCTTAAAAACTTTTTTTATGTCATATTTATGTATTTCACCTATTCGCAAATGTGGATTGTTCTTGTTATATATGCACTTTACCTTGAAATCAAACGTGTGTTATTTCACCAAGAGGTAAAATGGTATAAAACAGAACGGTTCGATCAGAAGGGTAAAGGGGGTTCCTTATGAAAAACAATAGAATAATATTTATCACATCATTAATTATTTTCTTCTTATGTATGGGACAGCTGAATAGTGCGGCACAGACCTTGACTGAAATTCCTATACAAGGTATGGAAATAGAAGGTCAAAATAATGTAGGAACACGGCATTCCATAACAAATAGCCCGATTGAGTTAATTGGACCAGAACAAGAGGTTACATTTTATTATGAGAACATTTCAGATGCGAAAGGACAGAATAATCAACTAGTCTTAGATTTCACTCATTCTGAAATGCTGATTTCGCCTTCATCATTAACGTTAAGTGTCGATGGACAAACGATCACATCAAAGCCTTTAAATAGTCAAAATGAAAAGGGCCAGATCATATTTCCACTTACAGGTAATGCTCTTAAAAAAGGGAGTCATAGTGTAAAGGTTTCCTACCATGGTGTCATTAAGGAAGGTGTTTGTGTCGATCAAGGAACTTCTGGTAACTGGTTAAATATTGGTATTAATTCATATATCCAACTAAATGGACAAATAAACGATATCAAGCAATCCTTAAAGGATTATCCAGATATTTTTCAAGGCACTTCAACAAATCCAGTATTCATCATACTACCAGATAAGGCATCAATGGAAACATTGAATAGTGGGTTAATGATAGCAACCTATTTAAGGGAGCAATCCTATACAGAGGGTTCAGTTCAAATGGTTCGGGAATCTAATGTAAAAAGTCTTCGAGGAAATGTAATATTCATCGGGGCACAAACGGAATTTTCCACACCATTTATGAAACAAGTAATGGAAAAAGCATCACTACCAACTGATAATCAATCACTCTTGCTTTCTCGTCATAAGCTTGTAAATGGGAAAAATAAAGTGGAAGCATTATTTGTCACAGCAAAAACACCAGGAGAAATTCAGAAGCGGGTAAGTGTACTAACTAATCAGCAATGGATGAAACAATTATCAGGAAATCAAATGTCCATTCAGACGATCCCTAATTGGAAAGAAACAGATAATAATCGTCAAGTTACACTAAAACAATTTGGTATGGGAAATTTTATTTTGGATAGTACGCAAGGGAAAAGTCAGCATTACTTTTACTACTTACCGAAATCTTTACATTCTGGGCAAACATCTACTCTGAAGTTACATTTAAAACGCTCTGAAACGATTTTGCCAATCAATGAGAAAACTGGTAAAACGATAAATGGTGGAGAGGTAGAATTAGTTGTATTCATCAATGATGTTCCTCATTCGGTTGATTTGCGAACATTGAAAAATGCAGAGAATGGTGTATATACCGTGAATATACCGATTGATGCAAAAACAATTAAAGATAATGGCATGATGGATATACAATTTGTTGCGAATGGCTTAAATCAAAAAAACTCTTGTACAAATTCAGACGAAAATCGCTGGATATATATATCCGATGATAGCTCTTTCAACTTCCCATCAAAGGATCAAAAGGATGAAGGGAACAAAACATTCGCAGCCTATCCTCTACCTTTCGGTGGAAAGGATAGTAAAACAACTATTATCTTACCTCAAACGGTAAAAGTAGAGGATCAACAGCTTCTTGCTTTATACCTATCGCTTAGTATGAATGGACAATTACCGCAGATAAGATTAACATCTGCAGATAAAGTAGAAGTGAATGAGCTGAAAAATACGAACGCGATCTTTATTGGAGGACCAGCATTACAACCACTCTTAAACAAAGTAAATGATCAATTAGAGATCACATATAAAGAGAAATCAAAGCCAGACTTAAACAAATATGGTTTTATACCTGAATCAGTTGATTTGTTTAGTTGGATTCAACCAAATCCTTGGAGCCCAAAACAAAATAGTATCCTTGTTTTAGATCACCAAATGTCATCTACACCGTTGATCTCGAAAACATTTCTCGACTATCTAGTAAATACTGATGAAAAATCTACGATTATTGTTCAGTCAAATAATAACCAGCTATTTTCAAACGCATCACAAATAAAAATAAAAGATCAAAAAGAGGCGAAAGAAAAAGGAAAGAAACAAGGCCGCGATTTCTCTATATTGTGGATCATTGAATTTATTGCACTAATCCTCCTTATTGCCTTATTAATTATTATTGTAAGAAAAAGAGCAAAGCGAAAAGAATAGGAAGGGTCAATAATGGGGGGTCAGACCCCCATCGCTTTAAAGCGAAAAAGTAATTTTGTTTCAATATTATTTTGTATCTCTTAAAGATACCAAAATATTTATCTGATAAATCTTTTTATTATAGCCTAAATGTATTACCATTTTCTTATATAAAGAGAGTGTTAATTCAATTAGTAGTTGTTGAAGACGATTTATTTTGTTTGAAAAATCGCTGACAACGAAGATGGGAGTTAAAAAAATGCTAATCATTAATCCATTATTGGAAGCTTTTAAACAAACAAATTATCAAATTTCCGGACATGGGAAAAGAAATATTCAAGTATTACAAAAGGTACTTATGGACTTAAACGGTGAAATAGATAGTGACCATTATGGAAATGGTGCGATTATTGAAAACTTCCAAATGAAGCTAGCAAATTTTCTCGGCAAAGAAGCAGCTGTATTTTTCCCTAGTGGTACAATGGCTCAGCAAATTGCGTTACGAATATGGTGTGATGAAAAAGGTTCCAATAAAGTGGCTTATCATCCCCTTAGTCATTTAGAGATTCATGAGGAGGATGGCCTAAAGGAATTGCATCATATCGAACCCGTATTACTTGCTGATAAAAGCAGAGTAATTGAATTAGATGATGTAGTGAATATGGAAGGAGATATTTCTTGTTTATTGCTTGAACTACCACAGCGAGAAATTGGTGGGCAGCTACCAGACTATGAAACTTTAGAGCAGATCTCAAACTTTTGCAGGAGTAAAGGAATTAAACTGCATTTAGATGGGGCAAGGCTATTCGAAATTCTTCCGTATTATCAAAAGTCTGCAGAGGAAATATGCGCTTTATTTGATAGTGTGTATGTGTCCTTTTATAAAGGGATTGGTGGGATTGCAGGTGCAATACTAGCGGGTGATAAAGACTTTACCGAGAAATCTAAAGTATGGAAAAGACGCCATGGGGGAGATCTTATCAGCCTTTATCCATATATCATCAGCTCTGATTTTTATTTTGATGAGCGCGTTCATAAAATGGATAGGTACTTTGAGGATGCCAAAGAATTAGCAAGTTTTTTTAATCAATGTCATACAATATCAACGCTACCTCTTGAACCGGTTTCAAATATGTTTCATGTTCATATTAATGTTGCAAAAGAGCAACTTGAGCCGCTTCTAATAGCTATCTATCAAGAAACAGGTATCGGTATAACGAGCTACTTAACAGAAATCAATAAGGATTCTTGCTATTTTGAGGTAAGTATTGGTGACCAATTTGCGAAAATACCGAAGGAAGATTTGAAAAAGGTATTTAAAAGCTTGAATGAATTATTGGGGGTCAGACCCCCACTGCTTTAAAGTAGTATAGTGATAAAATTTAAAAAGAGGAAGTACATTAAAATGACTTCCTCTTTTTTGCAGTTTTAATTAGTAGTTTTTATATAAAGAAGCTCTGTTTAGACATAGGGGAATTTAGACAGTTAAAATATGGTATAGTTCATCAAGTTTTTGTATTTGATAGGTTGGAATGATATTAGTATCATTTGGTAGCATTTCAGGATTGATCCAGCATGAATCAATACCTGATAAATAGCCTCCTTTAATATCTGCACTTAAAGAATCTCCTATAATTATTCCCTTTTCTACAGAGAAATTAGGAATTCGAGCAAAGACATAATCGAAAAACTCCTTCTGTGGTTTTTGGAAACCAATTTCGTCTGATACGAATATTTCCTTAAAAAAAGGATATAAACCAGAATCTTTTAAACGTTTGTGTTGTGTTTCTGAGTCCCCATTCGTGACAATATACAAATCAAAATGATTATGCAAATGATTAATTAATTCAAAGGCTCCATCAACTAACTGATGTCCTTCTCTAAGGTATTTGCGATATTTGCTTTCCAATAATGCCCCATCAACTTCACGCCCGTATTCTTTAAATAGTCGTGAATGGCGGGTATTCATTACAGTATCACGATCAATTTTGCCCTCCTCGAATAAACGCCAAAGACTTTGATTGATTTTTTTATATTGATCTTTAACTTCAATAGTTAAAGGAAAATCTTGATCTTCAAAGAGCAACCGTAATGCTTCCTCTTCAGCTGTACTAAAATCTAATAAAGTATTATCCACATCAAATAATAAAGTCTGATATTTTCTCATCATTACTTCTCCATTTCTATGTTGATATAGTCACCTTAGCTGCAATAAATACTTAATCTATTTTATTATACATTAGATTTCAGATGGGGTCAGACCCCCACTTCTTTAAAGCGGTGAAGTGGTGGGGGTCTGACCCCCTATCTAAAGTCATGTTTAAATTCCTTTAAATAGTAATTTTGTAATATTTACAATATTTTTACAAAAATGTATGATTATTTTGCGTGTTATTCTGGTTTTTTAAGGGGGAGGTAGGGAATACACAGGAAGTTTTGTTAGAACGGCAAGAAAGCCTACAATACGAGGAGGAATTTTAATGAAAAAAATTTTATTATCAAGTATTTTGGCTGTTGGTCTTGTAGTATCTTCTGTTCCAAGTGTATTTGCCGCAAGTGATGATATACCCTACTTAAACGATATCTTACAAATGCAGCCAGATGTTACTTCTGATGAGTTATTAGCTGATGTAGAATCTATTGCAAAAGAAACAGGAAATTCGCAGGAAGAAATTTTAGAACAAATTTATCAGGAACTTAAAAATGATGCTGATTTGGCGGAAAATGAAAATCGATTAAGTGGTGGTAGTGGTGGAACGGTAGCTGTAGGTACGAGTACGAAGGGGAATTTTTTCTATACAGATTCACAAACGGCTTATTTAAATCATGGTCATGTTGGATTGTATTATGCTAGCAGTACTATTGTTGAATCTGTACCTAGTGCTGGAGTTCGTAAAATATCTACTTCTAATCGCCTAGTGGATAAAGGTGGAGCTTGTGTAAAATCAGTCACTACTTCTACTGCTAATCGGAATGGTGCAGCGAATTGGGCTTATAGTCAGATAGGACAGAAATATTCTTATAACTTTGCTACTAATCGGTCAACCGGTCATAATGGAGCGAAAAACTGCTCTAAATTAATTTGGTCTGCATATAAATTAAATGGAAACTTAGATCTAGACAAGGATAAGGGATTAGGAGTGTACCCTCGAGATGTTCGCGATGCTCCTGGTACAAAACTAGTTCGTAATATATAAAGACAAAAGGCAATAAGTTAGGAAACGAAACTTATTGCCTTTTTCAAATAAATAGGGGGCTATAATGAAAAAAACAATCATAATACTATTGATTATCATATTTATCGTTTTAGTTGGAGGACTCATTTACTTTTTATTTTTTAATAAAGGCAGTAATCAAACACATATGATTGATAAGGAGAGTATTGAGCAAAAGGATTTCTTAGAGGATAAACAAGCTGTTTTATATTTTTCATCAACGATTGATCAAGATACAGATAATAAAGGGGTAAGTTATGCTGTATTTATTGAGGATAAAGGCAACGCCGTTGGATATAAAATGAAAAGCTTAGAACTAGGGACAATTGCGAAAAATAAGCATGATATTATGCTGGTCGACAAGAACAAAATTCGGCTCGTCGGAGAATCGTATCGAGAGTTTAAGATGAAGCAGGAACAGCATACGGGGGAAAGAACTGGATATTTAGAACAACCAAATTTATATTTTAGTATTTTTAATACGGGTGTAAACAATGAAAGAGGGATAGATGGATACGACTCAAATGTGTTATTTGGGAATAAGAATGGATTTCAGAAAGGAAACATTCCGCATTATATTTTAGCATCTGGTGTGGACAATAATGAGGTCATTCTATTAACGAATGATATTGAGAAGGAATATGAATTTCGAAAGGTCTTGTTTACGAATGATGATTTAAAGGTGCAGGACATTGTCCAGTTAAAAAATGAAGAAGGCTTGGACTATGCAAATTTATCCCCTATTGTAGCTGACGAAAATTATTATTATATTGTTCTTAGTGAATTTATTAATGATACTAATGAGAACACTGTACTTTTCCGGATCAATAAAGAAACATTGGATCAAGAAAAAGTAAATTTGGCTACATATCGAAATAATAATAATTTATATGCAACGGTGCCGTTTAATCCGAAAAATTCTGCTTATGTATATGGTAATGAATTTTACTATATAAATGGACTGGGAGAGGTTTTTTCCTTTGACGCAAAGACGCATAAGGTGAAAATAAAATTTAACATTACAAACGCCTCAAAAGATGGGATAAGGCATAATGAAGGAACCTATTTCGAAGATGGTCAATTGTATGTAATGAGATATAATGAAAAACGAGAAAATCACTATTATATAGAACAATATTCTCTAAACACCGGAGAAAAAATAAAGGAAATTAAGATTAATGGATTAGAAGAAATCCTATCATCAGTAAAAGGAAAAACCATTCATGCTTATGATTTTAAGATGTTAAAGTAGTGGGGGTCAGACCCCCACTACTTTACAGCGGTAATGGAATGGGGACTGTCCCCTCGGTTTGAGGGTGAATTGAACGAGGGTAAATGGTGTTGGGTTCGTCTTTTGTACAAGTAGGATTTGTTGACTTAGAAGGTAAAACATACAATAAACAAGCGAGTGGGGAAGGGGATTATGGCTAATTATTTAGCAATCGATATTGGTGGTACCTTTATTAAATATGCATTCATGGATGATAAAAAGGGCTTGTATGGTCATCAGCAAATAGAAACGAAGGAAAATATCGATGATGCGATTCTTAAACAAATTGAAGCAATCATAGCATCATCACTTCAGCATACATCTATTCATGGTGTAGGAATCAGTACTGCAGGAATTGTTGATCGGGTGAAGGGAGAAATCATCTACGCTGGTCCTACAATTAAGCATTATAGAGGCACTGAATTTAAGCGTAGACTTTTTGAAATTTTTCAGCTCCCTGTGCATGTAGAAAATGATGTAAACGCTGCGCTTCTAGGGGAAATTTGGCAGGGAGCTGCAAAAAAACAAAATCAAGTATATTGTATAACTTTAGGAACTGGGATTGGTGGTGCATATTTTCATCATCACATCATTGATGGCTTTCATCACCAGGCAAATTCTGTCGGATATTTATTATTCGATCCGATGACAAAAACAAATTATGAAATGAGAGCGTCCACTTCTGCTTTAAATAAAAGAATAAAAGAGGAATTTGGTGAAGGAGTATCTACGAAAGAAGTGTTCACTAGAGCTAAACAAGGAGATGTTCTATGTGTCTCCATTATAGAAGATTGGAGCAAGGAAGTAGCCAAGGGTTTAGCACAAATCATTTTATTAATTGATCCTAAGTGCATTTTAATTGGTGGAGGAATCTCTCGCCAAGGTGACTATTTATTACACCATATACAAAAACAACTTCACCTATTTTTACCTGATGATTTTCTGAAAACTGAGCTCAAAACTGCGCAGCTCTACAATGATGCTGCATTATATGGTGCGGTTTATCCGTTTTTTAAAGAGTAATAGGGGGTCTGACCCCCACTCCGTTAAAGCGGTGAAGCAATGCTTCTCCACCAGATTGGTGAGTGTTTCACTAGATTGTCCACATTTAATTAGGGGAATAATTTGTAATTTCTTTTATAAAAAAACTTCATATTTCCACGTTGTAATCTTCAAATTTCACCGTCATCCTCTTTCTATTAAATTTTTTTGTAAAAAAGTCTATTGTTTTGTTGACGTTACTTGAATGTCAAACGATTTTATCCACAAACTAAACAAAATAGGAACGCTTTATAGGAGGTAGCTATGAAAGCAAGTGATGTTCTTGTTCAATGTTTAGAAAATGAAGGGGTAGAATATGTTTTTGGTATTCCAGGGAAAGAAACTTTGGATATCGTTGATTCCTTAGCAAGGTCAACCAAAATTAAATTTATCAATGTACGTCATGAGCAAGGTGCTGCCTTTATGGCGGATGTTTACGGGAGATTATCTGGAAAAACTGGGGTCTGCTTGGCAACCCTGGGACCTGGCGCAACCAATTTATTGACCGGGATCTCTAGTGCAAATCTGGATCATTCTCCTGTTGTTGCATTAACAGGACAAGCTCCTTTTGAAAGACAGCATAGTGAATCTCATCAGTATGTAGACATTGTAAAAATATTTGAGCCTATAACAAAATGGTCCACCCAAATCAAAGAGTCCCAATCCATCCCTACCACCATTAGGAAGGCATTTAATATTGCAAACATGACAAAGCCAGGTTCTGTTGTGATTGAGCTTCCTGAGCACTTGGCTACACAGGAGATCCCGAACAAGCCACTACCTGTAAAAATGATTTCTCCAACCATCCCAATTAATGAGATATTTCAAGATGCATTTGCTGTGATACGAAAATATAAAAAGTCGTTTATTTTGATAGGCAACGGGGTAGTAAGAGAACAAGCTGCAAATGAGCTACTAACGTTTATAGATGCTTTACAATCACCTGCTGCTCATAGTTTTATGGCAAAAGGAGTCTTGGCAAAAAAGCACCCACAAAATTTCTTTACGTTTGGATTTAGTGAGCAGGATCTTGTTTTACAAGGAATTGAGGAGTCAGATCTCTTAATTGTGATTGGGCTTGATTTTGTAGAAGCACTTCCAAAGGAGTGGAATAAAAAGAAGCTCCCTGTTCTACATATTGATTCAATGCCTGCAGAAATTAATGAATATTATCCAGTGGAAGTGGAATTAATCGGAAGTATTAAGCACATATTGCAGCAATTGAACCAGTTTAATATGGAAAAAAAGGCATGGGAACCTTTTGGAAACTTACGGGAAAAAATTAAACAATCTTATTACATTGGTCAGAAAATATCTCAAGTCTCTCCATTATTAACAATTGAAAATATATTGGCGGTCATTGAGGCACAATGTGTGGAGAATACAATTGTTATTTCTGATGTTGGTTCACATAAAATATCAATTGCTCGAACCTATCAGCCGAAGCAACCAAATCGATTAATTCTTTCAAATGGACTTGCTTCCATGGGCATTGCTATACCAGGTTCTATTGGAGCGAAATTAGCTTGCCCTAACGATCCCGTAATTTGTATTACAGGGGATGGAGGGGCATTAATGAATATGTCTGAAATTGAAACTGCGAAACGGTTAGGTCTTTCTTTCATCATCATCATTCTTAACGATTCTATATTGAAATTGGAACAGGTGATGATGAATAAAAAGTTTGGTGAGAGCTTTGGGGTATCCTTTAGTAATCCGGATTTTGCCCAGCTTGCAGAAAGTTTCGGAGTGAAAGGGAAAAAAATAACAACTTTCAAGGATTTTGAAGAAAGCTTGAAAAAAGTCATTGAATCGCCAGAGGAGTTATGTTTATTTGATGTTTGCGTAAATAATTAGGACGAGGGGTCAGACCCCCACTTCTTTAAAGCGTTAAAGTTTAAATCATTGAGTTCGGAAATTTTTTCACCATCATTAACCCAATCTCCATCCATAACCAACTATATAAGAAAGAAAAAATGAAGATACAAATGCCAGTATAAATAGACATAATATGAGAAATGGCGGGTCCGAGAACGGGGAAATTAAACACATATAGTAGTAAACAAATGCCAATAGTTAAGGAACATGCGCCAAAGAAGATGATGCTTAATCGTTTGGCAAAGAGATTAAAAGCAATTCCCAAACCAAGTCCTAATAATCCGGTGGTAAAAGGGAAAATGACAAGTTCACTGGGCTGAAGGAATAGAAGTAATAAATTGGTGAATAAATATGTCCACCATCCAAAAGGGATGTTGAGCATGGAACAAAAAAGAATGGGAGCTGTTGCGAAAGGGCTAATAAAATAACCGACTCCTGGTATAAAACCACCAGCAGATTGCAATATTGAAGTAATGATGGAAAATAGAGAAATTAATAGTAACTGCTTAAGCTTAGATACGCGTCGGTAAGCAGTTTGATAAACTTGCAGCATATCATTCACTTTAGAAAAAAAATACACCTTAACACACCTCGTTTACATATTTAATTCAATCTTCCATGTTTTCAAGTGACCTGATCAGATATGTAAACTAGTTGCAACAGCTACTTATGTGAAAACACTACTATAGTATATTAACGATTATAAGTATTTGTGTATGAGGGGGTCAGACCCCCACTACTTTAATACGTTAAAACGGTGGGGGTCTGACCCCCAAATAGGAGAAGATAATGAAAAATAAAAGAAGGATGATTCCATCGTTGTCGTCGAATTCGGTTTTTTTAGGGATTTTGCTGGCGATTGTTGGTGGGTTTTTGGATGCTTATACGTATGTGAGTAGGGATGGGGTTTTTGCGAATGCTCAGACGGGAAATATGGTTCTTTTGGGGATAAGGGCTGCACAAGGGGAGTGGAAGGAGACGGTTCGATTTATTCCCCCTATTCTAGCTTTTATTCTCGGTGTTTTAGTGGCTGAAACGGTTAAGATTCCACGCGTACGGGCAATCGTGTATAGTTATCGACGCTTTGTTCTAATTTTGGAATGTATCGTTCTATTCATCGTTGGAGCATTGCCTGAAAGTGTACCCAATATGGTTGTAACCGTATGTATCGCATTTGTCTCATCGATGCAGATTTCCACATTTAATAAGCTGGATAAATGGAACTATAATTCGACAGTAACTACAGGAAATCTTCGTACTGCAACACAAGCAGCATACTCAGCAATCGTTGAACGTGATCAGGAAGCGAAAAACCAGTTTAAAGAATTCATTTCAATTATTCTTTGTTTTCTCCTTGGTGCATTAACAGGAACATATTTGACTATGCATATAGGGGATCGAGCTATTTGGATTGCCTCCGCCCTACTCATTATCTCTATTCTTCTGTATCACAGTCATAAAGGATATTTTAGAAGGAGTAAAAAAGCAATGAAACTGGATGAAAGATGATCTTAAATTGGATTCGGCAAGTATACATAGCTACCATTAAAAAGAATAATATAGATCCCAGTCATTTCATTTATATATGAAGATGGTATATTTATTAAGAACCATAAAATCATCCTTTTTAGTTTTGAGGAGTTGAAAATGTTGACTAGGGATTTTTTTAATGATGTTAGTGAAAAGAATCAAGTAAAAAAAGCTTTGTACAAGCTGATACATAAAAAGGATTCCATCTCAAAAGTAGAGTTGCTTCATCGATTTCATGTACCTAATACGACGATGACCCGGATGGTTGCAGAGCTGGTAAAAAGGAAGCTAATTCGGGAATGTGGCGTTTCTGAATCAAATGGTGGAAGACCATCTGTTCTTTATGAGGTAGTCCCTGATGCTGGGTACTTAGTGGGAGTTGAAATTGCGAGAACGCATGTGGGAATCATGTTATTTGATTTGAGCTTTAAACCGGTCGGAGCAGATCAGTTTATGATTACAAATAAACATACACCTGAAGTGACCACTAAATTAATTATAGAAGGAATTGAACATCTTTTAACACAGTATCGTGTCGATCCATTGTTAGGGATTGGAATTGGGGCAGTGGGTCCAATTGATCGAAAAAATGGAGTAATAATCAATCCTAGTGCATTTCCAGCAAAGGGTTGGCTCAATATCCCTATTGTGAGCATGCTTAAGGGTCATTTTGATGTTCCAGTTGTTCTGAATAATGGGGCTAATACAGCCGCTCTAGCTGAGTATCACGCAAATCAATCATTACAGGGAGAAAGTCTATTATATTGTATAAGTGGCTACGGTATACGCTGCGGATTTATTAAGGAGGGCCAATTATTCTATAATACACAAGGAGCGGCAAGCACATTCGAACATATAACGATTCAAGCAGATGGTAGACCGTGCTTATGTGGGAATATGGGATGTTTAAGCTCGTATGTAACTTTCGGTGCGTTGTTTGACAGGATGAAAGAGAAAGGAATTTCTGCTTCTTTGGATCAATTATTAAATAGTAAGGATCCTGCTGTGAAGGAGATCATTTTAGAGTCAGCACGTTATTATGGAATCGGAATTGCAAATATGATCAATGCTTTGCACCCTGATACTGTATTACTGCATGGTAAATTAATTTATCATGATCGTAAGTATTATGAAGAGGTAGTGCGAGTGGCGAGAAACCATACATGTATGAAGGAAATTAGCATTAAAAAGGGAGCATTTGGGGAGAAGGCAACATGTTTAGGAGCTGCTATATTCGTATTTGATCAATTTTTTAATGAATAAAGTATGTAGGATATTATTTGGACACTTTTGTCCATTTTGGTCAAAAGTGTGATAACATGTGGATAGTAAAATGAAAATAGAAAGCTGGGATTGGATGAAAAAAAATTGGTCCTTACTTTTTCAATTGTTCTGGGTGTTTTTTAAAATTGGACCAGTTACATTTGGAGGCGGCTATGCCATGATTCCTTTAATTGAAAGGGAAGTGGTGAAAAAGAGGAAATGGGTAGAAATTGAAGAAGTGTCTGATATGTTTGCCCTTTCTGGTACGGCTCCCGGTGCAATCGCAGTGAATGCAGCCACATTTATTGGCCATAAGATTGCAGGGGTACGTGGAGCAATTGCTGCAATGATTGGAGTTCTACTTCCAACCTTTCTCATAGTGATGCTTCTTAACATTATTTTTGTTTCTTTTGAAGGAAATCCTCATGTAAAAGCAGCGTTTTTAGGGATCAGAGCAGCAGTTGTAGCTTTGATAGCTTATGCGGCAATCAAAATTGCACGAACTTCTATTCTTGATAAATCTACCTTCATTTTAATGATTGTGATGGTCATTATGATGCTTGTATTCCATTGGCATCCTATTTTTGTTATTGTTACAGGTGCATTATTGGGAATTATGATTGTAAAAGTCAAGGAATTAATGAATATACCGGTTCGATTAGACCACAATCAAGAAAAAGAATCTATATATGACGTAACGAATGAGGAAATGAGGACGTAGGAGGAATACTATGTTATTTTCATTATTTACCCTATTCCTATTAATTGGAGCCGTTTCATTTGGTGGGGGTTACGCAATGATCCCAGTAATAGGGGCAGAGGTAACAAAAAAAGCATGGTTAACCACAACAGAATATACCGACATCGTTGCTCTTGCGGGAATGACACCAGGATCCATTGCATCAAACAGTGCCACAGCGGTTGGTTATAAGATTGCAGGAATTCCTGGGGCAATCGTATCCTCAATCGCCATCACTCTTCCATCGATTATTTTTGTATTAATCATTGCTCTGTTTTTTTATAAAATTAATCAAAATAAACTTGTGCAATCTGCATTTTATGGATTGCGCCCGATTGTAACAAGCCTGATTATTTATGCAGCCATTCATTTTGCTATAGAAAACGGCGTGATATCACTCCATATATCTTGGCATATGGTCAGTTTATTTCTCCTCTTTCTTGCATCATTAGTGGGCCTGTCCTATTTCAAAATACATCCAACTCTTGTTATATTATTCGCGGGGATTATTGGAATAATCATTTTTTGATAGATTGCTAAGATCATGAAAAATGGTTGTAGTACACATTAAAGCAGTGGGGGTCAGACCCCCACTGCTTTAATGTGTAAAAGTATCACTCGTTTCACACGGACTTATTCCAAAGATATTCATATTTGAAGTGTAGCTTACCGTCTTTTAGTGAAATGCGATAGAGATTTCCAGCGCTTTGTATAAATAGATCATTATTCTCGATATATCCCATGACTTCATCATTGGTTTCGACAGTTGTCGACCAATTTATTGTTTTACTTTGAAGGTTCACTTTTGAAAGGGTAAGTGACTGTTCATTCCGTTTTGTTTGATACGAAATATAGGCAATGGATTCTTTTGAATCATAAGCTAAGATTGATGGATTAATAAAATGTGTATTGATTTCATTTAAAGTATTCATAAGTTCTTTTTGATCATTCTCATTGGCGGAAAACACAGGCAAACTTCCTTTTAGAAAAAATGAATGATCGAATGTATGATCATTAACAATTTTTTTATAACTGTCGTCTTCCTTTAAAGTATAGTTTTGTAGATCCAGTTTGTAATAGTGATTATCTAACCCGTAGATGTACATATCTTCCTTTTTATCGATAAAATAATCAGTAAAATCATAACTTAAATTACCTTTTAATTCAGGAACTTTTTGATAGAGTTCTTGTTCTGTCATCGTTTCTTTTCCGGTCAATAGGTCTATAAAGGAAAGCTTCTTTTTCTTTGGATTTATGACAATCATTTCATTATTGGTTTGACCAAGTACATAGTCTTGCCAGTTTGATTTTTTTGTCCATTCTTTTTTTCCTGTATCGCTATTGACGGCAATAAATTCAAAGGATGATACACTAGTCGAAATGCCATTCGATTGTCCATTGGGGACTTTTACGGAAACCTTGTTTACAACTAAGGATTTCCCATTTTTTTGTATAGTTAATGTCGGAGATTCGGCTTTGACATCAACATGACGACCAGCCCCATTAAAAATTAATAGGACAAAACATCCAATCATAATATAGATAATAAGCATGATCCCTAATACAGAAAATCCACGCCTAAAACTTCCTTTACCAGCCAGTTTATTTTTTACCATTCGGTATAGCCAAAAGGAGATTAATATAAACAATATAAAATAAAGAATCCCCACTACAAGATCAAAGAAAAACCAACCCCTCAAAAACCAACCTTTAAACAGGTTAATGAAAAACATAAAGCATCCCTCCTTGTACGAGGATAATTATACCAAAAGGGGTCAGACCCCCACTACTTTAAAGCGGTGGGGGTCTGACCCCTTAGTTCTTTCTTCATAGGCATTTAGACCATTACTATAATTTACATTAAATAGGTATGATGGTGGTATATATCCATTTTTCTATATGGGAAAATAAAGGGGACATTTACTATGAAGAAATTTTTTTATGGGATGATGTTATTAACTTTATTGTTAGCTGCATGTTCGAAGGATGCTTCGCAACAGCAGGAGGCAGAGAAAGGGAAAAAACAATCCGCCGAACCGAAGCAAGAAGAAAAATTAGCAAAGGAATATAAACCAAAGGAAGTAAAATATTTTGACATTAAGATGCCTGATCGTGAGTTATCAGAGATGGAAAAAGAGTTATTGCGATATCCTGGGAAGTATAGCGGCGATCAATATGATGAGGAAAAAGTTAAAGAAGCACTAGATCAATTGCCTGAGGATTTAACGAAGGAAGAGTATATGGAGGAGTTAAAGTTTTTATTAACAGAGGATTATCATAAAGAAATGGAAACATTACTTAACTTTAATTCAAATGTTGATGTTTCTGTTGAGAGACCAGATGAGACAGTGAACATACCTGGTATGAGGACGGCACATTATGCAATTTTAATAGATGCTAGTGGTAGTATGAATGCCTCTGTTGGAGGTAAAACAAGAATGCAAGTAGCAAAGGAGGCTGTTCTTGAATTTGCTGAACAAATTCCGGAGAACGCAACTATTTCCATGCGTGTGTATGGTCATAAAGGTTCTGGAAGTGATTCAGATAAAAAAATGTCATGTAGCAGTTCGGAAAATTTGTATAGTGGGCGTTTTGAAAAGGCAAAATTTAGCCGGTCATTAAATAAAGTAAAACCTGCAGGCTGGACGCCTATTGCTCTCGCATTAGAAAAGGTAAAAGAGGACATTCCAGAAAATACAGATGATATGATTGTATACGTAGTAAGCGATGGGATTGAGACTTGTAATGGTGATCCAGTAAAGGCGGCAAAGGATTTAGTTACATCTGATATTCAAACTGTTGTGAATATTATTGGGTTTGACGTAGATAATGAAGGACAAAAATTATTGAAAAATGTTGCAAGTGCTGGAAATGGTGAATTTACGTATGTGCAATCTGAACGTGATTTGAAAAGGTATTTAAGAGCCCAATATGAAGAAATCCAGCAGGCATGGCTGGATTGGAAGGAAGAAGGAAAAGCAAAGGCATTAGAAATAAAAGAAGAGAAAAAAGCATTAGCTCAACGTACAAAAGAAAGTATGAAGGAAAAAAGTACACGTGAAAAAGAACGGATGAAACTAGCAAGGGAATATTTAAAAGAAAGATTTGATGATTATGATCATCCTACTCGCCAACTATTTTCTGAGATAGTCGATTATGGAAATGAAAAATGGCGATATGCCGTTGACACAGGCAACCTCATGTGGAGAGAAAGCGTAGATAACGGAAACGATGAATGGAGAAAATTCGTCGATGAAGGAAACAAAAAAATCAGTGAAACAATTGATAAGAAAAATGGAAATTAGGGGGTCAGACCCCCACTGATTTAAAGTGCTAAAGAAACCTGTAGGAAGTTGCGATCTACAGGTTTTTTTATATTAATAACGGCATTCGTTTAATTACTCGAATTTTAAGAAGGATATTAGCTAATTCTATCGAATATTTCTAAGTATGAAAATAAGAAAGGAAGTGGAAAAGAGTGGCTAGAAAGCCTCGTATTTGGTTTGAAGGGGCGATGTACCATATTACGAGTAGGGGGAACCGACAATCTGCATTATTTTATGATAATAAAGATCGAGTGGTTTATTTAAAACTATTAGAAGAAGTTCGAGGTTATTATCCATTTATTCTTCACTCATATTGCCTCATGACCAATCATATTCATCTCCAATTAGAAACCATCAAGCATCATCCCCAGCATATAATGCAAATGCTCAATTCCAGATATGCCATTTATTTTAATAAGCGTCATGAACTTGTAGGACATGTTTTTCAAGGGCGCTATGGTTCAGAAATCATTGATTCGATCGTTTACCAATTAGAGGTGAGCAGATATATCCATTTAAATCCTGTTGATGCGAAAATAGTTCACTCCCCTGAAGATTATCGTTGGAGCAGCTATGCAGCTTACACTTCAAATAATACAAATCCGCATGTCACCACTAGTAAAATATTATCCTACTTTTCTCACCCACAAAAAGAAAATTACCGTAAGTACGTTGAGATAAAAAAAGATCTATTAAAATCACTTTATCACTTTAAAGAAGTGGGGGTCAGACCCCCAAGAAGTTACTGATTTTAGCTATGGTGATTCCTGCGTTTTGGAGGGAGGTGGAGATGTATTTGGCAAATTGTAATGCGTTTTGGCCGTCGCCGTGAATGCATACGGTGTGGGCTTGGATAGATACGTCGACTCCTTGTAGTGATTTTACTTTTCCTTCTTTCACCATGCGAATGACTTGGTTTACTGCTACTTCTTGATCGTGGATTAGCGCATTTTTTTCTCGTCTAGATGTTAAGGAACCGTCTTCTTGGTAGGTTCTGTCCGAAAATACTTCACTTGCGGATCGAAGACCAATTTTCTTTCCAGCTTTAACGAGCTCTCCCCCCGCTAATCCAAAAAGAATCAATTCAGGATCAACTTTATAGATTGCTTCAGCGATGGCCTCGGATAAAGATGGACTTTTTGCAGCCATATTATATAGGGCACCATGAGGTTTTACATGTTGAAGTTTTCCGCCTTCAGCTTTGGTAAAAGCATAAACGGCGCCAATTTGATAGACAATCAGATCATAGGCTTCTTGAGGAGAAATATCCATCGTTCTTCTACCGAAGCCTACTAAATCTGGCAAACCAGGATGAACGCCAATCCCTACATTGCGTTCCAAAGCCATCGTCACTGTTTTTCTCATTGTAGTGGGGTCTCCTGCATGGAACCCACAAGCAATATTGGCAGAAGTAATATAATTAAGAATTTCCTCATCTGTTCCCATTTTGTAAGCTCCAAAGCTCTCTCCCATATCACAATTTAAATCAATCATAGACATGTTTATACCACCTCTCTAAATTTAAGTAAAATTCCTTTTTTAAGTTGTTGTATTTCTTTTTCCTTTTCTATTAGAAGATGAAAAGCTTGTTCATTTGTTATTTCAGAAAATCGAAGCTGATCCCCTGGTTTCATCTGTGCTAATCGTGGTAAATCGACAGAAGCGACCTGTCCGATTTTTGGATAACCACCAGTTGTTTGTCTATCAGCTAATAAAATAATGGGGTTGCCATCTGAAGGAACTTGGATCGTACCGAAATTGACAGCTTCCGATAAGATTTCTTGGGCATGCTCCAAAGATAATGGTTCTCCTTTTAAACGATACCCCATGCGATCTGATTGGGTCGTCACTTCAAATGTATTTGAGAAAAAATTCTTCCTGCTATCTTCCGTAAATAAATGGTATTGCCGTCCTTTTATGACTCGAATAGAAGCAGACTTTTTATTGTTTGGGATTAGTTCAGATGTGACAGACCATTCCATTTCAAAAAAATGTTGACAATGTGCATCCAATTCACACATGATTTTTGCAGAAATTTCATTTGGTAGACCAAAAGGAATTTGATCACCCATTTGTAATGAACGCCCATGAAAACCCCCGATTCCTGCCCTTAAGTAGGTTGATTTACTTCCCATGATGCTTGGAATTGAAAGTCCCCCGGCGATAGCAAGATTTGCCCGACAACCAGACTTTAGTGAGCCGAAGCGAAGTTCGCTCCCTTTTTTTACGAAGATCGTTCGCCAAGATCGAACAGGCTTTCCATTAATCATAGGGGAAAGATCACCACCGCAAATAGAAATTAGAGCATTCTCATCAAATTCAATTACTGGCCCCAGCATGGTTATTTCGATGGTAGGGGCATTTTCCTCATTTCCAACTAAAAAATTAGCGATTCGATGAGCAAAGGTATCCATCGCACCGCCAGCGATTACACCATACCGTTGGAAACCATGTCTACCTAAATCCTGTATGGTTGTTAAGAGTCCGGGCTTTTTAATAGTGATCATTTAGCAGCATCCTCCCATTCCAAGTATTCCTTATAACTAATAGGAGTAAAGCGAATTTTATCTCCCGCCTTTAATAGACTCGGAGATTCATCGTTTGGGCGAAATAAATGAATAGGGGTCCTCCCAATTAACTGCCAGCCTCCCGGGGTTTCAATTGGATAGATACCTGTTTGTTTACCGGCAATTCCTACTGATCTTTCAGGTATTCTTAATCGGGGGGAAGCGAGCCGTGGGGCAGCTATTTTTTCGGACATTCCCCCAATATAAGGGAAACCCGGTGCGAAACCGATCATGTAAACAATATAGTCCCCAGTTGAGTGGATGTGAATCACTTCTTCAGTTGTTAAGTCATTCAATCGCGCAACGGTCTCAAGGTCAGGACCTAATTCTCCTCCATAGCATACAGGAATATCTACTATCCTTGGCTCTTTTTCCACTCCTAACGATAGTTTTGAAAGAAGAGACTCCAGCTGACGGCAAACATATGTGGATGGAAGTTCTGTTGATTGTCTTAATGCAGATGTGAGTTTAAAAGGGTCATAGTAAACAGTCACCGTTGTAAAGGCTGGGACATACTCTTCTACCCAATCTAATAGATGATCCTCAAAATACGCAGAAAGGACCTGAACTTTTTCATGGGTTAGCGTATTCATCTCTTGTCCCAATTCAATGATGACTGCGTTCTCTCCCATAGGATGTAAGTGATATTCCATTGGAACTGTCCCCTCCATAATCTTTTATACTTTTCTTTTATAATATAATATTTATAACCTTTTAACAATTCAAGTTTTTTAATCTAATTTGTCAACTAAGATAAAATGATAAGAAGAATATGCCTATTTACATTGAATAACATCACTTTTTTGGAAATGAAAAAATTAAAAAATACTCTTTTCAGATTGATTTGATTTGTGATACAATTCTAACATTAGTAAATATATATACTAGAATAATATTTTGAAATACTTAAACATCTAGAGAGAAGGGATTATATGGTATTAATAGGAGTTGCCTTAATCATTATTGGATTTGCCTTTAGGTTGAATTCACTTGTTGTTGTGACCGTTTCGGGTTTAGTAACAGGATTAATTGCTGGGCTTCCGATAAATGAAATCATTACACAATTTGGTGAGGCATTTACTACGAATCGCTATATGTCGATTTTAATCGTCACACTTCCTGTCATCGGTCTTCTTGAAAGAAGTGGATTACAGAATCAAGCAGGGCATCTTGTTTCAAAAATTAAAGCAGTAACTGTAGGGCGAATTTTAAATATCTATTTACTTATTCGTGAAGTAGGAGCTGCTCTTGGATTAAATAGTATTGGTGGCCATCCTCAAACTGTCCGCCCACTTATAGCACCAATGGCAGAAGGAGCTGCAGAGGCGAAATATGGTGAGGTGCCTGAAGAAGATCGCGAGGAAATTCGTGCACAAGCTGCCGCTGCAGATAATATTGGACTCTTCTTCGGTGAAGATATATTTGTCGCCGTCGGTGCAATTTTATTAATGAAAGGATTTTTTGATCAAAATGGCATTGATGCGGACCCGATATCAATGGCGCTATGGGGAATACCTACCGCCATTTTTGCATTCATTGTCCACTCTATAAGACTCTATCTATTTGATAAAAAGCTAGATCGCAAGTTAGGTTCAAAAATGAAGAAAGTTGATTCAGGCAGCAAGAAGGATGTGAACGTATGATTTTTTCAGTTGAGTTTATTTATATTGTAATGGGTATTATAGGAATCTGTTGTTCTTTGTATACTTTTTCTGACAAAGCTAATCCAAAACGAATACAGTCAGGCTTATTCTATTTTCTTTATTCAATTACTCTATTATTTGGAAAAGTCATTCCACCCTTTTATATTGGTCTTATTGTTATCGTAATGGTTGTGATTGTTGGTATTGGTGGTCTTCGGAAGGGAGAGTACGGCGAAGCGACAGAACAAGAAAGAGAAATACGCCGCAAACGTTTAGGAAGCTGGCTTTTTCTCCCGGCTTTACTTATTCCTGTTGGTACGGTAATTGGTTCAAAAGTATTCGATAAGGTGAAGATTGGCTCTAAACAATTGCTTGATCCATCAAATCCAACATTAGTTGCGCTCGGTCTCGCTTGTATTATTGCGATCATTGCTGCGCTGCTATTGACAAAAAGTACTCCTAAAACAGCAGTGAAAGAATCTCGCCGTCTGCTGGAGGCAGTTGGATGGGCTGTTGTCTTACCACAGCTATTGGCAACATTAGGAACTATTTTTACAAAAGCGGGAGTCGGCACTGTTGTGTCTGATGTGGTGACGAAGGTCATTCCTGAAAATTCTTTAATCTGGGTCGTCGTCGTATTTTGTATCGGAATGGCGCTATTTACAATGATTATGGGGAATGCCTTTGCTGCCTTCCCAGTCATGGCAGCTGGAATTGCCATCCCATTTCTGATTACAAAGTTTGATGCGAATCCGAATCAGATTGCTGCTATCTCAATGTTTGCGGGGTATTGTGGTACGTTGATGACACCAATGGCAGCTAATTTTAATATTGTACCTGCTGCTTTATTAGATTTAAAAAATAAAAATCATGTTATTCGTGTTCAAGTACCAACAGCATTGTTTGTTCTAGCATTTAATATTGTTTTAATGTATTTTCTAATTAAATAGGAGGGGATATAGGATGGCAAAGAAAGTACTAGTAACTGGCTTTGATCCTTTTGGGGAGGATCAAATTAATCCGGCGCTTGAGGCAGTTAAACAATTAGAAGGAAAAATTATTGATGATGTCACCATTGTGACACAAGAAGTACCCACTGTTTTTCATGAATCCATTAAAGTAGTGACTCAAGCAATTGGAGTACACCAACCGGATGTTGTGATTTGTGTTGGTCAAGCAGGTGGTCGTACACAAGTGACCCCTGAGCGAGTAGCTATTAATATCGATGATGCACGAATTCCTGATAATAAAGCTAACCAGCCTATCGATGAAACAATTATTGAAGATGGTCCTGTTGCTTATTGGTCAACTTTACCCAATAAGCGAATCGTTCATAATATGAAAAAAGCAGGAGTTCCATCCGCTGTTTCTAATACAGCAGGAACATTTGTCTGTAATCATCTATTTTATGGAGTCATGGACTACTTAGCGAAAAACGCGCCTCATATTCGAGGAGGATTTATTCATATTCCTTTTCTTCCGGAGCAAACGATTCACAATACAGCACCAAGCCTCAGTCTCGATCTCATAGTACGTGGTTTAGAAATTGCTGCTATCACAGCAGCAAACGAGAAAGAGGATATAGTAGAAATTGGTGGAGCAATTCATTAGTGGGGTCAGACCCCACTATATTTTTTAGTTCACTTTAATTAAACTCGTTTCTCAGATATTGTTGCAATTTAAGGTTAGTTTTATCTAAAAATGTCCGTTGTAGTCCGCAACACATTTTATTTCTCTGAGAAAAGAGGCACTACTTTTGAAGGCTTTATTAATGGATGGTCCGCGATACTAAGCAACTTAAAAAGCCCCTCGAAACGGGAAGAACCTTAAATCTTAGTGTAACAGTCTCCTCCCAATAATTCTTTCATGAACCAACACGTGAATAAAACAGCAAAAATTCTTGTAAATGAATCGGTAATCTACAAGGCCTTTTTTCTTTGATTGCTTTTACGCTTTAAAGGGCTGGGGGTCAGACCCCCAATTTTGAAAGTCGTTCTAAGCCGATTTGGACGGCGAGGCAATCGTCTAAGTAGCCGAATGGGAATACGTAGTCAGGGATGATGTCTGTGGATAGTATAAAGTATAAAAGGACACTGCCAAGGATGGTGCGTTTTTCAATTGAATTGGTTTCTTCGCAGTAGGTTTTGTACATTTTTTTTAATTCCATAATAAAAGGCCCTGTTCCCATTACTTGTTCAACTTTTGCTTCAAATTCCTGTACTATTTTTTGTTGTCCTTCTTTTGTAAGGGCGAATTGTTCGTACTTAGATAATTCCTGTTGGATTTGCTCGATTGTAACGGGTTGGTCTAAAAATTTGGAAGAAATAAGTACTTCTTGTATCGTGTCGATTGAAGTATACATATCAGAAGAGGAGGTTTTTTCCTTATGTTCTACTTCATATCCTGCTGCATGCATTAATGTTTTTAGTGGAATCTTTAAATGATTGGCAATCTGTTGTAGGTGGGATGGTTTTGCTTTCTGTTTGTTATTTGCAATTCGGGAAATGGTCGAGGTGTCAATTCCCGTTAGTGAGCTTAGCTTTCTCATGGAGAGTGCCTGTTCTTTTAATCCTGTTTTTATCAACTGACCAAGCTTTTGATCGCTATTCTGTGTATTTGACATCTCCTTTCACTCCCTTTGTCCTTATTTGAATCTCTTTCATCTCTCTACAAAAATATGTCTATATCTTATTTTACGAAAAAGAGCCGTGCAATATGATGGATGTTACTTATATTTCAATGATATGGTGTTGACAATTTGTCAACACCATTGTATTTTTGATATAAAGTCAAAATGCGATTACGTGCTTTTGTATGGCTTAGAGCTTATGAAAGAAAGGAAAGGAACTTATGACTGAAGGAAAACAGGGCGATCATCTTGGTTTACTACTAAAAGAATTGTTAAAAGAGCAATCCCTTTCTATGAGGAAATTGAGTGAGCTGAGTAGAATTGATACAGCTACCATTTCCCGTATTATAAATGGGAAGCGAAAGGCCACTCCTGAGCATTTACAAAAATTTGCTGAATGTCTTCAGGTTCCGATGACAGATTTATTTGTTGCAGCAGGTTTTCCGCTTGCAAAACAGGAGAGTCAAAATTCTGATATACATCAGTCCATCGATAGTATTGAGCAAGCTCTACAATCCTCTCATGTGTATGACCAACAATTTTCCTTGGAAAAGGTTAAACAGCATATAAAAAAATACGAACAATATTCTCAAACAGAAGAAGGAAAAGAGACGATTCTAAATAAATTTGAGGAGAAGCTTCAAAAAGTAGGTAGTATTGGTCCTTTTATTAGTCAGCTAAAGGTTATGTATGAGAAATTTCGCTTAAAGATGGGGACTCCTTATGAACTTGGATTAATGGGAGCGGCACTTGTTTTTTTTATTTTACCAGTTGATGTTATACCGGATTATATCTTTCCGATTGGGTTTCTAGATGATGCGATGGCTGTGCAAATCGTTATACAGTCATTATCAATGAATAAATAAGTCTAATAGTATAGTAGAAAAATAGATTTTAAAAAATGCAAGCAAGGAAAATGATTTATACTTTCTTGCAATTTCGGATATAGGTGAGGGAACACATGAAAAAAAGAGAAAGAAGGACTAAAAGGAAATGGCTGAGAAATCTCTTTTTGCTGATAGTTATATTAATTGTAGGGATCATCGGTTATTGTATCTATCAATATAATCAAGGGTTATCTGAGGCAAAGAATGGAAAATTCAAGAAGGATGGCACTACCTACGATTTATTTAAAGGTGCTGAGCAGAAATTTGGAGTCATTAATATTCTATTGATTGGTACTGACACGAGAGGTGGGGATCGCGGGAATTCCGATACATTAATGATTGCCCAGTATAATCAAGATACCAATCAGCTTAAACTTGCGTCAATAATGCGAGATACATATGTAGAAATTCCTGAGCATGGGATGAGAAAAATTAATGCAGCCTTTGCCTATGGAGGACCTGAGTTAGTTAGAAAAACAATCAAACAGAATTTTGATGTAGATGTCAATTATTATGCAGTTACCGATTTTGAAGGATTTTCAAAAATTGTTGATATAATTGCACCAAAGGGTATTGAGGCTGATATCCCGTATGAAATGTCTTATGGAATTGGAATGACATTGCATCCAGGGAAACAAGTATTACATGGAAAAGAAATTCTAGGATACGTCCGTTTTCGGCATGATCGTCTAAGTGATTTTGGACGGGTGGAACGACAGCAAGAAGTAATCTCAAAAATTAAGGAACAGGCGTTTAATATACAAAGTCTTGTCAAACTCCCGAAAATACTTGGTGTGGCTGATCCGTATATTGACACGAATGTAGACACTTCTACGATCCTTTCTATTGGTAAAGGCCTACTAACTGGAAAAAATAATAAAATGGAGACTTTACGAATCCCAATCCAAGATTCGTATGTTGACAAAAATGTTGATGTGGGTGCAGTCTTAAGCATTGATGTTGATCAAAATAAACAAGCATTAAAAGATTTTTTATCGCAGGATAATGATAGTGTTGCAAGCAAAGAAACAAAAGAATAAAAGGTGTAGTCTGATTCCCATTTGAGTAATAGTGGGGATCAGACTTTTTTATTGATTTTTGTTGAACTTTTCTCAACACTTGTTGAGCGAGACAGGCACTTTCATTGTATGAGAGAAATACAATGTTAAAAATGGTCAATGATTAAAGACTATTTTTAATGTAAGGCTGTTTTCGTATAGTTTGTTGCTTTTGTAAAAGCCCAAGTGCCGGCTTTTACTTCCAATGAAGAATTCAGCGGTCTTATAGAGTTTGCCGCTCTTTCCTCAGTGATGAAAGATGTAGCAATCTACAACCGAGAGTTAATAATTAATACATTACTTCATTAGCAACAATGTTTGGGAAAAGAGCCTGTCAAAAAAGAGGAGTGTTTCTAATATGTCTTGGTTAGTAATATTTGCATTCGCTGTCTCATCGAGTATAGACAATTTAGGGGTGGGAATTTCTTATGGAATCCGAAAAATAAGAATAGGAGTGGGTGCTAATTTATTTATCGCAGTGATTTGTTTTCTGATGAGTGTTGCAGGTATTTCGTTTGGAATGTGGTTATCGTATATTTTACCTGGGATGTTTCCTGTAATTGTAGGTTCATTCCTATTGATTGTCATTGGGATTCGAATTATATTGTTAGCAGTTCCACGTAAAAGTGCTGAATCTAAAATGAGTCAGGAGCCGGGGGAAAAAGGGAATGGCCTTGATGGGATAATGAAAAATCCTGAAGCTGTGGATAGAGAAAGAAATCTATCAGGTGACATTAGTTGGTGGGAGGCTGGAATATTAGGAGTCGCCTTATCAGCAAATGCACTTACAAATGGATTAGGAGCAGGCTTACTTGGATTATCGCCATTCGCCATCTCCCTCACCGCAGCCATAGGCAGCTTCATCAGCATTTGGATAGGTACCAAACTAGGAACAAAATTAGCTGACATTCGCATCGGCAAATTCACAATAGGACAATTCGGAACTTTTTTAAGCGGGGTAATTATACTCGTCATTGCGATCAACGCTTTCTTTTAGGGGGTCAGACCCCCATTGCGTTAAAGCTTTAAAGTGCTGGGGGTCAGACCCCAAAAAAGAGGGTTTTTCCTTAGTAAGTATAATTTAATAAAGGAAAGGGGGAATTGTTGATGTGGGTTCGACGAATGGTTGATACAAAGAGGGGGAGTTTTGAACTTTTTGAGAGAGGGGAAGGAAAGCCGCTTGCGGTGACTCATCTTTATAGTGCGTATGATGAGCGCGGGAATTCTTTTGCCAATCCTTTTACGTCATGTTACCATGTTTATTTAATTAATCTGCGAGGGGCTGGAAATTCAGCCATTGCTTCTAATGAGTCTGAATACAGTATGGAGGAAACACTTCTTGATTTAGAAGCTGTTCGGGAATCGTTAGAGTATCAGCAGTGGAGCTTTGCTGGTCATTCAACGGGTGGAATGCTCGCTTTAAAATATGCGATTCAACATCCTCATTCGCTAGCAAAAATTATCGTAGGTGGAGCAGCTGCCAGTTATGAATATGGTACAGACCCCGATAGTATCTATTGTTCTCAAAATCCGAACTTTAGTCGAATTATAGAGATCATGGATCAATTGGATGATTCAACAACACCGATTGAGATCCGAAGGAAACTTAGCTATGAATGGGCGCTAATGTCTTATTGTTCAGAGGAAAAGCTACAGGCATCCATGAAAAAACCCAACAGTGGAAAAACTGTTGGTGACAGGCTGACGTATTTTCGTACCATCGAATCGCCTACATATGATGTACGCGGCCAGCTGAAAGATGTTAAAGTACCAGCCTATATTTACTGTGGGAAATTTGATGCTCAATGCCCATTAAAATTCAGTGAAGAAATAGCAGAATTAATTCCCAACTCATCACTAACCATTTTTGCGGAAAGTAATCATAATCCATTCTCTGAAGAAGAAGAGAGATTTGATGAGTTTGTAAGGAAAACACTTAGGGGTCAGACCCCCACTGCTTTAAAGCTTTAAAGGGATGGGGGTCTGACCCCCATTAAATTAATCCCTCGTCCACTAAAAATTGGTGGGCTACTTCTTTGTAGGTTTTGCGGTTGATGTCGACTTCTGCGTTTAGTTTTTGCATGGTTTTGTCGTTGATTTTTCCTGCGAGTAGGTTTAGGATTTCTTTTAATTCTGGATGTTTGTTAAGAATTTCACCTCTTACGATGGGTACTGCGTTATAGGGAGGAAAGACTTGTTTGTCATCCTCAAGAACTTGGAGTCCGAATGCTGGAATTCTTCCGTCTGTGGTATAGGCATCAATGACATCAGCTTTATGATTTTTGGCTGCGCTGTATATGATCCCTGAGTCCATCGTCTGGACTTTTCCAAAATCAATGCCGTACGCTTTTTTCAATCCTAGATATCCATCCTCTCGTTCTAAAAACTCTGGTTCTGAAGCAAGAGTTAGTTCAGGAGCTTTTTCAGTTAAATCGGAAATGGTCTTTATCTTCCATTTTTTAGCATCCTCTTCACGGATTGTAAGAGAGTACGTATTATTAAAGCCGATAGGGTCCAACCAGATAATATTATATTTTTCTTTAAATCGCTTTTTTACAAGTTCATACACATCGTCAGGATCAGTGGACGGAATATCTTCTTTTAAGTAATTGATTAATCCTGTCCCTGTATATTCAACGCTAATATCATAATCGCCCTTTTTTAAACCTTGAAAAACAGCAGCAGAGCCACTGATAAATGACTGCTTATCGACCTTTAGATCGGTTCGATCCTCAATTAATTCTTTATACATATAGACAAGAATCTCTTGTTCTGTAAAACTCTTACCTGTAATCACAATCGTATGTTTACTGTTGACTACCTTCATAATACCCACCGTGATTCCGGTAACCATCAAAACGGTAGCAATGGCGATAGCGGTCCATTTCCTTGCTTTCGATCGTTTTTTTCTCTTTACACCTGGTTTGGCTGCCTGTTCAAATCGCTTGAGAATAAGATCAAATAAAATAGCGATTAAGGCAGAAGGTAAGGCACCAGCAAGAATCAGTCCAGAATTATATGTCTGTAATCCTCGGAAAATCAAATCACCTAATCCTCCGGCACCAATCAGTCCGGCAATGGTTGCTACTCCTACAACCATAACGGCAGCAGTACGAATACCACCCATAATCACATTTAAAGCAAGGGGAAGTTCGATTTTCCAAAGCACTTGTCTACTAGTCATTCCCATTCCGATCCCAGCTTCAACCGTACTGCTATTGACATTGATAATTCCTAAATACGTATTGCGTAGAATTGGCAGTAATCCATAGATGGTTAATGCGATAATCGCAGGAGGTTTTCCTGTTCCGATAAAAGGCACGAGAAAAACGAGTAATGCCAAACTTGGTATTGTTTGTAGGGCAGCGGTTATTCCGATAATAATATCCGCAGCTTTCTTATGGCGGGTTAGGAAAATTCCTAAAGGAACAGCAACTAAGATAGCTATAATGATAGAAAGGAAGGATAGGTAAACATGCTCTATTAGTAAACTACCAACCTCTGGTAAACGGTTTGCAAAAATATCCTTTGTTTCAGTCCATAAACGATTAATGTCTATATCCCCCCTAATGAGTCATTTAAATGATTAGCAACAAACTTGACAATACTTGATCGGTTAATGATTCCTTTTACTTTATCATCATGATCAAGCACAGGTACAAATCCATATGGAGAATTGTTGACTAAAAGTAATGCTTTTTCTGGATTTTCATCTGGTGTGATCGTTGGAATATCCTTTTGGATAAGATCATTAAGCGTAAGTTGCTCATCTCCAAATGCTTTACGCATATTCCAAATATTTACTACTCCATAAAACTTTTTATCCTTATCAACAATTAGTAAATTATCCACTCGTTTATCGCGCATGATTTTTAATGCTTCGGCAAGTCCACGTGAAGGATATGCGGTGACTGGAGGAACCATAAGTTGTTCAATTTCAGGAAGGATGGTGGAGTCTTGTAAACGATCCTCACCAATAAATTGTCGAACAAATTCATTGGCTGGATGCCTTAAAATTTTATCGGGTTGATCAATTTGAATGATTTCTCCATCTTTCATAATACAAATTCGATCGGCAATTTTTAATGCCTCATCCATGTCATGGGTGACAAATACGATTGTTTTTTTGATTTCTTGTTGTAGTTTGACTAATTCCTCTTGTAATTGTTCACGACTAATAGGGTCTAATGCGCTAAATGGTTCATCCATTAATATAATGTCAGGATCGGCAGCTAGTGCACGGATAACACCGATACGCTGTTGTTGACCTCCTGATAATTCATCAGGAAATCGGTCACCTATCTCATTAGGGTCAAGTCCCACCATTTTCATCAATTCATCTATTTTGTCCTTGTACATGGATTCATCCCATTTTTTTAATTTCGGTACTAAGGCAACATTTTCTCTAATCGTCATATGTGGCATTAAACCGATCTGTTGAATCACATAGCCGATTGTGCGCCTGAGTTCAACTGGGTCCTTATTTTTAATGCTTTCACCATTAATAGTGATTTCACCGTTCGTTGGTTCAATGATCCGATTAATCATTTTCATGGTCGTTGTTTTTCCACAACCACTTGGCCCAATTAACACGAGGAGTTCATTTTCTTTAATTGTAAAATTTAAATTATGAATGGCGGTAAAACCACCCTCGTATTGTTTCGATACATTTTTAAATTCGATCAATGCTCATTCTCACCTCCAATAACCTTTTACCCCGTTTTTTAGTGATGAAACATACATTTTTTTCTATTTTCCACATAAAAAGCTTTCTATTAGGTTGAAAATGGTTGGAATAATCTAACTTTCCTTCTGATTTTAAACCTGTTATAACCTAAAAATACTATTAAAATCCCATTTATCCCCAAAAAACCAATAATATTTTAGATTATTTTGTATTTTTGTGTTGTAATAGGTTGTAATATGTTGTAGAATTTTTAAAAAATAGAGAATAATTAGAAGGTGGAGAAAATGAAGTCAAAAGAATTGGTACAAGTTACTCGTGGAAATATGGTTGAAAGTATACATAAGGGGCATATTGCGGTTGTGGATTATAAAGGGAAGCTACTTAAATATGTAGGGGATCCATACCGGGTTGTGTATGCTCGCTCTTCGATGAAGCCGTTACAGGCTATCCCTCTAGTAGAAACCGGTGTGGCTGATCATTACCAATTTGATGAAGCAGATTTGTCCCTTTGCTGTGCGTCGCATAATGCGGAAAAACAGCATACAGAGCGTGTGATTTCCATTTTAAAAAGAGCAGGATTGGACGACCAAGCGTTGAAATGCGGAACTCATCCGTTAAGAAGAGAAGACGTGTTTAAGGAATTGATCCTTGAAGGAAAAGAGGTAACCCCTCTTTATAATAATTGTTCAGGCAAGCATAGTGGGATGATTGTGACTGCTAAATATATGAATGAGCCAATTGAATCCTATTTAGAATTATCACATCCCGTACAACAACGAATTTTACATGTAGTTAGTGAAATGGCTGATTATCCGGTCGAGAAAATAGAGTTAGGAGTCGATGGCTGTGGCGTACCTGTTCATGGGTTACCACTTGAGCGAATTGCATACGCTTATGCCAAAATGACAAGACCCAATGAATTAGAGGAATCACGTGCCCGTGCAGTAGAAAAAGTTACCTCCGCTATGATGGCAGCTCCAGAGATGGTGGGTGGAACAGACCGCTTCTGTACCAATTTCATGAAAGCAGTTGATGGGAAAATGTTTGGTAAGGCAGGGGCTGAAGGTGTGTATTGTATTGGCGATTTGCAAACGGGAATTGGGATTGCCATTAAGATTGAAGATGGTTTTGGTCGTGCAACAGAGCCTGCAGCTGTTGAGGTATTGAAACAGCTAGGTCTGTTAACAGATAATGAGTTAGAAAAATTACAGCAACATCATCACCCAGTCGTAACGAATGCAAGAAAAGAGAAAGTCGGGGAACTTGTTCCAACCTTTACATTAAAGGATGCCAAGGAACTTTAAATACATGGAGGGATTAATATGAAGAAAAAAGGTTTTGCACTTATAGTTTCAATGATTTGTTTGACTCTTATGCTCTTCGGATGTTCGAATTCTTCGAGTTCATCATCTGGGAAAAAAGAGCCTGAAAAAATTGTGAAAAAAGATGGGAAAGATATCACAATAGCTGTTGCTGCCAATTTTGTTAGTTTGGACCCTCATGATTCCAATGATACGTTAGGACTTTCGGCAGAAAGAATGATGATGGAAGGGTTGCTCGGATTTGATAAAGATATGAAGGTAGTCCCTGTATTAGCAGAAGATTATCAAGTAAATGATCAAGCAACTGAGTTTACTTTTCATTTGAAAAAAGGGGTTAAGTTCCAAGATGGAACCCCATTTAATGCAGAAGCCGTGAAGTACAATATTGATCGTTTAGCGAATCCAGATAATCACTTAAAGCGCTATAGCTTATTTGAATTAGTAAAAGAGACACAAGTTGTAGATGAATACACT
Organism: Heyndrickxia sp. FSL W8-0496; assembly: GCF_038007825.1. Taxonomy (NCBI): domain Bacteria; kingdom Bacillati; phylum Bacillota; class Bacilli; order Caryophanales; family Bacillaceae; genus Heyndrickxia; species Heyndrickxia sp. FSL W8-0496. The sequence goes on from NZ_JBBOXX010000001.1 coordinate 828,852, forward strand.
GTTAAAGTACTACTAAAAGAACCTTTTGGTGCGATGATAAATAATTTTGCTCATCCATCAGCAGCAATGATTTCCCCTGCGGCATTAAAAAAGTATGGGAAGGATATTGCGAGAAATCCTGTAGGAACTGGTCCATTTAAATTTGAAGAATGGGATCAAAGTGATCATTTAAAACTAGTGAAAAATGAAGACTATTGGAAAGAAGGCTATCCAAAGGTAGATTCTATCACATTTAAGCCAGTACCTGAAAATGGATCCAGAGTCGCGATGCTCCAAACGGGTGAAGCGGATTTTGCTTATCCGATTCCAACAGAGCAAGTAAAATCAATTGATGGAAAAAATGGCATCGTCATCGAAAATGATCCATCAATTATCGTTTACTATCTATCTATGAATACATTGAAAAAACCATATGATGATGTACGAATTCGTCAAGCAATGAACTATGCAATTAACAAAGATGCATTTATTAAGGTTGTATGGAACGGTCTCGGGGATAAACCTACTTCTGTTCTTGCACCAAAGGTTGCTTTCTCCTCAGAGCAAGAGCCATATAATTTTGACTTAGAAAAAGCTAAGAAGTTAATGAAAGAAGCAGGCGTTGAAGACGGCTTTAAAACAACACTGTGGGTAAGTAATAGTTCAACTTCTGTAAAGTCAGCAGAGTTTCTTCAACAACAATTAGCTCAAATTAATATTAAGGTTGAAGTCGTTCCGATGGAAGCAGGAACTTTATCTGACAAGCTATGGGGACCACAAAAACCAGAAGATGCTGAAGTGGAGCTTTATTATGGTGGTTGGTCACCATCGACAGGTGATGCAGATTGGGGAATTCGCCCGCTCCTTGGAGGACAAGCTGCATACCCACCTTTAAACTATAATGTTTCTTACTACAATAATGAAAAAGTAAATCAAGCATTGAAAGATGCTCTACAAACAGCGGATGAAAGCAAACGTGAAGCAGCTTACAAAGACGCACAAAAATTAATATGGGAAGATGCACCTTGGGTTACATTAGCTGTACCGAAAAATTTAGCTGGAAAGAAAAATTATTTAGACGGGATTTACCTATTACCTGATGGTTCATTAAGTATTAATGAATTAGAAATTAAGCAATAACATGAAAGGGTGTCTCAAAAGAATCATAGATGGGACACCCTAAATTTAATTTAAGAAGGCTTTTTCATTGTATGAAAGCTTGTGGGTGAAAAAACAAAAGGGTCAAGTCCTTCTCTTGTAGTTACTTAGAGTTTTTCTATTTTTCTTGAAGGTAGGTGTTCTAATGGGGCGTTATTTAACTAAACGATTGATTACGATTATTCCCATCTTGTTTTTTGTTTCGATCTTTATCTTTTTATTTGTTCATTTAATACCAGGGGATCCAGCGAGATTAGTAGCCGGTCCCGATGCTAGCTATGAAGATATTAAACTTATAAGGAAGGATCTTGGTCTTGATAAACCTTTATATGAACAATATGTGAATTTTATCGGTAATCTGTTTCAAGGAGATTTGGGTACTTCCTTAAAAACTAAACAACCAGTCCTAAAGGAAATCGGGATAAGATTTATGCCAACCTTTTGGCTAACTCTTTGGAGTATGGTATGGGCAGTTATTATTGGTTTGATTATTGGGATTATTTCAGCGAAGAAACGAAATAAATGGCAAGATTATGCAGGGATGTTTGGTGCTGTATCAGGCATATCTCTTCCATCATTTTGGTTAGGATTAATTCTTATTCAATTTTTCTCTGTTAAGCTTGGTTGGTTTCCGACGGGCGGACTGGAGTCTTGGAAAAGTTATATTCTTCCTTCACTCACACTAGGGACGAGCGTAGCAGCTGTCATTGCTAGATTCTCACGCTCATCGGTAATGGACGTATTGAAGGAAGATTATATTCGAACCGGTCGTGCAAAGGGTTTAACTGAAGGGAAGGTTATTCAACGGCATGCATTGAAAAATGCATTGATTCCAGTTGTTACGATGACAGGTTTACAATTCGGATTCCTACTAGGGGGTTCTGTTGTTATTGAAACAGTGTTTAGTTGGCCGGGTCTTGGGCGACTATTAATTGATTCAGTAAGTTTTCGTGATTATCCAGTCATTCAAGCTGAAATGCTCTTGTTTTCTCTTGAATTTATATTAATTAACTTAATTGTCGATGTTCTATACGGCTTTTTAAATCCACAAATAAGATATTAGTAGAGAGGTTGGTGAAGAAGAATGCCTGAACTAGAAGGAAAAACAAATGTTAGTTTCCAAGCGGTAGACCATGCGATGAAACGATCAAAGTCATCTCCGTTTTCAGAGTTTTGGAGAAAGTTTAAAAAGCAGCGATTAGCATTTATTTCTGCCATCTTTATCGCAATTTTGCTAGTCTTAACCGTTATTGGTCCATATATCACTCCTTATGACATAGCAGAACCGGATTATAACCATGTACTTGAAGGACCATCTGCTCAACACTGGGCAGGAACTGATCCTTATGGTCGAGACATCTTTAGTAGAATTATTGCAGGAACAAGGATTTCTCTTTTTGTTGGCTTGTTTTCTGTCATGATTGGTGCAGTTGTCGGAACTTTTTTAGGGCTGATTAGTGGATTTTATGGTAAATGGATTGATGGTATTATTATGAGATTTTGTGATCTATTATTTGCTTTTCCTGGTATCTTACTAGCGATTGGAATTATTGCAATACTAGGACCGGGTCTTGAAAATGTCATTATTGCCGTAGCAATTTTTGGCGTCCCTACATTTGCGAGAATTGTTCGTTCAAGTACATTATCGATTAAATCATCTCTTTATGTTGAGGCGACTCGTTCCATCGGCGCTAAACCTCGTCGTATTATATGGAAGCATATTTTTCCAGGAACTATCACAAGTATCATTGTCAACTTTTCTATGAAAATCGGTAGTGCAATTTTAACAGCGGCGAGCTTAAGCTTTTTAGGCTTAGGTGCACAACCTCCATCACCGGAATGGGGCGCAATGCTTAGTGGAGGGCGAGATTATTTAAATATGGCTCCACATATTACATTATTTCCAGGTATTGCGATCTTTTTGACGGTATTAGCTTTCAATCTATTGGGAGACGGATTGCGTGATGCGCTTGATCCAAAAATAAAAGATTAAGAGGAGGTGTAAATATGGAAAAAGAACTATTGAAAATAAATGATTTACAAACCCATTTTTTTAGTGATAAAGGTGTTGTTAAAGCGGTTGATGGTGTAACGATCACCGTGAATAAGGGAGAAACTGTTGGAATCGTTGGGGAGTCGGGATGTGGAAAAAGTGTAACATCCTTATCGATTATGCGCCTATTGAAAGATACTCCTGGAAAAATTGTTGGTGGTAGCATCCAATTTGAAGGAAAGGATTTAATCCAATTGCCGGAAAAAAGTATGCGATCGATTCGGGGGAATGAGATTGCGATGATCTTTCAGGAACCAATGACCTCTCTTAATCCTGTATACAAGATTGGGAGACAACTAGTAGAGTCTATTCGATTACATATGAAAAAGGATGCAAATGAAGCAAAAGAGCATGCGATCAAAATGCTTGAACTTGTTGGAATTCCAAGAGCTCGGGAAATTATGAAGGAATATCCTCATCAATTATCTGGAGGAATGCGGCAACGGGTCATGATTGCGATGGCAATGTCCTGTAATCCGAAATTATTAATTGCAGATGAACCGACGACAGCATTAGACGTAACGATTCAAGCACAAATTCTGGACTTAATGCGAAAATTAAGAGAGGAAAGTGATTCATCCATCTTATTAATTACCCATGATCTTGGTGTAGTAGCAGAAATGTGTGATCGAGTCGTGATTATGTACGCAGGTAAAGTGGTTGAGGAGTCTGATGTGAATACCATCTTTGAAAATCCGAAGCATCCTTATACAAAAGGATTATTAGAATCCATTCCTAAGCTCGGTGTGAAAATTGATCGCTTGCAATCTATTAAAGGAAATGTACCTGCTCCTGAACAAATGCCAAAAGGATGCAAATTTGCCCCGCGCTGTCCATTTGTCATGGATCAATGCTGGGAGAGAGAACCACAGCTGCAATCGGTGAATGCAAATCATACAACAAGATGCTGGCTTCATCAAAAGGAGGGGGCACAATGAGTACACTCGTCGAAGTAAAAAATTTAAAAAAACATTTCCCTATTAGTAAACGGATTTTTTCTAAGAAAACTTCTGTCGTTAAAGCGGTTGATGGGTTAACCTTTACGATTGAAAAAGGGGAAACATTGGGACTTGTAGGTGAAAGTGGTTGTGGGAAATCAACGACTGGACGAATGATTATGCGCTTGATTGAACCAACGGAAGGACAAGTGTTCTTTAATGGGCAAGACATCACCTCCTTTTCGGAAGATAAGTTACGCAAGTTTCGTAAGGAATTTCAAATGATATTCCAAGATCCATTTGCATCATTGAACCCACGAATGAAAATTGGAGATATTATTGAGGAACCACTGATTGTTCATGGGGTGGAAAAGGAAGAGCGGAAGCAGAGGGTTGAACGTTTATTAGACGTTGTCGGATTAACGCCTTTTCATGCAGATCGTTTTCCTCATGAATTTAGTGGTGGGCAAAGACAGAGAATTGGTATTGCTAGAGCATTAGCGGTGAATCCGCAATTAATTGTTGCAGATGAACCCGTATCTGCACTCGATGTGTCGATTCAATCACAAATCTTAAATCTATTAAAGGATTTGCAGAACGAATTTGGCTTGACTTATTTATTTATCTCTCATGATTTAAGTGTCGTTGAACATATTAGTGATCGAGTAGGAGTAATGTATCTAGGTAGAATGGTCGAATTGGCAGATAAAGATTCTTTATATAAGGAACCATTACATCCATATACAAAGGCGTTATTATCGGCAGTTCCTGTCCCAGATCCAAAGGTAAAAAGGGAAAGAATTGTACTCAAGGGAGATCTACCAAGTCCATCAAATCCTCCTTCTGGTTGCACATTTCATACGCGATGCCCATTTGCAACAGAGGAATGTAAAGTAAAAGTGCCAGAGTGGAAGGAAGTGAGAGAAAAGCACTATGTTTCGTGCCATTTATATTAGATAATAGAGAAAAATAAACTATTAAATGGTAGGACGGTGTAATCATGTCTGAATCGAAACTGCATATTATCTCCATTCAGGAGAGATATTTAGCTACAATTACAAAGCAGTTGAAAGAAGTATTCCGAGATTTGATCCAGTTATCGCCCACAACGATTAAAGATTTACAAAACAACACGATTGAACCAGGAGATGTAGTGATCTTATCAAGTGATATTTTGATTGGTTTTGCATTACAGTTTATTCCGGAGGGTTGTCAATATATTATTGCTAAGCGCGAAATCAATTATGCAAATATGAAAGAAGTGATTGAATTACCTCCGGGGAGAAAGATCCTTGTCGTTAATGATACGTTGATTAATACAAATCAAACGGTTGACTCATTAAGAGAGACGTTTTCTGAACATCAATATTTTGCCTATGATCCATCTCAACCGATACCAGACTTCATAGATTACATTATTACACCTGATGAAACACATCTTTTACCAGGTGGGTTAGGCAAAGTTATTGATATTGGTATGCGTTTATTGGATATTGAAGTATTTCTTGAAGTAGCTAAGCTTCTTGATTTATCCATTGATTCAATCACATTAAATAAGCGTTATATGAAATCATTAATTTCGTTGTCAAAGAGCTATTCATCTACTCAGTCAAATGATCAAAAGAAAATTGTAAAGGATGTACGAGATACGGCTGGATATCATTTTTCTGATATGATTGCTCGAAGCAGTAAGATGCAGGTCGCATTAGAACAAGCAAAGAAATATGCTCAACTCGATCAACCAATTCATTTATACGGTGAAGCTGGGACAGGGAAAAAAATGCTTGCACAAGCTATTCATAATGCCTCTAAACAACATTCTGGTCCCTTTGTTGTCATCAACTGTGCTTTTCGGACGCATGATTTATTAGAGAAGGATTTGTTTGGAGTTGAGAATGGTACAGATATAACGATCGGGGTTATTGAAATGGCGCAAGGCGGAACCCTATATATTGAATCAGTCAATGAGCTTCCTGTTTTTTTACAAAAACGTCTTTTACAAGTTATCCATTCAAATAAATTAGAGCGGAAGAATGGAAAGAATTTAATTGATGTAAATGTGAGAATCATAACAAGTAGTCTATATTCATTGGAAGAGATGCAAGGGGAAGGGTATTTTGAGCAAGAAAAACATGTTATTCTAACTCCGTATTCCATCTATATGCCAAGTTTGCTGGAAAGAATTGAAGATATTGATGATTTAATTGTAGATATAAAAACAAGATTGCATCGTAAGGATTTGTCATTTACCGAAGAGGTGATGCAGCGTCTGAAAACATATAAATGGAAAGGAAATATTAAGGAGTTATATAATACAGTTTCTTATTTATCTTTCCTAGATCAATCGCTTATAGAAACTCATATGCTGCCTTTATATTTAAAAGAAGAAAAGGAAAGCTACCATTCGGAACAGGATGTACAAGAAATAAATATGGGAAAAATCATTGAGAAAATTGAAGAACATGGTTTTTTAGAAGAAAGTATTTCGATATTAAAGGTTTTTCAAGAAGGGAAGCAGGAACGAGAATCATTTGGGCGTACAAAGCTTAAAGCTAGATTAATAGAAAAAGGCATTGATTTAACAGAGCAACAGCTACGCATGAGATTGGAAGTATTGCAGGAACTCAAACTATTAAATGTACGACAAGGTCGTGCGGGTACAACGATTTCGAGATTAGGTGAACGGTTCTTAGCAAATTATGAAAAACAGGTGATATAAATATGAAACTATATATTTCAGCGGACATTGAAGGGGTCGCAGGAGTCGTACATAGTGAACATACTACTCGCGATGGTAAAGAACATGATAGGGCTAGATCGTTAATGACGGAGGAAGTCAATGCTTGTGTCCGTGGAGCACTGGAAGCAGGTGTGACAGAAATAGTTGTTAATGATTCACATGGTACCATGCGAAATCTCATACCGGAGCAATTACATCCAGAAGCAGAGTTAATTTCAGGTTCTCCCAAAAAATTAGCCATGGTAGAAGGTTTAGATGGAACATATGATGGCGCTGTTTTTTTAGGTTATCACACAAAAAAAGGGGACTTTGGTTTACTTAATCATACGTTCAATGGAAAAGTGGTTCGCTCTATCAAAGTCAATGGAAAAGAATATGGAGAATTTGGCTTAAATGCATTAGTAGCTGGTTTTTTCAATGTCCCAGTTGTTTGCGTCTCAGGTTGTGATCGTTTAGAAGGGGAAGCACGTGAGTTAATTCCTTCCATTTACACAGCAACTGTTAAACAAACGATAAATCAGTTTACCGCCAAAAGCGTCCACCCTAAAAAGGCCCAGGAAATGATCCAAGCTCAAACAAAAGCTGCATGGGAGAATCGAAAGAATATCCCACCATTTAAAATCGATGGTCCTGTAGTCATTGAGATGTCCTTTAATACAACAGGTTTTGCCGAAAATGCTGCAATTCTACCGATCGTTGAACAAATTGATCCATCCACTGTCACGTTTGAAGCGAAAAATGTGATCGACGGTTATCGCTTTATTCGAAGCTTGATTATGATAGCGAGTTAGTGTTAGGTAGATGTACAAGGGGGAATTTATCCCCCTTATTTAATAAAGGCTGTTTTCGTACAGTTTGCTACTTTTGTAAAAGTACAACTTCCTGCTTTTACACCTAATAAAGGATTCCAGAGGTTCTTATGTGGATTGCAGTTTTTTGTTAAACGACACAATTCATTTAGATTTTTTTATTTTAAGGCTCTTTCTTTAAGTAAAGTTTTAACGAATAACTATCGGCTAAAGATCGCTACACCTTTTTGTTTATTGCATGCTTGTTCTTACTTTTTCGGGAATCATCACGACTTCGGTTTTTAAATCAATAGGTTTAAACGATTCATCAATGCATTCCTGCCAATATTGTAAATGCTTTTTATCTATCCAATTCTCTGATTCCTCTACTGCTTGCCCGCCTTCACCTTGAATGGAGTACCAATATAAATATTCATCGCCGTTTAGATTTTCCCTGAAAATTGTTTCTACATACATTTTTTCATCTTCTAATGTAATCAGAACATCTTTCATATGTTCATTTAGAAATCTTAACCATTCATTCACCTGTTCTGATTTCCCTTTCTTCACCCTAAATCTTGTTAATTCAACGTTCATATTATCCCACCCTAGCATTTTTCTGTTCATTACTGCAATATACTATTTTATTTTAACAGAAAATTCAAATACCGGTAGAACGGTTACTTAACTATTTTCTTGTAAATGGATTTGGGACAATAGAACCGACCCTCTGTCCCGTTTGGATTTAAAGTAGGTGAATAAATAGCATCCGAGGATGACAATCGCGCTGCCTACTCCTTGCATCCATGTTAGTTTCTCATCTAAAAATAGATAGGCAAGGATTGCAGTGAATATGGGATTGAAATTTAAGAAATTTCCGGACGTGATAGCTCCCAATTTTTTTATACCGATATTCCAAAATAACATGCAAAGTACAGTAGAAACTACACCGGTATATAATATAGAAGAAATAAATGTACCGTTAATAGAAGTTACTGTAAAATCAACTAAATTAAATGGGAGAAGAACAAGAAGTCCAAATACTCCAGAGTAAAAGGTAGACATTAGCGGAGATGTCTTCGATGAAGCCCATTTACTGCAAACTGAGTAAATTCCCCAAATACAAACTGCTAATAACATCCATCCATCCCCTTTATTAAAATGAAGTGAAAGCAGGAAGTGAAGCTTTCCTTTTGAAAGTACAAGGAGTACACCAAAGAAGGAAAGAATCATGGATAATAACTGGATCATGTTCATTCTTTCTCTTAAAAAAATAAATGAAAAAATAGCTATAGATATAGCATTTAAGGTCGAAATGATGCCGACATTGGTAGCGGATGTCTGTTCTAGTGCCCAAAATTGAAAAAGATTAAATAGAACCACTCCTGTTAATCCCATTAGAAAAAGCGGAAGGATGGCATTTTTAGGTGGTAATAGTCTTTTTTCTTTCCACCATACAATTGGTAATAAGCAAATGACAGCGATCAGCCATCTTAAGCTGGTTAACGTCATTGGTGAAGCGTGGCCAACTAAGAATTTTCCTACAACAAAGTTTCCTCCCCATAAGCAACTAGTCAATAATAGGAGAAAAAAATAAAAAATCGGCATTTTCCCACATTCCTTTTTAGATAAATGATTATTAATAATCTTAGCATCAATCTTTTGTTATCAGTATAAAATTTTGTTAAATTGTTTAAATATGAAATATAATTAAATTAATAAAGATTATTATGAAATAATCTTCAAAATAAATGTCTAAAGTATGCTGGTTTTAGAATAATCGTAAGGGAGTGTGTGGGTGTGGAATCAATTGTAAGCAAAATATTAGATAGGGTTGATCTTCAGATATTGGATTTACTGCAAAAAGAGGAGCAAATAAGCAATGCTGAACTAGCGAGGTGTGTGAATCTATCACCGCCTGCAACACATGCGAGGGTAAAAAGGTTAGAAAGTGAAGGATTTATTGATCGTCATGTAGCAATTTTGAATCAGGAAAAGCTTGGTTTTGATCTATTATGTTTTATTTTTATCAGTACGAATATTCATCAGGCTGAAAAGTTGGAATGCCTAGAGAAGGAATTGAAAGAAATGCCTGAGGTACTCGAGTGCTATTGTCTAACAGGAGAGTATGATTATTTATTGAAAGTAGCAAATAAGGATCGAAGGGATTTAGAAAGCTTTATACGCAAACTTAATCTATTAGGAATTACGAAAATACAAACGAGCTTAGCCTTAAGAGAAATAAAATATTCAACAGTCTTACCGATCATTACAGATACTGATGGTAACTAGGTGAAAATAGAGATGCTGTCTATAAGAAGAAACTTTATTAACAGACAGCATCTTTAACCATATGTAAGCTTTAGTTAATATAGATGAATAAAATCATTTAATTCTATATGTGGAACGTTCCCTTACTAAAATAAAAAAGTGAATAAGGCTATTTCGAGCCCGTTCCTGCTGCTTTTTGAAAGTGTTATAGGAGCAATTGATTTCCATTGTTAGGCCGTTTTTAAATAAAATTTGAGGGTGTTTGGCTTTGCGCAGTAATTTTTCAATGTGGTCTGGAAAGATCCATTTACAGTCATAATCTTTAGGAGACTTTGTAGGAATAGCATAAATCATTTCTATAGGGCAAATAACTAACGGTGTTTTTTTATCGTAGGAAAATGCTTTACGTACCGCATTAATTCTTCCGTTATAATCGGTACATCTTAATTCACAAGCTTGGTCAAGTAATTCCTGATTCGTTCGACCAGTGTAGTACATTCCGTTAATATCGTAAATTCTCGAGTTATACTCTGGATGATATACGGCTTCAAGCCCCATGGTTGTTAATGAGATTTGATAGTCTTTTACATATTTCATCCCAAAAATCCTCCTTTTTTTAATCTAAGTCTATCATACTATAATATTCCAAAATAATCCATATTTTTATTAAAATTTTCATAATTTTATAATAAATATAAATTTTTGTCATTTTAAAGGTTTAAATAGTGAATAATGTATGTTTGTTTGGTTGAAACACTGTGTTTTAAATAAAAATATGTCTAAAACGTATTTTTGTGTTCCTAGATATAAAGATTGGTTCTAACTATGATGGAGCCAACCCGGGAATACACGGAAAGGCGCGCTAATCCAGAAAGGTTTCCAAGTGGAAAGGTTTCAGGAACTGATGGAGGAGTATTCACCAATGATCTATCAAATTATACATTCATTGCATATTTATAAAAATCATGATGAATTCTATCAAATTGGCTTGATTGCATTATGGGAAGCAAGTAATCAGTATGATGAAACAAAAGGAGCATTTTTAAGTTATGCCTATGCGACTGTTAAAGGGCGTATTTTAACAGAAATAGCAAAACAAACAAGACGAGAGGAGAGAAATATATATCCCAAGGAAGAATTCTGGGAAATTCAAACTTCTCCATTATCAAGGAAGCCATTGGAGCTTGCTGACCTTCTTTTCTATTGTGAGGGGCTTACACCTAAACAACAAAAGTGGGTGATAGGAACTTTTTATTATGGAAAAAGCATGAGCGAAATTGCTAAAGAAGAAAAGGTTTCCGAATCAGCGGTAAAAAAGTGGAAAAAAGGAGCGATGGATAAAATAAAAATAAATATTGGATGTTAAATGAGTAATGGAAAACTCTTGTGATAAGTATCCTTTAAGTAATGAAGTATTGGAACGTTGATGGTACGAGCCCTATGGTTAAAGCTTATTTGAAAATAACAAATAAAAAAAGTATAGAAGGTGCTATTACCTTTTATACTTTTTTGCTAGCCAAACAAGTATGAGCAGAAATGGAATATACAAATAATTAATCAGAAATCCTGCTTTTCCGAAGACATAATTGAGATGTTCAATCTGATAACGTGTTTTAAAGAATGGGACAACAATTAAAGGGATGAGAGAAAGAATAATCACTCCCTTTCTTTGTGAAAGTTTAAACGTTTGTTTTAGTAATCGGCTTCCACACCAAAGGGCAAGAGCTGTGTTAGGGAGTATAATCAGGCACCAATTAGCGATCCCAATGTATTCAAAGCGTTCAACAACGGGTAAATGGACAATTTTCCAAGTTGATAATGAAGCCCAAATATATTTTAGTAGTTGCGCTTCGTTATAATAGGCGAAAGAAAGAATCGCTGTATATAAAAATAATAGAAGCGATGTCGTTAGTGCGAGAAACGCCCATTTTTTCGATTTATTATGATCTTTAATAAAAGGACTGTAGATTAGAAAGGATTCAAAGCCAATATAGGTGAGTGACATTTGATGACCTGCAAGAATAATTTCCTTTACTGAATGATCGAATAATGGCAAAAAATTGCGGAAATTCGCGTACGGAAGTGTAAAACCAAACAGTATAATTAAATAGGATGGAAGTACGACACTAAAAAACATCATGCCTACTACTGTTCTAAAACCGCCATACACGATATACACACACAGTGACAAATAGATTAAGGTAAAAATAAACACATTTAAATCATCGAAAATCCATACTTGAATGATTTCGGTATACGACCGTAAGATGGTTGTCGTATATAGTATAAAATAGAAAACAAAAAGAAGATTACAAGCACCACCTAACCATTTCCCAAATACAAATTGATGGGTTCCCGCCAGATCTGTTTCTCCAAAAGCTAAAATTTTATAAATGATCCACATAACTATCATGGTCATAATCCCTGCAAAAATAACGGACATCCATGAATCATAACCAGCGATTTTTGCAATGGCTCTTTGAAATCCTAATATCCCAATTCCGAATTGCATGCCATGTATCGTAAAAAACACAAGTGAAGGCGATACTTTACGATTTTCTGGAACAGTCTGCATTTTAAGTCCCCCAATAATAATTGGAAATAACGAGTTAGGTATATGTCCTTTTCCGAATAAACATCAAATATAAAAGACATTATTCCACTCAAATAGCCATTCATTTTTTCCACATAGTGATAATATCTCCAAAAATAATAAAAAAAAACAAAGGGACGGTTCTTTTGCTTCCTTCAATTAATAGGAAACAAGAGAACCGTCCTTTTGTTTATGTTTAAATAGACCCTACTCTAATCCGCCTTGCTTTTCTTATTTTAGTGACCAACATGTCCTTTGGTAGGATTAGTTATTTCGAACCCTTCCTCTGGTACATAGAAAAATTGAATCCAAACTCCGTCGAGAAATTCTTCGTCTCTTTTATCTAACAGAATTTTAATTCCTTTATCTGTTTCAACAATTTCGTCATGTTCAGTTGGATGATCAAATTGTAGTGCATAGTGCGCGTGATTTCCATGATTCTCTGTAATTATCACGCGAATCATTTTTCCTTCAGATTCTTCATCATTTAGCATCTTATTAAGAATCTTTGCTGCGTTGCGATTAATTTTTACTTTCATAAATGAGTACCTCAATTCACTTTTCTTAATGTAGGGATTAAAAGTGTAGCTCCCTTTTATTTGATAACAGTCTACCACAAATATAGGAAAGATAAACGAAAGGAGCTTATCATTGATTTTGAGCACTGTATTAATTGATGGGAAAGGTTTAGTACATATAATAAGCATATGTAGAATTGTTGGGCAACTTTGCTTTTCTTCTTTATAATTCTCTAATATATTTATTTTGACAAAGTTCTATGTAAACTAGGGGATTATATATCTTTTTAAAATTGATATCAGTTATTATGAATAAATATGTTGACTTTTAAATAATAATATCTTAATATAATAAAGTCTTCTTTAAAGACGGTTAGCAAGTCAAATAAAACGATAAAAAAGTGTTGACAAACATTCTGATTTCTAGTAAAATTTATAAATGTCGCTGTTGCGATATTGAAAAAATAATTAAAAAAAGTTATTGACACTTTAAATATGTGATGTTATAATATAAAACGTCGCAAAAATAGTTCTTTGAAAACTAAACAAACAAAAACGTCAATGAATTACTTTTATAAGAGCTATATCAAACATCTTTTTGGAGAGTTTGATCCTGGCTCAGGACGAACGCTGGCGGCGTGCCTAATACATGCAAGTCGAGCGAATCTGATGGGAGCTTGCTCCCTGATGATTAGCGGCGGACGGGTGAGTAACACGTGGGTAACCTGCCTGTAAGACTGGGATAACTCCGGGAAACCGGGGCTAATACCGGATAACTTTTTTCTTCGCATGAGGGAGAATTGAAAGATGGCCTCGGCTATCACTTACAGATGGACCCGCGGCGCATTAGCTAGTTGGTGAGGTAACGGCTCACCAAGGCGACGATGCGTAGCCGACTTGAGAGGGTGATCGGCCACACTGGGACTGAGACACGGCCCAGACTCCTACGGGAGGCAGCAGTAGGGAATCTTCCGCAATGGACGAAAGTCTGACGGAGCAACGCCGCGTGAGTGATGAAGGTTTTCGGATCGTAAAACTCTGTTGTTAGGGAAGAACAAGTATCGTTCGAATAGGGCGGTACCTTGACGGTACCTAACCAGAAAGCCACGGCTAACTACGTGCCAGCAGCCGCGGTAATACGTAGGTGGCAAGCGTTGTCCGGAATTATTGGGCGTAAAGCGCGCGCAGGCGGTTTCTTAAGTCTGATGTGAAATCTTGCGGCTCAACCGCAAGCGGCCATTGGAAACTGGGAGACTTGAGTGCAGAAGAGGAGAGTGGAATTCCACGTGTAGCGGTGAAATGCGTAGAGATGTGGAGGAACACCAGTGGCGAAGGCGACTCTCTGGTCTGTAACTGACGCTGAGGCGCGAAAGCGTGGGGAGCGAACAGGATTAGATACCCTGGTAGTCCACGCCGTAAACGATGAGTGCTAAGTGTTAGAGGGTTTCCGCCCTTTAGTGCTGCAGCTAACGCATTAAGCACTCCGCCTGGGGAGTACGGCCGCAAGGCTGAAACTCAAAGGAATTGACGGGGGCCCGCACAAGCGGTGGAGCATGTGGTTTAATTCGAAGCAACGCGAAGAACCTTACCAGGTCTTGACATCCTCTTGACCTCCCTAGAGATAGGGATTTCCCTTCGGGGACAGGAGTGACAGGTGGTGCATGGTTGTCGTCAGCTCGTGTCGTGAGATGTTGGGTTAAGTCCCGCAACGAGCGCAACCCTTGACCTTAGTTGCCAGCATTCAGTTGGGCACTCTAAGGTGACTGCCGGTGACAAACCGGAGGAAGGTGGGGATGACGTCAAATCATCATGCCCCTTATGACCTGGGCTACACACGTGCTACAATGGATGGTACAAAGGGCTGCAAGACCGCGAGGTTTAGCCAATCCCATAAAACCATTCTCAGTTCGGATTGTAGGCTGCAACTCGCCTACATGAAGCCGGAATCGCTAGTAATCGCGGATCAGCATGCCGCGGTGAATACGTTCCCGGGCCTTGTACACACCGCCCGTCACACCACGAGAGTTTGTAACACCCGAAGTCGGTGAGGTAACCTTTTGGAGCCAGCCGCCGAAGGTGGGACAGATGATTGGGGTGAAGTCGTAACAAGGTAGCCGTATCGGAAGGTGCGGCTGGATCACCTCCTTTCTAAGGAATATGGAAAAGCGGAGGCGACTGTTCAGTCCCTGCAAAAAATGTTCTTCCGACGAAAAGTCGATAGACTTTGAAGGAGGAAGGTTATTTTTCTGCGAGGGACTAGGAGCCGGAGCTAGATATGGAAAACCACTTACGTGGTTAAGACGTTTTCTGTTTGTTTAGTTTTGAGAGAATTATCTCTCACTTGATATTATTTTCATATCATTAAATATTAATTGCTCCTGCAGCAATGCATATTCGAGGATGATTAGGTTCACCTCGGAGCAAGGCAGCACGAAGCGAACGCTCTGATGATTAATCATGATGTGATTGAAATCAGTAGCCTTGTTCTTTGAAAACTAGATATATAAGAAGTAACCAAGTAATAACCGAGAATCGCCACTTTATGGATGAATCCATTAAGTAGTTTTAAATAACCTTTTAGGTTAAGTTAGTAAGGGCGCACGGTGAATGCCTTGGCACTAGGAGCCGATGAAGGACGGGACTAACACCGATATGCTTCGGGGAGCTGTAAGCGAGCTTTGATCCGGAGATTTCCGAATGGGGGAACCCACTGCCCGTAATGGGGTAGTATCCTTACTTGAATACATAGAGTAAGGAAGGCAGACCCGGGGAACTGAAACATCTAAGTACCCGGAGGAAGAGAAAGCAATTGCGATTTCCTGAGTAGCGGCGAGCGAAACGGAAGAAGCCCAAACCAAGAGGCTTGCCTCTTGGGGTTGTAGGACACTCTATACGGAGTTACAAAGGAACGGAGTAAATGAAGAGGTCTGGAAAGGCCCGTCAAAGAAGGTAACAACCCTGTAGTTGAAACTTCGTTCCCTCCAGAGTGGATCCTGAGTACGGCGGGACACGTGAAATCCCGTCGGAAGCAGGGAGGACCATCTCCCAAGGCTAAATACTCCCTAGTGACCGATAGTGAACCAGTACCGTGAGGGAAAGGTGAAAAGCACCCCGGAAGGGGAGTGAAAGAGAACCTGAAACCGTGTGCCTACAAGTAGTTAGAGCCCTGTGCGTATTTTCCTTTGGAAAAACGCCGGGTGATAGCGTGCCTTTTGTAGAATGAACCGGCGAGTTACGATTTCATGCAAGGTTAAGCTGAAGAGGCGGAGCCGCAGCGAAAGCGAGTCTGAATAGGGCGATTAAGTATGAGGTCGTAGACCCGAAACCAGGTGATCTACCCATGTCCAGGGTGAAGGTAAGGTAACACTTACTGGAGGCCCGAACCCACGCACGTTGAAAAGTGCGGGGATGAGGTGTGGGTAGCGGAGAAATTCCAATCGAACTTGGAGATAGCTGGTTCTCTCCGAAATAGCTTTAGGGCTAGCCTTAAGGTAAGAGTCTTGGAGGTAGAGCACTGTTTGGACTAGGGGCCCTCATCGGGTTACCGAATTCAGACAAACTCCGAATGCCAATGACTTATCCTTAGGAGTCAGACTGCGAGTGATAAGATCCGTAGTCAAGAGGGAAACAGCCCAGACCACCAGCTAAGGTCCCAAAGTATACGTTAAGTGGAAAAGGATGTGGAGTTGCTTAGACAACCAGGATGTTGGCTTAGAAGCAGCCACCATTTAAAGAGTGCGTAATAGCTCACTGGTCGAGTGACTCTGCGCCGAAAATGTACCGGGGCTAAACGTATCACCGAAGCTGTGGATGGACACCAATGCATCTTTTCCTTCGGAAAAATGCTGGATGTCCGTGGTAGGAGAGCGTTCTAAGGGCTGCGAAGCTAGACCGTAAGGACTGGTGGAGCGCTTAGAAGTGAGAATGCCGGTATGAGTAGCGAAAGAAGGGTGAGAATCCCTTCCACCGAATGCCTAAGGTTTCCTGAGGAAGGCTCGTCCGCTCAGGGTTAGTCGGGACCTAAGCCGAGGCCGAAAGGCGTAGGCGATGGACAACAGGTTGATATTCCTGTACCACCTCTTCACCGTTTGAACGATGGGGGGACGCAGGAGGATAGGGTAAGCGCACTGCTGGAATAGTGCGTCCAAGCAGTTAGAGGGGTGACGAGGCAAATCCCGTCACCAGATACCTTGAGCTGTGATGGCGAGGGAAATTTAGTACCGAAGTTCCTGATTCCACACTGCCTAGAAAATCCTCTAGTGAGGTGAAAGGTGCCCGTACCGCAAACCGACACAGGTAGGCGAGGAGAGAATCCTAAGGTGAGCGAGAGAACTCTCGTTAAGGAACTCGGCAAAATGACCCCGTAACTTCGGGAGAAGGGGTGCTCTGTTAGGGTGCAAGCCCGAGAGAGCCGCAGTGAATAGGCCCAGGCGACTGTTTAGCAAAAACACAGGTCTCTGCGAAGCCGTAAGGCGAAGTATAGGGGCTGACGCCTGCCCGGTGCTGGAAGGTTAAGAGGAGAGGTTAGTCGCAAGACGAAGCTTTGAATTGAAGCCCCAGTAAACGGCGGCCGTAACTATAACGGTCCTAAGGTAGCGAAATTCCTTGTCAGGTAAGTTCTGACCCGCACGAAAGGCGCAACGATCTGGGCACTGTCTCAACGAGAGACTCGGTGAAATTATAGTACCTGTGAAGATGCAGGTTACCCGCGACAGGACGGAAAGACCCCGTGGAGCTTTACTGCAGCTTGATATTGAATTTTGGTACAGCTTGTACAGGATAGGTAGGAGCCTTTGAAACCGGAGCGCCAGCTTCGGTGGAGGCATCGGTGGGATACTACCCTGGCTGTATTGAAATTCTAACCCGCACCCCTGAATCGGGGTGGGAGACAGTGTCAGGCAGGCAGTTTGACTGGGGCGGTCGCCTCCTAAAAGGTAACGGAGGCGCCCAAAGGTTCCCTCAGAATGGTTGGAAATCATTCGCAGAGTGTAAAGGCACAAGGGAGCTTGACTGCGAGACCTACAAGTCGAGCAGGGACGAAAGTCGGGCTTAGTGATCCGGTGGTTCCGCATGGAAGGGCCATCGCTCAACGGATAAAAGCTACCCCGGGGATAACAGGCTTATCTCCCCCAAGAGTCCACATCGACGGGGAGGTTTGGCACCTCGATGTCGGCTCATCGCATCCTGGGGCTGTAGTCGGTCCCAAGGGTTGGGCTGTTCGCCCATTAAAGCGGTACGCGAGCTGGGTTCAGAACGTCGTGAGACAGTTCGGTCCCTATCCGTCGTGGGCGTAGGAAATTTGAGAGGAGCTGTCCTTAGTACGAGAGGACCGGGATGGACGCACCGCTGGTGTACCAGTTGTCTTGCCAAAGGCATCGCTGGGTAGCTATGTGCGGAAGGGATAAGTGCTGAAAGCATCTAAGCATGAAGCCCCCCTCAAGATGAGATTTCCCTTAGTTTATCTAAATAAGATCCCTGAAAGATGATCAGGTTGATAGGTTCGAGGTGGAAGTGTGGCGACACATGGAGCTGACGAATACTAATAGATCGAAGACTTATCCTAATTTGATTTAAGGTTATTACACTTCTTAATATATCTAGTTTTGAGGGAATAAACCCTTAACAAAATATAGTCTGGTAACTATGGCAAGAAGGTCACACCCGTTCCCATCCCGAACACGGAAGTTAAGCTTCTTAGCGCCGATGGTAGTTGGGGGCTCTCCCCCTGCAAGAGTAGGACGTTGCCAGGCTACGCCCCTAAGGTGGGGCTATTATTTTGCTTCACTATATTAACAAAATATTCCTATGTGGCCCGTTGGTCAAGCGGTTAAGACACCGCCCTTTCACGGCGGTAACACGGGTTCGAATCCCGTACGGGTCACCATTTTATATATTATACATATTGGAGGATTAGCTCAGCTGGGAGAGCACCTGCCTTACAAGCAGGGGGTCGGCGGTTCGATCCCGTCATTCTCCACCATATATAATAACGGCCTAGCTCAATTGGTAGAGCACGACCGAATAAACGACTTTGAAATACATCAGCGTACGGCTTGAGCTGCTGCTTGAATAAGCAAACTGAAAGCTGGACGACCATAGCACCTAAACCTCTGTTAGGGGATAATATTTATAAATGCCGGCCTAGCTCAATTGGTAGAGCAACTGACTTGTAATCAGTAGGTTGGGGGTTCAAGTCCTCTGGCCGGCACCACTCAGGTCATTACGAGCCATTAGCTCAGTTGGTAGAGCACGATCGAGTACGCTACGAAGAGTAACATCAGCGTACCAATCGAGATACAGCTTGAATAATCTTGCTGAGATTGGGACGTCGTAGATGCATTTATATTTGAAGTACATGCTTACACTATTAATTATATTCATTACGAGCCATTAGCTCAGTTGGTAGAGCATCTGACTTTTAATCAGAGGGTCGAAGGTTCGAGTCCTTCATGGCTCATTTATATTCGCAAGGTTTTGAATTAACAAAGGTACTTTTTGCGGAAGTAGTTCAGTGGTAGAACACCACCTTGCCAAGGTGGGGGTCGCGGGTTCGAATCCCGTCTTCCGCTCCAAATACCCTTGCCGGGGTGGCGGAACTGGCAGACGCACAGGACTTAAAATCCTGCGGTAGGTGACTACCGTACCGGTTCGATTCCGGTCCTCGGCACTAGAAATTTTTACGAAGTAAAAGATTTAAGGATTTTTGCAAAGCAAAATATCCTTCCATAAAATATCTTACGATATAATGTATGCGCCCGTAGCTCAATTGGATAGAGCGTTTGACTACGGATCAAAAGGTTAGGGGTTCGACTCCTCTCGGGCGCGCCATTTAAAACCAAACATTATATGGGGCCTTAGCTCAGCTGGGAGAGCGCCTGCTTTGCACGCAGGAGGTCAGCGGTTCGATCCCGCTAGGCTCCACTTTCGGAGGAATACCCAAGTCTGGCTGAAGGGATCGGTCTTGAAAACCGACAGGCGGGTTACACCGCGCGGGGGTTCGAATCCCTCTTCCTCCGCCATTAATATATATTAATAATAAATGGTCCGGTAGTTCAGTTGGTTAGAATGCCTGCCTGTCACGCAGGAGGTCGCGGGTTCGAGTCCCGTCCGGACCGCCATTTATATTAAAATAAAAGTTGATAAAGATGGCGAATATAAAATAATATATAGATAAAGATATAATATATGGCTCGGTAGCTCAGTCGGTAGAGCAATGGACTGAAAATCCATGTGTCGGCGGTTCGATTCCGTCCCGAGCCACCATTTTATGGCGGATGTGGCGAAGTGGTTAACGCATCGGATTGTGGTTCCGACATTCGTGGGTTCGATTCCCATCATCCGCCCCATTTTAATTACTATTTTTTGGGCTATAGCCAAGTGGTAAGGCAACGGACTTTGACTCCGTCACTCGTTGGTTCGAATCCAGCTAGCCCAGCCATCTTTTTAAGGCAGCATAGCCAAGTGGTAAGGCAGAGGTCTGCAAAACCTTTATCACCGGTTCAAATCCGGTTGCTGCCTCCAATAATAAAGATGCGGGTGTAGTTTAGTGGTAAAACTACAGCCTTCCAAGCTGTTGTCGTGAGTTCGATTCTCATCACCCGCTCCAAAAAATACATAAAGGGCCTATAGCTCAGCTGGTTAGAGCGCACGCCTGATAAGCGTGAGGTCGATGGTTCGAGTCCATTTAGGCCCACTATTTTTTATATTTACGTATTCCGCAGTAGCTCAGTGGTAGAGCTATCGGCTGTTAACCGATCGGTCGTAGGTTCGAATCCTACCTGCGGAGCCAATTTATGCGCCTTTAGCTCAGCAGGATAGAGCAACAGCCTTCTAAGCTGTGGGTCAGAGGTTCGAATCCTCTAAGGCGCGTATAGAAAGCTCATTCTTTAAAGAATGAGCTTTTTTTATTTTCTTCAATATGTTATTCCTATTCTCAGTATGAGTAAACAATCAGTTATTTAATGTACTGTTTTTCTTTAATGATGAGGTACTTCTGTATTTCTGTTCTATTTTGGTTGTCTACTTACAATTCTTTACTAGTTCAAATACTTTATAGTAAAAAAATTAACAAAATAAATTTCGGAATATTCAATTATATGATAGATTCAAATAAAGTGGAAATGGAGTGGAGGAGTATCTATGGAATTCGATGTTATTGTCGTTGGGGCTGGACTTTCAGGATTGGTGGCAACTGCAGAGATTGCAGATACGGGAAAAAAGGTCCTGTTACTTGATCAGGAACCAGAAGCATCATTTGGCGGGCAAGCTTGGTGGTCATTTGGAGGTCTATTTCTAGTTGATTCTCCTGAACAGCGAAGGCTAGGTATAAAGGATTCAAAAGAATTAGCATGGCAGGACTGGTTAGGTACGGCAGGCTTTGATCGCGAAAATGATGAGGATTATTGGGCTAGAAGATGGGCTGAAGCTTATGTGGAGTTTGCCTCTGGAGAGAAGCGTCAATGGTTATATGATATGGGTGTCCGTTTCTTTCCTGTTGTAGGCTGGGCAGAACGTGGTGGTTATTTAGCAGAAGGTCATGGAAATTCAGTCCCTCGTTTCCACATTGTATGGGGAACAGGACCAGGGATTGTTGCTCCATTTGAGAAAAGAGTTTTGGAGCATATTAGAAATGGAATGGTTGTGTATAAACCACGTCATCAAGTGGATCATTTAATTCAAGAAAGTGGTGTGATTAATGGTGCAAGCGGGTCTATTTTGGCTCCTAGCTCTGCAGCCCGTGGTGAGGCTAGTAGTAAGGAGGTTATTGGTACTTTTGAATATCGTAGTCAAGCGGTTTTAATTTCAAGTGGTGGGATAGGAGGGAATCATGATCTGGTTCGCAGGAATTGGCCGAGTCGTTTAGGTACTCCACCTAAGAAAATGCTTAGTGGCGTACCTGCACATGTGGATGGAAGGATGCTTGGTATTACTGAAAAGGCAGGAGGAAGATTGGTAAATCGAGATCGTATGTGGCACTATACTGAAGGAATAAAGAATTGGAATTCTGTGTGGAACAATCATGGGATTCGAATCCTTCCGGGTCCATCGTCCATTTGGTTGGATGCACGTGGACAGCGTTTCCCTACTCCAAATTTTCCGGGCTTTGATACATTAGGCACCCTTGAGACGATTCAAAAGACCGGTCATGATTATTCTTGGTTTATTTTAACGCAAAAAATTATCGAAAAGGAATTTGCACTTTCAGGCTCTGAGCAAAACCCCGATCTAACTGGAAAAAGTATTCGAAAAGTACTGAAAAGGGCATTACCGGGTGCTCCTGAACCCGTACAAGCTTTTATGGATAAAGGTGAAGATTTCATTATTGCTAATCGACTTGACGATTTAGTCAACGGAATGAATAAGTTGACCGGTGAAAACTTGCTGATACTAGAAGACATTGAGAGACAAATCATTGCACGTGACCGTGAAATAGAGAATACTTTCACGAAAGATCTTCAGATTACGGCGATCCGTGGTGCTAGGAATTATATTGGTGATAAATTAATTCGTGTAGCTCCACCACATAAACTGCTTGATCCAAAAAATGGACCACTTATAGCTGTCCGCTTACGAATTGTCAGCCGTAAAACCTTGGGAGGTTTACAGACAGACTTATCAGGTCGCGTGCTTAATTTAGAAGGGGATGCCATCCAAGGGCTATATGCAGCAGGAGAAGCCTCCGGTTTTGGCGGAGGTGGTGTTCATGGGTATCGTTCATTGGAAGGGACGTTCCTGGGAGGCTGTCTTTTTTCAGGAAGAATAGCTGGGAGAGCTATAGCGATGGATATTGACTAGATTCTTTATTAATGGATTATTGATTATGAGAAAGTTTCGCGGTGACACATAAATGAATTTGATTCATTCCTTAATTTTTTATAGATTTGGATAGTTTAAAGGAGATAAGAGCTCAGAAAAAGCTATTTAAGACTGCACTGAGAAATATAGTAAAATAGGAAATAATGAGTAAGTAGCTGGATATTAAAATATGATTTTTAAAAGGGTTGTCTCATAAAAGAGGCAGCCCTTTTGCTGTAAAGAATCTACTATTTGCTAGATAGAGTATTTATAAGAGATAGAAAGTTCATTAGCAGGGGATCCAGAAATAGACTGAAAATTATTTTTTATTGGTAGAAAGATTTGTTATTTAACAATAGATAACACAAAAAATAGATTTTTAATAATATGATTTAATTTTCAAAAACATTTGACAATTAATAAGGATGTGTTTATTATTTTTTATAAGACATCATATGACGTCTTAAAAATAACGGGGAGGTATCATCATGAAAACTGAACATGTAAACCAAATTGCGTCTGCAGTCAATGCAGTTAAAGCAACAGATGTAAAGAACTTTTATTTTGTAGCTTGTGGAGGATCTATGGCAGCACTTGCAACAGGAGATTATTTCTTAAGTAGGGAGATTTCCGTTCCTAGTAAGGTTTACACGTCAAATGAATTTGTTCATATGAATCCGCGTGGTCTTGGAAAAGGAAGTGTGGTTATTCTTCGTTCTCATTCAGGAACAACACCGGAAACTGTTGCTGCAGCAAAATTTGCAAGGGAAAAGGGAGCCGTAACCATAGCTATTTCAATGGATGTAGAATCTCCTCTGTGTAAGGAAGCAGAGTATATTGTCCATTACAATTATAAAGATGGCTCTGATGTAATTGATGGTGAAACAGGTGTCTATTACAGTCTGATATTTGGAATTCTTAACGCGCTAACACCAAATGAAAAATATGAAAGATTATTAAGTCAATTGAAGAATCTTGAAAATCTTTTTGAAACGAATAAAAAACTAACATATGATAGAGCATTCAAATTCGGTAGTGAATATAAACGGGAGAAGCTCATCTATACGATTGGGAGCGGCGCTTATTATCACCAGGCCTATTCTTTTACTAGCTGTCTCTTAATGGAAATGCTTTGGATTCATTCGAATGCGATCCACTCAGGTGAATATTTCCATGGACCATTTGAGGCAACTGACTTTGATGTTCCGTTTTTGATTATTAAAGGAGAAGGACCAACTCGACCTTTAGATGAAAGAGCTATAACATTCGCGCAAAAATTTAGTGATAAGGTGGAAGTTGTTGATATTACCGAATTAGACTATGCGGGTATAGATGAAGATCTTAAAGAGTATTTTGGTCCAGCAATTGCCGGGGCAGTTTTAAGACAGTATGCAGATGGTTTAGCTGAACATACAGGACATCCATTGTCTGTAAGACGTTACATGTGGAAAATGGAATATTGATGTTTGTTTACTATCAACAATAGGTTGGCATGACTGATTCTAAAAAATTTTTTAGGAAGCAAAGGTTTTTCATGTGGATATAGTTCAGTTGTAAGTTTATCTAATCTACGATGTATCACTATCTAAATTGAACGCTCCATTAATTTCTTGATTAATATCAGAATAGTTAGAATAATAAGGAGTGAGATAGGTGAAAAAATTATTTGCTATAGTCACAATTATTCTTTTATTGACTTTAACAGCATGTTCCTCCTCTACTAGCAAAAAGGAAAATAGTTCATCAAAAGGTGATGTAGTGGAAATCAATTTTTTTCATAGATGGCCAAATGAGCCACGAAAATCTTTCTATGATCAAAAAGTCAAAGAATATATGAAAGCGCACCCAAATGTAAAAATTAAAGTAGATTCAGTATTAAATGATTCCTATAAAGAGAAAATAAGAGTACTTGTTTCTAATGATGATCTTCCGGATATATTCACATCTTGGTCAGATTCATTTGCTTTAAATCTCGTATCATCCGATCGAATTATGCCACTAAATGATATTTTAAGTGAGGACCAAGAATGGTCTGGGAAATTCATTGAGTCTCAATTTGCTGGTTTTACATTTGATGATGTAAAGTATGGTGTGCCATTTACTGTTGATGGAAAGGCTTTCTTCTATAATAAAGAAATTTTCAAAAAGCATAATATTCAAGTTCCAAAAACCTATAACGAATTTATCGATGTGCTTGATAAATTAAAGGCTGAGGGCTATGAAACACCATTAGTAGAAGGATTAACAAATGGATGGGCCATTTCTCATTACATGGGGACAATCTTTCAAAGGGTTCTGGATCCTGAAGTAATGGCAAAAGATTATAATGAAAAAACTGGTGAGTTTACCGACCCAGGCTATATAAAAGGATTGGAAATCTTTAAAGAGTTAACAAAATATATGGGAGATGTATCAACAGCCATTGACCATGAGGCAGCAAGAAATATGTTTGCCAGTGGCGAAGCTCCGATCGTTTATATGCAATTCGCTGAAATTAAAATGGTAGAGGATCAAAGTAAATTGGATTTTGGATTCTTCGACTTTCCTGCGGTTGAGGGTGGAAAAGGGGATCCAGGAGCACTTACGGGGGCGCCAGAAGGATGGATGCTAAGTAAGAACGCTCCAAAAGAAGCAATCGATTTCTTGAAGTTCTTAACTTCTGAAGAAACAGCACGTGAATTTACCAAAACAGATGGACAATTGAATGCAATAAACGGTGCTATAGACGAGGAAAATACATCGCCAATTAGAATGGAAGCTTTTGAGATTGTTTCAAATGCTACTACTACCACTCCATGGTTTGATAATGCCGTTAATATCAAGATTGCAGATATTTTTATGAGAGGCGGCCAGTCATTAGCAAATGGTCAGATGACTCCTAAAGAAATTATGAAAGAAGTTCAAGCTGAAGCAAAGCGGTTGAAAAAATAGTTGTTAATCCCCTCCCTAAGATTCAGAAATTTTTTTTCCTGAGTCTTAGGGAATTTATAAAATCAGATTAATTTAGGAGGGGAGTAAATGTATAAAAGGAAGTTTAATATGATTCCTGTGCTGTTTTTGCTACCAAGTGTTATTTTTTTGCTTATATTTGTATACTTTCCATTAATACAGAATTTTTATAATAGCTTCTTTGACTTTTCTGTTTTCTCAAAAACGAAATCTTTTGTTGGCTTGGATCATTTTAAGGAGCTATTAACGGACAAGGTAGTAAGTGTTTCATTGTTAAATAACATCAAGTATATAATTATTTCAGTTATTTTACAGGTAGGCTTCGCTTTAGTATTGGCTTATATTCTAGAAGATAAGGTGTTTAGTAGATTTGCACCATTCTTTAGAGTTGTTTATTTCATCCCAGTGATGATTTCAATCTCAGTCATCGCTCTATTATTTGGTTTTGTTTATAATCCACAGATGGGAATTTTAAATAGTTTTCTAGAATTAATTGGTTTGGATAGCTTAGCTGAAGTATGGTTAGGTAATTCGACTACAGCCATTTATGCAGTCATTGCCATGTCACAATGGCAAAGTATTGGATTTATAACGATGTTATTTATCGTCTCGATCCAGAAGATTCCTAAGGATATGTATGAGGCTGCTGAAATTGATGGGGCAGGGAAGATTAGGAAATTTTTTAGTATTACAGTACCTCAAGTAAGAGAAGCTATTTTTGTTAATACATTGATTACAATAACAGGATCAATGCTCGTTTTCAATGAACCTTATATTCTAACAAATGGTGGTCCAGGATTCAGTTCTATGACGATGTCTGTTCATATGTATCAGACAGGATTTGTGAAAGATAATATGGGCTATGCATCTACATTGGCGATTATTATTTTTATTCTGACAGCGGTGCTCGCACTGGTTCAAATAAGAATATCCCGCACTGGAAAGGGTGATTAAAATTGGTGAAGCTCGAAAAATCATCTAGTAAAATTCGAAAATTTGGCCCTGGGGAATTTTTCGCCATGCTGATGTTGATCGCTTTTGCAATCACCATTCTTTATCCACTGATTTGGATGGTTATTTCTTCAATGAAAAGCTATGATGAGATATATAATGATGTATGGGGATTTCCAAGTACTTGGATTGTTGAAAACTACTCAATTGCTTGGTCAAAGGGAATCTCAAGTTATTTTATGAATAGTCTCATTGTCACTGGAACAACGATTATTGTTGTCTTGATTATTGGCTCCATGGCTGCATTTGCATTGGCAAGATATCGTACTAGACTCATTGACCTTGCACTTATTTTCATCATTGGCGGTATGATGATGAATCCACAGGTTGCATTAATCCCTTTATTTAACATCCTAAGTTCACTTGAATTAATTAATACAAGATGGGCATTAATACTCCCCTACATCGCGTATAGATTGCCACTTACTATCCTGTTGATTCGCGGTTACTTTTTAAGCATTCCCAAGGAGCTTGAAGAATCGGCTATTATTGATGGATGCTCCGAATTTGGTATATATAGGAGAATCTATCTACCAATGTCTCTACCAATCTTACTTACAACAGTAGTATTAACGGCTTTCTATGCATGGAATGAATTTTTATTTGCAACAATCTTTATTGATTCTGAAGCGTTGAAAACGATTCCTTCTGGATTAATGAACTTTAGAGATGCTTTACGGACAGATTGGGGTGTTCTCCTAGCTGGTATGGTCATTGCTTCGATCCCTATGGTTATACTTCTCATTTTTCTACAAAAATATTTGGTAAGAGGGTTATCTGAAGGATCTGTAAAAGGTTAAAAGAAAGGAAGATACGATGAAAATAATCACAATTGGAGATAATGTTGTAGATTGTTATTTAGATCAAGGAAAATACTACCCGGGAGGAAATTGTGTTAATGTTGCAGTAAACTGTAAGCGATCCGGTGCAGAGGAAGTAAGCTATATTGGGGTTTTTGCTACTGACGATAAAGCAGCACATTTAAAGAGCGTTCTGGAGCTAGAAGGTATCCCTTATCATCGGTCAAGGGTCGTTGAGGGAATAAGCGGTCAGCCACGTGTTAATCTAACTGAAGATGGTGATCGAGTATTTGTAGGTGGTCCTAAGGATACAGTCCAACATATCGTGAAGTTAAAACTAATCCCTGAGGACTATGAATATATTAAAGGGTTTGATGTTTGTCACACTAGTTGTTACTCATCTATAGAAGAAGAACTCCCAAGCCTATCAAACTATATTAAGGTGTCCTTTGATTTTTCAGATATTCATGATCGAGCTTATCTTGAAAGAGTATGTCCTTATATAACACACGGATTTTTCTCAGGGGCACATTTAACTGATGATCAATTAGAAAAGTTAGTGGATGAGTTAGGAAAGTATAATCTGGAGACTATTGGAATTACTCGTGGCTCTAAGCCTGCCCTTTTTATTTATCAAGGTAATAGATACTATCAACAAGTATATCAAACAGAAATCGTTGATACGATGGGTGCTGGAGATAGTTTTATTGGTGGTTTTATGACAGCCTATTACAATCATCATAATATTTCTGATGCACTGGATTTTGCCGCTAAAAGTGCCAGCAAAACATGTGGATTTTATGGTGGGTTTGGATACCCGATGGATTTAGAATAGATTGGTCATTTATAGCCTATGCTCTATATGGTGTAGAGGCTATTTTTTTTTGATATAGAGAGTATAATTGTATCTTTTGAACTATATTCCTTTACTTGAAATGTTAAAATATTTCCTATTTTAAGGTATAGTAATAGTAAGAAAATTTGTGAAGAGGTAACTTATGACTAAGGAAAAATCCGTTAAAGTAGATAGTCCTGTTTTTTTATATGATCAAGTAAAAATGGGTATTATGGAAATGATTCAAAAGGAAGAGCTGGTTGCCGGTCAGAAACTTCCTAGTGAAAAGGAATTAATTGAAACCTTTAATACAAGTAGAATTACAATTAGAAGAGCGCTAAAGGAACTGGAAAATGAAGGGATCATTGAAATTATTCATGGTAAAGGTACGTTTGTTAAAAGCTTCAAACAAAAAATTCATATTTTAAATTTACAAGGTTTTACCGATGGGTTATCAACGAGCGAAAGTAGTTTTACAAAAGAGGTATTAGTCAATCAGATTGAAATAGCTGACGAGCAGTTAATGGAATTATTTGAACGTGAGGAACCTTTTGAAGTTGTAAGGTTAGTTAGATTGATTAAAGATGGAAACCGTGCTTTTAGTATTGACTACGCTTACTTACCTTGTGATGTTTATCCTGGTATTTCTGAAAAAATTAAGGATAATGTCTCCACATTTAAAATTATTCACAATGATTACGGAATAATGTTTGGGAAGGCGAGGAAGGAAATGGAGGTTATTAATCCTTCACAAGAAATTAGCAAGTTCCTTGAGATTCCTAGAGTAGAACCCGTTATTCAAATCAAGAAATTAATTAAGGATAAGAAGGAAAAACCTGTGCATTACTCAGTGTACTATCTTTTGACAAATAAGGTGAACTTTTATATAGATGTTGATATTAATGATGAAATGCCTTTTTAAAACGTGTTCACTTTTGTATCGAAAAAAATGAACTTACACCTAAAGTTTTTTGAGACTGTTGGGGCAAGTCTTGCTGCCATTCATAGGATTGTTACATAATCTCTGTTGCCCCGTTTCCTCTTTTTGTTTTCTCCTACCCCATACCTTTGCCTCCAAAAAGCTTTCTACATTTTGACTAGCACATATACTCAGCTTGCTCTTTTCTAATCTGCCTATATGAATTTGCATTATGGAATTGTAGAAGAACTGCCAGTCCTTTCTTACTGTTTATTCTCGAAAAATGCTGAATGATGAATATTTAATCGAATCTAGTAAAAGAAGATGAAAAGGTAGGGAAATAGACTATTATTCTTATAGTCTAATAAATATTAAAGAAAAATTTATTATTTTTTTCCTAGTTCATATGGAAGTGAATAACGATAAATAACGTGTTCCAATAAAAAAAAATAGCTAGTTATGTTGGATTTTAAAAGGATTTGTATAATTATTTTAATTTACAAAATATTTCGATATACGGATAATAAAACTAACTTTTTTGAAAGGGGAGGAACGAATTGAAAAGAAAATCAGTTGCATTCATTTTGGCAACGGGGCTAGTTTTATCTGGTGGTGCAGTTCATGCACAAACAACTGCTGCTAACCCAACTATTCAATATGAAGTGAAATTAGAGAATAAGCTATTAAAAAAAATAAGTGCAGATAATATGTACAATACCATTGCCCTTTTATCAAAGGAACCGAGAGAGGCAGGAACAGAAGGGGAGCTAAAGGCAGTCAAGTACATAGAAGGTCAATTCAAAAAACTTGGCTATCAAACAGAGATACAGCCGTTTCCAATCTATGATTACAATACCAAACATGTTTTTGTAAGCGTCGGGGATGCAAAAGTAAGTGAGAAGCCACATGCTTTTAGTGGTAGTGCGAGCGGAAAGGTGACAGCCACTCTAGTAAATGTGGGAAAAGCGAGTCCTGAAGAAATCGGGGATGTGAAAGGAAAGATTGCGTTAATTGAAAGAGGGGATTTATCTTTCGTAGAAAAGGTTAAAAATGTCTTGGATAAAGGTGCAGTCGGCGTCATTATGTACAATAGTGCTGCAGAGGGAAATAGTTTTGGACAAGTAGGTGAGGGGCAAACGATTCCTGCTGTGGCAATTACGAGAGAGGAGGGGCTGAAACTAGCCGAGCAATTAAAAGGAAAAGAGCTTTCAGCTACTATCGATGTAGATATCGAAAAAATTGAAAAGACCTCATATAATGTTATCGCAACGAAGAAAGCGAACTCAAAGAAAAATACTGGACAGATTTTAACGGTCGGTGCTCATCACGATTCTGTTCGTGGGGGACCGGGAGCAAATGATGATGCTTCTGGTGTATCAGCAGTCCTTGAATTAGCGAGAGTATTTGCAAAGGAAAAAACGGATACGGAGATTCGATTCCTTACTTTCGGTTCGGAAGAGCGGGGCCTTGTTGGTTCATCTTATTATGCAGCTTCCTTGCCGAAATCCGATGTAGATAAAATGGTTGCCCATTTCCAAATGGATATGATTGGTGCTCGTGATGCAGGAAAGGACAAGCCTTTTGGTGGATTAATCATGTATACAATCGATGGGAAGAAGAATCTAGTTACCGATTTAGGAGCGAACGCGAGTAAAAATCTTTTTAATGAAGTTCTCCCATATGGGCAGCTAGGTCGCAGTGATCATCAGCCATTCCATGAATTGGGAATCCCATCAGCATTATTTATTCATTCACCTGTTGAACCTTCCTATCACAAACCAACAGATACATTGGATAAAATTGATAAGAAGAAATTGCTTCAAGTAGCTAAAATTATTGGTACTTCTGTTTACCATATTGCTAGTCCGGACACTCCAGCCATTCTCAAATATCCTTTTGAGGATCGTCCAGTTGATTAAGCTATTTAGCCAACAAGGCTTTGAATAATAAAAAAATGGGGGCTGCCTAATAAAGTATGACAGCCCCCATTTTTTGTAAAAAACTATTCACAGTTTAATGGTCTATAAATTCATGTTTACAAGTATTTTACATTGACTACGATCATTCGTCAGTAATTCAAAGCCCTTTTCAACAATATCATCTAATGCAATTTCACTTGTAATTACGGCATTGCCATCAATCATTCCACGAGAAAGTAATCGGATAACTTCAGGGAATAAACGGATATAAGCATAGGAGCCACTAATTTTGGCTTCAGTTCGAACAATGGTGTTAGGATCGAAGCTAACAGGCTTTTCCCATACGCTTACCACTTTAAATTCACCGCCAGGACGAACTGAGTTCACACCACTTGTAAAGGTAGCTTGAACACCGGCAGCATCATAGGCTACATTAACCCCTCCGTTTGTCATTTCTTTAATGAACGCAACGGCATCTTGTTCAATTGGATTAATGGCATAGGTAGCCCCTAATTCTAATGCTTTTTCACGTCGTTCATCGGAAACTTCAACAACAAAAATATCACTAGCTCCTGCGGCTTTAACTGCTTGTATTAATAATAATCCAATTGGGCCAGCCCCAAATATAGCAGCTGTATCACCAAGTTTTAATTGGCTTTGACGTACTGCGTGAACAGCAACGGCCGTTGGTTCAACTAGTGCACCAAGTTGTAGACTCATATTATCAGGTAATAGAAACACATTTTCTTGTTTAACAACGGCGTATTGAGCAAATCCACCTGAAACGGTATATCCATATCCTTGGCGCTGAGTACATAAGTTTACAAAACCTCTCTGGCAATTATCGCATTTCCCACACGGCATTAGTGGTTCTACAGCCACCCTGTCACCTACTTTAATCGTTGACACACCGTCTGCTACCTCGATAACCGTACCCGCAAATTCATGACCTAAAACAGGTTGTGTTCTCATTGGGTAAGTACCAGCTATATACTCGTGCATATCACTTCCGCAAATCCCTGCATATTCTACTTTTACTTTAACCATTCCTTTTTCAAGTGATGGAAGTTCTGCTTCTTCGATACGAATATCCTTTGGTCCATAAATTTTTGCTGCTTTCACTTTTTATTCCTCTTTTCATTGATGTTGAGCCGTCTGAAGTCCTTTTATAATATATTGAACAGCTAGGTCTGCTATCGTGTCAGCGGAAAGTTCAGGCTGTGAACGATTAAGAAATGGATTGTTATAGGAAAACATTAATGTTCCCATAATAAAATTCACTGCAACTTCTACTGAAGGAAAATCAATCGTATGCTGTTTTTTACATTCTTCTAATATTACTTGCAACTGATCCCAGGATGGCCAAAAGACATCCTTTAGCATTTCTAGCCTCGAGCTATTCATTACCAGCTCCTGCTGCAATATATTAATAAGTTCATGATGCTCTATTCTGAATAAAACAAAATGTCTACAAAAGCTGCTTAATGCTTCTAAAGAATTAGATAGATCATAGTTCATATTCATAAATGTGTGTCGAATCGGTTCAAAGATTTCGTAAAAAACGCTTTCTTTTCCACCGATATGATAGGAGATAAGAGCCAATGAAACATTAGCTTCTTCACAAATTTGCCTAACTGTTGTTCCATCATATCCTTTTTTAGAAAATAACAGCCTTGCAGCTTGAAGGATCTGTTCCTTCACTTCTTTATTTTTTTCGCGATCTTTTTTCTGTTTGAATGGACTCACCTCTTTTTGAACAATTGTTTTGAACAAACGTTCAATTATCAGTATACTCCTCTATTATTTTCTGTCAATATGGCGATGCTTGAAGAAAAAACTTCTGTTTACTCTAGAAAAAGATTGTGACATAGTTAACTAGTTTTTTAAAAAAAAATAGAAGGAATTTTTTGATTATTAGCAAATATATTTATTAACGGATGAATTAAGGAAAGTTTCCTTAATTAGCTTATTGAAAATAGGAGTGATGGATTGTCTATGACGGTGATAAATAAAGAAATGCTTAAGAAAATATTGGAAGATGTCATCCATCTTCGTCGCCAATTGCACCGTTACCCTGAGCTAAGTGGAGAGGAATATGAAACATCTAAAGTAATCCAGTCGAAATTGACGGAGTTCGGAATAAATTTTAAAACTGGTTATGCCAAAACAGGAGTTCTCGGGATCATTAAAGGTAGCCGACCCGGAGGAACGGTTGCATTAAGGGCAGATATTGACGCACTGCCAATACAGGAAAGGAATCAGGTCTCCTTTAGATCACAGAACGACGGGATCATGCATGCATGTGGGCATGATGCCCATGCAGCAATGCTTGTTGGTACTGGTTATCTACTAAATGAAATAAAGGAGCAGCTTCCTGGCACTGTTTTACTTTTGTTTCAGCCTGCTGAAGAAAACTCTCCTGTTGGTGGAGCAAAGCCAATGATGGAGGATGGAGTTTTTTCTCACTATCCTCCTGATGTGATCTTTGGTCAACATGTATGGCCGGATTTGCCCGTTGGGGAAATTGGAATTCGAGAAGGGGCGATAATGGGTAACTCCGATAAATTTAAGATTAAAATTAAAGGTTCAGGCGGACATGCAAGTATGCCACATCAAACAATTGATGCCATTATTGCTGCAAACCAAGTTATTACCGCACTGCAAACAATTGTGAGTAGGAATGTGGACCCTTTAGATCCGATTGTTTTAACCATCGGGAAAATTGAGGGTGGGTATCGACATAATGTGATAGCTGATCAGGTGGTATTAGAAGGCACTGTTCGAACATTTACCAACGATGCAAGAAGCCAGGCGAAGGAGAGGTTATATTCGATTGTGCATCATACTGTTCATGCGATGGGGGCTGAGGCAGAAGTTGGCTATTTTGAAGGCTATCCTGCAACAATAAATACACCAAAATGGGCACAACATATTAAGGATACAGCTCAGCATGTACTGGGTGAAAAAGGAACTCCAGAAGTTAATCCAAGCCTTGGTGGAGAGGATTTTTCTCGTTTTTTGGAAAAAATCCCGGGTGCGTTTTTCTGGTTAGGTACCCAGATTGAAGAAAAGGAAAAACAAATGCCTTTACATGATCCACGATTTCAGTTAAATGAACGGGCACTATCGATCGGAGTAGAACTAATGGCACAAATTGCTGTTGATGCACTATTCACATTAGAACGAGGAAAGAAGGAAGAAAATGAAAACAGGGCAACTACGATATGATATCGATGAATTTATCAAAAATTTAACGTCACAGCTTGTATCATGGCGCAGAAAGTTTCACCAATATCCTGAAATAGGCTGGATGGAATATGTCACAACCTACTACATTGCAAAAGAACTTGAATCCATGGACTATAAACTAGCCATTGGAACCGATGCATTGATGACGAAGCAAAGAATGGGAATTCCCGAGCAACAGCTATTAAAAGAATCTGAAGAACGGGCTAGAAGAAAGGGAGTCCCACCTAACTACATGACTAAATTAGCGGGAGGACATACGGGACTAGTAGCCCAATGGGATACGGGGAGACCTGGAAAGCATATCGCTCTAAGATTTGATATTGATGCACTTCCGATAGAGGAAGTTTATGAGCACGCTCATTTGCCTGTTAAGGAAGGGTTTCAGTCTCAGAATCAAGGTTGGATGCATGCCTGTGGTCATGATGGTCATATTGCGATTGGTCTTGGGCTGGCACATATGATTAAACATTTTCAAGATTCATTATCTGGTAGATTCACTCTTCTTTTTCAACCGGCTGAGGAGGGAGGACGCGGAGCATTACCAATGGTGAAAAACGGATGGTTAGACGATGTGGACGAATTTATTAGTGGACATATCGGTATACATTCTCTTTCTATTGGAGAAGTAGCAGCAACAACGAATCAGTTCCTAGCTTCATCCAAAATCAATGTGACCTTTAAAGGAAGGGCAGCACATGCGGGGGTTGAGCCTGAAAAAGGCCAAAATGCACTACTAGCATGTGCAACAGCCAGTCTTCAGCTTCAAGGAATTAGTAGGCACTCAGGTGGAACAACAAGAATTAACATCGGAAAATTAGAAGCGGGTTCTGGAAGAAATATTATTGCTGATCAAGGGAGAATGGAAATTGAGACGCGTGGGGAGAACGATGAATTAGATCAATATATGTTCAATGAGGCAAAGCGGATGATTCATGCTACTGGAGATATGTATGGAGTACAAACCAAAATGGAGGTTGTCGGTCATGCGATTGACGGAACTTGTGACAATGAATGGGTAAAGCGTGTGGAGAAAGTAGCGAGTCAGAGTAAGTGTATAAAGAACGTCCATCCTGTACTGCCGTTAGGAGCTTCAGAAGATGTGACCTATATGATGAAAAAAGTGCAAAATAACGGTGGTAAAGCAACATATCTCATTTTTGGAACACCATTAGTGAATGGCCATCATCATCAAGCATTTGATTTTGATGAGAGAGTTCTCCCGATTGCAGTAGAGGTGCTAGGGAGATTGATTATATACCTACAGGATGAAAAGTGAAGGAGTTACTATGTATGAATATGTTGGAACAATGGTTGAGTAAAACTTTAAATCGACTCAATCTTGTTGATAGTATGGAGCAATTGAACGGTTTTACACGACTTAGCTATAGTGAAGAGGAATGGAAAGCAATGGATGCCTTTACCGAAATTGCTCATGAAATGGGCTTGGAGGTAAGAATGGATGAAGCGGGAAATCGAATTGCAAGATGGAATCCTACTCCTGAAAGTGAATCTCTTCCCGCTATAGCCATTGGCTCGCATCTTGATACCGTTGTAAATGGTGGAGGATATGACGGGGTCGCAGGAGTTCTTTGTGGGCTAGGGGCTATCAAACTTGTAAAAGAAACCAAAAAACGACTGATTGATCCTATCGAAGTGATTTGTTTTGCTTCAGAGGAATCAGCACGTTTTGGCATTTCAACGATTGGTAGCAAGGCGATGACCGGATTACTTGATGTAGAAGGAGTCGCGGATATTAAAGATGCTACAGGAATCACGGTAAAGGAAGCAATAGAATCTAAGGGATTGATTATGGAACAGATCGTGAATGCTAAAAGAAATAATTCAGAGATTAAAAGTTTCATAGAACTGCATATTGAACAAGGAGAACTATTGCAGGATGCTAACTGCGATATTGGTTATGTACGTGGAATTGCCTGTCCAACAAGACTAACAATCACCATTAAAGGACGTGCTGGCCATACAGGGACAACACCAATGGGGAAACGGAAAGATGCATTGGTTGCTATTGCTCCACTTATTACATTTATTTCACTAACCGCAGAAGAAATTTCAAAGACAAGTCCATTTCCGTTGGTTGCTACTGCTAGTACAATTCAGCTCTATCCAAATGTGATGAATGTTATCCCTGATGTTGTTCACCTTGGGGTGGACATTCGGAGTATTGATGACCATTTAAAGAGTGAGATGACACAGAAAATCAAGGGAAAATGTACCTTCCTTGAAAAGGAATTTGGAGTCGTGGCTAAAATTGAATGCCTTGTAAATGAATCCTCGGTGTTTTTACATCCCAATCAATTGAAAAAGTTACAAGTGATCGGTGAAGGGATGGGGCTAAAAGGATTAGAGCTTGATAGTGGAGCGGGCCATGATGTTATGAACATGGCTAAGAGATGGCCAGCCTCCCTCCTATTTATTCCAAGTAAGGATGGAATCAGTCACCATCCTGAGGAATACTCATCTATCCAAGATTTGCGTAAAGGTACAGAAATTTTAGCGAAGTTTGTACTTCAGGAGGCTAGTGGAAGCAAATGAAAATAAAAGTGGGAATTATTGGTCCTCAAGATTCGGTGAAGTATATTTTGCAGGTGGCGGAGAGCTATAAGGACATTGACTTTATTCCATTTTCCTATGAGGCAACAGAGGATACCCTAACGATTTTAAAGGAAAATGACCACATGATCGACCAATGGCTATTCTCGGGACAAGCTCCCTATCACTTTGCTTTGGAAAATGGTGTGATTACAGAGAGCAGGGGGAGCTATCCATCCTTACAGGGCTCGAGTTTTTTTGGAACATTACTTGGAGCAGTATTGAATGAAGGAGAGATCATTCGAAACTTTAGTATTGATACTATTTCCGATTCTGTGTTTCAGACTGCGGATGAAGATCATTTCCTTCATACACTTCAATTTTATTCTTTTCCTTATAGAGGATACATGCCATCCGACGAATTAGTTGCCTTTCATCAGAACTTATATGAAGAAGGGAAAATTGATGTAGCACTTACCTGTATTCGATCTGTTTATTTGCAGTTGAAGAACTTGGGAATTCCCTGTTATCGTGTCAAGCCAACCCAATCTGCAATAAAAATTCAGTTAGATCTATTAAAGGAAAGAAGTCTTTCGGGGAAATATCGAATGTCTCAGCTTGCCATTTTTGGAGCGGAGGTAATTCAGGAAGAGAAATATCCTTCTTATAAATTAAAACATCAAATCCTTGATTTATCGCGACTATTATTAGATTTTACTGAAGAAACGAAAGGCTCCTTTGTCCAAATGGGAGATGGACTATTTGTTATATACACGACAAAGGGAGAATTGGATCTTAGTATCGATGGAAAGAGAATTGAAAATCTAATGAAGACCATTCATATTCAGACAGGTCTTAAAATTCGGGTCGGACTAGGGTACGGTATGACTGTATTTGAAGCAGATCAGCATCTGCGTTATGCTCTCCAGCATGCTAGAGAACATAAATCGGAAACCTTTGTATTGGTTAATGAAGAGAAGGAGGTGACTGAATTCTATCATCAGGAAAGCACCATTCAGTTTCATACTAGGAAATGGGGGAAAGAGTGGGAAAAAAAATTTAAGGAAGCCTCGATTAGTCCGGGAATGGTCTCCAAAATTGAATCGCTTGCCAATCACTATCGAAAAACTCATATAACAACCAATGATTTATCTATTTGGTTGAATAGCTCTGAAAGA
The DNA here is from genome assembly GCF_038007825.1 of Heyndrickxia sp. FSL W8-0496. Classification (NCBI taxonomy): domain Bacteria; kingdom Bacillati; phylum Bacillota; class Bacilli; order Caryophanales; family Bacillaceae; genus Heyndrickxia; species Heyndrickxia sp. FSL W8-0496. Next base: position 867,095 of record NZ_JBBOXX010000001.1, read on the forward strand.
AATGGAAGACGATTATTGGGGGAACTAGAAAAGTTAGGTCTTGCTATTGCAACTGGTGAGGAGCAATCCGGACATAGGGGAAGACCAAGGAAGATTTATAAACTGCTATTTGTATGAATGAGTTGCAGATCCTATGTGTTTTGAATTAATTGAATGTTTTGTTAATTTCTAAGGAAAAGGAGTGAGTGTATGTCTAACCCAAATGTCGGTATGAACAATGATCCAGTGAAACAAAAGGGAATGTCTCGGTTTTTAGGTGCGATTGAAAAGGTTGGAAATAAATTACCTGACCCATTTATGCTTTTCGTGTATTTAGCTATTTTTATTATACTTTTATCATGGCTTATTTCTGCCTTCGGGGTAACGGTTATTCATCCAGGGACAAAGGAAGAGCTGCCTATTAAAAGTCTAGTTTCAGGTGAAGGAATACAATATATTCTTGAGTCTATGCTGACAAACTTTACGAGCTTTAAGCCACTAGGTCTTGTTTTAGCAATGATGCTTGGAATTGGATTAGCTGAAAAGGTAGGTCTTCTCGAGGCAGGAATACGAAAAACGATTTTAAATGCGCCAAAATCGATTGTTACTTATGCGGTAGTTTTTACAGGCATTATGGGGAATTTGGCTTCTGATGCAGCTTTTGTTGTTATTCCTCCTTTAGCAGCGATGGTTTTTTATGCGGTTGGACGTCATCCTTTAGCTGGTCTTGCTGCCGGATTTGCTGGGACGGGTGCAGGGTTTACGGCAAATTTAATTATTGCCGGAACCGATGCCTTACTTGCTGGAATTTCAACCGAAGCGGCAAAAACGATCGATAAAAATATCATTGTTACACCTGTTGATAATTGGTATTTTATGATGCTTTCTGTCTTTGTTTTAACCATTGTTGGAGCCCTTATTACAGAGAAGGTAATCGAACCTCGACTTGGTAAATATGAAGGGAAGATGGGAAAAGAGCTTGCAGAGCCTAATCCCCTTGAAGGAAAAGGATTTAAAAATGCATTGCTTGCTGGTCTTGCTTACCTTGTGGTTGTTGCCGTTATTTTATTTTGGCCGAACTCTCCACTTCGCAATGAAGAAGGTGGCATTATCCCTTCCCCTTTTTTAAATGGAATTGTACCCATTCTTCTATTCTTCTTCTTAACGATGGGAATTACTTATGGTGTTACAGTTAAAAAGATTACTAGTACAAGGGATATACCTAAATACATGGGCGAGGCTATTAAGGATATGGCTGGTTATATTGTGTTAATATTTGCTGCGGCACAGTTTATTGCCTATTTTGATTGGACGAATATTGGCATTTGGGTAGCTGTTAATGGAGCAGAATTATTAACATCATTAAATTTCGATGGACTTCCAGTTGTCATTGGGTATGTTCTCTTTACTGCATTATTAAATTTACTCATTTTTAGTGGATCGGCGAAATGGGCATTAGAGGCACCTATTTTTATTCCAATGTTTATGATTTTAGGCTATCATCCTAGTTTCATTCAGGTAGCTTATCGAATTGCTGATTCATCGACAAATATTATTACCCCGATGAACCCGTATCTTGTTGTTATCCTTGCGTTTATGCGAGAATATGACAAAAAAGCTGGGATAGGTACATTGATTTCCCTCATGCTGCCGTATAGCCTTGCATTTTTAGTTATCTGGATTATCCAATTACTCATTTTTGCTCTTATCGGTATACCATTTGGACCAGGTATTCATATGAATCTATAGACTTTTGGGGGTGTCCCTTTTAAAGACACCCCCATAGCATGTCCTTAGTGCTTTAATAACTGAACGCTAATCAGCATTAATAGTGAAATACCAATGATACTCAATACCCAAAGCCATGCTAGACCTTGATGGCCTGAATCCAGCGCAAGATAAATGGCTGTTGGAGTAGTTTGCGTTTTTCCAGGGATATTTCCGGCAAACATTAAGGTTGCTCCGAATTCCCCTAATGCTCGAGCAAAGCTAAGAATTGCCCCTGAAAGAAGCGCTTTATATGCAAGAGGAATGGAGACAGAAAGAAATAGTCGCCATTCTGATGCTCCATCTACTCGGGCTGCATTCTCTACATCTGGATCGATTGCTTCGAATCCTGTTTTTGCTGTCTGGTACATGAGTGGAAAGGCAACAACAGTTGAAGCAATGACTGCTGCCCACCAAGTAAACATAAGCGGTTGATGAAAGATCCATTCGATCAATTGCCCTGCAGGACTTTGCCTTCCGAAAACGACAATAAGTAAAAATCCAATAACAGTAGGTGGCAGTACTAATGGTAAAAGGAAGATAACTTCGACTAATACTTTCCCCTTAAATTTCGCATTTGCCATCAGCTTTCCAAACAAGATTCCCAGGATGAAAACCGTTACTCCTGCAACAAAAGCTATTTCTATGGAAAGCTTTATTGGTGACCAAAAGTCAGTAACCATATCAATTAATTCAGCCCTTTAAATCCGTATTTTTTTAAGACTTTCATTGAAGCATCTGATTGTAAGTATTTATAAAATTGTTTTGTTTCTTTCGGGTGGGAGCTTTCTTTGACCATGCCTATAGGATAGATAATCGGTGTGTGCGTTTTTTCATCTGCTGTTGCAACAATCTTTATTTTTTTTGATGTAAGTGCATCGGTTTTGTATACTATCCCTGCATCGACATTTCCTGTTTCCACATAGTTTAATACTTGACGAACATCCTTCGCATAAACGACTTTCTTTTCTAATCCTTCCCATAGCTGTAAATATTCAAAGGATTCCTTTGCATACATTCCTGCTGGAACAGCTTCAGGAGTTCCAATTGATATTTTATCAGCTTTTGATAGGTCATTTAATGTATGTATTGTTTGTTTTTCTTTTGTCGGTACTACAAGGACTAGCGAATTACCGACAAGATTCATCGAATCCGCTTTCTCAATTATTCCTTTTTGTACTAATTGATCAAATTTATCCTCAGCAGCTGAAAAAAAGATATCAACGGGAGCACCTTGGCTAATTTGTTGGGCAAGCGTTCCAGAAGCACCAAAATTATAGTTGATCTTAATGTTTGAATGCTGTTTTTCATAAAGACCTTTGATTTCATTTAATGAATCTTGCAAGCTTGCAGCGGCAGAAACGGTAATCTCCACCTTTTTACTAGCCTTTACATTCTGTTCATTTGTGGAACAACCGGCCAACAAAATGAATAGAAACATAATTATAGTCAGTCCGTTATAAATACGTTTCATCATTGATCCCCCATTTCTATTTATGTTTCGTTATAACTAATTATAATTAGTTATAACGAAAATAGAAGTGATAAAATTCACAATTGCACAATTTTAATTTAGCTAAAAGAAATATTATCTGTCCTTTTAATTACAGATTGTCATACAATAGTAGAAGGAGGGATGGACATGTCCAATGAGCGATCCTATACCATTGAAGAAGTATCACAGCTTTTGAAGGTATCAAAACTTACTGTATACGATTTAGTAAAGAAAGAGGAATTACCGGTTTTTCGTGTGGGTAGACAAATGAGGGTAGATGCGAAAGACTTAGATGATTATATAAAAAAACATAAAACCAACCAACTTACCCGACCATCCCCCACTACCGGATTGCAACAAAATGAAACGGAAGCAAGCCATTCACAAAGCATAGTTATTAGTGGACAGGATATGGTTTTAGATATACTAGCAACACAAATTGAGAATCACTCCTCTTATAAGACATTACGTTCCTTTACTGGTAGTTTAAATAGTCTTTTTTCCTTGTACAATGGTCAATGCGATATTGTCAGTTTACATATGTTTGATGGCGATTCTGGACAGTATAATCTACCCTATGTAAAAAAAGTATTAGTAAGTGATTCTTATCTATTAATGAATCTTGTTTTACGAAAAGCAGGGATGTATGTACAAAAAGGAAACCCATTACATATTACCTCATGGAAGGATTTAAAACGGAAATCTATCAAACTGATCAATCGTGAAAAAGGATCTGGAGCCCGTATTTTATTAGATGAACAGCTCAGAATTCATCATATTTCTCCCAAAGATATCGAGGGCTATGAAAGAGTGGAAATGAACCATTTAAGTGTCGCTTCCTCTGTAGCTAGTGGACAAGCAGATGTAGGCGTAGGCATTGAAAAAGTGGCAAAAATAGTAGGAGTAGATTTTATTCCATTAATTACTGAGAGATATGACCTTGTCATGCTTAAAAATCCTCAAAATGACTCATTAATTAAAGTAGTTACGAGCATTTTAACATCAGCCTCCTTTAAACAGAAAATCCATTCTTTAGGAGATTATGATGTTTCAGAAATGGGATCTATTATCTATGAAACCTATTGAATATATGTGGTGGATAAAAAATGAAGGATAGAAAAGAAGAAACATTACTATATTTAAAAAGACAAATGAAAATAAATAAACATATTATTGGTGTTGCTACTGGATCTGGACTTACAGCAAAATATGCAGAAAAGGGAGGGGCTGATTTTATATTAGCTCTAAGCTCGGGACGATTTCGGCAAATGGGTGTTAGCTCATTAGCTGCCTTTTTACCGTTTACAAATAGCAATGATCTTGTTATGAATTATGCTTTGAAGGAAATTATCCCTTCTGCAAAGGTTCCGGTCCTATTTGGATTATCTGCAACCGACCCAACAATCAATTTGCAGCTTTATATTAAATTGATCAAGGAGAAGGGCTTTTCTGGTATTAATAATTATCCTACTATCGGGCTCATAGATGGGAGATTTAGAGAAGCATTAGAAGAACAAGGAATTAGTTATGAACAGGAAGTAACGGCCATCCGTATTGCGAGTAGCCTAGGGCTTTTTACTGTTGCTTTTGTGTTTAATGAACGCCAAGCAATACAAATGATAGAAGCCGGTGCAGATATTATTTGTGTTCATTTAGGTTTAACTGTTGGCGGAGTATTAGGAGCAAAACAAATACAATCTCTCCAGTCATCTAAAAGGAAAGCGGCAAATATTTTCGAAGTTTGTAATGAAATCAATCCACATGTAATAAAAATGATTTATGGTGGACCTGTAAATAAACCGATCGATGTGCAATTCATGTATGATGGGATAGATGCGAACGGTTATATAGGGGGATCTGTTTTTGAACGAATTCCTGCAGAACAAATGATTCCTTATGTTACGCAATCATTTAAACAGGCAAATGATGTTAAATACGAGGAATTAATTCAAAAATTCATTGATGGAATAAGTACTCAAGATGATTATATTGATTTTATGAAAAAATATATTGGGTTACATTATTCTGAACCAATCACATTAAATGAACTTGCTGGAATCATGAATCTTTCAAGATCCTATTTAAGTACTCTATTTAAAAAGGAAATGGGTATCTCCTTTACCACTTATTTAATTGATTATCGTATCAATCGTGCGATAGAAATCTTACAGGAGAAAAGTTTGCCATTAAATATGGTGGCAGAACTAGTGGGCTATTCGAATTATGCTCAATTTAGTAAAATTTTCAAAAGTCGTAAAGGCGTTTCGCCATCTGAATATATAAAAACAAACAAAAAGACAAAATAAACAAACATAAGAACATTAACTCGAACGAAAGAAAGCGGTATCATTTTATCAAAGGGATGATATCGCTTTCTCTTTTTTAAAGCAAAGGAGTGTTGAGATTGGTTAAAACAATTGCGTTAGCAGGAACTTTTGATTCAAAAGGGAAAGAATTTTTGTATGTAAAGGAACTAATCGAGTCTCTTGGTTTTCAAACGTACACGATCCATACGGGTGTTTTTGAACCATTCTTTCAACCAGATGTACCTAATTCAGAAATCGTTGCTGCAGCAGGTGCAGATATATTGCGAATTGCGACACAAAAAGACCGTGCCAATGCAACAGCTACTCTTTCAAGAGGGATGGAAATCCTATTACCAAAATTGTATCAAATGGGAAAATTCGATGGAATTCTATCATTTGGCGGAACCGGGGGAACGTCGATTGTCACACCTGGTATGAGAGCTCTACCAATCGGGGTACCTAAGGTAATGGTTTCAACGGTTGCTTCAGGAAATACGGAACCATATGTAGGCACTAGCGATATTATGATGATTCCCTCAATTGTTGATGTAGCAGGTTTAAACAGTATTTCTACGCAAATATTTACTAATGCCGTATTTGCTATTGCAGGTATGCTAAACTATGAAAATAACACTCAATTAGAGAAAAAACCACTAATCGCTGCAACCATGTTTGGTCTCACCACACCATGTATTAATCAAGCAAAAGCTTATTTAGAGGAAAAAGGCTATGAGGTATTAATTTTCCATGCAACAGGTGTTGGTGGACGGACAATGGAAAGCTTAATTGAAAACGGCTTTATCGATGGTGTATTAGACATAACAACGACTGAGTGGGCAGATGAAATTGTTGGTGGAGTTTTAGCGGCAGGTCCTCACCGTTTAGAAGCAGCTGGAAGAAATGGTATTCCACAAGTTGTTTCAGTGGGAGCATTAGATATGGTGAATTTTGGCCCATTTGATTCTGTACCCAATCAATTTGCAGACAGGAAATTTTATAAGCATAATCCAACGGTTACTTTAATGAGAACAACAGTAGAGGAAAATCAACAATTTGGGCAAATAATCGCTGACAAACTAAATAGGACAAATGGTAAGACAACATTACTGTTACCTTTAAAGGGGATTTCTGGTTTAGATATAGAAGGACAAGATTTCTATGGTCCAAAAGAGGATGAAATGTTATTCAAGACATTGAGACAAGCAATTAATCAAGATAAAGTCGAACTAATTGAAATAGATACAGATATCAATCATCAAGAATTTGCCTTAGCAGCTGCTAAAAAGCTAGTTGAATTAATTGAAGGATAAAAGGAGAGATAGTTTATGTTATCAAGACAAGAGATATTAAACCGTTTCAAAGAGGAAATTAAGAACGGGAATATCCTATTAGGTGTTGGTGCAGGTACGGGTATCACAGCTAAAAGTAGTGAAGCAGGCGGAGCGGATATGCTAATTGTTTACAACTCTGGCCGCTATCGAATGGCAGGACGAGGTTCTTTAGCAGGATTACTTTCTTATGGAGATGCGAATCAAATTGTTGTAGAAATGGGCAATGAAGTGATCCCTGTTGTGAAAAGCACACCTGTATTAGCAGGGGTAAATGGTACCGATCCTTTCCGTGTGATGGATGTATTTTTAAAACAATTAAAGGAACAAGGATTCAGTGGGGTTCAAAACTTTCCAACCGTTGGGTTGATTGATGGAGTATTTCGTCAAAACTTAGAAGAAACCGGAATGGGGTACGATCTGGAAGTAGAGATGATTCGCAAAGCGCATGAGCTAGATATGTTAACTACTCCTTATGTGTTTGATGAGGAACAGGCAATGAAAATGGCCGAAGCAGGTGCAGATATTTTAGTTGCTCATATGGGGTTAACTACAAAAGGATCTATAGGTGCAAAAACTGCTCTAACATTAGATGATTGTGTAGAGCGTATTCAAAAGATCATTGACGCTGGAAGATCAGTAAACCCAGATATTTTAGCTATTTGTCATGGAGGCCCAATTGCAGAACCAGACGATGCTGCTTATATCATCGAAAGAATAGAAGGCATAGTAGGCTTCTTCGGTGCATCAAGTATTGAAAGATTTGCTGCAGAAAAAGGCATTAAGGAACAATCAGAAGCATTTAAGAAAATAGGTAAATAAGTGGGACACGGGGTCAGACCCCGTGTCCCATTATTCATTTCCGATTAGGTGTAAACAAAAGTCTAAATCGGCTTGTAAATGCTTTTTCATTAGATTTTCTGCCTGTTGTCCGTTTCTATTTTTAATTGCCTCATAAATTTCTTCGTGTTCTTCTATTAAAAAAGGACGATTGTAAAAGACGACTGTTCGTCTAAATAGATAAATGATCGATTGCATGCGGTCGATGATATCTATCATTACAGGATTATGACTTGCTTGGACAATGATTTCGTGAAATTGTTCATTGGCGCTCATGATTTCATCCATTGTTCCAGTTTTTCCAATTTCAACACATCTTTGTAAGGCTTGCAGCTCTTTTTCTTTTAAATAAGAGGCTGCACATTGTGCAGAATAACCTTCCAAGATAATTCGAACTTGAAACATATTTCGTAGGTCTGTTTCAGTTGGTTTCACGACCTTTTTCCCAACAATCAATCCTTCATGTTCAAGCTTGCGGATGGATTCCCTTATCGGTGTTCGACTTACCCCTAGCTCTGCTGCAATTCGTTCTTCTACTATTTTTGTTCCACCAGGAATGTCACCATTTAATATTTTATCTCTAAGAATTTCGTAGGATTGATGATAGGCTGGACGAGTTTTGCCTCTTTCAAGCACGAAGTTCACCTCTACTTCTATTTCATATCTCATATTTGATGACCATTATTCAACAAATTCTTTACAAACTAAACTAATCTTATCAAATTTCACCTAAAAAAAATATGAAAACGACGATTTTATGTAAAGATGGAAATTTTTTTGTATACAAAAATAATAAAATTGTATACAAAAAATAAGTAAAGCGTATACAATGTTTATGTAAACGATTTTTGTAAGCGGTTGCCTATCATCCGTCTTATGAAGTAGCGATAGATAATAGAAGAGAATCAAACGATTTCATCATGAATGAACAGAGGAGGAGTATATATGCAAAGCAAAATAGGTTTTATTGGACTGGGAATTATGGGAAAGCCGATGGCTTTAAATCTCATAAAAGCTGGACATACCCTTACGGTGTTTGATTTAAATCAGGAAGCAGTAAAGGCTGTGTGTGCTGTAGGAGCTATTGCTGCTCGTTCTGCTAAAGCGGTTGCGGAAAACAGCGATATTATTATTACTATGTTGCCTGCTTCAAAGCATGTTACGGAGGTAGTTCTTGGCGAAAATGGTGTCTTGGAAGGAGCAAAAAAAGGATCCTTAATTATTGACATGAGTTCGATTACTCCTGATGTTTCTAAAGAAATTGCTACAAAGGTGGCAGCAAAAGGAATAGACATGCTAGATGCTCCTGTTAGCGGTGGAGAGCCTAAAGCAATCGATGGCACATTGGCAATCATGGTCGGTGGAAAGGTAGATGTCTTCAACCGAGCACTACCTGTCTTACATGATATGGGAAAAGACGTCACATTAGTTGGCGATAATGGATGTGGAGTAACAGCAAAATTAGCTAATCAAATCATCGTCAATTTAAATATTGCGGCAATGTCAGAAGCGTTAGTATTAGCTGCAAAAGCAGGAATTGATATTGAAAAAATGTATCAGGCAATTAGAGGAGGACTTGCTGGGAGTGCAGTTTTAGATGCGAAAGTTCCTTTAATTCTTGATCGAAATTTTGTAGCAGGTGGAAGCATTGCAATCAATCTTAAAGATATTACGAATGTGATGAATACTGCACATGAAATGGGTGTTCCATTACCTTTATCTAGTCAATTATTAGAAATATTCCACGCATTGAAGGTAGATGGAAAGGAAAAAGACGATCATGGAAGTATTGTAAGATACTATGAAAAATTAGCAAATGTAGAAGTAAAGAAGGCGTAAATAATATGACTACTAATAAACGTTTATCCATAGATGTTCTTCAGGCAATTCCTGATGTAGATACCTATAAGGTAGATGAGCTACTAAAAGTATCGCTTGAGAATTTAAATAAAAAAGTTATCGTTCTTGATGATGATCCCACAGGTGTACAAACCGTCCATGATATTTCTGTGTTTACTGATTGGTCTGTTAATAGCATTGAAAAGGGGTTCAAAGAAGATCAATCGATGTTTTTCATTTTAACGAATTCAAGAGGATTTACAGCTGAGGAAACGGAGAAGGTTCATCGAGAAATAGCGACCAATATTGTTACTGTTGCATCTAAATTGAATCGTGAATTTATGATAATAAGTCGTGGTGATTCAACATTAAGAGGACATTATCCATTAGAAACAAAGGTTTTAAAAGAAACAATTGAATCAGAATCGTCGATGACCTTTGATGGTGAAGTCATTCTTCCATTCTTTAAAGAAGGAGGACGCTTGACTATTAATAATGTTCATTATGTTCAATCTGATAAAGAGCTTATTCCAGCCGGAGAAACTGAATTTGCAAAGGACCGTACATTTGGTTACATGAAGTCACATTTAGGTGAATGGATAGAGGAAAAATCCGATGGAGAATATACAGCAGAAAACACACAATACTTCTCTCTTGAACAATTACGTTCTTTAGAAATTGAAAAGATGACAGAACAATTACTAAAAGTGAATCATTTTAACAAAGTGGTAGTTAATGCGATCGATGAAATCGATGTGAAGATTTTTACGATTATACTAGTGAATGCAATGCAAGCAGGAAAGAACTATCTGTTTAGAAGTGCAGCTGCTCTTCCAAAAGTAGTAGGTGGTGTAAGTGATAAAGCCTTATTAACTAGAGATGAGTTAATGAAGGATAATAATGGAAATGGCGGCTTAATTATCATCGGTTCTCACGTGAAAAAAACGACCGAGCAGCTTGAAGAGTTAAAAAAATTAAGTGAAATTGCATTCATTGAATTTAACAGTCATTTAGTTTTACAACCTGATGAATTCAAGCTTGAATGTGATCGAGTAATTGAAACTACAGAATCTCTCATTCGTTCGGGAAAAACGGTAGCAGTTTATACAAGTAGAACACGTCTTGACTTAGGTGAAGGAAAACAGGAAGAGGAATTAAAGCTTTCCATTAAGATTTCTGATGCCGTCACCAGCATTGTAACAAGACTAAAGACTAGACCGAACTTTCTTGTAGCAAAAGGTGGAATTACATCAAGCGATGTTGGAACGAAGGGGCTACAAGTAAAAAGAGCAACCGTTGCGGGGCAAATTAGACCAGGAATACCCGTCTGGTTGACTGGTGATGAAAGTAAATACCCTGGTATGGCCTATATTATCTTTCCTGGAAATGTAGGGACAAAAACAGATTTAAGAACAGTGGTAGAAACGTTAATAGAAAAATAAATGCTGTTTCATTTGATCCCTTTACAAAGGATTCAGCGATTCTTAAGGGGATTGTAGCTCTTTTCTCAGTGAAATGACCGATGTAGCAGTTTTTAAGCAGATAGTTATTCGTTAAAACTTTACTTAAATAGCAACAATCTTTGAGAAAAGAGCCAATTAAAAAGAGCTTTAGAAAAAATGGATAGGGCTGTTACTAATGTTTCCATTCTTCTAGTACAGCCCTGAACCTTAAAGAGAAAAGAGGGAGAACATGCCAATTGTATATATTTGTATAGGGGTAGCACTTTTATTGTTATTTATGGTGGTCTTTAAGTTAAACGCTTTCATCTCATTAATAATTGTTGGTTTATTAGTAGGTATCATGGAAGGAATGAGCCCCACTGAAGCAATGACCTCTGTCACAAATGGCTTAGGAGGAACGCTTGGTAGCCTTGCTTTAGTTATTGGCTTTGGAGGAATGCTTGGTAAATTAATGGCAGATTCGGGTGGTGCTCAACGAATTGCGACGACGTTGATACATGCTTTTGGTAAGAAAAGAGTACAACTAGCAGCAGTTCTTACTGCATTTATAGTTGGAATAGCCCTTTTCTTTGAAACTGGTGTTGTTGTATTAATTCCATTAGTATTTACTATTGCGGCTGAAGCCGGAGTACCTATTTTATATATTGGTATGCCTGTAATTGCTGCTTTAATAACGATGCATGGTTTCGTTCCACCCCATCCAGGACCAACAGCTGTGGCCGAAATCTTCCATGCAAATCTAGGAAAAACCCTATTATATGGTGTAATTATTGCGATTCCAGCTGTCATTATCGGTGGACCACTGTATACAAAACTATTTAAAAAGGAAAGCTTAGAAGTCGATATTCCAAAACAGTTATTTAATCCGAAACATTTTGAAGAAGATGAAATGCCCGGATTTGGTATTAGTATCTTCACAGCACTTGTACCAGTTATCTTGATCGCGTTCCAAGCAGTAGTAGAAATCGCGATGCCTCATTCCGCCATTTTACCAGCGGCTAAGTTTTTAGGGAATCCAGGAGTTGCCCTTTTAATTTCAGTGATTATTGCCATCTTTACTTTTGGGTTAAACCGTGGCAAAAAAATGTCAGAAGTTATGCAATCGATTACTGATTCTGTAAGCGGTATCGCGATGATCTTATTGATTATTGGTGCTGGTGGTGCCTTTAAACAAGTATTAGTTGATAGTCATGTTGATAAATATATCGCAGATTTAATGGAAGGCTCTACGATTTCACCATTAATTTTAACCTGGTTAATTGCTGCAATCCTAAGGGTTGTATTAGGTTCTGCTACCGTGGCTGGCTTAACCGCTGCTGGAATCGCTGCACCACTTGTCGGTGCGACACATGTAAGTCCAGAATTAATGGTTTTAGCAACGGGTGCCGGAAGTATGACTTTCTCACATGTTAATGATGCTGGATTTTGGATATATAAAGAATATTTTAATTTATCAATTGGAAAAACAATTAAAACATGGTCAGTAATGGTTACAATTATTTCATTAATCGGATTAGCTGGTGTTTTAATTATTAATTTATTCCTTTAAAAGTGGAGAAATGGGACACGGGGTCTGACCCCGTGTCCCTAATTCTTTAAATAACAAGCTAGTTGAAGCCGTAATACATCTTCTGGATTTGAGAATGAGATATGGAGCTTCTCTTCGATTTTTTTTAGCCTTTGGTATAAAGTGTTCACATGTATATGTAATTGCTTTGCCGTTTCACCTGCTGAACGGTTTTGTTTAATATAGGTGAGAAGAGTCTTTTCCAAAAATTGATTTTGTTCCTTTTCGTTTTGTAAAGGCAAAAAAACTTCATTTATAAATGTCTGTAATTCTTCTTGTGATTGGTGAATAAAGAGACGATTGATTCCAATGTCCTTATAATGAATCAAATCTGGTTGTTTCCGATGGTTAAGATAGGACAGTGCTTTATCTGCTTCGTTATAACTTTTTTTAATATCCTCGATTCGGTTATATTGTAATCCAATCCCGATTTTAATCGGAAGATGATTTCCTTGTTTCCATTCCGACTGAAGTTGTTTTAGATGACCCGATACATCAATGGTATCTGATTGAGATTGTAGTATGATAGTAATTTTATTGCGGAATCCAAATACAATAGGTGTGTATTCTCGAAATCTCTTCTTATTTTCTAAAATAAGTCGGTGGTTTTGCATATTCATATAATGTATATCGTCATGGCTAGGAATTCCAATCAGTATAATTAAATAATACGCGGGTTGATGGATGCCAAGCTCAATCGCTTTAGTATTCTGGATAGATGCGTCATTACATAGGATCAATTCGTGAAACAAATCATGTGTTTTTTGATAGTAAGAATCAACAACTGTTTGATTTCGAATCATCTCTAAAGCAATAATCGAACTTGCCTGTTCAATAATAAGTTTATTAATTGGTAATAGCCATTTATCTGTTACTTCGACAATTAACATCCCAAGAAATTGATTTATTCCAATGACTGGCTGAAGATAAAAGGTATTTTGCTTTCCACTTTGTTCAGTAGAATAGAATTGAGGAGCATCCATGCTATTGAATTTTCTCCGTAGCTCATTTATATCTTCTGAAAACCAATGATTTGGACTTGAGTAAATGGAATCATCTGTTAAATCAATAATCACTAATCGGAGCTGGATCATTCTCCGTAGATCACTAGCAATCATATGCATTCCAGAACTTTGTAATGAAAGCTTCATAAATGTATCGTGAATTTCATCACGTTGGAGTAATAACTGATTTTGATGTTTAATGTTTTGAAATAAGCGAGAATTAGTAAGGGCAATTGATACTTGATCAGAAAAGCTTTCTAGCACCTTTTTATCCTCAATTGTAAACAATGGTCGTTCTCCATTTTGGTAAATGATCAGGACACATAATGTTTCATTTTCTACAAAAATAGGTGTTGAAATAATCGATTGTAAGTTTGTGAATGAATAAGCATTAAATAAGTGTTGTAAATTTTCTTTCCGAATAGACGAAGATTCATGCAGGATATCCTTTAATAAAGATAGAAACATTGTCCTTTTTTCTTGATAGGTTTTTCCAATAATTCCTTCGCCAATATTCATCCTCATGTTTTGAATAGACTCACTTGGTCCACCTGCCCATGCTCTTGGGAGTAGCGCATTTTCTTTCTCATCATACATCCATAAAACACCGAAATCAGCCACCTGTATAACGGAAAGGGCATGCTCCAAAATGTTTGTTAATAATGTATCTACATTATCCAAATTAGAGATATCTCTAATGCTTTCCATCATTTTATGACGGATAAATCGTTCTCGTTCGAGTGAGATTTCCAAATAATAGTTTATAAGGAGAATTTCTAATTGGTTGATTCTTTCTAATGAGAGATTAGGCTTCTCAACACGTATAACAATGATAGATCTACTCTCATCATAGCAAAAATAAAAGTCGGTAAAGTCGGGATATTCAATCATATCGCGATGCACATCATGAAGGCTCGGAAAGGGTAATGGGAGTTCAAAGCCCTTTGTAGTGATCAGTGAAAATCGATCTTGGTATATACTGATCCAAATTTGAAAATAGGATTGTTCGCATGCTTCGACTAAGAAATCCTGTATTCTTGTTAAGGGATTCATTCCTTGTTTCTCCTTCTTATTTATGTATATTTCTCTATTAATAACACTTAAATTATATATAAACGAACATTGTATGAAAAGTAGAATAATTCTATAATTTCTTTATGCAAGCGATTTCAGGGGAGTGGGAGACATGACAACAAAAAGGGAGCAAAACTGGAAGTATGTCATTATTACAATGCTATTTCTTGGTTGGTCATTAGGGAATTTTGATCGATTTATCGTCAATTTTGCTATTCTCGATATTTCTAAAGAATTTCATTTAAATGGTTCCTTAACAGGAATTGTATTAAGTAGTTTTTTTGCTGGGTATGCGCTGATGCAAATTCCAGGAGGGTGGCTAGCAGATCGTTTTGGGTATCGAAAGGTAATTATTACCGCTGTATTTCTGTGGTCAATATTTACTATTTTAACAGGTGCTGCATGGTCATTTGCTTCAATTATCATCATTCGCTTTCTTTTTGGAATTGGTGAAGGCGGATATTTCCCATCAGCATCAAAAGGAATTACGAACTGGTTTCCACATAATGAACGAAGCAGAGCCATGTCAATTATGCTGACTTCAGCGACAATTATGGGAGTAGTTGCTCCTATAGTAGGTACACAACTTATGCAATTGTTAGGATGGCGCCAAATATTTTATATTGTTGGTGTGATAGGACTTCTCTTATCTGTAGCTTTTTTCTTTTTAGTAAAGGAGAAGCAGCAACCGAAACAAATGAAAATAGAAGCAGATTTAAAGGTAAAAGCTCCTCTAAAGGATGTATTAAAAACTCCGATGATTTGGAAGTTATTTATTGCCTATTTCAGTATATATGCAGTCAACTGGGGGCTGAATTCATGGATGCCAACTTACTTAGCAAATGTAAAAGGGTTAAATTTAACAGAAGTGGGCGTATATTCAGCAATCCCACCGTTTGTAGGGATCTTTGCCATGTTATGTAGTGGATATATACTTGATCGACTACCGGAAGGGAAAGATAAGCTGATTGCAGCGATATTTGCTTTAATGGCTGGAGTATTTTTACTGTTAATGGCCATTTCTCCAAACCTTGTCCTATTTATCATTTTTCAAAGTGCTGTCACTGTCTTTCTATCATTTAATATCATTTTAATTACATCGGTTCCACTGAAAATTCTCCCTGAGGCTGTAGTAGGAACGGCTAATGGATTTATTAATACGGGAGCCCAATTTGCTGGTGTTTTAACCCCAATGCTAATTGGCTTTTTAGTAGATGCTACAGGTGGATCATATAATGCAGCATTTATCATGCTTATTTGTTTTACTATTTTGTGTGCAGGAGCATTATTTATGATACGCCAGAAAAAACATTTATCTGTTGTTCAAACATCTACAGTGAAATAAAAGAATCGGAGGATACATAATATGAATTTAACAGAGAAAATTGCAAAGCTAATAGATGAAAAGAGTAATAATTATAAAGACATTAGCGATAAGATATGGGAATTTGCTGAAACTAGATTTGATGAATTTCAATCAGCTGATTTATTATGTGAAGTTTTGCAACAGGAGGAATTTCAAGTTGAGCGAGGGGTAGCTAATCTTGAGACAGGCTTTATTGGAACCTATGGTACTGGAAAGCCAGTAATTGCTATTTTAGGAGAGTATGATGCATTAGCTGGCTTAAGCCAAGTTGCTGGAGAAGCAACCTATCAACCAATCATTGCAAATGGAAATGGCCATGGCTGTGGACATAATCTATTAGGTGTGGGAGCATTGGCTGGAGCGATTGCTGTTAAGGATTATTTAGTTCAACATAAGCTTTCTGGTACGGTAAAATATTATGGCTGTCCTGCAGAAGAGAGCGGTTATGGGAAATCCTTTATGGCAAGAGAAGGGCTATTTAAGGATGTAGATATTGCATTTTCTTGGCATCCTGGAACGGTCAATACAGTGATGCATGCAATGTCTAATGCAGTTATTCACGCCCATTTTAAATTTAAGGGTCGAAGTTCTCATGCAGCAGCTTCCCCGCATCTAGGAAGAAGTGCATTAGATGCAGTTGAACTAATGAATGTTGGAGTAAATTATTTACGTGAGCATATCATTGATGGTGCCCGAATTCATTATGCTGTGACAAATACGGGAGGGGTTGCTCCAAATGTGGTTCAGGCTGAGGCGGAGGTGACTTATCTCATACGTGCTCCTAAACCAGACCAAGTAAAGAGCTTGTATGAGCGTGTAGTTAAATGCGCCAAAGGAGCTGCTATGATGACCGAAACAACAGTTGATGAACAAATAGTAGGTTCATGTCATAACTTAATTCCAAATAAAACATTAGAAACTATTATGGATCAACATATGAATGAATTAGGTTATCCGGAGGTAACGGATGAGGATATTCGTTTTGCCAAGGACATATTCCAGACCTTGTCGGAGGAAGAAAAAGGAGCGATTGCGCTTCAGGTAGGAAATGATTTTGCAAGAAAATTAGCCGAAAAACCAATTGCGGATTTTGTTATTCCATTAGCAAAGGAGCCTATCTCAATTGGAGGTTCTACAGATGTAGCAGATGTTAGCTGGAATGTTCCAACCGCACAATGTACGACATCGACTTGGGCAGTTGGGACTCCATTCCACACATGGCAAGTTGTTGCACAGGGAAAATCGAATTACGCGCATCAGGCCATGTTATTAGCAGGAAAAACCATTGCATCTACCGCAATTACAGCGATTGAAAACCCAGAGGTAATTGAACAAGCAAAAAATGAGTTGAAAGAAAGATTGAATGGTGAACACTATGTTGCATTAATTCCTGAAGAACTTATGCCTCCTAAACTATCTGTAATGAAAAAGGATGAAACATACGTGTAATTCTCTTGATGGGACACTGGACCAGACCCTCTGTCCCGAAAAGCGGGACACGGGGTCGGAACCCGTGTCCCATTATATTTTTGAGCGCGGAAAAGTAAGCTTTAGGATCGTGCCGATTCCTTTAGTGCTATTAACGGTGATGGTTCCGTGCATTTCTTCAATGATTTGTCTTGATACCATTAGTCCTAGCCCGGTTCCTTTTTCCTTTGTTGAATAGAAGGGGAGGCCGAAATTATCTGCTGCTTCCTTACTCATGCCCTCGCCATTATCCGATATAGTGATGTATACATGTTTTTCATCCGTTGAAACTTCTATATCAATTATTCCATTGTCATTCGTTGCTTCAATTCCATTTTTAATTAGATTAATAAAAAGTTGCTGTACCCGTTGACTATTCCCATTTATATATATAGGAATGAGGTTTGAGAAGTTTAATTGAACATTATTAAGAGTAGCAAAGGAAGATAAAGACCGGATAGCCATCTTTATTTCGCGAACAACATCAAGTTTGCTTACCTCACTTGAATGGTTTTTTCCAAGTGCTAAATAATCAGCAATAATTCCATTCGCTCGATCTACTTCATCTATGCAAATTTTGATATATTCCTTTTCAGAAATGGAAATTCGATTCGAAGAATGTAAGATTTGCATAAATCCTCTAATACTTGTCATTGGATTACGTATTTCATGAGCCACACTTGCGGCTAATTGACCAATGACATTAAATTTCTCAGCATTTTGAATTTCTTGTTGTAAGGATCGTTTTTCTAGCTGTGATTCGATTAAATAAATTAATAGGAAAACGACGACGGCGTTTGAGAAAATAAATAATGATAATATAATCATGATATTTGATGTGATTGATATTTTTAATACAATACTACCTATTATGTAATGAAGAGCGAGAGTAACGGATAAAAATAAAGTGGACGTCATCACCTTTTTTCTTAATTTCCAAGAAAAAAAGAGTGACTGTTTTCCATATAAGATTACGCCCATAATGATAATAGCAACTAAAACTGGGGCTATTTCGGAACCTCCAATACAGAGACGAACTACAATATAAAAAACTGAAATAATAATTCCAAGAAGATTGCCTCCATAGATATAAGCTAAATAAATAGGAATCAATCTTAAATCAAGAATTCCGCCTTTATCCATATGAACGGCAAATGATAGTGATAATATGATGGTGAATACACAGGTGATTCCAAAAATTACTTTACTTTTCATATCACTTATTTTTCCATTTGCTAGAACCAAATATAGAACGAAAGGGAAGAGCGTCATTAAAATCTGGAGAAGCATTCTTTCTAACTGTATTTCCACAAACTTGCCCCCTTTTTCGACAGATTTCATGGTTTGAATACTATTATTATTCGATATTTATAAAAGAAATCCTTTATTGTAAAAAAAAAGAAGTAGCTTGTATTGGAACAAACTACTTCTTAATAATTACCCTATTTCATGACCAGTGACGATGATATATCCAACTAAGAAAATATTGAGTGCAATGATTACGAGTGTACATAACCACGAAAGAACTTTAACCCACATAGAGTTCGTGAATTCACCCATTTTCTTTTTACTGCTTGTGAATAATACTAATGGAACGACGGCAAATGGGAGCTGTAGACTTAAGATGACCTGACTCCATAAAAGCAAGTCAGCAGTTCCCCGTGATCCAGCAATCCATGTAACAATAAATGCTGGTATGACAGCTATCAGGCGTGTGATCAAACGGCGAAGCCATGGTGAAATTCTGAGATTAACGAATCCTTCCATAACGATTTGCCCTGTTAAAGTACCAGTAATTGTTGAATTTTGTCCAGATGCAAGTAAAGCAACTGCAAATAGGGTACTTGCTATTCCGACCCCTAATGTTGGACTTAGTAGTTTATATGCTCCTTCAATTTCAGATACGTCTAATCCAGTACCATGAAATGCGGCTGCACCTAAAATTAATATTCCTGAATTAATTAAAAAGGCAATCGTTAAAGAAAAAGTTGAATCTAGTAAAGAAAATTTAATAGCTTCCTTCTTACCTTGTCGATCCCGTGTAAACTGTCTCGTTTGCACTATTGATGAATGCAAATATAAATTATGTGGCATTACGGTTGCTCCTAGAATTCCTAAAGAAATAAATAGCATCTCTGGATTGGTCACAATTTCTGCTTTTGGAACATACCCACTTAATAATGCTGAAACTTCAGGCTTTGAAATAATCACTTCAAAAGCAAACACTCCAAATATTGTGGTCATTAAAACAATAATTATGGATTCAATAATCCTAAATCCTTTTTTCTGAAGAAGTAAAAGTAATAGAACATCCAATGTAGTAATGATTATCCCCATTAATAGAGGAATTCCAAATAAAAGATTTAAAGCAATGGCTGAACCAATTACTTCAGCTAAGTCTGTGGCAATAATCGCAAGCTCTGTTAGGATCCAAAGAAATACAGCCATCTTTTTACCTGTTGCATCTCTTGTAGCTTGTGCTAGATCTCTGCCGGTTACAATTCCTAGTTTAGCTGATAATCCTTGCAGTAAAATAGCCATTAGATTTGAAATTAAAATGACAGATAAAAGCGTATAACCAAAACGTGCACCACCTGCAATAGATGTTGCCCAGTTTCCTGGATCAACATAACCAACCGCGACTAATGATCCTGGACCAGCAAATGCAAGAAATTTTCTCCAGAATCCCGCCTTATTTGGAACCTTAACCGAGTTATTTACTTCCTCTAGACTTACATTTGAACTTTGTTTGAGCCAACCTTGTTCTTTATGTGTTTGATTAGCATGTGCATTCATGTTTACCACCTCTCAAATAGTTGAACAATTATAATTTAGTTTCCCTTGGGCAACTTTTGGTTTAAAAAAGTAGAATTTTTTTATGTACCCATCTTAACACTCTGGTTTGCATTTGTAAATAAATTTTGCCTGAGGGAAACATTTTATTTAATGGTAAAATATATGAACTGAATTTATTTTTCCATCAATTGAAATATTTTGAAACCTTTCCACTATATAAACGTATGAAAAATTAAATCTAAAAGAGGGAGTGAAATATGTGAAAAGAAAAAAAATCGTTGGGAAGTGGCTACTTGCAACATCATTAAGTGCAGCTATGATTGGAGGGGGATTAACACTACCAGTTCATCCGGTGTCTGCTAACGAATTATCCCAGCAAGTAGAGGATGGTCAGGTTGCGAAGGAATTTCTTTCATTAGTAAAGGATCAAAAATGGAATGAAATCTATCAATTATTCAATGGTAATCTACAAAAATATTATTCAAAAGAAGAAGTGCCTCAAATTTTTCAAGGACTTACAGCTACATTCGGAAAAATACAAACCTTCAATGTTCAAAGTAATGTAAATAATGGCATACATAATAAGGTGACGATGTTGGTCACAGCTGAACTAGGTCCGTTTAGCTTTGTAGTCAATGTAGATAAAAGTGGAAAGGTAGATGATTTCCATACTGAGATGGCTACTGATCCTAATCAGTTTAGCAATCCATCGTACAATCATCCTGAAAATTATTCAGAAAAACAGATACAAGTTGGAGAAGGTGAATTTGCTTTACCAGGAATTTTGACTGTACCTAAAGGAGAGGGACCATTCCCGGTTGTTGTTCTTGTTCATGGTTCAGGTCCAAATGATATGGATGAGACAGCCTATGGATTTAAGCCATTCCGTGACATTGCAGTAGGATTAGCGAATAAAGGAGTAGCCGTTCTCCGTTATGATAAAAGGACCAATACTCATGCATTAAAATCGAGCAAGGATCCAAAGTTTTCTATAATGGAGGAAACTGTGCTGGATGCAAATCTGGCTGTATCTGCACTTAAATCAGTTCCAGAGGTAGATGCAAAGAATATTTATGTGCTTGGACATAGCCAAGGCGGGTATGCTCTTCCGCTTATTTTAGATAATGATAAGAATCATGAGATAAAAGGCGCAATCGGTGTAGCTGGTCCAACAGGAAAATTCCATGAGCTTTTACTTTGGCAAATGGAGCAATCAATCAAGCGTGCTGAAGGAATGAAAGCACCTCAGGAACAAATCGATCAGGCCAAAATGGAATTAGAAGTATATAAAAGTCAATTCTCTATGCTAGACAATCCAAACTATAATAAGGATCATATTCCAGCTGAATTTCAATTACAACCAGCCTATTGGTGGTTTGATTTAAGAGATTATCAGCCATCCGAATTAATCAAAAAGCAAGATACGCCTATGCTCTTCTTACAAGGGAATAAGGATATCCAGGTACCAGCAGAGCAATTAGAAAATTGGAAGACTGCTTTAAAGGGTCATGATAATGTCCAGTTTCGATCCTACCCTGATATGATGCATTTTCTTGTGAATATTAAAGGAGAGGCAAATGGTGTGACTGAATATAGTACACCAGGTAATGTTGCTCCAGAACTAATCGATGATGTAGCAACATGGGTCAAAACAGGCTCACTAGAAGAGCAGGAACATGTAGATTTATCGATTTTTAAAGATTACAAAAAAGATGCTTATTGGTCAGAAGCCTTTGAATGGGCCGTTAATCATGGAATCATCAAAGGGTTTGCTAAGGAGCAACTGCTCAAACCAAATCAACCTATGACTGAAAGCCAATACTTGAATGTATTTCTACGATATACATTAGGACAGGATTTAAAGGATGAATCGGTCAAGAATCTCTACACATTAGCGAAATCTTACGAACTACCTGTTACCGGAAAATCAAATCATGTCGTAACTAGAGGGGAAGCAGCCATCCTTCTAGTCAAAAGCTTCACAGACAAGAAGATGACAGAAAAAGAAGCGATCCAATGGCTCTATGATCATCAAATCGTCAATGGCTACACAGACAAAAAAGGAAATAATCCAAAAAATTATCAATCCTACCAAGCAAAAAAACCTATTACACGAGCAGACCTCGTAACCATGTTCTATCGAGTACAAAGTATGTAAAAGTAAAACTTAGAGTATAAGAGGTTGTCTAATTAGACAGCCTCTTTTTTATAAAGAAAGTATAAAAATTAAACTAGTTTCTATAGCTAAATTGAGGAAAATCTAAATGCGGATTTTCCTTTTTCTCGTCGAGGAGTTAGGAGCTCCAAGTCTTTCTTCATGTAACGAGTAATTCGATTAATTAATCGTAAGTGGGGTGTTTCTATACATTTATGGAATCATCCAAGTCAATACAGAAGATTGTAAAAATGTAATAATACAAATAAGAAGCAATAAGAAAAGACTATGTTTAATTGTAAAACGGAATAAATCAGATTCTTTACCTGCTAGCCCTGCAGCCGCACAAGCCACGGCAATGGATTGCGGAGAAATCATTTTTCCTGTCACTCCACCGGATGAGTTAGCAGCAAGGGCTAATAATGGATGCATACCGACAGATTGGGCAGATACTTGTTGTAATGTTCCGAATAAAACATTTGATGAGGTATCCGATCCAGTAATAAAGACACCTAACCAGCCAAGTACAGGAGAGAAAAATGGGAAAAAAGATCCCGTTTTTGCAAGGGCTAAAGCAAGTGTTGTGATCATCCCAGATGAATTCATTACATATGCAAATGCAACCACTACAACAATCGTTAAAATTGGAAATTTTAATTCCTTTAACGTTTCTCCAAATACAGAAAACCATTGTTTCCATGAAATCCTTAATACAAACTTCGTAATTATAGCAGCAATGAGAATTGCTGTTCCAGCGGCACCTAAAAGTTCTAATTTATATGTAGCAGCAATTGGATCACCATTAGCATTAATTACATGATTATTTAACCATGGTACATTTGGATTAAAGGTTATCCATCCACCAATTAGGTTAATCGCTTTCAAAATAATATTAGAACCTTCGTAATGTCCGACTAATGCTGTTTTAATTTGGGGAATTCCCCAAATAGTAATAAGAACAGTTAAAATAATAAATGGTGACCATGCTTTAGCAATTTGTCCTTTTGTATAGGTAGGAGTGGTACGTATTGAGTCAGATGAAGCAGCTACCTCTTCATGTGAAAAGTGGAAAATGGATTTGGGCTTCCAAAATTTCAAGAAGATAGTTAGTACGATTAATGATACTAATGCAGATAAAACATCAGGAAGCTCCGGACCCATAAAGTTTGACGTGAAATACTGTGTAACTGCAAATGAAATTCCAGATACTAATATGGCTGGAAGAACTTCCTTTGTTTTCTTTAATCCCGCCATTACGATAATTAAATACAATGGGATAAAGACTGAAATAAAAGGCAACTGCCGCCCCACCATTTTTGAAATTTCCAAAGCGGATTGACCAGTCGGGCCCTCCATTGCAATAATCGGTGCACCAATTGCACCAAATGCAACAGGAGCAGTATTAGCTAACAAACATATTCCTGCAGCGTAGAGAGGACTAAATCCAAGTCCAACTAATAGAGCCGCTGTAATTGCTACAGGTGCACCGAAACCTGCTGCCCCTTCTAAGAAGGCACCAAAGGAAAAAGCGACAAGTAATGCTTGCAAACGACGATCCTCAGTAATGGAAACAACAGAGTTTCGAATAATATCAAATTGACCTGTTTTTACTGTAAGTTTATATAAAAATACTGAAGAAACAATAATCCAACCAATCGGAAGAATACCATAAATTGCCCCTTGTGTAGCGGACATGACAGGTAAAACAACAGGCATTCTGTAAACGATTACAGAAATAACCAAAGCAATAAGTAGGGTGTAGATTCCTGCCTTATATGCGGGCATACGTTTTATAGCTAATGCCCAAAAGAAAAATAGAATAGGAATAAGAGCTACTAATGCTGAGATGTACAGATGATCTTGAAAGGGGATAAAGTTTTGTACATATTTCATATATTAACCTTCCTTCAAATGAATTTCATACGGTCAATAGGTCATCTGATGACCATATGTCATATATATTAAAAAATTATAAATATTTATAAAATGAAAAACAATATGTTTTTCATTTTTCTACTAAATTTTTTTTTTCCTGTCTTGTATATAGTAAGATAGAAAAAGGAAAATGTTGATTGGATTATCCAGGAGTGATGAAATGGAATATAAAAAAATACAACCCAAAAAAATATATGAGCAAGTAGCTGATGAGTTAGTTGAAATGATTCGTGAAGGGAATTTGAAGCCAGGAGAAAAGCTAGATTCTGTTCAGCAGCTAGCTGAAAATTTTTCAGTTGGAAGATCTGCCATTCGTGAGGCACTTACATCACTAAGAGCAATGGGATTGATTGAACTTAGACAAGGGGAAGGGACCTATGTAAAAAAATTTGAGCCAAACGATATTTCCTATTCGATAGTACAAGCATTGTTAATGAATAAGGAGGATATTATCCATCTTTTAGAAGTTCGTAAAATTTTGGAGACTGGAATAGTGGTTGCAGCAGCGGAAAAGCATAATGAGGAAGATTTAGATAAAATGAAAATCGCCCTTAAAGAAATGAAAAAAGCTACAGTGAATGAAGAGCTAGGTGAACAAGCTGATTTGGCCTTTCACTTAGCAATCGTTAATGCCACACATAATCCACTTTTAATAAATCTGATGAGTCATGTTTCTGAACTGATGGTTCAAGCAATGGAAGAAACTAGACGTATTTGGTTATATTCAAGGGTTAGTACTTTAGAGATTCTATATGAACAGCATAGTAGAATTTTGGAAGGTATTGAAAGTAGAAATAAGGAACAAGCAAGGAATGCGATGCTTGATCACCTCGAAAGCGTGGAAAACATGCTTAAGGATTATATAAAATAATAGAGAAGAGACGAAAAATAGTTTTTTTCGAATGTAAAAAAATTATCAAATGACCATTCTTGGAGTCAACAAAATTCTTCATTGATGGCATATGAGTTAACTTTATATCTTTGCGGACATAGGGAATGTTATTTTATTTCTGTATTGTATTAAATAACGTACTAAGCTTCAAATACGGATCGAAATTAAGATTATTTTCGGGAATAATTTGAATGTCCGCTTAGATATTAAATTATTTAATATTAAAAAAGTAGCATTGAACATAAGAATTTATTTCAGCTCATAAATTATAGAAATGCCTAGCAATTTTCTTTTAATAGGGTTTATAATATTAACAGGTCATCTGATGACCTAATGAGTAAATAATTCTTTATATTTGAAGAAGGTGGAAAATTTGAAAGTAAGCTTATTTATTACTTGTCTTGTTGATATGTTTAAGACAGATGTAGGTAAATCCATGGTTCAAATATTAGAAAGACTTGGCTGCGAAGTTGATTTTCCAAGTGGGCAGGTTTGTTGTGGACAGCCGTCCTATAACAGTGGTTTTGTAGAAGATACGAAACCGGCAATGAAGAAAATGATTACTGTATTTCAAGATTCTGATTATGTGGTCGCTCCTTCCGGTTCATGCGCATTTATGTTTAAAGAATATCCAAAGATTTTTTCAGGTGATGCTGAATGGGAAGAGGGAGCAAGAAATCTTGCCGATAAAACTTATGAATTCACACAATTTCTTGTGGATGTATTAAAAGTGGAAGATGTAGGTGCAAGCTTGAAAGGAAAAGCAACCTACCATCCTTCCTGTCATATGACACGATTGCTAGGTGTAAAGGATGCCCCTATGAAGCTATTAAAACACGTAAAAGGGTTAGAGGTTACACCTTTGCCCAATGCTTCGAGCTGCTGTGGATTTGGAGGAACCTTTTCTGTAAAAATGGGACCAATTTCTGAGCAAATGGTTGACGAAAAGGTACAGCATGTAGAGGAAACATCCAGTGATTATTTAATTGGGGCGGACTGCGGATGTCTCATGAATATTGGTGGCCGGATTGATCGAAAAAGTAAACCAATTCAAGTAATGCATATTGCGGAAGTGTTAAATCATCAAGAATAAGGGAACGAGGTGAGATAGAATGGGTTTACAAATAAGTGAAAAGAATTTTAAAAATAGAATGAGTGATGGTTTACAAGATGATTTTATGCGTGGGGCTGTTCGTGATGCGCAGGAAAGATTACAAACGAATCGACTCAAAGCAGCAGATCAGCTAGGAAACTGGGAGGAGTGGCGTTCACTTGGTGAAGAAATACGTCAACATGTTCTAGCAAATCTTGATTATTACTTATATCAATTGAGCGAGCAAGTTTCTAAACGTGGTGGCCATGTCTTTTTTGCCCAAACAGCAGTAGAAGCCCAAGAATATATTAAGGACGTTGTGAAAAAAAAGAATGGGAAAAAAGTCGTCAAATCGAAATCAATGGTGACAGAGGAAATCAGCCTAAATGAGTGTCTGGAAGAAATAGGCTGTGATGTTGTGGAAACGGACTTAGGAGAATATATCCTGCAAATTGATGACCATGATCCACCATCCCACATAGTAGCACCTGCCTTACATAAAAATAAAGAACAAATTCGTGATGTATTTACGAAGAAAATTGGCTATACCAAAAGTGAAAAACCTGAAGAATTGGCGGCTTATGCACGAAAAATGCTTCGAAAGGAATTTTTGTCTGCCGATATTGGGATAACTGGCTGCAACTTTGCGATTGCAGAAAGCGGTTCGATAGGACTAGTTACAAATGAAGGGAATGCCCGAATGGTAACAACTCTTCCGAAAACTCAAATTACTGTTATGGGGATGGAAAGAATAGTTCCAACTTACGAGGAATTTGAAGTTTTAGTTAGTCTGCTAACAAGAAGTGCTGTTGGTCAAAGACTAACAAGCTATGTGACAGCATTAACAGGACCTCGGGAAATAGGAGAGATAGATGGTCCAGAGGAATTTCATCTCGTCATTGTGGATAATGGCCGTTCAGCAATATTAGGAACAGAGTTCCAGCCTGTTTTACAGTGTATTCGTTGTGCGGCATGTATCAATGTTTGTCCTGTCTACCGCCATATTGGAGGACACTCTTATGGTTCGATTTATCCGGGACCAATTGGTGCTGTATTAACACCATTGCTTGGAGGATATGAGGAACATAAGGAATTGCCCTATGCGTCATCATTATGCGGTGCATGCACAGAAGCTTGTCCAGTGAAAATTCCTTTACATGAATTACTGCATAAGCATCGACAGGTAATTGTTGAGCGTGAAGGGAAAGCACCAATTTCAGAAAAATTAATGATGAAAGCATTCGGTTTAGGGGCGGCATCTAGTGGTTTATATGGTTTTGGCTCAAAACTTGCAACGACAGCAGCAAAGCCATTTGTGAAGAATGAAAAAATTAAAAAAGGTCCTGGACCTCTGAAAGCATGGACAGAAATCCGTGATTTTCCAGCACCGAACAAGGAACGTTTTAGAGACTGGTTTAAAAATCATAAGGAAGGGGTGAATCATAATGGTCGGAACCATTCAAAATCGTGAACAATTTTTAGCGAATATCGCTAAGAATTTAGGGAGAGGTCAACGAACTGAAGGAGTATCGACTCCTGTTTACTCATTTCAGCCACAGTACCGTATCTTACAGGATGCAAGTCAGGATGAATTACTTCAAGTACTAAAGGAACAATGTAAAAGCATCCATGTTGATTACTTTGAAACCACTGTGAATGAGTTGGGATCAAAACTAGAAGATATAGTTCAGTTCTATGGCGGTGGTCCACTTTCTTTATGGAACGACGAACGCTTTCACCAATTTGGATTACAGGATTTGATAGAAACCGTTTGGCCAAATCAATCCTATGATGTTCATATTTGGGACCCTGCAAAAGGACAAGAAAATATCGATCGTTGTGAACGTGCAAATGTTGGAATCACATTTAGCGATATCACCCTTGCTGAATCTGGTACGGTCGTTTTATTTAATGATGAAAATAAAGGTCGCTCCGTTAGTTTACTACCTACCACTTATATAGCGATTATTCCTAAAAGTACAATCGTTCAAAGAATGACACAAGCATCTATCAAAATCCGAGAAAAGGTTCAAAAGGGAGAAATCCTCCCCTCATGCATAAATTTCATTACCGGCCCAAGCAACTCAGCCGATATTGAAATGAATCTTGTCGTCGGGGTTCATGGCCCGGTCAAGGCAGCATATATTATTGTGAAAGATAAATAGGGACAGGGGGTCAGGTCCACTGTCCCTTTTGTGGCTAACTAGGGAGGTATTAGGAGGGCAAATATCGAAATATTAAATTATCTTAAAGCGTTTTATCGTAGAAATTGCACGAACGTTAGGAGTTGAAAAATGATGAAAAAACCAAAAGTATTGCAAAAAGGTGATACCATTGGCTTAATTGCTCCATCCAGTCCAGTGAGGCATCCTGAGGAGGTTGAACGATCGGTACAATTACTTGAAGAATTCGGATTCCAAGTAATTGTTGGGGAAAGCTGTCATAGCCAATACGGATATTTGGCTGGCAGGGATGAGGTCAGGGCAAGGGATGTTAATCTCATGTTTGCGAATCCTGAAGTCGATGGAATTATATGTTTAAGAGGAGGATATGGGTCACCTAGAATATTAAATCAGCTAGATTACGAGATGATTCAAAAGAATCCTAAAACATTCCTCGGTTATAGTGATATAACTGCTATGCATATAGCCTTAAACCAACTATGTCATTTAGTTACCTATCATGGTCCGATGCCTGCTTCCGATATGTTAAAGGATTTCGATCATTTCTCTAAAGAAAGTTTTTTCCAAGCAATTACTTCGCCTAATCCATTAGGAATAATAGAGAATCCGCCTGGAGAAGAAATTCATTCACTAGTCACAGGAAAAGCGACAGGCCCAATCATTGGAGGAAATCTTTCTCTCATCGCAGGAACGATTGGTACAAATTATGAAATTGACACAAGAGGAAAGCTTCTATTACTGGAGGATATAGACGAAGAACCGTATCGTGTAGATGGAATGCTCAATCAGTTGCGATTAGCTGGTAAATTTCATGATTGTAGCGGGGTGATCATTGGAGATTGGAATAACTGTATCCCTAAAGACCTAGAGAAGCCGAGTCTTACCTTAATGGAAGTATTTGAAGACTTAATTGTACCATTTGGAAAACCTACCATTTATAATATTAAAATTGGACATTGTGAACCAAAAATTACTGTTCCCCTTGGCGTAGAGGCTGTGTTAGATGCGGATCAATGTTCGCTGACTATAGTAGAGAGTGCGACACGGGGGTAGATAAAAAGCTGAAAAAGGGAATGTCAATTTACTATGACATTCCCTTTTTCTAACCAAATAAGAAAATCAAAAGATAAATTTTCTTATTTGGTTGAGCATTACACCACGATTTTTCATTAACCATTCAAATCGAGATTAGTATTCTTCTTCATTAATTTTAATACAATGAGATAGATAATTCCTATACCAAGCCAGATAAATCCAAGCTTCTTCGAGGTCTCATCAAGATTTATCCACACATAACCGATGATAATAATACCGATGGCGGGAAGTAATAAATGTCGTAAATAATCTTTACTTCCCTTTTTACGGATAAAGTAATTAACAACAGAAAAATGTAAAAATAAGAATGATGATAAGGCTCCAAAGTTAACAACCGATGATAATTTATCAATATGTGCTGCAAAAATACCAGTAACGACTAATGAAACTACTGCGATGAATAGTGTACTGATATAAGGTGTATTAAACCTTGGATGTATTTTCGATAGAACGAAAGGTAGTTTCTTGTCACGTGCCATACTAAATAAGATTCTTGAGATGGCTGCCTGAGCGACAAGTGCGTTAGCAATCCCCCATGAAAGTGCAGTAGCAAGAATAGTTAATGTTTTCAACCATGTACCACCTGCAATTTCAGCTATTTGGTAGAATGCTACATCTGGATTAGCAAAAGTTTGATAGTCAGGCCAAATAAGAGCGGCTACCCATGTTTGGATAATAAATAGAAAACCAACAGTTAATAGTGCAAATATACACGCTTTCCCAATTGATTTTGCTCCATCCTTTGTTTCTTCTGCTAAAGTGGAAATGCCATCAAAGCCAAGAAAACTAAGTACAGCGATAGAGACAGCTCCCATGATGACATTCATGTTAAAACCACGATCATTGTATAAAGGTTTAATTGTAAACTCAGCTCCATTAATGCCTTTAATGATCGCTGTAACCCCTACTGCTACAAAGATAGCAAGGATAATTAATTCTAAAATGACAATGATTTTGTTCGCGCGTGCTGTAAACTCGATACCTAAAATATTAATCACTGTATTAATAGCAATAAAAATAATCACCCATAAATAGGATGGCACTTCTGGTAGCATATCCCCTAATGCGGCTGCACTTACTAAGTATAAAAGGGCAGGGACAAATACATAATCAAGAAGAATTAACCACCCTGCGATAAATCCTACTGAATCATTAATGCCGCGCTGGGCATAGGAATAAACGGAACCTGCAATCGGAAAGGCTTCTGACATACGTGCATAGCTTAATGCAGTAAAAATCATGCCGACCATTCCAATTAAGTAAGTGAGAGCCACCATCCCATTTGAGCCTTGAGCTACTACACCATAGATTCCAAATGGAGCAATGGGTACCATAAACACCATTCCATAAATGAGTAAATCCCAAAAGGATAATGAACGTTTTAAAGAAGGAGCTGTATTTAAAATAGTACTTGAGCCTGTTTTTCGTAATTTTTCACCCATCATAACTCCTCCTAGAATATCTTATGGATTCCCAATTTTTGAAGTACTGATTTGGATAATAAGCAACGAGCTGTTTTTAATGGATCCACAATTTGACTAACTTGAACATGACCTGCAGCACTTAAGAGCATCGTTAATTCTTCAACACTATAATCTGTACGTTCTAATAAATAATCAACCATTTTTTCTACTGCTATATCTGCTGCTTCGTCGAGTGATTCTTTTGAAACAAGAAAGGCAAAACTATCAGATGTTTCTACTACTGGAACAGATAAGCTTTGGCCTTTGATTACCTCTAAGGTTACTGTCACTTTTGCTGGAATCTCAATACCAGATACGCACACCTCTCCATCGCCCATGGCTGCATGTACATCACCTAAAGAAAATAAAGCTCCTTTATGAAAAACGGGAAAATACAAGGTAGCCCCTTCTGCGATTAAGGTTGTATCCATGTTCCCACCATGATCACCAGGAGTACCACAAGAAATTTCTCCTTCATTTGGTGCAACACCAATCACACCGATCATTGGATTAAGTGGGAGAGCTATCTTCTCATTAAAAACAGCTTCATTGTTTTCAATAGGGACGATCTTGATTGTAAAATCATTTATTCGATGCCCCATAACACCAAGATCAGGACCAGTAGCCATAACTCCTTTTTCATCTAATTGAATGCGGTCAATTGATACTTTCAAAATATCACCTGGTTCTGCATTATCAATATAGATTGGACCAGTTGCAGGATTAATTTGTGACCAATCAATACTATTGTAATGCGTATCTTCAGATTGAATTTGATTTAAGAAACAATCATAGGTTTCAATTTCAACCGTTTCACCAGATTGTACCTTTAACACTGGCTCATGTTTTGCACTCATCTCGTAGATATAAGATTTTTTATCTAAAATGGTACTCATATAAAAACAGCCCCTTTACTATTTCTCTCATTATAAAGAATAGTAAAAGGGGAGATTTATATAATCTTGCGAATATTTTATATAATTTTGATAATTAATCGAAAAATTAAATTAGTCCATTAGAGAATCAATGTGATTTTCACGATTTGTCCGTACAAAAAAATAAATAAATAAGGCTAATCCCGATGAGATTCCCACTGATAGTAAAAAGTAAGTGTTAAAATTATTCGTTATTATCCAGGCTACACAAGAGAATAAGAAACTCATAAAAATAATATAAAAAATCCATGGGTTCAGCTTTTGTTTTTTGAACAAAATGGCCATGCATGGAAAAGCTGTTGAAGATAGGAATAATAAATAAAATTGAATCGCTTCAAGTGCGTAAGAGATAAACAGACATGCCAGGATTAGTGAAACCCCTCCAATTATGACTGAGGTCATATATATTAAACGTATGCTTCTTTCTTTTTTTTCAAATTGTGAATAGAATAGCGCTGTTATAGAGTAAAGTGAATTGAATCCAGACTGTGCTAACCCTACTAACCAAATAAGAATGGCCAATTGTATGATTAAATAGGATTCATGATGGACAAGAATGTTAAATAGGGAGCTTAATTCTAATTCCTGATATTTAGTTACTTCATAGGTAAAAAAGGCGAGTAAGGATAGTGGAATGGACAAACTACCTAATATTCCTAATTTAATGGTTATAGAATAATAGGATTTTTTAATTGAAAACATATTTCGCCAAAATATTAGACTGGTAGATAACTTTCCTATTCCAAGGATAATCATAACCATTAAGAAAAACAGGCCATCATCAATTGTTGGATGTAATCTTTTACTCCATTCCTGATAGTCATAAAATACTTGGTGGATCCCCCTACCTAAATAGGTGTGTAAAGGCAAGTATATGAGTGAGCATCCGCCAATTAATAAAAGAAGCCAGGTTGATCTTGTAAAGACATTCATACCACCTAGTCCACCAAGAATAATAATAAAAATAAACAGTATGATTAAAAAGATAAATGGACTTTTATTAAACCATTTACCATATAACCAGCCTGCAAGCGCTGGTTGAATAATTAACCCATCGAGATTAGCAATTGCTAATAAGCAAGTGGCTCCTATTCTTCCTAATTGATTTGAAAACCGATTCCGATATAAGTCCTCTAAACCGTATGTCCCATCATTTTCATTCCTAATATACGGGACAAGCTTTGCTAATAGGAAGTAGTAAAGAAGAAAAATGATTAATACAAATAATGTACTCATTCCAAGACCGAAATTGATAGTCGAATAGAGTGTTAGGGTTACAATCCAAGCAGAAAAGAAGGTTCCCCATACTAGTACTGTTCCTTTTTTTATCCCTAACGGTTCACTCGTTCTAAAATAATGATGAATATTTGAATCATTAACGACATGGTCCAAGCTATAAATAATTATCGTGGTGGTAACACATAAAATAAGAAACCAATCAAACATTTCCTAGTGCATCCTTATATTCACTTGGGGATAAGTGGGTTATCTTTTTGAAAGACGAACTTAAATGATTTTGACTAGAAAATCCAGTTCTTTCAGCTATTATTCCCATTGGAAGGTGAGGAGCCGATTTTATTAGTTCTTTTGCTTTTTCCACCCGGTATCTTAAGAGATATTCCTGGAAGTTTTCTTTTTTTTCTTCTTTAAACTTCTTACTAAGATAGGTTGGGCTTACATGAATATGTTCTGCTAGATGGGGGAGAGAAAGCTTTTTATTATACTGTTGATGGATGATATGTAATACTTCCTGGATATCTGATGATAGTTTATTTCCCCCAATAGATTCTAAGAATTGATCAAGAGTTTGATATAGTTCTTTAGCAATTATCGGCTTAATTAAATAATCCATCACATGAAGCTTAATCGATTGTCGTGCATAATTAAAATCTTGAAAAGCCGTTATCATGATACATTCTGTATCATAATTTTCCTTAATGTAAGCACATAGGTCTAATCCGTTTTCTCCAGGAATATGTATATCGATTAAAGCTAGTTGATAATTGTCCTTCTTTAAAAATTTTTTTGCTGCCGCTGCATCTTCTGCGGTTACTAAATCCCACGAAGGATATCTTTGATTAATTAGGTATGTTAATTGTTCTAATTCTAAATATTCATCATCAATGATTAATACTTTCATATGCTTTCTCCTCCAGGTGTATAGGGCCATTCAGCAGTTACAACAGTCATTCCATCTGTTCGATTAATCATAACGGAAGTTCGCAAATCGAAAATGAGCTTCAGTCTCTTTCGAATATTTGCTAATCCAATACCTTGATTCCAATTTTGCGTAATACTTTCATTTGGGCCATTATCCTTGACTGCTAATTGTACCCAACTTCCTTCTCTTTTTAGTTCTATCATTAAAATTTTATCCCCAGGTTTATTCTCAAGACCATGTTTAAATGCGTTCTCAACAAAAGATTGAAGAATATATGGGGGCAGTGTTGTTTTTACTGCTGTTACATCTATTTGATAGGAAACAGATAGTTTAGATCCGAATCGTAATTGCTGTATCGCAATATAATGGTTCGTATGCTCCAACTCATAAGAAAAAGGAACTAATGGCTCTTTATCTGTATAATTATATCTTAAAAATTGGGAAAATTCCTCCATTGCTTCGACTACCTCCTTAGTTCTCCCTAATCTACCTAGTGATAACATGGCATTGAGGGAATTGAAGAGAAAGTGAGGGTGGATTTGTTGACTAAGTTGTAAATATTCCATTCTCTGCATCTCTTTTTCCATTCTCATTTGTTTATTTTCTAATTGAAGATAATCAAATTCTTGGTCAAAAAAATTAAGTAAAAGTAGAATAACGAAGCCCGCGATGGGTGTTCCAATGCTAGAAAGTATAATGATCGTGAAGATTGTATTACTCATAGTTTAATACTCCTTAATGAATCATGTTATTCAACTTTATTAATGAATGATTTAAAGGATGTTTTTATATTTGATTGTACTATATAAAAAAATATATGGGAGATCATATGATTAAAAATCTAATAGACAAGTCTGATTCTTTTGTCATATGATGAAAGTAGGAAGTTGAACATGATTGAGAGGAAGAGAACATCTTGGATATTCAAACGGTACTCTATGAAAATTATCGGAAAAAGAATCAGCTATCATTCATTATGATTGTCATTTCTGTCTTATTAGGGACTGCGGCAGATCTTGCTTTGGGCTCAGGGTTAATGATAACACTTATTACTTTAATCGGTGGGGCAGTTGTTATTGCTATTATTGGAATCTTACATTTTTCGAAAAAGCTTGTCTTTCAATTACCATATTTCTCTGTAATCGGTGTATCACTGGTTGTTGCACTTATTATGTTTATGAGCCCCACTGATCAAAATATCTTTTTGATCTATTATTTATTAGTATTTGCTGCTCTTTATTTAAATCAGATAGTTTTTACTGTTGGAGTCATTATAAGTACTGTTATTTTAGTTACATTTTATATTGTTAATCAGGATGTATTAAATACTAATCTGCAATTTTCATTGTTGATGTATGCTCTGGCTGTTATTGTTTTATTTTTCCAAAATAAAATATCCAATCAGCTGCAAAAAAGTGTAAATGAGTTACAGAATCAAGTTCAGTTGAGTTTACAAAAAGAACAGCAACAAAGAGTGGTTTTAGTCGATAATACACAAATTATTGCAAAGAATTTAACAGAGATTCAAAATCAATCTCAGACGAATCATGAAAGTACATATGAAATGAATGTGGCGATTCAAGAAGTAGCAAAAGGAGCGCAAGTTCAATCTGATTCGATAAGTGATATACTGGCAGCAGTTGAGAATACGAATACAATGGTTGCCAATATGATTGAAAAGGTAGAAGAGATCACCGAGCAATCTAGTCTAACCAATAGTAAATCGGTACAAGGGCGTGAACAATCGCAAAAATTACATACTCAGATGAAAGAGTTTAAACAGTTTATTAGTAAAATGGCCAATGAAATGACTCAATTAAGCGTGAATGTAAGTCAATCATTGAAATCCTTAGAATCTATACAACAAATAAATTCACAAACAAATTTATTAGCCTTAAATGCTTCTATTGAAGCGGCAAGAGCTGGAGAAGCAGGAAAAGGATTTTCAGTGGTTGCTCAAGAGATTCGGAAACTTGCTGAAACAACTGAAAAAACAGCGAATGAAGTGTCAACAAGCTTGAACCAAATTAATATGAGTAATGAAGGAACCCAATTACAGATGCAGCAAATAGCCATGAAAATGGAAGAAAATATTAAGGAAACAGAGCTCACAACCACAATCTTTAGTGAAATTGAAGGGGCTATCCAACGTTTAAGTAGTGAAGTATATGCGTTCTCAACTGTTGCTAATCAAATAGGGGAAGATACAAGCTCGATTGATCGAACAATGAATGAGTTTGCCGCAGTTCTCGAACAAGCCTCTGCATCTTTAGAAGAGGTTTCTGCAACCGTACAAAGTCAGACAGAAAGAAATGCAGTGCTTAATCTTTTAATTGTTGAAACAAATGAGGCAATCCATAAGCTGCAATAGGTAATGTAGTTCTTTCATAAAGCGAATCTTTTTCTAACGTGAAAATGGTGTGAGGACATGATTTATGTTGTTGCACATCCTTGGTACCGTAATATAGACAAGGTAAACACTTTCCAACTTATAGTTTAAGAAAATAGGTAGTAAAGTTATTACGACACTAACTAAAAAGGAGACTTGTAAGTGAAAATCATATCACATACAAGTCTCCCTTTATTTTATAATTTAAATTTACTTACCATATCCTAAATGAAAAAAGCTGTTGAGTGCTTGAACGTATTTCTTTGTTAAAACTTTACCTAAATTAATATATGTTTGAGAAAAAGAGCCAAAAAAAAGACTCACGATTTTGTATTTGCGAGTCTAGGGTACATATATTACTCTATATCTTCAGTTATTCTAAATGTGGAACTCCATAATTTATAATTTTATTTGTACAGTTTTCTTTTTATCTATTAACTCATGTGTGATTCCATCAAGAACATCGTCTGTTGTAAAGGTAAATTTATTTGTTACAGGGGGGTTACTCTTAATGAGGAGGCAGATTTTCCCTTCTCTTGTTTGCCCACTAGGATAATCAATTCTACTAGCAGCGGATGAACCCATGAAAGTATCCTCTGAAAGATTGAAATTAGAAAACGGGACATCATCATATAATATATCCCCATATTGCAATGTTAAGAAACTAAAAAATTGTACCTCTCTATCATAATGGTTGGTGATAGTATAATTGATTTCTATATAATATACTTCATTTTCTATTGTCCACATTGATTTAGATTGTGCCTCATATAAGTCTCCAATATTTTCAAACTCTACGCCTTCTTTTATGAGTGTATTAAATGAAGAGGCGGTATAATCATTTAATATATTTTTCGCTTCTTTTTTAATATGATTTAATTTAATAATTTTAATCGTATGTAAATGGATGGTCATATTTCCTACAAAGAAGTCTTTGCTCACCTGGTGTTTTTTTATAAGCTCTAATTGAGCCCAATTCTTCTCAATTACTTTGTCCCCTTCTTTTTGTAAGTAGCTACTTCCATTGCTGTCAACAGTGGATATTGTTTCATTCATTTGTTGTTGATTACGTTTTTCTTTCTTTGCATGAACTGTATTCGATTGTATATGATTCGCTTTTTTCTCCTTTTTTAAAAATAGTAGGCTAAAAATAATAACTATGCATAAAAGAATAATGAACAATACTCGTTTTTTTGTGATTCTCATATATTTCCTCAATCCATTATTTGATATTTACTGTAAAGTATCATATATGTTTAATGAAGTTGGGAAAAGAAAAAACATAAAAAGAACACATAAAAGTCACATTTCTTTGTTATTCTTTCTTTAGAACAGGAAATGTATATATAAAAAAGTTACTTGGTTTATTATTGCTGGAATACTCATTTTTGCCTTAATTATGCCATTCATATCTGAAGCAAATACGACACCAACACAAAAGGCAAGGAGTCAACTGGTTATTTGCCTTCCACACGAGTAAAGAAGAAAGCAGGCATTGGGCTTAGACGATTATTCTCTTATTTTGCTTCAAAATCAGTATGGAGTGTGAAACAAGGTAGCTCGATAAAGGATGATTATGAAAGAGATAGTAGTTTTTTTTATCTGCATATAGATGAATAAAGCTAAAGTCCATGTCTTTACACAAGATTTGTAAACTCAACGCGTGATGAGTCTTTAACCTCCTATCGTAGGAATATGTTGTTCGGTAGGCAATAAATTCACGATAAAATAGGTCTAACTTTATATTGAAGCCTGTAATGAATGTTAATTCTTTCTTTTCTTCCTAAGAAAAAGCGGGGATGTCTTGTAATGACGTCCCCGCTTTTTGATTGGTAGATATTTTACTTTTGTAAATAGAAACAATATTAAAAGTTCTTTCCTTGTTTAAAAAGCAAATAGAAGAGTTGGTATCCTTCGCTTGTAAGGATTTCACGGTTTTCTGGTAACCGTTGCTTTAATGTCTCATCAACGATTCCCAACTCCTTAGCCTTTTGCCATGCTTCATTTTCTAAACAATCTATACCGATTGCTTTTAATATTAATTGTGCTGCCTGATCTCTAGTTAAAGTCTTTTCTTTATCGGTTAGTAGGGATGTAACTTCGTTTACATTTTCTACTCCTTTATCGGGGAAGACCCTTTCAATTGCACTGATGATTCGCACAAAATCATCATTAATCATCGGTTCATCGACCGGGAGTTTATTTTCATAGCCACCTTTTATTACACCAAGGCTTAACAGCTTTTTAATGGCTGGATAGTACCATTCATTTTGATAAGGATAATCCAAATCAAAATGGAATAAATGTGCCCCTTGTTTTTTTAGTTTTTTCTGAAGGGTAGTGATAAGTGATTTATCCTTGCTCATTTCTCTAAAATTAATTTGATGTTCGATGGACATGGCTGAGGCAACTCCAGCCGCTTGGGCAACTGACATTCCGGTCGGAACTACACGTGCACTTCCAGCAGCTAATGAATCATATCCGGCAGCCTTACTTGCGATTAGTAATCCATCAATTTCTAATGGAACGAGTGATCTAAATGGGATCGCATATTGAGTAGGTACTGCGAGAACATAGCCGTAATCTGCAGTGGATGTTGCTTGAATATCCACAGGATATCCACCTAAGGCAATACTATCCCAATGATCGCGATTTTCCCACAGGTCTGACATTGGTAATTGATACTCTGCTTTAATATGTCTAGTTTCTCTTATATATAATTCAGATGGGTAGCTAGCTATTTTTGCCTGTTCAAAACCAGGAAAATGCTCATTTAGAAATTTAACAATGTGCTTCGTTTCATTTTTTCCAATATCTAATGCTTTCTTCTTTGATTCTTCATTTAAACCATCTACACCAAAAATTTGTAAGGCATTAATATAGACACTACCATCTTTTTGTTTAGCAATATTCAATCCACGAAGTCGAGTTTGTGCATTTGATGGTTTATAAGCTGTATGGAGATCACTATATCCCCATGCTGTATTATTGTAGACTGTTCCACCGCCAAATACGCCATCCTTTGAGGCACGCTTAATCCCTTCCCAATCAACATCCTTTAAATGGATCATGAGGGTGACGGACATTTTTCTGTTTTTAAATCCGATATCTTCTCCACCTGTAAAATAAGGGGCTCCGGCCATTACAGCTAAGTCGGCATCCTTCGTAGAATCTATGAATCTTTGTGCATGGATTTCTTTTTCTTTATTTTCATAGTCTTTAATTTTTAGTCCAGTTAATTTGTTTCCATCTTTAATTACGGAAACAAGATCAGTTTCTAGAGCAAGTGTAAGATTAGGCTCGTTTTTAACCAGCTTCATAAAAGCTGCCTTTGCATCTTCGATATCGAATGCCGATTGATTTCCTACGAGGTTATGCCATTCCTTGAAGATTCCTGCATTGACTGGTTCATTGTTCATATCTTTTCCAATATCAAGGAAATTGAGCATTCCGTATGTAAAAAGGCCTCCCAAACCATCACGTTTTTCAATTAATAATGTTTTTGAACCATTTCGTGCAGCCGCTACAGCTGCTGCTACGCCTTCGGGTTCTCCACCTACAACAATGACATCATACGTTTTCTTTAGTTTTGGCTGCTGGTAGCTAAGACTATTATTCTGTTGACTATTGTTTTTATGTTGTATCAATTGGGTTGCGACGAAGATAAATATCAAGATGAAAAGACTAAAACCCGTTGTTATCCAAAGCTTTTTATTTTTCATGTTTTCCGTCCTTTATCTGTTTTAGTTAGAAGAATGGCCAAAATCTGACCGTTCTCGACTTTTTTCTATTAATAAGTCTACGATACATGGTTAAACATGAATTTTCAAGGCGTCATTACAAAACGTTTTTCATTAAATCTTAATTTTCACATTATGTACGAAAACTAGTTAATTTCTATTCCAAATTTAAGTTAAAAAACATATAAAGAATAGCTTTTTAAATAATCGAATATTGAAATAAATAGTTGAAAATATAGGTAAAATGGTATAGAGTTAAATTGTTCTTTATTAAGAACTTTATATAGGAGGGGATGGTAATGGTGGGGATAACGGGATATGATCAGGAATGGTTTGATTTAATTGCTGAAGCAAAAAAAATAGGATTATCCACCCAAGAAATAAGAGAATTTATAAATAGCAGCAAGAAAAAAGAACGCAAAATGGATTCTGCTAAACTAGGAATCTATTACCAAACATTATTACCAGATGTAAAAACGGATAAAGGTGTTCTTAATAAAGAATTAGAATGTGAGTCATTAGAAAAAAGAATGACACGTATTGAAACTAAATTAGACCTACTATTAAAGTTACGAAATCATATGATGAATGTTGGAATATAAGAATGTCTTGATCGATCCAATTTTGCATTTTTCAACAGCTCTTTTCTCAAACATGTGGCTATGCAGGAAGTCTCTTCATTTGATTGAGAAAAGAGCCGCTAATCCTTCATGGGAACGCCTAGGTGCAGAAGCAGGCAGTAGGGCTTTTACCATAACAATAAACTATACGATATAGTCTTTCGATAACTCGATGACTATTCGATATTTTTAGAAAAGTTAAAATTTATATTTTCTTTTTTATTGCACGATGGTATAATACTTTCAACTG
Source organism: Heyndrickxia sp. FSL W8-0496 (assembly GCF_038007825.1). Classification (NCBI taxonomy): domain Bacteria; kingdom Bacillati; phylum Bacillota; class Bacilli; order Caryophanales; family Bacillaceae; genus Heyndrickxia; species Heyndrickxia sp. FSL W8-0496. The sequence continues at coordinate 908,297 of NZ_JBBOXX010000001.1, forward strand.
GTAATGACATCATGTTGATATGTTGAAAAAGGGAGGTTCGATGAAAGTATTATTAAATGTATTCGCTTTCAATTAATCTGGTAATGACATCATTATAACTAATTAAGTAAAAAAGCGTTCAATAAGGGGGTAATATCATTGAAAAAGCTTTTCTTGGGATTGACAATGTTCATACTGATCTTTGTAATGGCAGGATGTTCAGGCGAAAAGGCGTCTACAAAGGATGGGAAAATAGAAATTCGCTATGGGTTATGGGACAAAAACCAAGTTCCAGCTATTGAAGAAATCATTAAGAAATTTAATGAAAAAAATCCTAATATTAAGGTGAAGCTTGAGTTAACACCGTATAAGCAATATTTTCAAAAGCTTGAAACTGCTGCAACAGGTGGAGCTTTACCAGATGTACTTTGGATGAATGGGCCACATATTGCACAATATGCAATGGGGAAAGTTCTTCAACCATTAGATGATTTCATTAAGAAGGATCAATTTGATATGAATAATTATCCAGAATCTCTTGTTAATTTATATACAGTTGAGGATAAGATTTATGGTGTTCCAAAGGACTTTGACACGACTGGATTATGGTACAACAAGAAGCTTTTCGATGAGGCAGGTATCCCATATCCTGATGAAACCTGGGATTGGAATATGTTGAAGGAAGCAGCAAAAAAACTGACGAATAAGGATAAGGGAATTTATGGATTTGCTGCATTGATGGGAAATCAAGGTGGTTATTATGATTTGATTTGGCAAAATGGCGGTTATGTCGTTTCAGATGATAATCAATCGGTTGGATTTTCTGAGCCAGAAGCAGTAGAAGCAATTAAATATAATATTAGCTTTATAGAAGAAGGTCTATCACCAACTCCTGCGCAAATGGAAGAAACGAAGCCATCTGACATGATGATATCGGGAAAAATAGCGATGATGTTTGATGGACCATGGATGGTTCCTGAGTATAAAACAAATCAGGATTTAGACGTAGCTGTTCTTCCACAAGGTAAGGAAAGAGCTGTTAGTATTCATGGCTTGGGTAATGTTATTGCGAAGAACTCTAAACATCAAAAAGAGGCTTGGGAGTTTGTTAAATTTCTAGGATCAAAAGAAGCAGCAGAAATATTTGCAGAAACAGGAACAGTAATCCCTGCTTTCAATGGTACACAGGATGCATGGTTGAAATCTGTCGATACATTAAATTTACAAGCATTTATTGATGGGTCAGAGTATGCTCACCCACTACCAAGTGTTGAAAATACGGGAGCATTATGGGATGCCGAAACAAAAATCCTTAAAAATGCTTGGAGTGGCGATGAAAGTGTAGAGGATGCTACAAAGAAATTAACGGAAGAAGGAAATAAGATCCTTAATAAAAAGTAACCATTTTAGAAGGGAAGAATCTGAAAACGGAATCTTCCCTCTGAAAAATTCTTCATCTATATAGTTTAGAAGTGTTTTGTTCAGTGAGATGAATAAGCGCGTTACGCTTTTCTTATAAGGAGGTTGGTTATGTCAGAGATTCAGCTTACAACCGAGCCAAAGCCTAAAAGACAGGCGAAAAGGTATTATAAAACGAAAAAACGATCAGATTATCTTTGGGCATATTGTATGCTTGCTCCAACAATGATCGGTCTACTAATCTTTTATTTTTGGCCAATTTTACAAACGATTTATTTTAGTTTTACAGAATGGGGAGCGTTTGGAACATTCGAGTGGATCGGTGTAGAAAATTATGTGAGGATGTTGACCGATTCAGAATTAGGTCAAGCCTTTAGGAATACCTTTATTTACATTGTACTGACAGTGCCGATCGGAATTTTTTTATCCATACTCGTAGCTGTCTTACTTAACCAAAAAATTAAGGGAAGATCTGTCTATCGCACTCTGTATTTTTTACCGGTTATTACGATGCCAGCAGCAATCGCGATGGTGTGGAAGTGGCTCTATAATTCTGATTTTGGCTTAATTAATTATATTTTGTCCTTATTTCATATCAAAGGACCGAGTTGGATAACCAATCCGGATATTGCCTTATATTCGATCATCATTGTCGCTATTTGGAGTGGTGTCGGTTATAATATGGTCATTTTTCTTTCTGGATTACAAAATATTCCGCAAACATATTATGAAGCAGCTAAAATTGATGGGGCGGGACCTGTACGAACGTTCTTTTCAATTACGATGCCATTATTATCACCTATCATTTTTTTCGTTTCAATTATGTCGTTAATCGGGGCATTCCAAGTGTTTGATCTGATTTTTATGATGGTTTCTAGTAATAGTGTCACGATAGAAAAAACACAATCCATTGTTTATCTGTTCTATCAGCACGCCTTTGTGTTGAATGATAAAGGATATGCAGCCGCTATTGCTGTTTTATTATTAGTGATGATTTTAATTGTGACAGTGATACAAATGATGTTACAGAAAAAATGGGTGCACTATGAATAAAGGAGGATGACATCGTGGAGAAAACAATGAAAGGAAAAAATATTTGGATTCACGTAATTTTAATCATTGGTGCAGTCATGATGGTTATCCCTTTTATTTGGATGCTACTCACCTCATTAAAAACCTATGCTGAATCTGTTCATATTCCCCCAAAGATTTTTCCGAAGGATTTTCAATGGAAAAATTATGAAGAAGTATTTGAATTACTGCCATTTTTCAAGTTTATGTTCAATACGATCATCGTAACGGTCGCTCGTACGATTGGCCAATTATTCCTTTGTTCCTTAGCAGCTTATGCCTTTGCACGAATTCGTTTTCCTGGGCGCAATATACTTTTTGTATTAGTCCTATCCGTGTTAATGGTTCCGTCCCAGGTATTCCTGCTTCCGCAATACATGATCATGGTGAAATTAAATTGGCTGAATACTTTACAAGCCGTTATCGTTCCAGGATTATTTAGTGCATTCGGTACCTTTTTACTTCGCCAATTTTTTATGGGCTTACCTAAAGAATTAGAAGAGGCTGCCAGACTTGATGGTTGTAATCATTTTCAAATTTATTGGAAAATCATGCTTCCATTAGCGAAACCAGGGTTAATTGCATTAGGAATTTTTACAGCCCTATGGTCTTGGAATGAATTAATGTGGCCGCTTATCGTCAATAGTTCCTCAGAGAAAATGACATTATCGGTAGGTCTCTCATCCTTGCAAGGCCAATATTTAACCAATTATCCAATTCTAATGGCAGGCTCATTCTTAGCTATACTGCCGATGCTTCTATTATTTATGTTCCTACAAAAGAGATTTATAGAAGGAATTGCGATTACCGGAGGGAAATAAATAAGGGACAGCGGGTCGGTTCCTGTGTCCCAAAAGGGGGCAGTGGACCGGATCCTGTTTCCAAAAGGGGACAGCGGACTGGACCCTGTGTCCCAAAAAAAGGGACAGTGGAACCGACCCCGTGTCCCACCGTGTCCCATCAAACAAAGAGGAGAGGATATATATGATTACAGCAGCGTTAATTGGAGCTGGAAGTAGAGGGTTACATGCTTATGGTTCATATGCTTTGAAATATCCACATGAGTTATCTTTTGTTGCGGTAGCTGAACCAAATCGGGAGAAGGGAGCGAAATTTGCAGCTCTTCATCAGATAAACGATACGATGGTGTTTGATTCGTGGGAGGAGATGTTGGAGAAAGAAAAGTTTTGTGATGCATTATTAATTTGTTCACCTGATCGCTTTCATTATAAACCTGTCATTCAAGCGATTAAAAAAGGATATAATATTTTACTTGAGAAACCAATGTCACCTAATCCACAAGAAACATTAGAGATTGCCAAGCTAGCTACCGAACATAATGTTCTTTTAAGTGTCTGTCATGTGTTACGGTATGCCCCATTTTATCAGGAATTGAAATCAATTATCGATCAAAAAGTAATCGGAGATATTGTATCCATTCAATGGAATGAGCATGTTGGCTACTACCACCAGGCACATAGCTTTGTCAGAGGAAATTGGGGGAATAGTCAGCAATCGAGTCCGATGATATTGCAAAAATGCTGTCATGATTTGGATCTTTTGCAATGGATTATTGGTTCAGAATGTCAGAGTGTATCTTCCTATGGAAATTTAACCCATTTTACAAGTGAGAATGCTCCAGAAGGCTCCACCTTAAGGTGTTTAGACGGCTGTAAGGTGGAGAAAGAATGCCCATACTCAGCGATGAAATGGTATTTGCATGACAGAGATGAATGGCCAGCGAATGTAGTTTCAGTTCATCCAAGCATTGATAGTAGATTAAAGGCCCTTCAAGAAGGTCCGTATGGTAGATGTGTGTACCACTGTGACAATGATGTGGTTGATCATCAGGTTATTAACCTTTTATTTGAAAAAGATGTAACAGTGTCATTTACGATGACCGCTTTTACGAAGGAAATTTGCCGTTCATTTAGAATTATGGGAACGAAGGGCGAAATTGAAGGCAATGATGCTCGAAATGAATTAAAGATTCAACATTTCTCTGGAAAGACCGAGGTAATTATTCCTGAATCAGTAGCTGGTGGTCATATGGGAGCAGATACGAGTATTATGAGAGATTTTATTGAACGTGTAGCAAAGAAGGAAAAAGAAAGTCTAACCTCCGCAATTGTTTCTGCCCATAGTCATTTAATGGCTTTTGCTGCAGAAGAATCGCGTTTGTCTGGAAAAACTGTGAACTTCCAGGAGTATGTTTCCAATTTAACTCAGGAAACACAAGAATCAAAATAGTCTATAGAAGATGATATTTTTTTCAACTTTTCGTACAATATGAGTAAGAATGGAAAGTAAAAGGAGAAAAATATGATAGAAAAGGATAATCGAGTCCCCCTTTATTACCAACTAATGGATATTCTTATGGGGAAAATAGAACAGGGGGAGCTGAAGGAGCATGACCGGCTACCCTCAGAGCGTGAGTTATGTGAACAATATAATGTCAGTCGAACAACTGTACGACAAACAATGCAAGAGCTTGAAAAAGAAGGTCTTATTTATAAAGAGCATGGAAAGGGGACTTTTGTCTCACCAAAAGTAATCAATCAAAGTCTTGTCCAATTTTATAGTTTTACCGAAGAAATGAAAAAGATCGGAAAAAATCCATCTTCTATCGTTCTCGATTTTCAAACGGTGCCTTGTGAAGGAAAAGTGGCAAAAAACATGGATCTATCAGTTGGTGAATTAGTCTTTAGAATTACAAGATTACGACTTGCTGATGGAGTGCCTATGATGTATGAAACATCATTCCTTCCTGTAAAACGATTTCCTGATCTAACGAAGGAGGATCTGGAGCAAGCACCTATGTATACTCTATTTCGCGACAAATATCAAGCAATCATTACAAGAGCAAATGAGCGTTTTAAAGCTGTAACAACGACAGAAGATGAAGCCAAACGATTGAAAATGAGCACCGATGAACCAAGTCTTTTAATTGAAAGGGTAACATTTGAAGGTACGAATGTGATTGAGTATACAGTATCCATTGCAAGAGGAGATAAGTTTTCATATTCGGTAGAATTAAAGTAGAGGTAACTCTACTTTTTTAAGATGAAAATCATTGACTTTTTCATGTTAATTAATTGGAAGAAAAGGGGAGGAAGTATGGGGTATCGCGCGTGTTTTGATATTGGGGGAACCTTTATTAAGTTTGCGGTCGTTTCTGAAGCAGGTGAGTTATTTTTACAAGGAAAAACGGAAACACCAACGAAGGATGTAACAATGTATATTCCTCAAATACTAAGTGAGAAGGTGGCGTATTTTCGTGAATACTACCCAATTGAAAATATTGGGATTTCCTCCTGTGGAATTGTAGACCACAATAAAGGTGTGATTCTGTTCTCTGCCAATATCGAAGGATATTCAGGCTTCCCTTTGGCACATAAAATTTCAGAATTTACTGGATTGTCTGTTTCGGTTGAAAATGATGTAAGAAGTGCTTGCCTTGGTGAAATGTGGCTTGGGGCTGCACAAGGAAAAGAAAATGTCGTTCTACTGACACTAGGAACTGGAGTAGGGGGCGCGATCATCCAAAATGGTCGTCTCGTTTCAGGGGCGGGAAATTTGGCTGGTGAGCTCGGTCATATGAGCATTATTCATAATGGGGAAAACTGTCCTTGCGGAGGCAAGGGATGCTTTGAACGCTATGCATCAACCTCTTCTCTTATTCGTTATTATCAGACCATTGTTGGTAAGGAAGAAAGTATCGATGGTAAAGAAATTATGAGCAAAATCAAACAGGGAGAAGCAGCTGCCATTAAAGCCTACCAGGAATTTATCGATTACTTGTCAACCGGGCTAGTAAATATCGCCCACCTTTTTAATCCAGAATGTATTATTATTGGTGGGGGGATTACCGAACAAGGCGAATCATTCATCAAGGAAGTAAATTTGAAATATAAAGAAAAGGTTATGCCACTTTATCGTGAATCAACAAAGATTGTTTTGGCAGAGTTACATAATGACGCAGCACTGTATGGAGCGTTTGTTCATGCCGGGAATTTTGTGAAGAAGTAATATTGTTAGAAGTGAAAGGCGGTGATTTGATACGTTACATCAACAAGCATTTCTGTTTTTATTTTGTTAAAAGAAACAAAAAATAAAAACAGAATGAGGAATGTAAAATGATTTATGAATTACAAATAGAAAATTTTCAATTGATTAAACCATTACTAGCAGAGTATCCTGTAAATCCAGTCATAGGCGGTGTGATAGAGGGGAATAATCTTGGCAGAATTTTTGTCGACCACCCAAAGTACCCGTCATCTGCACTGGTTTGGGCAAAGAATGAAATGTTCTATTTAATTGGAAATAGTGATAATGAATTATTTAATTCGTCGTTGGATAGTTTAATCTTTTGTCAGATTAAACCTGAGGCATTGGCGATCGGTGATGATTGTTTTAATTTGGAGCTTTACCCCTTTTCAAAATGGGAAAGAATAATTCCACGTATCTTTACCCACTCATTATCTATTGGAGAAAGAGTACCTTTTGAATTTGATTACGACCGATATATAAGTAGGAAGCTGGATAAAAAGGTTTTACCTGATGAATATCAATGTCAAATTATTACTGAGGAACTCATTAAGATAGATATCAATCATATAATGAAGAAAGAAATCTTAAAGTTTTGGGATTCCGTAGATTCCTTTTTTAATAAAGGAATCGGAGTTGTCATAACTAAAGAGAGAGAAATCATAGGTACATGTCTTTCCGTTTTTGTTAGTGGATCCCATTTTGAAATTGGCATCAATGTTTATCAAACGGAGCATCGTGGCAAAGGGCTGGCTACCTACATGGCAGAAAGATTTTTAGAAATCTGCCTAGAAAAAGGTGGCAGGCCACATTGGACGACGGAAAATTTTCGTAGCGATTCAATAGCCATTGCAAATAAACTTGGCTTTAGACAACTGCCTAATTATCGAATGTTTTTTCTTCCTTTTTAAAAGGATAGCTTACTCCATTTTGCGCGAATCGGATTAAATTTTGTGCCAAAAGTGTATGAGTTGGTGCCAAACCCTATCATTTTACGCGAATAAGCCCTAGTTTCGTGCGAATCGTTTTAAAGACCCTAATTTTTTAGTGAATCCAAAAATAAATCACCCCGAATCGTTTTGATTCGGGGTGAAACGATTAATCTATTTCACATTTAATGCTAATTGAATCATTAGCTCAATCGCTGTTGGAATAGCATCCTCATCAATATCGAATTTAGGGTGGTGATGTGGATACTGACTTTTTTCACTTTGCATTCCTACATTTATAAACGCACCTGTTTTTTCTTTTAAATAATAGGAGTAGTCCTCTGCACCTAAAGTTGGATCCATTTTCTCAAAAACATCTTCACCAAAGGTATTGTCGATCACCTTTTTGGCAAATTCACATGCTTCAGGATGGTTATATAATGGTGGAGTCCCTTCAATAAATGTATAATGTCCTTTTGCACCGAAGCTTGCACATAGGGATTCCGTTAATTGAGCAGTTTTTTTATGCATTAGTTCTGCTGCCTCGAATGTCATTGCACGAATCGTTCCTTGAAGTTTTACTTCTGAAGGAATGACATTATAGGAGTTTCCAGCCTGCATTCCTCCGAAGGAAATGACCCCTGCTTGTAATGGATGTAAATTTCTGCTAACAACTGATTGGAATCCTTGAATTAAATGAGTGGCAATATAGATAGGATCCACCGCATCCTGTGGTTGCCCACCATGACCACCAACACCTTCAATCGTAATATCAAAATCATCACTTGACGCCATCGCAAATCCTGTAGCAAAGCCAATCTTTCCAATTGGTAAATTTGCCATCAAATGAATGCCATAAATGACATCGACCCCATCTAAAATTCCCTCTTCAACAAGCTGTTTAGCTCCACTTGGCGAAGCTTCCTCTGAGCTTTGAAAAATGAAGACGATATTGTTTTTTACTAATTGTGGATGGCTGCTCATCCATTTAGCAACAGCAAGTAAAATAGCTGTGTGACCATCATGACCACAGCCATGCATGACACCAGGAACAGTAGAGATATAAGGCTTATCTCCTTCTTCATAAAGGGGAAGGGCATCCATATCTGCTCTAAGTGCGACTGTTTTATTCCCCTCTGTCCCTTTGAAATAAGCCACTACATTAGGTACTGAAAAACGGGAATCTACTGGAATACCGAATTCTGCAAGTTTCTCTTTTACATAAGCAGCTGTTTCATACTCCTGTCCAGATAACTCCGGATGCATATGAAAATGACGACGCTGTTGAATTGTCCAAGCTTTTAATTCTTCATTCACTAATTTTGTTTGTAACATGATGTACCCTCCAATAATAGATTGATAGATTAAAATGGACCATACTGAATGGCTTGTGCAATCAGTAAGAAAATGATACTAATGATAATTTCGATAAAAATAAATGGCAGTACCCATTTAAACCATTTCGTAAAAGGAATTCCCGCAATTGCAAGACCTGCAACTAGTACACCTGCTGTTGGGAAAATAGAGTTTGTAATGCCATCGCCTAGCTGAAAGGCTAAAACTGCTGTCTGTCTAGTGACACCTACAAGATCAGATAAAGGTGCCATAATCGGCATCGTTAAAGCTGCCTGTCCACTTCCTGAAGGAACAAGGAAGTTCAGAAAGAGTTGTACGAAGAACATGCCAACTGCATTCAATGCTGGAGTTAAGTGACTTAATAGGGAAGATGCATAGTACAAAACGGAATCCATTAATTTCCCATCCTGCACAACGACAAGTATGGCTTGCGCAAAACCAATAATTAGTGCACCACCAATTACTTCCTTTGCTCCATCCATGAAACTATCCGCCATTTTGCTTGGATTCAATTTCCCAATAAATCCGATTAAGATTCCGAATAGAAGGAATAGACCTGCAATTTCAGTTATATACCAGCCAAATTTTAAAACACCAATGATTAAAACTACGAAGTTAAGCAAGAAAACCGCTAGTACCCATTTATGACGAGTTTCTAGCTTTGTATCTGTTGAGACGACTTTTTTGTTAGTTTCAAAGTTTCCAAGATAACGTAGTTCAGGATTCGCTTTTACTTTTTTAGCATAGCGATAAACAAAAAGTACTCCTGCAATATAGAAAGTTGCAAGCAAGATTAAACGAAGACCGATACCAGAGAAAGTTGGCAATTCAGCTATACTTTGTGCAATACCGATATTAAATGGATTCATAATGGCACTCATGAAACCTATATTCGCACCTAATGAAACAATGGCAAATCCGACAATTGCGTCAAATCCTAAAGCAATGGCTAACGGTGTAATAATGGCGATGTAAATAATTGTTTCCTCGGCCATCCCCATTAATGTACCACCTGCAGCAAAGAAGAGCATGAGTACAGGGATAAGCAATAATTCACGATTACCAAGCTTTTTCGTAATGGTTAAAATCAAAGCATCTAGTGCACCAGTTGCTTTAAGAATACCAAATGCACCCCCAACCATTAACACAAAAAAGATAATTCCTGCTCCTTGTACCATTCCTGTATGGATACTTGTAAAAATATTAAAAAAGCCTACAGGAGAAGAATCTGTGAAATGAAAGGAATCCGGAACAACTAGTGTACGCCCATCCTTATCCACTCGATCATACTCCCCAGCTGGGACAATATAAGTCAAAATAGTAGAAATGATAATCACACAAAAAATAAGAACGAATGCATTAATATTCTTCACTTGCTTCTTCTTACTATTAATAGATGATGGCTGTTGATCTTGAAGTAGTGATTTAGGCATCTTGTAAACTCCTTTTGTATTTTTAATTAGTAGACTGTATTTTTATTCATCTAGTTTAATATATATTCATTTTTTATTCAAGAACTATTTTGAAAAAGGGACAGAGGGTCGGTTCTTCTGTCCCACTGGGACAAAAGAACCGACCCCTTGTCCCTTTTCATGTTATAATAATGACAGAGTTTTCAATATAGTGAAAAAAGGAGTGTTGATTGATGATTTCTTTTCCGAAGCCTGATGTCGAACAGTTTTTGCGAACATTTGCGATTGGGGATTTTGCTGTTAGTCCTGATGAGAAGCAGCTTGTGTTTAGTACGAATTTAAGTGGTAAGTATAATTTGTGGGCAATGGATTTGCCAAAGACTTTTCCGTATCCACTTACATTTATTGATCAAAGCTGTCAAGAACTGTTGTACGATAAACAAGGGAGATTCATTATTGCAGGATTTGATCAGGACGGAGATGAAAACACTCAATTTTATGGGCTTCCACTACAAGGTGGAACGATGAAAGAGATTGTGTATCAAGAGAATACTAGAAATTTCATGCCGATTTTATCGGAGAATGGAAAGAAGCTTTATTATACATCTTCGAAGGATAACCCAATGTGTTTAAGTTCATTTTGCCTTGATTTAGATTCGGGTCAAGAAACGAAGGTTATAGAGGGGCGAGACGCTGCTACTTATCTACTCGATTTTAGTCCGGACGAATCGACTTTTCTCTATTATAAGCATTTTGCTAATACGCATACTCTAGTATTCGCCAAACACGGAGATGAAGAGATTCGATTAACACCACCAACTGAAAAGCAACATACTGTAAGCGATGCTGTATTTGTCTCAAATGATTTAGTCTATTTACTGACTGATTATGAGTCTGATTTTACGTATCTTGCTTCGTATGATCTTAAGACGAGAACCTTTTTAAAAATCAAAAGTCTGGAAAAAGAAAGCTTAAGATCATTAAAATATAATAAATCTCAGCAAACACTATATATAAGCAGTGAAAAAGGTGTAGAAGACTCTTTATATGAATATCGTTTACAGGATGGGAATTGGAATAAAGTTTCAACCCCATGCAGTGTAATTGAAAAAATGGTTGTGTCAAAAGCGGGGACATTATACTTATTAGGTAGAAGTGCCACAACACCACATAATATTTATAAACGAGAAGAAAATGAATGGGTTTCTTTAACAAAATATACCGTGCCAGGAGTAGCCCCTGAAGAGTTAGTTGATCCGGATGTCATTACATATCGGTCTTTCGATGACTTAGAAATCGAAGCGTTATTCTTTAAAGCAAAAAAAGAAAATGACAATGGAGAAATTATTTTTTTGCCACATGGTGGACCACAAGCAGCTGAACGGAAATTTTTTCGAGCGTCCTTCCAATTTTTCCTAAACCAAGGATTTAGTATTTTTGCACCTAATTTCCGTGGCTCAACAGGATATGGATTAGCGTTTACGAAAATGGTAGAAGGAGATTGGGGGAACGGTCCTCGTCTTGATAATGTGGCTGGCTTAGATTGGTTGATTGAAAATGGATATGTGGAAAAAGGAAATATCCTTTTAATGGGGGGAAGCTTCGGTGGATATATGTCGCTTCTATTGCATGGGCGACATGCAGATTATTTTAAAGCAGTCGTTGATATTTTCGGACCATCTGATCTTTTCTCCTTTATCAATTCAGTACCTGACGATTGGAAACCAGTGATGGATCAATGGGTTGGGAATCCTGAAAGGGATAAGGAAAAGCTAATTGAGTATTCACCAATTACGTATTTAGATGGGATGACTAAGCCGATGCTTGTCATTCAAGGTGCTAATGATCCGCGAGTAGTTCAACAAGAATCGGATCAGATTGTTGCCGCGTTAAGGGAAAAGGGAAGAGAAGTTGAATATATGCTTTTAACGGACGAAGGGCATGGTTTTTCGAAAAAAGAAAATGAAATTGCAGTATATCAAAGAATTCTGTCATTTTTTAATCAATTCATTGGCTCTAAGGTAAAAAGTTAAACGCAACAAAAAGGACTAATGTACTAGTCCTTTTTGTTTTTGGGTGAAAAGAACTACAGAAGTGCACTTTTTTGATAGGAATATTATGCTACAATGAATAGGAATGAAATAGTAGCGGAGGAAAATTATGATTATAGAAAATGGTAATGGACTAATGCCAAACAATGGGATGTATGTTCGCTCCAATACAGGTGGAGACACAAATTCATGGAAAATGATTTTTGGAGACGAGGCTCGGAAGGTTAATCCACTTTTTGATGTAAATGTTAGTAGAAATAATCTCATTTTAGAGTCTATTCAATCAAATGATTGGTCAAAATATAATGAATTCGAAGCTAAACAGCACCCTGCATGGTATGAGGAAGTTGACGGGAAACAAGTTCCTAATAAAATTTATTATGGTAATTTAATCGAATCCAAATTAAAAGCTCTACAAGAAGCTAAAATGTCGGGAGATCAATCCGTAGTTAAAAGCTGGGAAAATAATCTTCAGGATGCTATTAAAGATTTTAAAAAAGCTCCCGGTACTGTTCCCTATGTTATTGGATTAAACAGTAATGCTGATTTAGCAGCTACCTATGGGGTAGAAGAGCCAGATGATTCCTATTTCAACAGTCCATACAATTCCGCTTTAGTGAACAGTCAAGGCAAGTTTGAAGATAATATGTGGTACGATAATCCTATCTTCAAGGAAGACTCAGAGTTGAAAACACATATAGAGAATTTAGTAGAAGGTACCTTCCCAACATCAAAGGATTCAAAGGAAGCAGCAAAACCAACGGTAAATACTACAAATACAGATACAGACACATCATCCTTTGATATTCAAGCTGCATTTCTACGTAAATTGACAAACATCCAACAAGCAATAAAGCCTAATATTCAAGATGTAATGGATAAATATAAGTATGCGTAAGGGACGAAGGGGTGGATCTCATGTCCCAACTAGGACAGGAGATCCGGTCCGGTGTCCTGATATTAATTAAGATCTATATGAATAAGTGCAGGGCGTTTTGTTTTTGAACCTTTTTTATAAGTGATAAAGGCATTTTTATTATTCCATTGTTGATATTTTTGAGCTGTTCCATAGGTTACTTCTAGATCAATATATTGACCATTAATCAATACTTCAATAGAGGAAGAATCATTTGCTCCGATGATCTTTCCGGAAAATTGCTCGACATTCTCTGCACTAATGAATAAATCTTGCCCTATTAGAACATAGGCATCTTTTAGTTTATTTAGCTCCATTATTTGCTTCACATTCATATTAAAGCGTTTCGCTAAACTGTAAATAGTATCCCCAGGTTGAACCTTATAGGTCACCAACGGTGATGGTAGAGAGCTAATATGATTGGTTGGAACGATTAATTTTTGACCTACAAGTAAGTAATCTGAGTCTAATTTATTGTCTTTTTTTAACTTTTCTAAAGAAATATTATATTTTTTTGCTAAATTCCATAAAGTATCGCCATTTTTGACGATATAAGTAGTAGAGAAATTATTATTTCTCTGATCATTTGTGTTGCCAGGCTCTGTGCCTGGCTTTTTTTTCTCTATTTTTATTGTAAGCTTTTGGCCAGGTATGACTAAATCAGATGCTAGTTTATTATCTGAGATAATTTTCTCAATCGTTGTCTTATATTTTTGTGCAATTTTCCAAAGACTATCGCCAGTCGTAACAGTATAAGTTAGGTTATCACTCTGGCTGACTGCTGTTGGCTGTAAAATATTAAGCTTTTGTCCAGGGAATAATGTTGCGTTCTTTAGTTGATTGTCTTTCATTAGCTTTTCTACTGAAACGCCAAATGTTTTTGATAGGTTCCAAAGACTATCCCCTGACTTGACGGTGTATACCTTTTTGGTCGTTTTGTCAGTAGTAGCAGCTTCAGTTTTGTTCTCTTCTTCTAATTCTACATGCGGGAAATTTCCATTCACGTCTTTAAAAGGGACAATAATTTGTTGGCCAACCTTTAATGAATCGGTTGTTAGACCATTTTTTTGCCTAAGCTGCTCAGCAGTGACCTTATATTGTTTTGCTAATGAATATAAGGTATCCCCTTCTTTAATCGTGTAATAATCAACGCAATCACAAGCCTTTGCATCCTTTGGCTGACTCAATAATGACACGGCTGTTAATGACATGGCCAATGTTGCCCCCATTAACTTTGAATTCCGTTGATGCGCTTTCACTTTTCTGCTCTTTGTTACCCGCTCTTGGCGTGTTTCTAAGATCCTTTCCATTTGTCCTACTAATCCCCCATTTCTCTCTCTATTTTGGTAAAAGGATATAGTACAATCATCCCCAATATAAGATACCCGAAAAGCCCATAATCGACAAATTCCCATAAATACTGACATTTTCATTATTTATCAAACTATTGGCACATATACAATCCGATAATTAAGTCATAGTAACTAGATGGATTTTAATGATAGTAGAAAATGAATATCAATTCAGGGTATAAAGGTCTAGTTTTGCTTTTGCCAAGAGTACAAATGGCAAAATCATAGGAAAATATCATTATTTTTTTCGAATTTGTGACAGAAATGATGCATTTGTGAAAAACGTAACATTCAAACTATAAAACTGCCAATTTATGGAGTAAATCTATGAAGATTATACATGTTGCTTTGATGGAAACGCTTATTCTATCTACTATTTAATGACATCTCTACTTTAAAACGGAAATAATTTTTATAGAAGGAACATGCAATATAGGAAAAACAAGGGGGTCATAACATAATGTGCCAGTGACACCAGTAAAATAAAAATGTAATATATGTCTACAAGGTCAAGTTGTTCCAATAACTTGCCTGGTCTACTAACAGGCTGGATTTATAGTCATCATACATAATAGATTAAGAGTCTAGCAGAGTTAGTCGCTATCATAGAATTATCATAAGGGAGGAATTTGGTATATGTCTTACCAACCAAAGTCTTACAATAAATTTTTAGCAGGTGCTGCAACAGCAGCAGTAGTTGCTTCAGCAGTAGTTCCAGTTGCAACACATGCAGCAGAAAAAAACTTAACTGATGTTAAAGAAGGTTCTTACTATGCAGAAGCTGTTAACGCTTTAGCAGAAGCAGGTGTCATTAAAGGTTACGAAGATGGTACTTTCCGTCCAAATAATCAAGTAACACGTGCAGAAGTTGCAAAAATCATTGCAGTTCAATTAGGACTTGACACTGAAAATGCTGGTTCAGCTAACTATAGTGATGCAAAGGGTCACTGGGCTAACACTGGTGGTTACTTAGCAGCTGTTGCAAAAGCAGGAATCATGAAAGGTGACGGCAACGGAACATTCCGTCCTAACGCACCACTAACTCGTGCTGAAATGGCATCAATTGTTGTAAGAGCTTATGACTTACAAGCTAAAGAAGGTTTCGAATCTCAATTCAAAGACCTTAATGCAGGTGGCGCTTGGGCTGCTGACGCAATCAAAACTTTAGAAGCTAACGGATACGCAAACGGTATCGCTAAAGGCCAATTCGGTTCTGCATCAAACGTAAAACGTGCTGATGTAGCAGTATTCCTTTTCCGCGTAGCTAAAGGCGAAGCTGCTCCAACAGTTGAAAGCGTAAGTGCAATCAACAATATCGAAGTAAACGAAGGAGCAGAAACTGTAAACCTTCCTAAAGAAGTAGAAGTAAAACTTTCTAACGGCGAAAAAGCTCAAAAAGCTGTAGAATGGGACAAAAAAGGCTTAGACCTTAACAAGCCAGGCGAATATACTCTAACTGGTGATGTAGCTGATACAGATCTTACTGCTTCTGTTAAAGTTGTAGTTAAAGCTGTTGATCCTGAAGTTACTAGTGTGAGCTCTATCAACGCTACACAAGTTGAAGTAAAATTCAACAAAGCTGTAGATGCTAAAACATTATTTGTAGATGGTGTGAAAGGTGCATTTAAAGCAGGTGTCATTTCTTTCACTTCATTAGATAAAGTAGACGCTGGAACTTTAACAGGTTCTTTAAGTGCAGATGGAAAAACTCTTACAGTTACTGCTACAAACGTTCTTTCAAAGCGTTATGACGTTGTAGTTGATAATGTAAAAACAAAAGACGATAAAGCAGTTGCTAAATATAGCAAAATGATTACTATTGAAGCTGACAAAACTGCTCCTACTATTTTAGGAACTGAAAGAATCTCTGCTTCTCAAGTAAAAGTAAAATTCTCAGAGCCAATGAAAGCATTTGATAAAGTTACATTTAAATATGCTGATGGTTCAGATGTAACAGGAGTTTCTGGAACAATTGCAGCAGGTGCTAATGAAGTAATCTTCACAATGACTGATGCTGTAAAAGAAAATAAGGAAATTGTTGCAACATTTATTGGTGCACAAGACCAAGCTGGTAACTTAATTACTCCAAACCCAGCTACAGTATCTTTCACTAAAGGTGCAGCTGATGGAGTTGCTCCAACAGTATCTTCAATTACTCAAACTGGTGCAAAAACATTTGCTGTGAAATTTTCTGAAGAATTAACTACAGCACCAACAGTTACAATTGGTGGAACTGCAGCAGCTAAAGTTGAGAAGGATTCTACTGATGCAACTGTATACAATGTGACTTCTACTGATGTACTTAATGATGCAATTACAATTGCAATCAGCTCTTTTACTGATTTAAGTGGAGAAAAAGGTACAGATGTTAGTAAAGTAGTAACTTTCACAAAAGATACAGTAGCTCCAAAAGTTACATCAAGTAATGTAGTTGTAGATTCAAAAGACAATAAAGAATATTTAGAGCTTACATTTGACAAAGATGTTGAATTAGACTCTGCAAAGGTTACTGCAACTGGTACACAAGTAAAAGATTATATTACTACATCAGTTAGCCTAGCTGCTTCAGATTTATCTTATAAAAACGAAGATAATAAGAAAGTTGTACGTGTTGCATTAGCTTCTTTCTTAGGTACTAATGATGTTGAAGGTGCATCTTATAAACTTGACTTAACTTTCTCTGGAGTTAAGAGCACATTTGGTGTTGCGGCTGATTCTGCTAAAGCAACATTAACTCGTGGAAAAGATGGCGTAGTTTCTAATACTGATATTGTTAAAGTAACTAAAGTAGAACAAAAAGCTACTGATAACAATAAAGTAGAAGTAACTTTTGATAAAGCTGTTGATGGTGCAACTGCAAGTACTGCAGCTAACTATAAAATTGACGGTGCTATCGTTGAAAATGTAACTGTATTACCTGTTGATAAAGACGGTAATCAAATCGCAGTTCTTAACTTAAAAGAAGGTTCAAATAACTTCACTGGTGTACGTAACATCACTATTTCTGGTGTAAAAGCTTTAGGTTCTACTAAAGTTATGGATGCTTACAATAGCACTGTAGAACTTAAAGAAAATATTGCACCTACAGTGACTAAAGCTACCTTATCAGCTAATGATGAAATTACTTTAACTTTCTCTGAAGCTGTTACTGATACTACTGGTCTTGACTTTGAAGTATTAGTTGGTGGAAAATCTCAAGCAGTTGCTGAAAAGATTGATGCAGCTATTGGAACTACACCTTCTACTACTGTAAAAGTAAAAGTTAATAGCGTTGATTCTGAAAAATTATCTAAAGGAATCTCACTAAAAGCTTTAACTGATACTCTTGATATTACAGATGCTGCTGGTAACAAATTATTTGTACCTGCTAACATCGTTGTTAATAACTAATTTTATCTTTTAAAAAGAAGCAAGGGGACGGTTCCTTTGCTTCTTTTTTTGTTTTGCGGAAGCAAGGGGACGGTTCTTCTGCTTCTATTTTTAAATACAGTTTAATAGATGTTTGTAACTCCTTTATTAAATTATTCTACCTTAATGAATTAGGTGAAATTCACCCCATATTCCTGCGAGTTGAAAATTTAAATATCAAATTGGAAAGATATTTAGTATTTCATGCAGACCTAACCTTCAAATATTAAAAGACACAGAGAGAATTTAAAATGCACAATCTGTCGAATAAAGATTACAAACTTCATAGTTAGTATGTACATACATAGTGATAATATTACAAGAAGCAAAGGAACCGTCCCTCTGCTTCTTTTTTGTACCCCCATACAAAAAATGTACTCATATACAAACAATATGAAAGCGGTTGCTAACTTTCGGACAACGGAGTAATGTGTAGTTAAAATCATAGTATGGAGGTTATGGGATGAAGACAAAGGCTCGGTCATCTTCTAAGGGGTGGGAGTTTTTTCAGGGGCTTGGTAAGACGTTTATGTTGCCTGTTGCCCTTCTTGCTTTTATGGGGTTGTTGCTTGGGATTGGGAGTTCATTTACTAGTCCGACGACAATTGAAAATCTTCCATTTTTAGATCATAAAGTTATTCAAGTGTTTTTACGGTTTATTTCGATGGTTGGGGGATTCGCGTTTACATACTTACCACTGCTTTTTGCGATGGCGATTCCATTGGGACTAGCTCGTTATGAAAAAGGAGTAGCTGCATTTTCTGGTCTAATTGGGTATGTCATTATGCATTTATCGATTAATTTCTATTTGGTGGAAACGGATAGAATTGCCAATGCAGATGTGATGAGACAGGAAGGTCAGGGGATGGTTCTTGGGATCCAAAGCCTTGAGATGGGAGTATTAGGTGGTATTATTGCTGGTCTTATTGTTTATTTCCTTCATCAGCGTTTTTATAATATTAAGCTACCACAAGCGTTTGCTTTCTTTGGTGGTGCTAGATTTGTACCTATTATTACCGCAATTACATTATCGATTGTAGGTATTATTATACCTATGATTTGGCCGTTTTTCACAATGATTATTAATGGTATAGGTTCCGCGATAAAGGGAGCTGGCGTATTTGGCCCATTCCTATTTGGTGCAGGGGAACGATTACTGCTTCCATTTGGACTTCATCATATATTGGTGGCAATGATCCGTTTTACTGAGGCTGGAGGAACAGCGGTTATTAATGGTGATACTGTTTCGGGTGCTCTTAATATTTTCTATGCTGAATTGAAAAATGGCTCACCAATTAGTGCTTCGGCAACAGCTTTCCTTTCTCAAGGGAAGATGCCTACTTTTATGTTTGGTTTGCCTGCAGTTGCATTAGCAATCTATCATACAGCAAAACCGAAAAATCGTAAAAAGATTAAAGGTCTCCTTATATCGGGAGTCATTGCGACATTCGTGACAGGAATAACCGAACCCATTGAGTTTCTATTCTTGTTCCTTGCACCAGCTTTATATGGAATTCACGTGATATTAACTGGCCTCGGATTTATGGTTATGGCCCTTCTCGGTACAAAAATAGGAAATACGGATGGCGGAATCTTAGATTTTCTAATATTTGGTGTTTTACAAGGGACATATACGAAATGGTATTTAGTTTTAGTTATTGGGGTCATTTGGTTTGCGATTTATTATTCTGTTTTTCGATATGCAATTATCAAGTTTAATCTAAAAACACCAGGACGAGAAATAGAGGAAGAACAAGAAAGTTCAGACTCAGCTACTAGTGAAGCAAATTCCAATTCCGATAATAGTCAAGCAGCAAAATTATTAGATGCTTTAGGTGGTCCAGAAAATATTCAATCCCTAGATAATTGTATTACGAGACTTCGTTTAGTGGTTGATAGTCTGGAGAAAGTCGATGAGACAGCGCTTAAAAAGAATGGTGCATTAGGTGTAATAAAATTAGACGATCATAATATTCAAGTCGTGATTGGAACACATGTTAATCATGTACGCCTGGAAATGGATCATCTCATTGAATCTAAGGGATATAAAATAAGTGGATGAGCATATCTCATCCTTTCTTTTTTCTGTTTACAAAAGATACTACTAGAAACAAATGAGGGATAATATGTCTAACTATTTTGATCAACGTATTAATAGAAAGGGAACATACTGTACTCAATGGGATTATATCCAGGATCGATTTGGTGTAAATGATCTATTACCTTTCTCGATTTCCGATATGGATTTTCAAAGTTCCCCTGAAATATTAGCAGCTCTAAAGGAACGGATGAACCATGGAGTATTCGGATACACTAGATGGAATCATCATGATTTCAAATTTTCGATTACTAATTGGTATAGAACGCGCTTTTCGTCTACAGTAGAAACTGATTGGATCGCCTATGCTCCGAGTGTGATTTATTCAATTGCTAGAATCATTGAATTGGTTACTTCAGAGGACGATCATATTATTTTGCAAACCCCAGCATATGATGCCTTCTTTCCACTGATAAGAGGTTTAAATCGCAAGCTCATCGCCAATCCTCTTATGTATACTAATGGTAGATACGAATTGGATTTTTTTGATTTGGAACAAAAGCTAACTCATAAAAAAGCAAAAGTATTACTACTATGTAACCCTCATAATCCAACAGGGAGATTATGGACGAGGCAAGAGTTAAAGGATATTGTTGAGCTTTGTGAGAAGCATCATGTGATGATTATTTCGGATGATATTCATATGGATATTACTTATCGTAATCAAAACTATATTCCGATTACAAGTGTAGCAAGTAATTTGGACAATATCTTTATTTGTTCATCGGCTAGTAAAACGTTTAACACACCTGGTTTAGGCGGCTCCTATTCCATTATTCCAAATGAAACAATAAGGGAACAATTTTTACAGTTACTGAAATATAGAGATGGGGTTTCCAATGCTAGTATTTTTGGAGAGATTGCTATTATAGAAGGATATCGACAATCAGGCTATTGGGTTGATGAGCTTTGTTCATATTTGTATAATAATATGAAAATAGTCAAAAAATTTATAGATGAAGAATTACTAGATCTACATTTTACTATCCCAGAATCTACTTATTTAGCCTGGATTGATTGTTCAAATTTACGCATAACATCAAACGATCTTCAGCAAGCACTTATAAATGAAGGAAAAGTCGGGATTATGTCAGGGGAAGTGTATGGAGAGAATAGAGGGGTCTTTTTAAGGATGAATGTAGGATGTCCTCAAACAAAATTAGTGGAAGGCTTAGAACGTTTAAAGCGTTCGGTACGATCTTTATCCCTTTCCAACCCTTGATGAAATAGAGCATAGTGTTTCTTAATCATGTAAAGGTGATGAGTATGCAGTCCTTTATGAAGCAGTTAGTACAGCAACGAGATAAATTGAGTCAACTGGAAAAGCAAGTCCTAAATTTCTTTATTCGCTATCCAGAAAAAATTGATTCCCTCAAATTGGAGGATGCAGCGAAGGAGATGTATGTGTCGACAGCAACGATTAGTCGAACATGCAAGAAATTGGGGTATCAAGGCTTTCAAGATTTTAAACTCCAATTGAAATTGTATCGACATGATGTGGGCGATTCAAAACATCACGAACCTTCTGCATCTCTTTCTGCTCACATCAGGAGATATGAACAGGATATGCATGAAGCGTTAAAAAGAATAGATGAAAATCTTCTTAAACAAGCTAATAGTATGATTAAACGTGCAAAGCAGATTGAATGGTTCGGAGTCGGCCATTCTTATTCCGTCTGCTTGGATGCATCGAAAAAGTTAATCATGTTAGGAAAACGAAGTATGGCACGGACGGACTGGGATGACTTAAGGTACGCGGCATTGAATTTAACAAAAGACGATCTGGCTATTTTTGTATCTAATAGCGGTGAAACCTTGAATATCCTCGAATATGCCCATCTAGTCAAAAAACAAGGAACGCCCATACTCTCACTCGTTGGAACAAAGCACAACCGCCTATCAGAACTATCCGATTTTGTCTTCTACACACCAATCAAAAACTATTACCACGGAGAAATAGACATGTGCTCTCGTGCTCCATTCAACATTTTCTTAGACTTATTGCTTTTGGAATACGGAAGCTAGGGGACGGTTCTCCTGCTTCTTTTTTTATGTTATTTGAGAGAGATTTGCACCCGGTTGGTTAATTGTGTAAATTTATAGTAATCGATCGATTAAAGAGACGCTAAGTTGAAGAAAAAATTATAAGATTTCACTGTAATTTCCAGGGCTAGTAAATCGGATGAAGCACCCGATCTGCTTTTTTTTTACATGAGTGAAGGATGTACCTGAACGTGTAGGCCCTAATTTATGACTACAGTTCTTATGTATGATATTATTTTAATGTGTGAATGACTATTCAGAGAAACCTACTTTATTTCGTAATCGTGGGTTGAGATATTCTGTATTTAATGAACAAAAACGAAGCATGAGAACCGTCCCCATGCTTACGTGATTGGAGGAGTAATAAATGAGTCAAATGCAAAAACAAATTAAGCTTGCAAGACGTCCTGTTGGAACGCCTTCGATGGAGGATTTTGCTTTTATTGAGGCACCAATTGGAGCACCATCAGCTGGTGAAGTGTTGGTACGTACCGTATATATTTCGGTTGATCCGTATTTACGTGGAAGGATGCAGGATGTTAAATCGTATATTCCTCCATTTCAATTAAATGAGGTTATTACAAGTGGAGTAATTGGCCAGGTTGTAGAATCGAAATCGGAGCATTTTTCTAAAGGCGATGTAATAATTGGCAATCTCGGCTGGCAGGAATATTCAATTGCAAATGAGAGAGAGATTCGGAAAATTGATCCGACACTAGCTCCTGTATCAGCTCATCTAAGTATTATCGGAATGACAGGATTAACGGCGTATTTTGGTCTGCTTGATATTGGTCAACCAAAAGAAGGAGAAACTGTTGTTGTATCCGGAGCCGCTGGTGCAGTGGGATCGGCCGTTGGACAAATTGCGAAAATTAAAGGGGCTCGTGTCGTAGGGATTGCCGGCACAGAAGAAAAATGCCGCTATCTTTTAAATGAGCTTGGATTTGATGCAGTCATTAACTATAAAAAAGAAGATGTTCCTAGTGCGTTAGAAAAGGCATGTCCGAATGGAATCGATGTGTACTTTGATAATGTTGGTGGCTCTATTTCTGATGCTGTGTTCCCACTTCTTAATAAATTTGCACGTATTCCGGTTTGTGGGGCAATTTCTTCCTATAATAAAGTGGAAGCTGATATGGGACCTCGCGTTCAAACTGCACTAATTAAAACAAGTGCCCTAATGAAAGGATTTACACTTGGAGATTACTCTGATCGATTTAAAGAAGGCGGCGCCGCGCTTGCCACATGGTTAAACGAAGGAAAACTTAAATATGAAGAAACCATAACCGAAGGATTCGACCATATAATCGACGCATTCCTTGACCTGTTTACAGGCGCAAATCTCGGAAAACAACTCGTTAAAGTAGCGGATATTGAGTAAAGAAGAAGCAGGGGACGGTTCTCCTGCTTCTTTTTTCATATATTGTTTGATAGATGCTTGTCCTAGCAACTTCATTTCTTTAAGTTATACAATCGAGGTAAATATGAATGGAAGGCAAATTGTGCGATTCACTTGTTATCCTTATGCGAGGACAACAAGGCGGTTCGAGACACTCCAAATGCATAGTTCATAATTAATAATGCGGTTAAGGTTAAATTTATAAAAAGACTGTGTTTTTACTGCTTTTATCAATAAAGGGATTGGTTTTTCAATCATTTCATATATAATAGGTTTAATAATCTCTTCGCCATAAACCTCATAGTACTTCCGCAAAAAATTTTATAGTTCCTTTTAACACCTCTAAATAATACCTATGTTCTAAAAATACTAACCTACCAAAAAAATCTTCTAGTTTGTACCTTATCCTGACTATTAATGTATCCTACCTAAACTGATTTTTACCTACCCTAAATACATCCAAAAGAAAAATTTAATAGAAACGGTGGTCTGATGAATAAATATGAAGGTCCATTTAAGCTGTGGTGATAAACTTGCCTCGCGGTGCTAGAGTGAAAAGTAGAAGTGGAATATATCATATTATGCTTAGGGGAGTAAACAAGCAGGAAATATTTCACGATGATGAGGACTGTATAACATTCTTAGATACGATTAATAGATATAAAGAGAAAGCTGAGTTAACTGTGTATGCTTGGTGCTTGATGAATAATCATGTGCATCTCCTTTTGAAAGAAGGGAATGAGGATATTTCGATAACAATGAAGCGGATAGGCGTGAGCTTTGTTTCGTATTATAACAGGAAATACGAGACAACTGGGCATCTTTTTCAAGATAGGTTCCGTAGTGAAAATGTAGAAAGTATGAGATATTTACTCACCGTAATTCGATATATTCATCAAAACCCAGTTAAAGCGGGAATGGTTCAGCAAGTTGATTTATGGAAGTGGAGCAGCTGTCTCGGCTACTATGGAAAAACAGTTTATCCGAGGATGTTGCTGGATTCTGATGATCTATTAAGTTTATTTTCGTCAGATTTGTCAATTGCACAAGAGAGATTTAAAGAATTTAATGAAAGGAAAAATAATGATGAATGCTTAGAAGAACAAATAAATCAAAGGCGATTATCAGATAATGAAGCAAGGCAAGAGATTAAGAGGCAACTTGGTGGGATTGAATTAGCGCAGGTTAAAAGTCTTCCAAGGGAAAAAAGAAATAAGATACTTAGACAGGTGAAGGAAATTGATGGGATATCCCAACGACAAGCCGCGCGAATTTTGGGAGTTTCTCCTAGTTTGATATTTAAAGCGTAAAAGAAAGCGGAAGAACCGTCCCCCTGCTCTTGGGAGTTTCCCCTAGTTTGATATTTAAAGCGTAAAAGAAAGCGGAAGAACCGTCCCCCTGCTTCCCCATGCTTCTTCCCCTTTTTGCCACATTCCCGGAAATACTTAGTTATTAATTAATGGCCTGAAAGGGGTTACACTATAGATAGTAAGGGATGTGATCATGTGATTTCCTTAACGAATAGGCAGATGAGTATACTCAATAGGTTATTGTTTCAGAAAGATTATGTGAAGATTAGGCAGTTGTCAGAAGCGTTTGAGGTGAGTGATAGGACGATTCGGTATGATTTGGATTATATTCAAAGCTTTCTGAAGGAGAGTGAGATATCCCTGTTAAGGGAGCCAAGAAAAGGAATCTTCCTTGACATTACTGCTCAGCAAGCCGCAATTTTAAAAAATGATCTTATGCAGTTAAATCACTATGTTGTAGCCCCTAAGGAATTTATATATATGCTCTGTATAAAGATTCTTCTGGAACAGAATACAACTCTTGATAGTCTTGGAGACCAATTGAATACCAGTAAAAACAAAGTGTTTCAGAATATGGAGAAGGTCGAAGCAGAATTGGGTAAATGTGGAATTAAAATCGAAAGAAAGCCTTCAAAGGGAATTTCACCTGTAGGCAATGAAAGAGATATTCGGAACGCATTTACTTCCATTTTTAATGATGCGATTGTATCGTCTGCCATTTCGGTGCAATATTTTTTTCAACAATTTAATCACGAGTTACTTCAGCGTGCAAATACATTTATAAAAAAATTTGAAGAGGAACAGGCTGTTCAATTTAGTGATGATTCCCTAGATGAATTGAAGTTAGTTCTTTGTTATCAATTCAACCGGATAAAAATGAACCAATTTGTGGAATTTCCCTTTGTTGAAAAGAAAGATTTTATCAAAACACAAGTGTATGAGGATATACAAAACATGTATACTTCCATCTTCTATACCAATCTTGAAGATGATGAAATCTTTTATTTATACAACCAATTGAAAGGAGCAAAGGTGTCAACATTTCCGGGAAGCATTGATCCATTTAATAAACAGGAAGATGCTTATCAAATTACTTATTTATTTGCCAAAGAAGTAGAAAAGCGATTAGGGATAAATTTTAAACAAGATTTAGAGTTTATCAATGGGCTAGTCGTTCATTTGCAGGTTGCATTGCATCGATTAGCAAATAACCAACGTATTGAAAACCCACTTACAGAGCAAGTGAAATATAAATATAGATTTATTTATGAAATCACTCGTAAGGCGTTACAGAAAATTGAGGATCTTTATCAACTCCAATTACCTGAGGATGAGATTGCCTATATTGCCATGCATCTAGGTGCTAGTTATGAAAGACATTCCTTTTCCGGATATATGCCTACAGCCCTTGTTGTATGTGGTTCCGGCTTAGCGACTTCTTCCTTATTAACTACTAGATTGAAGGTCATGCTTCCTGAATTAAAGGTTTTCGGTCCTATCAGTGTGAGCCATATTGATCAATTCATGGATCAACCAATCGATTTTATTATATCGACGGTACCATTAACACTACAGGATCTTGAGGTTGTCATTGTCAATCCACTTCTTGAGCCGGAAGAACTAATGAATTTGAAGGGCTTAATCTTTAAGAAAACCTATCAAAGGCAAATGAATGAGCTCATTCAGAAGGAACAGCCATTAAACGATTATTATAAGTTAGGAAATCTTATACCAGCAGATTATATTCAATTACAAGAAGAATCGGGTACATGGAGAGATTCAATTAAAATGGCTGGCAAACCTTTACTAGAGAATGATTTTATTACGAATCAATATGTGAATGCAATGATTCGAGCGGTTGAGGAGTTAGGTCCATATATGGTCTTTATTCCAGGTGTCGCCATTGTACATGCCTCATCGAAGGATGGTGTGATTAAAGATGGTGCAAGCTTATTAGTGCTTGATCATCCGATTCCATTTGGAGATTCAGGAAAAGTAATGGTACAGGTGATCATCGTTATCTGTTCAACTAAGTCCGAATCAGACTTATTTATTCATTTGGTTCAAATTCTTGAGAAGCAAGATAACTTGGAAATGGTGAAAAATTCAACTAGTATTCAACAAATATTAAATTTAAACAATAAAGCAGCAAGGTGATGAACGTATATGTCGCAATTAATTCAGATCGAAAATATTCAAGTACAACAAAAAGCAACAGATTGGGAAGATGCAATAAGAAGAGCTGGACAGCTCCTTTTTGAAAATGGAAGTGTAGATACGGACTATATCGATATGATGGTTCAAGCGATACATGAAATGGGACCATATATTGTGATTGCACCACATATTGCATTTGCCCATGCAAGGCCAAGTGAGAGTGTTAAAAAGAATGATATTAGTTTGATTACATTAGAAAGCCCAGTTCCTTTTGGCAGCGAGCACAATGATCCTGTAAATATTGTATTTGCTTTCTGTGCTACAGAAGATGGCGGGCATCTTGAGCAATTAACTAGTCTTGCTAGTTTGCTAGATAACCCAAATGTTCTCAAAGGATTAAATGAAAGTAAAAGCAACGAGGAAATCTATCAACTATTAAATCAATCAACTAAAGGAGAGAAATGAAAATGAAAAATTTAAATATTATTACAGTTTGTGGCTTTGGTGTTGGTTCATCAATGGTTCTTAAAATGAAAGTAGATGAAATTTTAAAAGAAGAAGGTATTACAGCAAAGGTTTCGACATCTGATGTTGGTTCAGCAGCATCTACTCCATGTGATGTTATTTTTACATCCAATGAATTAGGGGAAAAGCTTAGTCAAACTGCTAGTGTTCCAGTAGTGATGGTGAAAAACTTTATTGATAAAAATGAAATTAAAGAAAAAGGCTTACCTGTTATTCAAAGTCTGCTTTCATAATTCTGACAGAGAGGAAAATGGGGTATGCAAATTATCGATTTTATAGTAAACCAAATTTTACGTGAGCCAGCATTATTCTTAGGAATAATCGCTGCTCTTGGATTGATTATACAAAGAAAAAATTTCTCAGATATTATTAGTGGAACCTTAAAGACAGTTATTGGTGTGGTCATTCTAACACAAGGAACCAATATTCTTATTAGCTCGATTACACCATTATCTGATTCCTTTAATGCTCTGTATCAAATTCCAGCGGATAAAACGTTACATCCAATTGGAGCAGATAAGTTTCTTAGTACGTACGGTAGTCAAATTGGGCTTTCCATGTTACTTGCATTTTTAATTAATATTATCGTCGCTCGATTTACACCATTAAAGAATGTCTTTTTAACTGGACATATGCTATTTTGGTTCCCGTTTATTTTTACTGCAATCGCGGTTGAAAGTGGTTTAAAGGGTGCAGGAATTGTCATTTTTGCAACGATCTTTGCAGCATTATACTTTATTATTGCTCCAGCATTGATCAAACCTTTTGTTCGAAAAGTAACAGGCGGAGATTCATTTACACTTGGTCATCCAACTATCGGATTATCTATTGTTTCTGGATTGCTCGGGAAAGTATTTGGGAATAAGGAAAAATCAACAGAGGATATCAAGTTTCCTAAGCAAATTGAGTTTTTGCGTGAAATTACGATTACATCTTCACTTGTCATGTTTATTGTATACATGATTGTTGGCTTATTAATCGGTGGAGATCAAGTAGATAAAATTTTTGGAGATAAAAGCTTAGTAACATTCTCATTATTGCAGGGTGTTTTATTTGGAGCGGGCTTAACAATTCTTTTACAAGGTGTTCGTATGATGCTATCCGAAATTATCCCAGCATTTAAAGGGATTTCAGATAAAATTATTCCAAATGCAGTGCCTGCATTAGACTGTCCAATTATTTTCCCATTTGCACCTAATGCAGTGATTATTGGATTTTTAGTATCAATGGTTACTTCAACGATTACTTTATTTATTATTGGTGGCACTGGCTTATTTCCTTTTGCGATTGTACCGCTAACGATTACATGCTTTTTCGAAATTGGAACAGCGGCAGTTATCGGAAATGGTACCGGAGGATTAAGAGGTGCAATCATTGGATCAGCAGTAGCTGGTGTACTAATGATCCTATTAGTAGGATTTTCAGTTCCATTCCTACAAAATACTGTATCCGAATGGATTCTAGTATTTGGAGGAAATGACTTATCCCTATGGTCAATTATTGCAGGAGCTATTGGAAAATTATTTTAATTGAAGGTGAATGAAGTGACAGATTACATTAAACAATATTTTCAACATGTTGAGACAATCTCGAAGCGTGTTTTGGACACACAGTATGATCGTATCATAGAAGCAGCTAATTCCTTCTCAGAATCTATTAAAAACGGGAACACAATACATGTATTTGGTGCTTCTCATGCGGGGATTATTGCAGAGGAATTATTTTATCGTACGGGTGGTTTAGCAGTAATTAATCCAATCTTAAATCCAACTTTAATGTTAAATACGCGTCCAGTCACATTAACATCACAAATGGAGCGGTTAAATGGGTTTGGAAAAGAAATCTTTCAATCTACTGCTGCCAAAGCCGGAGATACGATTCTCATTCACTCCGTTTCGGGTCGAAACTCTGTTTCTGTTGATATTGCCTTAGCAGCCAAGGAAAGGGGATTAACCACTATTGGACTAACTAATATGACGTATTCTTCGAAGGTTTCTTCTCGCCATAGTAGCAGAAAAAATTTGTATGAAGTAGTGGATATTGTTATAGACAATTGTGGTGACTTTGAAGACTCATCTATGCTACTTGAAGGAATGGATCAAAAAATTGGACCAACCTCAACAGCAATTGGAGCACTTATTGTGAATGCAATCGTTATTGCTACAGTAGATAATTTGATTAAGGCTGGGATTACCCCACCTGTCTTCCATAGTGCCAATGTTGATGGTGGAGATGAATTTAATAAAAAAGTTTTAGAGGAAAATAAACATAATATTCACTATATGTAAGAATGGAAACAGACAATATTTGATATTGTCTGTTTTTTTGTGAGAATAAAGTATAGTTTTTCATTATATAAAAAACCAAAATAAATAGATCTTTAAATTTTTCATATTATGAAATTTTCAAATTGTTCATATTTTAATTCCTCCATTATAATAAACTTAAACTATTTATTTAGAAACTATTTTTATAAGAAAAATGTAAGCGTTATCCTTAATTGGAACATAGGAGGAGGCTAATGTGATCGGAGCCGTAAAGAAAGCATGTCAAATCATAAGTTGTTTTTCAAATGAAAACCCTGCATTAGGGCTCGGAGAGATTGCTGAAAGACTTGGAATGAATGTTAGTACTACCCATCACATAGTCAGTACACTCTGTGAAGAAGGCGTGTTAATGAGAGATAACCGAAAAAAGTATCGGCTTGGATGGAGATTGTTGGAGTGGAATAATCATGTAATGTTCCAGCAAGATGTTTATGATAAAGCGATGCCATTGGTAAAGGAATTGATACATAGATTTAAAGGGATTGCCCATATTGCTATGTTTGATAAAGGAACTGTGGTTTTTGTACTAAGGGTTTCTTCTCAGGATTCTACACCCATTCATACTTATGTAGGTTCAAGGAAACCAGCATATGCTACTAGTTCAGGAAAGGTCTTATTAGCTTATAATTCAACCTATCTACAAGAAACGATTGATAGGGGATTAACATACGAGGCCCCGAATACAATTACAGATATTAATCGATTAAAAGAAGAATTGAAGATGATCAGGAAGAATGGCTATTCTATTAGCAATCATGAAAATTCTGATGGAATGTATGGGATTGCAGCACCCGTTCTTTCATATTCCAAGGAAATTATCGCAGCAGTTAATTTAGTCGGTCCTGCTGCATATATGCAAGGAGATAAACGAAACACAATCATTAAGAGCGTGATGAATACCGCACAATTAATCTCTAAAGAATTGGGCTATATTGAAGTTTAGTTGACTTCAAGGCTTCTACTGTATGTGCAGCATCATATGAAAGAAAAAAAGGATGTGTTTTAAGCATGAAGAGTAAAATTTCAAAGGCATTTGAACTGGAATTCTTAAACTTTGTCAATCACTATATAAAAAGCAATGGTGGGAAAGGTCCGAAAACTACTGAAGTAAGATTTATGGGAGATACAATTGTTTATATTATCCGTGGAATTTTAACAGAAAGAGAAAAAAAGCTAATACAAAGTCCTGAGGGACAAAGAGTAGTGGTGGAAGCACGAAGAGTATTTTTAGAAATGGATAAAGAACATCGAATGGCTAAATTTGAAGAATTTCTCGGGTGCAAAATCCTCGAGAATTATGAATCTTGGAATCTGGAAAAAGATTCGGCTTCAGCTATATTGCTATTGGATAGACACCTTTGATCATTTTATGTTATAAGGAAGGCTGCAAGAAGTAAAGAGTGAATTTTTAGAAAAGTATTTACAATATTTTAATTGTTAGATATAGTTATTAATGTATACAGTTGCTCCTGTATATCTTATATATTTTAAGCAATGGGTGGTCTTTAAAAAGAAAGATAAACCATAGCTGTTATAGAAACCGTTTGAAAGTTGGCGGTTCTATACAGTTATGGTTTTTTTGCTTTTCAAAAACAAATTGGAGGTATTTTGGTGATGGTACAACAAGTGTCTGTAGAGAAGAATATAGTATACGGTAAGACAGAAACGGAATATTTAACGGCCGATCTTTATAGGCCATCATCAAGTGAAGAAGATTTACCTATTTTGGTATTAATTCACGGTGGGGCTTTTAAAACTGGCTCAAAAGAAATGTATATGGAGTGGGGGAGTATGCTTGCTCAAGAAGGTTATTTTGTCATGGCTATTAACTATAGGCTAGCAACACCTAACTACCCCACATATCCAGGAATACTAGAAGATATGGAGCAGGCTATGAATTGGTTAGTTTTTCATGCTAATGAAAGAAAAATAGATGTGGAGAAAATTGGTCTAATTGGAGATTCAGCTGGTGCCTATATAGCCGCTTTCTTTGCTTTAAAATACCAACCATTTAGTTATCAAATACGTTCAGTCATCGGTGTATATGGTGTTTATGATTTAGTAGAGGAATGCGTGAATCCAGTAATCGAGCGTGAAAACAATATGTTTGAATTATTCCTTGGGTTATCATTTGATAAAAATGAGAGGGCTTTCAAAGAGGCGTCTCCAATTCATTACATTGAAGATGCAGTGAAAAGTCCAACTTTTGATACAAGCTTTTATTTAATATGGGGTGGGCAAGATAGAGTCGTAAACCCTAAACAATCCCTACGATTTTACGAAAAATTAAAAGAAGCAAATGTAGAGGTTAAGATTTCGGAAATAGATGATAAAGGTCATTTTTGGTTCAATCTATTACCTGGCATTGAAGGAGGAGGTGTAAATAATTATCCCAATAATACTCTTTATCCTGAGATAGTTAGCTTTCTAAACCAATATGTAAGAATAGCTTGGAGTGGGAATTTCTCGAAAAGACAAATTCATGCATTAGCCAAGATGGAAAATTTGACAATTACAAAGTAAATGGAGGGGCTAAAATGAGCATTAACCCGGAAAATGTATGTCATATCGAAGAAAATCAGGACCCAAAAGTTTTATCTAATAATAAATCTTTAAGTAAACTAATGATTTTAGTTATTTGTATTTGCTGGTTGGCTATTTTTATTGAAGGTTATGATTTAGTAGTTTATGGCGTCGTTTTGCCAAAATTGATGGATATAAGTCAATGGGAGTTAACCTCTACACAGGCTGGGGCTATGGGAAGCTATGCATTATTAGGGATGTTTATTGGATCTTCAGTAGGTGGTGTACTTTCTGATAGATTTGGAAGAAAACTAATATTAATTATCTCTTTTGTCATATTGTCGATTATGATGATTTTGACAGCTATGGCTAATTCTCCAGAAATTTTTGCTATCTATCGGTTTATAGCAGGATTAGGGATAGGTGGAATTGTTCCAGCGGCTTCTGCTTTAACTACTGAATATTCCCCGCCAAAATATCGTTCATTAGTATATGTTTTAATGTACACAGGTTTTGCTTTTGGGGGTGTAGCGGCATCACTTTCAGGGATGCTTTTTATTGATCGTTTTGGCTGGAGATTTTTATTTTGGTTAGGTGCGATACCCATTGTTCTCGTGCCGTTTATTTTGAAATATTTACCGGAATCTATAAAGTTTTTACAGGCAACGAATCAAATCACTAAAGCAAAGAATTTGATTGAGAAATATCATTTATTCGATGAATCAATTAATAAGGAAGATAAAAGTGCTTCAAATGGTTTCTTAAGTATTTTTTCAACACAATATTTTCTTTCAACAGTATTATTCAGTTTCATTTATATTATGGCATTCTTATTAATTTATGGGATGAATACATGGCTTCCAAAAATTATGCAGCAAGCCGGATATCCGATGAACTCTAGTCTGATGTTCCTGCTATGTTTTAACCTTGCAGCTATCATTGGTGGAATTATTGCCGGAGCTGCAGCGGATAGAATTCGACCTAAAAAAGTAATTAGCTTCACATATTTGTTAGCAGCTTTAAGCATTGCATTACTCAGTATAAAGTTTAATATAGTGATAATGTACACACTCATTGCTATAGCAGGGTTTGGAACGACAGGTACAACCTTTGTTCTTGCAAGCTATGTAATGAAAAAATATCAATCACACAACCGTGCAACAGCAATTGGGGTATCATCAGCAATTGGTAGATTAGGTGCAGTTGCTGGACCAATCATTGTTGGGATCATCATGGCTATGAATGTAGGATTACAATTCAATTTTTATTTGTTTGCAGTAATCGCGTTAGTTGCTTCTATAGTAATTTTATTTATACCTTCTAATGATTCTAATGAACAAATGTAGGTATATATAAACTTTATGGAAAAATATATCTCAACTGTTTTGACTATCGATTTGAATGGTGAAGACAGTTATTTTTTTTAGTGAAAAATACTACTAGATTTTCATAATATGAAAAAAGAATAATGTATGAGCAATAAATAATTATTACAGTTAGAGTGGGCAATTGTGCATGGAGCTGAAGAAGAACGAAAAAATTATCTGCTTTTTTTGATGGATCATTTCTCAAACATTGTTGCTATTTAAGTGTAAAGTTCGAATCAATAAGCGATAACAAGAGAGCGATTGATTACCGTGAAGGTTGAAATTGCGTATGTACGGTAATTAAAGGGAGTGTTTGATTACCGTGAAGGAGGAAATTACGTGTGAACGGTAACTAAAGAGAGTGTTTAATTACCGTGAAGGACAAAAATGCGGTGGCATGGTAACCAAAGAGAGAGATTGAATACCATGGAGGTAGAAAATACCAATTCATATAGCTTATACCTTTCAATTCACGGGAAAAGAGCGGCAATTTTCATTAGAAATGCGTGTAAAAACAGGCAGAAGGGCTTTTACAAGAGCAAAAAAAAACGAAGACAGCCTTTCCTATTTTGTTAATGGTGGTAAATTAATATTCTTAAAAAAGTGTAAGGAGTTAGTAAAATGCCCATCATACAAGTTCAAATAATCAAGGGAAGAAGTAAGGACAAAATAAATAGTCTGATAGAAGACATAACACTGGCAACGGTTAAAAATCTATCAGTAAATGCTGAGCAGGTAAGGGTCTTGGTAAATGAAATCCCTGATACTCATTGGGGGGTAGGTGGTACGACAAAAGCAGAATTGGATCGTAAAAAGACGGAACCATTCATTCGAAATAATTGACAATGTACCGTTTTTTCAAGTAGCATATATTTAGTTTTGAATATTCTAACAATATATCCGGGAGGTTGATGGAAAATAATTTCTTTTCTTAAAGAGTAGTGAACAGCCAATTTAAATGATACAAGACCTCTATGAAACTCAGCATGAAATAATAGATTTCTCAGTATGAGTAATGAGTCTAACCAAATCGTAATCTCTTAGAGTTAAAGGCGAAAAGGTAGATAAGCTATATGGTGGGGAAGGGGAAAAGTATGATTGGATCAGTTCTTAAGGTTTGCAAAATTCTCGATTGTTTTACAAATGATGAACCATCATTAGGAAATTCGGAAATAGCAGCGAAGCTTAATATGAGTCCAAGTACTGTACATCATTTAGTAAGCACGCTCTATAAGGAAGGAATTTTAATAAAGGATAGTCGAAACAAGTACAGGTTAGGCTGGAAACTGCTTGAATGGAGCAGTAGTGTGATGTATCAACAGGATATATACAATGAGGCTAATCCGTTGGTTGGGGAATTAGTTAAAAATTTTAATGGAGTAGCACATATTGGGATGTTAGATGAGAGAGGGAATTTCGTCTTTGTTTTGAAAATGGCATCACGTCATGCAATTGAGGTTCCGACTTATGTTGGAGAAAGGAAGCCTACGTATTGTTTTAGTACAGGCAAAGCCTTGCTATCATGTAAGCCAAACTTACT
Organism: Heyndrickxia sp. FSL W8-0496; assembly: GCF_038007825.1. NCBI lineage: Bacteria > Bacillati > Bacillota > Bacilli > Caryophanales > Bacillaceae > Heyndrickxia > Heyndrickxia sp. FSL W8-0496. The sequence continues at coordinate 943,526 of NZ_JBBOXX010000001.1, forward strand.
TCAAACAACTCTAACACATAAATTAATGCAACGAGGGCCTAATACGATTACCTCTATTGAACAGTTGAAAAGCGAGATCGATGATATTCGTAAAAAGGGGTACGCAACTAGCAATAATGAAAATGAATTTGGCATTTATGGAATCGCTGCACCAATTAAATCTTATTCGGGACAAACCGTTGCGGCACTTAATATGGTTGGTCCAATTGCTTATATGCAAGGAAACCAACATCAAGTAATGATTCAAAGTATTATGAGTACTGCTAAGGATATTTCAAAGGAATTGGGATATATTGAAATTTAATGTAAGCGTTAACAAAATAATGAGGTAAAAAAGGAAAATCTAATGACTATAGATTTTCCTTTTTTATATGTTATGGATTGTGACAGAGTAAAGCCAATCAACTTGATAATGTTAAAATATTTTATTTGCATCCCATATTATGAAATTTTCCTAATTTTATTACATTTTAATTATATACAATGTGATCGAAAGAAAGTTGATGGTTATCGATTGAAGGGAGGGGTCAAAATGGACGTGCGTGAGCTAAGAAATTGCTTTGGACGTTTTGCTACTGGGGTGACCGTTGTTACTTGGAATGGAGATGATGGAGAGCGGTATGGAATTACAGTTAATTCTTTTACATCCGTCTCTTTGGACCCACCACTTATTCTAGTTTCCATTGATCGAAAGGCGAAGGCGTGTAGTGCCCTAAAAGGTCGCCCATTCATTATTAATATTTTATCAAAAAAACAGGAGGAGCTTGCATGGCAATTTGCAGGTCGACCACAGAATGGTTTGGATATCGAATGGGAAGAAACAGAAATTGGTCCGAAGCTAAAGCATACATTAGCAACGATTGAATGCACAAGTTGGAAGGAGTATGAGGCTGGTGATCATATTTTATTCCTTGGAAAGGTGTGTCATTCTTCGTATGAAACAGGAGAAGGATTAATTTTTTATCAAGGGAAGTTTTTACAAACGAGTGAAGTGTAATGATCATTAAAGGAGGATTTATATGGGAATTCGAACAGGTGCACAGTATATTGATGGATTAAGGTCCCGCACGCCAGAGATTTGGTTAGGGGGAAGAAGAGTCATGGATATTGTTAATGAAGATAATTTTAGGCAGCCTATTCGGGAAATTGCCAAACTCTATGATATGCAGCATAGCCCTGAGTATCAAGATAAAATCACAAGTATTTGTGAGGATACGGGTGAGCGCGTGTCAAACGCCTTTATCGTTCCAAAGAATTATGAAGATTTAATGAAGCGCAGAACATTGTTTGAAGTTTGGGCAGAAGCGACGTTTGGTTTAATGGGACGAACACCCGATTTCCTGAATACGACCGTTACTTCAATGGCAAGTAGTCCAGACTTTTTTGCACAATATAATCCACAATGGGCTGAAAATATACAAAACTATTATAAATACATTCGTGACAATGATTTGTTTTTAACACATGCTTTGATTAACCCTCAAAATGATCGCAGTAAGCCATCCCATCAGCAAAAGGATATCTTTACACATTTGGGTGCTGTTGAGGAGACCTCCGAGGGGCTTGTGGTTCGCGGGTCAAAAATGTTAGCAACACTTGCACCGATTACCGATGAGGTCATTATTTATTCCTTCCCAGGATTTAGGCCAGGGGATGAACGTTATGCACTAGCATTTGCCATTCCGATTGACACGCCGGGGCTTCGAATTTTATGTCGTGAACCAGCACAGGATGGTAAACGTCCATTAATTGATCATCCACTTGCATCAAGATTCGAGGAAATGGATGCAGTGCTTGTATTCAATGATGTAGTTGTTCCTTGGGATCGTATTTTCCTTTATAACAATTGTGAAGCGGCAAATCAATTATATTCCAAAACAGGATTAAGTCAGAATACTCATCAAAACGGGGTCCGAGGACTTGTAAAATTAAAATTTGCGACGCAGGTAGCAGCAAGAGTGGCGGATGCAATTGGGGTGGACGGATTTTTAAATGTGCAAACACAACTTGGTGAATTAGTCCAATCAGTAGAAACCATTCGTGCCCTACTGCGAACTGCAGAACGTGAATTTGAAGTGAATGCACGAGGTGAAGCAATCCCAGCATCGATTCCGCTAGAAACGATTCGTGGAATTTTACCGAAGGCTTACCCAAGAGCTATTGAAGTCATCCAAACCATTGGAGCCGGCGGTTTACTTTTATCACCAACAGCAAATGATTATCAGCATCCTGAATTACGCGAGGATTTTGATAAGTATTATGGTGGACGTGAGGGAGTTTCTGCAACAGAAAGGGTTCAGTTATTTAAGCTTGCCTGGGATCTTTGTGGTGAGGCATTTGGTCAAAGACTTGTCCAATATGAGCGGTATTATTCAGGAGATCCTGTCCGTAAACTCGGGATGTTCTATAGTAATTTTAAGAAAAATAACGAATTTACAATGGTGGATGACGCATTGAAGGGAGTAATAGAATCCGAAGTAGAGGTTGGGTAAGCAACGGATTTCTGAAGTGAAGGGCTTATAAGGCAAAAAGATATGGCGTGGGGAATTAATTATTTTTCACGCTCATTTGAATTGCTTATGTTAATGAAAAAATTCAGTTGAAAATTCTATAAATTTCATATTGTGAAAAAACTGAATATTCAATTGTAAGTGTTTTCATTATAGTTAATGACATAGTACAAAATACTTCGGCAAAGGAAGGTGAATCACTTAATAGGAATAAAGGAAAAAGGTTGTTTTGGCAATTGTTCGGGCATTGATTTTTCGAAATAAAGGATGTTTTTGTAAAGTGTGTTGCTTTTGTAAAAGCCAAACTGCCGGTTTGTACACTAATAAAGGTGCAGCTTTTCTCAGAGTAATTTAAAGGTGTAGCGATTTTAAAACGTTATTAGTTACAGCTTTATTAAAAATCAACAATGTTTGAGAGAAGAGCCAAAATAAATGAGTAGGAGGATTATGATTATGACCAAGTCGACTATGAATAAATTAAAGGCATTTAACCTATTAGGGTGGATTGAGGAAAATAAGGATCAGCTTAAACCACCAGTGAATAATAAAGTACTTTGGGAAGACTCTGAGTTTATTTGTATGATCTTAGGCGGACCCAATCGACGTCGTGATTTCCATGTAGATCCTTCAGATGAATTCTTCTATCAAATTAAAGGAGACTGCTATGTTGAAGTGATTAATAATGGCAAACGTGAAGTGGTAACGGTAAAGGAGGGAGAGGTATTTATGCTTCCTGCCATGGTCCCACATTCTCCACATCGTATTCCTGATACGTATGGACTTGTTATTGAACGAAAGCGTGATCAAGGTGAACTAGAAGATTTTGTTTGGTTCTGTGACAAGTGTGATAAGGAAATGCATCGGAAACGTGTGCAGCTCACTGATATTGAGACACAAGTAAAAGGAGCTATTGAAGAGTTTAATAGTAGTGAAGATCTTCGAACATGTGAAAACTGTGGACATGTAATGTCAGAAGAGGTAAAAGAATGGAATCCTGAACAATAATACGAAAGGTAGGACGGACTATGCGTTCAATTAATGCTTCAGAGGTAATGGCTAGGAGTAAATTTAATCGTTTCCATTTAACCGTATTTTTTGGGTGTGCATTCGGAATTATTTTTGATGGCTATGATTTAAATATGTATGGTGTCGTCCTACCTGCTTTAATGAAGGAATGGAATTTAACTGCTATTGAGGCAGGATTAATTGGAAGCTATGCCTTACTTGGCATGATGGCCGGAGCTTTTTTGTTTGCGCCACTCGCTGATAAGCTCGGTCGTAAAAAAGTTTTGGTTATATGTATCTCTCTATTTAGTGTCGCTACAATATTGACAGGATTTGTCACAGGACCTACCCAATTTTCCATCTTACGTTTGATAGCTGGAATTGGTTTGGGAGGGTTGATGCCGAATGTTATTGCATTAATGACCGAGTATTCGCCGAAGTCAATTCGGGGAATTCTAGTTGCTACCATGTATTGCGGATATGCGATAGGCGGTATTTTAGTTTCGTTGATGGGGATATTTGTTCTTCCTGATTTTGGGTGGAGAGTGTTATTTTGGTCAGCGGGCGTTCCTTTACTCTTTCTTCCACTATTTATAAAGTACTTTCCAGAGTCTATGAGCTTTTATATTTTAAGAAAACAAAATGCGAAGCTTTGTGACATCCTGAATCGAGTGGATCCAGGGCAGAATTATTCGGAAAATGATGAGTTCCAATTTGAAGAGGAAAAAGAACGTGCGAAAGGCTTTCCAGTTAAAAAGCTATTTGAAAGCAAACGTGCACGAAGTACATTTATGTTCTGGCTTGCTTGCTTTAGCTGCTTAATTATGGTTTATGGACTAAATACATGGCTGCCAAAGCTAATGATGCAAGCTGGGTATCCGTTAGGCTCTAGTTTGTCTTTCATGCTCGCTTTAAATATTGGTTCCATTATCGGATCTATCTTCGGCGGCTGGCTTGCTGATCGTATCGGCTCGAAAAAGGTATTAGTGATGTTTTTTATTCTAGGTGCAGCATGCTTTGCTTTATTGGGACTTAAAACGAATCTTCTCTTTCTTTATACATTAATTGTAGTTGGTGGTGCCTGTACGATTGGAACGCAAAATATAGCTAATCCATATATCGCTGAGTATTATCCAAAAGAAATGAGATCAACTGGTATTGGCTGGGCATTAGGTATGGGGAGAATAGGTGCATTATTAGCACCTACACTTGGAGGAATCCTGCTATCGAAAAATCTCCCTCTTCAAATAAATTTCCTTGCCTTTTGTATTCCATGTATTCTTGGTGGTCTAGCAATATTACTCATTCAAAATAAGTACGGAAGCTTTGATAAAAAAGTCATTGAAAACAAGCATTCAATTGAAGAAACCATTTTTGAAATGGAGGGAAAGGCATGAGAGTTGATTTTCATACACATATCATACCTGAAGACATTCCGAATTTCGTTGAAAAATTTAGCGGTGAACGCTGGCCAACGTTAGAAAAAACATGCTCTTGCGGGGCAAATATTATGGTGGCTGGGAAAGTGTTTCGTGAGGTGACTGATCAAGTATGGAGTCCTGAAAAAAGGATAAAGGACATGGATGCTGAGGGTGTTGATATCCAAGTATTATCTCCTATTCCAGTAACCTTTTCCTATTGGGCGGAACCAGAAGCCGCAGAAGAAATGTCGCAAATCCAAAATGATTTTATTGCTGAGACAGTGAAACAATATCCAAATCGTTTTATTGGACTGGGAACAGTCCCACTGCAGGATATTGAAGCTTCTATCAAAGAAATGGATCGGTGTATACATAAGCTAGGGTTAAAAGGTATTGAAATTGGATCGAATATAAATGGGAAAAATTTAGATGATCCTTCATTTACAGCTTTTTTTGAAATGGCAGAGAAGTGGGAAGTGCCACTATTCGTCCATCCGTGGGAAACATTAGGCAAGGAACGGATGCCGCGCCATAATTTCATGTATACGGTTGGGATGCCAAGTGAAACGGCTTTAGCTGCTGCTAGTTTGATTAACGGTGGGGTCATGGAGAAGTTTCCACGATTAAAGGTTTGTTTTGCACATGGTGGCGGCTCTTTTCCATATATTTTACCGCGTTTAGACCAGGGATGGAAGGTATGGCCACATTTGCGATTAACAAGTCAGCCACCAAGTCATTATGCGAAAAACTTCTATTTTGATTCTTTAAACTATGACCCTCTAAATCTTAAGTATTTAGTTGATCGTTTTGGATATGACAAAATCGTTATGGGATCAGATTATCCATTTTTACTAAGAGAAATCCCACCAGGTAAGGTAATTGATGATACCGTTCAACTTACAGAAGAGCAGAAACAAGCAATTTTAGGCAAAAATGCACTCGCCTTTTTAAATATCGAAATAAAGGAAGAAATTAAACGATGAGTACACCAGAAGAAAAGCTACTAGAATTAGGTCTTGTGTTACCGCCATTACGTCCAACACTTGGCGGATATGTAGGCTGTGTAAGAACGGGTAATCTATTGTTTACAGCTGGGCAGGGAGTGGATGAGTATCACGGAAAACTTGGTCGAGATTTAACAGTAGAAGAGGGGTATTTAGCAGCTCAACAATCCATGCTGAATCTATTAAGTGTGGTCAAAAATGAGATCGGTGAACTAAGTAAAATAAAGCAATTTGTCAAAGTACTCGGAATGGTTAACAGTACAGAAGAATTTACAGATCATCCTAAAGTAATGAATGGGGCAACAGATTTACTTTTGAAGGTGTTTGGCGAAAGAGGGAAGCATGGGCGTTCTGCAGTAGGAATGGCTCAACTACCCAATAATACAGCCATTGAAATCGAAATGGTAATTGAGATTGAAGATTAGGAGGGATGACAGTGACAAAAGGAATCGTAGCTGAAAAAACAGTCATTCAGGACGCAAAGCTATTCATAAATGGGGAGTATGTTGATGCACTCTCAGGAGAGACCTTTGACACAATTAATCCAGCCACGAATAAAAAGCTAGCTACTGTAGCTAATGGTGGTAAAGAAGATACAAAAATCGCCATTGATGTGGCTCACCAGACATTTGTAAGTGGAGTTTGGAGTAATATGCCTGTTGAGGAAAGAGCAAACATACTGTGTAGAATGGCAGATTTAATCATGAAAAATGTTGATAAACTAGCCTATGTAGAAACACTTGATGTTGGAAAACCGATTAAAGAAAGTCGAGGATTCGATATTCCGCGTGCTGCTTCTAACTTTCGCTTTTTTGCTGAAATGGCAAAATATATGGTCCATGAGCACTATGATATGAGCAAGCATATGTCTTATGTTCAATATACACCTGCTGGAGTAACCAGCTTAATCATTCCTTGGAATCTTCCATTTATGCAAATGACTTGGAAAGCATCTGCTGCATTGGCTGCTGGGAATACAGTAGTTGTTAAACCTGCCTCCTATACGCCATTAAGTGCAGTAATGCTCGGAGAAATTGCGAATGAAGCTGGATTACCTCCAGGTGTCCTAAATATTTTAACGGGTCCTGGAAGTACGGTTGGTACAGTAATGGCCACACATCCTTCTATACGTAGAATTTCTTTTGTCGGTGAGTCAAATACAGGAAAAACAGTGATGCGTAATGCTGCCGAACATTTAATTCCTGTTTCATTAGAGCTTGGAGGGAAATCAGCGAATATTGTTTTTGAAGATGCTGATTTAGATGAAGCGGTAGCCGGTTCGATTGAGGCAATCTACCGTAATCAAGGTGAAATTTGTTTAGCTGGTTCACGAATCCTCGTTCAAGAGAGTATATATGATCAATTTTTAGATAAATTTGTGACAGCTGTAAAGAAAATCAAGGTTGGCGATCCAACGGACGAAGCAACAGATATGGGGGCGCTCGTGTCAAAAGGTCACTTGAAATCTGTTGATGAATACGTACAAATTGGACTTAAAGAGGGTGCAAAGCTTGCCCATGGAGGGAAAGCGATCGCTGATCTTCCAGACGGAAATTTCTATGAGCCGACTGTACTTTATGATGTGAATAATAAAATGAGAGTCGCACAAGAAGAAATTTTCGGACCTGTGCCTGTCATCATTCCGTTTAAAACTGAGGAGGAAGCAATCCAAATTGCTAATGATTCGATATATGGTTTAGCTGGTGTAGTTTGGACGAATGATTTACGTCGTGGACAAAGAGTAACATCACAGGTTCACTCCGGATTATTATGGGTAAATTGCTGGTATGTCCGTGATTTACGTACACCATTTGGGGGTGCAAAGGCAAGTGGAATTGGTCGTGAGGGTGGTCGACACAGCTTTGATTTTTATACAGAAGCAAAAACCATTACCATAAAAAAATAAGGCTCTTTTCTCAAAAATAAAAACGAACGAAAGGTGACATTTGCTCGCCTTTTGTTGCTTTTTCTAAAAGGGAGGCTTTCAAGTGATAGTTAAGAATATCGATTTTGCAAATGAGTTGTTAAAAGCTGAGGAAACAAAACAAGCTGTAACAGCCTTAACAGAACGTGATGATCAGTTAATGGTGGAGGATGCTTATAGAATTCAATTGGAAACCGTGAATTTAAAGCTCGCACAAGGGAAAAAAATTATTGGGAAAAAAGTGGGCTTAACAAGTGCAGCAATGCAAAAAATGCTCAATGTAAATGAACCAGATTATGGGCATTTATTCGATGATATGCGTGTAGAAAATGGTGCCACAGTCAAAATTGATTCGCTCATTTCTCCAAAGGTTGAAGCAGAGATAGGTTTTGTTCTTAAGGAGGATTTAGTAGGCCCTAATATTACCTATCTTGATGTGATGATGGCAACAAAATATGTAGTACCAACCATTGAAATCATTGATAGTCGTATCGCAGATTGGAATATCAAATTAGTAGATACGGTGGCTGATAATGGTTCATCTGCAAAAGTGGTTGTAGGCGAGAAATATACGGAACTAAGTGGTATCGACCTACGAACGAACAGTATGGTTTTATTTAAAAATAATGAGTTGATTGCAACAGGAGCAGGTGCAGCAGCACTTGGGCATCCTGCAAACGCTATTGCTTGGCTTGCAAATAAATTACATGAGTTCGGGATTACTCTAAAAAAGGATGAATTGATTTTACCAGGTGCCTTATCTGGAGCGGTTGTAGTTACTGGTGGGGATACGATTGAAGCAAACTTCGGTGCTCTTGGATCTGTAACTGTGGATTTTGAATAATTGTTGCTTAGAAGATTGATACAAAATTTTTAAAGGAGGGGAATGGCAATGGGAAAAATCAAAGCTGCAATTATCGGATCCGGAAATATTGGTACGGATTTAATGTATAAATTGGAAAGAAGTGAACTGATCGAATTAACTGCCATGGTTGGTATTGATGAAAAGTCGGATGGATTGAAACGTGCTGAGCAAAAAGGATATAAAATCTTTTCCAATGGGATTGATGGAATTATAGAAAATCCTGATATTGCAGAAATCGTTTTTGATGCAACATCTGCAAAAGCCCATGTGCGACATGCAAAGGTATTAAAGGAATTGGGGATAATGGCAATTGATTTAACACCTGCAGCAAGAGGTCCTTTCTTTTGTCCAGCGGTCAATACATATCAAAGTGATGTAAAGCTAGATAATGTAAATATGATTACTTGTGGTGGTCAAGCAACTATACCGATTGTTTATGCGATAAATCGGGTTGCTGATGTCAGCTACGGAGAGATTGTTGCAACGATTTCAAGCTTAAGTGCAGGTCCAGGGACACGAGCAAATATTGACGAATTCACCATTACAACACGCCGTGGAATAGAAGAAGTAGGTGGTGCCGATCGAGGAAAAGCATTGATTATTTTAAATCCAGCTGATCCCCCGATATTAATGCGTGATACCGTTTATTGTGAAGTGAAAAGTATGGATGAGTCAGCGATTCGTGCATCCATTTTAGAGATGGTTAAAAAAGTAAATGAATATGTTCCAGGTTATCGTTTAAAACAAGAGCCGTTATTTGATGGGAACCGTGTTACCGTTTTTATTGAAGTAGAAGGAGCGGGAGATTATTTTCCAGCGTACGCCGGAAATTTAGATATTATGACAGCAGCGGCTGTACGAGTTGCAGAAGATTTTGCTCTCTCGATGCAAAAAGATCATATGGTTAACACATCATTATAAAAGAGGAAGGAGCTAGCTATATGAATGGACGTGCGGATCGAATACAACTAACCGAAGTTTGTTTGCGTGACGGGAGTCATGCGGTTGCCCATCAGTTTACTGAAGAACAAGTGCGAAACGTAGTACGCGGTTTGGATGAAGCAGGGATGCATTATATTGAAGTAAGTCATGGAGATGGTTTAGGTGGTTCCACCATACAGTATGGGAAATCACTTGTTGATGAAATGACTTTAATCGAAGCAGCAGTCGATGAATGTAAAAACTCAAAAATAGCTGTGTTGCTTATTCCAGGAATTGGAACGATGAATGAGTTGAAACAGGCGAAGGACCTAGGTGCCCGATTAGTAAGGATTGCTACTCATGCTACGGAAGCAGATGTATCCGCCCAACATATTAGCAAAGCGCGAGAACTTGGTATGGAGGCATTAGGATTTTTAATGATGGCCCATTCGGTTCCTGTGGAAAAACTCGTCGAGCAAGCAAAATTAATGGAAAGCTACGGGGCAGAGGCAGTTTACGTAACCGATTCGGCTGGTGCTCTATTACCAAAAGAAGTCCGTGAACGGATAAAAGCTCTTCGCCAGGCATTAGATATTGAAGTGGGGTTCCATGGGCATAATAATTTATCTGTTGCCGTTGCCAATACAATTGCAGCAATTGAGGAGGGGGCAACACGAATTGATGGTAGTGTTCGTTGCTTAGGAGCAGGAGCTGGGAACACACAAACAGAGGTCTTGGTAGCGATTATGGAACGAATGGGAATCGATGTTGGGATTAATTTATATAAGATGATGGATGTTGCTGAAAATATTGTTGGTCCCATTATTCCCGGTAGTCAGGAAATTAAAAAGGGTAGCCTTGTACTAGGATATGCTGGTGTCTACTCTAGTTTTCTACTTCATGCAGAACGTGCAGGTAAGAGATTTGGCATTGATCCAAGAGATATTTTAGTAGAATTAGGGAAAATGAAGGTAGTTGGTGGACAGGAAGATATGATTCTAGATGTAGCAGCCGAATTGGCAAAAAACAGTAAAGTGAGGGCGTAAGAATGACTCTACTGACTAATAAAGAGAAGGAAATTATCGATTATTTATACGCTGCTGAACGTGATGCCAGGGAAGTCATCAAAGTAACTGATGAATATTCCGATCTAACAATTGAAGAAGCGTATGTCATACAAGAAGGATTGCTTGCCCGTAAAATGGATGAAAACGGTACAAAAACAGTTGGTGTAAAATTAGGGCTGACAAGTAAAGCCAAGCAGGAAATGATGGGGGTCAATCAAGCAATATATGGTTATCTACATAATGATATGCTAGCATTTGAATGGGAGCCAATCCACTTTTCTGAACTAATTCATCCGAAGGTAGAACCGGAAATTGCTTTTCTATTAGCGGAAGACCTTCAAGGAGAGAACATTACAGCTGAGGAGGTTATAAAAGCTACGAAATATGTAGCACCAGCACTTGAAGTAATCGATAGTCGTTATAAGGACTTCCGGTTTACTTTAGTTGACGTAGTGGCTGATAATTGTTCATCAGCTAAATTTGTTGTAGGAAGTAAATGGGTTTCACCGAATGACATTGATTTAGGAAATATCGGCATGGTTATGTCTAAAAATGGTCAAGTCGAACAAACCGGTTCAAGTGCTGCAGTACTTGGACATCCAGCAACAGCAATTGCTTGGGCGGTGAATGAACTGGCAGCACTAGGAAAGGGACTTAAAAAAGGGGACATTGTATTAAGTGGAGCGATGTCTGAAGCCATTGCATTCAAGGCGGGAGATTCAATTATTGCACAATTTGATGGTTTAGGCAGTGTGTCCATGTATTGTAAATGAGGAAAAGGGACGTTTTATGAATAAAGGACTTTCATCATGAGATGATGGAAGTCCTGTTTTTATATTAATAGTCTATTAATTAAAGACTTGTGCGAAACTGGGTTGAAAACGTGCGAATAGCCATCAAACTTGTGCGAAACTGAGGTGAGATCGTGCGAATCATCAGCAAAGTCGTGCCAATGCATAGCTTTTTCATGCAAATCCTCTAAATATATCGTGCTGATTTCTTCACTTGTCAAAATGATAAAAATCAATTTCCGTAATAAATTGTACAAAGGCATGGACCATGCTTAATTTTAAGGATTCTTCGTGATAGAACATCCATGTTTTTCGTAAGATGGGTTCGTTGTCCTTTGTTTTGATTTCGATTTTGTGAAGATCATCGATATCGTCTAACGTCATGCTGGACATAATGGCATATCCCAATCCATTGATTACCATTTCCTTGCAGGTTTCCGATTTATCGACTTCGATACTAATCAAAGGAGGTTGCGAATAATTTTCTGCCCACCAATGATCAACTAGTGTTTTAAAAAGATAATCAGTGTGGTAATCAATTCTTGGTAGATGTGGGAGCTGCTCTATATCTATCTTTTCCTTTGAGACAATGCAGATTTTTTCTTCGAATAATAAATGCTTTTTTTCCTTCCAACCATAATCTCCTTTTAGAAAACCAATATGAATTTCTTCATTATGAACTAAGTTTGCAATATCTCCACTAAGTCCTGTTGTGACTTTGAACTCTATAAGTGGGTAGTGATCTTTAAAGATTCTCAGCAAATCGGGTAGTTTGTGGTATGCGAAGAAGTTTGATACCCCTAATTTTAAGGTTCCAGTTACTTTGCCTTCCATATTCCTCACATTCTCTTTTATCTTTTGAATATTGATTAGCACTTCATGTGCGGATTTCGCTAAGTATTCACCTTGAGGGGTAAATTGAACACCACGTCTTCCTCTGTTGACGATCTGGACGGCAAATTCTTGTTCAATTTGCTGCAAGCGATTGGTTAGAGCAGGCTGAGATATGAAAAGCTTTTTTGCTGCTTTTGTAATGTTTTTTTCTTTGTAGAGGGTTTGTAATATGAGCCAATCACGATCATCCATATGTTATCTTCTCCAATTTAGCCATTATTTTTTTTGATGGGTAATGATATAAATTTACTATTTTATTAATCTCTAAATGTATATTACATTTATTGTATTGATAATTCTAATAATTTTATCAACTTTATTTAGAAATGAAATGACACCTCTTGATAAAGAAAGAAGGGTCTACATTGGAAAAGAGTCATTTTTTTATTCGGAGTATTTGTTTTATTTTTCTTAGTAGCTTGGGAGGATTTATTTTTTCCTTTACAAATCTCTCAATAGGATGGATGATTGGAACGCTTCTTTTAGCTGCACTGATTTCCTTTTATAAACCAAAGCTGATCAATCACCATAATCATCAAAAAGGGCTACCTTCTTTTTGGATGTATTTAGGTCAGAGCTTTCTAGCAATTGAGCTTGGACAGAAAATAAATATATCCTTTATCGAAGTCTTTAGAGCAAATTGGATAAGTATTATTTCCATGCTTCTACTCTCTATTCTCTTTTCACTTTTATCTGGTTTCATATTATGGCGCTTTACTGATTTTGATATGATTACCTGTTTTTTTGGAGCAACCCCTGGAGGGTTAAGCGCAATGCCAAGCATTGCAGAAGAGGTTGGAGCGAATACGATGGTGGTGACAGTTATACAAACCATGCGTGTTTTCTTAGTTGTTCTAATGATTCCGCTATTTGCTTCAATTTGGTTGACAGGTTCTACTAATGATCTCACCGTAAACCATGCAATAGTTTCCACGACACATTCTCCTTTTGAAATTACCCAACTTCTATGGACGGTCTTGTTAATCGTAGGCGTATGTGGCGGTTATTATGTTGGAAAGTATTTGAGATTTCCAGCTCCTTGGCTCGTAGGTGGAATGCTAGGTGTAGGATGTGCTCAAACAATGGGATCTGTTTTGTTTGATACAGATTTAAAGGCATGGTGGCCACCTAGTATGATGGTTTTATCGCAAATTTTTATTGCTACTAGTATAGGTTCTCGGTTTTATAAGGAAATGATCGTCGGCATGACAAAAACATTAGTTGTCTCATTTTTTACAACGATTGGTCTAATTCTTTCTTTGTTTTTTTGCGCGTATTTTATTTCACTCATAACAGGCATTTCCTTAGTTACGTCTGTATTGGCATTTACACCGGGAGGTATTGCTGAAATGACTACAACCTCCGCTGTTCTAAATGCAGATTCAACATTTGTAGTAGTTGTTCAAGTTCTTCGGATTGTTGTTGTACTGGTCATTTTACCTCCAGTCTTTCGATTATTAAAACGGTGGGAAGCACACAAAATTGAACGTTCTCGTACATCGGCATAAAGCAAAATATTAAATTGAATGTTTAGAATTATCAGTCTAATATATAGAATCTCATCTGCTTCCGATTTACAATAGAGTAGAATTGGTAAGTAAAAAGGGGAGGGATGGGATGAAAAAATATTTTTCGGTATCACTTCAAACAAAAGTAGTTGTTTTAATTACGGCCTTATTATTATTTGTTATTTTGATTTTGACAGTGTTTTACGGATACATTGAATCAAAAAGTACCGAGCAACATATAGGTCAGTTGGCGAAGCAGGTAGCGATCACTGTTTCGTTAATGCCTACCGTGAAGGAAGCATTTAATCTTGAACATCCTTCAACAGTCATTCAGCCCATTACCAAAAAAATTTCTGATGAAGTTGGGGCAGAGTTTATTGTTATTGGTAATAAGGATAGTATTCGGTATTCCCATCCAGACGAAAATAAAATCGGAAAAAAAATGGTCGGTGGAGATAATGACCGTGCCTTAAAAAAAGGAATGAATTATATTTCAGAAGCAGTAGGTTCTTTAGGGCCTTCCATTAGGGGGAAAGCTCCTATCCTTGATGAAAAGGGTGAAATTATTGGAATTGTCTCGGTTGGTTTTATGAAAAGAGAAGTGAGAGAGGTAATAAGTAATCGACTATTAAAAATTATACTTATATCTCTATTTGTATTATTTTTAGGCAGTGTAGGTGGTGTCCTATTAGCTCGAAACATTCGAAGGGATACTCTTGGCTTGGAACCGCATGAAATTGCTTCCTTATATCGAGAAAGAAGTGCTATCTTACAATCTATCAAAGAAGGAATTATTGCTGTAGATGCAAATGGCGATATTACAATGATGAATGATTCTGCTCGAAAAATATTAGGAGTCAAAAAAGATTCATTGCATACTCCGATTGAAACCATCATTCCAAATACAAAAATGCATAGAGTACTGGAAACTGGGATTCATGAAAATGACAAAGAAATGCTTTTAAATGAAAAACATGTGATTGTTAATCGGATCCCAATTCGGGATAAAGAGCGAATTGTCGGTGTGGTTGCTAGTTTTCGGGACAAAACTGAAATTAAGGCGATGTTAGATACTCTATCAGAGGTAAAGAAGTATTCAGAGGATTTACGGGCACAAACTCATGAATTTGCGAATAAACTTTATGTTTTATCAGGAATGCTCCAATTACATCAATACGATGAAGCATTATCTTTTATCCAAAACGAGGCTGCAGTACATAGAAATCAAAATCAAATTCTTTTCCAACAGATTGTTGATTCAAAAGTTCAAGCAATTCTTATTGGTAAGATTGAGAAAGCCTCGGAAAAAAAAGTAAAGTTTACGATTGATTCGTCCAGTTCTTTACAACCATTGCCGAAACAAATTGGTCTCGCTCAATTAATTTCTGTTCTTGGAAACATCATTGACAATGCCTTTGAGGCGGTTTCAACGAGTACGAAAAAAGAAATCACTTTTTTTACTACTGATGTTGGAAATGATATTGTGTTCGAAATTGATGATACCGGAAATGGAATTAGAGTAGAGGATATTAAGCATATTTTTCATAGAGGATATACAACAAAAAAAGGAAAAAATCGGGGATACGGATTAAGTATTGTAAAAGAAATTATAGAAGAGCTAAATGGAACGATTGAAATACAAGCAAAAAAAGAGGGAGGAACGATATTCTCCATTTTTATTCCAAAATTGATTAAATGCGAAAAGGAGGATTCTTTGTGATTAATGTTATCATTTCAGAGGACGATTTTAGAGTAGCGGCTATTCATGAACAATTCCTAAAGAAAATAGAGGATGTTTGTGTGATTGGAAAAGCATTAAACGGAGAACAAACCCTCGCATTTCTTAAAAATAATCGAGTGGATTTAATTATATTAGATATTTTTATGCCCGATCAATTAGGGACAGAGATCTTAAATGAAATACGAAACAACTATGAACATATCGACGTGATTATTATTTCGGCAGCTTTTGAAAAAAATTATGTAGAAGCTGCTATTCGACAAGGTGTATTGGATTATATTATTAAGCCTGTGACGATGGAAAGATTTAGGCAGTCCATCGAAAACTATAAAAGAAAACATCAATTATTTAGCTCAAACGAATTAAATCAAGAACTAATAGATAAATATTTTGGTTTTAAAAATGATTCGAATGATTCCAATAGGGATCTTCCGAAAGGAATTGATCCACTAACATTACAAAAGGTGAAAGGGATTTTAAAGATTTTCCCTAATGGTGTATCAGCGGAAGAAATGGGTGAAAAAATGGGAGCCTCAAGGCCAACCGCTCGAAGATATTTAGAATATTTGACTTCAATTGGGGAGGGAAGTGCAGAGCTAGAATATGGAATCGTAGGCAGACCAGAAAGGAAATATCGATTAGTAAATAAATAATTTATGTATTTTATTGTGAACATTATGAACAAAATGTTCACAATTTTTTTATTATTAACTTATTTTGTAAACGGTTACAAAAAGGTTTTTCTTTACTATGATTTTTTTAAGCTTTGAAAGGGGGAGAAGGGAAATTGAAGAAACGTTTTTTCTTTTTAGTTGTATTTGCACTTTTCTTGGTTATTACCTCTGCTTGTTCTAGTAACACTTCATCTTCAAAGGGAGGAAAGGATTGGAAGCCAGATAAAACGATTGAAATTGTTGCTCCTAGTGGGGCTGGTGGTGGTTGGGATACCACAGCAAGAATGGCAGCCAAGGTTCTAGGCGAGGAGAAAATAATTGATCAAAAAATGGGGGTGGTAAATAAGACTGGTGGAGGAGGAGCTGTAGGATGGGCCTATATTCATTCTAAAAAGGGAAGTTCTAATAATCTCTTTGTGACTTCGCCACCGATGCTACTTGTTCCATTAAATGGTCAATCAGAATTTGATTATAAAGATTTTACTCCTATTGCAAACTTAATTGCTGATTATGCAGCGTTCGCTGTCAAGGCGGATTCAAAATGGAATAGTCTGAATGATTTATTTGAGGATATGAAAAAGGATCCTTCGAGTGTAACAGTTATTGGTGGTTCTTCACCTGGAAGCATGGACCATATCCAATTTGTAAAAATTGCAAAGGCAGCAGGTGTAGATATTACCAAAATTAAATATGTTTCTGATCAAGATGGGGGAGCCTTAACTTCTCTACTAAATGGAAATGCCGATGTTTTCTCAACAGGAGTTGCTGAGACGGCCGAACAGGTGAAAGCTGGGAAGATTAAGGTTTTGGGAATAACATCAGAGGAAAGGCTGAAAGGGGACATTATTTCAGAATTTCCAACAGCGAAGGAGCAAGGAATTGATGCGACTTTCATTAATTGGAGAGGATTTTTTGGACCGCCTAATATGGACAAAGCTGCTTTGAACTATTATGAGGGAAAATTAAAAGAGTTAAGTGATTCCCCAGCATGGGCTGATATTAGAGAAAAATATGGCTGGGATGAAGAATTTATGGATAGCGAGGAATACCAAAAGTTTTTGGAAGAAGAAAATAAAAGCATGAAGGCATTATTAGATGAACTTGGTCTAGCAAAGTAAAAATATTATTGGGTCGATGTTTCCCGCATCGGCTCATTCTATCATAGGTGGTGTGTTTAGAATGTTAAATACAAAAAATAAAAAGGTATCACTAGTTTTAATGGTGGTATCGATCATTTATCTAATTCTTAGTTTTCGATTACCTTCATATGCCTATGTTCCGATTGATTCGGATGTCATTCCGATTGCCTTAGGATTTATTTTATTACTACTGTCCATCGCCTTATTTTTTATTAAGGATACAGGTGAAAAAGTAAAAATTCCAATGAATGATTTGATTCCGATTTTAATCGTATTAGGATTTATCCTTTTTTATATTCTTTTCCTTGAATTGCTAGGATTTATTATTGTGACAGCACTCTTTATCTTCTTTAGCTCTTGGTATCTCGGTTATAAAAAGTTTTTATCCAACAGCTTAGTATCCATTTTTTTACCAGTAGCAATCTATTTCTTATTTGTATCATTTTTACAAATTCAATTACCAAGCGGTATATTGCCTTTTTAAGAAAGGAGTATGAATGATGTTTGATGGAATATTAGCAGGAATTGAAGTGGTCTTTAGTTTTCAAGGAATTCTATTCGTATTAATTGGTGTTATCGTTGGGACAGTTATTGGAATGATACCTGGTTTGGGACCGATAACGGCTATTGCGGTCATGATTCCAATTACTTATGGGATGGTGCCAGCTTTAGCACTGTTATTGATGGCTGGTGTTTATTATGGTGCTGCGTATGGGGGAGCAGCTTCGTCAATCCTATTAAATGCACCTGGTACATCTGAGGCAGTGGCAACAAGCTTTGATGGTTATCCAATGGCGAAGCAGGGGAAAGCTGGGAAGGCATTAGCAGTCGCAGCCATTTCATCTTTTATAGGTGGTACGATCAGTGTTATTTTACTTACTCTTTTAGCACCTACTCTAGCAAATGTCGCTATTTCGTTTGGACCACCTGCCTATTTTGCACTTATGCTAATGGGTTTAACAGCTGTATCTAGTTTGTCCGACGGATCAACAATAAAAGCACTAATTTCTGCCACAATTGGCTTCATGATTGCAACGATAGGAATTGATTCACAGACTGGGACACCAAGATTTACATTTGGGAGTGCACATTTATTAGAAGGAATTGATTTCCTCGTCATTGCTCTTGGTTTATTTGCATTAGCAGAAGTATGCTCATTGATTATTAATCGAAAGGAAAAAGGGGCAGACACGAATAAAATTGGTAGTTTACGATTATCCAAACAAGAATTTCGTGAAATGTCTACAACAGCCGGGAAACAATCCTTTTTAGGATTCCTCATTGGCGTATTACCAGGTGCAGGGGGAACGATCGCCTCACTGCTTGCATATGTTTCCGAAAAAAAGATGAGTAAGAACCCAGAACAATTTGGGAAAGGTGCAATAAAAGGAATCGCAGCACCTGAGTCTGCTAATAATGCTGCATCTGGCGGTGCTTTTGTCCCATTACTAAGTTTAGGGATACCTGGTTCAGGGACAACGGCTGTGATGCTAGGTGCATTAATGGTGTTAGGGGTGCAACCAGGTCCATTATTAATTGGAGATCATCCCGATATTTTTTGGGGAGTTATTATAAGTATGTATATCGGGAATATTTTTCTATTAATATTGAATCTACCTTTAATCCCATATATATCAAAGATTTTAAAGGTTCCTCGTCCAATGCTCATTCCTTTAGTGATTGTGTTCTGCTTAATTGGTGTCTACGGAGTGAGTTTTAATACCTTTGATATGTTTTTACTTCTACTATTTGGAATCATTGGTTATGTGATGAGATTATTTCATTTTCCTGCCGCACCACTCCTATTAGCATTTATTTTAGGGGGAATGATGGAACAATCTTTCCGCCAATCCTTAACGATTTCAAATGGAAGTCTAGCAATCTTCTTTACTAATCCAATTTCCTGTGTACTTTTAATCATTGCACTTTTAGCATTTCTATTACCGATTTTAAAAACATGGAAAAGGAAAAAAGAAGATAATCAGTCATCACAGCAGAGTGCCTAATCATAATAGGAAGGGGTAATTGAATATGAAGGAATTAAACTCTGTAAAAGCTAAAACCGTTGATTCAGTTTTTGAGACGATCGCTAATTATGTTTTAGATAAAGAGATTACAAGTGAAGTTGCTTTGGAGACTGCTCGATATGTTTTAATCGATAGCTTAGGCTGTGGTTTTTTGGCTTTAAGGTATCCGGAATGTACAAAGCATCTGGGGCCAATAGTACCTGGAACCATAGTTCCTAATGGAAGTCGTGTACCTGGTACTTCATTTGAATTAGATCCTGTCCATGCTGCGTTTAATATCGGGTGTATGATTCGATGGCTAGACTATAATGATACATGGTTAGCTGCTGAGTGGGGACACCCTTCTGATAATCTTGGGGGGATACTAGCGGTAGCTGATTACCTTAGCAGAACTCGGAAACGGGCTTTGAAGATGAGGGATATTCTTGTAGCGATGGTTAAAGCCCATGAAATACAAGGCGTGCTAGCACTGACTAATAGTTTAAATCGCCAGGGGCTGGATCATGTGTTATTTGTTAAAATTGCTACTACCGCAGTGGTTACTGGTATGCTTGGTGGTACAAAAGAAGAAATCATGAATGCAGTTTCGAATGCTTGGCTTGATAATTCTAGTTTGCGAACATACCGGCATTTTCCAAATACGGGATCTCGGAAATCCTGGGCCGCAGGTGATGCGACAAGTAGAGGTGTTCGATTAGCTTTTATGGCATTAAAGGGAGAAATGGGTTATTCGACAGCACTCTCTGCCCCTCATTGGGGATTTCAGGATGTGTTATTTGATGGAAAAGAGATAACCCTTAGCCGAACACTTGATTCTTATGTTATGGAGAATATTTTATTTAAAATTTCCTATCCGGCAGAATTTCACGCGCAAACGGCTGCTGAATGTGCGATTCGATTGCATTCGATTGTGAGAGATCGACTGGATGAGGTAAATAAAATTGTCATTGATACTCAAGAATCGGCGGTTCGTATTTTAGATAAGAAGGGACCGCTACATAATCCTGCTGACAGAGATCATTGTCTTCAATATATTACGGCAATAGGACTAATATATGGAACGATAAATGCTGATCACTATGAAGATGAAACAGCACAGGACCAACGGATTGATCAACTACGTGAAAAAATGGAGATCGTCGAAAATAAACAATATAGTATTGATTATTTAGATCCAAATCTTCGTTCGATTGCTAATGCTGTGCAAATTTATTTTAAGGATGGATCAGTTAGTGAAAAAATTGAATGTCAATATCCAATTGGACATCCGTTTAGAAGGGATGAGGGAGTTCCCTTACTAATTAAGAAATTTCAGGATAACTTGGAAACCTGCTTTCCCATAAAACAAGTTCAAGAGATTATGAGCATCTGTATGGATTCATCGGTGTTGATTGATTATCAGGTAGATGAATTTATAAGTAAGCTATTGATCTAATTTGTTAAACATTGAAAGAAGGGATTATGGATGTCATGGTTAATAGATCAAGAATTAAGTCAGCAAGAGCTTTCAGATCGATTTCGTAAACAAATGCTAGAACCATCTATTTTACAAATTCCTGGTGCATATGATGGACTAAGTTCACTAATTGCTAAGAAAATTGGATTTAAGGTGCTTTATTTATCTGGAGCAGCTTATACTGCCAGCAGAGGTTTGCCTGATTTAGGAATGATTCATTCTGAGGAATTAGCTGTTCGTGCGAAAGATATTATTCGTGCCTCAAATTTACCACTACTTGTTGATATTGATACAGGGTTTGGGGGGATTTTAAATACGGCGAGAACCGCAAGAGAAATGGTTGAATCCAGAGTGGCTGCCATTCAAATTGAAGATCAGGAATTACCAAAGAAATGTGGTCATCTGAATGGAAAGAAATTAGTAAGCATCGAGGAAATGGTTCAAAAAATTAAAATCATTAAAGAAGTAGCTCCCTCTCTAGTTATTATCGCAAGAAGTGATGCAGCTTCAGTTGAAGGGATCGATCGTTTAATTGAAAGGGCAAATGCTTATATTGAAGCAGGTGCTGATGCAATTTTTCCAGAAGCATTGGTAACAGAAGAAGAGTTTACAAAAGTTAAACATTCACTTCAAATTCCTTTATTAGCGAATATGACTGAGTTTGGTAAAACTCCCTACTATACAGCGATGGAATTTGAAGACTTTGGATACAGTATGGTGATCTATCCCGTAACATCACTAAGGGTAGCGGCCAAGGCAATAGAACAGGTCTTTACTAATATATTGAAAGATGGGACACAAAGGAATTCCATAAACGCCATGCAAACAAGGAAAGATCTTTATGATACAATACAATATTTTGACTTTGAAAAGCTAGATGAAAAAATAGCTCAAACAATCCTCTCTGAAGATTAATTTGATGAAAAGATAAAGAAAGTGCGGGATAAGTCTCCCACACTTTCTTTATTTAAGACTATTTTCTGCTTTTGAAAAACCATACTGCCGGCTTTTACACCAGCGGATCTGATGAAGTTTTGCAGCAGCTCTTTTCACAGTGGAATGGGTTTAACGGTATTTAACCTATTTTTATTTAGTTAAAACGTTACCTAAATAGCGACAATGTTTGAGAAAAGAGCCTTATTTAAATAAATTAATACTTGTTATGATAATCGGCATGGCAAATACATCAATTAAGAACGCACCAACAATTGGAACAACTAGAAAAGCTTTTCGTGATGGGCCGAATTGTTCAGTAATGGCGGACATATTGGCCATAGCATTAGGGGTTGCACCTAGTCCATGTCCAGTAAAGCCGCCAACCATTACAGCGGCATCATAGTTTTTTCCAAGTAATTTAAATAGAACAAAGATACCTAAAAGAACAATGAAAATAACTTGGACAAAAACAATGATGACCATTGGTAAGGCAAGTCCTGTTAATTCCCATAATTGAATGCTCATTAGCGCCATAGAAAGGAAGATTCCTAAAGTTACATCACCAATTAGATTGATACTGGTCATATCAATTACTTCCTTGTTTACTTTATCGATAATGTTTCGAACAATCACAGCGACAAACATTGCTCCGACATAGTTTGGTAATACAAAGCCTGTTGCACTAGAGAATAACTCCCCTAGATATGAACCTGCCGCCATACAGAACGTAATGATGAGAATTTGGGCAATAAATTTCTGCGAGTTAATGCCAGTTGATGCAGAGTTGGCATCTATTGCTGCAGCCACTTCATCATTAGCATCAACTTCAGTTGGTTTTAGATTATATTTTGAGATTAAATATTTTACGGTTGGTCCACCTACTAATCCTCCAGCAATAAGACCGAATGTTGCAGCTGCAAGTCCTACAGATAAGGCAGAATTAACCCCTAGTCCCTCGATGGTTCCACCGAATGCTGTTGCTGCACCATGACCTCCTTCCATGGATACTGCACCAATCATTATTCCTAATAACGGTTCAATTCCAAGAACCTTTGCCAATGATATACCAATAAGATTTTGGCACAAAGCTAAGACGCCACAAGCTAACCAGTAGATAACCAGCAGCTTACCTCCAAGTTTCACTAGCTTAAAGCTTGCACCTAAACCGACTGTGGTAAAGAATGTCAACATGAATAAGCTTTGTAAAGAAGTATCTAAGGTAATTTTCATTAGTCCAGTTTGTCTTAAAATCGTAACGAGAATGGCAAATAAGAGTCCACCTACAACAGGGGCTGGTATACAGAACTTTTTTAAGAAGTTTATCTTTTTTATTAGTAGTCCTCCTAGCATTAGTAAAGCTACGGCTAGAAAGATGGTGGCAATTTGATTTAATTCCAAGTTCATACTATCCCTCCAATTTTAATGTTATTCGTGAAAGTGAATGAGAGATTCATTGATTAATTGTGCCGCTAATGTCACAGTTTTATTATTCTCATCAACAACAGGGTTTACTTCTGAAACATCGAAGGAAAGAACCTTTTCTTTCGCAACAATATGTCTAATTAAATCTCTTACCGTTTTGGGATGCAGTCCAAACGGGGATGGTGCACTAACTCCTGGAGCATAGGCTGCACTAATTACATCCGTACATAAAGTTAGGATGATTTTGTCATGTTGATTGATAAAATCATCAATTCTTCCTAAAGAGAGAGCCAGTTCGGATGTTACCTCTTCTTCAGAGATATGTTGTACATGATACTTTTTGGCTGTTTCAAAAAGTGCCTTTGTGTTTCCTTGCTGTTGAATGCCCACACACAGGTAGCTGGATTTTGAATCAGCATCTAAAATTTGCTTAAACATTGTACCAGAGGAGGTTGTCTCATCATATGGCCTCATATCAAAGTGGGCATCAATATTAATGATTCCTAATGTTTCATCGGGGCCGAGATAGTTTCTTGCACCTAAATAATGTCCATAGAAGGTTTCATGGCCGCCACCAAGGATAATTGGGGTAATACCTTTACGATAGAGGACGGTGGCTGCTTGTCCTAGTTCACTTTGTGCCTTTTCTAGCTGATCCTCCTCGCATTGAATCGTCCCTACATCAACTACAGTTGTTGAAGTGGAAAGATGCCAAGGCAACTTCGCAAGAGCTTGTTTAAGTAGATTAGGGGCTTTGGCAGCGCCTAAGCGTCCTTGATTACGTCTAACTCCTTCATCACAACTAAAGCCAATCAATCCAAAGATTTTCTGTCCTTTTGAAGCGGTGGAAAGGGAGGAAGGTGTATCTAATTTAACCTGTTGGTGTAGACGGAAACTAAGTGGATCAGTGTGACTATCGACTCTACCATTCCAGTGATCGGAAGAAGGCTGAATATACATATGTCTCACTCCTATTAAAATTCAGAATTATATCTATATACCAATTATAACCGCTTTCATTTATAATTACTAATACATAATAATAATAGATTTATAGTTTAAAACTATAAGTGAGGAGGAGAACATGGAGATCCGTCAACTAAGGTATTTCATAACAGTTGTTAAGGAACAAAGCTTCTCAAAGGCTGCGAAACTTTTACATATATCACAGCCATCTTTAAGTAATGCAATAATGAAACTAGAGAAAGAGGTTGGGATCAAGCTATTAGAACGGAATACTCGAGGTCTTTCATTAACGGATGCAGGGCAAATTTATTTTTTTAGGGCTGAAGAGCTAATAAGATCGCTAGAAAATACCCATAAAGAGCTTGAAGAAGTGAAGCAAATTGGTAATGGGAAAATTAGTATTGGATTAATTGAATCATCAATGTTTTGGTTTCCTAAAGTGATTAAAAAGTTTAAAAAAAGCTTTCCTAAAATAGAATTTAAGCTAAAGGAAATATTAGGGGAGAAACAGGTTATTCAATCCCTTATCGACTATGACATTCATTTTGCTGTAACGAATCAGCCTCTCAGTCATGAGGAAATTCAACTTAATCCCATCTATGATGAGCGGTTCATTCTCTTAACACATGAAGAAGATGAGTTGAATACAAAGGAACGGATTACCATTCCAGACTTAGCAAACCGAGATTTCATTATCTGCTCTACAGGATTTCAAACGAGAGAAAATGTATTACAAGCATTTGCAAACGAACAGGTGACCCCTAAGGTCATGTATGAAATCGAGCGTTTCGAAACAGCCTGTAGTTTAATTGAACAAGGTTTAGGAATCACATTTTTGCCGGAAAGCTATATCAAGCATATTCATACATCTAAGATTGCCACTCATACGATACACTCGGATTTTTTAAAACGGACGGTTTACCTTGCATATTTAAAAGATAGGCATCTTTCTCCAGCAGTGCATGAATTAATGGGAAGGGTGGAGAGATTTTTTTAAAGCAATAATTGGTGGGACAACAGAACCGACCCTTTGTCCCAAAGAGAGGAGAACATATGGAGCGTTCAGAAAAGATTTTTTTAGATTATGTGAATGATAAGGAGTTAAATCAATCGGAGAGGGATATTCTTGCTTTTCTTATTGAGAAGAGGTTTGTTGGTGGTCCGTTAAGTATTCGGAAGGCGGCGGATGAGTTGTTTGTTTCGACGACTTCGATTATTAGGCTTTGTAAAAAGCTTGGATTCAGCGGGTATAGTGAATTTATTTATCATTTAGGATTAAAGGTTTCTAATTTACCTGAACATATGTCGGAATCTGTTGTGGGTATTCATCAACCGTTGGAGGATAAAGTATCAGAGTTTATTCAACATTATCATTTAACCTTTCATTCGATTGATGAAACTCATATTCAAGCGTTTTTACATGAAATCGAAAAGCATAGAAAGATTTATTTCTATGGGGCAGGGTTTTCTACAATATTTTCCGATTATTTAGCGAAGAAGCTAGAGTTATTTGGTTATTATGTTTCGAATGCCTCTACTAGTGATAGCAGGGCATTATTTTTTAATAATATTCAAAAATACAATTTATTAATTGTCTTTTCGCGGTCTGGTGAAACAAATAAAGTAATAGAAAAAGTAAAAATCGCAAAGGATAATGGATTGAAGACGGTCCTATTTACTGGAAATAATAAAAGTACAACAGCTCAACTTGCTGATATTGTTTTTCAAGTATTAGACCCAACGATCGAGTCACAACAAGAATTTCAAGTGACTTCCTATGAATCAAACATGTTTATGCTTATTGATATCATTCTAACTTTAGCGATTAAACAAGGGATTATCACTGAATTTTAAATAGCTATTAATGAGATGTAACATGTTACGATATTTGTTCACATTGTACAGAATCGCCGTTTTCCCTTTCGTGAGTAGGAAAACGGCATTATACTGTGAATGTAATTGATAGCGTTTACTTGTTGAAAGGAAGGTTGCGAATGAAAAGGGTCTTGAATGGTCTTCAACTTTTTGGAAAATCATTATTTGCACCTATATTACTTTTACCGATTATAGGGCTGTTTATAGCCTTTGGTAATGTATTTGGAAATGGGAACTTAGCAGAATATATTCCATTTTTAAAACATCCATTTATACAGAATATTGGACAGTTTATTTCAGGATCGGCCGTTTCGATTCTTCAAAACCTAGCCTTAGTTTTCGCCGTTGGGATCCCAATTGGATTGGCGAAAAAGGATAAAGGGTATGCGGCTTTAACTGGCTTAGTTTCTTTCGTTATTTTCATCAATGCCATGCATCAAGTATTGAAATTAGCAGATCGTTTAGTACCAACTGAGTCTATGCAATCTTCTGGGCAAGCCATGGTATTGAATGTTCAAGTGCTTGAAATGGGTGTGTTTTCCGGTATTTTAATCGGGGCTTTGGTAGGGGTTTTACACAATAAATATTGTGATACGAAATTTAAAGGTGTTATGCAAATTTATTCTGGTCATCGTTTCGTTGCTATTCTGGCCATTCCAAGTGCGATGATTTTAGGTGTATTGGCCGCTGAATTTTGGCCATTTGTTCAAAATGGAATTACGGCATTAGCAATTGGTATTAAAAGCTTAGGGTCTTTTGGCTTCTTAGTATATGGATTCCTCGAACGAATTTTAATCCCTACTGGTCTGCATCATCTTGTATATACACCATTTTTATATACAGAATTAGGTGGAACAGAACAGATCGGCAAAGATATTGTCTATGGGGCAAGAAATATTTACTTTGCTGAAATGGCAGATAAAAGTATTCCAGTGTTAAGCAGCACTGTAAACTGGGATGCCCGTGGATTAAGTAAAATGTTTGGACTAATGGGTGCTGCAGTAGCGATGTACGTGACTGCAAAAAAAGGTAAAAAATCAATGGCAAAAGCGGTCTTATTACCTGCAGCGGTTACTTCCTTCTTATTAGGTGTAACGGAACCAATCGAATTTGCGTTCATGTTTGTTGCTCCTGTCCTATTCGTTGTTCATGCAGTTTTAGCTGGTACAGGTATGATGCTGTTAAGTCTGTTAGGTGTCCATGCAATTGGGGCAAATGGTTTTATTGATTTCTTACTTTATAACCTGCCATTAGGGACAACAAAATCCAATTGGCCGCTGTTTATATTAGTCGGATTATTTATGTTTGCACTTTACTTCATTATATTCCGCTTCTTAATTTTAAAATTGAATTTAAAAACACCGGGCCGTGAAGATGATACAGACATTGCAGTAGAGCAGATTCCAGTTCAATCAACAAATAAGACAAGGGAAAAAGAGAAGGCTTCCTCTCCAGTTGGGCAGACAATTATTACTGCTTTGGGTGGAAGTGAAAATATTGAGAACGTTGATAATTGCTATACAAGATTAAGGCTTGTATTGAAAAATCCAGATATTGTGGACGAAAACCTATTGAAACAAACAGGCTCAAAAGGTGTGATCAAGTCTGGTAATAATGTTCAGGTTGTTTATGGATTAAATGTTAAATCTGTTCGGGATCAAGTAGATAGTAGCTTAGGAGGAATATAAGATGAAAACATATAAATTAGCGATAGCTGGTGGCGGTAGTACGTATACTCCTGGAATTGTAAGAAGTTTAATGGATAGATTAGAAGATTTACCGTTATCTGAATTACGATTTTACGATATTGATGGGGAGCGTCAATCAAAGGTAGTAATTGCTGCCAAAGCAGTCATTGCTGAATATACTGATCGTATCAACATAGTGGAAACAACAGATCCACAAGTTGCCTTCGATGATGTAGATTTTGTTTTTGCCCAAATGAGGGTGGGGAAATATGCAATGAGAGAGCTTGATGAAAAGATTCCCCTTTCCCACAATGTTGTCGGTCAAGAAACATGTGGACCTGGTGGATTAGCCTATGGATTAAGAACGATTTTCCCGATGGTTGAGTTAATTGATTTTGTTGAAAAATATGCTAAGCCTTCTTGTTGGATTGTGAATTACTCTAACCCAGCCTCTATCGTTGCAGAAGGTGTTCGTAAATTAAGACCACATGCTAGAGTCATCAATATTTGTGATATGCCAGTTGCCACAATGCGCAATATGAGTGCCATTCTTGGTGTCGAGAGAGAAGAGCTAGAGGTGGATTATTTCGGACTAAATCATTTTGGATGGTTTACGAAAGTGAAAGTAGACGGAGTAGATCGTCTTCCGGAATTACGGGAGCATATTTATCAATATGGATTATTGACAGAGGATGTTTCAAAAATTGATTATCGCCATGCAGATTCATCATGGATTAAAACCTTTAAAAATATTAAATTAATAATGGATTACTTCCCAGACTATATTCCAAATCCTTATTTACAATATTATTTCTTCCCAGATTATATCGTCGAAACTTCGAATAAGGAATATACACGAGCAAATGAAGTGATGGATGGCCGCGAGAAATCATTGTTTGAAACAGTTAAGAATTATGAAGAAACTGGAGTTTTAGCTGATGAGTTTCATGTAGGTGTCCATGGAATCTTTATCGTAGATGTAACCGTTTCACTTGCAAAAAACTTAGCAAAGAGATATCTTGTAATGGTAGAAAACAACGGAACCATTCCAAACTTACCGGCTAATGCGATGGTTGAGGTTCCATGCTTAATTACAAGTAAAGGGCCTGTTCCAGAATATGTAGGAGAAATTCCTTATTTCCATCAGGCAATGATTGAACAACAGTTAGCATCTGAAAAAATCTTGGTTGAGGCAATTACAGAAGGTTCTTATGAAAAGGCGTTACAAGCATTTACACTAAATAAAACATTCCCATCCGCACGCGTAGCTAAAGCGGTGTTGGATGACTTAATTGAGGCAAATAAAGAATATTGGCCAACACTGAATAAAAAGTATAAAGAAGGCGTCTTGATTTAAGAGTGATACAAAAGAGGTTCCTCTAATGGAACTTCTTTTTCCTAGGCTCTTTTCTCAAGCATTGTTGCTATTTAAGTGAAGTTTTAACGAGTAACGCTCAGATGAAGACCGCTACACCTTTCATTTCACTGCGAAAAGAGCTACAAACTATACGAAAACAGCCCTTTCCTATAAGGCTTTTTTCTACAATATATAGACTTCCTACCATTAATATAGGTATGGTTCGGGGGGAGTCTAATAAGATTTTTTTGATTGTTCTACACTATCAAAAAAATAAAAGTTATAGAAAAGAGCAGAAGTTTGCTTCAAGTTATATGAGAAAAAGCCTCCTATAACCAAGAAAATAATAATGGGAGTGAGAAAATTGTTTTTTAAGAAAAATAAAACAAAGAGTAATGTGATCATATCAAGCCCTCTCAATGCAAAAATAATTCCATTGGAGGATGTACCAGATCCAGTTTTTTCTCAGAAAATGATGGGGGATGGCTTTGCATTTATTCCAAATAACGGAAAGGTCCTTGCACCGATTGATGGGACCGTTACACAGGTATTTCCGACTAAACACGCTATTGGAATGGAAACGAAAGAAGGAGTAGAGATCCTTTTACATCTCGGCTTAGATACAGTTGAATTAAATGGAGAAGGATTTGAGATCACGGTAAAGGCTGGAGATAAGATTCATACGAATGACAGTTTAGGCACATTTGATCTAGCGTATCTCAAGGAAAAAGGCAAAGAAACAACAACAGTTCTTGTATTTACAAACTTTGATGAGAAAATTTCTGAGCTAAAAAGGTATGATTCCGATGATGTTAATGCAGGCGCGCAAATAGGGGAATTGGTCCTTAAATAAATAGAATAAAAGTTGAGTAGGTTGTTCCGATTAAGGAGCAGCCTATTTTTCTTTTATACAAACAAAATTACAATCTCATATTAATCAATGATTAATTTTTTTGAAAATAAAAATTAGTACAGTTGTAAGGGGAATTTTTCATAGTTATAATTATTTTAAATAATTTTTGATTTTAAAATTAATATAATTTTACAAAAAAACATTATGGTAGTTTACCAGGAATGTGGACTTGGAGCTGCTATCCTAGCACAAGCCACATTAATGAATGTTTTAGTGAAAGAGGAGAAATGAACATGGGGTTTGACATATTAATAGAAGAAACTAGAGCAGGATTGGTTGAGAATAAACACTTCGGCATCATTTGCGGCATAAATGAGATGAAAAAACAGATCTATCAAGTAGGAAACTCACAACAAGAAGTATTTTTGCGATCTGCAGCAAAACCGATTCAAGCCTTACCACTATTTTTAACAAATATTATAGAAAAATATAATATTACAGAGGAAGAGGCAGCCTTATTTTCTGCATCACATCGTGGAGAATCTTACCATATCAATGCTCTTGAATCGTTATTAAACAAATTGCCAGTTGTGGAAGAAGATTTATTCTGCCCGCCTTCCTATCCATTAAATATAGAACCGAGAGAAAAAATGATTGGCGAGGGAAAGACAAAAAGAAGACTCTATCATAATTGTTCAGGAAAGCATATAGGATTTGTGGCTGTTTGCCGTGAACTAGGATATCCAGTTGCTAATTATTGGGAGCAGGATCATCCTCTTCAGCAGCATATCGTACAAATTTTATCGACATTATCTGAAGTTCCTATTTCAGAAATTAAAGTTGGAATAGATGGTTGTGGTGTTCCTGTCTTTGCGATTCCATTACATTCCATGGCACTAACATATTTGAAATTCGCATGTCCAGATTTGATTGATGATTCTGGATTAAAAGCTGCTGTTGTTAAATTAACACGTACGATGAATCATCAGTATAACATGATTGCCTCTGAACACTTTATTTGTTCCATTCTATTACAAGATCCTAATATAGTAGCAAAAGGTGGTGCCCAAGGTGTTTATGGCTTTGGTTTAAAAAACGAACGAATTGCCTTTGCTTTAAAGGTAATCAATGGATCGGAAGAAGTATGGCCAAACATCGTTGCATCCATTCTTGAACAAATCGACTATAAAAATAAAGAGACAATTCACAAACTTAGAATGTTAAAACCCTCCATTGTCAAAAATGATTCAGGCATAGAGGTAGGAACAATTAAAGAGACATTCACACTTTAAAGGGGACAGAGGGACGGTTCTCTTGTCCCAAAATTCGGGACAGCGGAACCGACCCCCTGTCCCTTCTTAATTATAAAACTATTTAAAAAAGTTTGACTGTATGGAATAATTATATTATTATTCTATTTATTCAATATATTGCGTATCGCAAATGAGAGTAAATACATCCTAGGAAGAGAAGTGAATCTTATGTCGCAAATGTTAGCCTTAGTCATTCTTTTATTGATCTTGTTTATTGGGGACCTAGTTGCTGTTCGGACGAAAGCATGGGTACCCTCTATTTTTATCTGTGCGGTCCTTTTTCTTATTGGATATTGGACATTTTTTCCACAAGATATTGTAGCGATATCTGGTGTGCCCCCGGTGGTAGCTACAATGATGATGTATTTATTAATTACGAACATGGGTACCTTGTTATCGCTTCAGGAACTAAAGAATCAATGGAAAACGATTGTTATTGCTCTTTCAGGGATTATTGGAATTATTGTTCTGTTATTTATCGTTGGATCCCTTCTATTTGGATTTAAGACCGTTGTTGTAGCTATTCCACCTTTAGTGGGTGGGGTCGTATCTGCCCTAATCATGTCAGAAGGTGCAAAGGAAGTGGGGCTTGCATCTCTATCCGTTTTTGCGATTGTCATCTATGTGATGCAGGGATTTGCTGGTTATCCACTTACATCTATTATGTTGAAAAAAGAAGGGAAGCGTCTTTTGAAACAATATCGAAGTGGACAATTGAAGGTAAAGGAGGAAGGTTCCTCAGAGGTAGCCGCTACAGCAGAACATGGAATGAAGGAACTTAAACTATTTAAAAGATTACCAGAAAAATATAATACGGAATTTTTTAAGTTTTTCAGACTAGCCTTTGTTGCTTTCCTTGCTTATCAAGTTTCTACATTATTGGCACCTATTGTTTCAATTAGTCCCTTTGTTCTTTGCTTACTTTTTGGTGTAATCGCAAAGAGCATTGGTTTTTTGGAAAAGCAAGTGCTGCAAAAAGCAAATGGTTTTGGTTTTGCCATCGTTGCGTTAATGCTATTCATCTTTGATGGATTAAAACAAGCAACACCAAGTATGATGCTTCAAATTTTATATCCTCTTGTGGGATGTATTGTTATTGGTGTCGTTGGTATGTATATATTTTCATTTATTGCGGGGAAGTTTTTAAAAGTCAGCAAGGAAATGGCATTTGCAGTTTCTTTAACCGCCTTATATGGATTTCCTGCTGATTACATTATCACGAATGAAGTCATTAATTCACTAACTACTGATGAAAAGGAAAAAGAAATCCTAACAAGTCAGATGTTACCACCAATGCTTGTCGGGGGTTTCATTACGGTCACTATTGTATCCGTTATTTTAGCGGGAATATTCGTAAAATTTTTATAGTATGGGGGAGAGAGAAATGATAGATATTCAGGAACGAATCGAAAAACATCTACAGGAAATAAGTAAATACACCTCAACCCCAAATAAGGGAACGACGAGATTTACCTATAGTCAGGAAGACTTGGGAGCTAGAACGTATATAAAAGAAAAAATGGATGAATATGGGCTTAAAGTTCATGAGGATGGCTTTGGTAATGTTTTTGGCAAGATGGATGGGGTCTTGCAGGATGCACCTAGTGTTCTCATTGGTTCCCATTTTGATTCGGTTCCCCATGGTGGTAATTATGATGGACCGGCGGGAGTGGTAGCGGGCCTTGTTGTAGCTGAGCTTTTTTCGAAAAATCAGTTGATTCCCAAATATCCCCTAGAAATCATTGCCTTAGTGGAAGAAGAGGGAACAAGATTTGGTGGAGGATTGATGGGATCTCGAGGAATCGTTGGGTTATTAAGTGAACAGGATTTTTATCGTTTAAAAGATAAAGACGGGATTTCAACTGTAGAAGCGATGGAGAAAATCGGACTTGATCCTTCTTTGCCTAAAAGAAGGGACTGGAAATCAATGAAGGCTTATTTAGAATTACATATTGAGCAAGGACCGATTCTGGAGGAAAAAAATATTCCTATTGGTGTGGTGGAAACGATTGTTGGTCTTACTCAGTTAGAAATTACAGTGGAAGGTCAAGCTGGACATGCAGGCACTACGCCGATGGAACATCGTGCTGATGCACTAGTCACTTCTGCAAAAATAATTGCAGAATTACCTACTATTGCCATGGAGGAAGGAGAGGGCTCGGTTATTACGGTAGGAAGTGTCGAGGTGTTTCCAAATGGAGCAAATGTAATCCCGAAAAAAACCGTATTTTCAGTGGATATCCGATCAGGGAAAGAAGAACATGTTCAGAACATGATTCGAAAGGTAAGGGAGCTAGTTTATTCCCATAACCAAAATAATATTCGGTTGTCTGTTGATCAGCTTTTATATATGCAGCCAAAATCAATGAATTCAGAAATAATTACTCTACTGAAACAAAAGAGTAGCGAATTAGCTATACCTTATTACTCAATGAATAGTGGTGCAGGTCATGATGCGATGGTCTTTTCAGACTTTACAGCAGCGGGGATGCTTTTTGTCCCAAGTAAAAATGGACTTAGTCATTGTCCTGAGGAATGGTCGGA
The DNA here is from genome assembly GCF_038007825.1 of Heyndrickxia sp. FSL W8-0496. Classification (NCBI taxonomy): domain Bacteria; kingdom Bacillati; phylum Bacillota; class Bacilli; order Caryophanales; family Bacillaceae; genus Heyndrickxia; species Heyndrickxia sp. FSL W8-0496. The sequence goes on from NZ_JBBOXX010000001.1 coordinate 977,427, forward strand.
TTCACGGGATTTAGCAAATGCGGTTCAAATCCTATACGAAGCAGCGAAGAATTTAACGGAGGTAGAAGTAAAATGATCCAAATTAAAATAAAAGAAGCGATAAAAAAATACAGTAACGAGCTTAAAGATATTCGTCGAAAACTTCATAGTAAGCCAGAGCTATCTTGGCAAGAGGAGAAAACCACTGAATTTATTTGCCAGTATCTTGAACAACTAGGCATTGCTCATCGCAGAACAGATCCAACAGGTGTCATTGCTACAATTGAAGGCAAAAATTCTGGAAAAACGGTTGCTTTACGGGGAGATATGGACGCCTTATCTGTGGAAGAATTAAATAAAGAACTATCATACGTATCAAAGGAAGAAGGAAAAATGCATGCATGTGGTCATGATGCCCATACAGCCATGCTCCTCATTGCAGCTAAAGTACTTCAGGAGATGAAGGATGAATTGCCTGGAAATGTTAGATTGATCTTTCAACCGGCTGAAGAGGTGGCAGAAGGTGCAAAGGCCATGGTAAAGCAAGGTGCAGTTGATGGTGTGGATAATATTTTTGGAATTCACATATGGTCACAAATGCCGACTGGAAAAATTTCTTGTACACCTGGACCTTCATTTGCATCCGCAGATCTTTTTAAAGTAACGTTTAAAGGAAAGGGCGGACATGGTGCAATACCGCATGATTGTATTGATACAGCAATTGTCGCGTCTTCCTTTGTAATGAATGTTCAAACGGTGGTGTCTAGAACCATTGATGCGCAACATCCTGCTGTTCTTACAATCGGAAAAATGGTCGTTGGTACTCGATTCAATGTTATTGCAGAAAATGCAGTAATCGAAGGTACAGTTCGTTGTTTTGATCCTCAAACAAGGGATCATATTGAAAAACAGCTCCAGTATTATGCGGATCATGTGGCCAGTCTTTATGGTGCAACTGCAAGGGTGGAATACACTCGAGGGACACAAGCTGTGATTAATGATAAATACAGTACCGATTTGGTGCAAAAGGTTGCTGCCACGGCATTTGGCGAGGAATCTCTAGTTAGCGAAAAACCAACAATGGGTGGGGAGGATTTTAGCTTTTATCTAGATGAGGTCCCAGGTAGCTTTGCCTTAGTTGGCAGTGGGAATCCGGAAAAAGATACCCAATGGGCTCATCATCATGGGAAATTCAATATTGATGAAGATGCATTAGCCATTGGGGCAGAGCTATATGCTCAATATGCCTGGGTTTATTTAAACGAGTAACACTATAAAGTCCATTCATTCGAAAAATGAGTGGACTTTTTTATGGAGGTGGGACAAGGAAGGGACAAGGGGCCGGACCCCCTGTCCCGAATTTGAATGAAGGGACAAAGGAACCGACCCTCTGTCCCGTTGATTTATGGTAAAATAACAGATAATTATGTTAGGTGGATGGAGGATATGGTATGAGCTGGGAACGATCAGTGGAGAAGTGGTTAAGTGATGAAAGGCTAGATGGGAAATTGAAGGAGCAGTTAGCACAATTGATGGGAAATGACAGGGAGCTCGAGGATCGTTTTTACAAAAATCTTGAATTTGGTACTGGTGGAATGCGCGGGGAGCTTGGAGTAGGAACGAATCGTATGAATATTTATACCGTTCGAAAAGCAGCTGAGGGTTTAGCCTGTTATATCGAAGATCAGGGTGAATTGGCTAAACAACGTGGTGTGGTGATTGCCTATGATTGTCGTCACGGATCACCTGAATTTGCTTTAGAGATAGCGAGAACCGTAGGGAATCATGGCATAAAAGTTTATTTGTTTAATGAGCTACATCCAACGCCGATACTTTCATTCGCAGTGCGATATTTGTATGCGTTTGCTGGTGTGATGATAACTGCAAGCCATAATCCGCCAGAATATAATGGTTTTAAAGTGTATGGTCCAGATGGTGGACAAATGCCTCCTCAAATGGCGGATGTATTAGTTCAATATGTCAATCAAATAGAGAATGAATTGAAGATTGATGTAGCAGATTTGGCTGAACTTATAGAGAAAGATCTATTAACATACATAGGGAAACAAGTGGACAATGCCTATTTAACTGCATTAACAAGTATTCAGCAGGATAAGCAACTGATACAATCTGTAGCGGATACTTTGAAAATTGTTTATACCCCATTACACGGAACAGGAAACATTCCTGTTCGTAAAGGACTTGAGGCTTTCGGCTTTCAAAATATTACTGTTGTTAAAGAACAGGAGTTACCAGATGCTAATTTTTCAACTGTAATCTCTCCAAACCCTGAAGAACATGAAGCTTTTGAATTAGCTATCAAATATGGAAAAGAAATGGATGCCGATCTTTTACTCGGAACCGATCCCGATACTGACCGTTTAGGAATTGCCGTAAAAAATCATGATGGGGAATATGAAGTGTTGACTGGTAATCAAACAGGCGCACTCATGCTTCATTATCTATTAACGAAAAAGAAGGAGAATGGCACATTACCTGAAAATGGAGTATTTATTAAAACCATTGTAACTTCAAATATTGGACGCGAAATTGCAAAATCTTTTGGCATCCAGACAATAGATACATTGACAGGCTTTAAATTTATTGGAGAAAAAATGAAGAAATTTGAAGAAACGAAGGAGCATACTTTCCTTTTTGGTTATGAAGAAAGCTATGGTTATTTAATAGGGGATTTTGTTCGGGATAAGGATGCAGTACAATCCGCCGTATTTGCTGCGGAGGTCGCGGCCTACTATAAAGCACAAGGCAAATCACTTTATGATGGATTATTAGAGATTTTTGATAGCTATGGTTATTATAAAGAATCTTTACATTCACTAACCTTAAAAGGGAAAAAAGGAACGGAAAAAATCTCAGCAATATTAAACGCCTTTCGTAAAAATCCACCTGCACAGATTGCTGGCTTAAATGTGATTAAAGTAGAGGATTATCTTTCTAGTGAAAGCAGGAATCTCCAAACAATGGAAGTTAAAAAAATTTCTTTACCACAATCGAATGTGCTGAAATTTACACTTGAGGATGGCTCATGGTTCTGTATACGTCCTTCTGGGACAGAACCAAAAGCTAAATTCTATTTCGGAGTAAAGGGATCATCATTAAAGGAGAGTCAATGCTTAAATCAACAAATTCAAGAAGCGGTATTACAATTAGTAGAGAAAATGTAATTCAGAATGTTCTATTCAATTTTTTGTTAAAAGAAATAGACAATCCCTCATAATCTATGTATAATTAGTATATATTAATCTATATCTTCCACCGTGAAGGGGAGTAGCGTCAGGTTTTATACCTGAAACAAGGTCGTCATTACATGGATCGCATCCATCGGCTTTGTTGGCATAACATTGTGCTTAGCGAGACCTTTACCATTATTACTCATAATGGTAGAGGTCTCTTTTTATTTGCAAAAGCTTAGTACTTAGCAAGGTAACTTTTGAAAACAGGAGGAGTTTTATGGAATTTTTAACAGCACTTCTATCAATTATTGTTATTGATCTAGTTCTAGCTGGAGATAATGCAATCCTCATTGGTCTTGCGGCAAGAAATTTACCAAAGCCACAGCAAAAAAAGGTAATTATCTGGGGTTCAGTGGGTGCGATCATCATTCGAATCATTGCAACACTCGCAGTTGTTTGGTTATTAAATATTCCAGGCTTACATTTAGTAGGTGGTCTTTTATTAGTGATTATTGCTTATAAATTACTAGTTGATGATAATGATCATGGTGATGTGCAGGCAGCAGGTAGTTTCTGGGCAGCTATCCGAACCGTTATTATTGCCGATGCTTTAATGGGATTAGACAATGTTTTAGCAGTAGCTGGTGCTTCCCACGGGAATATGTTACTTGTAATTATTGGACTATTAGTATCCGTTCCAGTTGTTATGTGGGGGAGTACAATTATTATTAAATGGATTGAAAAGTTCCCAATCATTGTCACCATTGGTTCAGCAATACTTGCTTGGACTGCATCGAAAATGATTGTAGCTGAGCCATTTCTAGCAGACTACTTTTCTAATGGATGGGTAAAATACGGATTTGAGCTTTTAGTCATAGCTGCTGTTATTTTGGCAGGAAAGCTTAAACAAAAGCGGACAACACAGCGAAAAGAAAAAGAAATGTATGATGAAAAAGGATTAAGAAAAGTTGAATCACATTAATAAAGTACGAAGCTGAAATTGCCTGGATTGAAGAAATCCAGGCAATTTAAATTTCTTGTTTGTAAGATGAACGAGGATAATAAGTTTGATATTTCCCTAAACTAATACCCATTTTTTCATGCAATAGCGGGCCGTTGTCATTTGATCACAGAAAAAGTGCTATTACTTACATAGAGCGGATCTATAGTCTGCCGACAGGAAAATAGGTTTAACTGACGGATTGTTTTAATAACATTCTTAAACCGAAAAAAGCTGCCCATGGAATTCCCTCAGAATTCATATGAAATCGAATCGGCCTATGTATGTCAGCAATGACGAGTGTTTTTTCATCACTTGCATATAATAAGAATTCTTTGTTTTCGATGTTTGCTTTTAAACCTTGTGTATCCAGATTTATTTGGAGACAGGTTCCTTCCTCTGATTGATAAGTCCCTAGAAATCTTCTTTGTTGCTCTTGAGATAACTCTATGGAAGGGTATGTAGTTCTTCTTTCTTCTATAGGTAAATCTAATGCTGTATTGACTACCTCTATCCATATATCCTTAACAGATGCATCGGAAACATTTGTTAATATTGCCACGACTAAATCTTGCTCAGGGATAAAACCAAAATGCGAAGAGACTCCTGGCTGTCCTCCACCATGCTCGACAAGGGTCATCCCGTGATAATTTGGAGTGACCTCTAATGCATATCCATAATAAGAAGTTGTACTTAATGGCATATATGGTTTCCACATCTTATCTAGTTGTTTTTTCGTAATGATTGGAGGAACTTGGCTGAGGAATAATTCGCCATATTTAAGTAAATCAACTACGTTAGAACGAATGCCCCCTCCTACTTCATAGTTTCCTAGAAGTGGCCAAGGTTGAACCTCGTAATCTCTCTTTTCTTCATTAAAAACATATGGTGTTGAAACATCCTCTAGTTTTTGCAGCTCTTCGATACTAAAGGTAGAACGATGAAGATGGAGAGGGGCTAAAATTTCCTCTGTCATATACCTTCTAAATAATCGTCCTGTAAGGCGCTCGATAATAGCGCCTAATAATAGGAAGGTATCATTACAATAGGAAATAAATTCACCAGGCGTTCCAAGTATGTCATGATTGGATTCTGCCAAGTAGTTTAAGTGTTGATGGAAATTGTTAAGTTCCTCTCTTCGCCTGATAGGGGCAAGTCCAGTTGAATGGGTTAATAGATGATGGATTTTAATTGAATCGATTGGCTGAATAAATGATATTTGTAATTCTGGTAAGTAATCAATGACAGGATCATGAATCGATAGCAATCCTTCTTCTTCTAACTTCATAATTGCTAAAGCTGTAAAAGACTTAGTTACGGAGGCGATGCCGAAAATGGTTTTCGGAGTTACAGAATCACCTGATTCTAGATTTTTAACACCGAATCCTTTTTGATAAATCATTTTTCCTTTTTTACTAACTGCAATTGCACATCCTGGGATATGATCGGTTTCCATCCGTTTTTTTAGTTTATTTTCAAATACTGTCCAGCTCATAAAGTCCCTCCTTGTCTATTGTGTATCCATCATTTTAGAAGAAAATTTATAGGTTAAAATTCTTTTTACAGATTCATTGATTCGATCTTCGGAAAGTTTGTTTGCTTTAACGGCTTCGATAACTCCGTTGATGACTTCTTTTTGACTATCAAATGTATGGCATACAAGCAAAAGGTCAGCACCTGCCTTTACAGCAGAATATCCTAATTCTTTATAAGAATAATATTTACTTACCGCACCCATTTCTAGGTCATCAGTTACAACAATTCCCTTATAGCCTAATTTGTTTCTTAGTAGTTGCTGGATGATAATTGGTGAAAGACTAGCTGGATTTTCTTTATCGTAAGCGGGATATTTAATATGAGTAACCATGACAAAGAAATTCTGATGATTCACTTCTTCAATAATCTTTTTAAATGGATAAATATCACTATTTTCAAGATCAAGCTGATTCGCTTGAACGGCAGATGTATCTTTATGAGGGTCGATATTGCTTCGACCATTTCCAGGAAAGTGCTTTAAAGTAGCAGTGATTCCTGATTTCGTAAAGCCAGCAATTACTTTCTCACCAAATTCCTTTGCTTTTTGGGGGTCTTCCCCAAATGAGCGGCTATCTAGGTTCGACAAGTCTAAAACCGGTGCATAATTCACATTGATTCCCATTGCTTTTAGTTCTGATCCTGTTAGAACAGCAGTATTATATACTGTCTCTAGATTTTTATTTCTAGCTAAATCTTGTTGGGAAGGAATGGGTGAAACATGATCTCTCATTCTTACAATTTGACCACCTTCCTGATCAATGCTCACAATTAATGGAATCTGGTGGGTGTTTTCCAGTGCCAATCGTTGTAAATCACTCGTTAAATGAGTAACCTGATTAGGGGAATCCATATTCCGATCATAGAGAATAACCCCACCTACATGATAGTCCCGAATCATTGCAGTAATAAGGGAATCTGGTTGTTTCGTTTGAAACCCTACAATAATTAATTGTCCTACTTTTTCTTCAAGTGTCATTTGCTTTAATAGATGGTCTACCTTTTCTTCGATAGGGTTTTTTGACTTTTGGGTTGGTGTTGAAGCCTTTTCATTTTTTTTCACAGTACTGGAATCTTTTGTTTCAGAAGCTTTAGGTGATTCTTTTTGATTTTGTGATATGATGTACCCCCCGATGATTCCAAGAGTAAATAATGCACATAGGAGAGAGAGTAACCACGCTTTCATACTTTTTTTAGTTTTAGTCCTCATTTCTTAAAATTAGAATTTAGACGGTTAATAATAATCTTATCTAAACTCCAATCTCCTTCCCACTCATATATTTTACTACACTTATTGAATTTCAATGGATTCACCTCATTCATTTATTTGCTTTTTCAAATGATAAAGGGAAAATCTCCTAATGGCTCTAATATAACATATCTATGTTATCGGAAAAATATTATGGGTTCTGAATTTTAATAATAGTAATAAAAATCACATAGGCACAAAGTTTCATTATTCCCGAAATAAATAATGAAAAAGGATCAATTTGGTATAATTAAAAGGTATTTTTGTATAGTTTGTAAATTTTATACTATTCGTATTCTATTAATAGATAATGGTTAGAGAGCATACAACAGGGGGATTCAAATGAGAAAAATCAAAATCATAGGCATGGGGAAATATTTGCCTGGAAAAGCTGTTCTTTCATCTGAAATTGATAAAAGATTAGGACTTTCTGATGGTTGGACCGAGAAAAAGTCAGGCGTATATAAAAGATATTATGCAAATGGGGAAACAGCCTCTGAAATGGGAGCAAAGGTTGCACAAAAGGCACTTGAAGATGCGAGGATGACATTGGAGGAAATTGATTGTATTGTGTCTGCTAGTGGAACGATGGAGCAGCCAATCCCTTGTACAGCATCATTGATACACGAAAAGTTGAAGCCAAAGCGACCGATCCCAGCATTTGATATCAATTCTACTTGCTTAAGCTTTGTTACTGCATTGGATGTAATGAGTTTTTTGGTGGACGCAGGAAAATACCGTCATGTATTACTAGTATCCAGTGATATTGCTTCGATTGGCATCAATCCCATGCAAAAGGAGAGTTACGTTCTGTTTGGGGATGCGGCGGTCGCTTGTGTTATTCGACGATCAAATGATGGGGAGGAATCAACCATTCGAGCTTCCCTTATGTATACGCATAGTGAAGGTGCAAGATTCACGGAGATTAGGGGTGGTGGTACTCATCTTCATCCGAATGATCATTCTGTTAAAGAGGATTTTCTATTTGATATGGATGGGAAAGCTATTTTTCGCTTGAGCTCGAAGGTGATTAATGGTTTCATGGATGAATTACTTGAGCAAGCATCCCTTTCAACCGATGAGATTGATTGGTTAGTACCACATCAAGCAAGTGGTATGGCGATGAGAATAATGGCTGGAAAAATAGGCTTTGAATCTAGGAAAATGGTAAATGTAATTAAGAATTATGGAAATACAATTGCGGCTTCAATTCCCTTAGCATTGCATGATGCTATCCAAAATAATCAGATTCGTAGGGGACAAAAAGTATTATTACTAGGAACATCTGCAGGATTGTCACTCGGGGGATTGATCATTGAGTATTAAAAAAGTGCTTATTACCGGTGGCCGTGCTTATAGTACGATTGAATTAGCAAGATTATTTGAACGCGATGGAATAGAGGTTCATATAGCTGAAAGCCTAGAGCATTGCATGATTAAAAAAAGTAAAGCTGTTTCTGGATATCACTTGGTAGCTAGCCCAAAAACTCATTTGGCTCTTTATATCGAACAGTTAATCTTGATTATCGAAAAAGAAAGGATTGAGCTGCTTATTCCTACATGTGAAGAGATCTTTTTTATTGCCAAGGAAAAGGAGCGCTTTCCATTGTCATGTCAGGTGTTGACCGACTCGTTTAATACTTTATTAGCGTTACATAATAAATTTACGTTTATAGAAACAGCAAGGGAATTTGGTTTAAACGTTCCACAAACCTTTTTAATAGAGTCGCAGGGACAGTGGAATGATCAATTGAATAAGCTTGGAAATGAAAGCTATATTGCAAAACCGGTTTATTCTAGATTCTCTTCAAAGCTATTGTTTTTTCCTGATAATAAAGGTGCCTCAGTTTCTGTAAGCTCGAATTATCCTTGGGTTATTCAAAAGCTGATTGAAGGGAAGCAGTATTGTACCTATTCATTTGTTCAGCAAGGAAATATCATGGCACATTGCACATATCCATCCATTTATAAGGTGGGTATGGGAGCAACGACTGTATTCCAATGTGAACAGGTCAAGTCGATTGAAACATGGGTGTCTGCTTTTGTAAAGAAACTAAATTTTTCGGGTCAAATTGCTTTTGATTTTATTCAAACGAAGGATGGAGAAGTGTATCCAATCGAATGTAATCCTCGTTTAACAAGCGGTATCCATTTGTTTCGTGGCACTGATATTGTTGAATGTTTTTTAGGAAGGAGACAGGAATTAGTTTTACCAGTAAAAAATAGGACGATGATCATTTACCCAACCTGGGTACTATCGGTGATACGTTTTATGAAAATAGCAGGAGTACGAGAGTATTTTCGAATGTTAGTCACTTCAAAAGATGTATTGTTTGATATAAGGGATATCGGCCCCTTTTTTTATCAATTCCGCTTCCTGCTAGAATTAAACAAGATTCGTAGAAAAAGAGGAATCAGTCTAGTTGATGCAACAACATTTGATATATCGTGGGATGGTGATAATGGATGAATATATTAGTGACAGGTGGAACAGGATTTCTCGGTGAAAAGCTTGCCATTCGTTTGGGAAAGATGGGGCATCATGTAACAGCGATGGGGAGAAATCAAGTGAAAGGAAAGGAATTAGCGGGAAAAGGGATTCGATTCATTTATAATGATTTATCGATTAAGGAATCCACGATCGAGCATTGTCAAGGAATGGATTATATTTTTCACTGTGCAGCCCTTTCCGCGCCATGGGGAAAATATGAGGATTTTTATGCATCGAATGTGATTGGCACGAAGAATATTATTGAAGGTGCAATGAGTGCCCGCGTGAAAAGGATGATTCATGTTTCCACACCAAGCATTTATTTTAAAAATAAAGAGCGTTTAGATGTAAAGGAAGAGGATGCACTTCCTAAAAAATTTATTAATCATTATGCAGAAACAAAATTTTTAGCAGAGAGAGAGGTGGATGAAGCATTTAAAAGAGGCTTGCCTGTCATAACGATTCGACCTAGAGCTATATTTGGCCCTGGTGATACGTCTATTATTCCACGATTGATCAAAGTGAATAGAGAAGGATTTGTCCCTGTCTTTAATGAAAATGTTGCGATTGATTTAACCTATGTGGAAAATGTCGTGGATGCATTGTTGCTATGCATGGATTCACCAGAAAAGACATTGGGGCAGAAATACAATATATCAAATGGCGAGAAGGTGAACTTACATCAAGTTCTTCATGTGTTATTTGATGAAATTGGCGAACGCTTGCGAGTGAAGAAGATCAATGTGGCAACTGCAAATATTGCAGCAAAGCTTTTAAAATGGCACTCGCACTTATTTAAAAAAGGACAAGAACCAAAAATTACAAATTATTCCATAACTGTTTTATCTAAAAGTCAAACAATTAATATAGAAAAAGCAAAAAGAGAGATTGGCTATGTACCAAAGGTAAGTATTCAAGAAGGTATAGAATATTTTAGTCAGTGGTGGAAGGAAGAAGAACATGATTGAGCAATTTGATGTGTTAATAGGGGGGGCTTGCAAGCAGGTAGAGAAATGGACAAATCGGGAGAAGTCCTTCAAAATCATTCAGTTTCCTGCCCATTTTTTTTATATAAAGCATTCCAAAAAAGGTCATATTCTTATTGATACGGGATATAGTGATTATTTTTTTAAGGAGACAAAGACGTTTCCGTATTCACTTTATCGAAAGATAACCCCTTTATCATTTTCTAACCATGAGAGTGCAAAACATCAATTAGAACGCCTTGGGGTGAAGGCCTCTGATGTTCAGTATATTTTCATCACGCATTTCCACGGAGATCATATTGCAGGATTAAAGGATTTTCCTAATGCCATATTTATTTGCTCGAAAAAAGCGTATGAATCGGTCAAAAATTTAGTCGGATTGAAAGCGGTTCGGAATGGTTTTATTCCAGGTTTCTTACCTAAGGATTTCATAGATAGAGTGAAATTTTTAGAGGAAGGACCTACCTATCAAGAGAAGGTAAAGAGCTCCCTGAGATTAGCGAAACCTGGAGAACCTGTTTTTGATGTGTTCGGAGATGGTTCCCTTCTATCAGTAGATCTCTCGGGACATGCAATAGGACAAATGGGAGTGTATTTGTCATACAGGTATCGAAATATTTGGTTGATTGCGGACGCCGCATGGGATTCCGATGGTTATAGAAAGAATTCGATGCCTACAAGGTTGGGGAGATTAGTTCTCAATAACTATAATGAGTTTAAACGATCCCTTCTTCATATACATCACTTTGCAGAGAAAAATCAGGATGTATGGATCGTTCCATCACATTGTCGAGAGGTAGAGGATCAATGGAAAAAAATGTTCTCATAACAGGAAGCAGTAGTGGGTTTGGGATGTATAGTGCACTTGAACTAGCGAAATGTGGATATACCATTTTTGCATCGATGCGAAATGTTGAAAAACAAACACAGATGATGGAAGAAGCGGAACGTTATCAAGTACAGGAACGAATCCATATACTACAAATGGATATTACTGACGAAAAATCAGTGCAACAAGCTTTGGAATTTTTCAAAAAACAAAATATTCATCTAGATATTTTAATAAATAATGCAGGGTATTGTGAAGGTGGATTAATAGAGGATTTACATGTGGAGGATTATATTCGTCAATTTGAGACGAATGTCTTTGGAGCCATTCGTGTCACCCAAACATTCTTGCCTTTATTGAAAAAAAGTATAGGAGCTAAAATCATTAATATTAGTAGTGTTAGCGGAATGATTGGAATGCCAGGTATGTCTGCTTACTGTTCTTCTAAATTTGCTCTAGAGGGATTTAGTGAGAGCCTCCGTTTAGAATTACGACAGGATCAGATAGATGTCTCGATTGTGCAACCTGCTTCATTTAAAACTAAAATATGGGAAAAGGGGCTGGAGAATTTTCAAATAGATAGGGAATCATCCTTGATTGGGAGTATCTACAAATATGCTAATCAATCCTATCAAAATGGAGACGATCCATTAAAGGTCGCAAGGTTAATTGTACAAATCTGTAATAGTCACCATCCTAAACTTCGGTACCCGATTGGGAAAGGCGCAAAAACATTAGAAGTGTCGAAAAAAGTATTTCCTTGGAAATGGATCGAAAAAGTAGTTCATAACCGTTTAAATGTTTGAGTAGAGGAGATGCTTTGGTTGAGAACTTTATCAATATTATTGGCATATGTAAAAACAAAGTATTTCTTGAAGTATAGGACGAGAGAACAGCTTGAGAAATATCAGATGAAAAGGTTAGCGAAGCATTTACATTATGTTTGTAAATATTCTACCTTTTATCAAGAGAGGTTAAAAAAAATTCCCCCAACCATAACAATGGATGTATTAACTACATTTCCCACCATTGACAAAGAGATAATGATGGACCATTTTGATGATCTAAATACAATGGGGATTGGTAGAGAAGAAGCATTCCGTGTTGCTTTGGAGGCAGAAGAGTCTCGAGATTTTGAACCGATGATTAATGATGTAACCATTGGTCTTTCTTCTGGGACCTCTGGAAATAGAGGATTGTTTATTGTTTCTGAGAAGGAAAGAAATGCATGGGCAGGAACGGTATTAGCTAAATTACTTCCTCAATCCATTCGATCTCCGGAAGTCATTGCCTTTTTCTTAAGAGCAAACAGTAATCTTTATCAATCAGTAAGTGAGGGGAGAATTCAATTTCACTTTTTTGATTTATTAGAGGAAATTAAGACCCATATTCAAAGACTAAAGCAGCTTAATCCTACTATTCTAGTCGCTCCTCCTTCGATGATGCGTATGATTGCTGAATATGTCGATCAAGGAGAGATAGTTTTACAACCGAAAAAAATAATTACTGTTGCTGAAGTTTTAGATCCAATTGACAAGCACTATATTGAAAAGGTATTTAAACAAATCATACATCAGGTCTATCAATGTACGGAGGGTTTTCTTGCTGCAACCTGTAAATACGGAACCCTGCACTTAAATGAAGACATTGTTGTCATTGAGAAAGAATGGATCGATGAGAAAAAGAAAAAATTTTCTCCGATCATTACTGATTTTGAACGCAAAGCACAGCCTATTATTCGATATCGATTAAATGATATTTTAACCATTAAAGAAGATCCATGTTTATGTGGCTCTCCACATCTAGCCATTGAACAAATTGAAGGAAGATGCGATGATATTTTTTATTTCAATACAAATGACGGTGGGTCTTTACCGATTTTCCCTGACTTTGTCCGGAGATGGATTATTACATCAGCACCTGAAGTAAGGGAATATAGAGTTATCCAATATCAAAATAGTAAATTAGAAATTCAAATGGAACCTCTTACTGAGCTTATGAAAGAGCAGGTGAAAAATAGGATTCAGTCCTTCTTAAAAGAAAAAAATAGCGTAATCCCTACTATAAGATTTAGTAAGTATCAACCAAATGAAAAGGGTAGAAAATTAAAAAGAGTAGAAAGACATGGGGCCTTCTGAAACGCAATGTATCAGAAGGCTCCATTTTTTATTAATAAATAATTAAACACATTAAAAACTAAAAATTTCTTTTAAATTCCCGATATAATAAGTGAATGGTTCTAATTACCTAGAAAAAGGAGGGGTTATTTTGGGGACAGCCTTACTTCTAAAAGTAAGTAATACAAAAAGTATTACCATCCATAAGGAGGAAAATCAATATAATTCCCGTTTTTGGTATGAAATTCAAGAGAAGGATGAAATCATAGAACAAGGAAAAATCGTTGATAGATTCTCAAACATTATTAAGCAGCTGAAAAATAAAATTCCTACTTTTCATAAATTGGAAATTATAGATGGCGATCAAAAACTAGTAAAGGAAATTATGGATGCTCAGCTTGGAGACCATACACATTATAATTCACAAGAGCGTCTTTTAGATTTATGTAATAGGCTTTTAAAAGGAGAAGAAATATCAATAGAAAAGGAAGCAATTACATATGGTGTACATGAAGCAACGATTAAAAAATCCATCTATTTAATCAGAAATTTTTTGGAAGAATTTGATATTTATTTAAAAAATGGAATGTATAAAATAAGAAAATCTGAGCTATTATCCTATTCTGAAACGATTCTCCTACTATTAAACATTTACCAAAGTAATAGTTTTAGTTATAAAGAGATAAAGTCATTAGAAAAAAAATTAGTCCAACAATTATCAGATGATGCTCAACTTCAATTAAAAAAATTATTTCAAGATTTTGATAGCTATTGCAAAGAAACGAATGTAAAAGATCTTTTACCGAATGTTGAAGTAATTTTGCGGGCAATTGATGAAAGAAAAGGATTATCTTTTATATATGAGAGCGATAATGCTTCGTTGAAGATTCGTCTTCTAAAACCTCATTCGATTCATTTTCATGAGGGCAGCTATTATCTTATTGGGGAAATGCACGAAGGTGTTAATAAAGGAAAACGAAATTTCAAACTAGAGCATATACAAAATCTTCGAATTAGTAGAAAGAGCATCATGATAGATGAAATAGAAAACCCTCAATCAAAAGAATCGTTCATTCCATCTTCTAAACACAAAGAAATGGTCACCTTAAAAATTCCATCTGTTCTAATGGAGAGCATACTAAGAGAATTTCCAAACTCGAAACAAATAAAATTGGAAAATGCGTGGGCAACGTATGAAATAGAAGTAAAAGACACAGACAACATTCTAGTGTGGATATTATCCCAAAAAGAAGTAGTGGAGATTATTGGTCCTGAAGATTTTAGAAATCAAATGAAGACTCACTTACAGAATATGCTCAATGTATACAATGAAGGTGCATGATATTTACGGTTTTTTTGGACGTATAACTTTATAAAATTCCCTTTTCATAAACATGGTTACTTTTTTAGCTATTTTTTTACCTAAGAAAAATAGACTGAAGCAGGACAATTCTCTTCATTGAACTGAAAAAAGTTACAGGTTCTAAGCCCCCTTTTATAGCTAGCAGTAGGGCTTTACTGATGCAACAACTATACGAAAACAAAACGGACATGTGGGTTTGAAAGCCCCCTGTCCGATAAAAATGTACTCCATCTATCTGCTTGGTTAAACATGTAATAAGCATCCCCCTATAACATTTCCTCACAATCAAGGGTAAAATAACGCATCGGCTAATCTCATTTAAAGATGAATTCTACTCTATAGTCATTCAAAAAGATTCCAAAATATATATATAAATAATCATAATTAACTTAATTGTTCTATACATATAAAGGTAATGCCGGATAGTTTGCTTAATGTTTAACCTTATTTTTGTTGTAAGAAAAGTATTTTAGGTAATTTTACCTATTTGAAAAATGGAGGTGTAATAGGTATTTTACACTATTTTCCTTATTTTAACATAGGGTGAAAGGATGAGTTATTGTCTACTTTTGTCGAATATATAGAACTGTAGGTTATTTATGATTATTATGTATAAAGCATGTGTAATAAAAAATGAAAAGGGGAAAAAAGTATGAATTTATGCTCAAAATGTGGTGGGCAATTAAAAGAGGATTCCAAATTTTGTCCATCATGTGGTTCTTCTGTAGGGGGAGGAAACCAGGATTCTATGCAAGAAGCATCTGCGGCTCTTGAGGCACATATACCTCTTGATGAACCGGAAAAGCAACCTGCTAGAAAACCATTTAAAGGAAAAGTCATCGCTATTTTGGCAGCCATCTTATTGATTGGTGCGGGGACTGTTTCCGCCTTTGTATTCAAAAAATCACCTAAGGAACTTTATTTACTATCAGAATATAATTCTTTCAAAAATATGACGAAAGAAATTGATGAAAATTATGGGGACAGTATTGCCTTTCAAAAGGATATGCTAGAAAAACCATCAAGTTCAACGGTAAATATAAGTGGAAACTTTAAACTTGATGATGCGCTAATGACTCCTGAAATTGAAATGGTACAAGAAATTTTAAATGGCGTATCTATTGCAGTAAAAAGTGACCAAGATCCAAAAAAGGAAGCAGGACACCATACGCTTTCTTTAAATCTAGATAAGGAAAAGGCACTTGATGTTGAAGTTTTCCAATCAAAAGAACAGTTAGGGCTAAAAGTACCTACACTATATGATAAAGCATTGTATTTAAATACGAATGAATTTGGCGACTTTATGCGTATGAGTGATCCTTATTACAATGGTCCAGATACACTTGATCTATCCAATACTAGTTTAAAGGATATTGAATTTACGGATAGTGAAAAGAAATATTTAGCAACAAGATATGGAAAATTCCTTAATGACCAATTAAAAGATGAATATTTTACTTTAAAAAAAGGAGTAGAATATAAGTTTAAAGGGGAGACATTAAAGTTACGTCAAGTAACATTAGATATGTCACCAAAAGAAGCTACTACTGTTCTGACCAATTTATTAGATCATTTAAAGGCAGATAAAAAATTCCAAGATATGCTTGCTAAGCGCTTTGTCGAATTAACAAAAACCCAAGCGATGGCTAGTGAAGTAAATGGAGTAAAGATGGATGAAGCATGGTTCAAAAAGGAAATGAATCGTGCAATTGAAGATATTAAGGATGATTTAAAAGATAAAGAGGTTAAAGGTGGAATTAAGTCGGTTCTACTAATCAATGATAAAGAGCAAGTGGTTGATCGTAAAATGACAATGGGAACAGAAAAGGGAGAAGAGCCAGTTAAATTAACAATCTCCACGAAAAATGTCCCTTATGGCGACAAGAAACAATTTAAAGAGTTTCATTTCCTTATGAATGATTATAATTCAAAAGAAGAAGTTTCAATTAAAGTAAATAATGATATTGATGAAAAGAAAAAAGAGCAGCGTAAAGAAAAATTGACTGCTGAACTTTCTGTTTCAGATCCTGGAGAAGAGTCAGGGTCAATCAAATTTACGATGAATTCGAATTATGATGGAAAGATGAATGAAAAGCATCAAGTAAAAAGAGATTTCAACATCGGGTTTTCGGGACCAAATTTTGTTGAAATTCCATCAGATTTTGATTTGAGTGGGACAATAAATCAAACAAATGACGTGAATGTAAAGAAAAACTACCAAAAAGATGTAATGGATATTAAATTAAATGTAAAGGCAGAAGGAATGGGAGGATCCGTCTCATTAAAGGTTGATTCTGAAACAAAATTAAAAGATAGTCTAACGATTCCAAAAGCCGATCAGAATGGAATTAATATCACTAAAATCACTCCGGAACAAATGATGGATATTCAGGAAAAAGTTATGGTTAATATTCAAGGTTTAGTGGAAAGTTTGGGACTTCAAGACATGTTCACTGGACCAATGGATGATGAGTATTATCTAGAAGATGAAGAGTACTCCGG
The DNA here is from genome assembly GCF_038007825.1 of Heyndrickxia sp. FSL W8-0496. Lineage (NCBI taxonomy): Bacteria > Bacillati > Bacillota > Bacilli > Caryophanales > Bacillaceae > Heyndrickxia > Heyndrickxia sp. FSL W8-0496. Next base: position 994,670 of record NZ_JBBOXX010000001.1, read on the forward strand.
GATTTAAGTAAGCTTTTAGGGCACCATCCAATTATTGGGTGGTGCCTGAAGTATTTTTGAACCTAAATAATCTCAATAGGGGGTGTGAGCTTGGGGAATTTTACTATATTCCTATCTTTCTATGTAAAAGCTTTATTTAGTAGTAAAAAAGTCATCTTTGCTATTATTTTTATTCCTATTTTATTTATTTCAGGTATTGGTTTAATTGGTAGTCAATTGTTTCAACAAGAATCCCGTGTACAACCATTTCAGGTCGCAATTGTTAACGAGGATCCTACCTTTGAAACAAAAATGGTTATTAAGCAGCTCACAGACAACGATCATTTAAATCAACTAATGGAAACGATTCAAACGAACCAAACCCATGCTGATGAGCTGCTAAATCAGAATGAAATAGCGGGAGTTATTTATATACCTAAGGGGTTTAGTGGAAATGTTGCTCAAGGCGAGAATACCCCCGTTCAAGTAGTTGGGAATCAAAGGCGTCCATTGCAATCACAATTAATCCACTACTTACTGAAAAGTGCTGCCGACCTTACATCTGCAGCGCAAAGTGGAATCAATACGGTCAATGATTTTATGGTAGAAAATGATTTTCCTAAAGATGTAAGAAAAAAAGAACTCCGAAAAAATATAGTAACCTATGCACTACATGTGTTAGGACGTGGCCAGGTGTTTGAAGAGGTGAAAAAAGCATCATTGTTTCAGGAAGACATTCTACAATACTACGCTATTTCCTTTTTTATTCTATTATTAATGATTTGGGGATTTTGTGGTCAATTATTACTTTCATCACGAATTAACCAATCGGTGAGTTTGCGATTATTGTCATACGGTATTACACCACTTCAGATTATTGCAGCTAAATTTGTTGCTCTATTTCTATTGGTAATGGGTTGTTCTTTAATAATAGGAATTCCAATGATCATTTGGATGGAATTAGCACCTTGGTCATTTGTTTTTGGATCGATACTGATCTCATTTGTCTTTTCCTTGTTCTTCCTCATGCTGGAATCCCTTTTTCAAAGGGAAAAAGTGTTTCTACTTATGGGAGTTATTTTCATATTAGTTGGAGCCATTGTTGGTGGACATCTTATTCCGACCGTATATTATCCATCTTGGTTGGAGCAAATGAGTAGTTACTCGGTGAATGCATGGGCACTTACCTTTATGCTTGAAATTTTCCATGGGGAATGGACGTCCTCTTTGAGTCATTCATTTAAGCTTCTACTCCTATCATCCTGTGGATTTCTATTCATTTCCATTTTGCTTAATGCCAGGAAAAGGAGGTTCCTTTAAGAATGGGGATTCTAATTCAAAAATTAAAATATATATTTTATAAGCCATGGATGATGTTCTTTTTTCTTTTTCCTATCGCTGCTACATTTTTCTTCGGCTTTCTTTTTGAGAAACAGCAGCAAGAATTAGTTATCCCAATTGCAGTTGTGAATGAAGACCAACATCATTTTTCAAAGACAGTGGTTAAACAATTGAAGAATGAACCAAGATTAGTTGTAAGTGAGACAACAGCCAGTAACGCAGAAAAACTACTTGTACGGAATGCTGTTGACAGTGTTTTTTACATAAAGAGAGATTTTCAAGAACGGTTAATGGATGAAGACTGGGAAGAAACAATCGAGTTATGGACCTCCCCAACTTCTTTAGCTACAGGAGTAGTAAGGGAGCTTGTAGCAAGCAAGATAACCCGGTTGACGACCACCATTAAAGCATCAAATCGTGTAGTAAATTTAATGGAGAGAAGGTTTGGAAAGCTTAGCGAATCGAACCAATTATGGAATAAAGCTTATGAATATACTGATAAACAATGGGAACCAGAGCCTTTAATGACAATCGACTATCGTGATAATGGAGATAAGAGGGCTAAAGAAAGCAAAGAAAACATTGATTTTACCTCATTTTTAGGACTTTGGAGTTTTTTTACTATGCTTGCTTGTTTCTTTACTTCAGATTGGATCGTAAAGGAGAGGAAAAAGATCTTTCCGCGGATTCAAACGATGAATAGAGGATTGATGGGGTATTTGCTGCAAAGCTCAGGTGCCAATCTATTTTTTCATATCATTCAATTAACAATCAGCTATTTCATATTGGTTCACTTTCATATGATTGAGTCTAGCCTAAGAATGTTTATAATGATGGTCCTTTTTATCATCTTTTGTATAGCTTTATGTTCAGGTGTAGCTAGTTTTATCTCTCATCCAGGGACATACTATATTGCTGGATTTTTCATAACCTTTTTGATAGGGATTATCGGGGGGAGTTTTTTTCCGATTGGAGACATTACTCCATCGCTTGCAGCTTTATCTTATTGGATGCCGCAAAGCTTCTTTATTTTAGATTCCGCATCCGCGGTTAACTATTCCTTTTTCTTAATATTAGTGAGTGTCATCCTATGGGGGATGGCCATTTGGAGGTTAAAGAAGGTCAAATGATAACTATTTCAAGGATATCAAAGCAATTTGGAAAAAAAGCGATTTTACAGGATGTATCATTGGAAATTAAAAAGGGAGAGGTATTTGGATTATTAGGTCCGAATGGGGCAGGAAAATCAACCTTGCTTTCCATTTTAGCAACTATTTCTCAGCCTTCCACTGGCTCTGTGACGGTGAAACAATTAGATTTAGTTAAGCAAAAAAAACAAGCGAGACAACTAATCGGGTATGTTCCACAAGATATTTCACTTTGGGAAGATATGACTGTCAAAGAGAACTTAGTTTTTTGGAGTAAATTTACAAAAGGTAAGGTATCAATTAAGAAATTATTTGAGATTTGTCAAACCGTTCACTTAGAGGAAAAATGGACAGAAAAGGTATCAAAGCTATCGGGAGGGATGAAGCGTAAACTAAATATTGCCGTTGCACTTATCCATGATCCTGATGTTTTATTAATGGATGAGCCAACGGTTGGTATTGATCTTCAATCGAAATTGGAAATCAATCAATATATAAAGAAGCTTTCGGAACAAGGAAAAACGATTGTTTATACGACACACGATATGAGTGAAATTCTTTTTCTTTGTGATCGGATTGGTGTATTAAAACAAGGTAAGATCCATTTTCTCGGAACCATTAATGATGCCAAAGACATGATGAAAGAACAAACTCCATTACAGACAGATGAACAAGTAATGTATCGATTATTAAATGAATAGAAAATAACCGCATGTTATAATTTTGATAGAGACATTAATAGAAAGGGGTATATTATTGGAAATAAAAAAGATTACACCGAAACAATTAGATGAAATAAGGAAAAGAAATGATAATTTGTTTGTTTTAGATGTGAGAGCCCAGGAAAAGTTTATGAATGATCATATAGAAGACTCTTATAATATTCCAAAAACAAGCATCTTTAATTTCGAAGAATCGGAGGATAATATTAAAGAAGTTCTTTCTAAAAGTGAAAAAATCATCGTTACTTGTACTACCGGTAACTCCGCAATGAAATGTGCAAAAATATTAGCAGAGCACGATTATAATGTACAGGTGTTAGAAGGCGGTTTGACAGCATGGAAGGAGTATCTGGAGGGGAAAAATATCTAAAATAGAAGAGGTATTGAAATGGAGTTTTATAAACGAGTGATAGTTACAATAATTCTAATTTCAATCGTGATATGTTTTGCCTTTATTTGGGGATTTTTATTTAGTAAATTAGAAAAAAATTATATAAAAATGATTAGTACTAAAAAAGGTAAAAGTTTAATAGTGGGAACAACTATCATAGTCCAGTTAATAATTGTTTTGGCTATTTCCTTTTTATATAAATATGATTTTATCGAAACACTTTTTGTTGTAAGTTTTTTACTAATCGGTATAACGTGGATATATAATTATTTTAGAAATTACTCACTTAATCAACAAGAAGTTTTAGATAAATATTATGGTGGAGTACAGTACAATGTGAAAGTATTTAAAGTAAAGTTAAGTTAAGTCCTTTTTATATAGGAATATATACATTATATTATTTACCATATTTCTTATGATTCATTATTTATGAGCATATTATTAAAGAGATATTGTCCAATAGGTAGGTGACTTAAAACCATCTGCCTATTGGACAACTGCTAAAGGCAGTCAGGTATACCTTAAAGGTCGTTTGAAACTTGAAATAATACCTGGAAAATCAAGAAAGAAAAAATCTGCATTTCCGGGCAGAACCAAGTGGAAAGAAAAGAGTTGCCCGGTATTTGCAAGATCTAAATGATTAGAAGCAATTAGATCACGCATGTATTGATATAATTATAGACGTGTTCCTGTTTGTTACTCGTTTATTGCACCCATACTTTTTAAAAGATTCCTTGCATCTTCATTGAGGTAGCTAATAATATCTTCTCTTAGGAATAGTTTGGCCTTACTTTTTAATACTAGTTTAATTCCTCTTAAGTCAAAATTATAAGCATATGTATTGATGGAGTTTATAACTGCCTTTTCCTGCTTTGTAAGAGGTGGGTAGCCAGATTCAAGTCTTTCTTTAACAAAGTTAAATATTTCTCGTGCATTACTTTTCAATAAATATTTATGGTCCTCTAAAATAATTAAATTTTCTTCAATGTATCTTCGGGCAGAAAGGAAGTCGAGATCTTCCGTACATTGATTGATTTTTTGTCCTAATTCCTGGATGTCCAAATAATTTCACCTTTTTCAACTTATTTTTAAGCGTGTAAACTCAAAATCTTGGAATTTATTAAGGAGATTCCCATAAGATGTAGATCTTTTTTATAACTTCATGAGAAATAACAACAAAGTAATAGAAAAGATCCTTTTTCTTTAAGAAGCAATTTTCAATTATTTATAATTATAACTTAACTGATTCATCCATATAACCAAGGATTTTCCTATTTTTCTTCCAAATAAAGGGTAACAGGCACTCTCGATGTTTTATTTCCTTGCTTAACAGTTGATATGAAATAACGAGAGTTTTTATTTTTCCAGAGTGTAACATCCCTACTTTTTCCCCAGAAGTAATCTTCCAACTAAACAGCAATTCAACTATTGTCCCTATTTTATAGGCTCTTTTCTCAAACATTGTTGCTATTTAAGTAAGGTTATAACTAATAAATATCAACTGAGGACCGCTACACGTTTCATTTTACTGAGAAAAGAGCTTTTCAAAAAATCGGATTAAGTCATTTGAATAATCAAACTATTTCACTATTATTAGTGAATGAAATTGGTCTGTAAACGCTTGCATGTGGAGGCTATAATTTAATTATGGATATCCGAGCTATGACTACTAGTAGTGTGGTGATAAATATGTTAACAACTAGATCAGCTCAAATAGTAATGAAGCTATTGGAAGCGGAAAAATCACTTAGAACGAAGGATTTATCGACAGACTTGAATGTAAGTACGAGAACAATCAAATCCGATTTAGAGCAAGTTCGTCAGTGGTTCCAGCATCAAAATGTCTCCTTTTTTTCCCAGCCGAACAAAGGGTATTGGATCGAATGTGATGAAAATGAAAGAATACAGCTATATAAATCCGTGATGGAATATACCAATAGGTCTTTCTATCCGGATCAAAAACTTCGGATTGAGAAGATTCTCTATCTCTTTTTCTCACAGAAAGGCTATATTACCGCATCACAAATTTCGAACTATCTACAAGTAAGTAGAAATACTGTATTAAGTGATTTAAAGCATGCAGAAGAATTTATCCAATCTTGGATGGTCAAATTAGAGAGAAAACCACGGGTGGGGTATCGGCTAGTTGGAGAAGAAATTCATATTCGTCTACTATTTGAACATGTTATTCAGGAAAGCCTAACGAATTATGATATGTATTCAATGATTTTGAATAATGAATCAGAGAGAATCGATTTATTTAAATTCAGATTTATTGAGGGAATTCAACCAAAGTTTGATGTCATTCTTCAATATATTCGGTGCGTTTTAAAAAAGGAAAATACGAATTTTATTTTTCATGCAGAAATTCTTTCTATCTTTATACGCTTAATTATCTTTCTTGTCAGAATGGAATGTGAATACACGATTGGCAGTTATCGCTTATTAAAGTCTCATCAACAGAACTCCGCATCATCGAAATTTATTCTTCAAGTGATGATAAGCATATGCAATGAATTCGATCTTCCTTTACTTGAAGACGAATTTCTCTACATCCAACGTAATTTTCTCCTTGGAGATAAAGAAATGAATTTGCTGACGATAATAGAGGAATTGATTCGGTATGTCAGCAAAAAAGAAAAAATACCATTTCACAAAGATACGAAATTATTTAATAATCTCTTATCACATCTATCTTTGCGCTTCGAGAAAAATACGACATACGTGAGCGAAGTAAATCCATTTATTCATGAAATCAAAAGAAAAAATACTTCATTATTTACAAGTATAAAAGAGGTATGCGTAAAACTGTTTAAAAAGCATACGAGCATCGTTCAGGATTCATTTGTCTCCTTTATCGCTTTGCATTTTCTCGTATCCTATGAAAATGAATTTACGAAGAAGCCAACAATTAAAGCTCTTTATGTTTGTTCAACTGGGAGGGGAGTAGCTCGACTTATTAAAAATAGAGTAGAGCGCGAAATAGGGAATATTCATATTACCACCTATTGTTCAGTGTTGGAAGTTGAAGAGATAAGTAAAAATGAAGAGATTGATTTAATCGTAAGTGTGTTTCCTCTCAAATCGACCATTCCTGTTGTTCTCGTTGAACCTGTTCCAACGGAAGAAAATATACAGGCCATTCGTGAAAAGGTAAATGGACTTTTGAAGGAAAGAAACACAGAGACCTATGAAACGAAAATATATGAAGAAGAAAACGAACCTATTGATTACGAAATGATGAGTCAGGAAGTCATAATCAAAGGTTTTGAAATATCCTATAGGATACTTAATCTACTATCTAATCAAATTTCTGAAGAACGAAAAAAGGGATTGCAGGTCCATCTTTTTCTCATGATCCATCGATATTATTTTCACAAGCAATATGATCAATTTATTCATCAATCTTCGCTTCAGCAAAATGATGAGATATTAGTGAAAATAATGGATATTTTACATCAAAATCGAATTTATATTAATGAAGCAGAGCAACGAGCGTTACTACAATATTTTCAGCTGACTGGATGTGATCAAACATGACAGAAGGGCTATTGTTAAAAAATGGTTGGGTAATTGACCCGGAAACTGAAAAAACGATAAAAAAAGATGTGCTTATAATTGATGGAAAATTCATTCAACTCGAAAGCGATAAGACGGCCACTGTAATGGAACTAGATGTAACAGGATGCTATGTTGCTCCGGGATTTATTGACATGCATGTTCATGTTTTTGAAGCAGAAACGACACTTGGTATTAATCCTGACCTAGTGGGGATAAATCAGGGAGTAACAACTATTGTGGATGCAGGAAGTTCTGGTGTGAATGATTTTCCTACCTTTAAAACAAAAATTATTGACCAAAACCAAACCGAAGTTCTTGCCTTTTTGAATATCTCTCGTAATGGGCTGTGCTCAGGATTATCGGAATTAGCAAATATGAATGATCTGATGACAGTTGATGAACTTCAAGAACTTTTAAAAATGCAAACCGATATCGTTGGATTAAAGGCAAGAATGAGTCATTCAGTAGTGAAGGATAATGGAGTTAAACCGCTAGAATATGCGAGAAGATTAGCTGATTTAAGTCAATTACCAATCATGGTTCATATCGGCAATGCTCCTCCTGAATTAATAGAAATTCTCCCCTTATTACAAAAAGAGGATATTGTTACCCATGCTTTTCATGGGAAAAAAGGGGGAATCTTGAGCAATGAGGGGAAACTTATAGATGCAGCACATGATGCAATTAAAAGAGGAGTTTTGTTCGATGTGGGCCATGGGACATCCAGTTTCTCTTTTCAAACGATGAAAACGTATAAAAAAAACTATCCTTACCCTTTTACGACAAGTACTGATATTTATCTAGGAAACTACGATAAACCAGTTGGAAGCTTAATGACCACAATGTCAAAGCTTCTTGCCCTCGGCTATAGCCTAGAGGAATTGGTTGCCTCGGTTACTGCGAGACCAAAAAAAGCACTACGTTTATCTGAACAGGGATGCTTTACTCCTGGAACAAGGGCAGATGTAACCATTTTTAAGTTAATTGACAAGAGGGAAATATTAATTGATTCTCAAGGCGAGGGGATGGAAGTAAGCAAAATGTTAGTTCCACATATTACGATACGACAGGGAAGGGTTGTTTATAAAGCGAAATGAATAAAACGAATTTCACCGAAGAGGAAAAATTGTTATTTATAAAAAGTGGAGATGAGAAGCTGTGTGAGCACGTATTTGAACTTTCACGAAAAGAATGTGAAATAAGACAAATCACAATGACGCCTATCCAACAGGTAGCTCTTATATCACATCTTTCAGCAATGGTTCACCGTTCTTTAACAAAGGAAAAGCTTGCTGCTATTGATCGATCATTATTTTCAGAGATATCTCAGGAATCGTTTTGGATTGCGAAAAAAGTAAAAGAAGCACTAGAACACTTGGATGAAGATGAAATTTATTTATTATCCATTCATTTTGAGATAGCTAAACACAATTCATAACTATAGGAGGAATGGAACATGAGTGAACAAGTTATTGTCGTGATTGGTGATCGTTTAGGAAAAGGACAAAATGTAGCAAAAGGTGTGGAGGCAGCAGGTGGAAAGGCGATTGTTGTTGCAGGATTCGGTGCGGATATGCGGCTTGGAGATGAAATGAATGCTCACAATGCGAACCTAGGTATATCATTTTGCGGAAGTGGTGGGGCTGGTGCCATTACGGCGCAATCCAAATATGGCTATCAAGCACGATATGGCATGCGCTCCATCGATGAGGGGATTACAGCGATTCGTGATGGAATAAAAGTTTTAGGTTTTGGCTTCATGGATGTTGAAGAATTGGGAAAACGAATTACGGAGGAGTACATCAAACTAAATGGATAATAACAACTATAAAAGACTTCAGCAAACGGTTCGTGTTGAAGGAAAAGGGCAATCTAAGGAACATGCAATGGCAAATGCATTAAGTAAAATTCAAAAAAAAGTAAATGCCGAATTGAATGGAATGATCATTCGAATTGAACCAATGAACATCGATATTGTATCTGCAATAGAAGAAATCTATGCAGAACGCTTTTTACTCTTTTTCTTCCCGAGAAGTAGGAGTCAATTCCAGGTAGTCATGGATGTAACAGTAGATCTGTTTCTCGTAAATATAGAAAATATTGATTTTAAAAAGAAACAAAGGGGATGAATTCATGGAGTTTTTCGTGATTCTATTAAAATCTCTAATTATAGGGAGCTTAGTGGGCTTTGGTGTTGGAGCGGGTGCTGCACGTATGTTTCATGCACCAAAAGTTCAAGGGATGGGGGCTTTTAGAACATTAGGAGAACTAAATGCCTGTGCAGGTGATGCTGTATCCCATTTTTCATTTGGATTAGGCTTCTTCTTTAATGCTTGGGCGTCATCAGTTGGTGCAGGAGCATTTACACAGGATGTAGATCATCGAATTATCCCAAACTGGGCTGCTGCGATACTAATCGGTAGGGGAAAAAAGGTAGAAGATACGCTACATAATCCAAAGAAAATGGCGTTTGTCGGTGCTTTAGTAGGAATGGTCGTGGTTACCTTCTTAAACTCAACTGCTTCGGCAATTCCAGAATCAATGCAGGCTATTGCTGTGAAAGTATTAGTTCCTGCTGCCAATCTATTAATTAATCCTGTCATGCCTGTTATTTTCTGGCTAGCAGCATTAGATGCAGGAAAGCGTTCGGGGATGTGGGGAACGATTTTTGGTGGGCTTGCTCACCTCATAATGGGAAATGCAGTACCAGGTGTTGTATTAGGAATATTAATTGGAAAAGGTGTAGATGATGGTGGCTGGAATAGAGTAACGAAGACACTTCTTATATCGGTTATTATTTTATTCGTATTAAGTGGGTTTTTCCGTGGCTTCGATATGAATTTCATCCAAAGCTTGCATTTAGACGTTCCAGTATGGTTAACAGATTTACACAACCTTATTAGTGGGGGAGGAAAATAATAGTGGAAACAATAAATACAAGAAGCTTCTGGTATGCAGATTGGTCTTTCCCAATTTTTGTCGCCTTTTTATCAGCTGGGATTTTTGCTGGTACACATATGTATTATGTGTATCATATAGGAGCCTTTAATGATGTAGCGATTGTCGCTATGCTTGAGGCAGGCATGAAAGGTGGCGGCTATGGTGCGGCTGCAGCATTTGGTGCAAGCTTTTTGTTTGCACGTGTGCTGGAAGGGTCCTTAGTAGGAATTTTGGATATTGGTGGATCTCTTCAAACCGGAATTGGAATCGGAGTTCCAGCGTTGATGCTTGGTGCAGGATTTGTCGCACCGATTAGTAATTTTATTTTATCTTTAATCACAGGGATTGTTCTAGGATTAGTAGTTGGTTACGCAGTAATTGGGTTGAAAAAGTTTACCGTTGGAAAAGCAAATTCAACCTTCGGGTCAGATGTAATGATGGGAGCGGGGAACCAATCCGGACGTTTTTTAGGACCATTGATTGTACTCTCAGCCTGTGGGGCGTCTATTCCAATTGGGATCGGTTCGATTATTGGAGCAGCAATATTCTATGTATGGAAAAAACCAGTAGCAGGTGGGGCAATCTTAGGAGCAATGATCTTAGGAGCCATATTCCCGATAACATTGGAGTGATAAAACATGACAGTAAGTTTATTTGAAGAGTTTGGATTAAAAAAAATTATTAATGCAAGTGGAAAAATGACAGCATTAGGTGCATCAGCTGTTACAGATGAAGTTGCCAATGCATTAAAAACAGCAGCACAGGACTATGTAGATATTGATGAATTAATTGAGTATGCGGGAAAGGTGATCGCCCAGCATACAGGGGCAGAGGATGGTTGTCCGACCGTTGGTGCTGCTGCAGGAATTGCTATTTCGACGGCAGCAGTCATAACTGGAAATATTTTAAGCCTAATTGAAAGAATGCCGAATTCTGATGGATTAAAAAATGAAATTATCATTCAAAAGGGGCAAAATATTCATTTTGGAGGAAGTATAGATCAAATGATTCGCCTTGGTGGTGGTCATATAGTTGAAGTAGGTAGTGCAAACAAGGTTGAAAGTGAGCATATTGAACAAGCGATTACGGAAAAAACCGCTGCGCTTTTTTATGTAAAATCACACCATGCTGTGCAAAAAGGAATGCAATCGATTGAAACGATGCTTGAGATTTCTCATAAACACAATTTACCATTGATTATTGATGGTGCAGCAGAAAGTGATTTTAGAAAATATATAGATATGGGAGCAGATATCGTCATTTATAGTGGTGGTAAAGCATTGGAAGGACCGACCTCTGGGTTCATTTGTGGAAAGAAAAACTTTATGGAGGCTTGTCGTAAACAATATAAAGGAATTGGAAGAGCAATGAAAGTAGGAAAGGAAGCAATCTCTGGACTCATTGTTGCTTTAAATCAATATCCATTAAAGAACATTTGTGTGGATGAACAAATAACACGAATGACCGCATTGTGTGAAAAGCTAAATGAGGTAAACGGATTATCCTGCTCGATTCAACAAGATGAAGCTGGTCGCCCCATTTACAGAGCACAGATTGAAGTGGGAAAAAATGCTGCAGGTATTACAGCAGAAACATTACTTCATCAACTTGAATCGGGGAATCCAGCAATTTATTTAAGACATCACTATGTAAATATTGGAATTATTTCTGTTGATCCACGTCCACTTTTACCAGGTCAGGAAAATATTATCGCCGAACGAATTATCGCTATCATAAAGGAGGTAGAAGAAAAATAATGACCCAACAAAAAGTAATTTTTAATGTATTAGCTAAAGATATTACTAATGCCATAGAAATAGTAAAAGTTGCAGGTGACCGTATTCTTGTTGGCCTAATGGTAAAATCCTTCCCGGATGAACAAAGCATCATTAATGAAGTGAAGCTTTATAAGGATCATCATATTCCGGTATCAGTAGGTCTGGGTGCAGGCGACCCGACACAATGGAAAAAGGTGGCCGATGTATCTGTGAAAACAATCCCTGACCATATAAATCAAGTATTTCCTGCCTCAGCCTATACACTGGGGAGAATGGAAGAGGCAGGATCAACCGAGACCATTATTAATGCATTGATTGAGCCATCAGGGATTCCAGGAAAAGTGTTGATATCAACAGGTCCAAATAGTTCAAAATGGAGGGAAACAGTCTCAGTAGGACTTGCAGCTTCTATGCTTGCTGAAATAGGTGTGGATTCTGTTAAGTTTTACCCAATTGATGGTGATCAACGGTTAGATGAAGTGGCTGAAATGGTAAAAGCGGCAGCAGGTGCGGGAATCAAAGTATTTGAACCTACAGGCGGAATAACACTTGAAAATGTTGAACGTATTGTTCAGACATGCTTAGAAAATGGAGCACAAATAGTTATTCCGCATTTATATACATCCTTAGTGGATAAGGATAGTGGCGAAACGAGGATCAGCGATATTGAGCGATTGATTTCAATGGAATGGTAAGGTAAAAGCAGTCATTAATAGATGGCTGTTTTTACCTAAATGAGAAAATCTCTATTGACAAAATATTCTATGAAATTTTAAACTATTAAAAAGGGAAGAGATGAAGAGAGCCCATTAAAACAAATAAGAAACAGTAAGTTGGTCCATTAGTTTCTTAGTTGTCTTAATGGGCTTTTATTAATTTTTGAAAGAGGTAGATATGAGATGGATCAGATTAAAATCATGACTTACAATATGCTTCATATTGATGACAATCCGGAAAATAACTGGCAAAAAAGAAGGGAGTTAATTAGAAATATCATTGATAGAGAATCTCCAGACATTATTGGTACACAAGAATGTTTATACATACAAATTCAGGATCTACTTCAATTTTTGCCAGATTATGATTGGATCGGTTTAGGAAGACAAGGGGGAAGTAAAGATGATTTTATGGCTATATTTTATAAAAAAGATCAGTTTTCTATCATAGAATATGATCATTTTTGGCTCTCCAATACGCCTAATATTATTGGATCGATGACCTATGGAAATGAAATACCTCGTATGGTTACTTTGGCTAAATTCCTTGATAAAAGAAATGGCCAAGTATTTTATCATATGAACACACATCTAGATTATATATGTGAGAAAGCACGAATATTAGGAGCACAGCAAATTAGTGAAAAACTAAATGAATTAGACCCTAAACTTCCTGTCTTTTTAACGGGTGATTTCAATACAGATGTTCATACAGAGCCTTACAATATATTGACCCAGCCTGGGTTATTTAGAGATACCTGGGATCTTGCAAAGAAGCACGTGAATAAGAATCTAGGTACTAAGAATGATTTTATGTATTCAGATGGTGGGGATCAGAGGATAGATTGGATTTTAGCCCGAGCAGAAATAGATATACAATGGATTAAGATTGTGGATGATTGTATTAATGGTTCTTTTCCAAGTGATCACTTCCCTGTCATTATTAGCTGTACAATATTTTAAAAATTTATAATTTATTGAATTGACATATGTATTTAATTTAACTATACTTTTTTTAAGTACTATAAAAACGGATTCATTATATGACTATTTAATTCATCATTTAGGGTGGAGAATAAGAGAACCCCAAAGAGAATGATGACAGCAACAGTAATTTAGGTTGTTGTCGATTATTCTTTTTGGGGATTTTTTTTTAAAGCTTCCTACTGAATGTATTTATTTTAAAAATAATCAAAAGGGGTGTTAGAAATAGAAACGGCTGATTCTATTAAAAGAAAGCGGTAATTTCCTACTGGGATTCTATATTTACTGCCCGCTCTTATTCTTTAAATCCTATTTTATCCAATGTTTCGTACCTTGTATTTAAGCTTTTTTTGTAAAGGAGTAGTAGTAAAGGCATCCACATAATTTTAAGCGTAGCAGAAGTAGGGATAATTGCTCCCATAAAAACCTGCTTGGAGTCCATGATGAGATTAATTAATAATGTATAAACGATCGGTCCAAAGAATTTTAAGAGATCAAGCATAATTTCGACTAACCAGTCATAAATTCATCTAATATATGCATGGGAAGAGAAAAAGAGAAAACCCAAGCTATTTAACCTTATTTATAAGGTTTTTATAGCTTGGTTTTTTTAGCTTTAGCAAGGATACCTTCAAATCTTTTTTGAAAGGAGTGGGAATATTTACCTAAATATCGATTGCTTGCCTTAGATTTGGATGGTACAACGCTTTTAAATAATCATGAGATTTCACGTAATACAAGTTTAGCTATCCAAAATGTTGTTAAAGCAGGGATTATTGTTGTTTTTTCCACTGGCGAGGGGTGCCGAATACGAAAAAATATTGGGAAAAGCTAGGAATATCAATTCCACTAGTATTGCTAAATGGGGCAGAGATATGGATGGAGCCCGGAAAACTATTGGAGAGACATTTTATCAACATTGATACATTTCAAAAGTTACATAAAATAGCGATTGATACCCATTCATGGTTTTGGGGATACAGTGAAAAAGGATTGTTTAGAAAAAGGGATTGCCCAGCTAATTTTATTGAACATCATTGGATGAAACTCGGAGTTAGACATGATAACCAATCAGTTATTCATGGGATATATGAAGAAATATGTAATTGGGGTGATCTAGAAATCACTAAATCTTCTAGAAATAATCTCGAAATTTCCGTTAGAGGAACAACTAAGAAAAATGGCATAAAAAAAGTATGTGATTTACTGGATATTAGTATGGAAGAGGTAATGGCAATTGGTGATAGTTGGAATGATTTACAGCTCATTCAAGCTGTTGGTCTTGGTGTAGCAATGGGTAATGGAAATGAGGATATAAAAAAAGCTACTGACTGGATAACCGATACGAATGAGCAGGATGGTGTTGCTAAAGCTATTACGCGATATTTACTAGTTTAATAAGAATCAATATTCGAACAGATTAGACCTGGAGGATAGATCATGCAAAAGGGATATATTTTTGATTTAGATGGAACCGTTTATTTAGATAATCGACTTATTGATGGGGCAGCAGAAGTAATTCAAACTTTAAGAGCTAGAGGGGATAAGCTTGTCTTTCTGACAAATAAATCGATAGCAACAAGGGAGGAGTATGTTGAAAAACTAAATCGATTAGGAATTCAGGTGTCATTAGAGGAAATTATTAATTCTAATTACATTACGGGCAAGTATTTAAAAGAACATATGACTCAAACAGATGCAGCCTATGTCATTGGGGAAGAAGCACTGATCCAAGAATTAATGGCTGAGAATATTCGAATGACAAATAACGCAGATATAGCTACCTATGTTGTTTTAGGCTGGGATCGTCAATTTCATTATGACAAGTTAAATATTGCATATCAGGCATGGGTAAAAAATAATGCAACCATTTTGGCTACGAATCCAGACAGAACTTGTCCTGTGGATGGCGGACAAATTCCTGATTGTGCAGGGATGATCGGTGCCATGGAGGGAGTGACAGGGAAGTCAATTGATGTAATTATTGGAAAACCATCGAAATTAACTGCAGAGTTTGTAGTCAATGATATTCTCCAATTAAAGCCGGAGCAATGTTATATGATCGGTGATCGTTTAGAAACGGACATATTAATGGGCAATGAAAATGGACTAAATACCATTCTTGTATTAACTGGAATTACAACGAGAGAGCTATTAGAAGAGTCCAGAATTCAACCTACTTATATATTGAATAGTATAAAGGAAATTGTATCGATGCAGGATATGACATCGATTAAATAGTTTGATAGAAAAGAGATGACTATACATGATGGAATTATTTGCAGATGTGGATATTGATACGATAATAAAGCTGTCTATTTCAGCAATTTTAGGATTAACGATTGGTTTAGAACGTGAACTGAAAAGGAAGCCTTTAGGATTAAAAACAAGCTTGGTTATTTCAATTGTTAGTTGTTTACTAACCATTGTATCCATCCAATCTGCTTATTTATTTCCTGGATCGAAATATATTAATATTCAAATGGATCCTCTACGATTAGCTGCTCAAATCGTTTCAGGAATTGGCTTTTTAGGTGCTGGTGTGATTATGAGGAAAGGGGACGATACCATTTCAGGTTTGACGACAGCTGCAATGGTTTGGGGAGCAGCAGGTATTGGAATCGCTACTGGTGCAGGATTTTATTTTGAGGCTATAGCAGGTGTCATCTTACTTATTATAAGTGTGGAGCTAATACCAGGATTGATTCGAATACTGGGAGTTAAGAGGCTGAGATCGAAGGAACTCAGAGTTAGACTAACGTTGAAAAAGCAAGAAGATATTACTAGTGTATTAAAAAATATCCAAGAAAAAAATATTAAAATAGAGCATATAAGAATTAAGGATTTACAGGACCAAAGTTATTTAGTGGATTTAAAAGTTATGGTTAGTTATAAACAAACAACCCCTGATATCTACTATGGTCTTGCAAAGATTGATAAAATTTATAGTACAGAAATTAGTGGCTAGAATTAAACGATGAAAGTAGTCCTCAATAATAGAGCCGTTTCTATTAATGGGGACTATTTTTACATAATCCGTTTATAAATCGAAATTCCACAGATTGGGGTTGCCAGATGAAATTGCTAATGCTCCTGCTTCTAGCCCTTGCAAAATATGTTTTTTTGAACTGATTAATCCACCTGCAATAATCGGCAAGTCGACTTTTTGGGTTAATTCATCAATGATTTCAGGCATAAGACCAGGTAAAATTTCGATTGCATCAGGTTTAATGGATTGGCTCATTTCAATTCCTTTAGACATAGCCGATCTATCAATTAAAAATATTCTTTGTATGGTCATGAGATTTTCTTCTTTTGCATATTTAATCAGCATACTTTTTGTGGTGATGATTCCAGTAGGCTTCCAAGTATAAGCAATATATTTAATGGCGCTTTTCGTATTAGATAGGCCTTCAATAAAATCAATATGGATAAAAATATGCTTATGTGCCTTTTTGAGGCGTTTTAAATGATCTTCCATATTAATCAAGTTTCCAGTTAATAGAAAGATAATATTGGCTTTACTAGTAATCGCCTTTTCGATATCAGCTTCATCTTTAATAGAAGCAATTACTTGAGATTGTACTAGGTCAACAATATTGGGCATCTTTGGATCTCCTTGAATTGAATATTTTCTATCTTAAAATTTTAGTAATGTAATAGTATTACTAAAAAATTTATTCATTGTCCTTTATTTAAAGGCAACCAGTCAAGCACCTCTTGAATCGCTTTGTCCCAATATCCCCATTCATGGTTTCCTTGTTCAAATTTAGTTGTTAGAGGATAATTTGCCTCCTCGCAAAACTTCTTAAAACGAAGATTATCCTCGTATAGAAAGTCCTCGGTTCCGCAGCATTGGTAGATAATGGGCTTTTCCTCGCATTCATGCGTTTTTTTAATTAAGGCAAATAAATCATGTTCCGTACCAGTTAGTTCCTCATCACCGAATATTAGGTTGAAAATTCCATCCGGCTGATCGGCTTTTCTTTTTACAATATCAGTCACCCCAGATAAGCTGGCAGCTGCACTAAATGTTTCTGGATGATTTAAAGCCCATTTTAATGCTCCGTATCCACCCATTGAAAGCCCGGCCACAAAGTTATCCTTCCTAGCTGTTGATAATGGAAAGAATGACTGTGCAAGAAGGGGAAGCTCTTTAGTTAAAAAAGTCCAATACTTATTTCCATATTTCATATCCGTATAAAAGCTATGGTGTACCTGTGGCATCACAACTGCTAACCTTAAAGAAGAGACATATCTTTCAATGGAGGTCCGTCTTGTCCAAATCGTATCGTCGTCAGATAAACCATGAAGTAAATATAATGTTTGGTACTTTTTTTCAGGAAATTGATTTGACTCATTCCCTATGATTGATGGTTCAGGCAAAATAACTGTCATTGATGTGCACAAATTTAATACTTGTGAATAAAACTGACATTGAATGAGGGCCATTTCAATCATCCTTTCGGTGCTACTCTTTTTAAACCTAAATACGACAGAAGATTGGATTTACCCTGCTAATGTAATAGAAAAAAAGGAATTTTAAAATATTTTTTAAATTAATTGAATTTTCTTAAATAATAACTATATAATGTTTATAGGGGAATATATCCACTTTTTAGATTAATTGTGAAAGAATTCTCCACAAATGAAAGAGAGGAGGGTAAAGTGATATTGTTTCAAAATGGACCTATTGTGAAGTACATATTGTTTAAATGATGAAGTAATTTTTCAGTTTCCTTATACAGCTAGATTAAACAATGTATATTATTCATTACATTTTTTATCATTGGTTTTGGCTGTTTTCTTATAGTTTGTTGCTCCTTTCTCAGTGAAATGAAAGGTGTAGCGGTCTTCAGCCGATAGTTATTTGTTAAGACTTTACTTAAATAGTAACAATGTTTGAGAAAAGAACCTTAATTTTTAAGGAAGGAAGGACCAAATGAAAATACAAATTCTCGGGACAGCTGCAGCTGAAGGATTTCCAGGTATATTTTGTAATTGCCAGCATTGTCAAAAGGCGCGAAAACTTGGCGGGAAAAATATCCGAACTCGCTCTTCTGCCATTATCGATGATATATTGAAAATTGATTTTCCCCCTGATACTTATCATCATGTATTAACCCATCAATTAGACTTATTTAAAGTTAAACATTTACTATTTACCCACACACACTCCGATCACTTTCATCCTAGAGATATTGGGATGAGATCACCAGGCTTTGCTCACAATATTCCATATCCCATTCATATCTATGGTCACGATGTAGCAATCGCAAATTGTAAAGCAGTGCTACCAAGTATAGAAGAACATTATCATTACAAACTAATCCAGCCATTTAACACGTATCAAATTGATTCAGCCAGGGTGACACCGTTGCTAGCAGATCATAATCCATTCGAGACATGCTTATTATTTTTTATTGAGAAGGACGGGAAAACATTATTCTATGGTCATGACACTGGATGGTTTCCTGATGTTACATGGGATTGGCTAATGGATAAAAAAATTGATGTAGCGATTCTTGACTGTACAAATGGATTAATTCCAGAACGAAGAAATCATCTTAATATCGAAGCCGTTAAGGATATCCAAAAAATATTTCAAAAAAATAATATGATCCATAAAGGTAGTCAAATGATTGCCACCCATTATTCCCATAATATTGGACTCATGCATGAGGAATTAGAAGAATTATTTTCTCCAAGTGGGATTAAAGTGGCATTTGACGGAATGATTATCCATATATAATCTTAAATAATTTGAAATTTTTTAAAATTCAAAATAGGTGATTGACATAAATTATCTTCTTAAATAAAATGGTGAATGAAGAATAAATTCACCAATTATTTACAAAATAGTGAAAAATTACTCCGGGATCTTTGTGGGTGAATGCTTCAACTAAAACATAAGGGGGAAGGAAATTGAAAAAAGTAAGATGGCTTTCGATGCTACTTCTGGTGTTTGTCCTAATTCTAGTTACAGCCTGCTCGAATCAGGAGAGTGCAGGAGGAGATGGGAAGGGGAAGAAGAAAAATGTTGAAATTAAATTCTGGACGATTTCATTAAGCCCTACATTTGATGATTATATTAATGGCATCATTGATAAGTTTGAAGCAGAAAATCCTGGAGTAAAGGTCAAATGGGAAGACATTCCATTCGAGAATGTTGAACAGAAAACATTAACAGCAGCTGCTTCAGGGCAACTTGCAGATGTAATGAACTTAAATACTGACTTTTTGAAAAAGCTGTCTGCTGTTGGAGCCATTCTCGATCTTTCTGAAAAAGCGGCAGATGTAAAGGATGATTATTTTGAAGGTGTATTACAGTCAGGGATGCTGAATGATAAATTGTATGCGCTTCCATGGTATCTTTCTAACTCTGGCCTATTATACAACAAAGACCTATTGGCAAAGGCTGGATTTGATAAGCCACCTGCAACAGAAGATGAGGCATGGAAGATGTCAGAGGTTCTTTATAAAAAGCTTGGTGTTTATGGTAGTACAATTGGAGATATCCATCTATACTTACCACAAAATGGCGTACCCCTCGTTTCCGAGGATTTAAAGAGTGCAGCTGTTAATACGCCAAAAGCATTAGAAATTTTTAAGACATTTAAGAAGCGATTTGATGATGGTCTTATTCCTAAAGAGCTCCTATTAAAACAAGCTCAACCTAATGAATGGTATGCTCAAGAAAAAATTGCTTGGTGGGGAACTGGACCGCAGCTTTATCGTCAAGTAAAGGATCTTGCTCCAGATGTATACGATAAATCGGATGCAGCACCTGCTATTCTAGGCTCTGAAGGAGTTGCCCATGTTGCAATTATGAACATTGCTGTCGCAGCAAAATCCAAAGCACCAGATGAGGCAGTTGCATTCGCCAAGTTCATGACAAATGCAGAAAGTCAATTAGCATTTAGTAAAATTGTTGCTGTCCTTCCTTCAGTTAAAGCAGCAGCTCAGGACGAATTTTTTACTCAAGGAAAGGATTCGGAAGACCCATCAGAAAAAGGACGTTATTTTGCAGCGAAACAATTAGAAACTTCAAGAGATATGTTTGCTCCAGTAGAAAATATCTCTGAGATAAATAAAGCAATTAATGAAGAATTTCAAAAAGTTCTGCTAGAAAATAAAGATCCTCAAAAAGCACTTGATGATGCGGAGGCCAAAATTAATAGTCTACTAAAATAATGCTAGCTACAAATCAAAGGGAAATAGGAAGGCATTCATCCTTCTAATGAATGCCTTCTTTTCCAAAGGCTCTATATATGTATATCATGAGTAAATAATATGTAAAAATCTCTTCTGTTTAATACGAAATAGCTTCTCAAAAGTGATAAATAAGAGACTACTCAATATAAGAATATCTACACCACATTGGATACTGTAAGCGAAAATGGTAGGAGTGATCAAATGTATAAAGCAAGACATGCATGGATGTTTCTTATACCGACAGGAATTTTACTCATAACGTTTAGTTTCCTTCCAGCTCTTGCAGCCCTCGGATTGAGTTTTACGAATTATAATGTATTTCAACCAATTGAATGGGTAGGATTAGATAATTTTATTCGAGCCTTTAAGGATGAAGAATTTTGGAGAGCCTTAAAAAATACGTTTTATTTTTGGATATTAGTAACACCAGCATTAGTTGTGTTACCTATCTTTCTTGCCATATTAGTTAATCAGAAATTGCGGTGGATTAAGCTTTTTAGATTAACTTATTATTTCCCTGTACTTGTTTCTGTTGTGATAACCGCCATTTTATGGAACTGGTTATTTGCAAGTGACGGTATCTTTAATTATTTATTAAGCTTAGTTGGTATCCACCCAATTGACTGGCTTACAAGTAAAGGATTCGTAATGATCAGCTTAGCCATTGTCACCATTTGGCAAGGACTTGGTTATTATATGTTATTTTACTTGGCTGGTTTGCAGTCTGTCCCAACAGACTTATATGAAGCGGCAGAATTAGATGGAGCGAATTTTTGGCAAAAACATTTTTATATTACATTCCCCATGCTAAAACCAATTATTTTCTTCACCGCTGTGATATCGACCATGTCTGCTTTTAAAGAGTTTACTCTAATGTTGACCATGACAAATGGAGGGCCAATTGGCGCTTCTACAACGGTAGTATATCTCGTATTTGAAAAAGCGTTTAAGCAATTAGATATGGGATATGCCAGTGCCATCTCCTTTATTCTATTTATTATTATCTTAATCTTAACTCTATTAAATAAGCGATCCTTAGATAAGGCGTCATAAGGAGGTAGTCCAATGCAGCCTACTCAATCGAACATTCATTCAGGTACCGATATTAAGCCATATAACAAAGCACGAAAACCCCTTAATAAACGCAAAATCATCCGGTATGTTGTATCCTATTTCTTTCTAATTATTGTAGCAGTAATAATGATCGTTCCTTTTCTGTGGTCTGTTTCAACTGCATTAAAAGGTCAAAATGAAACAATATTTTCCTTTCCTCCACAGTTTATTCCTGAACATATTACTCTTGAAAACTTTGTGAAGGTATGGAACACAATTCCCATTGGTCGTTATCTATGGAATAGTACAGTTTTAGCTTTTTGGGGTGTTGTTTTGCCTTTATTATTTTGCTCTTTGGCAGCTTTTCCATTGGCACGAATGAATTTCAAAGGAAAAAATATCGTATTTCTCACAATACTAGGAACGATGATGATTCCTGGAGAGGTAACAATGATACCAATCTATATCATCTTGCAAAAACTTCACCTGATTGGATCATATACAGGGGTTATTTTACCAGGAGCTGTTTCGGCATTTGGAATCTTTCTGATGAGGCAAGCATTTATGGGGATTCCAAAGGAAATAGATGAATCTGCCATTATGGATGGGGCATCAACTCTGCAAATTTGGTGGCATATTATGATGCCAATGGTCAAACCAATGTTAGCAACACTTGCGATACTAAGCTTTATCGGATCATGGAATAGTTTCTTATGGCCACTTCTCGTATTGCAGGATCCAAATACGTATCCTTTAACAATAGGACTATATGATTTGAAGGGAGCATTTGTATCAGATACGAGATTAGTATCTGCAGGAGCTATCATCGCTCTTATTCCTATTTTAATTGTATTTATCGCATTTCAAAACTACTTTATTAAAGGTGCATACAGCAGTGCAGTAAAGGGATAACAATCTTAGTGAATGAATAAGAGGTGAAATGATGGAAAAACAAACATTCCTAGATTTAATCAAAGGAAAATTAATCGTATCTTGTCAGGCATTAGAGGATGAACCATTACATGGTTCTGAATATATGGCGAAAATGGGTCTTGCGGCTAAAATAGGCGGTGCCGTTGCCATACGTGCAAATGGGAAAGAAGATATTATTGCAATCAAGAAATTAACAGGTCTACCAACTATCGGAATCATAAAGCGGAATTATTCAGGTAGTGAAATTTTTATTACTCCTACTCTAAAAGAAGTAGAAGAACTCATTGAATCAGGAGCGGATGTCATTACCCTTGATGCAACAGCAAGAATGAGACCGAATGGGATTACTTTACATGAAATGATTACTTTTATTAGGGAAAATAGCAATAGCCTTGTGATGGCTGATGTTTCGACGGTTGAAGAAGGAGTAATAGCTGTCGAGGAGGGGTGTGATCTAATTTCTACAACTCTATCAGGCTATACCTCCTATAGTCCAAAATTAGATGGTCCAGATTTTTCTTTAATAAAAGAACTCACTTCATCCTTTGATGTTCCAGTTGTTGCCGAGGGGAGAATTTCAACACCAGAAGAGGCAGTGATGGCATTTAAGCAGGGGGCTCATTCGGTCGTAGTAGGAACGGCGATTACAAGGCCACAGGTTTTAACAAAAAGGTTTGTAGAGAGCTTGGAAAAAAATAGTCTTAACATAATGTCTTGAATCAGAAAATAGTTTCAAACAAATCTTATTAATGAGGAGTGTTTCTTTTGCCATATTTTCAACCGAACCAAGAAGCATTTAATTTTCTCAAACATATGATTCTTGTAGGTGGAAATGTCGATAATCCTTGGGGAAAAGATGATTTTTTGCATTATGTTACTCATTTGGATAAGCAGGGGAAGTCAGATGATTGGATGTTTGATAGTTTTGCCTTTTGGCATTTTAAGTCCCCGAAGGGAGGATATCTATATTCAGATGTGAATATTGGTACAACTAAGAATGGAGAAGGGAATTTTTATGCAGTCCCTGCCCCTAACCCTGGAAATTTAACAGACTGGGAGGCGATTATTGATTGGTATTTTATGCCTGATGTTTTCGCAGATGCTCTTAATCAAGCAATTGAAGCGGGAATTGAGACGCTTGGATCACCTAAACATAAGCGCAATTTAATTATTACGATTCCTTATCCCGGTCCATTACAATCAAAATTTGGAACCATTGATGGAGCTCCATTAAATTTTAGTGTTCAAGGACAGAATTTACAGCATGCAACAGAAGCTCGTTTAGTCGCTTGTAAATGGTTTATAGATAGAGTGATAGAAAGATTTTCACAGCAGAACTATGAACATCTTCATTTATTAGGATTTTATTGGACATTTGAGACGATACATAGAAGCTGGGATATTGATGATCATTGGCTGTTGAAGGAACTATATCAATACATCGAACAACAAGGTAAAAAGTTCTTTTGGATTCCTTTTTACAGCACATATAATATTCATCAGCTGGATAACTATCAGGACTATTATTTCCATTCTGCCTTTCTCCAGCCTAATTATATGTTTTATAAAGACTTTACTGGTGTAAAGGATGCTGCAAAGGCAGCAGCAGAAAGGAATGCAGGGGTTGAAATGGAATTCTATACTGCGAATAATGAATCAATGGCAGAGAAAGCGGAACGATTAAAACGATTTGATTGTTATTTAGAGGGAGGGATTCTTCATAAATATATGAAGGAATCAGCTATTGCTTGGTTTGATGGCGGAAAGGCATTATACAGAATCTATCATGGCTCAGATGAAAAAGAAAGAGAATATTATGACAAAATTTATCAATTTGTAAATGGAAGCTACACGTTATCGTAGTCTACAACTACGAAAAGGAAAGGAAAAAAATGAATACAAAAACAATCTCTAATCCAATCATACTCATTTCAACCATTTATAAGTCACTAACTAAAGCAGAACAAAAGGTGGCTGACTTTGTGATTGCGGATACGCAAGAAACCGTCTATTCATCGGTAACTGATCTTGCGGAAAAGTCAGGAGTAGGAGAAACAACCGTCATTCGCTTTTGCAGGAAACTAGGGTATCGCGGATACCAAGAATTTAAACTGGCAATTGCCCAAAATCTTGCAGACCCAGATGAACAAGTACATGGAAAAATTGAGGAAAATGATAATATTGAAACGATCTTGAAAAAAATTACCTCGCAAAATGTTCAAACATTGGAGAGTACCCTCCAATTATTAGAATCCCAAAAACTTGATAAAGCTGTAGAAGCCATTATGTCGGCGAATAAGCTATACTTTTTTGGAGTCGGCTCCTCTGGGCTTACAGCTTTTGATGGAAAATATCGATTTATGAGGTTGGGGTATCATGTAGAACAATCATCAGACTCCCATATTATGGCGATGAATGCAGCTCTTGTCTCAAAAAACGATGTTGTCTTTGGTATTTCAACCTCAGGGAGCACGAAGGATGTTGTGGATGCAATAGCCATAGCAAAGGAGAATAACGCATTTATCATTTGTATTACAAACCATGCCAAATCACCGATTACTCAATATGCGGATGTTATCTTACTAGCCGCCTCGAAGGAAACGCCACTACAAGGTGGAGCTTTTGCATCAAAAATTGCCCAGTTACATTTACTAGATGTTTTAACAACCATTATCGTATTAAAGCAAAAGGAAAAAACCTTCCAATCAATTGAGAAGACAGCAAAGGCGGTATTGGATAAGATGTACTGATAATTTGGAATGGAGTAAGGTCTTCAATCGATAGTTATTCGTGTATTCTTTATCCAATTAGCAATAAAGAACTATTTTTTAGAAAAGGGGATATGTATGAAAACAAGTGTTAGTATGTATAGTTTACACCGGTATGTGAAACAAGAAAATCTTGATGTGTTTGGGTTTATTCAATATGCTGCTGCCATTGGTGTAGATGGAGTTGAATTATTAGATATATATTGGAAAAACGAACAAGAAGAAATCCCGCAAGTTCTTTCCTTATTAGCTGAGAATAATCTCCAAGTAAGTGCTTATGATATAACAAATAATTTTGTTAAGCCGGATGAAAAGGAGAGACAACATGAAATTAATAGAGTTCATCAGGCGATTGATATTGCAAAGGAATTAAATACAAATGTTGTTCGAATATTTAGTGGGGATATTTTAGAGGGGGTTCCTTTTGAACAAGGGAAAGAGTGGATCATTGAATGTTTAAAAGAATGTGCAACATATGCTGAACAGCAAGGTGTGATTTTAGGTATTGAAAACCATGGATATTTTGCAGGACGTAGTGAGCAAATTATAGAATTAATTCATACTGTCAATTCACCGAATATTCTTAGCACTCTTGATACAGGTAACTTTCTATTAGTTGATGAGAATCCTAATGATGCTGTTACAAAAGTTAAACAATATGTAGCCCATGTTCATTTTAAAGATTTCATAAAAATGAGCAGTGATTATGATGGCCCTGCCTTTAAATCGTTATCGGGTAACAAGTTTTTAGGAACTGTAGCTGGTGAGGGAAATGTTGATCTCAACCATGTGATTTCTGAATTAAAAAATGTTGGGTATACTGGTTGGTTATCTGTTGAGTTTGAAGGGACAGAAGATCCTAAAGTGGGAACAGAGAAATCGGTAAGTAATTTGAAGAAATTACTACCAGCTAGAACATAAGACACTTAATGTGAAGGGGAGTTCCCATAATAGGTACTTCCCATATTATCTTTTTAGAAATGGGAGGGGCCCAATTGTTTAAACCAGACAGTAAATTATATAGAATCATGGAGTTCATCGGAAACTTTTGTTTACTAAATATTTTATGGATCATCTGCTCACTCCCATTAATTACAATTTTTGCATCAACCACAGCCATGTATGGAGTGATTAGGGATTGGTCGAAAAATGATGATCCCGCCATAATAAAAACATTTTTTTTAAACTTTAAAAAGTATTTTATGAAAAGTTTGATCATTGGTATTTTACAAAGTCTGATTATGATTATTCTAGTTAGTGATTTCTTGTTCGTTTGGAATTTGGATGGAACTCTTAAGTACATCTTATTCCCGCTGTTTATTATAATCGGTCTCTTTTTTCTATTTATTTCATCCTATCTTTATCCTTTAGTTGTTGATGATGATCGATCACTTAAACAGCTGATCAAACAATCCGTTTATTTAGCGGTTACTCGACCCGCATATCCAACAATGGTACTGTTATTTGCTAGTATCGCTGTTCTTATTTGTACATATATTCATGTTCTACCAATATTATTTGCCTTTAGTATTACGGGCCTCATACATTACCAAATTATTCAGCGAGCGATAGGGAAGAGGAATAATACGAGTATAAGAGTTTGGAAAGGAGTTTGATGATGAAGGTAGTTTATTTACCACTTGATGAGAGGCCATGTAATCTAAAATATCCACAGCAATTAGCGGCAGCTACGGATATTCAACTTTTTACCCCTTCAAAACAAATATTGGGTAGAAAGAAGAATCCTGCCAAGTTTGAGGATATTCGAAGCTGGCTATTACATGAAACGAAAGAAGCAACACATCTTATCCTCTCTTTAGACATGCTCGTTTATGGTGGAATTGTACCATCGAGATTGCATCAGTTAACGGATGAGGAATGTGTAGCACGCTTAGATGTAATAAAGGAAATAAAGCAGTTAAACCAAAGGATCATTATTTATGCATTTAATCTAATTATGAGGGTTCCAAGTTATAACAGCAGTGATGAGGAACCAGATTATTATGCGATGTATGGTGAACGAATCTCTCACTATGGAAAATTATTAGATAAGAAGGGAAGAGGGGAGCTACTAGAACAGGAAAGCGAGGACTTTACTCTTCTAAAGCGAGAGATACCTGTTGAAATTCTTAAGGATTTTACTAATAGACGAAGGATTAATTCTGCTACGAATTTAGTGGCCATTGATTTAGTCCAAACAGGGCTAATTGATTTTTTAATCTTTCCTCTTGATGATAATGCGGAGTATGGATTTAGTGCGATGGAGCAAAGTAATTTATTGTTTAAAGTGGAACAGCTTCAATTAATGGATCGAATCGCTATCTATCCTGGTGCTGATGAAATTGGCTGTACGTTATTTTCAAAAGTATTTTGTGAGATTCATCAGTACACTCCGGCCATCTATGTAAGATATTCATCTACAAATGGTCCCTTTATTATTCCGAAATATGAGGATCGAAGTCTACAGGAAAGCATAAAATCTCATTTAACTGCAAGTGGTGCGGTGATGGTGGATCATTCATTAGATGCTGATGCAGTTTTGTTCACCCATTCGCCAGCTGTTGGTCAATCAGGAATGGCAGAACCGAATCAGCTTTTCAGTGAAAGACATCGGTCCTATTTTTCCGAAATCAATTACAGAGAATTTATTCAAGCTATGCAATTCTATCTTTCTAAGAATATGGTTGTAGGAATTGCGGATGTGGCTACCTGTAATGGCAGTGATCAAACGCTCATGTATATGCTTAAGAAACAAGGATTACTTGAAAAAATTAGCGCCTATGCAGGTTGGAATACCTCTGGAAATTCCCTCGGTACGGTTATTGCACATACAATTGTAGAATCCTATTATCATAAAATGATTGATTATGAGAGGATTGCAAAGAGTCGAGAATTTTATTATTCAAGGCTTGTCGAGGATTGGGGATATCAAACGATTGTGAGAAAGCAGGTTGCAACGAATGATATTCCGCGTTTAGGCTGTACATATTTTGATATATCCAGCCAATTAGAGGTGATCCAATCCATAATAAAGCAAAAGCTGGAGCAGTTTATAAAGGAGAATCTGTCCACTCCGGCTGAAGGTAGAATAGAACTAGAGAATGTTACTTCTCCTTGGAAGCGAATGTTTGAAGTGGACTTTCATTTATCGTTTGTCATGGAAAAGATTGTTTAAGCAGTTTGAAAAATTGGTATTTCTGAGAGGTGAGGATATATGGAACAGGAAAAGGAAGCAGATATTATTATAATTGGCAGTGGAATAGGTGGTTGTGCTGCAGCACTTGCCGCAGCACAAATGGGGAAAAAGATTATTATGACGGAAGAAACAGATTGGATTGGTGGACAGCTTACAAGTCAAGCTGTTCCTCCGGATGAACATAAATGGATCGAATACTTTGGCTGTACAACAACCTATAGAAAGTTTCGAAATCGGGTGAGGGAGTATTATCATCGTCATTACCCACTAACAGAGACCGCAAGAAAAGATGAAGTTTTTAATCCAGGGAATGCTTGGGTCAGTAGGATCGCACATGAACCAAGAGTAGCTCTTGCAGTTCTTTATGATATGTTGGCCCCGTATATAAGCAACGCACAAATTACTATTATGCTAAATTATTGTTTGACTTGTGCGGAGGTTGAGGGGGATACTGTTAAATCGGTTCACGTACAACATCAGAAAAATAAGGAAATATTTATATTAAGTGGTAAATACTTTTTAGATGCAACAGAATGTGGTGACATGCTTCCTATGACTGGAACGGAGTATGTAACAGGGGCTGAAGCAAAATCAGAAACGGGTGAGCCACATGCTCTTGATGGGGCGCCTATTCCATTAGATATGCAATCCATCACCCATTGTTTTATCGTTGATTATATCGAAGGTGGAAATTTTACGATTGAAAAACCAAAGCAATATGATTTTTGGAAACATTATCATGCTGATTTTATGAGCCATAAATTACTAAGTTGGTATGGGGTCGATGGAGTAACAGGTCAATCTAAAAAATTCGGCATGTTTCCTGGCAAGCATATTTCATTATGGGATTATCGGAGGATCATTGATCGCAACCACTTTCAGCCAAATACATACGAAGGGGATATTTCCATTATTAATTGGCCACAAAATGATTATTGGTTAGGTCCGATCATTGATGTCAGTCATGAGGAAAAGATCAAACATTTAGAAGGAGCGAAACAGTTAAGCCTCTCCCTTTTGTATTGGTTACAAACGGAGGCACCTAGGGATGATGGTGGCATTGCTTACCCTGGTTTAAGACTAAGAAAAGATATGGTAGGTACGGAAGATGGTTTAGCTATGCATCCCTATATTCGGGAATCAAGAAGAATTAAGGCGGAATTTACTGTATTGGAACAACATATTAGTGTGGAGAGCCGTGGTGATAAAGGTATCACGATATTCCCTGATTCAATTGGAGTAGGCTGGTATTATATTGATTTACATCCAACAGTTGTTACGAATACTACCTGCTATGTACCGAGCTATCCTTTTCAAATTCCACTAGGCAGTCTTATACCTATACGGATGAATAATTTATTGCCGGCTTGTAAAAACATTGGAGCTACACATTTAACAAATGGATGCTTCCGACTTCATCCTGTTGAGTGGAATATTGGAGAATCAGCAGGCTATTTAGCAGCTTATTCGATTGAAAAAGGAATCATGCCCAGGGACGTTCGAAACAATGAAGAATTACTTACTGCGTTTCAACAATTATTAGTTCGTCAGGGAATTGAATTAGATTGGCCAAGAATTGATGGAGCACATGTGAAATAGTGTGGTGTAGTATATAATAAGTTTTCTTAATAATCTAATAAGTGATTCATTAAAAAAATACTCGACAACAGAGGAATAGAATAAAGATGAATTTGGTATTGAAAGCGAAATTATTCCTACTCAGCTGAAAATGTGTGAAAAGGGAAATGAAGAAAAATCGTGGGTTATATGATAATGAACATTTCGCGGCGAAAAAGATAGGAGGCATAAGAAATGAAGCTTGCAATCATCGGGACAGGAAGTCAATGTCAGCAACATTTGAGAGCATGGTTAACATTTAGAGAAGTCACAGTTGTAGGGATTATTACGCAGGATTCGACCTTACAGCAGGAGGCAGAGGAGAATGGGATTACGATTTATAATCGCTTAGAATCACTCATTCAATATACAGATGTGGATGTTATTGATATAGCCACACCGGTTAGCAGCCCCTTGGAGTTAGTGACAATGGCAGCGGAAGCTAATATTCATGTGATTTATGGAACATTAGCTGCAATTAGTAGTAATGAAGTAAGTAAGATGATTTCTGTTTGCAAGAAACATAAAGTACAGCTTTTAATGGGAAATACATACCGTCACACACCTGAATTTATTCAGGCAAGACATCAAATTAACAAGGGATTGATTGGAAAAACAGGTGTTATTCGAATAAGGAGTGGAATCCCGTATCCAAACAATGATGATCAAATAAATATAGATCGTAATTTATTTAATGAGGTGGGCTTACCTCATTTCGATTGGCTACGTTGGACATTTGGAGAGGCAGAAATGGTGATGTCAAGACGTGTAAATCATTCAGATATCGAGGGTACTCCCATCGAATATGGTTTTGTAACATTGCGTATGACGGATGGAACAATCGCTTATTTGGAATGTTCTTGGTCTGATTATGCACAGCATACTTCCTTTGAATTGACAGGAAACAAAGGAATGATTACATATGATAGTCAGGACAATAATCCACTGCTTTTACAAAATCATTCAAGCGCTTCAATAGAGTATAAGAAGGAAGGCTTGGATACCCGTATATTTCGTCATTACTTGCAATGTCTACTTGGGAATGAAAAGCCAGCTATGTCAGCAGAGGATGTAATGAAGGCATTGCAACTAGCAGATGCGGCGAATCAATCAGTTACACAAGGCCAGCCTGTTTTTCTTTCAAAAGGAGTGGAATGTCTATGAAAATAGGAATCATTAGTTTTGCACATATGCACGCCATAACCTATGCCAATTATGTCCAGGAACATCCAAATGCTGAATTATCTTATATTTGGGATGAGGATGAAAAACGTGGGAAAGAAATGGCTACAATGTTTCATTGTGTTTACATAAGCGATATTCATTCTTTTTTAAAAACGGATATTGAAGCGGTCATTATTTGCTCGGAAAATGCCAAACATAAAGAGCATGTCGTTTATGCGGCTGAGGCAAACAAGCATATTTTATGTGAGAAACCGCTCGCAACTGAAATTAGTGATGCAGAAGAGATGATTCAAGCCTGTGAACAGGCGGGTGTCATCCTTCAAGTGGCCTATCCAGTTCGCTTTGCTCCTGCTGTAGTAAAGGCGAAGGAAATAATTGATCAAGGCGATATTGGGGAAGTAATTGCAATCAGCGGGACCAATCACGGACAAATGCCCGATGGATGGTTTATCGAAAAAGCTCTTTCTGGAGGTGGTGCAGCAACAGACCATATCGTTCATATAATGGATGTCATTCGTTGGATTTTAAAGGACGAGGTAAAGAATGTATATGCTGAGTTTGATACAAGATTTTATGATATTGACGTAGAGGATTGTGGCATAGTCACACTTGAGCTTAAATCAGGTGTCATTGTTTCCATTGATCCGAGCTGGTCGAGACCAAAAACATTTCCGACTTGGGGAGATGTTACAATCCGATTTATGGGAACAAAAGGAAATCTATATGTGGATGCTTTCAAGCAGCATGCTACCTATTTTAATGATCATGATGGGAAAATACAGCATTTACCGTTAGCAGAGGATATGGATGAAAAACTGATCAATGATTTTATATCCTGTGTCCAAGAACAAAGAGAGCCATCCATCACTGGATTGGATGGACTTCGTACATTAGAAGTAGTAAAAGCTGCTTATGAATCCAACCGCAAAAAACAGGTCGTACGTTTAGAAACAACATGTAGTTGAAAGGGGAAGGGATATGTCAAAAAAACTAAAAATAGGTGTGATCGGCACAGGTTCAATTTCAGATTCACATCTTCGCTCTTATCAAAATAATGAAAATGCTGATATTTATGCTATATGTGACTTTAATGAAGAAAGAGTAAAGGCAAAGGCGGCAGCTTTTCAGGCAGAAAAAACGTATACGAATCATTTAGATCTTTTAAAAGATGCTGAACTAGACGCGGTGAGTATTTGTACATGGAATAATACACATGCTGAAATTGCCATTGATGCTTTGAATGCTGGTAAACATGTATTAGTGGAAAAACCATTAACGACAAGTGTTGAAAAAGCATTAAAGGTTGAAGAAGCAGTGAAACGGAGTGGGAAAAACCTGCAGGTTGGTTTTGTAAGAAGATATGCATCGAATACGAAAATCATAAAAAATTTTATTGATCATGGTGAATTAGGTGAAATTTACTTTGCAAAAGCGACTTGTATTAGAAGATTAGGAAACCCGGGTGGCTGGTTTGCTGATAAAGAAAGATCAGGTGGCGGTCCATTAATCGATATAGGTGTTCATGTGATTGATATTCTTTGGTATTTGATGGGCTGTCCAAAGGTTAAATCAATTAGTGGAAATACGTATTCGAAGTTAGGGAACCGGTCGAATATAGAAAATCTATCATTCTACAAAGCAGCAGACTATGATCCTAGTAAAAATAATGTAGAGGATATGGCAAACGCGATGATTCGCTTTGAAAATGGAGCGTCGATGTTAGTCGATGTAAGTTTCACTCTCCATGCAAAAAAGGATGAAATCGCGGTCAAGCTTTTTGGAACAAAGGGCGGAGCTGAGATTGAACCAGAGCTCTCCATTATTTCAGAAAAACATAATACAATTTTGAATATCACTCCACAGGTTGACAATCTATCCTTTGATTTTGTCAAAGGCTTTCAAAACGAAATTGATCATTTTGTCAATGTCTGTTTAGGGGAAAAAGAAACATTAAGTCCAGTCCAGCATGGAGTAGAAATGATGAAAATATTATGTGGAATATATGAATCAAGTGAAAAAGGGAAAGAAATCTATTTTAATTAATTTTTACCCCATTTAATTAAGTAGGTGATATAGAAAAAGCCACAAAAAGAACAAGGCTGTACGAAAGAGATTCAACTTTCTACAGTCTTCTTTATTTTAGTTTTCATTCACTTCTAAAGGTGTAGTCTGTCCAGCAATGTCCAACGCTAGCGTCTATTTGAGGTGATGGCTCTTTTTTTGCCGACCAAAATACCTGCAAAATAGGTAAAGTTATACTACAATTAAAGAAAGGATAAGAATAGAAAGGAAGATATTATTGGACAATCAAGCCATTCATCCAGATATTCGCTTAATCGCACTCGACATGGACGGAACCTTACTTACTAATCAACAAGAAGTATCAAAAGAAAATAAAGAAGCCATTTCAAGAGCAAAGGCAATGGGAATACATATTGTCTTAACGACTGGAAGAAACTTTACGACCGCTCATCCATATGCAGAGGAGTTGAAACTAGATTCTTATATGGTAACAGTGAATGGAGGAGAAATATGGGATCCTTCATGTGAATTAATAGAAAGAAATTTTCTCCAAATAGACGATGTACAAAGAATGTGGGAATTAGCTAAACAATACAAAACCTATTTTTGGGCAATAACTCCTGAGCATATTTATCGAGAAGGATTCCCTAATGAACTGGTTATTTCAGAGCATAAATGGTTAAAATTTGGTTTTGACGTTGAAGATGATGTCATTCGACACACTCTATTAGAAGAACTAACAAACCGAAAGCTTCAAGTAACCAATTCTAGTCCGACGAATCTAGAGGTAAATCCTTATGGAGTGAGTAAAGCGAGAGGCTTAGAAAAGGTTTGTTCTAGGATCGGGATTACAATGGAAAATGTGATGGCTATGGGAGATAGTCTGAATGATAGCTCAATGATCACAAAAGCCGGAGTAGGTGTGGCAATGGGAAATGCCCAAGAAAAGGTGAAGGAGATGGCTAATTGGGTAACAGCTACAAATGAGGACCACGGTGTAGCAAAAGCAATTCAGCATTGGGTGTTCAATAAGTGAGTGCACGTTATAAAATCCATCTTTACTAATAAATGCTAGTTTGAACAAGGAAATAGCGTCCTTTAATGAGGACGCTATTATCTATTGTTCAGCATGTTTTTATTATTTCGATTGATTTAAGTGTGATAAATTAGAAATGATTGATATGGTTTGTCTATATGTTTTATTCCGCTCAGGATCTTGAAGGAAATGTGCAGTAATTCGATCAATTAAAAATAATGCACTTAAGTCCAGACCCGGAGAGAAGTAACCATTTCTTATAGGGTGTATTGTCCATAGTACCTCGTGTGAAAGCGCAGTGAGTGGTGTATCGCCGTAGGCGGTGAAAGAGACAATTTTTACTCCATTTTCTCTTGCTTTTTCAAGTGATACTAAAAGGTCTCTTGTTTGTCCAGAACGAGAAAATGTAAGTAATAGATCCCCTTCCTTTAATAATCCACTTCTAATTACCATCAAATGAGGGTCCGTAACCGCTTCGGAAGCAAACCCCATCCGACTTAAACGGTAGTTTAATTCCTGAGAGGCTAAACCAGAACTACCTAATCCATAAATGAAAATCCGATTAGCTTCTTCGATTAATGATAGAACACGTGAAAAGGATTCTTTTCCAGATAAAGACTGGATATCTTGAAACATTTCTTTATATTGATTCTGTAATGTTTCGTCAATGTCATCGCTTTTTGCTGCATGATTTTGCCTAGCAAGCTTTAATTTGAGCTCTACAAAATTACGACAAGATACTTTTTTAGCAAACCTTGTAATAGACGCAACTGAGACTCCTGTTTTACTAGCAATATCTTTAATATGGCTATGGGACGCTTCATCTGGTGATGCTAAGAGGTAATCTGCAATTTGCCTTTCTTTATCTGAAAAGGAAGAGTATCTAGATTGAATATCCTCTAATAGTGAAGACACTTATAGCTCCTTTCTCCTTCGAAAAACAGCGTTATCCCTTTTTTATGACTTCAATAAATCGAGCGGTTATTTGCTGTGGTCTTGAAATGGCACCACCGACAACAACTGAATATGCTCCTAAATCCAATACCTGCTTAGCCATTTCTGGTGTGATGATATTACCTTCTGCAATGACAGGAATGGAAACGGATTGAAGGACTTTTTTTATAAAGTGAAACTCATTATCATATAGTTTACAACCTTTTGTTTCATTTGTGTATCCATATAGAGTAGTTGAGACACAGTCGAATCCAAGTTTTTCAGCATTCACAGCATCTTCAATCGTAGAAATATCAGCCATTAATTGAACATGTGGCCCCTTTTCTCTTATATATGAAACCAATTCTTCTAATGTTTCTCCCTGCGGTCGTTTCCGGAGAGTTGCATCAAGTGCAATCATCTCACAACCAGTTTCTAGTAAAAGATTTGCCTCGCGTTTTGTCGCAGTAATAAACACATCGCTATCGGAATAATCCTGTTTAATAATGCCGATGACAGGTAATTTTACTTCTTGTTTTATCGCAATAATATCTTCTTTCGAGTTAGCACGTATCCCAACTGCACCGCCTTGCTGTGCTGCTAACGCCATTTTTGCCATAATAAATGAGCTATGAAGTGGTTCGTCTGGAAGTGCTTGGCAAGAAGCAACAAGCCCTTTTTTTATGGTTTCTAACATCATTATTCGCCTACCATTTCTTCTATTTCATTTTTAATTATAGTTACATCAGGTCCATAAATAACTTGAATTCCTTTTCCCTTTGAAAGAACTCCTTTTGCCCCTGTTTTCTTCAGCATGTTTTCATCAACAGCTGTTTCATTTTTTACCGTTACACGTAAGCGAGTAGCGCAGCAATCAACATTTTCTAAATTCTCTTTCCCGCCTAATGCTTCTACAATCACTTGTGCACGTTCACTTTTATTATTGATAGATACTACTGCTTCACCTTCTTCTTCACGACCAGGTGTTTTAAAGTTGAATTTTTTAATAAAGAAAGTAAAAGTAAAGAAGTAAAGGAAGAACCAAATGACACCAACTACAGGTACGAGTACCCAATTAGTTTTCGCATTTCCTTGTAATATTCCGAATAAAATAAAATCAATGAAGCCTCCAGAGAAAGTTTGACCAATCGTAATATGAAGAATATGTGCAATCATAAATGCCAATCCATCAAAAAATGCATGTAATACATAAAGAAATGGTGCGATAAATAGGAAAGAAAATTCAAGTGGTTCGGTAATTCCTGTAAGGAAAGAGGTCAAGGCCGCTGAACCCATTAAACCTGCCACAATCTTTTTCTTTTCGGGTTTTGCTGTGCGATAAATCGCATAAGCTGCACCCACTAATCCAAACATCATTGTAATAAAACGTCCAGACATAAAACGGGATGTTCCAATGTAAAATTCTTTTGTATCTGGATCTGCTAATTGAGCAAAGAAAATTCGTTGTGTTCCTTCAATGAGGTGACCATCTACTACGAGGGATCCCCCAAGACTTGTTGTCCAAAATGGCATATAAAAAATGTGATGTAAGCCAAAAGGCCCTAATAAACGAAGGACAAAGCCATAAATAAATGTTCCTATATAGCCAGTTGCTTCGACTAAACCACCCATTTTAAAAATTCCGCTTTGAATAAAAGGCCATACAATAAATAGAACAACACCTAGAATAATTGCAGCAAACGACGAAATAATTGGTACAAATCGTGAACCACTAAAGAAGCCTAAGAATGGTGGTAGCTGGGTTTTATTAAAGCGATTATGAAGCCATGCAGCTACAATACCGACTACAACTCCACCAAACACACCTGTTTCTAATGACTGGATGCCAAGGACCATTCCTTGTCCAGCTGCTGCAGGATTCTCAATATTTATTTTTCCTGTAATTGTAAGAAGTGCAGACATTGTCGCATTCATTACTAAAAAGGCAAGGACTCCTGCTAAACCTGCTGTACCTTTATCAGATTTTGCTAATCCTACCGCAAGTCCAACAGCAAAAAGTAAAGCAAGATTTGCAAATACAATGTTTCCAGCACTAGACATAATCGTAAATACACCTTGAAGCCATGATATATCTAAAAATGGATAGGCTTTAATTGTATTAGGATTGGATAGTGCTCCTCCAATTCCTAGTAAAAGGCCGGCTGCTGGTAATACAGCAATCGGTAACATAAATGATTTACCAAATTGTTGCGCCTTTTCAAAGAAACTATTCATCATGTTACCTCCTTGTATGAAAATTATTTACATACACAGTATAAAGTATTACAATATAAAAAA
The DNA here is from genome assembly GCF_038007825.1 of Heyndrickxia sp. FSL W8-0496. Lineage (NCBI taxonomy): Bacteria > Bacillati > Bacillota > Bacilli > Caryophanales > Bacillaceae > Heyndrickxia > Heyndrickxia sp. FSL W8-0496. The sequence continues at coordinate 1,032,486 of NZ_JBBOXX010000001.1, forward strand.
TCAACAAAATAATAAACGCTTTCATAATTATAAGAATTCGTAGGAGGGATAATGATGTTTAAATCTTTATTTAAAAAAGTGAATCAATCTATTATATTAAATGCGCCACTAGAAGGAACCTTTGTTTTATTAGAGGAAGTTCCAGATCAAGTATTTTCTGAAAAAATGATGGGCGATGGTGTAGCAATTTTACCTCAAAATAATCGATTGGTATCACCGATAGACGGTGAAGTGGTTGACGTTTTTCCGACAAAGCATGCGATCTCTCTTCGCTCCAATGAAGGTGCAGAGCTATTAATCCATATGGGCTTAGAGACCGTAAATCTAAAAGGTGAAGGTTTTGAAATAAACGTAAAAAATGGGGATAAAATAAGTAAGGGAACTCAGCTAGGTATATTTGATATAGAAAAAATAAAAAAACTAGGCTATGAAGTAATTACACCAATCATTTTGCTTAATGGCGATCACTATGAAATCAGTCACCGAATTCAACAAGGTGAAGCAGTGAATCATTCTGATCTAATTATGGAGCTTCGTAAAAAAGGATAAACGGAATGAGAGCAGCAATTTTAAGTATCGTAATCTAAAACGGGGAACGTGGTAATAACTATAAGATACTAGGCCAATATACATGGAATATTGATATCAAGCATTTCCTCCATATAGCAATGGGGGGATAATTTCCCCTTTTTATTTATGTTTGGCTTGTGATTCTTTGAATCGCAAGAATGTTAGGAGGAATCTCCTGTTTTCAAAAAAGTGTCATTCTATTCATTTCATTTATCGAATATTAATGTTAAATTTTGAATAGTCAAACAAAAAGAGGAGGAATATAATGAAAAAAATCATCCGAGTCACATCCCTTGTAGCTGCATTGTCAATAACAGCCGTGATGCCCTTTTCTGGAGGACTGTTTCAGGAAAGCGCATTTGCCGCTCAGGACAAAAGCGAATTCACCCCATATTATGGAACTGGTCCAAGCTATATTCAGCCCGAAAACATTGCCCATCTTTTTCCATCACCCCATGCACAATTCACAACTCCTGGCTTTACAAAGGGAAAGATTGCTTTTACAAGTCAGGAAGAAATGATGTCATTCATTAAAAAATTATCTAATAAAAATAAAAATGTTCATTTAAAGATTCTTGGTCAATCTTTAGAAGGAAGAGATATCCCGCTTCTTTTATTTACAAAAGATAACCCGGAAAAAATAAAGAATAATAAAAAGAAACCATTGATCTGGATACAAGGACAAATTCATGGTAATGAGCCTGCTGCTGGAGAATCGACACTTGTAATGGCTCAAATGTTAGCAGAAGGAAAACTAGGAGATGTGCTTGATCAGGTGAATATTGCCATCGTTCCGCGTGTAAATCCAGATGGGTCTTATAATTTTAAACGATATATTGCTACGAACCTTGATGCCAATCGTGATTATATAAAAGTGGAATATCCAGAGGTTCAATTAATTAATCAAGCTGTGAATGAGTATCAGCCAGAAGTCGTACTAGATACCCACGAATATACAGTGAACTCATCTTTATTAAAGAAATATGGGGAAAAGGGTTCGATTGCTTCCTATGATCTGCTCATTTCTCCTGCTAAGAACCTTAATATTCCAGAGCAGCTACGTAAAGCATCTGAGGGCTTGCTCCTTCCTGAGGTGCAAAAGGTACTTGATAAAGAAAAACTAACCCATCATGACTATTACACATTAGGTACCAATGATTCCGGAAAATTAGTTGCAACTGAAGGAAGTACAGAAGCAAGAATTGGTAGAAATGCTCTAGGATTAAAGAACACACTCACATATTTAATTGAGACACGTGGCATCAATATTGGACGTGAGAACTTTGAACGGCGCGTCTATGCACAAACTATTGCTCAAACCAATTTTATTAAATCTACGGCAAAACATGCTGATCAAATTAAAAAATTGGTAAGTAATGCAAGACAAGAAGTCATTGCAAAAGGAAAACGAATCGATGATAATGACAAGATTGTCATTACAAGCGAAAACAAATTGATACCTGATCAATTACTTGAAGTAATCGATCTTGCGAAAGGTGAAAGGACATCTATACCGATCGATTGGAAGGATTCCAATGAAGCTTATGCTACCCTTGAAAGGGAGCGTCCTACAGCCTACATCATGCCGCCAGCCTACCATGATATCGCGCGTAAGCTAGAAATTTTAGGAGTGAAAGTAGAAAAATTAAAAAAACCAACGAAACTTCAAATTGAAGGCTTCAAAGTGACTGATAATAAAGTTTCAACAACTCTAGAAAATGGTCACTATACGAATCAAGTAACAACAGAAGTTATAACAAAAGAACAAACCTTCCCTAAAGGAAGCTATGTTTTCAACATGTCTCAAGCAAATGCAAACCTCATTGCCATCGCCCTTGAGCCAGAATCCATCGACAGCTACGTCACCTTCAACTTCATCCCTGTTGAGAAGGGGGACGAAATTCCAATATATCGTTATATGAAGGAAGAAAATCTACCAACGAAATAGTTGCCAAACACCATTTATGCATTTTTAAGTGATATGCATGAATGGTGTTTTTACTTGTATTATAGGTACCAAACAAATAGCTTAAAGGTATGATTAGTAATAAACAAATATAAGGGACTCAATCATTCTTTATGTTATAGTGAAATGGAAAAAAGAAAATTTCAACCCAGAGAAGGTTTTAACATGGAAAAACAATTAAATAATAGGAATAAATCGATTCAACTCTTATATTCATTTGTTGTAGCGGCATTAGGTGGGTTAGTATTTAACTATATTCATATGCCGATACCCTGGCTTCTAGGTCCCATGGTGGTGATTTTCCTTCTATCAAGGATAGGGAAATTCACTCCTTATTGGCCAGTGCATATCCGGAATATAGGCTTAATTATTGTTGGATATACGATTGGACTTTCATTTACAAAGGATGCATTAATCCAAATTATTCATCAATCGCCATCCATGCTTCTAATGACCGTTTTACTCATATCATTTAGTGCGTTATTTGCTTTACTTATTTCAAAGTTAACTAAGATTGATTATCCAACTATTTTAGCAGGTAGTATCCCAGGTGGATTATCCCAGATGATTACGTTAGGCGAGGAAATGAAAGGAATTGATTTAACGATAGTAACGTTTCTCCAAGTAACTCGGTTAATGATGATTATTTTTGTTGTCCCGCTTCTAGTAATCAGCCCCATGTTTTCTGGAGGAGAGGTTTTTCATCTAACAGGATCTATAACGAAAATAAAACCACAATGGGCTGAACTTTTTCCGAATATCATTATTTTCACCATTGTTTGCGTGATTTTCGCTATTATAGGAAAGAAAATTAAATTGCCAACCGCTTACATGCTTGGACCAATTATTGGTACAGCCATACTAAATATTGGAGGGTTACATGGACCAAGTCTTCCATCAACGATAGTAGACATATCGCAATTTTTTATGGGAGGATATATTGGGACATTGATGAAGCCAGAACAATTAACAAATAAAGTGAAAATCATCATTTTCTCCTTGATCAGTGGATCTGTTCTTATACTAGCTTCAATCGGTCTAAGCTTCTTTTTAGCAAACCTACATCCGATTTCTCCAATTACTGCATTCCTAAGTTCAGCACCAGGTGGAATGGATCAAATGGGGATCATTGCTCATGAAGTTCATGCAGATTTGTCAATTGTAACTGGTTATCAATTATTCCGGATCTTATTTATTTTCTTTGCTGTCCCTCCATTGTTAAAATGGCTATTAACCTATTATTATCGGAAGAAGATGAATAGTGATTGATAGGTTAAGACTACTTATCGGTTTGCATATGAGAATCTATCAATCCTTTACTAGATTAAGAAGGAATTCACTAAATCAAATTTGAAGTATAAATATGTAATTATCGTCTATTGTAGCGATTAAAGGATTCAGAGCAGACTCTGAATCTTTTTTTGTAGTATTTTGTCATAATTTATTAATTATTGAAAGGCTGTGTTGATAGTTTATAAAATTAATAATAGTCAATATCTTGAAAAGGGTTACAAAAAAATCATTGACAATTGAAAACAATCAGAGTTATATTTTAGTCAAGAGGTAGTAACCAGTTCAAAAGCTTATAAGGAGTCGAAATGAGTGCTTAGTAGTGAAAGTAAAGTCCCGTTATATTATCAATTAGTTGATTTATTAGGGAAACAGATTAAGGAAAGTATGAAACCACATGATCAAATGTTGTCGGAGAGGGAAATTTCGACAAAATTTAATGTGAGTCGAACGACGGTTAGATTGGCAATGGCTGAGCTGGAAAAGATGGGTTATATCTATAAAAAGCATGGTAAAGGAACCTTTGTTGCTACCCTTGGTGAAAATAAGCAAAATCTAATGGAAAGCTATAGTTTTACCGATCATATGAGGAAAATTGGGAGGGTTCCAAAGACTGACGTACTTTCCTATGATGTAATTGAAGCCAATGAATACCTTGCCAAGCATATCGGTTTAACGATTGGGGAGGATGTTTTCAAGATCATTCGTTTAAGACTTGCAGATGAGATTCCGATGATGGTTGAAACTAGTTATATTCCTTTTAAAAAGTTTTCGAGTTTAACAGAAGAATTAGTAAAGATAAAACCTTTATATGAAATTTTTAAAGAGGATTTTGGAGAAGTCGTGAAAGCAGCTGATGAGGAATTCTCGGCAAGTATTGTCCCACTTAAAGAGGCACAGATTCTACAAGTACCAACAGATTCTGCTTGCTTGCGTTTAGTGCGCACCACATATAATACTGCAAATCAAGTGATTGAATTTACACTAAGTATTGCAAGAAGTGATCAATTTATTTACAAAATTAGACATATTAGATAAGAAATTAAGGAGTTGAACAGCATGATTGGAATCATATTAAGTGGGCATGGTCATTTTGCATCGGGTTTATATTCATCCATCAAATTAATTGCGGGTGAACAAGAGAATTTTGAAATCATTGATTATGTGGAAGGCATGTCCGCAGATACTTTAGCAACTAAGATTGAGGGAGCGATCCAAAACTTATCATCCTTAAAGGATATTGTTGTTTTTACTGATATTGCAGGGGGAACACCTTTCAATGAATCTGCTAAACTATCAGTTGCACATGGAAATGTAAGGGTTTTATCAGGAACGAATGCTCCACTTCTTCTGGATAGCTGTTTCAAAAGAAATGTATCAATCGATGAATTTATGGAAGAAATTATGCAATCTGGAAAAGAAGGTATGAAGGTTTTTAAAGTAAAATAATTTTTTTTAATATTAACTGGTAGTAACGTCATATCCAGCGATAAGAAAGGGGATTAATATGTTTCATTTATCTGAACAGGAACTAGAACGATTAGGGGCAAAAATCACAAGTAATGAAATTAAGCAGCAACCTATGTTATGGAAAGAAACATTAGAAATTTATTTGAAGGAAAAGGAAAATATTGATCAATTTTTAGATCAGCTTCGTGCACTTGGAAGAGTAAGAGTGATCTTCACTGGTGCGGGCACATCCGCTTATGTAGGCGATACTCTATTAACCTATTTAAAAAATAAAGTGGATGAAAATCACTTTTCACTAGAAAGTATTCCAACAACAGATATCGTCTCTAATCCTTATGATTCATATAAAAAGGATGTTCCAACCTTACTTGTCTCATTCGCGAGAAGTGGAAATAGTCCAGAGAGTATTGCAGCAGTAGAGTTAGGGAAACAATTGGTTGATCAATTTTATCAACTAAATATCACATGTGCAGAAACAGGAAAATTAGCACAGCAAACAAAAGGAAACCATTCACTCTTATTATTAATGCCTCCTAAATCAAATGATCAAGGCTTTGCGATGACCGGAAGCTTTACATGTATGATGTTAAGCACATTATTAATTTTTGATCGACACAGTGTAGAACAAAAGCAAGCCTTTGTTGAACAAATGATTGAGATGGGCAACCATGTCATAAAAAATGAAGATAAAATTCAAAACATTATAAATAGGGACTTTAATCGTATTGTTTATTTAGGTTCTGGCAGCTTAGCTGGATTAACTAGAGAAGCGCAATTAAAGGTTTTAGAATTAACAGCTGGACAATATGTGACCAACTTTGATTCATCTCTAGGATTCCGTCATGGTCCTAAATCATTTGTGAATGAACATACTGCAGTTTTTGTTTTCACATCGAATAATGAATATACAAGGAAATATGATTTAGATATTTTAGAAGAAATTAAGAGAGATGGGATTACAGATGTCATTGTCAGTATTTCAGTTGATCAAGAAACAAATTACTCAGGTGAATGCTTCGCTTTTTCTGATGGAAAGGACTTGGAAGATATCTATTTAGCATTTCCTTATATAATGTTCGCTCAAACCATTTCGATTATGGCTTCATTAAAAGTTGGTAATACACCGGATACTCCTTCGGCAACTGGAACCGTTAACCGAGTAGTAAAAGGTGTTACGATTCATGACTATCAAGGATAATCTGTTTTTTATTCATTTCAAAAATAATAAAAAGAAAGTGGGAATAATCAGTGAGTACACCCAATATTTTAGCCACACGAATTGACAATCGCTTAGTTCACGGACAAGTAGGGGTTACGTGGACAAATACATTAGGAGCAAATCTTGTCGTTGTTGCGAATGACGAGGTTTCTACAGATACAGTACAACAAAGCTTAATGGAAATGGTGTTGCCAGATACTGTTCAAGCTCGTTTCTTTACGATTGAAAAAACAATCAAAATTATTGGTAAAGCTGCACCTCACCAAAAAATCTTACTCGTTATCAAAACTCCGCAGGACGCTTTAAAGCTTGTTAAAGGTGGAGTGCCAATTAAAGAAATTAATGTTGGAAATATGCATTTTGCTGAAGGAAAGAAACAATTATCTGCAACTGTTTCAGTGGACCAAAATGATATCGATACATTTAAAGAACTAGATAAGTTGGGAATTAAATTAGATGTTCGGGGAATTCCAAGTGAACGTGGAAGAGATATGATGGATCTTTTGAAGAATGTATAATCTTGATAAATACTGGGGGAAAAAACCATGTTAATTCAAGCCTTGTTAATAGGGATATGGGCAGGTATTGCAGGGATTGATCTGTATAATGGATTAACTCATATTCATCGGCCTATTTTTACAGGTTTAGTGGTTGGTTTAATTTTAGGAGATTGGCAAACAGGTTTAATGGCAGGGGCAACGCTCGAATTAGTTTGGGCTGGAATGGTACCGCTCGCAGGCGCACAGCCACCGAATGTAGTTATTGGTGGGATTATTGGAACGGCTTTTGCGATTTTAGCACATCAAGAAGCTAGTATTGCTGTTGGGGTCGCCGTACCTTTTGCAGTTGCCGTACAAGGTTTAATCACTTTGCTTTTTACTGCTTATTCACCAATCATGCACAAAATGGATCAGTTGGCAGTAGAGGGGAATACGAAGGGGATCGATCGACTCAATTACTTGGGTCCAATTATCTTATTTGTTTTTTATTTCATTATTTCCTTTTTACCAATTTATTTTGGGGCAGATCAAGCAGAGGCAGTAGTTAACGCATTACCGAAATGGTTGATTAATGGGTTAAGTGTTGCTGGAGGAATTATGCCAGCTGTTGGTTTCGCAATGTTATTAAAAATAATGTGGAAAGTTTCTTACGCTCCATTTTTTGCAATCGGGTTTATTATTGCAGCGTATTTAAAACTACCAATTCTAGCAATTGCCGTTATTGGAATAGCAATTGCAGCATATGACTTCTTTATTGCAAGTGGAAAATCAGATGACTCTGATAAAGGGAGCTCAGCACCTATAAAAGAAGACTTGGAGGAGGATTATAGCAATGGCATCTAAACAAGAAATTAATCGAGAGTTACTAATCCAAAATGAATATCATGATCCTACCGTCGAAAAAGTCTTAACGAAGAAAGATCTCAATAAAATGGCATGGCGTTCATTATTTCTACAAGCTTCCTTTAACTATGAACGGATGCAAGGTGGAGGCTGGACATATAGCTTAATTCCTGGCCTTAAAAAGATACATAAAAATAAGGATGATCTAAAGTCTTCTCTATTGGACCATTTGCAATTTTTTAATACTCATCCATTTTTAGTGACTTTTGTTCAAGGGGTCATTTTAGCGATGGAAGAAAATAAGGAACGCCGTGACACAATTCGCGGAATTAAGATCGCCATGATGGGTCCACTAGGAGGAATCGGGGATGCGTTATTCTGGTTAACATTGCTTCCAATTACCGCTGGTATTGGTGCTTCCTTAGCCGCAGATGGCAATCTACTAGGACCATTATTGTTTATCATTGCCTTTAATATTGTTCACTTCGGTCTTGTATTTGGTTTAATGCATTATGGATACAATACGGGAACGAAAGCAATTGTGAAATTGAAAGAAAGCACGAAGAAAATTTCACGTGCCGCATCAATCGTCGGATTGACGGTAATAGGGGCCTTGGTGGCAACCTATATTAATTTCAAATTAGGTGTCACCATCCATGCCGGAGATATTAAAGTAGCCTTGCAGGACGGCGTATTAGATAAAATTATGCCTCAATTATTACCTTTACTTTACACCTTCTTCTGTTATTGGATGTTGAAAAAAGGAAAATCACCGTTAACTTTAATCGCTGTAACCGTCGTTATTGGTCTAGTAGGAAGCTTTTTCAAACTATTCTAATTGGACTTATAAAAGGAAAAGATGATAGGTCTTTTCCTTTTTACAAGGTGAGATGTCACTGTTGCTAAAACGGGTAGATGAATATCCCCGAGATGTGGAAAGCGTGGGTTTAGGGTAACTAAGGAGGGGTGGAACCCGAAATAGAGGAAAGCGCCGATTCAGGGTAACTAAAGCGAGCGAAAGGTTCCTTAAAAAGAGGAAACCAGGTGTGTAGGGTAACTAAAGCGAGTGAAAGGTTCCTTAAAAAGAGGAAACCAGGTGTGTAGGGTAACCAAAGCGAGTGAAAGGTTCCTTAAAAAGAGGAAACCAGGTGTGTAGGGTAACCAAAGCGAGCCAAAGGTTCCTTAAAAAGAGGAAACCAGGTGTATAGGGTAACCAAAGCGAGTGAAAGGTTCCTTAAAAAGAGGAAACCAGGTGTGTAGGGTAACTAAAGTGAGCGAAAGGTTCCTTAAAAAGAGGAAATCAGGTGTGTAGGGTAACTAAAGTGAGCGAAAGGTTCCTTAAAAAGAGGAAACCAGGTGTGTAAGGTAACCAAAGCGAGCGAAAGGTTCCTTAAAAAGAGGAAACCAGGTGTGTAGGGTAACCAAAGCGAGTGAAAGGTTCCTTAAAAAGAGGAAAACGAGTGATCAGGGTAACGAAAGAGGAAGAAAGGTGCCCGAAAAAGAGGAAAACAAGTGATTAGGGTAATTAAAGGGAGGGAATGGTACCCAAAATAGAGGGAAACGAGTGTTTAGGGTAACCAAAGCGAGCGCATAATTCCCTAGTACGAGAAAAAACAATAAAGCGGTAATCAAATCATAAAGAAGAATGCTTTTTTAGTTTCTATAGAATGAAAGAAGGCATAAAAATGAAAAGCTATATTCATGCAGATCAATTCTTTTTTAAGGATTCTGTTGAAGGCGAAGGCTATTTAGAGATTATTGATGGAAGGTTTGGAAGCTATCAAAAAATACCACCAAATGATCCATCTCAAATCATAGATTATAAAGGAAAATGGATTGCACCAGGTTTAGTAGATACACATATTCATGGATTACTAAACCATGATGTCATGGACAATGATTTTGCAGGTATTAATGCGATATCTGAAGGGCTTTTAGCTTGTGGAGTTACTTCTTTTTTACCTACAACGTTGACCGCTCCAATTGAGCTCATTAACCAAGTTGTTGAAACAATTGGACAACATTATCAAAAGGTGACAGGTGCAAAAATTCAAGGGATCTATTTAGAAGGCCCTTTTTTTACAGAAGAACATAAAGGGGCACAAAATCCTAACTATTTCTCTGATCCTGATATACAGGTTTTTGAAAAGTGGCAACAGCTATCTGGAGGATTTATTAAAAAAATTGCTTTAGCTCCTGAAAGAGAAGGAGTGGCCGAATTTGTTAAGAAAGTGGCGGAACAAGGAGTGGTTGTTGCCTTAGGTCATAGTAGCGCTACCTATGAACAGGTGAAAGCGATTGTAGAAAACGGCGCTTCTGTCTTTGTTCATACCTATAACGGAATGAGTCCTTTGAAGTCTCGGGAGCTTGGAATGGTTGGAGCGGCCATGACTTTGGAAAAAGTATTTGCTGAATTAATTTGTGATGGCCATCATGTCCATCCTTTAGCGGCAAAAATACTAATGGATGTTCGGGGCCGTGATCGTGTAGCGATGATTACCGATTGTATGCGTGCCGGAGCGATGGCAGATGGAAACTATACATTAGGAGAATTCCCTGTAATTGTGAAAAACGGTACAGCAACATTAGAGAGTGGTAGCCTAGCAGGAAGTATTTTGAAACTGAATGAGGCGATTCGTAATGTGGTGGAATGGGGAATTGCTACACCAGAGGAAGCGATAAAAATGGCTTCGTTAGTTCCGGCGGTCAGCTGCAATATAGATGATCAATGTGGCTCGATACTTCCAGGTAGGGAAGCAGATTTTATCGTTTTAAATAAAAATATGGAACTAGAAGCTACCTATATAAATGGTGTATGCAAATACCAAATATAAAAGACAAAAAGGAGTCATGCAATGATAGTCAGTGTGACGATGAACCCGTCTGTAGATATTTCATATAAATTAGATGATTTTAAGTTAAATGATGTTAACCGTGTTTCAAATGTCATGAAAACAGCCGGTGGCAAAGGGTTGAATGTTGCGAGGGTCATTCATTTATTGCATTCCCCTGTAATCGCTACAGGAATGTTAGGTGGAACGATTGGTTCATTCATTGAAAATCAATTAGATCAGGATGGGATCGATCATCATTTTTTAAAAACAGATCAAGAATCTAGAAACTGTATAGCGATCCTTCACGAGGGGAATCAAACGGAAATTTTAGAAGCGGGACCACAATTTTCTCGTAATGAAGGTGATGATTTTCTAAACCATTATCAACAATTGTTAGAGAAGGCAGAGGTTGTAACAATTTCAGGCAGTTTGCCAAAAGGGTTAGATGCATCCATTTATTGCGAAATGATTCGATTAGCAGAGACGAAACAAATTCCTGTCATTCTCGATTGTTCTGGTGGGGTATTGAAGGACGTATTGCAATTTCAAGAAGCCAGGCCATTTGCAATTAAGCCTAATATCGATGAGTTGAATCAATTATTAGATACAAAGATAACGGGTGAAGATCAACTGAAAAAGGCCCTCGAACATCCGTTATTTGCGAGGATCCAATGGCTTGTCGTTTCAATGGGAGCACAAGGAGCTTTCGTAAAGCACAATCAAGAACATTTTTTAGTAAAGATACCTAAGATCAATGTGGTAAATCCTGTCGGCTCTGGGGATTCTGTGGTTGCTGGCATGGCGGTATCTATTTTACAAAAGAAATCTCGCGAGGAGTTAATGAAAACAGCGATGACAGCAGGGGTTTTAAATACGATGGAATCACAAACAGGCTACGTCAATAGTGAAAAATTTGAGCAAATTTTTAATGAGATTGAAATATGTAAAGTAGATTAAAACCATCAGAGAGGGAGAAACAAAGATGTTAAAATTAACGAAAAATAAAATGGCAGCGATGAAACGATTATCTGATGAAAATGGAATTATCGGCGCATTGGCGATTGATCAACGTGGATCATTAAAGAAGATGATAAATAATGCCAGCACAAATGAGATTGGGGATCAAGGGATTATCGAATTTAAAAAGGTCGTTAGTCGTGAGTTAACGAAATACTCTTCTTCGATTCTATTAGATCCAGAATACGGATTGCCTGCTGCAAAGGCAAGAGATGAACAAGCTGGTTTGCTGCTAGCCTATGAGAAAACAGGCTATGATGCAACAAAACCTGGACGTTTGCCAGATCTATTAGATGAATGGTCAGTTAAAAGATTGAAAGAAGAAGGCGCAGATGCGATTAAATTTCTACTATATTATGATGTAGATGAAGCTAAAGAGATTAATGATTTGAAACACGCATTTGTTGAACGCCTAGGCTCAGAATGTGTAGCGGAAGATATCCCCTTTTTCCTAGAACTTGTTTCATATGATGCGAATATTGAGGATGTTAAAGGTCATGACTATGCGAAAATAAAACCACATAAAGTCAATGATATGATGAAAGAGTTCTCTAAGGAAAGATATCAAGTAGATGTATTGAAGGTAGAAGTACCTGTTAATATGAATTTTGTCGAAGGCTTTACAGAAGGCGAATTCATTTATACGAGGGAACAAGCTGCTCAGTATTTTAAAGAGCAAAGTGAAGCGACACATTTACCATATATTTATTTAAGTGCCGGTGTTAGTGCACAATTATTCCGTGAAACACTAGAATTTGCAGCCCAAGCAGGAGCGGATTTTAACGGAGTCCTATGTGGCCGTGCAACATGGAAAAATGGTGTCGAACCTTTTGCAGAACAAGGTGAAGATGCAGGTGTTGAATGGATGCAGAATGAAGGGAAAAATAATATTACAGAATTAAATTCTGTGTTGAAAAGAACAGCGAAATCTTGGATGGAGAAAGTGGAAGAAGAATAGTAGAAGTATCTATTTACTAGATCAATATGTGTGGAAAAGTAGGTTAATTCATCATGTTTGCGGGCCTTAGTTTCCTATTTTTAAATCTGATGTTTTTCATAAATAGCGTACTTATTATCTATTAAATTCTCTGTTATACAGTTGTTGTGTACCCATTTTTATCATAAGTAACTTAATGCATGCCGAACACATTTGGCATTGAAAAAACTCAATTGAATAGATTAGATTGAAAAAATCAGAGAGCATTATTTACTCTCTGATTTTTTTATATCCCATACGTTCCCCCTTCTACTACCACACGAGCTAAAGCAACATGAATTATTTACCGAGTTTGGTACATATCCCAATTCAAAATGAAAAACAATAACCTGAAAAAATAGTAAATAGAATCATATGATTTTACAAATCGAAATTAAATATATACATTTACACAACAAAGTATATACATTATAATGAAAGCGATAACATGTATAGGGGTGTGAGGATGAAAACGGAAAGTGTAGTTCATGAATATAAAAATTATATGGGGCTTGGGGTTAAGCCATCTGATTTTGATAAATTTTGGGAGCATGCATTAGATGAGTTGAATAAGTTACCTATGAATTTTGAACTAGAAAAAGTACATATCCCATCTAATATTGCTAATTTCTATAATTTATATTTTATGGGTGTAGGTGGAGCTAGAATTAGATGTCAATATATTTGCCCAAAGCAAATGAATGGAAAAATCCCGGGAATGTTGATGTTCCATGGATATCATTGTGATAGCGGTGATTTTACTGACAAGCTATCATGGGTCGCGGAAGGATTTGCTGTTCTAGCAATGGACTGTAGGGGACAAGGTGGTTTATCAGAGGATCAAACAATAGTAAAAGGAACGACACTAAAGGGGTTCATAATAAGGGGCGTAGAATCAGGACCTGAAAGTCTTTATTACAGATCCGTATTTCTTGATACTGTACAGGCAGCAAGAATTTTGATGGCCATGGAGGAAGTAGATGAAGAATCGATTGTTGTGCAAGGAGCATCACAAGGAGGTGCATTAGCCTTAGTTTGTGCAGCTTTAGAACCGAGGGTAAAAAAAGTATTCGCACAATATCCATTCCTCAGTGATTATCGGAAAACATTCGAATTTGATATTACTTCATCCGCTTACGAGGAGTTGCATTACTGGTTTCGTTTCCGTGATCCGATGCATGAAAAGGAAAAAGAGTTTTTTCATACGTTAGAATACATAGATATTCAGCATTTGGCTTCAAGAATCAAAGCCAAAGTTATTTGGGCAATGGGATTGGAAGATGGTATCTGTTATCCTGCTACTCAATTTGCTGTTTATAATAAAATTCATTCTCCAAAAGAATTGATTATTTTTCCTGAGTACGGACATGAATACCTACCTAAATTAGGTGATAAAGTAAGGGGGTTCTTTCTTGACTAAAAAAATTTTAATTAATAAAGATACGCTTGAATTCCACTTGACGAACGGAAAAATTAGCTATTTATTTCGTGTAATGGAAAAAAGCAATCAATTAGAACATTTATATTTTGGAAAAAAGATTAATCATCGAGATAATTTCCAATATCTACTTGAACGTGAAGTTCGCCCGTCTAATAATCTTTTCGAAGGAGATCACACCTCTTCGTTCGAACATATTAAGCAGGAATATCCTGCATTTGGAACAACTGATTTTCGTTATCCAGCGCATCAGATTCGATATCCCCAAGGTGATCGAATATCGGATTTTCAATATGATCATTTTAAAGTTTTTAAAGGAAAGCCACTATTAGAAGGATTACCTGCAACATATGTTGAGGATCCAGATGAAGCGGAAACATTAGAAATTGTTTTAAAGGACAGCTATTCGGAAATGGCTCTTCATCTTTTCTATACGATCTTTGCAGAATATGATGCGATAGCAAGAAGTGCCAAGTTTATTAACCATGGTAAAGAGGACTATTACCTAAAATCAGTGATGAGTGCTAATATCGATTTTCCTGATAAAAATTTTGAATTCATTCATCTTAACGGGGCATGGGCACGTGAAAATCAACTAGAAAGGAAGCCAGTCATTACAGGGGTCCAATCGATAGGGAGTACGAGGGGAGCAAGTAGTCATGCTCATAATCCTTTTTTTGCTTTAGTTCGTCCCGATACAACAGAGCATCAAGGGGAAGTGTATGGCTTCAGTTTAATTTATAGTGGGAATTTTCTTGCACAGGTTGAAGTAGATACCTACCAAGTGACAAGAGCAATGATTGGAGTTAATCCGTTTGATTTTTCCTGGCAATTGAAGCCGAATGAGGAATTTCAAACCCCTGAAGCAATGATCGTTTATTCAGACTCAGGTTTAAATGGAATGAGTCAAACCTTCCATGAACTATACCGGACAAGACTTGCAAGAGGACAATGGCGCGACAGGGAAAGACCAATTTTAATTAATAATTGGGAAGCTACATATTTCGATTTTAATGAAGAGAAGATACTTAATATAGCTAAGAATGCGGCGGATTTAGGAATTGAACTTTTTGTTCTTGATGATGGATGGTTTGGAGAACGTCATGATGATACCTCTTCACTAGGGGATTGGTTCGTTAATAAGGATAAATTACCTGAAGGAATCAATGGATTATCTAAGAAAATTCATGAGTTAGGATTGAAGTTTGGACTTTGGTTTGAACCTGAAATGATATGTAAAGATACAAAATTGTACAAAGAGCATCCCGATTGGATCATTCATGTTCCCGGAAAAAGGTTTTCTCATGGAAGGAACCAATTTGTCTTAGATTTTTCTAGAAATGAAGTAGTCGAATATATTTTTAAACTAATGGATGATATTTTAGTTGATAGCGAGATTGATTACATTAAATGGGATATGAATCGCTATATTTCCGAGGCTTTTTCTAATGATTTGTTACCAGAGCAGCAAGGTGAGATATATCATCGTTATATTTTAGGGGTATATCGATTATATGAAAAATTAATAGAAAAATATCCTCATATTTTATTTGAATCTTGCGCCGGTGGTGGAGGTCGATTGGATCCGGGAATGTTATATTATGCTCCACAAGCATGGGCTAGTGATGATACAGATGCAGTGGAAAGATTGAAAATACAATATGGTTCATCAATGGTGTATCCATTATCAAGTATCGGAAGTCATGTATCAGCTATTCCAAATCATCAAGTAGGAAGAGTAACTAGTTTGGAAATGAGAACTAATGTTGCCTACTTTGGAACATTTGGCTATGAATTAGATCTATCGGTATTATCGAATGAAGAAAAGGAACAAATAAAACAGGATATTGAATTTTATAAAATGCATCGGAAGCTTTTTCAGCAAGGGACATTTATTCGCATAAGTAGCCCATTTACCAATAATGAAACAGCATGGATGGTAGTGTCCAAAGATCAATCAGAGGCGATTATTGGACATTATGAAGTGTTAGCTAAACCGAATCGACCTTATGAACGTTTAAGACTAAAAGGATTAGCGGACGATAAGCTTTACCAAATAAATGACACGGATATTGCAAGATATGGGGATGATCTAATGCAAATTGGATTAATATTTGGTGAAAACTTTATTGGTAAAGCGAATGAATATTGGGCGAAAGAAAAAGTCAAGGATTACAATAGTAAACTATTTTATTTAAAGGAAATTAAATGCTAGACCGCTTAGGACATACATAAAAAAGGAGATGGACAACAATGAAACGTTTTCCGCAAAATTTTTGGTGGGGTGCTGCAACATCAGGACCTCAAAGTGAAGGAAGATTTAATAAAAAGCACGCTAATGTTTTTGATTATTGGTATGAGGTTGAACCAGAGGAGTTTTATGGTCAAATAGGACCCGATACAGCATCCAACTTTTATAATAGCTATGTAGATGATATTCAATTAATGAAGGAAATTGGGTTGAATTCTGTCAGGACTTCTATCCAATGGACACGATTAATCGATGATTTTGAATCAGCTACTGTCAATGAAGATGGTGTCGACTATTATAATAAAGTTATTAATGAATTCATTAAGCAAGGAATTACGCCTGTTATGGCCTTACATCATTTTGATTTACCTGTTGAACTTTATCACAAATATGGTGGTTGGGAGTCCAAACATGTAGTTGAGTTATTTGCCAAATTTGCCGGAAAATGCTTTGAACTATTTGGTGATCGTGTAAAGCATTGGTTTACATTTAATGAACCAATGGTCATCGTTGATGGTCAATATCTTTATCAATTCCATTATCCAAATGTTATTGATGGGAAAAAAGCGGTTCAAGTAGCCTATAATCTTAATTTGGCTTCGGCGAAAGCGATTAAGGTCTTTAAGGAATTAGGAATGCATAGGAAGGATGCACAGATAGGCATTATTTTAAATCTTACACCATCCTATCCGGCTAGTCAGAGTGAAGAAGATGTTAAGGCAGGACGGATTGCTGATTTATGGCGCAATGAAATGTTTTTGAAAACTGCAATATACGGTGAGTTTCCTGAGGATTTGGTAGAATTATTAACAGAGGATAAAGTCATTTGGGAATCTACCGACGAAGAGTTGAATATTCTTAAGAATAATACGATTGATGTGTTGGGGGTGAATTTCTATCACCCATCAAGGGTAAAAGCCCCCGATATTTCACCTAATAGTACGGCTGACTGGACTCCGGATCGCTATTATGATCAATACGAAATGCCAGGAAGAAGAATGAATATTGATAAAGGCTGGGAAATCTATCCACAGGCCTTATACGATATTGCTATTAATATTCGTGATAATTATAAAAATATTAAATGGTTTGTTTCCGAAAACGGGATGGGTGTTTCGAAAGAGGAGCGCTTTTTAAACGATTCGGGTGTCATTGAGGATGATTACCGCATTGATTTTATTAAAGAACATTTAGAATGGCTCCATAAAGGGATTGAAGAGGGCTCTAATTGCTTTGGCTATCATTTATGGACACCGATTGATTGTTGGTCTTGGAAAAATGCTTATCGAAATCGATATGGTTTTATTTCAAATAATATTCATACTCAAGTTAAGACGATTAAGAAATCCGGTTATTGGATCAAAGAAGTAAGTAAAAATAATGGATTCTTATGAGCAATATGACATAGTACCTGCCACGAAACGTTGTTGCATAAATAATATAAAAAGTGACAGGCACTGAATGGAGGATGAGCATGGCGCTGTTAGTACTTGATATTGGGGGAACGTCGGTCAAATACGCGATATGGGAAAATGAAGGTCTTTTAGAAAAAGCGGAAATGGTGACACCGTCAACTTGGGATGAGATGAAGCGACAATTTAGAAATTTGAAGGTCGGTTTCACTGAACGTTATGAAATAGAAGGTGTCGCAATTAGCTCTCCTGGTGCTGTAAATCAGGAGAAAGGTATCATTGAGGGTTCAAGTGCTGTCCCGTATATTCACTATTTTCCTATTTTCCAAGAATGGTCAAAGGTTTTTGAATGTCCAATAGCAGTAGAAAATGATGCCAATTGCGCCGCCTTAGCTGAAGTATGGAATGGTGCGGGAAAAGGGCTGCAAACAGTTTTATTTGTTGTTGTCGGTTCGGGAATTGGTGGTGCTGTCATTGTTGACGGGAAAATATGGCGTGGAAAACATCTTTTTGGTGGCGAATTTGGTTACATGCTTCTAACTGATAACGGTACGTTTAGCGAATTAGGGACAGCAGTCCATATGGCTAAACGTGTAGCAAAAAG
Organism: Heyndrickxia sp. FSL W8-0496; assembly: GCF_038007825.1. Taxonomy (NCBI): domain Bacteria; kingdom Bacillati; phylum Bacillota; class Bacilli; order Caryophanales; family Bacillaceae; genus Heyndrickxia; species Heyndrickxia sp. FSL W8-0496. Next base: position 1,050,876 of record NZ_JBBOXX010000001.1, read on the forward strand.
AAAGAATCTTCATGAGAGTCAATTAAGCGGAAAGCAAGTGTTTGAACTGGCGGAACAAGGGGACCCTATCGCGCAAGTAGAAGTTGAAGCTTTTTATCATTACTTGGCCTTAGGGATATATAATTTACAATACAGCTTTGATCCAGAAAAGATTATTATTGGTGGTGGGGTATCGAGTAAGGAAGATTTAATCCCACAGCTTAATATCAAGCTTGAAGAGATTGTGAAAAAGGTCGGCATCGCACCATTTATTCCTGAAATTACCCTGTGCAAATATAAAAATGATGCCAATTTAATAGGAGCAGTCCGACACTATCAAATGAGCTATCAAACATAAATATTTAAACGATAAAAAACTACCTGCTATATACTCAGGTAGTTTTTTGTCTCTTATATTCATTTGGTAAGCGTTTAATTAATTCAAAACACATTCTTGAATTATGATAAAACCCTTTCCAGGAATCAGCAATATGTTCTGGGGTCATATATTTATCACTCAAAATTGAAGAAATAGGCTTACCTTCTTCATCGATGCGTGAATACCATTCACCACCAGGACGGGGATCATGAACAAATTGTTTGATATATTTCCACACATTTTTAGAATGGGTAAGGTATTTTTCCTCGTTTGTTAACTGATAAGCATTATAAAAGCCAATCACCGCTTCAGCCTGTGCCCACCATACTCTTGTTGGATGGACTATACCATTTATGCGCGCATCTAATAATGAGCCATCGTTAGCGATGCCCTCATTCGCTACTTTTCTTGCAATCTGTTTATTCATTTCCAAAATATCTAGTCGTTTTAGTTTTGTAATCTCTAATGTTTCTGTTAGCAACCAACTTGTTTCAATATCATGCCCGAAGGAAAAGGTATCCTTTAATGTCGTCCAATTTCGGTCAAAGGCTACATGGCAATAATGCTTTTCCTTGTCATAAATTTTTGTATAAAACACATCAAGTAGAAACTCAATTTTCTTTAAAAGAAAAGAATCTGGCCAAATTTCGTAGAGATTTGTATAGGCCTCTAAAAGATGAAGATGGCTATTAGTAGTAAAAATAGTACCCCTTCCTTCATTCAATAGTTCGTTATCCTTTAATCTCCAATCAATGGTGAATTCTTCATAGTAGCCATCATCTTCATGGGAAAAACACTTTTCTTCAATCATATGAAAAATAGAGATAGCTATTTTAAGAGCTTCATGATTATTTGATGCTTTTACATATTCACTTAATCCATATAATGCAAAGCTTTGAGCATAAATATGTTTGGATGAATTAAGGGGTGCACCCGTGTAATCTACTAACCAATAAATTCCTCCGTTTGCCATATCCCATAGTTTTGTTTTAAGAAAATGGTAGGCATGTTCGGCTGCTTGTAAATATGGTTTTTCCTTCATTAATAAGTAGGCTCTCGAAAAGGACCATAAATGTCTTGCACTAATCACTCCGCCTTTGGGACTTTCAGGCTGAATGTTTAATTGGATATCAACAGTCCCGTAAAATCCCCCATTATCATGATCGAGTAATTTCATCCAAAAAGGTAATATTCTTTCATCTAGTTCTCTAAGAAAATCTCGTTTATTCACTACCGAATCCTCCTATTAAGTATCGACTACCACTCTCATCCATTTCTTTGTTAATGTGCGTTTAATTCCTAAAATCGCTCGAATCACTTCATGTGAATTAGCTAATAAGTAAACAATAAATAATGGATATTGAAAATACACACTTAATGCTGCTAAAGGTAATCCCCACCCCCATACAGCTATCGTATCCAGCCACATCACATATTTGGTATCTCCACCTGCTCGTAAAATACCTACATTATTTATATAGTTTAAGTTTTTCGCAATGGAGATAGTAATATAAACAATCATTAAGCTATGAACAAGTGTTTCAACCTCTTTAGACACCTCGTAAAGAGAGAGGATAGAAGGTAAAGCTATCAGAATCAAAACTCCAATCAAGATTGATAATACAATGGTAATTTTGATGAAATCCTTAGCATATTGAACAGCCTTTTCCTTACGGCGCGCACCAATTTCGTTGCCCACCATAACAGCAGATGCATCACTAATTCCTGTGAAAACACAGGTGAAGATAAAGATTATCGGATCAATTAATGAAATTGCTGCAGTTTGTGCGGTTCCCATTTTTGCATATAGCCAAAAATACATCGTGTCTCCGATAGTCCAGGTCGCATGATTAATAATTGATGGCAAGGTGATTTTAAAATAACTTCTACTAAAGGAACTGCGAAACACATCGATATTTTCCCTGAAAATTTTCCAGGAGAGAAATTTTTTCTGTACTAAAAGGTAAAAGAGCAATCCTGTCTGAACGATACGCGAAATAAGTGTCCCAATGGCTGCTCCTTCTACTCCCATTTTTGGCATACCCATATTCCCATAGATCAATAGATAGTTCAAAGCAGTATTTAATAGGAGTGCGAATATACTAATAAGCGTTGGTCGGCGAACTTCACCGGTCGTTTTTAATGCCACGACAAATATCATAGAAAGTGCTGTAAATATGTAGCTATATCCAATAATACTTAAAAAACTGCTACCTATTTGCCTGACAGATAGATCAGAAGAAAAAATACCTAAGATTGGATACGAGAAAAATTGCGTGGTCAGTGAAAATAGCAATGAGAAAACAGCTGTCATTATGCTTACGAATATGATTGAGCGACTAATTCCAATTTTGTTTTGAGTTCCCCAGTATTGTGCACAAAAAATGGTTGCACCACTTGCGAATCCTTGAAATAGAACAGTAGGGATTTGCGAAAATTTATTGGCTACCCCCACAGCTGCAATACTATCAACTCCCAATCTCCCAACCATAATCGAATCTATCATATTTAAGCTAGATGTAATTAAGAGTTGAATGGTGATTGGGACAGCAAAATATAGCATTTTTTGATAATATTCTTTTTTACTTTCAATCAATTTCTCACTTTCTTTCTAAAAAGATTAAAAAATCACTTTACTAAGAATATTTATAAATATATAATACTTTCCAACAAAAGTATATACAAATGCTAATTAATGTTAAGTGTTATAAGTTTAGAAGATGAGGTGATTAATTTGGATTTTATAAAAGGTTTTAGCTTCGGTTATATGAGTAAAAGAGGGGAATGGGAAACAGATGAGGCGAAGGAATCACTCCGGATACTAAAAGAACGTTGTGCGATTGATCATGTTGTCCTAACTGTTGTAGCTGAACAAGATCATCCACAATCCATTAGCATTCATTGGAGGAATCATCCGAATGTGGTCAGTGATCATGAGATAATAAGTATGATAGAATATGCGAGGTCATTAGATCTTAAGGTTATATTAAAGCCAATGGTCAATGTTTCGGATGGAACATGGAGAGCACATATTAATTTCTTTGATACAGATGTTCCCTGTGAACCCAAATGGTCCGAGTGGTTTGAAGCATATAATGAGTTCATTCTTCATTATGCTAAAATTGCTGAAAAGTTGAAATGTGATATGTTTGTCATTGGCTGTGAAATGGTTAATGCGGATCGAAGAGAACAAGAGTGGCGGCATTTAATAAGTAGAGTAAGAAAGCAATACAGTGGTCTAATTACATACAATTGTGATAAATATCAAGAGGATGTATTAAAATGGTGGGATGCTGTAGATGTCATTTCTTCGAGCGGATACTATCCAATTGATGCATGGGAAGAACAATTGGATCGAATTGAGAGAGTTGTATTAAAGCATGACAAGCCATTTTTCTTTTGTGAAGCAGGCTGCCCTAGTTGGGAAGGGGGAGAGTTTCTTCCGAATGATTGGACTCTACGTGGGAAAGTGAATGTTGATGTTCAAAAACGTTGGTATGAAGAGATGTTCAGAGCTACTAGTAAAAGAGATTGGGTTAGAGGATTTGCAATGTGGGATTGGAACGCACAGCTATATCCAATTGAAATGGCCGAGGAAAATCAAGATTATGCGGTATATGGGAAGCCAGCAGAGACGATTATTAACCAATTTTATCGTGATATTGCCTAATTTAAGTAGTGTAAATTCATAAATAAAAAGTGATTATAAAACATAGATGAAATTTAAAATAAAGTATTAACTTAATAAATAAAAGTATATACAAAAAAAAACAAAGTGTTAAAATACCATTGTAAGCGTTTGCTGTTAATCTATTTTTATTTATTTCTATCAAACTAAGGGGGAAAGAAAAAGGTGAAAAAGAGACTATTTCGAATGTCAGTAGTTGCTAGCGCACTTGCTCTAATTTTAAGTGCGTGTGGGAAAGAAGAGGCAAATACGGACGGGGATAAGAGTGGAAAAGAAACGATTACCTTTATCAATCATAAAACGGACTGGACGGGTAATGGAAAATGGGATGAGTACATCGAAGAATTCAATAAAAAACACCCTGATATTAAAGTGAAGGTAGAAACGATAACTGATTATGCTGGGCAGATGCAGATTCGAATGAATTCTGAAGATTATGGTGATGTTTTTATGTTACCGGATACTGTACAGCCTCAAGACTTCGAAAATTTTGTTGAACCTATTGGGAAGCAGGATGAATTAGAAGAAAAATATATGGGAATCGCTAATAAATCATTTGAAGGGACTACATATGGTTTACCAATTGCAATCAATACAAGTGGGCTTTTGGTGAATATGAAAGTATTTAAAGATGCAGGTATTGAAGAGTTTCCTAAAACACCTGATGAATTTATTGAGGCACTAACAAAAATTAAAGATAACAACGCAGATATCATTCCTCTTTATACAAACTATGCAGCCGGGTGGACCATGGCTAACTGGGACTTTGTCCGTATAGGTGCATCAGGTGATCCAGACTACACAAACAAAATGACATTAGATAAAGCTCCATTTGAAGATGGGAAAGTTATGAATACTATTTATAAAGTTTTATATGATTCAGTAAAAAAAGGATTAACTGAAGCAGATCCTTCTACAACGGATTGGGAACAGTCGAAGCAAGATATGGCAGATGGAAAAATTGCTGTCATGCCATTAGGAAGCTGGGCCATTGAGCAAGTACAAGCATTAGCGGAAAATCCGGATGATATCCAATTTGTTGCCTTTCCTATGACAGCCGAAGATGGGAAACAATATATGTCTATTGGACCAGACTACAATATAGCCATTAATGTACACAGTAAACATAAAAAGGCTGCTCGAGAATTCCTAGATTGGTTTATTAATGAATCCAAATATGCAGAAGAAACCGGCGCCATTTCAGCTGTAAAAGGAAGAGATTATCCGAAAGCGCTTCAAGCGATGAAAGATGCTGGTGTGCAATTTATTGAAGCCAAACAAGCAACAGAAGGAAAAGAATCTTTATTTAGTGATATTAATAATGCATCAGAAATAGGTGTAGATACGACCGATGCAACAAAACAACGAATTGTTGATGCTGCAAAAGGAAATACAAAAGAATCCTTTGCTGATATTATGAAGGATTTAAATAAAAAATGGGGAAATGCAGTAAAAGAAGTGACTGAATAAAAAAGTCCCTCTCCAGTTAAAATCTAATCTCTATCTAGCCGGAGGGCCATATATAAGGATCATCCCTTATTGGTCTTTCGGTTACTCTTATTAGATAGAGTGTTTCATAATCATTTGCAGTCTATAAATAAGAGGAGTAGGAGACATGAATAAATTAAATTTAAGTTATAAAGCACAAAGAAGATTGATAATTATTCTATTTTCTTCCTTACCTGTTGGCTTATTATTATTATTTTCATATGTCCCATTAATTAAAATGCTTCAATATAGTTTTACCGATTGGAATGGGATTAGTCCTGAAAAAACATATGAAGGGATGAAAAATTATCTAAAGGTCTTTACAACTCCTGAATATTTTTCTGTATTTAAAGTAAGTCTGTATTATTTTTTCGCAACTTTCATTCAATTAGGAGTAGCTCTATATTTTGCCACTTTGCTAACCTTTAAGGTTCGACTAGCTAACCTATGGAAAGGTATTTTGTTTTTTCCATACTTATTAAATGGAGTAGCAATCGGATTTATATTTTTATACTTCTACAAGGGTGGAGGTACATTAGATACAGTACTAACCTTTTTAGGATTAGAAGATCAAATCCATTTATGGCTAGGGGATCGCTCTATTAATAATATATCAATGGCGTTTACCTCTATTTGGAGGTATATGGGATTTAATTTTATTATTTTCCTAGGGGCGATTCAATCAATTAGTCCTGAAATCTATGAAGCTGCAGAAATTGATGGTGCCAATCGCTGGCAGCAATTTCGCTATATTATTCTCCCAAGCATTAAGCAAATTGTCTTTTTAAATATTATTTTAGGTGTGAGTGGTTCACTTAGCGTTTTCGATATTCCTTATATAATGACGGGTGGGTCAAATGGTACGAAAACATTTGTTATTCAAACAGTTGATACTGCTTTTAAATATCACAAGCTAGGATTAGCTTCCGCGATGGCTGTCATCCTATTAATTATAGTTTTAGTAGTAACCGGAATACAAAGATTTTTGACGAGAGAAAGGGAGAGGGCCTAATATGGAACCGCAGCATACCGTCATTAGTAAACAAACAGATACAAACCCTTCAGTGGGATATATAAAAAAATACCTCGGTTGGCTTGTAAAGTATGGTAGTCTTCTAATCGGAGCAGCAATTGCAATCATACCTGTCCTCGTTGTAGTAATCGGTTCATTTAAGTCGAAGGAGGAATTCCTTAAAACGGGAGTACTTGAATTACCGAAAAGTTTTTCACTAGAAAACTATATAACAGCCTTTGTTGATGGACAGATGCTTACGGGATTTAGAAATACTTTATTTATTTTTATTGTTTCTATTGTGGGGAAACTTTTATTAGGAACAATGATTGCTTATGTATTAAACCGTTTTGATTTTAAATTAAAGAAAGGGATTATGGCACTATTTCTTATAGCCACGTTGATTCCAGCTATTACAACCCAGGTTGCTACCTTCCAAATTATCAACGGGTTAGGCTTATTTAATAGTATATGGTCGGTCATCGTCTTAAATTTAGGAACAGATGTCATTGCTGTGTATATATTTCTTCAATATTTGGAAGGGATTCCAGTATCATTAGATGAAGCTGCTATATTGGAAGGAGCCTCTTATTTCCAAATTTATAGAAAAATCATTTTGCCACTATTAAAGGCGCCGATGATCACTGTTCTAATTATTAGCGGGGTAGGAATTTATAATGACTTCTACAATCCTTTCTTATATATGCCTGATCCTTCCTTGAAGGTTATATCTACGGCATTATTTGCCTTTAAAGGTCCTTATGGAACAAACTGGCCAGTTATTCTAGCAGGTGTCATGATTGTTATCTTACCAATTTTAATTGTTTTTCTTGTTCTACAAAAGTATATTTATAATGGAGTTTCGGGATCGGTAAAATAAAAAACTATTCCTAGTGTTTGAGAACGCTAGGAATAGTTACAATTTTGTTTGTTGAAAGGATAAAAATTGGTGGTACAAAGAAAATAAAAATCACTAAATTTATTTTGATTAAGAAACATAAAACAAGCATGGTGATTAAAATGATCAAGCTTTTCAGTGGATGCTTTATGCAAGTAACAAAGGATAAAGCTGCGATCCATTTCATATCACCTTTCTTTTTGTTTGCTTCGGACAAGAAATAAACATAATAGATTGAAATTGTCCACAAAATACAAGTAAAAATAATTAAAGGTAATTGAAAAAATCCAATGATGGGATCCTTTGAAAATAAGGGGATACATAGACTCATAATGGACAATCCTAATAAGATGAATAAGGTAAAGGACAGCCCTTTATGATGTTTATTTTGTTTATAAGATTCAGCATAAATGGTTTTTAGTGACTGTTCATCATTATGCTGTATTTCATGGATACATTTAATAAGACCTACTGCTGCCGGAACAAAGCCGTAAATAATCCCTCCGCGTATAAGAAATATCCAAAAGTAAAATCCTGAGATAGCGTATTGCGAAAAACGATTAATAAAAAGTATTATCTTATTCTTCAAAATGCTCACCCTAATATTATTCTATAATTATATATATACATATAAAAGACTAGTTTTTCAAGAGAAAACTTTATTGGTGTAAAATATAAATAGACACTTTTGTTTTGAAATGTATATAATTGATATAAGGGAAAATAGCATTAAATATTGGCAGGGTGGTTTAATTCATGGTTAAATATCAGACAATATCAAATGAAATGAAAGAAAGAATTAAAAATGGATATTATCCAACTGATCAGCCAATTCCAGATGAATATAGTCTTTCAAAGGAATTTGGTTGTAGTCGTGTAACGATGAAAAAGGCATTGGATATATTAGTGATGGAAGGGTTGCTTTTAAGAAAACGTGGGCATGGGACGTTTATTATTCAATCAGCAATGCAAGAAAGCAAAGTAAATGTGATTAGTGAAATAAATATAGGTCTTTCCAATCTTGTTCAGGATAAAACAGTAACAAGTAAAGTCATTCTTTTTGAAATACAGTTTCCATCAGAGGAAGTAGCAGCTAATCTTATGATTGATAAAGATGCTCCTGTCTATCATATTATTCGTTTACGAAATGTAAATGATGAGCCGTATGTTATTGAAGAGACTTATATGCCTTCTCAATTAATACCTGGAATCAATGAACAAGTTTTACAGTCGTCCATATATAATCATATAAACCGGACCTTAGAATTAAAAATTGGTGGCGCCCATCGAAAGGTAAGGGCGGCGAAATCGAATGAATTAGATCAAGAGTATTTAGATTGTAAGGTTGATGATCCAATTTTAGAAGTGGAGCAAATTGCCTTCTTACAAACAGGTGTTCCATTTGAATATTCATTTTCAAGACATCGTTATGACAAATTCGTATTTTCTTCGGTAACTGTTAATAGATAAAGAAATAAATTTACAGGGATTGGTATTTAGATACCAATCCCTGTTTTGTTAACATATTTAAAATACTACTAAGTGTTATTAGTGGGGAGGCTAAGCTTTAATTTAATAATGAAGTTATTTGCTTATGAAAGGTACTCATTTGATTATCCCTGTTGGATTTGGTCCATTTAACATTGTTGGTTCTTGTGATGTGATTGTTGCTCATCGGTAAAAAAGAAACTCCAAACTATGGATAAAGGCAGCTTCATTTGATTAATTTACATAATGTAGAAAAACCAAAGTAAAAAAGAAGAAATCTACTCTTTTTCGAAAATCCATTGAGAAAAACTAACCATAGTTTCGTACGTTCAAACGATAAGGGGGTAAAGTAGTTATTTCTTTCCGTATTCTTACAACTCTTTTATTGTGCTAACTATTACATCATATCTCAATAGTGAAGGGAGGTTTGCAACCTCCCTTTTTGTCTAGTAATAGATGAAGCCTAGGCTCTGATTCCTGTATCTTCTATAATATTACTTTTCCCCATCATAACTAATCAAATTAGTAAAGATTCGGTAGCCCCCAGGAACTTGATCCTGTATTTGGCGATAGAAGACTAAATTCGTATATAAATATGTTCCCTTTCCATACTTAGCCATTAATATGCCACCAGTAAATGGATCTTCATTTGGATCGGCCATACTGACATAGGTTTCATATTGATCATCCCATTCCATTGGATAGTAGAGACCGCGCTCTTGAATCCAATGGTTCCAATCATCATCGCTAATTTTATTCGGATAATTGAATAAAGGTGAATCTGGCTTTAATATTGTTACTTTTGCATTTTCATCGGTTACCCTCCAACGAATCGAAGGATCTCCTATTTTCAATTTAAAGGGAGCGGTTTTTTGTGGATCCCAACGGTCACCAGGTTTATGATACTGTACAACTAAATGTCCACCATCTTCTACATATTTTAATAATCGTGCATTATTCTTTAATAAATCCTCTCGTGATAGATAGGCACGAATGCCAGTAACTATTGTATCGTATTGATTTAAATCACCTGTTGCAAGATCAGCCTCTGTTAGTTTTGTGATGTCAAATCCAGCATTCAATAAATAATCAGCAACTTTATCAAATCCACTATCGATATAACCAATTTTTAATTTTGAAGGTTTTAATAGCTCAAAGGCAACCCCCTTTACCATAGCCGGATATTGATAATAAAAGGTTCCGATATGATCATAGTTTATTTCCTGTACAGTAGAATCAAATGTTTTGCCATCATAACTAATTTTGGCGGAAAGTTGAAAATCTCCTTTTAAAATCTCCTTAGGTGGTGAGACCTTAAATGTGATTTCTTTTTCTTCTAGTTTTTTCGATAAGCTCACATTAGCAGAACGTGGATGAACATCCCATCCGACAGGAATACTTAGGCGAACGGTTGAAGTTACTTTCCCTTCATGGTAATTTTTTAGCTTTACAGTAACAGGAATTTCATCCTGTATGTCTGCTGTGTTAACGATAATATTTTCAGGAGATAAAGTGGCACTAATATCCGGTAGTACTGCAATCGTTCCTTCTAATTCTTGAACATAGGTGGTTTCGGTTCCATTTTGTTTAAATGTAATCGATGCTTGAATTGCTGGTTCTTTGTATGCATGATATTCTTCAGCATTATTCGGAACATTCACCTCAAAAGCTAAGTTCAATGTTTTGCCAGGGGCGAGCGAATCGGCTTTTTTACTTGAAGTTGTCTTCCAACCTTTCGGAGTAATTAAGGCGATATCAAGATGATTTAGTTTGTTTTCTCCGTTGTTTTTTACCTTTACATTAACCTTCGCTTTTTGTCCTTTTGTTAATATTGTTGAATCAGCAGTTGCCTTAACCTCTAGGTTAGAAGAGATAAAACTAACGGTTTCAAGTTGATCGATTTTTATTGAAAGTTTATGAAGTAAATCTAGTTGAAGATCTTCCTTCAAATTTGCCTTTTTTATTTTCTTTTGTAGTTGCCGGACATCTTTTAGTGTTTTTTGTGTTTTATCAAAAACAGACGCACGACTTGGATAGGATTCGGTAATTGAATTTAAGTTTTGTTGGAGCTTTGCTAATTGGACTTTAAGATCATTTTCAGTTGGTGGAAGTATTTGTGCCCATTCTGCAAAGTTATATGGAATACCAGCAAATAAGGAGCTACTATCATTGGCATCTTTAGTTGAAAAGAGGAGTTCTAATTTTACTTGTCTTGGTTCTGCTGGAATATCGGATCCCATACCCTGGCTTTTGTGCATATAGCGTGATTGTTCTCCAAGCTGTGGATAAGTCATTCCATAGATTGGGTCATAATCTCCAATTTCAATAGTTGTGGTGACAGGATCATCTGAACCGGACGGTAAATAAAATTTCTTAATCTGCCACGTGGATAAACCCTCTTTTAGTTGATCTGGAAACACCTTTGGATCGGCAGCGTCTTTAAATGCTCTTTCACTTAATATTTCCATCGTTCGGTGGTGCCCATGTTGGCTATCAACATTTCTAAAAGAAGGCATGACAATATCAGGCTGGTATGTGCGGATAAATCGAATCAGTCGTTCATAGGTCACATCTTCTCCCCAATTTTTTAAGGTTTCTTCAGGAGATTTAGAGAAACCAAAGTCATATATTGCATCAGAGGTTGTTTCACTTAAATGATAGGCTTTTACTCCAGTAATTTTTGCCGCTTCGATCATTTCACGCGACCGAATAATTCCTAAGGCGTTTCCAAGCTCATTTCCAATTTCATTTTGCCCACCTTCACCACGATTGGCAATGAGGCTTGAGGTTTTTACACCTAAACCTCTTGATAAATAAGCTAAAAAATCACTGCGTTCATCATCAGGATGTGCCCCAGTATTTAAGAAGGTCACAGTAGTTTCAAGAGGTTTTACCGCATTCCATAAATCAAGATCCACCTTATTGTTTTCATCGTTTGCACGACCTTTAAACGGAAGGAATGCTGCAACTAAAAGAATGGCAAGAAAAGCATATAAGAGCTTTTTCAATCGTGTAACCCCTTTCTTATTTGTGTTTTTTAGTATGACTCTAATATTCCTCCCTTCGACCTAGGAAATTAGTAGGTTAGTTTATTTTCCTAACCAACATAGAAAACGGTGCTTAAATAATAAATAGCATGGAGTTGAAGTAATGTAAATACCTATTATTTTTGGAAAAGTCAGAATAAAATACATCCTGTTAACATATTCTATTTATCCTTAAAGGGGGTACAACCATAGTTTTATAAAAAGGTTTTATTTTAATAGGTCATAATATTCTACATTAATTAGTAAACTTAACTAACCAAAATAATTAGGGCAGTGATGGAATGGATATTAAAGGAACGCCGATGCAGATGAAATCAATTAATAAAAAGAGGGTGCTTCAATGTATACAGGAACATGCACCTATATCAAGGGCAGAAATTTCTGCCAAGCTTTCTATAAGTAAACCGACTGTTTCTATTTTGGTCGATGAACTTATCCAAGAGCATTGGGTGGTTGAAAAAGGGAATGGTGAAGCATCCTCACAGGGAGGAAGGCGACCGATTCAATTATATTTCGATGAACAAGCAGCATATGTAGCAGGAATAGATATTGGTGGGACAAAAGTAAAAATGGTAATCAGTGATTTATCTGGAACAATAGTCTCTCAATGTAATTTCCCAACCAATCAATATTTAGAACAAGGCTTAATGATTCAGATTCGTGATAAATTAAATCACTTGGTCAAACATGCAGGGATTAAACAAGAAGCAATATTGGGGATGGGGGTTGGAGTCCCGGGAATAACAGATACAGTGAACGGCTTAATTGTGGATGCTCCTAGCTTAAATTGGATGAACTACCCATTTATTAGTGAGGCAAAGAAGTATTTCTCCTTTCCTATTCATATAGATAATGATGTGAATGTAGCTGTACTTGGCGAACAATGGTTAGGAAGAGCCAAGAATAAAAGGAATGTTCTTTTCATATCCGTAGGAACAGGTATTGGTTGTGGAATCATTATTGATAATCAACTATACAGAGGCACTACAAATGCAGCAGGTGAAATGGGGTATATGGTCACCAACAAAAATGATATGAGGCAAAATTTCCATCCATTGTTTCAACGTTATGGATATTTGGAAAGTGTTGCAGGCGGAAAGTCTATTGGTAAACAGTTAACGATGAAACTCCAAAAGAATAGAGAACATCCATTATTTAAAAAAGCAACTGAAACAGAGCTATCGGCAAAGGATGCCTTTTTTCTAGCAAAATCAGGAGATCTACTTGCACGGCAAGTGATTGATGAAGCAATAGAACATTTAGGGTTTGGCATTGTTAATGCTGCTTGCCTGTTAAATCCAGAGGTAATTATTTTAGGAGGTGGTGTTTCCCAATCAGCTGAGGAGATATTATTTCATGTGCGTAAACTTGTGGATCAATACCTTCCTAGTTCAGTTGATATTTATCCATCACAATTAGGCGATAATGCGGGGGTTTTGGGAGCTGTTTCATTATTCCTACGGGAACATGAAAGCATAATAAGACATTCATAATGGGGGGAGAAAGATGAAGAAAAGGAAAATGGTGTCCTTGCTTGGGGTATTGACTTTGTCCGCTACGATGATTTTATCAGCGTGTAGTTCTTCCGGAGAAAAGGATTCGAAAGAAACCTCGAAGGAGTCTGATAACAAGTTAGAGGATAAAGTGGTTATTTATTCTCCACATGGAAAGGACATTCTTGGTCAATTTGAGAAGATGTTTGAAGAAAAATACGGCATTGATGTTGAATGGCTAGATATGGGTTCTCAGGAAGTGCTTGACCGCATTCGTTCAGAGAAAAACAATCCACAAGCAGACGTTTGGTGGGGGGCTCCATCCACTAATTTTGAACAAGCAAAAGGAGAGGACTTGTTAGATCCTTATGAACCAACCTATTCTGCTACTCTTGATGAAGGGTTCCATGAGCCTGATTGGTACTGGACAGGAACGAGTCAAACGCCCGAAGTGATTATGTATAATACTAAGCTTCTAAAAAAAGAAGAGGTACCAAAGGACTGGGATGAACTTCTTGATCCGAAATGGAAGGATAAAATTATCATTCGTTATCCTCTAGCTTCTGGAACTATGAGAACGATTTTTTCAGCAATGATTTATCGTGACTTTAAAGATTCAGGGGATCCTAATACTGGTTATGAATGGTTAAAGAAATTAGATGCAAATACGAAAGAATATTCAGCGAATCCGGAGATGATGTATAACAAGGTTGCCAAAGGTGAAGGGCTACTTTCTGTATGGGGAATGCCAGATGTTGCAATGTTAAAAGAACAGAAGAATTATCCGTTTGATTTTATTATTCCTGCGAGTGGTACTCCTGTGTTAACTGAAGGAATTGCAATTGTGAAGGGGGCGCCACATCCGAAGGCAGCTGAAGCATTTTATGAATTTGTTAATACACCTGAAGCAGCAAAGATTTTAGCTGAACAGCATTATCGAATTCCAACGAGAAATGATGTAACGGATTTACCAGATTGGATTAAAAATACAGAAATTAAAGAAATGGATATCGATTGGGATGTATTTGAAAGCCAATCGGATGTGTGGATGAAATATTGGGATGAAAATATAAAAAATGGTGATAAACAGATTAAAGAATAGGAAGTGAACGAGGAATGGCTTCCATTAACCTTGAAAATGTACAAAAGACTTTCGGAAAGGTAATTGCCGTAGATCAGCTTAATTTACAGATTAGGGAAGGGGAGTTCTTCACTTTCCTAGGACCGAGCGGCTGTGGAAAAACAACAACCCTCCGAATGATTGCAGGATTTTATTACCCAACAAAAGGAATTGTTCGCTTTGGAGAAAAGGATATGACACGTGTTCCTCCTGAAAAAAGAAATACGGGCATGGTTTTTCAAAACTATGCCCTATTCCCTCATATGACGGTGTTTGAAAATGTTGCTTTCGGGTTAAAAGTCCGAAAAATCCCTTCTACTGAGATAAAAAATCGCGTTCATGATGTCTTAGAAAAAGTTCGCCTAGATACATTCAGTAACCGTCAAGTGAGCCAATTAAGTGGGGGACAGCAACAACGAGTGGCATTGGCTCGTGCATTGGTGATTGAACCCGAAATCCTTTTATTAGATGAACCTTTAAGCAATTTGGATGCGAAATTACGTGATGAAATGCGTACAGAAATTTTACGCTTACAGCGCGATTATCATATAACGACAATCTACGTCACTCATGATCAGGCAGAAGCATTGTCAATGAGTGATCGAATAGCTGTATTTAATCATGGGGTATGTCACCAAATAGGGACACCATTTGAAATTTATAATGAACCTGCAAATGATTTTGTTGCGCAATTTATTGGGGAAATAAACTTTATTCCGTTTGAAATGGATAAAATCAAGGAAGAAAAAATTGAGGTTCGGATTTTTCAAGGTAATCAAAGCTTATCTGTCAAGCGTATACCATTTAATGATGTAGAATTTTCCATGGATGAAAAGCTGATTCTTTCCATTCGTCCTGAGTCCATTAAACTATCAACCCAAGCAATGGAAGGAGAAAATGTGTTAGAAGGGAAGATAGAGAGTTTACAGTTTTTTGGTTCCGCTGTTGAGATTCTAGTAAAGGTAAAGGATATAACATTAAAGGTAAACTTGTTAAATCCAGCTGATTTATCTGTATTAAAGAAAGAATCGATGGTTTGGCTGGAGTTGCCGGCTGATCGGATTCGCTTAATTCCTAAGATAAGCGGTGATCGATTATGATGAAAAATAGGAATCATCGGTTGACTATTTATCTATTAATCCCAATTCTTCTCATACTCATTGCTTATGTTTTATATCCTTCCATAAAGACATTAATCGAAAGCTTGCAAAAGGATGGCATATATACACTTGCGAATTACTCGGACTTTTTTGTACAAGAATCGAAAACCAACCTAGAAGCGCTTTGGAATTCTGTTTATATTTCAGTTTTAAGTGTGATTGCCAGTGCATTGATCGGCATCCCGCTTGCATTTATTTTTAATCGTTATCAATTTCCGGGTCGCGGCTTTTTTGCATCAGCTGCGATTATGCCAATTGTACTGCCATCTTTAGTTGGTGTAATGGCCTTTATGTTTTTATATGGAGAAACGGGTCTAATTCCTAATGCAATAAAGGATTTATTTGGATTAGAAAAGGTACCTTTTAGTATTGGTGGGGTATCCGGAATCTTAATTGTTCACGCCTATACTATGTATGTGTATTTTTATATGACTGTTTCATCTGCCATTAATAAAATTGATCCGAGTTTAGAAGAAGCTGCTTATAATTTAGGAGCAAGTAAGTTTAAAGTATTTTGGAAAGTGACATTTCCATTGTTAACACCAGCGATTGTTGCTGCATCATTATTAGTATTTATGATTTCAATGGCTTCGTTTAGTGCCCCCTTCCTATTAGCTGGTGGATACCGCGTACTTAGCTTACAAATATATTTTTCTAAAATAAATGGAGATATGGAAATTGCAGCTACTCAATCTGTCATTCTCTCCATTGTATCGATAAGCTTCTTACTATTCATGCGATGGTATCAGAATCGCAAAGATTACCGCATGGCAACAAAAGGGATTGGTGCACATCGTAGTGAAGTAAAAAATCCATTTCTTAAGTGGGTGATGGTCGTTTGTGGAGTGATCGGTGTATTAATTTTATTATTACCCCACCTTACCATTCTATTACTCTCATTAGTACCGAATGGAACATGGACATGGCAGACCTATCCAACCGTATTTAATATCGAAAATTATCGTCTATTATTAGATGATCCTAATATATGGAAGCCAATTAAAAATAGCTTGTTGCTTGCCATCATTGCTACTGCCGGAAATTTTGTGTTTGGTGTGTTTACTTCATATTTATTAGTAAAAAGGAAATTTATTGGCAAAAGCTTTGTTGATATATTAGTAATGATTCCTTGGGCATTGCCTGCAACAGTTATCGGCATGAATTTAATCTTTGCCTTTAACGAACCGAATATATTTTCATTTGGACATATTCTTGTGGGGACATTCGCGATATTGCCATTAGCTTATTTTGTTCGCCACATCCCATTAGTTGTTCGATCAACAAATGCTGTATTAGAGCAATTGGATGATTCCTTGGAGGAAGCTTCTAGAAATTTAGGTGCAAAATGGTTTTATACGTTTAGAAGGGTCATATTACCGATTATTATGCCAGGTGTACTATCTGGTACATTGCTTGCCTTTATTGAATCGGTCGGTGAATTCCCAACCTCGGTATTATTGTACACACTAGCAAATCGACCGATTTCGATTGAGATTATGAACCAGCTAAGAATGTTTAATATGGGGCAGGCAGCTGCTTATGGAATGTTCCAAATTGCTTTAATCGCTATCGTACTATTTATTTCGAATAAATTTTTTGGAGTGAAGGCCGAGCAATCTTTGTAAACCTGCATATAGGAGAGATAACATGAAATCAATCAATGATTTTATCGAATCAGAAGGATCACAGTTTCCGGGGAAAACGTATGTGGAGGAATTATTAAAACCCGTTTTCAATGATCAAAGGGATTATTTATTTGATGTAATGTTCGATATTCATCGGGCACATGTGATTATGCTTTCTGAACAGAAAATTATCCCGATAACCGAAGCGCGAAAGATGTTAGCGGGAATAAATAAGATCGCAAAAACTGACTATCAATCTTTAACCTACCAACCAGAATATGAAGATTTATTTTTCATGATGGAGGCCAAAATTGGCGAAGAGATTGGACCTGAATTAGCAGGTAAAATCCATATTGGCAGAAGCAGAAATGATATGGGGGTGGCGATGTATCGTTTAGTTCTTAGGGAACATCTGGTAACGACGATTGAAAATGCCTATCGACTAAGTGAGGTATTATTGTTTCAAGCTGATCAGCATTTAGAAACTTATATGACAGGATATACACATACACAACCTGCTCAGCCGACGACCTTAGGTCATTATTTGTTGGCAATCTATGATGTGCTACAAAGAGATATAAAGCGATTAGAATCCGCGTATCAAGCAGTGAATCAATCTCCATTAGGTGCAGCTGCGTTAACGACAACGGGATTTCCCATTAGCCGTGAGCGGACCTGTGAGCTGCTCGGGTTCGATCAAGTGATTGAGAATTCCTATGATTCGATTGCAAGTGCAGATTACTTATTAGAAACGTCCACCGCCCTTATCACTTTGATGGTAAACACTGGGAGATGGATTCAAGATTTTTTACAGCATGTAACGCGAGAATTCGGTTCTTTTCTTGTAGCTGATCCGTATGTGCAGGTTAGTAGCATCATGCCTCAAAAACGGAATCCAGTATCAATTGAACATTCACGCTCTATTGCAAGCAGCGCATATGGAGAGGCATTAGCTGCAATCAATATGATTCATAACACTCCTTTTGGTGATATTGTTGATACAGAGGATGATCTCCAACCCCATCTATATCGTGCCTTTAATAACGCTAATCGAGTGCTAAAACTAATGTATGCAGTCATTACGACGTTAAGAGTAAATAAGGATCATTTGAAAAAAATGACAGAAAGGTCCTGCATTACAATTACCGAATTAGCAGACACATTAGCACGTGAATACAATATTTCCTTTAGAAAATCTCATAAAATTGCCAGCTATCTATCTACTCAAACGATACAAGCAAAGAAAGAACTGAAGGATTGGGAAATTCAAGATATAAATCATATGATTAATCATTTTGTTGATGCCACCTTAACATCTAAGCAATGGAAGAAGATCATTTCACCTGAATATTTTGTTCGTATCAGAAACATTCAGGGAGGACCGAATCCTCAAGAAGTTAAAAGAATGATTCTTCAACGGGAAGAGCAGTTAGCACATAGCAAGTGGAATGCTCAGCAAATAAAAGCAAAATTAAATAAAAATAAAGAGCATCTAGTTACCTATCAATTATAAAGGAAAGCACCTCTTTCTTTTTTTCTAAAAAAATGAAAGGGTGCTTATTTATGTCTTTCCATTTCTTAAAGATTGTTGTTATTCTTATTACTGTGTTTCCCCATAAAGGGCGAAAAACAATCATCTATTCAATAAAATCATTATATATCGGTTATTTTTCTGTAGAATAATGAGAAGTTGATTATCTAGGAGATGTTTTCGTTGCTACAAACGCTGAATACACAATTGCAAAAAGCAATGCCTCTGATTACACCAACAAGTGTGATTCTTGGTGTGTTATTAACCACATATATAAAAGATTTTTCTTTTCTGATTCCTTGGATATTTGCATTCATGACCTTTTCAGGCAGTCTCAGTTCGAATTTTCAATCACTTAAACAAGCAATTTTCCACCCTTTTTCAATGATTATAGTTATGGTTATTTTACATATTTTTATGCCGTTATGGGCATTTGGAATTGGCCATTTATCTTTTCGTGGGGATGCACATACAATTACAGGTCTTGTACTAGGAATGATTATTCCAACAGGAATCACAAGTGTCATCTGGGTGTCTATTTATAAAGGAAATATGGCCGTTACGCTTTCTATTATTTTAATTGATACATTATTATCACCATTTATTGTTCCTTTCACCTTGTCTTTATTTGTCGGTCAAAAGGTGGAGATGGATATCATTAGCATAATGAATGGTCTATTGTGGATGGTAGTAGTTCCTTCGATTTTAGGGATGATATTGAACCAAATGACAAAAGGGAAGGTACAGGAGATTATAGGAGCCAAATTAGCACCTTTTTCCAAACTAGCTCTAGGTCTAGTTGTAATGCTTAATGGAGCAGTTATTGCACCACATTTAAAACATATTAATCTAAAACTGATTTGGATCGGTATTGTTGTGTTTTTTATCGCATTTACAGGGTATTTATTTTCCATATTGATTAGCAGAATATTGAAGAGAGATCGAGAAACGACTGTTGCCATTACATTTCTTGGAGGAATGCGGAATATTAGTGCAGGAGCAGTTATTGCGGTCACCTATTTTCCAGCGAGTGTTGCGACACCTGTTATTATAGGAATGCTGTTTCAGCAAGTCCTTGCTTCGTTATTTGGTAGTGTTTTAGATAAGCTTTCAAAACAAACAAAATATGAGAAAAGGTCAATCGCTTAATAGAGAGGGTGTTTAATTAGTCTAATTAAAATAATTTAATGTATGTAGGCAGGAATGCCCCTTTAGAAATCGAATCATAATAGAGTAACTTTATAATTTTATATTCGATATGGGGGATTAGCATTGATTACGAAAAAAATTTTATTCATCGGTGATAGTATTACAGATGGTGCTAGAAATGAGGACAGTGAAGGTTTAGGCTTTGGTTATGTAAGAATGATACGGGATTATTTTATCACTAACTATGAAAATATCAATTACCAGATAATTAATAGAGGGATCAGTGGGAATCGTATAAGTGATTTAGCAGAAAGATGGGACAGAGATGTTATTAATCTAAAGCCGGACTATTTATCTATTTCAATCGGAATCAATGATGTATGGAGACAACTTGATCGCCCTGAAATGGAACAAATTGATCCAGAGAAATTTGAAAATTATTATGATCAATTGTTAAGTCAAGTGAAGCGGGAAACAAAGGCACAAATCATCCTGATGGAACCTACCATTATTGATGAAGATACACAGTCGATAGGAAATCGCATGTTAAAAAAATATGTTGAAATTGTCCATCTAATCGCAGATAAGTTTGATGCTAAAATTGTACTGACACATCAGGCATTCCTTCAATATTTAGGATCTAACAAGGAATATAAACTTACAACAGATGGGGTTCATATGACCTCTATAGGGAATACATTAATGGCAAATACTTGGCTCAATGCAGTAGAACAAATGCTTGAAAAAAATGAAGGAAAATTAATCATGTAACGTTTAATAAGAAAGTGTTTATAGTACGAATAACTATTATCCACAAACGGTGCCAGGCACCGTTTTAATCTGTTTCATAAATTCTTTTAATTGTATGTGCGGTCTCCTCAAGAATATAGATGACAGGGATTTGCGTAGTAATGTTTGCCTCACCTAAATATACTTCTGTCACATAGTAGGCAATATTTATATCTGATATTTTTGCTAGCGTACAATTTTTGCTATTTGTTATACTGACAATCTTGCTGCCTTCACTTTTTAATAAATTTGCTAGTTTTAAGGTATAATCGGTTTCTCCTGAAACTGATAAAATAATTGCTGTACTGTCTTTAAGGTCTTTACTATTTATTGGGTAAAAAGGGTCCTTAATAAAGGAAGCGAATTTACCTAAACTAGAAAAGTACCTAGCCCCATATTCAGCTAATATTCCAGAGCTTCCGGTTCCGAAAAAGATTACTTTTCCTGACTTAGCCACTAGTTCTGCAGTATCCTGAATGAAAGCTTCAAAATTACCTTTCAACGTTCTTTCCACAAATTCTGATAGAAAATACTTGGTAGATTTTAAATTGTTTTGCTCTTTTCTATCTAAGTAGAGCTTCAGCTTTACTTTAAACTCGGAAAAGCCATCACAATTTATTTTTCGGCAAAATCGTAGAATCGTAGAGGTTGAAACATGAGTTTGATCAGCTAGCTCTCTAATTCGCATATAGATGACCTTTTCACTATTTTTAATGATGTAGTTATATAAAGAAATTTCTAATTCATTAAAGGAAGTAATCATTTCATTCGTGAACATAATAAGTCCCCTTATACTAAAAATTCAGTCCTTTTTTCCTACTATCATAACATGAAAAAATAAATAAAAAACAGATTGTTTCAAAAATGGAACAAATGCCATTAAACGAAATTAAATCCTAAATTTTAAATTCGTCTTTTATTAAAAATGAAAACGTGTACAATGCAGGATAAGAGGAGGGATTAAATGAGTCATCAAAAAACAATCAACTTTCCCCAAAATTTTTTATGGGGATCAGCTTCAGCTGCTTATCAAATCGAAGGGGCGTGGAATGAAGATGGAAAGGGTCCTTCGGTATGGGATACCTTTACAAAAATTCCGGGGAAAACATTTCAAGGAACAAATGGTGATGTTGCTGTAGACCATTATCATCGTTATAAAGAAGATGTTGCTTTAATGAATGAAATGGGATTGAAGGCCTATCGTTTCTCTATTGCATGGAGCCGTATCTATCCTGAAGGTAGAGGGAAAATTAATGAAGAGGGTTTACGGTTTTATGACAACTTAATTAATGAATTAATAAAGTATGATATTGAGCCTATTATTACAGTGTACCATTGGGATTTACCGCAGGCCCTTATGGATTTATATGGCGGGTGGGAGTCACGTGAAATAATTGATGATTTTAATAATTACTGTATAACCCTTTTTAAACACTATGGGGATCGTGTGAAGTATTGGGTCACGTTAAATGAGCAAAATATTTTCATCCAAATGGGGTATGATCTTGGTACCCATCCTCCAAGTGTTCAAGACCCTAAACGAATGTATGAAGCAAATCATATTGCTAATTTAGCAAATGCTAAAGCCATTCAATCATTTAGAAAATTTGTTCCAAATGGTAAAATTGGCCCTAGTTTTGCATACACACCAAGTTATCCTTTTAGCAGTCATCCAGAAGACATACTTGCCTTTGAAGCGGCTGAAGAAATGACTAGCCATTGGTGGTTAGATATCTATTGTTGGGGGCATTATCCTCAAACTGTATGGAACTACTTGGAAAGGGAAGGCCTCACACCAACAATTGAGGACGGAGATTTTGAGTTACTTAAATTTGGGCGTCCAGATTTCCTTGGTATGAACTATTATCGAACAGGTACAGTTGAAAGGAATCCTTTGATCGGGGGGATTGGCAAGGGATCGATGAATACGACCGGAAAAAAAGGAACGACGAAGGATCATGGTATTCCCGGCCAATATAAAACAAGGAAGAACCCTTATTTAGAGGCAACAAATTGGGATTGGGAAATAGATCCAGTAGGCTTAAGAATTGGTCTACGCCGGTTAACTAGTCGTTATCAACTACCAATACTTATTACCGAAAATGGTTTAGGTGAGTTTGATAAACTGGAAGAAAATGATCAAATACATGATGATTATCGAATTGAATTTCTCCGTTCACATGTGGAGGCTTGTGGGCTAGCAATACAGGATGGTGTTGATTTAATAGGTTATTGTACTTGGTCTTTCACTGATTTACTCAGTTGGTTAAATGGTTATCAAAAAAGATATGGTTTTGTCTATGTTAATCGTGACGAACATGGAGAAAAAGACAGCCGTCGAATAAAGAAGAAAAGTTTTTATTGGTATAAAGAAGTCATTGCGAGTAATGGTCAGACTATTTTTAAGTCATGATGACTAAATCAAGGGGGATTTGTATTGAAAAAGCTTCTTTTGGTTTGCGCGGCAGGAATGTCTACTAGTCTATTAGTAAATAAAATGAATGATGCGGCAAAGGAAAAAGGAATAGAAATTGAAATATTTGCCTTGCCAGTTTCTGAATGTGAAAGTGTCGCAAGTGAGGTAGATATTGTTTTACTTGGGCCACAAGTGCGATATCAAAAACCACAGGTTGATAAAATTATTGATGGCAGAGTTCCGGTGGAAGTCATTGATATGAGGGATTATGGAACAATGAATGGAATGGCAGTATTGGAAAAAGCATTAAGCCTAATGGCATAATGCATGAACTCGAACAAAGGGGCATTTAAAGATTAATTTAAGGCTGTGGAATGAAGGAATTGTCGATCTTTAAGCTATCTTTACGTTAAAACATTACCTAAATAGCAACAACAAAGTTTAAGAAAAAAGCCTAATTTAATATTGCGGGGGGAGTATTCATGGGGTTTATGACTACGTTTGAAAGGGTGGCGGAAAAAGCTTTAGTGCCAATTGCTTCTAAGCTTAATTCGCAACGGCATGTCATCGCCATACGAGATGCGTTTATTTTGTCTTTTCCAATTACATTGGCAGGTTCGCTTGTACTCTTATTAAATTTCGCCATATTGGCACCAGATGGGTTTATTGCAAAAATTTTATTTTTGCATAAATTATTTCCAAATTTAGCCGATTTGCAATCGGTGTTTTCGCCAGTCATTAATGGTTCGGTAAATATTCTTTCTATGTTTATCGTCTTTCTTGTAGCAAGAAACTTGGCTATTTCTATGAAAGCAGATGAATTATTATGTGGATTAACAGGATTATCTGCATTTTTTATTATCTATCCTCCATATAAAGTGGTGGATGGAGGAAGCTTTTTAACAACACAATGGGTTGGTGCACAAGGTTTATTTGTTGCTCTCATTGTTGGATTAATTGTCGGTGAACTTTTTAGTAGATTAACAAAATATAAGAAGCTCCAATTTAATATGCATCCATCAGTACCACCAGCTGTTTCCCGTTCGTTTAAAGTATTGTTTCCAATCATTATTATTGTTGTTCTTTTTGCAATTGGAAACGGTATCATCAATGCTTTTTACCCCAAAGGAATACATCAATTTATTTATGAAGTACTTCAAACACCTTTAAAACATCTAGGAACTAATATTGTATCACTCGTTATATTGGCGATTGTCTCTAATTTATTATGGGTATTTGGGATTCATGGTCCTAATACAATTGCCGCCATCCGGGAAGGTATGTTTGCTGAGGCCAATCTGGAAAACCTGAATTTTGTTGCTGAACATGGAACCGCTTGGGGAGCACCATATCCAGTTACTTGGGCATTAAATGATGCCTTTGCTAATTATGGTGGTTCAGGAATGACATTAGGTTTATTAATTGCAATTTTTATTGCCTCTAGGAGAAAGGATTATCGAGATATTGGTAAATTATCCATTGGTCCAGGACTTTTTAACATCAATGAACCGGTTATTTTCGGATTGCCTGTCGTATTAAATCCTATTTTAATTATTCCTTTTATCCTTGTACCTGCTGTTAATATTATCATTGGTTATCTTGCAATGGTAACAGGGTTAATTCCACCAATTGCTTATGCCGTACCATGGACAACACCAGGGCCACTCATTGCTTTCCTTGGTACTGGTGGAAACTATGTGGCATTACTTGTTGGTATCATATGTTTAGCCGTATCCACCCTTGTATATCTACCGTTTGTTATTGCAGCAAATCGAGCATTGGAGAAGAGCAATAGCAGTAATGAACAATCCAATTCAGAAAAATTAGCGTAGGGAATGAGAAAATGAATCATTATGTCGTACAAATAATGGCCGGTCAAATTAAATTTGTTCAGGATTTTTTTAAAGATTATAAGGATGAAAAGATAAAAACATCTCTAAAATCTGTTGAAAGAATTAGAGCTGTACTGGATGTTGTATCAGATTTACCACAAGAGGAAATGATCAAGCATATTAAAAATACATTTAAACACTCACCTATTGGTTCGGCATTGCACTTTACTGTTCAAATAGTGGAATAAATCACTAATAAAGAGTAGGTGATGTGCTTAGGCCATCACCTAAATATATTAGCTTGATAAAGGGTGATCGTATATGGAAGGAATGGAGCTTGCTGCTTTTCATATTATAAGCAATGTGGGAACAGCGAAAAGTTTGGTTATGGAGGCCCTATATGCTGCACGAGAAGGGGAATATAAGGCAGCAGAAAATAAATTAATAGAATCTAGAAAGTTTTTAACCGAAGGACATCATTCCCATCAACAATTAATTCAAAAAGAAGCGTCAGGCACTCAGCTGCCGTTTTCCTTATTAATCATGCATGCTGAAGATCAGATGATGAGTGCGGAAATAATGAGTGATTTAGTTCAAGAAATGATTCGGATGTATCAAGAGATAAACACATTAAAGGGCACTTATTCAAAATGAAACGTTAAAAGTTGAGGAGGATACCATGAAAGACGGAATAAAAATTGTTACGATAGGCGGAGGTTCCAGTTATACCCCAGAACTAATTGAAGGATTTATTAATCGCTATCATGAGCTTCCCGTTAAAGAACTTTGGCTCGTAGATATTGAAGAAGGAAAAGAAAAATTAGAGATTATTGGCCAGCTAGCAAAGCGGATGATCGAAAAGGCAGGGGTACCCATAGAGGTCCATCTCACAATAGACCGAAGAGAAGCGTTATTGGATGCGGACTTTGTTACGACACAATTTAGAGTGGGCTCATTGGATGCTCGTGCGAAAGATGAGCGAATCCCTTTAAAATATCATGTGATCGGTCAAGAAACGAATGGGCCAGGTGGATTATTTAAAGGTTTGCGCACAATACCTGTTATTTTGGAAATTTGCAAGGACATAGAGGAATTATGCCCTAATGCTTGGCTAGTGAATTTTACTAATCCAGCAGGGATGGTGACTGAGGCAGTATTACGTTATAGCAATATTAAAAAAGTGGTTGGATTATGTAATGTTCCGATTGGAATGCGCATGGGAATTGCCAAAGCATTAAAGGTGGAACCTAATCGAGTCCATGTAGATTTTGCGGGTCTTAATCATATGGTATTCGGCTTGAATGTTTACTTAGATGGGGAAAGCATTCTTGATAAGGTCATTGAAAGCATGGCAGATCCAAAGAATGAAATGACTATGAAAAATATTGCCGGACTTACTTGGGAACCTGACTTTATACGAGGTCTTGGTGTAATTCCATGTGGCTATCACCGATATTATTATAAAACGAGTGAAATGCTAGCTGAAGAGCTTGAATCAGCAGAAAAACAAGGAACACGCGCAGAGGTCGTTCAAAAGCTAGAGAAAGAGTTATTTGAATTATATAAGAGTCCGGATTTGAACATAAAGCCACCTCAATTAGAAAAACGTGGGGGTGCCTATTATAGTGATGCTGCCTGCAGTCTAATCAACTCGATATATAATGATAAACGTGACATTCAGCCAGTTAATACGAGAAATAATGGTGCAATCGCTAGTATTCCCAATGACTCAGCAGTAGAAGTCAATTGTATTATTACAAAGGATGGCCCTAAACCGATCTCCGTAGGAGATTTACCTGTAGCGGTAAGGGGATTAGTCCAACAAATAAAATCATTTGAACGAGTAGCGGCAGAAGCAGCAGTAACAGGTAATTATGAGACGGCATTATTGGCAATGACAATTAATCCACTCGTACCATCTGATACAGTGGCAAAACAAATTTTGGATGAAATGCTGGAAGCGCATAAAGAGCACCTACCGCAATTTTTACATGAAAAGCAGCCTTCTTAAACAAGGCTGCTTTCTGGGGATTCGCGGATATATCTGGATTTTCGCGGATAAATACAAATAATCGCGGATAAATCGAGTAATTCGCAGATATATTATAAAACCCGCAGATAAATCGAATAATTCGCCGTTATCCTCCATCTCCTATAAGGAGTAGAACCGTTTCGTGTTTTCATACAAAACAAGATAAACTTCTTCAACGTCCATCTGTTTTAATTCTGCGATTTTCCGAATCGATTCATGAATCATTTTTGGATGAGTGATTTGTTCCTTGAACGGTCCTTCAAATGGCCATGGTCCATCTGTTTCTACCATTAGTTGTGACAATGGATACTGTTTTGCTAGCTGCTGAATTTCTCCTTCATAAAGAATATCGGGTGTGATCGAAATAAAGTAACCATTGCTTATCATCCGTTCAGTTGTTTTTTGATCACCTTTGAACCAATGAAAATGGGCTTTATTATATGAATATTTTTCGAGTAATTCGCAAACGAGTGGCGCATCATCATAGACAGCATGTAGAACAATAGGTTTATCCAAAGCAACGGCTTGCTGAATAAATAACTGCAATATTTCAAGATACGGTTCAAGTGGAATATTCTTTTGCTCTTGTCTTAAATAATATGGCAAGCCAACTTCACCAACAGCAATCATTTCATTGAAATGTTTATCAATGAAATGTTGGAGATCAGCAATTTCACTATCCTTTGGTATAGCCTGCTCGGGATGAAAACCGAAGGCGGGTTTTATCCTCCCATCCCATTGTGCCAATGTTAAATTTTTATGAGCAGAAGATAAATGCTGTGAAACAGAAATAAGTGATTCTACTCCATACTTTTCCAGTTCCTTTACTATCCGCATACCATCTGTATCCTCATACATATCCAAGTGGATATGGGCATCTATGATTGGCTTATTCATGAGAACCCCTCAATTCCTGATAGATCATTTTTTTCCATTGTAAAAATTCCTCTGTTAATAGCAAATCTTCTAGTCTAGGACGCTTAAAAGGGACAATGAATTCCTTCTGCACCGTAGCTGGTTTGCTGGAAAGAACAATAATTCGGTCAGATAGAAAGATTGCCTCTTCAATACTGTGTGTGACAAATAGTATGGAGCGTTTATACTCAGACCAAATCGATAGCAGCCATTTTTGCATTTCGAGTCGGGTAAATTCATCTAAAGCGGAAAATGGCTCGTCTAAACAGATGATGGATTGAGGACTAAGCATACTGCGAATAAAGGAAACACGTTGTTTCATCCCTCCTGATAATTCATGCGGATAGACATGTTCGTATCCTTTTAAGCCTGCACGTTCAATCATTTCTAATGCTTTTTCTTTATTGATTTTTCCTGCTATTTCTTGCCCTAGTAAAACATTTTGCAAAATTGTTCTCCACGGTAAGAGGGAAGGGGTTTGAGGGGTATAGCTGATGACCCCACGTTTCCCATTCACCTGTTGGCCTTCTATTAAAATAGAACCAGAATCAGGTAAGCTAATGCCCCCGATCATTTGGAAAAGAGTACTTTTGCCACTTCCAGATGGTCCTAAAATAGAAACAAATTCGCCTTCATTGATTGAAAAAGAAAGATCTTTTATTATTTGAAGATCACCAAATGATTTTGCTAGATTTTGTATGTCTAATTTACTCATGATGGTTTCCCTCTTCCTTTGGCTGCCATTTAACCACTTTTTTTTCGATAAGAACGATGAAGGCAAAAAATAGTAGTGCGAGAAAGATAATAATGAAAATTGCTACAAACACACGATCCGTACGAAACGAAGATGAAGCCAAGGTCATGTAAACACCAATTCCTTTATTAGCTCCAAGCCACTCAGAAATAACAGCACCCATGACACTATAGGTTGCAGAAATCTTCAATCCTGAAAAAATGGATGGCAGTGCATGTGGCCACTCTACTTTCCAGAATAATTGCCTCTTTGATGCACCTGCCATTTGCATGTAATGCTTTAACTCCTGACTTGTTTGCCTAAAGCCATCTAGCGCAGCAACCGCTATTGGGAAAAAGCAAACAAGTGTAATAACAATGATTTTGGGTAGCATCCCAAAGCCAAACCAAATGACTAGTAAAGGTGCTAAGACGATGATCGGAATATTTTGCGAAATAATTAATAACGGATAAAAAGCCTCTTTAAAAAATGAAACAAGATGCAAGCCAATGGCAATAAGAATGCCAACACTGCTACCGATAATAAAACCTAAAATGGCTAATTGAATGGTTGATAGTAAATGATGAGAATACCCATCCCAACCAGTTACCCCTTCATGTAAAATTTGTGTTGGAGATGGAAGAAGCCATTCTGGTATAGCAAATATTTTTGTAATTGATTCCCAGATGATGAATAAAAGGATGATGACCAAAATTGGCCGCCATCCTTTCTGAAGTAACGCCTTCATTAGCGATATTTCTCCGTTAATTGATCCATTGAAGCCCCATTTGGTTGATAAAGAACCTTAATTTGTGAAATGACATTTGGACTGCCAAGCTCGATCATTCGTTGATTCATTTTTTCAACGATCGCAAATAGCTCAGTCAAATCTCCTTCCATTGTCGTCTCCAATGGATTTACTTGATATTTCACTCCTGAACGGTCAATAATTGAAATCGCTTCGTCTACGTAAGGTATCACATTTTCACCGTTTTTTGTCTTTGGGATTATTTGAATACTTAATAATGCATTTGCCATTCTTAATCACTCCTCTATTATTTTGGTAAATATTGATTTGTAAATGCTTTCTTGCTATCTAGTTTTTTATCTAATAGATGATTGTCATACATCCAGCTAGCATAGTTTTCCCAAATCTCTTGTTTTTGCTCGCCCCAACGCGCGGCATCATCTTGATATTTTGGTGATAACCATTTTTGACTAGCTTTCACAAGTTTTGAATCTAAATCAGGAACGGCTTTTATTAATAGATCTGCTGCATCGTCTGGATGATCAATGGCATATGTATATCCTTTGGAAGTCGCAGCAAGAAAATGTTTAATCGTTTCTGGATCTTTTTCTATCATTTTCTCATTCGTCGTTAATACAGGTGTATAGTAATCTAGTTTGTTAGAGTAATCGGTTAAATAGACCATATTGATTTTCTCGCCGCGAAGTTCCGCTTCGACCCCAGTCCATCCATAATATATCCAGGCAAAATCAATATCTCTTTTTACAGCGGTAAAAAAGTCCGTTTCACCCATATTAATGATCTTCGTTTTTTCTACATCTGCATGCTCTTTTTTCATTAAAGAATCAAGGACTGCTTTTTCAACGGGTGCACCCCAGCCACCATATGTTTTATTTTCGAAATCCTTTGGTGAAGTAATATTTTTTTCCTTTGGAGAAGCAAAACCAGATGTATTATGTTGAATGATGGCAGCAATTGAAACAATCGGTACACCTTGTATTCGTGCTTCTGTAATACTTTCTTGTGCACTTATTCCGAATTGTGCCTTTCCAGCAGCAACAAGCTGATCAGCACCAGCTTCTCCAGGCTGAATAATATCAACATCTAAGCCTTCATCCTTAAAATATCCTTTTTCCTTTGCCACATATAATCCTGTATGATTGGTATTTGGTGTCCAATCTAAAACTACAGTCACATGCTTTAATCCTTTTTTCTTACTGTTTGCTGAATCATTGTTATTACTGCAAGCTGTTGTTAATAAAAGCAATGAGCTAACAATAATCATTAACCACTTTTTCAATTGAGTTCCTCCTTGTTAGATTGTACTAAGCTGTAAAGGATGGTAGCTGAGAGACTAGTCTTTCAAATAAAAAGCCCTAGGTTTTTAACCTAGGGCACATATAAACATACAAAATAAATATATTCAATATGTTCCCTCCGCTGGTCTCAACCAGATCAGGTTCAAAGAGTCAGTATCTTACGGATACAATCTCAACCAGCAACACTGGTCCCCCTACAACTTAAATAGTAGATATTCAATTTTCAATCTTTCAACGTTACTATGCCATACCTTTTTATTTTTTACAAGTGAAAAAGCGATTCAATAGAAATATTATTGTATCGTGCCTTACACTGTGCGATAAGTTCATCTTCATTTAAGAATGTTTCAGTAAAGCCAAGCTGTTTACCTAATTGGGTAATATAGGGTTGTTCTAGATAAGCTATATTTAGTATTTCTTCGTTGGAAAAAACGGTTCGTGTATCGCCGTCTAAAAGGATTTTTCCTTGGTTAAAAATAATTGTCCGTTCAAATACTTCTGCTACAAAATCCATGTCATGCAAAATGCATAAGACAAGTTTTCCCTCATGAATTAGATGTCGTATAATTCTTTTAAGCTTTTCCTTTCCATCATGATCCTGTCCCATAGTCGGTTCATCAAAAATTATGATATCTGTTCGCATTGCAAGGACAGAGGCAATCGTTACCAATTTTCGTTGTGAAAGGCTCAAGTCATAAGGATTTCGTTCTGCATGTTCATTGAGTCCAACCATTTCAAGTGCTTCTGTTGCATTTTGTTTTGCTTCTTTAACTGATTGTCCTATATTTAATGGCCCAAACATCACTTCATCCATTACTCGATTTTTAAAAATTTGATCATTAGGATTTTGAAAGACTAACCCAATTGTTTTTGCTAATTTTGCAGCAGTCTGCTCTTTCGTATTGATGCCATTAATTAAAATTTCACCTGAACTTGGAGTCAATAATCCTTTTAATAATTTTACAAGAGTGGTTTTCCCTGCTCCATTTTGACCTATCAGAGCTGTGCTTTGATTTGAAATCTCGAGATTTATCCCATGAAAAATAGGAGATTCAAGTGAATAGGAGAAATGAAGATCTTTAATAATTATTCGCATCATTTTTTTTCACCCCGTTCACTATGGATATGACCGATTGTTAAGATCTCATTTAATGTCACAGGAAGTAAACTATCCTCTTTATTAAAAATATTTAAAGCCCGAGCAATTTTTGTGAAAATAGGAGGAGAAACCCCGTAATCCAATATATCTTTTTTGGAAAATATCTTTTTCGGGGTGTCAAAATCAATGAGCTTTCCCTCGTGTAATAGGAGGATTTTGTCCGAATACTGAGCGAGCTTCTCCATCTTATGTTCAGCCATAATGACTGTCATTCCTTCTTTAGTTAAGCTTTCAACTACCTTAAAGACTTCATCCGAACCTTGGGGATCCAGCTGGGAAGTTGGTTCATCTAATATTAATATATCTGGTCGCATTGCGAGTACACTTGCAATCGCTACACGCTGCATTTGACCTCCGGAAAGGCTGAAGGGATTTTTTTCTTTTATATGTTCAATATCTAATAATTTTAAGCTCGCCTCAATGCGAGTCTTCATTTCTTCGCGCTCTATTCCCATGTTTTCCAGCCCGAAGGCGATTTCATCAATTACCGTAAATTTTG
This sequence comes from Heyndrickxia sp. FSL W8-0496, assembly GCF_038007825.1. Lineage (NCBI taxonomy): Bacteria > Bacillati > Bacillota > Bacilli > Caryophanales > Bacillaceae > Heyndrickxia > Heyndrickxia sp. FSL W8-0496. The sequence goes on from NZ_JBBOXX010000001.1 coordinate 1,083,375, forward strand.
AACCAGTAATTTGAGAAAATGGATTTTCAAAAACGAGTCCAACCTTCAATGAAAGATCACAGATTTCAGTATTCATGACTTCTAAATCATCAATGAAAACCTGTCCACCATAGGCCCCTTTAAAAAAGTGTGGGACGAGTCCTGTTAGCGCATAGCAAAGGGTGGATTTTCCGGAAGAATTTTTTCCAACGATCCCTATGAATTCCCCTTGCTTGATTTCGAATGAAATGTCATTAAGTGCAAGCTTCTCTGAGTGAGGATATCGATATTTCAAGTCGTTTACACGTATTTTATTCATATGGTTAACCTCCCAACAATGATTAGGATAAAGGCCAAAAATAAGGTGAATTTCAAGCTTTTACTATAGGGGTATTTCCTCGCTTTTTTAAAATGAGTTTTTTTCCCTTTTGCATTAAATCCACGGACTTCAAGGGCAATTGCACGCTCCTTTGTATCATTAAGTGAATTAAGAACGACAGGACCAATTAAAGGAAAAAAGGACTTTAAACGAACCAATATATGTCCTTCTGTTTCCATCCCCCGAGATCTTTGTGCATCGATGATCTTCCCCATTGTCGCACGCATTTGAGGAATAATTTGTAAGACAGACAAGAATACATAACCGATCTTCCGCGACATGCCTTTTTTTACTAAAGAATCAATTAATTCATCTGGCTCTGTAGTTAAAATGAGTAATCCAAAGGCGCAGAGCATATTAAATATTCGCAGGACCAAAAGACATGCATAGGAGATTCCTTCCTTGTAAATAGTAAATCCTCCAATTTCAACGAAAGGTGTAGAACGGTTGGGGTGAAATAAACTTTGCACGATAATGATCGAAAGAATTAATAAGAAACTGACCCCTAGAATGGGTAAAATTTTTCGAAACACCTTTCCTATTAATAGTAAAAGGATACTGATAAAAGTTGTGATGATTGCAGCTCTAAGATCAGGGATAATATATGTGGCTGCAATTGATACGAAAACATATAAGAGCTTAGTCAATGGATCAATGTGATGAATGAGAGAATTTCTCTCAACATACAGTGTCATAGATTTCATAGTATCCCTCCAAAAATGCATGATAGAAGAGGCCATCTATTAAAGAGTAGACACCTTAATAGACAGCCATATCCATTGTCAACTTTATAATGATTCAATCTTATTCTGATTGTTATAGATTGTTGTTAAATTTTGCGGAAGTCCTTTGAAAATAAGATAACTAATAATAACTGTTGCGATTTTATCTGGGACATCAACAACGATACTGTCTAAAAATGATGCAAGCCATTGAGGTAGGTTATGAGCGATAGAGTAAGCATACAGTGCATCCCCCCATACATTTCCCGTTTGTCCTCCCCAAAATATCATATTTAACGGTGTGGAAATCGTTGCTGCGACCGCACCGACTATAATTCCAATCATAATTGCCTTCCCTATATTAGCAATCCACCCTTTGTATGCCATGATACCAACAATAAGACCGATAACTCCACTCGTTATGGCATAGACAAAGGAGATTGGATCTTGGGTAAAACCATAAATGATATTGTTAGCAATTCCAGAGATTGCCCCAATTATTGGGCCAGCAAGCATACTTGCCAGTACTGTGCCAATCGCATCTAACCATAATGGCAGTTTTAACAGGCCAGCGAATAATTTACCTAAATAGTTAATCCCTATAGCTGCTGGAATGAGAACTAGTGCAGCAGTTGAAAATTTTAAAGACCACATACTATTTTTCATGTTTCTTTCCCCCTTATAAATGTTTGAAAAAATAATCTACTAAAATAAGACGATTTAATTCTACTACACTTTTTAAAAATATACGACAAGTGTCTTTACACTAGTAAAAAACTTTTGTTGAGTGTATGATATTTATGAATAGGAAAAGGATTTGATTAATAAAGAATATGCAAGAATGGATCTGGACATTCGATGATTGGTTTTGTTTATATTGTGTAAATTTTTTGTAAATCCTTCTTTAGGTGGTTGCAAAAGTTAGGACAATTTGAAATATTATTTTTAAGAGAAATAGAGTAGATTAATAGACATTAATTGATTCTATTTCTAAATTTTGATGGGAGGAAATAAATATATGGGTTATCGAAACAAATTTTTAATAGGATCGGTGACAGTTGCGATTGCAGCATCAAGTATTTCCCCGGCTTTGGCCGCAGAGAATAAATCAGCATTTGCTGATGAAAATCAATTTGGGATATATAAAGACTTTATTCTAAAGGCAGTCGAGCTTGGTTTAATCAAAGGGGCAAATAAGAATGGAAACACTTATTTTTATCCAAACCAACAATTAACCCGTGAGCATGCTGTCTTGATTTTAGGACGCAATCTAGGAGAAGTAGATACGACAGGAGTTCAACAATTCAAAGATGTCGATCAGCTTCCAAAGGATCATGAGTTAAGAGAGAATGCCCTAAAGGTTAGGAAAAATGGTATCTTCTCTGGATGGAAGGATAATCTTCAATATAAAGCAATATTAACACGTGAGGAAATGGCAAAGATATTAGTTCAAGCCTTTCAATTAAAACATGTGGAAGATTCTAATATAAAAGTAACCGATTTAAATAAAGCGGGAAAGGAATATCAAGAGGATATCACCATTCTCGCCGAAAATGGGATTACGGTAGAGAAGGTCTTCAATCCGAAAGCGAAAGTGACGCGTGGACAATTTATTACGGCACTTATTCGTGCAATAAATAGTGGAGATAAGAAAGAAGGAAATTTTGAGCTAACATTAATGCACACAAATGATACACATGCTCATTTAGATAATATTGCAAAACGAATTACAGCAATTAAAGAAGTTAGGTCACAAAGCAAGAATACATTATTACTAGATGCAGGTGATGTCTTCTCTGGAACGCTCTATTTTAATGAATACCTAGGACAGGCAGATTTAGAGTTTATGAACCTTATAGGCTATGATGTGATGACATTTGGCAATCATGAGTTTGATCAAGGAACAAAGCCTTTAGCCGAATTCGTAAAAAATGCAAAGTTCCCGTTTGTTAGTGCCAATGCTGATTTCTCAAAAGATGTCAACTTAAAGGATCGATACCATAATGAGTTAGCTACTACTGCGAATGATGGGGAAATATACAATAGTATAATTAAAGAAATCAATGGGGAAAAAGTAGGGATATTCGGCTTAACAACAGCTGAAACAAAGGATATTTCAAGCCCTGGGGATGTAGAGTTTAAAGATTATATTGAAGAAGCAAAAAAAGCGGTTGAACAGCTCGAAAGCCAAGGAATTAATAAAATTATTGCTCTTACCCATATCGGCTTCGATGATGGCGGTGGTGACAATGACCTGACATTGGCAAAAGAAGTAGAAGGGATCGATGTCATTGTCGGTGGGCATTCACATACGAAACTAGCAGAACCGGTGAAGGATACAACGGGCTCTGAACCGACCATCATTGTTCAAGCTAATGAATATAGTAATTTCCTAGGAACTCTTGATGTAGAGTTTGATGAAAAAGGAAAGGTTATTGGATATGCTGGAAAGCTTCTAGACCTTAATGAAAAGAAGGATGATCAATATGTAATTAAGGATGATCCTGAGGCTGCTGAAATTTTAGCAACGAAATATAAGCCAGCAGTAGATGCAAAGAAGGAACTTGTAGTTGGAAAAACAAATGTTGAATTGGTAGGAGGAAATCCAGCTGCACGGACAATGGAAACGAATTTAGGCGATTTTATTGCTGAAGGAATTTTGGAAAAGGCCAAAAAGATCAATCCGGATACTATGATTGCTTTCCATAATGGAGGAAATGTTCGTGTTTCAGTGGACGCAGGTAATATAACAGTGGCAAAAATTCTTGAAATTCTCCCATTTGGAAACTCGTTAGGAATATTGAATCTATCAGGTGCTGAGATAAAAGCGGCTCTAGAGCATAGTGTGAAAGATGCGCCTAAACCATTCGGTGGCTTTTTACAAGTAGCTGGTTTAAAGTTCACATATGACAGCAGTAAAAATGCAGGAGAAAAAGTTGTATCCATTGAGGTGAAAGACAAAAACGGGCAATTTGTCCCGTTAGATGAAAAACAAAACTATTATGTAGCTACTAATATTTTTACGGCTAAAGGTGGAGATGGCTTTACTGTATTTGAAAAAGCATCATCTGAAGGACGATTAAGTGAACCTGGCTTTGTAGACTGGGAAATCTTTAAGGAATACTTAGATTCTCAACCAAACAAAACGATTGAACCAAAGACAGATGGTAGGATAATTGATATTACAAAGCCATAGAATATTTATAGATTGATAGAAAGAAGGGGCTTAGGTGCCCCTTTTTTCTTTTTAAAGGCTCTATATTTTTGTTAGTAGATAGAGTAAAAAGAATCTGATACATCGGATCATCCACCTTAATATCAAATTCGGTAACAAAGGTTCCTTTTATTTACCTCTGATATATCAGCATTTGCAATGAATAATTTTCATGACTGGTAGTGTTTACTTCATTCCTGCCAATATGATTACAAAAGTACTGGGTTAATTTTCCTAATTCTATAAACGCTTCCTTTTTATTCTAGTAACTACCTATTTTTTCCTCTATAATCAAAAATATTGATTTGATTATGGAGGTAAGCTGTATGGGGAAAAAAGTAATTTTAACACTGGCAATTATTTCATCCATGCTTTTATTTGCGGCATGTGGAAGCAGTGAAAAGGCTTCAAAAGAAAAAGAAACGAAGCCGAAAACTACGGAAATAAAAAGTGATATACAGAAGAAAGAGAAGGAAAGCGTAGATAAAGAAGAAGAGTCTAAAGACTCAGGAGAGATTTTAAACCCAGCGATTGCTAAGGAAACAGAAGGTAATGTTGAAGTAGTATATTCGAATAATCAACCAAATTTTAGCCATGAAATGGATGGCTTCAAGGTAAATGTGGAAGAATATCAAATTGTTAAGGTAACAGATATGAATCCTGATGTAACCATTCCATTTAAAGATCAAACGGATGGATATGTCGTAACAGCAAAGGTAACCCTAGAAAATAATACAGGTAAACCAATGTATTATACAAATTTTCATAGAATTCAATTGACTGATCAATATGATTATGTTTCATCAAATTGGAAATCCTTTGTCTCAGAAGATCAACAAATTAATACGATTAAAAAGGAAAAGGATGAAGTATCTTTATTTGCAGCAGGTGAGAAAGTTACTGGTTTATTAAATTTCTTATTTACGAATGAACAATTTGAAACAATGAAAACAGTAAAACCTAAATATATTATCGAGGGCGGAGTTGCTGATAACGACCAATTTAAAGGAAGCTTCAGAGGGGATTCTCCCGCATATGATTTTATTTATAGTGGTGAGCAGAAGAAAGCAATTGCTACTCAGCCAAAATTTTATCAAGATCGTTTAACAATGGACAATATGGCGGATAAAAAGATGATTTTTGAAAAAACGGGTATTGATAAAACCTTGCGGCTTGGAGATGTAAAAGTGACTCTTGAAGGTGTTCAATATACGGATATTACGCCAACTGCAGCCAGCAAAGAACGTTTTAGAAATTTTAATGAAAGTGGTATCGTTGCATTAACCGTGAAATTAAATATAGATAATCAATCCAATCAACCAGTATCCATTTGGAATATTGGTTCGAAATTAAGAATTGATAAAAATCGTGCAACTGTTTTTTCTCAAGGGATGGTAGAGCCTAGTAACCCTAAAGAGATAAAAGCCGGTGAAAAAGGCGAGAAGCTTCATGTCTTCTTATTTAATAAAGATGAATTTGGTATATTTAAGAAATTTGATTTAGAATTTGGTCCTTTTTATGGGGAGGATGGAAAAGGTTTATTTAAGGATAAGACAGTAACATTTACTTTACCTCGATAAAAAACATCTATTGAAAATAGGCTTTGAGAATCATTGTTAAAAAGCAGCTAATCTTTGAAAAAACAGATTAGCTGCTTTTTTTATGAAAGGCACTTTTGTACTGGGGAAAATTTGTAAGTCATTCACATTTGAATTAGCCTATATTTTTTATATAGTAATCATTTATTTATTCCACGAATACAAATAAGTAATCACAATGTTAATTTTGTAAAGTGGAGGTAATAATGAAGATTTCAAGATTGTTTAAGTTGGTAATTTGTACTGTTTTAACCTTTCCATTGATTGGAATGCTCTTTTTTACAGGTGATCCAAAGGCAGCCTCACTTCAAGTTGGAACAGTTGATTTAGAAAGTGGAACATTAAATGTTAGGAGTGGACCAGGAATACAATATAAACGTATTGGTGCTCTGAAAAATGGGGCAACTGTTACCGTTTATTACCAAACTAAAAATGGCTGGTCCGAAATAAGGTATAACAAAAAGAAAAGCTATGTTTCTAGCCAGTACTTACGTGTACACTTACAAATGAATTCCTCTGTAGCAAAGGGAATTACCGATAAAGTTATTAAAGCACAAAGAAAAACGTGGGAAAAAAACTACACAAAAAAACAAATCTATGCCATGATGTCTCCACACTACACGACTTCATACATAGATAAGTATTTTAAGCAACAAATGAGAACAGCGGGGAAAGATAAAAATGGGAATCAGCTATTTCATGTCATTGAAACAGAAATTTGGGGCTATTCTCTTGACACGATTGACTGGAAACTAGAGTACCAACCGAAAAAACCAACCATCAAGTATTATAAAAAAAATGGGAAGGAATATCTTGAAGTATCCCAATTTATGGTCGATGAACTCAGTGGAAATCATACAAGTACACTGTATCTACTTAAGGAAAGCACAAAAGAAAACTGGAAGGTTTATAAATACGAACGAAATTTTAATGATTAATGGGTGGCTCAATCCACCCCTCTTATAGCAAAAAAAGATGTGTTATACTATTCTTTATCGAATAATTTTTGCTTAAGGGGTGTGAAGAGCCATTGAAGTATTTGAAAAATATCTTGAAAGCGTTGTCCAATTTTTTCCTTCATTATATAGATTACATTTTGTTTCTATTTCTAATTACTTTTAAACTATTTTTATTTGCTCGCTTAACGGGGACAGTGTTTGTAAAACAAGGAACAGTTCAATATTTATCGACTTTTTTCGATTGGCTCCTACATTGGAATGGAGATAGCCTAGATCTACTTCGAAAAGGAATCGTCATGATCAGCTTAGGTGCAATACTGCTCCTATCATTCTGGATTCTCTTTTTGCCGAGAAGAGCGAGATTTTTATCTTTAGTCATACTCAATTTCTTGATTACTTTTATGATATTTGCTGATTTAATCTATTTCCGTTACTTTGAAGATTTGATTTCAGCGAATGTACTGCTACAAATTGGACAAGTTGGTGCATTAGGAAATAGTATTTCTAATTTATTTTCAGGAATTGATTGGATATTTTTTATTGATATTCTTGTGCTTATTCCTATTACGATTTTTGTATTCAAAAAAGTAAAAAGAACAAAAGCATCGAAACAGAAACGAATAACTAGAGCTGCTAGCGCAGTTGTCATATTTGCAGTTGGATACTTACTAGTCGCCTATCCGATGAAGGTTTTTATTGCAAAAGGGGGAGGCTATCTTTTTGAAAAAACCTTATCAAATATGAGAGTTTATGAAGTAACGGGTCTACTAGGCTTTCATGGGTTTGATCTTTATAAATTTGTGAATGAAAATGTCCTTCATAAAAATACAATTAGTGAAAAGGAAAAGAATCATATACAGGAATGGTTTACGGATCATCAAAAGAAAATTTCCCAAAAAACTCCCTATTATGGTATAGCAAAAGGGAAAAATGTCATAACGGTCCAAGTCGAGGCATTCCAAAACTTTTTCATTGATAAAAAGGTGAATGGCCAAGAAATTACGCCAAATCTAAATAAGTTGAAAAAAGAAAGCATGTATTTTAATCATTTTTATCATCAAACAGCTTCTGGGCGAACATCGGATGCAGAGTTTTTGAATAATACTTCTCTTTATCCTTTGTATACAGGGTCGGCCTATATTAACTATTCTGGTAATACATTTACTGCTTTACCAGAGACCTTGAAAGACAATGGCTATGAGACAGCAGCATTTCATGCCTATAAGCCAAGCTTCTGGAATCGTTATCTAATGTATAAAACCATTGGAATTGATACTTTTTATAGTCTAGATACATTTAAGCAGGATGAAAAATTAGGATGGTCTATTTCAGATGAATCGATGCTTCGACAATCAGCTGAAAAAATGGTGAAATTAAAAAGTCCGTTTTACTCTTTCTTAATTACGTTATCCAGTCATCATCCATATAATTTACCGTCCAACTATCAAGAGTTAGATCTAAATGGATACCAAGACGGTACGTTTAAAAATTACTTACAGTCTGTCCACTATGTAGATAAAGCAATCGGGACATTTATTGAACAATTAAAGAAAGATGGATTATGGGATGAGTCAATTGTTATTTTCTATGGTGACCACGATAGTGGACTAATGAAAGCAGATAGTGAAATTGCTCAATTTGGCGGTGCAAAAGGTGAGGATCTTACCTTCAATCAAATGAAGGGAGAAGTTCCAATGTTTATACATTTACCTGGTAACGAAAAAGCTGGAGTTTATCAGCAGGTTGGCGGGCAAATTGATATTTCCCCAACAATTATGCATTTATTAGGTATATCACCGAAAGGAAAATATATGATGGGTACACCTCTGTTCCAAGAAGATAACAGATTAGTTGTCTTTAGAACGGGGGCATATACGACTAATCATGTTTATTATCAACCATCCCTTGATGGTAAATTTGAGAATGGGACATGCTTTGATACAAAGACGAAAAATAAAACAACTTTAGACGCATGCAAAAAGGATTATGAGGAAGCGACCGATCAATTAGAAATATCAGACGCAATATTAAAAGGAAATTTAATAAAATTATTCAAAAAAGATGGCAAATGATGCCATCTTTTTTTTGTTAGTGTAGAAAATTGTAATATCAATAGAAGTATTGTCGAAACTATTTTAAATTATCGCAGGATTGTACATAATAATACAAAAGAACTATCTACTTCCTAAATCTAGAAGAAAATAGGTGAAATATGCATGATAGGTGAAAACACGTATTTCCAATTAAAAGAGAAGATAGAATCTTTGAGAAAGAAAATGATTGAACGTGGAATGAAAAAGGGGTTCCAAGATCAAGAGACCTTGTTTTTTAGTAAAGAGCTTGATAAATTGATTTATCATTATCAAATGAAAAGTATGAATTAACTATAGTGTTTGCTTATTGATGCAAAGTTCAAAAAAGGTGCTAGATGTTACCCATAAACTGGGTGACATCTAGCACCTTTTTCTCTTTTTCGCTATTTTTCGAGTTTCATATTGGTTTTACTAGTTTACAAGTTTATAATAGAATAGGGAACTTTTAACAACTATGTGAAAGGAGAGAAAATTTTTGTGAAATCTCGGATTATAAAAATAGCATGTATGATGCAAGTCGGATTGCTTTTATTATGGGCATTTTCGACTGGTAGTCCACTAAAAGCCTCAGCAGCCACAGTAAATGAACAATTTAAAGTATCTTCTGGAGTTAATTATACAGATTTTCGAATATCTGAATCTACTAGAAAACAAGCCGTACGTGTCATGGAGGTAAATGTTAATGATCCATACACAAATGTCGAAGTTGGCGTATCTAGTATTATGAATAAACTCAAAAAGACAACGACACATGCATTAGAGCATCATTATGATGGGCATCTAGTTGTTGGCGCAATTAATGCATCCTTTTTTCATCTAGGAGCACCTATTAATCTAGTATCACAAAATAATAAATTGGTTCATGCAGGAACGATATCAAGTAGCAAAGACAAATACATAAATGAACCAATTGCATTTGGAATGAATAGTAATGGCAAAGGTCAAATTGATCATTATGACCTTAGTATGAATTATGTACATAATGGGAAAACATACAAGATTACTAGTACAAATAAAGAACGATCAACAAATAATACTATTTTATATACCCCATATTTCCCTAGTGAAACAACAAATACAAATGAATGGGGAACAGAGGTAGTTGTTACATTTCCTGAAGCACCTACTCTTGAATTTGGTAGCCAAGTAACAGGTACAGTTGAACAGGTACGCAATGTAGGAGATAAAACAAAAACAATAATCCCGAAAAATGGTGTCGTTATTTCAGGGAATGGAAAAGGCTCAGACCAATTAAAAGATGTAATGGTGGGAGATAGTATTACCCTTTCGATCGATATTGATTCGAAATGGAAGGATTCCTCATTTATGGTCGCTAGTGGTCCGATGCTTGTAAAAGATGGACGTGTGTCCCTTTCGATGAATCCAAACAGTTCGGAAGCTGTAACGAGAGCGCCGAGAACTGCTGTCGCTATTAATAAAACAGGTGATAAAGTCTTTTTTGTAACTGTAGATGGACGACAAAGCGGCTATAGTACAGGAATGAATTTAACAGAGTTTGCAAACTACCTAGTAAGTATGGGTGCTGATCGTGCATTAAATCTTGATGGTGGTGGATCTACAACAATGGCGGTTCGTTATCCTGGTACTGACACAGTACGTCTAGCTAATAAACCGTCTGACGGAGTGGAAAGAACAGTATCAACGATATTAATGGCTGTTTCCACAGCTCCTAAAGGTGAAGTTCGCTCAATTACAGTGAAGAAGTCTAAAGAGGGAAAACTAAATGTTGGTGACTCTATTAAAATTCTACCGGGTACTGCTGTAGATACTTACTATAATCCTGTTAAACTTTCAGAGAGTGATTTATCTTTAGAAGATGTCAATAAATTAGGTTCTGTCTCTGGCAATACATTTACAGCTAAGAAGCCTGGAAAGGGTACGATTAAAGTTAAATACGGGAATGTTAGTACAACTGTAAATATTGAGATAGCTGATAATAGTACATCATCCTTTAAAGATGTTAGTAATTCCTTTTGGGGGAAAACAGAAATTGAAGAATTAGTGAGAAAGGGAATTATTACGGGGTATCCAGATGGGACATTTAAACCAAACAATACGATTAGTCGTGGCGAAACAGCTGTCATGCTGACTAGAACGTTAAAATTGGATACAAGCAATGTGAAGGATCCAGGATTTAAAGATGTTTCGAAAACTGATATGTATTACAAAGAAATAGCAGCGGCTGCAAATGCAGGTTTAATTAAAGGTCGTGAAAAGGACAAATTTGTATCAAATGGTAAATTATCACGTGCCGAAATGGCAGTTCTCATTCAACGTGCATTTAAATTACCATATGAAAATAATAAATATTTTTCAGATGTTCCTAGTTCACATTTTGCCTATCAATCAATCAACTCAATTGCAAAATTGAAAATTACTGAAGGCTATCCAGATGGAACGTATCGACCAAATAACTCAATTACAAGAGCTGAGTTTAGTGTGTTCTTAACAAGAGCATTGAAATAAGAGACTGCATTAACTTTGATAATTGTATTGAAGTTAATTGCCATAGATAAAAGGGCTGAGAATGTCGAAGTTTTCCTTCACATTTTCAGCCCTTTTTGTTTATTTTGTTCTAAAATCCGTATTCATCATCCTGGCAAGCATGGTTGAAAATTCAGCACGAGTAATTTTCTCATTAGGTTTAAATGATCCATCAGGATATCCCTGGGTAATTTGATTTGCTTGTAAAATCATAATATATTCATTTGCCCAGTGTTTATTTACATCATTAAAAGTATGTTGAAGTGAGCCCTTTAAGTGGAATGCTTCTACTAAAATTTTTGCCATTTCTCCTCTCGTTAATGATTGACTTGGATAGAAATAGCCATTATTACCGGAGAAGATTCCTTTTTCAGTTAATTTTGCAATGGTAGTATAGCCATAGGTATTCTTGGTTACATCCTTATAGTTTGGATCAGGAGCAATGGTGTCGTCAAATATAATGGATCGTTTGATTAATAAACCAGAATGTACACGCTGAATAAGATCGTTAGCACCAAATTTTCCATTATCATATCCTGCAATAATCCCTTTTTGTGCTAAATAGATCACTTCATCAGCTGCCCAACTTGGCACTGTATCTTTAAACGATATCGTTTGTCCATTATTTTCAAATGATTTCCAAAAAGAATTTGCTATAACAAGATAGCCATCCTTATTAGGGTGGATATCTGCAGGGTTTGGTAGATAGTCTTTTGCATGTACATTAAATTCCTCTGCCGTTGCCACATAGATGGCACCAAATTTTTCTGTTGCCTCTTGAATGGTTGTATTTAATAATTGTAATAATTGTAAAAGCTGTGTAGTCTGTTCCTTAGATAGATTTGGAAATGGGTTGTAGTATCCCATGACATATATTTTAGCGTTGGAGTTTAGCTCACGAATTTGATTAATGATTTGAACGGTATTTGTTCCAACAGTTGTAATGGCTGCTTTTAATTTCTCAGGATCATATTCTAAAGTACCTTTAGAAAAATCTACTTTTATCTCTTTTAATAAATCATTTGCACCTGCATCAATCGTAATGATTTCGGCATCGGCAATCATCTTCTGGATATTTGCTTCTTTCCCAGATAAATCGGGTTTGCTTATATTATTTTGAATATCCTCTAGAACATTCGTTGTTGTATATCCTGGCACAGCGAATCTTTTATCAAAGCTTCCTAATAATTGAACTTCATCGAGTTGCTGGGCTAGAAAATCAGCGTATCCTTTATCTATTCCTTTATTAGGTGTTTGACCCGCGGCTAAGGAATCTCCTAAGGCAAGATAATCCAATTTTTGTTTTGAAGAAGCATAAGATGGGGAACAAAGCATACCTACCATAAGCAATAAAGCAAATAAACTGCTACATATTCTTTTTCTCAAAAATATCTCCCCCTATATAATAGATTCGAATGTAATATTTCGCGACAAAAGTACTAAAGTCCTCTAATTTTTTAAAAATACAGAAATATAATTTTATAGTTTGTTGCTTTTGTCAAAGCCCAACTATATGTTTTACACCAAATAAAGGATTCAGAGAGGTCTTAAGAGTTTTTAATTCTTTTCTCGTGGAATGATAGGGGACTAGCTATATGAATCGGTATTTTCTACCTTCAGGTGAATCAAACCCTCTCATTAGTTACCGTGCACAGGTGATTTCCATCTTCTCGGTAATGAAACGCGCACAAAGGTTCCCGTGTAAAGGTGAATTCTATCTTCCGGGTAAAGAATCGGTCAGAAAGGTTCCCGAACAGAGTTGAATACCATCTTCCGGGTAAAGAATCGGTCATAAAGGTTCCCGAACAGAGTTGAATACCATCTTCCGGGTAACGAATCGTTCAGAAAGGTTCCCGAACAGAGATGATTGCGACCTTCCCGGTAACGAATCGTTCAGAAAGGTTCCCGAACAGAGTTGAATACCATCTTCCGGGTAACGAATCGTTCAGAAAGGTTCCCGAACAGAGTTGAATACCATCTTCCGGGTAACGAATCGTTCAGAAAGGTTCCCGAACAGAGTTGAATACCATCTTCCGGGTAACGAATCGTTCAGAAAGGTTCCCGAACAGAGTTGAATACCATCTTCCGGGTAACGAATTGGTCAGAAAGGTTCCCGAACAGAGTTGAATACCATCTTCCGGGTAATGAATCGCTGACAAAGGTTCCCGTGCAGAGTTGAATTCCCGCTTCCGGGTACACAATCGTTCACAAAGGTTACCTCTTATTGATTCAAACTTTCCTCTTATATAACAACAATGTTAAAGTAAAGAGCTTTATAGTATAAAAAAATTCTAAAAAATGAATATTTTATACTATAATTAGTACAAAGCTTTTGATGAGCATAGGGGAGGGAGTGGACTTGAAAAGTAGAAATGATCAATTTGGGGAGACTCGTTCTATTTTAGTTACAAAACTTCAAATTCCAGTGAATCAAGCAAATATCCTGCCAAGACCCCACTTACATAATCTGTTGAATCATGCTATAGATAAAAATGTGATTATGGTAGGAGCTCCTGCTGGTTTTGGGAAAACTACATTAGTTAGTGAATGGGTAAAAACCATCCAATTGCCGGTCGCTTGGATTTCAATAGGATTAGAGGATAATAAACCAGAAACTTTTTTGGAATATATGCTTAGTGCTTTAGCTATAATTGATGATAAACTTGGGCTAAAGTCAAGAAACCTTCTCTATTCACCAAATCCTCCAGTATTAGAGAAAATATTTCAGTCATGTATAAATGAAATCGCAATGTTTTCAAGTGAACTTTGTTTAGTGATCGATAATTTTCATTTGATGAATCATCCACAAATTCAACAAACCTTTGCATCATTATTAGAATTCATTCCTAGTAATTTGAAAATCATTTTAATCACTAAAACGGAAAATCTCCCTGCATTAAAAAGGCTTAAGTATACAGGAAAAATGGTAAAAATCTCGAAGGAGGAATTGCGTTTTAAAGGGATTGAATTCAAGCAGTTTTACCATATATTAAAAAAACTCCCTTTAAATGAACTAGAGCTTCAGCTATTAGAAAATAAAACAGAGGGATGGGTTATAAGTATGAACTTATTTGCTCAAGCCCTTATGGAAGATCGATCTATGCTTTATGAAAAAGATCAGTTTTCGGGGAGACATCCATATATATATAGTTATTTAATCGAGGAAATGTTTGATTACCTAGATGATTCTGTTCGCAACTTTTTGCTAGAAGTTTCTATCTTAGATGAACTATCCTGCTCTCTTTGCGAAGCAGTTACCTTAAAAAACGATTCTGCAGAGTATTTGCAGCTTCTTTTTTCTTCAAAAGAAATGATTAAACTCATTCCAGAAAGAAACAATCAATGGTTCCGACTTCATTCCTTATTAAGGGAGTTTTTTTATCATCAATTAGTTAATAAATACCAAGGGAATATTGTTCATTTACACCGTCGAGCGTATACATGGTTTTATACTCAAGGCTATCTTTCGAAGGCAGTCAATCATGCCGTTCAAGCAAATGATCTAGATAAAGCAACAGAATTTTTATGGAATCTTGCCCCTTCATTATTAAAGAACAGAGAATACAATGAACTTGCGCACCTTCTTAACCTATTTCCTAATGATTGGATTGAAAATAGTCCTTATTTATGTATTATTTATTCCTGGACATTAGCCCTTCAGAAAATGTGGGAAAATGCACATACATATTTGACTTTCGTAGATCGATTGATCCTCAAAATGGAAGAATCTTTATATGAAAAGTTTCTGATTGAATTACATGTTTTAAGAGGATATATTGCCCTTCTTGAGCAGAAAGGGGACGAATGTATAAAGCACATGACAACTGCGGCGAAAATGCTTCCTAAATATAGTGAATTTTATCATATGGGAGTAGAAATTCTATCTCCTGAATGGAATGTTCTTGGAAGTGATATTGCACTCGGTGGACAATTAGCATCTACTTGTACTCTTTACGGGAAACTGCGCGAGATATGGAAAAATAGCGGACTCCCAATTGTAGGTTTTGGAGCCGTTGTATTAGGTGCCATTCATTATGAATGGGATGAACTGGATAAGGTTCAGTATTTTGCAAAACGTGGCATTTATATTGGAAAGAAACATAGGAATTTAGGCATTCTTGTTCCATCTTCTCTGCTCTATGCACGTATGAAAAGGGCATTAAATAATGATGATGAAATGTGGCAAATGATTCAACAATTAGAGAATTCAATAACAGATCGTCACTGGAGAACAACTATAACTGGTTTTAAGATAAAAATAATGCTTGAAGAGGGGAGGGTTGATAAGGCGGTAGAGTTGATGGAGAAATTAGAACAAATGCCTGATACAGGAATGATCAGCATCAATCAGATTAGAGTGCTTCGAGCATCAGGAAAAAGGACTAAAGCATTGAAACGAATCGAGCCATTAATAAAACAAGTAGAATTAGAAAATAGACTTGCGATCTTCATTGAATTAATGATTTTACAATCATTAATCCATTTTGAAGAGGGAAATCGTTCAAAAGCCTTTACTATTATTAATCAAGCGATCAGGCTTGGGATGAAAGAAGGTTATCTCCGTTTGTTCCTAGATGAAGGTACTCATATGAAGAAGCTATTATGTGATTTTCAAAAGATAGTTTCTACAGATCAAGCAGTTAAGGAGTATTGCTCGAAGATTCTATCGAAATTTGAACATGATTCTATCGATGAAGTGGTTGTAAAAACAGATCTTCCTTATTTGGATGACTTAACAAATAGAGAATTAGAAGTATTAAAGCTCCTTGAAAAAGGACTGACCAATAAAGAAATAGCCGAAGCCTTGTATATTACCGTAGGAACGGTGAAATTATATAATCATAAAATCTACTCTAAGCTTCAGGTAAAGAGCCGAACCCAAGCCTTGATCCGAGCGAAAGAATTAAGATTAATTGATTATTAGAAAAAGGAAAGGTGCCTGTCGACATATCCTATTAAAGGATAGTGACAGGCACCTGTTTAATTTATATTATTTATTTAGGCGGTTGAACCTTCCAAGTAGATAGATCTGGTTGTTCCTTTGTTACTAATGATTTAGGGAAAATGAATGTCCAAGGTTTACTTGTATTTGCCTTTACTTCAAAATCCTCTAGTTTAAATCCACCTTGTGCAATAATTTCACCTGTTGCATCTTCTACAGTCAGTGGCAATTGTTGAATTTGAATATTCTTATCAGAACCATTTCGAATAAGCAAAGTAATATGTAAATTACCCTCTTCATTAATATTGGCCTGAATTCCCATAAAGTTTACCTCACCAGGCTTAGGTGGTTGGACTGTGTTTAATAATTGTTTTAACTTCTCTTTATCTTCCTCAGCAAGGCTTTGTTCCCAGCTTTTTGCTAAGTCAAGAGAATGTGGTTTCTTGATTTCAAATGCAAGTTTCCATCCATCTTTAGGTACAGAATCAGTGAAAAGGTCCTTTTTAGTAAAGACAAAATCCCATGGACGGCTACTTTTTGGTGGTAATTCACCTATTTCACCTAGATCAAAGGTCTTTTTGCCTAATACTTCTCCTTCACTCCCTAATAGAATGAGAGGGACAGATTGGAAGGTAATTGACTTATTTAAGCTACTTCTTACAAAGGCAGTAACAATTAAATTTTCTGCTGAATCACTGTTAATTTCCACACCTGAAAGTGAGACTTGATTAGGCTTTAACGGTGCACATTCGTTGTTAAGGAAACGAAGTACATATTCTCTTTCTTGAGAAATATTTGATCCAGGTAAAATGGAAAGCTCTGTTTCTATTTCTTCTTCCATATTAGCTTGATCGGTTACCTCTTCATTAAGTAGATCACTAGACGAAACAACACTGTCTCGCCCTCTTTTTTTATTTTTTCCTATAAAGAACATGGGGGTTCCTCCTACAAAAATATTATTCTGGTGTAGAAAAGCTGTTTATTAAAATGATAGCATATTCACTCATTTCTTTCTCAATACGGTAATACGTATGAGTGAAAACCTCTAAACCTTCTTTTTGGTAAGTACGGATAGGGTCCTCTTGACTATAACCACGTAAACCTATGCCTTCTTTTAATCTTGTCATTGACTCAAGATGCTGTACCCAATACTCATCGATAATTCTTAATGTACGGTCTTTGACTAATGGGTGAAGATCACTGTGTTCATTAAAGCTTTCATCAATCTGTTTAAGGGTTGATTGTAGGTTCTCTAAAATGATCCCTTTCACTTCACTGTAGTCAAAACCATCTTCAAATTCTGGTAGATGCTGAAGTGATAAACGATTAATCTTTGCTCTAAGTTCATTCAGATCATTCATTTCACTATTTGATTCTTCAGCTTCTTGGAGAATGTGTTCGGTTGCACTTTGGAGAGATTTTTTTAGTAAATCTACAGTGTTTTCTGATTCTAACACATTAGTGCGAATAGAATAAATGATATTTCTCTGTTCATTCACAACATCATCAAGTTTTAATGTGTATTCACGTGCAGAATAGTTACTACCTTCACACATTCTCTGTGTTCGATCGATAAAGTCGTGTATGTTTTTATTCATAATCAACCCGTTTTCATCTGTTTGTAGTGATTTTTGAAGCTTTTCTACTTGATCGGCAGCAAAACGCTGTACGATTTCATCTTCAATCGAGATAAAAAACTGACTTGCCCCTGGATCACCTTGACGGCCAGAACGCCCTTTTAATTGATTATCAATTCGTCTACTTTCATGCCTTTCAGTACCGATTACATATAAACCGCCAAGTTCGGCAACCCCTTCACCTAGCAAAATATCCGTACCTCGTCCAGCCATATTGGTTGCAATTGTGATTTGCCCTTTTTGCCCGGCAATTGAGATAAGCTGGACTTCCTTTTCCACACTTTTTGCGTTTAATAATTGATAAGGAAGCTTAGCTTTGTCTAAATAGGTTGCAACTAATTCTGATTGTTCAATTGAGGCAGTTCCAATTAGAATAGGTTGTCCATTTTCATGAATTTTCTTAACTTCCTTCGTTAGCGCTTCATATTTATGTTGAATCGTATCGTAAACTAAATCATTTTTATCAACACGGATTTTCGGTCGATTAGTTGGAATTGGAATAACATCCATACCATAAATTTGTTGAAATTCTTTTTCTTCGGTTTTCGCTGTACCAGTCATCCCTGAAAGAATTGGATACATACGGAAGTAGTTTTGAATCGTAATGGTAGCTTGCATTTTATTTTCATCAGTAAGTTTTAAACCTTCTTTGGCTTCAATTGCTTGATGTAAGCCATCGCTTAAACTTCTACCTTCCATGATTCTACCAGTAAACATATCGATTAATTCAATCTTTCCTTCTTGAACGATATAATCGACATCTCTACGGAAAATGACTTCTGCTCTTAAGGACTGAATCATGTAATGATAGAGAGTTTGATGCTCAATAGCATATAAATTATCAATTCCAAATGATTTTTCTATACGATTAACACCTTCATCGGTAAAATTCGTTGCTTTCGATTCAGGATCAAAGGTATAGTCTTTATCTAGTTTGAATCTTTTGACTAATTGTGAGCATACATAAAATAGTTCAGAGTTTAATGACGTCTTCCCTGCAATAATAAGTGGAGTTTTTGCCTCATCGATAAGGACACTATCGACCTCATCAATTATTGCAAAATGGTATGGACGCTGAACTCGTTGATTTGGGGCCATCACCATATGATCACGTAAATAGTCAAATCCGAACTCAGTCCCGATTCCATATGTTACATCTGCATTATAAGCTTCCTGTTTTTCCAATGGGGTCATTTGAGAAAGGTTCAATCCAACTGTTAAACCAAGGAATTCAAGGATTTTTCCAGTGATTTCTCTATCCCGCTTAGCAAGATACTCATTCACTGTAATAACATGAACGCCCTTGCCTTCCAAAGCTCGTAAGTAACTTGGTAAAGAAGGCACAAGTGTTTTTCCTTCACCCGTTGCCATTTCAGAAATATTCCCATCAAGTAAACTAAGCCCACCAATTAATTGCACATTAAAATGGCGCATCCCTAACACCCTTTTAGATGCTTCACGAACGGTAGCAAATGCTTCTACTTTAATGTCATCAATGGTTGCACCTTCTGATAAACGCTTTTTGAATTCAATCGTTTTATTTTTTAATTCATCATCTGATAATTTTTCTATTTCAGGTTCAATGTCATTTATTTGATTAACCAGTTTATTATATTTTTTTAACGTTTTTTCATGTTGACTTCCAAATGTTTTTTTTAGATAAGAAATCATGAATGGTCTCCCCTCAAAATTACTATAACGAGGTTGTTCAAAAAGTGAGGATAAAGCTGAAGAATTTTCCGCACAAACCCGTTAGAACAAGTATTTTGGCGTATTTCGACAACAGCAAATTCTATCCTTTCGCTTCCTTGAACACGCACATATGAGTATTATACCACAAATGGTTGAAGTAGAGATAAGTTGAATTTACTGGTAATGAAAGTAGAATTATGTCAAATGAATCTAGTATCTGTCGATCATTTCTGATAGATTAATAAATAGACAAAATAATATTTTAGGAGGTAGATGGATGAAATCCGTGAAAAGCTTAGTCCTATG
This sequence comes from Heyndrickxia sp. FSL W8-0496, assembly GCF_038007825.1. Classification (NCBI taxonomy): domain Bacteria; kingdom Bacillati; phylum Bacillota; class Bacilli; order Caryophanales; family Bacillaceae; genus Heyndrickxia; species Heyndrickxia sp. FSL W8-0496. Next base: position 1,103,401 of record NZ_JBBOXX010000001.1, read on the forward strand.
TATGTTTTCAATCATCATGATTGTATCATTCTCACTTCCAGCCTTTGCTGCAAGTGATGATATTACGGGGCATTATTTTGAAAGTGATATGCGGGCTTTAATTAATAAGGGGATATTAAAAGGAACAGCTCCTAATAAATATGAGCCTGATAAGTCAGTAACAAGAGCAGAATATGCAGCTTTTGTTGTTAGGACATTGGAATTAGATAAATATAATAAAGCTGATCTATCCATCGCAGAACTGAATGAATCTAATTTTAAAGATGTGAAATTAGGGGATTGGTATTCAGATGTAGTTCAAATCGCTGCAAAAGCGGGGATCGTAGGTGGATATCCTGATGGCACATTTAAACCAAATGCTGCGATTACCAGAGAAGAAATGGCGGTTATGACTGACCGTGCTTTATCAACAAAGGGTATTATTGCAGAAGGTAAACCACTAACGTTTATTGATACAAATCAAATTAATAAACAATATCGTGGGGCTATTGAACGATTAGTCGCATTGAAGATTTTTGGCGGCCTTGATGGAAATAAATTTGGTCCGAAGGTAAAAACAACACGTGGTCAAACTGCTGCTGTTCTTAATCGGATGTTAAATAAAATTGAGCAATCGACAACAGAACCAGAGACACCGACTACTCCGGTTGGAGATTATCAAGTAGCGAATCTATCTTCTGATGGAACGCCTACGATTATCAAAGGCTATGATTCTTTCGACACTGCTAAGAGTAATGCAACTGGTAATCAAGTAGTGCTAAAAGGAAACACCATTGTATGGATGAAAAGTGGGATTGCAGTTATAAATAATACGGTTGCTTCTATATATAGTAGCGAAAGTCTGAAATCCGATATTTCCTATGCAGTATTAGGCACTGAATTAGAATATTTTGATGGAGGAGAAAACTGGGTTAAGGTAGCGATTGCAGGCATGACTGGTTATGCGAAAAAGGACGAAATTAAACTTATCCCAAGTATCCTTGAAAAAGGACGTTCTTATTATGAGGTAACTGCAAATGGAACATTAAGACATTCCATTTACAATCCGTTAAAAGATACTTATGCATCCTATGAATATGGTGTTGCTCCTAGCTTTTTAAATTCTGGAAGCAAATATTATAGCTGGGATGGTCATACATTCTATAATGTACAAGGAACAAAAGTAGGAGTAGCGTATCAATATTTTAATCTACTACCTATTAGTACAGAGACAACCTACACTGCAGAAGATTTAAATCGTTATGTAGTAGCTAATGGGCCAGCAGGAAGCCCGCTTGCCACTTTAGGAACAGAATTCAAAAAAGCTGAGAGCAAATATGGAATTAATGCAATGTATTTATTTGCTTTAGCCATTCATGAAAGTAACTGGGGAACAAGTGAGATTGCGAAGAAGACAAATAATTTGTTTGGAATTAAAGTATATGATACTGCTCCAGACAGTGGTGAGAAATATTCAAGTTTTGCCGAATCAATTGATCATGCAGGGAAATTTTTGTCAGAGAGATATGTGAACCCGAGTGGAGTACAGTATCGTGGTGCAATGCCAGGGAATAAAGCGGCAGGTATGAACTTACGCTATGCGTCTGATCCGTATTGGGGACAAAAAACAGCAGGACATATGTTTAGAATTGATCAATATTTAGGTGGCAATGAAAGAAATAAATATGCTTTAGGTGTAACGACTGCACCAGGTGTGAACGTTAGAACTGATGCAACAACAGGTGCACAAAATAAGGTATATTCATATCCGAATACTGGTGCTGGTATCATCATTAAAGATACTGTAACCAATGCTGAAGGTACATGGTTTAAAATCTTATCTGATCAAAGTGATTTTAGAAATGCTCAGGAAGTATATGTATACAGAAACGGAAGCTATGGGAATAATGTCATTCAAGCTCCTATTGCTCAATAAAAAAGGCTCTTTTCTCAAAAATTGTTGCTATTCTAATAAAGTTTAACTAATTGGTGTAAAACCGGCAGTTGGGCTTTTAAAAAAGCAATAAACTATACGAAAACAGCCATAAAGAACAATCGGCTAGCGCAAGCTGACGGGTCCAGGAGCTAGACTAGATATAAGCTCCTGAAAATCTGTGAACAAAAACTCGTAAATTTTGTATTTTAAAAAAGGGATGTAACATCTATTTGTTACATCCCTTTTGTGTTATAGTAATGAATGATATCGAAACTTGACGAAGCAAGGAGAATTATCATGAATCATAAGCAGGTAACCATCCTAGGTGTACCTTTTATCCATACGAATCAAAATGATTTTGTTCAATTATTAAAGCAAAGAATTGAATCTGAACAGAAGACATTTGTTGTAACAGCAAATCCTGAAATTGTCATGAAGGCAAATGAAGATTCAAATTATATGGACACAATTTTGCAAGCAAATTATATTGTTGCTGATGGCATTGGTGTTGTAAAAGCAGCAAAGATTTTAAACCAGCCTTTACCGGAGCGGGTTACAGGCTATGATACGGTGATGGATCTTTTAAGCTTAGCAAATGAGCATAGATACCGAATTTACTTACTTGGTGCTAAACAAGAAGTACTTGAAAAAGCAGTCAATAAAATTAATACTAATTATCCGAATGCAAATATTGTCGGATCCCATAATGGTTATTTTGATTGGAATCATAATCAAATAGCTGAAGAAGTGGAAAGTCTTCAACCTGATATCGTTTTAGTTGCTTTAGGGCTCCCACGCCAAGAGCAGTGGATTGCACAACATATAGCTAATTTTAATAAAGGTATTTTTATCGGTGTAGGTGGAGTATTTGATGCATTAGCAGGGGAAGTAAAGAGGGCTCCTGAGATTTGGCAAAAATTAAATCTTGAATGGTTTTATCGCTTAGTAAAGCAACCTTCGAGATGGAAGAGGATGCTTGTTCTTCCGCATTTCGTTATGAAAATTTATGGACAAAAGGTTAAGGGGAGAAAATGAATCAGTCTTTTATTAAAAGTACATTAATTTTATCCATTGCTACTTTAGTTTCAAAAATTTTAGGGAGCATCTTTCGAATTCCGTTACAGAATATTGCTGGAGATCAAGTATTAGGAATTTTTTCATTAGTTTATCCAGTATATATGGTTGCATTGACCCTTTCTGTTGCGGGTATTCCTATAGCCATTTCACAGTTGATTACGAAAGCTAGAGTAAATCAGAGCCAAACTGATATTAGAAATATATTTGTAACAGCAGGTATATTGGCGTTTTTATTCGGGATAATTAGTTTTTCATTTATCTCCATATTTTCACGACCGATTGCACATGTTTTAGGTGGACAGGATACTCGTTTATCCTTACTAATTGTTGCGTCAACACTGTTAATCGCACCATATATGGCTGTGTACCGAGGGTTCTATCAAGGCTTCGAGGATATGAGACCAACAGCTATATCACAAGTATTGGAACAATTAGTCCGTGTTGGATTTATTCTAGTTGTTGCATATATATTTGTACAACAGCATTATACAAATCAAGTGATAGCAGGTGGAATCATGATTGGATCACCAATAGGTGCCCTACTTTCACTTATTTACTTGCGTTCTAAATTTGCCCGTGACTCGATAAAACCAACATCAGAAGTAAAATACACATACGATGACTTTAAAAAGATAGGAAAACAAATTCTTAAAATATCCATCCCAATCTGTATTGGAGCTATTACAATGGCATTACTGAATTTTGTTGATTCTATTACCATTCCATTCAGTTTACGATCATTTGGCGATTCAGAGAAGGAAATTACCTATCTATATGGTATATATGGCCGCGGATTGTCATTGGTCCAAATTGCGACTGTGTTCTCCTCATCAATTGTCTTACCATTAATTCCTTTAATTACTAGTAAGCTTTTAAATAATGAAAGAGCACAAGCGAGTAATATTATTGGCAGAGCCCATTGGTTAACCAATATAGTTTCATGGCCAGCAGCCTTTGGATTATTGGCTTTAACGCTTCCACTTAACCTTGCCCTTTTTAAAAATACTGAAGGAAGTATGGTCCTCGCGATTATTAACTTTAGTTCAGTATTTACTTCATTAACAGTGCTTGGTACAGGAATTTTACAAGGGATGAATAAGGCCAAGCAAGCCGCTATTATAATAATAATTGGCGTTTTGGCAAAAGTAATAACAAATATTGTATTTGTTAAATACTTCGGATTAACTGGAGCGGGTATATCAACCTTGCTTATTTACATCGTTATATTCTTTATCAATACTCATTTAATTATGAAAAATGTCTCTTTTTCATTATGGAATAGAAAGACATTAGTAAGTATTCTTTCCTCCATTGTTATGGGAGCAGTGGTTGGGGTGCCAACCTTATATCTTCAAATTACTGATTGGGGAAGAATGTCCGCTCTTCTATATTTAGGCGGATCCATTGTTATCGGTGGACTTATTTATGCTATTTTATTGATTTTGCTAAAAGCGATTGATCGTGAGGAATTAAGCTCATTTCCAATCATTGGTAAGTTTTTTAAAAAAGCAATGAATCAATAAATTGGAACAAACTATAAATATTTCTAGAAAAATGTAGAAAAATGTGGATATTTACTATGACAATTTATGATATAATTTTTACCTAAAGCGGATAAAAGGTGGAAAAAGTATGACATCAGTTTTATACTGGTGTCTCTTTTAAGCTTAGCCACATATTGCTTTTGCAGAAGGCTTTGTTAAATGAATAAGCGCAAAATAAAAATAGCGCAAAGCTTTTACATGTGAAAAGTAACATTAACACAGTCTTACAAATAGAGAGGAAGTGAATGGGTTGAAGAAATGGTTATGGATCGTTCTTATTATCTTTCTTCTATTAAATGTTCCAGCGATTTACTCACGTTTTACAACAGAATGGGATAATAATACATACGAAATGATTGTCCCGAATGATGAAATTAAGGAACTAGTTGATAATGATCCAACATTAAAAGAAGATCATGTTTATGATGAATTAAGGAAAGCGGGACTTGAATCCCTAAGTGTTGAACCAGAAACGTTAAAGAGTTTAGAAGAAAATGGCCAATTGTCAATTATCAGTAAAGAAGCAATGGCAGAAAAAATGCTATTTGATCATATAGATGTGAATGGAAATCGTGAATTTAAAAAGAATGGGATCTTTGTTTATGTCGATCCTGATTCAACATATCTTTCTAGTATTCAAAAGGTTTTTGAAGATATTAAAGAGGTTAAAGTGGATGATCGAACATTTTATTTTATCCCAGGGGATAGTAAAAAGCTTGATGATATCCCATTAGGGTTTAATGAGGATGTTATCCAAAAGCTTAAGTCACATGATTTTAAAGTGGTTCCACGTATCTCTAATGAAATAGATGAAAATAATAAATTTGTAGTAGACCAAGTTACTTCAATGAAAGATGATAAGTCAAAGAGCTTTTTATTTTTAGGAGACGAAGTATTAGGGTTCCCGAATGGAAAAGCTATTGCAAATTGGTCTACGAAATTTAAAGAAAATGAATACTCAGTTTTGGGTATTGAATTTGCTGATCAAAAGGGATTTGCGAGTGTAGCACATACTTTTGATTATAATGTTATTCGACTTCATAGTATTAATTTAGATGATCAATCAAACGTGGCAAGTGTTGATCGTGTTGTGCGTGCGGTTAAGGAACGAAATATACGTGCCATTTACATGCATCTAAAAACGGGTGAACCGAAGGATGTATTGAAGGAAACAACGTCATTTTTAACAGATGTACATGAAAAAATGCCTGGGAAGTTTCATGCGGGGATTGCAGAGCCATTTAAACATATTAATACACCATTCTGGTCTAAGTCTGTAGCCTTCTTAGCAGGTGTTTTATTTGCAACATTGGCTGCCTTTGTTGTATTCAATAAACGCTGGGCATTTGTCATTGGTGTTCTTGGTTTAATTGGTGCAATTGGAGCATTATTTACTAATAGTCATCTATTAGCCCAAGTATTTGCTTTAGTTATTGCCGTTATTACTCCGATTTTTGCTATTGTACCGAAGAAGGAAATTCGTTCATTTAAAGATATCATTCTTTCCTATTTGCGTGCAGCGATTATCAGTTTAATCGGAATATTTATAGTCGTGTCGATCTTAAATGGCAATGAATATTTAGTCAAAATTCAGGTGTTTAGAGGGGTTAAACTACTCTATATTTTACCTATCCTATTTATGGTTGTTTACGCACTGTGGGGAAATATCAAAAAATTACTCGTAACGAATATTCGTTATTGGCATGTGGCTGTTTTAATTGTCTTAGCAGGTGTCGCATATTATTACTTGAGTCGTACTGGAAATGAAGGTTCAGTTAGTTCTATTGAGCTGAAAATTAGACAATTAATTGAGGAAACATTATATGTTCGACCTAGAACGAAAGAATTTTTAATTGGTTTTCCAATTTATCTATTAGGTCTGCATATCATGAGATTTAATAAAAAAGTCGGTTTGTTTTTCCTTATTCCTGGTGTAATTGGGTTTTTATCATTGGTTAATACCTTTACACATTTGCACATACCATTGTATGTCTCCCTTTTAAGAAGTGCTTATAGTTTAGTATTAGGATTTATTGTAGGAGTTATTTTCATAGTTGTATTCTCATTTATTTATAAATATATTAGGACGGTTTTTAAATTGAGGTGGAAGTAATGCAAGTGGTTATTTCAGGCTATTACGGGTTTAATAATGTAGGGGATGAAGCCATTTTATTTTCTATTATCCAAGCGCTTAGGCTTCAAGACCCATCGATAAAAATAACTGTGTTATCTAATAACCCTGATTCCACAGCGAAGTTATACGATGTTGAGGCTGTCAACAGATGGAAATTAAAAGAAATAATCAATGCATTAAAGTCAGCCGATGGTCTTATTAGTGGAGGTGGAAGCCTACTTCAAGATGAAACAGGCTTCAGAAGTGTACCTTACTATTCCGGGATTATGAAAATTGCACAATGGCTTCACAAACCTGTTTTTGTCTATTCACAAGGTATGGGACCATTTAATAAATCATATAGTAAATGGATAGTAAAAAGCGCGTTAAATAAAGCAGAACAAATTACAGTTAGGGACGAGGAGTCTAAAGAATTATTACGCTCCATTGGTATTAGTAAGCAAATTTCGATCGTTCCAGATCCGGTCATGGGTCTTTCAATAGGCCAAGTAAAAAACACTTGGCTCCAAGAGCGATCATTTCCAGAATCATTAATTTGTGTAAGTGTCCGTGATTGGCCAACAGAAAATCACTATAAGGAAAAAATTGCCTTAGCATTGGATCGTTGTGTTGAAAATGGAGTGGGTGTATTATTTATACCGATGCATGGAAAACATGATGATCTTGCTTCACAAGAAGTAGCAGGATTAATGAAACAAGAAAGTAGTATTTATCCTTATGATGCCTCAATTGAGGAAAAAATTGATATGATTGGTAAATCCGATTTACTATTCGGTATGCGACTCCATTCCTTAATTTTTGCAGCAATTACCTATACACCTTTTATAGCTCTTTCCTATGACCCCAAAATTGATGCATTTGCTTCAAGGGTGAAACAACCAGTACTAGGTCATGTAAAAGATACAGGATGGGATGATGAGACAGTATTTACCGAAATGGAACGAATGTTAGAACAGCGAAATAATGAACGAAAGAAATTGATTGAAATTGTTGAACCATTAAAGGAAGAGGCCATTCATGTTGCGAAGTCTGCAATTGATGTCTTTCATTCGAAATAAAGCTCCATATTTGGAGCTTTTTTTACATTTATTTTAATTTTTATAATGTCTACTATTCTATTCAAATATTTTATGATATAATCCGTATGATTGGATAAGAGTAGAATTATAGACTAGAAGAAATCATTAAACTTGTAAACAAATTGGTGTATTGAAAATAAATTATTTATGTAGGATTATCCCAGTTTTTTTGAGTGGATAAATGGGTACGCTAATTTCAAGGAGGATTTAAATGCTCTACTTAACGATATTTATATGCTTTATAAGTTCGGTTTTACTAACTCCTTTAGTAAAGAAACTCGCTATAAAAATTGGCGCGACAGATAAACCAAATTATCGAAAAGTTCATCAAAAAATTATGCCACGATTAGGTGGATTAGCGATATTTATTAGTTTTATTATTGGAATGTTGATTTTAAGTCCAGAACAGAAATACACCTTACCGATCATTATCGGAAGCTTAATTATTGTAATTACTGGTGTTCTTGATGATATGAAGGAGCTTTCAGCCAAAGTAAAACTTCTTGGTCAAATTATTGCAGCCCTAGTAGTTGTCCTTTGGGGAGGTCTTCATATTGATATTATCAACCTGCCTTTCGGTGGATCATTATCGCTTGGAATATTCAGTATACCGTTTACGATCATTTGGATCATTGCAATTACTAATGCGATAAACCTTATTGATGGATTAGATGGATTAGCAGCAGGTGTATCATCTATCGCACTTATTTCAATTTGTGGAATGGCAATCTTACAAGGGAATCTTGGTATTGCTATTATGGCTGCTATTGTTTTAGCAAGTACGCTCGGGTTTCTATTGTATAATTTTCATCCTGCTAAGATCTTTATGGGTGATACGGGAGCATTATTTTTAGGTTTTATTATTTCTGTATTATCATTATTAGGCTTCAAGAGTCTGACATTTATCTCTTTGATCATTCCAGTTATTATATTAGGTGTTCCGATTTCGGATACATTCTTTGCGATTATTCGCCGGATTGTTAATAAACAGCCAATTGGCGCTCCTGATAAATCACATCTGCATCACTGCTTATTAAGAATCGGTTTTTCTCACCGTCAAGTTGTACTTATTATTTATGCATTAGCTGCCATGTTTGGTTTAGCTGCATTTATTTTCACAATGGCAACAATGTGGGGATCATTTATCTTCATTGCAGTCATGCTTATTGCGATTGAACTGTTTGTAGAAAGTATCGGCTTAATCGGCAAGGATTATAAACCGTTAATAAAGTTCATAAGAAATCGATCGTAATTTTTTAAAACCTCTACATATTGTAGAGGTTTTTTGTAATTACTATAGATAAACTCGTGTGAATCATTGTTAGGGAACGTTCTATTAAAAGGAAAAGGATAATCCAAAAAGGGGATGGACCTTTTAGATTATCCTTTTATTCATTCATGATACTTTTCTTTAGGGAAAATTCTATATTTTGAATTTATGAATTAATGTATTAAGATCTTCTGCTAGGCCTGCTAGCTTGCCGGCATGTGTTGAAACTTCTTCTAGTGTACTGCTTGATTGTTCCGCCGCAGCTGATGTTTGCTCGATTCCTGCAGCTGCCTCCTCAGAAACGGAGGCGATATTGGATATCGCTATGTTAAGTTTTTCATTATTTTGAGCAATATCATTAATATCATTTGATATATCTTGCATTTTTTTGCCTACATATTGGATTGAATGATTAATTTTATTGAAAGTTTCGCCAGTTTGATTGACTTGTTTTGCCCCTTGTTCCGCCTGTTGATAGCTTTGCATTAATGACTCTGTCACGTTTTCTGTTTCTGATTGAATATTTGTCACAATAGCAGTGATATTTGAAATTGAGACATTTACTTGTTCAGCTAAATTTTTAACCTCATTCGCTACGACCGCAAACCCTTTACCATGTTCACCTGCGCGGGCAGCTTCAATTGAAGCGTTTAAGGCTAATAAATTAGTTTGGTCTGATATTTCTTTAATCACTAAAATTAATTCCGAAATGCTTTGTGTATGTTCCTTTAATACAGTAACTTTATTCACTGATTCTTTGACGGTGTTGTTTATTAACTGAATTTTTTCCACGGAAGAGTTCATTGCTTGATTTCCTTCCTCTGTGAGCGAAAGTACTTTCTGAGAAGTCTCTGATACATACATTCCATTTTCTTTGGCTAAATTTATTTTTTTCGATAGAGTATGCATAGATTCGGAAAGTTCAGAGGCAGAACCGGCTTGTACTTCTGCACCTGCAGATAATTCCTGCATGGTTGAAACAATTTGTTTACTACCTTCTACGACTTCATTAGATGCTTGAGTTAATTCTTCACTTTGCTGTGAAACAGTTTTTGATGCAGTTGAAATTTCTGTGACAAACTGCCGCAGCTGTTCATTCATCTCATTGACGCTCTTGGTTAATTGGGCCACTTCATCTTTTGCTTTTGTTTTAATGTCAGGACTAGTTAAATCACCAGCAGTAATTAGCTTCATTCGTTTTGCCACTTTTAGTATCGGTTTTGTAATAGAGCTTGAAATGACTAAAGATATGATGATAGACAGAATAATGATGATAATTAATACGATCATACTTAAATTTAAAGAGTTCTTTCCAGAATCAATGGCAATATTCCCATTTTTCAGAATGGCGTTTTCCTGATTAGTAGACAACTGCAGAAATCCCGATATGATTAAATTTCCTTCAGGAGTAATTTTATTTTTAAAACTTTCTAATGCTTTTTCCTTGTCTCCAGAATCATATACTTTGAACACTTCATCTTCAATGGATTTCTGCCAACTAACGCTTCTATTGATTAGTTCTTTTTCTTCCTTTGAGTTGGTCAACTTTAGAATTTCATTTTGAAAATCTTTACTAAGTTCCGTATACTGATCGAACTCCACTCTATAATTTACATCATCAAATAAAATATATCCTCTTGCAGCTGAAATTCTTTGGGAGATATTATATTTTAGATTATTATTAGCGGTTAGAAGTGGAAGTTGTTTAGAAATAATCTTATCGGTTTTTTTATTATTTTCCATTATAGAAATATAGTTGAACATACCTAAAATTAAACAAAGGGCCACAATAATACTAAAACCACCAATGATTTTTCCCTTTAAGCTACGCATATGTACTCCTCCTAGATGCATATTTATTTAAAAAATTAAAAATATACCAAAATAATAGTACCATAGACATGTCAAACATCATAGGAAAAAGGTTGTGTCTGAGTAAAAAAATGGGTTAAAGGGATCTTGGTGTATCATCTGCCTTCATCGGTAGTTGATATAGGTATTTTTTGGTTAGTTTTTTCTATATAATATGTGAATAAAGCTTTTTTGCAATAAGGAACGAAAATGAGTGATACACTTTTTGGCACGATCTATTTGTTCTATTAGGATGCGCATTTGACAGTTCAGGTCCATTTCTAGTTCATTATCGAAAATAATAACTGGGCGGCCCATTTTCATTACATATTCATCAATATGTTCCGGAAAAATCCATTGGCAGTGATATTCTTGGGGAGAGGTGGTTGGAAATGCATAAATCGATTCAATTGGACAAATAACTAACGGAGTTTTTTTATAAAAGGATAATGTCTTTTTAACAATGTTTATTCGCCAGTGATAATTAGAATCTCTAATATGGCAGGCATTTATAAGTAACTCGAGGGGAGAATTAGTACTTAAAATGATTCCACTTTCATCATAAACCTTAGTAAGGAATCCCCCTTTATCTATTGGTTCAAGTGCCATAGTGGAGCTAGAGATAGTATAATCAACTTTTTTAATCACCTATAAATCCCTCCTTGGTAAAATTAATAGTTCTATTATACTAGTAATTTCCATGAAAATCCATATATTTATTAGAATTTTCACACTCTTGTATATTGGATTTATGATTTATAAAATAATTCATTATTTAAAAAAATTATTTATCTGCTATTGAAAAATAGAAAAGAATCAGTTAAACTGTTTACACTAATAAAAAAGGAGTGAACCAAAGGGCGATGAATAACTAATCCTATTTTTTGAAAACATTCGTTAATATTACGATGCATTTTTTGATAATGGGATTAGTCTATGCTTTTAATCTAAAAAAGAATTGTACAGTTTATCAGATCGTTTGATCTGTACAAATGTCCTTTTATGGTTCTAGACGGCCTCTTATCGCAAAAAATGCAGATAAGGGGTTTTTTACTGTGCTCTATTAGTACAAAATCCTAATGCGTATGAGGTTGTTTTATGAAAGGAGTCTTTATGAATATTAAATAGTCAATACTGTTTTCGTATATGAAGTTGTTGATGGTCTTCAACCATTAACTATGAGATAAGATTTTTATAAATGGCAACAATAACTTGATAAAAGAGCCATTATCAAAAAGGGAAAAAATGAAATAAGAAAAGGAGAATCCTATGGGACAATTATTAAAAAATAGATTTGTTCGTGCGATATTTGTATCAGCGTTATTTTTACAGGTTGGAATTTGGGTTAGAAACTTTGCAGTTCTTTTATTCGTTATGGAGAAAACTAATGGGAATGCATTAGCTGTTTCAATGATCTCAGTTGCAGAATTTGCACCAATTTTTATTTTCTCATTTATTGGAGGAACATTTGCAGATCGTTGGAAGCCGAAAAAAACTATGATTTGGTGTGATTTTTTAAGTGCTGTGTCCATCTTTGCAGTTATTCTTGCACTAGTATTTGGTACTTGGAAGGCAGTATTCTTTGCTACACTCATCTCAGCCATCCTTTCACAATTTTCACAACCATCAGGGATGAAACTCTTTAAGATGCATCTGCAAGAGGAATTGATTCAATCAGCTATGTCCATCTATCAAACCATTTTTGCCATTTTTATGATCTTAGGTCCAGTACTAGGAACCTTTGTCTTCCAACAATTTGGGATTGATATTTCAATAATGATAACGGGTATTGCTTTTCTACTATCTGCTGCTGCCCTAACACTAATTCCAGCAGACCATTCTATGGAGAAGGGAGAAAAAACAACTACTCTTTGGGAAGAAATGAAGAGTGGAATTCGGTATGTATTAGCTAAGAGAGAATTAAAGCTATTAGGAATTTGTTTTATGGCAGCTGGCTTAGGAATTGGTTTAATTCAACCACTGAATATTTTTCTTGTTACTGAGCGATTAAGCCTGCCAAAAGAAAATCTTCAATGGCTCCTAATGGTAAACGGTGTCGGGATGATCTTAGGTGGGATCTTTTCAATGATATTTTCAAAAACAACGCCTCCTCAAAGACTATTGATGATGGGGATGTTAGCTAATGCGATTGGTATGAGCATTATTGGGGCATCCACTCTTCTTTGGGTAACATTAATTGTAGAATTTATGTGTGGTTTCTTCATGCCGAGTATACAGATTGGGATCAATACGATGATTTTACAAAATACAGATTCCGACTATATCGGACGGGTAAATGGTACACTGAGCCCATTATTCACGGGATCAATGGTAGTGACGATGAGTATGGCAGGATACCTTAAGGATCAATGGACAATCGTTACAATGTTCGAACTTTCAGCTGCACTATTTATTATCGGAGTGCTGTTTATCTTGCCACTTTACAATAAAGCAGTACCAAAAAAAATGGAAATCTCTAAGGATAGTGTATAAGAGTATGTCATTTCTATTAATTTAAAAGACATGGAAATAATATAGCTTCTGAATAAATGATTAGAGTTTCTCTTTGACCGCATATAGGTTATTGAGAAACTCTTTTTTATAGCGACCATTTTTAAAATATTATATCTTTTTTTAATTTTAGGAATAAGGTATTGTTTTTATAAGGTTTTCTGAAGGAGGAAAAAGACATAAGTGTTGATAAATAGGCTTAGCACACAGAAAAAATTATTTATTATGTTTTTAATTGTTGCACTGGTTCCTTTACTAACACTAGGAATTATTTCATATTTACAGTCTTCTAAAGTTGTTAATGGAAAATTAGCAAATTATAACCACTTTGCAGGGGAGAAAATTAAAACTCAATTAGATCAAATTTTAGTAGATATGTATTATGGATCATCTGCTATACAACAATACTTAGCGGATAGTACAGCAGTAAATTTGAAGCATCAGGAACCCAAAACGTACTCAGATTTTAAGGAGATGAATAATTTAGAAAGGCTGTTGCAGGCACATAAAAAATCGAATATTCGTGGGATATACGTAATCACTTCATCAGGGTATTTTTATGGGGGCTATGATTTTAAATTTGATTTATTTAAGAAACAGGAAATATGGAAGCGTAGTGTTTGGAGTGGAAATCCTAGTATTGGGATCTATCAGCCTACACATTACAAGGATAATAATCCAAAACATGTATTGGGTTTAATTGTGCCATTAAAATTCTCATATGGAGTATTAAACAATGGATATCTTTTAATAGAAACCGATGTGGATGATTTATTTGAGTTAATGAAGGTACTTGAAAAAGATCTCCATTCAAGAATTGAAATTAAAAATGAATTGGGACAATCACTTTACCACTCTACTTCTAAAGAAGCAGCTAGGAAAGATGATATTATTTGGAAAGAACAGACAAACATTAATAATTGGAATGTTGAAATTCGGGTTCCTAGAGATAAATTTTATCAATCGTCACGAGTGATTTTTAAAATTGTTTTAATAGGAATTGGGATCTCATTTCTACTGGCGTCAATGCTTTCCTTTATTTTTTCCAATCAGTTTACAAAGAAAATCTTAAATTTAAAGTTTGCAATTGATGAAGTAAGTAAAGGGATATTCGATACAAAACTCTCCATTCATACAAAAGATGAGATTGGTAAACTTAGTTTTCACTTTAATCGAATGGTTGATAAGATAAAACAATTAATGGAAGAGATTAAACAAAAAGAATTGATGAAACGTGAAGCTGAAATGAAGGCGATCCATTATCAAATTAACCCTCATCTTCTATTTAATACGTTAAACACCATTCAGTGGAAGGCACGCTTAGATGGAAATAAGGAAATTGGACAAATGCTATTACATTTATCAAAAGTTCTTGAAGGTAATTTAAATTTTTCTATTGAACTTATTTCAATAAAGGAAGAGTTAGAGGCAATTGAGCATTTTTTAGTTATTCAGAGACTTAGATATGGAGATCATTTTAATTTTCAAATAGTAATGGATGAGAAACTTAGTAATGGGTTAATTCCGAGAATGACATTGCAACCTATGCTTGAAAATATATTTTTCCATGCTTTTGAGGATGGAGAAGGAATAATTGAACTAGAGATTCTCGAGAATGGTGAATATTTCCGGTTATCTTTAAAGGACAATGGAAAAGGAATGTCACAGGAAAAGTTGAATACTTTATTTACACGGCCAGAGGATCATGTACGTGGTGGGATTGGTTTATATAATGTAAAACAAAAATTCCAAATCTACTTTGGAAAGGATTTCATAATTAGAGCGGATTCAGTGCTCAATCAAGGAACATTTATTTCTATATCTTGGCCAAAAAGGTGGAGAGATACTCGTGGATAAGTCACTTATTAAAGTATTAATTGTAGACGATGATACAATCGTACGACGAGGTTTAAGGGCAACGATTAATTGGAGCCACTACGGGATGAAGGTAATTTCAGAAGCTCCAAATGGAAAACGTGGATGGGAGGAGTTTTTAAAATATCATCCAGATATTGTTATAACGGATATTGTGATGCCTGAAGAAAATGGTCTTGATTTTGCACGAAGAATTAAGGCATACTCACCACGTACGAAAATCCTTTTATTGAGTTGTCATAAAGATTTTGAATATGCACAGGAAGGATTAAAACTTGGGGCTTCAGGTTATATATTAAAAACAGTATTCGAGGATTCGGAATTAGACCATTTTCTTACTTCCTTTCAACAGGAATTATCCCAATCTAATAAAGAAGTCATAGCATCAGATATACAAGAATCCTTTAATTTTTGGATTAGGGAGGATCAAAGTGACTTTGACCATCAATTGGAGCTGTTCTTCAAGAATGAATGGAGTTGGATGAATCAACCTTTCTATGTCTATCTAATATATAAGTCTACTGCTTCATTATTGAAGTCTATCCCAAAGTCGGTGAATTCTGTATCCTTATCAGTTAATGATAGTTATACTTTCATTTTTATTGAACAAGCTTTCCACCAAACCTTTTTAGGTCATCTGATTGAATTGAAAGCGAGACAAAAAGCACTGGATTGGATATATGAGGGTCCATTATCGGGGATGCAGGAGTGGATGAAAGTGGTAAGAGCTTTTCACCATGCACAGAAAGAAGGATTATTATTTGAATGCCCAAATGTTATTATCATGGCGATTGAGTATATTGTTAGAAACTTATCAAATCCTATGAGCGTTTCAGATATTGCTAAAGAAGTGAAAATGAGTAGGAGTCATTTAAGTACATCGTTTAAGAGAGCAACAGGTGAAAGTATTCACTCATATATAGAGAAAAAACGTCTTCAATGGGCAAAGCAGCTTTTAAATGAATCGAAATTAACCATCCAAGAAATTGGTGAGCTTATTGGAATTATGGATGCTAAATATTTTAGTAAGTGGTTCAAACGGTGTACAGGTTATCCTCCTTCCAATTATCGAATCCAACAAAAAGACGATATAGGGCAAACAAATTGGCAAGCTAAATGAAAAAACAATTAAAAAGTACAATGAGTATCAAACAAATAGAAGTGTTTAACCGCTTTCATTAAATATAAAATGAAAGCGGTTATATTTTTAATAGTTAAAAAATTAGAAAAGAGGGGTCCTATGAAGAAAAAGAGAATATGGTTCTCGTTGTTAGTAGCAGTATTTGTTCTTGTTATGTCTGCTTGTAGTTCAAACAGTTCTTCTGGAGATGGGAAAAAGGATGGGAAAACAATTTTACGTTTTGCTACTTGGGATACTGGTGATACGTTAAAAATTCAGCAGGATATTGCAAAGGAATTTGAAAAAGAAAATAAAGATGTGAAGGTGCAAGTAGAGGCTTATGGTGATGGTTTTGATCAAAAGATTGCTGCCTCATTTGGAGCAAAAAACCCTCCTGATGTGATGTATATGTGGGATTTTACAACCTATCATCAGTCACTTGAACCTTTAGACTCATACGTGGAGAAGGACCCAGATATTAAAATGGATGATTTTTATGAGGGATTATTTAACTATTCGAAGGTAGATAAGAAGCTATATGGAATGCCTGCAGGTTTTTCTACTATGGTTGTTTATTATAATAAGAAACTTTTTGACCAATATAACATTCCATATCCACAAGAAGGCTGGACATGGGACGAGTTTTTAGAAAGTGCAAAAAAATTAACAGATAAGAGTAAGAAACAGTACGGATTTTCCGTTACCTCAGAGCCGGATACTTATGATTTACAAAGCTTAGTATGGAGTAATGGCGGTAGTTTCATTAGTGATGATGGAAAGCAAATTGACGGGGTGATGAATAGCACTGAAACAATTGAAGCAATCCAAATGTATGGTGACATGGTAAAAGACGGTATTGCAGTATTAACTGGAGGGAAAAATCAGCAAAGTGCAAGTGATATTTTTAAATCAGGCAAACTTGGAATGCTTATTAGTGGAATTTGGCCAATTCAAGGTTATAAAGATGCAAAAGTTGATTTCGGTACTGTGATGATGCCTTCCTTTGGGTCAAAACCAGTAAAAGGATTAATCTCATCCTCTTCTATATCCATTGCGAAGGATTCAAAGCAAAAAGAACTGGCCTGGAAATTTGTGAAATTTTACTCCTCTGAAAAGGCGATAAAAATGAGAACAGCTGATCTACCTGTAAGAAAAAGTGTAGTAGAAGAGACAAAAGTAATGGAAGATGCGCTATATAAGCCATTTTATATTATGCTTGAAAACGCTACTAATACTCCTGCATTTTTATTAAATAAAAATTGGAATGAAGTGAATCGTAATTTATCGGCTGCCATAAATGCTGTTATGCTCGGTCAAAATGGAAAGCCATTATTTGATAAGGCGGTAAAAGATTCAGAAAAATACTTATCTAAGTAAATTAAACGATGAGGGAGCAAATCTATTAATAAGTCCAAAATTAGTAGAAAGCTCCTTTCAGGATTAGTAGGAGAGGGTAATTATGAGAGTCGATTTGAGTGTCACTACCGGACAAACAACGATTCAGACGAAGAAGAAAAAACAATGGAGAAAAATAACTCCTTATTTATTTGTTTCACCTTGGATTATTGGATTTTTAATTTTTACATTAGGCCCATTGCTTTTTTCATTTGTAATTAGCTTTTTTGATTGGCCGATTGTCGGTGAGAAGAAATTTGTTGGACTATCCAATTACATGACAATGTTTACCGATGATCCACTGTTTTGGCACTCTTTATGGGTTACTGTGAAGTTTGCTCTCTTCTTTGTTCCATTAAATATTATATTAGCACTGTTGTTAGCCATTTTATTAAATCAAAGGGTAAAAGGAAGCTCTCTATTCCGAACATTTTTCTATGTTCCTTCTGTAATATCTGGTGTCGCTTTAGCGATGATTTGGGGATCTGTTTATGATGGGGAATATGGCATTCTTAATTATTTATTATCTTTAATTGGGATTGATGGACCTAACTGGTTGAATGATACAACTTGGGCATTGGTGGCAATGGTTGTCGCAAGTTTATGGGGACAGGGGACCATGATGCTGATTTTTCTAGCAGGCTTAAAAAATATACCCCAAGAATTATATGAAGCGGCAGAAATTGATGGTGCAGGAAAGATTTATCAATTCTTTAAAATTACATTGCCATTACTGTCACCAACTATTCTGTTTAATTTAATTATGACGATTATCGGTGCATTTCAGCAACTAACTTTAGCACTTGTCCTAACAGGTGGAGGCCCACTTCAATCAACCTATTTTTATGCGATGTATGTTTATGAGAATGCATTTAAATATTTTAAAATGGGCTATTCATCAGCTAATGCATGGATTATGTTCATCATTGTTCTTTCATTAACCTTAGTTGTTTTTAAATCCTCTAGTATGTGGGTGTATTACGAAAATGAAGTAAAAAACGATAAATAGAACTTAAAAAGGGGGTGCCTAGATGAAAGCACAAAGAAGAGTGCAAAAGGGATTCGTCTATGGAATGCTTATTTTATTATCCATCCTATTCCTTGCACCATTTTTTTGGATGATTTCGACAGCGCTTAAATCACCAGAGGAGCTATATCAATTTCCACCAAAGCTTTTACCATCAACCTGGCATTTTGAAAACTTTTTGAAGGCCTGGAACAGTCAACCGTTTAATCACTTTTTAGTGAACAGTTTAATTGTAACCGCTATGACAACAATAGGACAAATCGTTTCATCTACTTTAGTTGCCTATGGGTTTGCACGTTTCAAATTTAAAGGTAGAGATGTTTTATTTATTATTCTTTTAGCTACGATGATGATTCCATGGGATGTTACGATGATTCCACAATATATGGAGTTTAATTTATTCGGTTGGATTAATACGTTAAAGGCACTAATTGTTCCATCTTGGTTTGGTTCAGCCTTTTACATTTTCTTGCTCCGACAGTTTATTATGTCTATTCCAAAAGAACTTGATGAAGCGGCAAGAATGGATGGAGCAAATTCTTTCCAAATATATTATAAAATTTATTTGCCGCTAGTTTGGCCAGTTATTGTATTGATTGCTGTATTTAATATTTTAGGGAGCTGGAATGATTATTTAGGTCCATTAATTTTCTTAAATGATCAGAGTAAATATACACTAACCTTGGGGTTAGCTCAGTTTAAAGGAGTTCACGATGTTGATACAAACGGAATCATGGCTGTCACGTTCTTAATTAGTATCGTACCACTCATTTTATTCTTCTTGGCACAGAAGAAAATTGTTGAAGGTGTACAGTCAACAGGACTGAAATAATGATAAAAAATGGATGGATTTTCAGTTCATCCATTTTGTTTTAACGCTCTAGAAAAAGATAAGGAGGGGAAGTTATGAAGGTTGCAAACATGAAAATTCCGTTCAGCTATTATGGTTCCTATTTAGTTATTTCTCCAATCCACAGAAAAGGATCTGATCAAACCAAATTGTTTATCCGACATATTCGCGGAGGAGATGAACGAGATAGTTCACTGTTTGCCATTGAGATGTTACGTGGTGAAGAAAGCATTCATTACGATGTTGAGATGGAGCCCCATTTACTTTCGCTAATTGCGACAGATGGTAGCGGTGATTCAATTAAATGCTGTTTTAGCTCTGATTCTACGATTCGAATAAAAGGGAATCGCGTGGGACTAAAGCTTTCTGCTATAACAGGTGCTTATGATTATGCCGTGCGTTTTCCAGATACAACCTGGGAGATGAATAGTTTTATTCAAAAACGAAGATTTCGACTTATTCCTTTGGAAGGTTCACTGCTAGTGGATGCTCCGTTTGATGTAGATAAGAGTAAGCATATTTTCGCCTATTGTAAGCCAGATGTGATGACGGAGGAATTTGATCTAGCGATTACTGAATATAATCTCGTTTTTGAAAAGGAATCCAAATTGTCCCTTTCATTTAAAGAAAATGTGCTTCAGGCTGAAAAGGAATTTAAGCACTGGAAAGAGGGGATGTTAAAGATCCCTGATGTGTACAACAATGGATTTGACATGGCATCCTATATTACTTGGTCATGTGTAGTGAAACCGGATGGATTATTAAAGAGACCTGCCATGTATATGTCTAAAAACTGGATGACAAATATTTGGAGTTGGGATCATTGCTTTAATGCGATGGCACTCATTGATAATAACCCTGAACTTGCATGGGATCAGTTTTGTATTTTCTTCGATCAACAAGATCGTTCCGGCGCATTACCAGATTTCTTAAATGATCAAGGGGCATTGTGGAATTGCTGTAAACCACCTATTCATGGCTGGGCATTGAAGTGGATGATGGAAAAAACAACGTTTATTGACAATGAAAGATTAGTAGAGGTATATGAGCCATTAAAACGGTGGACCAATTGGTGGTTTTACCATCGTGACGATGATCAAGATGGAGTTTGTCAATATAATCATGGGAATGATAGCGGTTGGGATAATAGCACGGTTTTTGCAAAAGGAATTCCAGTCGAAACTCCAGATTTATCGGCGTTTTTAATTATACAGATGGATGTATTACAAAAAATTGCAAAACAATTAGGAAAAGCAAAAGAAGCGTTGGAATGGAAACAGCGAGCGGATGCCACTTTTTCCGCCATGATGGAGCATTTTTGGACAGAAAATGGATTTAGAGCCTGTTTATCTACCACTCATGAGACGATTAAATCTGATAGTCTCTTACTCTATATCCCTCTCATTTTAGGTGAGCGATTAACTAGTGAGCAAAGAAATATATTATTAACCAATTTATTAACGAAAAACAAGTTTAAGACAGAGCATGGTTTTGCAACGGAAAGTGTAACTAGTGATTATTACCGAGATGATGGTTATTGGCGAGGACCAATTTGGGCTCCTTCCACTATGCTCTTAATAGATGGATTATTAGCATGTGGAGAAGGAGATTTGGCAATCAAAATTGCAGAAGCGTTTTGTCAGATGGCAAATCAATCAGGTATGGCAGAAAATTTTAACGCGATGACTGGGGAAGGGCTGCGTGATCCTGCATTTACTTGGACCTCAAGTGTGTTTTTGATTGCGGGCAGTTTAATTAATAAGGAGGGTGTAACCAAGTGAATCGAGACTATTTTCAATTGAAAAATAAAGTATGTGTGATTACTGGAGCTGCATCGGGGATAGGGTTAGCAACAGCCCAATTATTAGCGGAGGTCGGCAGCAAGGTTGTATTGTTAGACATTAATGAAAAAAATGGAAAAGAGGTGGAAGCGGATCTAAATAATCAAGGACGTTCAGCTCGATTTATTAAATGTGATGTAACAAAATCTGCAGATTGTCAACATGTTCAAGAACTGCTAGAGAAAGAATATGGAAGTGTAGACGTACTATTTAATAATGCGGGAATTATTCGAAGAAAGAGTGTGGTGGAACTGGAGGAAAATGATTGGGATTTAGTGATCGATGTATCTTTAAAGGGTGTATATCTTCTATCTAAATATCTAATTCCTCTGATGGCTGCTGCTGGCGGTGGAAGTATTATTAATACTGGATCGGGATGGGGATTGAAAGGAGGAGATCAGGCGGCGTATTGTGCGGCAAAAGCGGGTGTTGTTAATTTAACGAAAGCAATGGCGATTGACCATGGGCCACAAAATATTCGTGTGAATTGTATTTGCCCTGGTGATACAGATACACCATTACTTAGGAATGAAGCAAAGCAGCTAAATCTAAATGAAGATATATTTTTAATTTCGTCAGGTGCAGATCGTCCATTAGCGAGAATTGGTAAACCACAGGATATAGCCAACGGGGTATTATTTCTTGCTAGTGAACTTGCCTCATGGGTAACAGGAACAGAGCTAGTTGTTGATGGCGGTGGTTTAGCTTAAGTAACTATTTTAAGGAGGGAATTAGTGATGTCACAAAAAATACACCCATATATTCCAAATATGGTCCCAGAAATTCAGGAAGAGATGCTTAATGAGATAGGAGTCCAATCCGTTATGGAGTTATATAATTGTATTCCAAAAGAGCTTCAATTCCAGGGAAATATGGATCTGCCCAAGCCTTTAACGGAATATGAGCTTAGGAGATATATCGAAGCAATTCTTCAAAAGAATATAAACACTAAGGAATATGTAAGCTTCTTAGGTGCAGGATGCTGGCAGCACTTTATACCAGCTGTTTGCGATGAAATTAACCAACGTTCAGAGTTTTTGACTGCTTATGCTGGCGAACCATATGAGGATCATGGGCGCTTCCAGGCACTTTTTGAGTATCAAAGTTTATTAGCAGAATTAGTTGATATGGATGTGGTCAATGTACCTACCTTTGATTGGGGGCAAGCGGCGGCTACTTCAATTCGAATGGCTGCTAGGATAACTAAGAGGAAGAAAGTACTCCTTGCCAAAACTGTTGCTCCTGAACGAACAAAGATTATAACTAATTATGGCTCTCCTGATTTAGAATTTGAATTTATTGATTTTCAATTAGAATCTGGATTAATGAATCTTGAAGACTTAACAGTTAAATTATCTGAAGATGTTGCTGCCCTATATTTTGAAAATCCATCCTATCTAGGATTTATTGAATCACAGGGGGAGACGATAGCAAAATTATTAAAGGAAAAAGGAGTCCTAATGATTGTAGGGGTTGATCCAATCTCACTTGGAATATTAGCTCCGCCAAGTCATTATGGTGCAGATATCGTTTGTGGTGATTTACAACCTCTTGGTATGCATATGAATTTTAGCGGCGGGCAAGCAGGATTTATTGCCACCCGTGATGAGGTTCAGTTTGTTCAGGAGTATCCATCTCGTTTATTCGGGATAATTCCTACTATTCAAGATGGAGAATATGGGTTTGGTGACGTGGCATATGACCGCACCTCCTTTGCATTACGTGAAAAGGGAAAAGAATCTGTTGGAACTCAAACAGCATTATGGGGAATAACAGCAGGTGTTTACTTAGCTTTAATGGGACCAGATGGGATGTCTGAAGTAGGCCAAGCGATTAGACAAAAGAGTCAATATGCTGTTAAACAGCTCGCACATATAAAAGGTATAAAAGGATCACGTTTCCGATCCCCATTTTTTAAAGAATTTATAGTTGATTTTAATGAAACGGACATGACAGTAAAAGACATCAATCAAAAGCTTCTTCAATATAAAATCTTTGGTGGAAAAGACTTATCTATTGAATTTCCAGAGCTGGGTCAATGTGCTTTGTATTGCGTTACAGAAATTCACACAAAAGAGGATATTGATCGTCTAATTAATTCGTTAACTGAAATCATTCAGAAATAGGGAGGAGCGAATGTGATGAAAATAAAGAAAAGGAATTTCAAGCATAATGTTGATTTTCATCAAGCGAAATGGAACGAACCGATTATTTTTGAATTACATCAAAAAGGGGAAAAGGGTGTGGAGGTTCCACCAGTGGATGAAGAAATCACTCAATTGGTTGGTGATGGAATATCCGATCTTCCTTTAGAGATGAAAAGAAAGAGTAAGGCTGCCCTTCCTGAAATAGGTCAAGCACGTGTTTTACGTCATTATCTTCGTCTGTCCCAAGAAACACTTGGCTCGGACTTTAATGTAGAAATTGGTCAAGGAACCTGTACGATGAAGTATATTCCAAAAATTAATGAGTTTCTTGTACGTGATCCTAAATTGACTGAACTTCACCCCTTGCAGGATGAATCGACTGTTCAGGGAATACTCGAAATTTTTTATAAGTTGGATTTATGTATGCGTGAAATTTCCGGAATGGATTGCTTTACTTTCCAGCCAAGTGGCGGTACACAAGCATTATATACAATGGCATCAATCGTAAGGAAGTATCACGAAGTACGAGGAGAAGGCGATCAACGTGATGAAATTATTACAACGATTTTTTCTCATCCTTCTCAAGCTGCCACAGCTGCTGTTAAGGGGTACAAAATTATAACCCTGCATCCAGATGAAGACGGATTTCCAGATATAGAAAAATTAAAGGCAGTGGTTTCCGAGCGGACAGCTGGATTTGTTGTAGCAAATCCAGAGGATACAGGAATATTTAATGGGAAAATTAATGAATTTACAAAAATTGTTCATGATGTAGGTGGGCTTTGCTATTATGACCAAGCTAATGCAAATGGGTTATTAGGCATTACACGTGCGAAAGAAGCAGGCTTTGACATGTGTTTCTTTAATCTTCATAAAACATTTGCAGCTCCTCACATGTGTGGTGGGCCGGCAACTGGGGCACTTGGAGTAATAGAAGATTTAAAAGGGTTTTTACCTACAGCAATTGTCGATTATAAAGACGATAAATATTACTTAAATGATGAATTACCGCATTCAATTGGCAAAATTCGCGCGTTTCATGGAGTAGCACAAACCGTTCTCCGTGCCTATGCATGGATTAGGGCATTAGGAGCAGATGGATTAAAGGAAGTAGCAAAAACAGCAGTTCTAAACAATAATTATATGTATAGCAAGGTTCGAAAAATTAAAGGAGCAAGTGCCCCCTATATAAAAGGAAGCCGCTTAGAACAAGTTCGTTATAGCTGGGAAGGGCTAACAAAGGATACAGGGGTGACAACTGAGGATATACAAAGAAGAATGACTGATTTTGGATTACACTACTGGACGAGTCATCATCCATATATAGTGAAACAGCCTTTTACATTGGAGCCTACAGAATCATATTCGAAACAAGATTTAGATGAATATATTTCTGCACTTGAACAAATTTCAAAAGAAGCTTATGAGAATCCAATGATTGTAAAAGAGGCACCACAACAGAGTACTATTCACCAGCTAGATGAGCAGGATTTTCTTGATCATCCAGAGAAATGGTGTATTACTTGGAGAACATATCAGAAGAAGGTTATTCATAAACAAATAAGCATGAGTAAGTAAAAAAGTAAGATGAACCTATTAGATTGAGGTGACATGATAGTGACACTCTTTTTGAATAACGATATACGTAATCAGCATCTATTACAAAGAAATCGCCTAAGTCCAAGAGCCCATTTTATTTCATTTTCTAATGTGAAAGATGCTTTAACCACTTATCCAGACATGGCTTCTTCGAAAAAATTATTAAATGGAAAATGGGATTTTTTTTATGCGGAGCATCCCACAATGATTCCAAAGAGTTTTTACCAAAAGGGGTATGATAGTTCGCAATGGGATAAGATTCAAGTTCCTGGCGTTTGGCAGCTTCAAGGCTATGGAAGACCGCATTATTCGGATCTATATTATCCATTTCCAGTGCATCCTCCCCATGTACCTACAAAGAATCCTACAGGCTGCTATCGAAGAACCTTTTATATTCCAACGGATTGGGATGGTCAAAATATTCATCTCCGATTTGAAGGGGTAGATAGCTCCTTTCATGTATGGGTGAATGGCCATGAAGTAGGTTATAGTCAAGGAAGCCGTTTGACCTCTGAATTTGATATTACCCCATTTATATCGGAGGGCATGAATAGCATAGCTGTTCAAGTTTACCAATGGTGTGATGGGTCATACCTAGAGGATCAGGATATGTGGTGGTTTAGTGGAATTTTCCGAGATGTATATTTACTAGCTATACCTCAACAACATATCTATGATTTTTATGTAACAACAGACTTAGATGAACAATATGACAATGCCTCTTTAGATATACGGGCATCGATTAGAAATACCGGTGAACAGGAAGAAAGACTATCGTTATCTTACCAGTTACTAGATAAGAAAGAATGTGTAGCTGCTGGGGAATCTTCAATACAATTGGTGAAGGCGGATTCGTCCATCTCAATCAGTGTCAAACAACCTGTCACTTCACCGCGTAAATGGTCTGCAGAGGATCCTAATTTATATACCTTGCTCTTAATCTTGAAAAATAGTCATGGGAAAACAATAGAAGTGATTCCTTACCGTGTTGGATTCAGATCTATTGAAATTAAAGATGGTCTATTAAAAATAAATGGGACGACGATTTTGTTTAAAGGTGTTAATCGTCATGATCATGATCCGGATACCGGGCGAACAGTTTCATATGAGACAATGAAAAAAGATATTATCATGATGAAGCAATTTAATATTAATGCTGTTCGTACAGCACATTATCCGAATGATCCAAGATTTTACGAATTATGTGATGAGTACGGTCTATATGTCATTGATGAAACAGATTTAGAGACTCATGGATTCGAATTATTAGGAAATGAGAATCAGTTAAGTGATGATCCAAGCTGGGAGACGGCTTACGTGGAGAGAGTCGAGCGAATGGTAGAACGTGATAAGAATCATCCATGTATTATTATGTGGTCGCTTGGCAATGAATCGGGATTTGGTCGTAATTTTGAAGCGATGTATAAACGATGTAAAGAAATCGATCCTACTAGAATTGTTCATTACGAAGGAGACCGAGAAACAAAAGCAACGGATATTTATAGTACAATGTATTCTTCGGTCGATCGAATTCTCGATTTTGCTAAAGCCGATAATTGGAATAAACCTCATATCTTATGCGAATTTGCCCATGCGATGGGGAATGGACCTGGTGGATTAAAGGAATATTGGGATGCTTTTTATCAATTTGATCGCTTGCAGGGTGGCTTTGTATGGGAATGGATCGATCATGGGTTACGCCAATTCACGCCAGAAGGAGATATGTATTTTGCCTATGGTGGAGATTTCGGAGATGAACCAAATAATAGTAATTTTTGTTTAGATGGATTAGTAAATTCTGAAAGGGTGCCATCTCCAGGACTGTATCAATATAAAAAGATCATCGAACCAGTGAGTGTAAAAGTTGTCGATGTAAAAGAAGGAATCTTTCAATTAGAGAATCGTTATAATTTCTTATCACTCGACCATTTAGAGTGTAGTTGGAGAATCGAAGGTAATGGTGATTTCGTTGCAAGTGGAACAGTCGAATTGCCATATATTTGTGCAAGTTCAATAGGAGAGATCCGTCTTCCAATCAGACATATCGAGAAACTAGAGAATGTAGATTATAAACTGAATCTATTGTTTTCATTAAAATTAGATACAAAATGGGCGAAAAAAGGACATGAAATTGCTTGGGCCCAAATTGATTTGCCTAATGAGAAATTGGATGAAATCAAGCAGATGCCATCCTCGTTAGAACCTATTTTTATAAATGATCATTCAAACATTTTAGTCATTCATGGTTATGAATTTGAGATACAATTCTCAAAAATTGATGGAAGAATAATTTCCTGGATTTCAAATGAACAATCAATGATGGAGAAAGGGCCAAGATTGAATTTTTGGCGTGCCATGACAGATAATGAAATGTATATGGTGAAAAAGTGGAAAGAAGCATATTTACACATGCTCGTGCACGATGTTAAGAAAATAGATTATGATCAGTTAGATGCTTCAACCATCAAAATTCGTGTGGAAGAAACAATTTCTCCATTAGTAACTGGATGGGGGGTAGAATGTTCATACGAATACATCATCCAAGGGAATGGTTTAGTTCAATTAGCTATCAGTGGTAAGCCCTTTGGGAAACTACCTGATACGTGGCCAAAAGTTGGACTGGAAATGCAACTACCGTCTGATTTTCATCATGTAAGCTGGTATGGAAGAGGACCACTTGAAAATTACCCAGATAGTAAGGAAGCCTGTAGGATAGGGCATTATCGCAAAACAGTAGATGAATTATTTTATCCTTATGAATTTCCACAGGAAAATGGAAATAGAAGCGATGTAAAATGGGTGAGTTTCCATAATGGAAATCATCTCGGATTGTTAGCGGTTGGGGAGCAAGACATGAATTTTAGTGCTCATTATTTTACTAAAGAGGATATTGATGAAGCGAAGCATCATTATCAATTAAAAAAACGTGATTTTATTAATTTAAATATAGATTATCAATTAAATGGGTTAGGCAGTAACAGTTGTGGTCCGGGCCCATTACCTAAGTATCAGCTAAATCCGGTAGCATTTCAATTTAATGTCACATTCACTCCGTTTTATGGTAATGAGGAAATTGGGAAATATCTGAGTAATCGGATAAAATAAGTAGTGGGACTGTCTGAATTCAAAGTGTCAGACAGTCCCTATTTTTATTTAGGTAAAGTTTTAACATATATAAATTAGTAAAGCCTGATCTTTTTATGGAGAAAAGAGCTACAAATTTCATAAAAACAGCTTTTATTTATAAATGTAAATAGGTATGTTTATGGAAGGCGTCCCTGCAGCATATGGGGCTATTTCATATTCTTGGAAAACAAGACCTATCCCTTCTTTTGTATAATTGAAGGAAGTATCCTTATTAATTGTAAAATCATTAGTAGTAGGATCGAAAAACAAGTCTGGATGCTTTAGCATATAATCGGAAACATATTTTTTTACTTTTTGATAGGATTTTTTTGATTTTAGCACATCATTTAATGTGATTTTGTAACCAGATGAAATGTTGAAATTATAAGAAGTAACGACGCTCATCCCATGAGCTCCACCCGTATATGAGTCATCATATAGTAAAATACTTAACACACCCCCAGCATTATATTTTACTTCATATCTAGTGTTTAAAGTAAAGTTACAAGAGGAAGGATTTTCTTTACAGAAATCCTCATTTTTTACTTCTTTTTCATTTTCTTTTAATTGAAGATAAGACTGATACGAATGTTCCACATGTGAGGTGAGTACAGCATTAATCTTTTTTTGTGCTGTATTATTTTTTAAACCAGATACTCGGGGATAGATTAAAAATGATTTTCCTTTATAAAGTGTGTCGGTGATTTTTACCTTTGAAGATGCGGCACTGGATTTGTTAGCGAGAGAAGATGTGAAAAAGGCCAAAGGAAAGATAAGCAAAAGGCTCAATACAATCTTAAAAAAATTAGATTTTCCCATTCAATCAACCTCCTAAAAGTTTATTACCTCCATATTATACAGTGAATTATTGCTTTTAAAAAGAAGGTCTGTTTTCGTATAGTTTGTTGCTTTTGTAAAAGCCTAACTACCGGCTTTTACTCCCAATAAAGGATTCTAGCGGTTCTTATGGAGATTGTAGCTCTTTTCTCTGTATAATGAAACGTGTAGCGATCCACAGTTGATATTTATTTGTAATAACTTTACTTAAATAGCAACAATGTTTGAGAAAAGAGCCAAAAGAAAAGTAAATAATAAATTCTGAATACTCCGACCTTTATAAAATGATAAGATGTCGAAATAAATAGTGTTGACTTAGGTAAGGGTAGTATAGTACGATTTAAATCGTAACAATTACGATTTGACTTCTATACATATCCATATATACTGATATACACTTTCAATTGTTTACATATTTCAACGAAAATATCTGATCACTGAGTGTTAAGGATAAAATATAAGACTTAAATCGTAATGATTACAATTTATAGTTAGGAGGTCTAGATGTGAATGATAGCAAAATACCTGTCACGGTTTTAAGCGGATACTTAGGGGCTGGGAAAACGACTATTTTAAATCATATTTTAAGAAATCGTGAAGGCTTAAAGGTCGCTGTTATTGTTAACGATATGAGCGAAATAAATGTGGATGCTGAGCTAATAAAGCAAGGTGGTGGTATACGGAGAACAGAGGAAAAGTTAGTCGAGTTATCGAATGGCTGCATTTGCTGTACATTAAGAGAGGATTTATTAATAGAAGTGCAGAAACTTGCTAGCCAGGGGGATATTGATTATATCCTGATTGAATCAACTGGCATCAGTGAACCAATCCCGGTTGCCCAAACATTTTCATATATAGATGACCAATTAGGGATCGATCTGTCAAATGTTTGTAGGCTAGATACGATGGTTACTGTCGTGGATGCAAATCGTTTTTGGCATGATCTTTCTTCTGGAGAGTCATTGCTAGAGAGAAATCAAGCAATGGGGGAAGGGGATATAAGAACAATCTCTGATTTACTTATTGATCAGATAGAATTCTGTAATGTTTTAGTCATCAATAAATGTGACCTGCTTCCAGAAGAACAATTAGTCCAACTTGAATGTATATTGAGAAAACTTCAGCCCGAAGCAAGGTTGATTCGGTCAATGAATGGAGTAATCAATCCGATAGATATTTTAAATACGAACCTGTTTGACTTTGATCTTGCTAGTCAATCTGCAGGGTGGTTAAAAGAATTGGAAGTAGTTGAACATGTACCGGAAACGGAGGAATATGGAATACAATCATTCGTTTACCGTAGTCGAATCCCTTTTCATACAGAAAGGTTAAATCAATGGATCGAGGAAATGCCAGAGGAAATTATTCGTGCAAAAGGTCTAATTTGGTGTGCGACAAGAAATGATCTGGCATTATTATTATCCCAGGCTGGACCATCAGTACAACTTGAGCCTGTGGCTTACTGGGTGGCCGCATTACCGAAAGAACAACAAGACGTTTATCTAAGGGACAATCAAGAATTAATGGAACAATGGGATGCAATATACGGTGATCGGAAGACAGAGCTAGTGCTAATTGGAATAGAAATGGAAAAAGAGCGAATTATTCAATCGTTAAATCAATGCTTATTAACGAAGGAAGAAATGGAAGGGGACTGGAGTTTGCTTCAAGACCCATTTGAATGGTTAATCAATTGATGATCTTTCGATCTTAAATCGTAATAATTCTTTTTTATATTAATTAAGGAGGAAATATGCATGGCAAAAAAGTCAAAAATCGTTAAGGAGCAAAAGAGACAAGCGCTAGTAGCTAAGTATGCTGAAAAAAGAAAGGAATTGAAGGAAAAAGGTGATTATCGAGCATTAAGTAAATTACCTAGAGATTCCTCCCCAACACGACGTACTTATCGATGTGAGGTAACTGGTCGCCCAAGAGGGGTATTAAGAAAGTTTAAAATGTCACGAATCATTTTCCGGGAACTTGCTCATAAAGGTCAAATTCCCGGAGTAAAAAAATCATCGTGGTAATTGTGTAATTTAAAATATGGAGGCAGAAATATGAGAGTGAAAATAACATTAGCGTGCACGGAAACCGGGGAGAGAAATTATATAACAACGAAAAACAAGCGACAACATCCTGACCGGTTAGAATTAATGAAATATTGTCCGCGCTTAAAGAGGCGCACATTGCATAGAGAGACAAAATAAAGAGAAAACAAAATTTCAAAAAAGAGGAGAAACGTGAATAATGAACCGTATACAAATAAAATCAATCCTGATGCTAGTTGTTGCGATCATTCTAATGGTCGGTTGCGGAAAAGTGACAGGATCATCAAATACAAAATCAAAAAAAGATGCATTAAACGATAAAATAAAAGTGATCGCTACATTTTATCCAATGTATGAATTTACAAAACAAATTGCCGGTGATAAAGCAGATGTGCAATTACTAATTCCATCTACCATTGAACCTCATGATTGGGAACCAACTCCAAAAGATATGGCGAATATTCAAAAGGCAGATGTATTTATATTTAATAGTGAATATATGGAAAGCTGGGTGCCTAGTATCCGTAAAAGTATCTCCAATAATAATGTAGATTTTGTTGAGGCAAGTAAAGGTATTACACTGAAGAAGGGCGTTGAAGAGGAAGAACATGAGCATGACCATGATCATGGGGATCACGATCATGAGGGAGATACAAATGCTCATGATTCTAACGAGGAACATGAGCATCATCATCATCATGAATTTGACCCACATGTTTGGCTAAGTCCTGTGCTGGCACAACATGAAGTTAAAACTATTACAGAAGCTCTTATTAAAGCAGATCCCAAAAATAAAGAAGAGTATGAGAAAAATAGTGTTGCCTTTACTAAAAAATTAAAGAAACTAGACAGTGATTTCCGAGAAGGATTAAAGGATATTAAGCAAAAAGAGATAGTCACCCAACATGCCGCATTTGGCTATTTAACAAATGAGTATGGACTAATCCAAGTACCGATTGCTGGATTATCTCCCGATATCGAACCTAGTGCCGCAAAAATGAAAGAGATTAAGGATTTTTCTAAGAAAAATAATGTAAAGGTCATTTATTTTGAAGAACTTGCCTCTCCTAAGGTTGCTGAAACTCTTGCTAATGAAATTGGTGCTAAAACAGAAGTTCTAAATACGTTAGAAGGTTTAAGTAAGGAGGATCAGGAAAATGGATTTGACTATATTAAAGTGATGGAAAAGAATTTACAAACATTACTAAAATACCAAGAATAATTTGATAGGGTTGTCAAAAAGACAACCCTATCAAATTATCATCTTAGAATACAGTATATACATTGTTCAAGGAAGCTTTAAAAAGAAATAAGTTTAAACAAAAAAATGCAGACACCTTCACTGTCAGCCTGCATTTATTTGTTTTCGAAACTAATTTAAAGGGCTATTTGATCAATGGATGGTCTAAGCACACCTTGAATATATTCTTTGCCTGAGTATAGTTGCCCATTCATCGCTCGGAACATAAGGTGTTCCTCAGTGAATTCAGTTGGTGATGATAGTCCTGCAGCACCTGCAAGATTAAATAGACCCTCGCGTGTTGAAACGACATAGTTGCAGACACGATACATTTTTTCTTCGACAACTAATGCTTTCTCACGATTTGGATCTGTCGTTGCGACGCCAACAGGACATGTATTTGAATGGCATGTTTGTGCCATGATGCAGCCTACTGAGATCATAAATGCTCTTGCTGTATTGATTAAATCGGCTCCTAAACATAGTGCATATGCCATTTTATCAGGAGTGATTAATTTACCTGAAGCTATAATTTTTACATGTTCACGAATTTTATATTTTTTTAGCAATTGGTGAACGATTGGAAGGGCGGTATACAGCGGTAATCCAGGTCCATCGGCTAGCTCCTGATAGGTTGCACCAGTTCCTCCTTCACCACCATCAACTGTAATAAAATCTGGATATTTACCTTCCGTTGCCATAGTTTTCACCATTTCTTCGACTTCATCACGGTTACCCACAACAATTTTCATCCCGACTGGTTTTCCACCAATATCTCTTAATTGAGTGATAAAATCTAATAACCCTTTTGTATCATGAAATTGGCGGAATCGATTCGGACTATCTATTGTTGTCCACGGTGGCACACTTCGAATTTCCGCAATTTCGGGAGTCACTTTTTCCGCTTCTACATGTCCTCCACGTATTTTGGCACCTTGAGCAAGCTTTAATTCAAAAGCTTTTACTTGTTCGATTTCGCTTTTTTCCTTAAAACGTTCCCATGAGAATTCACCATCTTCGGTCCGGTAGCCAAATAATCCAGGGCCGATTTGAGCGATGATATCGACATTACCTTTTTGATGGTGAGAGGAAAGACCTCCTTCACCAGTATTCATCCATGTACCACCAGCCAATGAAAGTCCTTTTGAAAGAGCGGTAATTGCATTTTTTCCAAGTGAGCCGTAACTCATTGCGGACTGGCCAATTAGTCCCTTCACATAAAACGGTTTTTTACACTGATCTTTTCCAATGATGATTTGATCATCATCAGATAATAAATAAGGATCAATATCAGCCTTTTCGGAATGCTCTTTTCGACTCATTAGTTTTTCGTTATCGATTTTATATAAATAAGTTGAAATTTTCGGACTTTGATTGATGCGCAAATCCTCTCTTTGTTTTGGAAACATTGCATTTCTTATATAAAAGCCAGATTCCTCGAAATTGCGTTGTGATCCAAAAGAGGTAATTCTTTGCTTATACTTTCCTGATTTCACGACACCCTCATATTGGTTACGTGAAAAAGGCTTTCCTTCATCATTATTTAAAAATAAATATTGTCTTAATTCAGGTCCAATTTTTTCTACAATATAACGAACCCGACCAAGAACAGGGTAATTTCGTAAAACTGCATGTTCTTTCTGCCGTGCATCACGATAGGAAATTAAAAAATAAAAACCTAGAGGCAAAATAAAAACTGCTAACATTAGAATGAAAATAATGACGATCATTGCTTGTGTCCACCCCATCTTACCACCATCCCTTAAATAGAAGTCTTTCAAACTAACTAAAACATAAACAATACTACAACTGCAAGTAAAAAAATTCCAAATGATCGACTTCATTTATGGATAGTTATGAAGGAGGATTATGCAGAGAGTGGTCTATTAAGAGGGCAGCCCTTTTAATAGACCACCGCCTACATGTGGTACGTGAATATGCCCGACATATTATGAAAAAAAACCTTTCCAGAAAATGTTTAGAATGTTTTCTGATGTCTCTTCTATTGAAGAAAAAATCGGAGTCCCATAGGGGAGTTTATAATTCCCAACTTTAATAAGGGCAAGGTAGGATTGTGTCGCAAATGTGACGTTTACCTTTGGTATTTCTCCATTATCAACGGCAAGCTGGAGAGCATCTTGAATCCCTTCATACATTTTATGCTCAACCATTCTCATTTCAAGAATTTGTTCATCGGAGAGATCTGTTTTTGATTCACGCATAAATGCTTCAAGATCGAGAGTGGTTGTTGCTTGCAAGTGGGCGGTCGTTACATCTAAAAGTCTTTCAAATAAAGGCTTATCTGATGTCATCAACAAGTCAATACGACATTTTATACGTTCCATTAAAGAAACAATTGATTCCTTGTAGAGCTCTGCCTTTGAGTCAAAATAATAATAAACGGTTGCTTTTGTTACTCCAGCATTCATTGCAACATCGTCAATTGAAACCTTTTGAAATCCACTTTCAAGAAACAAACGAGCAGCAGTTTCCAAGATCAATTCATTTCTAGGCTTTTCAAGATGATTCGTTTTTGGTCTACCAAGTGGTCGTCCATTTTTTTTAATTTCCATAATAATGCCTCCAAAAAAATATTTATAAATAAATTTTACGTTTTCTTTGATAATTAACTGACCGGTATATATAATTAATTATAGCATAAATTCCATTTTGAAATAAATGGAAGGGAGAATAAAGATGAAAAACTTATTAATTAGATTTGTTGAGTCTAGCGCAAGCCGAAAAGGGAGATGGATCACGCTCGCGATCTGGGTTATCTTGGTTGGCGTATTGTCATCCACATTACCTATTGTAAACAAAGTGACTGATAACGGGGCAGAAAATCTACCTAATGACAAGATGTCGATTCAGGCAGAGGAAATTGCTAAGCAACAATTTCCGAATGAAACCGGAACCCCATTATTATTAGCATGGTACCGTGATGGAGGTCTCCAAGAAAAAGATTATCAGCTTATTCATGACTTATATAAAAAACTTGAAAAAGAGCCATTGTCTTTGCAAAATTTTATCCCTCCGTTAGGAAAGCTTCCACCACAGGCGCTTTCAGGAGCTACTTCAGAGGATGGTACTTCATTGGTAACGCCAATATTTATGAAAAAGGATGCTAGCACGGATGAATTAAAAGACACTTTGGAGGAGCTAAAAAAACAATTAACGAAATTGGATTCTCCTTCAATTTATAGTAAAAAGCTTCATGAAGCAGGATTACATGTTCGTTTTACTGGTCCTGTTGGGATTGCAACGGATGCTTCTGCATTGTTCAGTCAAGCAGATATTACATTATTAATTGCAACGGTTATATTAGTCATTGTACTACTTATTCTACTTTATCGTTCACCACTTTTAGCGATTGTACCGATCATTGGTGTGGGATTTGCCTATGGTGTAACAAGCCCTATTTTAGGATTTTTAGCGGAAAAAGGATTCATAACTGTTGACTCACAAGCTATTTCAATCATGACCGTTTTATTATTCGGAGCTGGAACGGATTATTGCTTATTTTTAGTATCAAAATATCGAGAATGTCTCCTTGAAGAAGAGGATAAATTTATTGCATTAAAAAATGCGATCAGACATTCTGGAGGAGCTATATTTGTGAGTGCAATTACAGTAGTTTTAAGTTTATGCACATTGCTCCTGGCGCAATTTGGCTCCTATCATCGATTTGCCGTGCCATTTAGTTTAGTTATTCTCATTATGGGGATGGCTGCGCTCACACTACTTCCGGCTTTACTTTCCATTCTTGGTAGAGCAGCATTCTTCCCGTTCATCCCAAGAACGGAGGAAATGAGGCGTCAATTGGAAAAGATTAAAGGGAAAAAAGTTCGAAGATACCATGCGCATAGTCGTTTAAGTAAGAACCTTGGCAAATGGGTAACTGGGAAGCCTTGGACGGTTATCATCCTTAGTGTAGTCATCCTAGGGGTCTTAGCTACTTTTGCACCAAAGATTCATTATACGCAAAATTTACTAGAATCATTTCCTAAGGACATGGCATCCCGTGAAGGGTTTGACATTATGGCCAATCATTTTTCTGAAGGAGAACTCGCACCTGTCCAAGTTATTGTGAATACAGAAGGAAAAGAGATTCATATAAAGGAAGAATTAAGTAAGCTGTCAATTGTCGACAGTATATCTGAACCGACGAAAGGGAAGGAAAATGAAAATTATTTATCCTTTGATGTGAATCTAAAGGCTAATCCATATGATGAAAAAGCAGTGGAGTCCATTCCAGAGATTACAAGGAAAGTAAAATCTGCATTAGTAGAGGCTGGAATAAAGCCAGATAACCACTATTGGATTGGAGGAGAAACCTCCTCTCTTTATGATACGGAATCAACAACAGCTCGAGATTTAAAAGTCATTGTACCAGTGGTTATTGCTATAATTGCTGTTTTGCTTTTAGCATATCTACGTTCTATTGTTGCTATGGTTTATTTAATCATCACCGTACTATTTTCTTATGTGGCAGCCTTGGGGGCAGGATGGTTAATTATCCATTATGGGATGGGAATTCCTGCAATTCAAGGACTAATTCCGTTGTATGCGTTCGTATTCCTGGTTGCATTAGGGGAAGATTATAATATTTTTATGATCTCAAGCATTTGGAAAAATCGCCGAACACAGTCACATAAGGTAGCAATTGCAAATGGGGTCAGTGAAACTAGTAGTGTCATTACATCCGCAGGACTCATTCTTGCAGGTACATTTGCCGTACTGGCAACACTCCCAATACAAGTTCTATTACAATTCGGCGTTATCACTGCCATTGGTGTGTTGCTAGATACCTTTGTTGTCCGCCCATTATTAGTTCCTGCAATCACAACGATTTTAGGACGTTATGCCTTTTGGCCAGGAAAACTATGGCAGGAAAAAGATATTAATAAAGTACAAGAAAAATAATATTCATAAAGAATACTCATTTTTAATAGCATGTAGAAAAGGGTTGTCTAGTAAAGGGTTTTCCCCCTTTGTGTTTTAGGCAATCCCTTTTTGTGTAAGAAAATATGATTTTTGAAGAGTGATAGAGAAATATAGATATAAAGGAGGTGAGACGATGTCACTATATTCACAGTATGAAAAGGCATTTTCTAATATCGCTAGGCCTTTTGCCTTTTTAGATTTGAATCATTTAGATGAAAATATCTTATTTGTTAAGGAGCACTTAGGGAATAAGCATATCCGAATTGCTACAAAATCTATACGTTCGGTCGAGGTTTTAAACTATATTGCTCAATCCTTCCCAACAAGTTCAGGGTGGATGACATATTCTGCAAAGGAAATCTTATTTTTAGCAAAAAAAGGATTTGATCATTTTTTAATGGGGTATCCCATTTTAGAAAGGGAAGACGTTGAACAATTGATTCCTTTTATTCGTGAAGGAAAAGAAATTGTTTGGATGGTTGATTCGATTGAAACATGGGAGTGGCTTCAAAAAATAGGAGAAGAACATGATATTATCCTTTTAATTTGCTTAGATATTAATGTATCAACTTCCTTTCCGTTTATTTATTTCGGAACAAAACGATCACCTCTTACGGAAGAAAAAGCACTGAAAGATTTATTGGAAAAAGGGATCAAACACAAGCGTACAAAGGTTGTTGGATTGATGGGGTATGAAGCACAAATTGCTGGAGTTGGCGACAAACCTCATGAAAAATGGAAAAGGGGCATCATTCCATTACTAAAAAGATCTTCAAGAACAAATATTTCACTATGGAGAAAAAAAGCAGTGGAAATAATTGAATCATATGTTGGAAAATTAAGGTTTGTTAATGGAGGGGGATCTGGAAGTTTACTCTGGACAGTAGAACAGAAGGAGATAACAGAAATCACAGTCGGTTCGGCCTTTTACTTTCCTGCGTTGTTTGACCAACATACATCATTGCCACTGAAATCGGCTGCAGGTTTTGGTCTTCGTGTTACAAGAAAACCAGAAGAGGGAGTTATCGTTTGTCACGGTGGGGGATATACAGCTTCGGGTGCATTGAGCATGGATAAATTGCCAACAGTTTATTTACCGGAAGGATTGGAATTTCTTCAAAATGAAGGACCAGGTGAAGTACAAACACCATTAAAAGCAAATGGTTTTATCCCTAAAATAGGAGATACGGTTTATTTCCGACATTCAAAAGCAGGAGAATTATGTGAGCGCTTTCAAGAACTTATTGTTTGTCGAGATGATAAATTAGATGGTAAATTTCGAACATATCGGGGTGAAGGGGAATGCTTTCTTTAAAAACGTTGCAATCGAAGAAACGATGGTCAAATTGGGCTGAAACCGCTCAAGGTCATTTTGAAGAATTTTTTACACCGGGAAATGTCGATGAAGTACAAACGATTGTTGCTAGTGCTTATAAAAGAAAAAAACGAATTCGAGTAATTGGGGCAAGTCATTCTTTTAGTTCGATCGCTTTACCTGAGGAGATATGTATGAGCTTAAATGAAATGCGGGGATTAGATGCGATTGATGTAGAGAAAGGGGAAGCAACATTTTGGGCAGGAACCTATTTATATGAAATCGGTCCTTTGCTTAAAGAACAGGGGTTTGCTTTGGAAAATATGGGAGATATTCAAGAACAAACCATTGCTGGAGCAGTTTCTACAGGGACACATGGAACGGGGATAACGTTAGGTTCTCTTTCCAGTCAAGTTGTAAAATGGGAATGGATTGATGGTACAGGCGCATATCATTCACATCGACGGGAAAGTACAGAGGATCCACTAGCCAATTCTCTACATATATCCTTAGGATTATTAGGGATTCTTGTTCGAGTCACATTAAAGGTTCTTCCATTATACAGTTTAAAGGTAACTACTTTTCGTGCAACAATTGAAGAAGGAATGACTAATTGGAAGAAGGATTTAACCCTTTTTCGTCATTTAGAGTGGTTTTGGTTTCCGGGAACAGATCTAATCCAAGTCAAACAAATGGCGCTTATTCCACCCGAACCACAGAAGAAATGGGAAAAAACGAAATCGACTATTAGTAAGAATGTTATTGAAAATCAAGCCTTCTATTTACTTTCAGAAATATGCCGACACAATCCTAAACGAACCCAATGGGCAAGTCAGCTATCTGCAAAAACCATTCCGAATCGTGTGGAGACAGGATATGGTTATGAATTATTTGCGACTCCTAGAAAAGTAAAATTTTATGAAAGTGAGATCGCCATCCCAATTGAACAATTTCTAGTGTGTTTGGAAGAGTTGAAGAAAGGGCTTGAAAAAAATCCATTTTTTGTTCATTTCCCAATCGAAATCCGTTTCGTAAAAGGAGAATTCGGCTATTTAAATCCAAACTATCAACAGGATTCCGCATTCCTCGCCTTTCATATGTATAAAGGTATGCCGTACGAGGCGTATTTCCGTTGGATATGGAATGTTATGGAAAAGTACAATGGCCGGCCACATTGGGGGAAAATGAATAATTTGACGAAGGAATCAGTGAAGAAAAATTACCCCGAATGGACGACATTTCTAGAAAAGCGCGAGACCTATGATCCAACAGGATTATATTTAAATAAATATTTTCGAGCACTCATTTAAGTGCTTAACACCATTTATGCAAATAACCGTATGAATTTAACGTGAAATGGATAAATGGTGCCTGACACCGACTAATTTAATTATTTAGTTTTTCGTATAGGTTTAAGAGCTGGCTGATTTCTTCGTCCGTTAGTTTTTGAACCAATTGTTTACGAAGGGTTTTGCCAGCTTCTTGTGCTTTGCTGAGGACTTTCCGGCCTTCATCTGTAATATCCAAATATAGGATACGTCTGTCATTTTCATCGCGCATTCGATTGGCAAATCCTTTTTTAATTAGTTTCTCAGACAAATGAGTGAGTGATGGAGGAGTTAAGCCTAATGAACGAGCAATATCTGATGGACGACTTTTCCCGTGTTTATTTAAATGATTGATGACTAAAATATGTGAAATTCCTAAATTTTCGCTGAACATTTGATTCCATTGAATGATTAATTGATTGGTGACTTGATCCATTTCGTGAATAAGCTCAAAAATGGTTTTATTTTTATCCATTATTTTCCTACTTCCTTTATATTTCCTATATTCTATTATAATAAGAAAACCCCTTTTTTAAAAAGAGGTTTTCTCCAATATACTGTTTATTGAGCATAAAATCCACCGTCAATAACAAGTTCTGCTCCTGTTATATAGGAAGACCTTAACGTAATTTAATGGACCCACCATCAACCATAAATGTTTGTCCAGTAATATAATCAGAATCATTACTTGCTAAGAAAACAGCCGTTCTTCCAATATCCCCTTCAGGATCACCTAAGCGACGAAGAGGGATCTTGTTAATCATTGCCTCGTACATTTCTGGATTGTTTTCTTTCCATGTTTGAACACCAGGAGTTGCAGCAATTGGTGAAATAAGATTGACATTAATATTATCTGGACCCCATTCATTTGCTGCTACA
Organism: Heyndrickxia sp. FSL W8-0496; assembly: GCF_038007825.1. Classification (NCBI taxonomy): domain Bacteria; kingdom Bacillati; phylum Bacillota; class Bacilli; order Caryophanales; family Bacillaceae; genus Heyndrickxia; species Heyndrickxia sp. FSL W8-0496. Next base: position 1,144,353 of record NZ_JBBOXX010000001.1, read on the forward strand.
CGTGAGATGGCACGTATCGCTTCTTTCGCTGCTGCATAAGAAGCTTGTGTGTGTTGACCTTCAAGCCCTGCACCTGATGCAAAGTTAATTACTTTTCCTTCGGTTTTCTTTAATTCATGGTAACAAGCTTGCATAAAATTAAAAGTTGGATAAAAGCCTGTCCCGAATGATAGATCGAAATGTTCCATAGTTGTTTCCATGAAAGGAACATTTTTTGATGCATGAGCATTATTGACTAATATGTCTAACCTTCCAAATTTCTCTACAACGGACTGAACAATCCCCGCAATATTTTCTTTTACAGAGATATCTTTAATAAATAAGGCTCCTTCAGTATATTGATTAACCTCAGCCAGTGTAGTTTCACCTGCACCTTCATTTATATCAACAATCGCAACATGTGCACCTTCTTTTGCCATAGCTAATGAAATCCCTCTACCAATTCCGGATGCTCCACCAGTTACGATGGCAACTTTTCCTGATAATCTCATTATGAACCCTCTTTCTGAAATAATTATTTAGACGTTTAAATATTTTACGTTTAAATAATATCACTTTCTTTTTTTTTTATCAAATTTAAAATTTAGCCTTTTTTTCAAACTTTGGTGCCAATTAAGAAAAGCTTTAATTAATAAATAGCAGTTGAAGAATGATGCACATTAATTTTCACTGAGAAAAGAGCCACAAATTCCATAAGAGCAGGCAGTGGGTTTTTAGAAAAGTAAGAAACGATACAAAAGTAGTCAAAAATTAAAAGGGATTGTCTATTAAAGGTTCTGTTCCCTTAATAGACAATCCTTTATATCTTCAAATACATCATTAATCTTATTTGTAGCGGATGAGTATGGAATCCTATCAAATTTTCCTTTTAATCACAAATAGAGTTAACATATCTTTTTAACACATTATTGATCTAGTTTTAATAAATTTGCTTCTAAAGCAACGGAAAATCCATCGAATGGTCCTAATTGAAAGATGCGAACAAAGGTTGGAATATAAAATAATGTTTTTTGTTCTTTTTCTGTTAGGTTATTGAGGAATAATGCTGAGCTCACATCATCTCCATCTTTGTTTTTGAAATAGGATGCTTCAGTTAGCACGAATTCTGTAGATCCCCCTTTTTTTCCTGTTCCTTTTTCAGTTTCTAGAACGGCATGAAGAAGGTCTGCCTTTTCTTTAGAAAGGCCACTACCTGTCTGGATGTGATACATGAGCATGGCATAATCACGAGTAGTTCCTTTAATTAAACGATCGGACCAGATTTTATCAATGGATGGACTAATCCGACCAAAGCCCGCTTTGTAGATTCCTTCTTTTAACTCATTATGAATCGTTGCTGCAAGTTGTGAGTACTCGTTGTCGTCCATGGCTTTTAACTTTTTCTCTATTTCAGCTGTTGATTGCTTTTTCTCCACTTTCAGCCAATTTCCAATAAACATGGCTGCAGTAAAATAGTATGGTTTCTCACTAAACGATAACCCTAGCCTTTTTTCCTCTAATGCAATAAACTCAAGTCCGATACGATCCATGAGATATTCCGTATTTGCATTTGAGCTATACTTAATCATTCCTTTAACCACTTCTTCAAGGGTTACCATCCCATCGCTAGTTTTTTCTTCTTTTTTTATTTCTTTTATCCATGCTGGATGTGCACCACCATCTGTATTCGGTGCATAGTACTTATCGAGTTCCTTTAATGGTATGAGCTCTTTCGAATTAAGGGCTTGAGTTGCTACTTTTTCCGCATATGCACTAGCAACGATAATTTTATAAGTGCTTGCTAATGGCATCGGCTGATCGCCGTTTTTTTCATAAATGATTTCTCCATTTTTTATAACTGTTAATGCACTTTTTTCTGGGTGATCGTTCACATAGCCTAGCATTTTTTCTGCAGGTTTGCCGAAAGCAAAATTATGGTACCAAGGCGTTAAAATGATGATAAAAAAAATCACGCCTAACGCTAAAATGCTTCCTATGCCAATTAGAATCCATTTTACTATCATTTTCAATTTACATCTCCTCCTACTGGCATCATACTTAATCAATCTTAAGACTGTAGAACGAGTACCTTACGATTACCTTAATTTTATAAAAAATTCCAGATTTCCCCTTAGAAATTTGATATGTTTATATAAAGGCTCTTTTCTCAAACATTGTTTCTGTATAAGTAAAGCTTTTAAAACTATCGATTGAAGACCGCTACATCATTTATTTTACGGAGAAAAGAGCTACTCGTTAAATCTTTTACAAAAGCAACAAACTATAAGAAAACAGCCTATATAAAAGACTAAATGGAAGGAGGGAACCTGTTTGTATCATTCCGTAATTCTTTTAGTGGATGATGAACGATCATTATTGAAATTATTACAAACGATCTTGCTGAAGGAAGGGTTTCAGCAATTGCTCCTAGCGACTTCAGCTGAAGAGGCGCTTGCCATTTGTCAAACGAATAAAGTCGATCTCATTTTATTAGATGTTATGCTACCAGGAAAAAGCGGTTTCGATATTTGTCCGATACTCCAAACATTAACGGATGCACCAATTCTCTTTCTTTCTGCTCGTTCCACTGATTCTGACAAATTAACTGGTTTTGCTTTAGGTGGCGATGATTATATTACGAAACCTTTTAATCCCATGGAGGTTGTCGCACGAGTTAAGGCAAGATTACGACGTGGGGATAATATCATTCATTCGAAAGTATATCGTTATAGGAGATTTGAGGTGGATGAATTACAAGGTGAACTTAGGGTGTTAGGGGAAGTTGTGACTTGTCCAAAGCAGGTGTTCCAACTCTTACTCTTTTTTTGTAAGCATCCTAATCAGTTATTTACGAAACAGCAATTATTTGAACGGGTATGGGGCTATTTTGAAAGCTTTGACGATAATACTGTGATGGTGCATATACGTAGGGTTCGCGAAAAAATTGAGGAAGATCCTAGTCGTCCCCAGTATTTATTAACAGTACGTGGACTTGGATATAAATTAGTGGGGGACTCGGAATGATTCACCGCCAACTCATGTTCCAGCTGTTGAAGCAGCTTTTGATTATCAGTGTTCTTTTTATTTGCATTATTGCACTTGTTATTTATTTCACTTTAAATTATATGAGCAAGCAATTACTGAAAGAAGACTTCCCCCAATATGGCTTTGAACATCTCTACCAATCGATTAGTAAAAAGAAGGATACCTATCATATTGAAAAGAAATTTCTAAAGCAGGTGGATGAACGAAACGGTTTTCTGCAATTAATTGATGAAAATGGTTATGTTTTATATGAGTATCGAGCACCAAGCGAATTACCTAATCGATATATTGGTGGTGAATTAGCTTCTTATTGGACTGGACTTATACCATCGCCGTATGATTTTTTGGTGTATAAGCAAGATAAGCCATTCATCCTTATTTACGGAGAGCCAAAGAAAGAAAACCAGCAAATTCAGCAGCTTCAACAGCGAGCAAAACAAATGAATAATCACCTCATTTTTCCGAGTAAGGAAAAAGAATGGTTAGAAAAGAGGCAGGCGATTGTTCAAGTTATTGATCAGAATGGGAAGGAAATAGCCCATTATGGAAAAACAGAAAAATTACAGAGCGCTTATACGGTAGAGGATCTTATTTTTAATATTGCTTATCCTAACCGATATTTTCATCAAATGACATTGTATTATGATCAAGCTAACAAACAAACCTGGCTTTTGCATTTACCGAATGAAACGGCTCCAGCTGGTCCTGAAAATATTTATTATGTATTGGCTATCATTGTAGCTTTAGGATTGATCGTCTGGATGGGTGTCGTTATATTTGCAGCGCTACAATATGGAAAGCGGATGGGGAAACCATTACTTGATCTGACGAGATCAGTGAATCAATTGGCTACTGGGGAATACAAAATAGATTTGATGGAAGCAGCTCAAAAGCAAAATAAAAATAAACGGATGCGTAAAGTGTATGACGAGCTTTTTCAATCAGTCAAAACTTTAGCAGCTACATTGAAGAAAAATAAGCAGCAAAGAGAACAGCTGGAAAGAGAGAGGGAAGAATGGATGGCAGGTATTTCCCATGATTTAAAAACCCCATTATCCTCAATAAAAGGATATGGACAAATTCTTTCCTCACCAGGCTATGATTGGGATCATAGTGAAGTAAAGGACTTTGCAAAAATTATTGTAGAAAAATCAAGCTATATGGAAGCTTTAATCCAAGACTTAACACTTACCTATGCAATAAAAAATAAGGCAATACCTATTCAAAAAGAACAAAAAGATGTCATAGAAATTGTAAGAAGAACGGTTGTGGAATCTATTAATCACTCTCCTGAATTAGGAAAACAGCTATCCTTTCAAACGAATTGTAAATCTTATAACATTGCGATCGATGAAAAATGGCTCGTTCGAATCCTTCAAAATCTTATTATGAATGCGATTATCCACAATCCCCCACATACAAATATAGAAGTAGGTGTCATGGGAAATAATGAAAAATTAGAGATCTATGTCAAAGATAACGGAGTCGGGATGAGGGAAGAAGCCATTCCCCAGCTATTTACGAAATATTTTCGCGGAACAAATACGGATGCCTCTCCACATGGAACTGGATTAGGCATGAGTATTGCAGGGCAGCTCGTTCAGTTACTAGGTGGATTGATTGTTGTAAACAGCAAGGAGAAGGTTGGAACAACGATTACCATTACATTTAAAGTTGAAGAAGGGGTGCGATATAAATGAGAATTTTAGTAATAGGCGCAGGTGCAATTGGAGGATATTTTGGTGGACGGTTAATGGAAAAAGGTGAGGATATTACATTCCTAGTTAGAGAAAATAGGTATCGTCAATTAACGGAGGGAGGGTTAGTTGTTAATAGTATTCATGGGGACATGAAACTGACACCAAAGCTTCTTCGCGACGGTGAAAGAGCTGATCCATTCGATGTCGTTTTACTTGCTACAAAGGCTTATCATTTAAACGGCGCAATTAAAAGTATGCGTCCATATATTGGTGAGGAAACAATGATTCTACCATTATTAAATGGAATAGCCCATATTGATAAATTAGTAGAGGAATTTGGGGAGAAGAGAATATTAGGTGGACTTTGTTTTATTGAAACAACATTAAATGAAAAGGGACATGTTGTACAAACTAGCCCGGTTCATCGCCTTGTTTTTGGTGAAAGAAATGGAGAAGAGACAGAAAGAATAAAAACACTTCAAACGGTTTTTGAAGGAACGAAGGGACAATTCGAATATAGCAAAAATATTAACCAATCAATGTGGGAAAAATATTTATTTATTGCTACTTTTTCGGGGATTACTACACTAATGAGAGCTCCGATTGGTCCTATTCGTAAAGCAATGTCAGGAAAACTATCAATCAAGCAAATTTGTCATGAAGTACAATCAATCATGCAATCGATGGGTGCACCAATCACATCAGCGAGCGGGAAAGCTACCCTTGAAAAAATTGCAGAATTGAATGCTGAAATGAAATCATCGATGCAACGGGACATGGAAAAAGGAATGGCAACAGAGGCAGACCACTTTTTTCGCTATCTTCTTGAACATGCCAATTTTATAGATAGCACTCCAATTCTTCACCTTATATTTACTAATTTGAAGGTGTACGAGAGTAGTATTTGAAAGCTGACAAATAATTAACATTTATTATGCAATCTTTTGTATGAAAAGTTATAGTGAAACTTTTTATCATCCTTATACGTATTAGTACAGTAAGAACTATTTTTATTTTTAACGGAGGCAAACATCATGTATTATCTCATAGCACTATTCGCCTTAACTTTGAATCCATTAATATGGAAATCAAATTATAAAAAGAAGTCATTTTTAGTCTTTCAAGGCTTGCGATTGATTGCAGGAATTGTAAGTATCTTTGTACTTACCTATGTAGGTCTTATCGATCATACATGGGAAGCATTTATTAGTTACGGATTATTTATCATTGGTGCGTTTTTTATTCTAGATATTCTTTTTATCCGTGGAAAGTATGGGGGAGTTACACCGCTTCTAGGGCTTGCTTTTATTATTGGAGGTCTGTATTTTACCTTTATTTATCCAATAACAATTACGAATGATAAGTATGAGTTTGTTAAGAAAAAGGTAACGATAGAAAAGAAAGAGGAATCAGCCATTGATGAGCAGCATATTCCTGTAGTTCCAGAAAAATATGCAAGATACCGCAGTGAAAAGCTAATAGGCGAGTTAAAACACTCATCCTATTATGATCTAGGCGACTCAACTATTCAAAAAATCGATAATCATCTTTATTGGGTGACTCCAATAGAATATACTGGATTTTTTAAATGGTTAAAAGGAGAAAAGGTTCCTGGTTTTATTAAAATGAGTGCTGAGGATGAAGGGGCTGAAGCCGAGCTCGTACAAGTGAAGATGAGTTATGTACCGTCAGCATTCTTTAGCAAAGACGTGAAACGACATGTTCGTTCGATTCATAAGGATATGATTTTATTAGATGTCAGTTTTGAACCCGATGATGAGGATCATCCATACTATGTAATTCCATATGGGAAATATGAAAAGTTCCGCAATATTGTCGATGTAAAAGGAGTATATTTAGTCGACCCAGTAACAGGAAAAACAACGGATTACTCCTTAAACAACTTACCTGACTTTATTGATCATGCCATTCCAACGAATGTTGCAGAGGATTGGAATGAGTGGTATGGAAAATATGTTCATGGATTTTGGAATTCCCACTTCTCCCAAGAGGATGTCATGGTCCCAACAAATTGGGAGGGAGTTGATGAGGTGAATGGAGTCTTTGATCAAGAGCTACAGCTTCATTGGTTTACCGACTTTACCCGTCCGAAATCAGGGAGTGGGGCAATGGTCAGTTACTCTATATTAAATGCGAGAACAGGGAAATTTACTTTCTTCACTGAAGGAAATGGCCTTTTAAATGGAAAATCTGCTATGAATGTTGCTGAAAAAACATTTAGAGCGAACAAATATGAAGCGGGTACGCCGATTCTTTATACGATTTATGGTCAATTTACATGGGTTGTACCGTTAATGGATTCCAATCACGTATTCCGAGAAATGATGCTAATTAATGCAAAGGATGAAAAGGTTTATAGCACAGGTGATACAAAACGAAAATTATTCGATGACTATAAATATGCGATTGCTACAAAACTAGGTAATGACACTACAACACCTACTGATAAAGCTTTATTGAAGTCGCAAAAAGGAATCGTCTCACATGTCTATAAAGCTGAAACGGAACGAGGTACAGCAGTAAAATTCATGATACAGGGCAGTGATAAAATTTTTGTTGTACAATCCAGCGATTTTCCGTATTCAATATTTATTGAAAAAGGTAATACAGTTGAATTCAACTATATTGATACAGATGAAATAATGACATCAGTGAATGGGGAATTTAAAATAATTAAATAGAAGTAAATGGGGCTGTCTGAAACAGCCCCATTTTTTATATGGTCTGTTCCAGACAGTTCCTGATATGATCGACCAAAGATTCTATTGAGTTTTTGTATGTATCAATGTGGATATTGTATACTTTTCCTTGCTAATGTACAAATTCTAATTTTTTTTAGCCTGTCCACTTAATCGGTCTTCTCTTAATTTTTTCCCTTAATTCAAGCTCATAAAGAGGGCAGTGTACACCCAAAAAGAAAACTGGATAATTTTTTAAACTATCAAAGCAATTTCTGAATGCATCTCATCATGTAATATGTGGTCGATCACAAGATTAATCCCTTTATTTGAAAAGATGGCAATGATCTCATGGAAAAAATACTCTGTTGGAACAGGTTTAAGTAAAGTTTGAATCAATAAGCGGAATGTATGAATACCGTGAAGGATGAGAGGACATTACCTAGGCGCGGTAACGAAAGAGAGTGATTGATTACCTTGAAGGAGAAAATTGCGCGAGCACGGTAATGAAAGAGAGCGATTGATTACCTTGAAGGAGGAAAATGGGCGAGCACGGTAACGAAAAGGAGCGATTGATTACCTTGAAGGAGAAAATTGCGCGAGCACGGTAACGAAAGAGAATGTTTGATTACCGTGAAGGAAGAAAATAACGATACATATAGCTAGTCCCCTTTCATTTCAATGAGAAAAGTTCTAGAAGCTTATAAGAATCGCTGAATCTTTTACAAAAGCAACAAATTAGAGGAAACAGTCTTTCAATAATCGAAATCATCAACGCTCAAATGAAAATAGTTCGGGAGCAATTAGTTTTTTTGATAAAGTCGTTTTACCAGAACTGAATATTATTTTCCTTTTTTTATTTTGTTTTTTCCTTATTTATATTTTTCTGGTTAGCATAATATTTTACTAAGTAAAAAACCACACTAATCGTGCAGTTTTGTAGAAGTTTATTCTAATACTACCGGGTTGGGAGCAACGGGAACGGTAATGGCTGTATGAAATGGTATAGGACCAATTTGTTCGATAGATGAGTCTTCTGCACCAGAAAATGTTACCGTTTTGTAACCAAATTCGCGTGCAGTTAGCAAAAGGCTATCTAACATAAGAGTAGTGGCTTCGTTATTTTGTATACCTGAATCATTCGTAAATGTTATCTTTACATGTTCTTTGTTTTTGTCGCCCTCAATTTTCTCAATATCTACTCCATCTGGAATCGGTGGATGTAGGGGCTTTTGCCATTTGAAATTTTCACTCTCCATATATTTGACTGCTTCGGACAAAGTGTTATACCTCTCCTTAGTTGGTGTAAGAAAGGTAGGGTGATCCTCATCATACATATATTCAATAAACGCATGGTTCCCAGCTTCATCAACAGGGAAAATGGCTTCGGACTTTCCGTCCGATAATAATTCAATCTCATGATAATTTTGCCAGCGAAAAGTCTCTTTTATAGACTCAAAAAAGGTATTGTTATCTAAAGAGGTAGTATGTGATTTTATATCAATAATGAGCTTGTCATCTTTCGCATAAAGTTTCTTTACATTGTCAAGATCAATTGGAAGAAGCCCCCATTGGTCAAATGGCATTTTACTTATTTTATTATTGTAATTGCGCAAAGAAGGGAGCTCTTTTTCGTCTGTAATCATACTAATAGGAATAATAATTTTTTTATCGTTTGGATCAGTAAGACTGAAAGTGAGATAGTTTTCCTCGGGTTGTACAGCATAGCGTTGATTCGTTTCAGAAAAAATATTCGGTACATCATTTGCTTGAAGAGTGTTCAAGCCCATATCCATCGTTTCCTGCTTGCTGCTATCTTTCTTGGAAGAATTCATCGGTTTATGAGTAAATAAAGAAGAACTAACAATAAAAACAACTACTAGGACACCGAAAGATGCAGCAGCAGGAAACAACCAGAGCGGTCGCTTTCTTTTCACTAATTTTGGAGAAATGGCTTCATATATTTCCTGCGGTTGTCTATGGTCTTTTACGACCGGAAATTTCTTGAGTAATTCTTCTATATTATACGTATTATCTTTCCAATCGTATTTTTCCACAGTTTGCATCTCCTTTCTTTAATTCGGCTTCCATTAAAAGTTTCAATGCTTTCAATGCTCGATGCTGTGTAGTTTTTACTTTTCCTTCGGTCCATCCGAGCACTTCAGCTGTTTCCGCAATGGTTAAGCATTGAATATATCTTAATATTAATACCATTCGCTGATCAATCTTACATTTATCTAAGCAGCGATACATTAATTGAATGGATTCATTTTGAAGGGCAATATCTTCTGGAAGAGGAGATAGATCACTTATTTGGTTAGTTTCCATGTCAAATGTATCTGCTAGCCGATGTTTCCACCTTTTTTGCTTACGAAAAAAATCAATGGCTACATGCTTAGCGATAGAGAAAACCCACGTTTTTTCACTGCTTCGATTTTCAAATTGATGATACGATTTTAATACGCGAATATATACTTCCTGTACCAAGTCCTCAGTTTGTTCGCGATTTTTTACCATATAAAATAAAAACTGAAATAAGTTTTGATGATATTTTTCATAAAACTCATAAAACCGATTCTCCATCTCCATACCCCCCTAAATATATTTGTCGTAATTGAAACAGGAAAGGTTACAGAAATTAAAAAAATTTAATTTAAATGTAATACAAGGAATATTTTTGATTTGGAGGAAAATCAGAATTATAAAGGTTCATAGAAAAAGCTATCCTTAAGCGGATAGCTAGTAATTTATGAGATTTTAGGACTTTTTTATATGGAAAAAGTTTGTAAGGATCCAAGGCCCTTCTGGAAAACCGAGAGTAAGTTGCCAGACACCGGCACCTTCAATTTGGAACTCCCGAATCAGTAGGCTCTTTACGCTCATGCTTCGCGCATCCTCAAACCATACGACGTGCTGGATACCTTGATCATCAACATATTGAAAATACGGGGATTGATCTTTTTCGGAATAGTGAATAGGAACCTGATAATTCATAGCCAATTGGACAGCATTCTGATTTGATATACCCGGATAGATGGTTCCTTCAACATAGGGAAGAGTCCAATTATATCCATATAATGGAAGACCTAATAGAATCTTATTTCTTGGTATTCTATCGATCGCGAATTGCAATGTTTGTCTTACCTCATTGATTGGTGCAACGGGCCCTGGTTCACTTGCCCCGTGATGCCAATCATATGCCATGATAAATATTAAGTCGACAACAGACCCAATCCCCCCGTAATCATAGCCCCGCAGCCAAGGGATATTCTCATTTGTTTTTGGTGGAACAGCAACCGTCAACAGTTTCCCCTTTGGTTTTAAACGATCTCGAAGTTCTCTTAAAAATCCAGTGAATAAATCTCTATCTGCAGCAAGAGTTTGCTCGAAATCGATATTCACACCAGCATAGCCTTTATTAGTTACAATTTGATCAATATGGTTGACTAAATTATTTCTAGCCGAGGGCTGATTAAGCATTTGATGGGTTAGTTGAGCATTAAATCCTGATTCAGTTAAATTGGTAATCGTCATTAACGGCTTAACTCGGCGTGACCAAGCTGTGCGTATAGCAGTAGCATCATTTATTGTATTTAAAGAACCATCAATAGAAAAATGGTATTCAAAGAAGGCGATATAGGTAGCATACGGTGCAAAATTATTGATGAGACTTTGATCCTGCTCTGGTGTTCTTAGTGTATAAAATCCTAATCCAGTTGCTTGGTAATTAGATATATTAGGAATGGTTAATCTCATCCCAGGCTGTAAACGATTGGGAGAAATGGTGGGATTCGCACGTATTAGAAGATTTACAGATAAATAGGCCATTTTTGCGATGGAATAGAAGCTATCACCGGGTTGAACAATATATGTATTAGTAGGAATCACTAAAGCTTGACCTGGAACGATATTTGTTTGGTTCAGCCCGTTTGCAAGACGAATCTGGTCAAGTGGGACGGAATATTTTTGACTTATCTGATAGACAGAATCCCCAGGTTGAACCGTATAAATAAACATGTTAACACACTCCCTAAAATAGCTTATATATAATATTGTATGGCTGAGTGTTTGTCATCATTCGCTATCGATTATATAAGAATGCTGTTTTTATAGTTTGTTGCTTTTGTAAAAGCCCAAGTACCGGCTCTTACTTCCAATAAAGAATTCAACGGTCTTATGGAGTTTGCAGCTCTTTCCTCGGTGATGAAAGATGTAGCAATCTACAACCGAGAGTTAATAGTCAATACACTACTTCATTAGCGACAATGTTTAAGGAAAGGGCCTTTAAGAATGAGGAAATTTGCCTTTTCCTCATTCTTCCCCATAAACTATTTTATTTTACTGCATCGATTGCATTGATCAGCCATTGATTTTTTACTTTTACAAAGGTCACTTTTTCTTTTGAATGCTCACCTGTCTCACCTAATGGAACAGAAAACTCGTATAGGCGAACATCTTTTTTGGTATAAATAAGTTTTCCCTTCGCTTTGTCCCAATCTAAAAGACTCCCCCCATCTGCATTAGGCTGTGCGAGCTTTCCTTTGTATTCGATAAAACGATATTTTTTAACCCCTTTTTCAATTGCATTCAATGTAAATACTTCATTAAGATAGGATACCAACTTCTTCTTTGTATTAAATTCAGTACAGAAATAGCGGTAATCTGTTCCTTTGTAAATAAAGGTTTCTACCTTACAGTTTGTATTTTTATTGTTTAAGTTATGACCAATCATTGCACTCCAATAATGTGTACGTGCCTTTTTGGCAATCGACAATGCCTCCTTTGGCGTTAAATCTCCTGTAGCGGTTTTCGCGGAAGCTGTCATATTAATACTAAAGATCAATAACACCGCTATTAATACTGTGAACAGTTTTCTCATTCAATTTCCTCCTCTAAATTCAATTCAACTACTTCGACGTGTAGGAATTAAAAACGTTTCAAAGAAAAGGAGGGAGTAATTAGAATGGTTATATTGTTGATTTTTGTGTTAATAAATCGGTTGATATATTGATCCATTTTAACGTGAAATCAGTTTGATAAATATTGAGATCCTAAGAGCTATCGATTACAAAATTTGAAAAGACCCTAGCTTTTAAATAGAAATAACAAAGGAAACATTTGGCAATTTAGAAAACGTTAAAACTTTAAAAAAAATGTCGATAAAAAAATATGGGGTAAAACAGAATGTCTTAATATTTAAAAATTTCAAAATTGATCGGAGTGGTGAAAGAAAGAGAGAGGACACCATGATTCAAATGACATCTTTGAAATGAAAGAGGGAGTAACTTCATGAAGGAACAGAAAAAGTTTAAGCTAACGATTCGAAAAAAGCTTGTTATTACTTTTGTCATAATGCTTTTAGTTCCAACGATGATTGTTGGAACTGCAGCATACATAAACTCGAAAAATAGTATTGAAAAACTATTAATTAAATCTGCAAGAGAAAATGTAGATACACTCAACGCCCTTATTAGTGATACTATTACCCCATATTTAAGTGATGCAGAGTACTTGTCGAGCACGATTAACTTGAATGACTATCAAGGAATGGAAAGTCCAATTGTACGAAAGAAACTTGATGATTATATGAATTATCATCAAAATGTACAAGCAATATATGTTGGAACAGAAACAGGGCTAATGATTCAATCTCCTAATAAAAAAATGGCAGAGGACTATGATCCGAGACAAAGACCATGGTACCAGGAAGCCTTAAAAAAACCAAGTGAAACGATTATTACAGAGCCTTATGTATCAGCTACTAGTGGAGAAATGGTTGTTACAATAGCGAAAACAATAAATGATCGATCAGGAGTTATTGGAATCGATATATCTTTACAAGGTATGAATGATATTGTTAAAAAAATTAATATCGGCTCAAAAGGGTATGCGATGATTCTGGATAATAATAAACGATTTATTGCACACCCAGAGGAAAAAGGTGGATCTGAGGCAAAGCAATCATTCTATCAAAAATTATATGAAAAAAACACAGGGGAATTTGAATATAAGACCCAAGGTTATGAAAATATCATGATTTTTGGCACCAATAAGCTGACTGGATGGAAAATTGGTGGCGCCCTATTTAATACAGAAATAAATGAAACTTCACAGCCAATCATGATATTTACTGGAATCATTAATTTAATTGCGGTAGTCATTGGGGGGATTGCTGCCTTTTTTATCATTCGATCGATAACGAAACCACTTCTGCGATTAAAAGATGCTGCTAATCGAATGAGTGAAGGTGACTTAACCCAAAAAATTGATATTCGAACTAGTGACGAAATCAATGATCTGGCTGATGCATTCAACGACATGGCGGGGAATATTCGACATTTAGTCCAACAAATTGATGAAAGTGCCATCCAACTATCAGCTTCGTCCGAAGAATTAAATGCGAGCGCAGATGAAACAACCCGTGCAACAGAACAGGTAGCTGATGCAATCGAACAGGTATCCAAAGGTGCCGAAAACCAGACAACAGGAATCGAGAGCAATGCGAATGCAATGGACGAAATTGCACTTGGTATTCAGCGAGTAGCAGATAATACCGCACATGTTACGGATCTAACGCGGAATACAACTCAGCTTGCTGAAGAGGGTGGAGAATTTGTCAATCGAACTGTTGATCAAATGCAAGAGATATATGATTCGGTTGAACAATCAAATATGAAAATCACCTCTCTTACTGATCGTTCTAAAGAAATTGGGTCAATAATTGAAATGATTACGGGAATCGCGGATCAAACCAATCTACTGGCCTTAAATGCAGCGATTGAGGCAGCTCGTGCAGGTGAATCTGGCAAAGGGTTTGCCGTAGTCGCAGAGGAAATTAGAAAATTGGCTGAACAATCAAGGAAATCTGCATTACAAATTGCGCAATTAATTTCAGAAATCCAAAAGGAAACGGAAACCTCTGCATTGACCATGGAGGAAGCAACGAAAAAGGTTGAAACAGGTCTTTCTATTTCAAAAGAAACTATTGAGAAATTTTATGAAATCCTAAACGGAATGAAGGAAATTGCTCCACAAATGGAAGATGTAGCAGCCATCTCTCAGCAAATGACCGCTAGTGTTGAAGAGGTGAGCTCTGTAGCCAATGATCTAGCAGCGATTGCAAAAGAAAACTCTGCTGCAGCAGAAGAAATGGCATCTACAACAGAGGAAACCGTCGCATCCATGCAAGAAATTTCGTATTCAGCAAAGTCACTATCCAATCTTGCTGAGGATTTACAATTATTACTAAAGAAATTTAAAATCTAGTAAAAAAAGGGATTGTCTAAAAAAATGGACAATCTCTTTTTTACTATAATAGAAATATAACTAGAGTAAGTTTTTCTCTATATAAGGGGCGCTAGGCTCTAAAAAAATGTCTATTCTATGGAAAATAGCAGGGGCTCACCCGAAATTCTTCTAATATACATAAAATAAAGCGATTTAACGAAACTTCCCCATCGTTCAAAAATAAATCCTTCTAATCTTCAATAATACCCACTTTTTCTCTGTATACGTAAGAATCACTCATCAAACATACAATTGTTACAATAAGCTCTTTTCGATACCCACCCCATAGAAATTCGTATATAATACTCATAACAAATTAATCGAGGTGATGGGGAAATGAGTGGAATTGTTGGATATATAGGAAAGTCTTCGGCTCATTCAATCATTTTAGATTGTCTAACCCATTTAGACTATCGTGGGTATGATTCAGCAGGACTGGCAATTTCAAATATAAAAACGATAGAAATTCGCAAGGAAAAAGGTCGGATAGAGGACTTGAAGGCACTTTTGGAAATTGAGCCAATCAATATAGGGAATATAGGAATAGGTCATACTAGATGGGCGTCTCATGGGATCCCTTCAGTTGCAAATGCTCATCCCCTTTGTGATGTAGAGGAGAAATATATTGTTGTTCACAACGGAATCATTGAAAATTATCGAGCGTTAAAAAATATGCTGATCCATGAGGGATATACATTTACAACCGATACGGATACAGAAGTTATCCCTAATCTCCTTGCTCACTTTGATACTGGGGATTTTGCAGAAACAGTAAAAAAAGTAGTACCCTTATTGAAAGGGTCCTTTGCTCTGGCGATTATGTCAAAATCGCAACCAGATACGATTATTGCCATTTCACAGGAAAATCCATTAATTATCGGATTTGGTGAAGATGAGGCATTTTTATCCTCTGATATTTCAGCGCTTTTATCTTATACGAAGGAAATTTACCCGATTAAAAATGGAGAAATAGCAATTCTTCATTCAACTGGAATTAACGTACAAACAGTTGATGGGACAGAGGTGAAGCCTGATAAAATCATTGTAGAATGGGATAAAGATGATTTCAGCATGAAGGAATATGATCACTACATGCTAAAAGAGATTATTGAACAGCCAAAAGAGATTAAAAAAACTTTAGAGGGGCGTTTGACCGAAAACAGTGTCGAATTACCAGAACTTAATAAACTATTAACACAAGAGAATCTTCAATCCTTTAAAAAAATTGATATTGTTGCAAGTGGTACAGCTTATCACGCAGGAATTGTTGGGAAAAAAGTGATGGAAACGATGCTAAATCTACCTGTGGAAGTCTCCATTTCCTCCGAATTTCGCTACGAACACGGACCACTAAATGAACATAATCTCGTCATTGTCATTAGCCAATCCGGTGAAACAGCTGATACATTATCTGCTTTAAAAGAGGCAAAAGCGAATGGATGCCAAACGATTGCCATTACAAATCGTAAACGCAGCAATCTTGCAAGAAAGGCAGATTACACAATATGTACAAATGCCGGTCCGGAGCTAGCCGTTCCAGCAACTAAGGCATATACCACTCAAATAACCGTTTTATTACTTCTAGTGATCGTTCTTACTGAAACGATCAATGGCCCAGGGATTGAACGTATTCCAGAAATGATCAAGGAATTGGAACAGCTCCCTGATGAAGTGGAAAAAACCTTGATCATGACTCAGGATGCGATCGATCAATTTGCACAAGTAACAGAGGATCAAGAAAGCCTATTCTTAATTGGGCGGGGCTTAGATTACGTTTTGGCCTTAGAAGGAGCATTAAAACTTCAAGAGGTTGCATATTTACATGCAGATGCCTATGCATCTGGCGAAATGAAGCATGGAACGATGGCACTAATTACCCCTGGAGTTCCAGTTATCGCTTTATCTACGCAAAAGCATCTTCGTGATAAAACGATAAGCAATATTCGCGAAATCAAGGCAAGAGATGCATTTGTTATCGGCGTGACAACTGTTGGTGATGATGATATAAGTGAGATTGTCGATGAAGTCATGTATATTCCTGAAGTTCATCCATACTTGATGCCAATTGTTGCAGCGATTCCATTGCAGTTATTAGCTTACTATGCAGGTACAGTTCGTGGTTTTGATGTAGACCGTCCGCGAAATTTAGCGAAGAGCTTAACAGTGGAATGATGGTGGAAAAAATATTTTTTCTAATTTGAAATAAAGTTGCGGATCCTTATAAAAAGATGTTTTATACATTAGCAGTATTTGTAAAATACTCACGAGGTATCCCTTGAGATTTGATGATCTAAAGGGATATTTTTTATATTTATATTGGAATGTAAGCACTAGAATGATTGATAAATTTCTCACGTTGATAACTATTCAAAACGTACATTTTCTGAGATTTCATTAATCTTATTCCAATTTAAAATTGAATTTCTTTTTCTTCTCGTTTTTAAACCCTTTCTCTGACCAGTCCCTTAGTATTCGATTTAGAAGTCTTTGGCAAATTTGTTTTTATATATTGATTTAAATGTGAAGGGGATTCAACTGTACATAAATAAGCTGCTAAACGTACCCAGGCTGGTGAGAGTGCATTTATTCTTGATGAAATGGTGCAAGTTCGAAGTTTATAGGCTAGCTCCTGAAGTAATAGTTGAATAAATTTACAATCAAATTTTAAATGTGCTTCGAATCTTTCTAAAGGGACACATAATACTTCACAAGGTTCTACTGCAATAAAGTTTGATTCAACTAAGCAATCTGTAAATATTTCGATATCACCCATAATCGCTGGTTGTAGACAATAGCGTCGGTAACCACCCCCTCTCTATAGTTACCGTGTCCATGGAATTATCTCCATCAAGGTAACCAATTGCTCCCTTTAGTTCCTGTGTCCGCGGAATTACCTCCATCAAGGTAAACAACCGCTCTCATTAGTTACCGTGCTCACGGAAATTCCTCCTTCGGGGTAATCAATCGTTCCCTTTAGTTCCTGTGTCCGCGCAAATTTCACCTTCGAGGTAACCAATCGCTCTCATTAGTTCTCGTACCCACGTAATTTTTTCCTTCGGGGTAACCAACCGCTCTCATTAGTTCCCGTACCCACGCAATTTTTTCCTTCGCGGTAATCAACCCCTCCCTTAGGTTACCGTGTCACGTAAATTCCTCTTTCGTATTTATTTAAGAGTAAAGTTTGAATCAATAAGCTGAGTGTATGAATACCGTTTGAGAAAAGGGCTTAGCTATATTTATTAGTTATAACAATAATTAAATAGCAAAAATGTATTAGAAAAAAAACAAAAGAAAAAGAACATTTGAAGTTGAGAAATGGAATATAAGGCGAGAGAAAATTCCCTTACTACCTATGGAAGAATTGCAATTAGATTGCCATTAAGCATTCACCTAATCATAAAAACCTGTGAAGCGATTGTAATAACAACGAATTTTTTTAGCAAATAGATAAAGGATTTGAAGTTTTGCATATTAATTTTAAAAAAGCTATCTTCCCAGGAGATGATTAGCTGTGCAAAAAACTATTGGGTTTGCTTGTTTTAGTTTAAGACGAGGGAATTATACGTGCTTGACCAATATCTTTTCATTATGAAATCTTAATCTTAATAAATTTTAAATATTACATTTTAGCTGTCACAAAATCCTTTCTTCAATCGTTTTGATTACAGAACGATTCTAGGAGGGATTTTTATATGTTTAAATATGATGTGGCAATAATTGGTGGGGGATTGGCTGGGTTGACAGCAGCAAATTTATTGGTGAGGGAAGGAAAAAAGGTCGTTGTTTTGGAAAAATCGAATCGTCTCGGTGGCAGGGCGATAACGAATGAAAAAAATGGAGTGCATTTGAATTTGGGGCCGCATGGACTGTATCTTTCAGGGGATGCTATGACAATTTTAACTGAACTTGGATTATCCATTCCTGGTGGTAATGCTTCAAAATCTGTACAAATTCATGGCATTCTCAATAAGTCAGTTCATGTTATCCCAACAGATTTTTCATCGATTATGTCATCTCCCCTTTTATCATGGAAATCGAAGTTTGTGTTCGGCAAGTTCATGTTAAAGTTAATGAACTTAAATGTTGGTACCATTCCAGAAGTTAGCCTTAAGGAGTGGGCTGATGCGGAAATAAGTGATCCAATGGTAAGACATATTTTTTATTCGATCTGCCGATTGACGACTTATACAAATGCCCCGACCTTACAGCTTGCAAAGCCAGTATTGAAGCAAGTGCAACGTTCTTTGAAGGGCGGAGTTTTGTATGTTGATGGAGGTTGGGGAACGATTGTGGAGAAACTTAGGCAGCAGGCTATAGCCTCAGGAGTTGAAATTTTTTCGAATAAAAATGTCATAAAGATTGAGCATCATGGTGACTATCAAAGCATAATTTGTTCTGATGGAACAGTACTTGATGTAGCGGATTGTATCGTTGCCGCTCCTCCGAAAGAAGCAGTGAAAATAATTAAAGATGCAGAACATACATCATTGGGATTATGGAATGAACAGGCGATTCCTATTACGGCAAGCTGTATTGATCTAGGCTTGAAAAAATTACCTACTCCACGACATCAGTTTGTAATCGGTCTTGATCAATCATTATTTTTCACAAATCAATCACGAGCAGCAAAATTAAGTGATGATGGATCGGTCGTTGTAAGTCTAGCAAAATATCATAATCCTATAGAAGAAATCAACGTAAATGCAGATAAGCAACAATTAGAATCGGTAATGGATTTGCTTCATCCAGGATGGAGACAAGAGGTCGTTGTGCAACAGTTTTTACCAAAGCTAACAGTATCATATAATTTCCCACATTCGAAACGAAAAGGGAACCCGGGTCCGAGTATACCAGAAATGAAAGGCATGTATATTGCAGGAGATTGGACCGGACATGAAGAAGTATTAGCTGATGCTGCAGTTGCAAGTGGGAAGCGTGCAGCGCAAGAAATTTTAAAAGCTAATGAAATGATAGTGATAAAGGAAGGGTAGCGTTTTGGAGACTGAACAATTGTATCAGACGTATAAACCTTTGTTATTTTCGATTGCCTACCGAATGACGGGGAGTGTTACGGATGCTGAGGATCTTGTACAGGAGGCATTCTTAACTTACAACAGTGTAAGTAGCAAAAAGGTCATTGAAAACAAGAAAGCGTATCTATGTAAGATTGTGATGAATAGTTCAATAGACAAATTGCGTTCAGCCGCTAGTAAACGCGAGGTTTATGTTGGAGAGTGGCTGCCAGAACCATTGGTGGATGAAGGAAATGACCCTACTCATACTTATTTGATAAAGGAATCTATCTCGACCGCTTATCTCTTGCTTTTGCATCAGTTATCTGAGGATGAACGAGCTGTCTTCATATTACGAGAAGTTTTTCAGTATAGCTATGAAGAAATTGCAGCTATTATTGAAAAATCTTCTACTAATTGCAGGCAGATTTTCCATCGCGCGAAAAAAGGCATGGAAAATCGTCCAAAAGCTGCATCATTGGATTTTCAATCTATGAGGAGTAGGGTAGAACAATTTACGATGGCGTTTCAAGAAGGGAATATTCATAAAATGCTGGAGTTATTGAAGACAGATTCCGTATTTATTTCTGATGGTGGCGGTAAAGTAAAAGCTGCGATAAATCCAATTTATACATCAGAACGAATTGTCTTTTTATTTACGAGCATTATGAAAAAGTTGCCTAAAAACACGAAAATGGAATTTAAAGATGTGAATGGGTATCCAGGAGTAGTCGTATCCATCAATGATTATGTCGCCTATGTGATCTCAATAGAATTCCTTGATGATAAGATTTCCCGCATTTATATGGTGGCAAATCCGGATAAATTGGTACACTTACAAAATTAACGATCAATACTTTTCACTATCGAAACCATACAAATTATATACTTCCGGGGCTTTTACCTTAGTAAGGTGATTAACCATCTGACGGAAAAAATGTCTTGCAGAATCTGCAGGAGAAAACCCGGATCCACGCTATCGCAATCGCTCAGAGCAAAGGTGGATCAACTTTTGAAACGAATATGTTAACAGCCTACTTGGATCAATATTTTTGAAAAGTAGGCTTTGTTTTTTATGCTTAACAAGCAATAGTTTAAAAAGATAAAAAGTCTTTACATAAAAATTCACACCATTGAGTGCAATGTTTTTAATATTGAAGAAAATGAAATATCATTTATTGCTGCCTTTTCAACGCTACTGCTAACCCGAATCATTAAAAATCATCCCGATTTAACGATTAGGGCATATTTATTAAATTGTGTTAGCGTAGCGAAACATATATTTATACATTGCTTCTGTAGGAAGGGATTAATCAATTTTTTGATGAAATAGTTCAAGCTAGCTATGGATTAATGAAACCTTTCTTTGTATCTTTCGTAGAGAATAATAAATAAATTTTAGGAGTGATTTTCATGTATGAATATAAATTTGAAACTATACCTGTTGGGGCATTAAACGGAAAGCCAAAAAAAGACTATCAAGCAATCATCCACGAAAACGCTAGGGAAGGATGGAAGTTATTGCAAATTGTAACTCCCCCTTTTGGCGGTGCTGGACAAGCACTGACTATGGAATTAATTTTTGAGAAAAAGATCAATTAGTTTTAAGCAGACGCTTTGTCTGCTTTTTTGTTGAAGTTACTCTACTAACTTGAAGTGGAAGTTTAATAAGCTAATAACCGATAAAAATTTCACAATTTTTAAAATATATAGATTGACATTGCACTAGGTTTAACCTTTAACCTTAATATGTAAATACATTATAGGAGCTGATTGTATGTATCGCTGGGATGGAGGCTTTATCATGGTAGATTTAGAGGAGTTTGAAAACTGCGTAAATTGGTATCAGGAGATACTGGGATGGGAGTGTGTTGATAAAATTACTTCTTGGGTTGGTAGGAAAGGATTTATGAAGTTACCTAAAGCGGGGATGGTTACGATAAAGTCATTTGAAGGGGAATATGAGCACTTACAATCTTCTAGTAATGAGGGACAAGTAAAGCTGGTATTTGTAACCTATGACCTTGATCACACCTTAAGCTTTTTAGAAAGAAAAGATGTAAAATTCACTGAAACAAATAGTTTACCTAATGGTCAAAGATTCTGTGACATTTTTGCTTTTAACGATGTGAGTTTAACACTTGTCGAGGACAAGCAGAGAGTGGATACCGATGACTACCCGGAATCAGGAATTCTAGGTTTCGGAAATGTAAATTCCTTAATCTATGTTAAAGATCCAAAGGTTTCTGCGGAATGGTATGCAAAGAACCTTGGATTTGAAGTGGTTGAGGTGAATGTAGAAAAGGGTTATGCACATCTGAGGACAGAAGATGCTTATGACAGAAATGTGTTAGGACAACAATATTGGGATAATATATGGTTACTCCAAAGTATGAAAAGTTCAGTGGAAAAACCGAGTGATCATCAGGCTAGATGTTATTTTGATATTAGACCTGCTGTTTTCTTTGAAGAATACAATAAATTAATTCGTAATGGGATCAAACCATCAGAAATTGCAGGAGACCCTATAAACGGTTGGGGTGGATTTCATATATATGATTCTGATAATAACCGAATAAATATTTGGTCGTACAAATAAAAAGATGGACAGATGAAATGAATCTTTCGATAAACGAATTTTCAAAAAGGACAGGACTCCCTCCTAGTAAACTGAGATTTTATGATAAAAAGAGATTATTAGTGCCATTTGTCAGGTTGGAAAATGGTTATAGGGCCTATGCGTTCGATCAAATATATCAGGCAAAAATGATTGATTCGCTTAGACAGGCAGGTATTTCAATCCAGGATATTAAGCAATATTTTACAGTGAATGATCAGGAGAAAAAAAAGATACTTGATCGTTGGAGAGAGGACTTGAACAAAAGAACGGAGGTCCTCCTTGCAGCTCAAAAATTTATTGGTGGAATCAATGTAGAAAATCCGCAACAAACACTATTATTATCAAATTGGGAGACCGAAAAGTATTTTGTGTGGCAAAGGGTTCATTCGCAAAGGCAGCCGAATCCTTTTCAAAAGCATTTTACTACTGCAAAAAGTCAATTAGAAAAACTAGGAGTCACATGCTCTGAACAGGTATATGTAAAAACTGAAATGATTACTGAGGACAAAATAATAGGAGAGATAGGGTTTGAGGTTCTAAATAATTCTTTGACAGGAGATCATAAAGATTTTAGAATTGAAAAAGTTTCTCCAACCTTATTTGCAGTTTTACAGGACTGTAGACCAGAAGATGCACTTTTTTGCTTTTCTTATATACAGGTTATCATCCGCTACGGATTTCAACCAATAGGTTCGAAGCTAGAGAGATATTCGAACATAGATGCGAGTACCTTTGATTATTTAATTCCAGTTGTAAAATAATTTTTGTAAAAAAAACGGATCGTTTTATATAATTTATAGCGGAAAATCCCAAAAATATGGAGTAGCTTGTGGCAGTTATTATAATAAAAAACTTATTATTTTATAGCTACTCAAGATGTTTTCTAAACTAATTTGTTTTATAATAAGAAAAAACGTTTTTACTAACACAATTTGGGAGGTGATAAAATGGCAATAGAACCCAAATTGCTAGAGTCTGTAGCTACTCATGCAAAGCCTATTATTGGAAAGGCGATACTTTGCATGGGGTGGACAATACTAAAATAAACAATCGCCCATTATTTAATTTTGCATTTCTAATATTTTGGCTTTGCACCTTATTTCTAAATATAAAAAAATAAGGGGCTGGCAAAATTGAAATATGTAAAAGCATCAACTGTTTTACCTGAGAATCTCATTATGGAAATTCAGAAATATGTTCAGGGGGAAACAATTTATATACCGAAACCTCGGAACAATCACCAGAAATGGGGGACTCAATCGGGTGGAAGGAAATACATTGATCAACGTAATGCGATGATAAAAAAAGCATTTAAAAACGGCACAACAATCGATCAATTGGCAGATGAATATTTCCTTTCAATCGAAACGATAAAAAAAATTGTTTATGCTAAATAAATGGAAAAGGCACTGTCAATGAAGGAGTTGTCTCCTTGGTAGTTGACGAGTGCCTTTTTAGGTATAGTTCATTTCCGACATATTTTCTACCTTTCAATAGGTACGATAATCTTCTATAGTTAAAAAGAATCTGAAGTTTAGGAGTTGAAAATCATGGATCCTTTCATAAGAAGTGATCAATATCATTTTATAAAGCAACAAACACAAATTTTAATAAACGGCCATTCAACTGTTAACGATGGAAATGTCCTTCAAGCACTAAAATCATTAGCAAAGGAAAAGGTCGTTCAATTATTTGAAGAATTAACTGAGGAACAGGAAGAACTCATTCAACCAATAATAAATGTACAAGATACAGCGGATGCTGAGAAATTTTTAGCTACAATAGTGCCTTATGTAGTTCCTTTTAAAACAGTCTCACAGCAAGCCATTAAAAAGCTGTTTCCGAAAGCAAAGAAATTAAAAGTACCAGCAATGGAAGATATGGATTTAAGAGAAATTTCCTATTTAAGTTGGATTGACGAAGGATCTAGTAAGAAATATCTTGTGGCCATGCTTGACAATAAACTTGTTGGTTTACAAGGATCCTTTAAAAGGATTCAGCAAAAAGGAATCTGTGCTTTATGTAATAAGCATGAGGAAGTCGGATTATTCTTAACAGAAAAAAAGGGTGAGGTACGAGATACGTTTATTAAAAAAGGAAATTATATTTGTATAGATAGTTTAAAATGCAATCAAAATTTAACTTCTGTAGATAAACTTCATGAATTTATTGAACGGGTAAAAAAATGAGTGTATTCCAATAGCGGCTGCCTGATTGTTTCAATTTACAGACAGCCGTTACCATTTTTTTAGTATGGATCAGCCTCATGACCTTTATTGATGGCTTTTTCAGGTGCTTTATCTGCATCCTTATTTCCAAGTGGCTTTTGACTGGAACCACTTTTAGATGCTTGAGTCAAACCTTCTCTTAGCCTACGTCCATATTCTTCATCTGCTTCTTCAGCAAGAGCGATCATTTTCTCTTGGATTCTTTTATCACAAGGAGCAAGTCCAGAAACAAGATTTGATATTAATTCATCTTTTTCCCACTGTTCAAAGCTTCGGTAAGTTTCTCCTGCTTGTTTCGTATTACTTTGGCGATCGATGGATTCGCGTACTAATTGGCCTTCAATCTGAGGTGTATATTCCTTCCCGTATTGTTTTGCTTCTTTTAATCCACCTAAAATAGATGGTTCATAATTCACATGAGGATTTTGTCCAGGTGCACGATCTACCTTATATTGCATTTGTCCGCCACTTTGGTTTGTGGCTACACGTTTTTTGGGCGCATTAATTGGGAGCTGTAAATAATTCGCACCTACTCGATACCGTTGTGTATCAGAGTAAGAAAAAGTACGACCCTGAAGCATTTTATCATCTGAGAAGTCAAGCCCATCGACAAGTACACCTGTCCCAAATGCCGCTTGCTCTACTTCGGTAAAATAATCCTCTGGGTTTTTATTAAGCACCATTTTTCCTACTTTTCTCCAAGGGAATTGATCGTCAGGCCATAGCTTTGTATCATCCAATGGATCGAAATCTAGTTCTGGATGCGCATCATCGCTCATGATTTGAACAAATAATTCCCATTCTGGATAATCGCCTCTTTCAATTGCATCATATAAATCTTGTGTTGCATGATTAAAATTAGTTGCTTGTATTTCTTCTGCTTCTTTTTGTGTCAAATTTTTAATCCCTTGTTTTGGCTCCCAATGATATTTTACAAGTACAGCTTCCCCTGCACTGTTCACCCATTTATATGTATTCACACCAGAACCCTGCATCATTCGATAATTAGCTGGAATTCCCCAAGGAGAATAAACAAATGTGACCATATGAAAGGTTTCTGGAGAATTGCAGCAAAAGTCAAAAAATCTTTCATTATCTTGGAGGTTTGTTATTGGGTCAGGTTTAAAAGCATGAATCATATCTGGAAATTTAATTGCATCACGGATAAAGAAGATTTTAAGGTTATTCCCTACTAAATCCCAATTTCCGTCCTCTGTATAAAATTTTACAGCAAACCCCCTTGGGTCCCTTAATGTTTCAGGTGAATGTCCGCCATGAATAACCGTCGAAAAACGTACAAAGACAGGTGTTTTTTTCCCTTTTTCTTGAAATAATTTGGCTCGCGTATATTTAGAAATTGGTTCATCTCCACATGTACCATAAGCTTCAAAATATCCATGTGCCCCTGCACCACGTGCATGAACAACTCGCTCTGGAATTCGTTCACGATCAAAATGGCTAATCTTTTCAATAAAATCATAATTCTCTAATGTAGCGGGTCCACGATTTCCTACTGTACGAATGCTCTGGTTATTCGTAATTGGATGCCCTTGTCTGTTTGTTAATGTGTCTTCATGTTCTTCATTTGTTTGATTGATTGGTTGGTTTGTGTCCTTAGACATTCGATGTCCTCCTTTTTTGAAAGTTTTTTCATCGAAGATAGCTTTTGCTTTGATTAGTATAAAAATACAATGGAGCTTCTAATTATTTTGTTTTGATTGATATCGAAAATACATGTTGACGAAAATAGAATGTTCGATGTATATTATGATTAAAATAGGAGGGGATCTAATGGTAGAGCTGGGAGAAAATATTCTTATTATTCAATCACCTGTGTTTGAACAGCTTTCATCTATGTTTATTATCCAAGATTACGCAAATAAGCAGACTAAACGAGAACTAAACGGGGAACTTCAAAAGTGGGTAGACGAGAAGGTGCGAAGTATTCCCCAAATATTGAAGGATGAATTAGAAGTCTTTTTTAGCCAAGAAACGTTTATTGGGTTAAGTATGATTCGATATGCATATGAAACAAATTGTTATCAATCTTTAGAGAAATTTATTCAGCAGATTGAATCGGATTCCGCACATCATATTTTTGAACATTTTCTAGAAACGGGATTCACACCAACTGAAGTATCCGATATTCATGATTTTACAGAGGTTAGACTGTTTATCAAAAATACAAGCTTACCGGAAAATGAAAAATGGAAATTGACTTATTTATATGTTGATATAGAAAATACTAAAAATCGTTTTATCTCATTAATGAAACAATTTTATGAGTTTTACTTTAAAACGGATCTTCCATACTTTTTGAAGAAGCAGC
This sequence comes from Heyndrickxia sp. FSL W8-0496, assembly GCF_038007825.1. Lineage (NCBI taxonomy): Bacteria > Bacillati > Bacillota > Bacilli > Caryophanales > Bacillaceae > Heyndrickxia > Heyndrickxia sp. FSL W8-0496. The sequence goes on from NZ_JBBOXX010000001.1 coordinate 1,171,252, forward strand.
AAGAAAATATTGATTATTTAAAGGGAAAACAAATATTTTCAACGAGGGAAAAGGTTGGAGAGGCATTTCCAGTTATTCCTTCATATGTGATTGAGAATAAAGCGATGAAGCTAATTCTATCTCCATCTTATTTTTATGATACATCATCTCTTTCATCAGATAGTGAGCAGTCATTTATTTACCACTATGGGATAAATGAATATGATTCTAACACCAAAAATAAGATGAGCCAAGATGATGTTTTAGATGCCATTAAAATCGTTGCAGATGAAAAACGTATTAGAATTATCATGCTTTTAAATAAAGCTCCTAGATATGGATATGAGCTTGCCCAGACATTGTCTTTATCTAATTCAACTATTTCTCATCATTTATCCACTTTACATTCGATTGGAATTGTCTATTCTATGAGAATCGAAAATAAAGTTTATTATCAACTTAATAAAGATAAGCTAAAGGAGCTAATGGAAACATTAACAAAATCATTACTAGAGTAAGGAGGTCATAAGGCGACCTCCTTATATATACTATCGATATTCGATTTGTGTAGAATGAGTCATTTTATGTATGTTGTATAATGCATTGTAGTTCGATTTGTATAAAAAGAGTGATTTTATGATAATGGAAGGTTGGGATATGATGAAAAATAATGTATTAAGGAATAAAAACTTTCTTCTTTTATGGATGGGCAATAGTGTTTCTGTGCTAGGTAATCGCTTTTATAATATTGCGATTATGTGGTATATCATTGAAACAACAGGTTCGTCCATTGCATTAGGTTTAAGTGTCCTTTGCTTTACTATTCCGTCTGTATTAGTAATGCCTTTTGTAGGAGTTTTAGCAGATAGGAATATTAAAAAGTATCTTCTCGTTTTTTCAGACATGATTAATGGGTGTATCATGCTTGCGATTGCTTTGTTCATGTTTTTTGAGGAGCTACCTATTTATTTATTATATTTACTGATGATTGCTTCATCACTTGTATCTGCTTTTTTTAGTCCAGCGATAGGAGCAACGATACCACTCATAGTAGGAAAAGAGAACTTGCCAAAAGCAAACTCATTTATGCAAGTAACGAATCAACTATCGAATATTATTGGGCCAGCACTTGCAGGAATACTAATAGCAGTTACAAATATGTGGCTCCTATTTTTGATCAATGGGATTTCATTTATTATTTCTGCATTTAGTGAAATGTTCCTTGCGATACCAAAAGTGGACATTGATCATGTGAAAAGAAAATTTTATCTCCAATTTCAAGAAGGATTCACCTATGTTCTACGCTATAAGAAGCTGTTGCACCTAATAATTGTTGGCGGAATCATCATCAATTTTTTCCTAGCACCATTAAATGTATTTATTACTGTCCTATGTAATCAAATACTAAAAGTAGGCGCTAGTGGAATGGGGATCGTGGATGCTGCCATTTCAGTAGGAGCATTATCAGGAAGCCTCATTATATTATTAAACATCATGAAAGATAGAGTAAAAATGGTTATCTTCGGTTTGTCAATTGAAGGAATTGCTTTGCTAATCTCAGGAGTTTTTCCTGAAAGCTATATAGCCCTCCTAATTTTTGCATTTATTTTAGGTATTGGAGTTAGCATGGCAAGTGTTGGCATTGGAACCTTATACCAAACCATGGTCCCAGAAAATAAAATGGGTCGTGTAGGAAGCTTGCTTTCAACCTTGTCAACATTTATCGTACCGTTCGGAACAATGTTTGGTTCTTTTATTATTAACTATTTATCGATCTCATGGATTTTGAATGTATCAGGAATTTTAGTTACATTAGCTGGATTGTCTTTAATCATCACTTTTAGGAAAAACAGGGGACATGCAGCAGATAACTTATCAGTTTAAAAGAATGGCTGTTTTCGTATATAGTTTGTAGCTCTTTTCTATGTGAAATAAAGGGTGTAGCGGTCTTCATCCGATAGTTAAAACTTTGCTTAAATAGCAACAATGTTTGAGAAAAGTGCCAAAAAAATAAAGGAAAATAGATCGGATATCGAGAAGAAATATAAGGTTTGGATTTTAAAATGTTAAGAGTATCGATGGGGATATGAATCATTTGATAGAATTCAAAGCCTTAATGACGTTACATTAGTTTGCAGCTCTTTTCGCGTGATTTGAAGTGTGGCTGTTTTCGTATAGTTTGTTGCTTTTGGAAAAGCCCAACTGCCATGCTTTTCCACCAAATAAAGAATTCATCGGTCATATGGAGTTTGTCTCTCTTTTCTCGGTGATATGAAAGGTGTAGCGGTCTTTCATCCGATAGAAATTCTTAAAACTTTACTTAAATCATTAGTTAAAACTCAATGTCTAAGAAAAGAGTCGCTAAAAAAAGAAAATAGGTGATAGACTTGATTTACTTTGAAACAGATCGATTACGCATGCGTGCTTTTGAAACAAAAGATTTACTAGATTTTAAGAAAATGAATGAAGACCCTAAGGTAATGGAGTATTTTCCAAAGATACTGACACATGAAGAAACTACAGCATTTTACGAGGCAATCATGGATGAGTTTCAAACCTATGGCTATGGACTATATGCTACTGAACTAAAGGAAACAGGGGAGTTCATTGGTTTTATTGGATTTCATCACGCAACATTTGAAGCGGATTTCACACCTTGTATAGAAATTGGCTGGAGATTAAAAAAGGAAGTTTGGGGCAAAGGGCTGGCAACTGAAGGAGCAAAAGCTTGTTTAGAATATGCGGAGGAGAATTTGCAGTTTGAAAATGTGTACAGCTTCACAGCAGAAATTAATACGCGCTCAGAACGAATTATGCAGAAAATTGGTTTAAAAAAGGTCAAAACATTTTTGCATCCGAAGCTTGAACTAAATGATCCATTAAAACCACATGTATTATATGCTTTAAAGGTAGGGGATTAAAATGAAGTTTAGACAATTAGGAGCTAATGAAAGTCCTCCAATTGAACTTTTATTATTAGCCGATCCGTCACGGAAGCTTGTTGAGGAGTATATTGATCGAGGGCAATGTTTTGTTGCGGAAGAAAATGGTGTAGTCCATGGAGTTTATGTACTTTTACCGACTAGGCCAGAGACGATTGAATTAGTAAATATTGCTGTATCTGAGAAGGAACAAGGAAAGGGAATAGGCAAGAAGTTAGTGAATCATGCGATTGCTCATGCAAGAGAACAAGGGTTCAAAACTATTGAGATTGGAACAGCTAATTCAAGTATTTCACAGCTTGCACTTTACCAGAAATGTGGATTTCGAATAACGGGAATCGATAGAGATTTTTTCCTTCGACATTATTCAGAGGAAATCTATGAAAATGGAATACAGGCAATAGATATGATCCGCTTATCGCAAGATTTGGATTAAGAGAATAGATTTTTAACAAGAATGGAGGGGTGCATATGACTAAAATTGGTTTTGTCCGCCATGGAAGTACAGCGTGGAATAAGGAAAGAAGGGCACAGGGAAGTGCTGATATCCCACTCGATGAGGATGGAATTATTCAAGCAAATAAGCTTGCTGAGCGGTTAAGTATGGAAAATTGGGATGTAATATACTCTAGTGATCTTTTACGAGCAAGACAAACAGCGGAAATCATCAGTGAAAGAATGGGTAATAAACAAATTGTTCTAGAACCACGAATTCGTGAAGTGAGTGGTGGTCAAATTGAAGGAACAATTGAATCTGAAAGAATCGCTAAATGGGGTCATAACTGGAGAGAGCTAGATTTAGGTATGGAAGATGTGGAAAGTGTAATTAAAAGAACTTTACCTTTTATTCAAGAAATTCAAGAAAAACATGAAAATAGAAATATACTGATTGTTTCACACGGTGCTTGCATTCAATGTCTGATCCAAGTACTAGTCCCACAAGTAGAATTTGAAGGACATTTAGAAAACACATCCATGACAGAACTCAATAAAACATCAAATGGATGGACATGTAATCTATATAATTGTGCGAAGCATCTAGATTCTTAAGAATGTAGCGGTTTTTAGGATAAAAAGTGAATGGTGAGGGAGGATACTAATAATTAGTATTGGAGGTGAAAGGATGCCTAAAAATAATAACCGTGGAAAAAAAGCTCCAGGAGTAAATCCACAAGGCTATGGCCAAGATGATACAATGACTAACGATCCTAAAAGCCAGCTAGAAAATAGAGCGAAAAAGAGTAATACAAAAATATAATAGTGATTGATTAAAAAATACTTAGATGAAAAGGCTGATTTCAAAATCAGCCTTTTCATGTTTACATTTTAGGTGGTTCCATACCCATTTTTGACCATTCTTCTTTCGATGGTCCATAAACGCCAGGAACTGTTAAGCCAGCCTGTCTCATGAGAACGGTAAGTTGTCCACGATGATGGATTTGATGATGAATGATAAACATTAGTAATGCTCCATTCGACATATCTCTACCGAAAACATTGTGAACCTCGCTTAATGTGCTATCTGTCCATTGAGTGTTGACAGCATCTGCGAATAACTCACCCATTTTTCGATATTGATCCGCAATATATGTAGCTGATTCTGGCACTGGAAAGTCTTTATCTGGTCCATCAAATTGTAACCCTGTTTGAGATCCCATTACTTTAATTGCTGTCGTAATGTGCCAAGCAACACGACCTAATGACCAATGGCCAGGAGCAATTTCTTGTTGCAAGGATTGATCCGTTAACACGTCTAAAACTTTCTGTGTTTCCATAACTTCATATTTCCACATTTGTAGAAATCCTTCTACGTTTTGAAACATGGATAATCACCTCATTCATTTCAATTAGTTTTGCCCTTTCAGTTTATAAATATTGTGACCAATATTCAAGTGATTCAATTGATGGTGATTAGGATACATGATTCAGCCACAATCGATATCTAGAGTTAATGCAGCTAAACTGTTATTTTAATCAACATGAATGCTTCCGTCAGGTTGTAATTCTGCATAAAAGATTTTACTTAGATGGGGGTGTCCTTTCATTTTCAATTCTTCCAATAACCAATCTTCATTAATATTAAGTTCTTTCAAATTCTTTTTAATTATTTTTCCATCAACTACTAACTCTGTTGGAAGATATGGTCTCCGTTTGGTTGAAATATGTGTGTCTTTTTTTATGACCGATTCATATTCCTCTTTTTTTAGTATACTTAACTGTCCATTAGGTTCGAGGATCGCATATTCTACTTCTTTTATACTAAAGACATCCTTTAATCTCATGAGCATCATTAAATCATCCATATTTAATTTATTGGAACGCATCGCGTCTACATGTATTTTTCCTTGCTTAATGATAATCGAAGGTTCCCCATCAAGAATGGTTCTAACTTTGACTGATTTTAATGAAATGTATTCGATAATTAATGTTAATAATGACCATAGTGTTAAACCAATAATACCATCAGTAATTTTAATGTCTTTATGGACAACCATATCTCCAGCAATGTTTCCAAGAGCAATTCCGGTTATATATGTAAATACAGTCACATGATTTAATTGTTTTTTTCCAAGAATTCGAGTCAATAGAAGCAAAATACTAAAGCTAATGAATGTTCTAAGAGAGGTAATGAAGATAGATTCCATACAATACTCCTTTGGACATAGATGACATTATTTTCTCCGACATTCATCCAATTATTCCCTATCTATTTTGGCAAACTTATCTGGTTTTTATAGAAGGAAATATGATAATGAATGTAGAAACTAGAAAAAGCATGAGTTTCATTATAGAGTTGTAGGTCATCTGCTTAGGAGGATATATGCTAACCAATTTATTTCAAGGAAAATACGTGAAATTAACAGGAGTACAGGAAAATGATACAGATATAATGGTGAAATGGGGGGAAGATGTAGAGTATCTTCGTAATATTGATACAGATATTGCCATTCCCAAATCGAAACAGCAAATTGAGAAAGAATCAAGCTCAAGTTCAAATTCTTTTTATTTTCAATTGCGAACGATTCAGGACGATCAATTAATCGGCTTTATTGTTATACATAGTATTGAATGGAATAATCGAGCAGGATTATTATCCATTGGAATTGGAGATCCGTCTTTTCGAAATAAAGGCTTTGGAACAGATGCACTGCAATTAATGCTTCGCTATGCATTCTGTGAATTAAACCTCAATCGTGTAGGATTAGATGTGATTGAATATAATAAAAGGGCGATTCGTGCTTATGAAAAGGTTGGATTTCAACAAGAGGGTAGAATGCGCGAAGCGGTCAAGCGTGATGGAAAATCCTATGATCGGGTGATTATGGGAATCCTTTATTCTGAGTGGGCTTTGTTCAATCAACAAGATGAAAAATCAGGTGTCCGGTAGATTCAAGCCAGACACCCTTTTCTTTTAATATAAATGTTTAACAGTAAAAATAAAAATGATTATACCGGAAAGACATAATCTTATTATGTGGTGCAACGGATTTATTTTTCCATACATGTGGAATCCATTAAATAATGCCACACCATGAATCAACATTAAAACAAAAACGAGTATGAATAATGTAAAGGGAAATGTAGACGACAGGCAAGCTGACAAAATTAAAAGTAAACCTAATAAACAAAGGCTTAAAGCAGCTAAAAAAGGGATTTTCTGTTTCTGAAGTTGGATTGCCCCACTTAGAGTTGTTCCCCCACCGTAAATGATGACAAGTAAAAGTCCAAGGAAAAACATTAAACAACCTCCTAAAGATAAGTTAGCTCTTTTCAAAAGGCTGTTTTCGTATAGTTTGTTGCCTTTTGTAAAAGCCCAAGTGCCGGCTTTTACTTCCAATAAAGAATTCAGCGGTCTTATAGAGTTTGCCTCACTTTCCTCAGTGAAATGAAAGATGTAGCAATATACAACCGAGAGTGATTATTCATTAGCAACAATGTTTGAGAAAAGAGCCTTTCAAGAAAAGAGATTGAGATCATTAAACTTTACGGGGTTAACCCCATGTCAACATGAAATCTGAAGTTTTTTTTGAAGAATTCTAATAAAATGATAGATAAGGTGAGAAGATGCAAGTAGGAGAATTTGCCAAGCTAGTAAATGCCTCAAAGGATACCATTCGTCATTATGAAGAGATGAAACTGCTTAAACCGAAGTGGAACAAGAATCGGAAGGATTATCAGGAAAAAGAAGTGAATGATTTTCAAGTAATCATCGAGTTAAAAGAAATGGGATTAAGCTTAAAGGATATCCAATTGCTTTTTGAGCTTAAAGAAAAAGTAGGCTGTGGTCAGGTGGAACTCTTTCAAGGAGTATACAAAAAATTAATAGACCAACTTGACGCAGTGCAAAAAGAGGAAGAAATATTACGAAGGAGAAAACAGGCGCTTGAAACGCAGGCGAAAATAATTAAAAGTTATTTATAACGCTAGGTTGATAGTAAATCCACCTGCTTTTTTATTTTAATTAATTTATAAGATTAATTGGGACAATATGAATAACGTATAATGAAAAAGACTGTCGATAATTCTCGACAGTCTGAAGGGAAGTAAGCTTTTACTTTTTAATTTACCAAATTGTTTCATGTTTAATGAGTTGGAGCATGATGTCGATTTAATTTATTTGTATTCCACCATTTTTTAATATAAGGAATTGTCAATCGATCTACTCCGTAATAATAACCTGCTGCTCCAGCTGCCATGATGAGAATAGCTACTGTATATAAAATTGGATTTGTGCTTGTTGTACCAGCTAACATAAAGTTTAAGTTCATAAATGCTCCTGCAATAAGTGCCGGGATAGTTGCAAATCCTACAATTAATCCAAGTCCAACTAATAATTCACCATATGGAATGAGATGATTAAATAATTCTACATTCGGTAGTGCAAAATGTTGGAGGAAGTCTGCATACCACCCTTGGACGGTAGGATGCTCTCCAGTTGCATTAGCAATGGCTCCTTGTAAAAATCCAAATGCATCAAATCCATGTGTCAATTTTCCAATCCCGGCTTGTAACCACTGAATACCTAACCAAATTCTTAAAACTGTCCATACAATTGCCATTTTCGGTCCTCGTAACCATTTCATGACCAACATCTCCTTATATATTGTGAAGTATTTCACAAGTTATGATAAAAATTTTTGCTATCTAAGATGTAAGATTGTAAGCCAGCTAGCTTGTTGGAAAGTTTGTGAAATATTTCACTAACTTTCTATAGCTCTAATATAAACTCTTTTTCCTAAATTTACAATAGCGTTCACAGAATCTTCATTATGTTTATATTTCTGATTTAAAAGCGGTTTTTCAAATATGATGATATTGAGAATCCATATTCTATGTGATATGATCGAATTAGTTAAATCATTGTTAACACAGTAACTGACGACATTTGTGGAATAGACCACTTGGGAGCTGTGTTTATATCGGGTCGGGTCGTCTGGGCAGAGATAAGGAAGGTAGAACATCATTCACCACCCTTATCTCTTTTTATTTTTGTAAAAGCCTAACAGTCGGCTTTTACACTCAATACAGCGGTTCTTATGAAGTTTGCAGCTCTTTTCTAATGTAACCCCTTCAGCATTCATTATTACTTCAATTGCAATAATGTTTGAGAAAAGAGCCTTACATTTTAAGGAGGTTTCTTAATGGAAAAACAAATTCTTGATGGAAGATTAGTTGCTGACAGTGTGAAAAATAGCTTGAAAGAAAGAGTGGAAAACCTTGTTAAGAAGGGGATCACTCCATGCCTCGCTACAATTCTAGTTGGGGATGATCCATCCTCAGAAACATATGTAAATATGAAGGGAAAAGCTTGTGAAAAGCTTGGAATGAAATCAATAAAAATCCATCTCGCTAAAGAAACATCAACAGAGGAACTTTTAGAAACCATTCAAAACTTAAATGAAGATGACACCGTACATGGAATACTACTTCAACACCCAGTCCCGTCCCAAATTGATGAGCGAAAAGCATTTGATGCAATTGATATTCGTAAGGATGTTGACGGAGTAACAAGCTTTGGATACGGACAAACTGCATTAGGGTTTGGAAAATTTCCTTCCTGTACACCTGCTGCGATTATGAAAATCTTAGATTACTATGAAATTCCGATTGAAGGAAAACATGCCGTTGTTATTGGTAGAAGCCCAATCTTAGGCAAACCTGTATCTGCCTTACTATTAAATGAAAATGCAACGGTAACGACCTGTCATTCACGAACTACCAATTTAGCAGAAATCGTAAAATTGGCTGATATCGTTGTAGCTGCCGTTGGAAAGCCAAACTTTATTCAAGGTGATTGGATCAAACCAGGTGCCGTTGTATTAGACGCTGGATACAACAAAGGAAACATCGGGGATGTAGATTATGAAGCTTGCCTTGTAAACTCAAGTGCAATCACTCCAGTTCCTGGTGGCGTAGGTCCAGTCACAATATCTATGCTTTTAAAACATACAGTTGATGCAGCGGAAGAATCATTAAAAGCAAATTAATCGAAAGGATGAGAGTAGTCTCATCCTTTTTGTTTGCTAAAAAATTGACTGGATCAGGATCAATTAAAGGAAGAAGAACGTTCAAAAGATTGGAAAGACTACACAAAAAAGTAGAAACCAATCAAAAAAAGCGAAGGACAGGACAATAAAAAGGATGAACCAGACAAGAAAAGAGAAAGACCCCACAAGATAATGAGTAAACCACACAAAAAAGTAGAAACCAATCAAAAAAAGTAAAAGACTGAACAATAAAAAGGATGAACCAAACAAGAAAATGAGTAAACCACACAAAAAAGTAGAAACCAATCAAAAAAAGTAAAAGACTGAACAATAAAAAGGATGAACCAAACAAGAAAATGAGTAAACCACACAAAAAAGTAGAAACCAATCAAAAAAAGTAAAAGACTGAACAATAAAAAGGATGAACCAAACAAGAAAAGAGAAGGACCACACAAGAAAATGAGTAAACCACACAAAAAAGTAGAAACCAATCAAAAAAAGTAAAAGACTGAACAATAAAAAGGATGAACCAAACAAGAAAAGAGAAGGACCATACAAGAAAATGAGTAAACCACACAAAAAAGTAGAAACCAATCAAAAAAAATAAAAGACTGAACAATAAAAAGGATGAACCCCACAAGAAAAGAGAAGGACCACACAAGAAAATGAGTAAACCACATAAAAAAGTGGAAACCAATCAAAAAAAGTAAAAGACAGAACAATAAAAAGGATGAACCCCACAAGAAAAGAGAAGGACCACACAAGAAAATGAGTAAACCACACAAAAAAGTAGAAACCAATCAAAAAAAGTAAAAGACAGAACAATAAAAAGGATGAACCGCACAAGAAAAGAGAAAGACCAAACAAGAAAAGTGGAAAACCACACAAAAAAGTCAACCCTAAAATTTAAAAAAACCTATTCTCAATAAACAAGAATAGGCTTAAAACAACTATCTACACAAAACTCTTTGTATTATTATTTCGACCAAATTTGTAGATGGCAATTAAGAAAAATGCAAGTGCAAAACCAAGTAGAATCATAAAGTTTAAGTATAAGCTTCCAAGTGTATTTCCTTCCTGAAGTGCTGTTATCGTAGACAATGTCCAGCGCTGTGGAAGGAAATTAGCGATTTTTTGGAGAGAGTCTGGCATAACCTCTAATGGCCAAAAGCATCCAGAAAGCATAACGGTAGGTAGGACAATTAAATTTTGCAGAGCATTTGCTGCACTCCTGCTATTTGAAAACGAAACGATTACTAATGCGAGACCTACTGCGACTAAGGCAAAAGTAAATAACACTAGAGCTGCTTCAATCAATGGAATTTGAATATCGATATTAAATACAGTCGTTAACACCGTTAGTGTTATGATCACTTGGATTGTCATTACAATCATGTTTACAATGACATTAGACAGGATATATTTTCGTGCACTAATCGGTGTGGATAATAATCGAAAATAGGTACGATTTTCTTTTTCTGTTAGAATAATCTCTGACATATTTCCTGCTGACATGAGCATGATCATAATTAGGAAACCTACTGTTGTATAGGTCATTCCCTTTCCTTTAGACGTATCTGATACGACTTGAGTTGTCACTTTAAAGGTACTTGTTTGAAAGTCCTTATACATTTTATCAAATGATTGTTGATTACCATCTGCTATTTGGCTAATAGTAGAAATATTATCGATGTATTGATACAAATAGGATTTTACATAACTAGTTATTGCCGCTCCTTTGATGGAGGTGATTTCGATATGTTGTGGAGATCCTTTTAAGACACTTTCAGAATACCCTTCATCGAGGGTGATAACGGTGTCGAGCGTTCCAGATGTTATTGTATCTTGAATTTGGGACTCATTGATTTTTGATACCTTTACATTTTTTAAACCTTGTAAAAATTTGACCGTATCTTGTGAAATTTCCTGTTGATCATGATTCACAACACCTACATGAAGGTTCATTTTTGTATCTCCACCATAGGCAACAAGGGCAATGAAGATCCCGATTAATGGCATGAATAGATACATAATGATATTTTTCTTTTTACGAAAGGTGACACTAAGCGTATTACCGACTAACCAAAGAATATCCTTCATTATAATCCCTCCCGTCTTTTTAAAAAGGTAACAGCGATCAATAAAAATACAATGGCGACACAAATATTTATCGTAAGTGCTGGAATTGCTGCCGAAAAGTCATTCGCATAAATAATTTTTGTGATTGCTTGGTTCTCCCATGTTAAGGGGGAAAGCTTTGTAAGAAAATTCATCATTCCTTCTGGATTTTCGATTTTAAAATAAGCACCACCAAAAAAGGAGGAGAGTTGAATGACCAGCATAATAATGGTGGTTGCTGCTGCACTAGATTTAGTAATATAGCTTATTCCGAGTCCAAAGCTAACAGCTAGAATTACTTCAGTTAGTAGAACAAGAAATATCATCCAAATATTATCTCCCCAATTGACATGAAACAATAACTTACTCAAGAAGACAACTAGCAATACACAAATGAAATTAAGTACAACATTTCCAAGAACTTTTCCGATAAAAATTTCACTCTTTTTTACTGGGGAGACAATTAAACGAATCGCTGTCTTTCGAATTCTTTCTCCATTGATTAAGGAGCTAGCAGACATCGCACCATAAAGAGCGATCATTGTTGTCATTACAATGGCATAATAATCCATTGAGCCAGGTTGTTTTTCAGGCAACAAAGAAGTTTCTTTAATAAATGATTCATGTTTCTGATTAGTAAATACCATTCCCACTTTTTCAGGAGCGACATTGACTACTTGTGAAGCAATATTGTATTTATCAACAAATGAGGTTAACAACCCTTGAAGAATATTGCCCTCTATACTGTTTTGGTTATTTAAATAAAGCTGAATGCCTTTTGGATTAATCTCTATATATCCATCATATTTATTCTGTTTCATGTCTTCATTTCCATTAGCATTCTCAGCGGCTTTTTTAAAATGAATTCCTTCTTTTTCAGCTACCTTAATGAATGGATTGAGATATTCGGAAAACTCTCCATTTGATTGGTCTTTATATAAAACGTTCATATCGTCTATTGTTATACTTGCATTAAAAGTACTTGAAAGGGCAGTGCCTAAAACAAGCATTAAGACGATCGGAAAAGCAAGCATAAATACCAAAGTACGAATATCTAGAAAATCAGATTTGATTTCTTTCATCGCGATATGAAAAATATTCATTCCAATAACCTCCTTTCTGTATTTATTGATCTCTTAAATTTCTACCTGTCAATGTTAAAAATACGGTTTCTAAATTTGGTGCTTTTTCTTGTAGAGAGCGAATCTCAACATGACTACCTATAAAATGTTCAATAATTTGATTTAAATTATTCACACCTGTATCAGAATTGATTTTGATGCAGTTCTCATCTATTTGAACGGCTTCGACTCCATTAATAGCTTTGATAGCTGCAAGATCAATATTATCAGTAGATTTGACCTCAATCCAAAGATCTTTCGTATTGGTGATAATCGATTTAAGCTGTTCCTTTGTTCCTTCTGCAATGATTTTTCCATGATCAATAATAGCAATTCGTGAACAGATTTCCTCAACCTCTTCCATATAATGACTTGTATAAATAATCGTACATCCCATTTCATTTAGTTTTCGAACAGAGGTTAAAATATAATTTCTTGATTGTGGGTCGATCCCAACAGTTGGTTCATCCATAATAATGAGCTTTGGTTGATGGGCAATGGCACAAGCAATATTCAGGCGTCGTTTCATCCCACCTGAGAAATTTTTCGGATAACTTTTATGTTTATCTTGTAAACCGACAAATTCCAATGCTTCCTCTACACTCGCTCGGAGAGCATTTCCACGTAAACCATAAAGTCCCGCAAAGAATTTTACATTTTCATAGGCAGTTAAATCCTCATAAATGGCTAGATCCTGAGGGACCATTCCGATATTCATTTTGGCAAAACGGCTATTTTTCATAATGTTTTTGCCAAGAATATTGATAGTTCCTTCATTATGTCTTAATAGCCCTGCAACCATATTAATCGTTGTACTTTTACCAGCACCATTGGCACCAAGAAAACCAAAGATTTCTCCTTCCTGAACAGAAAGGGACATATTATCAACGGCAATAAAATCACCAAATTTTTTTGTTAAGTTTTTTATCTCTAAAACGTTCATCCTCTCACCCCTAAATAAGTTTGTATCGTTAGTATAAAAAAAAGAATGAACGAATATAAGTGTAATCGTTCATCCTTTTCATATGAAAATATTCATATTTTTTGTATGAGAATTTCATTTATTCAATAGGAAGGAGAGTAGTAACGGAAAACCCATTAGTCCCATCTACGATTACTTTTCCATGAATGGTTGCAGCACGTTCCTCCATACCAATGATACCTAGCCCCTTTTTGATTTTATCTGCTCCAGAACCATTATCCTTTACTTCAACTCTAATGACCTTGTTCAGCACTTTCATGTCTACTGAAATAAAGGTAGCAGTCGAATATTTCAGTGAGTTTGTTAATGATTCCGTTATATTTTCATGGATAATTTTCCATTGGATTGGGGAAAGGATGTCCATATTTCCATGATGAGTAAAAGCAGTTTTTATATGATGCTTGGAAGAAAACTCTTCAATAAAGAGTTTCATTCGATGGATTCCAACTTGGGCTGTTGGAGGCTTCATATTTTTTAATGTTAAACGAATGTTTTCTATGCCATCACTGGAAATATTAATGGCATTTTGCAGTAATTCCGTTGCTTTCTCTTTATCAATTTCTAGTAAGCGTTTCGCTGCTTCCATTTGGATAAGGGCCCCTGTCATTGAGTGGCCAATTTTATCATGAATCTCTTGAGAGATGCGGTTTCGTTCCTCCAATTTAAAGGTGTATTCGGATTGTCTAATGTACTCATTATTTTCGTTCAAATTTTTTGTCAGCTTTTGAATCGACTTTCTCATTGTATCAATTTGTTGCTCATTTTTTAGCATGCCAATTTGATATTTCGTAGCAATGTTGAATATGATAAAGCTTGATATAGCAATAAAGAAATATTCAGGCTGTAATGCTTTTTCTATGTAAAAAATGGGAATGACAGAAGTGAACAGCTGAACCCATTTTCGTTCAATTATATGTGATGACAATTCAATTAGTGATAATGGCAATAGAAAAATAAACAAAGGATGGATGAATACATAGGCCAAAATGGATAGGGTAATAGATAATAGGAAGAAGATCCATTTTAACATCCTTTGCTTAAAAATATAGACAGCAATATTTATACAGAAATAACAAATGAGTGCAAAAACAAACCATGAAAGACTGTCAATTATACCCCGTATTCCGTTGATAATGATAAAAAGTAAAATAAGAACTTTGTTTAAAATGATCCAATTTTCCATATTAATCTACTTTTCCTGTAATAATATAAATCGCGATTTGTGTCCGATGCTCTAGACCAGTTTTTCCTAAGATCGAGGTAATATAATTAGCAACCGTTCCTTCTGAAATAAATAGCTGCTTAGATATTTCCTTATTTGAATATCCCTTAGCAATAAGAGACATAATATCTCTTTCTCTGGTCGTAAACATAGTGGGATCAATTTTTGTTTCAGTCTCCTTTGCTTCTAATAAATTGGACTTAATTTTTTCTAAAACAATATCCTGAATGATACTATTTCCGTTATACACACTTCTAATGGCATCTCTAATCCGTTCTGGTTCATTATTTTTCAATAAATAGCCTTTTGCTCCATTTTTTATTGCATCTAATATGTACTCATCATCATCAAATGTTGTTAATATCATTGGTTTCGTTTTCGTTTCTTCGGAAATGATTTTTGTTGCTTCAACCCCGTTCATATGGGGCATTCGTACATCTAATAATGCCACGTCTACCTCGTTATTTTTGCAATAGTCAACTGCTTCCTTTCCATCATTCAAGGTATCCAAAACTTCGAATTCCTCATATGTATTTAAAATGATTTTCAATCCTTCTCGGATAAAAGAGTTATCATCCGCAATGATGATTTTTATCTTCATGTTCATCACATCCATTATTATAATCTTGTTCCAATATTACTATTATATGCCTATGATAAATGGAAAAAAATAAGTAAAAAATGTTTTTAGTCTTTTGTTAAGTTCCTATTTGGATCTAAGGTCTGCTCTGTGAAGTGACCAGTCCTTTTTTGTCGGAGCTGAACAAGTGGATCATGCTACAAATAAAAGAACGAAGCGTCAATAACGCTTCGTTCAATTCATTTAGTATGCACCGCCAACAAAAGACGCGCCAACAATGATTAAAAGGATAAACAATACAACAATCAATACAAATGTTGATCCGCCACCATAGCCACCACTATAGCCGTAACCTCCGCCGTAACCACAGCTCATAAATAACACCTCCCTTTAACCAGATAATTTACTTTATGTAAGAGAGGTGCCATTTGAAATGGACAAATGTTTATTGTTGAAAATAAGTAATAAATTAATCTGTAAAGTAATAATAATTGTTTAGTTATTGCTTTTGCAGATATATTTTTATTTCATCTAAATTGAGAGATAGCTTATCATATTCATATAAATTTGGAAAAATTGCTGTGCTTCCATTTTGCAAAAGCTCATGAATTGTTTCCTTATAATTTGGAACTTGAATTTTTTCGTCATTTTCCAAAAAAGTGACTTTAACCATAGGGTCCTCCTATATTCATTTTCCTTTTTAGTATAATTTTACTATTACTTGTAAGATGATTCCAGTCGAAAGTGTTCTTAGAAAAATAGGGCAATATTCACAAACGTTAAAAAGAATCAATTTTATTGCTTAGTCCTAGTACTATGGGCAGTAGTAAAAGGGTGAAATATAAATTATAATTAAATTAACAGAATTTTCTTACTTGGATGTAATGAAATCTATAAGTAAGCCGTTCCAATCAGCTGACAAGCTGCATATATTTATAAGTAAGATAGTGGACTTATTAAGGCTTATCATCTTATGTAGCTACCTGCAAGCTCTTTTCTTCAGCAAATACTTTCAATCGGTAGTAGAAAAAATAGTGAACTTTTTAAACGCTGATTAGTGAAGAGCCTATAGAAAAGGGGGAAGATTATATGTTTCAAATTTATGATGTAGCATTAATCCCACTTATTGCTGGATTGGTTGAATTGGCTAAACGAGCAGGACTTCCAATTAAATACTCCCCATATGTAGCGATTATTCTTGGCCTTTTACTTAGTTTCTTTTATCTCACAGATAATATTAAAGAAGGCATTATTGTTGGACTAATGTTGGGCCTATCAGCAAGTGGTCTATATAGCAGTTCAAAAAATATAGCCAAAAATAGCAATGGAAAATAGCATAATTTGTCACTATTACCTGGGAAATCATGAAAGTTAAGGTAAGGATTTGCCGAATAGGGTATTCATTAAAAAAAACCGCGATCACAATTTCGCGGTTTTTTAAATTAAGTCAATTTTTGCTTTGTAAAGAGACTATATCAATAGTTATTTTCTTCTTCATCGTAATTATTATTTGTATCCACATTTGCCACATTATTTTTTAGTTCTAAATGTGTGGATAACTTTGTTTTAATTTCTTCAAGTGCTGCATCATCAAGTTGATAGTAGTATACACCATCAATCATTGAGTCAGTTCCTGCAAGTGTTAGTGATTCAATATTTAAATGACCTGAAAGACCATATTCAATTAATGATTTCATTTCTGAAAATGTCATATTCGTTGTCATATTTGAACCAACCGCATCGATTAAATTACTATACTTTGTAGCGGATTTTACTGAGGTAGCTTTATCTAAGATGGCCTTCATAATTTCCTGCTGACGTTGTCCCCTCATGATATCACTGTCTTGTTTACGCGTTCTGGCAAGTGCAAGTGCCTCTTCACCATTTAATGTTTGAAGTCCTGGATCCAAGCGAATGGCATGCTTTTTATCATTTGAATCAATTTCGGAAATTTTATATGGTACCTCTACTTCAATCCCATCTAACGTATCAACGATCTCCATAAATGCGTAGAAGTTCATTTCTACATAGTAATCAACAGGGATTTTAAGTAGATTTTCAACCGTATCAACCGTTGATTTGATCCCTCCATACGCATGGGCATGATTAATTTTGGTTTTATAGCCGACATCATCTATATATACATAGGAGTCTCGTGGAATACTAAGGAGTTTTACTGTTTTTTCTTTTTCATTTAATGTTGCTAACATTAAGGCATCTGAACGGGTAGCATCACCATAATTTCTTGCATCACTACCATCTACCCCAATAAATAAAATCGAAATATTATCTGTATATGGATCTACCTTTGCTTCTCGATATTCTGATTTCCCTTTTCTCCCGTCTATTTCCTTATATGAATCATTGACTGCTCTTTCTGCCTTTTTATATAGAATGGCACCATATGCCGTGAATGAACATGCTAGTAATAAGATTGGAAAGATAACCAACCACGCAATGAGTTTTCTTTTTTTCTTTTTCTTATTCATACTTTTCTCCTGTCTTCCCATACCCACACTCCTTATAAAAAAGTTTGTTTTTAAGGTTAAATGTTAATTTTTTTAAGTTTCGATGTGTAGCAAGATTGAATTTGATAATCTCAGATTCATTCTAGACGGTTACAAATGATAAAAAGTTTCATATTATTCTATTTTTCTCATAAATTATGTCAAATTTTATTTTACTATGTATATTATTGACTGTAAAATGAATTTTTTGTAACGCGCTTTTCCTATTTTTTTCAGCTTTTTCTAATATAGTGATTTTTGCAATGAAAAATTCGATATCGGGTGTAGGGGATGGGTGTAAAGGTAATAAAATAAGGTTATATGCTATATGTGTAAAATATCTTTTTATATGAAAGCATCCTTATATATTTATTAATTTATTTTACGCAGAAAGATTGAAGAGTTGCCAACTTTTCTAAAATATTGTTGCTATTGATTACCTTGAAAGACTTTCAATCCACTTAGAAAAGAGCTACTATCTTCAAAGTCACGCTGGATCCTTATTAGATATAAAAAAATGTACAAAATCAAAAAAAGAGCTATGAAGTATCACAGCTCTACGAATAATATTACTGAGGATCAACATCGAATTCGAGATAGAGAGACTCTCCAACTGTAATGGTCGCTTGACCGTTTGTTAATTCTGTTATCCAGTTAATAAAGGTCTCATGATCATCTTCTTCTACATAGGTTTCAATTTCAACATGATCCAAGTAATGAATGTCTTTTATTTGATAGATGGAAGATCGTAGCTCATTTTCAATTTTGCCTAACCAAGTATAGTCGATTTTTGTCGTAATAATGGTCATTCTCTTTCTTTCGACAATCCCAGTTGCATTAATCCCTTCAGAAGTAGACTTACCGTATGCACGAATTAATCCACCGGCTCCTAATTTAATTCCTCCAAAATAACGTGTCACCACAACAACGGTATCTTTCAAATCACGTTTTTTTAATACCTCCAGCATAGGAATACCGGCTGTACCAGTAGGCTCCCCATCATCATTTGCCTTTTGAATTTGATTTTGTTGTCCGATCATATAAGCTGAGCAATTATGAGTGGCATTCCAGTGTTTTTTTTTAATTTCTTGTATAAAGTGAAGGGCCTCTTCTTCGGTTGTTGCACGATGGATATGGGCAATGAACCGAGATTTTTGAATAATGATCTCGTGTTCACCATCACCTTTAACCGTATAATACTTTTTTAACATCTATTTCACTCCTATAGTACATTCAAAGTTCAAACGTTTTTCTTCTTTCACTATAACAAAATTTAAACAGCGAATTAAATGTTTTGATACTCACATTTTTCTATCATTTTAATCTTGCTAAAATTAAATGATATAATAAAAGAGTTGAAATAAAATTTATAGAGGAAATTCAAGTATTTGTAGCGAATATATCTTTGTTACTATAGGTTTTCCTTCTATCGAACTTTTAGATTAGGGATATTTTACTAACTTTTTAATTTACACATTTTTCGCATAGAATCTTTTTGTAAATAGAGGTAAAATTACTCTAAATTAGAGGAAGTTTGCCTTGGAGGAATGGAGATGTCACTGAAAAAAATTGATGTAAGGACATTGGATCAAATCTTGGAAAAGATGATAAATACCGTTGATTCTAGCAAATCCGAAATCTTCCAAATCGGAGAACAATGCCGCCAAGAGTATGAAACTCTCTCTGATGAGTTAAAAGAAGTAAAAGTAATGGTTTCTCAAGTGATTGATGAGGGAGAAGATCTCGAAGTAAAAACTCGTCAGTCAAGAAGACGTCTATCTATTGTTAGTCAGCATTTTCGCGATTATACAGAAGAGCAAGTTCGAGAAGCTTATGAAATTGCTCATAATTATCAGATGAAATATTCAATGAATCTTGAATTAGAGAAGCAATTACGTAGGAGACGGGATGAATTAGAAAGACGGCTCATTCATTTAGAGGCAACAATTGATCGTGCAAATAATCTTGTATCACAAACGAGTGTCGTATTAAATTATTTAACAAGTGATTTAAAGGAGATTGGTAGTGCACTTGAAGATGCCAAAGAAAAGCAAGATTTTGGTCTTCGTGTCATAGAAGCACAAGAGGAAGAAAGGAAACGGCTTTCACGGGAAATTCATGATGGTCCGGCACAAATGCTTGCAAATATGCTCCTAAGATCTGACTTAGTTGAAAAGGTCTATCGTGAGCAAGGAATTGTAAATGCATTAGAAGAAGTGAAGAGCCTGAAAAAAATGGTAAGATCCTCTTTATCTGAGGTCCGTCGTATTATTTATGATTTACGTCCTATGGCATTAGATGATTTAGGTTTAGTTCCGACCCTCAGAAAATACCTAGAACGAACCGAAGAATATAATAATGGGGTAACGTTCCATTTTATCAATCTAGGTCAGGAATATCGTCTACCATCAAAATATGAGGTAGCCCTATTTCGCTTAGTTCAGGAATCTGTACAAAATGCGATTAAACATGCGCAAGCGAGTGAAATCCATGTGAAGATCGATATGCAACAAGATAGTGTATTCCTTATTGTGAAAGATAATGGAAAAGGCTTTGATGTTCGTGAGAAAAAAGAAGGTTCATTTGGAATCATGGGCATGAGAGAACGAGTTGAAATTATTGATGGAAAAATAACGATAGATTCCAAAATTGGTGAAGGAACCATTGTTATGATACAAGTGAAATTTGATTAACCCTATAAAAATTGAAATATATGAAATACACACAATTGTGAAAGTGTCTTTGAAAAAACACTTTATAAGGAGGAAAAAAGTGTGACTACAAAAATAGCTATTATAGATGACCATCAATTGTTTCGTGAAGGTGTTAAGAGAATACTAGAATTCGAAAAAACATTCGAAATTGTCGCAGAAGGTGATGATGGTGCTAGCGCCCTTCAGTTAATTGAAGAAACAAAGCCAGATGTAGTATTAATGGATATTAATATGCCAAATAAAAACGGGATTGAAGCGACTCGTCAATTAGTAGAAACGTATCCTGAAACAAGAGTCATTATTTTATCCATTCATGATGATGAAAACTATGTAACCCATGCACTAAAAACAGGTGCCACAGGCTACCTTTTAAAGGAAATGGATTCAGATGCATTAATTGATGCAGTCAAGGTTGTAGCAGATGGAGGATCCTACCTTCACCCGAAAATCACTCGTAACCTTGTTGAAGAGTTCCGTCGCTTAGCCAATCGCCATAATAATGGTACAGGCTATCAGCAACCCGAAGTGGTTCGCCCACTACATCTTCTTACACCACGTGAATGCGAAGTTCTCCAATTACTTGCAGATGGAAGAAGTAACCGTGTAATTGGTGAAACTCTTTACATAAGTGAAAAAACCGTTAAAAACCATGTTAGCAATATCCTGCAAAAAATGAACGCCAACGATCGTACCCAAGCAGTCGTTGCAGCAATCAAAAATGGTTGGGTCGAAGTAAGATAATTTTTTCATCAACACTCCTCAAGTTCAATTGAGGAGTGTTTTTTTGTCTAGGGAAAGAGAGCTGGGACGGATAAAGGCAGTATGTAGTGAAAATGTGTTTAGAGTGGAGTTTGAAACAGATAAAAAGGTAAATGGAGTGGAAATGTGTCTCAGTAGTGGGTCATGAGACAGATAAAATGGGGATGTGGAGAATAATGTGTCTCAGGACTGGTTCTTGAGACAGATAAAGAGGGAGAGAGGAGAAAAATGTGTTTCAAAACCCGATCTTGAGACAAATAAAGAGAGAAAAAGGAGAAAAATATGTTTCAGCCTGAAGCTTGAAACAAAGAAGGGGTAAACGAAGAGAAAAATGCTTTCAAGAAAGACGAAACGGATAATAAATGAATAACTTAGAAATAGTACCTCGACCATAACAATAAAGTTCAATTATTGACCACTAACTTAAATGAAAAATAGAAAAATTAACATTCCTCCAAATTTTTTAGTTGACCAACTTGTATATACAAGTTAATATAAAACTATAAGTTCTATCTTGTATATACAAGTAATAAATTATTTGTAAGCGGTATCTATTATTCTTTTAAAATCTTTAATATTTACCAGTTCCTTTGGAGAATCAGATAATGGGGAATAATTTAAGGAATTATCAGAAAGGGGAAAATGTAACCGCATATTAATTTTCAAACACGCTCTTCGCATAGTTTGTCGCTTTTTTCATGTAAATAATCTGGCTAGGTTGTCTTTTTGTACCCTAATTTCAACAGAAAAACAATAAGTAGTTGAAAATCCTAATACCGAATTTTACAAAAACAGCAGCAAAGACTTAGAAAAGAGCATGATAAAAAACCGTGAAAATGAAAACGGTAACAGGAGGATGGGAGAAATGAGTGTTAACAAACATTCGGTTGAACAAATTGTTAAGGCAATTGGTGGAAAAGAAAATATCGCAGCTGCCACTCACTGTGTCACTCGATTACGCTTTGCCTTAAACGATGAAAGTAAAGTAAACAAGGAAGAACTGGAACAGATTGATCTTGTCAAAGGTGCATTCTCTGCAAATGGTCAATTTCAAGTGGTTATTGGTCAAGGTACAGTTGATAAGGTTTATGAAGAAATGGTCCGCCAAACGGGGATTGGGGAATCTTCTAAGCAAGAAATCAAAGATGCTGCTGCTAAAAAACTTAATCCGATTCAACGAGCAGTAAAAACACTTGCTGACATCTTTATTCCAATACTACCAGCCATCGTTACTGCTGGTTTATTAATGGGTATCAACAATGTATTAACTGGTCAAGGTATATTCTTTGATAAAAAATCGCTTGTCGAAGTGTACCCACAGTGGAGTGACTTTGCAAGCATTATTAACTTAATTGCAAATACAGCATTTACCTTTTTACCAGCATTAATTGGTTGGTCTGCAGTAAAGAAGTTCGGTGGAAATCCATTATTGGGGATTGTGCTTGGATTAATGCTTGTACATCCTGATTTATTAAACGCGTGGGCTTATGGATCAACGAAAGAAATACCAACTTGGAATCTATTTGGATTAGAAATCCAAAAAGTAGGTTATCAAGGTCAAGTATTGCCAGTTTTAGTGGCATCCTATGTATTAGCGAAACTAGAAATATTTTTGAAAAAACGAATTGCTGATGCGTTTCAACTTTTACTAGTTGCCCCGATTGCCTTATTGATTACTGGATTTTTATCATTTATCGTTATCGGTCCAATTACTTTTGCTATTGCAAATGTAATTACAGATGCAGTCGTTGGCATTTTCCATGCAGTACCAGCACTTGGCGGAATTATTTATGGTTTACTATATGCACCACTAGTTATTACAGGAATGCATCACACATTCCTAGCGGTGGATTTACAATTGATCGGATCAACTGGAAGCACTTTCCTCTGGCCGATGGTCGCTCTTTCAAATATCGCTCAAGGTGCAGCAGCACTAGGAATGATGTTTGCAACAAGGGATGAAAAGCTAAAAGGTCTATCGTTAACATCTGCAATTTCAGCGTTTTTAGGAATTACTGAACCGGCAATGTTTGGTGTTAATTTGCGCTATCGTTTTGCCTTTATTGCAGCGATAATTGGTTCTGCTATCGCAGGGATGCTTATTACCATTAATGGAGTAGAAGCACCATCAGTCGGTGTAGGTGGCTTACCGGCCTTCCTATCGATCTTCCCACAAAATTGGGGGGCATTCTTTGTCGGAATGGCCATTGTGTTAGTTGTACCATTTGTATTAACAATCATTTTCGCGAAGTTCAAAAAATCAAACTAATCTAATGAAGAGGGTTGTCGATTAAAAGGCAAGACTACTTAAATCGACACCCCTTCGATAGAAATATAAAAAGTGGTGATATAAGATGAAACAACCTTGGTGGAAAAAAGCAACTGTATATCAAATTTATCCAAAAAGCTTTTATGATACAACGGGAAATGGAGAAGGGGACCTACTAGGAATCATTCGAAAATTGGATTACCTATCTGAGCTTGGAATCGATGTACTTTGGCTAACTCCTATATATGAATCCCCTCAAAATGATAATGGCTATGATATTAGTGATTATTATCAAATTTACAAGCCCTATGGAACGATGGAAGACTTTCAATTACTTTTACAGGAAGCACATAAGCGCGATATTAAATTAATAATGGACATTGTAGTTAACCATACATCAACCGAGCATCCGTGGTTTAAACAGGCACGAGCTTCTAAAGATAATCGATACCGTGATTTTTATATTTGGAAGGATCCGAGTCCAGATGGGACAGCCCCTAATAATTGGAGATCTAAATTTGGTGGATCAGCTTGGGAATTTGACGAGCTGACAGGGCAGTACTATCTCCATTTGTTTGATGTTACCCAAGCAGATTTAAACTGGGAAAATGATCAGCTCAGACATGAAGTATATAAAATGATGCATTATTGGTTTGAAAAAGGGGTAGATGGTTTTCGCTTAGATGTTATTAATTTAGCTTCAAAGGATCAGCGCTTTCCAAATGATCCAACAGGGGACGGGAGAAAGTTTTATACAGATGGTCCAAGAATACACGAATTTTTACAGGAAGCAAATCAGGAGGTATTCGCAAAATATGAAGCGATGACCGTTGGTGAAATGTCATCTACATCCATCGAGGATTGTATTCTTTATACGAATCCTGAACGTCATGAGCTTAGTATGACCTTTAATTTTCATCACTTAAAAGTAGATTATGATCAAGGAGATAAATGGACACTAGCGGATTTTGACTTTATAAAATTGAAAGAAATACTCTCAACATGGCAAACAGAAATGCATCGAGGTGGTGGTTGGAATGCTTTGTTCTGGTGTAACCATGATCAACCACGAATTGTTTCACGATTTGGAGATGACAAAAAGTATTGGAAGCAATCCGCTAAAATGCTCGCCACAACCATTCATATGATGCAAGGCACACCTTATATTTATCAAGGTGAAGAAATCGGAATGACCAATCCAGGCTTTCAGCAAATTGAAGATTATCGTGACGTGGAATCCTTGAATGCTTATGAAATCATGAAGGAAAAAGGCTATTCTGAGGAGAGAATTTTAGCGATTTTGCAGGAAAAGTCTCGTGATAATTCACGTACACCTGTTCAATGGAATAACAAGCCTAATGCAGGATTTACATCGGGAACCCCATGGATTAGTGTAGCATCTAATTATAAAGAGATTAATGTAGAAAATGCGCTCCATGATAAGGATTCTATTTTCTATCATTATCAAAAGCTAATCCAGCTACGTAGGAATTATGACATCATTACAGATGGGGATTATCAATTAATATTGGGAGATCATCCAGAAATATTTGCTTATGCTCGTAACGGCAAGAATGAAAAATTAATGATCATTAATAATTTTTATGATAAAGAGACTTGTTTTGAATTACCTAAAGAAATCGATATAGAAGAGTACGACATTCAAATTCTATTGTCCAACTATCCAGACTCAAGTAAACATATGAATAGACTTCAACTACGTCCTTATGAGTCAATCATTTTTCACTTAAAAAAATAAGCATTGTTAATTAGGCTAGTTCTTTGTACAATGACAAATATAGGAATTAATATTTGACTCTTAATTAGTAGGCTTTTTCTTTAGCAATTTTGCTATTTACTATACGAAAAAACGGCCTTTTAAAATGAGCTGAAAAAACGGTGATATACAATGCGCGTAAATAAGTTTTTAACCATCTATGAAAATTTAGTTGAACGAATTCAATCAGGAAATATTAAGCCAAACACAAAACTACCATCGGAAAATGAATTAGTTGAACAGTATGGAACATCTCGTGAAACCGTTCGAAAAGCATTAAATCTTTTATCTCAAAATGGGTATATTCAAAAAATAAAAGGCAAGGGTTCTTTTACTTTAGATGTAGGAAAATATGATTTCCCGGTATCTGGTCTAGTAAGCTTTAAAGAATTAGCTGAAAAAATGGGGAAACCGTGGAAAACAATCGTCTGTGAACTAGATTTAGAGAAGCCAGATCCCTATATTCAGAAGCAACTGAATATAAATGGAAAAGATTCAGTATGGAAGATTGCCCGTGCCAGAGAATTGGAGAATGAACGAATCATTTTGGACAAGGACTATGTATTACAATCCGTCGTTCCAACTTTGAGCAAGGAAATTTGTGAAGGTTCTCTATTTGCTTATCTTGAAGGAGAACTAGGCCTAAAAATAAGCTTCGCCAAAAAAGAAATATCTGTAGATGAACCAACCGAAGAAGATTATCGTTATTTAGATTTAAAGGATTATAAGCATATTGTCGTTGTTAAAAACTATATTTACTTAGAAGACGCTAGTCTATTTCAATACACGGAATCAAGACACCGTCTCGATAAATTTCGTTTCGTAGATTTTGCTAGAAGGGGACATTGATGAAGTGCACTACGCTGTAGTGCGCTTTTTGAATTTTTTACCATATTTATGTAGTATTTCTTACATATACACTTAAGAAGTTGTCTATATCAATCATATTCAATAAAATAAAGATATTATGATTGAAAGGTCGTGTCCGATGAATATACATAAAATGAGACTTCTGCTTATCTTCATGCTAGTAGGGGCGTTAATGCTAGCTGCTTGTGGAAAAGAAGAGGAGTCGTCTGATAAAAAAGAAGATACAAAGGTAACTACTAATAATGAGCAAGAAAATAGCAATGCTTCAACTAGTGAAAATATTGGTGAATCTACGCCGCCACCAATTCAGGAGGCCGAAAATATCCCAGCTAATGAGAA
This sequence comes from Heyndrickxia sp. FSL W8-0496, assembly GCF_038007825.1. Classification (NCBI taxonomy): domain Bacteria; kingdom Bacillati; phylum Bacillota; class Bacilli; order Caryophanales; family Bacillaceae; genus Heyndrickxia; species Heyndrickxia sp. FSL W8-0496. The sequence continues at coordinate 1,197,919 of NZ_JBBOXX010000001.1, forward strand.
AAAGGCTCTACTTGCTGCATTTGATCAACATGTTAAAACCTTTAATCAAAAGGATCTAGATGGTTATATGAGTACCATTTCGAAAAATCCGACCTCTTTTAAGTTGGATGAAGAACGTGATTATATAAAAAATATCTTTGAAACAACTGATATTCAAATCAATCCGCAAAATGTGATTATTATTGATTATAAGGACAATGAAGCCAATATTTTTACAGAAATGAAAACCATTGTTTCGGAAACTGGCTCTAAGAAAAAGGTCGAACAACTAAGTCGTCAAATTAATACGTTCAAAAAAGAGGATGGGCAGTGGAAATTAAACGCCACCTTTGCGATGGAAACAAAATAAAAGAGATTGTCTATTTGGGAGCTGATCCTATAATAGACAAACTCTTTTTCTACTATAAAAGAGGTTGAGGTCCAAGAAATTTGACCCCTTGTATAAGGCTACTAATTATCCGAAAAAGGACGTTTTTCTTCAATTCCTTCCTACGTTTTTCCTTTAACTAAAACAACTCTTTTATTGTGATAGGTGCGGAACAGGTTTTCTGCCGGTATACTCGCTACAGCGGTTTCTTTCTTCGTTGGTTTATAATTAAATGGCTCTTTCAAAAAGGTAGCTTTCACTCTTTTGGATATTTGAAAATATGGAACCCAGATGAGTGTGTATATAAGGGATTGTCCTATTTCCTTATTGGCACTCGCTGTATATTCGGGTTGAATATTTTTGTAGGCGTCCAAAGTATAGATGGTGTTAACGACAAGAGCAGTATCAATAATTTGTAAAATAAGACTACCAACTAAATAGTAAATCATTGCTTTCGGAAAAAGACGATTCTTTTTGAACATAAGTACTAATAAGAAAATAGGTACAATGACAAAAAAGATACAATTAATCAATACTTCAAAAATAATGATTGGTACAAATAATGGATGATAGAAATCAGATCCAGCGGTAGTAATTTCACGCCAAACCTCTGGTTGGAAATAATCTACTACTATATCTTTAACGAAAAAAATTGAAGCTATAGTCGTTAATAGTAAGCTAATCATCACAAGAATTAACCAGCCACCAATTCCCTCATATTTTGAAATAGGTGTTAGTGCTCCAGATTTCATGAAGCCTCCCCTTTCATATCCAAATTATCCTAAATTATCCACTACCTATAAAGCATAGATGATTCAATCTAGAAGTTGAACAACTATTTTTAAAATTCCTACTAAGGAACTAGATGGAAAATAATTGAGTGCTTAGGTAATACTAGTTATACAATGATTAGTGGATCCTATTTTAAGGAGGTACTTTTCAATAGAATAGGAATCGAAAAACTTGCACGGAATTTTTTTTCTTTTATAATGAAGGTATTGTGAAAAAAAGTTGAAAGGCGGCAGATGACATGCAAATAGGTATGGTTGGTTTAGGTAAAATGGGTTATCAGCTTTCATTAAACCTTATGGAAAAAGGACATGCAGTTTCAGCATATGATGTAAATAAAGAATCAGTAGATAATATTTCTAAAGATGGTGGTCAAGGAGCCTATACATTAGAAGAACTTGTGAAACAGCTTGATCGTCCACGTAAAATTTGGATGATGGTTCCTGCAGGCGAAATTACTGAGCAGGTTTTCAATCAATTGCTTCCATTACTTGATGAAGGAGACATTCTCATCGATGGCGGTAATGCACATTATAAAGATTCATTAAGACGCTATGATGTAGCAAAGGAAAAAGGTGTTTCTTATCTTGATTGCGGTACAAGTGGCGGTGTAGAGGGTGCTCGTAACGGTGCATGTACAATGATTGGTGGAGACAAAGAAGCCTTTGATCAAGTAGAAAGTATCTTCAAAGAAATCTCTGTTGATAAAGGGTATTTATATACTGGAAAAGCAGGAAGCGGTCATTTCCTAAAAATGATACATAATGGAATTGAATATGGAATGATGCAAGCAATCGCTGAAGGCTTCGAAATCCTAGAAAAAAGCCCATTCGAATATGATTACGAAAAAGTTTCAACTGTATGGAATAATGGATCAGTTATTCGTTCATGGTTAATGGAGTTAATGGAAAATGCCTTCTCTAAAGACAGCAAACTAGATAAAATCAAAGGTGTAATGCATTCATCAGGTGAAGGAAAATGGACTGTTGAAACAGCACTTGACTTCCAAACAGCTGCTCCTGTTATCGCATTATCTCTTATGATGCGCTACCGTTCATTAGAGGATGATACATTCACAGGTAAAGTAGTTGCTGCTCTAAGAAATGAATTCGGCGGACACGCAGTAGTAGAAAAATAATAGATAAGCCATTTAAAACACTTAAGAAACCAAATGTTTCTTAAGTGTTTTTTTTATCTTTTGATTGTTTGCATTCATAACGAGTCATTCGTATAATAGTGTTTTGATCGTATAGGTGTCCAAACTATAAATTCTCCTTTCCAATCTGGAGATTCTTTTATAAAATGGAAATAAAACTAAACTGAGGATGATTAAGAGAAAATGAAAACAGTTATCGTAACGGACAGTACAGCCTATATCCCGAAGGACGTCCGAGAAGAGTTAAACATACATATGATTCCACTGAGTGTCGTTATTGGCGGAGAAACCTATGAAGAGGAAATAGATATTACTGCTGGACAATTCTATGAAGAATTAAAAAGACAGGATCGCTTGCCAACCTCATCCCAGCCATCATCAGGTCAGTTTCTTGCTTTATATGAAAAACTAGCAAAGGACTATGATGCGATTATTAGTATCCACCTTTCGAGTGGGATTAGTGGAACCTATCAAGGTGCAGTAACCGCAGGAACAATGGTTGAAGGGGTAAAAGTATATGCCTATGATTCGGAAATTAGCTGTATGGCACAAGGCTTTTATGCCATTGATGCAGCAAAAATGGCAGCGGAAGGGAAATCCCCTGAAGAAATAATCTCCCGAATTGACGAATTGAAAGCATCCTTACGTGCCTATTTCATGGTCGATGATTTATCCAATCTTCAAAGAGGTGGACGTCTTACAAGTGCACAAGCCATTATCGGAAGCTTGCTAAAAGTGAAACCTCTCCTTCATTTTGTGGACAAGGTGATTGTTCCATTTGAAAAAATCCGTACCCGCAAAAAAGCAATGAATCGAATCAGTGAACTAATTGGCGAAGATGCATCTAAAGGAACAGCCTTAAAGGCATCCATCATTCACGCAAATCGCGAGGAGGATGCAAAGGAATGGAAGGCTGAACTTGAACAGCTCTATCCAAATGTAGATTTCTCCATCAGCTATTTTGGCCCGGTCATTGCCACTCACTTAGGTGAAGGTGCGATGGGCTTAACCTGGACAATAAAGTAAGTGAATAGGGCTGTCTGTTATCAGACAGCCTATAACCTATAAAAAGGAGTGAAGAAATGACTCAACCTTTCTCACAAGAACTTCAAACCTTTCTCTCAGGACGTAAACTCCTCTTAACTGAAATTCCCTTTCCAAAAGCACTTATCAAAAAACATCTCGAAAATAAATTCATTGCCGCTCTACCAGGAATTACCCCAAATAACAAATTTCAATGTGAACGTTGCGGAAACATGTTTCTACATCTTTTTGCGCAATTCCCATGTGCGAATTGCCAATCAAGCTGTACCTATTGTCGGAATTGCATCATGATGGGACGAGTATCCACTTGTACACCTCTTTACCATTGGATTGGTCCACCACCAGAAATGGACCTAACAGAATCCGCATTAGAGTGGAGCGGTACCCTATCTCCTGGACAACAAACGGCGTCAAAGCGTGTCATTGAAGCGGTTCATACAAGATCTGAGCTTTTGGTCTGGGCGGTATGTGGAGCAGGAAAAACAGAAGTACTTTTCGAAGGCATCAATGAAGCGATAAAGCAAAAACAGCGGGTATGCATCGCAACCCCAAGGACAGATGTTGTCCTTGAGCTCGCTCCTCGACTACAAAAGGTATTTCCTACCATTCAAGTTGTGGCCCTGTATGGTGGGAGTGAGGATCGAAACAAATTTTCTCCACTGACAATCTCCACCACCCATCAATTATTTCGATTCTACCATGGATTTGATCTCATGATTGTCGATGAAGTTGACGCCTTTCCTTATTCCTATGATCATACCTTGCAATGGGCAGTGCAAAAAGCTGCAAAAAATAATGCGGCAAAAATCTACTTATCGGCGACTCCAAACCAAACATGGCAACAGGAATGCCTTGCTGGAAAACGTCCCTATGTCACCATCCCCGCAAGATTCCATCGTCTACCATTGCCAATACCTGAATTTGCTTGGTGTGGCAATTGGAGAAAGTCCTTTGAAAAAGGAAAAATTCCTATCAAAATCGAAAAATGGATAAAGGCAAGATTGCAAGCAAATAAACAAACATTAATCTTTCTTCCAAACATCAAATTAATGGAAAAAATAGCCCCACTTTTTCAACAATTACATCCAAACATAGAAACGGTTCATGCTGAAGATCCCAATCGTAAGGAAAAAGTAGAAAGAATGCGGAAGAAAGAAACCCCTGTTCTACTCACAACGACGATTCTGGAGCGTGGTGTCACCTTTCCAAACATTGATGTCGCGATCGTAGGAGCGGAGGACGGAATCTTTACCGAAGCAGCCCTCGTCCAAATTTCCGGCCGAGTTGGTAGAAGTGCCCAATATCCAAAGGGAACAATTACTTTTTTTCACCATGGTAAGACAATGGCAATGAATAGAGCATACAGCCATATCGTTCAGATGAATAAAGAAGCAAGAGAAAGGGGATTGATTGATGCATGATTATTGTTTGAATTGCCATATACCTATCGCATTTGATCCGAAATGGACTACACTTTTCCTACCACAACCTCCCAAATATTTATGTAATGACTGTGAAAATAAGCTAATTCCAATCAAACAGCCAATCTGTCATACCTGTGGTCGACCAATGGAAAAACTCCAAAAGGAATACATTGTAGAAGAAACCCTCTGCCTCGATTGCCAACGATGGGAAGAAGATCAGAAATGGAAAGGAGTGCTTGATAAAAATATTTCTTTGTATGAGTACGATGATTTTCTTAAGGACATCATCGCACGCTTCAAATTCCGCGGCGATTATATTCTTAGCAAGATTTTCTCGCGGAAAATAAATGAGATCTTAAAAACTCTCGATTATGATGCCATCGTCCCCATTCCGCTTAGTCAAGAAAGATTAAAGGAAAGAGGCTTCAATCAAGCAGCAGCACTCGCTAATGAAGCAGGATTACAGGTAATGGATAATCTACATCGCACCCATACCGAAAAACAATCAAAAAAATCACGACAAGAACGGATACATCTTCAACAAATTTTTACAGTAAGGAACCCGTCCCTAATTATGAACCGATCCATTATCTTGATTGATGATATATACACAACCGGATCAACACTCAGGCATGCAGCGAAGGAACTGAAAGAAGCAGGTGCAAATTCGGTAACAGCCCTTACGGTAGCACGTGGATAAAAAAGTAAATTAGGTTTAACAAATTTATCAATACATCCGATATAATAGAGGTACAAGTATACATTAGGAGGATGACCCTGATGCCTGAACTAGAAAACTGTCCGAAATGCGGAAATCTCTATTTAAAAAACAATATACGTGATGTATGTGGATCATGCTATAAAGAAGAAGAAAAACTTTATGATATCGTCTATAAATTCCTGAGAAAACGTGAAAACCGCTCAGCTACAACAGAAACAGTTGTTGAAGAAACAGGTGTAGAGGAAGAGTTACTCTACAAATGGGTACGAAAAGGACGCTTACAGCTTGCCCAATTTCCTAACCTCGGCTACCCATGTAGTAAATGTGGCGCCTTAATTAGAACTGGCAAGCTCTGTTCAAGCTGTGCAGGCAAAATAAAAAATGACCTTGAAGTACTTGATAAAGAAGAAAAGCGCAAAGAGGAATTAAGAAATCGGACCTATTATAGTCAAAATTAATAGTTGAAGCGAAAGTCCTATCAATGGATCCAAACCTATTGTTTGGATTTTTTTTATAGGAGAATATAAATTTCAGTACCTTTTTAAAGTTAAAGAGGTACTGATCTGTTTAGTGCAAAACGTATTGATACGCATTAACCCTGCAGTAATTGGGCTGTGGTTTGTCTCTCGTGAAGCTTAAGAGGAAGAATCAAGCTTGTCAAATTCCAATCCTACATGCCCTATTGAATAAGTACTTATTCTTTTTCTAATTATTGGGCAAAATCTACTATAAAAGTTTTTCCATTTTATCCGATATAATAAATATACAAGGGATACGTTCGAACGAAAGGGGCGTAAAAGTTATGAAAATCAATAATTACGGTACACACGGAATTAATCCATATAAAAAACAAATGAATAAATTTGAACAAGCGAATAAGAGCGGAAAACAAACAGATAAAGTGGAAATATCTTCGAAGGCGAAGGATATGCAAACTTCTACTATTGAACAGGCTCGTCGTGCAAAAGTTGAACAGTTAAAAATCGAAGTACAAAATGGTCAATATAAAGTCAACCCAGAGCTAATCGCCAAAGGGATCAAAAACTTTTATCAAGGAAAATAGAAAGGAGGGTTCTCCATGTCCACTTCCACTGAAACGCTCATCGAGGCATTAGAAAAACTATACCAACTGCATGAAAAACTTTATGAACTCTCCGAAGCAAAAACAGAAATCATCAAAAAAGGGGAGATGGAAGGCCTCCAAAAAATGCTTAAGGACGAACAAACCTTTGTGGCAGCCATTAATACGATGGAAAAACAACGGCAAGAAGCCGCTAAACAACTATTAGGAAAATCCGAAGCAACAGACATCACCCTAACCAACTGCATAGAAGCAGTAACAGGGAATGACAAGGAAATACTTAATGAACTGAAAGAGAAGATTTTGTCAGTAGTCAATAAATTAAAAGATCGCAATGAATTAAATCAACTACTGATTCATCAAAGCCTTCAATTTGTCAACATGACAATCGATATGATCCAACCCCGACCTGAGTCAATGAACTACGGCAGACCGGATCAAAAAAAGATGGAAAAACGAGCGATATCAACATTCAATTCAGAAGCATAGCATGCTTGCTAATCAAACGGAGGTAACAAAATGGTTTCCACTTTTCATGGATTAGAAACAGCCAAACGTGGGATGAATACGCAACAATCCGCACTATATGTAACAGGACAAAACATTTCAAATGCAAATACTTTAGGATATACAAGACAACGGGTCAATTTTGAAGCTACACCAGCTTACCCAGCAGCAGCAATGAATCGTCCGCAAATACCTGGACAAATGGGGACAGGGGTACAGGCAGGATCGATACAGCGTGTACGTGAATCCTTCATTGACCAGCAATATCGTGGTGAAAATAATAAGTTCGGCTATTGGAGTACGAAAGCAGAGTCACTTGCGAAACTGGAAGACATAATGAATGAACCGAGTGATTCAGGACTGTCAGCAGCCATGGGGCAATTCTGGCAGGCATTGCAGGACTTAAGTGCCAATCCAGAAAATGATGGTGCGAGATCAGTAGTCATTCAACGTGGAAAAGCTGTTGCAGAAACCTTTCATTATTTAAATGACTCACTAAAAGGAGTTCAAAAGGACTTAGGAAATGAAATAAGTGTTTCTGTTAAAAATATGAATTCTGTTCTTCAACAAATTGCCAATGTAAATAAACAAATTTCTGAAATTGAACCCCATGGATACGTACCTAATGATTTGTATGATGAACGAGATCGCTTAGTTGATGAACTATCAACCTATGTAGATATTAAAATTGATGTGGAAAAAAGCGGTGGTCACCCATCTAAGATTGCCGAAGGGATATATAATATTAAGCTTGTTAATAAGGATGGTAGTGAAGGTCCTTCATTAATAGATGGATCAACCCCTCATTATTTAGAAATTACAGGTGGAGAAGCAAGTGATCCTGCAAGTGGAATTTTAGATAAGGTTCCTTCCAACGATTCACTCAAAACATTGGAAGTTAATGGACAAAAAATAAACATTGAAGATTTCTCACAAGGGAAAATTCGTGGGCTTATTGAGGGCTATGGTTATGAAGATAGTACGGGAGAATTAAAAGGTACTTATCCTAAAATGCTGGATGATTTGGATAAATTGGCATTTACTTTTGGAACATTATTTAATGCTGTACATAAACAAGGCTATACACTAAATCAACAAGCAGATGGTACATATGATATTGGAGGCGAGTTTTTTAGCGGACTTGGCACAGATTACAAAGGAGCTGCTAGTAATATAAATGTCCCAGACAGTTTGAAGAATAAAGATATTGCGGCTTCAGGACCTAATGGTGAAGCGGGGAATGGATTGAATGCATTAAATCTAGGGAATGTTCAAAATGTTAATCTAAACGATTTATTAGCGGGAAAAGATATTACATTAGAGGGTGGAATAGTACTAAATATAGGTGCAATTACAGGTTTTAATAAAGATAATTATTTTGAATCTGGAACAATAGGAACAAACTATCAATCTATTATTGGTACTTTAGGAGTAGATGCCCAACAAGCAAATCGTCTTACAACGAACAGTGGAAACCTCCTTCAATCCGTTGACGAAAGACGTCAATCAGTAAGTGCTGTTTCTATTGATGAAGAATTTATTAATATGATTAAATACCAACAAGCCTACAATGCTTCGGCTAGAAATATCACCATTGTCGATGAAATGCTAGATAAAATCATCAATGGTATGGGCCTTGGTGGTAGATAAGGAGATTGATAGAAGATGCGTGTTACACAATCAATGCTTTCTAATAACTTTTTAAAAAATATCAGTAATAGCTATGAAAAAATGGGTAAAATTTCTGAACAAATGCAAACACAGAAGAAAATTACTCGTCCTTCTGATGACCCGGTTGTTGCAATGAAAGGGATAGCTTATCGAACAAATTTAGCTGAAGTGCAGCAATTTAAACGTAATTTTACAGAAGCACATAACTGGATTGACAACTCGGATGCTGCTCTAGATCAAGCGACACAAGCATTACAACGTATTAGAGAACTAACTGTTAAAGCAAATAATGGAACACTAGAAGGTGACCAGAGAAACGCGATTGCTAAAGAAATTGAGCAATTACGTGATCAGTTAAAAGAAGTGGCTAATACAAAAGTTGGTGATAAATATTTGTTTAACGGTACAGATACGCTTACCCCTTTGGTTATTGATGTGGATCCACCAAAAGTATCTGATAATAATAAACCAGTAAAATTAGAATTAGCAAAAGGTGTATATATTCAAGTAAATACAGATGGGACAAAAGTATTTTCAGAAGAATTATTTACTAACCTTAATACGTTAATAAATAAATTAGATCCCAATAACACTACAGTTGATTTAAAAGATGATCTAGTAAACTTAGACAATAGCATTAATACAATACTTAATGAACGTGCAACTATAGGGGCACGTGATAATCGTATTGAATTAATGGAAGATAGAATTGATCAGCAGGAAGTAAGTGCTTCAAAAATGATGTCTGATAATGAAGATGTAGATATGGAAAAAGTCATCACTGAATTAATTACCCAAGAATCTGTTCAACGTGCATCTTTAGGTATGGGTGCTCGAATCATTCAGCCAACATTACTAGACTTTTTGCGATAAAATAATCAGGGTCTGACCCCTCAAGGTTAGATCCTTTTTTACTAGAGGTGAGAATTATGGAATTACCACAAATACGAATGCAGTCACAAATGGCAAAAATTGAAATGACTACTAATCCAGCAATCCAATCGATCGAACAGCCTGGACCTGATTTAGATTTACAGCAACCACCTGCTGAGCTCCATATCACTCGAACCCCATCTATGTTATATATTGATCAAACAGAAGCAAGAGCAGATATAGATTTAAAATCAATTAGAAGAAGAGTAGAAGAATTTGCACAAAATGGATATCAAGAATGGTTAAATGGAATTGCAAGAAGATCACAAGAAGGCAACGAACTTATGAGAATAGAAAATGGTGGAAATGCTATTGCTAATATCGCTAAACAAAATGGGAAATTATTTCATACTTTTGACTTTAATATTGGATATGTCCCTAAAGCAGGAAGCGTTAAACTGGAATATGTTCCAACTAAGCTTGATATACAATGGGAGTTACATAAGCCTGTTAACAATACTATAGCAAGAAAACCGATTATTGATTATCAACCAGGTACAGTAGACATACGAATGAAGCAATACCAGGATTTAAAAATTGATTTTGATAATCTAAAATATGTGGGAATAAATTATGAATTGGAAATTTAGGGGAGATTTTGATGAAAATATTAACAAGGTATCATGGGGAGACTGAAATAGATAAAAAGAATATTCTACATTTTTCTAAAGGAATTCCAGCCTTTCCTGATGAAAATGAATTTATTTTAATGGCTCTACCTGAGCAGGATTTATTCACGATTATGCAATCTGTTAAAACTCCTGAGCTGGCTTTTGTTCTTACCAATCCATTTAGCTATATCGAAAATTACGAAATTATCTTAGATGAAGTCACGCTTGAACAGTTATCAATTGAAAAAGACGAAGATGTGAGCATATTTTCAATCGTAACAGTTAAAGAGCCTCTTCAAGAAACGACTGCTAATTTTCAAGCGCCGATTATTATCAATTTGAAAAATAATGAAGCAAAACAAATTATTTTAAATGACACATCATATGACATTCGACATCCGCTCTTTGCGAAGAAGATAAAGGAGTGATACAATGCTAATCCTGACACGTAAGAAAGGTGAAACGATACAAATCGGTGATGATATAGAAATAACAATCTCTGCGATCCAGGGAGAACAAGTAAAAATAGGAATCAAGGCACCAAAAAATATAGATGTTTATCGTAAAGAAGTATATGAAAATATATTAGAAGAAAATCAAAAGGCAGCTTTAGTATCATCCGACATACTAATAGCGTTTAATAAAAAGATGAAAGAAAATTAAAGTTGAATAAAATAATTAAGTGGAAGTATAACAAAAAAGTTATCTTCCATTTTTTTATTTCAAATATTAATGAAAAGTAAAGTCATATATGCGTCTTATATCTAGGGAAAAATTGGCGTTAAAAATATAATAAAAAATTTTATTTAAAACTATAAAACCTCCACGAATTTTGTCGATATTATTAATGTAAGGGAGAAAAAGAAAAGACGGCCGCTTCTCTTTTCTCGAAAAATACATTTTATCGTTCACAAGGAAGTGAACTTCAAATTCAAGGAGGAAAATTAAAATGAGAATTAACCACAATATCGCTGCGTTAAACACATATCGTCAACTTGGTGCAGCAAATGATGCACAATCAAAATCTATGGAGAAACTATCTTCAGGTCTTCGTATCAACCGTGCAGGAGATGATGCAGCAGGTCTAGCAATCTCTGAAAAAATGCGTGGACAAATTCGCGGATTAGACATGGCTGCGAAAAACTCTCAAGATGGTATCTCTTTAATCCAAACAGCTGAAGGTGCATTAAACGAAACACATGCAATCCTTCAACGTATGCGTGAATTAGCAGTACAAGGTGGTAACGATACTAACGTAACTGCTGACCGTGAAGCAATTCAAGACGAATTAAACCAATTAATGTCTGAGATTGATCGTATTGCTGATACTACAGAATTCAATACTCAAAACCTATTAGGTGGAAGTTTCTCAGGAACTCTTCAAATTGGTGCAAATGATGGTCAAATTATCAACATTGGTATTTCTGCTATGAATACTACAGGTTTAGGAATTAGCACTGGTAATATTGCAGTTTCAACTAATGGTGCTGCAAGTCTAGCAATTTCAGCTTTAGATAGTGCTATCGCAGCAGTTTCTACTCAGCGTTCAAAATTAGGTGCTTATCAAAACCGATTAGAGCACACTATCAATAATCTAAGTACTTCAAGTGAAAACTTAACAGCTGCTGAATCTCGTGTTCGTGACGTAGATATGGCGAAAGAAATGATGGCTCAAACTAAGAACTCAATTCTTTCTCAAGCTGCTCAAGCAATGCTTGCACAAGCAAACCAACAACCACAAGGTGTACTACAATTACTTCGTTAATTAATAATTTAATTAATGATTCTATCGAAATATCGTGCTTATTACTTTTAAGCACGATGTTTTTATTAGATTCATTAATTTTAGGAGGAACAATGTGTAATGAACCCTAATATCTCTCTTTGTATGATCGTTAAAAATGAAGAAAAAGTTATAGAACGCTGTTTATCATCTGTAGTGAACTTAGTTGATGAAATAATAATCGTAGATACAGGGTCAACTGACCGAACGAAAGAAATTGCTTCTATGTATACATCTAATATATATAATTTTGAATGGATAAATGACTTTTCTGCAGCTAGAAATTTTGCTGCTTCAAAGGCATCGGGAGAATGGATACTAGTTTTAGATGCTGATGAGTATGTAGATGAAGAAAACTTTAAAGACTTCGTTCAACAATTAAAAGATGATAATGGAAAATTTGATACTTATTATGCGAAAATAATAAATTTTACTGGGAATTTTGGTGAAAACTTGGTGCAAAATTTTCATGATAGAATTTATAAGAATAATGGTGAAATTAGTTATTATCGCAAAATACATGAACAATTTAAAAGTAATAAAAATGAATCAATTAAAAATAAACACTCAAAATTAGTAATATTTCATTCCGGTTATTTGAATCATACAGTAAGTGAAAAGGATAAGAGCGTCCGTAATAAGGAATTGCTTGATCAGGAAATAGGAAAAGGTATTACCAATGCATTTGATTATTTTAATTATGGAAATGAATATTGCTCACTTGGTGAATACTCTAAGGCACTAGATGCTTATTTAGAGGCATATAAGCAAAAAAAGGATTTTCGTTTATCATGGGTATCGGCAACATTAGTTCAAATAATAATTTGTTTGGTTAATCTAAAAAGATACAATGATGCACTAAATGTGATAGAGGATGCAGAAAATATCTATGAAAATTCCCCAGAATTCCCTTACTTAAAGGGTGAGATTTTTTTCCTTAGAGGACAATTAGAGGACGCCAAAACAGTATTTCTGGAAATAACAAATAACAGTGAAAAATATAATCAGATTATCTTTAGACCAGATTTAAAAGAACAAAGGCCGCATCTTCGTCTAGGAGAGATCTTTCTTCTTCAGCAGGATTATAATAGTGCCATTTTTCACTATACTAGTGTATTAAATATAAATAATAATCATAAAGAGAGTATTGCAAAGGTCATCTTTATTTTGAATAAATTTCATTTAGTAGATGAGATTGTCGAATTTCTGTATTCAAATAATTTGATAAATCCTCATAATATTAAAGATTATGTGAGAGCATGTTTTGATGCTGGAAATCCTACTTTAGCAATCAGATTGATAGATCGGAATCATGAAGACCATAAACTTTTGGAAAAATTGTCTTTATTAAAGAATTTTGTAATAAATAATGAGGGTAATATAAATAATTTGAGTGAGTTATTTGAGTTAGATTTATTCCAAAGTCTAATAAATTCTAATTGGATCAATATTGTTGATTTATTAATATTAAATAATTTTAAAAATGAGAGTGAAAAACTATCTATAGCATTAAAACCTTATGAAGAAAATAATGAATATAAAGCACTGCTTAAACTTATAAATGGTCAAAGCTGGGATGAAAACATTGATGAGAGTTTAATACTATTTCTATTGAAAAATTTAATATTATATAAAAAATTCGATGTTTGTTCAGTAATGTTGAAAAATATAGAGCATTTAAAAGGGAAACTACTATCAAAGATTGCTGCCATATTGTATTCAAATAGCTTCAAAGTAGAAGCGTTACAATTATATGATAAAGGCGATTGGAATTATTTCAATGAACAAGATTTTATAAATATTATTGATAGTCTATTAGAGACTGGAAATATTGATAGTGCTGTGCAAATAGCAAATTACGCAATAATGACCTACGAAACTGATTTTAGATTTTACACTTATATTTTGGAGCATTCTAAGGATTCGATCCTAGTTGAATCAATTTATAAAAAGGCTAGTGAAGTGTTTAAGGGAAGTTGTTATTTAATGGAACTGATGTTATAACCTCTTAAGTATTATTGGGAGTAAGAAGGTAGTGGTCATTTGAAAATATCATTGGCAATGATTGTGAAAAACGAAGAAAGAAATATCAAAAGATGTATAGATAGTGTAAAAGAGCTAGTGGATGAAATTGTGATTGTCGATACGGGTTCAACTGATGATACGTTGAACATTATTAAAAAGTTGCCTAATGTAAAATTATTTCATTTTGATTGGTGTAACGATTTTTCTCTCGCTCGCAATTATTCTATCGATAATGCATCTGGAGAGTATATATTAGTTTTGGATGCGGATGAATATGTAATAGATGGATCAAGAGACGAATTAAAAAGAGTAATATCTAAAAATAAAATAGGACGTCTGCAAATTAATAGCAACTATAAAAAGGATAATTTGGAATACATATCAAAAGCATATGTTTCCAGATTTTTTCCTTGTAATGTGAGGTATAACGGTGCCATTCATGAACAACTTGAAACCCAATTACCTAGAATGGACATGGATTTTATAGTGGGGCATAGTGGCTATTATGAAACAAATAAAAGTGAAAGAAATATCCCTCTTTTATTAAAGGAAATACAAAAAAATCCAAACGATACATACTACATGTTTCAACTGGGAAAAGAACTTAGAATCAATAAACGTTATGAGAAATCGTTTTATTTCCTACTTCAGGCCTATCATTTAACTTCCAAAAATGTATCTTTTTATAATGAATTGATAGTTGAGTTAATTAACTGCGGAAAAGAATGTAACAAAAAAGAAGTATTACAAATAATAAAACAAAATGAAGAAACATTAAAAAATGTTTCCGATTTCCATTTTGCGAAAGGGCTATTCTATTTAGAGTATTGCTTAAAAAACCCCTCTATTGCGGATCAATATCTAAACAATATAGAGAGTAGCTTTTTAACGTGTATAGACCTAAAAGATAATCTTCATTCAGAGTATGTTATTGGAACCAGTAGTTGTTTAGCACCATATAATTTAGGGGTTTTCTATGAAGTGACGGGGAATATAACTAAAGCAAAAGAATATTATATTATGTCTCATGATCAAGGTTATCAACAGGCCACTAAACGTTTAGAAATGTTGAATTTAGCGTAGTTTTTATTCGAGTTATTAATAGTTTTAAACTATCATTTTTAGAAATCTTCTTATTATGGTTGATGCCTAAATATAGAATGAAAAATGCAAGGCGTGTCTTCCACACTTTTTCAGGGTAGTATGAGTGGACATACATAGATAATGTGCAATAAACCCGGATATGACATCCAACTTATTTATAATAAGGATGAATTATGAAGCGTCAGTTGAAAATTCACTAAATAATATTGAACAGATTATCAAAATGGTAGTTTAGTTGAACGCCCAATTGACCTACCTTATACATATAACGAGTAAATTCGATAAACTTATTATAAGTTGAAGTTAAACAGAGAAAAGAGGCTAACTTTAATGTTTTTAAGAAGAAAAAAGAAGATTTCTGAGTTACTTGAAACAGTATCTGAAATGCTTGGTGTACTTAATAACTTACAGAATCCTGAAAATGCTATTTATGATTGTTTGGCTGCTTTGGAGGCAATTTCTATACAATTGGATCGTGAAGAAATTAAGCCAAAAAAGACTGTTGAACAGCTGCAAATTATCGAAAAATCTTTTGAAAATTTGTTAAGTAATGATACTCTTTTTAATGAAAATTTTATTACAGATTTAATTAATCAGGTTTTTTCACTAAAAGTATTATTTAATGAAGAGGTTAAAACGAAGTTAAAAGTTGTCTTTTTTCCCTATAAAGCATCGATGTGGGATAGTCTTGCATCTGTGTATGAGTCCGCTGTAGAGGATGAAAATTGTGAGGCACGTGTTGTTCCCATTCCTTACTATCAACTCTCTAAGAATGGGGCGATACCTACTTATGAGGGAGAGCATTTTCCAGCTGATATTCCTATAACACATTATAGTGAATATATTTTAGAGGAAGAGCAGCCGGATATTATTTTTATCCATAATATTTATGATCAATATAATACTCTTACTCGTGTATACAAAGAATATTTCACTTTTAATTTGAAGAAGTATACGGATATGCTTGTTTATGTCCCATACTATATTTCCTCTTTTATTTCTCACAAGAAAGGTGAAGGCTTCTATCCATATAGTAATCCATCAATAAAAAATATAGATAAAATTATTTTGATAAATGATGTTGAAAAGGAAAAAGCAATTAGAGAAGGAATTTCAATAGATAAAATTCTTGTTGCAGGTTCTCCTAAACTTGACGCTATGATAAATGCATTAAGCAAGGAAATTGATTATCCTATAGAATGGAAGGAAAAAATTAATGGGAAAACAGTTTATCTAGTGGATACCGGGTGTCTTTATTTTGCTAACCAGCCATTTAAAGCTTTAGAACACTTAATAGATATTTTTAATATACCAAGATTTATTGAAAATTCTATTATTATTTGGCGACCACATCCGCTTACTAAAACTTCCATTTTAAAATATGTCCCTTTCTTTTTTGAATACTATCAGAACCTGACTAGAACGTCTATTAAAGAAGATCCGTTGTATAAAGATATTATTTTTGATGAAACAGATAGCTACTTCCCGGCATTAGTAGCTGCTGACGTTATAATTTCTAAAGAGGGATCTCTTCTTAATGCATATTTATTGACTGAAAAGAAAGTTTTATATTGGGGAGAAAATATGCCTGAAAATTCATTACTCCCTCCTAATGTCTTTTATTATGTCATGGATCGTTCTGAACCTTGGTTCGAATTAGTTAAAAAGTTTTCAAAAGGGTATGATCCTTTAGCTAAAAATCGTAAAGGAATTGCGAAAAAGCTCTATATTAATCCCGATGGAACATCTGGAAAGAAAATATACTTAGCGATCAAAAATGAGGTATTAAAAATTTCAAATTAATATTATTTTGGCAGAGGATTCTATGAATAAGCTAGTAAGAAAGGATGAGAAAAGTGCAAGCTATCATTTTAGCTGCAGGTATGGGAAAACGTTTAAAAGAATTAACGTATAATAATACAAAATGTATGGTGAAAGTAAATGGCGTAACCCTTATTGAAAGGATGCTTCGACAATTAGATTCACATGGTCTTTCTAGAATAATAGTTGTTGTTGGTTATAAAAGTGAAGAATTGATTGAATACATTTCGTCATTAAATGTCAGTACTCCTATTATTTATGTAAACAATGAAAACTACAGTCAGACGAATAATATTTATTCTCTATATTTGGCAAGAAAGTATTTATTAGAGGAGGCTACTCTCTTATTAGAGTCAGACCTTATTTTTGATGACTCAGTATTATACAAAATAGTAGATAATCCATATCCAAGTTTAGCTTTAGTTGACAAATATGAAAGTTGGATGGATGGTACTGTAGTAACTTTAGATAAAGAAAATAACATATTAAGTTTTTTGGATAAAGATCATTTTAAATTTGAAGAAATTCAAAGTTACTATAAAACTGTAAATATATATAAGTTTAGTAAAGAGTTTTCCACAACTCATTATGTACCTTTTTTAGAGGCATACAGTAAAGCACTTGGGGATAATGAATATTATGAACAAGTATTAAAAGTAATAACACTGTTGGACAAGCCAGAGATAAAAGCAACTATTCTTAGTGATGAATCTTGGTATGAAATAGATGATGTACAGGATCTTGATATAGCAGAATCCATATTTACAACATCTACTGAGGATAAATTAAAAAGAATACAAAGAAGATATGGAGGGTATTGGAGATATCCGGACCTAATTGATTTTTGCTATCTTGTTAACCCATTTTATCCCACACCAAAATTACTAGACGAAATAAAAGCTAATTTTGAACGTTTAATTTGCGATTATCCATCAGGAATGGAGGTTAATAGCCTTTTAGCTGCTAAGTATTTTGGAATAAAAAAAGATCATGTGGTTATTGGAAATGGAGCAACTGAACTTATTAAGTCATTAATGGAAAGATTACCTGGGAAAATTGGAATACCTTTTCCAACATTTGAGGAATATCCAAATAGAAAACGACCTGAAAATATCATTCCATACTATCCTGAAAACTGCAATTATTCTTATACAGCTGAAAATTTGATGGATTTTTATATAGATAAGGGCATTTCCGTTTTGTTATTAATCAATCCAGATAATCCGTCTGGTAACTACATCAAAAAAGAAGATATCTTAAAAATTGCAGCATGGGCAAAAAATAGAGAGATTACTTTTATTGTGGATGAATCTTTTGTTGATTTCTCAGAAGAGGAGAATGCTACTCTTTTAAATGAAGAAATATTAATTGCCTATCCAAATCTAATAGTTATTAAGAGTATTTCAAAATCCTATGGAGTACCGGGTTTACGTTTAGGGGTTCTTGCTTCTTCTAATCGAGAAATAATTAATTTTATAAAAAGTGATGTTGCTATTTGGAATATTAATTCCTTTGGAGAATTCTATATGCAAATTTTTGAGAAGTATAAGAGTGATTATGAAGATGCTATGAGACAGTTCAAAGAAGTAAGAAGAGAGTATATAGAAAAACTCTCAGCTATTTGTCATTTACGGGTTATTCCATCACAGGCCAATTATGTGATGTGTGAAGTACTTGGAGGTTATTCAGCAATAGAACTGACAGGGAAGCTGCTAGATCAGTATAATTTATTAATTAAAGACTTATCTTCAAAAAATGGGTTTAATGGTGAATATATTCGAATAGCTGTGAAACGTCCTGAGGAAAATGAGCAACTGATTAATGCTTTAAAGACGGTGTTAGAGTGATAAACGAAAAACAAAATCAATTTAGTAAATCTAAACAACTCAACGTATGTATTGTTGGTGGTGGAAATATCGGTTCTCTTTTACTGGGGGATATTGGATCAAAAAGTAATGTGTCAGTTAGACTATTTACTTCCAGTCCTGAAAAATGGAACGATGTTATAGATGTTTGTTCTATTGACAATAGTGTCAAATACTCTGGAAAAATTGATTTAATTTCGAATAAGCCCCAAGAGGTTATTGGAGACGCAGACATTATTCTTTTTACAGTTCCCTCAAATATTTTCCTAAGTATTTTTTTAAAAATAAAACCATTTATAAAGCCAAAGACATGGGTTGGTGTAATGCCAGGAAATGGTGGTATTGAATTTTATGCAAAGGAAATTGCAGAAACTGGATGTACACTTTTTGGTTTTCAAAGAGTACATGGTATCTCAAGAGTCAAAGAATATGGAAAATCTGTTTATGATTTAGGAAAAAAAAGAGAGGTACATATTGCTGCAATTCCTTCTGAGAGAACAACAGAAGTATGTTCAGTAATGGAAGGGTTGCTTGATTTAGCATGCAATCCTCTTCCTAACTATTTAAATATTACCCTCACCCCGTCTAATCCTATCCTTCATACAACTAGACTTTATTCTTTGTTTCATGATTACCATGGGGATTTGTATTGGGATAGGATAATTGATTTTTATGAAGAATGGACGAATGAATCTTCTCGAATGCTAATTGCATGTGATGAGGAGCTACAGAAATTGTGTAGCAAGCTGAAGGGGCTTGATTTGACAGGTGTTAAATCGTTAAAAGAACATTATGAATCAAAGACTCCTGAAATGTTGACTGATAAAATTAGTAATATACCTGCTTTTAAAGGAATAAAAAGCCCTATGTTAAAAGCTGAAAGAGGTTATATCCCTGACTTTCAATCGCGTTATTTTCTTGAGGATTTTCCTTATGGTCTCTGTATTATAAAAGGCTTTTGTGATGTTGTCGGAATAGATACACCAGCTATTAATAAAGTTCTCTGGTGGTATGAGAAGATTGCAGGAGTTTCATATTATAGGGATGGCGAATTTAATGGAGTTGATTTAGTAGATTTACCGTTACCTCAAAATTATGGCCTAAAATCAATTGAGGACATTATTAAATATTATATGTGAAATAGATTTAAGTTGGTGGATATATGAGAATTGATTTAATTGAAAAATCATTTATTAATATTAGTGGTAAATTATATGACTCCGAATTTATTAATTTGGTTAATATTAAAGATAATAAAATTTCATTAGATGAAAGGACCTTGTTTCTTACAATACAGGAAAAGGAAATTTTAAATGCACAGTCGATTAGGGGCTTCGATGATGCAGTGTATGTTTTTAAATATAAAAATGTATACGGCCTAATTGCAGATTTATCAATTAAGGAATATGACTCTGGCAGAATTAAGTGTCATGAGTTAGTTTTACCAGATACAGTCCAAGGGATGCTAAGCAATCTTCATGGATATAATTGTGAGGCTGCTCCCATTTTACTTGGTCATAGAAAAAAAATAGACTATAAATCGTATATTGATAGGTTACAGTACAAAGATAGATTTAGTCTAAGTGAGGATTTTGTGATTTATGTGTTTTGTGGGGAAGAAGCCACTAAGATAACAGAAGAATTTTTAGATGAAGAACATATGTATGTGGCCGATGGGCACCACCGATTATATACAACTTCGTTATCAACTTTTAAGAATTCAGTTTTCTCATGTTTAATTAGTTTGGATTATCTGGATATTCAGCCAATCCACAGGATCATACCAAATGTTGATGCACAGTTGTTTGAAAAGGCTAAGGATTTTATTTATAGTAGATTTGAAGTTTTGTCAGGAGATACTCCATTATCCAAAGGCAAAATCCGTATAGGATATGATAAAGAGAAGTTTGTTGTTAATCTTATTGATTTAAATTCGGATGCATTTTGGAATAATGACATTTATAGGTTAAATACGCAAATAATTTCGCAGGCTTTTCGTATTTTTGATACAGGAAGTCTTAGATATTTATCCAATGGTGAATTAATTAAATACAAAGAAATATCTTCGAAAAAGGATGTAATAATTGAAACATTTCCGATAGGAAAAGAAGAATTTGTGGAGTGTGCAAATAAGAATTGTATTATGCCACCAAAATCAACATTTTTTTCACCTAAATTTCCATCGTTTTTAATATTTAAACAGTATAAATAATTCAAAGCATATTAATATCTGACTTTTTAAATCAAGTTGGTCTGGGGTTTCATACATCATTCAAAATGAAGGTTGGCCCCTATCTAAACATAAAATTAAACAGAATTTTTATTCAGATAATTTGATAAAGATTTTAATAGGTAATGAGCTAAATGATGTTTTTGGGATGGATATGAGTAAAGATACTAAAAGTGCAGCACTCCACTGGGGAATTCTTGAGGTACTAAAAAGTATATTAAAGAACTTCTATATTCCTTACCTTCATTTAAATAGACTTAACTTTTTTCTAATTTACTTAAAAATGCTCTCTAAATTGGATTTCTGTGTCCAAATTAGGAGGTACTCTATTAATAGCTGTTATAAATGTATTTGAACTTCATCATATTGTTTTCCTTTTGAATGCTAAGTATATAACGTTGGGGTTTTTGTTTCCTAAAGTGAAAACCCTTTTTTTTATACAGTTTATTCCCCCAGAATTAAACCTAAAAATCCATAAAATAAACTAACGTCATATTTCACTTTCTTAGTCCAATGGTTTAGTAAATGTTTTCAATTTTTAGTAGTACTTGAATAATTTTTTTGGTTAATCGTAGGAAAAAAATGGACAGGAGGTGTTTTCGCTATTAATTGACGATTTTTTTATGTGATTTCTAATTGAAATTTTGAAATAAAGTTAATGTTAACTGTGAGTTTAAAGTATTTATTAAACTTTATTCATAGTTAGTCGATATAAAGTATAGAAAATAATATATAAATAGGCTTTTTAAATTAATTATTTCATAGGTGTATTAAATAGAATAAAAGGAGTGACAAACCCTATGGTAATGAGAATCAGTGGTTTAGCTAGCGGAATGGATATCGATTCAATCGTAGAAAACCTAATGAAAGCTGAAAGAGTTCCACTTGATAAATTGGAGCAAAAGAAGCAAACTATGGAATGGCAAAGGGATGACTTTCGAGAAATTAACACAATGATGTTTAACTTGGATAAAATGCTATTTGATGTAGTAATGAAGCAAAGTACATATATTAAAAAATCAGTAAATATCTCTGATCCTAATATGATTTCTATTAATAACAAAAATTCAACTGTTGATTTTTCCGGTAGTATTAAGGTTAAAAGCCTTGCTACAGCTAGTAGAGTAGTTAGTGGTTCTACAGGTGTAACTGACTCATCTAAAACATTAGATCAATTGTTTCCAGGTATGTCAGGGACTCAAAAAATAAAAGTACAGGCCATTAATTCAAAAGGTGAGCTAGAGGAGAAGGAGCTTGAATTCGATCCTTCGACCGCTACATTGAATGATGTCATGAGTCAGGTTAATCAGAAAACGGGTGTGTCCATGTTTTTTGATTCTCAAACTGGTAAGCTTTCTGCTACTTCTAAAAATACTGGAGCAGAATCCATTACATTGACTGATGTATCAGGTGATTTATTTTCAAATTTAAAACTTACAGGAAGTGAAGCTGTTTCTACCAAGGGAACGAATGCTTTAATTGAATACAATGGAATTGAGACAACAAGAACGTCGAATACTTTTACTATCAATGGATTTGAAATTACATTGAAACAAGCAGATCCAAATAAGGAAGTAACATTTAACTCTAAACCAGATGTTGATGCTATTGCTGATACAATTGTAAAATTTGTTGATGAATATAATAAATTAGTAGAAAAATTAAACACAAAACTGACAGAAAAAAAATATCGAGACTATCAGCCATTAACTAGTGAACAAAGGAAAGCAATGGAAGAAAAAGATATAGAACTATGGGAGGAAAAAGCTAAAAGCGGAACTCTTAGAGGTGATTCAGTACTTTCCTCTAGTTTAACAAAAATGCGTACAAACTTGTATTCTCCAGTTTCTGGACTATCAGGTATCAATCAATTGGCGGAAATTGGGATATCTACCACTAAGAATTATTTAGATGGTGGTAAGTTAGAAATCGATATGGATAAGTTAAAAGAGGCTATTTCAAAGGATCCGAATGGAGTTTATTCATTGTTCGCAAAAAAAGGAGATACAACCGCAGAGAAAGGTCTTGGTCAAAGATTACGTGATTCATTAAAGTCAACAATGGAAAGCATTGAAAAAAAAGCGGGGAAAGATTCTAGTGTAAATAATACTTTTTCCATTGGAAGATTATTGAATAATGTAAATGATCAAATGGATTCCTTAAAAAGTAAATTAGTAGATATTGAAAGTCGCTATTATCGACAATTTACAGCGATGGAACAGGCAATACAAAAAGCCAATTCCCAATCAGCATATTTAATGCAATTTTTTAGTTGAGGATAATTATAGAAAGGGTATTGATAATGTCAATAAATAATCCTTATCAAACGTATAAAAATAATACAACTGTAACTGCATCACCAGGTGAATTAACCCTTATGCTTTATGACGGATGCATTAAATTTGTTAAACATGCAAAAAAAGCTATTGAAAATAAAAATATAGGGGATAAAAATCTATATATTCAAAAATCACAAAATATTATTCAAGAATTAATGGTTACATTAAAAATGGAATATCCTATATCAAAGAACATGATGTCTCTTTATGATTATATTAATCGTCGATTAATTGAGGCGAATATTAGAAGTGATGTTTCCATTCTTGAAGAGGTTGAAGAACTAGTTACAGAATTTCGTGATACTTGGAAACAGGTAATCCAACTAAATCGTCAGAAAAAATATGCTTCTAATGATGGTCAAGCATAATGAAATTTTTTCAGGTTTACTATCAGTTAACTGATGAATTGATATCTACTCTTCGAAATATTAGCCAAAATAATCGTGATGAGGCAATCACTTTGATAAATGATTTATTAAATAAAAGAGAACAGACCCTATTAAAGATTCAACCACCATTTTCAGATGAAGAAAAACATTTTGGTGCAAAGCTTGTACAAATGGAAAAAACATTGAAACAGCTATTAGAAAAAGAAAAACAAAGTATTCAAGGCAATATGGCACAGTTATCCAAAACAAAAACATCCATGAATAAATATATTAATCCCTATCAAAACATGCAGACAGATGGTTATTTTTACGATAAAAGAAAATAGAAAAAAGGATAACATCGTTCAAACGAGTTATCCTTTTTTGTGTAATTGAGATTTATTTGTTCTAGACTAAAAATAATTTCAGAAAGATATCTTTAAACGAATAATCCTCCAAAAATTTACAAATAACTAACCTAAAACCACTCCGAGGCTAAAAATGTTCTTACTATACACTTCTACTATCGTCTTCAATATTATCGCATATAAGTACGTTAAAGAGATGTCAGCAAATAAAATTGTCCATATCTGGCTTTTCACAATCTCTTTACAATTACTCTTCGATACATTTATCGATTTAAAATATCATGGTTATTGGTATTTGACACAGGGGATTGATTATTTAGCGTTTCCCGCTTACACCCTTTTAATTCCCCCAATCAATGTTTTGTTTTTAGAGTATTTTCCTTTTGGTAGATCAATGAAAGGGAAGGCATTGTATATTATCATTTGGACCATACTTTTATTACTTTATGAAATGCTAGTCAATCTACCACCACCATGGGGATATTTTCATTATGGGTGGTGGAAGTTCTGGTATTCCTGTTTTATGGATCCTATCTTGTTGTTGATTTTGATCGGCTTTTACAAAATTATTACTAAATTAGAGAAGAAGGTTAAGCTGGGACACTAGGGTCAGGTTTCATGTCCCAGCTTTCGATTATGGAGGAACAAAGGTGACGGATACCTATTTTTTCGACTTTCATATTTACGATGAAATTTGCATAATTCCCTAACATAATAATCCCTGAAGGATTTAATTATGATCGAAAGAAATATATAGTAAGAATACTATCAAAAAAGATAGAGGTGATCATTTTGAAGTTTTCATATGACTATATAAAAAGTGGGAATGCAACTTGTGTGTTAGAGATGGGGAAGGATAGGATTGAAATTTCTCCGACCTTTCATTCGGATGCGCTTGGTGATTTTGTTTCTTATTTGGCATCAATCCATCCTTTATGTAAGTTAAGCTGGAAAGAAGGCGCGTTTCACAAAATAAATGGAGGGATTACGTGGGAGACAGGCCCATATTTGCTGCGTTGGGAATTCAAGCGTGATTTTGAAGACTTAGAAATTAAGATTACAGAAGAGCAAAACCCGATTATTGATAGAAAAGGAGATTCTAAATTAATTAGAAAAGTATTAGAAGCAAAATGTAATTTTGATGAATTTGTTTTATGTGTGGTCAAAGAGTTGGATCGGGTGATTAAACAACGGGGGATTTTGGGATATCGACAAGAATGGCAAGGTTATACATTTCCTATCGATGGATTTTTAGCTTTGAAATATGCCTGTCTATATAAAAAACCCTTCGAGATTACAAAAAAGAACAATGGTACATCATTAGAAGCTGAGCTAAATTTATTGATGGAGAAAATAGATTTTAGATAAAATAGGACTCTCTAAAAACTGTACTTCAATAAATTATCGAATATAGCTCGTCAAAAGCTCCATGGTATCACACGCTTTTAGATAATCAAAGAAAGCGGCTACTTGGATTCTTTTAAGTTGTTAAACCATCTCTAAGCGGTAGCCGATAATTTTTAATAGATCCTATGATCATTTATGTTTGATAGAGTAACTAATCATATATATTTTTTTGCATAGAATATGTCTGCAATCTCTAGGTTATCACGGTTTCAACTGATACTTTTTTATTTTTAAATACAAGGTATTTCTACTTATTTTCAACAAACTCGCAGCTTTGCTGATATTCCATTCAGTAGCATGTAAAGCTGTTTTAATGGCCTCCCTTTCAGTGTTGATCAGAGGAGGGGGTGGCTCAAATGAATATGTTGATTCGCTTTTTTGTTCATACTCATTTATAAATTGTAAATCCTCTACACCGATTTCATTTCCTTCTATCAGAAAAGCGGCTTGCATGAGAACACTGTGTAATTCGCGAATATTTCCCGGCCAATGGTAGGATCGGAGCTTTTCTTTTGCTTCATTTGTTAGTTGAAGAAAAGGGTGATTAAGTTGTAATAGTAAATGGTCGGTTAGTTCGAGGATGTCAGATCTTTCCCTTAATGGGGGAAGTGTGATGAAGATGCCTTTTAAACGGTAATACAAATCCTCTCTAAATCGTCCTGCCTGAACCTCTTCACGTAAGTTTTTATTTGTTGCAGCGATGATTCTGGTGTCAATGGTTTTCTCCTTTATTCCACCAATGCGAGTGACCTTTTTTTCTTGTAATACGCGGAGTAAGGCTGCCTGTGCTTTTTTGGACATGTCACCAATTTCATCAAGGAAAAGGGTACCTCCGTTGGCTGCTTCGAATTTCCCTGGTCCACCTTCTCGATTTGCACCTGTAAATGCCCCTCGTTCATACCCAAAGAGTTCACTTTCTATTAAACTTTCAGGGATAGCACTACAATTAACTGCTATAAATGGCTGCGATTTACGAGGGCTTGATGTGTGCAATGCTTGAGCAACTAATTCTTTGCCTGTCCCACTTTCGCCGTAAATGATGACTGGATAGTCTGTAAAGGCTGCTTTGTTAATTATTTTTTTTATTTTTGTGATTTGCGGACTACTGCCGATAATTTCTGCTGTTGAATAAAGCTGTGAATCCTTTTTTCTAGTTGTATGTAATGAAACAATGGAGCGCGCAGATTGATTTGCTTGATCAGAGATCACCCCGATTGCCTGTCCCTCCTTATGGTAGAACTCTTTTCCAAGACAATCCTTCCCAAGGAGCCTATGAGTTGCATGGTTTGCACGTATGATTCTTCGTTCGTGGTCGAGAGTTATGAGCGGGAAGGGATAATAATTTGTCGTTAGTTCTAATTCCTTCGTAGCTAACAGTTTTTCTTGATTTGCCTGCTCAAGAATTAAGCGATTATACACTGATTCAGCCATCATACTAACTAATGCAATCATCGATGGGTGAAAATCCTCCTTGCGTGCACTAATATTAATCGCACCAATAAACTCACCACTTGGAGAATAAATGGGGCTTGCCGCACAGGTAAGAATATGGTTTTTGACAAAGAAGTGATGCTCTGCGTGGGTGGTGACTAATCTTTTTTCATGTAGGGCAAGACCAATAGCATTTGTCCCTTTTATTTCCTCCGACCAGTTTGCGCCAACCTCCATATAGTTGAAAGCAACATCTAATTCTAATTTTCCTGCTTTTTGAATAATGATTCCATTCCGATCTACGATGACAGTCACTAATCCCTTGTTCGGAAGGGTTTTGTACAGCTTTTCCAATAAAGGTGTGGTCTGGTCAAGTAGGAATTGATTTTTTGCGAGAGCTTTTTCCAAGTCGATTCCGGTTAAAAGCTGATTATTCATAGGTCCATTAGGGTCGAGCCCATATTCTTGACAGCGTCTCCAGGACTGGTTGATTAACTCTTTGGGATCCATCATACGTAGAGGTGACATTATTTTTTCCTCCTTTATCAAATAGCTTTTACTGAAATATATTAGCTTTCATCGTTTAAGATGCACTAAAAAATTGCGCATGTCTTTCATCCTGTACTAATTTAGGACAATATTTGTTGATGTTTAGGACATATCGTTTGGTTGAGCAATAAAGTTTGCCGAAAATTCCTGCTTTTATAAGTTGGCATGGAAATTGCTTATTAATAGAACGAGCAATACATTATTTATAAAAAAGGGGAGGAAGCTAAATGGTTGGAAACAGAGCAGTGGCATATATGGGACCTGGGAAAGTTGAGGTACAGGATATTGGTTTTCCTGATTTAGTGTTAAGGGATGGACCTGGGGTGAATCCGTTAAATGTAGGACGCAAATGTAATCATGGAGTGATTTTAAAGGTTGTAACGACAAATATTTGTGGTAGTGATCAGCATATGGTCCGCGGGAGAACAACAGCCCCTACTGGCTTAGTGCTTGGACATGAAATTACAGGAGAAGTCATTGAGGTAGGTAGTGATGTGGAATTTATTAAAAAGGGTGATCTTGTATCGGTGCCATTTAATATTGCTTGTGGACGGTGTCGTAGCTGTAAAGAGGGGTCAACCCATATTTGTGAAAATGTAAATCCAGATCGTCCGGGCTCTGCTTATGGTTATGTAGATATGGGCGGTTGGGTAGGAGGGCAATCTGAATATGTAATGGTGCCTTATGCTGACTTCCAATTATTAAAGTTCCCTGATAAGGATCAAGCAATGGAGAAAATTAGAGATTTAACGATGCTTTCCGATATATTCCCAACAGGCTATCATGGTGCAGTAAGTGCTGGAGTGAAACCAGGTTCGACTGTATATATTGCTGGAGCGGGACCAGTTGGTTTGGCTGCTGCTCATTCAGCGCAATTATTAGGAGCAGCTGTTGTCATTGTTGGTGATTTAAATGCAGAACGTTTAGCACAGGCGAAAAGCTTTGGATGTGAAACGGTTAACCTGCGTGAACATACTGATCTTGGAGAACAAATTGAGCAGATACTTGGAATTCCAGAAGTGGATTGTGCTGTTGACTGTGTAGGGTTTGAAGCATCCGGACATGGTGCCAATGCTGGGGAAGCCCCTGCAACCGTACTAAATTCGATTATGCAAGTGACACGTGCAGGGGGAAGGCTTGGAATTCCAGGTCTTTATGTAACCGGTGATCCTGGTGGTATTGATGAGGATGCCAAAATTGGAACGTTAAAAGTCCGTCTTGGATTAGGCTGGGCAAAAGCACATACATTTGTAACAGGGCAAACCCCAGTCATGAGATATCATCGTGATTTAATGTCCGCGATTCTTAGTGGTAGAGCCCAAATTGCAAAGGCTGTGAATGCAACAGTTATTTCCTTAGACGATGCTCCTAGGGGATATCAGGAATTTGATCAAGGTGCATCTAGAAAATATGTCATTGATCCACATGGGCTTGTGAAATAAGTTGGTGAAGCGTCCGACAAGTCATTAAAGTTTTCTACTATGAGAACAAAAAGTGTAGAAAAACCTCATTAAAATAAGCCTCCGATTATTTTTGGAGGCTTATTTTTTGTGGGGAAATTGGGACATAAGATCCGGTCCATTGTCCCAATTATATTAAATTATTTAGAAAAGCGAATGATAATACACGACAGCGTAGAGGTTTATTGTATAATAATGGTATCGTTATGACTGGTGAATCTTTTATTGCTTAAGTACTAGAATGATAATTTTTCAACGGTTTGAGGGGTGTGCAATGAAAGAGAGAATTTTGCAATTAACACAACTGGCAGAAATTTCGAACCATGGGCATATTTTATATATGTATGATTCATTGGATGGCTATTTGAAAAATGCAATTTCATATATTTTAACGGGGTATAAGCAAGGGAATCAACTATTATTAATTGATAATGATGAACGCTATAATCTTATTGTTCATCGTTTAAAAGAAATACTTCAATCGGACGATTTGTCATTTTTACATTATGTGAATAATGCTGAGTTTTATCGATTACACGGAGATTTTCATTGTGATAGTATTATTCGTCATTTTAATCGCCTGTTGGCCCCTTTTTTTGAAGAAGGAATTCCTATTCGCACATGGGCACATGTTGAATGGCTGGGACAGGGGGTTGATCATTTAAAGCTTGAACACTATGAATATGTTTCGGATCAAAATATAGAGAAATCAGGAATTATCTCTGTTTGTGCCTACGACGGTCAGTATGTTACAGCATCGCTTCAAAATAAATTACAAAGAAGTCATGAGTATCTCATGACAGATAGTGAATTGGTTAAGTCAACATTATATAAAATGGGTGGGATGGTCGATTCGTCCTTATCGGTTCAAGAAATACATAATAAAACAGCTAATAAATTAAAGGCAACGAAGCATCAATTACAATCCTTTATTACCAATAATTTCGATCCTGTCATTATCTATGATCATTCTGATCGAGTCATCTCAGTCAATCTAGCGTTTGAAAAAACCTTTGGGTGGTCTCGAGAGAGCATATTAGGATTAAATGCAACAGAGTTACCTATTCTTCCAGAAGACCGAAAGTTCGAATTTTATAGAAATAGGAGCTTTACATTACGTGGAGAAAAGATTGATGAGTATGAAACAGTAAGATATACGAAGGATGGTCACTTGATTCATGTGTTGGTATCATGTTTTCCTTTATTGAATGCAGAAAATTATAATGATGGTTGGGCAGTCATCATTAAGGATATCAGTGAGAAGAAACAGGCACAGGAGCTATTAATTAGAAGTGAACAACTTTCAATCGCTGGTGAACTTGCGGCAGGGATTGCTCATGAAATCCGTAATCCTATTACGTCAATAAAAGGTTTTTTTCAACTTCTTCAATCTGATACATTGGAGAATAATACTTATTATGACATTATTCTATCAGAAATAGAAAGGATCGAAACGATACTTAGTGAATTATTATTACTTGCAAAACCACAAGAGGTGAATCTTGTTTCGATTAATCTATGTATGTTGCTAAATGATGTTATCGTTTTAATGGATGCCCAAGCAAATATGAATAGTGTTCTCATGATAACTGAATTTGAAACGGAAGAATTATTTATCAAATGTGAAGAAAATCAAATTAAACAGGTCTGTATTAATTTTATAAAAAACGCGATTGAGGCAATGGCTGAAGGAGGGAAGCTTGTTATTCGGTTAGAAAAGAAAGAGGATGAAAAGGTTCTGATTAGCTTTATCGATGATGGCTGCGGCATCCCAAGTAATGTACTAGATAAATTAGGACAGCCCTTCTATACTACGAAGGAAAAAGGAACAGGACTTGGATTTATGGTAAGTAAAAAAATTATTGAAAATCATAAAGGAACTGTTACGATCGAAAGTGAAGAAAATAAAGGGACAAAGATTGTACTAACCCTTCCTTTATAATTAGGGATAACGGGTTGTAAAAGGATGATAAAACAGAATAAAAAGGCCGCCATTGTTGCGGCCTTCATCTTTTTTCCTATAGTTAATATATGCCTCCAACAAAAGAAGCCCCAATAATGATAAGTAAAATAAACAACACAACAATTAAAGCAAATCCGGCACCAAGTCCACCACCAGCTACAACCTCACTCATAAAAACACCTCCCATTCAGATTATTTTATGTATATGACCCAATTTGGTTAAAAGAAAATTATATAGGGGGTCTGACCCCCAATGCGGTAAAGTGTTAAAGGATGCTAATAAGGAGATGCAACAAAGTCGGTTTTTAGCGAAAAAAGTCGAAAGTTGTAAGCGGATTCACGAAATTCATTTTTCAGACATTAACAATTTTATTCATTAGAGGGAGTATAATGTGAAATTGGAAGTTAAGTATTTAATATTTAGTAAGTTAAGTATTAATAAAGTTAAACGTATGGAGTAGGAGAAAGGTCTTTAGGGAACGACTTATTCATCATATGGATGGTCTTTTTTTATGCAAAAAATTATATAGTTAGAGAATTGAAAGGAACTGATGATCATGGCCATAGAATATGGTCTAGTACCAAATGAAAGTTTTGAAAGTCTTTATTCGGAAATTTGTCTCAGTCATAATCAAGTGAAACAAATGTTGAATCACTATCTAAACTCTATTAGAAATATGACGATACAATTAAATGAAGAAACTTTAATCAAATTGACAAAAGGTCAAGTGGTAGATGTCCTACTAGAAAACTTAAAACGAAAGGAAATTGTCGAGTTAATACATATGCTTACAATGATTAATGCGAGACAGTCAGATGTGAGTTCATATATGACATATATACTATCAGGTATTTTAGCTTATAAAGAAAAGAAGGGATTCAAGTGAAAACACTAAATAAAATTTCGGTGAAATTATTATTTGCCATTTTAGTTATGACGGTCATTATTAGTACGACCATTGGCGTGGTGAATTATACTTTTGCTAAAAAGGAACTTATTGCGAGTGGGAAATTAGATTTACAACACTTAGTTAATACATCAATGGCTACATTAGAGGCTTTAAACAATGCAGTTAAAGAGGGGTCTCTCACTTTAGAAGAGGCACAGGAAAAAGCTAGGGAAATTTTAAATGGACCAAAAGTAGAAGATGGCAAATTAAACTATAATTTTTCACAATCTCCATTTGTTTACAAAAAGAATGGATATATTTTTGCTCTAAAATCAAATCGTGAGGTTAGTTTAAATCCACTAACACCAATTGGTACGAATGATACATCAAAAACCTCAGTTGAAACTCGTGATCATTTAATTAAGGCTGCACAAGCTGAAAATGAAAAGGATCATTTTTATATATATGATTGGAAAAATCCAGGTGAAGATACAGCTCGTGAAAAAATCTCGTATATGACTTATTTCGAACCTTGGGATTGGAATATTGGGATTGGGGCATATACAGATGAATTCTATGATTCTTTACATATGATGAAATGGTTAACCATCATCCTTTGTGTAGGTATTTCAGTAATCTGCTTAGGTATTTTCTACACTGTAGCAAGAAAGAAATTTAGATTGCTTGAAAAAATCTCCGATGCTTCTTTGGAAATTGCTAACGGAAATTTAAACATAGAAAAACTCCCTGAATCCTCTGATGAACTAGGACATCTAAGTTCTTCATTTAATAAAATGGTCATGGAATTAAAAGCCATGGTCAAACAATTACAAGGATTAAGTACGAACTTAGTAGATTCTGCAACCAATTTATCGGCCATATCTGAAGAAACATCAGCAAGTGGTGAAGAAGTTGGACATGCACTTGGAGAAATTACGAATGGAATGGTTGCTCAGGCTGCTGATACTGAAGATACAAGTAAAAATATAGAATTACTAACTGAATCCATTGAGAAAATGAATGAACATCACCATCTGATGAAGAGTACGACCGATATTTCTGAAGAAGCAGCATCTAATGGCATGAAGATGGTTGAGTTATTAAGAAAATCAAATGATGAATCCGTTAAGGCATCAGATGAAATTAGTGTTGGAATTACGAATCTATATAATAAAATTCAAAACATTTCTAGCATTACGAAGACCATCAATGGCATTTCTGAACAAACGAATTTATTAGCATTAAATGCAAGTATTGAGGCAGCAAGGGCTGGAGAACATGGAAAAGGCTTTGCGGTTGTTGCTCAAGAGGTAAGGAAGCTTGCAGAAGGATCTAACCAAGCAACGATGGAAATTCAACAAATGATTGCTGAAATTGAGAAGGAAACCGAATCAACCGTAATGGCCATGTCAAACACAATTCAGCATTCGCAACAAATGAATGAAGTAGTGGAGAAAACGGAAAATGAATTCGAGCATATCCATTCAACTGTTTCTAGAACGGTGAAAGCAATTAAATATTTAAGTAAAGAAATTGAAACCATAACAGCTAAAAGTGAAGAAATCACTGGAGCCATCCAAAACATAGCAGCCGTTTCACAACAATCGGCAGCTTCTGCAGAGGAAATCACGGCATCTGTCGACGAACAAATGAATGCAATGGAAAACAGTGCAACACTTGCAGAAAATCTAAGTAAATTAAGTGAAGAATTAAACCACACCATTCAAAAATATCAACTATAAAAGGGACAGGGGGACGGTTCCGACGTCCCGATGGGACAAGAGAACCGACCCTCTGTCCCTTAAGCTAAACTTTTCCAATTCTCTGCCGATATTAATGATAGAATATTCAAAAGGGAGAGGTAAAGATGATGGACCGTATAGGGGGACAGGTTCAACCGATTTCAACGATATCCAATTCCACTCGTGGAGAAATGAAAAATGATCATGCATTAGAACCGGTTCCATTGCAGAAAAAAGATGGGGGAAATCCAGAAACAAATGTAAATGAAAAAGATAAAGCAAAGTTAGAAAAAGTAGTAGATAGCATGAACGAATTTGTTTCTGCATCGAATACTCATTTGAAATTTGAGTTTCATGATAAATTAAATGAGTATTATGTTACAGTCGTCGACGATTCCACACAAGAAGTGGTGAAGGAAATTCCTTCTAAGAAAATGCTTGATATGTATGCAGCGATGACTGAATTTCTCGGTATTATGGTAGATAAAAAGATTTGATATCGGAAGAAAAGGGCTGTCTGACTTTTTGCATTTCAGACAGCCCTTTCATGAGGTGATTTTTTAGAGGGAAATTTGTTGTTTAGTACAACCAAAATTTCCTTGTGGAGGTTATTATTATGCCTATTTTTAATGTAATGGAGGAAATTGTCCGTAATGCACTTATGGAGCATATGGAACAATTAAGATTACCTTGCACCTGTGAACGCTGTATTGATGATGTTATGGCTTTGTCATTAAATCATTTACCACCTAAATATATTGTAAATGAAGGAGCAAGTCCTATTGTTCGCGCCTATTATACTGCTGACCGTCAAGGCGCGGCGAACATTATTAGCATTTTGTTTCAAGCAGCAGAAACAGTTTCAAAAAATCAACGTTGTTCGAATCGAGTAGACTAAGTAAAAAAAGCAGCAATTCGAATTGTTTACATACTAGGGGGAGCCTATGAGTTGGTTTAAAAAAACAGAAAACAGCAAGAGTACAGTTAAACAACAAGATAGATTACCAGTGTCAATATCTTTAGATTTGTCAGATCAAGAGTTAATGAAGCAAATGGAAATGATTCATTTTACAAAGGAAGATATTCGCGCCATTGCATCAATTAAGACTTTCGTAGATCAAAATATCGATAAAATAGTGGACGATTTTTATAAAGCATTAGGACAACAGCCAAATCTTTTTGAAATCATTAATCAATACAGCAGCATCGAGCGATTGAGTCAAACATTAAGACGACATATTTGTGAAATGTTTGAAGGGAAGATAAATCAGGAATTTGTTGAAAAAAGAATTAAAATTGCGATTATCCACCTTCAAATCGGCCTAGAACCTAAATGGTATCTAGGTGCCTTTCAAAATTTATTTTATTCCTTAATTGAGATTGTGGAAGAAAATATTGATTCAAAAGCTGAAGTGATTGAGATCATTAAAAGTATTTCTAAACTCCTTAATTTTGAACAACAAATTGTCCTTGAGGCATATGAAAAAGAGTTTCGTAGATTTCGGAAAAAGCATGAGGAAGAGAGAATCTTAATAGAGCAAAAAATTGCCGATGTTTCTGAAACATTGTCAAATTTCTCAGATCGAACAAATGAGTTTATGACACAATTAAACCAACAATCTGTTGATATGCTTGCAGTAGCCAATGAAAATGTAGAAATTGCAAATATAATGGAAAATGAAGCGAATAGCAGTAAGGACAAATTACATCAAGAGCAGCAATTAATTAATAATATCGAAACGAGCACAAGAACGATTAATGATCGAGTGAAAGATTTAAAAAAGGCTTCAGAACAGGTGCATTCAATTATTTCGATTATTACGAGTATTGCTGAACAAACGAATTTACTGGCTTTAAATGCAGCAATTGAATCAGCAAGAGCAGGAGAATATGGCAGAGGATTTTCCGTTGTTGCTGACGAGGTTAGAAAGCTAGCGGAAGAAACTAAAAAATCCATCGGTAATGTTTCAACATTAATCGAAGGAATTAATAGCCAGATTGAAGATGTAACTTCATCAGTTGAAGAGGTATCTCATTTGACCCAAGAAAGCTCAAAAGAAATTTCCAATATGGATGTATTTTTTGAAAAGATACTTCAAGCTGCTGAGAAAAATAAACACCAAAGTGGTGTGACGAAGGCAGAATTAACGCAAACATCTGACATTATTCATCAAGTTACGAAGCTAATGGAGCAAATTTCCGGTTCATCGGAGGATTTAATGAAGCTTTCTCAAAAATTTTAAGCAGCATTAGTTAAGCAATCAGCGAAAAGAGGGAATGAGGCGCAATGAACCTCGTTCCCTCTTTTATTTGGGTGTTTTCGTCTAGTTGGTTGCTTTTGGTAAGTCCCTATTACCGACGTTTATCCTAATAAAGGCTTAAACGTGTCTAAAAAAAGAGCCTTTTATTTACAAATATATTTCTTACCAGTAATATCCAGGATAGCCATACCCATATCCATATGGATAACCACCATAAAGTGCAGGTCCTAATAAAGCTGTGGTTGCTAGACCTCCGAGAAATCCTCCGAAAAATGGCCCTCCAAAAAAGGGTCTACCGAAAAAAGGTCTACCGAAAAAAGGTCTACCAAAAAAAGGTCTTCCAAAAAATGGCCTTCCGAAAAATGGCCGTCCAAACTGCCTTTGATCCAAGTCCACATTCCAATTTGGGATTTGATAATATTCAGGGTTCATCAAATTTCCTCCTCTTTTTTCTCTTTGAATTTTTATTACATATTCCCTAAATAGTATGAAAGTGGTTAGAAAATGGACTGGGTAAATGTCCCATTTAATAATGAAAAAATTTCTATTTTCTAAAAAGCTTATCTTCTTTCATAAAGTGATTGGAAGGGTTTTCAAAAAATACAGAAAAGTATAGAGTAATATGCTATAATTTTCAAAATTAGATTTATTTTTGGGGGAAGGTATATGGAACGATTGGTTGATATGCAATTCACTGAAACCGTTTTGACGGAAATCCTAAAAAGGTTTAATCTTACACCTGATTACCAAAAGCTTGGCGATTTTGAAAATTACGTTTTTGAAGTATATGATCAGAATCATACACCAAAGATTCTTCGGGTGACCCATCATTCTCATCGTTCGAAGGAAGAATTGGAATCTGAACTTGATTGGATTCAATATTTATGTATTTGTGGGATTAAGATACCTAATGTAATTACTTCTCCAGCCGGCAATACAGTCGAAGCGTTCGAAGCTAATCAAAGTTATTTCTTTGCCAGCTTGTTTGAAAAGGCATTAGGTCAACCGGTTAAAGTTGATGGTCCATCGTTCAATGAAAAATTATTTTACAAATGGGGAAAAACGATTGGTAGGATCCATAAATATACGAAGGATTATGTACGAACACCAGAAATTGTTCAACGAGCCCAATGGGATGAAAATGATCTTCTTGATTTAGATAAATATTATACTGGAGAAGACGCGCTGCTTCTAGGGAAGGTAAACAAAGTTATTGATAACATAAAAGAACTTCCGAAAGAACGAAATAGCTTTGGACTAATACATACGGATATTCATCATGGTAATTTTTTTTACGATGGAGAAATAATTCAGGTATTTGATTTCGATGATGCCAGCTATCAATACTTTGTTTCTGATATAGCCATTCCGTTATACTATGCAACAAATTCAAAGCATTTTTATGGAACAAGAGAGGAACGTAATCAGTTCGCACAAAAATTCTTGCATGCCTTCCTTGATGGCTATGATGAAGAAAATCAGCTTACAAGAGAATGGCTTACAACGCTGCCATTATTCTTAAAACTGCGGGATATTGATTTATATGCTGTTTTTAATAAAAAAGTAGCACCAGAAGATCGAAACGAACGTGTTTTGCATTGGCTAAAGGAAATAAGGGAAAGAATTGAAAATGAAGTAGCTATTGTAGATGTATCTTTTATGTGATCAATTATGACAAAAAAATAAACGATTCGACAATCTTTTTCGAATATGACAAATTCGACAAAAAAATCTTTCGTTTTAAGCAGGAATTTGGACGGGTATAATAGAAATATATAAACATAGCTTTAATTATAAGG
Organism: Heyndrickxia sp. FSL W8-0496; assembly: GCF_038007825.1. Taxonomy (NCBI): domain Bacteria; kingdom Bacillati; phylum Bacillota; class Bacilli; order Caryophanales; family Bacillaceae; genus Heyndrickxia; species Heyndrickxia sp. FSL W8-0496. The sequence continues at coordinate 1,235,628 of NZ_JBBOXX010000001.1, forward strand.
CATCATTTTACACTCAGCATTGAAAGACAAGCTGAGGGAAAATGCAGCCAAATGACAAGGAGGATTCCATATGATGAACTACAACATTCGTGGGGAAAACATTGAGGTAACTCCAGCAATTCGGGATTATACCGAGAAAAAGGTAAGTAAGCTTGAACGATACTTTATCGAAGTACCTGAAGCAAATGTACATGTAAATTTAAAAGTATATCAAGATAAAACGGCAAAAGTTGAAATAACCATTCCTCTACCGCAATTAGTCTTAAGAGCGGAAGAAATAAATAATGATATGTATGCAGCGATTGATTTGATTGTTGATAAATTAGAACGCCAAATCCGCAAGCATAAAACAAAAGTAAATCGCAAGTTCCGTGAAAAAGGGAATACAAAGGAATTCTTTGCAACAAATGGAAGTCCTCAAAATGATGTAGAGGATGATGGGGATCTTGAGGTTGTTAGAACGAAACAATTCGATCTCAAACCAATGGACAGTGAAGAAGCGGTTCTGCAAATGAATATGCTAGGTCATAACTTCTTTGTCTTTACAGATGCAGATACGAATCAAACGAATATTGTTTATCGTCGAAAAGACGGAAAGTATGGTCTTATCGAAACGAAGTAAACTGTCGTATGGGGCTGGCCCTATGTATCACTTCAATATATTGTGGTATGGGGTCTGCCCCCTTTTCCTATTCAGAGAGCCTTTATTAGACGATAAGATAAAGAATATAAAGCTTGCAAGAAATTGAAATAAAGTGGTGGGAAGATGAAGATCGATGATACCGACCGAAAGATCATGGAGTTATTAACTGATAATGGTCGAATGTCCTATGCAGATATTGGGAAGCAATTAAATTTATCTAGGGTTGCAGTTAGGGAGCGAGTCAATCAATTAATGAACAATGGGGTAATTGAAAAGTTTACTGCCGTTATTAACTCTGAAAAAGTAGGGAAACATGTTTCGGCCTTTTTTGAAGTGGATTGTGAACCTGCCTTCTTAGTAGAAGTAGCGCAAAAGCTCGCTGAAAACCCAAGTGTAGCTAGCTGTTATCAAATGACAGGACCAAGCACTCTTCATATGCATGTCCTTGTAGATGATTTTTCAAGCTTAGAAAATTTTATCAATAATGAATTATACGGATTACAAGGAATCACTCGGGTTGAAAGCAATATCCTCTTGAGAAGATTTAAAAGTCGTAGCGGGCTTAAATTATAGAATGATGCCAGGAAACTAGCTCCTGGCATTTTTTTGTGTTCATACTATGACTTAAATGAAAGTACGAATAAGAGTATAAAGTATGTTGCTTCTTTCTTTATTTATAGCCTTTACACCAAACCAAAGCTAAGGCGGTTCTTATGGAATTTTTGCAGCTCTTACTAAAGTGAAATCGGGATATATGGTCTTTAACTTATATGTATTCGTTAGGATTTTACCTAACGAATACATGTAGCCATACTCAGTTGCTATTTATTCGTTATAACTTTACTTAATTAGCAACAATGTTTGAGATAAGAGACTTTTAGAAAATAGTCAAATCATATGGAGTTTAGATTCAATTTTCTATATAATCATAATTAAGTGATAAAATTACGTTTGTTAACCATATACAAGAATTAATAATCGAATGTAAATGAAAACCAACGGTTTTATGGGAGTGGGATAAGTGAAAATGGATCATCTTTATCAACCGTACTCATCAATTCGAAATACTGTTTTTGCAAGAAAAGGAATGGTGGCAACTTCACAGCCTTTAGGAGCACAGGCAGGCCTTGAAATTCTTCAAAAGGGAGGCAATGCGATTGATGCAGCGATTGCAACTGCTGCTGCATTAACAGTAGTAGAGCCTACATCAAATGGAATTGGAGGGGATGCCTTTGCCCTTGTGTGGGTGAATGGTCAATTATATGGCCTAAATGGCAGTGGCCCGGCACCAGCAGCTATCTCGATTGAAGCTGTCAAAGCTAAAGGATATGAGCGGATGCCAAAGTTTGGGGTTATCCCGATTACTGTGCCTGGTGTCCCATCTGCATGGATAGAGCTTTCAAAAAGATTCGGGAAATTACCATTTAAAGAACTGTTTTCTCCAGCCATTCGTTATGCCAAGGAAGGGTTTCCTTTAACACCAGTTTTAGGGAAGTATTGGAAATTGGCATATGCACGTTTTAAGGAAGCTTTAAAAGGGGAACAGTTTAACCCTTGGTTTGACACGTTTGCTCCAAATGGGAAAGCTCCAGACATTGGTGAGATGTGGAGTTCGCCTGGCCACGCTGCCACTTTAACATCCATTGCCGAAACGAATGCCGAAAGTTTTTATCGAGGTGAACTTGCTGAAAAAATCGTAGAGTTTATTCAAAAATATGATGGTTTCTTAACAAAAGAGGATTTAGAGAATTATCGAGCAGAATGGGTAGATCCCATTTCAACGAATTATCGGGGCTATGATGTGTGGGAAATTCCTCCCAATGGGCAAGGCTTACTTGCTTTAATGGCATTAAACATTGTTAGTGGCTTTGATTTTACTGAAAAAGATACGATAGATACGTATCATAAACAAATAGAAGCAATAAAACTAGCATTTACAGAAGCGAAGGAAGTAATTACAGATCAAAAGCATATGAAAATTTCAGCCGACTATTTATTGTCTGATGAATTTGCACATATCAATCGTTTACGAATTAATGATAAGGCGATCACACCTGAGCCTGTCCAGCAGCCAAGTGGTGGAACAGTATATTTAGCGACGGCTGACGCTGAAGGCAATATGGTTAGCTTTATACAAAGCAATTATATGGGATTTGGCTCCGGTATTGTCATACCTGGAACAGGGATTGGTCTTCAAAATCGGGGGTTCGATTTTTCTCTTGAACGGGCACATGCTAATGCCTTACTTCCGGGAAAGAAATGCTATCATACAATTATTCCAGGCTTCTTGACAAAAGGGAATGAGGCGATTGGCCCGTTCGGAGTTATGGGTGGATTCATGCAGCCACAAGGGCATTTTCAAGTAGTGATGAGTACAGTCGATTTTCATTTAAATCCTCAGGCAGCATTAGATGCTCCTCGTTGGCAATGGGTGGATGGGAAAAAAGTGATGGTTGAGCCTCATTTTCCCAATCATCTTGTTCAAGCGTTAATTAGAAAAGGGCATCAGATTCAAGTAGCGTCTGATACTGGTGGTTTCGGTCGTGGTCAAATTATTTGGCGGAATCCTCAAACGGGAGTATTAATAGGTGGAACGGAATCAAGGACAGATGGTGCAATCGCAGCATGGTAAAACAATGCTATAATATACAATGTTTTTATGAAGAGGATTAATCTAATGGATAGATAATAACTTTTATAAAGAATGTTCGTATACTTTTTATTCTTTATTTTAGTTTTAATAAGTTTAAAGGATTGTGATTTGTTTTGGTATATTGGGATATATTTATTGCGTTTTTTCGAGCAGGAATGCTTGGATATGGCGGAGGTCTTTCGGCCATTCCATTGATGCATAGGGAAGTAGTTGAAAACTATAAATGGATGAATGATGAGGATTTTTCAGATATTCTTGCGCTTGCAAACACATTGCCTGGACCAATTAATACAAAAATGTCTGGATATATTGGCTGGAGAGTTGCTGGTTTTTGGGGAATGATGAGCGCGGTCATTGCTACAGTGATTCCAACCGTTATTTTGATGATCATTTTATTAACGGTCTTACATGCATACAATGATAAGCCATGGGTTCAAGGGATGTCGCGAGCAGTCGTCCCAATAGCAGGCGTCATGTTGGGGGCATTAACATGGGATTTTATCAAAAAATCCAAAAACTCTATGGGATGGATATCTACGATAATCGTTCTTGTGATTAGTATCATTATCATGCAAATACTTGGCTTGCATCCTGCTATTTTAATTGTAGGACTGTTGGTAGCTGCTTTATTTTCTCGTCAGAAACAGAAAGATAAGCAGGTGAAGGCATCATGATCTATTGGAAAATTTTTGTCGCAAATTTTATGGCTAACTTTTTAGGGTATGGTGGTGGACCAGCATCGATCCCGCTTCTTGAGCATGAAGTTGTCGATCGCTATGGCTGGTTCACTGTTCATGAATTTAGTGAAATGGTTGCACTAGGTAATGCATTGCCGGGCCCAATTGCAACGAAATTAGCTGGATTTATCGGCTATCAGCAAGGCGGAATTTTCGGAGCTTTCGTCGGATTATTCGCATCGGTTGCCCCATCCATTCTATTATTGATTATCCTTTTAGGCTTGTTACTGAAATTTAAGGAATCTCCTAAAGTAAAAAACATGACAAAGCTTGTGCGGCCAGCTATTGCTGTGTTATTAGGAGTCATGACCATCGACTTTTTTTCCAGTTCCTATGAAGGCATCGGGATTTTTCATACGGTCTTCCTTGGAGGGGTCAGTCTGCTATTACTAGAAAAGTGGAAAATTAGTCCTGTCTATGTTATCTGTGGTGCTCTCGTGTATGGGGCAATCTTCCTAGGTTCCTGACACCATTTAATCATTTTCTTTGAATAAAGTTGTAAGAAGATGAGTAAATGGTGCCTATTACCATAAAAGTCTTTAAATATTTTTCTATGGTTGGTATGATTAGAGGTGACTACAACTATGGGGTGAAGTGTAATGAAATTTTTGAAGATTTTAGTAGGATGTTTACTTATTTTGTCATTAGCTGCTTGTGGAACAACAACTAGTAGTGATTCAAGTAAGGAAAAAGAAACTACAAAAGAAGAAACTTCAGCAGAACAAGATCAAGTGACGAATAAAGAAGATTCAACCAATGAAAATCAAACAACAACCGAAGAAAATTCATCAAAAACAGAAGGCACTTCTGATGAAAACATTGTGAAGGCTGAAGGTACATACAATGGACAAGCTGATGGTCACTCCATTGAAGTGGAAACTGCAGATGCAGTATTAGTTCTTGATACTTTAGAATCAAATGTAAATCTTGATCAGTTCAAAAGTGGTGACAAAATTACTTTTGAATACATTGCAAATGAAGATGGACAAAATATTTTAAAAAGCATCGAATTACAAAAATAAGTGAATGTAAGTGGATGGGGATGTCTGATCGTTAGGTTCAGCATCCCCTTTCTATTTATAACGATAATAAAGTCCTCAGACAAGTATTAGCAGCCACTGCTAGCATATTTCTATTTCTTCTCCTTTATCGTCGAGTCGTTTCTACTCGATTCTCTTGATTCTATCTCAGATTGACATCTACGAAGATGAAATGGTCCTTTCAAATTAGTGAATACTATCCATTTTTCAAAGGTTTTGAGTACTGAGAGCTAAGAACATCATTGTTCATTTTCGCTGATAAGTTGTCACTTTATAGGAGACAATGGTAAAATTCAATTAGTATAAAAATTTGGATGCATTGTAAGAGGATTTATTCAAAAAGGAAACTGTAGATATGTTAGTAAAAATCTACATATATATTTAACATTAAAAATCCCTTACATTTTAGATATAAAGGAGCGTTTACTAAATGGTTGCTTTTTTAGAAAAAGTTTTTGATGCAAATAAACGTGAAATCAAACGTCTTGATAAGATGGCACAACAAATTGAAGAGTTAGCCTCCGATATGGAAAAGCTGTCAGATGACCAACTAAGAGAAAAAACAGAAGAATTTAAACAACGCTATCAAAACGGAGAAACATTAGATGATTTATTAACTGAAGCCTTTGCTGTAGTTCGTGAAGGTGCACGTCGTGTGCTTGGACTTTATCCATACCATGTGCAATTAATGGGGGGGATTTCCTTACATGAAGGAAATATCTCTGAGATGAAGACAGGGGAAGGTAAAACCTTAACTGCAACAATGCCTGTTTATTTAAATGCTCTATCTGGAAAAGGAGTTCACGTTGTAACCGTGAACGAATATTTAGCGAGCCGTGATGCTACTGAGATGGGTGAATTATATGAATTCCTAGGATTAACGGTTGGCTTAAACCTGAACAGTATGTCAAGTGAAGAAAAGCAAGAAGCCTATGCAGCAGATATTACGTATGGTACAAATAATGAATTAGGCTTTGATTATCTACGTGATAATATGGTTCTTTATAAAGAGCAGCGTGTACAGCGTCCATTGCATTTCGCAGTAATTGATGAGGTCGACTCGATCTTAATCGATGAAGCGAGAACACCGCTGATTATTTCCGGGCAGGCACAAAAGTCTACTTCATTGTATATTCAAGCAAATGCTTTCGTCCGTACATTAAAAAAAGAAGAAGACTACACCTATGATGAAAAAACAAAAAGTGTTCAATTAACTGAAGAAGGTATGAATAAAGCTGAACGTGCCTTTGGAATTGAAAATCTTTTTGATATTTCACATGTAACACTTAACCATCATATTAATCAAGCATTAAAGGCAAATGTGAGTATGCATTTAGATGTTGATTATGTCGTTCAAGATGGTGAGATTGTGATTGTCGATCAATTCACTGGTCGTATGATGAAAGGTCGACGCTTTAGTGATGGCTTGCACCAAGCAATCGAAGCGAAAGAAGCTGTTGAAATTCAAAATGAAAGTATGACAATGGCTACGATTACCTTCCAAAACTACTTCCGTATGTATGAAAAGCTTGCAGGTATGACAGGTACAGCTAAAACAGAGGAAGAGGAATTCCGCAACATTTATAATATGAGAGTTATCGTCATTCCAACGAATAAGCCGATTGCTCGTGATGACAGACCCGATTTAATTTATGCAAGCATGGAAGGGAAATTCCGGGCAGTTGTCGAGGATATTCATGAACGACATAAAAAGGGCCAACCGATTCTTGTCGGTACGGTTGCTATTGAAACATCGGAATTGATTTCGAAGCTATTAACGAAAAAAGGGATCCGTCATAATGTATTAAATGCGAAGAACCATGAGCGTGAAGCAGAAATCATTGCAGAGGCAGGGCAAAAAGGCGCTGTAACGATAGCTACCAATATGGCTGGTCGTGGAACCGATATTAAGCTTGGTGAAGGCATAAAAGAGCTTGGTGGTCTTGCTGTAATTGGTACAGAGCGCCATGAATCCCGCCGGATCGATAATCAGTTGCGTGGACGTTCAGGTCGTCAAGGAGATCCAGGGGTTACCCAATTCTATCTTTCCATGGAAGATGAATTAATGCGTCGCTTCGGATCTGATAATATGAAAAACATGATGCAGCGTTTAGGTATGGATGACTCACAACCGATTCAAAGTAAGATGGTTTCTAGAGCGGTTGAATCTGCCCAAAAACGTGTAGAAGGTAATAACTTTGACTCACGGAAACAGTTACTACAATATGATGATGTATTAAGACAGCAACGTGAGATTATTTATAATCAACGGAATGAAGTCTTAAATTCTGAGGATTTACGTGAAATCGTTGAAAAAATGATCTTGTCGGTTATCGAACGTAATGTCCAATTGTATACACCAAGCAATGAAGATGAAGATAATTGGAATCTTCAAGGAATAATTGATTTCGTCAATGCGAATCTTTTACAAGAAGGTGATATAACCATTGAACAATTACGTCGTAAAGATCCTGAGGAAATGGTCGATCTCATTATGGAAAAGGTGAAAGCTCGTTATGATGAGAAGGAAGAGTCATTAACGCCTGAACAAATGCGTGAGTTTGAAAAGGTTATTCTGTTACGTGCAGTGGATTCAAAATGGATTGATCATATTGATGCAATGGATCATTTAAGACAAGGGATTCATTTACGTGCATATGGACAGGTTGACCCATTACGCGAATATCAAAGTGAAGGCTTTGCGATGTTTGAAAACATGGTTGCTGCGATTGAAGATGATACGGCTCGCTATGTAATGAAAGCGGAAATTCGCAATAATCTTCAACGTGAGGAAGTCGCTAAAGGGCAAGCTGTTAACCCGAAAGAAGACGGGGAAACGGTGAAGAAAAAGCCAATTAAGAAAACTGTTAATGTCGGGCGAAACGATCCTTGTCCATGTGGCAGCGGTAAGAAATATAAACAATGCCATGGGAAAAACGCGTAACTATAATTATTGAACTATATATCAACGGGACAGGTGAAACATACCTGTCCTATGTAATTTACTTCTGAGGTGATAAAAAATGGAATTATTTGAAATAAGATCTGAACTTGAAAATACAGCTAAAAAACTAGCGGACTTTAGGGGGTCTCTTTGACTTAGAAAACAAAGAGGCACGGATTGCAGAACTCGATGAAAGAATGCTTGAACCAGATTTTTGGAATGATCAGCAAGGAGCACAATCAATAATTAATGAGGCAAATGGTCTCAAAGATATGGTTAATGAATATAAGGATCTACTTGATATACAAGAAAATCTCGAATTAACACATGACCTTGTGAAAGAAGAAAATGATCCTGAGCTGTTTAAAGAATTGGAAACAGAATTAACGAATTTAGTTGACCGTTTGAATCAATTTGAGCTTCAGCTATTACTAAGTGAACCATATGATAAAAATAATGCGATATTAGAGCTTCATCCAGGTGCCGGAGGGACAGAATCACAGGATTGGGGTTCTATGCTTCTTCGTATGTATACCCGCTGGGGAGAGAAAAAAGGCTTTAAAGTGGAAACATTGGATTACTTACCTGGTGATGAAGCAGGTATTAAAAGTGTCACATTATTAATAAAAGGACATAATGCTTATGGTTATTTAAAAGCGGAAAAAGGAGTCCATCGCCTTGTAAGAATTTCTCCTTTTGATTCGTCTGGACGTCGCCATACATCATTTGTGTCCTGTGAAGTAATGCCCGAATTTGACGATGAAATCGAAATCGACATTCGTACGGAAGATATTAAAATTGATACGTATCGTGCGAGCGGTGCTGGAGGACAGCACATTAACACTACTGATTCGGCTGTACGTATAACACATATTCCTACAGGAGTAGTTGTTACATGTCAATCTGAACGTTCACAAATTAAAAACCGTGAGCAAGCAATGAAAATGCTAAAAGCAAAATTATATCAACGCGAAATTGAAGAAAAAGAAAAAGCACTTGCAGAAATTCGTGGTGAGCAAAAAGAAATTGGTTGGGGAAGTCAAATTAGATCCTATGTTTTCCATCCATATTCAATGGTGAAGGATCATCGTACGAATACAGAGGTTGGTAATGTTCAGGCAGTTATGGACGGTGACCTTGATAATTTCATCAATGCTTATTTACGTTCACGTATATCTTAATTCATAAAAATCCTTTGCCTTTTTAGGTGAAGGATTTGTTTATTTGTGTGAACAAAATCTTTCATTTTTACTTTATTTCTAAATAATCTTGAATAAAAACAACCCCCGTATGATAAAACTATCATCATAAAGGTTTTAGTGGACTCTTTTTGTGCAGGGTTAGCGCATGATAGTATTATCAAAGCTTAGTCAATCTGTAAAAAATTAAAAATAGAGGGATATCTGACATTGTTGTGGTTCTCAAAGAGAGTTCATAAAGTTGATACAATTAGCGAAAACCTTGTGATCACTGCATTTGTCACGGTTTGGCATCATATTAGCTAAAGGGAAAAGGTTTCAAAAGCTAATAGGAAGGTATATAGTAAAAGTATAGGATTTATTTTCCAAAAATCAAGGAGGTTGAATGAAGTGGTCAAAAAACTACTAGGAATTGTTATGATTTTTACACTAGCATTCGGGTTGGCTGCTTGTGGTACTGACAAGGATAATAACAAAGACACAACAAAGAATAATGACACAACAACAAATGAAAAGACAACAACCGATACAGCGAATGCTGGAGATGCTGAAAAGCTCTTTAGCCAAAACTGTGCAAGCTGTCATGGTGGAAACCTTGAAGGTGGAGTTGGTCCTAATTTAACAAAGGTTGGATCAAAATATAGTAAAGATGAAATTCTTAACATTATTAAGAATGGTAAAAAAGGTGATCAAGGTGTAATGCCTGGTGGACTTCTTTCTGGCGATGATGCCGATGCAGTTGCCGGATGGTTAGCATCTAAAAAATAAAACACTCTTAAAAACCTGATGTCGAAACTCGTCATCAGGTTTTTTTTTTGCTTAGACTAAAATATCGGAAATTATAGAACTTTTTTACTAATTTTTCTTTGAGAAAAATAGCGAACTTTTGAAAGAATTAGGTATAATTTTTATAGAAAAATCAAGCTCTGAAATATAAATGTAATATAATTTACCATTAACATTGGGGTTTATGATGTTATAATAGGTTTGTGATTAAATTCGATAGGATCCGTCAGTATTCGATTGAACTGCGAAAGATGACGTTTTTACTAATATTATGGCAAAATAAAAGTGGATATCTACTGTAAACATCCGCAAAGTATAGGTGATTAAATGATTGAAATGCAAAATGTATATAAAAAATATCCAAATGGGATTATTGCCGCTAATAATTTGAATATCCAAATTAAACAGGGAGAATTCGTCTATGTCGTTGGACCTAGTGGAGCAGGCAAGTCTACCTTTATAAAAATGATGTATCGTGAGGAAAAAGCGACAGAAGGAAGCATCGTTGTAAGCGGAGTTAATTTAAGTAAATTAAAAAATAGTCGTATACCTTATTTCCGTCGGCAAATAGGTGTTGTATTCCAAGACTTTAAGCTTTTACCTACACTGACTGTTTTCGAAAATGTAGCGTTTGCACTTGAGGTAATTGAAGAGCAGCAAAGTAAAATAAAAAAACGAGTAATGGATGTTTTAAACTTAGTTGGCTTGAAACATAAAGCAAGAATGCTGCCAACAGAATTATCTGGAGGAGAGCAGCAGAGGGTGTCGATTGCACGTTCAATTATCAATACTCCTCAAGTGGTTATTGCAGATGAACCTACCGGAAACCTCGATCCTGAAACATCATGGGAAATCATGAACATACTACAAGAAATTAACTCGCGTGGGACAACTGTAGTAATGGCGACACATAATCGGGAAATCGTGAATACGATCAGACACCGAGTGATTGCCATTGAGGGCGGTCGCATTGTCCGCGATGAACAACGGGGGGATTACGGTTATGAAAGCTAGAACGGCCGGGCGGCATCTTCGTGAGAGTTTTAAGAGCTTAGGACGTAATGGGTGGATGATGTTTGCATCAGCCAGTGCGGTGACTATAACACTTTTACTAGTAGGCGTATTCTTCGTCATTATGATGAATATGAATAAAATTGCTTCTGATATTGAAAATGATGTAGAAGTTCGAGTTCATATCGACTTAACGGCAAAAGCACAGGATCAAGAAGCCCTTAAACAAAAAATTGAAAATTTAAGCCAAGTAGAGTCTGTTAAATTTTCATCCAAAGAAGAGGAACTTCAAAGCTTAATTAAGACGATGGGGAAAGATATGGAGCTTTTTGAGCAAAAGAATCCTCTGTATGACGTATTTATCGTAAAAACGAAGAAACCTACAGATACGCCATCCGTGGCGAAGCAAATAGAGAAATTTGATCATGTGGAATCAGCCAAATATGGCGAAGGGAAAGTTGAAAAACTATTTAATGTCTTAAAAATTAGTAGAAATGTTGGACTAGTTCTTGTAATTGGTTTACTATTTACAGCTATGTTCCTTATTTCAAATACGATTAAAATTACCATTTTTGCTAGACGAAAAGAAATTGAGATTATGAAATTAGTAGGGGCAACCAATTGGTTTATACGCTGGCCATTTTTAATGGAAGGTCTGTGGTTAGGTGTTATTGGTTCTATTCTGCCAATTCTCATTATTACTGTTGGCTATTACTACTTGCATAGTTTCTTAGCACCAAGGTTACAAAGTCAATTAATACAAATCCTGGATTTCAGTCCATTCGTATTTGAAGTTACTGGTTTACTCTTATTGATGGGGATTTTAATTGGTATTTGGGGAAGTACGATGTCCATTCGTCGTTTCTTAAAAATATAAAATAGACCATTTTTATAGACTGTCTGTTAAGCATTACTTCAGACAGTCTAGATATACATATATAGAAATTTTTTAAGGGGGATTAAGGTTGAAGAGACGTTCACTACTTTCAATTACTTTAGCATCTGTTCTTGGAATTGGCAGTGTACTCGCTTACCAATCGGATGCATTTGCTTCGAAACTATCAGACTTACAGAATCAAAAAAAGAATGTTGAATCGAAAAGCTCAACGATTAAATCTGATATTAATGAAAAAGATGAAGGCATTAAGGAAATACAAGGTAAGCAAAATACACTAGAAAATGAATTAGCCTCATTAGATATTAAAATTGCGACTACAGATGAGCAAATTCAAGAAAAACAACAACAAATTAAAGAAGCTCAACAAGCTATTGACAAATTAAAAACAGAAATCAGTGTCTTGAAAAAACGAATCGAAGAAAGAAATCAATTATTAGATCAACGTGCTCGTGCCATTCAGACAAATGGTGGAAGTTCCGTTAACTTTTTAGATGTGATTTTAGGATCAGACAGTTTTGCCGATTTATTAGATCGAATGTCTGCTGTTACGACATTAGTAAATGCGGATAAACAAATTATTGAAGAACAGAAAAAAGATCAGGCTGAATTAGAGAAGAAACAAGCAGATGTTGAGAAGAAGCTAAAAACCCTTGAAGAAATGCAAGCTAAATTACAATCAATGAAGATTGAAATGAATCAACAAAAAGCTCGTAAGAATCAAATTATGAAAGAGCTTGGCAAGCAAAAGAAGCAGCTTGAAAATGATAAACTCTCTTTAGAAGAAGAGCAATCGATTTTATCAGCGCAAAAATCTGCAATTGAAAAGGCGATAAAATTAGAAAAAGATCGAATCGCAGAACAAGAGAGACTTGAAAAACAAAGACAAAGACAAAGACAGCAGCAGCAGAGTCAGCACTCTTATTCTGGTGGAGGTAGTTCCTCAGATACACCACCGGTTTCATCTGGTTCATTTATGAGACCTGCACAAGGATATATTTCTTCGGAATTTGGTAATCGTTCCTTTGATGCAGATGGATTCCATTCTGGGATTGATATTGCTAAGGGAGGCACTGTTCCAATTGTCGCAGCAGGTGATGGAGTAGTTACAAGATCATACTTTTCTTCAAGCTACGGGAATGCTATCTTTATTACGCACTCAGTTAATGGACAAATTTACACAACGGTTTATGCACATATGAGTTCGCGTCTTGTTGGGGATTCAACTCCTGTTCATAAAGGACAAATCATCGGATACATGGGAAGTACTGGACAAGCCTATGGCCAACATTTACATTTTGAATTCTATGTCGGTCCATGGACAGCATCCCACTCAAATGCAGTTAACCCTAGAAACTATATCAGCTTCTAAAGATTAAAAGTCACATCAATAATGATGTGGCTTTTTTATGTATAATACATGTATAAAAACTTATTAAATGTGTAAATGGTGCCTGAGATAACTTTATATGGTATGATACTGGTGAGTTTATTTATTCGAGAAATATGGGATCTTGTTAAAGGAGTTCAGGATGACAATTCTTACGATTTTGTTAGCATTCTTCTTCATTTTAAATTTTATTTTATCAGGTATCGTTATATTTCTAGAACGGAGAAATATAGGGGCAACTTGGGCGTGGTTGTTAGTTTTACTTTTCATACCTGTTGCTGGATTTATTATATATTTAATTTTTGGACAAAATTTAAGCAGAAGAAGAATTTTTTATTGGAAAGATCAGGAGAAAATTGGGATAAAAGAAATATCTCAGCGCCAAATAGATATGCTCAGAAATAATAAATTTCCTTTCCATGATGAACGTACTGTTCAATATAAAGAACTTGTTTATATGCTTCTTGTTAATGATGATGCGGTTATGTCCCATGACAATGATGTAGAAATTTTTATTGATGGGGATGACAAATTTCAATCGCTTTTTGAGGATATAAGAAAGGCAAAGGATCATATCCATCTACTCTACTACATCGTTCGTGATGATTTATTAGGTCAGAAGCTCGTAGAACTGCTGACGATTAAGGCGAAAGAGGGGGTAACTGTTCGTTTCGTTTATGACGATATGGGCTCAAGAAGACTACCGCGTAAATTCTTTAAGTCACTAATCGATGCAGGGGGCCAAGTCGCTTCATTCTTCCCAGCTAAAATCCCGATGCTTAATTTGCGAGTAAATTTTCGCAATCATAGAAAGTTAGCCATTATTGATGGAAATATTGGTTATATCGGTGGTTTTAATATTGGTGATGAATATTTAGGTTTAAATAAGCGATTTGGATATTGGCGTGATACTCATTTGAAAATTACCGGAAAAGCTGTATATGCTATGCAAACACGCTTTATTCTTGATTGGAATCAAGCTTCATCAAAAGAAATCAGGTATGAGGAAAGATATTTCCCGGACATTCCTTCCATTGGTTACACAGATGTTCAAATTGTATCTAGTGGTCCTGATTCAGAATGGGAACAAATTAAAAATGGTTATATTAAAATGATCAATTCTGCCAAAAAGTATATTTTCATGCAAACACCTTACTTTATCCCCGATGATAGTTTATTAAATGCAATAAAAATTGCTATTCTATCTGGTGTCGATGTAAGGTTAATGATCCCTAATAAGCCGGATCATATGTTTGTGTATTGGGCTACCTATTCCTATGTAGGTGAGCTATTGAAAACTGGTGCAAAGGTTTATATTTATGATAATGGATTTATTCATGCGAAAATGTTAGTGGTCGATGGGAAAATTGCAACCGTCGGAACAGCAAATATTGATAATCGAAGTTTCCGTTTAAATTTTGAGGTTAATGCATTTTTATATAGTCATCATATTTCAAAGAAACTCGAAAAAATATACATGGATGATATGGGAAAATCAAAGGAATTAACATTAGAAGAATATCTATTACGTCCGAAATGGATTCGTTTTAAGGAGTCCATTTCTAGATTATTATCTCCGATTTTATAACGTTACGAAAAGAGGGTTGCCCGAGATATAGGCAACCCTCTTTTTATTGTCTGCAAACTTATTTTGACAAAAGTGTACGGAAGGCGTACAATTTAAAATATTTTAATTTTAGTGATAGTTTCTTAACTATTTAACTAAATGGATATGGGGTGCTAATTGAATGGGAAAATCATTTGAAACAGCAATTGTACATAATTCTTTAATAAATACATCGAATATACATAGTAAAACAACACCAATATATCAGACCTCTGCATTTACGTTTCAATCATTGGAGGAATTAGAAGAGTTTTATCATGGGAATATTCCATATCTCTACTCTCGGACTGGTAACCCGAATACAGATGAATTAGGACAAGCTGTTGCAAGATTAGAAGGTGCTCCTGATGGTGTTGCTACATCCTCAGGACTCTCCGCTATTTTAGCAGGGATATTAGCTGTAGCCTCTGCTGGCGATCATATTGTTGCGGCAGATGATATATATGGCGGAACCCATCATTTATTAAAACATGAATTAAACGAACTTGGAATTGAAACCACATTTATCCCTTTTAAAGATGCTTCAACAATTCGAAAGGCGATTCAATCGAATACAAAGCTTCTTTATTCTGAAACAGTGACCAACCCATTTTTACGGATAGAAGACGTGACTGAATTGGTTCGAATCGCAAAGGAATTTCAGCTTTGTACAATGGTAGATAATACATTCGCAACTCCATATTTATTGCAGCCGTTTATCGACGGAGTGGATATTGTGGCTCATAGCGCAACGAAATATATAGGTGGGCACAGTGATGTAACCGCTGGTGTAGTCGTTGGAACAGAAGCATTGATGGCAAAAGCAAGGCAAAAGGTAGTTAATTTGGGTACAAATTTAAGTCCCTTTGAAGCATGGCTTACTAATAGAGGGTTAAAAACACTTGCATTAAGAATGGAGCGCCAAGCATCCAATGCTCAACTGTTAGCAGAAAGCCTAACGAATCATTCTAATGTAAAAAAAGTTTACTATCCAGAAAATCTTTCAAGTAAGGGAAATGGTGCGATAGTTACCATTGAATTAGGAGAAGCTGTAGATATTCATCAGTTTTTTTCCTCTTTAGGTTGGGTAAAACTTGTTCCCACATTAGCAGGAGTGGAAACAACTGTATCCTATCCGTTTGGAACATCTCATCGTAGTCTTACTTTAGAGGAGCAAGAAAGCATAGGAATCAATCAGTGGGTCATTCGTATTTCGGTAGGAATAGAAGATTCAGCAGATATTATTAAGCAATTTGAGTGTGCGATAGAAGCCGCATTATAAGATTGGTAAAAAGTTTAGTATCGTTTGCTACTTTGATAAAAAGTCATGCTTTTTCACTTAGCGGCTGTTTTAAAGGGATGAAAGAAAAATCCACTAAAAAGTTTTTTTAATAGAAAAAAGGTTGACGAACTATTCATCCATCTTTTATAATGCAAAACAAGAGCAATTTAAAATTTTCTAAATTTAATAATCACTCTTATCGTGAGCGGCGGAGGGACTAGGCCCTTTGAAGCCCGGCAACCTTCAAGCATTCGTGCTTGAAAAGGTGCTAATTCCTACAGATCAATTAGATCTGAAAGATAAGGGGAGGAACTGATATAATAAGCCCTCTTCTTATGAAGAGGGTTTTTTGTTTCCCCTCATTCCATACTTCTCAAATCCCACAACAGAGGAATTACTCAATGAACCTTACCTAGTTTAAGCGGCTTAATGTTATTAGCCAATGAATGTTATTTAGCCTCACCTGAATAATAAAAAAGATCTAGGAGGAATTCAAAATGACGAATGAAAACTATCAACCGGAAACGTTATTACTTCATGGGGGACAGCAACCTGATCCAACCACAGGTTCACGGGCCGTTCCTGTTTATAAGACGACATCCTATGTTTTTAAAGATACAGATCATGCCCAAGGGTTATTTGCCCTTGAACAACCTGGCTATATTTATACAAGAATTGGCAATCCAACGGTTGATGTATTTGAGCAGCGTATTGCCCTTTTGGAAGGGGGAACAGCAGCTGTCGCACTTTCATCAGGGATGGCGGCCATTGCTTTTTCTATTTTAAATATTGCTAGTGCAGGAGATGAAATTATCGCTGCTGGAAATCTTTATGGTGGGACATTTAATCTCTTTGCAACGACGCTGCCTAGATATGGGATTCAAGTGAAATTTGTTGATGCAACTGATCCGGAAAATTTTCGGGAAGCAATCACTCCAAAAACGAAAGCTCTTTTTGCAGAAATTATTGGCAATCCAAGCTTACATGTCTTAGATGTTGAGGCAGTAGCTAATGTTGCCCATGAAAATGGAATCCCGTTGATCATAGATAATACCTTCGGAACACCATATCTTTCTAATCCAATAAAATGGGGTGCTGATATTGTTGTTCATTCCGCTACTAAATGGATTGGCGGACATGGAACGACAATCGGCGGTGTCGTGATTGATGGTGGTAAATTTGATTGGAATAGTGATAAATTCCCTTATTTTAAAGAGCCGGATGAAAGCTATCATGGCCTTCGATATGGCATTGACGTGCCTCAAGCAGCATTTGCCACAAAACTTCGTGTGCAGTTATTGCGTGATTTCGGTGCTAGCTTAAGTCCTGATAGTGCATTCTTATTATTACAAGGTCTTGAAACATTGCATCTACGTGTCCAAAAGCATAATGAAAATGCATTGAAGATTGCCCAGTTTTTACAAGATCATCCTGCCGTTGCTTGGGTTAATTATACAGGACTAGAGGAACATCCTTCATATGAGCTTGCAACTAAATATTTCAAAGGTGGTTTTGGTTCAATTGTCAACTTTGGGATTAAAGGTGGTCGGGAAGTAGGAAGAAAAGTCATCGATGAGATAAAATTATGGTCTCATGTTGCAAATGTGGGGGATGCAAAATCTTTAATTATCCATCCTGCATCTACTACCCATCAACAGCTTAATGCCGAGGATCTTAAACTAACAGGTGTAACAGAGGAACTGATTCGCCTATCGGTCGGCTTGGAAGCAGTAGAAGATTTAACAGCAGATTTAGATCAAGCGATTGTAAAAGCAACAAGTGTCACAGTATAGAAATAGTAGATTTTTGCACAGTCGGTCAGGTGAATAAGGGGGATTTCTTAATGTCAGTCATAAAGGCAGCGCTTTTAGGTTTTGGAACGGTTGGTGAAGGTGTATATACTGCGATACACTCCCATCAACAGCAGCTTAATGAACTGCTGGGAGTAAGGGTGGAAATTGTTGCGGTATTGATTCGGGATAAAAATAAAAAGAGAGACATTGAGTCGAATATACTTGTCACAACAGATTTCGAAGAGATTCTTAATATACGTGATTTGGATGTAGTTTTTGAAGCGATTGTTGGAGAGGAGCCAGGTTACACGTATTTGAAGCAGGCAATTGATAAGGGCATCCATGTGATCACAGCTAATAAGGTCATGTTTGCAAAATATGGGCAGGAATTAATTCATAAAGCAAAGCAACAGAATGTAAAACTTGCATTTGAAGCAACAACGGCTGGTGGGGTTCCAATTATAAGAACTATCCAACGATTGCTGCAAGTTAATCGAATTACAAAGGTTCAAGGGATACTAAATGGCACCTCAAATTTTATTTTGACAAAAATGAGAGAGAACAAATTGTCATTCGAGGCAGCTCTTCATTTAGCACAGCAAAAAGGCTATGCGGAGGCTGACCCGACGAATGATATTAGTGGTAAAGATGCCTTTTGTAAATTAATGATATTAAGTCAACTTGTATTTGGTGAACAGCCATGCTGGTCTGAAGTGAAAATTGAAGGAATCACTTCGATTTCCCAGCAGCAAATAGAAGAAAAAGAGCATCATGGTCAAAGATATAAGCATATTGCGGAGATTTATAAAGAAGGTCAACGGATAAAAGCATCTGTAAAGCCGATTATTGTTGACAGTAATCACCCACTGTACTCGATTGAAGGTGTCGAAAATGCCATTGCACTAGAAGCAAGCTTGGTTGGAAATATTACATTACAAGGACCTGGAGCTGGGAAAATGCCTACAGCGAGTGCAATGATTGA
This sequence comes from Heyndrickxia sp. FSL W8-0496, assembly GCF_038007825.1. NCBI lineage: Bacteria > Bacillati > Bacillota > Bacilli > Caryophanales > Bacillaceae > Heyndrickxia > Heyndrickxia sp. FSL W8-0496. The sequence goes on from NZ_JBBOXX010000001.1 coordinate 1,254,589, forward strand.
GGACTTTGCTGAAATAGTCCAACATCAACAGTTACAGGAGAAAATCCCTGCATTTCAAATGTAAAACTGGCGAGTTCGCCAGTTTTTTTGTTTAGGAAATGACAACCATATAGAAATACTTTTTATCTATCGCCTAGCCCACCTCTGAGATCAAGAAACCAATAATGTAGTTGTTGAATTTAAGAATATGTGTACTTGTCGAGGGCTGATTAAGGTGCACGACTGGATTTGTTTAATATCCTCGTTATGAAAGTTTCATAACTCGTCCTTTTCTCACATATATTGAAGAATAGGCTTACAAACTATGCGGAACCAATCTTACTCCCTTAGCGGAAGGATCCGTCAGCATGCTTTTTAAGAGAGGGGGACGCTTATGAAACGGAAATGGATGGCAGTGATGGTCTCAGGTGCATTAATAACAGGTGCAAGTGGAACATATGTCGGAATGAAATGGTTTGAAGCAGAGGATGTTCAAATAAATGATCAATCAAAGGACGAGCATTTTCTGGAATCTACAAATAGCAAGGGTCAATCCCTTCCAGATTTAGCGAAAATCGCCCAAGCATATAATCTCATCAAAGGTTCTTATGTTGAGGAAGTGGATGATCAACAACTAGTTGAAGGGGCAATTCAAGGTATGGTGAGTACTTTAGATGATCCATACTCGATATATATGGATGCCAAAACAGCTTCTAAATTCAATCAAACATTAGAATCTTCATTTGAAGGAATTGGAGCAGAGGTAACCGCAAAGGATGGAAAAATCCTAATTGTTTCCCCATATAAAAATTCCCCTGCAGAAAAGTCGGGGTTAAAACCGAGAGATGAAATTATCAAAATTGACGGGGAAAGTATTGAAGGTCTAGATTTGTATCAAGCTACAACAAAGATTCGCGGAAAAAAAGGAACGACAGTAACGCTTGATATTAAGAGGGAAGGAGTTAGTAAAGCCCTTCAATTTAAGGTGAAGCGTGATGAAATCCCGATGGAAACAGTATTTGCAAGTATAAAGTATGAAGGGAATAAACCGATTGGTTACATTGAGATCACGCAGTTTTCCAAAGATACCGCAAAAGATTTTAAAAGAGAATTAAAAAAACTTGAAAAACAAAATATGAAAGGATTAATTATTGATGTAAGAGGAAATCCGGGAGGGCTTTTGCTTAGTGTTCAAGAGATTTTAGATACACTTGTAACGAGTCAAAAGCCTTATTATCAAATCCAACAGCGTGATGGTGAGAAGCTACCCTACTACTCAAACCTGGAGAAAAGTAAACCGTATTCGATTGCTGTCCTCGTAGATGAGGGGAGTGCATCAGCATCGGAAATTCTTGCAGGAGCATTGAAGGAAGCAGAAGGGTATACATTAATTGGTGAAAAAACATTTGGAAAAGGAACAGTTCAGGATGCTGTTCCAATGGGAGATGGAAGCACAATAAAATTAACAATGTATAAATGGCTCACACCAAACGGAAATTGGATTCATCATAAGGGAATTCAACCTACAATCGAAATGAAACAACCAGATTATTTTTATATTCATCCATTAGAGGTTGAGCAAACATTGAAGCCTGATATGAATAATGAGCAAGTTAAAATTGCACAGAAAATGCTTGATGGTCTCGGATATTCACCGGGGCGTAGTGATGGTTATTATAATCAAAAAACAAAAACAGCAGTAAGAGCCTTTCAGAATCAAGTAAACCTACCTGCAACAGGAGAGCTTGATGTGAAAACAGCTCAGCGACTAGAAGAAGAAATTATCTCAGCAATTAAGGATGAAAAAAATGATCTTCAATTACAAGTTGCATTAAAATACTTTCAATAATCTCTATGTATCTATTTATTTTGAAGGAGATAAAACCAGTTATACATTTCTTAACCACCAAACCGATCAATCGAATATAGGTTGTTGTTTTAGTAAAGCCCTCCTAGCGATATTTAAACCTAGTAATACTCATTCAACTTTATGGATTTTACAATGAAATGGAGGGGTTAGTCTTCAACCTATATTCATTAGTTAATGATTAACCTAAAATAGCAATAATGTTTAGGAAAAGAGCTTTAATATAAAACTGATCATAGGTTTTATGCGAACAATCTGCTAAAATAAGAATAATAGATTGTACTTGGTAAGGTGGTGGAAGAAATTGAGTCAGGTGTGGTTAATTGAAATCCTAAAAGGAATAGGGAAGTTCTTTCTTCATCCGATCTTCTATTATTCGATCTTTTTGGCTATTCTTGCAGGGATTGTTCGAGTAAAAAAAGAACGGAATGATTTCCATATTCGTGTATATGATATATATCAAGAATTGCGCTATCTATTACCAGCAGGTTTATTAATAGGATTAATTGTATCTTTGATTACGATTAGCAGTGGTTTTGTTATCTCTTTTTCAATGATTGCTGTACTTGCTATTATAACCATCGTACTTAGCCTTATTGGAAATTTTCGCTATCTATCTTCTGCATTTACCATTGGTTTTTCGTTTATCCTATTATTTTTAGCTAGCGAAATGAATTGGGATATTCCAATATTATCTGAACATCCATCAGACAGTAGTTTGTCAGGATTTATTGTAATACTTGGTATACTGCTGATTGTTGAAGGGATTCAAATGGTTCGGAATGGAACAAAGAAATTTTCACCAATTCTTCGAGAAAGTCGTCGTGGATTAACGGTAGGAGCACATCAAGTAAAAAGAATATGGTTGATACCGGTTTTTTGCTTCCTTCCTGTTGGGCCTATGACTGCTCCTTTTGAATGGTGGCCGACCTTTGACTTTGGTACTACATCCTATTCACTCATTCTTATCCCATTTGCTGTTGGCTTCCAACAACAAATCCAAAGCACATTACCACAAATAGCGGTTAAGCGGATTGGTATGAATGTTATATGGCTTGGGATTATTGCTTTAGCAATTGCAATAGCTGGTATGTGGTGGTCTATCTTTTCCATTGCAGCTGTTATTATTGCGATAATAGGAAGAGGATGGATTTCTTACCGTCATCGAGTCCGCGAAAATTCAGCAACCTATTATTTCACTCCTCAGAAAAAAGGGCTTATGGTATTAGCCATTATTCCTTTTTCACCAGCCGAGAAATTAGGGCTGCAAATGGGAGAGATTATTTATAAATGCAATGGACAAATAACACTTAATAAGGATGAGTTTTATAAAGCTCTTCAAAAAAATCGTGCGTATTGTAAATTAGAAGTTTTTGATGTGAACGGAGAAATACGCTTTGTTCAAGGTGCGTTATTTGAGGGAGATCATCATGAGCTAGGGATATTAACAATTGAGGATAAGAAAAAGTGGAATGGCAATGAAGCATCTTAGCCTTATTTTCTATCATTTTCTCAAAGGAACCATGTCAATCTGATATGGTTCCCTTTATGTCATTAAATAATTTTGAGGTGGAGTATGAGTCAGTTTACACACTTAGAATTTCTACAAAATATAGGTTCACAAAAGCCAAAAACAATAAATAATCATGAGACACAATGCCCCTTTTGTCAGGTGGATCAGCTAGAAAACATTCTAGCACAACAAGATACGATCATTTTATTGAAAAATAAATATGCAACACTAAAGGATACTTTTCAAACAGTATTAATTGAAACAGACCAATGTCAATCGGATCTATCTTTATATACGAAAGAACATCTTTATCAATTGATAGATTTTGGTGTTCATCATTGGTTGGAGATGGTAAATAGCGGAAAATACACTTCTGTTATATTCTTCAAAAATCATGGTCCGTTATCAGGAGGGACGATTCGACATCCCCATATGCAAATTGTTGGACTTCGGAATATCAATTATCAACATAATATAAATAAAGCTGATTTTATGGGGATTGAAATAGCAAGTCAATCAAGTGTAGAGTTCAATCTCTCAAGCAAACCAAGAATGGGCTTTTTTGAATATAATGTTTTATTGCACGATCTTAAAGATTTGCAGATCATGGCGGATTATATTCAATTAGCCGTACATTACATTCTTCATCATAATCATTTTAAATGTGAAAGCTACAATCTTTTTTTCTATCAAATAGATGGGCAGATAGCTTGTAAAATTATCCCTAGATACATTACTCCTCCTCTATTTGTAGGGTATTCGATACCACAGGTCGCAAGTAATTTAGATGAAATTGTAGACCGAATAAAAAGCATCTATAAATTATAAGTCCTATGCTTAATAAATAGTATAGGACTTATTTGTATTATTAAGATAAAGGGTTATTTAAACTTTGCCATTCGTTTTATATCATTGTTTTTTCCAATCACAATGATTATGTCATGTAGCTTTAATTGGTAATTTGGCTCTGGGGTGATTGCCATTTTCCCATTAGCATGTCGGATAGCAATGATGTTGACATTATATTTAGCACGGATGTCAAGGGCGATAAGTGATTGTCCTACTAATGCATCTGGTATCTTTACTTCTTCAATACTGTATTCCTCTGATAGTTCGATATAATCGATAATATTTGGAGTCATTAGTTTGTGAGCAATTCGTAATGCCATATCTCGATCTGGATAGACGACCTCAGTTGCCCCAACCTTTGATAAAACAATTCCATGATGCTTATTAAGAGCCTTTGCAACGATATGCTTAACACCTAGTTCATGTAAGATTACGACAGTTAATATACTTGCTTGCATATTATCGCCAATCGAGACAATAACCGTATCAAAATTTCGTATTCCAATGTTACGCATGCTTAACTCTTCCGTTGAATCTGCAATAATGGCATGGCTGACAATGTCTTGATGCTCATCAATTCGATCTTCATTAATATCGATGCCAAGAACTTCATTATTTGCTGAATAAAGTGCCTGTGCAATGGCTGATCCGAATCTTCCAAGTCCGATCACTGCGTATTGTTTTGGCATAAAATTTCCCACCTAATTAAAAATATATAGCTGTTTTTGTATAGTTTGTTGCATTTGTAAAAGCCCAACTGGCGACTTTTACACCTAATAAAGGATTCAAGCGATTCTTATGGAGACTGCAGCTTTTTTTTAGTGAAACAGCCGATAGCTATTTGTAAAAAATATCCAAAAAAATCAACCAATCATAAACCTTCCTTTTGGATAACGATAGAACTCTTTGTCTTGTTTATGGGTTAAAGCGATTGCAATCGTTAATGGCCCTAAACGGCCGATAAACATTGTTAAGGCTATAAGAATTTTGCCGAATATGGAGAGATCTGGAGTAAGACCCATTGAAAGTCCCACAGTTCCGAATGCAGATGTTGCTTCGAAAAGAATAACAAGAAAGTTGGTTTCAGCTTCAGTAATAGAAAGAATCATAGTAACAAGAATGACAACGATAAAACCAATTAACGAAACGGTAATGGCTTTATAAATCATCGTCGGAACTAATCGTTGCTGAAAGAATACAACATCTTGTTTCCCTTTTACTTGTGACCATGCTGCACCTAATAAGGTGACGAAGGTAGTGGTTTTAATTCCTCCACCTGTTGAGCCTGGAGACGCACCGATAAACATTAGTATGATGATTAGAAATATAGTGGAATCAGATAAATCTCCAATACTTAATGTATTTGCTCCCGCTGTACGAGCTGTTACCGATTGGAAAAGTGAGGCTAATACTTTTCCAGAAAAAGATAAGGGTCCTAGCGTTTTTTGATTATGAAATTCTAACCAAAAAATAAAGATCGTTCCTAAAATGATCAGAGAGAAAGTGGTACATAGCACAACTTTGCTATGTAAAGAAAACTTTTGAAAGGATTTGTGTTCAAGAAAATCATGAACAACGATAAATCCAATTCCGCCTAAAATGATTAAGGAGGAAATTACAAGGGTAACAACAGGGTCTTCAACATATCCGGTTAGGCTACGAAACTCACCAAATAGGTCAAAGCCGGCATTATTAAAATTAGAGATGGAATGGAATATCCCATAATAAATTGCCCGCGAAATAGGCATATCAAAGGAAAAACGAATAGATAATAGAATGGCCCCTAATCCCTCTGTTAATACAGTAAAAAGGAAGACTGTTTTTACTAACCGTACTACACCTTGCGGAGAGACAACATTAAATGCCTCTTGTAATAATAATCGCTCCTTAAGAGAAATTTTTCTCCCGATTAATAAAGCAAATAATGTCGCGAAGGTCATAAAACCAAGGCCACCAATTTGAATTAAGGATAGAATGACAATCTGTCCAAATAATGAAAAGGTAGTCCCTGTATCTACAACAACAAGTCCGGTTACACAAGTTGCAGACGTCGCAGTAAATAATGCATTTAACCAGCTAAGTCCACGATGATCCGTAGTTGAAACAGACAAGGAGAGTAGTAAAGTACCTATAAGAATGATAATGGCGAATCCAAGTATTAAAATCTTCGGGGGCGTTAGTTTTAAATTTCTATAGAGTTGATTAATCATGGTAAAATCCTTCCTTTGATCTCCATTTAGTTTAATTCAAGAAGAGGGCAATTATTCATTTGATAAAGTAATAACTAATTTGCTCTTGATTATCTACAACTTGGAGTGGTTAAGATTTGTTTGGTAGGTTCTAAGGCTAATTACCTTCATACAATATAATGAAGGCCATTAAAGGAGAGATGTACATGTATAACGTGTTGATGTTTGTAGATTCAGGGGTAGATGATTCCTTTGCCTTAATGTATGCATTGCAACATCCTGAAATAAATGTTGTAGGAGTTGTGAGTGGATACGGGAATATAACAAAGGAACAATCAATGACAAACACCGCATATTTATTACACTTGGCAGGAAGAGAGGATATCCCTATTATAGCTGGATCATCTGGTCCATTATCGGGAGAAATTGCTAAGTATTATCCTGAAATTCACGGTCAAGAAGGATTAGGACCGATTAATCCTCCAAAGGAATTTGGCGAAGTCACGATTTTTGACATTGATAAAATAATTGAAATTATTGATGCGTATCCTAATAAGCTTATTATTATTGGAATAGGGAGACAGACAGATGTTGCTTTACCCTTTATTATTTATGGAGATGATGCTTATCAGACGGTAAATGCATTTTATATCATGGGTGGTGCCTTTCTTGTTCCTGGCAATGTTACTGCTGAGGCAGAAGCTAATTTTTATTCTGACCCTATTGCTGCGTATCAAGTCATGGAAAAAGGAAGAAACATTTTTTTGCATCCATTAAACATCACAAATAAAGCAATTATCCCACCTGAAACGATTGATTATCTAGCACAAAATAGCCGATCAGCTTTTAAACCTATTATCAAACCTGCATACGATTATTATTTGAATGCGTATAAGAAGAATGTACCTGGTATACAGGCTGCACCGCTACATGATGTATTAACCATTAGTGCCCTGGTTAATCCGGCTCTTGTAAAATACTTACCTAGAAGAGTAACTATTGAACAATTTGGTGCAGCTAGAGGAAAGAGCATTGCTGACTTCCGACCAAAACCGGACCCGCAGCCGAAGGAAACCCTTGATTGGATTGGAATGGAAGTGGATATTCCAAAGTTTATTGAGAACTTTACTTCTGTTTTTATGGCATAGGTGAAAAAAACTACTACAGGTTGTATAGACAATTAGTAGTAGTTTTTTCATTCAATTCACTTGACAAGTAAGAGTTTTTTAATTATCTTTAATTCAAGATATTTGTAAACTAAATAATAAAATCATAGATATTATATAAAAAGGAGTGTGTATTATGCAATTAAAAGGAATTCATCATGTTTCCGCGATTACTGCAAATGCTCAGGAAAATCTTCATTTCTATACAAAAGTACTCGGTATGCGCTTAATTAAGAAAACGGTTAATCAAGATAATCCCTCTGTCTATCATTTATTTTATGGTGATGAAAAAGGGAGTGCTGGCACCGAATTAACATACTTTGAAATTCCACATGCTGCAAGAAACCACGATGGGAATAACAGTATTTCGGAGATATCCTTAAGGGTTAAAAATGATCGTGCAATAACGTTTTGGAAAAAGAGATTTGAAGAACTGAATGTAGAGCACGAGGAAATTACAGAAGTCTTTAATCGCCAAACCTTACGTTTTAAGGATTTTGAAGGGCAGCGAATGGCGCTTATCTCTGATGAAAAGAATACAGGAGTTGAAAGTGGCAAACCGTGGGAAAAAAGCCCAGTGCCGCAGGAGTTTGGCATCACTGGTTTAGGTCCGGTTAAATTAACGGTACCAGATGCAAAGCAAACGATAACCACTCTTACAGAGATTCTAGGATTTCATAAAAAAGGTCATTATCCATCACCTATTCCAGGTCAAAGTGATATTATCGTATACGAAACCGGCGAGGGTGGTACTGGAGCGGAAGTCCATATCGAGGAAAGAAATGATTTACCTCGGGAAAGATTAGGACGTGGCGGTGTCCACCATGTTGCCTTCCGTGTAGATAATGAGGATGAACTACATCATTGGATACAAAAAGTACAGAATGAACAAATGGTAAACTCTGGATTTGTTGATAGGTTCTACTTTAAATCTCTTTATTTTAGAGAACCTAATCGGATTCTTTTTGAGCTTGCAACAGACGGACCAGGATTTGCAACAGATGAAGACATCGAACATTTAGGGGAATCATTGGCATTACCGCCATTCTTAGAACCAAAACGAAATGAAATTGAGGCGGAATTAAAACCGCTTCAAACAAAACAATAAATTTTTTTCAAAAAAGGGGGGAGTCCCCCTTTTTTTAATATTGCATTTTCGGAAATCAAAGATCCGAATTTTCTTTGGAAAGTTATAAGGCCAACTTTCCTTTATGGGAAAATCAAAGTACGAATTTTCTTTGGAGAGTTCTAAGGCCAACTTTCCTTTATGGGAAAACAAAGATCCGAATTTCTTTACAAAGTTAGGGCTTAACCTTGCTATTATGTTTCAGAACGATAGGATTTCCCTTTTTCTTCACTTAGTCCAAAATAATGCCGGAAATTATAGATGAGTGGGCTCCAGCTTTTAGGATCTATATGATTCCCATCTCCTTTCATAATATTTTCATGAGCATGTACATGTATGGCTCGTGTCTCTACGATTGCAAAAAAGGGTGTTTCCTCTGGAATACGGAAATGTTTCATTTCTGCTTCAATTTGAATAGGGCATTCTGCAATTCTACTAGGTTGAACCGAAACAGATGGGATCGAAGTAAATTGTCCTGCTTGAAATTTATCTTTTTCAAATGTAAAACCCAGTTCCTTCTTTTCTGCTGGGACATCTTTTTTGCCAGTGTATGGTGCAAGTGCTTCGACATTTTTCCATAGTTCTGGATGAGGTATGTTGATCACACATTCAGAACATTTTTGTAAATTTTCAAATGCCTTCCCTTCGATTGAAATCCCAATGATCAGTGAGTCTCCTAATGCCCAAGAGGAGGATAGGGGACTAATATTTGTTGAACCATCCTCATTTAAGGTGTTCATTAAGATAACAGGTGTACCATAATATAAAATTTTAGGATGTATGATTCTTGATTTTGGCAATTGCTTGTTTATCATTATTCTTTTCTCTCCTTATTATCGACTCAAAGGTAATAGTAATATGAAAAAATTACAAATATCATCGAAATATGGATGTTTTTCTATTTACGAACTTTGTTGCGAAATAGTGATTGAAAAACTTCAATTAATGACCTGTTTTCTATATAATTTAAATAGAGGGAAAATTCTTGATGATAGGGGCGATAAACCTGAATATCACGAAACTACAACCAAGTCAATTTAGAGAGGCACTACAATTATCAGAGTATGCTTTTCAATTTCAAATTTCAGAAGAAGAAGCAGAGAAAAAAATAGAGTCATATATGGATCATGATATATACGGTATGTATGAGGATGAAATATTAGCAGCAAAAATACATATTCGTCCATTTCATATTTGGTTAAATGGTCAAAAAATAAGGATGGGTGGAATTGCAAATGTTGCCACTTATCCAGAGTACAGAAGAAATGGTTATATACGTGAACTTCTTACGCATTCCTTAGCTGAAATGAAAGAAAAGGGTCAACTTGTTTCATATCTCCATCCATTTTCTATTGGTTTTTATCGAAAATTTGGGTGGGAGACCTTCTCGAATTATATTAAAATTCATTTTTCCAAGGCAGATTTGATTAAACAAAATGAAGTTCCTGGATATATCAAGCGATTCACAAAGACAAATTATACTAGAGATGTAGAAAAGATCTATGATGAATATGCACAAGGGTTTATTGGTATGTTTGCTCGTGATGAAAATAGGTGGAAAGATACAATAATTAATGATAGGAATGTAGCGATTTACTATAATCTAGACCATGAGCCTCTTGGATATATTTTATATCAAGTAGCTAATTCAAAAATGGAAATTAGGGAATTCGTTACGACTCAACATGAGGCTAGAGTTGGACTTTGGAATTTCATTTGTCAACATGATTCGATGGTGACAGAGATAGAAATGAATACATATGAAACAGACCCGTTTTTATTTACTCTAGCTAATCCTGATATGAAAGTACATCGTTTAACCTATGGAATGGCAAGAATTATTGATGTACAAGAATTTTTAAACGTTTATCCTTTTCAACCAACCAATCATGAATCTGTCTCATTCCAAATCATCGACGAAAATGCTCCTTGGAATACAGGAACATATACGTTAAGCAATCAATCAACAATTTCCTATTCACCACATATAGAGCAACAAGAAATGAGTTGCAGTTGCTTAACCATTAATCATTTTACAGCTTTATTATTCCGTTATAAATCGGCGCAGGAGCTCATAGATATTGGAGCAATAAAAGGAAATAAAGAAGAAATTCTTAAATTAGAAGAGTTACTCCCAAAGGTAAAACCCAATCTAATGGATTTCTTTTAATTAGACGATAGAAAAAAAGCCTGCTAGAAAAACGAAGAGCGAGATATTCGTTCAATAGTTTAGCAGGCTTTTTTTTAGTTTTATAATATTTATTTGTTACTGTGGAAACGAGTTTACCTTCAAATTGGGCATCAATGGCATTAAATAGTTACCGAGACCACGAGTATTCCGCCCAAAGGGTCACTAATCGCCCTTAATGGTTACCGAGGAAAGGAGTATTCCACCCAAAGGGTCATCAATGGTACTCAAAGGTTACTGTGAACACGAGTTTTCCACCCAATGGGTCACTAAAGGCCCACAAAGGTTACCGGGAACACGAGTTTTCCACCCAATGGGTCACTAATGGCCCACAAAGGTTACCGAGGAAAGAAGTATTCCGCCCAAAGGGTCATCAATGGTACTCAATGGTTACCGAGAACACGAGTTTTCCACCCAATGGGTCACTAAAGGTCCACAATGGTTACCGAGACCACGAGTTTCCCCAAAAAAGGGTAACTAATCGCCCACAATAGTTACCGAAGAAAGGAGTATTCCGCCCAAAGGGTCATCAATGGTACTCAATGGTTACCGAGAACAAGAGTTTTCCACCCAATGGGTCACTAAAGGCCCACAATGGTTACCGAGGAAAGGAGTATTCCCCAAAATGGGTCACCAAAGGCCCTCAAAGGTTACCGAGACCACGAGTTTCCCCAAAAAATGGTCACTAATCGCCCACAATAGTTACCGAACTCTTCGTTTCCCCCTGGACCTGTTTTGTCTATCAGTAGCAGTCATTTTCTATGGACTTCAAATTTCCACTCCTATATGTTGATCATCACGGAAATGTCGCTGAGTTATTGTGCCATTACCTTTTCTGCTTGCCAATAAATTTCACTGTATACATCTGCTAGTGCTTCGGCAGATCGATATAATTCATCTAATGTATTGTCTACTCCACCAATTTCAAATAACATAGCTTGTGAGGCAAGATCTTGATTGTATTTTCCATTTCCTTCATCAAATCCTTTAGAAAAGATATGGAAGATAAGACCAGGATATTTTGCTTCCATTTTCTTTTTGAATTCAAGGGCGAAACTACGATTTTTTTCATAGTTTTGCACTTCCTTGCCAAGAACTAGAGAGATTCTCGCATAGGATTTTCCATTGATCGTTGTCGTAGTAAGTTCTCGTCCTTGGGAATCCCTGTGAATATCGATAATGTTTGTTATATCTGTATTTTTTGCTAAAGCTGAAGCGACAATCGTTCTTGATACATTATAGGCGGCATTCGTTTTTAATCCTTTAGCATTTAGCAGTTCAGCCATATTTGTTTTATCATGGAGTACACCTATACCTCGCTTCTCTAGTTCCTCAGCAAGCTTAGATCCCACAGCAATAACATTCACTTTTTCATTATTGCTTGAAACGGCCCCGTTTTTTAATAATGGCTTAAAGGATTCGTAACTGTGGGTGTGATAAATATAAACTACCTTTCTTCCATTGGTTGTTTGATCAGGTTTTTCTGTCTCTTCTGGTGTTTCCTCTGTAATGATTTTGTCTTCATTAATTTCATTTTCCTTTAACAATTCCTCAAGTGGGGGAGAAGATTCAACAGGCAAGTTTGTATAATCGGCTCCATTTCCGGCGTAAATAATTTCAGCATCATATGCGTAAAATCCAGGTAACTCTCTACCTAATAAACTTCGAATATCCCCTGGTTTTAAATTAGTAGCTGCTTTGAAAACGATGGTTGATACTTTTGGAGGTTTACTTTTCGCAGGTAAAACATCTGAAACCTGTGAAAACTCCATGCCCATTAAGTAAATAAAGTTTTCGGGTGCAAAGTTTTTGATGGATTGACTGACATAGGTGGAAGTGAATAATTTACTGCCGAAAGAGGTTAATAGGCTAGAAACAACTAGAATCCCAGTTACTAGTAGGAAAGGTATAAGGAACGATAATCTCAATTTCATCCATCCACCTCACATCTATTGATAAAAAATTAGCATAATCATATCCATAAATTTATATGTTTTTATCGAAATTAATAGAATAAAAAAAGAGAATTAGATAAGAAAAGAAAAAATAGATTATTTTTTCTTTATAAGGATGGTAAAATAAAAAAAGTTGAAGGAGGTAGAATAATTTGCATTTATGGGAATCTTTTGTAGCTTTTGTTCTTGGATTGGTAGAGGGGTTAACCGAATTTGCTCCAGTATCATCTACAGGACATATGATTATTGTCGATGATCTTCTTTTAAAATCAAAGGAATTATTCTCACAGGAAATAGCAAATACGTTTAAAGTAGTGATTCAATTAGGATCAATTTTAGCGGCTGTTGTAGTCTTTTGGGACAGGTTTTTAAACTTGTTAGGCTTAAAGAAAAATGTAACGGTAGAACAACAAAGGGGCCAACGCCTGAAATTATCTCAGGTCATTGTCGGTTTAATTCCTGCGGGAGTACTTGGATTTCTTTTTGATGATTACATAGATGAACATTTATTTTCCGTGAATACGGTAGTAATCGGATTATTTGCAGGGGCTATTTTAATGATTGTTGCTGACTTGGTTCGTCCACGTAAGCCAAAAGTAGAAACTGTTGATCAAATGACCTATACTCAAGCATTTATTATTGGTTTATTTCAATGTATTGCCTTATGGCCTGGTTTTTCGCGATCAGGTTCAACCATCTCTGGGGGGGTATTACTAGGACTTAACCATCGTGCTGCTTCCGACTTTACTTTTATTATGGCTGTTCCTATCATGGCAGGAGCTAGCTTTATATCATTGCTAAAAAATTGGGAATATATTACATCGGCTTCTATACCATTTTTTATTGTAGGCTTTATTAGTGCATTTATTTTCGCTTTATTAGCGATTCGTTTCTTCTTAAAGCTTATTAATAAAATAAAATTGATTCCATTTGCAATCTATCGAATCATTCTTGCCATTGTGATTTATTTCGTATTTTTATAAACGTACATTCAGAGCTCAAAATTATGTTGCTAATGTAAAAGCTTAATGTTCGCTTTTACTATCTAAACATTACCTAAATAGCAACTATATTTGAGAAAAGAGCCAAAAAATAAAAAACGTCCATCATTGGACGTTTTTTATCATGAAGTAAAGAATTTACGGGCTTTTTCAAAGTATTCCATGTCTTCGTCAAGCAATTCTTCTTCATGAAAAATAGCATCAACTGGACATACAGCTTGGCAAGCACCGCAATCGATGCAAATATCAGGATCAATATAAAATTGATCTTTTCCTTCAGCAATACAGTCGACTGGGCAAACTTCTACACATTCAGCTGCCTTTTCCCCTTGACAAGGGAATGTAATAACATAAGCCATGTTACATTAACCACCTTTTTTACCAATGGGGACTGTCTGAAAAGTACTTTTTAGAAACCCCTTGGTTCATTTCTTTATGTTATATTTTATCATATGAAAAGTTTGTTTTCGAATGAATCAATAAGAATTTTAGTTTATATTGATCATTTCTATTAATTGTTTAATGATTTTTGCATAAAGACGACTTGATTAGCGAGTCCATTGATTCGTTCGATAATCGTTTCATCAATGATTTCATTATTCTCATTAAAATGATCATTATGCACATAAACATAGTTAGGTGTAACGTAGGAACGGAAGAAACCAGCAATTGGTTTTAATTGATTTTCAATCACTAGAAAATGCTGATAGGTTCCACCTGTTGCAGCAAATCCGATGACTTTGCCATGAAAGGCAGAAACAGGCACTAGATCAAATAAATTTTTTAAAGCTCCAGTCATCGAAGCTTGATAAATGGGTGTGGCAATGATATACATATCAGCATCTTTCACGATATCTATCACTTTTTTTGTGTCTCCTGTGTATGATGCAGGATCACGGCCATCACAAAATTGAATATCATATTTACCTAGGTCTAAACATTCTGTTTCAATTTCAGGAAATTGCTCTTTCGCTGAATCGAGAATCTTTTCTACGACTAACCGTGTTCTAGTTCCTGAAATTGTTCCAGAGATTCCAAGTAGCTTCATGTTAATCTCCTCAATTATAAATAAAATTATGTAGTCACATTGCTTATAATAAAATATGCAATGTCATTCGTTTGTGTACACTTTTTATATATTTTTGTATAAAATGTTGTTATAATAAATATATCAGAATCTTTTATTTCGTACAACGAAAAAAATTGATTGGCATTGAGAGGTGAAAAAAGTTGAAAAAAACAGCTTCAACCAAAGATGAGATTTTACATTTGTTGAAAAGATATAAAAAGATGAGTGTTGTTGACTTAGAAACACATCTTGAAATTACAGGGATGGCAGTTAGACGACATTTAAATAACTTAGAGAATGAACGTATGATTCAGTCCGAAACAATTCGCAAAAATATGGGAAGACCTGTTCAATTGTATTCATTAACGAAAATTGGTGAAGGACATTTTCCAAAAAGTTATTCCAATATGACTGTTGAATTTTTGGAGGATATTGAAGCAATGAATGGGCCAGAAATGATCGATGTATTGTTTCAAAATCGGGAAACTCGAATGGAAGCAAAATATAAAGCGCGTATTGAACAAAACGATTTAAAGGATCGAGTGGCAGAATTAGCGAAAATTCAAAATGAAAATGGATATATGGTTGACTGGGAGGAAAAGGAAGACGGCGTATATGAATTAATTGAGTATAATTGTCCTATTTTTGAGGTTGCCAGAAAATATCCAAAAGCCTGTTCATGTGAGCAAAGCTTATTCCAAAAGGTCTTACAAACAGATGAAATTGAGCAAGTCTGCTGTATGTCAAAAGGCGGTGACCACTGTAAATACCTCATCAAGGTGGCGGACAATCATGAATAAATAGTTAATGCTCTTTTCTGCGTCCTATTCATTTTTTTCTAAAAAGTTGTGAAAAGAGCCTACTTAAAAAACTGAATAATTGTTGTGGACACCTCGACAGTGTTTGTCCTTCCATGTATGATTAGGAAAAAAGGGTTGGTTTTGGAAGGAGAAATTGTGGTGAAGAAGATTTTAGTCGTAGATGATGAGCCATCAATTGTAACGCTATTAAAATTCAACTTGGAACAAGCCGGTTTTTCTGTAATGACAGCTTCTGATGGGAAAGAAGGCTATGAAATGGCCTCTAATCAATCACCTGACATAATTGTCTTAGATCTCATGCTCCCTCAAATGGATGGGATGGAAATTTGTAAAAGGCTACGTCAAGATAAAATTAATACACCAATTTTAATGCTGACAGCTAAAGATGATGAATTTGATAAAATCTTAGGTCTGGAATTGGGAGCGGATGATTATTTAACAAAACCATTCAGTCCTAGAGAAGTTATTGCAAGAGTGAAAGCAATATTAAGACGGACCCAGGATGCTGGAGAAACAAGCTCGCAGGAAGATAAATCACTAACAATTGGAAACTTAGAGGTGTTCCCTGAACAATTTGAAGCCTATTTCAATAAAGAAAAACTAGAATTAACTCCTAAAGAATTTGAATTATTACATTATTTGTCGAGTCATCGCGGGAAGGTATTAAGTCGTGATCAACTTTTAGATTCTGTGTGGAATTATGATTATGCTGGGGATACTAGAATTGTTGATGTTCATATCAGTCATCTCCGTGAAAAAATAGAAGAGGATACGAAACAGCCACAATATATTAAAACGATTCGTGGGTTTGGTTATAAAATGGAAGGACCTAAAAATGAATAAGCTGTGGCTGAAAATTTCCCTTCGATTTTTTATCCTTTTATTTATCGTTCTTATTGCTATCGGTTTTTTTATTGCCGATATGATGAAAAATACATATATGGATATGACGCGAAATCAATTATTTCAAGATGCACATATTGTTTCTGAATTTATTAATACGAACTCTTTAAACGAAGATACGAACAGTTTACAAAAAAAGATTGAAAGTTTTTATGCAGAAAATCAACCGAGAATTACAGTCATTGATATCGATGGAAAGGTGCTTGCAGATTCAGAAGATAATCCTGAAAATATGGAGAATCATGCGAATCGTCCAGAGTTCAAGCAACTGATAAAAGGTCATAAAAAGAAGGCAGAGTCAATTCGCTATAGCCAGACCCTTGGCTATAATATGATGTATGTCGCTACTCCAATAAAAGATCAGCATCAGATTTTTGGGGTGATCAGAGTTGCTTTTACCTTACAAAATATCGATCATGCAATTCAAAAACTATGGGTAAGTCTTGGGATAGCACTAGGAATTACACTAATTTTGGCAACTTTTATTGCTATTCGCTTATCTAAAGGGATAACGAGACCTATTGAGGATATTATTCAAGTAGCTAGTCGTTTGACGGAAAAGGATTATAGTAGTAGGGTCCGTGCAAAAACAAAAGGCGAACTTGATCAATTAGCAATCGCGATCAATACTCTTGCAAAAAGTTTACAGCACCAAATGGAGGAAATTAGGGAGAATCAACAAAAACTAACAGGGGTTTTAGAAAATATGGTGAGTGGCGTCATGCTTATCCAACCAACAGGTCGAATTGCATTAGTCAATCCCGCAATGGAGAAAATTATTGGAACAAGTGCTGAACAATTGACAGGAAAGCTACATATTGAAGCAGGGAAAAGCTTTGGACTTAGTCAGTTAATTGACCGCTCATTGAAAGAAGTAACGAGTATCCATGATGAAGTACATATGTATTTCCCAACAGAAAGAATTCTTGATACACATATTGCTCCATATGTTGGAGTTAATGGTGATATTAAAGGGGTTATTACTGTGCTTCATGATATTACGGAAATTCGTAGACTTGAAAAAATAAGAAGTGAGTTTGTTGCCAATGTTTCGCATGAACTAAAAACTCCAATAACTTCTCTAAAAGGATTTTCTGAAACATTACTTGATGGTGCCATGCATGATCCTGAGGTAACGAAATCATTTTTAACAATTATTCACGATGAAAGTGAACGACTTCATCGTTTGATTACTGATATTCTACATCTATCTAAAATCGAGCAACATCAGATTCCGTTCCATCCTGAGCCATTAGATGTCATCAAGGTTATCTATGAAACGGTAGAAACGATGCAAGAGGAACTTAATAAAAAACAGCTAGCGATCACCCTTCCAGAAGAAGATTCGGTAATCATTGATGCAGAAAAAGATCGTCTCCGCCAAATCATTTTGAACTTAATTGCTAATGCAATTACCTACACACCTGAGAAAGGGTCAATTGAAATTAAATTGGATGATGAGGAAGAGAAAATTAAGATTCATGTAAAAGATTCAGGAATTGGGATAGCAAAAGAGGATTTACCACGTATATTTGAGCGTTTTTATCGTGTAGATAAAGCAAGATCTCGAAATTCGGGTGGGACAGGACTCGGACTAGCAATTGTTAAACATTTAGTAGAATCACATAATGGTGCGATTGAAGTAGATAGTGAAGAAGGGAAAGGTACAGAGTTTACTATTATTCTTCCCAAAAAACAAAATTAGAGGACTTTGAATGAAATCCGCGGAATATAAAAAATATCCGCGGATTTTTTAATTTATCCGCGAATATTACAAGATATCCGCGATATTTTCAATTTATCCGCAAAACATCTAGGAGGAGAGATGATGCAGGAATCAATTCTGTTTACCAAAACTAATCGACTCATTCTTCGCCCATTTAAAAAGGAAGACTATTCAAATTGGTATACACAGTTCGACCAAAGACTGCCGTCCCAATATAAATATGATGATGGTCGTCCGTCTAATATAGAAACCTCCACAGAAGCTTGGTTTACGAACTGGATAGAGGGTTTTGAAGAGATGGCTAGTAAAGATAAAACCTATATCCTTGGAGTTTTTCGCAAAGAAGATGGAGTTAATGTTGGAAAGGTAGAGATAACGACTATTATGAGAAGAGAATTTCAGTGGGCTATGATGGGCTACTCTATTCACAATCAATTTTGGAAAAACGGATATGCAATAGAAAGCGTATCTGCGGCAACGGATTTGTTTTTCTCTAAATTGAATTTTCATAGAATCGAACTGCATATCAACTTAGATAACCACCCATCTATCCGATTAGCTGAACGCACAGGATTCCTTTTTGAATGTGTGAGAAAAGAGTTTTCATATGAGGATCATCAATGGACCAACTTTTTAATCTATTATAAGAATCAACCGAGCACATCTGTTTAAGATGTGTTTTTTTTGATAAGAAGGCATAAAATTCGATACAGTTTCTAAAGTTAAGTATGTCTAGTTCCAACGCCTTTTTTATTCTTCACTAACTCTCTTTACAATATCTTAACATTTCATTAATACCCGCTTAATACCCTAGTATTATCTTAAACATGTAAGAACAATTACCTAAAAAACTAGGGGGCACTTTTGAATGAGAAAAAGAATCATAGCTTTATTTAGTATGTTACTAGTGTTTGCGATCGTCGCAGCAGGATGTGGTAGTGGAAGTGAAACAGATTCAAAAGCAAATGCTGAAGGTGGAAATAAAAAAGAAGAAACCACTAAAGGTTCTATTACCGCAGTTGGATCTAGTGCATTACAACCACTAGTTGATGAAGCTGCGAATCAGTTTATGAGCAAACATTCAGGTTCCACAATTAATGTACAAGGTGGAGGAAGTGGAACAGGACTCAGTCAAATTAGTGAAGGTGCAGTAGATATCGGTAACTCTGATATTTTTGCTGAAGAAAAAGATGGAATAGATGCAAGTAAATTAGTTGATCATAAAGTAGCAGTAGTTGGAATGGGACCTGTTGTGAATAAGGAAGCAGGTGTTGAAGATATTACAAAGCAACAGTTAATTGATATTTTTACAGGAAAAATCAAAAACTGGAAAGATGTTGGCGGCAAAGACCAAGAAATTGTGTTAATCAATCGTGCAGAGGGTTCAGGAACAAGAGCTGTATTTGAAGCAACTGCATTAGATGGTGCGACACCTGCACAAGCACAAGAACAAGACTCATCAGGTACAGTACAAAAAATTGTTAGTGAAACACCGGGAGCAATAAGCTATCTAGCATTCTCTTATTTCAATGATTCTATTACACCATTAAAAGTAGATGGAGTAGAACCTACAGCAACAAATGTAGAAACAAATGAATGGAAAATTTGGGCATATGAGCATATGTACACAAATGGCGATCCTACAGGGTTAACAAAAGAATTTTTAGATTTCATTTTAAGTGATGAAATTCAATCCTCCTTAATCACAGAACTTGGTTATATTCCTGTTACAGGGATGAAGGTAGAACGTAATGCTGAAGGAAAGATTACGAATAAATAAGGGATAAGTTTAAAAAACTGGGGCGTTTAATAAGGGATGAAATTCTCTAGACTCCCCAGTTTCATTCATTCATTTGATTGAGGGGAAAAGATTAAAGTTTTAAATATCAAGCTCCAGCGTATAGACTTTTGAGGTTTTTCTCGAATTATTTGCTCGTGGGGGCTGAGCAAAGCGCTTGAGCTTTTCTTATTGAAAGGGGAAAGTATCTTGGAATTAAAGGATATAAAAATGACGGAAAAGCAATGGAATTCATCAACTAAGATATGGACAGAGCAGCGTGGCCGAATGATAACATTAACTTCTGTTTCAATTATGATTATCATTGCGGTTTCCATTTTATATTTCGTCGCTTCAAAGGGCTTTAGTACATTTACAGTTAATAAAGCAAGTATTATTGATTTTTTTACAGGAATACAATGGAAGCCTAGTACTTTAGATGATTTAGGAAGACCAATCGTTGGTGCATTACCTCTTATTTTTGGTTCCTTTGCTGTGACATTGCTAGCAGCGATCATTTGTGCACCGCTTGCCATTGGTGCCGCAGTTTTCATGACGGAAATCTCTCCAAAATTCGGTAAAAAAATTTTACAGCCGGTCATTGAACTACTTGTCGGAATTCCATCAGTTGTGTATGGATTTGTTGGATTAAGTGTGGTGGTACCTTTTCTCCGTGAAAATATTGGCGGGAGTGGATTTGGAATTGCAGCAGGAACAATCGTGTTAACGATTATGATTTTACCAACGATAACGAGTCTTTCCGTTGATGCAATTGAGGCAGTTCCTATGCAAATTAGGGAGGCATCATTAGCATTAGGCGCGACAAGATGGCAAACGATTTATCGTGTAATTCTAAAAACTTCCTTACCTGGTTTATTGACAGCTATCGTCTTCGGAATGGCTCGTGCATTTGGTGAAGCATTAGCTGTTCAAATGGTCATTGGAAATTCTACCGTTATACCTAGTTCATTAGTTGAGCCCGCTTCGACCTTAACAAGTATTTTAACGATGGGCATGGGCTATACAGTAATGGGAAAAGCAGAAAACAATGCACTATGGTCATTAGCCTTAGTCCTCTTACTAATGTCACTCATCTTTATTATCATTATTCGCATCTTAGGTCGTAGGAGGGTTTATTAATGAATGCAAAACGAGCAGATCGACTAGCTACCATTATTTTTTATGCAATTGCTGGATTTATCATCTTACTTCTAGCAGGATTATTTGGTTATATTCTTGTCAATGGTGTTAGTCATATTAGCTGGAAATTTATTACCTCACCTCCACAATCATTTCGTGCAGGAGGAGGAATTGGACCACAATTATTTAATTCCTTTTACTTGTTAGTTCTAACAATGATTATCAGTGTTCCATTAGCATTGGGTGCTGGGATCTATATGTCAGAATATGCAAAGAAAAATATATTTACCGATATTCTGCGAACGGTTATCGAGGTTTTATCTTCTCTTCCTTCTATCGTTGTAGGGTTGTTTGGATTCTTATTTTTCGTTATCTATATGGGATGGGGATTCTCGATCTTAACGGGTGCCCTAGTATTAACCATTTTCAATTTACCATTAATGGTTCGCGTCGTAGAAACCTCCTTGCAGGGAGTTCCAGACGCACAAAGGGAAGCAGGATTAGCATTAGGAATATCGAAATGGGAAACGATCAAAAAAATTCTTCTTCCAGCTGCTATTCCAGGCATTGTTACAGGAATTATTCTTGCTTCTGGAAGGGTGTTCGGTGAGGCAGCTGCACTTATTTATACAGCGGGGATGAGTACGCCAATTCTCGACTTTTCAAATTGGAATCCATTCAGTCCAACATCACCGCTTAATCCTATGAGACCGGCTGAAACCCTAGCTGTGCATATATGGAAAATTAATTCTGAAGGACTTATGCCTGATGTAAAAGAAGTTTCAAGCGGTACTTCAGCCTTATTGGTTTTATTGATATTAGTTTTTAATATAAGTGCACGCTGGATCGGCAAATTCATTTATAAACGAATGACTGCCTCTTAATCGAAGGAGTGATGAGAATGGAAGCGACAATGGAAAGAAAGCAGAATAAGACGGCGATTGCTGTGAGTAGTCATAAATTGAAGACAAAAAAGGTAACAGCACTTGAAACAAAAGATTTACATGTATACTACGGTAATCATTTAGCCTTAAAGAATATATCTATGCCAATTTATAAAAATCAAGTGACTGCATTTATAGGACCATCTGGTTGTGGGAAATCTACGTATTTGCGAAGCTTAAATCGAATGAATGATGAAATTGAGGGTTGTCGTGTAGAAGGAAAGATCATCTATAAAGATTTTGATATCAATCAATCCAATGTGAATGTATTTGAGATTAGAAAAAACATTGGAATGGTGTTTCAACGTCCCAATCCGTTTGCCAAGTCTATCTTTGATAATGTGGCGTTTGGACCGAAACAACATGGAGAGAAAAACAAAAAAGTATTGCAGGAAATTGTTGAAAAAAGCTTACGAAAAGCAGCCCTTTGGGATGAAGTGAAGGATCGCTTAAATAAATCAGCATTAGCTTTATCTGGTGGACAGCAGCAAAGACTTTGTATTGCACGTGCAATAGCTATGGAACCTGATGTCCTATTGCTTGACGAACCTGCTTCAGCTTTAGATCCTATCTCGACTAGTAAAATTGAAGAGCTCATCATTGATTTGAAAAAAGATTTTACCGTTGTCATTGTGACCCATAATATGCAACAAGCGGCGAGAATCTCTGATCAAACAGCATTCTTCTATATGGGGGATTTGGTTGAATACAACGAGACGAAACAAATCTTTACGAATCCTCAAGAGAAGCAAACAGAAGATTATGTGACTGGAAATTTCGGATGAGTTGGGGATTCGTGCGTAAAAAAGATGAGTCTTGAATCAAACTAAATTGTAAAGCAGGTGAATGAAAGCATGGCAATTTCAATCGAGCAACTAGAAGCAACAAGTACAATCATTCGGAGTCATTCATTAAATGTATATTATGATCAGTTTCAAGCACTAAAAGATATTACCATTGATATGAAAAAGAATACTGTGACGGCATTAATTGGTCCTTCGGGATGCGGAAAATCTACTTTTTTACGGACATTAAACCGAATGAATGATTTAGTTCCAAAATTTCGTGTAGAAGGTCAACTTTCATATAACAATCAAGACATATACAGTCCTACTATGGATGTGGTGGAACTTCGTAAACAAGTAGGGATGGTGTTTCAACGACCCAATCCTTTTCCGATGTCAATTTATGATAATGTAGCATACGGCCTTCGAATACATGGAATAAAGAAAAAAGGAATACAGGATGAAATCGTTGAAAAAAGCTTACGACAGGCTGCCTTATGGGATGAAGTAAAGGATCGATTACACAAATCCGCTATGGGGTTATCCGGTGGACAGCAGCAAAGACTTGTAATTGCTCGTGTTCTTGCTATACAACCAGATGTGATCTTAATGGATGAACCAGCATCTGCACTTGATCCTATATCTACATCCAAAATTGAACAATTAATTATTGAATTAAAGCAGCAATATACAATTATCATTGTGACTCATAGTATGCAACAGGCAGCGCGTGTTTCTGATGATACGGCCTTTTTCTTAAACGGTGAGATTATCGAATTTGATCAAACACATTCGATTTTCACTAATCCAAAAAAGAAAGAAACAGAGGATTATATATCAGGGAGATTTGGTTAATAAATCACGGAATAAAGGGGGCAGCAGTGTGGTTAGACGTGTGTTTGAAGATCGCTTAACAGAACTCCATGAGACATTAATGGCAATGGGATTACTTGTGGAAGAGGCTATCTACAAAAGTGTAAAATCTTTAGTTGATAAAAATGTAGAATTGGCCTTAGAGGTTGTTCTTGACGATAAGCAAATCAATGAATATGAAATTGAAATTGAAACGAAATGTTTTGAATTAATTGCACTACAACAACCAGTTGGAACGGATTTAAGACGAATTGCTACTATGTTAAAAGTAGCAACGGATTTAGAACGAATGGCTGATCATGCAGTTAGTATTGCCAAAGCCACAATTCGGTTAAAAAACGAAACGTATCTCAAACCATTAATAGATATCCCGAAAATGGCAGAGTTAGTCAAAGAAATTGTTCGTGAAAGCTTAGACGCCTATATCGCTTTGGATCGGGAGGCGGCCATTGAAGTATCCAAAAAGGATGATCAAATTGATAAATATTTTTCAATGATCTTTTTGGAATTGGTGGAAATTATGCAACAAGACAAGGAAAGAATTCATCAAGCCATTCATTTTCTTTTAGTAGCACAACATTTGGAAAGAATCGGTGATTATGTAACAAATGTTTGTGAGTGGATTGTTTATTTAAAAACCGGCCAGCTAGTTGATTTGAATAAATAAGGTACGGACAGACGATGAATCGTCTGTTTTTTTGTTGTAGTTTCTTGTTGGGTAGCTTAGTTCAGCTTTGAATGATCTGGAAGGTTTTTTGCTAGAGGGACAGGTTTAGGAGATCTAAAGAGGAAAATGTCCTTCATAAACTTCAAGGACAAAATAGAATAAAACAAGCAACCCAATTGTCCTTTAGGAACGTGATGAAGGACAAATTCATACTCTAAAATAGAATTTACTCATAAAAAACGCATATTCATTCTAATGATAAAATCACCCTTGATTCGAAAATAAATATTTAGTAAAATTAAAAATATAATATATGAACATATGCGCATATAAGACATATAATAGGAGTGATAGCATGGAGAAAGATAATCAAATTTCGTTCGAACAAGATCATGATGAGCTTGATGAGGAGACATTATTTATTGTTTCACAAACCTTTAAGGCATTGTCAGAGCCGACGCGTATAAGAATTCTACATTTACTTTCAGACAAGGAGCATTCAGTGAATGAAATTGCGGAAAAGCTCTCCTTGCTACAAACCACTGTATCACATCAACTACGATTTTTAAAAAACTTAAGGTTAGTGAAATATAGAAGAGAAGGAACGACATTGTACTATTCCCATGATGATAACCATGTGATGGACATTCTTAAACAGACTATAAGCCACGCAAGACATCATTAATGGGAAAGGGAGAAGTATTCCGATAGGGTATAAGAAAGTCAGGTCCGATTAATACTCAAATAGTAGTGATTTATAAGCCTAGCTGCCGAATTAGACAAATTACAAACCATGATGGCAAATGGTAAAGGTAGGGGGAATAATAATGGCAGAATATAAATTACAAGGCCTTTCCTGTGCCAATTGTGCGAGGGAAATGGAGGAAGAGATACAGAAGCTTGAGCATGGAGAGGATGCAAGGGTTTTATATAATACAAGCAAGCTTATTGTTAATGATGAAATATCACTAACACAAGTTGAAAGGATCCTTGCAACTGATGGAGCAGCAATTCAAAAGGATGATCATGATGGCCATGATCATGCCCACTCACACTCCCATGCCCATTCTAATCGTTTATTAAAACTATTTATTATCATTTCAGCTGTTCTCTACTTTGTGGCTATGTTTGTAGGTAAAGCAAGTGAGGGGGCAGCGATTGCACTATTTATTATTGCTGCGGCAATTAGTGGGTACCAAACATTTATTCAAGGGATAAAGAACTTATTCAGATTAAAATTTAATATTGATACATTAATGACGATAGCATTAATAGGCGCTTTCAGTATCGGGGAATGGAAAGAAGGAACCCTCGTTGCGATATTATTCGGTATCAATGAATTCCTCGAAGGATTGGGAATGGAAAAGGCAAGAAATTCTATGGCATCCTTGCTTAAAGTGGCACCTAAAGAAGCTCTTCTAATCGAGGAGGGAAGAGAAAGAATTGTCTCTATTGAATCATTGAGGGCAGGTGATACTGTATTAGTAAAGCCAGGAGAAAAGATTCCATCAGATGGTGTTGTCCTTGAAGGGAAAAGCTCCGTCAATGAAGCGGCAATTACGGGTGAATCTCTACCGGTTGAAAAATCGATAAACCAAGCAGTATATGGTGGAAGTATTAATAATGAAGGAATTCTTAAAATTAGTATTACAAAGTCTTATGAAGATTCCTCATTAGCGAAAATTTTACACTTAGTGGAAGAGGCACAAGAAACAAAGACTCCAACTGAGCAGTTTATCAATCATTTCGCTAAATATTACACACCTATCATTATATTAATTGCGATTATAGTTATGGTAATCCCACCTCTATTTGCAGGAGGAGATTGGGGGAAATGGTTTTATCAAGGATTAGCCGTGTTAATTGTTGGATGTCCTTGTGCACTAGTTTTATCCTCACCTATTGCAATTGTCTCGGGAATTACGCGCAATGCAAGAAATGGGATTCTTATTAAAGGTGGAGTGTTCCTTGAACAATTGGGAAAGATTAATACTATTGCCTTTGATAAGACAGGTACATTAACAAAAGGGCAACCAATAGTTGAAGCAATAAAGCAATATGATGAAAAATTTTTATCAGTTGCTGGCTCAGTAGAAAATGCTTCATCACATCCTTTAGCAAAAGCGGTCATGAAAAAGGTTGAGGAAGTTTCGGCTTCTATTTATGAGGTATCTGATGTAAATACATTATCAGGCCAGGGAATCGTTGCTAATGTAAATGGGAGTATTTATTTTGTCGGTAATGAAAAAGGAATACCGCAATCTGCGCTTACCGAACAAATAAAGAAAGAAATTTCTGAGATGAAAAATCACGGCTATACATTAGTGGCGGTTGCAAATGAAGAAAAAGTTCTTGGAATAATGGGAATTTCGGATGAAATACGTGGGGAAAGTAAAGTAATTATAGATGAACTCCAGCAATTAGGAATTAAACATACGGTTATGTTAACAGGTGATCATGAAAAAACGGCAGAAAAAGTGGCTAAACAAATTGGATTAACGAATTACTTTGCTGGACTTTTGCCAGATGAAAAAGTAGCTAAAGTTAAAGAGCTCACTCAAAGTGGAAAAGTGGCTATGGTAGGGGATGGAATTAATGATGCTCCAGCACTTGCTACAGCAGATTTAGGAATTGCGATGGGGAAAGGAACGGATAGTGCAATCGAAACAGCAGATATCGTACTAATGCAAGACCATTTAGGTAAGCTTCCTTCTGCAATTAGAATTTCTAAGCGAGTTAATCGCATCATTAAATTAAATATATCATTGGCCCTTGGATTAAAATTAATTGCCTTATTGTTAACTATTCCAGGATGGTTAACCTTATGGATTGCCATTCTTTCTGATATGGGAGCAACTGTTTTAGTGACACTAATCAGTTTGACAGTTTTGATTCAACAGAAACATCATGCATAAGTTTTAGAAAAATCGCCTTAATTCGACATTGAACTGAACCCCGAATAGTAGACACTTAAAAAAAAGTGCCCTATTCGGGGTTTTTTCTATGGGAAAAGCCCGTTATACTTAACATAATTAATTTGAACGGGAGTTATCTTATGAGTAAAATCTATTTTAATGAACATCAACGTCAACTATTAGAAGCCAATCCCAATGTTGCTTCAGTATCTGACCGAGCGATTCAATATACACCTGAATTTAAAATTAAAGCAGTAAATGAGAACTTAGCTGGGAAAGGACCTACTCAAATCTTTATAGAAAATGGGTTTGATCTTGAAATGATTGGCCCTAAAAAAGCTAAATCAGCTTTGAAGCGTTGGAGAAATACTTTTAATCAATATGGAGAAAATGGTTTTTTGGAAGAACGTCGAGGAAAAGGAAGTACGGGAAGACCAACAACTAGTGAGTTATCCGCTGATAAGAAGCTAGAAAAAGCAGAGGCTCGTATTCGTTATCTCGAAGCTGAAATTGAATTACTAAAAAAGCTAGAGGAACTCGAAAGGAAGGCGAAGAAACACAAGTAGCTCCACATGAAAAATACGCAGTCATCAATGAAGTAATTCGTAAATATCAACTAATCAATAGTGTCTCTGAGCTATGTACTGTCGCACATGTTAGTCGCAGTGGTTATTATGCATGGCTGCGGAATACTGAAAAACATGCCATTCGAGAGAACAATGATTATGAGGATTATCTCTTTTTAAAGTGCATCTATGATGCATTCAAAGGGAAAGTTGGCTATCGTGGACTTTATATGAAAGTATGTGAATTACTTGAAAACCCAATGAACCCAAAGAAAATACGCCGTCTAATGCGCAAGTATAATTTCTTTGCGAAAGTGCGACGTGCAAACCCATATAAAAATATTGCAAAAGCTACTCAAGAACATAAGACATTACCAAATAGATTAAACCGTGAATTTACACAAGACGAGCCGGAAAAAGTATTTTTAACTGACATTACCTATTTAAAGTATCGAGGAAAAACAGCCTATCTATCCTGTGTTAAGGATGTCGCTACACGTGAAATAGTGGCATATGAATTATCACAAACATTGAAAATGTCGATTGTTTACAATACTCTAGCAAAATTAGAAGAGAAATTAGGGAATAATATACATCCAGAAGCCATGATACACTCTGATCAAGGTTTCCATTACACGCATCCAGAATTTCAAAAAAGGGTGAAACAGATGAATTTGAAACAATCTATGTCACGTAGAGGGAACTGTATCGATAATGCACCAATGGAATCCTTCTTTGGACATATGAAAGATGAAATGGACTATAAAGAAGTTCATACATTTGAAGAACTAAAACAATTAGTTAATCAATATATGATTTTCTATAATGCATCAAGAAGACAATGGAATTTAAAAAAGATGACTCCGGCAGAATACCGAAGTCATCTAATCGCTGCTTAAATAGCAGGGTTACTTTTATTAAACTGTCCGAAATTTAGGGCGCAGTTCACATTAATAGGGCGTTTTTTTTATTGGAGAAGAAAATTCATAGGTAAATTCGACAACTTCTTGTACAAAAGGCACAAAATAAAAAAGTTGTTTATGCATGCTAACTAACTGGTTTGTTCTTTTTTGTTTAAATGAAATAACGACCTGAATGGACCGTGTAGGTATAATAAACTATATGAGCTGTAAACGCTTTTTCGACAAATTTCTCTTTTTGTTAAATATTAAAGGGAATTGGTCAAGAAATTTAAGTATTGGTCTCGATTACTTAAATGTTTACGTAATAAGAAATTTGAAAGGGGTATACCATTTTACAGCAAAAATGAAGTAAAATAAACTCTTTAGGCAAAACGTGAATATTTTGCCAAAATATCCTAAATAAGCATTGGAAAATCGGGAGCTTAAACATATAGAAAAGGACATAATACTATTATCTATTGTTTTTAGATGGACAACCATTGACTGGTGGTCAGCCAATGCACGTTAGAAAAAATTAAGAAATGGGGTAGGGTGTATAATGTCTACGAAGTTAGATAATTATGATTCAAATGAGATACAGATCGAACACGCTCCAGGTGTAGATGAATCGCTGTATCCGAAAAAAAATAACGAACGAACGGTAGGTCCAATCTCTTATGCATTTATGTGGATTGGTGATGGAGTAAACTTAGGGAATATGACTCTAGGTGCCAGCTTAGTTGTAGCTGGAATTGCAACACTAAATATTTATCAAACATTTTTAGCAGGTATTATCGCAATCGCTATTATTTCAACTATTTTTGCTTTAAATGACAGACTTGGATACAAAACAGGTATCCCATATGTTGCACAACTTAGAATGTCTTTTGGTATTAAAGGAACAATCATTTCATCCCTTTTACGTGGTATACCGGCCATCGTTTGGTATGGAATACAAAGTTGGATTGGTGCTACAGCATTAAATGAAATTGCAAAGATTGCTACAAATGGTAGCTTTGATCATGTTGCTATTTGCTTTGTAGCCTTGGTATTATTACAAATTGTTCTTTCACTATTTGGCTTCCATGCCATTAAATGGGTAGAATCACTTGCATCGATTATTATTATGTTAGCACTTGTATATGTGTTTGTTATTCTTTTAACTTCACATAGAGATGCAATTGCCGATACATGGGTTCATACAAAAGGCTCTTGGGGCTTACCATTCTTTGGATTTATCATGGTATTCCTTGGAAACTACGCAGCAATTTTCTTAAGTGCAGCAGATTACTCAAGAGAATTGAAAACTGGTATCAGTAATGGAAAACGTGGAACTTTATACTTTGTTTCTATTTTTGTAGCGTATGGTTTTGTTCTTACAATTGGTGCTATGCTTGCTTCAGCAACAGGAGTAACTAACCCTGCTAAAGCATTAGCAATTATCGTTGATAATTCATATATTACAGTATTTGTATCAATCTTTATTGTAATTGGTGTTATTGCAACAAATATGGTTGCCAATATTATTCCTCCAGCATATGTTATTACATTGCTTACTAAATTGAAATATAAGCCTGCAGCTATCATTACTGGATTGCTTGCATTAGTTGCATTCCCTTGGGAACTTGTAAAGGATTCATCAGCTGAGGGCTTAAACCTTTTCGTACTGATCTACTCTGCATTTTTAGGACCAGTAGTAGCGATTTTATTAGTGGAATTTTATATTTTGAGAAAACAAAAAGTGGATGTAGCAGAAATTTATAAGCCAGATGGTCAATTTGCTGGATTTAACCCTTGTGCATTAATCGCGATGGTCATTGGTGCAGCAGCAGCCTTCATAGAAGTGGATTTAGCTTGGATAGTTGGTGCAGTGGTAGCAGCAATTGCCTACATCTTATTAATGAAGTTTACATTTAAAAATTCTAAGTTTAAAAAAGGTACGATATTTGAGAATTAATGATTGATGAAAATCAAATCTATAAGTAAGAGATTGCATTGTAGTGGATGGTTTTTATCATCACCACAATGCAATCTTTTTTCTTTAGTCAGTTATATCCAAGGCTCTAATTTCTAATTGATTTCAATCCCAAAAAATTAGAAAAGAGCTTTCTTCAAAGAAAGAAACTAAAACAAAATGACTTAGGGAAAGAATAAATGATGATAAATAGGAAGGAGAGTTAATTATGTCATATGATTTAATTATTAAAAATGGAAATGTCGTTTTTCGCGATGGTGTACGTAAAGTAGACATAGGTGTTAAAAATGAAAAAATCTCTTGCATAGCAGAACAAATTACAGAGGATGCAAAGGAGATTATTGATGCAAGTGGGCAATATGTTATGCCTGGAATGATTGATACACATGTACATATCAGTGAACCTGGTCGTACAGAATGGGAAGGGTTTGAGACTGGATCAAAAGCACTTGCTGCTGGTGGTACAACAAGTTATGTTGAAATGCCACTTAATGCACTTCCAGCTACTATTAATAAGGAAGCCTTGGATTTAAAACTTGAAGCAGCAGTAAATCAGAACTATGTAGACTACGGTTTTTATGGTGGACTTGTTCCTGAAAATTTAGATAAGTTACAAGAGCTAGATGATGCAGGTGTTCTTGCTTTTAAATGCTTCTTATCTGATATAACAAGTGATATTCCTGGAGACTTTACAAATGTTGATGATTATACTTTATATAAAGGAATGCAAAAGTTAGCAGAGTTAGATCAAATACTTTGTATTCATGCAGAGAATCCATCTGTAACTTCTAAACTTGCGGAGGAAATGGTCCGTGAGGGAAGAACAACTGCAATGGATTACGTTAACTCTAGACCAATATTTACAGAAGTTGAAGCCGTGCAACGTGCCTTACTTTTTGCAAAAGAAACTGGCTGTAAATTACATTTAGTGCATATTAGCACTTCTGAGGCCGTACAGGCGATTCTAAAAGCACGTGCGGAAGGGGTGGACGTCACTCTTGAATCATGCCCACATTATTTTTCGATGACTGCTGAAATGGTTGAAGAAATCGGTCCTAGAGCAAAATGTCAACCACCATTGAGAAAAGCAAAGGATCAAGCCAAATTATGGGACGAGCTTCTTAATGGAAATATTGATTGGTTAACTTCAGACCACTCTCCATGTACAGAAGATTTGAAGCAAGGAAATATTTTTGAAGCATGGGGCGGAATTAGTGGAGCTCAAAATAATGTTGACCTAATGTTTGATTTGGCAGTGAAACAGCGTGGCCTAGAAGTTCAAAAATTTGTTGATCTTATTGCAACAAATCCATCTAAACGTTTCAACATACCAAATAAAGGTGAGATTGCTGTTTCGAAGGATGCAGATATTATCCTACTTGATCCAAATCAGTCTTATACAGTAAAAAGAGAAGATCTATATTATAAAAATAAGCATAGTGCTTACGAAGGAAGAAAAATCGACTGCCGCGTGACTAAAACGATTGTTCGTGGACATGTAGTTTTTGATTTAGAAGAAGGAATCGTTGGCGAACCAATTGGTAAGCTAATGTCAGCAAAATAATAATTGTCTAAGGGTTAGTCTTTTAATAAGTCTGACCCCTTAGCTTTTTATGCAGTCCCTTATTCATGGATTGGAGCGGTTTCATTTGTATGATTGACTGCTCAAGAAATAAGCAAGGAGGAAAAAGGAAATGGCTACATTCGATTTATTAATAAAAAATGGTACTATTGTGACAGCTGATTCAAATGCTCAAGGGGATATCGGAATTAAGGATGGTAAAATTGCGGAAGTTTCTATCGGTAAGTCAATCGAAGGAACTGCAAAGAAAGTTATTGAGGCGGAAGGTCTTCATGTTTTCCCAGGCCTAATCGATTCACATGTTCATTTTAATGAACCTGGTCGAACAGAATGGGAAGGATTGGAAACTGGTAGTAAAAGTTTGGCAGCTGGGGGAGTAACAACATTCTTTGATATGCCATTAAATAGTACACCACCAACAATTAATAAAGAAAACTTAGAGTTGAAACGAGCAGCTGCTAAAGAAAAATCAATTGTTAATCCTCGTTTCTGGGGTGGACTTGTTCCTCAAAACGTTGCAGATTTGAAGGAACTTCACGAAAATGGTGTAATTGGTTTTAAAGCATTTATGTCACCGAGTGGAATTGCAGATTTTGATAATGCGGATGATGAAACACTATATAAAGGAATGAAAGAGATCGCTTCATTTGGTTCCCTTTTAGCTGTTCACGCTGAGAGTACAGTAATTTGCGATCAACTTGCTCAAGAGAAGCAAAGCCAAGGAAAGACATCAGCAAGAGATTTTGTTGAATCAAGACCAATTATTTCTGAAATTGAAGCAGTTAGAAGAATAATTTCTTATGCTGAGGCAACAGGCTGTAAGCTTCATATTGTTCATGCAAGCAGCAGAAAAGTTGTACAAGTTATTAAAGAGGCACAACTGAGAGGTGTAGATGTGACAGTAGAAACTTGTCCGCATTATTTATCTCTTACAGTAAAAGATTTGGAAGAAAAAGGTGGGGTAGCAAAATGCTGTCCACCATTAAGAGATGAAGATGAGGTTGAAGATTTATGGGCTGCTGTAGCTAATGGGGAAATTACTGTCATTGGCTCCGACCATTCACCAGCACCCGCATCAATGAAAGAAATAGAAGGCAACTTTTTTGAAGGATGGGGCGGAATTTCAGGTGCACAATCTACTTTAAATATCTTATTGACTGAAGGCCATTTTAAACGTAACCTTCCTTTAGAAAAAATTGTTGAATTGACAGCAACAAATCCTGCAAAATTATTTAAACTTGAAAATAAAGGTACCATTGCACCTAATTATGATGCAGATATAACAATTGTGAATTTAAACGAAAGCTTTGAATTAAAGAAAGAAGATCTATTCTATCGTCATCAACATTCACCTTATGTTGGAAAAACATATCAAGGAAAAGTAAAAACAACAATTGTGAATGGACAAATTGTGTTTGAAAATGGAAAAATTATTGCTGAAAAATAACATGTAAAAAGAGAGGTAGGCTGAATAATCAATACTCAGCCTACCTCTCTTCGTTTTAGAAGGTATAAGTTACTCATTCGGATTCTTCGAGAATGGAACCTATGATTAAAGCGACTCGAATCCGAAGTGAATAGGCAGGGTCACGGAAAGAACAGTTAAGTAAAGCTTCTGTTTTTTCAATTCGATATTTCACTGTATTACGGTGGATAAATAATTTTCTTGATGTTTCCGAAATTTCACATTGGCAGTCAAGATATACTTGAATGGTTTTTACCAATTCTTGATCTTCCTTCGTTTTAGGATAGGCCAATGATTTTAATGTATTTTCATAGAGAGCCTTTAAATCCTTCTTCGGAATAATTTTTAGCAATTCCTCAAGTTCTCTTGTTCGGTAGAAGTTTATGAACCCGAACATATTTAGATCATATCCGTTCATAATCGCTTCAACCGCCTCATGATAAGCAGTTGGAATGTCCCTTAGAGAGTGAACAGCATTACTTACACCGAATGAAATAGAATAATCTCCTTGTAAATGACTTTGAGCCGTTTCAACAAATTTTGTTATATGCTTCATTTCAGTCTCGGTAATATCAGGAAATTGCACAATCATAACAAAGTACTTTTCTTTAGTAAATAATGTCGCATTTACTTGTGCATCGATAATTTCATCTTCAAGCTTATCGTAAATACTATGATAAAGCTCACCAACCTTTTTTTCATAAAGTTGTAGAGTTTCGTAATTTTCACCTTTTGGATCAACGGTACAAATAATACATATATTATTCAGATCCTCTTGTAAGCCATAAAAATTTCCACGACTAATGATTTCCTCATCTGATTGAATTCTCATTTCGATTAAATCGGCGAAAAAGTTATTCTTCAATAATCTTGAGTTTTCTTCAATAGCCTGTTCCTTAATAATTGTGAAAGAAACCACATTCCCAGCTTGTTCAATGGCCATTTGTGAAGAAGGATATGGCAAGGTTAGAGAATCTATGATTACTAGCATGCTATTATCCTGACGCTTTGTTTGCACAGGAAATGTAGAGATGGATTGATTTTCCTTAGAAGGAATAGCATACGTATTTCCTTCACGAGCTGCATCTAAATCCTTTTTAATTATCTCGATTATTTCTTGCTCAATTATCTTCATCGATTCTTTGCGGAAATCATGACTTTGTGCAATCTTTTCTCCACGATGATTAAGCAAAAGAGTTGGACGTAATAAAAAATGACCTAATTGTTCAACAAGAGCATTTAAACTATATCCTTTAATCATCATATCTGAAAATTCCTTTTGAACATGTAAAGCATAATAAAGTTGCTCTGCTTCATGGTCATTTAAATAATTCAAAATATGACGTGAGACCTCACCTAATGAATGGTCTGTATGCAAATCAATAATCGGAAAAGCCAAATCATCGGCTAGTAATTTCACCTCTGCTGGCAAAGTCTTTAAGAAACGATTGATCTTAATGACTATTCCAGAACAATTTAATGCATGCATTTGTTTTATTAACTCGCAGAGCTTTTGTGTATCGTCTTTAAAAGCATAGCCAGTAGTTAACAGTAAGTGATCTTTATTTAAAAACTTAATGATGTCAGGTGTATCTGATATATTAACAAACTGTACATTTCGGGTAAGTCCTCTATGACCTGCTAAAACAATTGATTCTTTCATACCTTCTAAGATAAATAAATCATTCATTGTTTTCATGAATATCCCTCAAATACATTAAAGTTTGTACAAAATTAATTCTAGCTTAACTTACTTATCATACGTTTAATATAGCTAAAATGCAAGTGATAATTTAGTCATTTTAAACAATGACTTTTTTCACCAAAAAAACTACACTGGGATTAAAGAATCTTAGAAGGATAGTGTAGACGGAAAAACGAAGCGGATGTTGTTTTAGTGCTTCGTTATTTTGATGTTATACTACTGTTATTGGGTAAATGGATAATGAGGAAGGGAAGTGTTGATAAGGATGGAATGGATGGCGTGTTTTTCGAGCAATGAAGTTTATAAAATCCTTGAACAAAATCCTCAGGGTAGTATCCATAGTGTATTTACCAATAGTTTTAACATCGCGTTTGATAAAAGCCTTGTACATGTTGGTGTCTATGAAAATGGATTAGCGCCTTTCGGTATTGGCTTAAGTCGAATGGATGCACAACAGCTGATTAGACAAATCCAGAATGGACTGCTTGTCCGTTGGGATCCTGCATCTGGAAAGCTCATTTTTTCAAATGAAGCAGTACTTGATATGAAGCAAGTTAAGTGGACAAAGCATTCGTTTTCTGACTGCTTAACAAATCATTCAATCATAATTGATCATTTTCGATATATTGCAGATTTATTTCTACAATCAGACTGGCAAACTGGTCTGGCACAAACCCCTGATGAAAAACAAGAACTAAACCAATACTTACTATCCTCAACGCAAGTAGTCACTAGCAGTAAATTTATAAATGAAGTGAATCGTTTAATCCAGCTTATTCAAGGTGAGATATCCACTGAATATGAATCCGTATTTGATTATTGGATGGGGAGGGGTCTTGGACTTACACCGAGTGGGGACGATGTATTAACAGGTGTGTGTGCATTTCTTTCAGCATTTAATGGATCAAAAGGTGAGTTTCAAGAACGATTGAAAAGCTATTTAGTAGCTAAAGGTAGACAAAGGACGACGCATATTGCATATGAGTATTTATTATATGCTACAAATGCTAAATTTCATACTCATCTTATCCAGATGTGTAAAGGGATGGATTCGCGAAGTGATATTGAATTTTTCCAAGCTGTTGAGGAAATGAAAAAAATTGGTCATACATCAGGTGCAGACACCTTACTAGGAATTTTATTAGGAATTAAGGCTTTAGTTTTGAAATGAGCCTTTAAATTTTAAGTAAAGAAGGCGATTATCATAAAAGAATTATTAAAATCATCCAATTGGATATCAGGCTTACAATGGCTCTTTTTCATTTTTACTAACATTGTTGTCATACCTATTACAGTAGGAGCGGCTTTTGACTTACCTGGTGGAAAGATTGTTAATCTATTACAGCTTTCATTCATTGTGACTGGTCTTGCGTGTATTGTTCAGGCATTTTTAGGACATAAAAGAGCAATCATGGAAGGACAGTCTGGTCTTTGGTGGGGAGTAATCTTAACCTTATGTAATACAGCTATTGCACAAGGAATGTCATTAACTGAGTTGGGTGGAAGTTTAACGGTTGGTATTATCATTTCAGCAGTGTTGACGTTGATAATTGGATTAACGGGTATAGGTCCGCATATTTCAAATTTATTTAAACCTGCTGTTATGGGTGTATTTATGTTTCTTTTTGGTTGTCAGTTGATCGGTATCTTCTTAAAAGGAATGCTAGGTATTCCTTTTGGTAATCAAGCACAAGGTGCACATATTGATTTATCTATTTCATTATTATCTATTATTATTGCAATTATCGTTATTATTGTTAGTATTAAAGCTCCACCAGCGATAAGAAAATATGGTTTATTAATTGGTATTATTATTGGTTGGATTGCTTATGTTCTTATTTTTAAATCTGAAGCGGCTGTAAGTGAGGCATCATCATTTAGTTTAGATTTATTCCCATTAGGAAAACCAACATGGAATACTGGGATCATTATTACAACTGTTTTAGCTGGTTTATTGAATACAGCGAATACATTTGGTGCGTTAAAGGGTACAGATGAAATGTACAAATCTGAAACAACTAAAACTCAATATCGAACATCATTTACAATAACAGGTATTTTCACAGCTATTGCAGGTGTATTTGGTCTTGTGCCTTACTCACCATATGTGTCTTCAATCGGATTTTTAAGTCAAACAGGGATTATCAAAAGAATTCCTTTTGTACTAGGTGGATTTATGTTTTTAGTAATGGGATTAATTCCGCCTGTGGGACACTTCTTTTCACAGTTGCCATTGAGCATAGGTAGTGCGGTATTATTTGTTTCTTATTTACTTTTATTAAATTCATCCTTTGCATTTTTTAAACAGATTGAATTTAATACATTAAATGTCTATCGTTCTGCTGTTCCATTATTTGTGGGAATTGTTATTATGACATTACCTGCATCCTATTTTGAAACAATTCCTAGTTTTATCCGTCCACTTTTAAGTAGCGGCTTAATGGTAGGGATTATATTATCACTTATTCTAGAGAATTTATTTAAATGGGATCGCTACGGAAAAACTGAAAAGATTCAATCAGAAAGTGAAAATATGGCATCATAGATATTTAGATATATGAAAAGGCCATCTCATAATAGTCAATTATGAGATGGCCTTTATTTTTTTCTCTTTTAATCACAGTAGGTTGAAGACTGTTAACTCCTTTTTTCACTGAGAAAAAATACTCAATAAAAAAACGCTACTAAAAGCATACTTAAGTGTAACAGCTGCCAGTAAGGATTTTAAAAAAGTAACATTATACGAAAACATCCTTTTTATAAATGAGAATTTAAAAAAGAAATGATTTCTTCAAAGGCTTTTTGAACAACAGGATTGTCCCAATCCTCATCAAATACATGCTTTCCATCAGGGATTGTAATAAGTTTGCATGAACCGCCTGAGTTACTTAATTTTTTGGACATTAATACAGATTGTTCATACGGAACGTCCTCATCCATTGTGCCATGCAACAATAAGGTAGGAGGGAAATCACTATCTGAATAGTAGAGAGGACAATACGGTTTAAGTTCATCTAAGCTTCCACCTGGGATAACAAGAGCTCCGCTTATATCTTCAATCCATGTTCCCTTCTGTCTAGCATACATATAAATCGCATAACGCTTTTGGATAGGTCCCTCTGAGATAACGGTATTTGAAACAAGCATTTGTGCAAGCTCTTTTGGAACAGGGGTCATTTTTTGATAATGTGGACTTGGCTTTGTAGCCCAATCTCCAGTGATATCGCCATACCCATATAAAGAAACAATTGCTTTAGGCTTGTTTTTGAATGTTCCTGCTAATAAAGCTAAATACCCGCCAGCAGAACCACCGATCACGGCAATTTTATTTGGATCATAATTAAATTTTTCTATTCCCTCATTTTCAAGCCATGAAAGTGCATCTGCTACATCTTGTTGAATCTCAGCAAGTTTTGTTTCAGGTGCTAGACGGTAATCAATGGAGAAAATATTGAAACCAGCTTGATGATAAAAGTCAATTTGTTCTTTTTTTAAATCTTCCCTTGAACCCCAAAAAAGTCCTCCTCCATGGATATAAACAATGACAGGACGATTTTCTTGTGAAGCTGTATAGAAATCACCCTTCAGCTCAAATTGGGTGGTGCTTTTGTATATAACTGTTGTTTTGTTCATACTATAGATGATCTTCCTTTCTCGGTTGAATAAAAACTATTTACTCATATTGTATAATAAAATTGATTTGTACCATTTGTTTATTATGTACAAAATGATAAATAAACTTTATCTATATCGTATAAAGACTATCAAGGTATGATACGCTTACAATAGATATGAGGTTAATAAAGAAATGAGTAAGCTTGAATAAGGTTTTAATCAGATTTATACATGATTTCTCCCTTGTATAGTTTATACATGAAAAACAAAGAATACTTACTTACTAATTCCTTAAAACAATGAAAATGTTTCTATGCAAAGTCATTGTTTTTTACTGATTTTTTTTAATACGAACATTGATATGTTCTAGCAAATTTAACCAACATATATTACTAGGAAAGGGATGAATGAGAATGACAGACGGAACAAACGGAACAGTTCCTCAGCTAGATACACTTGCCGCAGATGCAGAAGCTAAATTGAATTGGCTTGGGGAGTTTGGTAAGGATCCAGATGGTGGCGTTTCGCGTCTTCTTTATTCCAAGGAATGGGTAGAAGCTCAACATGCTCTAAAAGAATGGATAGAGAATGAAGGGCTAGAAGCTCGATTTGATGAAATTGGAAATTTGTTTGGTACATTAAAAGGTAAAAATACGAATGAGACAATTCTTACAGGGTCACATGTTGACACAGTAAAAAATGGTGGGAAATATGATGGGCAATATGGAATTATTGCCGGTATTTTAGCGTTAAAATACTTGAAAGAAACATATGGTCAACCATTACGAAATATTGAAGTTGTTTCAATGGCTGAAGAAGAAGGAAGCAGATTCCCTTATGCATTCTGGGGATCTAAAAACATCGTTGGATTAGCGAAACGGGAAGATGTTGAAACGATTGCAGACTTTGATGGTGTTCCATTTGTCGAAGCGATGAAGGAAGCAGGTTTTGGTTTCAGAGATGAAACAAAACCAGCACGTCAAGATTTGAAAGCATTTGTTGAAATTCATGTTGAACAAGGTAGTGTCCTTGAAACAGAAAAGATTCCTGTCGCTGTTGTTAATAATATTGTTGGACAACGTCGTTTTACTATTGAAGTAACAGGGGAAGCTAACCATGCAGGAACAACTCCAATGGGATATAGAAAAGATGCTGTGTTTGCTGCAAGTCAAATGATCTTTGATATTATTTCCATGGCAAAAGAAGTTGGCGATCCTCTTGTTGCAACGGTTGGTAAAATTGAAGCACAACCTAACATTGTTAATGTTGTACCTGGAAAAGCAATTTTTACAATAGATGTTCGTCATACGGATAAAGATGCGATTGTTTCATTCACAAAACAGATTACTGATCGTATGAATGAGATTTCTAAAAATCACGAAGTTGATACAAAAATCGATATGTGGATGGATGCAGATCCTGTTCCAATGGATGAGAAAATTGTTGAAGTGATGGAAAAACAGTGTAAGGAAAATGGTTTGACTTATAAGGTAATGCACAGTGGTGCAGGTCATGACTCACAAATTTTTGCACCGTTTGTTCCAACAGCAATGTTATTCGTACCAAGTGTTAAAGGGATTAGTCATAATCCTGCTGAATATACACATCCAGCTGATTTAGCTGAAGGTGTAAAGGCATTAATTGGTTCATTATATGAATTAGGATATAAAGAATAAGAGTAATTTAATCAAAATAGCGAAAACAAAGGAGAATGTTACAAATGGGTTATCCAAAGGATTTACTTTCAAGCAGATCAATTATTAAACATGGCTTATATGCATTAATTGCACCAGAAGGTTTAGTAAATAATGTTGTTCCTGGTTTTGAAAACTGCTCAATGTCTATTTTAGGATCACCAAAACTTGGTGCAAGCTTTGTTGATTATATTATCACTATGCACGAAGGTGGAAAAAACAGTGAGGGATTCTGTGGACAAGATAATGTAGAATCATTTGTTTATATCCTTGGTGGAAAAGTAAAAGTAACAGCTGGTGAAGAGGAATTCGTTCTTGAAGAAAGCGGCTATGTATATTGCCCACCTGGAGTAAAAATGTACTTAGAAAACCTTGAAGCTGGTGATTCTCGTTTATTCTTATATAAACAAAAATATAAACCACTAGAAGGACGCAAGCCATGGGTTGTTTCTGGTCATGCTAACGATATCGAATACAGAGATTATGATGATATGCATAATGTTCATATTAAAGATCTATTACCTATGGAACTAGATTTCGATATGAATTTCCATATTCTATCTTTTGATCCTGCTGCAAGCCATCCATTTATCGAAACACATGTTCAAGAACATGGTGCATATCTACTATCTGGTGAAGGTATGTATAACCTTGATAATGAATGGATTCCAGTTAAAAAAGGCGATTACATTTTTATGGGACCATATGTTCATCAAGCAGCTTATGCAGTTGGTAGAGAGCCATTAACATATGTTTACTCTAAAGACTGCAATCGTGATGCGGACCTTTAAAAATTAAACGAAGAGGTGTCTCAGTTTGAGAGTAACTAAAGATGAATTAAAAAGTTTAATAAAAAATAAACTTCAAAAAGCTGGTCTTAAAGAAGATCATGCAGCATTAACAGCAGATGTTTTAGCATTCGCGGATGAAAGAGGTATTCATTCCCACGGAGCAATGCGTGTAGAGTACTATGCAGAAAGAATTGCAAAAGGTGGAATTAATACAAATCCTGATTTCAAATTTGAAAAAACTGGCCCGAGCACAGGTATTTTTCATGGCGATGGTGGTTCAGGACATGTTGCAGCTAAATTAGCTATGGATGAAGCAATTGCTATGGCAAAGGAAAATGGAGTGGCGATTGTAGGGGTACGAGATATTTCACATAGTGGTGCTATTTCTTACTTTACTCATCAAGCTTCAAAAGAAAATGTAATTGGTTTTTCTGTATGCCAATCTGATCCAATGGTTGTTCCATTCGGTGGTGCGGAACCTTATTATGGTACAAATCCAATTGCCTTTGCAGCACCTGGAAATGATGATAAAAGCCTTACTCTTGATATGGCAACAACTGTTCAGGCTTGGGGAAAAATTCTACATGCTCGTTCAAAAAATGTAGAAATTCCTGATACATGGGCAGTAGATAAAAATGGCGAACCGACAACGGATCCATTTAATGTGAATGCCTTATTACCAATTGCTGGTCCAAAAGGATATGGCCTAGCAATGATGGTAGACGTATTATCTGGAATTCTTCTTGGATTACCATTTGGAAATAAAGTTTCTTCTATGTATGAGAACTTATCCGAATATCGCAAATTAGGTCAACTTCACATTGTAATTAATCCTGAGTTCTTTACTGGAATAAAAAACTTTAAGGACAATGTTTCTCAATCAATGGAAGACTTAAATCAAATTAAACCAGCTCCTGGTTTCTCTAAGGTTCTTTACCCAGGTCAAAACAATGACGTAATTATTGAAGAATATAGTAAAAATGGTATCGAAATTGTTGATGATATCATTGACTATTTAAAGTCTGATGTTGTTCATAACAATCAGTATGATCATAAAGGTGCATTTGCAAAATAAATCGTAAATTAAAAATCAGCTTTTTCCTATTTGAACAGGGGTGAATGAATATGAGGTTATCTAAGGAAAAATTAAAGGAACTAATTGCTAATAAACTTCATAAAGCAGGACTTTCAACTGAACATGCCGATGGAGTAGCCGATGTCCTTGTCCATGCCGATGCACGAGGCGTTCATTCCCATGGAGCAATGAGAGTGGAGTATTATGCAGAAAGAATTGCAAAGGGTGGATTAAATAATAAACCGAATTTTCATTTTGAAAAAACGGGTCCAAGTACAGCAATTTTTGATGGAGATAATGGTGTAGGTCATGTTGCTGCAAAGTTAGCAATGGATGAAGCGATAAAAATGGCAAAGGAAAACGGAGTGGCTATTGTAGGAGTAAAAAGAATTGGACATAGTGGAGCCCTTTCTTATTTTGTACAACAAGCTGCAAATGAGAATTTAATCGGTATTTCTGTATGTCAGTCTGATCCAATGGTTGTTCCTTTCGGTGGAGCAGAACCATACTATGGTACGAATCCAATTGCCTTTGCTGCTCCTGGTAAGGATGGAAAGCATATTACTTTTGATATGGCTACAACAGTACAAGCATGGGGGAAAGTTCTTCATGCCCGTTCGAAAAATGAACCTATTCCTGATACATGGGCTGTTGACAGTAACGGAGAACCGACAACCGATCCATTTAAAGTAAATGCCTTACTGCCAATTGCTGGACCTAAAGGTTATGGACTAATGATGATGGTCGACGTATTATCTGGTATTTTATTAGGACTTCCATTTGGAAATAAGGTTTCATCTATGTATCACGATTTAACAGAATACAGAAACCTTGGACAGCTTCATATTGTCATTAACCCTGAATACTTCGTGGGTCTTGAAAGTTTTCAAGAAGGAATCTCAACTACAATGAAGGATTTAAATAATATTAAACCTGCCTCTGGCTTTAAACAGGTCTCCTATCCTGGACAAAGAAGTGCTGAAAGAGAAAAGGCCTATGAAGAGAACGGTATTGAGATAGTTGACCATATTTACGAGTATTTAATTTCTGATGTTATTCACAACAATGTGTATGATCACAAAAGCCCTTTCGCTAAATAAAAGGTGAAAAAAATAAAGGGGGGTCTGCTATGGTAGCCACCCTTTTCCTATGGAGTTAATTCCATTATTAAAGTAAAAAATATAAGAAGAGGTGCATGAAATAATGCTTCAAACGATCATTAAAGAGAATTCATATCAAGATTCAGTGAATCTTATGCTTCTTACAAATAAAATTTCAACAATGGATGGCGTAAACAAAGTACAAATTATGATGGGGACACCTGCAAATAAGGATATCTTTAAAAGTGCAGGTCTTCACACAGAAGAACTTGAAAAGGCAGCAGCTAATGATATGTGTATCGTAGTTGATACTGATTCTGAAGATACAGTTCAAGTATTACTTGAAGAAGTAGACAACTATTTAAATAACCAAGCAATCAGCAGCAGCAAGCAAGATTTTGAAACTGTAAATACATGGAATAAAGCACTTAAAGAATTACCAAATGCTAACATTGCCATCATTTCAACTCCTGGTCAATATGCTGCTGAAGAAGCAGAAAAAGCATTAGATAATGATCTACACGTTCTTATTTTCAGTGATAACGTATCAATTGAAGACGAGCGCCGTATTAAAGAAAAAGCTCATGAAAAAGGTTTACTTGTAATGGGTCCTGACTGTGGTACTGAAATTGTTTCGGGTGTTCCTTTAGCTTTCGCAAACGTTGTTAAACAAGGAAAAATTGGAGTAGTTGGAGCTTCAGGTACTGGTATTCAAGAAGTTACAAAAGAAATTGATCGTTTAGGCGGTGGTGTTAGCCACGCAATCGGAACTGGTGGTCGTGACCTTTCAGAAAAAATTGGTGCGATTACAATGTTAGATGCTATCAGAGCATTAGCGGCACACAAACAAACAGAAATCATTACTCTTATTTCTAAGCCACCTG
Organism: Heyndrickxia sp. FSL W8-0496; assembly: GCF_038007825.1. Lineage (NCBI taxonomy): Bacteria > Bacillati > Bacillota > Bacilli > Caryophanales > Bacillaceae > Heyndrickxia > Heyndrickxia sp. FSL W8-0496. The sequence continues at coordinate 1,299,396 of NZ_JBBOXX010000001.1, forward strand.
CAAAAGAAGTTCGTGATGAGGTTGTTCAATTACTTCAAAGTGTTTCTAAACCAGTTGTTGCTATTTTCCTTGGAGAAGAGCCACATGATCACGAAGGAAATATCTACTATGCAAATACATTAGAAGAAACAGCAGCAATCTCTGTAGATCTTGCTAAAGGAAATGCAGTGAAACCAAACTACTATACAACTAACATTGAAGTACCAGCTGTAGATTTAAAACCAGAACAAAAAACAATTAAAGGACTATATTCTGGTGGTACTCTTGGATATGAAGCAGCAACTCTTATCAGCAGAGGTTTAAACCTTGAATCTAGCGATCATCATGAAGATGGATACCTATTAAAAGCAAACGGCTTTGAAGTAGCTGACTTAGGTGATGATATTTATACACAGGGTAAACCACATCCAATGATCGACCCTGATACAAGAATTAAATTCTTCCAAAAAGCAGCACAAGATGATTCAACTGCTATTATCTTATTTGATGTAGTTCTTGGTTACGGTTCTCATGAAGATATGGCTGGTGCATTAATCCCTGGCATCCAAAAAATCCAAGAAGATGCAAAAGCAAAAGGCAAAAACATTTACTTCGTAGGAACTGTTTGTGGTACTGACATCGATCCACAAGGTTTAGATGAACAAAAAGCTAAGCTTGAAGAAGCAGGCGTCATCTTAAGAGACAGTAATAACCAAGCAATTCGCACAGCTCTAGCTATGCTTAATATTCAAATAGAAGAAAAAGATAAAAAAGTCGTGCCAGTTAAGGAAGCTGTTGAAAAAGTAGAAATTACAGTTTCTGAAGCAATTGAACAATTTTTAACTGAAAAACCTAGAGTAATTAACGTTGGATTAAAGAAATTTACTGAATCCATTACAGCAAATGGTGGTAAAGTTGTTCAATACGACTGGCGCCCAGCTGCTGGAGGTAATTCAAGATTACGCAAAGTGTTAAGTGTACTTCGTTAATTTTATTTTGATTGAAAAAAAGCGATTTTACACAAACATTGAAATCAGGAGGAAGCAAAATGTACGGACAATTTAAAACAATTGATGAAGCAAATAGAGCGGTTATTGATAAAGTTGTGTCAGGCGCACCATTTTTAGTGGATGTAGTTCCGGCTAAATCTGTTATTAAAGAATTAAATGGAAAAGTATTACTTCATGCAGGACCGCCAATTAAATGGGAAAACATGACAAGCCCAATGCAAGGATCATGCGTAGGTGCTACATTATTTGAAGGCTGGGCTTCTAATGCAGACGAAGCATTTGAGATGCTTAAAAATGGAGAAATTGAATTCATTCCTTGCCACCATGTAAATGCTGTTGGTCCAATGGGTGGAATTACATCAGGAAATATGCCAGTTCTTGTTGTAGAAAATCGTGACGGCGATAATCAAGCATACTGCACAATGAATGAAGGTATTGGGGCAGTTCTTCGTTTCGGAGCATACTCCGAGGAAGTAATCAACCGTCTTGGATGGTTTAGGGATGTTCTTGGTCCAACACTTTCTAAAGCACTTAAAGTTAAAGGTGACGGATTAAATATTAACGTTATGATCGCTAAAGCAATCACAATGGGTGATGAATTCCACCAACGTAACATTGCTGGATCACTTATTTTCCTTAAAGACATCGCTCCATACATTTTAAAAACGGATACTACTGAAAAAGATAAACAAGATGTTATCCAATTCTTAGCTGATACAGACCAATTCTTTTTAAATATTGCAATGGCTACAAGTAAAGCAATTATGGATACAGCAAGACAAATTCAGCATGGTACGGTTGTAACAGCAATGTGCCGTAACGGTTACGAATTTGGTATTCGTATTGCAGGTATGGGTGATCAATGGTTCACAGCTCCTGTTAATACACCTCAAGGCTTATTCTTTACTGGATACGATCAAGATATGGCTTGCCGTGACATGGGTGACAGTGCGATCACTGAAACTTTCGGTGTTGGCGCGATGGCGATGATCGCTGCTCCTGGTGTTACACGTTTCGTAGGTGCTGGTGGTATGGATGATGCAGTTAGCACAAGTAATGATATGATGGAAATTTGTATCGACCATAACCCTAACTTCTCTATCCCAACTTGGGATTTCCAAGGTTCTTGTCTTGGAATCGATGCAAGAAAAGTTGTTGAAACTGGTATTGAACCAATTATCAACACTGGTATTGCACATAAAGAAGCTGGAGTTGGCCAAATCGGTGCAGGTACAGTACGCGCGCCATTAGCTTGCTTTGAAAAAGCAATTGATGCATATGCAGTAAAATTAGGTTTAATTGAAGCAGAATAATAAAATTTTCCAAAAGGGAGGTAGCTTTTTGAGCTCCTCTCCCTATGATAAAAACTGAAAATTTAGATTATTACAACAAATGATTATACAAGGAGATGCATTTATGAGTAAAAAGATTGTACTAGCCATCGGAGGAAATGCCATTATTAAAGAAGGCCAAAAAGGTACTCTTGAAGAACAACAAACAAATATTAATGAAAGCTGTGAACCTGTTCTTGGTTTAATTGAACAAGGAAATACAGTTGTTATCACTCATGGTAATGGTCCACAGGTTGGAAATTCATTAATCAAAACAGAAATGGCTAAATCTGTGATCCCTGAATATCCACTTGATGTTTTAGATGCAGAGACTCAAGGTAATTTAGGTTATTTAATTCAACAAGCTTTTAGAAATAAAATGAAAGAACGTAACATCAATAAAACTGTTGCAACAGTTGTTACACAATCAGTAGTGTCTAAGGATGATCCTGCATTCAATAATCCTACAAAACCGATTGGCCCATTCTATACAAAAGAAGAAATGGATAAGATTCTTGAAACAGAAGAAATTACTTTTGTTGAGGACAGTGGTCGTGGATATAGACGTGTTGTTCCTTCTCCAAAACCAATTCACATTGTTGAAAAAGAAGCAATTGAAGCTTTACTTGACAAAGAGATTACAGTTATTACTGCAGGTGGTGGCGGTATTCCTGTCATTGAAGAAAATGGAGCTCTTAAGGGTACAGATGCAGTTATCGACAAAGACTTTGCAAGTGCATTATTAGCTGCAGAAATCAATGCAGATTATTTATTCATTTTAACAGGTGTTGAGCAAGTAGCGATTCATTTTGGTACACCTCAACAACAAAATTTATTTGAAATGACAATTGATGAAGCAATTCGTTATATGGATGAAGGACATTTTCCAAAAGGAAGCATGGGTCCAAAAATCGAAGCTGCCATTTTATTCTTGAAAAAAGGTGGCAAAAACGTCATTATTACATCAATGGATAAGCTTCAAGATGCATTAGAAGGTAAAACTGGTACACGTGTCACATTATAATTTAAATGTTATAATTAAGGCATTAAGCAGTAAATAAATAAAAAGGCTGTTACTAGGTAGCAGCCTTTTTAATACATAATGAGAGGAAGAGGATGATGAGAAAGGCAATTCAAGCAAAGGGGACAGTTGCTTCAGGACCTTATTCACACGCGGTAGATGCTGGAGATTACATATTTTTATCCGGACAAACGGCAATGAACACGGCCTCAACAGAGAACAAGCCGAGTGATATTGCAGAGCAAACAGAACAATGCTTTGAAAATTTATTAGCGGTGTTAAAAGAGGCAAACCTAACTCTAGATGATGTTGTAAAAGTTAATGTATATTTAACCGATATGAAAAACTTTTCTGCAATGAATGAAGTATATGAAAAACAGTTTTCAAAGCCATTTCCTGCAAGAACCTGTGTTGCAGTATCAGCACTTCCTTTAGGGGCAGATGTTGAAATTGAAATGATTGCAAAAAGATCATAATTAAGGCTCTTTTCTAAACATTGTTGCTAGTAAAGTGAATTTTTAAGAAATAGCCTCGACTGAAAATCGTTACACCCTTTATTTTTCATTAAGAAAAGACTACAAACTTTATAAAAATCGTTGAATCTTTTATTGGGTGTAAAAGCTGTCAGCTGGGCTTTTACAAAAGCAACAAACTATACGAAAATAGCTAAGTTTAGAAATCTTAATTATATATAATTCCACAGAAGCTGCTTTTAACACTAAATAGTGTTAGGCAGTTTTTTTATTTCTCAGTGAAATGAAAGATGTAGTTTTTAGTTAAAACTTTACATAAATAGTAACAATATTTGAGAAAAGAGCCTCTTCAAATAGACCATTTTCTTCTAGAAGTTTTAATAACTAGGTTTAGTAGAATTTATTTAAAAAAAATAGTTACTATAAACAATTCTTTGTTTATAAGTGATAAAAAATCAGAATAAACACACATATCTAACAACAGTTTCTCCGGAATATTGTCCAATTTAGCTAATGTAATTCGTTTCCTTTTAATTCAAAATATAGATATATATGCGATTATAATAAAGGGTGATAGGACATTCAAAGGGGGAACTAAATATGGATACAGATGTATTAAGAAAAAAAGATGATTATGTTAAAACAAAGTCTAAAATACCATATTGGTGGAAAGTAGTACTTGCCTTTTCGTTAGGTTGGATGTTTATAAACGCAAATAAGTATTTTTTAAATCCAATTTTGGACAATATTGGTCTAGAGTACCATCTTAACAATTCACAATTAGGTTTGGTAAATAGTATTTTCTTTTTAACATATACAATAGCACAAATACCAGCTGGCTCTTTTAGTGATAAATTTGGCAGGAAGAAGCTTCTTGTAATTGGTTTTATTTTATATGGGGTATTGACGGGCATCTCTGGGTTAATGGCTGGTTTTACCGGGTTTTTAGTTGCTAGGGCAGTTGCGGGACTAGCCTCTGCAACTTATTATGGTCCACAATTTGCCTTATCCTCTGAAGCAATTCCTGCAAAAAATAGAACAGTGGGAAGTGCTATCATCAATAGCGGATCAGGGATAGGAATTGCATTGGGCTTTATTCTGTCAAGTACATTAGTATTGGATATGGGGATGAGCTGGAGAATTCCTTTTTATATTTTTGGAGTACTAACCGTTCTCATCGGTATTTTTATTTCACTAATGGTTAAAGAGAAAAAGGATATGAAAAAAGCCCCTCTAATAGGATCTGCTGAATCTGAAGAGAAGGTATCGGTTTTTTCGTTATTAAAGAATCGTAATCTATTGGTCGTCTTTTTAGTTCTATTTTGCTCAATCTATGGTTTTACTGTTGTAGTAACATGGCTTCCGAAATTTTTATTAACTGAAAGGGGATTTGTCGGTAGTGAAGTTGGGCTGATTTCAGCTTTAGTACCATTAACTGCTATACCTGGTGCTTTGCTATTTAGTTATTTAACTGATAAATGGGGGAAGAAGAAGCCATTTGCATTTATTTTGATTCCGATTGCAGCCATCGCATTATGGGCAACGGTGTATGTTAAGAGTGTTCCACTTCTTATTATTGCATTAGTGATCTATGGATTATTTGGTAAAATAGCCCTTGATCCACTCCTAATTGCTGCTGTTTCAGAGAATGTTAAACAAAAGAATTATGGTGTTGCATTTAGTCTGTATAACTTTATGGGGATGCTTTCTTCAGTCATTGCACCATTTTTTACAGGTCTGCTCGCAGATCTAACAGGTAGTATGGCTTCGGGCTTTTACTCTGCAGTAATCATTCTTATTTTAGGACTTGTCATTATGATGTTTTTTAAAGAAGGAAAGAAAAATGTCCGTGTTTAAAACAGTATTGATGTTCAACTAATAATTATAAGTTAGGCTTCAAATATGAACCTTTAGATTTGCAGTTGGCTATGAAATTATGATACAATCTCACGAAATATAAATACAGCATATGCTCCTTTGATAGGTGTAGGAGCTAAGATAGCATGAAAAAAGGTGATCATATGGGAGTACATCAATATTTTAAAAGCTTATCTGATTTAGAAAAAATTTATCGTTGTCCCGGTAAATTTAAATTTCAAGAACATTCTGTAGCGAGCCATTCTTTTAAAGTTACAAAGATTGCTCAGTTCTTAGGGACAGTAGAGGCGCAAAAAGGTAACCAGGTGAATTGGCAGGCTCTCTATGAAAAAGCTCTTAATCATGACTATAACGAACTTTTCACTGGGGATATAAAAACGCCTGTTAAATATGCATCTGCAGAGTTAAGAGACTTATTTAGTCAAGTTGAAGAAAAAATGACCCAAAATTTTATCCTCAAGGAATTTCCAAAAGAATATCAACACATCTATCTTGAGCGATTTAAAGAAGGTAAGGATGACACATTAGAAGGGAAAATACTATCTGTTGCCGATAAAGTGGACTTACTTTATGAATCTTTTGGAGAAATACAAAAAGGAAATCCAGAACCACTCTTTCAAGAGATTTATGAAGAGTCATTATTAACCATTCTTCAGTTTAAAGAAATGGAAAGTGTTAAATATTTTCTTCAAGAAATACTACCAGATATGCTTGATGAAAAATTCATTAAGCATAGTGAGTTAAATGAGGTTACTAAAAAATTGATTAAAGCCAATTTAGAGTCTTAAGAAATTGCTTCCTACCTCTTGTATTTTTTTACGATTTATAAAAAAATAGAGGTAGGATTTTTTAACCTTAGAGGTGAAAGAATGTGTTAGATAAAATCATTGCAGCTATCTTTTTACCTGGTATTCTCGTTGTTTTTTTTACCAGGGTCACTTATAATCATTTTGTCGGCTTGATTTTGACTGTTGCCTTAATTGTAGCCTCTGTCTATAAAGGCTACACTCATACATGGGCATTGTTTATTATTGATGCTGCATCATTAACTATTGGCTTTTACTATGCCAATAAAATGGTGAATCGAAATAAAAATAAGGGCAAAAAATCAGAAAGTAAAAACGTTTAATTGATGATCTCATTGTTAGACGTTTTTTTTTTGCTCTTTTCTCACACATTGTTGCTATTTAAGTATAGTTATAACTAATAAATATCAACTGAGGATCTACATGTTTCATTTTACTGAGAAAAGATGCAATCTCTATAAGAATCGCTAGAATCCTTAATTGGGAGTAAAAGCCGGTAGCCGGGCTTTTACATAAGCAACAAACTACCTGTATTTTCACTTAAAAAGAAGATTTTATCATTGGTGGTAACTCTCGAACCGAAAATTTGTTCGCTTTTTTCTGGTTAAGAAACACCTGTTTGTGGTAAAATAAATAGTATAAATAATACGGAGATTTATGGGAAAGAGGATGGGAGGAATAGGATTGAACGATCAGTTTGAATTAGTTTCTAAGTATAAGCCTCAAGGGGACCAACCAGAAGCCATTCGAAAAATTGTTGAAGGCATACATAATGGTAAAAAGCATCAGACCCTATTAGGGGCAACAGGAACTGGAAAAACATTTACGATTTCTAATGTAATACAAGAAGTAAATAAGCCAACATTAATTATTGCTCATAATAAGACATTAGCAGGACAATTATATAGTGAGTTTAAAGAATTCTTTCCAAATAATGCAGTTGAATATTTTGTGAGCTACTACGATTACTTCCAACCGGAAGCGTATGTCCCACAAACGGATACCTATATTGAAAAAGACTCAAGTATTAATGATGAAATTGATAAATTACGCCACTCAGCTACCTCTTCACTATTTGAACGAAAAGATGTCATTATTATTGCGAGTGTTTCCTGTATCTATGGTTTAGGTAATCCAGAGGAATATCGAGAAATGGTCCTTTCCCTTCGGACCGGGATGGAAGTCGAACGCAATCAGCTTCTTCGTAAACTTGTAGATATTCAGTTTGCAAGGAATGATATTGAGTTTCAGCGAGGTACTTTCCGGGTTAGAGGCGATGTAGTAGAAATTTTCCCAGCTTCAAAAGATGAACATTGTATTCGAGTAGAATTTTTCGGAGATGAAATAGATCGGATTCGTGAAGTGGATGCATTAACAGGTGAGATTATTGGAGAACGTGAACATGTAGCCATCTTCCCAGCATCCCACTTCGTCACAAGAGAAGAGAAAATGCGGGTTGCAATTGAGAACATTGAAAAGGAATTAGAAGTGCGCTTAAAGGAATTAAGGGAAAATAATCGATTACTAGAAGCCCAGAGACTGGAGCAGCGTACGAACTATGATTTAGAAATGATGCGTGAAATGGGGTTTTGTTCTGGCATTGAAAACTATTCACGTCATCTAACACTTCGCCCTGCTGGCTCTACACCTTATACGCTACTAGACTATTTTCCTGAGGATTTCTTAATTGTTGTAGATGAATCTCATGTAACCCTTCCACAAATTCGTGGAATGTATAATGGTGACCAGGCGAGAAAGCAGGTTCTTGTTGATCATGGATTTCGTTTGCCTTCTGCATTAGACAATCGACCTTTAAGGTTTGAAGAATTTGAGTCCCATGTGAATCAAATTGTATATGTTTCTGCTACACCAGGTCCCTATGAATTGGATCATACTCCTGAAATGGTTGAACAAATCATTCGTCCTACAGGTTTACTTGATCCGACGATTGAGGTACGTCCAATCGAAGGACAGATTGATGATTTATTAGGCGAAATAAATGAGAGGGTAAAACGTAATGAAAGAGTACTTATTACGACATTAACGAAAAAGATGTCTGAGGACTTAACAGACTATTTAAAGGAAGTTGGTATAAAGGTTCAGTATCTTCATTCAGAAGTGAAGACATTAGAGAGAATTGAAATTATTCGTGAGCTTCGACTCGGAAAATATGATGTTCTAGTTGGAATAAATCTGCTGCGCGAGGGCCTGGATATTCCAGAAGTTTCATTAGTAACCATATTAGATGCAGATAAAGAAGGATTTTTGCGCTCAGAGCGTTCACTCATTCAAACAATTGGCCGTGCTGCACGTAATTCCAATGGCCAAGTTATTATGTATGCTGACAAGATAACGGATTCGATGGCAAAAGCGATTGAAGAAACAAAGCGTCGTCGAGCAGTACAGGAAGAATATAATCTTCGACACGGAATAACACCACAAACAATCCAGAAGGATATCCGTGATGTTATTCGGGCAACACGAGCAGCAGAGGATCAAGAAGAATATGTAGCAACAGCCAAAACGCCAAAATTAACTAAAAAAGAGAAAGAAAAACTTATCGAGCAGTTGGAGCATGACATGAAGGAAGCGGCAAAAGCCCTCGACTTTGAACGAGCAGCACAACTTCGTGATACATTATTAGAACTGAAAGCGGAAGGATGAAACATATATGGCACAAGATAAAATTATTGTTCAAGGGGCAAGGGCACACAATCTAAAAAATATTGATGTCACTATACCTAGAGATCAATTAGTCGTTTTAACCGGTTTATCGGGGTCTGGAAAATCCTCATTAGCATTCGATACGATCTATGCAGAAGGTCAGAGAAGATATGTCGAATCATTATCCGCTTATGCTAGACAGTTTCTAGGACAAATGGATAAGCCTGATGTCGATATCATTGAGGGCTTATCCCCTGCTATTTCCATCGATCAAAAAACAACAAGCAGGAACCCTCGTTCCACGGTTGGAACGGTTACTGAAATATATGATTATTTACGATTACTCTTTGCAAGAATTGGGAGACCGATATGTCCGATTCACGGGATAGAAATCAGTTCACAAACCATTGAGCAAATGGTGGATAGAATTATGGAATATCCGCAAAGAACAAAGCTTCAAGTCCTTGCTCCAATCGTTTCTGGACGAAAAGGAGCCCATGTAAAGGTGCTAGAAGATATTAAAAAGCAAGGGTTTGTTCGTGTAAGGGTTGACGGTGAAATGCTTGATTTAGGGGAAGAAATTTCACTTGAGAAAAATAAAAAACATTCCATTGAAGTCGTTATTGATCGGATTGTCATAAAAGAGGAAATAGCCTCTCGCTTAGCAGATTCCCTTGAGACTGCACTAAAATTGGCTGATGGAAAAGTTATCATTGATGTGATTGGAGAAGAGGAATTATTATTCAGTGAGCACTTAGCTTGTCCACATTGTGGTTTTTCCGTAGATAAATTAGAGCCACGAATGTTTTCTTTTAATAGTCCGTTCGGTGCTTGCCCAGATTGTGATGGACTTGGAACAAAATTAGAGGTGGAACGTGAGTTAATTATTCCAAATCCCGAGCTTTCATTGAAGGAGCATGCCATTGCGCCTTGGGAACCGGTTAGTTCGCAATATTATCCCCAACTTCTAGAAGCAGTATGTAATCACTTTGGAATTGATATGGATGTGCCGGTAAAAGAGCTTCCAGAACATCAATTGAATAAAATATTATATGGCGCGGGAGAGGAATCCATTTATTTCCGCTATGAAAATGATTTTGGTCAGATTCGTGAAGGTAATGTGAAATTCGAGGGTGTGGTTCGAAATGTAGAGAGACGCTACCGCGAAACAAGTTCGGATTTTATACGTGAGCAAATGGAAAAATATATGGGCCACCAAGCGTGTCCAAAATGTAAAGGGTACCGATTGAAAGAGGAAACCCTTGCTGTGAAAATAAACAATATGCATATTGGTGAAATGACTGAGCTATCGATTGAAAATGCAGATAAATTATTTACAGAGTTGGATCTAACAGAAAAGGAACGTACAATTGCCAATCTCGTTCTCCGTGAAATACGTGAGCGTCTGGGGTTTTTAATCAATGTGGGGCTGGATTACCTCACTTTATCAAGAGCTGCTGGAACATTATCGGGCGGTGAAGCACAACGAATTCGTCTGGCTACGCAAATTGGTTCAAGATTAACTGGTGTTCTTTATATTTTGGATGAACCTTCCATTGGCTTGCATCAAAGGGATAATGATCGTTTAATACAAACACTTCAAAATATGAGGGATATAGGAAATACGTTAATCGTAGTTGAGCATGATGAAGATACTATGCTAGCAGCCGATTATTTAATTGATATTGGTCCAGGAGCAGGTGTACATGGTGGGGAAATTGTTTCTGCCGGTACACCAGAAGAAGTGATGAATGATCCTCATTCTTTAACTGGTCAATATTTATCCGGCAAAAAATTTATTCCATTGCCTATTGAAAGACGTAAGCCAGATGGACGATTCATTGAGATTAAAGGTGCCAAGGAAAATAATTTAAAAAACATAAATGTAAAATTTCCATTAGGTAGTTTTGTTGCTGTAACAGGAGTTTCCGGTTCAGGAAAAAGTACACTTGTTAATGAGGTTCTGCATAAGACTTTAGCACAAAAGCTGAATCGTGCAAAAGCAAAACCAGGAGAGCACAAGGAGATTAAAGGAATCGATTATTTGGAAAAGGTAATTGATATTGATCAATCCCCAATCGGTCGAACGCCAAGGTCAAACCCTGCCACCTATACAGGGGTATTTGATGATATCCGTGATGTCTTTGCTGCAACAAATGAGGCAAAAATTCGAGGGTATAAAAAAGGAAGATTTAGTTTTAATGTTAAAGGCGGTCGCTGCGAAGCATGCCGTGGAGATGGGATCATTAAAATTGAAATGCACTTCCTGCCTGATGTGTATGTTCCATGTGAGGTCTGTCATGGTAAACGTTATAATCGAGAAACATTAGAAGTGAAATATAAAGGTAAAAATATTGCAGATATATTAAATATGACTGTAGAAGATTCGGTTGAGTTTTTTGAAAATATCCCGAAAATTAAACGTAAGTTACAGACTATTTTAGATGTAGGATTAGGTTATATTCAACTTGGCCAACCAGCTACCACATTGTCTGGTGGGGAAGCTCAACGTGTGAAATTAGCTTCAGAACTACATCGTCGATCTAACGGAAAATCACTCTACATTTTAGATGAACCAACGACAGGATTACATGTTGATGACATTTCAAGATTATTAGAAGTACTACAACGACTTGTAGAGAATGGAGATACCGTACTAGTTATTGAACATAACCTAGATGTTATTAAAACAGCTGATTACTTAATTGATCTTGGACCTGAAGGAGGAGCAAAAGGTGGTACCATTGTAGGAACGGGAACACCTGAAAAAATCGCTGAAACTCCTGAATCTTATACAGGAAAATATTTAAAACCAATCCTCGATCGAGATCGACTAAGAATGAAGAAAAAAATTAATGAAACTGTTAATATTTAAGTCACTTTTCTCATTTAAGGAAAGTTTTAACTAATAACTAACGATTGAAGATCGCTCCGTTTTTCATTTCACTGAGAAACGAGCTGCAAACTTCTTAGGACCTCATCATCCTTTTTGGTGTAAAAGAAGGCAAATGGGCTCCTACAAAAGCTACAAACTATAGAAAATAGCCAAATTAAAAAAAAGATGACGAAATGTCATCTTTTTTTTATGTATACAATATTGTGTAACATTACAGTCTCAAAAAGGACAGATTGTAATCAAAATGAAATCTATTTTTAATGTTTTGGACATACTTTCATTGTTAATATTAATCAGTAAAGAATGTGCATAATTATTGAATATATAAAGTTTGTATGGAAATCCATTTCGATTTATAATAATGAATAAGTTTTCCTATTTAGAATTACCTAGTTTAATAGAAATGTATGCTTTATTCAGGCACTTTGTAAAAGGTATGTTACTTCTCTAAAATGGCTTGAGGTCTTATTTAAGCTGATTTGGAGAATGAATAGCATCCTAAACTTAAATCAGTGGGAGATAGTAACATAAAAATTAAAGTAAGAAGTTAGTTAATTAGTAATAGAGTATTAGAGAAGAGCATTAAAAAAATTTGCCCGAAATAGTAGGGAGATGTTACGTGTATGAGGAAAGTCATCACATATGGAACCTTTGATTTGCTTCATTGGGGGCATATCAACTTATTGAAAAGAGCAAAGGATTTAGGAGATTATTTAATCGTAGGGTTATCTACAGATGAATTCAACGATGTGAAAAGTAAAAAATCTTACCATTCATATGAAAATCGTAAATTAATTTTGGAATCAATTCGTTATGTGGATGAGGTTATTCCAGAAAACATGTGGGAACAAAAGGTGCAAGATGTCCACACACATGATGTTGATGTATTTGTTATGGGAGACGATTGGAAAGGAAAATTTGATTTTTTAAACGAGCATTGTGAGGTGGTTTATTTACCACGAACATTAGGAATATCTACAACCAAAATAAAAAAGGATTTATTTTCTATCAAAAATGGTTAGAGAAGTATTAATCTGGTTGTACTTAATTTTTTTTAAATTCCAATTTAATCTTTTTAAATGGTTACCGTTGAAACAGAAAATAACCTTTATCGTTTCTTTTAGTCAAAATAGCTTATTTATTTATGAAGAACTAAAAAGAAGGAAGGTCCCTTTAAAGATCGTTTTTTTATGTGAACCATCATGTTATGAAGATGTGAAAGATCGTATAGATGGAGATGCCCTGCTACTAAAAAATCAAAATGTCTTTAAAATGGCGAAAGGTATTTATCATTTAGCCACATCAAAATTTATTATTATTGATAATTATTTTGCATTCTTATCTACTGTAAAATTTAAAGATGAGGCACAGTGTATACAATTATGGCATGCAGCGGGGGCAATTAAAACTTTTGGGTTTAGGGATCATTCAATTAAAAGCCGTACAAATTCTGCTAATAGAAGATTTACTAAGGTTTATCAGCAGTTTCATAAAATAGTCGTAGGTTCTGATTTAATGGCTAGTATTTTTATGGAGGCTTTTAAGCTAACTGAAGATCATATTATACGTACGGGCATTCCTCGTACTGACTTTTTTTATCAAATAAATGAACAAGAAAAAAGAAAAAAAGAATGGATGCATTCTCATCCCTTTTTAAAAAATAAAAAGGTTATTTTATATGCTCCAACCTTTAGAGATGGAAATGTAAAACATTTTGAATCAATTTTGGATATCAATTATTTATATCATTCTCTTGGAGAAGAATATGTCATTTTAATAAAACTTCATCCAACTATACAAGAAAAGCTTGATTTTGACTATGACTTATATAAGGGATTTATATATGATTTTTCTTATTATAAAGATGTTAATGATATTCTGTTAATTACTGATTATTTAATTACTGACTATTCATCAATCCCATATGAGTTTTCATTGTTGGGAAAACCAATGATATTTTATCCTTTCGATTTAGAACAATATGAAATTGAAAGAGGCTTATGGGGAAAATATGAGGACTTGGTCCCTGGACCAGTCGTTTTTAATACAGAACAAATGGTATATGTCATTAAAGAAAATAAATTCGACTTAAATAGAGTCAAAGAGTTTTCAAATATATGGAATAAATATTCTGAAGGCTATTCCAGTAAAAATTTAGTTGATTATCTTTGTAGGAAACTGGATTAACTATTCGCTATTTCGTAGAACAGATGATGATAATGATATTTAAATAAAGTTAAAGAATTTACCGCAGCTATGAGAGGAGTATACATCATTTATGAATGTACAAAGTTCTGTTAAATGTACACTCAAACAACTAGGATATGCTGATGATCAATTGGTCGTACAAATACTTGTCCCTGTTGAAAAAATGGCAACGATGCAGGAATGCTATTTACTTTTAATCGAAAGACAAACTGAGCAAGTGAAAAGCTTCCCCTTACGTAAAATAAGTGAACAGGATCAGTTTGTACTAGTTGTGGGGAGAATTAGAAAAGAAGAAATCTTCACTGGAGATTTGTATTGGGATTTATATGTTGGAACACTAGCTGAAGGGGAGCAGGAAAAATTTAGAGTTCACAGTGATTATTCTGAGCTTGAAACTCTCTTTTCAGTAGATGCTGAACAAGAAAGAGTGTTTATTCCCTACACAACCCATAAAGGAAATGTGTCTATTAAACTTACTGATTTAGAAATGATCACACATGTTGACCATACAGAACTATCAGAGCAAGGAATCCTCTCTCTTAGTGGATTTGCCATCTATCCAGATAAAGATAGATTAGGAGAAAAACTAGAGAAGAAAATAGTTATCAAAAGCAATGATGATGAATTTGAAACAAATTTAGTCCCCGATTCGGTTGAGAGAAAGGACTTAACAGAAAAATACGGACATGATGATTGGAACTTTGATCATGCGGGCTTTAACATTAATATTGACCTAAAGAAGTTTTTTGGACATTTTCACACGAATCAGTCCTTAAAAATCTATGTGGAGTATACATATTATGGGGAAAACCGTTCACAAGTCTTCCTCAGTAATCCGTTAAAATTTCCTGTTTCTGAGAAAAAATATGCAGCTCAATTAAATATTATTAAAACAGATCATGCGAAGAAAAAAATTCGATTAAGCCGTTCCAAAAAAGCAAAGTATTTGACTATATCCATTGGGGATTATCAGCTGAAGCAAGAAATCAAATCAAAGATTAGAAGGAAGATCATTCAAATACGCCGTCATCCTCTTACAAAGAAAATGTATCAAACAGCATTTAAATGGATTGGTTATCTTCCAAGAAAAAAGAATGTCATTGTATTTGAAAGCTTTTTAGGAAAACAATATAGCGATAATCCACGTGCTCTATATGAGTACTTAAAGGAAAAATATCCGCATTATAAAATGTATTGGAGTGCAAATAAAAAGTTTGTTCATAATTTTGAGGGAAGAGATCTTCAGTATATTAGAAGATTTTCGGTAAAATGGCTCTTTACTCTCGCGCAAGCGAAATACTGGGTAACGAATAGCCGTATGCCATTATGGATACCTAAGCCAAAAAACACCGTTTACTTACAAACATGGCATGGAACTCCACTTAAACGTTTGGCATCGGATATGGATGAAGTGCATATGCCAGGTACATCTACACAAAAATACAAGGAAAACTTTACTAAAGAAGCGAGCAATTGGGATTACCTTGTTTCACCAAATGAATATTCATCCGAAATTTTCCGGAGAGCCTTTCAATTTGATAAAGTAATGATAGAATCAGGCTATCCGAGAAATGACTTTTTACTGAACAGTAATAATAAAGAAACAATGATTGATTTGAAAAAGCGTTTCGGTATTCCACTGGAGAAAAAAGTTCTTTTATATGCACCGACCTGGCGAGATGATCAGTTTTATGGCAAAGGAAAATATAAATTTGATTTAGATCTCGATTTATCATTACTAAGAAATGAACTTGGGGAAGATTATGTCGTTATTTTACGTATGCATTATTTAGTAGCGGAAAATTTCGATTTGTCACCTTATGTAGGATTTGCTTTTGATTTTTCTAATCATGAAGATATACGGGAATTATATTTAATTGCTGATTTATTAATTACTGATTATTCCTCTGTATTTTTTGATTATGGCAATTTAAGAAGGCCAATGATTTTTTATGTCTATGATATAGAATCTTATCGAGATAAGCTCCGTGGATTTTATTTTGATTTTGAACAGAATGCACCAGGTCCACTTGTAAAAACAACCGAGGAAGTCATTGCTGAAATTAAAAAGGTTGAAACAGAAGGCTTTACACTTCCTCCATCATTTGAACCTTTTTACCAGAAGTTTTGCTACTTAGAAAGCGGGCAATCCTCGAGAAAAGTAGTTGAAACGGTATTTGGAAAATAACATGCTATAATAGATAGACGACGAATCGAAATCGATCTCTTTTCGATTCGTTTTTTACATATAGAACCACTAAGTATAGAATGATGAACAGAAAAGAGATTGAACTTTTATTTAGATTTAATACCATTTGTAGGAAGGATTATTTTATGCGTTCGATAATCACTATTATTAAAGAACAAATAAAAAGCTTTTATTTAGTTAGACGTTTGTCTGTGTATGAATTAAAAAGTGCGAATCGTAATCATTATTTAGGAATAATGTGGGAAATTATTAATCCAATGATTCAAATATCCATTTACTGGTTTGTATTTGGGTTTGGTATTTTTCATAGTAACGGACGTGGAAACGTGGAAATGGGCGATGAATGGGTTCCCTATTTTCCGTGGATGTTATCAGGGATTGTAGTATGGTTTTTTGTCAATCAGGCAATCACTCAGGGGTCAAAGTCCATTTATACCCGAATTAAAATGATTTCAAAAATGAGTTTTCCTATGAGTGTAATTCCTACGTATGTGATATTTGCTAAGTTTTATCAACATTTAATGCTACTTGGAGTCATCCTTGTAATGTTTCAATTTCTTGGGTACCCTATTAATATTCATTATGTACAGCTACCGTATTTTATAATAGCAACAGTTATTTTTTTAGTTACCCTATCACTTATTACATCAACATTAACAACAATTGTAAGAGATTTTCAAATGCTTATTACGTCAACAGTACGAATTTTAATTTATTTATCGCCAATACTATGGCCACCTTACCATATGCAACCAGCGATCATACAAACCATTATGAAGCTTAATCCAATCTACTATTTAGTAGAGGGATATCGTGCTTCAATACTAGGTTTATCTTGGTACCCTATTGATCATTGGCAATATACACTTTATTTCTGGGTGGTTATATTTATTCTTCTATTCATAGGTTCGATTTTACACATTAAATTTAGAGATCGTTTTGTTGATTTTCTATAATTGAAAAAGGGGATGGAGCAATGAGTCATTCCGTAGTTTTTGAACATGTAGTGAAAAAATACAAAATGTATAAAAAAAATTCAGAGAAACTATTGGATATTCTCTTTCCAGATGGTTATGGTGAAAATTTCTATGCCCTGCAAAATATCAGCTTTACAGCTGATCGAGGGGATGTCATAGGAGTTATTGGTGTGAATGGAGCGGGGAAATCGACCTTATCTAATTTGATTACTGGTGTTATTCCCCCTACCTCTGGAAAAATTGAAATTGTTGGTCAAGCATCCCTAATTGCAATTAATTCTGGTTTAAATAATCAACTAACAGGGCGAGAAAATATTGAACTCAAATGTTTAATGCTTGGATTTAATAAAAAAGAGATCCGTGCATTAATGCCAGAAATAATTGACTTTGCGGATATCGGTAAATTTATCGACCAACCAGTAAAAAGCTATTCAAGTGGAATGAAATCGCGACTAGGATTTGCCATTTCAGTTAATATTGACCCAGATATTCTTGTGATTGATGAAGCATTATCAGTAGGTGATCAAACCTTCGCTGATAAATGTTTAGATAAAATGAATGAGTTTAAGGAAAAAGGAAAAACAATTTTCTTCATCAGCCATTCAATAGGACAGGTGAAAAAGTTTTGTCAAAAGGCTCTCTGGCTTGAAGCAGGTGAAGTAAAGGCATACGGAACAATTAAAGAAATCATTCCGCAATATGAAAAATTTCTAAAAGAATACAAAGCAATGACGAAAGAAGAGCAAAGGAATTTTAAGCAATTAGTATTGGAGAAGCGAAGTAAACTAGCTGCGAAATAAATGGATGGAGTAGTTTATTTAGGAGGGTGAATACCTAAATGAACTACTCCATTTTGTCTTTAGCTCAATAAAAATCAATTAATAAACCTACGGAAACTCCAACTTAAGACCGAGGAATATTTATAGCTTTCATGTGAAAATGAAAAAAGAATAAGTTAATGAAACTAAAGCAGCATATAATCGTATTTATAATAGTCACATGAATATTGGAGTTGGTAAATATGGATTCTACAAATAAAGTACTTGCTGCTTTATGTTATTTTAGTCTGTTTTTTGCGGGTTTTATTTTTCCGCTTATTGTCTATTTTGTCAGTAATGAAAAAGAAGTCAAAAGGCATGCAGTGAGTGCGATCATTTCGCATATTATTCCGGTAATTTTTATTCCAATCGTTATATTGTCAGTATTATTTGATATAGGGGTTTTATCAATTGGAGGGTTTCCTGTATTTTTTATTGGTTTCTTTCTGCTATTCGGAGTCATCAGTTTATTTATTGTAATTTGGAATATTTATCGAGGTGTTAAGGTATTACTTTAATGACTAAGGAGGAATGGTTTATGCAAGAGAATAGAAAGCGAATTATTGAGATGGTTAAGGAAGGAAAGTTAACAACGGAAGAAGCTCTGGTTCTATTAGACTCAATCCAAAACAAGAGACAGACAGAGGATCAGAAGGAATCGGAAAAAATAGAACATACAACGTATTTTGAAGAGCAGTCTCAAAATACAAATGAAAGTTCCGAGGAAAAGTTTTCCTCTCAGTTTAATGAAGCGAAAGATAAAATCATGGATTTTGTTAATTCTGCAATGAAAAAGATTAAGGATATTGATCTTCAGTTTAATCAATCGGTTGAGTTTCCACATGTATTTCAACAAGCAAATGCAACAGTTTCCACTATTGATATTGATGTTGCAAATGGACATGTGGAAGTCAAAGCATGGGATCAACCAGACATTCGCGTAGAATGCCAAGCGAAGGTTTATCGAAAGGATAACCGTGATGAGGCAAGAGTTTTCTTTATGGATAATAGCTCTTTCTATCTTGAAAATGGTTTATTACGATTCTCGACACAATCTAAATGGATGAAAGTAGACACTGTTGTTTATGTACCACGATCAACTTATGAGAAAGCGTCTATTCGTGCTTTTAACGGTAGTGTTTTAGGTGAATCATTAGAAGTAACGGATCTACGTGCAAAAACGGCTAATGGTAAAATCCATCTTAAACAGGTGGAAACGGATAAAGTGGATATGGAAACAGCAAATGGTAAAATTTTAATCCAAGAGTCAAAGGCAAATCGATTAACAGCTGAGACGATGCATGGAAGTATAGATGTTGAAGGAAAATACCATATGGTCGATCTTCAAACATTAAATGGGAATCTAAGCTGTGTCTTAAATAATAATGAAACAGATACTCTGCATATGAAAGCTGTATCAGGAAATATTCATGTTTATGTTTCTGATGATTTAATGATTGAAGGACAATGTAAATCCAACTTAGGTAATGTAAAAGTACAATTAGAGAATATGGATGTATTAGAGGAGAAAAAAGAGGTGATGTTGAAGCAATTAAGGTTTAAACGTTCAGGTCTTACGGAAAAACCACTTCATCTTTTTGCTGAGACAAGAACGGGTACAGTATATGTGCAAAAGAATGAATTAGATGAAACAAAAGAAGAGAAGGAATAAAATCATTAAGTAAGGGGGAGGGTCTAATACGGGGTCGGCCCCCTTTATATTTTTGACACTTCCCACTAAAAATTTTATTTATAAATCTATTTTTCTAGCATAGAATAATAATAAGTGCATGTACAAGCATGTAAATGTAATCCAAAAAGTCATAGAAAAGAAAAGGTTGTTGTTCGATGAAATGGTTAATAGGTATTTTAATTAATGCCCTTTTATTTGTTGCGATGGCAGGGTATTTTGATGGATTTGAAGTTTCAAGCTTTGGTTCTGCAATCATTGCTAGTTTTATTTTATCCATCCTAAATATTCTTGTTCGACCAATTTTAATTATTTTAACGTTTCCTATTACGATTCTCACGCTTGGAATTTTTCTGTTTGTCATAAATACATTTACATTATTAATGACAGATAGAATTATGGGTGACTCATTTGATTTTGATGGTTTTGGAACTGCGTTTATAGTGGCCGTCATTATGTCTGTTGCGAATCTTATTATTCAAAAAGCTGTCTTTGATAAAAATGATCGTTGATAATGGAGGGAGATGTCTATAAAAGGGGTGACTATTAGAAGACATCTCCCTTTTTTAATAAACGCACTTTTCAAACCTTGTTGCTATCTTGATTAAGTTTAAAACTAATCATTGGATTTATTGTGCTTCAATATTTTAATCATTAACAATGATCGGATCATACCCTTTTTCTTGAAGGGCCTTTACAATTTTTTCCGCATTCTTTTTATTTGAATACGCTCCTATTTGAACCTTGTATAAGGTTTTTGTTTTTTGATTTGATGTTGTCTTTTTTTTCTTTTTTAATTTATATTGGTCGACAATTCCTTTGACTATTGCTTCAGCACAGGTTTTTTGATAGGAGTCTGTTTTGATTAGTTGTAACTCATTTTTATTTGTGTAAAATCCACATTCTGCAAGAATAGCAGTCATATTTGTTTCTCGTAGGACGTGAAAATCTGCTGACTTGACTCCCCGATTAGTCAAACCAGTTGCAATTACGAGGTTTTTTTGTACCCGCTCTGCTAACTCCAATGCTTCTTTCGGCTTTGACAAATAAACATAGGTTTCAATTCCGTTTGCATCATTCCACGTTGTTCCATTTCCAAAGGCATTTGCGTGGATGGCGACATAACAATTTACATTCAGTCGATTAGCTTTGTCTGTCCTTTCTTTTAAAGGGATATCCTCATTTTTAGAATGGGCAAAGTAAATCGTGACATTTTCATAAGCTTCTAGTAAAGTTTTTGCGTGATCAGCTACTGAACTGGTAAAAGTGAATTCTTTAAATTGATCAGGACTTCTCTTTCCTGGAGTATTTGGACCATGTCCAGCATCTAGCATAATCTTCATCATAGTCTCCTCCCTGTGTCTAATTTTCCTTTTCCCCATAACCTTTCATAATTTACCTATATATATGTTTCATTCGTCTAATTCGACACCATTGTTTTTATGATCATGTATTTAGGGTGGTGTTGTGTTGGTTGATAATGCTAAAATAAAGAAAACTGTTTGATGTGTTTTTTCTTGATAAGATGAAGAAGTAAAAAATTCAATACAGTTTCAACTATTCATGCAGTCCTGACCAGCTCTATCGTCTAGCCGCTCGAGGTCAAATAGCCTCTTTATCAGGAAATCAACATACAGAAATCCTTGGCAATAATAAAATGCGGCTTTTCCTTTTTTACTTGTATGGGCTGAGTAAGATGCTTTTCTTTTTATTTCAAATTATTAAGGAGGAGCCATTTTGGCAAAAGTTCGTGTTGAGGATATTATAAAAAAATTTGATTTAGAGTTAATTAGTGGAGAAGAAGGTATCCATCGTCCGATTACAACTAGTGATATCTCACGCCCTGGTTTAGAATTGGCAGGTTTTTTTAATTATTATCCTGCAGATCGAATCCAACTCCTTGGGATGACAGAAATTACGTTTTGTCAAAAATTAGATCCAGAGGATCGACGGATTCGCCTTGAGAAATTATGTAATGATATTACTCCAGGAATAATAATCTCAAGAGGGATGGAAATTCCCGAAGAATTGATCGAAGCATCTGAAGAATACTCTGTTCCACTGATGCGCACTCCACAGAAAACAACGCGCTTTTCTAGTCATTTAACCAATTATCTTGAATTTAAACTTGCTCCGACTACTGCTGTTCATGGCGTACTCGTTGATATATATGGGGTTGGTGTATTAATTACAGGGAAAAGTGGTGTAGGTAAAAGTGAAGCTGCTTTAGAACTTGTAAAAAGAGGTCATCGTCTTGTAGCTGATGATTGCGTAGAAATTCGTCAAGAAGATACCGATACACTTGTAGGAAATGCTCCTGACTTGATTGAGCATTTATTGGAGATTAGAGGACTTGGAATAATTAATGTAATGACATTGTTTGGTGCTGGGGCAGTAAGAAGTCATAAACGAATTACTTTAGTTGTTAATCTTGAGCTTTGGGATCAGAGTAAGCATTATGATCGTTTAGGTCTTGATGAGGAGAAAATGAAAATAATCGATACAGAAATTACAAAGCTAACGGTTCCAGTACGTCCAGGAAGGAACTTGGCCATTATTATTGAAGTGGCAGCTATGAATTTTCGCCTGAAACGAATGGGCGTAAATGCAGCTCAGCAATTTACTGATCGTCTTGCCGATGTAATTATCGATGAAGGGGATCGTGAAGAAATGTAATAGGAGTATTAAGTACCAGGGAAGGAGATTTACATATGGAGTCAACTATCAAGCCATTAAATCCAATTGCCCTCCGTCTTGGGGGACTTGAGGTTCATTGGTATGGAATTATAATAGGTATAGGAATAGCACTTGGCCTTTATTTAGTAATGATAGAATCAGAAAGACGCGGCTTAAATAAGGATACTTTTGCTGATCTATTGATTTGGGCCATTCCTATTTCAATTATTTGCGCGAGAATTTATTATGTTTTGTTTGAATGGAGTTATTATTCACAGCACCCTGGAGATATTATCAAAATATGGAATGGTGGAATAGCCATTCATGGTGCTTTGATTGGGGCAATATTGACGACAATTATTTTTTCAAGAATAAAAAATGTTTCGTTTTGGAAGCTAGCAGATATTGCAGCACCAAGTATAATTTTAGGACAAGCAATTGGTCGCTGGGGTAATTTTATGAATCAGGAAGCCCATGGTGGGGAAGTTTCTCGAGCATTTCTTGAAAATTTACATCTTCCTGATTTTATCATAAATCAAATGTATATTGATGGAACTTACTATCATCCAACCTTTTTATATGAATCCATATGGAATATTGTGGGGTTCATCCTACTTATCATGCTCAGAAAAGTAAATTTAAGAAGAGGTGAGCTTTTCTTAAGCTATGTCATCTGGTATTCGATTGGTCGTTTCTTTATTGAAGGAATGCGTACTGATAGTCTAATGTTAACAAGCAATTTGAGGATTGCTCAAGTTATTTCCATCGTTTTAATTGCTGCGGCCCTTGTTCTATGGATTGGTAGAAGGGTTACGGGTATGTCGAAAGAACATTATCGTGATTAAATACTAGGCACTGGAGAGAAGCTAATGGTTCAAACGTTCAAAACTGGTTTATTGTCAGGACTTAAAACAACTTGGACATTGGGGAAAATTATTTTTCCAGTCACATTAATCGTTGCCATTTTACAGTACACCCCGGTACTACCCTGGATTATTCAACTAATCTCGCCTTTGATGGGGATTTTTGGATTGTCTGGTGATGCAGCGATTCCTCTTGTTCTAGGAAACTTTCTGAATCTTTATGCTGGAATAGCTGGGATTTTATCAGTGGAACTTACAGTAAAGGAAGTATTTACAATTGCTGTGATGCTTTCCTTTGCTCATAATCTACTAATTGAATCAAGTGTCGCCGTTAAGGTTGGAGTAAAGGTATGGATTATGATTCTTGTTAGGGTCGGATTAGCGTTTATTTCAGCTATGATTATTAATCTTGTCTGGCATGGAGGGCAACAGACTGCTCATTATGGAATGATAGCACCACAGGAGCAACAGCTATCGGGTATTTTGGAGATTGGGTTACATGCCCTAGAAAAAGCCGCATTAGGTGTTTATCAACTAGCAATTATTGTCATTCCTCTTATGGTAGGAATCCAGCTCTTAAAGGATTTAAAGGTTTTACAATGGTTTTCGAAAATAATGTCTCCATTTACACGCATGTTGGGAATGAGGGAAAACACTTCCACTACGCTAGCTGCGGGTTTGTTATTTGGCTTGGCCTATGGAGCGGGCGTAATGATACAAGCGGTTAAAGAAGATGGTGTCAGCAAAAAAGATATTACACTTGCATTTATTTTTTTAGTTGGCTGTCATGCAGTGGTAGAGGATACATTAATTTTTGTTCCATTAGGGATTCCTGTACTACCATTATTATTTATTCGATTGGTTACTGCGATTCTTTTAACTGTCATTATCGGATTCATTTGGAATCGTAGAGTGATCGCGAAAAATAAATCTTCTAGTGCTCTTGAAAGCTAAATAGAAGAGAAAAATGGTAGTGGATATTCAGTACGCTGATTATTGAAAAACCACTTGTTATAAAAGGCTGATTTTGTATAGTATAGTTACTAGTATAAAAGGTTGAGGGCTTACAAGCTTTTTTCTCAGTGGAATGAAGTCATTGGACAGACTTTCAACCTTATTTCTAAGTTAAAATGTACCTAAATAACTAGGCTTGAGAATGGAGTCTTTTAAAGTAACGTAACGAATGTCTGCAAAATTTCAGATCGTTTCACTCGGCAGTACTTTATTTTTAGTTCAGTAAAATGAAAGGATTATTTTTATGAACAGTCATATTACAACGATTCTTTTTGATTTAGATGGAACATTAATCGATACAAATGAATTAATCATTGCTTCATTTTTACATACATTAAATAGTTACTATCCAGACCGTTATAAAAGGGAAGATGTTCTTCCTTTTATTGGACCGTCACTGTTTGTTACCTTTTCATCTATAGACAAAGATCGAACAGAAGAGATGATTCAAAAATATCGTACCTATAACATCGAGCATCATGATTCATTGGTAAAAGAATTTAAAGGTGTGTTTAAGACGATTAAAACCTTGGATAAAAAGGGATATAAATTGGGGATTGTATCTACTAAAAAAAGAGATACCGTTATTAAGGGCTTGAAGCTAATGAAACTTGATCCGTTTTTTAAAGTGATCATCTCATTAGATGAAGTAGAGCATGAAAAACCACATCCGGAACCAATTGAAAAAGCTTTAAAATTATTGAATTCTACACCACAAGAGGCAATGATGGTTGGCGATAATTATCATGATATTGAAGCAGGGAAGAATGCTGGAACTGCCTCAGTCGGTGTTGCATGGTCTGTAAAGGGACGAGAGTATATTGAGAGCTTTCAACCGGATTATATCATAGACGAAATGGCCGATCTCTTGAAGATTCTTGGAGTGACTGCTTAATGAGACGGACAACCCGTTATCCTGTTACTGGTGCTAATTCATTATGGCATGTATATAAGACGGTTCCTTTCTTAAAGGTAGTGAAGAATTTTATTATCATACAACTTGCAAGATACACACCATTTCTATCTGTGAAAAATTGGCTTTATCGAAACTTCCTGGGAATGAAAATTGGAGATAAAACTTCATTTGCATTAATGGTCATGTTGGATGTTATGTTTCCTGAAAAAATATCAGTGGGCAAAAATACTGTGATTGGCTATAACACAACGATTCTTGCCCATGAATACTTAATAAAAGAATATCGTCTAGGTGAAGTGAAAATAGGCAGTGAAGTAATGATTGGTGCCAATACAACGATATTACCTGGAGTTATTATTGGGGACGGAGCGATCGTTTCCGCAGGGACCCTTGTTCACAAAGATGTCCCTTCAGGCTCATTTGTTGGTGGCAATCCGATGAGGATTATTTATACAAAAGAAGAAATGATAGAACGTCAAAAAAATGAAAACCAGGGTGGATAACCTTTTAAAAAGGAATCCTCCTTGGTTTTCTTGAGCTAAAGGCGAAAGAAACGTTTTGTCATTATACTTAATTAGTTTACCTGTTAATCATTTTTAGTTTATATGTTATACTACAGAAGTTAACTATGTACGATTTGTGAGGGACTATCATGGCAAAAGACTCAAAGGTTAGACAGGAGAATGGAATAGTCCTGTCATTCATACCGACAGGAGAATATTATTTTAATAAAGGATTAAATGCATTTAATCGCCATGATTTGGCAGGAGCGAAAAAATATTTGGAGCGTGCGGTCCATTTAGATCCTTACGAACCGATGATTGCCTGTCAGCTTGGATTGGTCTATATGCAGTTAGAAGAATATCAACAATCTAATGAATTATTTAAACGTATTATTGATGAATTGGATCCAAGTATGGCAGAGTGTTTATATTTTTTAGCAAATAACTATGCTGAGCTTGGGCTATTTAATGAAGCTCATAAGCATGTAACTGCTTATTTAGAGGCCGATCCATACGGCGATTTTGTTGAAGATGCGGAAGATTTATTATATATTATTGGAACTGAAGACGAGGATGGCGAAGATTCTTTTTTTATAAAAGATGAATTGATTCTAAAGCAAGATAAAGCACGGCAATTATTAGAATCAGGCAATTTTCAAAAAGCAGTTGAAATTCTTAAGGGAGTTATTCAAGAGTTCCCAGATTTTTGGTCGGCATATAATAATTTAGCTTTAGGCTATTTCTATCTTGGTGAAATGGAGATGGCTGCCAAAGTATTGGATGATCTCCTTGTTAAGAATCCAGGTAATTTACATGGGATTTGCAATTTGGCAGTTTTTCTCTATCACCAGCGAAGAGATATTGAATTGGATGATTTGCTCAAAGGTCTAGAAAAAGTTCAACCAATACTAATAGAGCATCAGTACAAGCTTGGTGCAACATTTGCATTAATTGGGAGATATCAGCAGGCCTATCTATGGCTTAATAAGTTGAAAAAAATCGGATTTGATGGTGATTCTAGTTACTATTATTGGTTAGCCCAGTCTGCCCATTATACTGGCCATGAACAAACGGCAAAGAATGCGTGGAAACAAGTAGTGGAAATAAATCCTGAAAAGGCAGGACAAGAACCGTGGAATGACCTAGCAAAAATTGATGTAGGTTTTGAGGATCATGTCACTTCTACCATAAAAAAATTGCGTAGTGAATATATGGAAGAACGTTTATTTGGGATTTTTATTTTATCCAAATCTAAGCGTAAAGAAGAGATGATCGGACATCCTGACTTTAAATCATTAGAAGAGTTTTCTTTAACGGAAAAGGTTTATTTAGCCAATGTACTTGATTCCGAACTAAAAGATCAATTTGATCCAGATGGAGTAATATCTAAAGCACATCATGTTGCAAATATCCTCTATGAAAACCATCACCCAATTAGTGCAGTTTCATCTGGATTATTCCTAATGTGGTTTTCTATATTCCTCGAAGGGGTAAAAAGAGGACAAGAGTTTTCTAACCAACAAGCATTTGCTGCTGCAACAGAATATGTTTGGCACCAGTTAAAAAATGAGAAAAAATCACAAGCAGAAATCTCGAATAAATATAAAATATCAACATCTACTTTACAAAAGTATACAAAAGTTATCAGATCTTATTACCAGTAAGCAGATGTATGGACGGAAACGTCATTGTCTTATAGGATATAAGTAGTTAGGGAATGCTATCACCATCTATGTGTATAGGCGTGTAACTTTTATGACTAGGCCATTGCCTACATCTACTAAGTTATTGTCATTGTAAAAGGAGTGTTGATTGTGTCAGAGGAAAAAATTTATGATGTTATAATTGTTGGTGCGGGTCCTGCTGGAATGACCGCAGCTGTTTATACATCTCGTGCTAATTTGTCTACCTTAATGATTGAACGTGGAATTCCAGGCGGACAAATGGCAAATACCGAGGAAGTTGAGAACTATCCAGGATATGACCATATTCTTGGACCAGATCTTTCTAATAAAATGTTCGAGCATGCGAAGAAATTTGGAGCAGAATATGCCTATGGTGATATTAAGGAAATCATTGATGGAGAAGAATACAAAACCATTAATGCTGGTTCAAAGGAATATAAGGCGAGAGCCATTATTATTGCTACAGGTGCTGAGTATAAAAAAGTAGGTGTTCCGGGCGAGAAGGAACTAGGCGGACGTGGAGTTTCTTATTGTGCGGTTTGTGACGGTGCATTCTTTAAAAATAAAGAATTAGTCGTTATTGGTGGAGGAGATTCAGCTGTTGAAGAAGGAGTTTATTTAACTCGCTTTGCAAGCAAAGTTACCATTATTCACCGACGTGATCAGCTTCGAGCTCAAAAAATTCTTCAAGATCGAGCATTTGCAAATGAAAAGGTTGATTTCATTTGGAATCATACTTTGAAAGAAATTCATGAAGAAAATGGGAAAGTAAGCTCTGTTACATTAATTTCTACTGAAAACGGAGAAGAACAAGAATTTAAAACAGATGGTGTGTTTATTTACATTGGAATGGTTCCACTAACGAAACCATTTGCAAGCTTAGGAATTACAAATGAAGCAGGCTATATTGTAACGGATGAAAATATGGTGACAAAAATCCCTGGAATTTTTGCTGCTGGGGATGTTAGGGAAAAAACATTACGACAAATTGTTACTGCAACAGGTGATGGCAGTATCGCAGCACAGAATGCACAGGTTTATGTAGAAGAATTAAAAGAAAAGCTTCATGTGAAAAATAACTAAAAAGTCATATTTCTGTAATGCCGTTGAAATAATCATGGGTTAAGATATAGATAGTTGAAATTGACCCCCTTTTTTTAATAATACCCCTTTTAGCACAGGTGATGCCTGTGCTTTTTTTTGCACAGGAAACGCTTTTAAACATTGGTATGATGTAGCATATTCATCATGGGTCTTTCATTGTTAGCCATCGGGAAAGATAGTATAATATAATGAGTAGATATATGGATAAATGACTACATATTTATGATGAGTAACGAGGTGATTAATTTGCAACGTGTAACGAATTGCTTATATATAAAGAACAATAAAATTTTGCTTCTGCAAAAACCTCGTCGAAATTGGTGGGTTGCTCCAGGAGGCAAGATGGAACAAGGAGAAACCATTCGTGAATCAGTTATTCGGGAGTTTCGAGAAGAAACAGGAATTTATATAAAACAGCCCTCACTAAAAGGGATTTTTACAATTAATATAAAAGAAGGAAACGACATTATCTCGGAATGGATGATGTTCTCATTTAAAGCAACAGATGGTGATGGAACTCCTTTAGAGCAGTCTGAAGAAGGAATTCTGGAGTGGCACTCCATTGATGAAATCAATCAATTATCAATGGCAGAAGGTGATCACCATATTTTAGATTACTTAATCCATGGAAATGGAATAATTTATGGTAATTTTACTTACACTTCAGAGTTTGAATTACTATCTTATCGATTAGATCCTAGTTAATTATTTTTATTACCATTTGATATAGGGGGAGAAATTTATGAGCAGTGTTCAATTAGTGATCATAACCGGGATGTCTGGCGCTGGAAAGACAGTAGCTATTCAAAGCTTTGAAGATCTTGGCTTTTTTTGTGTTGATAACTTGCCACCGACACTGCTACCAAAGTTTTTGGAACTGATGAAGGATGCGAATAATCAAATGAATAAGGTTGCGCTTGTAATGGATTTACGCGGGCGTGAATTTTTTGATCATTTATTTAAAGCATTAGATGATTTAGCTGAAACTTCTTGGGTTTCTCCACGTATACTCTTTTTAGATGCAGATGATTCTGTATTGGTTAGAAGATATAAAGAAACAAGACGGCTACATCCCTTATCTCAGACTGGCTTGCCTTTAGAAGGTATTAAACAGGAACGGATGTTGTTAGAGGAGCTTAAGGGTCGAGCACAAATTATCTTTAATACTTCAGGGATTAAACCTAAGGAGTTGCGGGAAAAAATTCTAACAGAGTTTTCCATTAACAAACAATCGACATTTACTGTTAATGTCATGTCATTTGGATTTAAGCATGGTCTTCCAATTGATGCGGATCTAGTATTTGATGTCCGCTTCTTACCAAATCCATATTATATAGAAAACATGCGTCCAAAAACAGGATTAGATAAAGATGTATATGACTATGTTTTAAAATGGAATGAAACGAGTAAGTTTTTAGAAAAAGTGATTGATTTACTTACATTTATGCTCCCACATTATAAACGTGAGGGAAAAAGCCAGTTAGTTATTGCGATTGGGTGCACTGGTGGTCAACATCGTTCCGTAGCATTGACTGAGTATATAGCCCATCATTTTGAAAATGATTATCAGACGCGGATTACGCATCGGGATATAAAGAAAAGGAAGGAAACAACATCATGAGAATGGATGGAAAGCAACCGCGGATTGTTGTAATCGGCGGTGGGACTGGATTATCTGTTTTATTAAGAGGTATGAAAAAATATCCAGTCGATATAACAGCGATTGTGACAGTAGCAGATGATGGGGGGAGCTCTGGACGAATTAGGGATGAAATGGATATCCCTTCTCCAGGTGATATACGAAATGTCCTCGCTGCTCTTTCAGATGTAGAACCATTAGTTGAACAAATGTTTCAGCATCGTTTTAAAACATCTAATGAACTTTCCGGGCATTCATTAGGAAATTTAATTATAGCCGCTTTGACATCTATTACTGGGGATTTTGTCCATGCTATCCAAGAGATGAGCAAAGTACTAAATGTTCATGGTAAAGTTCTGCCTGCTGCAAATCAAAGTGTGATCCTTCATGCAGAGATGGAAGATGGAACAGTTATTACTGGTGAATCACAGATTCCTTTTTCAGGAAAAAGAATAAAACGCGTGTTTTTGACACCTGATGTGATTCATCCATTATCAGAAACGGTTCGTGCAATACGAAATGCCGATCTTATTATCATTGGACCAGGTAGCTTATATACTAGTATTTTACCGAATTTGCTTGTTCCAAAGCTTGGAGAAGAGGTTTGCCGTGCAAAAGCAAAAAAGGTATACATTTGCAATCTAATGACACAAGCAGGTGAAACACTTGACTTTACTGCCAGCGATCATATACAAGCCATTTATGATCATATGGGGTGTTCATTTATTGACACTGTACTTGTGAATAACGAAGAGGTACCTCCAGAAATACAGGAGAAATATAAAGAGGAGCTTGCTAAACCAGTTGTTTTTGATGTAGATCGTCTTGAAGCAATGGGATTAGAAGTTCTCTATGATCGAATTATAACTTACCAAAATGGCTATATACGCCATGATACTGAAAAGGTTGCTAAAATTATATATTCCTTGATTGACGATCAATTAAAAGAAAAAATAAAGAGTGGAAGCTGAATGTTAATGCTTCCCCCTCCACAACATTCAGTCGAGGGTCAACTGGAGGTATAAAAATATGTCATTTGCTTCGGAAACAAAAAAAGAATTAACAAATTTACAAGTAAAAGATTGCTGTGTTCGCTCAGAGCTGTCAGCATTGATTCGTATGAACGGATCATTATCTTTTTCCAATCGAATTTTGGTCGTGAATGTTCAGACGGAAAATGCAGCAATTGCTCGAAGGATTTATACTCTAATAAAGCGCATATATGATACTCCTGTTGAATTATTAGTTAGAAAAAAAATGCGTTTAAAGAAAAACAATGTTTATATTGTCCGGATGAAAGCGAAAGCTAAGGAAATTCTAGAGGATTTAGAAATATTAGGTGAAGGTTTTACTTTTATCCATAATATTTCACCCGCTTTAATTAAGAAAAAATGTTGTAAACGTTCCTATTTACGTGGTGCATTCCTTGCTGGAGGCTCCGTAAACAATCCTGAAACCTCCTCTTATCATCTAGAGATATTTTCATTGTATAAGGAACATAATGATTCTTTATGTGAATTAATGAACTTTTTCAATCTTAATAGTAAAACATTAGAACGAAAAAAGGGATTTATTACTTATTTAAAGGAAGCTGAAAAAATAACAGAGTTCTTAAATGTCATTGGTGCTCATAATTCATTACTTCGCTTCGAAGATGTTAGGATCGTACGGGATATGAGAAATTCGGTCAATCGACTAGTGAACTGTGAAACGGCCAATTTGAATAAAACAATTGGAGCTGCTCTCCGCCAGGTTGAAAATATTCGATTCATCGATGAAACAGTGGGTCTTCAAATATTACCAGATAAGCTTCGCGAAATTGCTGAATTACGTGTTGCCTACCAGGATGTTACACTGAAGGAATTGGGCGAAATGGTCTCATCAGGGAATATTAGTAAGTCCGGTATCAATCATCGATTAAGAAAAATTGACGAAATCGCTGACAAGCTCAGAGCAGGGGAACTAGATAGAAATTCTATTTCAAAATAAATTAGGGTAAATAAAAAATAAATGAAGGGAGAAGAAAGAATGGTTGAGAAACAAGTAGAAATAAAACTGAAAACAGGCCTACAAGCTCGTCCAGCAGCCTTGTTCGTTCAGGAGGCAAATCGTTATTCTTCGGAAATTTTCTTAGAGAAGGATGGCAAGAAGGTAAATGCCAAAAGTATTATGGGGTTAATGAGTTTAGCAGCAGGTGTAGGTTCCGTTATTACATTAAGTGCTAGTGGAAGCGATGAAAAAGAGGCGGTTGAAGGCTTAGCTAAATTTGTTGAGAACGAATAAATCATGTAACTTTCTGGCTACTAAGAGTCTGGAGAACTGTATGTAGAAAAGAACTGCTACCTATTTATAGGTAGCAGTTCTTTCAACTTTTTATCTTATTTTCTTTCGTCAGAACGAGTAATAATGCTATCAATTAACCCATATTCTTTTGCTTTTTCAGCAGTCATAAAGTTATCGCGGTCTGTATCTTTTTCGATTACTTCTAATGGCTGACCTGTACGTTCAGCTAAAATTTTATTTAATTTTTCACGTAAGAACAAAATACGCTTTGCAGCAATTTCAATTTCTGTTGCCTGTCCTTGTGCACCACCAAGCGGTTGGTGAATCATAACTTCACTATTTGGAAGTGCATATCTTTTACCTTTTTCACCTGCAGCTAGTAAGAAAGCACCCATGGAAGCAGCCATACCAGTACAAATTGTTGAAACATCAGATTTAATAAATTGCATCGTATCATAGATTGCCATACCAGCCGTGATACTTCCACCAGGGCTATTAATATAAAGTGAAATATCCTTACCTGGGTTTTCTGCATCTAAAAATAAAAGCTGTGCAACAATTGAATTTGCTACATTATCATCGATAGCACTACCAAGCATGATGATACGATCCTTTAATAATCTTGAATAAATATCATATGCACGTTCTCCACGATTCGTTTGTTCAATAACTGTAGGAATTAAGTTCATACTTGCTCCTCCTTAACATATTCGGTATATACACCGATTGAATTCTCTTTACAAGGCATTTTTTATTTAAAAGCCTAAAGGAAAATTTTCCTTATTTAATGTTATCATACACTGATGGTCAATAAAGGTCAAACAATTCACTTTTAATTTTATAAACTTTTTTACACTCTAAACATATTAACCAAATTAAAAGTTTTTAAACCATTTGAAAATATAAAAAAACCTCTTGTTCTCATCAGAACAAGAGGTTTCTTACGCCCTCGGAGGGAATCGAACCCCCATTTTAAGAACCGGAATCTCACGTGCTATCCGTTGCACCACGAGGGCATGTTTAGAACCGTACGAATTAAAATTATAAATGAGAAACACTGAAAATGCAACACTTTTTTCCAATCCCTTTCTATTAAAAATTCAGTATCTCATCTTAATCTTTTTTCGCAAATTTGGTCCGTCTATAGAGGTTGCATTACTTTACTCAGTGAAATGAAGAGAGTTCGTGGTCTTCAGCCGATAGTTATTAGTTCAAAGAGTCTTAACTAAAGAGATGATAAAGAAGGGATTTTACATTTATTATATACGGAGAATATATTGTAAGGTAAAATAATAAAAAAGGAACAAACGGAGGGGAATTGCTTGAATTTACAATTCGGATTATATCAACAACAATCTTTGAAATTAACAATGACACAAGAATTGAAACAAGCTATCGAACTTCTACAATACTCAACTCAAGAGCTAGTCTCTTTTCTAGAAGAAAAGGCTATCGAAAATCCTTTGATACAATTAGAGCATACAAATGTAAAATATATAGATTTAGGTTCGGATGGATTCAAAAAAAGAAAATCATACAAAAATGAGCGCGACTATAAACAATGGATTGATCAAATCTCTCAGTCATCTATCAATCTACAAGACTATTTATTTATGCAGCTTTCTTTGAAAACGCTAACAAATAGTGAAAAAGCTGTATTATCCTATCTCATTTACAATCTTGACTCAAATGGCTATCTAACTGTTCCAATTGAGGAAGTGGCTAAAAAGAATGATGTAGAGCTGGTAGTTGTGAACCGTTGCTTGGATATACTACATGGTTTAGAACCTGTCGGAGTCGGTGCACGAAATTTACAGGAGTGCTTATTACTACAGGTTAATCAAAAAAAAGATTGCCCAACCCTAGTTAATGACATTCTTACTCAATACTTTTTGGAGTTTGCCGATCGAAAATGGAAACCGCTTTCCAAGCGGCTTGGAGTGGAAATTAATGAGATACAATGGGCTGCTGACTATATCAAAACATTAAATCCACGACCAGGAGCAGCTTATCACTCGGAACAGGCGCAATATATCGTGCCGGATTTAATTGTAACGCTTGAGAATGATACGATCGAATTAGATCTGTTCCAGAAACATCTTCCAAATGTGCAATTTCAAAAAGACTATTATAAAATGATGTCATCCTATAAGGATCAACAAGTGAAACATTTTTTAAAGGAAAAAACACAAGATTATCAATGGATTATGAGAAGCCTTCGACAACGGAAAGAAACACTTTTGAAAGTAGGAATGGCGATTATTCAAAAGCAGTATGATTTCTTTTTAAAGGGACCGGAATATTTAAAACCTTTAACGATGAAAGAGATATCTGAAGAAATTAATGTGCATGAATCAACAGTTAGCCGGGCAGTAAGAGAAAAATTTATTCAAACACCATTTGGGACATATGAATTACGGTACTTTTTCTCAACGAGTATAATGAAATCTAATTCAATTGATGAGGAGGACCAGGCATCTGCTCAACAAGTTAAAATGCGCATATCCCATTTGATAGAACAAGAAAATAAATTAAAACCATTATCTGATCAAGGAATTGCAGATGATTTAAAAAATGAAGGGATCATCATCTCTCGTAGAACAGTAGCAAAGTATCGAGATCAATTAAACATTCCATCCTCTTCAAAAAGAAAGCGATTTGCATAATATAAGGAGAATCGATATGGATCAAGTAATATTTTACACAAGAAATCAATGCCAGCTCTGTAAAGAAGCCATGCAATTATTGACCATCTTACAAAGTGAATTTTCTTTTGAAATAATTGAGAAGAATATTGATGAAAGTGATGAGTTGACCGAGAAGTACGGCTTAATGATTCCAGTCATTGAAATGAATAATGAGATCATTCAATATGGCCAGATTGATTATTTTACCTTACAAAGCTATTTAAAAAAATAAATAAGTCAATTTGGTTGAATTCCTGTTTTTACCCTGCTAAAATAAAAATTGTAGCAAGGGTAAATTTTTTTATATCAGTCGGGACATAATATGTCTACGTGGGACGATAAGTGACCCGTGATATTTCTTGAAGGGAATAAAACGATGTATACATTAATTGAGCTTCAAAAAAAATTATTACCTGATATGCTCTCTGTTATGCAAAAACGTTTCCAAATTCTTCGCTCTATTCATTTTATGGAGCCAGTGGGAAGAAGAACATTAGCACAAGTATTGGGCTTCTCGGAACGCGTTTTACGTAGTGAAGTAGAATTTCTCAATGAACAAAAGCTCATTACAATTAAAACGAATGGAATGTCTGTTTCGGAACAGGGTCTTTCCGTACTCGAAGGTCTATCTGGAATGATGAGAGAGATTTCAGGCATCAATGAGATGGAAGAAAAGCTAAAAGAATTATTGAACCTTCAAGAAGTGGTTATTGTCCCTGGTGATAGTGATGAAACCCCTTGGGTAAAACAGGAACTTGGTAGAGCATGTGCAAAAAGAATGAAGAAGCGCCTTGTAGGAAAAAATACGATTGCTGTTGCAGGTGGTAGTACAATGGCAGCTGTCGCAGATATGATATCTGCTGATTTTATTGGTGATTCCGATACTGTTTTCGTACCAGCTAGAGGTGGAATTGGAGAAGATGTCAAAAATGAGGCAAATTCTGTGTGTGCCAAAATGGCGGAAAACACAGGTGCAAAACACCGTGTCCTGTATGTTCCTGATCAAGTAAGTAAAGAAGTATATCAGTCCTTTATTAAAGAACCCATTATAAAAGAGGTACTCCATTTAATTAAAAATGCAGACATGGTTTTACATGGAATTGGAGATGCTAATGTAATGGCTAAGCGTAGAAACACAAAGGAAGAAGATATGAAACTAATTACAAATGGACATGCGGTTGGAGAAGCCTTCGGTTACTATTTCAATGAAGCTGGTCAAGTAGTACATAAAGTACCTACGGTTGGCCTTCAATTACAAGACTTACAGAAAATTAAACATGTCATAGCCGTGGCTGGTGGATCTTCTAAAGCGAAAGCAATAAAAGCTTGTATGAAAAGTGCAACAAAATCTACTGTCCTGATTACCGATGAAGGTGCTGCAACAAAAATGATTGGTTATTAGTTTCAAAAGGAAGATTCTTTTTGAAATTATATAAATTATAAAAGATATCCTAAGGAGGAAATATAAATGACTGTAAAAGTTGGTATCAATGGTTTTGGTCGTATTGGTCGTAATGTATTTCGTGCTGCATTAAATAATCCTGAGGTTGAAGTGGTAGCTGTTAATGATTTAACAGATGCGAATATGCTCGCTCATCTTTTAAAATATGATACTGTTCATGGAACACTTGAGCAAGATGTAACTGTTGACGGAGATAGCCTTGTTGTAGGCGGACATAAAGTAAAAGTTTTAGCTGAACGTGACCCAGCTCAACTTGGTTGGGGAGATCTTGGAGTAGATATCGTTGTAGAATCTACTGGTCGCTTCACAAAACGTGCAGATGCTGCTAAACATTTAGAAGCTGGTGCAAAAAAAGTTATTATCTCTGCTCCTGCAACAGATGAAGATATTACAATTGTAATGGGTGTTAACGAAGATAAATATGATGCTGCTAATCATAATGTTATCTCTAACGCTTCTTGTACAACAAACTGCTTAGCACCATTTGCAAAAGTACTAAATGAAAAATTTGGTATTAAACGTGGTATGATGACAACTGTTCACTCATATACAAATGATCAACAAATTCTTGATTTACCACATAAAGACTATCGACGTGCACGTGCAGCAGCAGAAAATATGATTCCAACAACTACAGGTGCTGCAAAAGCTGTTGCTTTAGTTTTACCTGAATTAAAAGGGAAATTAAACGGTATGGCAATGCGTGTACCTACTTCAAACGTATCAGTTGTCGATCTAGTTGCTGAATTAGATAAAAATGTAACTGCTGAAGAGGTTAATGCAGCATTAAAAGAAGCTGCAGAAGGTGAATTAAAAGGAATTCTTGCATACAGTGATCTTCCACTTGTATCTCGTGATTACAATGGTGCAAAAGAATCATCAACTGTAGATGGTTTATCTACAATGGTATTAGAAGATAATATGGTAAAAGTTCTTTCATGGTATGACAATGAAACTGGTTATTCAAACCGTGTAGTAGACTTAGCTGCTTACATTGCAAAAAAAGGTTT
The DNA here is from genome assembly GCF_038007825.1 of Heyndrickxia sp. FSL W8-0496. NCBI lineage: Bacteria > Bacillati > Bacillota > Bacilli > Caryophanales > Bacillaceae > Heyndrickxia > Heyndrickxia sp. FSL W8-0496. Next base: position 1,337,198 of record NZ_JBBOXX010000001.1, read on the forward strand.
GTAATATAATTTAAAATTTCATTTTTAATTCGATGAATGTAATGGTATATTTTTCTTGAACCATTTTTACTTGGAAAGCACAAGCTAACCTGTAGAAATGGACAAAGGGGAGTGGGGAACAATCCCCCTCCCTTTTTACATAGGCTATTTAGTATTTAGTTTAAAACTTTTGCTAATATGCCTGTACATAATTGTGTTACTAAAGGAGGTCATAACGGATGAATAAGAAGACAATTAAAGATATTGATTTGCGTGGAAAACGTGTATTTTGCCGGGTTGACTTTAATGTCCCACTTCAAAATGGAAACGTAACAGATGATACGCGAATCCGTGCAGCATTACCAACTATTCAGTACTTAATAGATCAGGGAGCTAAGGTAATTTTAGCTAGCCATTTAGGACGTCCCAAAGGCCAAGTAGTGGAAGAATTAAGACTTACACCTGTTGCCAAAAGATTAAGTGAGTTATTGAAAAAGGATATTCGTAAATCAAACGAGGCTTACGGTGAAATTGCAAAGGCAGAAATTGATCAATTAAATGATGGTGATGTTGTCTTACTTGAAAATGTTCGTTTTTATCCTGGAGAGGAAAAAAATGACCCGGAATTAGCGAAGAACTTTGCAGATTTAGCTGATATTTATGTGAATGATGCATTTGGTGCAGCACACCGCGCCCATGCTTCAACAGAAGGAATTGCGAAATTTTTACCAGCTGTTGCAGGTTTCTTAATGGAAAAGGAACTAGAAGTTCTCGGGAAAGCACTTTCTAATCCAGAACGTCCTTTTACAGCAATTATTGGTGGGGCAAAAGTAAAAGATAAAATTGGTGTCATTGATAACTTGCTAGAGAAAGTCGATAACTTGATTATCGGTGGTGGTCTAGCTTATACGTTTGTTAAAGCAAAGGGTTATGAAATCGGAAAATCTTTATTAGAAGAAGATAAGATTGATCTGGCAAAATCATTTATGGAAAAAGCAGAACAAAAAAATGTGAAATTCTATATGCCTGTAGATGTAGTTGTAGCGGATGATTTTTCAGATTCAGCTAATAAAAAGGTTGTTTCCATTGATGAAATTCCAGCTGATTGGGAAGCTCTTGATATAGGACCAAAAACAATAGAACTTTATCGTGATGTCGTTCGTGAGTCCAAACTTGTCATTTGGAACGGACCTATGGGAGTATTTGAATTAGATTCCTTTGCGAATGGTACTAAGGGTGTAGCAGCTGCTTTAGCAGAAGCACCAAATACATATTCTGTAATTGGTGGAGGAGATTCTGCTGCAGCTGTAGAGAAATTCAATCTAGCAGATAAAATGAGTCATATTTCAACTGGTGGTGGAGCTTCTTTAGAATTTATGGAAGGTAAAACATTACCAGGTGTTGCTGCGTTAAACGATAAATAAGCAATCGTTGAAAATAGAAAGGATGTTATTCATGCGTAAACCGATTATTGCCGGTAACTGGAAGATGCATAAAACAATGTCTGAAGCAAAATCATTTGCTGAAGCAGTTTCAGGCTTAGTTCCAAATAAAAACGTCGTTGATTCTGTTATTTGTGCACCAGCTCTATTTTTAGATCGATTAGTAGAATCTACGAATCAGTCTGATGTTGCCATTGGTGCTCAAAATATGCACTTTGAAGAAAGTGGAGCATTTACAGGAGAAATTAGTCCAAAAGCTCTTCAAGATTTACATGTAGATTATGTCATTCTTGGTCACTCAGAGCGTCGAGAAATGTTTAATGAAACAGATGAAGCGGTAAATAAAAAAGTACTAGCTGCATTTAAATACAATCTAACTCCAATCGTATGTGTAGGGGAAACTCTTGAACAAAGAGAAAACAATGAAACAATGGATTTTGTTGCTTCACAAGTGAAAAACGCATTAGTTGGATTGACTGAGGATCAAGTGAAACAAACAGTGATTGCATATGAACCAATCTGGGCAATTGGAACAGGAAAATCTTCTACTGCAGAAGATGCAAATGAAGTTTGCTCACATATCCGCAAAGTTGTTGAACAACAATTTTCAAAAGAAGCTGCTGATTCTGTACGTATTCAATATGGTGGTAGTGTAAAACCAACGAATATTAAAGAATATATGGCACAGTCTGATATTGATGGAGCATTAGTTGGCGGTGCAAGTTTAGAGCCACAAAGCTTTTTACAACTACTGGAGGCGGTAAGCCATGAGTAAATCTCCTGTAGCCCTAATTATTTTGGATGGGTTTGGTTTGCGTGAGGAAACAAAGGGAAATGCGGTTACTCAAGCTAAAAAGCCGAACTTTGATCGATTTTGGGCAAATTATCCTCACAATACATTAACTGCGAGTGGTGAGGCAGTTGGATTACCTGAGGGTCAAATGGGAAACTCTGAGGTAGGACATTTAAATATCGGTGCTGGTCGTATCGTTTATCAAAGTTTAACAAGGGTAAATGTATCAATTCGCGAAGGAGATTTTGTGAAAAATGAAACCTTCCTTCAAGCCATTGAAAATGTGAAAAAGAATGGAACTAGTCTCCATCTATTTGGACTTTTATCTGATGGGGGCGTACACAGTCATATCAATCATCTATTCGCATTATTAAAACTAGCAGCAAGTGAAGGCGTGAAAAAGGTGTATGTCCACTCTTTCCTTGATGGTCGTGATGTTGGTCCACAAACTGCTGAAAAATATATAAAAGAAACACAAAAAGTAATGGATGAACTAGGGGTCGGTGAATTTGCTACGATTTCTGGTCGTTATTATTCAATGGACCGTGATAAGCGTTGGGAACGTGTAGAGAAATCGTATCGCGCAATGGTTTATGGAGAAGGTCCAACGTATACAGATCCATTAAAGCTTGTAGAGGATTCATATTCTCATGGTATCTATGATGAATTCGTTATTCCTTCTGTTATCACAAAAGAAAATGGTGAGCCTGTAGCAACAATTAAAGATAAGGACTCAGTCATCTTCTATAATTTTAGACCTGACCGTGCAATACAAATTTCTAACACGTTTACGAATAAAGATTTTCGTTCATTTGATCGCGGTCCAAAGCATCCAAAAGATTTATTTTTTGTTTGTTTAACTCATTTTTCAGAAACTGTAGATGGATATGTTGCTTTTCAACCTGTAAACTTGGATAATACACTTGGTGAAGTTTTATCACAAAACGGTTTAAAACAATTACGTATAGCAGAAACAGAGAAATATCCACATGTTACCTTCTTTATGAGTGGGGGACGTGAAGCTGAATTTCCTGGCGAAACACGAATATTAATTAATTCACCAAAGGTAGCTACCTATGATTTAAAACCGGAAATGAGTGCTTATGAAGTTACAGATGCATTATTAAAAGAAATTCAAGATGATAAACAAGATGCGATCATTCTTAACTTTGCCAATCCAGATATGGTTGGGCACTCAGGAATGCTAGAGCCAACAATAAAAGCGATAGAAACAGTAGATGAATGTCTTGGTAAGATTGTTGATCTCATTATCGAAAAGGGTGGTACAGCAATTATTACTGCTGATCACGGGAATGCCGATGAAGTGATCACTCTCGAAGGTCAACCAATGACAGCTCATACTACCAACCCGGTTCCAGTTATCGTAACGAAAAAAGGAATAGAACTTCGAGATGGCGGGATATTAGGCGATCTTGCTCCGACCATGCTTGATCTACTTGGTGTAAAACAGCCTGAAGAAATGACAGGTAAAACGATTATTAAACATTAAATTATTTACTTAGTCTAAGTTACAAAAAACAAGAATTAACTTATCAAAATTTATTGAAAAGAATAGGAGAATAAAATATGCCACATATTACTGAAGTATACGCACGCGAAGTATTGGATTCACGCGGTAATCCAACTGTAGAAGTAGAAGTTTACACAGCATCAGGTGCATTTGGACGCGCCTTAGTACCAAGTGGTGCATCAACTGGTGAATATGAAGCAGTTGAACTTCGTGACGGTGATAAGAGCCGTTATTTAGGAAAAGGTGTTCAAACTGCTGTTAAAAATGTTAACGAAATTATTGCTGAAGAATTAATCGGTTATGACGTTACAGAGCAAGTAGTTATTGATAAACTTCTTATTGAACTAGATGGTACGGAAAACAAAGGTAAGCTTGGCGCAAATGCTATTTTAGGTGTATCTATGGCGGTTGCTCGTGCTGCAGCTGATTTCTTAGGAATTGAACTTTATGAATACCTTGGAGGATTTAACTCTAAGCAACTTCCAGTACCAATGATGAACATCGTCAATGGTGGAGAACATGCAGATAACAATGTGGATATTCAAGAATTTATGATTATGCCTGTTGGTGCACCAACATTCAAGGAAGCATTACGTATGGGTGCTGAAATTTTCCATAATCTTAAAGCCGTTCTTAAATCAAAAGGTTTAAATACAGCTGTTGGTGATGAAGGTGGTTTCGCTCCTAACTTAAAATCAAATGAAGAAGCCCTTCAAACAATTATCGAGGCAATCGAGAAAGCTGGTTACAAGCCAGGAGAAGAAGTTATGCTTGCAATGGATGCTGCATCTTCCGAATTCTATAATAAAGAAGACGGTAAATATCATTTATCAGGTGAAGGTGTTGTCCGTACATCTGCTGAAATGGTGGATTGGTATGAAGAGCTTACTTCTAAATATCCAATCATCTCAATCGAAGATGGTTTAGATGAAAATGACTGGGAAGGTCATAAGCTTCTAACTGAACGTATCGGTAAAAAAGTTCAACTTGTTGGTGACGATTTATTCGTAACGAATACAAAGAAACTTTCTGAAGGAATCAAACAAGGTGTTGGCAATGCAATCTTAATTAAAGTTAACCAAATTGGTACACTAACAGAAACTTTCGATGCCATTGAAATGGCAAAACGTGCAGGCTACACAGCAATCATCTCACACCGTTCTGGTGAAACAGAAGATACAACTATTGCTGACATTGCTGTTGCAACAAACGCTGGTCAAATTAAAACTGGTGCACCATCTCGTACAGACCGTGTTGCAAAATACAACCAATTACTTCGTATTGAAGATCAATTAGCTGATACAGCTCAATACCTAGGAAAAGATACATTCTACAATTTGAAAAAATAATTGTTAGTTAAAGATGCCGGCTGCTTGCCGGCTTTTTTTACTAGGTAAGACAATATATATTCCCTTTTTTTATGGGAAATCTGGTGTTGAAAATATTTCGTGCGAATCCAGCGTAAGATCGTGCGAATCATGTAGGAATTTGTGCGAATCAAGCAATATAATTTGTATTCGTGCCAAACAAGGTCCGTTTCGTGCGAATAACGAAAATTTCATGCGAATTCCATCCTTATTTGTGCGAATTCTATACCCTATCGCAAATCATTTTTACTTTTTTTAGTGACAGACACCATTTTTGGTTCTAGCCACCAAATTTCGTTGTGTACAAGTTGAAAGTATGGTACAGTAAAGTTACGTTTATTTGTTCGATATGGAGGTGGGCTTCGTGCACGCATTGTTTATGACATTATTAATCGTTGATGCGATTGCATTAATTATTGTTGTACTTTTACAGTCAGGAAAAAGTGCAGGTTTATCAGGAGCGATTTCTGGTGGTGCAGAACAGCTATTTGGAAAGCAAAAAGCTCGTGGAATGGATTTAGTATTACATCGAATTACAGTAGTTCTTGCAGTATTATTTATTTTATTAGCATTAGCTGTTTCATATTTCGGAATTTAAACACCTGACTGACCGATGGTTGGTCAGGTTTTTTATCGTTTATTATCATCTACATTTTAGAAATGAGATGTGACGAAAACTCCGGGTGAAGTTTCTGAATCGAGCGGAAAAAGGGACGAGGTGTGAGAAAACGTAAGTGTTATTCTCGCAGGAACAGAAAAATGGAAGATACTGTAATCGATAGATATTATAAACGATCTAATGATTTAGGTTTTTGTTTTTAAATATTCCTTCATAAACAAGCAGTAATTTCTGGAATGTTTGAAAAGAGTCTGTTAAAACTAAGATACAAAGTCTTTTTTAAAGGAGTAAGCATCATGAAAATTGTACCACCAAAGCCATTTACATTCGAAGCAGGAAAACGAGCGGTATTACTACTACATGGATTTACAGGTAGTTCTGCTGATGTTCGTATGCTTGGAAGATTTCTTGAAAAAAAGGGCTATACCACACATGCCCCAATTTATAAAGGACATGGAGTACCACCTGAAGAATTAGTTCATACTGGTCCCAATGATTGGTGGCAGGATGTAATGACAGGTTATGAGCATTTAAAAAATAAAGGGTATGATGAAATCGCTGTTGCAGGTTTATCACTAGGTGGGGTATTTTCTTTAAAATTAGGTTACACTGTACCTGTAAAGGGAATAATTCCTATGTGTGCCCCTATGTATATAAAAAGTGAAGAAACGATGTATGACGGTATAATTGATTACGCTAAACAATATAAAAAGTTTGAAGGTAAAACTGACAGCCAAATTGAGATAGAAATAGAAGAGTTTAAGAAAACACCGATGAAAACCTTAAAAGCTCTTCAAGAATTAATTGGAAAAGTTCGTGATAATGTAGATATGATCTATTCGCCAACCTTCGTCGTACAAGCTAGAAATGATGAAATGATTAACACGGATAGTGCGAATATTATCTATAATAGTGTTGAATCCGATCAAAAAAAGATTAAATGGTATGAAGAATCAGGGCATGTGATTACATTAGACAAAGAAAAAGAACAACTTCACGAAGATATTTATGAATATCTTGAGCAATTAGATTGGTCTGAATAAGGAGGGATGATTATGGAAGAAAAAATTGCACGAATTTTAACATATATGAAAGACGAAGCCTATAAACCACTGACCGTTCAAGAATTGGAGCAAGTATTTGGAATTGAAGATTCTACAGATTTTAAGGAATTTGTTAAAACACTTGTGTCAATGGAAGAAAAAGGGCTTGTCGTTCGAACAAGAAGTAATCGCTATGGTCTTCCAGAGAAAATGAATCTTGTACGTGGGAAAATGACTGGTCATGCAAAGGGCTTTGCCTTTGTAACACCTGAAGAGCCGGGATTAGATGATATTTTTATCCCACCCCATGAAAAAAATAACGCTATGCATGGCGATATCGTTTTAGTACGAGTTTCTTCACAAAGCTCAGGAGCGAGAAGAGAAGGATCCGTTGTCCGGATTTTAGAACGTGGGATTACAGAAATAGTAGGAACCTATACAGAAAGCAAATATTTCGGATTTGTTATTCCAGATGATAAAAAATTCGGGAGCGATGTTTTTATCCCGAAAAATGAAAATGCAGGAGCAGTAGAGGGACACAAGGTGGTTGTTCACTTAACCTCTTATCCAGAAGGGCATAAAAATGCTGAGGGAGAAGTAGTAAGAATCCTAGGACATAAAAATGACCCAGGAGTAGACATTCTATCTGTCATACATAAACATGGTCTCCCGCAAGCATTTCCTGAGGAAGTATTAGAACAAGCCAATAATGTACCAGATACGATCGATGAAAGTGAAATTGGAAATCGTCGCGATTTACGCCAGGAAACTATAGTTACCATTGACGGGGCTGATGCAAAGGATTTAGATGATGCTGTTACGGTTACTCGTCTTGAAAATGGTCATTATAAATTGGGCGTGCATATTGCTGATGTGACGCACTATGTGACAGAAGGCTCACCGATTGATAGAGAAGCATTAGAAAGAGGTACTAGTGTTTATTTAGTTGACCGCGTCATACCTATGATTCCGCATCGATTATCCAATGGAATCTGTTCGTTAAACCCTAAAGTTAATCGTTTTACCTTATCGTGTGAAATGGAAATTAACGATAAAGGGGAAGTGGTTAACCATGAGATTTTTGAAAGCATCATTAAAACGACTGAAAGAATGACCTACTCAGATGTAAATAAAATCTTAGTAGATAAAGATGAAGAAGTTCGAGACCGTTACCAAATGTTAGTTCCAATGTTTGAAACAATGGAACAATTGGCTGAAATCCTTCGAAATAAAAGAATGGAACGCGGTGCCATTGATTTTGATTTTAAAGAGGCAAAGGTCGTTGTCGATGAAGAAGGAAAGCCAGTTGATGTAGTCATTCGAGAACGTTCAGTTGCCGAGCGTTTAATTGAAGAATTCATGCTTGCTGCCAATGAAACCATTGCTGAACATTTTCATTGGCTTGATGTTCCATTCATGTATCGAATTCATGAAGACCCTAAGGAAGAAAAGCTACAACGCTTTTTCGAATTTATTACTAATTTCGGTTTAATTGTTAGAGGAACAGCCAACTCTGTCCATCCTAGAGCATTGCAAGAAATTATTGAAGCAGTCCAAGGCAAACCAGAGGAAATGGTCATCTCGACTGTTATGCTTCGTTCGATGCAACAAGCAAAATATGATCCTGAAAGTTTAGGACATTTTGGCTTATCAACTCAGTTTTATACACATTTTACATCACCGATTCGTCGCTATCCGGACTTAATCGTCCATCGCTTAATTCGTACGTATCTCATAGAAGGAAAACTCGATCAAGCGACTAGAGCGAAATGGGATGCATCACTTCAAGAGATAGCAGACCATGCCTCAAAAATGGAAAGACGGGCAGTTGATGCTGAACGTGAAACAGATGAGTTGAAAAAAGCTGAATATATGGAAGATAAAGTGGGCGAAGAATTCGATGGAATGATTAGTTCTGTAACGAATTTTGGAATGTTTGTTGAATTACCAAATACAATTGAAGGTCTAGTTCATGTTAGTTATATGACAGATGACTATTATCATTATGATGAACGTCAATATGCGATGATTGGTGAAAAAACGGGAAATGTATTCCGCATCGGTGACGAAATTACGGTTCGAGTCATTAATGTAAATAAAGATGAACACGATATTGACTTTGAAATTGTAGGTATGAAGAATAACCAGGCAAGACGAGGAAGACAAGAACAGCCTAGAATTGTTAAGGTTCGTTCACATAAAAAGGATACAAAGAATAAAGGACCACAAGGAAATTCTGATAATGGTGATTGGTCTACACGTCCACCAAAAGCAAAGAAGAAAAAGAAAAAATCCTTTGCTAATACACCGAAAAATAAGCGTTCAAAAAAACGTAAATAAACCAAGTGGCACTTTGATACCTGTGATCAAGGTGCCCTTACTTTCAGGCAAGAGGGGAGAAGAAAAAGATGCCAAAAGGAGAAGGCAAAGTAGTTGCACAAAATAAAAAAGCAAATCATGATTACTTTATTGAGGAAACATTTGAAGCGGGAATTGTTCTTCAAGGCACAGAAATTAAATCGATTCGTGCGGGTCGTGTGAACCTGAAGGATTCGTTTGCTAGAATCCAAAAAGGTGAAGTTTTCATTTACAATATGCACATTAGTACATATGAACAAGGAAATCGTTATAACCATGATCCATTGCGTGAAAGAAAATTATTGCTTCACCGTAAACAAATAAATAAATTAATTGGAGAAACGAAGGAAGCTGGCTATGCATTAGTCCCTCTTAAAATGTATTTAAAAGATGGTTATGCTAAAGTGCTTATCGGCCTAGGTAAAGGGAAAAAGAAATATGATAAGCGTGAAGATCTAAAGAAAAAAGAAGCCAAACGTGAAATTGAAAAAGCCTTTAAAGCTCGTCAGCAAATGTAGTTTGAAGAAATTTACAATTGCATTACATGATTATTATGCTATAATAATACATGTAGTTAATAAAGATAAGCTCATATGTCTCGAGCGTCTTTCTCTTTTTAAGAGAAATCGTAACCTTTCTATTATGGGGACGTTACGGATTCGACAGGGATAGTTTGAGCTTAGGTTGCGAGTCGAGGGGGTCGTCCTCGTAAAAACGCCAAAGCCAATAATAACTGGCAAATCTAACAATAACTTCGCTTTAGCTGCCTAATAAGCACTAAGCGGATCCTCCCTCCATCGCCCATGTGGTAGGGTCAGGGTCTCAACTGTAGTGGGCTACGCCGGTTGTCCTCCGCCTGGGGACGATGGAAGAGACCAATCAGGCTAGCACTTCAGACGCCTGTCGATAGGCAGAAGAAGCTGCGAAACAATAATATATCGACTACACTCGTAGACGCTTAAGTGGCAATGTTTCTGGACGTGGGTTCGATTAGTAAATAGTCGCCTTATGTGGTAACACATAAGTGAAAATCCGGCTTTATCGGTGAAACCTAAGTTGCTTAAATGCGATAAGGCAATGCCGAGCGGTATGTGGAGTAATCCAACAGCCGTGTATCGACTTATAGGCTACCTGAAAGGTAGTACTAGGATACGAAATCTACTTAAACTAAGTAAATATATATTTCGTATAATACGCCGGGGTACCTGAAAGATATTCAGGTACAAGATATAGTCAGTGCCATTACGAAAGTATGGAATAGCACGTCCCACCGTCTCCACCAAATACATAATGGTGGATAATAATTTAATAATTATGACATAAAGCATAAAATTTCCTTTGGAAACTTTATGCTTTATTTTGTGTGGGAAGGATTTTGATTAGATTAGAGATAATTAAAGTGTAGGAAATATGGAAATATCTTGTTTTCTTTTGGAATTTTCATTGGTTTGTATAGTTAAAATTTTATAATTTGAAAAATTTCTCTTCAAACATCAATTTTTCTTTTAAAAGTTCATGAGAGTATTTTCCATTTCGTGGAGTGACAGTATCGTAATTATTGAGAATCCATTTAGCACGTTCTCTTTTTTGGTTTATCCTTAGAAATGGTTTTATCGATTGTAATGTATGAAATACATCTAATTTCTTTTTAATATATAGGGTATATGAATTTTTATATTTATTCGTATTGTAATTCTTTTTATTTATTATTATTCCCCTTGTTAAAGATTGAATATAAATGAGTAGTTCTTTATCAGTAGAAGCAATTGTGATACATGGACGTCTGTTTTCCTTTTCATGCATTCTAGTTAAAGTAATGCTTCCTTCCCCATCTATAATTCCAGCTACATAGGCTGCTTCCCATTTTTCCATGTCTAGCCTCCCTTTTATAAAAACGATCATACGTTCTATTTTGAGTTTACAAAATTTAGTGTGACTAAGCAAGTAAATATTAATGTGGAGTTAATAGGATGAACTACTTAAAGGGGAAATACCTTTTTCTAAACGATGCTGTTAAATTAGAATATCTAATTCAATCCATAGAAATGTACTGCCCCCAAAAGATATTAGTATTCTCCGTAATAAATTTCTTGTTTCATAATTCCAGAGAAACTTTCCATGGCTGCTTTTTCTGTACACATAGCTTTTCTAGACATACTTTGAAATTTTCTATTAGTCTATAAGGTTTTAACCTTTTTTATGTAGTGCCATCCCAGAATGGAATGTATAGTTGTCCATTTTTACCAATTAACATAAAGTAGCGGGGGAATTTCCGTTTGCCGATATATATGACTCAGCTGGATAATAGTTTATGATTTTCACAAGCTGCTCTGCCATATAGTCGGGGTGCGGTTCAAGTCCATTTTTGATCCAATCTAATATCAATCCTAAAATGCCATTAGCATAAAAAGTTGTATAAAGGTTATTATCCAAATGAGGGTCATGAGGAGTTAATAAAGTAATATCCTTTTTGATAAATTTTGCTATGGACTGTAAAAATGATTCCTCAAATCCGGGTATTGATTGAAATTTTCTCCATAGTTTATAGAAATCCCTATTTTCCATAATGTGATCAAATACGATGATGTCTGATGGAGATAGAGAGTTTAGATGAATCATATTTTTCCTTTTGTAAGGATATTTGAACGTTTCTACGAGTGCTGTCGTTTTATCAGCTATCATTTCCTCTGCTAATTCTTCTTTAACATTGTAGTGGCGATAGAAGGTTGCACGATTATAATCAGCACGGTTCACGATGTCTGTCACTGTAATCTGATCATAACTTTTTTCCTCCATTAGTTTGATAAAAGCCTGCTTTAATTGCAATTTCGTTCTGCGTACTCGTTTATCCGAAATTTTCTCCTTGTTTATCATGTGATTTCCTCCCTTAAATCTTTCATTATTTAAACATATTAGGGAAATCTGTTGCTTATCAATACAACATGAAGTAATTTACTGATTGAATGATTTGACAAAAGGAAATTATAGTTGTAGCAAGGGAGCATATAATCGGTGTTACTTTTCTGAATTTTCCCTACATTTAATTACAGTGTACCATATTTTAAATATTTCAAGTGGGGGTTTGGGCTAATGGATAAACATTGGGATTTCAGCTTTGATGTAGTAGTCGTTGGTTCTGGAGCAGGTGGATTAACCGCAGCATTAACTGCAAAGCTACACGGTCTTTCAGCAATTGTATTAGAAAAAACAGGGCTTTTTGGTGGCTCAACATCTAAATCGGGGGGCACGGTTTGGATACCAAATAATTTCTATTTAGAAGAAGCTGGTGTAGGCGATTCGTATGAGCAAGCTAGAGCATATCTGGATGCAACTGTAGGCGATCGGGTCCCACAATATTTAAAGGATGCGTACTTGTTAAGAGGACCTGAGATGATAAAATATCTTCATGAAAATACGGAGCATGTCAGATGGGAATATACTCCTGGGTATTCAGATTATTATCCAGAGTTGCCTGGAGGAAAACCTAGTGGGCGGGCAATTGAAGCGCAGCTTTTCAATCTTCGTAAGTTAGGCAAAGATGAAAAAAATATGCGCAAATCTGGGTTACCGACAAAGGGAATGGTGCTGAAGTCAAGCGAATTTCATAAAGTAAATATGATTACGAGAACATGGATTGGGAAAAAGACATCATTGAAAGTTGGTATGCGTCTTATACGAACGAAGCTAAGTTCATATAATCCCGCTACACTAGGAGAGGCTCTCGTTGCCCGGTTATATGCTTCGCTTAAGGAAGCAGGTGGAGAGGTTTGGTTATCTACTCCATTTCATGATCTTGTATTTGAAAATAATCGTGTTACTGGCATTATTGCCGAACAAAATGGTAGAAAAATAAATATTGAAGCACGGCATGGCGTCGTTTTTGCCTCAGGTGGATTTTCACACAATCAGGAGCTCCGTGAAAAGTATTTACCCCAACCATCCAATACAGAGTGGACATTATCCTCTGAAGGACAAACTGGTGATGTAATTAGCGCTAGTCGTAAATTAGGGGCAAAGTTGGATTTGATGGATAAGATGTGGGGGACACCAACATCAATCCCACCTGGTTCTCCAGCATTTATGCCTGTCGCAGAACGGGCAACCCCAGGGCTAATTATTGTAAATAGTGAAGGGGAGCGTTATTTAAATGAATCAGTTCCTTACCATGAATTTGTAGATAAAATGTACCAAAATAATCAAGGAGGAGCAACAACGATTCCTTCTTGGATGATTTTTGATCAAACGGTGAAAAAACGTTATCTAGTTTTTGGTATTATGCCAGGACAATCCTTCCCAAAGACATGGTTTGAAACAGGCTATACGAAAAAGGCAGAAACACTAGAAAATTTAGCGAAAAAAATTGGTGTGCCACCAAAGAAATTAGCAGCAACTATTGCGCGCTTTAATAAATTCGCTAAAGATGGACATGATCAAGATTTTCAACGCGGCGTAAGTGCTTATGATCGTTACTATGGTGACCCAACATTAAAAAATCCTAATTTAGCACCATTGGAAAAACCACCTTTCTTTGCGATTCCCATTTACCCTGGGGATATTGGAACAAAAGGTGGGCTAGTCACGGATAATTTTGCAAGAGTCCTTCATGAAAATGGACAGCAAATACAGGGGTTATATGCTACTGGAAATTGTGCTGCTGCTGTGATGGGAGAAACCTATCCAGGACCTGGTGCAACAATAGGACCGGCGATGGTGTTCGGTTATATTGCCGCAAGTGAGATGGCAGCTGTTGCAGCAAGACCAATAGAAGCATAGAAACTTCACTTAGTTTAGCGTTTCCGAAATGAACTAGTTTTTATAAAGTAATGGGTATTTATATTTATTTTTGAAGTATCTCTTTGCAGGGATACTTTTTTTGCTTAAGGGAAATTTTTGAAGTGAGGTAAATAAATTCTCCAATTCTAATTTGACAGATCGATATCGTGATTAAAGTGAAAGTTTCTTTATAACACAAAGCCAAATATTTATAATTAAATTGGAAAGTCAATACTAATGGAAAAAGAAATAGTTTATAGAATCGTTATGGAGGCAGAAGAAAATGAAAAGAGTTTATTTAGCGAGTCCGTTTTTCAATGATGTTGAGATTGGATATTTGGAAAAGGTTGAGGAGATTTTAGAGAAAAAAGGTTTGAAAGTATTTTCTCCAATGAGAAAGGCAAAAGATGAGGACGTGGAGATTGGTTCACGTCAATGGTCAATTGAAACGTTCATGGATGATATAAAACATATTAAATGGGCAGAAATTATTGTGGGTATCTATCATGGCAACTATTCCGATAGTGGAACAGCCTGGGAACTTGGTTATGCATATGCTACTGACAAGCCTGTTATTTTAGTTCACGTTGGTGAAAATAGTAATTTAATGGTGCATGAGGGTTCACACGCAAATATCACCTTGGCGGAGCTTGAAGACTATGACTTTGACCATTTACCTAGCTCTTTTTATATGGGTGAAATGCTTTAATAATATATAAATACGCTTATAATTGTTTCGGCAAAGGAAGGTAAGCTTCCTAAAGATAAATTAAATTCTAATCTTGGAATCCAATTATTAAGCCCCATCATCTCGACCGATTCTTTTACTTAACGGTTTGGTGCATCGCACAGGTAAGTATCCAGAATGAATTCCTCTATTCATTTATAAGGATATGAAATATAACTGTGATTACCCAACTTGGAAGTAGTGGCACCTCGATCTAAAATAGCAAATGTTGCTCTTGTATAGTTATTTATAGTATCAAATACATATTTTAATCCTATATTCGAATTTTGTTTACTAGATATAACAAAAAATCACAGCGTTAATAGACTATCCTATATTTATTTTAGGATGGTTCCTTTATTGAGTTCTAACTTTTAATAATATATACCTATTAAAACCAGGTGTAAGTTTAAATTTATGAAGATGAAAAAGAGGACTAAACAAATGAATATTAATTTACAACAAATCAAAACACGAATATAATATATACTAATTACATTTGTATATACAAATGAAGTAGAATTAGCTTTTAGAACATCTATTAAAAAAGTAGAAAGTAGCTAGTAGAAAAATTTTTAGAGCAAATTAGAATGATGAAGGTGAAAATTCAGATGGATAGGATGGGTTGCAATGAAGTCACCAAGTTCTGAATATTTGTTAAGTAACTGCCTTTATTTTACCGCTTCTCGGTTCGCAAGGCAGATGGAAAAACTGGCTGATGAAGCATTTTCATCAATGGATATACCCCCTTCTTATGCTTATTTAATCATTACCATCAATGATTATCCAGGAATTTCACAAAAAGAATTATGTAAAAAGCTTACGATTGCTCCTTCAACAAGTACAAGATTCATTGATAAACTTGTAAAGAAAAAATTTGTGGAGCGAAGGCCAGATGGTAAACATATTATGATTTATTTAACAGAAGAGGGAGCATCTTTATGTAACAAAATATATGAGAGTTTAAATAATATTTATTTACGACACTCAGAAATTTTGGAAAAGAATCATAGCGAGCAGTTGATTCACTTGCTTCATGAAGCAAGTGAATTGATGGAAAAAAATAATAGATAAGGAGATTAAGACATGGGATTAATGACGAATCAAGTTGCTTTAGTTACAGGTGCAGGAACAGGATTAGGCCGAGCAACAGCCATTCAATTGGCGGCTGAAGGTGCAAAAGTAATACTAACAGGAAGGCGTAAGGAAAAATTAGATGAAGTAGCGCTTATTATTGAACAAGCAGGTGGCCAATCATTTGTATTCCCAGTGGATGTAACTAATTCAGAAGCAGTTAATAGGCTACGTGACAAACTGATCGCACATATAGGACAAATTGACGTGTTAATCAATAATGTTGGTGGTACTGGAGAATACAGTACGGTACATGACATGACGTTTTCGTTATGGGATCATACGATTCGTCACAACCTTTATAGCTCTTTCTTAGTAACTAATGCATTTCTCCCAATCATGCGAAAACAGAAATATGGTCGAATTGTATCGATTACCTCAGCGATGGCCAGCTTTGAGTACGAAGGGTTAGGAGCATATTCCGCTGCTAAAGCAGGTTTAGAAGGATTAATGCGCACTGTCGCATTAGAAGAAAAAAATCATGGTATATTAGTAAACATGTTTGATCCAGGAAATTTAAAAACGGAGCAAAACCCATATGGAGAAGGTGATCCAGCGATGGTTGTTGCTGGAATTGTTAAGTTGGCAACCTTACCAGCCGACGGAATGAATGGACAGGTTATTAGAGCGAACCAATAAAGCACGTAGAACACATGATTACTAGAGTTCTTCAAAAAAATCGCAGAGCAATAATTGCTATAAGTTCAAAGTGGACACTGAGTATGTAATTGAGGAATAACATAAGAAAAAGAATGTTTTTTTCTCAAATACAAAACTAGTGTCCTCTAAACAAAACGATTACTAACTATTAATGATTCCTATTCACCTCAGAATCAAGCAGGATTTCTTTCGGCAACTTATAGGTAGCTTTTTGGATTCTTTTCGGTATAAAATTGATGTCTTCAGAAGAATAAACCATGATGCGTACGGTTCCCCCATAGACCTTCGAGCGAATTAACACAGGTTGATTATACTTATTGGTAAACCGAAAATCGGGACCGTACCAGCTAACTGTGGCATCTCGTCCAGAAGGCACGTAAGGCACTCGTTTGCTATGAGAGTAACGCTCGGTAATCGTAATCCCCGCATTATCCACCGCATTATATAAAGTGGACGAAATCTGACAAATTCCACCACCAATGTCCTCAGATAATTCTCCTTTCACAATTACAGGGGCGCGCATATAGCCTTTCTCCTTTGTTCTCTTACCAACTACTTTGTTAAACGAAAAGGTTTCCCCCGGAAAAACCACTTGATTATTTATAGCCTCACTAGCAAGCTTAATATTCATTGAACGCTCTTTATTTCCTGAGTTAAAAAAAGTAGTATAATGACCAATCTGTTTCACCCGAATGAGTGAAAGTAATTCACTATCAACATTAGGATAAACTATTTGTTTTGGAGCAATGATGTTAGCAGGGCCTTGATTAAAATAATATGTATAAAATTGCTTTGTAAAAGAATCGTGATCTAATTTATAGCCAACCTTTTCAGGCACAATATTACCGGTGTCATCGAGAGTGGCGTTAACAGGTGGTTGATAAACCGCTTTTTCAAGGAGTTGAATAAATTTCTCATAGTTATTCTCAATTACAAAAGGAATATCGATGAAAGGATTAGAAAAATAAGCTCGATTGACATTGGCAATGGTTTCGCCATTATGAGATACAGTAAAATTATCTGAAAGAATATTTTGGCTTCCAACTAACATTAAAATGGATAATCCAATCCATTTCATAAATGATCACCTCCCAAAATAGTATAGGTAAGAAAGAATATTTTTATGTGAGTAAGAATAGGGAAAATAGCTTGAAAGGTAGTTCTTTATACCTTTTCTAAATAAAAGGTGTTTTATCTTGTGGGACTTTTAGTATAATTTTATGTAAATGGAATAAAGTCTATTATTTTCCAAAAAAGATGGGGATAAACGGGGGAGGAGCTCGATTAATGTATTGCTCAAATTGTGGGGAGAGTTTAGAAAAAGAAGATTTATTTTGTAGTGGTTGTGGCAAAAGAGTGGAACAGCAGGAAGTGGATCAATCAGAAATAGAGATTGCCTCAGCAGTCACTATGGAAGATGGACAAGAAGAGAAGAAGCATCTAAATGAAAACGTAGAAAAGGCAAAGAAAGCAGCTAAAAATTACTGGGGATTTTTATTAGAAAATATAAAATCTCCTTTTGAAAGAGGAATTAATCAAAAACCAAATGATTTCCTTTTCGGCTATTTTAATATTTTCTTTCTATCACTATTTTTTAGATTAGGTACGTATTTTGAAATGAAGTCTATCACTGGTGGTTTTAGTCTTTTAGGTAATAATATTCATTTCTTTAAAACATTTTTTTCAGTGTTTTTATATGGAATTATTACTTCATTAGTGGTTGTAGCGGTGCTATTTGGAATTCAAAAATTATTATTTAAAGTAAGCATTTCGTTTAATCACATACTAGGTCGTTTTGGTACGTTAATTACGATACCTACCGTTTTATCAGTACTTTTCTTTATTGCTGCCTTACCAGGATTATTAAAAATAATTAGTATTATTATCAGTTTAATTTTGATTAGCCTTCAAATTGCTATTATTATTACATTTCTTTCTTACCGAAAACAATCTAAAGTAAAATTCGATCCTATTTATGGGCTGCTTATCGCCTATGTGATCATGGGGATCTTTGTTGCTTTAACATCTGATGTTTTTACTAAGAATTTTTTTAGTGGCCTGTTTAATATTTTTTAAGCAAACGGACCCGATGTTCATTGGGTCTCAGAATGTCGACAATTAGTTTGTCGGCATTTTTTTATTTTTGAACGATAAGGTCGCCTTCTTGCCTTTCCCGTAGGAGTCGAGCGAACGCTTCTCCGAACCAATCAAGTATCTGCTATTTCTTTCGTATTATCATAAATCTTCGTTTAATACCGGAAGACTAATTATTAAACCTGTTGTTTCATATAAAATGGTTTTTATTTATTTTTTTGTCCATTATGTACACTAATTCATCTAGCAGTGGTAAAGGATTGGTCCCATCACCAGCTTTACCCTGGCTCTTATTATTTTGTTTCTTCTCTATTGGGTAAGGGAAAGGCTTTTTTCTATGTTTCTCGTAATCCGTTTTTATCTATTCATCTAATGGGGCTTGATTGCTTCATGTTTCTACACCTACCATTTACTTTTTGAAATGTCATTAGCCATAACAAGCGATGATCCATATTAGGTACATACTTTACAAAAAGCTTTAATATAGGGAGATTTTTGACTTTTAAAAAATTTCTGTTGTAAACACTAATTTCCTGTGCTACTATAATGACATAAGTTTATGCAATCGTTTGCATCAACCTTGGAATAATAATAAACTAAAATTCTTTATTTTTTCTTATATTTTGTAAGCGGTTTAATCTTAATCTATGATTCTTGCAAAAATAAGGTAGATTTATAAGTGGATAACAATGCAAGCGGTTTCCTGGGTATGCAAGCATTACATGAATAGTAGTTAAACAAAAAAGATGGGGGTATAAATCATGAAAGTAAGAAAATTCTTACCTGCTATACTGGCTCTAATTCTTTTAGTCAGTATAGGATTAGTTGGATGCTCATCATCAAACGATGATTCAAAAGAGGGAAAAGGATCATCTAAAGGTGATGTAGTTGTTGATATTTTTCAGTTTAAAGTTGAGTTTAAAGATCAATTTAAAAAACTAGCAGAAAAATATGAGAAAGAGAATAAAGGCGTAAAAATCAATATTACGACAGTCGGTGGTGGTGAGGATTATGGTGCAGCACTTAAGTCTAAATTCGCATCAGGAAACGAGCCGACAATTTACAATGTAGGTGGTCCTCAAGACGTTAAGGATTGGGAAGCAAAATTAGCAGATTTATCAGATACAAAAGCAGCATCACTTGCACTTGACGGAACACTTGAAGGGGTTAAAAAAGGAGATGAAATCCTAGGTTTACCTTATAACCAAGAAGGATATGGTTTCATTTATAATACAAAAGTTTTTAAAAAAGCAGGAATTGATCCGAAAGAAATTACTTCATTCTCAGCTTTAGAAAACGCTGTAAAAACATTAGATAAGAAGAAAAAAGATTTAGGACTTGATGCGGTTTTTGCATTACCTGGTAAGGAAACATGGGTAACAGGTTTACATTTGTCAAATACATTTTTAGCACCAGAATTTAATGGAAATGTTATGGATGCTTATAATGCTAAAAAAGTTGATTTTAAATATGCCGATGCATTTAAGCATGTTCTTGATTTAGAAAACAAATATTCTGTACAACCAACTGTAAGTTTAGACTACTCTCAACAAGTTGAAGAATTATTCTCAACTGGTAAAGTAGCCATGATTCAACAAGGAAACTGGGTATATGGTTCAATTGATGGGATTGATCCGGAATTAGCGGAAAATAGTATTGGGTTATTACCAATTCCTGTTGAAGGATATAAAGAAGATGCCATTCCTGTTGGCGTACCAATGTATTGGGCAGTAAATAAAAATAAAAATGATAAAGAAATTACTGAGGCGAAAAAATTCTTAGACTGGTTATATACATCTGATGCGGGGAAAGAAGCCGTTATTAATGATTTCAAATTTATTCCTGCATATGATGGCTTCGATGCAAGTAAAATCTCAGATCCTTTAGCAAAAGCTGTTTATAATTATGCAAAGGATGGCAAAACCATTGCATGGGTATTTATGGGATATCCAACAGGCTGGGGACAAGAGCAATTAGGTATCAACATCCAGAAATATATAAGCGGTAAAATGAGTTGGGCGGATTTAGTGAATGAATCTAAAAAGTCTTGGGAAGCTGCTAGGTAATAACTGAGACTTTAGAAAAGAGAAAACAAGGCAACCCTTTCGTTGCTTTGTTTTCTATATTTTAATCTAAAGGTCTGGGTGCCAAATACAACTCATCATACTGCGTGGCTATCAGGAAGGTCACGCAGTATGATGACTTACGAATGAGGCACTTTTCTAACTTGGAGGAATGGTCATGAAAAAAGGTAATTTATGGTACTGGCTATTTTTGGCGCCAACACTAATTGCATTAGCTCTTGTTGTCATTTTGCCATTAATTTTCGGAGTATATTACTCATTTACTAATTGGAATGGAATTGACAATTTAAAGTTTATTGGTTTAGAGAATTATATGAATCTATTTAAAGATAAGGAGTTTTTAGATTCACTTTGGTTCACTATTAAATTTACTGTTGTATCCGTATTTTTAATTAATTTTTTTGGACTTTCATTGGCACTCATTGTGACTCAAAAAATGAAAACAAGCAATTTATTAAGAACCATTTTCTTTATGCCAAATTTAATTGGTGGACTTATTCTTGGGTTTATTTGGCAATTTATTTTTATTAAGGTTTTCTCTGGTGTTGGTGATTTATTAGGTATTGAAGCCTTAAAAGGATGGCTTTCTACACCAGAAACTGGTTTTTGGGCACTGGCAATACTAATGAGCTGGCAAATGTCGGGTTATATTATGGTTATTTATATTTCATATTTAGAGAGTGTTCCTAAGGAATTATTAGAGGCAGCTGAAATTGATGGAGCAAATAGCTTCCAACGATTTATTCATGTAACATTCCCACTTGTTGCTCCAGCATTTACAGTTAGTTTATTTTTAACTTTATCAAATTCATTTAAACTATATGATCAAAACCTTTCACTTACAGGCGGAGGCCCGTTCCATTCAACACAAATGGTTGCAATGGAAATATATAAAACAGCATTTACTGAAAATGCAATGGCTTATGCACAATCAAAGGCAGTCATATTCTTTATTATTGTAGCGGCAATATCACTTACACAGGTATACATCAATAAGAGACGGGAGGTTGAAATGTGATGGGCAGAAACAAGAAAAAAACATATTTTATAGGAATTCTAGGCATCATTTTAGCCCTTCTTTGGATCTCACCATTTTATTTGATGGTTGTAAACTCCTTTAAAGAAAAAAGAGAAATATTCACGGATACGCTAGGGCTTCCTGATAAGTTTACCTTTGATAATTATATCGAGGCATTTAAACAATTGGATTTCTTAAAAACTTTATTTAATTCAGTGTTAATTACTGTAGTAGCCGTTATTGTTATTGTAGTCTTTTCTTCTATGGCTGCGTATGCGTTATCAAGACGAAAAAGTAAAATGACTGGTTTCATCTTTTTCCTATTTGTCGCTGCGATGTTAATCCCATTTCAATCCGTCATGATTCCGCTCATTTCTGTATTTGGAAAGATGGAGCTGCTTAATCGATTTGGAATTATTTTAATGTATTTAGGATTTGGTTCAAGTTTATCGATCTTTTTGTATCATGGAACATTAACTGGTATTTCCAAATCCCTTGATGAAGCGGCCACCATTGATGGAGCCAATCGTTTTCAAGTATTTTGGTATATCATCTTTCCGATGCTTAAACCAATTACTGTGACAGTTGCGATACTAAATATTATTTGGATTTGGAATGACTATTTATTGCCTTCACTAGTTATTAATAAAGAAGGAATGGAAACGATCCCATTAAAAATGTTCTTCTTCTTTGGGGAATATACGAAACAATGGCACTTAGCATTAGCCGGTTTAACAATAGCCATTATCCCAGTGATTATTGTTTATTTCTTCTTACAAAAACAAATTATTAAAGGAGTATCAGAAGGCTCAGTGAAATAAATTTTCGCAAAAATTCTAACTATTGGTAGATAATCCGTTTACAATAGATTTATGTAAACATTTGATTAACGGGGGATATGAAAATGGCAGTTACAATAAAAGATGTAGCGAAGGTCGCTCGTGTGTCACCTTCAACCGTTTCGAGGGTTATAGCAGATAACCCAAGAATTAGTGAAGAAACTAAAAAACGTGTCAGAGAAGCGATGATAGAACTTGGCTATCATCCAAATTTTCAAGCAAGGAGCTTAGCTGTAAAAAGTACTCAAAGTATTGGTATCATTATGCCTAACTCTGCTACAAAGGTATTGGAAAATCCATTCTTTCCAGAAGTTTTACGTGGGATCAGCCAGGTGGCAAGAGAGGATCGCTATGGCATTTATTTATCTACAGGTGCCAATCAAGAGGAAATCTTCGAGGAAGTTGTACAAATGGTTCAAGGTAGACGAGTTGATGGAATTATTCTTTTATACTCGAAAACGAATGACACGGTCATGAACTATTTATTAGAGGAGGATTTTCCCTTCACTGTCATTGGACGGCCATATAATAATGCAGAAAGAATTACACATGTCGATAATGATAATATATATGCAACCAAACAAGTAACGAAATATTTAATTGATAAAGGGCATAAAAGGATTACATTTATTGGTTTAAATCCAGAGGTAGTCTTTACAATTGATCGTATGGAAGGGTACAAACAGGCACTACAAGAAGCGGGAATTCCATTTGACGAACAATTAGTAGTTCAGGAAAGTAGCTTAAAAGAAGGTGGCGTGGAGGCAGCAAAAGAATTTCTACTAGCAAATGAGCCACCGACAGCACTTGTTGTTACAGATGACTTTGTTGCCATTGAATTAATGAGCTATGCGGAAAGTTTAAATATACGGGTACCCGAAGATATTTCAATCATAAGTTTCAATAATATCATGTTAACTAATCATATGAGACCACCATTAACATCTGTTGACATCGATATCTTTCAATTAGGACTTGAAGCAGCGAGCTGCTTAATTGAAAAAATTAAGAATCCAACTATTTTACCGAAGAGATTGACCATTCCTGCGACGATGATTGAAAGAAAATCATGTGCTATCCTGAAATAATTCAGGATATAGAATTCCTCTAAAGGTTGTGAATAAAGTGACAAAAAAGGCATGGTGGAAAGAAAGCGTTGTCTATCAAATTTACCCAAGAAGTTTTAATGATTCAAATGGTGATGGGATTGGTGATTTAAAAGGGATAATGGAGAAACTCGATTATCTTAAAGCATTGGGGGTAGATGTCATTTGGTTATCCCCAGTATATCAATCACCAAATGATGATAATGGCTACGATATTAGTGATTATCAATCGATTATGGACGAGTTCGGAACAATGCAAGACTTTGAGGAACTTCTTCAAGAAATTCATAAGCATGATATGAAGCTAATGATGGATTTAGTCGTTAATCATACATCTGATGAGCATGAATGGTTTAGATTGGCAAAGCAATCAAAAGACAGTCCATATCGAGATTATTATTATTGGAAGCCAGGAAAGAATGGAGAGGAACCAAATAATTGGGAGTCTGTATTTAGTGGATCTGCATGGGAATATGATGAAGACTCAAATGAATATTACCTGCATATTTTTAGCAAAAAACAGCCTGACTTAAATTGGGAGAATCCGAAGGTTCGCTCCGAGGTATTTGATACGATGAAGTTTTGGCTGGAAAAAGGAATTGATGGCTTCCGTATGGATGTTATTAATTTTATTTCAAAGGTTCCAAGTCTTCCAGATGCTCCTGCATTAGAGGGGAAAAAATATGCATCTGGAGCCGATTTCTATATGAATGGTCCGAAAATACATGAATATCTACAGGAAATGAATCAACAAGTTCTATCTAAATATGATCTTATTACTGTTGGAGAAATGCCTGGTATCAATGTAGAGCAAGCAAAACTTTATACAGGTGAAGGCAGAAATGAATTGAACATGGTTTTTCAGTTTGAACATGTAGATTTAGATTCTGGACCGACTGGAAAATGGGATCTTAAAGAGCTTCAATTAAGTGATTTAAAAGCATCCTTCACAAAGTGGCAAAAAGGGCTTGAACAGGTTGGGTGGAATAGTCTCTATTTAAATAATCATGACCAACCACGAATGGTTTCAAGATTCGGAAATGATGATGAATATTGGTTGGAATCTGCCAAAATGCTTGCCACTTTTCTCCATTTTCTACAGGGTACACCATATATTTATCAAGGGGAAGAATTAGGCATGACGAATGTCCGTTTTCCAACCATTGATGATTATAAAGATATTGAAACATTAAATATGTATAATGAAAAAATTAGTGAAGATAAAGAGAATCTATCGCAAATCATGAATTCGATCTATGTAAAAGGTCGAGATAATGCAAGAACTCCAATGCAATGGACTAGTGGTCCTAATGCAGGTTTTACGAGCGGTACACCGTGGATAAAGGTAAATCCAAATTATCAGGAAATTAATGCAGAGCAACAATTAGTTGATGATCATTCCATTTTTCAGTATTACAAAAAATTAATTCAGCTTCGAAAACAACATGAAATTGTTGTATACGGCACATATGATTTAATTCTTCCAGAACATAGTGAGATCTATGCCTTTACAAGAACATTGGGGGATGAAAAACTCATAATCATATTAAATTTTTCTGATGGACAACCTGAATTTGAATGGCCACAAGAATTAGAGTATGAGAAAAAAGAATTATTAATTAGTAATTATTCAATTGATCAGGAAGATGAACAAGAGGCTTTTAAATTGTTACCTTATGAAGCAAGAGTGTATAAATTAACATGATAATAATTGCTTTCGTGAACAACAGATGATCGAAGAAAAGTGAGGAAAACTGATGAAGCAAACATGGTGGAAAGAGGCAGTTGCCTATCAAATCTACCCAAGAAGTTTTATGGATTCCAATGGGGATGGAATCGGGGATTTAAATGGAATTATTACAAAGTTGGACTATTTACAGGAGCTTGGAATTGATGTGATTTGGATCTGTCCTATGTATAAATCCCCTAATGATGATAACGGATATGATATCAGTGATTATCAAGATATAATGGATGAGTTTGGAACGATGTCTGATTTTGATGAACTGTTAAAAGAGGTTCATAATAGAGGGATGAAATTAATTATCGACCTGGTTATTAATCATACTAGTGACGAACATCCATGGTTTATTGAATCCCGAAGTTCCTTACATAGCTCGAAAAGAGATTGGTATATTTGGCGTGACGGAAAGGAAGATAGGGAACCAAATAATTGGGAGAGTATTTTTGGGGGCTCTGCATGGGAATATGATGAAAAGACAGAACAATATTATTTGCACATTTTTTCAAAGAAACAACCAGATTTAAACTGGGAAAACGATGAGGTACGGCATGCTCTTTATAAGATGATGACTTGGTGGTTGGACAAAGGAATTGATGGTTTCCGTGTTGATGCCATCAGTCATATAAAAAAAGAGGCAGGTCTTCATGATATGCCTAATCCTCAAGGATTACCTTATGTTCCATCTTTTGACAATCATATGAATGTTGATGGAATTCAGCCTTTTCTTGAAGAATTAAAAAGGGAAACATTCTCAAAATATGATATTATGACCGTCGGTGAGGCCAATGGTGTTGGGATTGATGAAGCGGAATTATGGGTAGGCGAAGATAAAGGGAAATTTAATATGGTTTTTCAATTTGAACATCTAGGGTTATGGGATGCCGAAAGTCAGAATGCAATTGATATTATTGAATTGAAAAAAATTTTAAGCAGATGGCAGAAGGGTCTGGAAAATAAAGGATGGAACGCACTATTTATTGAAAACCATGATAAGCCACGTGTTGTTTCGACTTGGGGGAATGATAAAGAATATTGGCGTGAAAGTGCTACAGCTTTAGCAACAATGTATTTTTTTATGCAAGGTACCCCATTTATTTATCAAGGTCAAGAAATAGGAATGACCAATGTGAAATATCAATCGATTGATGAGTACGATGATGTGGCAACGAAGAATTTATATAAGTTAAGAATGGAAGCAGATATCCCTCATGAACAAATAATGAAGGTAATCTGGGCATCAAGTCGTGATAATTCTCGTACTCCGATGCAATGGTCTGAGGATATCCATGCTGGCTTTACTACAGGAACCCCTTGGATGGGGATCAATCCGAACTATCAAGAAATAAATGTAGCAAGACAACAAAATGATTTAGACTCTATTTATCATTTTTATAAGCAGATGATTCGTTTAAGGAAAACGAATAAAGTATTTACTTATGGAATATATGATCTCATTTTGGATGAGGATCCACAAATTTATGCATATACTCGGACTCTTGGAGATGAGAAAGTGATTGTCATAACGAATTTAACAGATCGACCAGCAGAGTATTCGTATAATGAAGCATCATTAAAATATAATCATTTACTCTTGAATAATTATAAATTACCGGAACATAAGGATATCCAACACTTTATGCTGAAACCTTATGAGGCAAGAGTTTACAAAATATAAATATTAAAGAAACTGATCTTTTCTTACAAGGAAGGGTCAGTTTTTTTATGAAGAAAGTACATTTAAAACTAAATTGGTTCTGTGCTGCCTAACTCAAGCATTGAGCGATCAAACAAATCTCTTACAGATTATAGAAGGAACTTTATAGGTTTAGAAGAATAATAAACTATAAATAAAAAATTTGAAATGTGCGTATGATTCGTTTAAGTTTATCCGTCTTATATACAGATTAAAAAGTTGAGGTGATAAATTTTATGATAAAGACGGATTTACAATTAATTGGGGAAGATTCTAAAGACATTTGGGCTAGATTTTGGGAGGTTATCGAACCATTTCGTCATCAATTATGGCATTATTGTTTAAAACTTACAGGGTCTCCATGGGATGCGGAGGATTTATTACAGGATACGATATTAAAATCATTTGCTGCACTTTCAGCCTTATCTCATAGAGAACAGCCTCTAAAAACAAAATCATATATATTTAGAATTGCTACCAATCACTGGTTAGATCAATGTAGAAGACAAAAAGTTCTGTTAGATGAAACGGTGGATGACAAAATAATTGAAACGGATGCTATCGATCATTTGGAAATTAATGAGGCACTAGAATCACTTATTCATCATCTACCTCCAAAACAAGCGGTTGTCTTTATCTTAATGGAATCGTTTTGCTTTACAGCTAAGGAAGTGGCTGAATTGATAGTGACTACTGAAGGTGCAGTCCATGCGATTCTTTATCGTGCACGAAAGAAATTAAAAGAATTGACTAAGAAGAAACATAGTCAACAAGATCTGAAATCCCCCATTCATCTAAATAAATTAGCCATTAAAGAGTTTATCGAACGCTATAATAATCAAGATTTTAAAGGATTAGCAGAATTGTTAATCGATGAATCAACGTTTAGTTTTGTGTCTATGACAAGTACAGAATATGGCAAAGAAACCATTACAAAGTATTCTTTAAATCCGAATAAAGCTAATTCATTTACAAACATTATTGCGCATTGCTACTCATTATGGGGCCTTACTGCAATTGTTTTTATTGAAAAGACAGAAGAAGGAGAAAGATTATATGATCTTAACACGATTGAGTGGGAAAATGGGAAAATTACGAGATGGAAGTGTTATTATTTTTGCAGAGAATTGATGGCCCATGCTGCAAAAGAACTAAATCTATCATTAGCACCTATTGAAAATTTCTAAATAGACGTAAGTAACTAAAGAACAAGAATATATGTAAATTTACTATCTTAGGTGGGAGTTATGTCCAAAGCAAATAATTTACTTGCAATCTTATGGTTATTAAAATCGCGAAAACGATTAACCGGGAAAGAATTTGCTGAAATTCTAGATATGAATATTCGTACGATTGATCGATGCCTTATGTACAAGCGGAGTAGCTATTATTGCAGAAATCAGGTCATAATGGTGGGAAATTATTGTGGCATGACTAAACCATTATACTGACCGTATTTGTCAGTAAAGTTCATGTATGATGAGAGCAAAATATGAAAGGAGAAATACTTTTGAGTGAATCAGAAAAGATGATGAATAATTGGCTGAGGCATCGTAATATAACTGAGCAATTAGTAGATATTCCAATGAAAGATGAGGATTTAACTTTTAAGCCTTGGGAAGGGGCGATGACTTTAGGAGAGCTCTTTCTACATATTGTATATTGGAATGATACATTTGTTTCATTAGTAAAAAATAAGGAATTTATACCTCCGAATATTCCAGTGTGCACAAATGTTGATGAATTAAGAAGAATCGTTAAGAAAGTCACTAGGATTACAAAGGAAAAGTATAGGTTAATTACGGATTTAGATATCTCTAGTTCACTACAAATGGGAAACTTTGCAGGGTCGGGGAGCACCTTTCTTACAATAATGTATGATCATGAAATTCATCATAAAGGACAGCTATTTGTTTATTTACGATTATTGGGAAAAGAGAAATTGCCATTCTTTAGGGACTATAAATAAATAGTGAAAAGGGGACAAATTTATGAAACATCCTTCTATAAAAAAGTATGAGTACCATAATTGGGCGAATGATAAATTGTTTAAACGATTAAAAGAACTACCTGATGAGGTATATGATACGGAGCTTAAAAGTGTATTTCCATCCATTTCAGCTACTTTGCTTCATATGTATTTAACGGATGTTGTTTAGTTAAATACGATGCAAGGTGTTTCTTTTGAAGAAACAAAGACAAAGGTAGGGATGAAAGCTTCTGAATTAAAAGCTGTTAGTATGAAAGAAATGGAAACGGAGTTTGTTAAGTTAAGAGCGGAGTACGATCAATTCTTCAGCCAATTAGAAAATCTTGACCATCTTTCTCAATATGAACACCCTGTTTATGGAATATTAAATGCGACTTACGTGGAACTAATTGAAGTCGGGACAAAATAAGTTAACATAAATCTTTTTACAATCATTGATAAAATCTAATCTTAAATATATCACAAATAGAGAATGAAGGGGGTTGTCTAAAATAGTCTGTCATCTATTCGACAACCCGAATTTGTATCAATAGAAATTTACTGTACATCAAAATTCCTTCCATAAAAGATTTCATCCATTTCCTTTTTTAATCTTTGAGTAATTTCATCTTGTTCCTTCTCCGTAAGTATATCTTTTTTATATCCAAATAAATAATCATTCAAATCAAATTGTTTCAATTTACATTTTGTATGAAAAATATGTTCTGGATACACATTTACATCAATCATATCGTAAAGGTTCTTCACATTATCTGGTATATAATTTTGGATGGAACGGATGTCATGATCAATAAATAATTTATGCCCTTTTTTGTCTCGAGTAAACCCCCTAACCCTATAATCGATGGTCATAATATCCGTATCAAAGGAATGAATTAGATGATTTAGGGCTTTAAGAGGGGATATTTCACCACATGTGGATACATCAATATCTGCGCGAAACGTACTAATTCCTTCATCGGGATGATATTCGGGATATGTATGAACTGTAATATGACTTTTATCTAATTGTAGGACAACAGATCCTGGTAATGGCCCAGGAGATTCACTAAAGGATTCTGTTGGAACTTCCACAACAGGACCTTCTGAAACTAATAATGTAACGCTAGCTCCTTGGGGAACATAATCTTGTTTAGCTGTATTTAATACATGGGCACCAATAATATCGGCAACAGTATTTAGGATCTTTGTTAATCGATCAGCATTATATTGTTCATCAATGTACTCTATATAGGCCTCACGCTCTTCTTTTGTTTTAGTGAAACATATATCATACATATTAAAGCTTAAGGATTTAGTTAAATTATTAAAGCCATGAAGTTCGATCCGCTGTTCTGGTGTAAGCTTCATCTAGATCTCCCCTTTATTTTAAAGTTGTTTCACATTTTTATTATGGCATTTCAGTTACCATTAATACTAATAAATCATTATGATGAGAGACACAATAAGCATCAATATTAGTTAAAAAAGGCAGTTTTTTATGGAGGACTGACGGTTTTTAATCTAAATTTGTTAGAGGTTTACCTAATTAATAACAATGTTTGAAAATAGGCAGAAAAAAAATTAATTATCCATTGACATAGGATAGGGGGGTATAGTAAAGTGTAAATAGGAGGTGACGTCTTTGGAAAATCAAAATTCAAATATTGAAATTGAAACTAGTTGTTCTACTCACGAAGAGAGAAAGAGTCATCATTCAGCTAATGTAAAGAAAAACTTAACTACTCGGTTAAATCGTATAGAAGGACAAATTCGTGGCATTAAAGGTATGATAGAGAAAGATACTTATTGTGATGATGTGATTACTCAAATATCTGCAACACAATCTGCTCTTAATAGCGTTGCAAAAATCTTATTAGAAGGCCATATGAAAAGTTGTATTGTTGAAAGAATACAAGAAGGTGATATGGAAGTACTAGATGAAGTTCTTGTCACTATTCAAAAATTAATGAAAAAATAATGGAGGGATTATCATGGAAAATATTACTTTAACTGTGAATGGAATGTCTTGTGGTCATTGTGTTAATTCTATAGAAGGTAGTGTAGGAAAATTAAATGGTGTAAAAAATGTTAGTGTTGATTTAGATAATGGCAAAGTTCAAGTACAATTTGATTCTAATGTTGTAAGTTTAAACGAGATTAAAGAAACAATTGATGATCAAGGATATGATGTAGAGTAAATTGGAAGTTAGCATCGTTTACTTGAAAAAATAAACGGTGCTGATTAGCCAAATTTTTTTATCTGCATATTATAGGATACTGGGGTATAGTAGTTGAGGTTTGGATAAAAGGAGTGAGTGAAAATGAGTCAATCAACGATTAAGGAATCTCAAATCCCGATTATAGGTATGACTTGTGCAGCCTGTGCAAATCGAATCGAAAAGGGATTAAATAAAATGGATGGTATTGAGGAAGCCAATGTAAATTTTGCTTTAGAAAAAGCCATTGTTAAATATCGTCCTGAAGTAACTAATCTAGGTGAGATGGAAAAGAAAATTAATAGTCTTGGATATGAAGTAGAATCGGAAAAAGCTGATTTTAATTTAGTAGGTATGACTTGTGCAGCCTGTGCTAATAGGATTGAAAAAACCCTAAATAAGCTTGATGGGGTGAAAAATGCAACTGTAAACTTTGCATTAGAGACAGGGAGTGTTGAATATAACCCATCTGAGATAACGATTCAGGAGATGAGTAAAGCAGTAGAGAAAATTGGCTATCAAGCAATACCAAAGCAAGATAAAGAAGATACTCTTGACTATCGTGAAAAGGAAATAGAAAAACAAAAAGGGAAATTTATCTTTTCACTAATATTGTCGATTCCATTATTATGGGCGATGGTTAGTCATTTTAAATTTACTTCTTTTATATATTTACCTGAAATGTTAATGAATCCTTGGGTTCAGTTTGCTCTTGCAACCCCTGTTCAATTTATTATCGGTAAACAATTTTATGTAGGTGCTTATAAAGCATTAAGGAATAAAAGTGCAAATATGGATGTACTAGTGGCTTTAGGAACATCTGCAGCCTATTTCTACAGTCTCTATGTAGCCATTGCATCTATTGGATCAGGGGAGCATATGGTAGATCTTTATTTTGAAACAAGTGCTGTATTAATTACTCTCATTATTTTAGGTAAATTATTTGAAGCACGTGCTAAAGGACGTTCTTCTGAAGCGATTAAAAAGTTAATGGGATTACAAGCAAAGACTGCGATCGTCTTAAGAAATGAGAAAGAAATAGAAATACCTTTAGAAGAAGTTGTAGTCGGAGATATCATTCTCGTTAAGCCCGGTGAAAAAATACCTGTTGATGGTGTCATCGTGGAAGGACAATCAGCATTAGATGAGTCAATGTTGACAGGGGAAAGTGTTCCTGTCGATAAAACAGTCGGTGATGATGTCATCGGTTCAACTATAAATCGAAATGGTTTTCTTAAAATAAATGCAACAAAAGTTGGTAAAGATACGGCATTATCACAAATCATAAAAGTGGTAGAGGAGGCACAAGGCTCCAAAGCACCTATTCAGCGTTTAGCTGACCAAATCTCTGGTATTTTTGTGCCAATTGTAGTAGGTCTAGCGTTTCTAACTTTTATCGTGTGGTATGTATGGGTAAGTCCTGGAGAATTCGCTGTTGCTCTAGAGAAATTAATCGCCGTTCTGGTCATTGCATGTCCATGTGCTTTAGGTCTTGCCACTCCTACTTCTATCATGGCAGGTTCAGGTCGTGCAGCAGAATTAGGTGTTTTATTTAAAGGTGGGGAACATCTCGAACAAACACATCGAATTAACACGATTGTTCTTGATAAGACCGGTACAGTAACAAATGGAAAACCAGTACTAACAGACATTATTGTTGATGGAGATATGGATGAGATGACCTTTTCCCAAATGGTCGGTTCTGCTGAAAAACAATCGGAACATCCTTTGGCAGAAGCTATTGTCCAAGGAATTACAGAAAAGAAAATATCATTATTAAATGTGGATCATTTCGAAGCGATACCAGGATATGGAATAGCTGCACGAATAAATAACAATCATATTTTAGTAGGTACAAAAAAATTAATGCAGCAAAATGATATAAATGTTGACTCTGCCATTAAAAGAATGGAAAAACTTGAGGAAGCTGGGAAAACAACTATGCTTGTTGCAATCAATGGTTCCTTTATGGGAATGGTCGCTGTTGCTGATACAGTCAAGGATACCTCTAAGCAAGCAATTAGAAGACTAAAGGATTTAGGATTAGAGGTTATTATGATGACTGGTGATAATCAACGTACTGCAAATGCAATTGCATCTGAAGTAGGGATTGATCATGTAATCGCTGAAGTATTACCAGAAGGAAAAGCTGATGAAGTAAAAAAATTGCAGCAGCAAGGAAAACGTGTGGCAATGGTTGGAGATGGTATAAATGATGCACCGGCACTTGCTATAAGTGATATTGGAATGGCTATAGGTACTGGTACAGATATTGCAATGGAAGCTGCCGATATTACTCTAATGAGAGGCGATTTAAATGCAATTGCAGATGCTATCTTAATGAGTCACAAAACTATAAGGAATATTAAACAGAATCTATTTTGGGCATTTGCTTATAATACACTAGGAATTCCTGTTGCAGCACTTGGATTTTTAGCACCTTGGCTTGCAGGGGCTGCCATGGCATTTAGTTCAGTATCTGTTGTATTAAACGCACTTCGTTTACAACGTGTAAAGGTGAATAAAGCCTGAAGCACCTATCAAATAGCTCTTTTCTGATATTTTTGTATGGAATGGATTTTCCAAGTACTGACAGAGAAGAGCAAATAGGTTTTACAAATGAGACGCTTTATCCAATATCTATAGTCTGTACCAAAAAAGAAAGCGAGTGAGCTTAATGAAAAAATGGGCTTTAGCTGCAATTATCTACCTTTTAGTAGTCATTGCTGGTTATACGGTTTATGCAAAGTTTTTTGAAAAAACAAATGCCCCAAAAGTTGAGGCGAGCGAGCATCACGAACATCAGGAGCAGAAACAAGAGGGCCAAGTGCTTTCACAATTCCATTATGAAGATGGGTCTATCCATATACGATTGACAGACCTTTCGAATAATCCAATTCCATTAGAGGTCAACCATGAGAAGCTTCTTCATTTAATTATCGTCGATGAATCATTAAATCAATATGCTCACCTTCATCCAACGAAGGTGAGTGAAGGTGAATTTACTGTTGAAAAGACATTATCAAATGGAAAATATAAGGCGTTTATTGACATAAAACCAAAAGGATTGGACTACTCAATCAAACCTATTCCTTTTGAAGTTGGAAATTCTGATGAAGGCTCTCAAACAAATCATATAGTTTCTGATTCTTCCTTGACGAAAACTGTAGAAGGGAAAACAGTAAAATTAAAAATGAGTTCAACTAAACCTAATGAACCAATTACACTTTCATTCGAATTAGATCAATCAAACTTGGAACCGTATCTTGGAGCAATGGGGCATGTCGTTATTCTAGATAAAAAAGCCAATCATTTTCTTCATGTACATCCAGAAAGGGAAGATCAACCTGTATTCGTAACACAGTTCGATAAGGAAGGGATCTATAAAATTTGGGCAGAATTTAAACAGGAAAATAAAGTTAGAGTATTTCCATTTGTAGTTGAAATAAAAAAATAAGGCTGTTTTCGTATAGTTGCTTTTGTAAACAACTGCCGGCTTTTACACCCAATAATGATTCAGCGGCATAATGAAGTTTGCAGCTTTTTCTCAGAAATAAAATGTAGCAGTCTTCAACCGATAGTTATTAGTTAAAACTTTCCTTAAATAGCAACAATGTTTGAGGAAAGAGCCAAAAATAAGCATAAAAGAAGGGTTGGTTAACTCTTCTTTTTGTGTTTTTTATAAATATTGGCTTCAATGCTTTAGGCATTTCAAACCTCTGTTGGGTATGTTAGTCTACATAAACAGTTACTCTTTATCGAGGGAGCAAGGGTTAAAATGGCAACAGCAAATTTTATTTATCTGTGCGCAACACAAAAATACACATGCATTTTTCTTGTTTAGAAAATGTAATATAAAATGAAAAGGTTATGTACTTATTATAAAGGATTGAAAAAATGAAGAGGATAACTGGAAAGAAGATGACAAAGGTGATATAATTTAGAGATGCATGACATCGTTTGTTGGTGTAGTTTATAAATATCCTATATTAACATTATCACATTTAAAGTGCGATGTCAACTATTTCACATTTTTTCAGGAGGTTTCTTATGTCAAATCAAAATGATGAATGGTTACAGGAACAACAAAGAGTAGATGAAACTGTAGCAAAGGTAAAACAAAAAGAAAAATTCCTGATATCGCAGGTAAAATCAGTAAAGGATGAGGCTGAAGAAATACGTCAAAACTTTTGGGAAGATGTGACGGTTAATTTAGATGAACCTGATGATGTTATTGAAACATTTACAAGTATTCGACAGCAAGCGGAATTGCTTTCTGAGCGTGAACGAAGCTATGGACATGTAGAAGAAAGTATTGAAACACTGAAGAAGCTTGAACAATCACCTTATTTTGCAAGAGTAGATTTTAAAGAGAATGACGAAACGGAAGAAAAAATATATATCGGGATTGCATCATTTATCGATGAAAATGATGAATATCTTGTCTATGATTGGCGGGCACCAATATCAAGCATCTATTATGATGGAAGTCCGGGGCCCGTCTCTTATGAAACCCCGGAAGGTTCACGATCTGGTGAAATGCTATTAAAACGTCAATTTTTAATTAAAAATGGGCGTATTGAATCATTATTTGATACAGGAGTAACCATTGGGGATGAAATGCTTCAGGAAGTCTTAGGAAATAAAGCAGATACACATATGAAAAGCATTGTAGCTACCATCCAAAAGGAGCAAAACAAGATTATAAGGGATATAAGCAGTCGCCTCTTATTCGTTCAAGGAGCTGCTGGAAGCGGGAAAACTTCTGCAGCCTTGCAAAGAATTGCTTACCTTTTATATCGATTTAGGGATTCTTTGCATTCGGAGCAAATGATACTTTTTTCACCAAACCGTTTATTTAATCACTATATTTCAAAAGTGCTTCCTGAGCTCGGGGAAAATAATATTGTGCAAACAACCTTTTTTGATTATGCCCAATCAAGGTTTCCTGATTTGGAGTTGGAAAGTTTATTTGAGCAATTCGAAAATAGTGTAAATGAAATAGAGAATACGTGGAGGTCTAAAGCGATACAATTGAAAGGAGATCGCTCCTTCTTCCAGGCTATAAATAAATATGTACTTGATTTAAATGAATCTGGTCTCTTTTTTAAAGATATTCGTTTTCGGGGAAAGGTTCTCATATCGAAGGAGGAAAATTCTGAGCTTTTCTATTCCTATGATTCATCATTTTCATTGCCTAATCGTTTTCCATTAGTTACGAAAGAATTATTAAAACGCTTAGAAGAAAAAGCGCTAGAGGAGGAACAAGAGGATTGGGTTGAAGAGGAGATGGAACTTCTTGATCGAGAAGATTACTTAAAAGCTTTCCAACATTCACTAAAAGGGGAACGAAAAGGGAAGGTTGTCTTTGATTCATTTGATCAAGAAAAAGAGTATCTAGCTAAGCAAATTGTCCGAAAATACTTTCGCAAAATAAAGGCTGCTGTTAAGAGATACCGTTTCTTTCATATAAAAGCTCAGTTTGTTGATTTTCTAAAGAAAGCATCTGAATTTATTCATCTTGATGAATTTGAGCTTTCTGATAGAGAATGGCTGGAAATTCAAAATCATACGATTCACGCATTAAATCATAAAAAAATTCATATGGAGGATGTTGTACCATATTTATATTTAAGTGATCTCATTGAGGGAAGAAAATCTCAAACATCAATCAAATATGTGTTCATAGATGAAATACAAGATTATTCCCCGCTTCAACTTGAATATATGAAATATATGTTTCCGTATAGTAAATTTACGATGCTGGGGGATATCAATCAATCGATTTTCAATAAGGGGAAAAAACCGACGATTCAAACTGCAATTGATATTTTTGGTGCAGAAAAAGCAGAGATTATCCGTTTAACAAAGAGCTATCGTTCCACTGCAGCCATAACTGCGTTTACAAAGGAGATTTTACAAGACGGTGAGGAAATTGAGCTTTTTGAGAGAGAAGGGGAAAAACCTACTATCATTGTCAGAAATGATGTTGACCAATTAATAGAAGAAATAACCGATCAGGTGAATAAATTAACAAAAGTTTCGGGTTCTGTTGCTATTATAGGTAAAACTATGAAGGACTGTGAACAGGCATTTCAGCTTTTAAAGAACAAAATAAATGTTACTTTAATAGGGATGAAAAATCAGGAAATCGTTGATGGTCCGATGATCCTTCCTTCTTATTTAGCGAAAGGCTTGGAATTTGACTGTGTGATTGTATTAAATGCTTCCAATGAAATGTATCATCAGGATTCTGAACGAACATTACTTTATACGATTTGTACTAGAGCCATGCATCGACTGATTATTACAAGTGTAGGTAAACCGTCTCCGCTTTTTGATGCAGTTGATTCAGAACGATATTCATTAGACTAGTGACTGATAAAGGCTTGGTTTAGAAGATAATCATTGGACGGAAGGTAAACTGTTAAATTAAACATTACTGATAAACGAAAAAACGCTGCATAAAGCGTTTTTTTCGTTTATTTATTTATAGGCTGTTCGATTTCCAATTTATTTTGAATGGCGATTTATGCGCATTTTTATGATTGCACACTATAATGATAATAGAATTCTGAAAAATGAAATGTTTTTCAAATGCATTGTCCTTTTATACAATTTTAGTTTAAGATTAGAAAGTATTACATTCAAAGGGAGTTGATATATTTGGATCCTGAACCAATAACATATGAGGAAGTCAATATATCTACTTTCCGATCGAAGGTAAAATGACTTCCTCGCTCAACAAGAGGAGGTTGGCTTATGTTAGAAATTTATAAAACAAATAAAATGAACAAATTAGAAACTGTAACCGACATTACAAAAGGATGTTGGATTAATTTAGTTTCTCCAAGCGAACAAGAAATTCAATTTGTCGCTGATCATGCCAATGTACCAGTTGATTTTATTAAAGACGCATTGGATGACGAAGAACGGTCCCGTATCGAAAAAGAAGAGGGCGATGTATTTATTATTATTGATTATCCATATATATCGAAGGATGAGTCTGGTTATTCAGTTTATGAAACATTGCCACTTGGAATTATTTTAACAAATGAGTGCATCATTACGATATCATTAAAGGATGCGCAAGTATTAATGGATTTTAAAAATAACAAAAAGAAAGAATTCTATACGTTTAAAAAAACAAGATTTGCCTTACAAATTTTATTTGTTATTTCATCCTATTATTTACGTTACTTGAAACAAATTAATAAGAAAACAGATGAGGTTGAGCGGGAGCTTCACCAATCGTCGATGAAAAATAAAGAGTTATATTCATTATTAGCATTAGAGAAAAGTTTGGTTTATTTCACCACTTCTTTGAAGTCAAATAAAATGGTGCTAGATAAAATTTTGCGAATAAATTATATAAAAATGTATGAAGAGGATAAGGATTTATTAGAGGATGTCATTATTGAAAATACTCAGGCAATTGAGATGGCATCGACCTATAGTTCAATTTTAAGTAGTATGATGAACGCATATGCTTCAATAATATCTAATAACCTAAATGGTGTAATGAAGTTTTTAACTTCTATCACAATTATTCTGTCATTTCCAACGATGGTTGCTAGTTTCCTTGGGATGAATGTACATTTACCATTTAACTTAGAAAATTATCCACATGCCTTTCAAACTGCTATTTTATTTGCAATCTTTTTAGCTAGTATGACGGCATTTGTTTTTTGGAAGAAGAAATATTTTTAAATGGGTTAAATATTTTGCTCTAGAGGTTGACATTATTTTGTTTACTGCGTATAAATAAAAGTGAATAGTAAAATTTAATAACCTCGTTAGGTGAGGCTCCTATATGGAGATATGCTGCTGCCCAGAAATTTCGAAAGACGCCAATGGGGTCAACAGGAACCATCGAATTAAGGTGGTTTTTAATGTAGCTGGATGAACGTTTTCCTATGCCATATAGTGCTAAAGCTCAACGATTTGAGTCTTATTCAATCATGATCATTTTTTTGTCAATTATTGAAACATCCTCTTCGTTGGGGGATGTTTTTTATTTTATTCTTTTAGCTTTGGGTACTTTTACTAAATTTTACTATCCATAAAGTTTAGATTTTAATTTAGGTGGTGATGAGAATGGACAATTTACCTGATTCGGTACCTATATATATGAATAAATTTTTAGTTAAAAACGTTCACTTCTCATACCCCTATGAAAGAGAAGTGGAGAAAAGGAAGGATCCACTGATCGATGTGAAGAATGTTTGTCCCTTTAAAAAACGGGAATAGAACACTAGTGTCCTGTTTTTGAAAAAATATTTTTTAGTGGTCTCTTGCCTTTCTTTTCGATGTTTAGGGGAATAATGAAAAGGTAGAAATTATATAATTTTCCCTTTATATTTGGGAAAATCCTCTTTCTTCCTCGAAAAGGAGTGTCTAAGTTGATAATGAATATGACAGAAGACCAAATCATCATTCAAATCATAAAAAACATCAAAGAAGGAAAAAGAAAAGAGTTCCAAGAAATTTTAGATGAACTTCATCCTTATGATATAGCGCGGATATTTGAGAGCTTACCAGAAAAACATTATACCCGTTTCCTGTTGTTTCTTTATCC
Source organism: Heyndrickxia sp. FSL W8-0496 (assembly GCF_038007825.1). Classification (NCBI taxonomy): domain Bacteria; kingdom Bacillati; phylum Bacillota; class Bacilli; order Caryophanales; family Bacillaceae; genus Heyndrickxia; species Heyndrickxia sp. FSL W8-0496. Next base: position 1,376,968 of record NZ_JBBOXX010000001.1, read on the forward strand.
TGAACAAATCGCAGAGCTTATCCAAGAGCTTGATAAGGAGTACCAATTAAAGGTACTTGCAAAACTAGGTGGAGAGAAATCAGGACCAGTAATGGATCTCATGGATAATGATGATCTAGCTTCTTTACTTGAGCATTTGTCACCGGAGAAAATAGATGAGCTTCTCTCAGGTATGAAGCAAGAGGAATCTATAATTGTTAAAAATATAATGAATTACTCTCCTGAAACAGCGGGGAGATTGATGACCAATCGTTTTGTGTGGATTCCGCAACATTATACTGTTCGTGAGACTGTTGATAAGCTTAAGATATTTGCGGAGTTCTCTGAAACGATTAACTATTTATACGTCATTGATGAGGAAAAACGATTAGTCGGTGTCGTATCTTACCGAGACTTAATATTAGCGGATGAATACGAAAAAATTTATGACATCATGTTTAGTCGAGTGATATCTGTTTCAACTGATGCTGATCAAGAGGAAGTTGCCCGTGTTATTGAAAGATATGATTTTTTAGCTGTCCCCGTTGTCGAGAATAACAATGAGTTAGTAGGGATTGTAACGGTTGATGATATTATCGATGTTTTTATTCAAGAAGCAAATGAAGATATTGAAAAGCTATCTGCCTCTGGTAAGGCGATAGATTTTGATACGAAAGCTTTTGTTGCTGCATATAGAAGATTGCCTTGGTTAATCTTACTATTATTTATTGGTTTAGTATCTGGAACCATTATTAGCGGATTTGAAGATACATTATCAAAGGTCGTTGCTTTAACGTTCTTTATGCCTATGATCGCAGGAATGACTGGGAATACGGGAACACAGTCGTTAGCAGTTGTTGTTAGAGGGCTGGCTACACACGATATTAATAAAAAGGTTGTTTTAAAATTAATCTTCCGTGAATTTTCTGTAGGTCTTATCATTGGGGTTACTTGTGGAATTTTAATTTCGATTATCGCTTATATTTGGCAGGGTAGTCCTGTTTTAGGGTTAGTTGTAGGTAGTTCGTTAATTATGACATTAATCATTGGAACATTAGCTGGGACTATTATTCCTTTAATTCTATACCGTTTTAAGATTGATCCTGCAGTCGCTTCTGGTCCATTAATTACTACATTAAATGACATTTTATCTTTACTTATTTATTTTGGGATTGCAACAGCATTTATATCTAAATTAATGTAATAAATTTTATAGTAAAAAAGAGGTCTGTTTAATAAAAAGTAAACAGACCTCTTTTTTACTGCTGGGACAGTGGACCGGACCCTATGTCCCCGTAGTATCTTCGAATTAAATAGGCAATCCATTTGCAATGTGGATGATTGCGTATATTCTCTTGTAACCCTTTGACGATTGCGGGGCTTAGGCTTGGTTCTATTAGATGCTGCCTTAGGAGGATGAGTGATTCCTTTTCGATAGACTCTTCTAATTCTGATATTTTTTGATCAATCATTGGAAGGATTTGTTCTATTGAAATCTTTTCATTCATTGCTTGGCTTGTAATTTGGACCAGTTCTTTTGAAAGAAAGGAGTTGGATGCCTGCTCAGCAAGAATATTTGTCTTTTCCACTAGTGATCTTACTAATTGATCCAAATCAAGTGGAAGGTTAAAGAACAAGAATAAATGTGAGTACATACTCATAAAGCCTTTGACGCAATACATGAGATCATATTTTGTCTTTAATACAGTTTTTCCATAGAGACGTTCAAGTAATAATAAAATAGTTTTATCAAGTAAACTATTATAGTAATGCAATTTGTGCATCAATTCATCGTTGAGAGTTTGCGACTGTTCTTTCATAAGAAGTTTTGCGAAGTCCGAATGATTATGAAAAGATTGTAAGATTGTATAATAAAATTTATATAAGAGTATCTCGTTTTTGATATCTCCTCTGACTATATGGTCAATATCTGCGATTACTTGCATCATAAAGTGGTCAATGAGAGCAATAATCAATTCATCTTTTGATTTAAAAGATAAATAAAATGCCCCTTTAGAAATACCACAGTGCTCTGTTATTTGTTGTACAGAAGTTGCCTCGAAACCTTGCCTAGCAAAAAGCTCCAACGCCTTTTCCATTATTAATTGTTTTTTAACCATTTGAATTAATCGCTCCTATGTCTTTATTTGACAAATGACCAAGTAGTCATTATTATAGAAAAATAGGCTAAATAAGTCAAATAAGGGTAGGTGTAAAAGTGAGAGGGTTAGTCAATTTTGTTTTAAAGAATAAACTAGCAGTTTGGTTGCTTACGATAATTATAACTGTATCTGGTATTTATTCAGGTACAAGAATGAAAACAGAGACCATTCCTGATATTTCAATTCCTTTCTTAATGGTATCGGATGTTTATCCTGGTGCCACTCCTGAACAGGTAATGAATGATATATCTATGCCAATCGAGAAGGCAGTAGAAGGTCTTGATCATGTAAAATCCGTTTATTCAAATTCATATTCAAACATGGCAAGTATTCAGGTTGAATATGAATATGGGATCGATATGGACGAAGCAAAGCGTGAGTTGAAGTCAGCATTAGATACGGTGAAATTACCTGAGGGAGCACAGGAACCGACAACATCTGCTATTAGTATGAATATGATGCCGGTAGTGGCACTAAGTGTCAGCAGTTCCAAAGAGGATATCGTTGACTTAACATCAACGGTAGAGGAGAGTTTACTACCGAAAATTGAGAAGTTAGATGGTGTAGCTTCTGCCACGATTACAGGTCAGCATATTGAGGAAGTAGATCTAACTTATAATAAAACTAAAATGGATGAATTAGGCTTAACAGAAGATAAGGTGAAAGAAATCATCCAAGCAAGTAACATGTCTGTTTCTTTAGGGCTTTATGAGTTTAAAGAAGGTGAACAAGCTGTCGCTATTGATGGCAAGTTCATGACCATTGATGAATTGAAAAATATGATGGTTCCTGTTACCCCATCAGCGACAAATCCAACCCCATTTGTGAAGCTTAGTGACATAGCAACAATTAAAACTGTCGGTAAAGTACAGTCAGTTTCTCGAACAAATGGGAAGGATGCTATTGCCATTCAGATTGTAAAGGGACAACAGGCAAATACAGTTGACGTTGTCAACGAGGTGAAGGATCTTGTAAAAGATGAAAAGAAAAAATATGATGGTCTAAAGATTGATATCACACTTGACCAAGGTGAACCAATCGAAAAATCTGTGTCTACGATGGTGGAAAAGGCCGTATTTGGTGGATTAATTGCTGTATTAATCATTCTGCTTTTCCTACGTGACTTTAAATCAACCATTATATCAATTGTATCGATACCAGTTTCTATTTTCATGGCATTGCTATTGCTCCACTGGTTAGATATTACATTAAATATAATGACCCTTGGTGCAATAACTGTTGCGATTGGAAGGGTTATCGATGATTCAATTGTTGTTGTGGAAAATATTTATCGACGCCTCCATCTGAAAGAAGAAAAATTAACAGGTCGGGCATTAATTCGTGAAGCAACGATAGAAATGTTCAAACCAATTATGTCATCTACTCTAGTAACTGTAGCTGTATTTGCACCTATGATATTCGTTGGTGGCATGGTTGGCGAGTTGTTTATGCCTTTCGCATTAACGATGGCATTTGCACTTGGAGCATCTTTACTTGTGGCAATTACCATTGTTCCAGCATTATCTCACTTTTTATTTAGGAAAAAGTTATATGGTGAAAGAACGGAAGGTAGCCATAAAGAAGCTGGTAAATTAGCAAGAGGATATAAAAGAATTTTAGATAAAGTGCTTAATCATAAATGGATTGCTTCGATTCTTGCAGTTCTATTATTAGTAGGAAGTTTAGCGTTAACTCCATTAATTGGGTTTAGCTTTTTAGGTAGTGAAGAGGAAAAGGTGATGTACTTAACGTATACACCAAAAACGGGAGAACTTCAAAAAGATACTTTGGAAAATGTGAAAGCAGTCGAAGAGAAAATGCTAAAACGTGATGATATCGATATTGTGCAAGTATCTGTCACGGAGCCAGGTGATGCTTCGGCTATGATGATGGGCGGCGGCTCAGGTGGGGCATTAATGTACTTGATTTTTGACCCTGACATGAAAGATTTTCCAAAAGAGAAAGAAAAAATAGAAAAGTACGTGACGACTCTTGATCAATCTGGTACATGGAAGAGCCAGGACTTCTCATCAATGTCTGGATCAAGTAATGAAGTAAGTTATACTTTCTACAGTGAAAATTTAGATAAACTCAATCAGACTGTAAAAAAAGTAGAAGACTTAATGAATAATAATGACGATCTTAAAGATGTCTCATCAAGTGCGGAAGATGCATATGTTGAATATACATTCCGAGTGGAACAAGGAAATTTATTGAAATATGGTTTAACAACAGGTCAGCTTGTTGGGATGTTAAGTCCACAAAAAACAAAAGATGTCTTAACAACAGTTGAAAAAGATGGAGATTCATTAGATGTAATTGTTCAACAAGAGCAAGCTGCACAGCCAGAATCTATCAATGATATTCTGGATAAGCAAATTCCAACAGCGCTTGGTAAAACAATGCCTCTTTCTGAGCTAGTTAAGGTGAAGAAAGGAACAACGCTAAATACACTTGCACGTAGTAAAGGTGAGTATTATGCAACTGTTTCTGGTAAAGTTAAAGGAAAAGATGTTTCAAAAGTAACTGCGGATATTGGTGATAAAATTGATAAAATGGATTTACCAAAAGGAGTAACTGTTGATGTTGCTGGTGTACAGGCTGATATGAATGAGGCCTTTACACAACTAGGTGTCGCGATGTTGGCAGCGATTGCCATTGTGTACTTTATTCTTGTGGTTACCTTCCGTGAGGGTGTGGCACCATTTGCGATTCTCTTCTCATTACCATTTGCCGTTATTGGATCATTCGTTGGATTATTCCTTGCGGGCGAAACGATTTCTGTACCAGTTATGATGGGCTTATTAATGCTTATCGGTATTGTAGTGACAAATGCCATTGTATTAGTAGACCGAATAATTCATATGGAACGTGATGGTATGTCTATGCGTCAGGCAATATTAGAGGCAGGGGCTACACGACTGCGTCCAATCTTGATGACAGCAATTGCAACAGTTGGTGCGTTAATTCCACTAGCATTAGGAGAAGGCGGTGGGGGACTAATCTCGAAAGGTCTTGCCATTACTGTTATTGGTGGTTTAACAAGCTCCACATTATTAACATTACTTGTAGTACCAATTGTCTATGAAGTCTTGTCTAAGATGTTCAAGAAAAAGCGGAATGAAATAGAGGAAAACTAAAGGAAAAAAGCCTTACAAGTCAATTTATTAGCTTGTAAGGCTTTTTTTGTGGGACAGTGGACCTGCCCCCTTGTCCTATTTTTTTATACACGTTTAATTAATTTAATGACCAGGATGATTACGGCTATAACAAGTAGGATATGAATAAATCCCCCTGCAATATGTCCGATGAGTCCTAAGATCCAGAGTAAAATTAGTACGCCAATTATTGCCCAAAGCATATTTAGTTTCCTCCTCATTGTATTTGTAATAGTTTACCCATGGTTGACAATTCCAAACCAATTGGAAAGTTATGAAATCTTCTCATGTTCATTCCTGAGTGGGGAAAGCTATGAAGGGATTATGAAAAATGGGGGATCATGATGAGGAAGGTTCTTTTTATTCTTGTTACTATCTTTTTTATTACATATTGCGGTACTATTCTTTATCATTCTTATAAACCACTTCCAAAGGGACTTTCCTATGAGGGGAGGATTTATCGTGGCACCGATAAGGAGGTTACTTTATTAACAGATTTAACTTATCAAAAGGGAAATGAGCTTAAAGTAGAGCATGAAATCTTTCCTCGGATTTTTCAAATTATTAAGGAGGCGGAGCAGTTTATCGTTTGTGACTTTTTTTTATTTAATGGTTATTACGATAAACATCTTCATTTTCCGCCACTTAGTGAAAGTTTCGCTAATCAATTGATTAATAAAAAGAAGCAGCAACCAGAAGTTCGGATTATGGTTATCACGGATGAGATTAATACTTCTTATGGTTCACATAAGTCGAAGGAACTTGAAAGATTAAAGAAAAATGGGATTGAAGTAATTATGACAGACCTTGATCCATTGCGAGATTCAACTCCACTTTATTCAAGTATATGGAGGATGTTTTTTAAATGGTTTGGACAGTCAGGACAAGGGTGGATTCCTAATGCTATGGCAGATAATGCTCCCAAAATGACCGTTCGTTCTTATTTAAAATTATTAAATATAAAAGCCAATCATCGAAAAACGATTGCGACTGATAAAACAGTTTTCATCGCATCAGGAAATCCTCATGATGCAAGTGCTTATTTTTCTAATCATGGCATTGAAATAAGAGGACCGATTATTCATGATCTACTAGAATCTGAGCAGGCAGCAGTTAATATATCAAATGGACCGATGCTCCCAATATATATGGAAGAGGGGGGGCAGCAAGGGGATCATCAATTTCAGTTATTAACAGAGGGAAAGATACATAAGCATGTTGTAAGAGAAATTAACCGATTAAAAGCTGGAGATGAGTTATGGATGGCGATGTTTTATATCGCTGATAGAAAAATTATTCATTCCTTGTTGGAAGCCTCTCAGCGAAACGTAAAAATCAACTTAATCTTGGATCCAAATGAAAATGCTTTTGGAAACAAAAAATCTGGTTTACCTAATCGACCTGTTGCCCATGAGCTGCATAAGAAATCGAAAGGGAAGATTCAAATACGTTGGTATAATACGAAAAAGGAACAATTTCACCCGAAGCTTATTTTTATTAAAAAAGATAAATATTCAATAATTTTTAATGGCTCCGCAAATCTTACTTCTCGTAATCTTGCCGATTATAATTTAGAGACTGATATAAAAATAAAGGCTCCAAATCATTCTATAGTAGTTCATCAACTAAATCATTATTTTCATCGACTATGGGAAAATCGCGATGGTGATTTTACACTTGATTTCTCAAAATTCCAAAGTAGGTTCATCTATTTCCAAGAAGGAATCTATAGAATGCAGGAGCTATTGCAATTAACTACTTATTGAATGATTTACTATTTTTAAAGGAATATCTTCCTAATCGCCTAAATTTGCATATAATAAAGCGATTTGAAAAGAGGAGGAGAGAAGAGATGGCAAGACATTTAGCATGGCATGAAACATTAGAATTACATGAATTAATTGCATTGCAAAGCAATTGTTTAATACATTTAAAAAAATCATTAAAAAAGATAACGAATCCAGAATTACGTGATCTATTTTTATTTTCAATCCGCTCACTAGAAAAAAATATAAAAGAACTCGTTCCATTTATTTCAAGAGCACCTCGAGCATATGCACATGAACGTCAAGACGATAGTGCATTCTTTGCGGGAAATTTGCTAGGTGCTGCAAAAACATCTGTAAGAACTTATGCAGCTGCAATTACTGAAACTGCCACTCCAGAGCTTAAATCTGTATTTACAAAGCATTTAAATAATAGTATTAAATGGCATACTAAAGTATTTGAATATATGAATAAGCATGGGTATTATCCAGCATTTGATCTTCATCAATTACTTACTAATGACGCTGAAAATGCTGAAAAAGCATTAACAATGAAATATTAATATGCAACAAAAAAAGAGGATGATTTAAATCATCCTCTTTCATGTTTTTTATTTTAGCTCTTTCCACAAACATTGTTTAGTTTGAATATAAATATCGGCTGAAGATCGCTACAACATTCATTTTACTGAGAAAAGAGCTGTAATCTCCATCAAAACGCTACTATCCTTTAATGGGTGTAAAAGCTGGTAGTCGGGCTTTTACAAAGCAACAAATGATACAATAACAGTCTTTACTTTTGACTATCAAGAAAGTCTCGTACTTGCTCAGGACTTTTTGCATTTGCACTATGAAGGTGTGCGGACTTTTCTCCGTTTTGAAAAATTAATAAGCTTGGAATACCCATAACATTATACTTTTCAGCTAGCTCCGGAAAATTATCACGGTTTATTTCATACCATTTATATTGTGAATAATCTTTAATTACATCATCAATAAACATATTTAAACGTGTACAGTCTGGACACCAACCCGCATAGAATTTTATGATTACAGGATCATTACCAGAAATTATTTCTTCAAATGTTTTAATTGATTTAATTTCTTCCATTATTACTTTTCCTCCTTAACGATAACATGTTAAATTATTTTTTTAGGACCATGTCAGGTACTTATTAGTATTGTATATAGATTAATAAATTCATTCAATAAATTAGTCTTCTTTTGTGGATGTTTCCATGTAAATAATATAAAATAATATCTTGGCACAAATTGTTTCTTTGTCTCTTTGAAGGGATTAAGTATAATAGAAATATAATACATAAAGAAAATTAAAGCGTGTATTTGTTAGATTGTATTAGGAGACGAGGATTGTATGACTTCTCAGACAGGGAAAACTTCAAAAATAGATTATGGTCTTGTTTTAACATTAATGTTAATGTGTTTGGTTAGTGTTATTTCTATTTATAGTGCACAAAAATCAGGTCAATTAGATCAAAACTTTGTCATCAAACAAGTAGTTTGGTATGTAGTGGGTGTATGCATAATAGCTGTTACGATTCATTTTGATTCAGATCAGTTAAAAAGATTATCATGGTATTTATATGGATTTGGAATTTTTCTATTAACATTTTTGATTATTGCTCCAGAAAGCATTGCCCATGTAACGAAGGGGCAAAAAAGTTGGTTTACAGTTCCGTTTATGGGTACCTTCCAGCCATCGGAGGTCATGAAGGTCTTTTTAATTTTAGCATTAGCAAGAACGGTAGTAGATCATCATGATAAATTTATCATTAAGACATTGAAAACCGATTTTTGGTTATTAGTAAAATTGGGTTTAGTCACTTTACTTCCCCTTGTGCTAATTATGCAACAACCTGACTTAGGAACCTCACTAGTAGTCATATCAATTCTTTTAGGGGTCATTTTTGTATCAGGGATTACATGGAAATTATTATTGCCTATTTTCGGCGGTGGAAGTTTTATTGCAGGAATTGTGCTTTATTTTGCTATTTGGATGCCAGAGATATTAGAAAAATACTTACATGTAAAGCCTTATCAGTTTGATCGGATTAACTCATGGCTTGATCCATATAAATATAAGAGTAATGAGGGGTATCAATTAATCAATTCCCTTCTTGCTATTGGCTCCGGACAAACTTTTGGAAAACAATTTAGTCTTACGGAAGTGGATATACCGGAAAGACAAACCGATTTTATTTTTAGTATGATTGGCGAGAGCTTCGGATTTATTGGTGCCAGTGTGGTTGTAAGTTTATTTTTTATGTTGATCTATCACATTACTAAAGCGAGCTTAGAAACGAAGAATGAATTTTATTCATATATTTGTGCTGGTGTAATTGCGATGATTACCTTTCATGTATTTGAGAATATCGGAATGACAATTGGACTTTTACCGATTACTGGTATTCCTTTGCCATTTATTAGTTATGGAGGAAGCTCCTTAATGGGTAATATGTTTGCCATTGGATTAATATTTTCGATACGATATCATTATAAAAAGTATATGTTCGGTGGAGAAAAATAGACAGTATGCTAGCCCGTCACCTATTAAGTTTCGGGCTAGTTTTTTTTATTCAACCGTTCCACTTTCCATAATCGTTACCTTCGGGATAACATTTAAGGTGATTTTCTTGTAATCCTCATCCCACCATTTATCATAATTATAATGTCTAGTTTTACTTTTTACATATTCGCCAAGTCCTACTGGATCAATGCCTCTATCTTGAAAAGTGTGTAACATTTTTAAGCATTCTTTTTTTATATCCTTTTCCATCGCATGTTCGAGACCGTTGATTACTTTGTGGGATACTTTTTTTCCAGAGTATTCACGTACCACGGCATCGACATTGATATAGATATTAGCATGAAGTTTGCCAGGAGATTTTATAATTTTTATTTTATTTTTGGAATGAATGCTTCGTATCACTGCTTCATTTTTTCCGTAATTAACAATTTTACTTCCTTCACTATATTTGTCCACCATAAGTTTAAAATAGAACATTTTCTCTTCACTAACTTTATAAACAACCTTGTTTATACTAAAAATTCCTATCCCAGCTATTTCTAACGTATTGTCATTTATTTTCTTTAGTATAGGTAAAAAAGCATCTCTACCTCTAGAAGCGTAATAGTTTCCAAAAAGGTGAAGATTTAGTTTAGGAACATCGCGATTTTCCATATTATGTGTGAGCAGATTCTTAATATAGGTACCATTTCCTTTAAATCCATAATTCCCTTCTAATACATCTTGCGCACTGTCCTTTTCTACCATTGCTAATAAAATTCTTGAACCTACATTCGGATCTCTTAGGAGGGAATCAATCAGTCTAACAAAGCCATGCTTAGCTAATTCTTCACCAAATAATACAGCTTGAATCCCCCCTGTAACAAGAGGATCACTGGAACGTCGTTCAAGTGCTGTTAGAACATCCCTACTTGTTTCAGCTACCGTTGTTAAGGTTTGATTTTGAAAGCTCTTATCGGGTAAATATTTTACATAAAGAAGGGTACCTTTCAAATGATCATTCTCAGCTAGGTCATATCCTTGAGCTGTTTCAATATTTAATTCATCAATAATTTGCTTTTCCACACAACCTGTAAGTAGGGTTGTACATAGTAAAATGAGTAAATATTTTTTCATGATTTCAGCTTCACCTTCTTTAACAGCCAAACTAAAATTAATAAAAATGGAATATAGATAAAATTAATTAAAAAACCTAAATTCCCTAAAATACTATTGATCATATTTATTTGTTGTCGGGTTTTAAGCAAAGGAATAATTAGAAGAGAAAGAGCTGCTACGATAAATACTCCTTTTCTTTGTGAAATTTTATACGTTTGTTTAAGTATTCGACTAGCACACCATAATGCAAGACATACATTCGGCAAAATAATTAAGCACCAATTGGCAATACCAACATATTCGAATCGCTCTACGACAGGAAGATGGACAATTTTCCACGTAGACAGCGTCGCCCAAATGTATTTTTGAATTTGTTCCTCACTGTAATAGGCAAATGAGATTATAGTTGTATATAAAAAGATTGCAGTTGAAGAAAATAAACCAAAATGTGCCCACTTTTTTGATTTATTTGGTTCTTTAATAAAAGGATAATAGATAAGTAATACTTCATACCCCATAAATGTTAAGGACATTTGATGAGAAGCAGTAATTAATTCTTTAAAAGAATGATCAAGTAAAGGTAAAAAATGCTTGAAATCTGCATAAGGGATAGTGAAGCCAAAAAGTATTATTAAATAGGAAGGGAAAACGACACCAAAAAAAGCAATTCCTGTTACTGTTCGAAATCCTCCTCTCACAATATAAATACAGAGGATGAGGAAGAATAATGTAAACCAAAAAGTGCTGAAATCGGGAAACATCCATACCTGAACGATTTCGATATAGGTACGAAGAATAGTGATGATAAAAAAGGTGAAATAAAGAATAAAGAAAGTATTTAATAGCGATCCAATCCATTTTCCAAATACAAACTTATGTGTTTCGCTTAGATCCTTTTTTCCCATTTCCAAAAGCTTATATATCATCCACATAATCATATTGGTTGCTAAACCTGCAATAATAACAGAAATCCAAGCATCATAACCTGCTGTTTTCGAAATAAGTCGTTGAAAACCTAAAGCACCCACACCTATTTGAATGGATGTAACTGTAAAATAAACGAGGAATGGTGATATTTTTCGGTTTTCAGGTACTGTTTGCATAGTATGACTCCTAACAGAAAAAAATGGATAAATTCTTTCACTACTTTCTAGTACTCTTTATTCATCAATATCTATCTTTTGTTTAGCATTTTTAGAGGAAAAGCGTTTCTTCTTATCGGTTCGTAAATATTTAGGCCGTTTTGCCTGTTTACTAAAACCTAATCGAACAATGGTATCTTTCAAATCACTCCATCTAGGCGGATAGATTGGCTCTAAATATGGTCTACCCAACGAAGTTAAGCGAAGTAAATGGGTAAGAAGAATACAAAAGCAAAATACAATTCCAAGTAAACCCCAAAGCTGAGCAAAAATTAAAAATGGGAAACGAATGAAACGAATGGTATTACCAATTTTGTAAATTGGTGTTGTAAAGGAAGCGAGTGCAGCTAATGCGACAAATATTAGTAAGACATTACTAGTTAATCCAGCTTCAACTGATGCAGTACCAATAACAATTCCTCCCACGATACCGATTGTTTGACCGATCTTTGTTGGTAGTCTAGCACCGGCTTCTCGTAAAAGCTCAATTGTAATTTCTAATACTAATGCCTCCAAAATAGGTGGTAAGGGAACCCCTTGCCGTGAACTTATTAAGGTTGCCATAACTGCTCTTGGAACCATTTGATAATGATAAGTTAGAGCTGCAACATATAGCGGTGTAACTATAATGGAAAAGACAACTGAGAAAATACGCAAAATACGAAAGAACGTTGCGATAATCCAGTTCAAGTAATAGTCTTCAAACGAAACGAAAAATTCTAATAACGTAGTGGGCCCGATTAAAGCATGTGGGGAACCATCCACTACCATAACTACTTTTCCTTGACTGATAGAACCAGCTGCTCTATCAGGTCTTTCTGTATCCAGAAAGATGGGAAAAGGGGAGGCTTGGTTATCCGAAATTAATTGTTCCACAAAGGAACTATCACTAATTTCATCGAATTCTAAGCTTTTAAGTCTTTGTTTGACAGTTTCAACATTTTCCATCTCAACGATGTCTTCCATATAAAGAATAGCAATTCTTGTTTTGGATAATTTACCTACAGTTAATTCCTCTACAATCAATTGTTTGACAGGAAGCCGCTTTCTAATTAAATTTAAGTTTTGATCAAGGGATTCAATAAACGCTTCTTTTGGACCTATGACACTAAATTCAATTTCTGGTGCACTTACTGAACGAGTAATTTCCTTTTGAGCAGATATAAACGCATATTTTCCGTCATCTGTCTCCACCTGTAATAAAATATATCCGTTATATATCTTTTGATCGACCTTGGCCATATCTGTTGTAATTTCTACATCTGCTACAGGAAGAAGTTTTTTTATGTCTCCAATTGTTGCAAAATCTCCTTCTAATAAATCAGGTAATATGTCCTTTTGAATAATTTCTTCATCTACAACTGTGGAGACGAAAGTTAAAGAAAATTGCATCCCAGTTCGACTATTAATATATTTTGCTTCTGTTACATCTTTTGATTTAGGCTTGAGACTTTCCTTTTTAGGCTCAATATTTTGTAATTGCTGTTTCTTTTCTTTTCTCTTCTTAAAAAAATCCATATTTGATCCCCCGATTAAAGTGATCGTAAGATTGACATTTATCAGTATTGTTACCAATTAGCGGGGAACTATGTAAATCAATGAATGAATATAATTTATTAATAGAAATAGCTCTTTGTATGACAAAAGAAAAAAAGCTGATTGTTGTCAGCTTTTTTCTTTTGTCATTTTTATTAGTGTTTGAATATCATTCGTTAATTTGTCATATGAAGGTTGATCCGATTGGATATTGGCTTTAATTTTATCGATTAAAGCTGGTGCTCCAGTATTTGTGATCGTTAAAATTTGTACATGTCCATTAAAAGCATCTGTCATCATTTTTTTTGCTTTATCAAGATTATCATCTGAGTAATTTTCTTTATTATTTATCCCTCGCTTTTTTCCAGTCCCTGATTCACCATGTGTCCCGCTAAGAACTTGATTTTGCATGTCGTCATATTGGTTAGAAGTCGTTTCATGCTTTGCTCTTGCTAGGATAACGGTATCATCAAGTACAAAAACTTTCACACCTGGAATTCCGGCACCTGATAAACGTGATTCTAAATGGGAAGAAATGCCCCCATCATGTAACCCAGAGCTACCTATCAAGCTATAAACATTAGACCCTAATCCATTTGTAATGTTCCCATTTTCATTAGTAGATAATTTTTTGGTGCGGTCAACACTAGGAATTTCATTCACATTTTGATTTAGTTTTGTAGATACATTTTCATTCCTATAGTTGTCATGATTGGTCGATACGTTTCTTGGCTGGTTCGTATTCGAAACCCCTTGTCGATTATTGGCACCTTGTTGACTTGTGCATGCGGCAAGTACAAGAAGTACGCCAATCATAGGAACCATCCATTTGCTCCATGTTTGCTTCATTTTCTTAACCTCCTAGATCAGTAATATTATTTCAAAAATTAGCGTTCCCAAAATTGTTTAATGTATGAGTAAAAAAAAATAGGTCATATTATAAAAAACACCATAATTTCTTTTTTTGAACCTAAATGGTGAAAATTTCAGGAGGTGGAATCACGTGACAGATGAAAAAAACCAAGAAACTCCAGAATCACTCTCAAGACGTCGATTTATAAAAAACACCGGCTATGTTGTTGGTGGTGTCGCTGTTGGTGGGGTGGTTGGAAGTTTATTACCTTTTGGGAATAGAAAAAACGAAAAAGAAACGACTAATAATAATCAAAAGGTAGCAGGAACTAACGCAGAAAACTTTAATCAGGCATTGATGTATTTTACACAAGAGCAATTTAATATCGTCAATGCTGCAACAGAAAGAATTTTTCCAGAGGATGATAATGGACCAGGGGCAAAGGCACTTGGGGTTGCTTTTTTTATTGATCACCAATTAGCTGGTGAATGGGGTTTCAATGGAAGGGAGTATATGCAGCCTCCTTTTTATCACGGAGAAAAAGTTCAGGGTTATCAAGGAAGATTAAAGCGGAGAGAAATATTTGATATCGCATTACAGGAAATACAGAATCATAGCATGGATAAATATAAGAAAAGGTTTGTTGAGCTCTCTGGTGATGAACAGGATGCTGTGTTGAAAGATTTCGAAGAGGATAAGGTGAAGATTACAACAATTTCACCGAGTGGATTCTTTAGTATGCTCAGAAGTGCAACTTTAGAAGGTGTATATAGTGATCCATTGTATGGTGGAAATATCAATATGAATGGATGGAAAATGAGGGATTATCCTGGGAATCAAATGGCATATGCGGAAATTATTGAACAGGATTTCAAAAAGATTGCTCCTCAAAGTCTTCGAGACCATCTTTCTCACTAATGGAAAAGTAATTTTAAATGAATTTGCATATTAGGAACAGAGGTGAATAAAAATGGCAAAAAAATTGCCAAAAGTAGATGTAGTAGTAGTTGGTGTTGGCTGGGGAGGCGGCATTATCGCGTCCGAATTAACGAAGCAAGGCCTTAATGTGGTCGGATTAGAGAGAGGAAAAGAAAGAAAAACCGAAGATTATTTTATGGTGCATGATGAACTTCGTTATGCGCTGCGTTATGAGCTATTCCAAGATCTCTCTAAAGAAACGACTACTTTTCGGGGGAATGAAAGAATACGGGCTCTTCCTATGAGACAATATGGTTCCTTTTTATTAGGAGATGGGTTAGGCGGTGCTGGTGTCCATTGGAATGGACAAACCTATCGTTTTTTGCCATATGATTTTGAAATAAAAAGTAAGACCATTGAAAAATATGGTAAGAAGAAAATACCTAATGGAATGACACTTCAGGATTGGGGGATCACTTATGATGAATTGGAACCCTATTTTGATAAATTTGAGAAAATGGCGGGGATTTCTGGGGAGGAAAATCCATTAGCTGGTAAGCGATCGGATAAATATCCAACACCACCTATGAAGGTCTCACCAGCAATGAAAATGTTTGCGGATGCAGCAAAAAATATGAAATTGCACCCATATAACTCCCCATCTGCAAATCTTTCAAAAGCCTATACGAACCCAGATGGGATTTCTAGAGCGGCTTGTCAATATTGTTCATACTGTGAACGATTTGGATGTGAGTATGGAGCAAAAGCAGACCCTGTTGTAACAGTAATCCCAGTTGCAAAAAAGACGGGTAAGTTTGAAATTAGAACCCATTCCCATGTAAGAAGAATCTTACATAGTGGGAATAAAGCGACAGGTGTGATGTATACAGATGTCACCACTGGTGAGGAAATTGAGCAGCCAGCAGACATTGTTGTTCTTACAAGTTATGTATTCAATAATATTCGTCTATTACTAATGTCTGGTATAGGTAAACCATATGATCCAAAAACAGGTACGGGAGTTATTGGAAAGAATTATTGCTACCAAGTGCTCAAGGGAAGTGCTGTTGGTTTTTATGATAATAAAAAGTTTAATACATTTGCCGGAGCGGGTTCTCTTGGAATGTGTTTAGATGATTATAATGGTGATAACTTTGACCATTCGAATTTGGACTTCTTACATGGTGCAAGAATAGCTTTGTTTCAAAATGGACAAAGACCAATTCAAAATAATGCTGTTCCTAGTGGCACCCCTTCCTGGGGAAAAGAATTTAAGGAAAAGTCTATAAAATATGCAAATTCCTATTTATCTGTTGGTGCAGAAGGTGCATCACTCCCGTTTCAGCATCATTATGTTGATTTAGATCCTACCTATAAGGATGCCTTTGGAGATCCATTGCCACGAATTACATTTGATTTTGAGGATCAGGATCGAAATCTTGCTATCTTCATGTCTAAAAAATGTGCAGATATATTAAAAGAAATGGGTGCGGACCATATTGATTATACAAAGGAACTGGGCCCATTTGATAATACGACTTATCAATCTACTCATAATACTGGTGGAGTCATTATGGGAAGTGACCCTGGAACATCGGCAGTAAATAATTATTTGCAAATGTGGGATGTAGATAATTTATTTGTTGTAGGTGCCTCAGCATTTGCTCATAACTCAGGGTACAATCCGACTGGTACGGTAGGGGCTTTATCCTATCGCGCAGCCGAGGGAATTTTGAAATATCATAAATCAGGTGGTTCACTCGCATAAACAAAAGGAGGATTGCTATGTTTTTATCTAATATCGGAATCCCAGGACTTATTATTATACTGGTGATCACATTAATTATTTTTGGGCCAAAAAAATTACCTGAAATTGGTTCAGCATTTGGAAAAACGTTATCTGAATTTAAAAGAACAGCAAATACAATTATGAGTGATGAAGTTGTTGAGGAAAAAAACGTAAAAAGCGAAAACCAGGTAGATAAATAAGCTCGTTTAGACTCTAGATTGATAGAAGAGTAAAGAATCCTGGGAGGAAATAAGATCAAGCTAATTGTTGCAATACTATTTATGAGGGGTTTATCGATTCTAAGAGTTATTAATAAAGGAGATGGATTTCATTGTCAGAAGATCTCCAATCCAATGTAGAAAAAGATGAAGCTACGTTAGAGCATTTTACAGAATTACGTAAAACATTATTACAATCAGCATTGTTCTTTGCAGTCATGTTTATTGGATTTTTAGTTTTTATGCCAAAGGTTTTGCCGTTATTATCCAATGGATATGATATCGTTTTGATGGGGCCGTTAGATGTCATTCGTTTTTACACGGGTGTTGCAGGAGCATTGGCTATAGGACTTACTGTTCCTTTTATGGGTTATCAAATATGGAGGTTTGTGAAGCCAGGACTTACACCAACTGAAAGTAGAATAACCTTGACCTATGTTCC
The DNA here is from genome assembly GCF_038007825.1 of Heyndrickxia sp. FSL W8-0496. Classification (NCBI taxonomy): domain Bacteria; kingdom Bacillati; phylum Bacillota; class Bacilli; order Caryophanales; family Bacillaceae; genus Heyndrickxia; species Heyndrickxia sp. FSL W8-0496. Next base: position 1,394,577 of record NZ_JBBOXX010000001.1, read on the forward strand.
AGCCATTTCAATTAGCTTTATAATGGGGATTTCTTTTGGTTATTTTATTGTCTTTCCCGTGTTATTTAAGTTCTTAATGAATTTAGGGCAACAATCCTTTCACGTTTTGATTACAGCAAGAGAATATTTTCTGTTTTTATTAACATCAACCCTTTCATTAGGAATCCTGTTCGAATTGCCGATTGTTATGGTATTTTTGACATCGATTGGATTTTTAACTCCAACAAAGTTGAAACAAATACGCAAATTTGCGTATATTGTCCTTGCCATCATATCAGCTCTGATAACGCCACCAGATTTTATTAGTCAAATTTTAGTATTGACACCGCTTGTTGTTCTATATGAACTTGGCATTTATCTTTCTATCCTTTCCTTTAAGAAGAGGATGAGAAAAGAAGCCATTTTAAATCCATAAAAAAAGGGGCTATCTAAAGATAGTCCCTTCGTAGTTTATTGTAAAAAGATTTTTTCTATATCGTCTAGCATAAGGTTTGCAGCAATAACACCGCCTGCTGTATTCCATATATCATCGTTTACCTTATGCACATTTCCAGCTTTTGCAACTTTTAAATTTTTAAATAGTGGATCGTTAATCCAATCCTTTTCAAGGGTAGAGGCTTCGCCATCACCTGTTTCATAAGTGAAGTAAAATAGTATGTCTCCATCCATAGCTGGGATTCTTTCCTTTGTTAAATTTCTTTCCGCAAAGTCATCTTTATTTTGATCACCAGGACGATTAAATCCAAGTTCATCTAAAATTACTCCTGCAAATGTATCTTTATGATAAATTCGAACATCACCAGTCATAAAACGAACAAGAGAAACGTTCATTTTTAATTTATCACCTAATTTTTCTTTTAAATGAGCAATTCTTTGATCATATTTCTGTAATACTTCTTTTCCTTTTTCTTCTTTATTTAATGCTTTCGCGTATAGCTCAAAGTTTTCTTTCCAATCACCACGTAATGTTTCTGCAAAAACAGTAGGAGCAATTTCTTTTAATTGGTTATAAATTTTTTCCTGACGCATTTTATTTCCAATAATGAGGTCTGGGTGTAGTTTAGCAATAGCTTCAACATTTACTTCGCTTTCAGTTCCGACAACTTCAGTATCTTTTAATTGATCACTAATATGCTTATACCAAGGATCACCAGTCCATGATTTTACAGCTCCTACAGGAGTAACGCCCATTGCAAGAAGAGCCTCAGTTCCTTCATTAGTTAAAATAACCACTCTCTTAGGTGTTCCTTTAATTGTAGTTTTACCCATAGCATGTTCAACCGTGTAACTGGATTCATTTCCTTTTTTACTCTCTTTGCTATTGTCAGTGCTATTATTTTCTTTATTTCCACAAGCTGCAAGAACAAATATAGCTATAATGGATAGAAGTGATACGATTAGTCGCATTTTTTTCATGCGTTGTTACCTCCTGATAGATATGTAGAATATTGAAAATCATTATCAATTACCTCTCCAATCATATAATTCTGTTAAAGTATTGTCAATATTTAAATGATAATGATTTTCAAAGTCATTGACTAAATGAGAAACTTTCACTACACTTAATTTAGAGAATATTTGAGAGGAATCTTTACAATGGTTCTTAAAAAGAATTGGCAAAAATTGAGTGCAACAATTGTTTCTATTATTATTCTATTACTATTAATTGCAATGAGTATTGTTTTAGGATATACAGGTATCTCTATAAAAACAGCGATTCAATCATTTACAGATTATAATGGATCCAATCAACATGTAATTATAACTACAGTACGTTTACCAAGAGCAATGATTGCTGCTGCAGTAGGAGCATGCTTAGCTATGGCAGGGGTCATCATGCAAACATTAACCAAAAATCCCCTTGCAGCACCTGAAATTTTAGGTACAAACGCAGGAGCGGGATTTGCTGTAGTGCTTGCGGTTACTTTATTCCACGTCTCTGGGCTACAAGCATTTGCTTGGATATCCTTTGCAGGTGCAGCTGTTGCAACAGCTGGAGTATATGTGATTAGTTCAGTTGGTCGTGAAGGACTAACGCCAATGAAACTAACATTAGCAGGTGCTGCTATTGCTGCCTTATTTTCATCCTTTACACAAGGATTGCTTTCTATTAATGATGCAGCATTGGAACAGGTTCTTTTTTGGCTCGCTGGCTCTGTGCAAGGTAGAAAGCTTGAAATTTTACAATCTATCCTACCGTATATGATTGTTGGCTGGGTGATTGCATTGATTTTTGCGTCCAAAATGAATGTCCTTGCAATGGGAGAAGATGTTGCAAAAGGACTTGGATTAAAAACAGGCCTTGTAAAAATAGTTTCAGGTTTACTCGTTATCTTTTTAGCAGGTAGTGCGGTTGCTGTAGCAGGACCAATCGGTTTTATAGGAATAGTGGTTCCACATATATCTAGAAAGATTATTGGAATTGATCATAGATGGCTTTTACCTTTTTCTGGAATACTTGGCGGTATACTTTTACTTGCGGCAGATATTGCAGCAAGATATGTGATCATGCCTCAGGAAGTACCCGTTGGAGTGATGACCGCAATCATTGGAGTTCCATTTTTTATTTACATCGCTCGAAGGGGGTTTAATGGACGATGAGTCAGTATAAAAATCTTCGTCTTTTTAAAGGGAAAATCTCCTTTTTGGTTGACCTTCGTGCAGCATGGATTATTTTCCTATTATTTATTGTGACATTAATTGCATTGATCGTTAGTACTGGGCTAGGGGATATGAATATTAACCCTCTTACAGTTGTAAAGACATTTTTCGGTGGGGGAACTAGTCTGGAACAACTAGTTGTTTTAAAATTCCGTTTGCCAAGAATTATCGTTTCTTTATTTGTAGGAATTGCTTTAGCAATGGCAGGTGGCATTTTACAAGGAATTATTCGGAATCCGTTAGCATCACCAGATATTATTGGTATTACAGGTGGAGCAGGGGCAGCGGTAGTCTCCTTTTTAGCCATTTTTAGTAATAAAGATAATAGTCTAACGGTTAGTATTGGTTGGCTTCCGGTAGCAGCATTTTTAGGAGCAGCAATCGTGGCATTTTTGGTATATTTTTTAGCTTGGAAGGATGGAGTTTCTCCCATAAGATTAGTTTTAATTGGCATTGGTATTTCGGCTGTAATGAAAGCCATCACAACCTTACTAATGATATTAGGTCCAATTTATCGGGCAAGTGATGCTAATATATGGTTAACAGGAACGGTTAATGGTTCGAGTTGGGGGAATGTAAGTGTTATTGTTCCATGGGTCATGATCTTAACCATTGTCGCACTCATTTCGGCAAGAAAAATTAATATTCAGGAATTTGGTGATGAACTCGCTACTGGCGTAGGGAGTCATGTACAAAGACAGCGTTTTTTCCTTTTACTTTTAAGTACCGCTTTAGTAGGTGCAGCCGTTGCATTTGGTGGAGGTATTGGTTTTGTCGGGTTAATGGCACCTCATATGGCGAGAAGACTTGTGGGGTCATCATTTGGCGCGTTATTGCCGGCTTCAGCTTTTCTTGGTGGCATCCTAGTAATGGTGGCGGACTTAATTGGACGGACTGTTTTTACTCCTCTTGAGGTTCCAGCAGGGGTATTTACTGCCGCAATTGGAGCACCTTATTTTATCTATTTACTATTTAGAACGAAGTCTTCTTAAAAGGAGTGGACATGATGCGTGAGACTATTCAAACAAAATCATTAACATTGGGCTATGGAGATTCGATTATTATTGATGAGCTTGACTTGAATATACCTAAAGGAGAAATAACTGTATTTATCGGTGGAAATGGGTGTGGTAAGTCAACTTTGCTTCGCTCGATGGCACGACTCTTAAAGCCGGAAGCAGGTTCGGTTCTGTTGGCAGGTAAGGAAATTGCCAAACTTCCCACAAAGGAAGTAGCTAAAAATTTATCTATCCTCCCACAGACACCTGTTGCACCTGAAGGATTGACGGTCTTACAGCTTGTGAAGCAAGGGCGTTTTCCATATCAGACGTGGTTAAAGCAATGGTCAGATGAAGATGAACAAATCGTTATGCGTGCTTTACAAGCAACGCGTATGATGGATTATAAAGATCGTCCTGTAGATGAATTATCTGGTGGCCAGCGACAAAGAGCATGGATTGCTATGACCCTTGCTCAAGATACGGATGTTATTTTACTTGATGAACCAACGACATACTTAGATATGACACATCAAATTGAAATCCTCGATCTATTATTCGAGTTGAATGAAAAGGAAAATAGAACGATTGTAATGGTTCTTCATGACTTAAATTTAGCCTGTCGCTATGCACATAATATAGTAGCGATTCGTGATAAAAAAGTTTATGCACAAGGTACACCTGAATCAGTGATCAGTTGTCAAATGGTTAGAGATGTTTTTGATATGAATTGCCAAGTAACTATGGATCCTCTTTTCGGAACACCACTTTGTATCCCTCATGGAAAAGGCAGATGCATCTTAAAAGGCGGGAAAATTGATGCAATCTAGGTCCATGACGGAGCTTTCGAAATATCGGTTAATAAATGAATTAAAACAACAGGATTTCATACTTGAATTAAAAGATTTTTTCAATAAAGAGCACTTACCAGATATTCTAGTAAGAATCGGTCAAAAATTAGGAGCTCCAACTAATAAAGTAACAGCTTCCATGATTGCCAAGCGGATGGCATTTTTCGGAGTGATTCATTTATATGCAATGAGTGTTTTAAATCAAAGATTTATTGTGAAAATCGATGATATAAAATTGGTTGGTCGTGCTGAGGACAGACTTTGGTTACCTAATTTTTATTTTGAGCATTATTTTGCTGAAGATGCCTTAAATGATCGTGTCAAGTGGAGGGAGGAAGTTATCCAGAATGTTTTTTCTGGTTTCTTTCATCCTATGATTGAAGCATTAAGAAGAGAAACACGATTCTCTAAATTAGTCATGTGGGAAAATATTGCAATCTATATTTTTTGGTTATATGAAAGCCTTATGAAGGATAATGAATATAAGTGGATCCATCACCAATTAGAAGATGATTATCGCTTTATCGTTCATGAAGCGAGCCCTGAACTTTTTGGCCCGTACAAACATAATCCGTTAACACGTTTTGATAGTGAAAAAGTAATACGTGAGAATTTGGTTGAACCGGTACGGGTACGAAAAACTTGCTGTCTTGCTAATCTATTAGAAGAGAAAAATGGAAAGAGATGTTCCACTTGTCCAAATGGATGTAATATGCCGCCTTTTTAAATATTGATGAAAAGAAGTGAAGATCATGGATCAAGTTTTTCAAGATCAATTTGAAGCTTTAATTGAAAAGTACACAGAGCTCTTACTTGGTGAATCAAATGAGGAATTGATGGAGAAAGTAAAAATATGGGTGCTTTATACATATATATCAAAATCGATGCCAGCGCTCGCTAAGCATTGGAATACCCTATATCCAGAGAGTAAAGAGCAATTGAAACAACTCATTTATGAAATTAAACAACTGAATGATGAGCATCGGGCAAAATGAAGAGATAATCAATAGAGGAAGTTGGAAAAGGGGGGAAACCCCTTTTTCCAACTTCCTCTAATCATTTAGTGCCTCAATTAATAAATCAACAATATGAACAGCTCTCATTTTATCGGATAAACCTTCACGTTCAATTCCTAGCTTCATCTGCAATAAACATCCTGGATTTGCTGTAACAATGGTAGTTGTATTCGTTTCTATCACATTTTTCATTTTTGAATCTAATATTTTCATAGACATTTCAGATTCAACAATATTGTAGATTCCTGCAGAACCACAACACCGATCAGCATCTTTCATCTCATAATATTGGATTCCATCTATTGATTGGAGTAATAGCCTGGGTGCTTCGGCTGTTTTCATTACATTTCGAAGATGACAGGAATCTTGATATGTGATGCATTGATTAGGAAGATGGAGAGAGACATGTTTATGGAAGTCCAGTTCAACTAATATTTGTGTTATATCCTTTAATTTATCTTTAAAGGCTTTGGCGCGTGGATACCACTCAGGATCATTCATAAGCAAATGATCATAGTCAATAAGAAATGCTCCACACCCTCCTGCATTTGTAATGATATAATCAGCATTGGTATGCTCAAATGCTTCAATATTAAGTTTTGCCATTTCGATCGCTTTTGCCTTCTCCCCGCTATGTCCATGCAGCGCTCCACAGCATCCTTGTGTTTTCGGGATAACTATCTCACAGCCGGCTTTTTGCAATAATTTTAGTGTTCCATTATTTGTTTCTAAAAACATTGTATCCATTAAACAACCGGCAAAAAATGCGACTCTTTTCAAACGTTTTTGTTCAGCGGGTAAAAATTCAGGACGGATATTCATCTCTTTTCTTTTCGGAACCTTTGGTAATACTTTTTCCATTGTCGCTAAACTCTCAGGGAAAAGCTTCATAAAGCCAATCTTTCTAGTTACTTTTTGAAGACCTGATCGTTGGTAAATTCCAAGTAAACTTGTGACGGTCCGCATTCTATTTTGATGGGGAAAAAGTCCTTCGAAAACAGCATTTCTAATCGTTTTAACAGAAGCTTTTTGTTTTTTATTTTGTTGAATAATATCCCTTGCTTCTTCCAATAAGTGTCCGTATTTTACTCCTGATGGACAAACGGGCTCACAGGCTCTACAACCTAGACAAAGGCTTAATGAACGCTCAACATCTTCATCTGGCTCAAGAAGACCTTCTTTTACAGCTTTCATTAGAGCGATTCTCCCACGAGGTGATTGGAGTTCTTGAAAGCCTGACTCAATATAAGTGGGACAGGATGGGAGACAAAATCCACATCTCATACAGTTTAAAAGCTCATCCTCATCCATTCGATCCATAAAGCCTTGTTGTATAATTTTTCGCTCAGTTACTGATTTCATGTTGATAACACCACACGTTTCCGACTGTCTTTAGCAAAAACTTTTCCCGGGTTCATAATGTTTAAAGGATCGAAGCCAGTCTTTATTGCCTTCATGGCTGAAATTCCTTCTTTTCCAAGTTTCCATTCTAAGTATGGTGCTTTCATTACACCAACTCCATGTTCGCCTGTTATAGTACCACCTAAATCAATGGCCTTTTCAAATATTTCAGCAAAGGCTTGTTCTACACGTTCTATTTCTTCTGTATTTCTTACATCTGTTAGACAAGTAGGATGAAGATTTCCATCTCCAGCATGTCCGAAAGTACAAATATTTAGCTGATACTTTTCAGCTATTTCATTAATGGAGCGAACCATCTTGGCGATTTCTGAACGTGGAACAGTAGCATCCTCAAGTATGGTTGTAGGTTTTAATCTTGCCAAAGCAGAAAGTGCAACTCTTCGTGCCGTTCTTAATGCATCTGCTTCTTCCTCTGATTTTGCTATCTCAACAGATTCTGCGTTCTCTTCTAAGCAAAGTGTTGCTATCTTTTCCATATCCTTATCGACAACATCCTTACTCCCATCTTGTTCAATGAGAAGAACTGCCTTTACATTCGTTGGTAATCCGATGTTAGCAAAATCCTCTACAGCTATTAATGTTGGCTGGTCCAAAAACTCAAGAGTAGTAGGAATGATTCTATTAGCGATAATTTTCGATACGGAGCGTGCTGCCGCTTCTATGTCTTGGAATAAAGCAAGCATTGTTTTTTTTGTTTCAGGCATGGGAATTAACTTTAAAGTAGCTTCAGTTACAATCCCAAGGGTTCCTTCAGAGCCAACAAACAGTCTAGTTAAATCGTAACCCGCTACATCCTTTGCTAGTTTGCCACCCGTTCTGATGATATCTCCATTAGGAAGTACAACTTCCAATGCAAGGACATAGTCTCTCGTAACACCGTATTTTAAACCACGTAACCCACCAGAGTTTTCATTTATATTCCCTCCAATGGTTGATATTTTCATACTACTAGGGTCTGGAGGATAGAATAAGCCTTTTGCTTCGACTGCATGAATCATATCGAGGGTAATGATTCCAGGTTGAACAGTAATGGTTAAATTTTCTTCATCAATGTCAATAATTTGATTCATGTGTTTAAATAAGAGAACAAGTCCGCCTTCTGTAGGACAAGTACCTGCACAAAGATTTGTACCAGAACCTCTAGGAACGATAGGAATTTTGAACTCGCTACAAAGCTTTACAATCTCGGCTATTTCCTGTGTATTTCTAGGTGAAACGATTATGTCTGGAAGGGATTGAAATTGTGGTGTAGCATCATAGGAATATACTAATCTTCCAGCCTTAGAGTCATCCACATTTTCAATACCAACAATTGAAATGAGACGATCTTTAACGATTTGTGAAATCATGAATATCCTCCATTTTCATGTAAATTCTCATAATATTTCCTAATTAAAGTATAAAAAAAAGCGAGTATTCTCGCTATGTATTTTTCACTAAATGAAATGGAAGAAAAAGAGATTTACTTTGTATAATGATCCAAAATATATAACCCTAAATAAAGAGTAAATTGGTCTTTTGTTTTTTTGGGATTTAATGATGTATGATCCTCAATTTTTTTAATACGATAATGAAGGGTGTTAATATGTATATGTAATGCTTCTGCTGTTTTTTTAATTGAGAAATTACGTTCAAATAATACACGTAAAGTTTGTAAAAGCTCTTCATCTTCAAGTAGGGGAGAAATGGTACGTTGAATGAATTCCTTTTTTGTATCCACTCGTAAATCCTCCATAATCATTTCTAATGTGAGATGGTCATCAAACATTATCCAATTATGTCCAGTGATAGCATGAAGTGCACGTTCTGCTTTTAAAAATGACTTCTTTAGTCCAGTTGGTTGAACAATCGTTCCAACACCGAATTGTAAGCTGAGATGATTTGATGTCTCTATTTCGTTTTTCCATCTATATAATTTATTTTTTAGTGAATAATTGTCCAGAGGAGGATCAGCTTCTAACAGCAATAACAAGCGGTCATTTCCCCAATTGATGCATAAGTCATTCCGATTTCTCTCTGATCTCCACTTCATTGATAAATCAAAAAGTTGTTGATCTTCACGAATCACTTTTACGAGAATGAGGAGTCTTGGGACAGATAAGTTTATATTTAGGAGTTCAGCTCGATTATAAAATGCTAGGTCCCACTCTCTTAGCTCTAACCAGTCAAAGATAAACGCCTCAAGTGTACGAGTTTGACGTGTCATTTCTTCTTTGTAGAAATTTTCCTGAATCAGAAGTTCGGTCATTTTTTTTAATAATTCTGCATAGGGTAACACTTTTATCGGTTCACCAGTAATGCCGATTACCCCAACTACTTGCTTTCCGAAGCAAATTGGTAAATTAATACCCGCCTTAACTCCTTCTAGGAGGGATTCATCCTCTTTTTTTATAATGAGTTTTTCATTTTTTTTACTCGTGATTAAGGCGCCTTCATGAAAGGTTCCTATTCTTTCATTATTTGTACTTGCAATGATAGTTCCTGTGGTATTCATCACTACAATTTCTTCATTTAATAATTTCCGGACTTCATTTACAATCTTTTTTGCGAAATTTACTTGTAACATTGATGTCCCCCCCTAAAAACACTAGTCTTATTTAAGGATAAATGATTTTTAGGGTTTCATAAAGAATGAAAAGCAGCATAAAATATGCTGCTTTAAAATTATTGCACTTGATTCCCATAAGGGAATTGACTTGAATAGCCTTGGTGCTGTTGAAAGGATTGCTGAACCTTTTGTTGCTCGGCAGCTTCGAGCTTGTACCAGCCATTTTGAAACATCAGATTATATAATTCCCGCTGCTCGTTTTGAGTCTCAGTAAAAATGCTTAATAAATCCTTGTATAGTCCTTCATGACTTGCCTCATTCATGGCAGTATTATAGGATGCAGTCATATATTTCTCCATAGCTAATAAATCATTCACAAGGTCGCGGTCATTCATTTTTTCATTATTAGGTACAGTTGTTTGTGGATTTTGGATTTTTTGCTGATTTTGCAATCTTTATCCTCCTTACATCATTTGCTGATTTTGCTGATTTGGTTGTGTTTGTAAATGTTCTTGTAAATGATGAAGAATTTTCTCGTAATGACGCTGATGCATCTGGCCACATTTCTCCAACGTGGCTTTTATCGATGAATCTTGACAATGCATCGCTGTAAAATGCGCCTTCTTCATCGCAAGTAAATTCCAGGAAAGCATATCATTAATATAGGATAGATCTTTCGTTGATAATATTGCTGGTGGCTGTTGCATAGTTCCTTGCTGCTGTTGTTGATTAAAGCCTTGCTGTTGCAATTGTCAAACCCCCATTTTAAATGAAATTATTGTTTTTTATATTGATTATTTTGGCTATTTACTTTTCCTCCACCATCTGCTTCAACTGTAGGACCTGCATCGCCTTTTACACTAGCAGCACTGACACCAGCTTTAGAAGGATTTTTCTTGTGCTTCGGCATTTTTTCACCTCCATTGCTATGTGTAGATTTACCTAATTAGCTATTTTTTATCCAATTAGCGGATGTTTAATGAAAAGGGATCTTTTCTTAAACAATGTTGCTATTTAAGTAAAGTTTTAACTAATCCATCCATATCAGCTGAAGATTGCTACAACTTTCATTTGCAATCACCATAAGATCTGTTAGAATCCTTTTTTATCCGGAAATTTGGCTTTTTACAGAAGCAACATACTATACGAAAACACCCATGTATAAAAATAATTTAGAAAATTTGTCATTTTTAGAGATTAATAATTGATAGTTTCTGTAAAATCGTATATATTATAAGTAGTAAACTCATTCATGGGATTTTTTTTAACAGCAAAATGAATGAGTATTCATTCAAAAATGTTAATAAGATGGCATTGAAGGAGGAAATAGCATTGAGTTACAGCATTAAAAAAGCGGCTGTTATCGGTTCTGGTGTAATGGGATCAGGAATTGCTGCACATTTAGCGAATATTGGGATTCCAACTTTGCTATTGGATATCGTGCCCAAAGAACTTTCAGATGAAGAGAAATTAAAGGGATTATCACTAGAGGATAAAATTGTTAGAAATCGACTGAGTGAACTTGCCTTGAAAAAATTACTTAAACAAAAGCCTGCACCGCTAACATCAAAGGATAATCTTGCCCTTATAGAAGCAGGGAATTTAGAAGATGATCTATCCAAGTTAGCGGAAGTAGATTGGATTATTGAAGTGGTTGTAGAAAAGCTTCAAGTAAAAAAACAAGTGTTTGAACAAATTGATCAATATCGGAAACAAGGAAGTATTGTCAGTTCAAATACTTCAGGAATTTCTGTTGAAGCGATGGCAGAAGATCGTTCCGAGGATTTTAAAAAGCATTTCTTAGGCACTCATTTTTTTAATCCACCTAGATATTTAAAGCTTCTTGAAGTCATTCCTACTCAGCATACTAATCCAGCAGTAGTCCAATTTATGAAGGTTTTTGGTGAGGATGTGCTAGGTAAAGGGGTAGTTCTAGCGAAAGATACACCAAACTTTATCGGTAATCGTATTGGAACATATGGACTTCTTGTGACAGTTCAAGAAATGTTAAAAGGTGGATATAGTGTTGGGGAAGTTGATTCTGTTACAGGTCCATTAATTGGGCGTCCAAAAAGTGCAACATTTAGAACATTAGATGTTGTTGGCTTAGATACCTTTATTCACGTAGCGAATAATGTATATGATCAGGTAGATGGTAAAGAAAAAGAAGTATTTACAGTCCCGGCATTTATGAAAAAAATGTTCGAAAATGGCTGGTTAGGTAGTAAGAGCGGTCAAGGTTTTTATTTGAAAAAAGGAAAAGAGATTTTAGAACTCGATCCTCATACGCTCGAGTATGGCGAAAGAAAAAAATTAAAATCAGCTTCCTTAGAAATGGTTAAGCAAGTAAAAGGTACATCGGCTAAAATGAAAGCGCTTGTCTATGCGGAAGATAAGGTCGGAAAGTTATTATGGAATATCTTTGCACCGGTTCTTGTCTATTCAGCAGAGTTAATGAACGTGATTGCTGACGATATTGTGTCTATCGATAATGCAATGAAATGGGGTTTCGGTTGGAAGCAGGGTCCATTTGAAGTGTGGGATGCCATAGGTGTGGAACAATCAGTAAATAAAATGAAAGAACAAGGTTTAGCTGTTCCTACATGGATAGAAGAAATGTTAGCAAAAGGAATCACTTCTTTCTACAAGGAAGAAAGTGATGGAATGTATTTCTATGATTCTAGTGATTACAAAAAAATAGAACAGAATCCTAAAGTGATAAATTTAAAACAACTAAAAAATCAAGGGAAATTAATTAAGAAAAATACAGGTGCAAGCTTAATTGACATTGGTGATGGTGTTGCGTTATTAGAATTTCACTCTCCTAATAATGCTATCGGTTTAGATATTTTACAAATGATTAACTACTCTGTTGATGAAGTCGCCAAAAATTATAAAGGTCTTGTCATTGGAAACCAAGGAAAGAACTTTTGTGTAGGAGCTAATCTTGCTCTTATGTTAATGGAGGCACAGGATGATAATATCTTTGAATTAGATATGGTCGTGCGACAATTCCAAAATGCGATGATGAAAATCAAATATAGTCCGAAGCCAGTAGTCACTGCTCCTTTTGCTATGACACTTGGTGGTGGTTCAGAGGTTTGCCTGCCTTCTGCACATATTCAAGCCACTATGGAAACTTATATGGGTCTAGTTGAAGTAGGTGTTGGTCTACTTCCTGGTGGTGGCGGTAACAAGGAGTTATATATTAAGCATCTAAAAAATATGCCAAATGGTGTGGACTTTGATTTACAAAAAGTGGCTAATAAAGTATTTGAAACAATTGCTATGGCAAAAGTATCTACGTCTGCAGAAGAAGCAAGAGAAAATAATTTCTTGAACAATGCAGATGGTATTAGTGTGAATGCAGATCATCAATTATATGATGCAAAGCAAGCGGTTCTGTCTCTCTATTCACAAAGCTATAAGCCACCAATTCGCCAAAAGGTACCTGTCGTTGGAGAACCAGGATATGCCACTTTATTGTTAGGTGCCCAAGGTATGCATTTATCAGGTTATATTTCAGAACATGATATGAAAATAGCGAAGAAAATAGCCTATGTAATCTCCGGAGGCAAGGTTCCTTATGGCACTAAAGTTGATGAACAATACTTATTAGATCTTGAAAGGGAAGCTTTCTTAAGTCTCATTCAAGAGCCAAAAACACAGCAACGTATGCAGCATATGCTTGTAAAAGGAAAACCATTAAGAAATTAATAAACTAACGAATGAATAAGATAATCAGAGCAAAGGAAATGAGGGATTACACATGCGAGAAGCGGTCATCGTTGCTGGTGCACGAACACCAGTCGGTAAGGCAGGTAAAGGCACACTTGCCACTGTAAGACCAGATGATTTAGGTGCATTAGTTGTGAAAGAAACATTAAAGCGTGCGGGAAACTACGAAGGAAATATCGATGATTTGATTATTGGCTGTGCAATGCCAGAAGCAGAACAAGGATTAAATATGGCAAGAAATATAGGGGCACTCGCTGGACTACCGAATACAGTACCAGCAGTGACTATAAATCGTTATTGCTCTTCAGGACTTCAAGCTATTGCATATGGAGCGGAACGAATTATGCTTGGTTCATCCGATACAGTTCTTGCTGGGGGAGCAGAATCTATGAGTCTTGTACCTATGATGGGGCATGTAGTTCGTCCGAATGCCACATTAGCAGAAATGGCTCCTGAATATTATATGGGAATGGGACATACGGCTGAGCAAGTTGCGCAAAAATTTGAAGTATCCCGTGAGGATCAAGATGCATTCGCTGTTAGAAGTCATCAAAGAGCAGCAAAAGCAATAGCGGAAGGCAAATTTATCGATGAAATTGTTCCAGTTAATGTTACATTACGTTCAGTTGGAGCAGATCATAAGTTAATTGAGAAAAACATTGTATTTAAACAAGATGAAGGTGTTCGTCCCGATTCAACGGTAGAGGTGCTTAGCAAATTAAGACCAGCGTTCTCGATTAAAGGATCTGTTACTGCGGGAAATTCTTCACAAACAAGTGATGGCGCTGCCTCTGTATTATTAATGGATCGTGAAAAGGCAGTATCACATGGACTAGAACCAATGGCCAAATTTCGTTCATTCGCCGTAGCTGGTGTTCCTCCTGAAATTATGGGAATTGGTCCTGTTGAAGCGATTCCGAAAGCCTTGAAAATTGCAGGCTTGGAATTATCAGATATTGGATTATTTGAATTAAATGAGGCTTTTGCTTCCCAATCCATTCAAGTGATTCGCAAACTAGGCTTAGATGAGGAGATTGTCAATGTGAACGGAGGAGCCATTGCTCTTGGTCATCCTCTTGGCTGCACAGGAACAAAATTAACACTATCTCTCATTCATGAAATGAAACGAAGAAAGGTTCAATTTGGTGTTGTAACGATGTGTATTGGTGGCGGTATGGGGGCTGCTGGTGTATTTGAATTAATATAAAAAAATGTTTTTTAGTAAAAGACTATCTTAAGTTTTACTTGTTAGTTTTGTAGACTAAGTTTGAATAGAAAAATTGATTTTAGCAATATAAAAAACAATATGTAAAAGATTTGAATAAATGATTGGGAGGAATCGGTAATGACAAATCAAACAGATAAATTGATTAAAGGTGGAAGCTTTTTAATTGAAGATATTTCCTATGAGCAAATGTTTACACCTGAGGATTATACAGACGAACAAAAAATGATTGCTAAAACAACAGAAGACTATATTAATAATGAAGTTGTTCCTCAAGTGGAGTATCTTGAAAAGCATGAATTTGATCGTTCTGTTAAACTATTGAAAAAAGCTGGTGAACTAGGTTTACTAGGCGCCGATGTTCCAGAAGAATATGGTGGCTTAGAATTAGATAAAGTGAGTTCTGCACTTATTTCTGAAAAAATGGCTAAAGTTGGTGGATTCTCTATCTCTCATGGTGCCCATGTAGGAATTGGCTCCTTACCAATTGTTTTGTTTGGTAATGAAGAGCAAAAGCAAAAATATTTACCACTACTTGCGACAGGTGAAAAGCTAGCTGCATATGCATTAACAGAGCCGAGCTCAGGATCGGATGCATTAGGTGCGAAAACAACGGCTAAATTAAATGAGGCTGGAACACATTACATTTTAAATGGTGAAAAACAATGGATTACAAATGCAGGGTTTGCGGATGTGTTTGTTGTTTATGCGAAGATTGATGGCGATAAATTTTCCGCTTTTATTGTTGAACGTGATTATCCAGGTGTGTCTACTGGGGCAGAAGAAAAGAAGATGGGAATCAAGAGTTCCTCAACACGTACGTTAATTTTAGAGGATGCTGAAGTTCCTGTGGAGAATCTGCTTGGTGAAGTGGGAAAAGGTCATAAAATTGCCTTCAATATATTAAATATTGGACGTTATAAATTAGGTGTAGGTACAGTTGGTGGATCAAAAAGTGCGTTTGAAATTACTGCAAAATATGCTAATCAAAGAAAACAATTCAAAACACCAATTTCTTCATTTAATTTAACGAAAGAAAAGCTTGCGACAATGGCAGCAAAAATTTACGCAGCTGAAAGTTCAGTTTATCGTACGGTCGGTCTCTTTGATGAAAGAATGAGCCATATTGATGTGAAGGATGGTCATGAAATTGCTAATTCGATTGCTGAATATGCAATTGAATGTTCATTAAATAAAGTATTTGGTTCAGAAGTTCTAGATTATGTTGTTGATGAAGGTGTTCAAATCCATGGTGGATATGGATTTATGGATGAGTACGAAATTTCTCGAGCTTATCGTGACTCACGTATCAATCGTATCTTTGAAGGAACGAATGAAATCAATCGCTTAATCGTTCCTGGAACTTTGATGAAAAAAGCAATGAAGGGTGAACTTCCACTTCTTCAAAAAGTTCAAAGCTTACAAGAAGAGCTTATGATGATGATGCCTGAGGAAATTGGTGATGGACCTGTTGATCAGGAAAAATATTTAACACGTAGTGCGAAAAAAGTAGCCTTAATGGTAGCTGGTTTAGGAGCACAGAAATATGGAACAAAACTTGAACATGAACAAGAAGTCCTTGTAAATGTAGCAGATATCGTTTCATTAGCATATGCAATGGAATCAGCTGTGCTTCGTACAGAAAAAGCAATCGCAAAAGAAGGTGTAGAAAAGAGTGCTCAAAAAGTCCTTTACACGCAAATTTTCTGCCAAGAAGCAATCAATGAAATTGAGCAATTGGCTAAGGAATCCATTGTAGCGATTGAAACGGGTGATACTTTACGAATGATGTTATCAGCTCTTCGAAAATTAATTCGACACACACCGATCAATGTCATTGCGAAAAAGCGTGAAGCTTCAGTAAAACTAATTGAAGCAGAAAAATATGTATTATAAAGTCTCTTTTCTCAACCTTTGTTGCTAATTATGAAAAGTTTAAATTATTCAAATCGGTTGAAGTGCGCTAGAAAAGTGCGAGCACCTCATAAGAACCATTGATTGGGTGTAAAAGCCGGCAGTTGGTTTCTTACAAAAGCAACAAACTATAGGAAAACAGCTTTTATAAAAAATAATGTTAATGTCCTTGATGCTATCTACATCAAGGGCATTTCTTATGTTTGTATTTTAAGGTAAGGCTCTTTTCTAGAACATTGTTGCTATTTAAGTAAAGTTTAACAAATAACTATCAGCTGAAGACCGCTACACGTTTCATTTCACTGAAGAGCTACAAACTTTATAAAAATCGCTGAGTCTTTTTATTGGGTGTAAAAGCCGGCAGTTAGGCTGTTACAAAGGCAACAAACTATAGGAAAACAGCCAAAGTAATAACTATTTATTAGCTTTGGAATAACGAGTATCCATCAGAAAAATTTTGAAAGTGGTAAGACCAAAATAATCTTTGAATTTGTAAGATTGAACAGGTAAAATAGATATAGTGTTAAAATAGCTAATAATCCCATAATTTAAGGTGGTGATTAAGAAATGACATTAACATTTTATTGGTACCCTAAATGTGGGACATGTCGCAAAGCGAAAAAATGGTTAGAGGAACATCAAATCTCCTTTAACGAAGTACATATTGTAGATAATCCTCCTTCACGTGAGGAACTAGAAAAGCTTTACAAAAAAAGCGACTTAGAGTTAAAGAAATTTTTTAATACGAGTGGTC
The DNA here is from genome assembly GCF_038007825.1 of Heyndrickxia sp. FSL W8-0496. Classification (NCBI taxonomy): domain Bacteria; kingdom Bacillati; phylum Bacillota; class Bacilli; order Caryophanales; family Bacillaceae; genus Heyndrickxia; species Heyndrickxia sp. FSL W8-0496. Next base: position 1,411,704 of record NZ_JBBOXX010000001.1, read on the forward strand.
AAAAATATCGTGAACTAGGGCTAAAAGATCGAATCCCAACGGCTAGTGAAGACGAACTATTGGATCTGCTCGCATCAGATGGGATGTTAATTAAACGTCCTCTATTAACTGATGGAAATAAAATAACCGTTGGATTTAAAGAAGAAATGTATAAGAATACATGGGCTTAAGCTAGTATTCTTGCTAACAAAAGTGTTTTATGTAAATATTAATTTGATAAATCTTTGGAGGGATCTTTGAATGAGTTTACCTAAAGAATTACGTTATTCTGAAGAACATGAGTGGGTAAAGAAAGAGGGAGAAAGCCTACGTATCGGTATCACAGATTTCGCACAATCTGAATTAGGTGACATTGTATTTGTTGAACTTCCTGAAGTTGGAGATGAAGTAACAGCGAATGAACCATTTGGTAGTGTTGAATCAGTTAAGACAGTTTCTGAATTATATGCACCTGTAAGTGGTAAAGTAGTTGCTGTGAATGAAGAATTAAGCGATAGTCCAGAATTTGTTAATGAATCACCATATGAAAAAGCATGGATGATTGTTGTTGAACCATCTAATATTGGTGAATTAGATGATCTTATGACTGCTGAAGCATATGAAGAAATGATTAACGAAGACTAATAAATAGATAAAAAAACTAGGGTTGTTTCCGAGTAACTTGGGACAACCTCATTTTTTTATTTATTTATTTATACCTTTATCAATCTTAATTTTTTTTGAAAAATTATAGCCAAGTATAAAGAAGGCTATATTATAAATATAGAAATTCACAAGAGGACGATCATAATGAAAGAATGGACAAAGGAAGAGATTACAGAAAATACAAGGAAGATCAAGCAACTAGCATTATACTTTTATACACCTTTATGTGGGACTTGTCAGGTAGCGGGGAGAATGCTCGATATTGTGGAAAATTTAGTACCACAGTTTGAATTTAGAAAAGCTGATTTAAATTATATGCCAGAAATGGCTGAGAAGTATTCAATTGAGAGTGTCCCCTGTTTATTAGTATTTCAAGAAGGAATTTGTGTGGAAAAAATATATGCTTTTCAATCGGTTACTCATTTGTATGAGCTTTTAAAACAAATAAATAAAGATGATTAAAACATTTCTGAATAGACCATTTACTTTTTTTCCTCACGCGATTATGATTATTTAGGGTATCGAAATAATCTAGTGGGGGATTTTTTTATGAAATGGGCAAATAGGTGGAAACAGCAATGGGGACGGTATAACTCGAATATAAGAAATGCCATTTATGGAAACGTTTTTACGCAAATTGGTTTGGGTGTTTTTATGGTCATTTACAACTTCTATATTCGTGAACTCGGTTTCCCTGATCAGATGAATGGGCAAGTCATCTCAATGACATCCCTGGCAACAGCCATTATTCTGATTCCAGCAGGAATATTAAGTGATAGACTGGGAAGGAAAAGAGTTATATTATATGGATTAATTTTTACAGGAGTTACCTTATTTCTTCGAAGTATCATTGAGCCAAGAACACTTCTCCTTATGGCAGCTTTTTTAACTGGTTTAACCCAAGCATTTATACAAGTTTCATCCGTTCCTTTATTGGCTGAAAACTCTACAGCTGAACAACGTGTCAAACTGTTTTCACTTCATTTTGGATTGATGACAGCTGCTAATGTGATTGGAAATATATTTGGGGGAGTACTTTCTGACTTACTTGAATGGATCTATAGTCCGATTATTAGTATTCGGATTACTTTAATAATTGGCGCAGTTATATTTTTGATCGGAATTTTGCCAATAATGAGACTTAAGGAAATAATAACAGTTGTAAGCTACGATGAAAAAAATAATAAACGCTTCATTTCATTCAAAGAACAAAAGGAAAGTCTTAAATTAATCATCTTTTTTGCCATTGCACAATTATTAATCGGTTTTGGTGCAGGACTTGTAATCCCTTATTTAAATTTATACTTTGCTGATCGATTTAATGCTTCAAATACAACGATTGGATTTATTATTTCGATGGGTCAGGCAGCAACCGCCATCGCTATGTTTATTGGTCCATTTGTAGTAAGTAAAGTAGGGGAGGTTAAGGCAGTTGTCTTTTTGCAATTGGCTTCTCTCCCATTTTTATTATTAACGGGATTTACTCATAGTTTATTACTTGCAGCAATTGGATTTTTATTCAGGCAGGCTTTAATGAATGCAGGAAATCCAATTCAAATGTCATTAATGATGTCTAAAGTTGATAATTCAGTGAAGGGTCTTGCAAACTCTGTCAATCAAATGGTATTTAATTTAGGATGGGGGTTGATGGGGCCAGTTTCAATGGGAATTGTTTCACGAAATGGTTCTTATAATGGCTACGCCATTGTTTTTTCAATCACATGTTTTTTATATTTAGTGGGGTCGATCTACTTTTTTATTGTCTTTAAATCTTTTGGAAGCAAAAAAGATCATCCTCCTATTTCAAAAGTAGTATAAATACTTATGACAAATTTCTTGGGAAATAAATAGATAATGATTTTATTCGACAAGAATTTTTTTATGTATTTTATATCTTGAAAAAATTGTAGAACGATAGATAGAGGATTTTCTTTTCAAAAAATGAATAAGTGTATAAAAGATAAACGAGAAATGGGTGATCTTTATGGATTCATTTTTTGAAAGACTGATTCAAGAGTTGGATAATCGAAAACATTTGAATGCCTTATTTCCAAACCATCCTATTATGATAAAATTTGTTTGCGATAAAGAGGAATGGGGATTGTATATTTCTAAAAATAGCTGTTCTATAATGAAAAAAGATATAGGCGAATCGAATTTAGAAATACATGCCTCCAAACCAATACTTTGTCATCTTTTAAATGGTCATATTCGCTTAAGTCAATTAGTGAAAAATAACGAACTTACATTATATGGCTCCTATCGCTTATCACTTTTACTTGAATCGATTTTATGGCTAAGTAGAGACTATCAGATTGCATGAATGGAGAACTATATTTATTGTGATTTTTTGTTGACAGTCATTAACCATCATGATACAATGACTTTTGTACTAATTAAGTCTTTGATATTGAAAGTTTAATAATGGAATTTTTTGTTTGAAAGATTAACAATTAAATATATATGTGCTCTTATCAAGAGAGGTGGAGGGATGTGCCCTATGAAGCCCGGCAACCGTCAGTTATCTGAAATGGTGCCAATTCACACAAAGTTTTTAACTTTGGAAGATGAGAGGAAGGTTTCATAATTATTCATGCCTTTCTGTCATTTTGCAGAAAGGCATTTTATTTTGCCCAGATTATTGGAATACTAGGCGTCATATACAAGTGAGGTGGACAGCATGATAACCGTTCAAAAAGTAAAAAAAATATTTTCTACAAAAAATGGAGAAGTTACAGCAGTTAATGACATTAACATTGATATAAATAAAGGTGAGATTTTTGGTGTAATTGGCTATTCAGGTGCCGGGAAAAGTACGTTAATTCGTATGTTAAATGGTCTAGAAATTCCAACCTCGGGTAAGATTCATGTAGCTGGGAAGGAAATTTCGAGTATAAAGGGTGCAGAGCTAAGAAAAGCAAGACAAGGCATTGGAATGATATTTCAGCATTTTAATCTTCTCTGGTCACGTACTGTTAGGGAAAATATTTCTTTTCCTCTTGAAATCGCGGGTGTACCAAAACAGCAGCGTAGAAAAAAAGTAGACGAATTAATTAAGCTTGTTGGATTAGATGGAAGGGAAGAAGCATATCCTTCACAGCTTAGTGGTGGACAAAAGCAACGTGTAGGTATTGCCCGTGCTTTAGCAAATGACCCTCAAGTACTTTTATGTGATGAGGCGACTTCTGCATTGGACCCACAGACTACAGATTCTATTTTGGATCTATTAGTGGATATTAATAAAAGACTTGGATTAACGATTGTGCTAATTACACATGAAATGCATGTGATTAGGAAAATTTGTCATCGAGTTGCTGTTATGGAAAATGGTCAGGTTGTTGAGATGGGAAGCGTACTTGATGTGTTTAGAAAACCTCAAGAGAAAATAACAAAGCGTTTCGTTAGACAACTCACAGAACCTGAAGATACCCATGAAACAGTACAACAACTATTAAATATGTATCCAAGTGGACGATTAGTGAAGATTACTTTTATTGGAGGTTCTGCTGAACAACCGATTATAACTGATCTTATTAGGAATTATTCTCTTTCTGTAAATATTATTCAGGGCAACATCTCACAAACACAGAATGGATCATATGGGACATTGTTCATTCATGTAGATGGTGAGGAAGAAGAGATAAATAAGGGATTAACTTATTTGCAAAAACAACAGGAGATTGAACTAGAGGTGATGAAGGCAGATGCTTGAGAAATACTTTCCAAACGTAGATTGGGTTTCTATGTGGGATGCCACAAAAGAAACTATATATATGTCATTCTGGTCCGTGATTGCAACATTTGTAATCGGAATATTATTAGGATTATTATTGTTTTTTACAGCTAAAGGAAGTTTATGGGAAAACCGTGCAATAAACTCAATTATCTCAGCAATTGTTAATGTTTTTCGTTCGATTCCTTTCATTATATTAATTGTTCTTTTAATACCATTTACTAAAACAATTGTCGGTTCCATAATTGGGCCAGAAGCAGCATTACCTGCATTGATTATAGGTGCGGCACCTTTTTATGCAAGATTAGTGGAGATTGGTCTAAGAGAAGTCGATAAAGGTGTTATTGAAGCAGCGAGGGCTATGGGTGCCAAGATGAGTACCATTATATTTAAAGTATTATTACCAGAATCAATGCCGGCCATTGTTTCAGGTATAACTGTTACATCCATTGCTATTGTAGGGTATACCGCAATGGCAGGTGCAATTGGTGCCGGCGGATTAGGAAATCTAGCCTATTTAGATGGCTTCCAAAGAAATCGTACAGATGTTACTTTTGTAGCTACTATCATTATTTTAATTATCGTTTTCATCATCCAGATGATTGGTGATTTAATTACAAGAAAAATAGATAAGCGATAACTTCATATTAAAGAGGAGGAAATACAAATGAAAAAATGGTTAGGTATTCTTTTTGCAACATTGCTTGTGTTTGGATTAGCTGCCTGTGGTTCTTCAGATGAAAAATCAAAAGGCGATGGTAAAGAAACAACTTTAGTAGTAGGAGCTTCAAATACTCCACATGCAGTGATCTTGGAACAAGCAAAGCCTATTTTGAAGAAAAAGGGCATCAATCTTAAAATTGAGAAGTTCACAGATTATGTTTTACCGAATAAAGCATTAGATGGAAAAGATTTAGATGCTAACTATTTTCAACATATTCCTTATTTAGAAAAACAAATCAAAGAATTTGGATATGACTTTGTAAATGCAGGTGGTATTCATATTGAACCGATGGGGATTTATTCAAAAAAATATAAATCTCTAGATGACCTTCCGGATGGTGCTAAAATACTAATGAGTAATTCTGTCGCTGATCACGGTCGTATTCTAACATTGTTTGAAGAAAAAGGCTTAATTAAGCTTAAAGATGGTGTTAATAAGGATGAGGCAACGATTAAAGATATTGCTGAAAATCCAAAAAAATTAAAATTTGATTATGAATATGATCCAGCCTTCTTAACTACAGCATATAATAATGGAGAGGGAGATGCAGTTGTTATCAACTCCAACTTTGCCATCGATGTAGGTATGAATCCGAAAAAAGATTCTATTGCCATTGAAGGAGACGACTCACCATATGTAAATGTGATCGCTGTACGTAAAGGTGATGAAAACAAAAAATCAATTAAAACATTAGTTGAAGTTTTACATTCTAAAGAAATCCAAGATTTTATTAAAAAAGAGTGGAAAGGGTCAGTTGTTCCAGTCTCAGGTAAATAATATCGTAAAAAGCTTCGGAATTTTTCCGGAGCTTTTATTATTGGCAAATGAGTTTCAAAAATATTTGGTGCGAAAAAGAGTCATATCGTGAGAATCATTTATAATTTCGTGCAAATAACAATTGTTTTGTGCGAATCTAAAAAGTTCATTCCTGTTTCCTATTATAAAGTGAATACTCCATACATCTTCTCGAAACTAGCTATTATTTTGAAGCATTTAAGATCATTATTAAGTAAATAATAAAGTTTTTTACCATGACTCATGAATATAGAAGCAGATGCTTTATTAATCCGCCATATCCTTTTTGTTAAGATAGAAAATCTTTGTTATCATAAAGACCGTAAACAAAAAATGGAAGGAATGATTCGTTATTAACTCTCTTGAGTTACAGTACACAAATGATATGGAAAAGGCGTTGCATGGGGCACATGGAGTCGGTTACGAGGTGTACAAACAAAAGCATAAAGTAAGAATGCTTGTGGAAAAAAGGAGAGAGAGGGAATACGTTCGTTCCCAGCGGATGGTTGCAGACCTTGGACGAAAAATGCTAAATAGCTTATAATAATGATAGCAAAAACCAGTGTATCAAACACTGGTTTTTGCCCATTTTAAAATACATAATATAGTGAATTAGAGAATGAAGAATGGTGGGAGGGAAAAAACTAAATAGAATGTGTACATAGGAAAGTCCCGAAGCAGACTTTCTCCTTTCAAGAAAGTCCTAGAGCAGACTTTCTCTATTGATAATAATTTTAATTTGTTATAAGATTATAATGAGAATAAATTGAGAATGAGATTTTGAAATTTTTAATATACAACGGAGGTATAATCATGGCAGGTTCTACACTTATCATTAAAGATCTTCATGTTGAGATCGAAGGAAAAGAGATTTTAAAGGGCGTTAATTTAGAGCTTAAAGGTGGAGAATTCCACGCAATTATGGGACCTAACGGAACTGGTAAATCCACTTTATCATCTGCGATTATGGGACATCCTAAATATACAGTAACAAAAGGTAGTATTACACTTGATGGTAAAGATGTTTTAGAAATGGAAGTTGATGAAAGAGCACGTGCTGGTCTTTTCTTAGCGATGCAATATCCAAGTGAAATTAGCGGTGTAACAAATGCTGAATTTTTACGTTCTTCTATCAATGCTCGTCGCGAAGAAGGAAATGAAATTTCATTAATGAAATTCATTCGCGAGATGGATAAAAAGATGGAATTGCTTGAAATGGATCCAAATATGGCACAACGTTATCTAAATGAAGGATTCTCTGGCGGTGAGAAAAAACGTAATGAAATTCTTCAATTAATGATGATTGAACCAAAAATTGCAATTCTTGATGAAATTGATTCTGGTTTAGATATCGATGCATTGAAAGTTGTTTCTAAAGGAATCAATGAAATGCGCAGCAGTGAATTTGGTTGCTTAATCATTACTCACTACCAACGCTTATTGAACTATATTACTCCTGACTATGTACATGTAATGATGCAAGGACGTGTAGTTAAATCCGGTGGTCCAGAATTAGCACAACGTTTAGAGGCTGAGGGATATGACTGGATTAAACACGAACTTGGTATTGAAGACGAAACAGTAGGGCAAGAAGCATAAAGTTAGGAGGACTTAACATGACTGTAGAAACAAATCTTTCAGTGGATCAGGACTATGTTCGCTCCTTCTCAGAAGGAATCAGTGAACCAGCGTGGTTTACAGAACTTCGAATTCAAGCATTAGCTCAAGCAGAAGAGCTACCTATGCCAAATCCTGATAAAACTAGAATTACAAGATGGAATTTTACTCAATTTACAAAGCATTCGATTGAAAGTGATACGTATCAATCACTAGATGTACTTCCTGAAGCGGTAAAATCTTTAATCGATGTAGAAAATGTAAATAAAAACTTATATATTCAACATAATCAAACTCCTGCCTATGTGGCTCTATCAGAAGAGCTAAAAGAAAAAGGCGTGATTTTTACTGATATTTTGACTGCAGTAAAAGAGCATTCAGATCTCGTACAAAAATATTTTATGAAGGATGCAGTAAAAGTTGATGAACATAAATTAACTGCATTACATGCAGCACTTGTAAATGGTGGAGTATTCTTATATATTCCTAAAAATGTAGAAGTGTCTGAGCCGATTCAAACTGTTTATGTACATGATCATACTGAGGCACCTCTATTTAACCATGTATTGGTAGTTGCTGATGATAATAGTTCAGTAACATATGTTGAAAACTATATTTCAACCAATGATCAAGCAAAAGGAATTGCAAACATCATTACTGAAATTATTGCGAACGGTAATGCGAAGATAGAATATGGCTCTGTTGACAATTTGGCAGAAGGTGTGACAACCTATGTAAATCGTCGTGGAGTCGCTTATCGTGATGCCAATATCGAATGGGCATTGGGAATGATGAATGATGGCGATACGATTTCAAATAATACAACTAATCTAATGGGAGATGGTTCAACTTCTCATTCAAAAACAGTTGTAGTTGGTCGTGGAAGTCAAACTCAAAACTTTACAACTCAAATTACCCATTTTGGAAAAAATACAGAAGGCTTTATTTTAAAGCATGGAGTAATGAAGGATTCTGCTTCATCAATCTTTAATGGAATTGGAAAAATTGAGCACGGCGCATCTAAATCAGACGCGGAGCAAGAATCACGTGTTTTAATGTTAAGTGAAAAAGCACGTGGGGATGCCAATCCAATGCTTTTAATCGATGAAGATGATGTTATGGCTGGACATGCTGCATCTGTTGGTCGTGTTGATCCTATTCAGCTTTATTATTTAATGAGCCGTGGGATCTCTAAAAAAGAGGCAGAACGTCTAATTATTCACGGCTTCCTTGCTCCTGTAGTAAATCAATTGCCTATTGAAGGGGTTAAACGAGCTCTTACTGAGGTTATTGAAAGGAAAGTTAAGTAATGAATGCGAAGGAGATTCGTAAATTATTTCCGATACTTGACCAAGAAGTCAATGGACATCCACTTGTTTACTTAGACAGTGCTGCGACATCTCAAAAGCCGTATTCTGTTATCGAAGCATTAAATAAGTATTACCAAGAGGATAATTCTAATGTTCATCGAGGCGTGCATACACTAGGTACGAGAGCAACGGATAAATATGAGGGTTCACGGGAAAAAGTTCGCCGTTTTATAAATGCAAGCTCTACTAGTGAAGTTATTTTTACTAGAGGAACGACTACGTCAATAAATACCATTGCTAATAGCTTTGGACGTGATAATGTAAAAGAGGGAGATGAGATTGTCATCTCCTATATGGAACATCATAGTAATTTAATTCCATGGCAACAACTTGCAAAGCGTAATCATGCAACATTAAAATATGTCCCAATGCAAGAAGATGGAACAATTACACTTGAGGATGTTCGCAATACGGTCACTTCTAAGACAAAAATAGTTGCTATTATGCATGTTTCTAACGTTCTTGGTACAATAAATCCGATCAAGGAAATAACCAAAATCGCTCATAATAATGGTGCATTTATGGTAGTAGATGGTGCACAAAGTACCCCTCATCTTAAAGTAGATGTCCAGGATCTCGATTGTGATTTTTATGCATTTTCTGGTCATAAAATGTGTGGACCTACTGGAATCGGTGTGTTATACGGTAAAAAACAACTTCTTGAAAACATGGAACCAATTGAATTTGGAGGAGAAATGATCGATTTTGTCGATCTATATGATTCAACTTGGAAAGAACTTCCGTGGAAGTTTGAAGGTGGAACCCCAATTATTGCTGGTGCAATAGGTTTAGGTGCAGCGATCGATTTCCTTGAAGAGATTGGTATGGAAAATATATTAAATCATGAACATTATTTAGCTGAATATGCATTAAATCGTCTCAAAGAGATTGATGGATTGACGGTCTATGGACCACTTAATCCTATGGCACGTGCAGGGGTAGTAACTTTTAATGTGGATGATGTTCACCCACATGATCTTGCAACTGTCTTAGATGCAGAAGGTATTGCAGTAAGAGCAGGTCATCACTGTGCACAACCGCTTATGAAATGGTTAAAAGTATCAGCAACTGCAAGGGCAAGCTTCTACTTATATAATACAGAGGAAGATATTGACCGTTTCATAGCTGGACTTTTAAAAACAAAGGAGTATTTCAGCGATGTCTTTTAACAATCTAGATACTCTCTATCGACAAGTCATCATGGATCATTATAAAAACCCTCGAAATAAAGGGCATATAGATGAAAATAGTGTGATTATCGATATGAACAATCCGACTTGTGGCGACCGAATTCATTTAACAATGAAAGTAGAGGATGGAAAAGTAGTTGATGCAAAATTTGATGGGGAAGGTTGTTCCATCTCCATGGCCTCTGCTTCGATGATGACCCAAGCGATTATTGGGAAAGATACGGAAACAGCTGTAAAGCTTTCTCATGTTTTTTCTGAAATGATACAAGGCAATGAATATGAAGAAGATGAAGATTTAGGTGATATTGAAGCATTACAAGGAGTTTCAAAATTCCCTGCACGAATTAAATGTGCAACATTGGCTTGGAAGGCAATGGAAAAGGGTTTAGATTCTAAGAACTGATAAAATATCCTCTAGTCAAAAATAGATCGAAATGTAAAACAAAATAGGATGGAGGAATGATTGAAATGGCAAAAAAAATGCCTGAAATCGGTGATTATAAATACGGATTTCATGATAAAGATGTCTCTGTTTTCCGTTCAAAACGTGGATTAACAAAAGAAATTGTTGAAGAAATTTCTCGTATGAAAGATGAACCTCAGTGGATGCTGGATTTTCGTCTTAAATCATTAGAACATTTCTATAATAAACCTATGCCGCAATGGGGCGGGGACTTAATGGGCTTAGATTTTGATGAAATTACTTATTATGTAAAGCCATCAGAATCACAAGGACGTTCTTGGGATGAAGTTCCAGAAGAAATTAAAAACACTTTTGATAAATTAGGAATTCCTGAGGCTGAACAAAAATATTTAGCTGGAGTTTCTGCACAATATGAATCAGAGGTAGTTTATCATAATATGAAGGAAGATCTTGAAAAGCTTGGAATTGTATTTAAAGATACAGATTCTGCGTTAAAAGAAAACGAAGATATCTTCCGTGAACATTGGGCAACAGTTATACCGCCAACTGATAATAAGTTTGCAGCATTAAACTCTGCAGTTTGGTCAGGTGGATCATTTATTTATGTGCCACCAGGTGTAAAGGTAGATACTCCACTTCAAGCATATTTCCGTATTAACTCCGAAAATATGGGACAATTCGAACGTACACTTATTATTGTTGATGAAGGTGCACATGTTCATTATGTTGAAGGATGTACTGCTCCTGTTTACACAACAAACTCACTTCATAGTGCAGTTGTTGAGATTATTATTAAAAAGAATGCATATTGCCGTTATACAACGATTCAAAACTGGGCTAATAATGTTTATAATCTAGTAACGAAGCGTGCAGTGTGTGAAGAAAATGCTACAATGGAATGGATCGATGGAAATATCGGGTCAAAATTAACAATGAAGTATCCAGCCGTACTTTTAAAAGGTGAAGGTGCACGTGGTATGACACTTTCAATCGCAATTGCTGGTAAAGGTCAACACCAAGATGCAGGTGCTAAAATGATGCACTTAGCACCTAATACTTCTTCAACAATTGTTTCTAAATCGATTTCTAAGCATGGTGGTAAAGTAACATACCGTGGTATTGTTCACTTCGGCCGTAAAGCTGAAGGGGCACGTTCAAATATTGAATGTGATACACTCATTATGGATAATCAATCCACTTCAGATACAATTCCATATAATGAAATCTTAAATGATAATATTTCATTAGAGCATGAAGCGAAAGTATCTAAAGTGTCTGAGGAACAATTATTCTATTTAATGAGCCGTGGTATTTCTGAGGAAGAAGCAACAGAAATGATTGTCATGGGATTCATTGAGCCTTTTACGAAAGAATTGCCTATGGAATATGCCGTAGAAATGAACCGTCTAATCAAATTCGAAATGGAAGGTTCAATCGGATAATAAGTAAAAAAATCGCTTGGAGTATTCCAAGTGATTTTTTTATATAAAGCTTTTCTTACAGCTTTCTGGATGACATCAAAGCAAGTATCTTATGAGGATTTTACCATCCTATATGGGGAAGGGGATTGGTGAAAAGAATGTTTTATTAAAGGATTAAAGAACGATTTGAAAACATCAATCAATATGAAATATTCTTTTATATTTTAGCTATATGCTACTATTCAATGTAAGGGGGGGAGCTAATGATATATATAGGTTTGGCTGGTTGGGGAGATCATGATACGATTTATCCTAATGGTTCGGCACAAAAGGAGAAGCTAAAGGAATATGCCGCACATTTTCCGATCGTGGAAGTAGACTCGACCTTTTATGCGATACCATCAGAAAATAGTGTAAGAAAATGGATCAATGATACCCCTGATCGTTTTCAATTTATTGTTAAGGCTTATCAAGGAATGACAGGCCATGGAAGGGGAAGTCATACTTTTACTTCAAGGGAAGAGATGTTTACTGCATTTTTAAATGCCATTCTTCCTTTTTATCAATCAGGAAAATTAGGTATGATATTATTACAGTTCCCCCCATGGTTTGATTGTCAAAAAAAACATGTAGATTATTTACGCTTTTGTAAAGAACAATTAAAGGATATGCCAATCGCATTAGAATTTAGACATCAATCATGGTTTTACCCTCAATTTAACAATACGACATTAGAATTTATGAAAAGTGAAGGGTGGATTCATAGTATTTGTGACGAACCACAAATAGGTCAAGGGTCCGTACCTACAATCTTGAAAGCTACACATCCATTGAAAACGCTCGTACGTTTTCATGGAAGAAATGTTTACGGGTGGAGGAAGCCACATAACGGAAATTGGCGGGAGGTTCGCTATTTGTATCGTTATAACCATCAGGAATTAATTGAATGGCAAGAGAGGCTCCTATTGTTGGAAAAACAAAGCGAGGATATATATATCATTTTTAATAATAACTCTGGTGGAGATGCAGCAGATAATGCAAAGCAATTAATTAACATACTTTCCATTGAATATAGTGGATTAGCGCCAAAACAATTAGATTTATTTTAGAGAGTTATTCATGCTTGAAACCATCCATATTTACCATACGAATGATATTCATAGCCATCTTGAAAATTGGCCAAGAATTAGAGATTTCCTTATAAATAAAAAGATGGTACATCGTGACCATAGAGAAGATTGTTTCCTATTTGATATTGGAGATCATGTTGATCGGTGGCATCCTTTTACAGAAGCTACTATTGGCAAAGGAAATATTGGGCTGATGAATGCAGTTGGTTATACAGCAGCTACCATCGGAAATAATGAAGGGATCACCTTATCGCATCAGGAATTAGATTCTCTTTATTCTGATGCTGATTTTGATCTCATTTTGGCAAATGTATATGATAATAAAATGAATCGCCCAAATTGGACTGTCCCACATCAGATTTATCATACAAAAGGTGGCCTAAAAATAGGGGTTACAGCTGTTACAGCTTATTTCCATAAACTCTATGAGCTTTTAGAATGGCATGTTGAAGAGCCTTTTAAGGAGTTGCATAGTCAAGTAAAAGAATTGAAAGAACATGTCGATGTTTTGATCCTACTGTCCCATCTAGGTATCCATGATGATGAGAAAATCGCAACATTATTTCCAGAAATAGATGTAATATTGGGGGGACATACCCATCATATATTGGAAAAAGGGAAACTAGTTGATCAAACCTTATTAGCTGCCGCGGGGAAACATGGAAAGTTTATTGGGCATGTTAAACTTGAAGTTGATCTCGATAAAAAGATCGTTACGGATAAACAAGCGCAGTTGAACGAAACGGCTAAATTACCTCCGTCGCAAAATGAAAAAGAGGAAATTGCAAATTTTTATGAAAAAGGTAGAAAACTATTGTTTCAAGAGATTGTACGATTGCCAGAATCGCTATCTGTTGAATGGTTTAAAGAGTCCCAGCTACCAGTTTTGCTTTGTGAAGCAATTGAAGAGTGGTGTGAGGCTGATTGTGCTTTTATTAATGCTGGTTTACTTCTCGATCATTTAGAAAAAGGAATGGTCACGAAATATGAGCTTCATAAAATGTTACCACACCCGATTAATCCGTGTTTAATTGAATTAAATGGAAGGGATTTGCATAGTGTTATTTTGCAAACCCTTGATCCGAAATGGCCAAAATTAGAACTGAAAGGCCTGGGCTTTCGTGGAACTATTTTAGGTAACTTTGTATATACCAATATAACTATCGAAGGCAGTGATATGTACATTAAGGATCAAAAAGTTCAACCTAATAAAATGTACAAACTTGGAACCATTGATATGTATACCTTTGGACATTTTTTCTCTGAATTATATTTGGCTGATAAAAAATATTTTCTACCCGAATTTTTGCGAGATGTGATGGAATGGAAACTAAAAAAGGAATACAAAAGTGAAAAGTAGTAACCATATCCTTATTAACCCATACACATAATAGTAGGAAATTTGATGAAGGGAGCGATTTATGTGGTGACCATTGAGCCTATTACTATTCATGGACACACATTTATTGCGACAACTGTAAAACTGCCTATGACGACGCTACTTACAGTTTCCAATGATCAAGGATATATTATGTGTGGTGCTTTGGATGTTCGCTTATTAAATGAGAAATTAAAGGATCGTAAAATTATAGCTGGTAGAGCAGTAGGTGTGAAATCAATAGAGGAGTTGTTAGAATCTCCTTTAGAATCAATAACAATAGAAGCAGAAAATAGAGGAATTAAAAAAGGGATGATTGGAAAAGATGCGCTATTGAAAATGATCTAGAATTTCTATACCTAGAACCCCTCTTACAAGCATACATATAGCTTGTAAGGGGGGATTTTTTTTGGGTAAATTTCGTCCGCGCAAATCCCGACGTGGTCCACTTCCATTTCGTTACGTAGTACTATTAACCTTTGCCTTTTTTATCTTTTCTACAATTGGTGGATTGGTGATTGTAAATAAAGGGTTAAAACCTACAATTGTTCGTTATGCGGAAAGTCAAAATCAAAAAATCGCTGCAAATGCAATTAGTTATGCAGTAAAAGAAATCGTAAAAAATATAGAATTAAATGATATGGTGAAATTTGTTCCTAATGAAAAAGGGAATGTTGCAGTAGTAGAAGGTAATCCAACCATGTTAAGTAAAATGACTGCAGATGTGCAGCAATTGGTACAAAATTATTTAAATGGGGCAGAAGAGGGAAAGTTACAAGAAGTACAGGAAGGGAAATACAATAAGAGTACCGGCGAATTAGTTTACTCAGTACCATTAGGACGGGTAACAAATAATGTTCTACTTGGTAATCTGGGTCCAGATATTCCGACAAAGTTTCATGTCATTGGAGATGTTAAGGTGGATACAAATATTGTAATGGAGGAAGAGGGAATCAATAGCACTCACATTAAAACGTATATTAAGGTTACGGTCAATGTGCAAACGATTATTCCATTTGCTTCTCAAGTGGCAGTCTATGACCAAACTATTCCTGGACCATTTGGTTCATACAAAGGTGATATTCCGTTATATAATAGCAATGGCGAATCTAGTTCTCCTTCCATTCAGCTAGATGAAAAAAAGGATAAAAATAAATAATTTTTAATAGTAGGGTCTATTCACCTATAAAATAGATCCTACTAAAGTAAAAGAAATATTTAGAAAAGATAAAATATTAAATTGACATTGGGATGCAAAATGCTATACTAAAATCAGATTATTTAAATAATCAGAATATAAAATAATATCCGATTGTTTAGTCGACAATTAGGTGATTAGGGGGGTATATTATGGATAATCGTCCACAGTGGGGATCGAGAGCGGGTTTCGTTATGGCAGCTATAGGTTCAGCGATTGGACTAGGGAATATTTGGAGATTCCCGGCAGTTGCCTATGAAAACGGCGGTGGAGCATTCTTTCTACCGTATCTCTTTGCACTTCTAACAGCAGGAATTCCTTTATTAATTCTAGAATTTACAATTGGTCATAAGTATAAGGGATCAGCACCGCTATCATTTACACGAATTAATAAAGGGAGTCAATGGCTTGGCTGGTGGCAAGTAGGGATTTCCTTTGTCATTGCAACCTATTATGCAGTTATCGTCGCATGGGCACTATCATATACTGTTTTTTCTTTTAAATTATCATGGGGCACAGATACAACTAATTTTTTGATCAAGGATTATTTAAAATTAGCTGACCCAGGTAAAACAGGAAGCATGGTTCCCGGGGTATTAATTCCATTAATTATTGTATGGGTAGTAGTTTTAGGTATTATGTTTGCTGGTGTGAAAAAAGGAATTGAAAAAGCAAATAAAATAATGATTCCTATGCTAGTCGTTTTGTTTACGATTATAGTCATTCGTGCATTAACATTAGATGGTGCAGCTGAAGGACTAAATACATTCTTTCAACCAAATTGGAGTTCAATTTTGGATGGTAAAGTATGGGTAGCAGCTTATGGGCAAATCTTCTTTAGTTTATCAATTGGTTTTGCAATTATGATTACTTATTCTAGTTATCTTCCTAAAAAGACTGACCTTACAAATAACGCGTTTATAACAGGTTTCGCTAACTCATCATTTGAATTATTAGCAGGAATTGGTGTCTTTGCTGCATTAGGTTATATGGCTTCACAACAAGGAGTTCCCGTAGATGAGGTTGTAAGTAGTGGTGTTCTCCTTGCTTTCTCAGTATTTCCAAAAATCATTAATGAGTTTCCTGCTTTAAATGGGTTGTTTGGTGTCTTATTCTTCGGCTCATTAATATTAGCGGGATTAACATCTCTTATTTCTATTGTTGAAACGTTTATTGCAGGTGTACAAGAAAAGTTTCATGTATCGAGAACGAAGTCTGTAACTATTGGTGGTGGTTTAGCAGCAATTATTTCACTCTTATATGCTACACAAGGTGGACTGAATTTCTTAGATACAGTAGATTATTTTATCAACCAATTCGGTGTTGCTCTAGCAGGGCTGTTTGAGGTTGTATTTATCGCATGGTTTGCAAAACAATTAAAACCTTTACAAAATCATGCAGATGCCATTTCTGATATAAAATTAGGGGCATGGTGGAGAATTTGTCTTTCTATCATTACACCAATTGTACTTGGATATATGATGTATGATAATTTACGTCAAAACCTATTAAAAGAATATGGTGATTATCCTCGCGAATTCATTTTTAATTTTGGCTGGACGGTTGCTATTGGTGTTATCGTAGTTGCTACACTAATGGGCATTAAACGTTGGAAGGAAGATCAATTGCAATTACCAGTTTCTTCTAATCAGAAGGAGGTATCATAATTATGAGTGCGGGTGCTGTAACGATGATGATCATTGGAATTGTTATCATTTGGGGTGGATTGGGTGCAAGTATTCTTCACGCAATCAAGAAATCAAAACAGCGGGCAAGGATATAAAAAGGAATGGCCTCAGCATTATTTAGCTGAGGCTCTTTTTCTATCTAAAAGCTCCCATTGTTTTAAATATGGGTATGGATCAAATGACCATTCTGTTCGCCCATTGTCTTTATACATTCCGTAATGTAAATGTGGTGGGAATTTTCCTGATGTCCCTGGAGGTCCATAACCTGTACTTCCTACACTTCCTATAAGGGTACCTGGTTCAACAATTTGCCCTACTTTCAAACCTTTAGAAAATCCATTTAAATGAGCATAGTAGTGATAAGTGTTATTTATATCACGTATACCTACCCGCCAACCGCCATATTTATTCCATCCCTTCATTTCAACAATTCCATAGCTTGTTGAACGAACAGGTACGCCATAGCCAGCAAATATATCTGTTCCTTCATGTATCCTTCTACCGCCCCAACCTCTGGAATCACCCCAAGTATTATGGTAAGTAAAATTATAACCTTTTGGCAGTGGGAAGGTTTTATGATTAAGATCTAATTTGCCAAAATGCTTATAAAGTCTTGCTTTTGCCATAATAATACTGACAGTTTTATCTCGCTTATAATAATCCCACAGTGCTAAACGAAAATGATCTTCATCTACTCCATAATTTAATATAAAATCGGCAAATGAAAAGATAACATCAGCATCGTCTGCTCGATTTGCTTTTCCATCGCCATTTCCATCAACTCCAAATCCATTAAATAATTGGATAGATAAGGGAGACATATCATTTTTATTGGGATTCAAATAACCTGACCAGACTTCTGGAGGAATATATATTCCGGTAATCCCTTTTGCTCTCGGTAAATCATTTCTAACTGTCCGTATACTTCTTTCGTAATGATCAACAGCCGCAATATAGTACCAAGGAATTTGTGTAGTTGTTTCTACTCTTCGGTATAATTCCATCCTTTTTTGATAGCTTTCGTCATCAGATGTGGCTTTGGAATTCGCATGACAGTTTACAGAAAGAAAAGAAAAGATAAATAAAGTGCATATGAGAATACGCAATTTTAGAGCCTCCTCCTTAATAAATTGATGAGAAATATCGATAAGTGCAAGTATGATGATTTAGTAACATGTTTAGTATTTGTAGGATAGGACAAATCATGAGGGATAAATTTTGGAAACAAGGCTCTTGTAGTGATACAAAAGAAAATGTATGATTAAATTTTAAAGCTTGTTTAGATGATATCGACTAAAAAAACTGCGCCAAAACGACGCAGTAAGATTTATGAACCACCTTTTTTATATTGATTTCGATATTTATCGTTATCATTCATGTATTCTTTATCATCTGTTATTGCTTCACCATTTTCATTTTCTCCATTATTTAGTTTCGAGCCTTGGGGTGAACTACTTAACATTCTTTTTATGACTCCATTAATCGCATTTTCGTGATTGCCAGATGCCCCGTTCATGTAAGCAATATTTTCAATATCTTGTCTTAGTGAAGGATCATCTGTTACATAAACATGGTACCATCTAGGTACAACAGACAATGCAGTTTTTTTCACTTGATCGGCTATATCATTTCTTCCTTCTTTATCTTTTACATCAGTTCGATAAGCAATCAACACTTCTTCGTCTGTTACAAGTGAGGAGGCATCATGTACTTTTGGCAATGTAATGGCTATTTTACTGATGGTGTCTGCCACCTTTTCTCGATCAATCGTATTGTCCTGTTTAAAATTCACTGCTTTATTTGGTACAGGACTTTTTACTTGTCTCACAAAACCGAATTCACTTGAACGTTCATTGGGTGTATTTACCTTTTCAGGGTTATATAAATCTTCTTCATTTTGTCTATTGATTGTATTTCCATTTTTCTTATAAATTCCAGAATTCTCAGCAACATCTTTATTATCATTGTTATTTCCGCAGGCTGATAAAAGAGCTGCACCTAAAATGGTCGCGGTAATCAATCTTTTTTGCAATAATAACACCTCCTATTTGTTATCTTGCACTGAAATTTATTTTTTTTCTTAGTAATTGATGGGGAATTAGTTATAATTTGAATAGGGACATTAAATGAGGTGAAAAAATGATAAATATCAATAATCAAACCTATGAAGTGATTAAAGATTTCCGAAATGGGTTTAATGAGGAAGCCTTTCGAAATCGATATAGTGAAATTTTGGCAAGATATGATTATATTGTAGGTGATTGGGGATATGGTCAATTAAGATTAAAAGGCTTTTTCGATGATCAAAATCCTAAGGCGGCATTTGATACAAAAATTGGTACCCTAACTGAATATTTGTATGAATATTGTAATTTTGGTTGTGCTTATTTTGTAGCTAAGAAAATAGATGGGTAGCCCCTTTAAGGGGCTAGTTGCTTTCATCATAAGGAGGTTCTTGGTTAACATCGTTATCATCATGGGTAGGATGTGCACCAGGATATTCCCGAGGTAAATCTTGGTGAAAGGATTTAAATTCGTAATTAAAGTTACTATATGGACGTTGTCCTTTTTTCCACGGGGACGATTTCCCTTGTACTGGTTCATTTTCCCCTCTTGGTGATCCATAGGGACCATCAGGTAGATCCTCAGCTGTAATAAAATTTCTTCTTGTTTCCACTGTAGAAAAGTCGGAATAAGGAATATCTTCTTTATCTATATGATCTAATTTTTCATCCAAAACGTTCACTTCCTTTTATATATTTATTTCTATTATGTGATCATTTCAAGGAAATAACTCGTCTACATTAGATGCTAAGAAAAAATAGAACAATGTGTTAAAATGAAATAGTAGAGACAATTACAGGATAAAAGTAGGTATGGAAGGGTGTCTTAATCGTGTATTTTGTAGACCGAGAAAAAATTGAAGAAACACTTCAATATATGGAAAGTAAAATCAAGCTATTAAATTCTACACAAATATGGGAAACTGATGTTGAAAAGGCAGCTTTAGAAAGAATTGCCCATACAATAATTGAATCCATATTGGATGTAGGAAATTCAATTATTGATGGTTTTATCATGAGGGATCCAGGAAGTTATGAAGATATTATAGACATTCTCGAAGATGAAAAGGTAATTACGGAACAAATTTCTAAAAGTTTAATTAAAATTGTTGCTTGGAGAAAGATCTTAGTTCAACAATATACATCGATTCAACATCAGCGGATGTATCAGGACTTTTCAATTCATATGAAGGCAATCGAAGGATTTGTTCCTTGTGTACGAACATATATAGAAAGTGAATTAGGACCAGTTTCTGCATTTAGAAATTAAATATAGCCAAACTTGATGGAAAGGACATCATAGATATGAAACAATATAAAGGATATTTAATTGATCTTGATGGTACAATGTATCGTGGAAGTGAAAAAATTGAGGCAGCAGGTCATTTCATTCATCGACTTCGAAATAAAGGAATTCCTTATTTATTCGTAACCAATAATTCATCGCGTACGCCAGAAGAAGTGGCTAAAAAGCTTCGTGAATTTGATATTCCTGCAGAAGATGATCAAGTTTTCACGACATCCATGGCTACTGCTGAATATATGTATGAGCAGAATAAAAATGGAACGGTTTATGCCATTGGAGAAACGGGTTTACTAACCGCATTAAAAAATAAAGGCTTTTCTTTCGATGATCAAAATCCAGATTTTGTAGTAGTAGGAATTGATCGTGAAATTAATTATGAAAAATTATCCTTAGCATGCCTCGCTGTTAGAAAGGGTGCTACCTTTATTTCCACAAATGCAGATATTGCATTGCCTACTGAAAGAGGGTTCTTACC
This sequence comes from Heyndrickxia sp. FSL W8-0496, assembly GCF_038007825.1. Lineage (NCBI taxonomy): Bacteria > Bacillati > Bacillota > Bacilli > Caryophanales > Bacillaceae > Heyndrickxia > Heyndrickxia sp. FSL W8-0496. The sequence goes on from NZ_JBBOXX010000001.1 coordinate 1,432,861, forward strand.
TGGTAATGGTTCAATTACTTCAGTCATTACGGTATCAACACAAACTACTCCTATTTTTATTGGGAAACCTGAATCGATTATTATGAATCAGGCATTAGCATATTTAGGAACTGCTAAGGAAGAAACAATTATGGTTGGCGATTTTTATGAAACCGATATTTTAGCAGGGATACGAGCGGGAATGGATACGCTTCTTGTTCATACAGGCGTAACGACAAAGGCAGATTTGCTGAATAAGGAAAAGCAACCAACTTATTCAATTGATTCATTGAATGAATGGGAGTGTTAACCTTTCTATACGAGGAACCTGTGCAAAAAGATTGAACCTTTTTGCTCAGGTTCTTTATTAATATAGATTTAGTCTTTCGTTAATATTTCTTCAATGTCAAGAAACCCTTAAAAGAGAATCTCAAAAATTTATTCTTCAACTGCACGATGCGCTAATCGGCTGGATGCAGCTGCAGCAATCGCACCGACAATATCATCTAGAAATGTATGACATTGTCCAGAAGTATGGTCATTTAATTTCTTTAAAATACCTGGTTTTTGTTTATCAATGTAACCGTAATTTGTGAAGCCAATGGATCCATATACATTCACAATTGAAAATGCTAATATTTCATCAACTCCATACAAACTTTCATCTACCTCAATGATGGATTGTAATGGCTCTTCAAGTAGCTTTTTTTCAGCTAAAATATCTAATTGGATTCCTGTTAAAATGGCATTTTGAACCTCCCGTTTGGACAGCACTCGATTAATATTTTCGATACAATCCTCTAATTGCAAATTGGGATGATATTTCTGCTGAAGAAACATGACAAGTTCGGCAATATCCTCTATTTTGACACCGCGTTGATTAAGCCAATCCCTTGCTGTTTTCTCAGATAATGTCATTTTTTTATTATTATTCATACTTGATCACCTTTTTCTATTTAATAGTCATTCCTTATACATAAGTGATTTTTTATTTCTTACTATTCCCATAATCATTATTAAATGCTTCTATTTCAACATATACATAGAGAGGAGTGGATGGAAGGAGCGGATTATATTGTCTATTGATATCCTTAAGAAGTTTTTCAACATAACTCCTGAAAAGTCCTTCTTAGAAGGAAACTATGTTAGATATTTGCATGAGAACACTCTATATACATTAATTCCAGTTACTACAATTCAAGAGGAACAGTTAGTGGAATGGTATGAAATGTCAGAGCATCTATTCGCACAAGGGGATAGATATGTTTCAAGATTTGTTTCTTCAAAGGATAGTAAATTTTTAATTACAGTTAATGATGAAGACTTTTGCTTATTGAAAAATAAATATCATTCATTACCTAGAAAAATAAATCATGGAAGAAAACTTGCAAAGTTTCACCACCGAGGCAGATCATTAAGAACTGAATTACAGAATGTATCACGAATCGGACAGTGGAAGTCATTCTGGGAGAAACGATTGGATCAAATGGAAAAAGTATGGTACCAAAATGTGCAAAACCATCCTGATCATGAATTTGAATATTTATTTATAGACTCATTTCCATATTATATGGGGTTATGTGAAAATGCGATTCAATACTTAGTTGATACAGAATTAGATGATACCCCACAACTAATTGATGCAGGAACGATTTGTCATGAACGTTTTAATAAAAATACATGGGGGAAAAACCATTGGATTCGAAATCCATTTGATTGGGTTTATGATCATGCAACAAGGGATCTGGCAGAATGGATTCGAGATCAGTATTTTCGAAATAAGCGTACCTTCTTGCCGGATTTGCAACAATTTCTAAGAAGTTATCAAAGCATAAGCCCACTTTCATTATTCTCATGGAGACTTCTTTATGCTCGATTATTATTCCCTTTACATTATTTTGAATGCATAGAAGAATATTTTGTAACAGGTTCAGAGCACCGTAAGAAAAGTTTAGAGGAAAAATTAAAACAAACTTTAAGAGATACAGAAGACTATGAACGTTTCCTTGGGGACTTTTTCCAAATAGCAGAGATACCAAGTAGGGGACAAAATCTACCTAGAGTTGAGTGGTTAAATAGATGAGAATCATAAGTAAAGAATCCTATTTAGCATATTTTGGTTGGCTACAATAGAATGTAGAAAATCTTATAGAAGGGACTTTATTTGTTATAAAAACCAACTGTTGGCTTTTACCCTAAAAACGGATCCAGGCGTTTTTAATGAAATATGCAGCTCTTTTCTCAGGGAAAAGAGCTTTATTAATGGCTATAATTGTATAGTATAGCTATTGTAAAAGCCCAAATGCCGGCTTTTACCCTAAAAAAGGATCCAGGCGTTTTTAATGAAATATACAGCTCTTTTCTCAGAGAAAAGAGCCTTATTAATGGCTATAATTGTATAGTTTAGCTATTGTAAAAGCCCAAATGCCGGCTTTTACCCTAAAAAAGGATCCAGGCGTTTTTAATGAAATATGCAGCTCTTTTCTCAGAGAAAAGAGCCTAAAAAAAATGTGGAGCCGATATATCGACTCCACCATTATCAGTTATTAAACATCATAATTAAAATACTTGTTCAACCTCTACCACACCAGGAACTTCTTCGAACAACGCACGTTCAATACCCGCTTTTAATGTGATCGTTGAACTTGGACATGTTCCACATGCACCTAGTAGGCGAAGCTTCACAATACCATCTTCAACATCTACTAATTCACAGTCTCCGCCGTCACGAAGTAGGAACGGACGTAATTTATCTAATACTTCTTGAACTTTTTCAATGATTGTTGGTTCTGACATTCAATATCGACTCCTTTCCATAATCCTATTATAATCAGTAAACGAAAAAAAATCTATTAAAGAAATCGTTCTAATTTTCCCTTTTTATCTTTGAAATGTTGTACAATTAAAGAAAAAAGGGAGAAGAATCCTGTGGAAAAACAAGTGGAAATGATCATATATGGGGCTGAAATCATTTGTGCAAGCTGTGTAAATTTACCTTCTTCGAAAGATACGTATGAATGGTTGGGGGCAGCAGTTGCTCGTAAATTCCCTAATCAACCAGTGAACATTCGCTTGGTAGATATTTTTAATCCTCCAGAGGAAGAGGAGATAAAAAACTTTGCTCAACGTGTCGTTGAAGAGGATATGTTCTATCCTGTTATTACATTAGAAGGGCAGGTTGTTGGTGAGGGGAATCCACGATTAAAGACGATATATACACAGTTGGAGAAATATGGTTATAAAGCTGTTGAATCATTTTAAAGGTCGCATAAATTGACTGTTAGTATAAAAAAAGGTAGGATATTCTTTGGTAGTGAGGTGACTATCTTTGAATCCTATTATTGAGTTTTGTGCAAGCAATCTTGCAAGTGGAGCATTTAAAGCGCTTGAAATATTGGAAGAGGATCCAAATCTCGATATTGTTGAATATAGCTGTTTAGATTATTGTGATATTTGTGGTGAAGCTCCTTTTGCCCTAGTTAATGGAGATTATGTTAAGGGTGAAACTCCTGAAGAACTTGTAGAGAATATATATAAATATTTGGAAGAAAATCCAATGTTTTAGTATACCTCTTTTTTTAACTTATCATTTTGGAGTATCGTAGCTGCCATACTTTGAAGCGTAAACTACCTCTTTTTTAGAGACGTTTTCGTTCTTCAATCAATTTAAGAAAGAGCTTATCAAAAGAGAGAGACATGGTCTCTCTCTTTTATTATCAAGAGGTATAAAATTCATACTTGTTTCCGAAATTTGGTAGTTCTTCCTGTTCTGTTTAGCTCTTGCGCAGATTTTCCCCTAGGTTTATTGGGATGAACATGCTTTCTTGCAAGCAAGCCCAATAATTATGCAGTACTTTTTTCGCCTCTAATCTCTTGCCACTGATCCTTGGCCATTTCGATAATAGTTCGTTCTGTTGTTGTATTTTGTTTTTCAATGACCTTAGATAGGTACATGATCGCTTGCTCAGTTTCGCCAATTTGATGTGATAAGGCAGCAATTAAGTACATTATCTTTAATTCTGACATTTGTGAACTATGATAATCACTATTTATATAACACTCTAAATAATTATGCAGAGCGAAAGTTATAAATCGCTGTTCCTGTTCTTTATTCTTCATTTTTCGATTGAGCCAAGCAATTCTCATATATAATCCAGCAATCGTAACTTTTTTTTCTTTCTTAATTTCAGCACAATAGGCGGCTAATTTATAGGAATCAATTGCTTGTTTAACCGTCCTTTGTTTTCCATAGTCTTGATGAACCCATCTATCCGAAACATTGTTTTTAATTTCCTCCTTTGTTTTAGGAGGGAAATATTTAGAAAAATCATCTGTAAACGAAAATCCACATTGAGGGCATACGAATACATGATAGAATAGAGGATTTAACTCTTCTGACTGATAATTAGGACAAAAGTCCTTGTCATAACGATCTACTTTTACGAAGCTTGAACGAATTTTTGTTGATGGGAATTTAGCTTCACAGTGTAGACATTGGACCTGTTTATCGTAAAAAGGTGTTAAAGTAGTGTTCATCTTAATTGCCCCCTTCCTTAATTAATAGGTATTAAGACACTAACCCTATGTCCTATTATAATATAAAGATTTGCATAAATATAGGAATACATGAAAATTAATCATAACAAGCGAATGAGTTGAGTGTGTCATCGCAAGGGTATATAATTAAATGTAAACTTCATATGATGTAATTGTAGATAAAAGCAGAATTTTGAATTGGAGGTGAAAATTGATGAGCGAGGTAGTAATAATTACTGATGCCGCTGCACTTCAAATTAAAGATATGATGAAGCAAAATGAAGAAGAGGGTGCATTTCTTCGTGTTTCTGTAAATGGTGGCGGTTGTACTGGCTTATCCTATGGAATGGGATTCGATCATGAGAAAAAGGATGATGACATCGAAGACATCCAGCATGATTTGACTATATTAGTTGATAAAGAAATTGCTCCTATTCTTCAAGGAACTAAAATTGACTATAAACAATCACTTATGGGTGGCGGCTTTACCATCGATAATCCAAATGCGATTGCTTCCTGTGGATGCGGTTCATCATTTAGAACAGCGAAGGTTGCTGGAACGCCGGAGAATTGTTAATAAATATAAGTAAAGACCTGGAGAATATCCAGGTCTTTTTTATAATCATTTACATTCTGACTTATCTAATGTTTAAGATGGAAATAGTGATGTACTATGCATTGGCTGTAATCTTGCTTTTGGATCGATATATGCTTTTGCGTTACTAACGGCAGTAGGTGCTTCGCCAAAACCAGTGGCAATTAATTTTATTTTACCTTCAAAAGTACATATATCTCCAGCTGCATAAATACCAGGAATATTCGTTTCCATTTTTGAATTCACTATAATAGAGTTCTTTTCAATTTCAATTCCCCAATCCTTAATTGGACCCAATGAAGAGACGAAACCATAATTAACGATTAATGAATCGAAATCAATAACTTCTTTTTTATCACCACGGACTTCTTCTAAAACTAATTGGTTTGCTTGTTGCTCATCCCCAATTAATTCAGTAGGTACAAATGGGGTAATGATCTCAACTTTAGAATTCTTTAATGTTTCTACGCTATGTTCATGTGCGCGAAATTTATCTCTACGGTGAATAAGAGATACTTTTTCAGCAATTGGTTCAAGCATTAATGCCCAGTCTACGGCAGAATCTCCTCCACCTAATATAGCAACCTTTTGACCTTTAAAGCTTTGTAAATCTTCAACAAAATAGTGTAAGTTCTTTCCTTCATATTGTTTTGCATTATCCAATTCTAAACGACGTGGTTGAAAAGCGCCAACCCCAGCTGTAATAATGATTGTTTTAGAATAATGAATTTCTTTATCTGTCGTAAGTTTGAAAACCTCATTTTCTCCTTTTTCTACATTTGTGACAGATTGGTCAAGACAAATGGTAGGGGAAAACATAGATAATTGTTCTTTTAAGTTATTAACTAAATCTTGAGCTTTAATTTTAGGAAAACCAGCTACATCATATATGTACTTTTCTGGATATAAAGCAGCAAGTTGCCCACCTAGTTGTGGCAAGCTTTCAATAATCTTAACACTTGCCTGACGCATTCCACCATAGAAAGCAGTGAATAAGCCTGTTGGTCCGCCTCCTATGATTGTTATATCATAAATTTTTTGATCCTCGTTCAAAAAAATTCCCTCCAATTTCAAATCATCATTTCATTATTCATCATATCACATTCGAATAAATGGAATCTAATGTTTACATTCATAAAAATATGCAATTAAATAATATTTGTCGGAATTTTCTTAAGTTATGTTTTTCCTAAATACATATTGAAAAAACATAGTAAAAGGAATATTATTAGATGTGGATATTATATTAAATTTTTATGACATTTTTATGAAGGCTTTTGTTTTGTTATTGATTATTTTAACCTAGATAATTTAACGAAGGCTTATTTCTTTATGCAGTCTTAAGTGAAATAAATCACAAATTTACCTTAGCTTTTTTTCATAAGCTTGCATTTATGGTGGGAATATAATTGGTACCATCACTCAAAAATAATAAAGATGGAAGTGATACAAGTTGAGAAAGCCAAGAATAGTAGTATTAGGTGCTGGATATGGTGGTTTAATGACAGTCACTCGATTACAAAAATTATTAAGTGTAAATGAAGCTGAAATTATTCTTATTAATAAAAATGAATATCATTATGAAACGACATGGCTTCATGAAGCATCTGCTGGCACATTACATCATGATCGTGTACGTTATGAAATCAAAAATGTAATTAATCCAAGTAAAGTTGAGTTTATTCAAGCAACAATTGAAAAAGTGAATCCTGAAGAAAAGAAGGTTATCCTAGAGAATGGCGAAGTAGAGTATGATTACTTAGTTATCTCACTAGGATCAGATTCTGAGACATTTGGTATTAAAGGATTAGATAAATATGCTTTTGCAATCACGAATGTGAATGCTGCAAGACAAATTCGTGAACATATTGAATATCAATTTGCAACCTACAATACAGAAGTAGAAAAGGATGAAAAACGCTTATCTATTGTAATAGGTGGGGCTGGTTTCACAGGTATCGAGTTCCTTGGTGAATTAACAAACCGTATTCCGGAACTTTGTGAAGAATATGATATAGATCGTAAAAAAGTTAGAATCACATGTGTTGAAGCTTCACCAATGGTTTTACCACAATTCGATCGTGACCTCGTTAATTATGCAATTTCTTTACTAGAAAGTAAAGGAGTTGAATTCCATATTGGTACTGCTGTTCAAGAAGCAAATGCTGAAGGGGTTCTAATTGGTAAAAGGGGTGAAGAGCCTCATGAAGTGAAAGCAGGAACCATCATTTGGTCTGCTGGTGTACGTGGAAACTCTATAATTGAAAAGTCTGGTTTTGAAAACATGCGTGGACGTGTGAAAGTAAACAATGATTTACGCATTCCTGGATATGATGATATCTTTGTTATTGGTGATTGTTCTCTTATCATTAATGAAGCGATTGATCGACCTTATCCACCAACTGCCCAGATTGCAATGCAACATGGTGAAGTTTGTGCACGTAACGTGGCGAAGCTTGTTCAAGGCAAAAGTCCTCTAGAAGATTTTGTATTTGATGACAAAGGAACAGTTTGTTCGCTCGGTGAGGATGATGCAATTGGGGTTGTATTTGGTAAGAAGATAAAAGGTACAAAAGCTTCTGTGATGAAAAAAGTCATTGATAACCGTGCATTATTCATGGTTGGTGGGCCATCATTAGTAATGAAAAAAGGGAAATTTAAGCTTCTTTAATTAGGAGTTTAGGATGTCTAATATGATTAGACATCCTTTTTATCTTTTTTAAATATTCAGTTATTTGAAGGAAAATAAAGATAAGAGTAGTTAATTGATTATTGTATGCGTTTTCTTGTGTTCTTTTGCTTGTTTACCTACTTATAAAAAGATGTTATATTATCAGAAAATTAAAATAAAAAAATAAGGGGATTGAGTAAAATGAATGTAACTTCAACAGAAAACACAACATGTACTTATTGCTCAGGTAAAGGGTATTTTCAACTCATTTTAGGTGGATCAGAAACATGCCCACGTTGTGATGGTACTGGAAAAAATAAATAATGTTCATTACTCAGGAATCCAAATGGATTCTCTTTTTTTTTTGATAAGGCTCTTTTATGAGAAAAGAGCTACATACTTTGTAATAACTATTCTCTCTTTATTAGGAGTAAAAGCCGGCAGTAGGGCTTTTACAAAAGCTATAATACAAAAAATTAGCTTTGATAAGGCTCTTTTATGAGAAAAGAGCTACATACTTTGTAATAACTATTCTCTCTTTATTAGGGGTAAAAGCCGGCAGTAGGGCTTTTACAAAAGCTATAATACAAAAATAGCTTTGATAAGGCTCTTTTCTCCACCATTGTTATTTACCATAGGTTTACCTAATGCAAATAAGTTGAAACTTCAAGCTTCTTGCATTCTACTGAGGAAAGAGCTACATACTTTGTAATAACTATTTTCTCTTTATTAGGAGTAAAAGTCGGCAGTAGGGCTTTTACAAAAGCTATAATACAAAAATAACCTTGAAAAGGCTCTTTTCTCCACCATTGTGGCTAATTAGATAATGTTTAGTTTCATGACTTACCTTAACTTTCCTTTTCTTATTTGTTCATAATATTGCCGTATTACATTTATTGACTCAGAAAAAAACATTGAGTACACTTAAATTTGGTGAATATTGCCCTTTTACATAAATGAATAGGATGAACAGGTAAATGAGTGAGTGGAGGTGCAGATTTTATGCAAATGGCTTTACCAGTCTTAATCATATCGATATTATTATTTTTTGTTCTTTTCTTTGGAATCGGTTTTATTTTAAACATGTTGTTACGGATGACATGGATTATGGCAATTGTTTATCCAATTGTGGCTATATTAATTATTGATGAAGTTCGGTTTTTAGATTATTTTACTAACCCGGGTCATTCATTCCATCTATTGGGAGAGAAAATTACAAGGCTCCATACACCGGATATAATAATCTTAATCAGCGGTTTTTTAGGGACAATTGTAGCGGGGGTAGTAATGAGAATATTAAGAAAAAAAGGGTACCGAATGTTTTGATCATGTTCTGATTTTATAAAAAAGAAAATGGAAAGGAGCAGGCGTCCTTTCTATTTTTTTATATACATTTATTTCAGAATTTTAAGTTTTTTTCATTCCGAGTGAATAATTCAAATCAGATTGGGAAAGGAATAGATTTGGGAGGAGTGGAAAATACTATGAACATGAAAAACATATTAAAACGCTTATTAATGACAATTTTGTTTATTGGGGCTTTAATTACTACTTTTCAATCAATATCAGGAGTGAAAGCAGAAGACTTAAATGACGTTTCTATATCCGATATTGGTGAGCAAAAAATGACAGAATTACAAAAGGGATTTCATAATTTAAGTTTAAAATCAGTAGGTATTTCATTAAAATCATTAAAAAAATCAAAGGCAACAACAACACAAATCTCATCTAGTGAATCAATTAAAGGATCCACCCCTACTTTAGAAGAAGCGATAAATTGGACAAATTATCCTTCGAAAGAGGTAATAGCTACCGGCTATACTGCTGGTGTTGAATCAACGGGGAAGCATCCTAATGATCCAGAGTACGGTATTACATATTCAGGAGTGAAGGTAAAAAGGGATTTATATTCAACCATTGCAGCAGATACTAGTGTTTTCCCTATTGGAACTATTTTATTTATACCAGGATATGGTTATGGAGTGGTCGCTGATACTGGTTCAGCGATCAAGGGCAACAAATTAGATTTGTACTATGAAACCGTGAAAGATGTATATGAGCAATGGGGAAAAAGAACAGTTAATGTTTACATCGTTCAAATGGGAAATGGTAAACTTTCCGAAAATGATTTAACGGCACTTAATGAAAATGAATCGATGCAAGTTTTTCGTCAACAATATATAAAAACGAAGGATGAATAATACAAATCCTACGGATGCGCAGAAATATTATCATATTATCTGCGCATTATTTAATTTCAAGATATTCTAAATTGAATTTTATTTTATGGCGGAATAATGTAATCATCCTTTCTTTTCGTTATAATTAGGATTGGAGGTGGAGTTAATGTTTAAAATAATGAATGTAAATCCATTTGAAGAAAGTCAAGAATGTTTATTTATAGGAGTGAAAGATACACCAGAGAAATTTGATGGATTACTTGCTCAATTAGATGAGAAGTTTGAAAATGAATTAACTGAACTTGTTAAATCTGGTGATATTTCTGCAAAATCAAAAAAAATCTCTTATGTACATACCTTTAAAAAAATTGGTGCAAAACGTTTAGTATGTATTGGACTAGGAAAGGAAAAAGAATTAACATTTGATGTGTTAAAAGAAGCTTTTGGTAAAGCCTTTAAAAAGGTCCATGCAAATGGGATTCAATCTATTGCAATTGCGTTAGATACATTTTTTACTGATTCTATTTCATATGATGATGTTGCTACCGCTCTAAGTGAGGCATTCGCTCTTTCTACATATGAATTTACTGGATATAAGAAAAAATCGAATGAGCCAGAGAAAAGAATAGAAGAAGTGAAAATAATAAGCGAAGCGGATCAAGAGGAAATAGAGGCTGCTGTAACGGTTGGTTACGCATATGGAAAAGCTACCAATTCGGCACGTACACTAGTTAATTTACCTGGGAATATGCTTACAGCGACTGATTTAGCAAATTATGCAGAGGAACTTGGTAAGAAATATGAGTTTGAGGTAGAGATTCTTGAAAAAGAAGAAATGGAAAAATTGGGTATGGGCGCACTTCTAGCCGTTAATCAAGGTTCCATTGAGCCACCTAAAATGATTGTATTGAAATATCAAGGTAAAGAACAGTGGGAAGATGTAATCGCTTTAGTTGGAAAAGGAATTACTTTTGATACTGGTGGCTATTCCTTAAAAACAAAAACAGGGATCGTTGGGATGAAGACAGATATGGGGGGAGCAGCCGCAGTTTTAGGTGCGATGGAAGTTATCGGTGAGTTAAGACCTGAGCAGAATGTAGTAGCTGTCATCCCATCAACTGACAACATGATTAGTGGTTCAGCATTTAAGCCAGATGATGTGATTACTTCGATGAGTGGTAAAACGATTGAAGTATTAAACACGGATGCAGAGGGCCGTTTAGCATTAGCAGATGCAGTTACATATGCAAAGCATCATGGTGCCAATTACATTGTGGATGTTGCAACACTTACAGGTGGAGTAATTACTGCATTAGGATTGGATAAAACAGGTGCTATTACGAATCATGAAGCCTTCTTTGAACAGGTACTTGAAGCTTCTCATGAATCTGGTGAATTTATTTGGCGTCTTCCATTAACTGAAAATGATAGGAAGCGTGTTCGTGGAAGTAAAATTGCAGACCTAAACAATTCTCCGGGCAGTGAGGGACACGCGATCATGGGTGGAGCATTCATTGGAGAATTTGCTGAAGAGACACCGTGGGTACACTTAGATATTGCAGGAACAGCTGATACCAAAAAAGAATATGATCTTGGTCCTGCTGGTGCAACAGGTGTAATGGTTCGCACATTAGCCTTATTAGTCGAAAGATTTGAGCCAATAAAATAATAAAAAAAGAAAAAGAATCGAATGAATCGATTCTTTTCTTCGCTTTTGTTATATTTGCCTAGGCCATTCGCCTCCTTATTGCATAGAAAGATAAAGAGTGTCTTTTTATAAAGGAGGTATACCTTAAATGTATTATTATCGTAATGTACCTGTACCAAATCAATCAAGACAGTTCTTTCCTTTTCTTTTCGGTGCTCCACTACTAGGAGGATTCGTCGGAGGCCTATTGGGAAGCGCACTAGCTAGACCGAGACCATATCCGTATCCACCACCATATGGCCCTTATCCGTATGGTCCTTATGGGGGAGGATATGGACCGGGACCATATGGATATTAATGGATAAATAGAGGGAGAAGTGTTCTCCCTCTTCTATTCAGCCCAGCGAATTTTTAGTTGCAGCAAACAGCAATTGGAGGCATCTTTGCTATTTGAGAAATTTAACACAAGCCCACTAGGTGTGAAACGAACGTCGGGTTTTGTTGATAATCCAATTTGATATAACATATTTTTCACTTCATTTATTTTGGATTCTTGTGCTAATGTCATTAAACGCTTTGAAAAATCAAAGGATTTCGATATATGAGTTGTAATCTTTTCTGCATCTTTTAATATTGGTATCATTTTATTCGCTGAATCAATAAATCTTTGTGGGTTGACGGGCTGGTATTGGCGATAAGGGTAATGGTATGGATAAGGATAGTGAAGGTATGGGTTGGGGGAGCGTATATAATAATTAGGATGATCCTTATTCACGGCAATCTATCCTTTCGACTATAAATAATGATCTTTCTTAACCACATTATGCGGTAAACTACATATATATGAAATACAATTCCGTTGTTAATGATAAATTTTAAAAGACAGTTTTCGTAAAGTCTGTTGTGTCTGTAAAAGCCAAACTGCCTGCTTTTACATCCCATAAATGTTTTGTACTTATTGAGTTTGTAGCTCTTTTCTCTGTAGAATGCAGGACGTCATTCCTCAATCGAATTTATTAGTTAAATTTCACATAAATAAGTAACAATATTTGAGAAAAGAGCTTTTAAAAAGAAGGATTCCTGAGATTAGATCTTGAATATTAGAAAAAGTGAGGGGGGATTCATATGGAATTAAAAAACACACTTATAGCGGCTCTCGGAATGGAATTTCTTGAAGTTGGTCAAGGGAAAGTAATTGCTACGATGCCAGTTGATGAACGTACGCGACAGCCGTTCGGTTATTTACATGGCGGAGCATCTGTTGCTCTTGCGGAGACAGTAGCAAGTGTAGGTGCTGCGGCTATTATCGATTCAGAAAAAGAAATATGCTTTGGTCTTGAAATTAATGCAAATCATATTCGATCAAAACGAGATGGGATAGTTACTGCAACAGCAGAAGTCGTTCATCAGGGGAAAAGTACTCAAGTATGGGACATTAAAATTAGAGACGAAGAGGAGCAACTCATTTGTATGTCTAGATGCACAATGGCAGTTGTACCAAAAAAATAAGGTGCATTCATTTAACAATGAGTATTTCTCTCTTTTTTTCTTTAAATAAAATATATAATAACCATCATTTTATACTGCATAATAATATTATTATGGGTTGGAATTCAAAAAAAAAGAGGGGGCACATCGTGTCCCCTCTGTAAATATATTAATAGCTTTCCTTAAACTGACGATGGTCATGCTTAATACTATACAAAAGAATACCAAATGCAATGATAAATAAGGCGCTTGTCACATAAAAAACGGAGGATATTCCGCTATACCCCGAAACTATTCCACCTAAGACAGGCCCCACTACATTTCCTAAAAAGCGAAAGCTCTGATTATATCCAAGAACTTCACCTTGCATTTCAAGAGGTGCTTCTCTACGGATAAAGGCCGTAATACTTGGGAGCATACCACCAATGGCCATACCGAATAGGAATCTAAAAATAACAAGCTGCCATAATTGTTGGGCTAGAGCTTGTGGAATAATAAATATAGCTGCAAGTAAAAGTAAACACATTAGTACTTTTTCGTGTCCGATACGATCTCCTAGTTTCCCCCATTGACGAGTCATTAATAAATTTCCAAACCCTGTTGCAGAAAATGCCATTCCGGCTAATAGGGCTACACTTCCAGCACTGCTTAATTGACTGACATAAAGAGCAAGTAACGGTTGGATACTAAAATTAGCTACTTGGATAAGTAATGCAATAATCATTACAGTGATTAATATTCTGTGATTAAAAATTCGCTTAATCACATCTTTTCTGCTAAATGTTTTTTCTTGTGCAGAAGATGTTTGTTTACGCTTTTCTACGATACCGAATAATACTCCTGTTGTTGCGATAGCAATTGAAATGGAAGTAATTATGAATGTATATTTAAAACCAAACGTATCTGCCATTGCACCGCCGATGAGCGGACCAAATAAAGTTCCCGAAACGGTTCCCATTTGTAAGGTACCTAAAGTCTTTCCTGCACTTTCCTTTGGTGTTTGAGCAGATATTAAAGCAATGGAGGTAGGAATAAATCCTGTAACAATCCCCATCATAATCCTTAAAATGAATAGTCCAATGACATGATGGACCATTCCCATGAAAAAAATACTTGCTGCAATCCCATATCCAGTAATCAATAGGATCGGTTTAAACCCATAACGATCTCCAAATCTTCCCCAAACAGGTGAAATGAAAAAAGCCACCAAAAAGGTCACTCCAAATACAAATCCTGCCCATCTTTGGACGTATTCATCATTAAAATGCCCAAATGATTCAATATACAATGAAAGGAATGGCATGATCATTGTCGTACTTGCTCCAACTAAAAAATTACAAAACCACATTATTACTAAGTTGCGCTTTTCAATACTGATAAAAGACACCTTCTTTGTAAATTTTTAATTCTAGATTCATAAAAAAATTAATCTCTAATTCCTATTAACAATCATTTATAAATAATTTTGTTTTACTAAAATTTAGCTTTCCTAAATATTATATTAGTTTTATAAAAAAATACAACTTAGAAATTTGCCCTTTTATCTTATGAAAACGCTTAAAATTCAGGTGCTTATTTACTTTAAGCGCATTAAAAAGGGAGATGATATTTTCATCATCTCCGAGTTCATCCTTTTTACCACTGAATATTATACATCCAACCATATTCTTGTTGGATGCTTTTCAAACAATCAAGGCTTTTTTGAGAAAAATCATCATCACTGGTTGAAAGTTCTTGAATCATTTTATCAACTGCTTCTTTTAAAGAGAATTTATATTCTGGTACTTCACCCTCATACGGTTTAACCATTTTTAATGGTATATTCGTTTGCTCGCGAAATGCCAATGCTTTTCTCTCATGAAAAAAGTCTACATTAACTTGTTTAGGGTTGTGTAAATCTCCTTGCATTGGATGTTTTAATACAGCTAGAGTTCGAACAACATAATGATCCGGATATATGGCAGTTATTTCTCCAATGTATTTTCCTGTTTTGTTAAAAAATGTGACCGTTTGTTCTAGTTCCACGTTTATTCCTCCCATTTACTACTATCTATATATATATTATGAGCTACAATATCAAAAAAGAAAAATGATAGATCATAAAGACAGGTAAAAAGTTGCGCGCCCCTATAGGAATTTAGTAAAGTAGTTGAGAAAGTATTAAAAGATACATAAAGGAGATAGTGATAATGACATATCCTCAATTAACAAAAGAAGTAATGGACAATGAAAGACTTATCGAAATGCAGACAAATATGGGAAATATTAAAATAAAGTTGTTTCCAGAGCACGCACCTAAGGCTGTAGAAAACTTCATTAAGCATAGTCAAGATGGATATTACGATGGAGTAATTTTTCACCGTGTTATTAATGGTTTTATGATCCAAGGTGGAGATCCATTAGGTAATGGTACAGGTGGTCAAAGTATTTATGGCGGTTCTTTTGAAGATGAATTTTCAAGAGAATTATTCAATTTCCGTGGTGCTTTATCAATGGCAAACGCAGGTCCAAATACGAATGGTAGTCAATTTTTTATCGTACAAAGTGTAGCAGTTGATCCAAGAATGTTAAAACAAATGGAGCAGGCTGGCTACCCAGAAGAAGCAATAAAAGCATATGAAGACCTAGGTGGTACTCCTCACTTAGATTTCCGTCATACTGTATTTGGACATGTGGTTGAGGGTATGGATGTTGTTGATAAGATTGCAGAAGTAAAAACGGATATGCAAGATCGTCCAGTGCAATTTGATGTCGTGATTGAAAAAATTAATGTATTAAAATAATAAGGAAAGCTGTCATATGAACTGAACCCCGAATAGTAGACACTTAAAAAAAAGTGCCCTATTCGGGGTTTTTTCTATGGGAAAAGCCCGTTATACTTAACATAATTAATTTGAACGGGAGTTATCTTATGAGTAAAATCTATTTTAATGAACATCAACGTCAACTATTAGAAGCCAATCCCAATGTTGCTTCAGTATCTGACCGAGCGATTCAATATACACCTGAATTTAAAATTAAAGCAGTAAATGAGAACTTAGCTGGGAAAGGACCTACTCAAATCTTTATAGAAAATGGGTTTGATCTTGAAATGATTGGCCCTAAAAAAGCTAAATCAGCTTTGAAGCGTTGGAGAAATACTTTTAATCAATATGGAGAAAATGGTTTTTTGGAAGAACGTCGAGGAAAAGGAAGTACGGGAAGACCAACAACTAGTGAGTTATCCGCTGATAAGAAGCTAGAAAAAGCAGAGGCTCGTATTCGTTATCTCGAAGCTGAAATTGAATTACTAAAAAAGCTAGAGGAACTCGAAAGGAAGGCGAAGAAACACAAGTAGCTCCACATGAAAAATACGCAGTCATCAATGAAGTAATTCGTAAATATCAACTAATCAATAGTGTCTCTGAGCTATGTACTGTCGCACATGTTAGTCGCAGTGGTTATTATGCATGGCTGCGGAATACTGAAAAACATGCCATTCGAGAGAACAATGATTATGAGGATTATCTCTTTTTAAAGTGCATCTATGATGCATTCAAAGGGAAAGTTGGCTATCGTGGACTTTATATGAAAGTATGTGAATTACTTGAAAACCCAATGAACCCAAAGAAAATACGCCGTCTAATGCGCAAGTATAATTTCTTTGCGAAAGTGCGACGTGCAAACCCATATAAAAATATTGCAAAAGCTACTCAAGAACATAAGACATTACCAAATAGATTAAACCGTGAATTTACACAAGACGAGCCGGAAAAAGTATTTTTAACTGACATTACCTATTTAAAGTATCGAGGAAAAACAGCCTATCTATCCTGTGTTAAGGATGTCGCTACACGTGAAATAGTGGCATATGAATTATCACAAACATTGAAAATGTCGATTGTTTACAATACTCTAGCAAAATTAGAAGAGAAATTAGGGAATAATATACATCCAGAAGCCATGATACACTCTGATCAAGGTTTCCATTACACGCATCCAGAATTTCAAAAAAGGGTGAAACAGATGAATTTGAAACAATCTATGTCACGTAGAGGGAACTGTATCGATAATGCACCAATGGAATCCTTCTTTGGACATATGAAAGATGAAATGGACTATAAAGAAGTTCATACATTTGAAGAACTAAAACAATTAGTTAATCAATATATGATTTTCTATAATGCATCAAGAAGACAATGGAATTTAAAAAAGATGACTCCGGCAGAATACCGAAGTCATCTAATCGCTGCTTAAATAGCAGGGTTACTTTTATTAAACTGTCCGAAATTTAGGGCGCAGTTCAATAATTGACAGCTTTTTTTATTATTCACTTTTCTCAATATATATATATATATATATATTAAGTTAGCTAGGTGTAAAAGTGGGAAAAAGGGGCATTTTACTATAGCAACAAAAAAGGATACAAAATTAGCCTTTTAGGAGTAGATGCTTAATACTTAATAGTGATAACAAAAATTTAGCCTCTACTGGAATATCAAATGGAAATTTTCCTTCTACTTATCGTGCTGGTTGCAGTTTTCCTAGGATTGTTAAGAAATTGTCAATCACTGTTATTGGTTTTACCTATTTGTAATTGGTATAATATGAATAAATAATAAAAAGATGCTATTCATGAAAGGGAGTTTTTCCGTGATTAACCCTTTGAATTTTTTTGTATTGAATTTATTTTTGTATTTTCCTGAGGATAAGAGAGAGTACATACCAGCATTTATCTCTTTTTCTATTTTTATGGTTTTTTGTGTGTTGACCTTCGTTTGGATTCTCAAAGTAAATAAAAAGCAATTAAAAAAAGCGAAAGAATTCGAAGAAAATTTAAAGAAAACATTGAAGTAATCCTTTAAGAGGTTATCTGATACTATACTTTCAGATAACCTCTTTTTCTTTGTAATAGAAAGAGACTTTCATGGCTACAATGTTTATGGACCATAGCTTTTTTTCTAATAGCCGATTTCGTATCGTTTGCTGCTTTGGTAAAAGCCCAACTACCGGCTTTTTACTCTCAATAAAGGATTCTAGCGGTTCTTATGGAGATTGTAGCTCTTTTCTCAGTAAAATGAGGCGTGTAGCGATCCTCAGTTGCTATTTATTAGTTATAATTTTACCTAAATATAGTAACAATGTTTGAGAAAAGAGCTTTTCAAATAGATCGTTGAATCTAAGTAATGAATTCGAGTTAGTCTAATAGAAAAGAGCCTTGGCTAATAAATATTGGAGGTTTTTTGGATGAAGTTGCTTTCAGTTCTATTTACAACTGTATTTTTGAGTACGGGTACACTAGGTAATCCGATAGAGGCAGATGTTGAAATGAAAAATACTTCCGGTGAGACGATTGGAATGATCCATTTACAAGAGAGTTCCAAGGGTGTAAAGCTTCAAATGGATTTAAAGGGAATATCCCCTGGAGAGCATGCCATCCATATTCACGAAATAGGGAGTTGTACTGCACCTGACTTTACTTCTGCTGGGGGGCATTTTAATCCAATGAATAAGGAGCATGGCCTCCTTAATAATAAAGGAGCGCACGCTGGTGACTTACCAAATATCACAGTTAAGGCTGATGGAAAAGTTAGTACAGAAATACTGTCCGATCAAATAACACTTCAAAATGGAAAAAACTCCTTATTGAAAAAAGAGGGGACGTCCATTGTTATTCATCAAATGAAAGATGATGGAAAGTCCCAACCAGCAGGTAATGCAGGGGATCGAATCGCTTGTGGTGTAATAAAAAATAAAAATTAGTTAAAGGGAGGCAATCCCCTACTTTGATGGGAATATTGCCTCCAGACTCGTTCATCAACTCAATGCTTTTATGAATCGAGCAATTCCCTCTTTAACCGTTTCCCTTGAACAACCTACATTCATTCTTAAAAAACCTTCTCCACCAGGGCCGTATTTCTTCCCTGGCTCTAAAGCAAGACGTCCTTTTTCAATTAGACGTGTTTTTAGTTCCTCATCAGATAAACCGGTATCTCGACAATCGATCCATATTAAATAACCACCTTCAGGATCCATCACTTTTACTGCTGGCAATTCAGCTTCGACCGTTTCTTTGACGAGTTGAACATTTTCTTTTATGTAGAATAGAAGCTGATTTAGCCAATCCTCACCATATTTATAGGCAGCTTCCATTCCGATGATTCCAAAAGCATTCAAAGTGTGAAATCCTTGTTGATGTTGAATGGTTTCGATTTTCTTTCGTAATGTAGGATTTGGAACAATTAAGCTTGACGCTTGTAGTCCCGCTAAATTAAATGTTTTTGTGGGTGCGATACAAGTGATAACAAATTCACGATAGGATGCATCAATAGATGCGATCGAAAAATGTTTGTTTGGAGCACCTACTAGGTCAGAATGGATTTCGTCTGAGAGAATAATCACATGGTATTTCTGACAAAGTTCAGCTAATTTTTTTAGTTCTTCGCGTTTCCAGACCCGTCCACTAGGATTATGTGGGTTGCATAAGAAAAACAGTTTTACAGGATTATTTTTTAATGTCTCTTCGAATTGCTCAAAATCAATCTCATATCTATTGTTGACTAAATGTAACGGACAGTTTGTCACTTTCCGGTCATTTGCTTCGATCATTGTAAAAAATGGTGTATAAACAGGCGATTGCAAGAGAATGTGATCACCTGGCTCAGTAAAAGCTAAAATGGCAAGTCCTAAAGATGGTACAACGCCATGATTATACAAAATCCAGTCTGCTTCAATTTCCCAATCATGACGTTTTTTCATCCATTCACGTATTGCTTCACCTGTACTTTCTGGAATGGAAGTATAACCAAAAATTTCATGGCTGAGTCTTTTCTGTAAGGCTTGAGTAACCGCTTCTGGTGGCTTGAAATCCATGTCTGCTACCCACATTGGTAGCAGGTCTTCTTCACCAAAAACAAATTTCATCTGATCCCATTTAACGGAAGAGGTTCCTTTTCGTTCAATAAATTGATCAAAAATAGCCATCTAAATCACCATCCTATTATCTTCTTTAAGGCTTTGATTTCTTGAAATAAGATTTTAAGCAGCAATCATGTTAAGAAGAAAGCCTACCAATATGTTATTATAATGTGACTAGAACATAAAGAGATAAGGTGTGAAGATGCAATAGAGAAAGAATGTAAAATTCAGAGAGGTATTACACAATTGGGATCCGCCGGTTAAGGGTCATATGAAACAGAAATGGTTAATGTACATCAAGCTGTGCACGATATAGTGGAGATCAATAAATGAGTTTGCTTTTGTGTAACGGATCCCGTTAACTAAGTGACAAATAATGGCTGGAACTTTAATACGTGAATCCTGTGAACTATAGGTCAGTGCAAGAGATACTAAGCTTGCTTAACAAAATGTTGAATATAAGTATAGACTACATTTGGCTTCTCTTCTGGAATTAAGTGGCCAGTGTTCTTTAAAATAACAAGTTGAGCATCGGGGAGATCTTTGGATAGTTTTTCTCCTATGGCCAAAGGTACGACTCGATCTTGTTCACCCCATATAAGGAGGCAGGGAATTTGGATGTTTTTTAAATCATCCGATAGTAAATCTCCTTCATGATCCCTAACCATTTTCGCTAGTCCTTTGAAAATATTTTTATCGGTAAAAGGTTCCCCATATCCTCTTAACATTTCCTCATCAATCAAAGCGTGATCATAAACTACATTTTCAACATTCTTTTGAACACCGGATTTTTCTAAATAGTATCTGACAAAATGGTGGAAAAACGGTAGGTGACTCAGCAGTTTTAAAGAGGATTTTACTGGCTTTAAATATCCTGAACTGCAAAGAAGAATCCCTTTATTGATCATATAAGGCTTTTGCTTCATCATATGTAGTGCGATTTGTCCTCCCATTGAATGACCAATAATATATATACGTGAATAATCAAGTGACTGGATTAAATGAAGAACTGAATGTGCCATATTTCTATAGGAATATTGATATAAGTAGTGTTTTCCACTTTGGCCAAATGGTGGAAGATCAACAGAAATAATATTATAGCTTTCTGCTAAAAGGGGGATTAATCTTCTATAGCTAAATGTAGACGAAAGAAAACCGTGTATGAGGACGAAAGTATCTTCTGCCTTTTCGTTGATATATTCTTCATAATAGAGATCGATTCCATCAATATTTCTCTTCATTTTTGATACAGTGATGGACATTTAATTCACTCCTATTACAAATTTTTTGCAAAAAAAAGGACGAGCATTTACTCTCGTCAAAATAAAAATAAAAAGGGGGAATACTAGTGTGCTAACATTGATGAAAACTTTCTATCAATGCTACACAGAAAGCCTTGTGTTATAAAGGATTTCCAGATTTCCAACTTTTTAAACATAAATAATTAAAAATATTATTCTTTTGTATCAGTTGTCAAAACTGATGCTGGTACGTCTAGAACAGTAGATAATTTTAAAATGGTTTGAGTAGTTGGAATTTGCTCCCCATTTTCATATTTTTCAATAATTTTCGCCCCTAATCTTGCTTTCAATGCTAGTTCTTCCTGTGATAAATTTTTTTGTTCACGGTAAAATTTTAAATTTTGAGCAAAGGAAGCCATCAAAATCCCTCCATTATCCACTTTATTTTATAGAAACTTTCATTTAGTCATTAATGTTAAGTTGGTTCTTCTCTATCCAGCTTCATCACTTATCTGCTTCAGTATTTCTCAGTATATTGTATCACAATATTAATAAAATCAGGTATTTCCGATTTATGAAACTTTTGTGATTGAATGGTAATTTGTTATTTTTGCGTCATCTTTTCAATTGTGGTATAATTTTTTATTGCGTATATATAGGAGAAAAATAAATATAAAAATAGGAGTGTTTCTATGACGACAAATTATGAAGTAGGTAGCGTATTAACTGGAAAAGTGGCTGGAATCCAGCCTTATGGTGCATTCATCGCACTTGATGAAGAAACTCAAGGATTAGTTCATATTTCTGAAATAAAGCATGGTTATGTAAAAGATATCAATGAACATTTAAAAATTGGAGATGAAGTGAAAGTAAAAGTTCTTACTGTTGACGAAGAGAGCGGAAAAATCAGTTTATCTATTCGTGCGACAGAGGAAGCTCCAAAGCAAGAGAAAAAACCAGCTCGCCGTCGCCAAGCTAATGTTATTAGTGAAGAACCTACTGAAGGCTTCAATACTCTTAAAGATAAGCTTCAAGAGTGGATTAATCAATCAGATTTAATTAAGAAATAATATACAAAAATAGTGGAGCACTCAGATATTTTTATATTAGAGTGCTCCAATTATATTTAAAAGAAAGTATTTGGTCTTTTCGTTTTTGATACGCTTGAACTCCAGCCTTGCTTGTCATGTAGAATCAAGGTGCTAGAGTTTTTTTATTTTTGCTAAGGTTTTTTTATTCCATATTTCCTCATCCGATATTGTAGGTTCTGTCTACTCATCTTAAGTGTTTGGGCAGTTTTAGTAATATTGAATTTATGGTACTGTAATCCTTTTTGAATATAATATTTTTCCGCTTCTTGCATATACTCTTCCAGTGGCTTAATTTCTTGATTTTTGTTAATAAGAAATTGATGATCCTGTGAAATGCGATTTTTAAATTTCATAGGAAGGTGCTGAAATAGGAGTGTATCTTCACTATCAATAATTTTCATTGAACGTTCGATAATATGATCCAGCTCTCTCAAATTTCCTGGCCAATCGTAATCAATAAATGCTTGAAACACTTCTTCTGAGACTGTCTTTAAATTGACTTGATAGATCCTGTTATATTTTTCTATGAAAAACAAGGCTAGTTCTTGAATAGAATTTTTTCTTTCACGTATTGGAGGGATAAAAATTGTTAATTCACTAAGAAGATAATAAAACTTTTTATTTAACTGACCTTTTGCTATCAGATCTATAGGATCCTCATTAGTCGTGCAAATAATTTTATAGTTTCTTGCCTTGTTTAAAAAATTTAGCAGTTTTAATTGACTGGTAGGAGATAAGTTTTGAATGTCCTCTATAACTAATGTTCCCCCATCTGCATTTTCCAACTGATGAATGGATTCGAGAATTGCTTGTTCAACATAGTTATCTAATAAAGTTGTGCAATTATGAATAAAATAAGGCTTTGAATCTTGATTTACCTCATGATGAATGCATTCAGTTAATGTACGTTTTCCGGTACCTGCTTCACCAATTATAAAAATTGACGACGAAGTTGTAGCAACTTTTTGTCCAGTTTCAAGAACTTTATGTGGATAAAATTGTTTATCGGCTAGGCTTTCAAAGGTGGTAGATCCTATTTGTTTCCGTTGTATGCTTTTCTTCATCATTCGATCAAGGTATGTTACATCACGAACAATTTCCACAGCACCAACGATTTGATTATTAACAATTAATGGATAAGTATTGTTTATTGTTTTTATCTCATGTCCTTTGTGATTAAAATAGGTTTGATGGGTATTTAGAATTGACCTTCCTGTATGTAAAACCTTTAATAAAGTACTAGCTTCTCCTTGATAAAATTGAAAGACTTCAAGAATATTTCTATCTAATACATCTTCAATCTCAGTTCCTTCAATTTCCATCATTTTTTTATTATATATAGTCGTTTTACCTGTTTCATTGATAACATGGATACCAACATCTAATAAGTCAAGAATTCTCTTATACATGTCGTTCTCGATATTTATCTGCATCATGTCCCCCTCCTTAAAAACTATAAAGAAAATATAAAAAACTCTTGAAAAATGCAATATATTTTTGCATTATTATATATGTAAGGGTTTTCTTAGTGCAAATTTTTTTTGCACTTGTTTTAAACAAATAGATGGAACTGGCTTATCTAAACGACATCTGTAATGTTGTGATTAATAAATAAAAATAAGCTTGTTTTAGGGGCGGCTATTAAACGGCGTGAACCCATTGCATTTTAGATAACTTAATTTTTCTTAGAGGGATGGAGGAATTTTCATGGTTACAAAATCAGAACAAATTATTGAACAAACGGATCGTTTTGGAGCGCATAATTATCATCCACTGCCAGTTGTAATTTCTGAAGCAGAAGGAGTTTGGGTGAAGGATCCTGAGGGTAATAAATATATGGATATGTTAAGTGCTTATTCTGCTGTTAATCAAGGGCACCGACATCCAAAAATTATTGAAGCATTAAAGCAACAAGCAGATCGAGTGACATTAACATCACGCGCTTTCCATAATGATCAATTAGGGCCTTGGTTTGAAAAAGTTTGCCAATTAACTAATAAAGATATGGCCCTTCCGATGAATACGGGTGCAGAAGCAGTGGAGACAGCTATCAAAGCTGCAAGACGTTGGGCATATGATCATAAAGGCGTTGCTGAAAACCAAGCAGAAATCATCGGTTGTGAAGGAAACTTTCATGGACGAACAATGACTGCTGTATCGCTATCTTCTGAAGAAGAGTATAAGAGAGGATTCGGCCCGATGCTGCCAGGAATTAAACTTGTTCCATATGGTGATATTGATGCGCTTAAATCAATGATTACACCAAATACAGCGGCGTTTATTATTGAGCCGATACAAGGGGAAGCGGGAATTGTTATCCCACCGGAAGGTTTTCTAAAAGCAGCTTATGAGCTTTGTAAAGAAAATAATGTTTTATTTATTGCTGATGAAATTCAATCGGGATTAGCACGTTCTGGTAAAATGTTTGCATGTGATTGGGAGGACGTCATACCTGATGTATATATTTTAGGAAAGGCACTTGGTGGAGGAGTATTCCCTATTTCATGTGTTGTAGCAAATAAAGATATTTTAGGTGTATTTAATCCGGGTTCACATGGTTCTACTTTTGGTGGAAATCCAATGGCATGTGCGGTATCCATTGCGGCACTTGATGTACTAATTGAAGAACAATTAAGTGAAAAATCTCTTGAACTTGGAGAGTACTTTATGAAACAATTAAGGGGGATTAAAAATCCGATTATTCAAGAAATTCGTGGTAAGGGACTGTTTATCGGAGTTGTTTTAACTGAACCAGCAAGAAAATATTGTGAGGCCCTTAAAGCGGAAGGGTTATTATGTAAAGAAACACACGAAAACGTAATACGCTTTGCTCCACCATTGGTAATAAGTCAAGAAGAATTAGATTGGGCTATTGAACGGATTAAAAAAGTTCTCTCTTAATTTATTTTGAGTATTTTTCTTAGTACTGTCACACGATTATTAAATAAAGAGGCGAAATATTGATGGAAAATCTAAATCTATTTACATCGACACAGGATGTCATAAAAGAAGCACTAACTAAGTTGGGTTTTAATGAAGAAATGTATGAACTATTAAAAGAACCATTACGCATGCTTACGGTTAGAATGCCAATTCGAATGGATGATGGAACAGTAAAGGTATTTACTGGCTATCGTGCACAGCATAATGATGCTGTGGGCCCTACAAAGGGTGGTGTTCGTTTTCACCCAGAGGTGGATGAAGATGAAGTAAGAGCCTTATCAATGTGGATGACGATAAAATGTGGAATCGTGGGTCTTCCATATGGTGGTGGTAAAGGTGGGATTATTTGTGATCCTAGAACAATGTCAATGGGAGAAATTGAGCGGTTAAGCCGCGGTTATGTTCGAGCGATTAGTCAAATCGTAGGCCCGACTAAAGATATTCCTGCACCTGATGTTTATACCAATTCACAAATAATGGCTTGGATGATGGATGAATACAGCCGTTTACGTGAGAATGATTCCCCAGGGTTTATAACTGGAAAGCCAATTGTTCTTGGAGGGTCTGAAGGTCGTGAAAAGGCAACTGCTCAGGGAGTTACTATTTGTATTGAAGAGGCAGCGAAAAAGAAAGGCTTTAGCCTTAAAGGGGCTCGTATCGTCATCCAAGGTTTCGGAAATGCAGGAAGTTTCTTAGCAAAATTTTTGCATGAAGAAGGTGCAAAAGTAATTGGAATTTCTGATGCGTATGGTGCACTTCATGATCCTGATGGTTTAGATATCGATTATTTACTTGATCGTCGTGACAGCTTTGGTACAGTTACTACATTATTTGAAAATACAATAACGAATAAGGAATTATTAGAATTGGATTGTGATATTTTAGTTCCTGCAGCCATTTCAAATCAAATTACATCAGAGAATGCAGGAAATATCAAAGCTTCTATTGTCGTTGAAGCAGCTAATGGACCAACAACAACAGAAGCAACGAAAATCTTAACTGAAAGAGGCATTCTCCTTGTACCAGATGTACTTGCAAGCTCTGGAGGAGTCACGGTTTCTTATTTCGAATGGGTTCAAAATAACCAAGGATATTATTGGTCAGAAGATGAAGTGAATGATAAGCTTCGTGATAAACTAGTGGATGCTTTTAATAATGTTTATCATACTTCTGAAACACGGAAAGTGGATATGCGATTAGCTGCATATATGGTTGGACTTCGTTATGCTGCTGAGGCATCGAAATTTAGAGGCTGGGTTTAATTTATCATAAGACATAATAAAGTTTCGTCATTTCGTTGAAAGAAATAATACTAAAAAAAGAGGTGGGTTAAACAAAGTGCATTTTTTGTTTGATCCACCTCTTTCATACTTCTTCATTTACTTATTTTGTTGTTCTTGCCTCAGGTGAACGCTCTACTTCCTCATTCGGTTTAAATAGCAATCCTAAATTAATAAGTCCAGCAATACCAACTAATCCATATATGATACGTGACAAAATCGTATTATCACCAAAAATAGCAGCTACTAAATTAAATTGGAAAAAGCCAATGAGCCCCCAGTTAATAGCCCCAATAATAGTGAAAATTAATGCAATACGTTGAGTAGTACTCATTTTTTTCTCCCTCCTTTCCTTTTTGGATAGGGTCTTTTCTCAAACATTGTTGCTATTTAGGTAAAGTTTTTAACTAATAAATATCCGCTAAAAAATTGCTGACTCCCTCTATCACTGAAAAAGAGTTGCAATACTTCATAAAAATCACTTCCCTTATAGTACAAAAGCCGAAAAGTGCTTTTATAAAATAAACTATACGAAAATAGCCTTTGGATCTGACAAGCCACTGAGAAAAGATTTCGTACATTTATAGAATGATGTAAATACATAAATATTATGCAACTGGTCAATCTGTAAGTGTGGATGCTTGAAAAAAATGATTTCTTTGGATAAAGTGATAAAGTAGAACATGAAATGGAGGAATTAACCTTGACACACATTCGTTTTGATTATTCAAAGGCATTAAGCTTTTTTGGTGAGCATGAACTTACATATTTAGATTCAGCTGTTAAGGCTGCCCATCGTTCTTTACATGAAAAATCTGGGGCAGGTAATGATTTCTTAGGATGGATAAATCTACCTACTGAATATGATAAAGAGGAATTTAACCGCATTTTAACTGCCTCAAATAAAATAAAAAATGATTCAGACATCCTTTTAGTTATTGGTATTGGAGGGTCCTATTTAGGTGCACGTGCAGCTATTGAAATGTTAAATCATAGCTTTAATAATCTTTTACCAAAAGAAAAACGTCAATCTCCGCAAATTTTATTTGTTGGGAATAATATTAGTTCAACATATATGGCAGATGTGATTGAATTATTAGACGGTAAGGATTTTTCAATTAATGTCATCTCAAAATCCGGTACGACTACTGAACCAGCTATTGCTTTCCGTATTTTTAGTAAGCTGTTAAAGGAGAAATATGGGGAAGAAGAAGCTAAAAAACGTATTTATGCAACGACAGATAAAGCTAAGGGTGCTTTAAAGACATTAGCAAATGAAGAAGGATATGAAACATTTGTTATTCCTGACGATGTTGGTGGAAGATATTCAGTTCTAACTGCAGTAGGATTATTACCGATAGCTGTCAGTGGAGTAAATATTCAAGAAATGATGGAGGGTGCAGCTAAAGCTAGCAGTGACTTTGCTCAAGAGGAATTGAAAGAGAATCCTGCTTATCAATACGCTGCGGTTCGAAATATTCTTTATAATAAAGGAAAAACAATTGAAATGCTCATTAATTATGAGCCTGGTTTGCAATATTTCTCCGAATGGTGGAAGCAATTATTTGGAGAAAGTGAAGGTAAAGATCAAAAAGGTATCTTCCCTGCTTCAGCGAATTTCTCTACTGATTTACACTCATTAGGTCAATATGTTCAAGAAGGACGTCGTGACTTATTTGAAACAGTAATTAAGGTAAAGAAAGCTAGACATGAAATAGTTATCGAAAAAGAAGATAAGGATTTGGATGGTTTAAATTATCTTGCTGGAAAAACGATTGATTTCGTAAACAACAAAGCATTTGAAGGAACATTGTTAGCACATACTGATGGCAATGTACCTAATTTAATTGTAGAAATTCCTGCAATGGATGCTTATACATTTGGATATCTAGTATATTTCTTTGAAAAAGCATGTGCCATCAGTGGATATTTATTAGGAGTAAACCCATTTGATCAACCTGGTGTTGAAGCTTATAAGGTAAACATGTTTGCGCTATTGGGCAAGCCAGGGTATGAAGCGAAGAAAATAGAATTAGAAAATCGATTAAAGTAAAAGAAAACCTCCTTAAGGGAGGTTTTTATTTTTTTAGAATATGCTAAGCGTTCTTTAGGGAAACTATGAAAAACAAGAAGGAGTGTAAGCAGAGTATGTATGAGATCCCGACAAAAATAGAAGGTAAGCAATATTCTTTATATAAATTGGAAGAAGCATTAAAACCAATTGGGTATTCGATTGGTGGTGGCTGGGATTATGATCAAGGATATTTTGATTTTAAAATGGCAAATGATGAGGGCTATCAATTTTTAAGAGTCCCCTTTACACCAGTTGATGGAGAACTGGATACGAGAGGTGTCGTTGTTCAACTTGGCAAACCCTTTATCTTGAATCATGTCTATCAAGAAGCAGTAGATGATGAAGCAGGAGTTGGGGTGGCAGCTGCAGGCTTTGATCAATTCGCGGAACCTAAAGATAGAGATGGAGATATTCCCAAAAAGTATATTGATTTTGGTAAGGAACTTGTTCGCGAATTAGAACATATTTTATCTTGAATCATTTAGAAATAACCAATAATTGATCTGATTTTTTAATTCTATAATAGAGGGGAGGATTAATTTTCGTATTCTCCCCATGTTTATATCCAATAAGTAGCATTCCATCTTTTTGGATCAATTTGCTTAATGCTTGAAAAGAGAGTCCCTCCCATTCGGGTAATACCGGAATTAACTTTAAGTGATTGTCATTTAAATGATCAAGCATAGTAATGATTGTATCTGACATACCATGAGAAAGAATGCTGTTCATCATTATATAGGAGGATTGCATATTTGTTTGAATCACTTCATCAGCACCACCGCGTTTTGCATTCATAAAATTTTCACTCGTTAGAATCTCTACAACACAGTAAGCAGCGGGATGGATTCCTTTCACCGCCAATAAAGTAAGAATGGTTCCCATATCTGCATGGGTCTCAGTTTTATTTTGATCTGATGTAATTAAAACAAATTCGGACTCACTAATATTTGCCTTTCTTAATGTTTGATCTATATAGGGCTTTCCTTTAATGAAGTGTATTTGTCGATTTGGATAAGGATTTTCTTCAAGTGTATCGTCAATTAAAACAATTGGATGAAGAAATTTAGTTTGTAATAACTGCTCAATAACACTTTGTGATCGGCCATTCCAACCAATAATAATGATATGATTTTTTCCATTAAACATGCTTTTTCCTTTTACTTGTGAATTTTGTAATCTTACTGTAGTTGCTGCAAGTGATGCAAAGTATGCGGAAACAACACCAGCCCCAATAAACACAAGCAGCATTCCAAGAATTCTTCCTTTGACCGTCTCAGGATAGACATCCCCGTAGCCAACCGTGGCTGTAGTAATCACAGCCCACCACACTCCTACGAATATCGAGGGAAAGGATTTAGGTTCAATATAATGAATCGCAGCTCCAAAGATAAATATGACCAATAAAGCTAAAAGGAAAACTCTAAAAATGACTGGCCAACGTAAAAAACGATAATAGATTTGCTGAAACATATACCCCGCTCCTTCATACCCTTTGCATAGACCATTATCCCCGTTTTGAGGCAAATCTATAACATTTTTAAAATTTTTGCTTGCTCTTGCTTTATAGAATCAAATATAATTAAGGAGTAAGCTTAAGGGGCATTAGCTCAGCTGGGAGAGCGCTACGCTGGCAGCGTCGAGGTCAGGGGTTCGAGCCCCCTATGCTCCATAAATAAACCCTTAGAGCCACATAGGTTCTAAGGGTTTTTTATTTTTTCTAAACATAAAAATTTTGTATTTATTGATGAATTGGCGCCGAAATGAAATTTTTGTTATTTTTAAAACGTATTTCATACTTGTTTTAGAACATTTAGTATTAATGGAGGAACCTGAATAAGTACATAACCAAGTCCTGCATTTTGAATTATGGTCATTTAAAAATCTATGTTTTATTCCACAATCGCGCCCTTTAAATGGAATAAATAGCTTATTAATTAAATTAACTCTTTCATAAATGATAATCTGTCTTGATTTGGTCCATCATAGTCTATATTGACGGGAAACATCATTTATTGTTTTATCTCCCTTTTCAATGACAAACCCCATCTTAGTATGATAAGCAATTGAAACTTTGTTGACAGGAGACGTTACACAACGGACAATTTTGCAACCACTTTGTTAAACTTTATTAGAACATTCGTTGTATAATTTTTTCCAGGCTATATTTTCTATAATTAGGATGAACTCCTAAAAAGTGAATATACGCCTCATTAGAATGTGATTGAGAAAGGAAGCCTATTAGGAAACCTACAATTTCTCCAACCTTTTCAACAACGAAACTTGTATTTGTAAAATGGTCAAAGAATAATTTCGGTAACTTATCAGACATTTGCCTTCCTCAACACTTATTGATTAGTGGGGATATTACATAGTAATTTGACCCTTTCACTAAACGTATTTTCATCTTTATTTCCCTTTAGTTGAATTTGAAAAGAGATGATTCGTAAATAAAGCGCTTGATAGTCTAAAAAACTTGTAACCATTATGAATTAAATAAATTAAATAACTGCTATCGAGTTGAGCCTGAAAATTCAATTTGTTTTCTATCTGACTTCTTTACCCATTCACTTTCATTCCAAATATTTGGGTTGTCAATCGTTAGATTTTCTCCACGCACCAGGAAATCATAACTATCTTTGGCACCAGTATACCAATCGACAATAACTAACTTCCCGTTTACATTACGTACGAGAAATTCAGTGACTTCACCATAACTACCTATAGTCTTATTAATTTGTACAGGTAATTTTAAATAGAGAAAACCTCCATCCACATCATCCGTATACTCCACTTCCCAAGCGCCGATATTAAGATTTTGCACCTCATTAGAATCAGTAAATTCTGAATGTAAATCATATTGTGATTGAATTTTTATTTGCATATACTGTTTAAGGTTATCGTTATCGATAAATGTATCCAATTTAATGTCTGAACCGTTCCAGACCGCTTTATAATAGTCAATCAGCGCTTTAACACACATCTCATAAGCGGCTTCAGAATCCTGAACAATTACTTTCCCTTCGCTCTTTGCTACATACACAGGTGAATCTTGTAATACATTCTGCCCCATGCTAGGAGTAATTTCTGTGTTTATTGAACTATCTGTGCTGCTATCTCCCGAGACTACAGAAGTATTTTTTTCGATATTACCATTTGTTTTATCTGAACTACACCCAACTAATACAAGTCCAATTGCGAATAAAAGGATAATGCATCTTGTCAAAACATCAGCTCCTTTTCCTATAAGACGTAATTACTTAAGGGAAGTTACAGCCCTTTCTCAATTTAAAATGATCTTTATGTTTATGCGTTTAATACACTATTTAGACATAAAGTGATCCTATTTAGATTTCGTCTATCTACAACTGATTCTATCGCATTATTTGCCTCATACGGTCAGCACTTACCATTGAACTTGATAAAAAAGATGCTTTTCGCTGCTACTATTTCTTGAACACGATAGCAGTACGGAGCGCCAAGGAAGCCGGTACAAAGATGTCTCCCGAGGGTGTCTCGACTTTTAATATTAAAAATAATTCATCATAAGAATGAGATATTGAAGTAAGGTAACTTCGGTTGGGAACAAATATGTAAAACATTTACAATTAATTGACTAATATGGAAGTTATTAAAAAATTGGAAGCAAAGTTGAAGGACATTGAAAAGGAAAGTGAATTACACAATCCATAAACATAATTTAGAATAGATTATAAAGTGAATAAAAACTGGAGGAATATGGAATGTTTGATTGTCTCACAAAATAAATTAACATCACGATGCCACATAAATAGCCCTTCTCAATTGATATGATGCCCTAATAGTAGACAGAAAAAAGAAAGCACATTAATGTCTACTATGGAGGGGATTTTTTTATGGAGAAAAAGCGAAAAACTTATGATATAGATTTCAAGAAAAAAGTGGTGGACCTCCATCTAGAAGAAGGAATGGGTTATAACCTTATTGCTAAAGAGTTAGGGATAGATAAAAATCAAGTAAGAAGATGGGTGAACCACTTTAATAATGAAGGAATGATGGGACTTGAAGAGAAACGGGGGAAGTCTAAAGGAATCGGTATGGGCAGACCTAGAACTCTTTCAGAAGATCCAGAAACTAAAATAAAATTACTTCAAGCAGAGAACGAAATGCTAAAAAAGCTCTTAGAAATGTGAAAGGAGGAATGGATGAAGTACCTAAGAAAAAGAAGTATCAGGTGATTCAAGATATGGCTGGAGGAGATTTCTCTCTCCAATTATTATGTAAGATTGCCGGAGTTTCAAGGAGTGGCTATTATAAGTGGGTTAAAAGGCAGTCATGCCTTTCTCCAAAACAATTAGAAAATGAAGAGATCAAAGAAAAGATCTTAGAGTGTCATAGAAAATTAAAGGGTATTTACGGATATCGAAGAATACTAGTGTGGTTACGTTTAACTTATAATCTGTGCATCAATCATAAACGTGTGAAACGTTTAATGAATGAACTTGACATTCGCGCAAGAATTAGACAGAAACGACCATACTACGGAAAAAAGGAAGCTTATATTGTTTCAAACAACCATTTAAATAGAGCTTTTCAAGCTTCAAAACCTAATGAGAAATGGATTACAGACATTACATATCTTATTTTTAATGGGCAAAAACTCTATCTTTCCGTCATTATAGATTTATATAACAATGAGGTAGTCGCTTTCCAAATTAGTAGTAGAAATGATTTAAAATTAGTAGTAGATACACTTAAGAAAGCAATAATGAAACATGATGTAACAGGAATCCTCCTTCATAGTGATCAAGGATTTCAATATACATCGCGTTTATATCATCAACTTCTTAAAAAGAATCAGATGAAACAGTCTATGTCTCGGAAAGGGAACTGTTGGGATAATGCATGTATGGAGAGCTTCTTTAGTCACTTTAAATCGGAATGTTTTAATCTCTATTCTTTCCGAACAGCTGCAGACGTTAAGTTTGCCGTACAAAAATACATACGATTTTATAATCATCAGAGGTTTCAAAAGAAATTAAATAACCTGAGTCCTTATGAATATAGAACTCAGGTTATTTAGTGGTGCTTACTTAATACTGTCTACTTGACAGGGGTCACTCCAAATCGAGAGGGGCTATTACTTATTCAACTAAGCGTACTATACTGTTTTAAAAGAGATTTAATTAACTATAAATATAATAATACTCCGAAAAAGTGACATGCACTACCAGCAATTACAAAGACATGCCATATGGCATGATGATATTTAAATCCTCTCCACATATAAAATATGGAACCAATACTATAAATTAACCCACCTGCAACTAAAAGTACGATTCCTGTTATACTTAAATTTTGTATAATCGGCTTCCAAATCACTATAATGGACCAGCCCATTAATAAATACAAAATAGTTGAAGTATATAAATATTTCTTAACAAAAAAACACTTAAATACTGTACCCAAAATGGCTAAACCCCATACGATTCCAAATATCGTCCACCCTTGCCATCCTTGGACAATGATAAATAAATAAGGTGTATACGTCCCCGCAATAAAAAAATAAATTGCAGAGTGGTCTAATATTTCAAATATATCTTTTGCCTTGCCTTGTCTGAGCGAATGAACAAGTGTGGACGAAATATATAAAAACAGCATTGTAATGCCGAAAATGCCAAAACTTACAATATGCAATTCGCTCCCTTTAATACTTCCAAATATGATTAACAGAACTAATGCTACTATACTTAATATTGCTCCTATACCATGTGTAATTGAGTTTGCCAATTCTTCTCCCTTAGAGAATGAATGAGTAGCTGCCAAATTATCATTTCCTTTCAATACTAAAATTCACATAAAATTGTAACTTCCTAATTAATATTGACCTATCAAATAAAAAAAATGCCTTATCTTCCTTTCGCCCTAATGATTCCCAGAGCGTAGAAGTGTGAATTAAACTTATTAAAAAGTCAAAATTAAAATTTATTCGTGGTAGTGGATAATTGAATGGATAAATCTTAATTGAGTTATGTGGAATAATGAATGGATTTTTTTAATAGAAAGATGGTACTATTTAATTCTTTTATAGTGTGGTTGAGTTCTTTAAAAAAGAATCGTGAATAAAAAATATTACAGTAAGTATAACATGTGAGTAGATTAAAAACAAATTAGATAAATTGAATTAATCAATAAATTTTCCATAATAAGTCGCGAATGTAAAATGGTCAATTTGTTGTCTATCTATTTCCACTACTGCTTCCCACTCATTTATAGATTTTTTCTATATGGAGAGAGGTCTTTGTTTATTTCACAAGATATAAATTTCTATTCTTATATAACTTCTGAACTTCTTCAGTAATATTAATTGTTTCCTCATAAATAACTTTATAAATTTGCACCTCTTTATTACCATGTTCCTTTTTGAATTGTTTAATGTAAATATAAGCATATTTAGCAGCATCAACAGCACCATTGAAAGGTGTTAGAGTGGAGAAACTGCCACCTTTTTGATAATATTTATCCTCTAACTTTAAATATATATCTATGTTTATGGTCATAGTATTCACCCCAGATTATTTAATCTTAGCTGTTCTCATTATACCGTTGATACAGGTAATAATATAGAAGAAACGAGATAAAAGGGTTTGTTGACGAATTGTTGACTAAACTTGTCAACAACCTTCATTTTCGTTCCTTTTGCTCCTATACACGATTACGAAAACAATTTTAATCAAGTCTTATTCAAAGATAATCTCAAACCATCAAAAATGAGTTGCTACGCTGGCAGCGTCGAGATCAGGGGTTCGATCCCCCTATGCTCCAGTTTTTTATTAACGATATTGTTTCTCGTTTGTGAGAGACAATGTCGTTTTTTATTGTGTATTTCTTGGATAAGAATCTGTTATCTGTGATAATCTGAGTAAATTTACAAGTTAGGCGGTTACTCGTTCTGTTATGTCTTGTATGACAATCACTTTGTATTAGATAACTCAAGAGGGTATTCGTATGTCATTTGTAAATCAAACTGTGACCTGTCATCCTATGAATTTTAAGATAATATGTCTGATTTGTTTAATGGCTAGAAATAAATTACTCTACAACTAACTATTTTTGATAAGGAATGAAGTTGTTTTAATTAACCATATTGTTCTTTGTAATAAATCCGAAATAATAAAATAATCATTTAATTAGCCAATCGAAATAATTTTATGTAAAATGTAAAATGACAACTTAATAAGAAGGAGGACATCCATGAGTTTAAATAATGAAGACCTTCAGATGAAATCAGGAAAGGAAAAGATTTGGACGAAAGATTTTGTATTAATTTGTCTAGCTAACTTTTTTATTTTCCTTGGTTTTCAAATGACATTACCGACAATTCCTTTGTTTGTCGAACATTTAGGAGGTAATGATCAACTAATTGGATTTGTTGTTGGTATTTTTACATTCTCTGCATTACTTTTACGCCCTATAGCTGGTCATGCATTAGAATCAAAGGGGAGACGTTTTGTATATTTAATAGGTCTTGCCATTTTCGTACTATCGGTCGGTTCTTTTGGCTTTGCATTTAGCATTGCTTTTTTATTTGTATTACGAGTTATCCAAGGGGTAGGCTGGGGATTTTCTACAACTGCTTCGGGAACTATTGCCACTGATTTAATTCCTCCAAAAAGAAGAGGAGAAGGAATGGGCTACTATGGTCTTTCCGGGAATTTAGCCTTGGCATTTGGACCATCTCTCGGTTTAGCTTTGTCTGGGGTTTTATCCTTTCAACAGTTATTTTTTATTTGTGCTATTTTAGGATTAGCTGCTTTATTATTATCATCAAGAATTCGTTATAAAAAAGTGGAAAAACCTGTAGCTCAAACACAAACGGTTAAATGGGACTTTTATGAAAAATCTGCATTACCACCGTCTTTATTATTATTTTTTATTACCGTTACTTTTGGCGGAATAGCATCATTTCTTCCTTTATATACTGCTGAAAAAGGAATTTCTGGTATTCAATGGTACTTCCTTATTTACGCATTAGCATTAATGTTAACAAGAACATTTGCTGGAAGATTATATGATAAAAGAGGCCATCGTGCCATCTTTATTCCAGGAGCAATACTGATTGTATTTGCGATGATTCTATTAGCCTGGCTCCCAAACACGTATGTATTATTTATTGCTGCCTTTCTTTATGGTTTTGGATTCGGCTCTGTTCAACCAGCTTTACAAGCATGGTCGATCGATAAAGCGTCGAAGAATCGTAAGGGAATGGCGAATGCTACCTTCTTTTCATTTTTTGATTTAGGTGTCGGAATTGGTGCCATGGTTTTTGGACAAATTGGTCATATGTTTGGATATGGCAGTATATATAAAACAGCAGCAATCTCAGTAGTTATTTCAATTATTTTATATATGATTATGCTGAGAAGAGAAAGAGTACATGTGCAGGTCGGTTCGGTTAAATAAAAAGATAACAAAAAAATGCAAAGGGGATAATCATATGGTTATCCTCTTTGCTTTTTTTTTACTGATGAAAAAATTTAATTAGATCAATACTTTATACGAAAACAGCCTTAAATACTAATATCGATTGTATTACCAGTTGTCGGATGTGGAGCAGGTGCAGATGTTTGTAATAGTTGCACTAATCCCTCCATTTGCGTTTCCGATTGATCCATGACTTTCTTTGTTAACGCTAGGCTAATGTTTTGTTGTAATTGTGCTTGGTGCATCCCAATTGACATAGCTGCAATATCCATCGTTATTCCTCCTTAAATAGAAGTATAATTTAATTATATCATTAAAATCTATCTTAATTGGACTTTTTTCCTTTTACATCCAAATGATAAGCACGACTCTATGATAGAGTCGTTTTTTTTGGCTTTTTTTCTCAAACATTGTTGCTATTTAAGTTAAGTTATAACTATTAAATATCGACTGAGGATCGCTACACGTATCATTTTACTGAGAAAGAGCTGCAATCTTTATAAGAACAGCTAGAATCTTTCATTGGGAGTAAAAGTCGGCAGTTAGGCTTTTACAAAAGCAACAAACTATACGAAAACAGCCTTTATATATATATTGGGGTGAACATAATTTCTTATAACGATGAATAAATTTAGTTGTAGATTGGACAAATCATGCTATTAAACTTCATTACTTATAAAAGAAAACTTTAGACGATTATGGAAAAAGGAGGTCGAAAGTATGAAAAAGTGGTTGATGGGATTGATGGTTGTTTTAGTTGCTTTTGGGATGAGTGCATGTAGTGAAAAATCAGCAAGCAGTGAAGATACGATTAAGATTGGAGCGGTGATTGATTCTTCAGGTGGTTCGGCACCTTTAGGAAAAGGTGAAGAGGAAACATTAAAAATGCTTGTTGAACAAGTTAATGAGGAAGGAGGAATTGGAGGAAAGAAAATAAAATTAATCTCGATTGATTCCAAATCCGATCAAAATGAAGCTGTTTTAGCAACTAAAAAATTAATTGATCAGGAAAAAGTTCAGGCAATTATTGGGGGAACGATTAGTGGCAATAGTTTAGCAATGATTCCGCTAATTGAAAAAGCAGGAGTTCCATATATCTCTTTAGCTGCAAGTAAACAAGTCAATAACCCTGATGATGGTTCTTCAAGAAAGTGGACTTTTAAGACGGCCCAAGGGGACGATATTGTTATCCCTAAACTGCTGGAATATTTAAAATCCCAAGATTTAACGAATGTTGCATGGTTAGGTGTAGCCAATTCCTATGGTACTAGTGGACATGAGGAGTTTGAAAAATTGGCCCCTGAATACGGGATTCAAGCCATTGTAGAGGAAGAATTCGAAGCAACGGTCAATGATGCAAAAGCAATGTTAACCAAGGTTAAGAAGGAGAACCCTCAAGCAATAATTGTTTGGGGAACAGCAAAAGAATCAGCAGTTATTACGAAGAATATTCGAGAATTAGGTATGGAGATGCCGATTATTGAAAGTCATGGAATTGGTTCAAAAGATTTTATTGAATTAGCTGGTGATGCAGCAAATGGGGTCATTTTTCCTGCAGGAAAATTATTAGTAGTCGATGAACTTGCAGAGAGTGACAAACAAAAATCGACACTACTTAAATATAAAGCTGCGTTTGAAAAGACATATAATAAGGAACCAAGTACATTTGGCGGGCACACATGGGATGCCTTTCACATTTTAAAAATAGCTCTTGAAAAATCTAAAGGTGATAAAGCAAAAATTCGTGATGAATTAGAAAAAACACAGAGTTTTATTGGAATATCCGGCGAATTTAATATGACAAGTGATGATCATAATGGTTTAGGGCCAGATAGTTTAATAATGGTTAAAATTGATGATGACGGGAAATGGAGCATCGGTGAATAAGTACTAAGTCAGGACAGGCAAGGAGATAATTTATCCTTGTCTGTATTTCGAACGGGGGAATTGAGGATGGATGTCTCGAGCCAAATCATTCAACTAATCTTTTCTGGTTTAACTATAGGGAGTATCTATGCGTTAATTGCCATTGGATTTGTTTTAACGTACAACATGACCGGAGTTTTAAATTTTGCACAAGGTGAATTCGCGATGCTAGGTGCTATGATTGCCATTTCATTTTTTTTAATGAAGGTTCCAATGCTTTTAGCTATTATTTTAAGCATTTTGATCGTTGCGTGTATCGGTGGCATATTTGAGCGAGCTGCTATTTATCCAGCTAGAAACGCTTCCTTACCTACTCTTATTATTATTACCATTGGTGTAGCCATTGCATTTAGAGGTCTAGGGATCCTTATTTGGGGAACCCAATCAAGAGCGCTACCGGCTTTTTCAAAAAATGATCCGATTACTATGTTAAATGCAGTAATTTTACCACAAAGCTTATGGGCAATAGGAATTTCCTTAATAAGTTTCCTTGTAATGTTTTACTTTTTTAATTATACCCTTATTGGAAAAGCAGTAACAGCTTGCGTTGTCAATCGGTTTGCTGCGCGTTTAATGGGGATTAAACCGGAGTTTATGTCATTTATATCAATTATTATTAGTGCAGGACTAGGTGCCATTGCAGGAATTATTATTGCACCAATATCTGGTGCTTCGTATGATATGGGATTAACATTGGGGATGAAAGCTTTTGTTGCTGCAGTAATAGGCGGCTTAACTAATGCTCCAGCTGCAATCATTGGTGCCTTTTTAATCGGGTTATTAGAAGCATTTACAGAGGGTTTATGGTCAAGTGGATATAAGGATGCAATTAGTTTTGCTTTATTATTGCTTGTTTTATTTCTCATGCCTAATGGGCTATTTTCAAAAAGATCAGGAAAAAGAGTCTAGGGAGGGTGTTACGCATGGGCAATCTTTTACATTATATTAAATGGATTATTTTAGTTGCCGTCATTATTATTTTACCCTTCATCTCGAATTCATTTTTCCTAGGTATGATGATACTTATTGGCTTATATGCATTGGTAGGAACAGGATTGACAATGTTAATGGGATATGCAGGTCAAATCTCTTTGGGGCATGCTGCTTTTTATGGAATTGGTGCTTATTCAACCGCAATTATAACTGGAACATATGGCTTGCCAAGTGTAATTGGAATTATTGTTGGTTTGATCATTGCAGGGATTATTGCTTATATCATCGGTCACCCGACATTAAAATTGAAGGAAAATTATTTAGCCCTTGCTACATTAGGGTTTGGGATTATTATTTTCACTTTTTTTAAAGAGTTTAAAGGATTGACAGGGGGACTTAACGGTTTTTTTGGTATCCCCGTGTTCAACGTATTTGGATTTCTCTTTGATACGGACATAAAGTTTTACCTATTAACCTGGATTCTTGTACTGCTTGGAATTATATTTGCAAATAATATGATTCAATCAAGAGTTGGTAGAGCGCTACGTTCGATTCATGGAAGTGAAGTGGCAGCTAGTTCTATTGGGATAAATATACAAAAATATAAGCTTCAAGTATTTGTGTTAAGTGCAATCTATGCCTCGATTGCAGGTAGCTTATATGCACATTATATTACATTTATTAATCCAAATCTTTTTACAGCAATGGAATCAATCAATTTTTTAATTATTGTCGTTATAGGTGGATCTGCTAGTGTTTGGGGTGGTGTCATTGGTGCAGCATTATATGTATTTTTAAGTGAATGGTTAAAGGAAATTACCCCAACTATTTTTCCTAATGTGGGTGGGGAATTTCAAATCATTTTCTTTGGTTTATTAATTGTAGTGATGTTAATTTTTATGCCAAAAGGATTTATATCTCCATTAAAAAAGCTAGGGGATAAAATTAGCTTTTTATTTAAAGGTAGAAATAAAGCGATCGAGAATCAAACAGGAGGTGAATAATGATGATTTCTGATCCAATTTTGGAAATTAAGGGGCTGACCAAATCATTTGGGGGAGTATTGGCGATTAATAATGTAGATTTTCACGTTAGTGAAAAGGAAATTGTAGCGATTATCGGGCCAAATGGAGCGGGAAAAACTACTTTATTTAATATGATAACAGGTGTGATCCCCCCCAGTTCAGGTTATGTAACTTTTTATCGTAGAAACATTACACGTATGAAGCCATTTCTTATAGCTGCAGAAGGTATTACAAGGACCTTTCAAAATCTGCAAATTTTTGAAAACATGAATGTAGTTGAGAATGTAATGACGGGAACGCATATACGATTTAGAACAGGGATTTTACATGCTGGATTTAGGTTACCACATGTAAAAAAGGAAGAAAGTCAAGCAATCGAAATTGCAATGGAATGTTTAGATATGGTTGGTATTCGCCATTTAGCATACGAGGAGACGAAATCATTACCATATGGAAATCTTAGATTAGTTGAGATTGCTAGAGCTGCCGCAGCTAATCCTAAAATGATTTTATTAGATGAACCGATGGCTGGACTAAATCCGGAAGAATCACGCCAATTAGTAGAAGTTATTCGCCGAATGAGGTCTGATGGGATGACATTTTTATTTATTGAACATGATATGGAAACGGTCATGAATAATTCTGATCGAATCATTGTCTTGGATTATGGTGAGAAAATTGCTGAAGGAACACCTGAAGAAATCTATATGAATAAGAGGGTTATATCTGCGTATTTGGGTGAAGAGGTGGGGAGTTAACATTATGCTAAAAGTAAGGAATATTCATACGTATCACGGTTATTTACATGTGCTAAAGGGTGTTAGCTTCGAACTATCTAAAGGGGAAATCTTTGCGATTGTTGGTTCAAATGGCGCTGGAAAGAGTACATTATTAGGTACGATTTGTGGATTGTACCGTTCTAAAAAAGGAGAAATTCTTCTTGAAAATGAATCTGTAGAAGCACAAAAGGTTGAAAGCATGATTAAAAAGGGTGTCTGTCTTGTTCCTGAAAGAAGACAAATCTTTGATTCCTTAACAGTGAAGGAGAATATTCTATTAGGTGCTTATCATCGATATAAAAAAGAGAAAAAAGCTGTAATGAAGGAAATGGACCAGTGCTTTGAACTATTTCCCCCATTAAAGTCAATGGAGGAACGGCTTGGGGGATTATTAAGTGGTGGGGAACAACAAATGCTTGCCATCGCTAGAGGATTAATGGCAAATCCTAAATTAATGTTACTTGATGAACCCTCCCTTGGTCTAGCTCCATTAATTGTGAAAGATATTATGAATATATTAATACAATTAAGAGATAATTTCGGTACGACAATCATCCTAGTTGAGCAAAATGTTCAATCAGCGCTCAAACATTCAGATCGTGCCTGTGTAATGGAAAGGGGAGAGATAATAATTGAAGGTTTTTCAAAAGAATTACTAGAAGATGATCGGATAAAAGAAGCGTATTTAGGAAAAAGACATGTAGGTTAAATCATGTAAAAGGAAGACCAGTTTTCTTATGGAGAGTTTGGAGCACTTTTTTCAGAAGACACGAAGGTGTAGGTCTTTAGCCGATCGTTATTCATTAAAACTTTATTTAAATAACAGCAATGCTTGAGAAAAGAGCCAAAAGAAAAAAGCGGCTCATAATTTTGGAGAGCCGTTTCTTTCAATTTTTTAATATTCAATTTCTGTACTTTCAATCTCATTTAAACTAGAAATAATATGGTAGATTTCAGTAGTTGGCTTTCTGAAGCTTGCAACAGCCCTTAAAATGATAAGATGACCTTCATTTTGAAGATCTTTAATTCTTATACCTTCAATCGTTATCTTATTGGCTTCGAGTTTTTCTATTACTTTGTCAATATTCCTTTTATCCATAACAATCAGTCTAAGCTGCAGATCCTTTTTCCTTAATTGTTTTGGACCAAATTTTGTTAAAATAGATGGAATAATTTCTACACTGATCATTAGTAAAATAACTCCTGCAGCTGCTTCATAATAAAAGCCTGCTCCCACTGCAATACCAATCCCTCCAGCTCCCCAGATCATTGCCGCAGTAGTTAGGCCGGTGATATTGTCGTTTCCTTTTTTTAAGATTACTCCAGCACCTAGAAAACCGATTCCTGATACAATTTGTGCAGCAAGTCGTAATGGATCCATCTGGATAGGAACTCCATTTGAGTGAGGAAATTGATAAGCAGACTGAATCGAAACAATGGTCAAAAGGCAACTAATAATTGAGATTACAAGACTAGTTTTTAATCCTAACGGTTTCCTTTTTAATTCTCTCTCTAAACCAATTATTAATCCAAGTATTGCTGAGATACCTAGCTTAATGAATACATCTATATTTATAACTTCCATTAAATCCCCCTTTTCCCCTATAAAAAAATCAATGCTAGAAAATATTAATAAGACAATATAAAATAGTGAGTATATTTTATCATATTGAAGGAGAATTGTATGAACAGTCCAAAAATAAACCCTTATTTTATTTTAGTTGTAGGGGTGATCACCGTCTCCGCATCAGCTATACTAGTAAAACTATGTACTTCTGATTCAGGAGTAATAGCATTTTATCGTCTATTCTTTTCGGTTATCATCATGTTACCGATATTCCTAATGA
Source organism: Heyndrickxia sp. FSL W8-0496 (assembly GCF_038007825.1). Taxonomy (NCBI): domain Bacteria; kingdom Bacillati; phylum Bacillota; class Bacilli; order Caryophanales; family Bacillaceae; genus Heyndrickxia; species Heyndrickxia sp. FSL W8-0496. Next base: position 1,476,454 of record NZ_JBBOXX010000001.1, read on the forward strand.
AAAATATAAAGGAATTGAAAGGGATAACTAAGCGGGATTGGATCTTTTCAATAATTTCAGGAGTATGTTTAGCATTCCATTTTATTCTATGGTTTGAATCATTAAACTACACTTCAGTTGCTAGTTCGACTGTATTAGTTACATTACAGCCATTATTTGCATTTATAGGAACCTTCTTCTTCTTCAAAGAATCATTTTCTTTAAAAGCAATTTTGTGTGGTATTTGTGCTGTCGTAGGGAGCGTAATAATTAGCTGGGGAGATTTCACTGTTAGTGGAATGGCTTTGTTTGGTGACCTCTTGGCATTCTTGGCATGTATACTTGTAACAGCATATTTACTGTTTGGCCAAAATGTACGTCAGAGGCTGTCGCTAATGACCTATACATTTATTGTTTATGCAATCAGTTCAATCGTCCTAATTATTTATGTTTTGTTTGCAGGAGAATCATTACTACCTACTAAACAAACTGATTGGATTTATTTTATACTATTAGCGATTTTACCAACGCTATTAGGTCATAGTCTTTTTAATTGGGTTGTTAAATGGTTGAGTACATCTATTATTTCGATGGCTATTTTATTTGAACCTATCGGTGCTTCTATTCTAGCGTACTTTATTTTACAAGAGAAAATTTTGTGGACTCAGATAATGGGTGGTGCAGTCATTATAATAAGTATTTCTTTATTTATTATCGATGAGAAAAAAAGTAAAGCAAAAGCTTTAGATAAACATGCACTTCATGCACAATAGATTTGTTAAAAGGGATTATGAAATTACTATTATAATCCCTTTTTTTATAAAGCTTTGAAATAAATTTTATCGAATAAAAAGATAGGTTAAACCGGAAAAAATAAATGCCATGATCATTGAAAGTAGAAATGTAGTTCCTCGTGGAGCATGATGATTAGTTCGTTTTAATTCACTAATGAAAGAGTAAATGAATAAATAGATAGCCATTGAAAAAGAAAGCAATAATCCTAAAATATTCACACATTTACACCTTCCTTAATTTTTATGATTTTGATAAAATATATTTATTAATTGTACAAAGTATGTTTATGTTTTTATAAATTTAAATTTATAAAAATGTATTGCAATGATATTCTATCCATGTTATATTATTATTCGTCCGATACAGAAGAATAAAAAATCTCATTTAATACGTAAAAAAAGATGTTGACAGTGAATCGGATGGATGATAGAATATAAAAGTCGTCTTTTTGGAAAAAAGACTGATGATTGATCTTTGAAAACTGAACAAAACGAAACGTCAATGAATTACTTTTATTTATAAAGAGCTATATCAAACATCTTTTTGGAGAGTTTGATCCTGGCTCAGGACGAACGCTGGCGGCGTGCCTAATACATGCAAGTCGAGCGAATCTGATGGGAGCTTGCTCCCTGATGATTAGCGGCGGACGGGTGAGTAACACGTGGGTAACCTGCCTGTAAGACTGGGATAACTCCGGGAAACCGGGGCTAATACCGGATAACTTTTTCCTTCGCATGAAGGAGAATTGAAAGATGGCTCCGGCTATCACTTACAGATGGACCCGCGGCGCATTAGCTAGTTGGTGAGGTAACGGCTCACCAAGGCGACGATGCGTAGCCGACTTGAGAGGGTGATCGGCCACACTGGGACTGAGACACGGCCCAGACTCCTACGGGAGGCAGCAGTAGGGAATCTTCCGCAATGGACGAAAGTCTGACGGAGCAACGCCGCGTGAGTGATGAAGGTTTTCGGATCGTAAAACTCTGTTGTTAGGGAAGAACAAGTATCGTTCGAATAGGGCGGTACCTTGACGGTACCTAACCAGAAAGCCACGGCTAACTACGTGCCAGCAGCCGCGGTAATACGTAGGTGGCAAGCGTTGTCCGGAATTATTGGGCGTAAAGCGCGCGCAGGCGGTTTCTTAAGTCTGATGTGAAATCTTGCGGCTCAACCGCAAGCGGCCATTGGAAACTGGGAGACTTGAGTGCAGAAGAGGAGAGTGGAATTCCACGTGTAGCGGTGAAATGCGTAGAGATGTGGAGGAACACCAGTGGCGAAGGCGACTCTCTGGTCTGTAACTGACGCTGAGGCGCGAAAGCGTGGGGAGCGAACAGGATTAGATACCCTGGTAGTCCACGCCGTAAACGATGAGTGCTAAGTGTTAGAGGGTTTCCGCCCTTTAGTGCTGCAGCTAACGCATTAAGCACTCCGCCTGGGGAGTACGGCCGCAAGGCTGAAACTCAAAGGAATTGACGGGGGCCCGCACAAGCGGTGGAGCATGTGGTTTAATTCGAAGCAACGCGAAGAACCTTACCAGGTCTTGACATCCTCTTGACCTCCCTAGAGATAGGGATTTCCCTTCGGGGACAGGAGTGACAGGTGGTGCATGGTTGTCGTCAGCTCGTGTCGTGAGATGTTGGGTTAAGTCCCGCAACGAGCGCAACCCTTGACCTTAGTTGCCAGCATTTAGTTGGGCACTCTAAGGTGACTGCCGGTGACAAACCGGAGGAAGGTGGGGATGACGTCAAATCATCATGCCCCTTATGACCTGGGCTACACACGTGCTACAATGGATGGTACAAAGGGCTGCAAGACCGCGAGGTTTAGCCAATCCCATAAAACCATTCTCAGTTCGGATTGTAGGCTGCAACTCGCCTACATGAAGCCGGAATCGCTAGTAATCGCGGATCAGCATGCCGCGGTGAATACGTTCCCGGGCCTTGTACACACCGCCCGTCACACCACGAGAGTTTGTAACACCCGAAGTCGGTGAGGTAACCTTTTGGAGCCAGCCGCCGAAGGTGGGACAGATGATTGGGGTGAAGTCGTAACAAGGTAGCCGTATCGGAAGGTGCGGCTGGATCACCTCCTTTCTAAGGAATATGGAAAACCACTTACGTGGTTCAGACGTCTTCTGTTTTGTTCAGTTTTGAAAGGTTAATCCTTTCAATAGATATGTTTGTTCTTTGAAAACTAGATAATATAAGAAGTAACCAAGTAATAACCGAGAATCGCCACTTTATGGATGAATCCATTAAGTAGTTTTAAATAACCTTTTAGGTTAAGTTAGTAAGGGCGCACGGTGAATGCCTTGGCACTAGGAGCCGATGAAGGACGGGACTAACACCGATATGCTTCGGGGAGCTGTAAGCGAGCTTTGATCCGGAGATTTCCGAATGGGGGAACCCACTGCCCGTAATGGGGTAGTATCCTTACTTGAATACATAGAGTAAGGAAGGCAGACCCGGGGAACTGAAACATCTAAGTACCCGGAGGAAGAGAAAGCAATTGCGATTTCCTGAGTAGCGGCGAGCGAAACGGAAGAAGCCCAAACCAAGAGGCTTGCCTCTTGGGGTTGTAGGACACTCTATACGGAGTTACAAAGGAACGGAGTAGATGAAGAGGTCTGGAAAGGCCCGTCAAAGAAGGTAACAACCCTGTAGTTGAAACTTCGTTCCCTCCAGAGTGGATCCTGAGTACGGCGGGACACGTGAAATCCCGTCGGAAGCAGGGAGGACCATCTCCCAAGGCTAAATACTCCCTAGTGACCGATAGTGAACCAGTACCGTGAGGGAAAGGTGAAAAGCACCCCGGAAGGGGAGTGAAAGAGAACCTGAAACCGTGTGCCTACAAGTAGTTAGAGCCCTGTGCGTATTTTCCTTTGGAAAAACGCCGGGTGATAGCGTGCCTTTTGTAGAATGAACCGGCGAGTTACGATTTCATGCAAGGTTAAGCTGAAGAGGCGGAGCCGCAGCGAAAGCGAGTCTGAATAGGGCGATTAAGTATGAGGTCGTAGACCCGAAACCAGGTGATCTACCCATGTCCAGGGTGAAGGTAAGGTAACACTTACTGGAGGCCCGAACCCACGCACGTTGAAAAGTGCGGGGATGAGGTGTGGGTAGCGGAGAAATTCCAATCGAACTTGGAGATAGCTGGTTCTCTCCGAAATAGCTTTAGGGCTAGCCTTAAGGTAAGAGTCTTGGAGGTAGAGCACTGTTTGGACTAGGGGCCCTCATCGGGTTACCGAATTCAGACAAACTCCGAATGCCAATGACTTATCCTTAGGAGTCAGACTGCGAGTGATAAGATCCGTAGTCAAGAGGGAAACAGCCCAGACCACCAGCTAAGGTCCCAAAGTATACGTTAAGTGGAAAAGGATGTGGAGTTGCTTAGACAACCAGGATGTTGGCTTAGAAGCAGCCACCATTTAAAGAGTGCGTAATAGCTCACTGGTCGAGTGACTCTGCGCCGAAAATGTACCGGGGCTAAACGTATCACCGAAGCTGTGGATGGACACCGTCAGGTGTCCGTGGTAGGAGAGCGTTCTAAGGGCTGCGAAGCTAGACCGTAAGGACTGGTGGAGCGCTTAGAAGTGAGAATGCCGGTATGAGTAGCGAAAGAAGGGTGAGAATCCCTTCCACCGAATGCCTAAGGTTTCCTGAGGAAGGCTCGTCCGCTCAGGGTTAGTCGGGACCTAAGCCGAGGCCGAAAGGCGTAGGCGATGGACAACAGGTTGATATTCCTGTACCACCTCTTCACCGTTTGAACGATGGGGGGACGCAGGAGGATAGGGTAAGCGCACTGCTGGAATAGTGCGTCCAAGCAGTTAGAGGGGTGACGAGGCAAATCCCGTCACCAGATACCTTGAGCTGTGATGGCGAGGGAAATTTAGTACCGAAGTTCCTGATTCCACACTGCCTAGAAAATCCTCTAGTGAGGTGAAAGGTGCCCGTACCGCAAACCGACACAGGTAGGCGAGGAGAGAATCCTAAGGTGAGCGAGAGAACTCTCGTTAAGGAACTCGGCAAAATGACCCCGTAACTTCGGGAGAAGGGGTGCTCTGTTAGGGTGCAAGCCCGAGAGAGCCGCAGTGAATAGGCCCAGGCGACTGTTTAGCAAAAACACAGGTCTCTGCGAAGCCGTAAGGCGAAGTATAGGGGCTGACGCCTGCCCGGTGCTGGAAGGTTAAGAGGAGAGGTTAGTCGCAAGACGAAGCTTTGAATTGAAGCCCCAGTAAACGGCGGCCGTAACTATAACGGTCCTAAGGTAGCGAAATTCCTTGTCAGGTAAGTTCTGACCCGCACGAAAGGCGCAACGATCTGGGCACTGTCTCAACGAGAGACTCGGTGAAATTATAGTACCTGTGAAGATGCAGGTTACCCGCGACAGGACGGAAAGACCCCGTGGAGCTTTACTGCAGCTTGATATTGAATTTTGGTACAGCTTGTACAGGATAGGTAGGAGCCTTTGAAGCCGGAGCGCCAGCTTCGGTGGAGGCATCGGTGGGATACTACCCTGGCTGTATTGAAATTCTAACCCGCACCCCTGAATCGGGGTGGGAGACAGTGTCAGGCAGGCAGTTTGACTGGGGCGGTCGCCTCCTAAAAGGTAACGGAGGCGCCCAAAGGTTCCCTCAGAATGGTTGGAAATCATTCGCAGAGTGTAAAGGCACAAGGGAGCTTGACTGCGAGACCTACAAGTCGAGCAGGGACGAAAGTCGGGCTTAGTGATCCGGTGGTTCCGCATGGAAGGGCCATCGCTCAACGGATAAAAGCTACCCCGGGGATAACAGGCTTATCTCCCCCAAGAGTCCACATCGACGGGGAGGTTTGGCACCTCGATGTCGGCTCATCGCATCCTGGGGCTGTAGTCGGTCCCAAGGGTTGGGCTGTTCGCCCATTAAAGCGGTACGCGAGCTGGGTTCAGAACGTCGTGAGACAGTTCGGTCCCTATCCGTCGTGGGCGTAGGAAATTTGAGAGGAGCTGTCCTTAGTACGAGAGGACCGGGATGGACGCACCGCTGGTGTACCAGTTGTCTTGCCAAAGGCATCGCTGGGTAGCTATGTGCGGAAGGGATAAGTGCTGAAAGCATCTAAGCATGAAGCCCCCCTCAAGATGAGATTTCCCTTAGTTTATCTAAATAAGATCCCTGAAAGATGATCAGGTTGATAGGTTCGAGGTGGAAGTGTGGCGACACATGGAGCTGACGAATACTAATAGATCGAAGACTTAACCAAATAGATTTGAGGTTATGAACCGTTACTTCTTTATATATCTAGTTTTGAGGGAATAAACCCTTAACAAAATATAGTCTGGTAACTATGGCAAGAAGGTCACACCCGTTCGCATCCCGAACACGGAAGTTAAGCTTCTTAGCGCCGATGGTAGTTGGGGGCTCTCCCCCTGCAAGAGTAGGACGTTGCCAGGCATTTACGGAGGATTAGCTCAGCTGGGAGAGCACCTGCCTTACAAGCAGGGGGTCGGCGGTTCGATCCCGTCATCCTCCACCATATATAATGCCGGCCTAGCTCAATTGGTAGAGCACGACCGAATAAACTACTTTGAAATACATCAGCGTACAGCTTGAGCTGCTGCTTGAATAAGCAAACTGAAAGCTGGACGACTATTATAACTAATCTCTGTTTGGGGATTATAATATACTAATGCCGGCCTAGCTCAATTGGTAGAGCAACTGACTTGTAATCAGTAGGTTGGGGGTTCAAGTCCTCTGGCCGGCACCACTCAGGTCATTACGAGCCATTAGCTCAGTTGGTAGAGCACGATCGAGTACGCTACGAAGAGTAACATCAGCGTACCAATCGAGATACAGCTTGAATAATCTTGCTGAGATTGGGACGTCGTAGATGCATTTATATTCGAAGTACATGCTTATACTATTAATTATATTCATAAAGAGCCATTAGCTCAGTTGGTAGAGCATCTGACTTTTAATCAGAGGGTCGAAGGTTCGAGTCCTTCATGGCTCACCATTGTTTTTTGTAAGGAAACATAACTTACCTTTTTGTTAAACGAAAAACATTTTTTCATAACGCGGGTGTGGCGGAATTGGCAGACGCACCAGACTTAGGATCTGGCGCCGCAAGGCGTGGGGGTTCGACTCCCTTCACCCGCATTATAAAATAAAGTCGCGGAAGTAGTTCAGTGGTAGAACACCACCTTGCCAAGGTGGGGGTCGCGGGTTCGAATCCCGTCTTCCGCTCCAAACAACCCTTGCCGGGGTGGCGGAACTGGCAGACGCACAGGACTTAAAATCCTGCGGTAGGTGACTACCGTACCGGTTCGATTCCGGTCCTCGGCATTTAGAATTTTTGCGCAGCAAAAGATTCTTCCATAAAATATCTTACGATATAAATCATGCGCCCGTAGCTCAATTGGATAGAGCGTTTGACTACGGATCAAAAGGTTAGGGGTTCGACTCCTCTCGGGCGCGCCATGAACGGGAAGTAGCTCAGCTTGGTAGAGCACATGGTTTGGGACCATGGGGTCGCAGGTTCGAATCCTGTCTTCCCGACCATTATATAATTGGGGCCTTAGCTCAGCTGGGAGAGCGCCTGCTTTGCACGCAGGAGGTCAGCGGTTCGATCCCGCTAGGCTCCACCAATATTTAAAATTAAAATATACTATGGCGGCGTAGCTCAGCTGGCTAGAGCGTACGGTTCATACCCGTGAGGTCGTGGGTTCGATCCCCTCCGCCGCTACCATAGAGGACCTTTAGCTCAGCTGGTTAGAGCAGACGGCTCATAACCGTCCGGTCGTAGGTTCGAGTCCTACAAGGTCCACCATATATAATTGGAGGAATACCCAAGTCTGGCTGAAGGGATCGGTCTTGAAAACCGACAGGCGGGTTACACCGCGCGGGGGTTCGAATCCCTCTTCCTCCGCCATAACTATTTCTTTAAAAGATTTTTTATACTATCGTCGCGGGGTGGAGCAACGAGCGTTACTTCATCGAACAACTACGAGTTGTACCGATTGAGCTGCTACTAGAGTAAGCATATTGAAATCGGGACAGTTGATGATAAGATTGGATTAAAAAATTTATTATACTATCATCGCGGGGTGGAGCAGTCTGGTAGCTCGTCGGGCTCATAACCCGAAGGTCGCAGGTTCAAATCCTGCCTCCGCAATCATTTTCAAGTAAACTTGAAAGAAATTTGGTCCGGTAGTTCAGTTGGTTAGAATGCCTGCCTGTCACGCAGGAGGTCGCGGGTTCGAGTCCCGTCCGGACCGCCATTTTATAATATGGCTCGGTAGCTCAGTCGGTAGAGCAATGGACTGAAAATCCATGTGTCGGCGGTTCGATTCCGTCCCGAGCCACCATTTTATGTGTTTAAGTGGCTAATAACTACATGTAATCCAATGTTTAGTTGAACATGACGGCTATTCCAAAGTGGTTAAAAATTGGATTGTGGCTCAGACATTTGTGAGGTCGATTCCGATTAGTGGCTCCATCATGCGGGTGTAGTTTAGTGGTAAAACTACAGCCTTCCAAGCTGTTGTCGTGGGTTCGATTCCCATCACCCGCTCCATAATTTTTGTGGGCCTATAGCTCAGCTGGTTAGAGCGCACGCCTGATAAGCGTGAGGTCGATGGTTCGAGTCCATTTAGGCCCACCATAATGATAATTTACTTGTTCCGCAGTAGCTCAGTGGTAGAGCTATCGGCTGTTAACCGATCGGTCGTAGGTTCGAATCCTACCTGCGGAGCCATATAATTGGAGAAGTACTCAAGTGGCTGAAGAGGCGCCCCTGCTAAGGGTGTAGGTCGGGTAACCGGCGCGAGGGTTCAAATCCCTCCTTCTCCGTATTGTCGGCCCGTTGGTCAAGCGGTTAAGACACCGCCCTTTCACGGCGGTAACACGGGTTCGAATCCCGTACGGGTCATTCATTATTAAGAAAAAAGGTAGTTTAAAAGATTTCTAAAATAGAAACTTTTAAACTACCTTTTTTTGTCTAGAGGTAATATTGGTTCTATACTATATGATGTAGGGATTTACACAATTTTAAGACATAAAAAATGCTCGTAATCATTATGTGAGTTTTCAAGAAACCAGTATCAACTATACATAAGAAATTTTAACATGATATTACTTGATTATAAAAAAGTATAGGAGAATAATCAAAGCCCATCTCAACAGGCTTATAAAAAATCCTTTTTCCTGTCTGTCAAAAGCCCATGGGTATACGTATAGCCTTAACAAAAGTGAAATGATTTGAACAATTGGTAGAGACTGTTGAATCAACTGAACGAAAGCTTTGAGCAAAAACTATTATCTTCTTAGAATAAAAGAAAAAGGGGAGAAGTAAAAATAACTTCTCCCACATTTAGCATTGAATCTCATTTTAATGTTATGTTGCTATAAGGAATAGCAAAAAATGAAAAATGGAATTTCACTACTTGATAAGAAATGAAATGAAAAGCCCAATTGTTACTAGTAAACCAAAGAAAGTATTTGTTTGAGCTGTTGCTTTCATCGCAGGAACCATTTGAATAGGTTCTGTCTTTCCTATGAAGCCTCTTACCGCTTTAATAGGCATTGGAAGGCTTAAAAGTGTAATGAGAGTCCAAGGTGTGACGATCTGCATTAGCACTAAAACAATTAACCATAGATATGAGACTATAAACATGGTAGCAAGTAATGTAATTGCATTTTTTCTTCCTATTAGAATAGCAACTGTTTTCCGTCCATTTTCCTTATCTCCATCTAAATCACGAATGTTATTGGATAACATAATTGCTCCTACTAAAATGAATATAGGAATAGAGATAAGAATACTATCTGTCGTAATATTACCGGTTTGAATAAAATAAGAAATTAGTATAATAACAATCCCCATAAAGAACCCTGAAATAATTTCTCCAAAAGGGGTATATGCAATTGGTAAGGGTCCTCCAGTATAAAAATAACCAACAGCCATACATATGGCTCCAATAACTGCAATCCACCAGGAACTACTGATGATAATATACAGTCCTAATAATGCTGAGATCCCATAGAAAATCAGAGCAAGATTTAGAACAGTTTTTGGTTTTACACCATTTCGGACAATGGCACCGCCAATTCCAACTGATTCTTCATGGTCTAGTCCTCTAGCATAATCGTAATACTCATTAAACATATTTGTCGCTGCCTGTATTAGTAGGCAAGCCACTAGCATTGCAATGAATATTGGAATATCAATCTTTGAGTTTTGCATGGCAAAGGCTGTCCCTAATAATACAGGAACAAAAGAAGCAGTAAGCGTATGGGGTCGCGTTAATTGCCACCAAATTCGCCATCCTTTGTCTGGTTTCACCAATGGTGAAGAATGTGAACTCATTGTTATGTCTCTCCCTTTACATATCTTTACCTTGAAAAAGTTCATCTGGTTTTGTTCCCCAGCATTATCCATAAGGCGTGCAAATCTATTGTTAATGCAGATTTAGTCCTCCTATTGTCCATCGAAATGACAATAGGAGTACACTCTAAAGTGTAGGTAAATGAAGGATAGGTGTCAATCAATTTTTATATGTAATGGAAAGAAAAATTCCCATTTCAATATTTGAATCATAGATTACTGAACTTTTTTGTCTAGTTGTCATATAATAAGGTAGGGAAAAAGTTTCATAAGATATGTTCGTTGACTCCGTCGATTTAGAAGTGTATCTTAAAAGTTGGGCATAATATAGAACAAGAATGCAATGATCATAGTAATTAACGTAAGGTAGTTTTGGGGGAGATAAAGTTGACAAGTATTCAACATTCAAAAATTGAAACTGAGTTTGAAATTGCTGTTGGTAGAGCTAAGGATAAAGAGTATCCCATTCTATTTAGCTATACAGAAATTTTGAATAATATGAACCCCCTTTCATTTTATTCTTCTGCTAAGCAGTTATTTCAAGGGAAAAGGTTTTTTTGGAAAGTACCTGATGATGAAACCATCATCGTAGGTTTAGGAAGTACTTATACATTACAAACATCTTTAGGGGAACATCGATTTGAAACGATTCAGTCTGAATGGAATGATCTCATTAAAGATGCTCATATTTTTAATCCATATAACGTACAAGGCACAGGACCTCTTATATTCGGAGGCTTTTCTTTTGATCCTGATAGTGTAGAAGAACCAGAGTGGAGTTCATTCACTAATGCATTATTCCATTTACCTGAATTAATGTTAGTAATCGATAAACAAGGTTCGTATTTAACGATAAATATACGATGTTCTTCAATCAAAGATAAAGATAGATTGGCTCAATTACTTAGAATTAAAGAACAAATTCTATCATCAAGTGCATCAGAAAATATATTAAAGGTAGACATACATCAAGAAGAAGAAGTAAATCCTGATGCGTGGAAAAAGGCTGTCGCTAATGTAGTTCGTCTATTAAATGATGATAATGAAGTAAGAAAAGTTGTTATGGCTAGAAAAATGAATGTAACCTTTAATGGAGAGATTTCTTCGGACCATGTATTGAATCATTTATGGAATGAACAGCATGAAAGTTTTATCTTTGCGTTAGAATGGTTAGATAGTTGTTTTACAGGTGCTTCACCTGAAAGGCTTGTGAAAAAAATAGGGGATAACATTTTATCTGCCTGTATTGCAGGATCAATAAAAAGAGATAAAGATGAGAAAAAAGATGTTGCCTTAGGACAAGCACTATTAAATGACGATAAGAATAGACAAGAGCACCAATTCGTTGTATCAATGATCCAAGAGATTATGAATAAATATTGTCAGGATTTAGAAATCGCTATCGAACCGACGTTAATGAAGATGCGCGACATTCAACATCTTTTCACACCAGTGAAAGGGACAGTTAAAAATAAAAATACATCGATTCTATCTATAGCTAAAGATTTACATCCGACACCAGCTATGGGGGGAGTTCCGACAACGGATGCGATGCAAATCATTCGTGAAGTGGAAAATATGGATCGTGGCTTCTATGCTGCTCCAATCGGCTGGCTGGACTATCAGGGAAATGGTGAATTTGCAGTAGGAATCAGATCAAGTCTAATAAAGGGAAAAGAAGCATTTTTATATGCCGGGTGTGGTGTAGTGGCTGATTCAATCCCGGAGGATGAATATTTTGAGACAAGAATTAAATTTCGTCCGATGCTTCGAGCATTAGGAGGAAAACAACTATGATACATCAAGAAACTTTAACAAAATATTTAGCAATGTTTATTCAGGAACTATCGAATGCTGGAATTGAAAATGTAGTTATTAGTCCTGGTTCTAGATCAACACCGTTAGCTATGCTCATTGCTGAGCATCCCAAACTAAATTATTACATTAATATTGATGAACGCTCTGCTGCTTTTTTTGCATTGGGGATAGCAAAACAAACTAGAAAGCCTGTGGCATTACTATGTACTTCTGGAACGGCTGCAGCCAATTATTACCCAGCAATTGTAGAGGCTAGAATAGCAAGAGTACCACTTGTTGTATTAACTGCTGATCGCCCTCATGAGCTGAGGGATATTGGTGCGCCCCAAGCTATTAACCAAATTCATTTATATGGTGAACATGTTAAATGGTTTACGGAAATGGCCATTCCAGAAGCGAATGAAGAGATGTTTAGCTTTGTGCGCACAACAGCATCTAGAGCAGTAAGTATCGCGTTATTAGAGCCTGCTGGACCTGTCCATTTGAACTTTCCATTGAGGGAACCACTTATTCCGATTATTGAGCCATCGCCATATGCAGACTTGGATGATCAGCCAAGTGTCACTGTGACTCACGGGCATCTTATGCCAAATGAGAACGTTATGCTGGATTTAAGTGAAAAGCTTAAGAATACCGAGAAAGGACTCATTATTTGTGGAGTGCTTGATCATCCATATCTACAGGACTCAATTATAGAATTAGCTGAGAAATTAGGATATCCAATTTTAGCGGATCCATTGTCACAATTACGAAGTGGTAATTTTTCCGGGGACTATATTATTGATAATTATGATGCAATCTTAAAGGACACCCAATATAAAGAAAAATTAAAACCGGATGTCATCTTGCGATTCGGTGGAATGCCAGTTTCGAAGCCACTTACACTATTCATGAAAAGCTTGTCTGATACGGAGCATTTCATTGTTGAAAGTGGAAATGGAGGTTGGAGAGATCCAATCAAGAAAGCAACGCAAATGATTTATTGTGATGAGGCTCTTTTTTGTAATGAGCTATGTAAGAAAGTAAATAAAAAAGACAATGCTCAGTGGCTCGATATGTGGCAGCATTTAAATAATATTTCAAGAAGTACTGTCATACAAGAAATTGGAGATATCAATGAATTGGACGAAGGGAAAGTTGTCTTAGAATTAATTAAAGGTATGCCAGAGAATAGTACTTTATTTGTAGGGAATAGTATGCCTATTCGTGATGTTGATACATTTTTCCATTTTAACAGTAAAAAGATACGTGTTATGGCAAATCGAGGAGCAAATGGGATTGATGGGGTTGTTTCAAGTGCACTGGGCGCAAGTCTATATGGTGAACCACTATTCTTATTAATAGGTGATTTATCATTTTTCCATGATTTAAATGGATTACTTGCTGCTAAAATGTATCAATTAAATATCACCATTATTGTTATAAATAATAATGGTGGAGGAATTTTTCATTACCTTCCGCAGTCAAGTGAAAAAAAGCATTTTGAAGTCCTTTTTGGGACTCCAACTGACTTAGCCTTTGAGCATGTGGTTCAAATGTATAATGGTAATTATTCTAAAGTAAGAAATTGGGATGACTTCCAACAATCGATTGAAGCCTCGGTTGAAACTAAAGGTTTACATGTAATTGAAGTTCCTACCAACCGTGAAAAGAATGTTGAGGTTCATCGTAAAATGTGGAAGCATGTCTCAATGGAAGTGGATCATTATTTACGCGGTGATCAATTATGAACATTCATGTAAATGGAGTAAACTATCATGTAGAAGTAATAGGCTCAGGTGAGCCCTTATTACTTTTACATGGATTTACTGGAGATTGTACAACGTGGAACGCAGTTGTTCAATTTTTAAATAAACGTTATCAATGTATCCTTATAGATATACTCGGTCATGGCAAAACAGAGTGTCCTAAAGCTGCAGAGCGTTATCAGATAGAACTAGTAGCACATGATATTAAAGACATTCTCTTTCAATTAAAAATAAACAAAATAAAAGTATTAGGCTATTCTATGGGTGGTAGATTGGCACTAACATTTGCTACATGTTTTCCAGATATGGTGAGTATGCTTCTTTTAGAAAGTGCTTCTCCTGGATTAAAAACGGAGGAAGCAAGAATTGAAAGACGTCACCAAGATGAGAGATTAGCGAAGAGAATAATTGAAGAAGGAATTGAATCCTTCGTAGATTATTGGACTGATATTCCATTATTTAAGACACAGAAAAGATTAGATAAAGCCAGGATAGAACAAATTAGATGGCAGCGTTTACAAAATAATCCTTTAGGTTTAGCAAATAGTCTAATAGGTATGGGGACAGGAAGCATGCCATCTTTATGGAGAAAACTTTCTACGCTTGAAATGCCTGTTTATCTAATAACTGGCAGTTTAGATGAAAAGTTTTGTCTTATTGCTAAGGAAATGCAAAAATGGATACCAAATGCTAGACATGAAACTATTCTTGATGCAGGTCATGCAATTCATGTGGAAGATTCTCGAAAGTTTGGTACAATAATAGAGGAGTTTTTGTCGAATAAGTGAAGAATATTCGACATTTACAATTATAAAAATAAAAGGAGGATTCTCAAATGGCAATTGATTGGATAACTGAGAGAGAATATGATGAGATTCTTTATGAATCGTATAATGGAATTGCAAAAATAACAATTAACCGTCCTGAGGTACATAATGCATTTACTCCTAAAACAGTAAATGAAATGATTGATGCATTCTCACGTGCACGTGATGATTCAAAAATTGGTGTCATCATCCTAACTGGAGCTGGAGAGAAAGCATTCTGTTCTGGAGGAGATCAAAAGGTTCGTGGACATGGTGGGTATGTAGGTGAAGACAATATCCCAAGACTAAATGTATTAGACTTACAAAGATTAATTCGCTTTACACCAAAACCAGTGATTGCAATGGTAGCAGGTTATGCTATTGGAGGCGGTCATGTTCTACATATTGTATGTGATCTAACAATTGCAGCAGACAATGCTATTTTTGGACAAACAGGACCAAAGGTTGGTAGCTTTGATGCCGGTTATGGTGCAGGTTATTTAGCTCGTATTATAGGTCACAAAAAGGCTAGAGAAATTTGGTATCTTTGCCGTCAATATAATGCACAAGATGCATTAGAGATGGGACTTGTCAATACTGTGGTTCCTTTAGAAAAACTTGAAGAAGAAACAGTTAAATGGTGTGAAGAAATCTTAGAGAAGAGTTCAACTGCGCTTCGTTTCTTGAAAGCATCATTTAATGCCGATACTGATGGTTTAGCAGGTCTTCAACAATTTGGTGGAGATGCAACTCTACTTTACTATACAACGGATGAAGCGAAGGAAGGCCGTGACGCATTCAAAGAAAAACGTAAGCCTGATTTTGGACAATTCCCTCGCTTCCCTTGATTTAATAGGGATATAATGAGTTTTCCCGTACAATCTCGGGAATTAAAGGCTTGGTGGTTTCATCCATCAAGCTTTTTTCAAAGGAGATTTTCATAGTTTGTGGTTCTTTTCACAGTGGAAGGAATGCTTGAGGGTATTCAATCTTTTTATTATTCAAAATTTCACCTGAAAAGCTATATTATATGAGATGTTTTAAAAAAGAATTTAGACCACTGGTATTAATGTAAGGAAATTATGTAACAATCCAGGGGGTGTCAATAAAGGAACTGCCCCTTTTTCTTTAGAATTCTTTAACAAAAGGTGATTTTTTATGGAACAACTACCTAATTTTTTAAATCAGAGAGCTTTTTTAACTCCCAATCGCCTCGCACTCGTTTTTGATAATCAGAGATGGAGTTTTATGGAAATGTATCGTACGGTTGAAACATTAGCACAAAAAATTGCAACTCTAGGTATACAGGCAAAGGACTCCGTTGCTATTCTGCTAACTAATCGTCCCCATACAGTCTTTATTATCCATGCATTGCAACAACTAGGTGTATCAGCGGTGTTCTTAAATCATCGTTTAACTGCAAAGGAAATGGTATTTCAGTTAAAAGATAGTGGTACAAGGTTATTAATAAGTGAAGATGCTTTTAAGGAAAAGAT
The DNA here is from genome assembly GCF_038007825.1 of Heyndrickxia sp. FSL W8-0496. Lineage (NCBI taxonomy): Bacteria > Bacillati > Bacillota > Bacilli > Caryophanales > Bacillaceae > Heyndrickxia > Heyndrickxia sp. FSL W8-0496. Next base: position 1,492,455 of record NZ_JBBOXX010000001.1, read on the forward strand.
GAATGGTATTAAAGGATTGTTTCATGAGCTTCCAATGACAACAATCGTAGAAATAGATCATCTCGAGACTAAAAAGGTTCCTTTAGTAAACGAGTTTGTTTTGGATGAAGTTTGTTCAATTATGTATACTTCTGGAACAACTGGTAATCCGAAGGGTGTATTACAATCCTATGGGAACCATTGGTGGAGTGCTGTTGGGTCCGCTTTGAATCTTGGGTTAACCGAGAAGGATGGCTGGCTTTGCGCCGTTCCTTTATTTCATATAAGTGGTTTATCCATTCTAATGCGAAGTGTCATATATGGAATGCCTGTTTATTTATATGAGGAATTTAATGAAAAGACCATCAATCAAGTCCTGCAAGCAGGTGAGGTTACGATTATGTCGGTCGTAAGTACAATGCTAATTCGTATGATTGATGATCTAGGAGATAAGCGATATCATTCAAATTTTCGTTGTATGCTATTAGGCGGGGGACCTGCTCCAAAGCCTTTACTAGATGCTTGTCTAGAAAAAAACATACCAGTATTTCAGTCTTATGGGATGACAGAAACATCCTCCCAAATTGTAACACTAGCACCTGAAGATAGTATAGTAAAGCTTGGTTCAGCTGGAAAGCCATTATTTCCTTCTCAATTAAAAATAATGAATAATCAAATGCAACTATTACCAAATCAACCCGGAGAAATTGTTGTTAAGGGACCCAATGTGACAAAAGGGTATTTGAATCGAGACGAAGCAAATAAGAAAAATTTTAAAGATGGTTGGTTCTACACAGGTGATATCGGCTATGTGGATGAAGATGGCTATCTATTTGTAATGGATCGTCGCTCTGATTTAATTATTTCTGGAGGAGAAAATATTTACCCTGCTGAAATTGAGGAGGTCTTATTATCTCATTCGTCTGTAAAAGAAGCGGGTGTTGTGGGAATTGAACATACACAATGGGGACAGGTTCCCTACGCATTTGTTGTTGTATCTGAGCTAGTTGATGAAGCTAATTTAATTAATTATTGTAAGGATAAATTAGCTAAATTTAAGATTCCACATCATATTTATATTGTCAATGAACTGCCAAGAAATGCGTCTAATAAACTGCTTCGTCGTAAGCTACACGAATTAATGCCAAAAGGATGAATGAGGATGATGATAAAAGAAGTGCAATTGTCTATCATAAAAATGCCACTAAAAAGTCCTTTTTCAACGGCTTTAGGGTCGGTGAATGATCGAGAAGGAATTATTATTAAAGTATTGGATGAGGAGGGGAGAACAGGTTATGGCGAGGTTGTCGCTTTCTCTACTCCGTGGTATACAGAGGAAACGGTAAGAACCAGTTATCATATGCTAAAGGATTTCCTCATTCCTATTGTCTTGAACAATCCGATTAAGCACCCAAATGAGATCAAAAAATATTTTGATCATATAAGAGGTAATCAGATGGCTAAAGCAGGGATTGAAACTGCTATTTGGGATCTTTATGCTAAAAAGGTAGATCGTCCTTTATGGAAGCTCATTGATGGAGTTCAGAGTGAAATTCCATCAGGTGTGGTAGTTGGTACCCATGAAATAAAGGATGCCCTGTCACAAATTGATTCGTATTTGCAAGAAGGTTATAAGAGAGTAAAAGTAAAAATTAAACCTGGAATGGATTATAAACTTCTAAAAGAAATTCGCAACCATTTTCCAACTATCCCTTTAATGGCAGATGCAAACTCATCCTATTCACTTGATGACATTGATTTATTAAAATCACTCGATGAATTTGAATTGTTGATGATTGAGCAGCCCTTAGCTGTCGATGATATTGTAGAACATTCTTTTTTACAGAAAGAAATACAAACTCCTATTTGCTTAGATGAAAGCATCATTACCTATCATGATGCGAAAAGCGCGATATTATTAAATAGTTGTAAGGTAATTAATATAAAAATTGGCCGAGTAGGTGGACTAAGCAATGCTTTAGCTATACATGATTTATGCCAAAAACATCAAATTCAAGTTTGGTGTGGTGGGATGATTGAATTTGGGATATCGCGAGCCCATAATATTGCGCTATCAACAAAAGAAGGATTTACGATCCCTGGAGATATTTCAGCGTCCAGTCGTTTTTGGAATGAGGATATTATCCTTCCAGAAGTTGAAGTCAAGCATGGGTTCGTTAAGGCACCTATTCAACCGGGGATTGGATTTGAAATAAATACTAAACGTTTACAAGAGGTAACGACATATATAGAAAAATATAAAAAATAAGCGCAGATCTCAACCCTGCGCTTATTAACTTTTTAAACAAAAAAGCTATATAATAAACCTTTACCAATTTCCTTCAGGCTTAAAAGTTTTACAGTCTGTTTCTTCTGTTTTCTTTGCGGTGTCCCCTTTATGGCTGACAACATAAATTTCATCTGCAGAACAACGGTTTCCTTTTGCCCAATAGTGACAATTGTTTACTTCACATAAGACGTCCTTTGCCATTGTACCTCACTCCTTAATGGATTTTATGATACAACTATAGTGTTTGTATTGGAGTGGTAACTATGATTGGAAAGTCTAGGGCTTTATGTTCCTTTAATTATATTTTTTCCTGTTTTTTCTCTGGAACTGGATCAAATCCACCAGGATGGAAAGGATGGCATTTTAGTATCCTTTTAACCGCTAACCAGCCTCCACGTAGGGCTCCGAAGCGTTTAATCGCCTCTAGTCCATAGTGCGAACATGTAGGATAGAAACGGCAAGATGGTGGTTTTAATGGTGAAATACAGATTTGATAAAACCGTATGATTTTAATAAAAATAAATTTTAACATTAGGAAAACTTCCTTATAGTGAGTTTCAATTAGCATATCAGTCAAATACTCAAAGTGTCAAAGATGAAGAAACAATCAAAAAACGATCCATTACGTATCGGATCGTTCATGAGTATTATTTTTTTCATCCATTTCAGTTCTAATATTCGGGTTATTTTCAATTGGATCGATTGTATGTTTAAATGCATATGCCTTTGATGTTGTAATAGCAGCAGCTGCAATAATGACGATAATGATTATAATGGATACAATCATAATAAATGTAAGCAATGAATAAACCTCCTACAACCTCTTTATTCCTATTCATTATTTTAGCATGGAATGGACTATAGATGTGAAAGATATATGTATATGTTTTGACATCTTCATTTAGGGTATATAAATAACAGGAGGATGATTAAATATGGCAAATCAATCACAATTACAGGATGTATTAAATAAACAAGTAGCAAATTGGACAGTAATGTATACAAAACTTCATCATTTTCATTGGTATGTTAAAGGACATCATTTTTTCTCCTTACATGAGAAATTTGAGGAACTATATAATGAAGCAGACGCTGCCCTTGATGAAATAGCAGAGAGATTATTGGCAATAGAAGGACAACCTGTATCAACATTAAAAGGATCTTTAGAATTGGCTAGTATAAAGGAAGCAGAAACGAAAGCTCCTGCAGATGAGATGGTAAAAGAGGTCGTTAGTGATTTTAAACAAATTATTGGGGAGCTTAAAGAGGGAATATCTATAGCGGATGAAGCAGGGGATGATGTAACTGCTGATATGTTTACTGCTTTCCAAGAAAAACTTGAAAAGCATGTATGGATGCTAAATGCTTATTTATCTAAATAAATAAATAAATAAATAAATAAAGTGAAAAGGAAACTGTAAATTGATTGCAGTTTCCTTTTCCTTTTAATGCAAGTATTTTTTTTTGAATGGATCAGATTCCGGTGGATGATTAGAAAATTTCCCTTTTAAGCTTTCAATTAAATAGAGTCGAATAAAATATTGAAGTTCATCATCCTTCATTTCTTCTACTATTTTCATTAAATCCCCACGATCAGATTCCTCAAGAACGGCAAATGTAATAATATCTATATCCTCATCATCTGCTGTCAGCCGATTATGGTAAATTTCAAATAGTTCATCTACAAGTCTCATCTTCATCATCCTTTTTATCTTCGTAAGAATATTTTGGCTTGGTTTGTGGGAAACGATACATAGTGAATCATTTTTAGAAATTTTACGAGGAGTGTTGGGAATGGATCAACCAAAAAACACGTATTATATAAATATTGGGAGTGGAGAAATTTCAAGAAGTTCTACTGACTCACCTTGGAATTTTAAAATTGAGGCAACAGATGATGAAATAACAAAGCTAAGGCAAATTTTTGATGCGAATTATGATGTAGAAATTGCAAATTTTTTCAGATCACATGTTCCTGCATTGGAATATCATCATGATAAATCAAATGATGATTATGATAAAAATATGATTGAGGTATATCAAATGATTTATGATTTAGGTGATGAAACAGCTAGACAGCATATAGACCAAATTGGCATTCTAAAGGATTTTACTTCAGAATGAAAACTAGGGACTGTCTGAGACAGTCCCTAGCTATTGTTATTTTAATTATTGCTCTATTTTTTGAGCATTATCTAACACTTCTTGTGGTACCTTAATCTCTTTAATCTTATTGTATTCAGTATATGTGCTCTTCATTTCTTGTTTCATGGTCATTTTTTGATCTTCAATAGCCATTTCTAACTCTTGAGTCATATTAAGCTTTGTAATATCAAATGTTTTTTTATCAATAAATATTTCATATTCTACATTCTTGAACTTAAGATTATTAAACAATTCTTCATTTTCCTTTAATTGATCAGGCATTAATTGTTTTGCATTATCTTTTAGGAACTGATCAAATTTATCACCTGAAGCCTTTAAAGATAAAATATATTGAGCATCATCTTGTTTAAAAGAAAAGTCATCTGCAAATTCTTTTAATTGGTTTAATTGTTCTGCAGGGTTCATTTGTTGTTCAGGCATTTGTAATACAGTATCTGATAATTCTTTAGGTAACTGCATCCACACTCCTGATGTTGGTTCAAACATAAAAAATCCTTCTTTAGATAAGTATGCTTCCGTATCCATTGCTTGGCCTTGGACGCTTTCATCTCCACCTTCAATATTCATTTTCATTTTTTGATGCATCGCAATAGGATCTAAAACCATATCTACAGAAACCGTAGAATTAATATTCATATTATCAGATTGTCCAGGTACACTCATCGTTTGTTTTAGTTCCAGATCTGAATGAACACTTTTCAGATTTTTTGAAGCTTCTGTTGTCTTTTCGAAGACTTCCTGTAAAGTAAGACTGTCTTCTTTTTTTGATTTTACATTTGAATTTACTGGATCCGCCTTATCACTGCAGGCTGCAAGTACAAAAATCACCATCAATGATAAGAAACTAATAAATATTTTTTTCATAAAAAAAACACCACTCCTTTTTCTAATTCTATAAACTATACGCATTCATTTGGTAAAGGTTTCAAAAAATGGTACAAAATTTTAAAGAAAAGATATATATAATGAAATGTACACACATAACTAGAATAAAATGGAAATTATGTATGAAAAAAGGGGCATCTATTAAAAGACAAGCCAATTTAATAGACACCCTGTATTTGTCTCTATGATCCAGTTTTCACCAATTTCTTTTCAAGTAGATCTACTAATTGATACATAATGGTTGCTATAACGGCCACTACCATTAATGAAAGCATAACAAGGGTAAAGTTGAAAACTTGAAATCCATAGATAATTAAATATCCTAGTCCTTTAGAAGCGACTAAATATTCTCCAACGATTACTCCAACCCATGATAATCCTACATTGACCTTTAAAGTTGAAATAATAGTAGGAAAAGTGGCTGGTAATATGGCTTCCTTGAATATTTGGGTTCGTGTAGCACCAAATGTTTTTAGTACCTTTATATAGTTTGGGTCTACATCACGGAAACCGGAATAAATGACTATGGTTGTTACAATAACGGATATGATGATTCCCATAGCAATACTTGATGATACTCCAGTTCCAAATATAACTATTAGCATTGGACCAAATGCAACTTTAGGCATCGCATTAAAAATAACTAGATAGGGATCAAAAATTTTTGAGAGTATTGGGGACCACCAAAGAATTCCTGCAATAATCGCCCCTAATAATGTTCCTAATACAAAGCCTAGTATTGTTTCATAGACTGTTACACCAGTATGAATATATAGGGATCCATCAGCTAACTTATCAATAAATAAATTCCATATCTTAGAAGGTGAGCTGAAAATAAGAGGGTCAATCCAATGGAGTCTGCTCGCCATTTCCCATAGTGCGAAGAAGGCAATTAAAATAATTGCTTGAAACATGCGCACCCATCTTTTTTCTTTTTTTATATTTTGCAGGTACTTTTGATGAAAGGAATCAGTTTTATTCACTATTTTCAAGTGACTCCAGCTCCTTCCATATTTCTTGAAATAATGTAGAATATTCTTCTTTACTTCTAACATCGAATGGGCGAAGCTCTCTTAGCTGTTCAGGTACAGTAAATATTTTATGGAGTCTGCCTGGTTTAGCAGCAAATAACAAGATCCGATCACTCATTGAAATAGCTTCTCCGATATCATGTGTAACTAAGACGGCTGTTTTTTGGTAGGCTTTCAGTGTTTCAAATACTAAATCCTCAAGTTTTAACTTTGTTTGGTAATCAAGCGCAGAGAACGGTTCATCTAATAACAAAATTTTAGGATTAATGGCAAGGGTTCTAACTAAAGCAGCACGTTGTCTCATCCCTCCAGAAAGTTGGCGAGGGTATTGTTTTTCCACACCTTCTAAACCTATTTCCTTTAATAGTTCTAATGATTTTTGTTTTGACTCTATTGATAATTTATTTTTAAGTTTTAATCCTAATAAAATATTTTCTTCAATCGTTTTCCAGGGGAATAAGTAATCTTGTTGAAGCATATAACCGATCGAACGAACCTGATTATCCGGGGACTGACCGTCAATGATGACAGATCCTTGTGTCGGTTGAATTAAACCGGATAGAATTGATAACATAGTCGTTTTACCACAACCACTTGGGCCAACTAACGAAATAAATTCTCCTTTCTCTACGCTAAAGTTTATGTCCTTTAATGCAGTTGTTACTGTTTTGGGGGTGAAATAACTGTGATGGATATTTTCTACAGTTAGGAAGCTCATAAGGCTAAAAACCTCCTTTATTTGTTATTTAATGCTTTTTCAGCAATAGATGTATTAACTAATGTTTTATAATCTACCCTTTTTGGAAGCTCACCAGCTTCCTCCATAATATCTTGAAGTCTATTCCATCCTTCTTCATTTAAAATAAGATCTGTTCCGAAAGATCCTTGTTTTTGATATCTTTCTATGGAAGTAGCTAGTATATCTAAGTCTATATTCTCAAAAAATGGTTGAACCACTTTCGCCACTTCTTTTGAATCATTTTCCTCTATCCACTTTGCCGCTTTATATACGGCACGAACGAATTTTTCAAGGGTTTCACTATTGTCCTTTATATAACTTTCCTTTGCCATATAATCTGTATATGGAACACTTCCAGACTCTTCACCAAAGGAGGCAATAATATGACCTTTCCCTTCCTTCTCAAAGACAGAGGCCGTAGGTTCGAATAATTGAACATAATCTCCAGTACCTGAGGCAAAGGCATTCGCTACATTGGCAAAATCAATATTTTGTATTAAATTTAAATCCTTATGGGGATCAATTCCATTCTCCTTTATGACGAACTCCCCAACCATTTGAGGCATTCCACCTTTTCTTTGACCAAGGAATGTAGAGCCTTTTAACTGATCCCACGAAAAATTATCAATTTTTTCTCTAGATACAAGAAAAGTACCGTCGGTTCTGGTTAGCTGTGCAAAATTTATAACCGGATCTTCTGCACCTTGTGCATAAACGTAAATAGATGTTTCTGAACCAACGAGTGCTACATCTGCACCATTTGATAATAAAGTAGTCATGGTCTTATCACCGCCAGCAGTTGTCTTTAATTCAACATCTAATCCTTCATCTTTGAAAAATCCTTTTTCAAGTGCTACATATTGAGGAGTGTAAAACACTGAACGTGTTACTTCCGCTACTCTTACTTTCTTTAAGGATTCCTTCTTTGAGCATGCTCCAAGAGAAAAAATCAGAATGGATACGATCAAGAGTGAGAAGCTAAGCTTAACCCATTTTTTCATACTATAATCCTCCTTTAGCTGTTTAACGATTGTACAATGCCATATTCCGTAAGGGGTATGGTACTTTCGCCTTTGTCTGATAAAATATCGTATGAGGAATTAATAAATGTGTGAATGCCTATTTTTTTGAAAGATTTTAGTAGTTGGAGGTTAGCGTATTGCATACGAATCAGAAATGTAATGGTTTAATCATAGAGAAACAGCCCTTTCCATCACCAAATCCTAAGGTACGAATGTATATGATTACATATTGGTCTGATGAATTAAGAGTAAAGGGATTATTAGCAGAACCGAAGGATGAACAAATATATGATGGTTTTCTCTATCTAAGGGGAGGGATAAAAAGTGTGGGGATGGTTCGTCCAGCTAGAATTGGACAATTTGCTGCGGAGGGATTTATCGTCTTTGCTCCCTTTTACCGTGGTAATAGGGGGGGAGAAGGAAATGAAGATTTTGCAGGAAATGATCGAGTAGATGCATACGCTGCATTCGATCTACTTAAACAATATCATCGAGTAAATAGTAAACGAATCCATATTTTTGGTTTTTCTAGAGGGGGAATCATGGCATTACATACAGCGATAGCACGCAAAGAAGCATTATCAGTTGTCACTTGGGGAGGGGTATCTGACATGATTCTAACTTATGAAGAAAGAAAAGATTTGCGAAAAATGCTCAAGAGGGTTATAGGTGGCACGCCGAATAAATACCCAGAACGATATCAGGATCGTACGCCACTATTTTTCATTGAAAAACTAACCCAACCCATCTTGATCATACATGGGGAAAAAGATGAAAATGTATCTATTGAACATGCAAAAAGATTGGAGGAACGATTAACCTCATTTGGAAGGAAAGTGGAAACTTGGTATTTTGCTAATTATACTCATTATTTTCCACCAGCAATGAATCGGCAAATCGTCAATGATTTATGTTCATGGATGAAAAGTAAGCATGAAGCATGATAAAATAAGAGAAAACATGTACGAAAGAGGAGAATATGATTATGGGTATGCCATTAGAACTAAATACAATGATTGTAACAAAAGGTAAGGAACAGAGATTAGAGGAGAATCTATTTATTTTAGAGAAAGATGATTATCGTCTGTATCCAATTGAAATCCCATTAGATATTCGTCGATCAAAAGAAAGCGATACAAGCGGGACAGCAGTGATTAAAAAGATGGAGTGGGAAAACGGAAAAACGAGAATTATTTATCAACTTGTTTCTTTAAATTCGATAAACTAAAAAAAGAACTAGCAGTTAAGTAATTTTTAAAAGTAGAATGTAGAATATAAAAAAGAGGTTGATCATGTCGTATCAACCTCTTTTTATATAGCTGTTTTTGCATCGTTTGTTGCTTTTGTAAAAACCTAACTACCGATCTTACTCCCAATAAAGGATTCTAGCGGATCTTATGGAGATTGTAGTTCTTTTCTCAGTGAAATGAAACATGTAGTGATCCTCCGTCGGTACTTATTAGTTATAACTTTACTTAAATAGCAACAATGTTTGAAAAAAGGGCTTTTAATAGTAAATTATTTAAAAATCGGTCCGCCATTTACCTCAATTTCTTGTGGTACATTGTGGAATTTTTTGAAATTAGCGTTGAATTTTGCAGCAAGCTCTTTTGCTTTATCTGTATATTCCTGTTGATTCGTCCATGTTTTATTTGGGATTAACACTTCATCTGGTACACCAGGAACATGTAATGGGATATGCAGTCCAAAAATTTCATCTTGTGACGTTTCAACATGAGTTAATTCACCTTCAAGTGCAGCTTGCACCATTGCACGAGTATAGCTTAATTTCATTCGGCTACCAACACCATATTCTCCGCCAGTCCAACCTGTGTTGACAAGAAAGACTTGAACCCCATGTTCATCAATCTTTTTACCAAGCATTTCTGCATACACTGTTGCAGGTAATGGAAGGAATGGTGAACCAAAGCAAGTTGAGAATGTAGCTTCAGGTGAAGTAATTCCACGCTCTGTACCTGCTAATTTTGAAGTGTAGCCACTTAGGAAATGATACATAGCTTGTTCTTTCGTAAGCTTGCTAATAGGAGGTAACACTCCAAATGCATCAGCAGTTAAAAATACTATTGTTTGTGGATGGCCAGCAATACTCGGTTCGATAATATTATCAATCGCTTGAATTGGATAAGCAGCTCGTGTATTTTCAGTTAATGTAGCATCCTCATAAAGGGGAAGTCTAGTTTTTGGATCTATAACGACATTTTCTAAGACAGACCCAAAGCGAATGGCATCAAAAATTTGTGGTTCTTTTTCTCTTGTTAATCCAATGCATTTTGCATAGCAGCCGCCTTCAATATTGAAAACTCCATTTGAAGACCATCCATGTTCGTCATCCCCGATTAGACGGCGATTTGGATCAGCGGATAGTGTAGTTTTTCCTGTACCTGATAATCCGAAAAATAACGCAACATCACCCTCTGCTCCAACATTGGCAGAACAGTGCATAGGTAGGATGTCTTTTTGAGGTAGTAGATAGTTCATAATGGAGAAAATTCCTTTTTTCATTTCTCCAGCATACTCAGTTCCACCAATTAAGATTATACGACGTTCAAATGAAACAGCGATAAATGTTTCAGAGTTAGTTCCATCGGTCGTTGGATCCGCTTTCACATTCGGTGCTGACAATATGGTAAACTCTGCTTGATGTGTTTGTAATTCATCTTCAGTTGGACGGATAAATAATTGATGTGCAAATAGATTATGCCATGCATATTCATTTACTACTTGAATCGGTAAGCGACTCTTATTATCTGCACCTGCAAAACCTTTAAAAACAAATATTTCATTTTGTTCCTTAAGATAATTACTAACTTTTTTATATAGCTTATCAAATGATTCCTCCGAAATTGGTTGGTTTACAGAACCCCAATCAATAAGATCTTTTGTAGAAGCTTCTTCAACAATATATTTATCTTTAGGGGAGCGGCCAGTATATTTACCAGTTTCAGCACAAACAGCACCAGTTGATGTTAATTTTCCCTCTTTACGTTGTAACACTTTTTCCACTAATTGAGGAACAGATAGTTGGGATAACACATTTTTTCCAGTTAAAATTTCAGCTAATGTATTTGAAAATGCGACAGATTTCATTATACTAACCTTCCTTTATTCAAAAATTTAAAGATTGTTTTTTATTCGTTAATTAGTATAACACAATTGTATTAATAGTCTATACTATTTGTGCACATTTTTTTTAACAACATTATTTCGACATATTTTCTTCATACATTTCGTGATCTATTTAATAGGAAATAAGAGATGAATAAAAATTTTTGTAGGAACATGTTGACACGAACTTGCAAATTGCGTAATATTTTACCTTGAACGGATACTCTTATCCCGAGCTGGTGGAGGGACAGGCCCGATGAAACCCAGCAACCGGCATTCTATGTTAGAATTTTTTAGTTAGATCATAACCGATGTTTATCGATTGTGTAATCTAATTTTAAGATTTTCTAAACTAGAAAGCAATGGTGCTAACCTGACGCAAGGGAATACCTTGAACGATAAGAGTGAAAGGCGCGATAATGGATCTTAACCTTTCCTCTCATAAACATGCGGGGAAAGGTTTTATTTTTTCTATTCTAATCTTTGTAGCTATTAGGTAAATTTCTGCATAAATTTAACAAGAATACGAAAAGCCATCTTTTATACAATATCGTCTTTCTAAACCCATGAAAAGGATTTTGCTCCTTAACATTAAAGGATAAAATCTATGGTTTATTTCATACTATTAGGGAATGAGTACCGTGAAGCGTAAAAATAGATAGAAGTAATTTTTGGGAGGAATAAATATGACAAAAAAGCGTCGTTTATTCACATCTGAATCTGTAACAGAAGGTCATCCAGATAAAATCTGTGATCAAATTTCTGATGGGATTTTAGATGCAATTTTAGCTAAAGATCCAAATGCTCGTGTAGCATGTGAAACATCTGTAACTACAGGGCTTGTACTTGTTGCTGGTGAAATTACAACAAGTACATATGTGGATATTCCGAAAATTGTTCGTGAAACAATTAAAGGAATTGGATATACTCGTGCAAAATATGGCTTTGACGCAGAAACATGTGCAGTGCTAACTTCTATTGATGAACAATCTGCAGATATTGCAATGGGTGTAGATAAAGCATTAGAAGCTCGTGAAGGTCAGATGTCTGAAGAGGAAATTGAGGCTATTGGTGCAGGTGACCAAGGGTTAATGTTTGGTTTTGCATGTAATGAAACAAAAGAATTAATGCCATTACCTATTTCCTTAGCTCATAAGCTAGCACGAAGAATTTCTGAAGTTCGTAAAGAGGATATTCTTCCATATTTGCGTCCTGATGCTAAAACCCAGGTAACAGTTGAATATGATGAAAATGACAAACCTGTTCGTATTGATACAATTGTCATATCTACTCAGCATCATCCGGAAATAAGCTTAGAACAAATTCAACGTAATGTGAAAGAATATGTGATTAATCCAGTAGTTCCAAAAGAGTTAATCGATGAAAATACCAAATATTTTATTAATCCGACTGGTCGTTTCGTAATTGGTGGACCACAAGGTGATGCTGGTTTAACAGGTCGTAAAATAATTGTTGATACTTATGGTGGCTATGCACGTCATGGTGGCGGAGCATTCTCTGGTAAAGATCCTACAAAAGTTGACCGTTCAGCAGCTTACGCGGCTAGATATGTTGCTAAGAATATTGTAGCTGCAGGTCTTGCTGATAAGTGTGAAGTTCAACTTGCTTACGCGATTGGGGTAGCTCAACCGGTGTCTATTTCAATTGATACATTTGGAACAGGGAAGGTTGAAGAGGATATCTTAATCGAAGCAGTTAGAAAGCATTTTGACCTACGTCCAGCTGGGATTATTAAAATGCTTGATTTGCGCCGTCCAATTTACAAGCAAACAGCTGCATATGGCCATTTCGGTCGTCATGATCTTGATCTTCCATGGGAGAGAACAGACAAAGCAGAAGCATTACGTGACTTTTCACTTTAAAGAATGAAATGGGGCTACATGGGTAGCCCCATTTTTTATTCTTAAGGAAAATATGCACCGTAGATATTAATCACATGATTGTTGTTTACGTCGAGCCTGATTCCAAACAACCTCACCAAAGGAAAATCAAAAGCGTTACCATAACTTGGCGGGGCTGAGCAAGATGCTTGCACGTTTGTTATTCACTTGTAGTTCTTTCCATAAAAATATATATAATGTCTACTGCAAAAAAAGTAAAATAATGATAGTATAGTGGAGTGTATTTTTAAAAGGCGGTTGGCCTTTAATAAAGTATGTTAATTAGAAATGGAGTAGGTGACATACATAAATGTGTGGATTTGTTGGTTGTATTCATGACCGAGAGATTGGTTTAAGAGATTCGGATAGACAGCTTTTTAAGAATATGAATGATATTATTACACATCGTGGACCAGATGATGAAGGTTTTTTTGAAGATGAGCATATCCAATTTGGTTTCCGCAGATTAAGTATTATTGATATAGAAAGTGGACACCAGCCATTAACCTATGAAAATGAGCGCTATTGGATTATTTTTAATGGTGAAATATATAATTATGTTGAGCTCAGAAATGAACTAATTGAGATGGGACTTACTTTTGAAACTTCTTCAGATACAGAAGTAATTATTGCTCTTTATAGTCATTATAAAGAAAAAGCGGTGGAGAAACTTAGGGGAATGTTTGCTTTTACGATTTGGGATAAACAAGAGCAAGTTTTAATTGGTGCTCGCGATCCATTCGGCATTAAACCATTTTTCTATCGTGAAGAAGAAAAACGGACATTCTTTGCATCAGAGAAGAAAAGTATTCTACTTGCAATGGACCATGAAGAGCTTAATTATGATGCAGCACAACATTATATGACCTATCAATTTGTTCCTGAACCAGAAACAATGACAAAAGGAATAAAAAAATTAGAACCAGGACATTATTTTACGAAAAAGCCTGGAGAGAAGATGAAGATTGAACGTTATTGGAAAGCCTCTTTCCAACCAGTTCAAAAATCAGAGGATGAATTTGTTAAAGAAATTAGGGATGTATTATTTGATTCAGTAAACGTCCATATGCGAAGTGATGTTCCGGTAGGATCCTTCTTATCTGGAGGTATTGATTCTTCAATTATCGCATCTATTGCCAAGCAATATCATCCGAACATTAAAACATTTTCAGTTGGTTTTGAACATAATGGGTTTAGTGAAATTGATGTGGCTAAGGAAACAGCAGAAAAATTAGGTGTTGAGAATATTAGTTATATCATCTCACCTGAAGAATATATGAAAGAACTTCCTAAAATCATCTGGCATTTAGATGATCCACTTGCTGATCCTGCATGTGTTCCATTGTATTTCGTCGCACGTGAAGCGAGAAAACATGTAACTGTTGTATTATCTGGTGAAGGTGCAGACGAGCTATTTGGTGGATATAATATTTATCGTGAACCGCAATCATTAGAAGTGTTTGACAAAATTCCTGCGATTGGAAAATCTTTGTTAAAAGCATTAGCAAAAATTTTACCTGAGGGAGTAAAAGGAAAAAGCTTTATTGAACGCGGTGTGACTCCAATGGAACAAAGATATATTGGAAATGCCAAAATGTATACTGAAGAGGAGAAAAAGGATTTATTAGCTCAGTATCGAACAGGTATAGATTATACAGATATAACTAAACCACTTTATGCAGAAACAAAAGGATATGATCCGGTTGATCGTATGCAGTACATTGATATCCATACATGGATGCGTGGAGATATTCTTTTAAAGGCAGATAAAATGACAATGGCACATTCCTTGGAATTGCGCGTTCCATTTTTAGATAAAGAAGTATTTAAAATCGCATCGAAAATACCAACTAGTTTAAAAACAGCAAATAATACAACCAAATATATTTTAAGAAAAGCGGCTGAAGGGGTTGTACCTGATCATGTTCTTAATCGAAAGAAATTAGGATTTCCCGTCCCAATTCGCCACTGGTTAAAAAATGAAATGAATGATTGGGCGAAACAAATCATTCATGAAAGTGCAACTGATCATATTATTAATAAACATTATGTTTTGAATTTATTAGAGGAGCACTGTCAAGGAAAAATGGATCATAGCCGTAAAATTTGGACGGTTCTTGTATTTATGATCTGGCATGCAGTGTATGTTGAAGAGAAATACGATTTCCAGAAACAATATAAGCTATCAGCTGCAACATTATAAAAAAAACAGCCAATGATTACAGACCTAATTTTGGAATGTAATTGCTTGGCTGCCCATTTGCACCCAGGCTTTTTTAAAGTCGACAATGGGTGCTTTTTTATTTTTTGTTCCTGTTAGTGGATCGTTAAAATAAATATATTCCTTATCATACCCAGTAACTAATACAGAGTGTTCCTTACTAGTAACTCGAATGGGTCCCTCTTCGGTGTACCATGTTTTGAAGTAAGAATCCGAAAGTTGTTGATACTTTGTATTAATAATAACCCATACTGGGCGTTCATCTGATAAATATATTTTTAAGTCTTCAAATGTTGAATTCGTTAAATTGACAATTTTCCCAGGTAAATATTTTTCAGCCAGTTTAACTATAGGTTCAACATACACTCCTAATCCTGGTTGATCATATGTATAAATATTGCCAACAAACCCCTTATGTGGATTCCCAAAATACACTTTTTCATTGACTACAGATTGAGGAGTCGGATCTTTTTCAATTTCACTCGCTAAAGCCATCTTATCCTTATTAATTCCAGCTGCTAGTAGGAGCATCGATAGGCTTGTTACTTCACAGCCGCGTGCCAACTCAGGAAATTGAGAAATAACAGGTATATCAAGAAGGACCTTATCTTTTAGTTTAATAATTTTATATTGATCTGAAGCAGACAAGGTTTCTGTCAATTTTTGATTTTCCTCAAAGGCAAAGCTGTTATCTTCTTTATTTATATAACCAAATAAAAAAACAATAGATGCCAATAGAAAAATAGCAAAAATAGAGAGAATAGATTTCATTAATTATCACCTTATTCCATCATC
Source organism: Heyndrickxia sp. FSL W8-0496 (assembly GCF_038007825.1). Taxonomy (NCBI): domain Bacteria; kingdom Bacillati; phylum Bacillota; class Bacilli; order Caryophanales; family Bacillaceae; genus Heyndrickxia; species Heyndrickxia sp. FSL W8-0496. Next base: position 1,508,610 of record NZ_JBBOXX010000001.1, read on the forward strand.
TTTACTATTTACATCGACAATAATCTGCAATGTTTTAGTGAAGAATGTCACCATTCAACAAATTATTTAGAAAGCAGCAAATTTATATTATATCGTTTACTAACTTTTTATTTCGAGCATACAATTAATATAACGAAGTATTGTATGTTTTACTTTTGTATTGATTTATAGTATTTCCCTTTTTCAGCATATTCTTTTGAAATTCTAATCATATCTTGGATATCCTCATTGTTTAATGTTCTAATCACTTTTGCCGGTCTGCCAAAGGCTAGTGTATTTGGAGGAATGACTTTCCCTTGGGGGACGAGACTACCAGCTCCGATAAATGCTCCTTCACCGATTTCTGCACGATCTAAAATAATCGACCCCATCCCAATAAGTGCTTTCTTTCTAATTTTACAGCTATGTAAAATTACTTGATGTCCTATGGTTACTTCATCTTCAATAATTAATGGATTATTTGGGCTTTGATGTAAGACTGAATTATCTTGTATATTTACTTTTTTCCCAATAATAGTTGGTGCAACATCCCCACGAATGGTCGTATTAAACCAAATACTAGATTCTTCACAGATTTCTACATCTCCAGAAATCGTGACATAATCTGCAATATATGCCGAATCAGCAATTTTAGGCAGTTTCCCCTTATATGGGTAAATCATTTGACCCAATCCCTTCTATTCCATAAATTAATTGTGTATTATTTTCTATTTTATTTTGTCATTATTTTATAATGGGTACAATAAGAAAAATGATAAATTATTCTTGCTTTGCCACGGAATAGTCAAATCCTTTTCATATCAATCGGTTTCATTTAAAATAGTTAAGTATTACAATGCAAAGAAGAGGAGGTTTCAGATATGTGGAAATGGGAAGCCGATGAAGATCCAAAAGCTGTCATTGTTATCGTTCATGGTGCGATGGAACATCATGGAAGATATAATTGGCTTATTGAGATGTGGCGATCTTCAGGATTTCATGTGATTATGGGTGATCTACCTGGACAAGGAATGACAAGTAGATCGCAGCGAGGGCATATCGAATCCTTTGATGAATATATTTTTGAAATAAAAGATTGGGTACAAACTTCTTATCAATTTAATGTACCGGTATTTTTATTAGGACATAGTATGGGAGGACTTGCGGTTATTCGAACAATCCAAGAGGAAAAGTTAAATTTAGCAGGTGTTATCCTCTCTGCACCATGTTTAGATTTAGTAAAATATCCATCGAGTTTTTTAGGAGTGTTATCGATATTTTTAAATCGTGCTGCTCCCCAATTAAAATTCTCAAGTGGATTATCCATTGAGTCAGTGACAAGAAATGAAGAGGCGAAGGATTTGGCATTAAACGATACACTATATGTTACTAAAGTTTCAGTTAGATGGTATCGGGAGCTTTTAAAGGCGATGAAATTAGCTACTTCAAAAATATCAAATGTACCAGATATTCCTTTACTCGTGTTACAAGGTGGAAATGATAAAATTGTTAATAAGTTAGCAGTGAATGATTGGTTTAATAAAGTTTCACTATCTGAGAAACAGTACAAAATATGGCCAGAAAGTTATCACGAAATATTTAGTGAACCTGAACGAGAAGAGGTATTCCAATATGCGAAAAATTTTGTGGAAACAAGACTGAGTTCATTAGGTTATATCATAAAATGAGGTGATCCGAAAAATATGTCAGTTCCATCACATCCTATTTCATTAATGACTCAGGTGTACAAAAGGGTTTTTCCTAGTGTCCATCGTGAGCTACTGCAATGGAAAGAGAAGGCGGCATCTATCCCAAATAAAGAGCTAAAGAATCAAGCATTAGCAAGTATTAATCATAAAACATTCCATTGCGAAGGTGGGTCTATTCTTGGTCTTCTTGCATTAGAGAGGCGAGATGAAGCGATTGAATTTATCGTCGCATATCAAACAATAAGTGATTATCTCGATAACTTATGTGATCGAAGTACATCGTTAGATCCGGATGATTTTGCTGCATTACACGAATCAATGAAAGATTCATTAACAGTTGGGGCAGAGCCGAAAAATTATTATCGACTGAGATCTGATCAAAATGATGGTGGATATTTACATGATTTAGTCCTCACATGCCAAAAGGTTTTAACCAGACTGAAGAATTATCATTTAATCAAGGAACCATTACTGGAACTATGTTCCTACTATTGTGATTTACAAATACATAAACATGTAAAGGTTGATGAGAGAGAGGGACGGTTACAAGAATGGTTTGAAAAATATAAAGATTCCTTACCAGAAATGGACTGGTACGAATTTTCCGCTTGTTCTGGTTCAACACTTGGAATTTTTTGTCTAGTCTCTTATGCATTACGTGAGGATTTTAAAGAGGAACATGCTACAAGTATACGTAATGGTTATTTCCCATATATTCAAGGATTACATATCCTTCTAGATTATTTTATTGATCAGGAGGAGGATCGCGAAGGGGGAGATTTAAATTTCTGTTTCTATTATGAAAACAATGAACATTTATTGAAAAGATTGACCCATTTTCTAACTGAAGCAGATAAACATACCGATAAATTACCAGACCAGACTTTCCATAAATTAATCAATCGTGGGTTATTAGCTGTATATTTATCGGATAATAAGGTAAATAAACAAAAAGATGTGCAAAGAATTTCGAGAAAAATGATTAAACATGGTGGATCGATTAGTCGTTTCTTTTATTGGAATGGGCGTGCATATCGTAAAGTGCAAAGTATGGTACCAAGTGGCGTAGTAAAAATAATTTTAAAATCGAAAAAGAAAAGTGCGGAAATTGGTTAATGATCGACAGTTTTTATGTAGTTTTTGCATGTTTAAAAACCAACTGCCCGGCTTTTAAACATAATAAATGATCAGCGATCTTATGGAGTTTCCAGCTCTTTTCTCAGTGAAATGATAGATGTAACGGTCTTCAACTGATAGTAGTTAGTTGAAACTTTCCTTAAATAGGAACAATGTTTGAGAAAAGAGCCATTAGTTAAGACTATACTAAAAAAACAATGCTTGAGAAAATACCTAAAAAACGATAATCAACTGAATGATTATCGTTTTTCAATTGCAATGACAAATGGCGGTTGATTGATCTGGTTAATAAATTGGTATTGAAGTACATGTGCCTTTTTTTGATCAATAGTTTGTACAAAGTTTAAAACTTGATCACGCTCAATCTCCCCACCTGGATGACCATGATAAATAACAAGAACAATAAGAGCTCCAGGCTTCATTATTTCTAATAATTGCTTGAGGGCATTTATGGTTGTATTCCCATGAGTAATAATTTGTTTATCCCCACCAGGTAAATAACCTAGATTAAAGATTGCTCCTGCAACTTGCCCATGATATTGTTCTGGAATCGAATCTTTAAGTGTTTCATGACCTTTATTTATCAGTACTATATTTTCAGTACATGTTTTTTCAGCTAAATACCTTTTTGCCTGTTCGATAGCCATTTTCTGGATATCAAATCCAAATACCCTACCTTCAGGGCCAACTAAATTTGCTAAAAATTCAGTATCATAGCCATTTCCAACAGTGGCATCAACAACTATTTCCTTCTTCGTTACACTTTTCTTTAGTAAGCTATGAGCAAAATCAATTACTTTCATAAGTTTCATGGCAAATCTCCAATTTCAAAATTAATATAAAAATCATTCAAATTTTATCATGTACAATCAAACCAGTCTAATCTTGATTCCTTCGATTGCCAACATAGTAAGTATATAAATGAACAAAATAAAGAAGAAGCGATTGCTTCAAAAAGCATATGAAAGTGGGGATGAAGTTGGCCACTAGACAATCGGTTGGTGAACATATCCAAAAATGTGAAGAAGCTATTCAATATGCAAAAGAACAGTTTATTGAGGGAAGTCGTCAGGAACATTATTATGATAATGAATATCAAGATGCTCTCCAAGGTTTGGAGAATTCCTATAATGAGTTAGCCCAACTATCAAACAGTGCGAATTCACAGCAAAGGGAACAATTACATCGGATGAGATTACAACTTCAACAAATACAAAATCAAATGATTTTGTTAAATCATGATCGGCCAATATAGGAGGATATCATGAAAAAAAGATCGAAGGCAAATAATCCAGAACAAAAAACTAAAAATGGCATCAATAATCAAGATATGGAGTTAGGTAGGGAGTATGATCCAGTAAAACAACTGAAGAAACAAAATGCAAAAAAAAGCCAACCAATCCGCTCAAAACAACGTATAGAAAAGCCAGATTAAATTATAGGGTTGACTCAAAAAGGTGTTTGAAGCATCTTCATTGAGTCGACCCTTTCTGTTTGTAGAATTTACTATAAATAAAATATAGGAAAGATCAACCTTATTTAACTGAATATTATGTGTTTACATTCTTGGTTGATTGGTACTTGTAGAGTGTAGCGAAAAGGAATAAAATTGGGAAGGTGATTAAGGAGATTAAGTTAAATAACTCATGTACTAATAAATAATTTAAGTGAATTTATTTAGTACTTATATAAATAATGGGGGAGGGGGCGGTTTCATGCCAAAGTCATTATGGATGTTGGTAATCGGTATGATGGTAAATGTAACGGGCTCTTCTTTTTTATGGCCTTTAAATGCTATCTACATGCATGATCATCTAGGGAAATCTTTATCTGTGGCAGGTATCGTATTAATGTTAAATTCTGCTGCAAGTGTACTAGGAAATTTATTAGGTGGAAGTTTTTATGATAAGTTTGGTGGTTATCGTACGATATTAATTGGTGTATTTATCACCATATTTTCTTTGATTGGTATGACTTTTTGGCATGAATGGCCAACATATGCAATCTTTTTAACTGTTATCGGGTTTGGCTCAGGGATTATTCCTCCAGCTATTTTTGCAATGGCGGGCTCCGTTTGGAAAGAGGGAGGAAGAAAGGCATTCAATGCTATTTACATTGCACAGAATTTTGGAGTTGCAGTCGGTTCAGCATTAGGAGGTTTTGTAGCTTCCTTTTCCTTTGATTATATTTTTATTGCTAATTTACTTATGTTTATTGTTTTTTTCTTCATTTCATTTTTTGGATATCGCAATATAAAATCCGAACAAGGGAATCATACCTCTGTTATTCATGAGAAAAAACCAATTAAGAACAAAACAAAGTTTATTTCTTTAATGATCTTATGTGCAGGCTATTTATTGTGTTGGGTTGGTTATGTTCAATGGCAGTCAACGATTGCTACTTATACACAAGAAATTAACATTTCCTTAAGTCAATATAGTATGTTGTGGACAATAAATGGTGCATTAATTGTCCTTGGTCAACCATTGTTAAATCCTATAATGAAACTGTTCGGTACAAATTTAAAAGGTCCAATTATTACAGGTATTGTTATTTTTATGTGTTCATTTGGAATTGCCAGTTTTGCTTCTGATTTTAAAGGATTTTTAACTGCGATGATTATACTTACCATTGGAGAAATGTTTGTATGGCCAACTGTACCAACCATAGCCGATAAGTTAGCACCTAAAGGAAAAGAAGGATTTTTCCAAGGAATTGTTAATAGTACAGCAACGGGTGGGAGAATGATTGGTCCATTATTGGGCGGAATTTTAGTGGATGTATATAGTATGTCATTATTATTTAAAGCTCTTATTGTATTACTAATCGTTTCCATTATCTTATCATTAATATATGATCGCCCACTTAAATCAAAATCAAAAGTAGAAAAACAATCCATACCTATGTAAGGAAGACTATTTATAATTAAAATAGTAAAATGTACTTGATAATAAGTATAATATTGGTTACAATGGTGAATACAATTATCAGATAGCTAAACGTTGAGAAGGAATAGTAGTGATGATCTCCTTGATAAGAGAGTTGGCGGTCGGTGCAAGCCAATCAGGAACATCATGAACTCACCTTGGAGTTGCAAATGTGAACATCAATTAAGTAATATTTGCCGTTTTCCGCGTTAAGGATGAATGAAGTGAGTGGTTTACACTAATTTGGGTGGTACCGCGGGAGAATATACAGCCTCTCGTCCCTTTAATAGGGATGAGAGGCTTTTTATATTGTTTTTTAAGGCTCTATTCTTAAACATTGTTGCTAGTTAGGTAAGTTTAACTATTTAAGTTAAGTAAAAGGCAACTCTTTATTTAACTGAGAAAAGGGTCATTGATAAAGAAGGAGGATTTTACATGAGTTTTAATCATCATGAAATTGAAGAAAAATGGCAAAAGTTTTGGGAAGAGAATAAAACATTTAAAACAACTGAAGACGAGAATAAGCCTAATTTTTATGCATTAGATATGTTTCCTTATCCATCTGGTGTGGGTCTTCATGTTGGTCATCCAGAAGGATATACTGCAACAGATATTGTATCAAGAATGAAACGAATGCAAGGATATAATGTACTTCATCCAATGGGATGGGACGCATTCGGATTACCTGCCGAACAATATGCAATTGATACAGGTAACGATGTAGTGGAATTCACAAAGCATAATATTAATACGTTTACTCGTCAAATAAAAGAGCTAGGGTTCTCATATGATTGGGAGCGTGAGGTAAATACAACTGACCCTAATTACTATAAATGGACGCAATGGATTTTTCTAAAGCTATACGAAAAAGGACTTGCTTATGTCGATGAAGTTCCTGTTAACTGGTGTCCAGCTCTTGGGACAGTTCTTGCCAATGAAGAGGTTATCGATGGTAAGAGTGAACGTGGCGGCCACCCTGTTGAACGTCGTCCGATGAAACAATGGATGCTTAAAATTACTGCTTATGCGGATCGTTTAATTGATGATTTAGAAGACGTTGATTGGCCAGAAAATCTAAAGGATATGCAACGTAACTGGATTGGCCGTTCAGAGGGTGCTGAAGTAACTTTTACTATTGAAGGCACAGGTAAAAATTTCACAGTATTTACAACTCGTCCAGATACTTTGTTTGGCGCTACTTATGCAGTTTTAGCACCTGAACACCCGCTCGTTAATGACATTACAACAGAGGAACAAAAGCAAGCGATTGAAAATTATCTTGAGCAAATTAAATCAAAAAGCGATTTAGAAAGAACAGATTTAGCGAAAGATAAAACAGGTGTTTTTACAGGAGCGTATGCAATTAATCCAGTCAATAATGAAAAAATGCCAATTTGGATTGCTGATTATGTTCTAATGAGTTATGGGACAGGAGCAATTATGGCAGTTCCAGCACATGATGAACGCGATTATGAGTTTGCGAAGAAATTTGGATTAGAAATTAAAGCAGTCGTTGCTGGTGGCGACGTGGATAAAGAGGCATATACAGGAGATGGAGAACATATCAACTCTGGTTTCCTTGATGGATTAAACAAAGAAGACGCTATTTCGAAGATGATTGCGTGGCTCGAAGAAAAAAATATAGGAACGAAAAAAATAACTTACCGTTTAAGAGATTGGTTATTTAGCCGTCAACGTTATTGGGGTGAACCAATTCCTATTATTCATTGGGAAGATGGAACAATGACTACTGTTCCTGAAGATCAACTTCCGTTGACACTCCCAGTAATGAAAGAAATCAAACCATCTGGAACAGGAGAATCACCACTTGCGAATGCTAGTGATTGGGTAAATGTTGTTGATCCAGCTACTGGTAAAAAAGGTCGTCGAGAAACAAATACAATGCCTCAATGGGCAGGTAGCAGTTGGTATTTCCTACGTTATGTAGATCCTAAAAATGAAAATGCCTTGGCAGACTTTGAAAAATTAAAAAAATGGCTTCCTGTTGATATTTATATTGGTGGTCAAGAGCATGCTGTTCTTCATTTGTTATATGCACGTTTCTGGCATAAATTCTTGTATGATATCGGTGTTGTTCCAACTAAAGAACCATTCCAAAAATTATTTAATCAAGGGATGATCCTTGGAGAAAACAATGAAAAAATGAGTAAATCAAAAGGAAATGTTGTTAATCCAGATCATATTATTGATAGTCATGGAGCAGATACATTACGTCTATATGAAATGTTTATGGGACCTTTAGATGCATCGATTGCTTGGTCAACCAACGGATTAGATGGTGCAAGAAGATTCCTTGACCGTGTGTGGCGCTTACTTGTTGATGAAACAGGTGAAATTACAAGCAAAGTTCAGCAAGGACATTCTGATGTGCTTGAAAAAGTGTATCATCAGACGGTGAAAAAGGTAACGGAAGACTTTAATCAACTTGGATTTAATACAGCAATTTCACAAATGATGGTATTCATTAATGAAGCATATAAATCTGATGTTCTACCGAAAGAATATATTGAAGGCTTCGTTAAATTACTTTCACCAATTTGCCCACATATTGCTGAGGAACTATGGAGTAAATTAGGGCATGAAGGTACAATCACTTATGAAGCATGGCCAAGTTTCGATGAATCGAAACTAGTTGATGCAGAAGTTGAAATCGTTGTACAGCTTAATGGTAAAGTCCGTTCGAAAATGATGGTTTCAAGCGAAATTTCTCGTGAACAACTTGAAGCATTCGTAATGGAGGATGAAAAAGTAAAAGAATTGATTGATGGAAAAACGATCCGTAAAGTGATTGCTGTCCCTGGAAAGCTAGTTAACATTGTTGCAAACTAATAAAAATGATGGAATTAAAGGGAAATACAGGTAAAATAATGATTGTTTTTGTGAAAGATTATAATTTGATTACAAGGCAGAATCCTTATTTATTAAGGTTTCTGCCCTTTTTTTATGGTGAAAAAAATATTTGATATTTTACATAAACGAAATAAAAAAATCAATACTATCTTAAAAAAATTTTCTAGCTTATAGTATGAAAGTATTTATTTAATAATAATGGGGGAAAAAAGTTGAAAAAGATTTTTTTATTTATCACAGCATTTATTGTATGTTTAAATTTTTTACCAAGTTTAAGTTCGGCAGCATCTTTTGAAGAGGAGCTCATGTCATATTTTGAAGATATTGATATGTCAGAGGAAGAATTGAATGACTTTTTAGAATACTTTTATGATGAAAATATTGATTCATTTTCTTCGGTGGCTGAATTGAAGGAGTTTCTAGGAGAACCTATTAATAATGATAATTTACAAAAATTAATCGTAGAGTATCAATTTAAAGATGAAGCAGATCTTAAGGATTTCTTAGTAGAAAATGGAGAAATAGATAAAGAGGATAATCTAAATGATGTTTATCGTTTTATCAATACTTTAGATGAGACCATTTCTTTTTATATCGGTACACCAATCACGAAGGAAAATCTAAAGTCTTTATTAGAAGATTATGATATGAGCTATGAGGAACTAATAGAATTACTTTCAAGTAATGGAGATTCTATCGACCAATATAAATATATTGAAGACCTCGATAATGCAATTCTTGCTTATACAGATGATTCAGAGATATTCTCTGATATTTTTAAAGAAATTGGGATAACAGATGATGAAGTTGAAAATTTGTTGAATCATTTTATGTCCATTGATATGGATGAAAAAATGGAGCAAAAGCTTGTAGCCATTTCTGAGCGTATGATGGCGATTGGGGATTTTGAAAGCGAGACAGATTTATCAAACGATCAGATTCAAGAGATTATTCAAGCATATCAAGAAATCTTAGCATTATTTAAACTAGATGCTAAGTTCTATTTAGTAAAAGGTACAGATAAAAAACCAATAACATTGAATGAATTAACCAAGCTTGAAACAACGAATGGATATAATCTATCTATCGAATTATATAATTATAATGGTGATTTTTTAGCAGATATGATGATTTCAGCAAATCTATTTGGTTCTGAATTGATTACGGATACGATTAATAAGGTAGAAAAAGTTGAAAAAAGTATAACCAAACCAGTTAAGAAAACAATAAAAGGCGGTAAATTACCGAATACTGCTGGACACTATGTTGATAATATATTAGGTGGACTTGCTATGCTTATCGTAGGTAGTCTAGTGCTACGTAGGTGGCGAACAAAGAAAATATGAGAATGAAAAATATCTTTCTTTTTATTTTCAGTTGTATATTTATTTTATGTGGAATATGGATAATGAGCATAAATGGATATAAGTTGTTTTATTCGCAACATCCCAACAATAAAGACATAACCACCGAGCTAAAAACTGAAAACAGTCGGAAGCTTTATCAAAAAGCTCCGAAAAAGGGTGACATAATTGGAAATTTAGTTATTCCAAAAATCAATGCCGATTTACCAATTTATGAAGGGGCAGAAGACGAGGAGTTAGAGAAGGGTGTCGGTCATTTTGCAAAAAGTGTACTGCCTGGTGAAAAAGATAATTCGGTACTATCAGGGCATCGGGACACTGTTTTTCGCAAATTAGGTGAAATGAAAAAAGATGATAAATTAATCGTAAAGACATCCGCTGGACATTTCACCTATCAAATTAAAAAAATTAAAATCGTTGATGCAGATGATCGAACGATAATTGTTCCAAAACCTAGAGCAACATTAACGGTCACAACCTGTTATCCATTTAACTTTATTGGTGATGCACCTAAACGATTTATTTTAGTTGCTGATCTAGTTCGTTGATGTTCGTTTTTTTATTGTGTTTCTTACTGTAAACTCTTAAAACTGAATTTTACCCGGTGTTCTCTATAAAGATAGCTCTTGTAAAAAGAGCTTAAAAAGAGCCTTAATTATTCCTTTAATAATAACTTTGGTATAATAACAAAAGATTATATATTGAAAGGAAGAAGAGTGAATGAGAGAATTTCCAATTATTACTCCTGATGAATTGAAAGAAAAGCTGGAAAAAGGAGAAAAACTAAATTTAATTGATGTCCGTGAAGCTGATGAAGTTGCAGAAGGGATGATTCCAGAAGCAAAACATATACCAATGGGAGAAATTCCAGAGTCATTAGATCAATTAGATCAAAATGTGGAATACATTATGATTTGTCGTTCTGGCGGTCGAAGTGCCAGGGTTTGTCAATTTCTTCAAGATAATGGCTATAAAGTCGTGAATATGGAGGGTGGCATGCTTAATTGGACAGGAGTAACAAAACCGAAATGATCAGAGAGAAACCAACTGTACAAGAAATGCAGTTGGTTCTTTTTTTTAGGCTCTTTTCTCAAACATTGTTGCTATTTAGTCAAAGTGTTATCTAATAAATATTTTGAAACCGTCAAACTATATAAGAACAAGCTGAATCATTATTAAGCGTAAAAGTCGGTAGTAGGGTGTTTACAAAAACAATCAATGATACGAAGACAGTATTTTTAGGGGAAATGATTGAATATTATTACTTTTTGTCAATAATAAATACTATTCAATTAAAGGAGAAGATATAAATGGTTCAGGTAAAAGTATTTGATTGTGAGCATGAGAAGGATTTAGAAGAGGATGTTAATCAATTTTTAAGCCGCTTAGAAGAAGATAAGCTTATAGACATTAAATTTCATGTAGCAGCAATGACTGAGGAAAATGAAGAACAAATTTATTGTTTTAGTGCTTTGGTAATGTATCGTAAATAAAATGAGACCTAAATGAGGTGCACCTCTTCATATTAAACGATGTTTAAAATGGGGGGTGCACTATCTAGGTAGACTCCTTTTATTTCAGGGCCGCATTCATGCCAGCTAATCTTCCAGTCACTAATGCTGAAGTAATATTATAGCCACCGGTATATCCGTAGATATCTAGTACCTCACCACAAAAATATAGGCCATGCATAAGTTTAGATGCCATTGTCTTTGGTTCAATTTCTTTTACAGAGACACCGCCCCCTGTGACAAATGCTTTTTCTAAAGGGAGTGTACCGTTTACATGAAACTGAAATTGTTTACAAGACTTCACAAATTTTCTAATTAACTCTGTTGAAATAGTACCACCTTGTGCATTTACATCTATTTGGTTGAATTCAAGCAAAAAGAGTAAATAGCGTTCCGGAACTAATCCTTTCAATGAATTTTTAATTGTTTTTTTAGGCTCTTCTTTGATGTTTTTCATTATCTTTTGGAATAGCTCTTCTTCATTGTAATCGGGAAGGGCATCGATACTCATCAATACTTCCTTTAAGTTCCACTTTTTCATCGCTTTAACAACAAACTGACTACATCTAAGTACAGCGGGACCTGATATGCCAAAATGAGTAAAAATCATATCCATTTGATGGGTAATTATCGCTTTACCCTTTGGATTTAAAACACTTACTGCTACATCTCTTAATGACAGACCTTGAAGTAGCTTGTCCTTTATAAAAGGCTCATTTGAGGTCACTGGAACTTCTGTAGGAAATAATTCTGAAATGGTATGTCCAGCTTTTTCAGCCCAAGGAAAACCATCTCCTGTTGAACCTGTTTGAGGGACAGATTTTCCTCCAACTGCAACCACTACAGCATTAGTAGGTATTTTCTCTCCAGTCATAAGCTCAACACTTTCAACGCAACCGTTGGCATAGCATATGTCTTTGACAGCTGTATTTGTTCGAATCTCTACATTTAATTTTGATAACTTATCTAACAGAGCATCTACGACTGATTGAGCACGATCAGAAACGGGGAACATTCTTCCATGATCCTCTTCCTTTAATTCAATGCCTAAGTCCTCAAAAAAACGAATAATGTCTTCATTATTAAAGATAGAAAAAGCGCTATACAGGAAACGTCCATTCCCGGGAATATGTTTTACTATTTCATCAATAGGCAATCGATTGGTAACATTGCACCTTCCTCCACCAGATATAGCGAGTTTTCTTCCTAATTTATTTCCTTTATCCAGTAATAGAACTTTTGATCCGTTTTCACCAGCTGCAATAGAAGCCATAAGTCCTGATGGCCCTCCACCAATAACAATTACATCATATTTCATTATTTCACACCTTTTGTAAAAATTATGTTCAAGAAAAAAAAGATTACTCTAATAAATTGTCAATTAATCTTGTAAGAGGTACACTACTTATTAGTGCAATTTAATTTTTAAAATTGAGGGATCGTATGTCTTCGAAACTAATAAGAGGTACATTTATATTAACACTAGGGACTATTATATCAAAAATAATAGGATTATTTTATGTAATCCCTTTTTATGCAATTATAGGTGGGTCTGAGCCAGCAGCCCTTTACCAATTTGGTTATGTCCCATATACAATATTTATAAGTATTGCAACTGCAGGTGTTCCATTGGCGGTATCAAAATATATAGCGAAATATAATGCATTGGAAGAATATGCTGTTGGAAGAAAATTATTTAAATCTGGTATATTGCTGATGTTGATCACAGGAATCCTCAGCTTTTTAATCATGTATATATTTGCGCCGTTTTTTGCGGAAATGTCTATGAACAAAGCGGATAGTCCATATACTATTGCTGAAGTTGCAACAGTAATTCGAGCTGTTAGTTTTGCCCTAATTATCATACCAGTAATGAGTTTATTAAGAGGATATTTTCAAGGACATCAATCGATGGGACCATCGGCGGTTTCACAGGTTATTGAACAAATTATTCGTATTGTATTTTTATTATTCGGTGCCTTTTTTGTATTAAAAATTCTAAAAGGTAGTATGGTTTCTGCCATTAGTGCAGCAACATTTGCAGCTTTTATTGGAGGAATTGCAAGTCTTATTACACTCTTATGGTACTGGAGAAAAAGAAAGCATCATTTTGATGAATTACTTGAACATGATAAAGGAAAAATGCAGATATCCTTAATTTCTATGTATAAGGAAATCTTCGTTTATGCATTTCCTTTTATTTTAGTCGGAATTGCTAATTCATTATTTCAAGGGATTGATCAACTAACATATAGTCGAGCAATTTCACTTGAGCATCTCGGAGTTTTAAATTTCTCCACTCATAAGTTAGTTATTATTCCAGTTTCATTAGCTACTGCCTTTTCTTTAACCTTAGTACCACTCATAACAGAATCTTATGCAGTAGGGAATAGACATACATTAGTTCGTCAAGTGGACCAAACTTTTCAGGTTCTTCTTTTCATAACTGTACCAGCAGCAATTGGTTTATCTTTATTGGCGGAACCTATTTATACTGTATTTTATGAACACAGTAAATTCGGTACAGATGTATTAGCTACCTATGCACCAGTTGCTATTTTATTTGCATTGTTTTCAGTTACAGCTGCTATCCTTCAAGGAATTAATGAACAAAGATTTACAGTATTGAGTTTATTGGTAGGGTTATTGGTTAAGTTAAGTTTAAATATTCCATTAATGAAGTTATATGAGACTGAAGGGGCAGTATATGCAACTGCTCTTGGATATACAGCAACGATACTAATTAATTTAATTGTCATTAAGATTTTTGCCAAATATCCATTTAAAATCATCATTAGAAGAACGATATTCATTCTCTTAATGAATGGGGTCATGGCTGTAGTCGTTTTATTGGTATATAAGCTCCTTACACTATTCTTAATGACTGATTCAAAAATCCAATCATTGATCATCGTTATTATTTGCGGTGGAATTGGCGCAGTGGTTTATGGCTATATGGGATTAAGATCAAAGTTAGCCGATAAATTATTTGGTGACAGACTCCAAAGGATTAAATCAAAATTACACATTAGTTAAAGAGGAGGTCTTAGAATTGACCTCCTTTTAGATTAAGGCTGTTTTCGTATAGTTTTTTGCTTTTGTAAAAGCCCTACTCCACGGCTTTTACCCTTAATAAAGGGTTCAGCGTTATTTTAGTAGTTTGCAGCTCTTTTCTAAGAGGAATGAAGGACATGTCGACCTTCAATCTATTTTTATTAGTAAAACATTACCTGAATAGCAAACCATGCTTGAGAAAAGAGCCTAGATTAATAATAGTAGTATTCTCGTCCTGGAGACCCTTGACCTTGACCCCAACCCATTTGACGTTCAAGCCGAGTCACACGGCGTTCTAAACGGTCAAACCTACGGTCTAAACGATCGAGTCGCCTTTCAATATTATCCAGTCTTCTATTTACATTTTGATTTTGTTGTCCAGGTGGCCATGGAAATTGCGCCGGTGCTTGTTGTTGCCTATAATCCATAAAAAATTCACTCCAGTCTTCTTTTGTTTATGAATGGTTCCCATATTAGCCTATGCCCCTAAAAGAAATACGTATAGGCTATTTCACTAAATAAAAAAGATTTAATTAGAAATAGAGGTGCTTTCATGAGATTAGATAAATTTTTAGCTAATGCTGGTCTAGGTAGTAGAAAAGAAGTAAAAAAAGTGTTAAAAGATGGCGTGGTTGTAGTTAATAATCAATTAACGAAAGATGGTAAAATACATATAAATCCCAAAAGTGATGAAATAACGGTACGAGGTGAAAAGATCATATACCGTGAGTTTATATACCTTATGATGAATAAACCACCAGGTGTCATTTCTGCAACTGAAGATGTTAATGAAGAAACCGTTGTTGATTTATTAAAAATAGAGGATGCTATCATGGAGCCTTTTCCAGTTGGACGATTAGATAAAGATACGGAAGGTTTATTATTACTAACAAATGATGGTAAGTTGGCACATCGCCTTCTATCCCCTAAAAATCATGTGCCAAAAACGTATTTTGCTGTCATTCAAGGTGAAGTAACGGAAAAAGATGTTGAGGCTTTTCGAAATGGTGTCATGTTAGAGGATGGTTATTATACAAAACCAGGTATATTAAAAATTTTAAAATCAGGTCTACGGTCTGATATAGAATTAACTATTACAGAAGGGAAATTTCATCAAGTAAAACGAATGTTTGAAGCGGTTGATAAAAAGGTTATATACCTTAAGAGAATTGAGATGGGGCCACTTCAATTAGATGAAAGTCTTGAACTTGGTGACTATCGTGAATTATCTGATGAAGAAGTTCAACTACTCACCACATATGAAATAAAGGGTAAATAATAGGGCTGTCTGATTCAGACAGCCCTATCTAGTATATAGGATGATTTTCTGTTTGGTTAAGAAGACATCTTTACTCTTTTATCTGTTGTTGTCCATTTTCCCCGATTTGGGCTTATTATTAAGTCATTGTATGCTAACACATTCAAATCCCTTTGAATGGTGCGAGGAGTGATGCCGAACTCATCTACAAGGTCCTGTGTCGTTACTGTCCCATTTTCCTTAATAAACATGTAGATTGATTTAATTCGGGTTAGCATTCGATTGGTTGAAGGTTTCAAAAAACCACTCCCTCATCTTATTTCCAAAGACTAAGACTACAGACGGCTTATGAAATTGAAGAAAATTCTGTTTTAATGCTAATCAAGCAGTTTAGAAATTATTCTTCAATAAAATTAGAAAAGACTTATTCTCCTCACAGACAACTCCTTTTTTTCTTAAATTATTGACTTTGATTTCAGACAATTACATTGTACACCTTCTTTTTTAAAATATCCAGAGATAACAAGGAATTAATATGGTAATTGTCATAGTATATTATATGAAAATAAAATGAAATTAGTATAATTTTCAGAAAAATAAAATAATCTCTCCATTTCCTTCAAATATATTTCTTTATTAATGATGGCTGTTTTTGTATAGTTTGTAATTATAATAAAGGCTTCCTCGAGTTTGTATGAGTGATACACTCTTTTTACAGTGAAATAATGAGATCAAGTTATATTTATTAGTTAAATCTTTATCTAAATAGAAACAATGTTTGTGAACAGAATATAAAAGATTTATTAAATTGATGAAAAGGAGTAAAATAAAAAACGATAAACTTTTAGAAAATACATAAAATTGGAGTGCTAGCAATGGAAAAGATAAATTGGATGGAAGAGGTTTTAAAAAGAAAAGAGGATCTAATTAAAGATTTACAGGGCATTTTAAAAATTAAAAGTGTGTTAGACGAAGAAAATAGTGCACCAAATGCTCCTCTTGGCCAAGGGGTAAAAGATGCTTTGCAATATTTATTAGATTTAGGAGAAAAAGATGGGTTTACAGCTAAAAATGTGGGGAACCTAGCTGGTCATTTAGAAATGGGAGATGGGAAAGACTTATTGGGTATTCTGTGTCATGTTGATGTAGTTCCTGAAGGCGATGGTTGGAGTGTTGATCCATATGGTGGGGAAGTGAAAGACGGAAAGATATACTCTAGAGGAGCTAGCGATGATAAAGGACCTACTATGGCAGCATACTACGCGATGAAAATCGTAAAAGAATTAGGTCTTCCAATTGAAAAAAGAGTAAGAATGATCATAGGTACGGATGAGGAAAGTAACTGGCGCTGTGTCGAACATTATTTCAAGCATGAAGAAATGCCATCAATCGGTTTTGCTCCAGATGCCGATTTTCCAATTATTAATGCGGAAAAGGGAATTGCTGATTATGATATAGTTCTACCTTTTTCAGTAATTGAAGAACAAGCGGATATCACCCTTCTATCCTTCCAATCTGGACGAAGATATAATATGGTACCCGATTTTGCATCAGCTGTTTTAACCTTTGACGGGGAGAAAACAGATATTTTACAAAGATATAGTGATTTTCTTCAGAAAATAGGTTTAAAAGGAAAATACTTTATTGATAATGGGGAGCTACATTTAGAACTTGAAGGTGTTTCCGCACATGGGATGGAACCCAAAAATGGGAAAAATGCCGGGTTATTATTAACAACATTTTTGAATGAATTAGATTTAGATACATCTTCCAAACGTTATATTGATTTTGCAGTGAATTTCCTCTTTGATCAATCACGTGGGGAAGGATTGGGAGTTCAGTATCAGGATGAAATTACAGGAGACCTAACTATCAATGTCGGAAAAATGCTCTATGAAGTAAATTCCGGTGGTCGCTTCGGCTTGAATATGCGCTATCCTGTGACATTCGATATGGAAAAAAATAAAAAAATCATTAATGATAAGGTAAATGAAAAGGGATTTGTTATTGAGAATTTTTCTGATTCGAAACCGCACCATGTAGATGCAAATACTGATCTTGTAAAGACTTTGCAAAAGGTATATGAAGAGCAGACTGGTGAAAAAGCAGAATTATTATCAATTGGTGGAGGAACTTATGCACGTTCATTGAAATCAGGTGTAGCGTTTGGAGCATTGTTTCCAGGTAGACCAGATGTAATGCATCAAAAGGATGAATTTATGTTTATTGAGGATTTAATCAAAGCTACTGCTATTTATGCACAAGCTATTTTTGAATTAGCTAAAAATAAATAATATTTTGATGGGAGAGGAAAAGTATGGAGAAAATTATATTTAATGGAGAAATTGTAGAAAAATCAGAAGTGAATATTGACATTGAAGATCGTGGATACCAATTTGGTGATGGAATATACGAGGTTATTCGTGTATACAATGGTCACTTATTTACGAAAGATGAACATATACAGCGTTTATATGAAAGTGCCGAAAAAATTTCCATCCATATTCCATTTTCCAAAAAAGATTTAATGCAGCGATTAGAGGAATTGGTTGAAACAAATCAGTTAGATACTGGTATCATTTACTTACAAATAACAAGAGGAACCTATACAAGACAACATGGTTTTCCTAGTGAAGAAATTATTCCAACATATGTTGCTTATACAAGAGAAATGCCAATTCCACAGGTCTCGATGGATAATGGTGTAAAAGGATTACTAGTAGAAGATATCCGTTGGCTAAGATGCGATATAAAGAGCTTAAATTTACTTGGAAATACATTAGCAAAACAAAAAGCGGCTGAGGCTGGTTGTTATGAAGCAATTCAGCATCGTGGAGAGGAAATTACTGAAGGATCTTCCTCTAATGTATTTATTGTAAAAAATAACTGTGTCATTACGCGTCCAGCCACTAATCTTATTTTAAATGGTATTACAAGACAAGTAATATTAAAATTGTGTAAGGAAAATGGAATAGAATATAAGGAACAAATATTTACTGTTAACGATTTAAAACAAGCTGATGAAGTGTTTATCTCCAGTACAACTTCTGAAGTTATGCCAATTGTACAAATTAATGAATTACAAATAAATTCCGGAACACCAGGAAAGATTACCAAAAAACTTCAGAATTTATTTAAACGTGAAATCGAAAAATTAAGTGAATAAAATTAAAATAAGACCCCATAAGCTTCGTTAACACTTATGGGGTTCTGTTATGTAATTATTGTTTGGGGATAATTTTCCAAAATGGTCAAATTTATGTATTTTTTGTATTTCGGTATGATGGACTAATAAAATATTTTTTCTGTAAAGCCTTTTGATTTCACAGTATCCACTATCATATAAAAAAAAGATCTCATATTCCTCCCCGTTATAAATAACCTTTTCTCCCTTTTTCACAAATCTATTCTCCCTTCATACAATTCTGTATCCTTTACCCAATAAAACTAAAAGAAAACCTTGTTGTCATTTCAATATATGTAGGAAAAAATAGAAATATGTCATATTCAAGAAGAAATTTGATAAAATAGGAGTAACACAAACTTTATAGAGGGTGACCTAATGCAAAGCAGACATTATTTTTTTGCTGTTCCCATTCCTTCTGCTATAAAAAACAAACTATTTGAATGGTGTGATGAAATTAAAAAAGATTATCCTTTTAAGCGATGGGTTCATCCAGAAGATTATCACATCACACTTGCTTTTTTAGGTAATGCCGAAATAAATCAATTAAATTTAGCACTTAATTTGATGAAAGAATCTCTTATAGAAATTAGTAGTTTTCGTTTACAGATCAATCATATAGGTATATTTGGAAGAAATGAGACTCCAAGGATTTTTTGGGCTGGTGTACATGAATCGAATGAATTAAACAAACTAAGAGTAAATGTGTATGAAAAATGTATACAGTCTGGATTTCAATTAGATGAAAAACCATTTCGTCCTCATATTACTTTGGCAAGAAAATGGGAGCAATCATTCGGTGCATTCTCATTATCATCTCTACAAGAAAAGTTTATAAAAATGGAAGAATTCAATATAGAGGAAGTTGTACTATATGAAACCGTTCTTGAAGCGGTTCCTAAATATCAAAAAAAAGCAAGCATATATTTGGGTGACGAATAGGTAGAAAAGGAAGTAGTAACAGCATGGGACAATTAATAAAGTTACAAGATTATATTTCACGATACGAAATGGATCCGTTTAGGTATCCAGCACAGTATGTAAGACTAAAGAAACAACAATGGGACAAATTAAAGGATCGTTGGGAAAATAGAGAGGAACAAATCCAACTTGTTTCACCTATAGGGAATGAGCATGTGGAGAATAAACGGTCAACATCGACCAATATTATTAGACGATTATTTAAGAAAGGAAAAATAGAAGAAGAGACCGTAGACAAACAACCAATTAACAAAGAATCATTGTTTCAATTTATGCCTGAATTAACGTATTATCCGGATTCAATTGATGAGTTGAAGCAGTTATTCTTAGATCAGCTATTTTCTTTCCAAATGAAATGGGCAAGTTCGACAATAGTAGAAAAATCTTTTCCTGACCAAAGATACTATCGAAATGAAAATTTAAAATACTTATTGCAACGTTTTCCTGATACTTTTTTATTTTTATATGAACCGATCTTCTTGTTAAAAAAAGCTCCGATTGAAATGGAGGTTATCTTAATTTCTCCAACTGAAGTATGGTGCTTATCCTTCTTAGACCAAGAAAAGGATGCAGTGTACCTTGGGTCAAATGAAAAATTTTGGATAAAAAGATCAATTGGGGGAGAAAGCAAAATTTTAAACCCTGTCATTGCACTGAATCGCATGTCAAAAATAATCAAACAATTATTAAATAAATATCAGCTCGATATCCCGTTAAAAAAGGCTGTTATATGTAGAGATGGGTATATTGATTTTCCTAATGCACCGGCTGATCTTGTATTACTGGAAAAAAGATCCTACCCTACATGGTTTCAACAGCAAAGAAAATTACAATCACCTTTAAAGCATGTCCAATTAAAGACAGCAAAGATTCTCCTAGATTATTGTCAGACGACTTGTTCAAGAAGACCAGAGTGGGTTGAACAAGAAGGGAATGAGGAATGAGGAAGTATGGAGAAAAGGCTTGTATTTATTGTAAATCCTTCGGCTAAAAATGGAGTAAGCAAAAAGATTTGGAATAAGCTAAACTATAAGCTGGATAATATTCCATATGAGGTTTTCTATACAAAACATCAAAAACATGCACAGGATCTAGCGCATTCTATTGCTCTATCAATATCTGATCCTATTTTAATGGTTGCAGTTGGTGGTGACGGTACCATCCATGAAGTAATTAATGGTGTTGTTTCATTCCAGCATGTAACGATTGCTTATATACCAGCGGGTTCTGGTAATGATTTTGCTAAAGGCTACAAACTTCCTACGAAACCGGATGAATGTTTAGCTCACCTATTGCAAATGAAGGAAAATGAAGGAGTTTTTTTCGATACAGGAAAATTTACGAATATAACGGGTCAAGGGCATTTTGTTAATAGTCTAGGTGCAGGCTTTGACGCATCAATTACTAGAAGGGTGAATTCTTCCTTTACAAAAAAGTGGTTAAATCTATTAGGTTTAGGAAAATTAGTTTACGCTATTTTCATGCTAATAGAGCTTTTTCGATATCGCCCAACAACGATTTATCTTGTCATTAACGGTGTAGAATATACATTCGAAAGGGCATGGTTTGTAACAATATCTAACCAAGCCTTCTACGGCGGGGGGATGAAAATTTCTCCACTGGCAGATCCGGGAGATGGCGAATTAGATATTACAGTTGTTTCGGAAATTTCAAGAATAATGATCTTATTTATCTTTCTTAGTGTATTTTGGGGAGGCCATACAAAATTTAAAGCTGTTCATTTGCTCAAAGGGACAGATATTCTCATTCATTCAACGGCTAACATTCCTGTTCATGCTGACGGTGAGTTTGCAGGTGAAACACCAGTTCAAATTAAGGTCTGTCCTCATTCGTGGAAATTAATTAAAACATATGAAAATGTGAAACAACTAATTGCCTAGGTTAAAACAACTTGACGAAAAATGTCATAAAGAATAAAATTTATTTAAAGATCTTTATAAAGTCGATAAATGATATGATTTATGCAGTTTTTTATTTATATAAAGCTGCGACAATAATTTAAAATCTGTATTAGTAAAGGTGGCTATTGTTGTACGCCGTATCAATAGCTATCTTTTTTATTCTTATAGGCTTTTTATACTGTTTAAGGTCTAAATCTATTTACGAAAACAGCCATCTTATAAATCTTAGTACTATTTTTTGCTGTAATTAAAATGGTGATGGGCGAAACAATTGAAGGTGAATGATGTTGGAACACATACTTGGTCAAGGTTGGGAAATAACCCCAGCCGGTGGGGCAACGGGAGAAGCGTTCTTTGCCAGACATCAAGAACAAAAATTATTTTTAAAAAGAAATTCCTCTCCTTTTTTAGCTGTATTATCGGCTGAAGGGATTGTACCAAAGCTTGTCTGGACAAAAAGGACAGAAAATGGGGATGTCATCACGGCACAGCAATGGCTAAGTGGACGAGAATTAAAGTCTCATGAAATGAGCCAAGATATTGTTGCTAAGCTATTGAAAAAAATCCATGAATCTGGTCCATTACTTTCTATGCTGCTTCGGTTAGGAAAAACTCCAATTGAAGCTAATATGATACTGGAACAAATAAAAACTGAATTAGATCATGACCTACTATCAACACCCATTATTCAGTCATCTATCTATTATCTCCAAAACGAGCTTGCAAATATTAAAAGCGAAGAATACGTTGTTTGCCACGGAGATATTAATCATAACAACTGGCTGTTATCAGATGACAACCAGTTGTATCTAATTGACTGGGATGGTCCAATGATCGCCGACCCTGCTCTTGATATTGGGATGCTTTTATATTTATACATTGATCGACAAAACTGGGATCAGTGGTTAAAACAATATGGCCTTCATCTAAATGATCATCTTTTATTACGGATGAAATGGTATTATATTTCACAGTCTCTCTTGGCCGTACAATGGAATAAAAGTAAAAATCGCATAAGCGAAGTGAATGATTGGCTAGATCGGCTATCTGCCGTTATAATTTAAGGTCTCTTTCATAACTATCTTTAATTGAAGAGGTAAAAAATCTGTGCGAGAGACGTTTTAATTATATATATTCATTTGATCTACCCATTCAGATATATTCTCTTGATTTGATTCAATATGGAAATCCAAGTGTTGAGTATATTGACCATTTTGACTGTAATTGAATACTTCCTGTAAAATAGGTTTAATATTTTCATGAATATTTGGATTTACCATTAATGATTTAACTAAGCGTTCCAACTGTTCACATTCGGCAACAGAGCCACAACAATCAACTTGATGATTGTTTAAAATATCTTTTAATAAGGTCATTTGATCATGATGACTAAGAGGCATGAGCAATCTCCTTTCAGTATTAGTAAAAAGGAATCCACAATTATTTTGTGAATTCCTTTTGTCTTTATGCATGATGGACTAAAAAATTCATATTGAGGTGTATAGAAATGCGATTGAGACATAAACCATGGGCAAAAGAAAAACTAATGGAATATCCCCAATTTGTGATTCAAACTCCTGAGAAATATAAAGGAAAATGGGGAGAACTATTTAATAATGATCATCCTATTCATATTGAGGTTGGAACGGGAAAGGGACAATTTATTGTTGGGATGGCAAAAGCAAATCCTGAAATTAACTATATTGGGATTGAAATGCAGGATAGTGTAATTGTTTCGGCATTGGACAAGTTGATCGAAGAAGAGCTTACTAACATTAAGTTATTAAATATCGATGGAAGTAATTTGAGTGATCTCTTTGCAAAAGGGGATATTGAGCGGGTATACTTAAACTTTTCTGACCCTTGGCCTAAAAAGAAACATGCGAAAAGAAGACTAACTTATAAAAGCTTTCTTAAATTATATGAAGGATTATTAATTGATGGTGGAGAAATTCATTTTAAGACAGATAATCAGGGATTATTCGAATACTCGCTTCAAAGTTTTTCTGAATACGGGCTGCTATTAAAATATATTAGCTTGGATCTGCATAATAGTGAGTTTGAAGATAATATTATGACGGAATATGAAGAAAAATTTTCTGCAAAGGGTCAACGGATTTATCGCTGTGAAGTGAAGTATCAAAATGAAGCGAATAACTAATTCAAAAAAGCGGCTACCCTGTAATCATAGGGTTGCCGCCTTTTTATTATTCTGCCATTTTTTCATCATTGAATCGTAATAAATCACCGAATATCACATTATCTGAGAAATTTAATTCATTTTGAACTCGATCAAAATAAGGTGTACATTTGCTCATTTTCACTTTATCGCCTGTTAATTTATTGTAACAAGCATTTTCTGTAAAGGTGTATTTTTTCGTTACAAAACTACCATCCCTAAATACAACAAGATCCTTCGGCTTTTTAGAAATTAAACTATGACCAAAATCAATCACAGGCTTCTCAGGGTGAATACCAAGTAGATCAAGTATCGTTTGTCTAATGTCTGTTTGACCTCCAATGGTCTTAATGATTTTTCCCTTTTCTCCCGGAATATGAATAATAAAAGGCACTTTTTGAAGATCGATTTGTTCATTAGGTGTAATTTCTTTATCTAATACTTGTTCAAGTTCTTTATGGTAGCTTTTTGATATACCGTAATGATCACCGTATAAAATGATGATGGAGTTATCATATAACCCATTTTTTTTCAATAGTGTAAAGAAACGTTTAATTGCTTCATCCTCATAGCGAACTGTACGGAAATAACGATGAACTAAATCAGGATTTTCTTCGTCATCTTTAAGAAATTGATCTTCCGGTTCTAATAAAAACGGGAAGTGATTGGTTAATGTTAAAAACTTTGCATAAAAGGGCTGTGGCAAATCTTTTAAATAGGGTATGGATTGCTCAAAAAATGGAATATCTTTTAAACCGTAGTTCACACTATTTTCCTCAGAAACATGATAATATTTCTTCGAAAAAAATTGATCATATCCCATCGTTTCATACATATTTTCACGGTTCCAAAAAGTTTCATCATTACTGTGAAAAACGGCACTATAATACCCATCTTCTTTTAAAATTTCTGGTAATGCATAGAAATCATTCCTTGGCCTTCTGACAAAAACAGAACCGCCCGATAATGGGTAGAGCCCGTTATCTATCATAAATTCAGCATCAGATGTTTTCCCCTGGGCAGTTTGATGATAGAAGTTAGGGAAATACAAGCTATCTTTTAAAATTGAATTGAGAAACGGCGTAATTTCCTCGCCGTTAATTTTACGATTAATGACTAATTGCTGTGTTGATTCGAGAGAGATTAATATGACATTTTTCCCCTTTGCCAATCCGCTCATTGAGGACGGGGGTGCGTTTGAATTTAATTTATTTATATACTTAGTCACATCATCAACATCGGTACTATCTGCAAACGCACGCTGGACAGACATTTTAGAATTGAATAGGATATCGTAGATATGGTAATTAAAACTCCCAAGCGTTTTGACTAGGTTTTCTCTGTCATATGATTTTTTAAAAAGCTGTGGATTCTCAATGAAACCACTTAAAATGACAAGAATGATAAGTGCAATACTACTACATATCATTGATGTTCTTTTAATTATGGTTAGCGGTAAACCTTTATCTACTCGTTTCACGAGTAACCAGGCTAAAAGAGCAATATCAATAAATAGAAAAGGGTCGGTCCAATTAATGAGTTCTAATGTACTTTGACTTAATCCGCCTACATTTTGAAATTGAAATAAAACAGGAACAGTAATAAAATCAATATAAAAACGATAATATAAAATATTTCCATATAAAAGACCAGTTAGTAATATGTATAAAACCATAAAAGCTGTTTTTCTAACTTTTTTTGGAAAAAACAAACTAATCCCTAAAAATAATCCAATTGATCCAAGTGGATTCACTAATATTAGGAATGTTTCAAGAAATGTACTCGTTCTTAGGTCAAATTCAAAGAAGTATATCACAAGTGTCTTTAGCCATAATACTATAACGGCTAGTATATAGAAGGAAAAACTATTTAGTTTTTTCATGCCATTCATCCTCTCTATCTCCATTTTAAAAAAAGTAAGATACCTTTTACAAGCAAAATTGAATTTATTTTACATAGTTATTTCTGTATCATTAAAGGTTTAAAAATATATCATGGATAATTTTGAATATGATAAACTATAGGGAAATAGGAGGTATGATGCATGAATTTGAAATCTTTTGTTACTGGTATAGCAATTGGTGCGGTAAGCGGTTACTTAGTTAATGAGGTAGTTAAAAGTAAAACCTTTATTTCTAGTGATACAGTATTGTCAAATGTAAAAAAAGCATTTAAAGAATCAACAGATGTAGAGGGTTCTTGGATTCAGCAAATGAAGGAAGATTATGAGAAGTTTCCTATTAAAGCAAAAATTTATCGTGGCGGGGTTACCTGTCGTATAAATGACAAAAGGATGCAATATGAATTTATTGCTGATGCCTATACAGGTACTGTATTGGATGTTTATCCAATATAATCTACATAATAAAATAATGAGTGCACCGTTACATTACGAATGATAGTGCACTCTTTGATATAGAAATTAATGTAAGATGTGCTTTTGGGTCAAAATGATACTTTAATTCCGTTTTATCTCGTCGATGATATTTCCGTCTTGATCCCATTTTAATGCTCGGTAGTAGGCATCATGATAGAAAATAAACCATGACTGATTCTCGATTGCATATGGAATATATTTTTCCTTTGCAAAAATCGATGTCATCGGATAGTCATCATAGGCTAGGACCCATAAAGGATTACGGTGGGCATGTGTCGGCATTAAATCGGCCATATGAATTAGTTTTTGACCATTACTTTCAATTTCAATGATAGAATGTCCGTCACTATGTCCGCCAGTATGAATCATTTTAATACACTCTTCAATAACCACTTGATTTTCAAATGTGTATATTTGGTTTTGTATAGGTTCCCAATTTTCTGACCAATATGTATTTTTCGACCGAATGTTTGGATTCCTCATCTCTTCCCATTCAACTTTGGAGGTATAAATTTTTGCATTAGGGAAAACAGAAACTAATTGATGATCTTCCCATCTTGTTAATCCACTAGCATGGTCAAAATGAAGATGTGTCATACAGATAATATCAATATCCTTTGGTGATAATCCAATTTCGGCTAATGATTCATCTAGTTTCGATTCCTCAACCACTCCATAATTTCTTTTTTGTTTGTCAGTTAACTTTCCCTTTCCAATCCCAGTTTCTATTAGAATATTATTGTTATTAATCTGTAGTAGCATTGGATCAGTTCTTAATTCAATTTGATTTTTTTCATTGACAGGATATTTTTTTGACCAAAGCGGTTTAGGCACAACACCGAACATTGCCCCTCCGTCTAAAAATGTTACCCCTCCATCTAACCAGTAAATACTTATTTCACCAATTGATAATTTCTCCATCTTTATCCCTCCTCATTCCTTATTGTATCATGTTGAATAATCTATTAGGAAAATTAAGATTAAAGAATGAATTGATATCAAAAGGCTGTTTTTCGTATAGTTTATTGCTTTTGTCAAAGCCTAATAGCCTCCCTTTTTACAGCGAATAAAGGATTTTTAGAGGGTCATTGGTGTTCAATGAGAGGTGTATCAAACTAATATATAGTAGTTAAAGCATACTTAAGCATGTATGAGAAAAGAGCCAATCAAAAAAGAATGACAAAACAGAAAACTAGAAAGCAGTATGAAAGTTCTGTAAAATAGAAGGGTACATAATAAATAGAAATTGAGGGATATTCGATGGAACAAGAAACTTTACAGTTGTTTAAAACATTAACAGAATTGCCCGGTGCACCAGGCAATGAGCATGCAGTTAGAGCTTTTATGAGAACGGAGCTTGAAAAATATGCGGATGAAGTAGTTCAGGATCGTTTAGGCGGAATTTTTGGGATAAAACGTGGTAAGGAAGAAGGACCAACAATTATGGTAGCTGGCCATATGGATGAAGTTGGATTTATGGTGACTTCTATCACTGATAATGGAATGCTTCGTTTTCAAACACTCGGTGGCTGGTGGAGTCAGGTATTATTAGCTCAGCGAGTGGAAATTATAACAGATAATGGTCCTGTAATTGGAGTAATTGGCTCAATTCCTCCACATTTATTAGATGACAGTAAAAGAAATAAACCAATGGATATTAAAAATATGTTAATTGATATTGGTGCTGATAATCGTGAGGATGCCATTCGCATCGGAATTAAGCCTGGTCAGCAAATTGTTCCTATTTGTCCTTTTACACCTATGGCTAATGAGAAAAAAATATTAGCTAAAGCATGGGATAATCGATACGGCTGTGGTTTATCCATTGAATTATTAAAAGAGCTTCAAGGAAAAGATATTCCTAATATTCTTTACTCAGGAGCAAATGTGCAAGAGGAAGTCGGCCTTCGTGGGGCTCAAGCCGCAGCTAATATGATTAAGCCTGATTTGTTCTTTGCCTTAGATGCTAGCCCTGCAAACGATATGACCGGGGATAAAAATGAATTTGGCCAACTTGGTAAAGGAGCATTGCTTCGTATCATGGACCGTTCGATGATTACTCATAAAGGTATGAGAGAGCTGATTTTAGATACAGCTGAAAGTAATAATATTCCATACCAATATTTTGTATCTCAAGGTGGAACGGATGCTGGACGTGTCCATACTTCAAATGAAGGTGTACCAAGTGCTGTCGTTGGAATCTGTTCTCGATATATTCATACACATGCATCTATTATCCACGTTGATGATTATGCAGCAGCAAAGGCTTTATTAGTCAAACTTGTTCAATTATGTGACCAATCCACAGTTAATACGATATTAAATAATTAAAAAAAAGGGGGCTATTGCCTCTTTTTTTATGGAAATTAATAAATTAGGAGTGAAAGCATGAAAATCGCTATTGGATCTGTAAATCCTGCAAAAGTTAAGGCAGTAGAAGAAGCATGTAAAGAACAAGATATCGATGTAATCATTACCCCAATGTCAGTTCCTTCAGGAGTAAGTAATCAGCCTTTTTCTGATGAAGAAACGATACAAGGTGCGGTCAATCGTGCGACAAATTGTTTATTAGAGGAAAACATAGAAATTGGAATAGGTTTAGAGGGGGGAGTTGTAGAAACTCCTTTTGGACTATTCGTATGTAATTGGGGAGCTCTTGTAGTAAAGGGGGAGTCACCAATTATTGCGGGTGGGGCTAGAATTCGATTACCAGAAGATGTGGCAGAACGTTTAAGGAAAGGGGAGGAATTAGGTCCTGTAATGGAGGATGTATCAAAAGTAAGAAATGTTAGTAAGAAAGAAGGGGCTATTGGAATATTCACGAATAATGTAATAACAAGGGATGAGATGTTTACTCATGTAATGAAAATATTAATTGGGCAA
Source organism: Heyndrickxia sp. FSL W8-0496 (assembly GCF_038007825.1). Classification (NCBI taxonomy): domain Bacteria; kingdom Bacillati; phylum Bacillota; class Bacilli; order Caryophanales; family Bacillaceae; genus Heyndrickxia; species Heyndrickxia sp. FSL W8-0496. Next base: position 1,537,946 of record NZ_JBBOXX010000001.1, read on the forward strand.
TTTCAATTTAGAAAGAAGTAAAAAAATGATGAACTCCTATTGGGAATTTTGCGAAAAGTTCTTGTCAACATTTGTCTATTTTCGTTAGAATAGGTAAAGAGCCTCATATGTTTAGGAGGAAGTAAATTTGCGAAAATGGATAAGTGGGGTCGTTTTCATTTGTCTCATGATGGTCATATCAGGTTGCAGTCATTCATTAAAGGATGAAAACGACGATGCTATTAAAAATGTTGAGGAAGCATTTAATCATAAAAGCGAAAAAATTACCGATGGATCAAATAATGTGAAGTTTTATTTACCATTTGGTATGTCTATTAAAGATGAATCCCCTAACAATGTTATTATTAAAGGAAAAAATGATTATATATTATTTTATAATCAGAATGAGAAAGAAGACAGTAAAATTGTATATCAAATGTCTAAACCTGAAAAAAATTTAGTTGTTGACCATACCTTTAAAAATAAAAAACAATTTGGGTACTTAATTGTATCTAAGGTAGAGAAAGATATGTATGAAGTGACTGTCGGCATTGGAGGTATTAAGATGACCACCGAGTCAAAAGAGAAGAATATTTCGGCCAATGCGAGTAAAATGATGAGAGTAGTTAAATCAGTTCAATACAAAAAATAATATTAGGAGGATGGAAATGAAAAAATTAACATCAATGGAAGAATTCGAAACATTGAAGGATAGTGGGAAGACAGTTTTTATGTTTTCGGCTGATTGGTGTCCTGATTGCCGCTTTATCGATCCGTTTTTACCAGAAATAGAGGCTGATTTTACAGAGTATACTTTTGTATATGTAGACCGAGATGAATTCATTGATCTATGTTCTGATTTAGATATTTTCGGGATTCCAAGTTTTATTGTTTTTAAAGAAGGCAATGAACTAGGGCGTTTTGTAAGTAAAGATCGTAAAACAAAAGAGGAAATTGAAAACTTTTTAAAAGGGCTTTAATGATTCGACTCCTTCATCTTTGAGATGAGGGAGTTTTTCATGTAGAATGAGTAAAGCAATCAATCAAAGGTGGGAAAATAATCATGAAAATGGATACAATCAAAATGAAAAAGGAGCTTCAAAAACGGTTAGAGCATGATAACCGAAGCATTATTTATAATCGTGAGAAAGAAACTTTAAGAATTGAAAATAAACAAACAGGTAAAGGAATTACTGTATCTTTGTCCAATGCAGTATCGAAATGGCATGAAAAAAAGGAAAAAGCAGTCGATGAAATTGTTTATTATGTAGAGGAAGCATTAAATGTAATGGGGACGGAACAAAAAATGGGTGGCAAGGAAAGTAGGATTTTTCCTGTGATTCGGTCTACCTCATTTCCTAAAGAAACATCAGAAGGGGTTTCCTTTTTTACAGAAGATCATACAGCTGAGACAAGAATATATTATGCACTAGATTTAGGGAATACCTATCGTTTGATTGATGATGAAATGCTAAGGAAAGAAAAGTGGGATAGAGAAGAAATTAAAGAAATGGCACGATTTAATGTGCGGTCATTAAGTACGTTAACTAAGCAGGACACTGTAGCAGATAATATCTTTTATTTTTTAAATACGAATGACGGATATGATGCAAGTAGGATATTAAATGATAAATTTCTAAAAGAAATGTCAGAAAAAATCACTGGTGATATGACTGTGTCTGTCCCACATCAGGATGTTCTTATTATCGGGGATATTCGAAATGAAACAGGATATGATGTATTAGCACAAATGACGATGAGCTTCTTTACCAATGGCCATGTCCCGATCACTGCATTATCTTTTATTTATGATGATGGTGAACTTGAACCAATTTTTATTATGGGAAAAAACAGTAAAAAATAAGAGGGAATTGAGTTCCCTCTTATTTTAATGATAAAAAGTGTATACCAAAATTAACGAGCATTAGGGAAAATACGTTGGACAGTTTCATTAAATTGATCGAATAAGCCGCTAATTGGATTTCCATTTCTGATATCGTTAGCATAATCATTCATTCGATCATAGAAATCAGGGTTAACGGAAACATAAACATTGTCGATATCCTTATCTGCTTTGCGAACTTCTTTTGCAATTTTATCCTCAAAAGTTTTGTTTAATTCATTTCGCGAACGATCAGTTAGCATAACTGCCACGTATGCATTATTGTCAGTAACAATGACATTTGCACGGCTAACTTCTTTCAATTTGGCTACACGATCTGCAGCCTCATCCGCTACTCTCATTTTATTATTTACCTGTCCATTGTTATTTCCAATACCGTTATTATCATTATTTGTGCCTAAACCATTGTTGTTAGTATTATTTGTGCCTAAACCATTGTTATTATTCGTACCTAAGCCATTGTTCATATTGTTGTTATTGTTTCCTAAATCATTGTCATAATTAACATTTCTAGGATTCATATTACGATCATCATTATTATATCTTACTGGATTAACATTATTTCTATTTGCAACGTTTTTATCATTATTATTTGTTCCACATCCAGCTAAAAGCCCTGATATTAAACCAACACAAAGCAAGGTTTTTGTCAATTTCATCATTGTTGCCTCCTTTTTTTTATTCATTAACTAATTTTCCATGCAAAATTTTTTTTATGCTCTAATTAAAAAAAAATTAAATTTACATTTCGTTTTTTTTAAAATGGTAAAATCTCTCGATATTTTTCTTTTTACTTGTATAATGAAAAAGAGCAAGTTTTTCGACATGACTGTGTTTTTAATGATCTTAGAACAGTCTGTTGTAAAAAAAGGACTATTTTGTAGTATAAAAAGAAAGAGTGAGTAATTTGGGCTGGTTTAGAAAAATATTAAATATATTTACCGTTGAGGTTGAAGATACAATTGAACCACAGGAAAATACATTAATTGAAAAAAAACAAAATGAACCATATAGAACGATGGAAACTCGTATGAAATATCAATATCCAAAGGGGAATTTTCGCTTTCCTGCCATTCCCGATGAAAAAAGAACGAGGAATAGTAATAGGTCGATTTCAAAGAGGGAGGAGCCAGTTAAACAAAAAGTTAAACAACCAATAGAATTGGAAAAAGAAAGAGTATACATACAAAAAAGCGCTAGAAAAATAGAACCAAAAAATAGACAACCTTTTCGTCCAACAGAAATTCCTTCACCTGTTTATGGATTTTCACGTCCAAAACAAGCGAAAAAAGAAGAAGAAATATGTGAATATGAATTAACTTCAATGAATGATCTCCAACTCAAAAAGATGGAAGGGATCCGAAAGGAAATAGAGCAGCCGAGAGAAGCAGTACAGCAAATGGCAGAAGAGCAGCCGAGAGTACGAGTACAGCAAATGAAAGAAATGCAGCAAAGAGAACCAGTACAGCAAGCGGTGGAAGAGCAGCCAAGAGTACGAGTACAGCAAGTGGCAGAAGAGCAGCCGAGAGAAGCAGTACAGCAAATGGCAGAAGAGCAGCCGAAAGTACGAGTACAGCAAACGGCAGAAGAGCAGCAGCTGAGAGAAGCAGTACAGCAAACGGCAGAAGAGCAGCAGCTGAGAGAAGCAGTACAGCAAACGGAAGAAATGCAGCAAAGAGAACCAGTACAGCAAACGGAAGAAATGCAGCTGAGAGAAGCAGTACAGCAAACGGAAGAAATGCAGCCGAGAGAAGCAGTACAGCAAATGGCAGAAATGCAGCCGAGAGAAGCAGTACAGCAAATGGTAGAAGAGCAACCGAGAATACCAGTGCAGCAAACAGAAGAAGAAATGCGGACACTACCTATACAGAAAACCAAAGAAGAAAATGAGGCATTTCCTATATTGATGTTCAATGAAGCAGAGCTGCAAGAAGTACCTTCAATGAATGTGGAGCAAGAGACACAAGAAATACAACCATTAATGAAAGCGGAAGAAAACAATCCAACATTCCAAAGTGAGGAAAAATTCATACAAGAATTTTCTGAAACTGTAGACGAAATAGCTGTAGGAGTCGAAAAAGACTTTCAAATAGATCGTAAACCATTATCTCAGAATTCTCCATCAAATGATGGAGATCTAGGATTTGAGGAAGGGGCAGCGATGATAGAAGCAGATGAAGCTTCCGACACTGTCGAGAAGCCAAATCGTTCTCATATACCATTTAATGTCCTTATGTTAAAGCAGGATCGACAGAAGTTAGAGAAAAAATTCAAAAAGGAGACTTCCGTAAAGATAGAACCTGAGTCAGTATTAACCATTAATCAGGAAAATGATTTGGATATGGAGCCTATACAGTCTTATATGTTCCCTTCCTTCCAATTATTGATTCCACCTGTTGAAAAATCATTAGATCATGATTGGATACAAGAGCAAAGTACCATTTTAAATGAGACTTTATTAAATTTTAATGTGAGAGCAAGGGTTGTAAATGTAAGTCAAGGACCGTCTGTAACCAGATTTGAAATACAACCTGAGCCAGGGGTAAAGGTAAATAAGATTACGAATTTAAGCGACGATATTAAGCTGAGTCTTGCAGCAAGAGATATTAGAATTGAGGCGCCTATTCCTGGTAAGCATGCAATTGGAATTGAAATTCCAAATGTTAGTAGTAGACCAGTGATGATCAGTGAAATTATTTCAAGTGAAGTTTTTAAAGAAAGTGATTCTCCTTTAACAGCAGCAATGGGGCTTGATATTTCGGGAAATCCAATTATAACCGATCTTAGAAAAATGCCACATGGTCTAATTGCCGGCGCTACTGGCTCAGGAAAAAGTGTTTGTATCAATTCAATCCTTGTGAGTTTGTTATATAAGGCAAAACCTAGTGAGTTAAAATTATTATTGATTGATCCAAAAATGGTGGAACTTGCACCCTATAATCATATTCCACATCTAGTTAGTCCTGTAATTACTGATGTGAAGGCAGCAACAGCAGCACTGAAATGGGCTGTTGAAGAAATGGAGAGAAGATACGAATTATTTGCTCATACAGGTGTTAGGGATATAAAAAAATACAATGAGGTAGCTGAACAAAACCGTCAGTTTAATCAGAAGCTTCCATACATTGTTATAGTTATTGATGAACTGGCAGACTTAATGATGATGTCTCCAGCTGATGTAGAAGAAGCTATTTGTAGAATCGCCCAAAAAGCGCGAGCATGCGGAATTCATCTAATCATTGCTACACAAAGACCGTCAGTTGATGTTATTACTGGATTGATTAAAGCAAATGTTCCAACGAGGATTGCTTTTTCGGTATCTTCACAAGTGGATTCTAGGACAATTATTGATGTTAGCGGTGCTGAGAAGCTGTTGGGAAGAGGAGATATGCTATTTTTAGAGAATGGATCCTCTAAACCTGCCCGAATACAGGGAACCTTTGTAACGGATGATGAGATAGATCGTATAGTAGCACATGTTCGAAATGAAGAAAAACCTAATTATTTATTTGAACAAGATGAATTATTAAAAAAGGCACAAATTGAAGATGAAGAAGATGAAATATTTTTTGAAGCATGTGAATTTGTTATTGAACAGGGCGGTGCATCTACATCATTATTACAAAGAAATTTTCGAATTGGCTATAATCGGGCTGCAAGGTTGATTGAAATGATGGAGCAACAAGGAATTATTTCTGAAGCAAAAGGAAGCAAACCAAGAGATGTTTTAATTTCTAGGGATGATTTAGAGGTTGCCTATGGCAATCAAATGAAATGAAAGGGCAGAGATTCTCTCTGCCCATTACTTTAAAATTTATAAAGCACAGTCCTTGAAAATATTCCTAAAATGAAGATGTCATACATAGCATAGTCATGGAATAGAAAAAGTGCTATAATATTTCAATATGAACATTTGATTATTGTCAATCGTTCATAAAACCAATTATAGCAAATGATATACGTATATCATATACTGTGTACATATAGACATTGTTGGAGGTTCTATTATGACTGTATACCATTTCGTAGGTATTAAAGGGTCCGGTATGAGTGCATTGGCACAAATACTACACGATATGGGTTATGAAGTGCAAGGATCAGATTATGAAAAATATTTCTTTACCCAAAAAGGCTTGGAGCAATCTGGAATTAAAATATTACCATTCCAGCGCGAAAATATTAAACCAGGCTTAACTGTTATTGCAGGAAATGCTTTTCCTGATACACATGAAGAAATCGAAGAAGCAGTAAAAGTTGGAGTACCAGTTATCCGTTACCATAAATTTTTAGGGGAATTTATGCAGAAGTTTACGAGTGTTGCTGTTACAGGCGCCCATGGGAAAACATCAACCACTGGGTTACTTGCTCATGCAATTTCTGGATCAAAGCCTACTTCTTATTTAATTGGGGATGGAACTGGGCATGGTGAAAAAGATGCAGAATACTTCGTTTTTGAAGCTTGTGAATATAGACGTCATTTTCTTTCATATTACCCAGACTACGCAATCATGACCAATATTGATTTCGATCATCCAGATTATTTTGCAAATATTGACGATGTGTTTTCTGCATTCCAAGAAATGGCAATGCATGTGAAGAAAGGAATTATCGCTTACGGCGATGATGAGCAACTTCAAAAAATCCAGGCTAAAGTTCCTGTTCTTTTCTATGGTTTTGCTGAAGAAAATGATTTTCAAGCAAGAAATATTGAAAAAAATTCTACGGGAACTAAATTTGATGTATTTGTTCGTAATAATTATTTTGCTACATTCGAAATACCAACTTTTGGCGACCATAATGTATTAAATGCTTTATCAGTCATCGCTTTATGTCATTATGAGCAAATATCAACAGAGAAAACTCAGGAATATTTAAAAACATTTAAAGGTGTAAAAAGAAGATTTACGGAAAAGCAAGTAGGCACACAAGTTATTGTCGATGATTATGCGCATCATCCTACAGAAATAAAAGCAACAATAGATTCAGCTAGACAAAAATATCCAAATAGAGAAATAGTTGTCGTATTCCAGCCGCATACTTTTACAAGAACACAAACATTTTTAACGGAATTTGCGCAAAGTCTTAGTGAGGCTGACCATGTTTTCTTATGTGAGATATTTGGTTCAGCAAGAGAAGTTCATGGTAAATTAACAGTAAATGATTTGAAGGACAAAATCGAAGGCGCACAAATACTTTTAGAAGAGGATACATCCCCACTACTTGAGCTAAAAGATAGTGTGATCTTATTTATGGGGGCAGGCGATATTCAAAAATATCAACGTGCCTATGAACAGCTTTTAGAAAAACAATAAAACAGGTTACCTATCATTTTTGATAGGGCCTGTTTTTTTGTTATTAGAAAATCGATTAATTTCTAATTATATGTGAAAGCTGTTTTTTTATTTTAAATTTTCTGGATTGAGACATTCTAATTCAGGTAAAACAAATAATCCATCTTTACGAATAAGCACGTCATCAAAATATATTTCTCCTCCACCATACTCTGGACGTTGAATAAGCACCATATCCCAGTGAATGTTAGAGTCATTACCATTAGGGGCTACATCATAGCATTGTCCAGGTGTAAAATGAATACTTCCCGCAATTTTTTCATCAAATAATATATCTTGCATAGGATGCAGAATATATGGATTGACGCCTATTGCAAATTCACCGACATAGCGAGCGCCTTCATCTGTATCAAAAATCTTATTGATTCTTTCTGTATCATTAGATGTTGCTTCGATAATTTTCCCATCTTTAAACGTTAATTTTACATTTTCAAAAGTAAAGCCTTGATATGGAGAAGGTGTGTTGTATGTAAGAGTCCCATTAACTGAATTACGCACAGGTGCTGTATACACTTCACCATCTGGAATATTAAGACGTCCAGCACATTTAATAGCAGGAATATCTTTGATTGAGAAAGTTAGGTCAGTTCCAGGACTTATAAGGCGAACCTTATCTGTTTTATTCATTAACTCCACTAAAGAATCCATCGCTTTGTCCATTTTACTATAATCAAGGTTACATACATTGAAGTAAAAATCTTCAAAGGCTTCTGTGCTCATTTTTGCTAATTGAGCCATTGCTGAATTAGGGTAACGAAGAACAACCCATTTAGTTTTCGGAACACGAATTTCTCGATGAACTTTTTTGCCGACAGTATTCCCTTGTATTTTCATTTTTTCATCGGGAACATCTGCATGTTCATTAATGTTATCACCAGATCTTAGGCCAATATATGCATCCATTTTTTTCATAACTTCTGCTTCGAAATCAGCCATCATATCAAATTGTTCTTCTTTAGCACCCATTAATAGTGCACGATCTACTTGGTGATCCTTAATTGAGACAAAAGGATACCCACCTGCGGCATATGCTTCCTTTACTAATGCGACTACAAGTTCTTTTTGTAGACCAAAGTTTTCAATCAGAACTTTTTCTCCTGGTTGCAATTGCACAGAATAGTTAATTAAATTTTTTGCTAGTAGTTCTACTCTTGGATCTTTCATCTTTTTTCCTCCATAAACAATATTTCATACTTTTTCATTGTACTCTTATTTATCCAATTGTTGAATAAAGAAAATTAGCACTTTACTAGTAAAAATATTTGGCGAAGATAGCAGAATATGAGAAAATAAAGGAGGAATTTATGTCTGAAAAAGAAGATGGTTGTTTACAAAAGAAAAGAAAGGGTACTGTGTATTATACAAGGGAGGTCAACTAACATGATTATAATTCTTTATTTAAGTGTCGCCTTGATTGCAATTGCTTTTTTGGTTTTAGTCATATTTGTGTCAAAAACATTAAATTCAGTAAAAGACGCAGTTAATCAAATGACAAAAACAATGGATGGTTTGGAAGGACAGTTACAAGGAATAACAAGCGAAACAACAATGCTATTACATAAGACAAATGCACTTGCAGAAGATATTCAGCATAAAGCTGAAAAGTTAAATACAGTAGTATATGCTGTTGAAGAAGTTGGGACAACCATTAAATCTCTAAATGCATCTGTTCGAAAGGTAACGAATAATGTTTCAAATCAACTAGAACAAAATCAAGATAAAATAAGTCAGGCAATACAATGGGGTAATGTATTAAAAGAAATAAAAGATAAATGGGTACAAAAAAAAGAAAAAAGAAAAACAGAGCAATTAGTGAAACATGCGATTGAAGATGAATCCCATCTGCGTGAAGTAAAAAGATCAAGAGGGTAGAAATAATAAGGAGGAATCAAAAATGGCAAATAATGAAGTAAAACATTTGGATGAACCAAAACATTTAAATACGAAGGATTTTGTAATAGGAGCTATCATTGGTGGTGTAGTAGGAGCTGCAACTGCTTTGTTCCTAGCTCCCAAATCAGGTAAAGACTTAAGAAATGATGTAAGCGGGCAATTTATTTCATTAAAAGACAAGACGGATGATCTCCGTGTAGCTGTGACTCAAAAAGGAAATGATTTAGCTGCTGCAACAAAAGAAAAAACGATTCAATTGAAGGATAAAGCTGTTGATGCAGGGAATAAGTTGAAGGAAACTGTAAAAGAACAAAAAGAAAAAATGCTCAAAAACGAAGAAGTAGAGACAGAGGAAGAATTTATTTAAACTGTTTATAAAACACACTATCTAGATTATTACTAGATAGTGTGTTTTTGGTTAAGTCCCTTTTGTTTTGTATGTTCAGTTGGCCAAATAATTTCCAATTGATCACCTTCTCTTATTGGATCATAGAAGGTGGTTTGTTCTTTGTTTTTAAGCAATTGAAAATTACCATTACTATGCTTTGGCATATTCACTTCTACGAATTTAAAAATATCTTGAAAAATAAATTCTTCGATTTTATGAGATTTTAATTCTATCATATCTCCGTAATGGATAATTTCATCTTTGGTCAGTATTTTCCCTGAACGAATCACTTCAGTAAGTGGTTTATGAATCTTTATCTGTTGTCCGTTGAAAGTAATATTAATATGATAATTTAAACGAAGATTCTTTAACTTTGCAAGGTCATTTACCGTCAAAGGACTTTTCTTTTTGATACTTATCTGATCATTATTTTGAAAACCTTGTGCTAGTTTAACCTCTTGATCATTTAGCAATAGTTTATGAGACTGAGAAGGTAAAAAAGTTTCTTTACCATCAATATTGATTCGAAATGGTTTTAGTTCTTGAAGGTAATCATATAGATTTAAGGAAAGAAATAATTCCTCTATGTTTCTAGGAAAATAAATCTCTAGAGAATCGCGGTCTTCGAGAAGATCATTTTCTGAAGCCGATTCGCCATTCCTTTTTATTATCATTGAAACATTATATGACCTTCCATTAATATAGACCTTTTTAGTTGGAATATCGTCAAGAAACTCTTTAATTTCCACCACTGCATGGGCACCGTCTTTTCCTTTAATGATAGAAATTTCATCACCGTTATTAATTGGGTGATCAAGACTTGCTTCTACCCCATTTTTCATGATCACTGGCGGTTTACCATGCTCCCCTGGAACGGTAATCTGTCTTTCATTAACAGTTATCATCTTTGCCATTCCAGGTTTTCCATGTAATTGACTTAATTTCATTCCAGAACCTAGAATACAATCTCCAACCGTTAGCTTCTTTATTTCAAACAATCTTACAGGTTGGTCGTTTACGTAAGCTGTTACATAATGGACAGGTGTTTGTTTAGCTGCGATAGCAATACCAATCGGTGTAATTAATTCAGGGCCTTTTGGGATTTGATCTGAAAGAACTAAGCTCTGAATGGCATCTGTTCCTCTTATCGCTACACGATTTTCAGGTAATTGCAATTCTTTTGCAATTCTTTCTGTAATCTTTGGCGTTTGGCTACCACCTCCAACTAACATCACTGCCTTTGGGGGCTTTCCATTATTTAATAAAAGAATTTCCTTAGAAATAGCACTGGCTAGCTTATCAATCGCTGGAGAAACTTGTTCGATAATATATTCAGTAGTTACTTCCGTTTCAAACCCTAAAATATCTTGAATGATTATCGTATCTCTAGCTACTAACTGTCTTTTAGTTTCCTCTGCAATAGGAAAGTCCAGCAGTAATTGATCACTAATTGCTTCTGTAATTTCATCCCCTGCAATAGGAACCATTCCATATGCAGTTACTGTGCCTAAATCAGTTAAGGCAATATCAGATGTGCCGGCACCAATATCAACAAGTGCAACATTTAATCGTCGCATAGATGAAGGGATTAGGACATTGATAGCTGCAATGGGCTCTAATGTTAATGCCTCTATTTCTAAATCTGACCGTTGTAGGGCAGAAATTAATGATTCAACGACTACTCTAGGTAGGAAAGTAGCGATTATTTCGACAGATGCTTCATTTCCTTGCTGGTCGATAAGATTTCCAATCTCCTCGCCATCTAACTGATAGTTAAACACCGAGTAACCAACACAGTAATAATAATGACTTTTTAAAGATGAATATTTTTCTGCTGCGATAGCTTGAGCTTTTTGAACAGCACTTAATTCTAGATGCAAAATATCCTCTTTTGTAATCATTGGTTTTCCTTTAATAGATATGGTTACATGAGCTTTTTCTGTTTTTAGAGCACGCCCTGCGGCAGCAACACAAACCTTAGTTAACTTTCCATGCTTTTTCTCTAATTGTTCCTTTACCTCTTTTATCACTTTTGAAACGGAAAGGACATCATGGATTTGTCCATCGAGCATGGCCCTTTCCTTATGTTCCTTTATAAAAATATCGGAAACATAATATTGTTGATTGGCTTCCTCTAGGATAATTCCTACAACGGACCGTGTACCAATATCAAGTGCAAATATTTTGTTTTTTTCTTGCAAGAGATACACCTTCTTTAAATGAATATATGTAGCAATAAAGATCAATGAAAAAGTTTATAATTTCTCTAAAAATACTTTAATGCTTAAAAGCGTTTAAGTATTAAAACTTTTATCGTGACATTTTATTAACAATAGATTATAATTAGTCCTAATATTAATAGGATCAGATTTTATTTTTTCTTCCTTTTTTAAAATGTATCACAAAGGAGTATAAAATTAAACTGACTTGTCATTTCAAAGATTTTTGGTGTGAACGTTATTGTAAAGAATTTTATTTGCAAGGCTATTTTTGTTTAGTTTGTTGCTTTTGAAAAAGCCCTTCATAGCCGAGCTTTTTAATAAAGGATAAGTTGGTTCTTATGAAGTTTTCAGCACTTTTCTTAAAGGTGGTTAAACATCTTAGTTCAAACTTTACTTAAATAGCAGCAATGCTTGGAAAGAGGCTATTACAAATGTTCAGATCATCACAATAATTTGGAGAGGATGGTACGTTTTGAGTAATCAAGAGCTTGATCAGTTACGTCAACAGGTTGAAGATATTAATTTACAATTGTTAACACTTATTAATGAAAGAGCAAAACTTGTTCAGGATATAGGGAAAGTTAAAGAAGCTGGTGGTGTTAATCGTTATGATCCGGTTCGAGAAAGAATGATGCTCAATGTAATTAAAGAACATAATAATGGACCATTCGAAGACAAGATTGTTGAACATCTTTTTAAAGAGATTTTTAAAGCTGGCTTAGATCTTCAACAGGAAAACCAGCAAAAAGCTCTTCTTGTTTCCCGCAAAAAGAAGCCTGAGGATACCATTATAGAAATTAAGGGCGAGATGATTGGTGATGGTAGACCACATTTTGTTTTTGGACCTTGTGCAGTTGAGTCTTATGAACAGGTTGCAGAAGTTGCAAAATCAGTTAAGGCTAAAGGGTTAACTTTATTACGTGGTGGGGCTTATAAACCACGAACTTCCCCTTATGATTTTCAAGGATTGGGCATTGAAGGATTGAAAATACTAAAACAAGTAGCAGATGAATATGGCTTAGCCGTTATCAGTGAAATCGTTACGCCTAATGATATTGAAAAGGCAGTGGATTATTTAGATGTGATTCAAATTGGTGCACGTAACATGCAAAATTTTGAATTATTAAAAGCTGCTGGTTCAGTGAAAAAACCCGTTTTATTAAAAAGAGGTTTAGCAGCAACGATTGATGAATTTATTAATGCAGCTGAGTATATAATGTCACAAGGTAATGGTGAAATTATTCTTTGTGAACGTGGAATTAGAACTTATGAACGTGCAACACGAAATACATTAGATATTACAGCCGTTCCAATTTTGAAACAAGAAACCCATTTACCCGTATTTGTAGATGTTACTCATTCAACGGGAAGAAGAGATCTATTATTACCAGCAGCGAAAGCAGCATTAGCAATTGGCGCTGATGGGGTCATGGCTGAGGTTCATCCTGATCCAGCAGTTGCTCTCTCTGATTCAGCCCAGCAAATGGACTTAGATCAATTCGAACATTTTTATCGTGAATTACAACAATCGCAACCAGTAAGGGTATAATTGCTGTAATAACCTTCTGAAACATTCAGAGGGTTTTTGTTTTTTCTAATTAATGAAGATAATGGATAAATACTTGTGTTTTCTATGTAAAAATCGTGTCAAATTAGTGTTATTCATTGCAGTTAGTAGTTGTCTGTCGTATGATTATATGAGTACATATTTTTTACTTTCTTTAATTTAAAGTGATTAGAAATGTGATGACTGATAAAAACTAACGATTATATATAGTAGTAATGGAGTGTGAATGTTTTATGAATATTACCATCTATGATGTAGCCCGTGAAGCGAATGTTTCAATGGCTACTGTATCTAGGGTAGTGAATGGGAATCCTAATGTGAAGCCAGCAACAAGAAAAAAGGTGAATGAAGTAATCGAAAGATTAGGCTATCGTCCCAATGCTGTTGCGCGTGGATTAGCCAGCAAGAAAACAACGACTGTAGGAGTAATTATTCCAGATATCTCTAATATTTTCTTCGCTGAATTAGCAAGGGGTATTGAGGATATCGCAACAATGTACAAATACAATATCATTTTGAGTAATTCAGATCAGAATAAAGACAAAGAGTTACATCTATTGAATACAATGCTTGGAAAGCAAGTTGACGGAATTGTATTTATGGGTGGTAATATTACTGAGGAGCATGTAGCAGAATTCGAACGTTCACCAGTGCCAATTGTTTTAGCAGGATCGATAGAGCCATTTAATAAAATACCTTCTGTAAATATTAATTATCGTCAAGCAACATATGATGTAGTAACGGAATTTATTGAAAAAGGACATAAGCATATTGCCTTTGTAGTAGGTCCATTACACAATCAAATTAATAAAGAACAAAAACTTGAAGGATACAAAGAAGCACTTGAAAAAGCGGGAATTCCATTTAATGAGGAGTATGTAATTGAGGGAGACTACACCTATGATTCAGGAATTGAAGCATGGGAGAAGCTAAGTTCTCTTCCTGATAGACCTACTGCTGTTTTTGTAGGCAATGATGAAATGGCAATTGGTGTAATACATGGTGCACAAGATAATGGATTGCAAATTCCTAACGATGTAGAAGTGATTACATCTGATAATACACGTTTGGCATTAATGGTCCGTCCACAGCTTACCTCTGTCGTCCAGCCATTGTATGATATTGGTGCGGTGGCCATGCGCCTGTTGACTAAATATATGAATAAAGAAAAGGTATCCGAAAATATTGTAATACTACCTCATAGAATTGAACATAGAAGTTCAACAAAATAAATAATAAATGCCTTTTGATTATTATCGGAAGGCATATATTATTTCGGACATAGTAGAAAAATATTAGCAGCTTTTTCTATTGTGAATTGATACCTCTATTTATTTCTGATACTCTTTATATAGTAAGGTAAGAGTTTCGTTATGAAGTCAAAAGGATGTGACAGAGTTTGAAAGAGAAAAAGAAAAGTGAATTATTTTCATGGATAAAATCAATATTGCTTGCGGTAGTGATTGTTCTTGTTTGTCGATATTTTGTTTTCACACCATCTGTTGTTGTAGGAGAATCGATGATGCCTAATTTACAGGATGGAAACCGAATTATTGTAAGTAAGCTAAGTGATATTAAACGTTTTGATGAAATTGTCTTTCATGCACCAGATGCTGATGAACATTACGTAAAAAGAGTTATAGGTTTACCGGGTGACTCTATTGAAATGAAAGATGATGTTCTATATATAAATGGAAAAGCATACAAAGAACCTTATTTGAAAGAAAATCGTAAAGATCTACTACCTATGCAACAATTAACTGAAGACTTTACTTTGAAGGAAAAAACGGGTAAAAGTAAAGTTCCAAAGGGTTATTTATTTGTTCTTGGGGATAATCGCTTAGTAAGTAAAGATAGCCGATATTTCGGTGTCATTCCAATGGATTCTGTCATAGGAAAGGTGAAAATTCGCTTTTGGCCATTAAATGAGTTTGATTATTTTAAATAAGTTTTAAAGAGAGAAGGGCTGTCTACAAATGTGTTCATACACTAATGGGACAACCCTTTTTTTATAATCATTTTTAACGAGACGTTTGCTGTCTAATAAAATGTAATAAACGTTCCACAGTTTGTTTGTTTTTTTCTGTGATTTCTGGTTTTCTTGGTATAGGTTTGTACATATTTTCCGGATCTTCCCATGCGGTTGCTAATGGTATCGGTGCTTTTGCTTTCCACTTATTGACCCATGAAGTTGGAAGTTCACCTTTTACATCTGGATAATTGTTCATTTCTAGCCAAATAAGTGACCATGCTCTAGGAACAACTCTCCAAATATCATATCCACCTCCACCAACAGCAATCCATCTTCCATCACAATATTGATGAGCAAGTTGGTGTGCAAGCTTTGGAATTTTTTTATATATATTAATAGAAGCAGATAAATGGGTAAGTGGGTCATAGTAGTGTGAGTCTGCACCATTTTGAGTAAGAATAACATCAGGTTTAAAATAGGCAGCAACTTCCCTCAAAGCTGTTTCGTAACAGTAGAGCCAAGATTCATCTTCAGTAAATGCATCCACTGGTATATTGAATGAATATCCATAACCCTTACCACTACCCCATTCATTGACATTACCTGTCCCGGGAAATAAATATCTTCCGGTTTCATGAATTGAGAATGTACAGACTGATTCATCATCGTAAAATGACCATTGAACTCCGTCCCCATGATGGGCATCAGTATCAATATATAGAACTCTAGCATTATACTTTTTTTGTAAATATTTGATAGCTACTGAACTATCATTGTAAACACAAAATCCGGAAGCTTTCCCCCTGAATCCATGATGCAATCCTCCGCCTAGATGTACAGCATGTCGACTTTGTCCTGTCATTACTTGATCCACTGCCGTCAATGTACCACCAACAAGTAGGGCACTTGCTTCATGCATTCCAGAAAAAATGGGTGTGTCCTCTGTACCTAATCCATAATTTTCTGCAGTTTCTTCTGATAAACGTCCATTTCCCGCACTTTTCACCGCTTCTATGTAGGATGAATCATGTATTAAGCAAAGCTCTTCATCAGTTGCCATTCTAGGAGGTATGATATCTTCATTTGTTATAGCATTGAGTTCTTTTAATAAATCTAATGTTAATGTCAATCGGAATTGATTAAATGGATGGTCCTTTGAAAAACGATAAGAAAGAAGTTCATCTGAGTAAATAAAAACCGCTTCTTTTGTCATAATGACATTCCAGGCATATTTGGCCATAATACTTGGTAGCCATTTTTTTTAAGATGCTCAATTACAATGATTGGGTTCATTGTTTGAATTCGAAAAACTAGTATTTTATGGTTTGGATCTTTCTTATCGGGATATACGAGCACGCTATGAACATTAACATGATATTGATTGAATATGCCTGTGACTTCGTGTAAAACTCCAGTACGGTTCCGCACTTTAATTTCAATTTGTGAGCCAGGTTGATTGGCTCCAGTTAATTCAACCATAGTTCGGAGGATGTCAGTACCAGTGATAATACCAACTACCTTTTTATTTACGACAATAGGTAAACAACCAATTCGATGTTCATATAAGATACCAGCCACTTCTTCGACAAAGTCTAAAGGATGACCGGTAATTACGTTTGGATTCATTATTTGCTCAAGAGGGATTGTCAATTCTTTTTCCAACCGCTTCTTTTCGAATAGGGGGGATGGAGTTGCATCCTTAATATCACGTTCTGTCACCAAACCTAATAAATGCTGTTCGCTGTCAACGATAGGAATATGACGGATTTTTTTTTCCCTCATAATCAATAAAGCAGAGTGAATCGTATCTTCAGGCTGTAATGTAATAACATCTGTTTTCATTATTTCCTCAATGATCATGCCATTCAACTCCTTGTTTAAGTCATTGACTAATACATAAATCGATTCATGAACCGTAATTGATCAAATTTTTGAACCGAATCATAATCTACTCTTTTTCCGATTCTGACCATTAAACAGTTGGCAGGATGAGAGCTAATTTCAGGGTCATCCGTTGCAAACCATTCTAGCCCGCCTGCTCCCATCATTTTTTCCATCACCTTTCGATACTCCCAGACATTTAGTCCGGTTCCTTTTAAATCCCAGTGCCAATAATATTCAGTCGTAATGGTAATATAATCTTCCATTGCATCATCCATCATTGACACCCTTAACAAGCTTTTTCCAACAGAGCAACCTCTAAATTCTGGTATTACCTCAATTGCCCCTAGTTCTATTAAATTTTCCATTTTTCCTTGCGACCATCTCTCGAGTGGATCGGGGTATAGATATGTTACATAGCCAACAATGGTATTAAATTGTCTAGCAATGATAATTCTACCTTCTGGTAAATTAGCGATTTCAATTAGAGCTTTATGCTGTTGATTGGGAGGACGAAAAGCAACTAAATCTTGATGAAATTCATAACCTGCTAATTGTTCTGAAGAAATTGGACCTTCTATAATTAGACTGCCTTTTGTTGTCTTTAATTCCATCGCATTATATGTTTTTTTATGTTCCATAGTAACACCTCCTATTTCAGCATTTTTATTTAATATACTAAATTTTCATAACAGGATTTCGTACTTATTATACATGATAAGATGATTATCTTAAGAGTAAACTTATGAATGTTTTTAAAATTTTTTAAAAGGTGTAGAAATTATATATTCATAACAGTTCTAAATTCCATTATGCTACTTCCGAAAATTTAAATTTTTTGTGAAATATTTTATTTTATAATATAATAATAGTGTGAATTTTTTAAAAAGGGGGATTTGTAATGAAATTAGTAACGCTGCCATCTGTAAAAGGTGATTATAATCTTAAAAGCTATGAAGATATGTATAATAGTTTTGACTGGAAGGATGTAGAACAAGCCTTCTCATGGTCCGAAACAGGTAAAGTGAATATGGCGTATGAAGCGATAGATCGTCATGCAAATACCTTTCGCAAAAATAAAGTAGCCCTATATTATCGGGATGAAACTAGAAATGAAAAATACACTTTTAAAGAAATGAAAGATCTTTCCAATAAAGCAGGAAATGTTTTTAAAGCATATGGAAATGTTGAAAAAGGGGATCGGGTCTTTATTTTCATGCCTAGATCTCCAGAGTTATATATAGCCACTCTTGGAGCGATTAAATTAGGTGCCATCGTTGGTCCACTTTTCGAAGCATTTATGGAGGGGGCGGTAAAAGACCGCTTAGAGGACAGTGAAGCTAAGGTTTTAGTAACAACACCTGAATTGTTAAAACGTGTACCTGTAGATCAATTACCTGCTCTTAAAACAATATTTATTGTCGGTTCGGATATTGAAGAAGATGATAAATATCTTGATTTTTTAAAGCATGTAAAAACTGCATCAAAAGATTTAGAAATTGAATGGGTGGATCGTACTGATGGCTTAATTCTACACTATACATCTGGTTCAACAGGTAAGCCAAAGGGTGTGCTCCATGTTCATAATGCGATGATTCAACAGTATCAAACGGCAAAATGGGTACTAGATTTACAAGAAGAGGATATTTATTGGTGTACAGCTGATCCTGGCTGGGTTACCGGTACTTCCTATGGAATCTTCGGTCCATGGTTAACAGGAACTTCAAATGTTATTGTTGGTGGACGTTTTAAACCAGAGGATTGGTATAAAACAATTGAAGACTTTAGTGTAACTGTATGGTATAGTGCGCCAACCGCATTTCGTATGTTAATGGGAGCTGGGGATGAAATTATTAAGAAATTTGATTTAAGTTGCCTTAGACATGTTTTAAGTGTGGGTGAGCCGTTAAATCCTGAAGTAATCCGTTGGGGGATGAAGGTATTTAATAAACGTATCCACGATACATGGTGGATGACAGAAACAGGTGCACATTTAATTTGTAATTATCCTTGTATGGAAATTAAACCTGGATCGATGGGTAAACCAATTCCGGGTGTGGAAGCAGCGATTATTGATGATCAAGGAAATGAACTGCCTCCGAATAGAATGGGAAATTTAGCGATTAAAAAAGGTTGGCCATCAATGATGCACACAATTTGGAATAACCAAGCAAAATATGACTCATATTTTTTTCCGTCAGGATGGTATGTTTCAGGGGATTCAGCCTATATGGATGAAGATGGATATTTCTGGTTCCAAGGAAGAGTGGACGATGTAATTATGACCTCTGGGGAACGTGTGGGCCCATTTGAGGTAGAGAGCAAATTATTAGAACATCCAGCGGTCGCTGAGGCGGGAGTTATTGGGAAACCAGATCCAGTTCGTGGTGAAATTATTAAAGCATTTGTTGCTTTATTAGAGGGATATGAAGAATCAGATGAACTAAAAGAGGAAATTCGTCAATTCGTGAAAACGGGTTTAGCGGCTCATGCAGCTCCTAGGGAAATTGAATTCCGTGATAAACTTCCGAAAACAAGAAGTGGAAAAATCATGCGTAGAGTCCTTAAAGCATGGGAGTTAGATCTTCCTACTGGAGATTTATCTACGATGGAGGACTAAATAAAGGAAGTTTTCAGCAGATAGTTATTCGAAAAACTTTACTTAAATAGCAACAATCTTTGAGAAAAGAGCCTAAATGTAATATGTTTAGGCATAGAGTAGGTAAGAGCAAGGCTCTTGATTAGAGCTGACAAGATGTCTTAACTTTGTAATCAATATTAAATATTATCGCTTTAAAATAAACAAAAAGCCCGCATCGATGATGCGGGCTTTTTAAAGTCATTGAAATGATTACGGATTTGGTATCGTATCTTCATCTCCTGGATTTTCTTCATTATTAGTATTCTTGTCATTTTCATCAGGTGTCTCATTTTCAGGTGGTTTTTCTTGTTTGATCGTACCAATTGTGACTTTATTGGAAGGACCTGATTGTTTTCCAGCAATGTCAACTGCTACAACAAAATATTCACCATTTCCCAATGATATGGATAAATTGGACCCAGCGTGAATAGAGCCCACCTGCTGACCGCCACTTGTAAAGACACGATATCCAATTACATCTGGACTTCCCGAAGCACTCCAAACTAATTTATTACCAGAGACATTGGCATTTACCGATGAAGGTGCTTTACCATCATCACTCATTTTATTTTCTGGTGCCATGATTTTTTCCCATAAAGGGTGACCCTCTGGGATTATTTGATTTGCATCGATCTTACCACCTTGTGATAGTTTCTTGATAAAATCAGGATTTAGCATCAGACCAGATTGAGAAAACTCTGCAGGTGTAGAATCAAGTGCCATATATTTCTTTCCATTTATGACTACATATTTACCTTGAATTAGACTATTGTCTACTTCAGTTGGAACATATTTTGCGTTAAATAAGTCAGTACGAACTAATCCAGCACTGGAACACCCTTGAGAAGGAAGCATACCTGAAATTGCACAGAAGGATCGTTGGACAATTCCACTAGGCATCTTAAATCGTTCCTTTGTAGCAATTAAATTTGGATCTGCATCATAGGCAGAATTTATCAACTTACTCCATATTTGATAGTTTCTATGATCATATCCTCGTACTTGGCTACTTGGTGTATCATATCCTATCCAAGTACCAAATGTAATATTGGGATTCGAAGCAACAAGCCATGCATCATTATAGTCATTACTTGTTCCTGTTTTGCCTGCCCAGTCAGTTGAAAAGTTCAACATTCCAGGTACGGAGGCAGCAGTACCATATTTAAAAACATCTCTCATCATATCCAGCATTAAATATGAAGTTTGGCTACTGAATACGTCAACAGGCTCTACTTTATGCTTATAGATAATCTTCCCGTCTTGGTCAGTGATTTTATCGATCATATAGGCATCAATAAATTTACCATTATTTGCGAAGGTAGTATAAGCATTAACGTTTTCTTCAACTGTTACTCCCTTTGTTAAACCTCCTAAGGCCACACTCAATACTTCATAATCAACATCTGTTAAATCGGAGAATCCCATTTTAGCAAGATATTGAGCTGGTCTTTTATTAATGATACGTTGATAAACTTTTATCGCAGTTACATTATGTGATTTAGCCAAAGCTTCTCGAGTGGTTACAAGGCCATAATATTTTCCTGTAACATAATTGCTTGGCCATGCTCTTCCTTCAACTCTAATTCCAGTATCAGAATCTGCAATTACCGTTCCAGGTGCGGTAACGCCCATCTCCATTGCAGGTGCATAAACGAGTAAAGGCTTCATCGTTGATCCATTTGGTCGTCTTCCTTGGGTAGCATGATTTAGTTGCTCTTGCTTGAAGTCTCTACCCCCAACAAAACTAAGTATTTTACCTGTTTTGTTTTCTATCATGATGCCCCCAATTTGAACGGGTTCGACATAGGATTCTTCTTCACCTGTTTCCTTATTAACTCTAGTTACAGTTTTATCAGGACCGTAGTTTTTGAACTCATCTTTAGTCTTCTGCATATTATCATAGATCTTTTTATTAATGGTTGTATGAATGTTATAACCATTTTGTCTAATATTACGATCTGCTAGAGTGATATATTTTTCGTACAACTTAGCATTTTTATTTAGATCTTTTTCTTTATAACCATCTTTTTCTGCAAGCATAATAGCTATAATATTTTTTGCCCGTTGTTCAATTTCGTTTGTTAGCCATGGATATTTATCAAGTGGATTTTTTTGAGGCTTTATAAAATCTTTAACAATATCATAATTGATCGTTTCTTTGTATTGTTTATCTGTAATATATCCATTTTCATTCATACGGTGTAGAACTAGTTTCATCCGATTTAAACCAGGTTCTAAGCCTTCCTTACTTTTTAGCTTGCCATCATTTGTAAAAGGTGTGTACATAAAAGGGCTTTGTGGTAAACCTGCAATAAAGGCTGATTGTGCTAAATTTAAATCTTTTGCTGAGACACCAAATATTCCTTTAGCAGCTGATTCAACCCCACCAATATTTTGACCAGATGAATTTCTTCCAAATGTAGAAACATTCATATACGCTTCTAAAATCTCATCTTTCTTAAAGAATTGTTCAAGTCGAAGAGCTAAGAGAACTTCTTTAGCCTTTCGATCAAAAGAGACTTCATTTGTAAGTATTTGGTTTTTTATTATTTGCTGTGTTAATGTACTACCTCCAGTTTGCATTGAGGAATTGGTTACTTCTTGAAATACTGCACGTAGTAGGGCTTTTGGCACGATACCATTATGTTCATAGAAATATTTATCTTCCGTTGCGATTAAGGCGTCTTTGAGGTATTTTGACACATTTTCAATTTTTACTTCTTCACGTTCTAAATCAGAGCGTACTTTTCCTAAATAAACATTATCTGCAAAGTAAAGATTGGAGGTTTCCTCATAATTATAAATATCTTTTTTCATTTGGGCGTATGAACGAGTAGGTTCATCTTTCACTAGTGAGGCGAAATACCCTGCACCGATCCCTCCAGCAAATGCTCCACCTATAATACAAACAATAAATAATATTAATAATAAGTTCCAGATAACTCCATAGGTTATTCTTGAATTTTTTTGTAGTCTTTCATTTTGGAAAAAAGAGAAAAACTTTTGGAGAGTTTTTACCCATTTGTTTGATGTTTCTTTCATTATATACCCCCTTAAAATCACCTACATTATAGCATAATTTACTATGGAAAATGTTAAAATCGATCGAATTCTGAAATTAATTGACATTCATTTTTATTTATGTTTAAAATAGATTAAGTTTTCATACACAACTACATAGAATAAGCATTGAGAGGAAAAAGTAGTCTTTCTATCCCTGTTATTGTAGAGAGTCGATGGTTGGTGAGAATCGATACAAATAGCTTAGATGAATTACTTCCTGGAGCTTTTACTGTGAAAAAAGTAAGTAGCAGTAAACGGATTAAACCGTTATAGAATAAGAGTGGAGAAATTATATTTTTCTCAAGTTGGGTGGTACCACGGTAAATAGTCGTCCCTTCGCATGATTGCGAAGGGACGTTTTTATTTCTCTACAAATTTCTAATTGAATTGGTTTTTCAGAAAATCATTCACTAATTGAAAACTACATTTTTTACATGAAGGAGAGGTAGCATGAATTTATTAGAGGAATTACAATGGAGAGGTATTATTTATCAGCAAACAGATGAGGATGGAATCAGTGAAGTATTAGATAAGGAAAAAATTTCTTTGTACTGTGGAATTGACCCAACTGCTGATAGTATGCATATTGGTCATTTACTTCCATTTTTAACATTAAGAAGATTTCAAAGGGAAGGGCATCGTCCCATCGTTTTAGTTGGTGGAGCTACTGGCCTCATCGGAGATCCAAGTGGTAAGAAGGAAGAACGTAAGCTTCAAACATTAGAAACCGTTGAATATAATGTGAAAAGTATTAAGCAACAACTGGAACAAATCTTTGATTTTGAAGGCGAAAATGGCGCAATTATGACGAATAACTATGATTGGGCAGGATCAATGGATTTAGTCACATTTTTACGTGACTACGGGAAATACATTGGTGTTAATTATATGCTAGCAAAAGATACAATTGCATCTCGCCTTGATACAGGTATTTCATTTACTGAGTTTACTTATACGATTTTACAAGCTATTGATTTTTACCATCTACACAAAAATCATAACTGTAGAATGCAAATTGGTGGAAGTGACCAATGGGGAAATATTACAACTGGTTTAGAGCTGATTCGTAAAATGAATCCTGAAGGGGAAAAAGCCTTTGGCTTAACGATTCCTTTAGTGACAAAAGCAGATGGAACGAAATTTGGTAAAACAGAAAGTGGCGCAATATGGTTAGATCCAGAAAAGACATCACCATATGAATTCTATCAATTTTGGATTAATACAGCAGATGCAGATGTTGTGAAGTATCTTAAATACTTTACCTTCTTATCTCGTGAGGAAATCGAGAAGCTTGAGAAAGCTGTTGAAGAAGAACCACATTTACGTCATGCACAAAAAGCATTAGCAGAAGAAATGACTCGTTTAATTCATGGCGAAGATTCGTTAAAGCAAGCTATAAAAATTACAGATGCTCTTTTCAGTGGAGAAGTAAAAAATTTGACAGCTGAAGAAATAAAACAAGGCTTTAAAGATGTTCCATCATTTAATTTCAGTAATAGCGAAGAAATAGGGTTAGTTGACTTATTAGTGGAAGCTAAAATTTCACCTTCTAAACGACAAGCTCGTGAAGATATTCAGAATGGAGCAGTCTATATAAATGGTGATAGAAATACAGATGTACAGTATGTGTTAGGTGAACAGGATCGTATTGAAGAGCAATTTACGATTATACGTAGAGGGAAGAAAAAGTATTTCCTTATCCGTTATTAATGATAATAGATAAAAATAATCTGCACCATAATTGTTAGAATCAATAACATTAACAATAGTGGTGCAGTTTTTTCTGGTTATATCCTTTAACTATGTTTCCAATGAAGGTAAAAAAATTTTAGTAGTTTAATTTAGTTAAGTTTTTTGGAATTTTATATTGCTCTAATGCTTCATATAAAGTGATATTTTCTACTTCCAACATACTGTCTGGAAATAATAATTCTATTGCAAAAATATTTGCTTCTTTTTCCTTTTTATCTGTAGAGTAAAAGGTACTCTTTTTTAAGAAAGGAGTATTTACCTCTGGATGTAAAATTACATGTCCTAATTCATGACCACAAATGAACTTTTTTCCATATTCACTTGCTTTTTCATTTATATGAATAATAGGAACCCTGAAATTTTTGCTAAAATATCCAAGTGTATTTCCTAAATTTTCATAAGTTATAATTATTCCCATCATTTTTGCAATCTTAAATGGACAGTTTGTCCCATATTTATCTATAAGTTCATTGGCTTTCCCCTTTATTGATAACATCAAAACACCTACTTACGATATTTTTTAGGAGTGAACTTTTGTTTTGCAATCCTTTTAGCTAATCTTAAAGAATTCTCTAATGAAGCAATCAATAATTCACGATCCTCATCATCCATATCGTCGAGAGTTTGACCATCAAATGCAGCATAACTCCCTTTGTTGTTTAAACCATCAATCATTTTCTGAAGTTCTTTTTTTATATCTCTTTCATCTTTTTCTGTAAGTTCTGGGTTAAAAGTTTCATCTTTCTTTTCAGATCTACCAAGTAAGTAATCTGTGGTCGTATCTAAGATACTTGCAATTTGATTTAAGACTTCTGCACTTGGCTTAGTTCTTCCACGTTCGATATGACCTAAATTTGATCGTCCCATACCTAACTTTTTAGCTACATCTTCTTGAGTTAACCCCTTTTCTAATCTACGCTCTTTTATCCTTTTACCTAAAGACATAAATGTTCCCCCTGAAAAAAAATATAAAAAATGGTCCTAAAAATAATTGACGGTACTATAAGTACCATTTATAATCAAGGTACATCAAATGTTAAGTGAGGTGAAAATGTTGACTGCTCAAAAAAGACAAGCACTTATTGAATCAAGGCAAGCTCTTAGATTAACCCGTACTGAACTTGCAACGTTAGTAGGTGTAAGTTTCGAGCACATAAAAAGTCTTGAATATGGAAGAGTCAATCCTAGTATTCACTTAATGTATAAATTATGTAAGGAATTGAATTCCACACCAGAAGAACTATTTAAAGACATCATTTGTGTTTGAGGGTATTCGTTGTACCTATTATTGAGTATAGGTAGTAATAATGGTACTGTCAATACCTATTTTAACTCTTTTATTTTTTTGTTGATAATGGTACTTAGAGTACCGTTAGTACTTAGGAGGTGAACATTCTTGTTTTTTAATCAAATTAACGTTGAATTAAACCAAAAAAGAAACCCGCATGCAATTATTTTTAGAAAATGAGTTTTTACATGATTCTCGAATGAAGGAAGGAAAACAATATTGGTTTTATAGTCAAGGTCTTGAAGGATGAAATAATGAATGGTAATGACTAGGGCGTGGACAGACGCATTTAAGAAGAATTAATTCAAATGAATTCTATTCTTTTTGGTACCCATGGTAATGCTTATAGGCATCCTGATTAGCGCATTTTTTCTAAATTAAATCCTAACCTATTTTAAATGCTTTTCAATTAACTGAATCATATTAATAGAACAAAAGGTTTTTAACAGAAATTATTAAAGGAATGCTAAAAGGTATTGGTTATATGAAGCATGATTACCGAGAAAGAAATAGCAGTAAGTGCTGCAACACCTACTGCAAATAAGAAAATAATTTAGTTACTACTACCTTATCATTATTTTTATTTCCAAACAATAAGAGGTGAGGATATGGCAAGATTTCGAATGGTTCATACTGAATTTTGGGATGATCCTAAAGTGATTGAAGAAATGACACCAGAGGATAAATATTTCTTTTTATATCTTCTTACAAATTCTAATACTACTCAAATAGGAATCTACCAAATTACAAAAAAACAAATGGCATTTGATATGGGTTACTCACTTGAAAGTGTAAATGTCTTGTTAGAGAGATTTATCAATCATCATAAAATCGTTCGTTTTAGTACTGAATCACGAGAAATAGCCCTTAAAAATTGGGGAAGATATAACTTCAATAAAGGTGGAAAGCCAATTATAGATTGCGTTAAGTCTGAGCTAAAAGCTGTTAAAGATACATCATTAATTCAGTATGTTGGTGAACGAATCGAAAAAAAAGATATCAAAAGATTGTACGAGGCGTATTACGAATCGTCAACGTCAGGTGGACAAGAAAAAGAATTAGAAAAAGAAGAAAAAGAAGAAAAAGAAGAAAAAGAAGAAAAAGAATTTATTCCTTATGAGGAAGTTGTTTCATATCTAAATTTAAAAACTAATTCTTCGTATCGGTTTACATCTAAAAAAACACAAAATTTAATTAAAGCACGATGGAATGAAGGATTTAAACTAGAGGATTTTAAAAATGTCATTGATAAGAAATCAGTAGAATGGCTGAAGGATGATAAAATGAATAAATTTCTAAGACCAGAGACATTGTTTGGAACCAAGTTTGAATCTTAT
The DNA here is from genome assembly GCF_038007825.1 of Heyndrickxia sp. FSL W8-0496. NCBI lineage: Bacteria > Bacillati > Bacillota > Bacilli > Caryophanales > Bacillaceae > Heyndrickxia > Heyndrickxia sp. FSL W8-0496. Next base: position 1,565,183 of record NZ_JBBOXX010000001.1, read on the forward strand.
CTAAATCAAAAAGGCGGTGGGTCCAATAGAAAAACTAACGAAACCGCACAGTTTGCAGAAGAGTATGATCTTCCATTCTGAATACTGCCAAGAACATACATACAGAAAGAATGGGAAAGAGATTGTAAATCCTATTCAAAAAATGGTCATCGGGGGACATGTTGTTTGCCCTCGATGCGAATTAGAAAAAGAGCATCAAGCTTTAACAAATGAGGTACAAGCTTACTATGATGGTATTCAGAGTCAGAAAATATATAACATATTTTTAAATAAAAGCATTATAACTGATCAAACCATTTTAAATGCTTCATTTGAAAATTATGAAACAAGCATTCAAGAAGAGCGGTAAAATAAAAGCACGTGCATCGAAATTGCAGAGAGATTAAAAAGTGGACAAGTATTTAATCCATTTTTGCAAGGTATACAAGGAACGGGGAAAAGTCATTTAGCCTATTCTATTCTTAAAAGAATCAATGATGCCAAGTTAAATAAATCATGTTTATTCATAAATGTTGAGGACATGATGAGGAAGATTAAAGATTCCTTTAGTAATCGTCAAAGTAAATATACAGAACGGTACTTTGTTGATTTACTGTCGTCTGTAGATTTCCTAGTACTAGATGATGTTGGAGCTGAAACAGGAGCCATTGATACGGATAAAACAGCTTCAGACTTTGTGCAACGGATTTTATATGCAATTACTACTACAAGACAAGATAAAGCGACTATTCTAACAACTAATTTATCCAGCGAAGTACTTTTCAAAATGTATGATAAGAAATTAGTATCAAGACTTTTGAAAAACCCAAAGTATGTGCTATTTAAAGAAACTAAAGATAAGAGATTAGCAAGTATTCCATTTTAAGAGAATGGAGGATCAAATTTATTCAACAATCTTTGTGATCCTAGGATTAATACAAAAAACAAAAGAGGTAATACGAGAGTATAATAAAAAACTGAAAGTCTTAAGGATAGGTACGATTCAAGCAGTAACAATAAGGAAGGGAGCAATTACTCCCCTAGCATAGTTGCCTTAGCTGCAGAGCCTTCCGAAGTCAATCGATACATGCCAAAAACTACTGAATTCGCCTGAACAAAATCTTTACGCATTAAATTTTTAAGAGACTGATTTACTTCGGATTGCTTCCAACTAGGTAGCTGATCAGCAATCTGTATCGGTGTCTGCCACTCTGTGGTTAATGCATGTAATACGGATTGTTCATTAGGAGTCAATTTCATATTTTATATCTCCCTTTTTTAAGATTCAAATAATGTATATGATACCACTTTCTGAAGAATTTGAAAAATATAGAGATGACGGAACACATTAGTATGCGTGTTATCTAAAGATTGTAATCAATTGAACTTCTTAGATTTATTTGCAGGAATAGACGGATTGGTTTAGGAATGGAAATTGCAGGACTTGTTGTGTTGGATATGTAGAAATAGATTATTTTCGTTAGAAAATTTTTATCAGGCAATGCAAATACAGAAGGGCAGTGAATTGCTAATGACATTATATCAGTCAGATGGATTTCCAGAAATGCTAATCGATTTTGTTGTAACTTCCTATAATTTTATTAAAAACAGAATTAATAGAATAAAGTATGGTAATAATCCTTGTGTTGGTTATTAGTTATTGGTCAATGATCTATTCTAGGGATCCAAGAAACCATTAGGAGGGGTATTGGTGAGAGCGAAAGAACTAGATATTAATATAGAGGATCTGTCTATAAAAAAGGAACTTGAACTTGGGAAAGTTTTAGTTGTAATTTTAGATGGAAATCAAAGAAAAGTTAAGTGTGTAGAAGCCGTTGAACACGGTTTTACAATTATAGAGACAGCTAAGGGGAAAGCTACTAAAATTAAATTTGAAGAGGGTGAACTTTTTTAACAATTGATAGGGTGTTAATTATGTTGCCTTCACAAAAAATTGAGATAGATTTTAAAATTATCGATATTTTAAAAGGCTGATTTCGTATCATATGTTGCTTTTGTAAAAGCACAACTACCGGCTTCTACTCCCAATAAAGGATTCCAGCGGTTCTTATGGAGATTGCAGCTCTTTTCTCAGTAAAATGAAACGTGTAGCGATCCTCAGTTGATATTTATTAGTTATAACTTTACTTAAATAGCAACAATGTTTGAGAAAAGACTTTTTAAAAAAGGTAATAGCGTCTCAATTGATTGTATTGTACCAGTAATCTTAGAGATAACATTCATTTAATTCAAGGGTGATTTCTTTCTTAAAAGAAGAAAATACTAAATTGATTGTACCTTTCATTCATGAAAAAGATTATGAGGAAATAGAAGAGTCCAAGACCGAAAGCGTGAGGACACGAAGCGACAGCTTTTTATGCTGCCGTATCGTGTCTTTTTTTATTTGTTTAAAAGGGGATGAAGAAATGAATAAATCATTTAAAGAACAACTAAATCAATGGGAAAAACAATATAAGGATTTGATTAGAAAAGAGCGTGAGACGAACAGAAGGCGGAAATTAGAGAGTTTATCTGATGATGAGATAAAAGATCTTATGGGAGTGAATCGAGATACTTATAGACGTGGTAGAGGTGGAGCAATCCGAAGAAAGTAGAAGGTCGAGGGTGATAAAATGAAACAGTTAGATTTTCAATTAGATCAAATTAATCGCGTAGAAACAAAGAAAAATGTAGAAAAAGCATTAGAAAAATACCGTATTATGCTTCTTACTCAAGAATTAGATCGTTTACCGAAAGTAACTCAAGATTTCTCAATTGTACCGCCTGCAAAAACAAATAAATTTTATTCTTCAACAGAAGATGCTGCTGTTGCTAATGCTGATTATGAAAGGGAAAGAAGTGAATACATTAGACGCATTAGTATGGCTGTGAATCGCCTTGGGTATAAAGAAAGAGCCATTTTAATAGATCGATATATGACCGAAGATGATGTTTATGATTATGAAGTTTACAATAACATGAATTTAAGCGAAAGAACTTACCACAGAATTAAATCAAGAGCTATTTATAAATTGGCATTTGTCTTACGATTAGAAGTTTATAAAAGAGATATTTCTAATCATAGGCATGAACAAACCTAATTTATCTACTTTCTGTTACAGGCACTATTTGAGATAAAGTCAAAAAATATAATAATATATCATCATGCGAATTACATTAATATTCATTGCTTTTTGAAATTAATTTAAAATAATGGCAGAACTATGGCAGGAAAATGACAGAACAAAAGGGGATTTATGTGTTAAATTTATATCATAGACAATTGATCAAAGGAGCCAGCAATCGTTGGTTCCTTTTCTTTTTACTCCATTACCGGTTACATTGTTTTCATAATCCCTAAGAAATGAATCAGGATGATTCGCGATTACACCGCAAAAAGGAAGGGCATTAATTAACATTACTAACCATCAAGAGTAAAATATTAAAAGAATTTTGGGCAATGGGAAATGAAGACCCATTAAAGGAATGGAGCAAGAACATTGTTTATTTTAAGCTACTGTTCTAAAAGAAAAGAGAGTATAAAAAGGGAAAGCATCCAAAGTATTGGGTGCTTTTTTTATGCCTTAAGGAGGTGAGGTTATGAAATAAATTCTAAATAGGTTACTCGTAAAAAACATTATTACAACAAGGAGAGAGATAATTATGGAAATCTATACTACTGAATTACAACAAGAGGATGTAAACACAATACTTAATAGCTCTGCATTTGTACAAAATATTAAAGTTGTCAAAGAAAGAGATGCTACGTCTGGAACGGACTATTGGATAACAACGGTAAAAAATAAGGACTCAGATGGAAATTTAATTAAATTAAAAAGAGGTTTTGCACCTGCAACTACTGAAGATAATAAGGCTATTTCTGTGAGGAAATTTGCTAATGATAATAGAGTTACTTTTGCTGTGAATGCTTCAATTTTCAATACGACAACTTATGAAATTACTGGTACTCATATCTTTAATTCACAGATTCTTAATGAGAATAAAACCCTTCAAAGATATACTTTAGGAATTAAAGCTGATAATACTCTAACATACTATAATCCTGGTACTTCCGCTCAGCAAATGCTTGCTGATGGGTGTGTGAATGCATTGACAGCTTTCACTCCGTTAATTTCTAATGGTGTTGCTGTTTCACAAAGTATACTTGATACCAACGCAAATGGTTCTGTAAGAAATCCTAGACAAGTCATTGGACAAATGGCCAATAAAGACTTGGTGTTTTTTACTTGTGAAGGGAGAAAACCAGACCAAGCAGGAATGTTAGATAAGGATGTCATTCGTATCCTTTTAGCGAAAAATGTACAGTTTGCCTATATGCTTGATGGTGGTGGTTCTACAGAAACTGTTATTCGAGGACATTTAATGAATACGCCTATCGACGATAATGGTTTTACTGAAAGACATGTTCCGGATTTTCTATATTTTTCTAAGGAAATGCAAATCCCTAGAGATATAGATCTTGCGAATATTCATGAAGATATCGGTGAAGTGAAAAAGAAACTTGATGATACAACTAATTCAATTGGTGAATTCTCTCCAAAAACTAAAGTTGTTACTAGTTTGAATGATTTAAAAGAAAATGGTATCTACTGGATCAACGGTCAATCTGCTGGTGCACCAAATACAGAAAGTGCTTGGGCTGTTCTCCATATTCAACATAGTGATTGGAATGCATTGCAGCTAGCAATTCCGTATCATTGGAGCAAAAATACACTTCAAAGCCGAAGAACTGATCCAAAAGAAAAAAAATGGTTTGCTTGGCGTTCAGTATAAGTTATTTACTGAATTTCTAATGATCTTTAAGAAAAGGTAGTAACAGTTACACGGTGGCGGAATAGGTAGACGCTTGGCAAGGTGGGATAAGAAACTAACACTATAAATCTATATTATGGTGTTCTCCCTTTAATCCTAGTTTCATGTAAGGTGCAAATCCTTACCCGTGTTTAAGTCATATAGAAATGTAAAGCATTCATTTTTGGGTGCTTTTTTATATGGAGGCGGGTTATGTATTAGCGCTACTTAAACTTTGTCATTTGGAATGGTAATTAGTGCATCTCTAACTGAATGTGAATCATACCAGGCTAAGACATACACCAAGACCTCAGCAACGCTTTGAATCGATCAAGGCTATTTTTTATATAGGTGGTGATATCATATGGATGCAAGTTTAGCACAATATTTTTTAACACAAGGACCCTTTGCGGTCCTATTTGTTTGGCTTTTTTATTCTTCAAGAAAGGAAAGCCAAGAAAGAGAAAAACAATTGTATCAAACGATTGATAATCAGAATGAAATCATTAAAAGGTTTAGTACAAAGTACGACATCATTATAACAAAATTAGATGACATGGAGGAGCGATTACCATTCAAAGAGTAATCGTCTTTTTTTATTGCTTGAAAGGAGGTGAGGTCAATGGTTAAAGGTACAGTCATATTGGCTATTTTAGTGAATTAGTTTCTAGAGGGTTTCAGACTTTATGAAAAACCAGGAACAGAGGAAGAACAATAGTAGTTTTATCAGGTGGATTTACTGCTTCAATGGTTTGGTTCAAAAACTTACTGCAAAAGGAAAGAAACAAAGAGAAGTTTTAAAAGCTAGAGGGTTACTAAGTAATCAATCAATTTTTTTGTCAGATAGCCTGTACCAAATAGTAAGGAAAATCATTTTATATATTAAAGGAGTAGATGCTAAATGTTTAAATTATTTTTAGATCCAGGTCATGGTGGTAGTGATCCAGGTGCAGTAGGTAATGGGATTCAAGAAAAGGATATTACTTTAAAGATTGCTACAAAAATAAGGGATTTTCTCTTAAATGAGTACAGTGATGTATCTATTCTTATGTCTAGAACTGGGGATACGTATCCAACATTAAGTGACCGTACAAATGCAGCCAATTCATGGGGAGCTAACTATTTCTTGTCCATTCATATTAATGCTGGGGGTGGAACTGGATTTGAAAGCTTTGTTTATCCTGGAGTAGGTACTCCGACAACTACTTATCAATCTACTATTCATAATGAAGTAATGAAACTTAATCAATTATCGGATAGAGGGAAAAAACAAAGTAACCTTCATGTACTACGTGAATCTAATATGCCTGCTCTTTTAACTGAAAATGGATTTATTGATAACGCTAATGACGCGGCAAAAATGAAAAGTGATTCTTGGATAACAGATGTAGCTCGTGGTCATGTGAATGGCTTAGCTAAAGCTTTTAATTTACAAAAGAAGGGTGGGGCAGTTTATCACACTGTTATTGCGGGTGATACAGTATATTCACTAAGTAGACAGTATGGAAGCACTATTCAGCAGATACGTGATTGGAATGATCTTGATGCGAATTATACAATTTATGTAGGACAAGTATTGAGAGTTAAATAATAAATTAATTGAACAAAAAAATGAGCTCTTCTCAATAGAGAGGGGCTTTTTCTTATTTAACTAACGCCCCTTCCAGTTTAAGTACATTTTTTCGCAAACTTAATAAAAAAGTTAAATTATTAGATTTAACAACGGTTATATATCAATATAAAATAAGAATTTGTATTTTCACATCATTTATCTTTAGTTAAATCGCTTTTTATTAGAGATAATAAACGAAACATCTCCATTGTAAATACCATACCAGTGACCCAAACTGCGCTAAAAACATAACCTGCTAATAAATCACTTGGTTTGAGATGATGAACATAAATTGCACTAATAAAATACCCGGCTAAAATAAAGATAAACACAAAAAACATTGCACCTATATAAAAATAATTTCTGCTATGGCGCATCATCATAATAAAGAAAAAAGCAAAGGTCATCACAAAAAGCGCTGCTTCACTATTTGGAAAATCAGGACTGATCTTATTTTTACTAAGCATGTAATGAAATATCCATCGAATTCCTTTTGAAAAAAGAACCCCCCCAATTAATGTTGAAACAAAAAAGGTCAACTCAAGCCATTTATTTTTTCTATTAATAAAGATTACAACTATTGTTAATAGTGCAATTGCACCCAAGACCTTCCAAGATGAAAGGGAAAATACAGAATACATTATCCAATGCCAATGAACATTAAATATTGTAAAAATAAGGGTATTTACTATGATGTTTAAATGGCCAAATTCATTACTGATTAGATCTTGAATTAATCCAACCATTAACGTAAAAAAGGTGATAAATAAAATGAAGATGAACAAAATTAAAAACTTTATCTTTAAAAAACTTTTAAACCTTCTAAAAGCAGCCTGATGTAGTAGAACTATCGATTCTTTAATATAATTTTTATTTGTTCTAAATATAAAATAGATAAGTGCAAAAAAACCGATTACGATACTGAACAATACTACCCATTTTTTTATTTCGCCTTGATATTGATCCCATTGAGGTCCGAAAACATTCCCCAGAGTTATGAATGTCCCTACCCAAAGGAAAACTCCAATATAGGAGAAGATACAGAATGAAACAAATGGTAGCTTAATCACACCAGTAATAATACTGGCAATATGTCTGACTCCAGGAATAAAATAAGAAATAATTAGTAAAACTTTTCCATACTTCCCATACCACCTGGACATTCTTTCCATTTTTTCTGGGCCCATGTGAAAATAGTGACCAAATTTCCTGAAAAACGGAACTCCAAGTTTATATCCTATCCAATAAGATATAGTAGCTCCTGCCACGCCACCAACCCCTGCAAAGAGAATGGAAAGAATGATATTCATTTTCCCTTGATAGCAAAGAACACCTACATAACTCATTAGTGCTTCATTAGGAATAGGGACGATTATAAGTTCCAACAAAAGTGATAAGAACAAAACAATATATCCATAATGATTTAATAACTGGATCATTTCATTCATCAATTTACATCTCCAATTTAAACAATAAAAATGCTAAAGTATCCACAATGTTCAATAAAATAACCTTATGCTACTCCACATATCATCCACCTGGAAAGAATATTTAATTTATCATTGTAAAATATAAAATCACTATTGATAACAAAGGTTATTATTAGTAATGCCCAATGAAATGATTTCGTTGGGATGAATAAAGGTTAATAAACTTTTAACTTTTTGTATTATCCAAGAAATGATTGAAAAAATAAAAATTACAACACTGATAAAACAATTAACAGTGGGGACTTCATTTTAAAAATGAAAGTGGTAACATGACCATAGTTTTTAAAGATTTCAAAAAGAATTGATGATGTCACAATATCAAATATACTTATAAATAAAACAGAGAATGATAGGTATAAAATATCCGTTGGTCGGATTATTTTTTTATTATCCTTTTCTTAATATCAATAAAATATCCCTTAACATTTAACCTCTTTAATATAAGTTCCAATGTTCTCACTCCTATTGAATGAATAGAGTTACAATCCAAAATAAAACCACAATCCACAGGAGTATGATGATTGTTCCAGCAATCCAATTTTTGTAGTTTATCTTCTCTAATTTCTCTACTTTATTCCAACATTCCTGAAGGACATCCTTCGGTATCAATTTCAATACTAAGATAATTCCTAGTGGGATAAGGATAATATCATCCAAATAACCTAGCACTGGAATAAAATCAGGAATTAAATCAACTGGACTAAATGCATATGCTACGACAATAATGGATAAGAATTTTACTAATATAGGAGTTCGGGGGTGTTTGGATGCTTCTATTAATACAAAAATATTTTGTTTTATTTTATTCGCTTTAGATTTTAATTTCGCAATTGCTTCCCCCACGTATGTATCCTCCAATAAAGATGCTTCTTTTATAATAAAAGTGTAACTTATGATATTTGATAATGCAACAGATGTTACACTTTTAAAGTTGTGGTAAAATAAAAGAAAAATTCACTTAAGGGGTTTTAAACTTTATGGGATTCAATGGTTGGATTATTTTTGCATATAAAATTCCTTCTGAACCGTCTTCAATTAGAGTTAGGGTATGGAGAAATCTTAAATCAATAGGGGTTCATTACATTCAACAATCTGTCTGCATTTGTCCAAATACGAAAGAGCTACTTAAAAGATTAAAAAAATTAGAATTACTTATTGTTGAAAATGGTGGAGAAATTACTCTTTTAGAAGTTGAAAAATTATCTACAAAATCCGAAGAAACAATTTTAGATGAATTTAATCAAGAACGTACACTTGAATATCAGGAATTTATTGAGGAATCGGAAAAGTTTTTAAATGAAATAGAAAATGAAACAAAGAAAGCCAACTTTTCATTCCGTGAAATTGAAGAGAATGAAGTTGAATTACGACGGTTAAAAAATTGGTTAATAAAAATAAAAAAAAGAGACTTCTTTCAATGCCAATTGCAAAAACAAGCAATAACACGTTTTGAGGAATGCGAAAAGACATTTGACAATTTTACGGAAAAGGTATACAGAAGTGAAGGAATTACTTAAGAGAATAAAGATAAAAAAGTTTCCTTGTTAATGTAAGTCATTTTAAAAAACTTTTTAGGAAACAAAAAACGGACGTTGGCTTTAAGAATATTCAGCGTCTTTTATATGTTTTTATAAATTATTCTTATTAATCAATATCGCTTTAAAGGAAAGAGTGCAGGGGAAATTATGAAACTAACCTACCCCATCGGGGAACAAAAAAATCTCCGTAACGTCTTAATCTTCTTTAGCTCTTGCTCCCCGTAGTTTAATAAAGTTAGTTAGTAATTGATAAACCTATACTAAAATAAAAAAAAGCTTTGCCAGTAATTCAAGCGAAAGCCCCTTTTAATGTACATTTTTTAACCTGTATTGTAAAAGGATGAAGTTAAAAACTCCATCCATGGTAAAAAAGTTAAAAACTTTCATCGAATTCTCTACGTCTACGTCTCTCTTCAACATCAACATCAATATCAATATTAAGGTCTTGATCCTGGTCGTTTTCTTGTTCTTGTTCAGCTCTAACGTTCGAATTACTTCTGCTGTTTAAACGAACATCTACTCTTGAATTACCTGAGTTTGTTACTGTTGCACGAGCTATATTGGTATTTCTATCAAAGTTGCGTACATTTGACTCAGCCTCTGATTCGGATTGATTTCTTAAACGATTGTCAATATCTGTGTCAACATCAACATTTGTATTATTATTTCGCCTTCTTTCCATTTTAAAATTCCTCCTTATTCATTTTTTCACAATTATTATATTCGCTATCTATAATGTGGCCTGGTCATATGTACTAGCACTACTACCCATTTTTAGTAAGACAAATACTCTAGAACCCTATACCGTATTATTCTTGTGTTTAGTTGAAAAGATGTTTATAATCCCAATGCTACTCAAAAAAACAAACAGTTCCAAAAAGAAAATTATGTTTCAGATTTATATATACTTAGTAACTATAAAGAATTAATGCAATACATAAATAGCTTTCCCTAAAAAAGAGCCAGTTAACTCTTTAAAACACTGTTTATAAGTTCCTTATTCTTGTTCCCTTGAAGTCGCCAAAGAAGTCGTCGTCAAGGTTTTCTTCAATTCGCGTCTCCTTCTTTCGAATTCATTTTCAAAGTGAGACCTAAGTTCAGCCCCTTCCATTTCATAAGTCTATGAGAAAAGAGCCTAAATTAAAGTAATTAACTAAAAAATTCCGTATTAGACTATGTTACTAATACTAATGTCTATATCCATTACGCATATCTCTTTCGTCTACTCCTATTTACTTGGTATCTATAAAAATTTATACCATTACTCCCAAATAATTTCTATTTATTTTCCAGTAAAAAACATTGAATAAAGAACAGTTGTTCGCATATAATAAGAACAATAGTTCGTATTATGTGGAGGTAATAAATAATAGGGGTAAAAATTCCTAAAAAACTAAACCTCAAAGACCTACTCACGATGAATTTGAATTAGAGAGTATGTTTGTTGAAACATATCAAGACAAAACTTTAGTTAACCTTAAAAGTGTGGAAGGAAGGGGGAGTTCAACAAACGAAAAGGCACCATCACTAAAATGGATATTCAAACAAAATTAATATATTACATGTGGAAAGTAAAATGGAAACAATAAAGATTCCTTTTATGGATATACTGCAGGTATCAACTGCCCATCATTAGAAAATAGGAGGGACAATCGATGAAAGGGTTACTTCATAAAGCTTCAACTGCTGGTGAAAGGCTTGAAATGATCTATCTGTCCAATAAAGGTGAGATCACTCAACGTATTATCAAAGTGAAGAAAGTTGGAGAGGATTATTTTCGTGCATATTGCTATACAAGAAACCAGATTCGCACTTTTAGTATGAGTAACATTTTATCGATTGGCCCTGTTAGAAAACATCATAAACATCTTAGAAAAGGGGCTTAATAATGATTAATTACGATGAACTTCCACATAATCAAATTCTTTGTATTGATATGAAGTCGTTTTACGCTAGCTGCAGCGCCGTAATGAAAGGATTGGATCCTATGACATGTTATCTTGCTGTAGTTGGTAACAAAGAGCAACCTGGTAGTATTGTGCTTGCTGCCTCACCACGATTAAAAAAAGAATTTGGTGTTAAATCAGCATCTTCTAGGCTTTTTAATATTCCGGATGATAAGCGAATTGTAATAGAAGAAGCTAAAATGTCTTCATATTTAAAAATATCTACAGAAATCATAAAAATCTTTAATAAGTATGCTCCAATGGAAGATATCCATGTTTATTCTGTTGATGAAAGCTTTATTAAGGTCGATGGATTGAAAAATCTTTTTGGTAATGCTTATACAATTGCACAGATGATCAAAGATGGGATTTATAAAAATTTTGGTTTGCCTTGCACTATTGGGATTGGACCTAATATGCTTATGGCAAAATTAGCCTTAGATTTACAATCTAAAAAAGTACCAAGTGGTATTGCTGTATGGACCTACGAAGATATCCCATCCAAACTATGGCCAGTGTCTCCATTAAGTGAAATGTGGGGGATAGGGAGGAGAATGGAAAGAAATTTAAATAGAATGGGGATCTTTAATGTAGGACAATTAGCAAAGTATCCTTTGGAAATGTTAGAAAAGAAATTTGGAATAATTGGAAACCAACTTTATCATCATGCCTGGGGAGTAGATTTATCTGATCTAGGTGCACCACTTTTACAAGGGCAAATAAGTTATGGAAAAGGACAAATACTCCTTCGTGACTATAAAGAAGAGCATGAAATTAAGGCGGTGATATTGGAAATGTGCGAGGAAGTTGCACGTAGGGCGCGATCTGCTAAAAAGGCAGGACGGACAATAAGCTTAGGCATCGGATACAGTGACTCTGATTTTGGAGGGGGATTTCATCGATCACATACTATTGATGAACCAACTAATGTTACAATGGATATTTATAATGAGTGTTTAAAGCTTTTTCATCAATTTTATGAGGGGAAAAGTGTACGTCAAATATCAATAACACTTTCAAAAATCACTGATGATGTGACATTACAATTAAATTTATTTGAGCCTGATAAATTGAAATTACATGACTTAGGTTATGTTGTAGATAAAATAAGGGATCGCTTTGGTTCCGCAGCATTATTGAGAGCTGTATCTTTTACTGAAGCTGGAACATCACTGAAACGTTCAGCACTTGTTGGGGGTCATAAAGCATGATTCGTGACAGAGGTAATAAGAAATGGGTATCACTTATGCTCCCCGAACATATCAAGATGTTAAAGGATATGAAAGTGGATCTAAATAGACAAAGTAGACCAATGATTGATGAATACCAGGTTCAGGAGTTTGAAGAACGGATAAAGTATGCACAAGAATATAAGTTGCTGCTGGAATTCAGTATATTTGATCTGGGTTTTATAAAAAATAGTATTGGAAGAGTCATTAAATTAGATCCTTTATCCAAGCAAATTAAGATAAAGACAATGAAATCTGAATTTGAGTATATAAATTTCACCGATGTTATAGAAATTAAGATTTTAGATTAAAACCGCCCGCGTGGACGGTTTATTTTGTTTCTCCATTTATTAAAATCTTTATCGCATTTATAGATCCAGTAACACCTACTACATTATTAACTCCTTAGTTTCAATGATTCATGACCACCTTGTGATAATGGGCCACATGCTTTAACAAGGATCGTCACTTATTCAAAATGTTCTAAAATAAGGAGGGAAGCAGTATAAAATGAATGGATCTCATCTGTCCACTTATTAGAAAAGGAGCCCCAAAAGACCTCCAATCAATTACATGAGAATACATTATTCTACAAACCTAAAAAACACAAAAAGCCTAGAAAACATTGATTTATCAATGTTTTCTAGGCTTTTAAGATTACTATTAACGAGAGTAGAACTCAACGATGAATGATTCGTTAATTTCTGCTGGTAATTCAGAACGTTCTGGTAAACGAGTGAAAGTACCTTCAAGTTTATCTGCATCAAAAGTAAGGTATTCAGGTACGAAGTTATTAACTTCGATTGCTTCTTTGATGATAGATAAATTGTTAGATTTTTCACGAACACCAATTGTTTGACCAGGTGCTACGCGGTAAGATGGAATATCAACACGCTTACCATTAACAAGAATATGACCGTGGTTAACAAGCTGACGTGCTTGACGACGAGTACGTGCTAAACCTAGACGATATACAAGGTTATCTAAACGTGATTCAAGAAGAATCATGAAGTTTTCACCGTGCTTACCTTGCATTTTTCCTGCTTTTAAGTAAGTGTTATGGAATTGGCGTTCATTTACTCCATACATATGGCGAAGCTTTTGCTTCTCTTGTAATTGAAGACCATATTCAGATAATTTTTTACGTTGGTTTGGACCATGTTGTCCTGGTGCATAAGGGCGTTTTTCTAGTTCTTTACCAGTTCCGCTTAAAGAAATGCCAAGACGACGTGATAATTTCCAACTTGGACCAGTATAACGAGCCATTTAAGACTCCTCCTTCATTGTTTTTATTTTGTATAAAATAAAAACCAGGTGTGAACAAAAATTAAGTGTATATTGTTTTCATGTACCATCGCCCTAGCAGCAGAGGGTTACGCGATACACCTCATTTTAGAAATAGAATCTAAAACGGGAACAACATACGATCATAAAGTTGTCCGCAAAGGCTGCATTATTTTACACAAAGAGTATTATATGATGGATAAATTAGAAAGTCAAGTTAGCTTGAATAGCTTAATAATAAATTGTTAAGAAGATAATGCAAAAAAAATAGAATATAGTATAATAGTACTAGATGAAATTCGGAAATAAATAGGTATTAAGGATTATTATTGAAATTTAAAATTTGAAATTGATTCTATAGGTGATAAAAAATGAATCTTAGCGTACAAAATTTCTTATTATATTATAAATCTAGACTATTTGATTTAATGGAAGCTCCTAAAGATAAAAGAATTACTGAATGGATATCCATCCTTGTAGAGTGTTTGGAAGTCAGAAAAGCAGTTTTTTATAAGAGAAAGAAGGAAATTAATAATCAGCTTTGTTTGGAATATACATATTCAAATGAAGAGATTGAGTATCCAAATTGTATAAATAAAGAAATAATACAGTCTTTGTTTAGTGAATCTAATTATGTTGATCGAAAAAAGCTTGTGGAATATCCAATGCTTTTTGAGGGGTTTAATTCTGCATTTAATTTTATATATAAGGGACAAGAAGTTGGCTGTTTGTTTTTATGTAGTAATGAAGATAGTCTGAAAAAATATATTGCCCCGCATCAAACTTCTTTTATATATGAGAGTGGAAAATTTATTAGTGTTTTAGAAAGCATCTCTTGTATTGTGGAAGAGGAAAAGAAATTTAAAGAATTATTTAGAGTGACTGAAACATTTCATGATTCAATGGATGTGGATGCGATTTTATATGAAATTATAAATACACTTAGAAGAGTTTTTCCGCACTTTACATATACTTTACTATTGTCGAATGATACTAAACATGATAAGAATTTACCGATAAAAGAAATTCAATTCGATGACGCAGACGAAGCTGTGATGAAATCCTTTCTAAATGGGGAAACCAATATTGTGGAAAAACCTCAGCAAAAAACGATGCTATACGCCCCATTAAGCGGTAAACAAGGTGTTTATGGTGTATTGCAAGTAGTCACCTTTTCTTCCTTTGTTTTTCAAAATAGCGAAGTAGAATTTATTCGTTTACTTGCAAATACAGGTGGAAGTGCATTGGAAAACGCTAAATTATATGAACAATCTCAACGATTAGTTGAGGATCTACAGTTGATTAATGAGACGTCACATCGATTAAATTCATCAGCAAGATTAGATGAAACCTTACATTTTCTTAACTCACAAATATTAAAATCATTTCACACAAATATTACTGGATATTTTTTATTAAATGAAGAAAAAAGAACGATTTTGGATGGGAGTCATGATTTTTTTACAACATCCCAAGGTAAGGCATATCTTGATTTTGTTACAGATGTAATGATGAAAAGAAAGGAATCAATTATTTTTAGTAATGTTAAAAAGCAAATGGAACATTTATCTCCTTATTCATCATTAATGGCTGTACCTATGATTGAAGGGGAAACCATTAAAGGGTTCTGTGTTGTTTTAAATGAACAACCCTATTATTTTACATTTGATATGTTTAAATTATTTCAGTCTTTAATTCATCATTCAACATTAGCTGTCACCAATTCAATGTTAAGAGAGGAATTGGAAAAGATGGTAATAACAGATCATTTGACACAACTATATGCAAAAAACTATTTAAATGATACAATCCAACGATCCATGGAGAATGATGAAGAAGGAACATTCCTCCTATTAGATATTGACAATTTTAAGGTAGTCAATGATACATATGGACATCAAATTGGTGATGAAATCTTAATACAAGTAGCAAAATTAATTAACCAAAATATTCGACAAACTGATATTGGGGCACGATGGGGAGGAGAAGAACTAGCAATCTATCTTCCGGGTGCACCATTGGAAGTAGGAGCTCGTGTAGCGAATAGATTAGTGAAAGCTGTCTATGAAAATACAAATCCGCAAGTGACAATCTCCTGTGGGGTTTCCTATTGGACGAGGAATAGAGAGGATCAGGTGCCGAATCTTTTTAATCGGGCTGATATTGGTTTATACCTTGCAAAAGAGTTGGGAAAGAATCAAGTAGTTGTACAAGAGGTTGGTAATAAGTAGTGTGAAAAGGAGCTTTCCTGTAACGGAAAACTCCTTTTTTCATCTATCAACAATTGATCTTATAAATGTTTAACTAAAGCGTCAACAAATTCTTTTAAATGTATCTCATCAACTTCATCGAACCGATTGATTTCTGGACTATCAATATCTAATACACCGATTACTTCATTATTTTTTATAATTGGAACGACAATCTCTGACTGAGAAGCAGAGTCACAGGCGATATGGCCTGGGAATTGATTTACATCCTCGACCCTTAAAGTTTTACGTTCTTTAACCGCATTACCACAAACACCTTTTCCAAAAGGGATCCGAACACATGCAGGAAGTCCTTGAAATGGCCCTAATACGAGCTCATTTCCTTCTACTAAATAAAAACCTACCCAATTGATTCGATCTAAAAACTGATTCAGTAAGGCTGCTGCATTACTTAAATTTGCAATCATATTAGACTCATCTTCAATAAGTGCAGTAAGTTGCTTCTTTACTAATTGATATTTTTCATCTCGTGTACCTTCATAGGCTGTCGTATGAAACATAGTCATCACCCAATCTCAACAAATTTTTACTTAAAGCAACAAATTCTCATTGATTATACAGGATATTGTCGATATTTTCTTAAAGGAAAATATTTGGATCAACAAGAAATAGTATATTAAACAGTTGAATTACTTTTAGCATAAATAGATGATTGATTCAAGCAAAATGATTGAAATGAGGGATATCAGATGGCGAAGATGTCTACAAAGGATTCGATTATTGATGCAGCCATATCATTATTTAATATTAAAGGATATTCGGGAACATCGGTGAGAGATATTGCCAAAAAAGCAAGGGTGAATCCTGCAAATATATCCTATTATTTCGACGGAAAACAGGGCCTTCTAGAAAAATGCTTTATTCATTTTTTTGAAGCCTATCTGACATTTTTTGAGGAAGAAGCTCAATCATTAAAATTTGATCGTCCAGAAAATTGTTTAAAAAGAGCCATCTACAAGATTTTATATTTTCAAAGTACCAATCATTTATTAGCACGATTTGTTTGGAGAGAGGTATCCATTGACTCTCAAATTGTTAGAGAAATTACCTCTTCATACTTCATGAAAGAAAGATATTTAATTAAAAAATTAATTGAAGAGATAAATGCAGGAAAAGTATTTTCGAATTCAGATATTCATTTTTTGATTATTCAACTAAGGAGTTTGTTAACCATGCCATTTCTTAATGGGCAGTACTTACGTGAGGTCTGGAATGTTTCTCCTCATGAGCGATACTTTGTTGAAAAATACTATCAGCATCTTGATAGGTGGATTGAAGAATCACTAGTAAGTAGGAATAGTCGCTTAAATATTCCTGTCTAATATAGGCTGTTTTCGTATAGTTTGTCGCTCTTTTCCCAGTGAATTGATGTATTAGTTCGTTAAGAGGATGATTCAGTACATTACTGGACCATCCTTCTTTTTTTTTATAAATCATACAAATGAACTAGAAAGCTCTACGAAAATTGTAAAAAATGTTTAATTTAATAGTCAAAAATTGTCGTTACATGGTATCATTAATACTACATTACATATTTAATTAATTGATTTATTAAAAATAGATAAGTGAACGTTGGAACAGGAGGCTTACGATGGAGTTAGTCATCGGCGCAATCTTAATTATTCTCATCATATTTGTAAGTGGTTATATTATTAAGAAAAAATTTTATAAAGAAATTGATCGACTTGAATCTTGGAAAATTGAAATTATGAATCGTCCCGTAATAGACGAACTAGGAAAAGTAAAACAGCTTAACATGACCGGTGAAACCGAGGAAATGTTTGAAAGATGGAGAAAAAATTGGGATGACATTGTTGCTGTAGAACTACCTGATATTGAAGATCACCTGTTTGATTCTGAGGAATTTACGGACAAATATCGTTTTAAGTTGGCAAAGGAGTCGAATCAAAAAATAGAAGCCATTCTAACAAACATTGATGCAAAAATAGATAAAATTCTTGGGGAGTTAAATGAATTGATCGGCAGTGAAGAGTCAAATCGTGCTGAAATGGAGGAACTCAGTGCCGAGCATAAAAAAATAAAAAAGACATTATTGATTCAGCGCCATACATATGGAACATCAATTGATGCATTAGAAAAGAAATTAGATTCTTTGTCGGAACAATTTGTTGTTTACAATGATCTTACAGCAAATGGAGATTACTTGAAGGCAAGAGAAGTTGTCATCATGCTAAAAGATGAAATTCAAACACTTACTGAAAAAATCGAAAAAATTCCAGACTTAATTACTGAGGTTAACATCATCCCTTCACAGTTAAATGAGATTGAAGAAGGATATAAAGAAATGATTGACCAAGGTTTCATATTGGATCACCTAAACATGGATAAAGAGTTGGAAGAATTAAGAAAGTCGTTAGAGATCAGTACGGATCTTCTTGTGAAAACAGAAGTTAAAGAAGTTGAGTCAGGAATATATGAGCAAAAGGAAAAAATAGACCTATTATATGAATTGCTAGAAAAAGAGGTTCATGAAAAGCATTTTATCATTAAAAATCGTGAAGAAACAAAGAACCAATTAGAAAGAATAAAAGAATCAAACGAACAAATTAAAGAGGAAGTTAATTTTGTCCAACAAAGTTATCAATTATTAGACGGAGAATTGAATACGCCTTATAGTTTGGAGAAACAATTAACAAAATTAACGAAGAGATTTGAAGCACTTGAAACTAAGATTACAGAAGACCATTCTGCATTTACGATTCTTGGTGCTGATTTAAGAGAAATACGTGAAGGGATAGAAAAGCTAAATCAGGACCAACACGATTTCTCATTACATTTACAAAACTTGCGAAAAGATGAATTAGAAGCACGTGATAAACTTACTGAATTAAGAAGAAAAACGAATGAGGCAACAAGGCTCATTACCAAAAGTAATATACCTGGGCTTCCAGATGATTATAAACAATTAATGGATGATGTTAATAAACATATTCAAGATGTTTTTAAAAGCTTAAATGAAAAACCTTTGAATATTAAAGTTATACAAGATTTCTTGCAGAACGCAATTGAAGCAGTAGATGTTTTCTATAATAAATCTGTTGAAATGATTGAGACAGTCGTGTTAGTTGAGAAAGTCATACAGTATGGGAACCGTTACCGTGCAAGAAATCGAAACCTTGCAGAAGGTTTACAAAGAGCAGAAGAATATTTTAGAAGCTATGATTACTATTCAGCTTTAGAAGAAGCCGCTTCAGCAATCGAAGGTGTAGAGCAGGGAGCACTGAAACAAATTGAGGAAATGATAACTAAAGAAGAAATTTAGGACGATGGCAGAGTTGCTTTCGTCTTTTTACTTCTAGATAACACAGTTATAATACTAGATCTATAAAAAAGAGTTATCCTAGATTTTCCTTGGTGAAATGTGTTAGGAAGATTAAAACTAAAAAGAGATAAAATGCAGAAAGTAGTTTTTTATTAGGAGTCTGTTCTCAAATTGTTGCTATAGCTAATAGATATAGGGTGAAGACCATCTTCTCCCGCTTTCGTTTATTGAGAAAAGAGCTGCCAATTATACAAAAAAAATCTTTGTCTAAAAGATAGTTCCAAAGACGAAATGATTCCCATGTTATCATGGTGAAAGCTAATCAAGGAACTTGCGCTTTTCTCATCCTATGTTATGATTTATCATTGTTGGAATATTAAATATGAAGGTGTTAATGAATGATTTATTTTGATAATAGTGCAACAACGAAACCTTATAATGAAGTAATTGAAGCATTTGCAAAAGTTTCCCAAGAGTACTATGCAAATCCTTCTTCACTTCATAATTTTGGTGGAAAAGTCGAAACATTAGTTCATCAGGCAAGAAAACAAATCGCTTCACTTTTACAAGTGAAGGATAATGAAATATATTTTACTTCAGGTGGTACAGAAGGGAATAATCTAGCGATTAAAGGGACCGCTCTTCAGTATCGTTCTCGTGGGAATCACATTATTACCACAACTGTTGAGCATCCATCTGTTTATGAAGCTTGTGAGCAATTGCGCTCATTAGGTTTTGACATTACCTATTTGCCTGTCAATCAAAAGGGACAGGTTGAGCTAGATGATCTCAAATCGGCCATTAAAGATGAAACTATACTGGTCTCCATCATGCATGTTAATAATGAAATGGGTACAATCCAACCAATTGAGGAAATTGGCCAACTACTAAATGAATATTCTAAGATTTTGTTTCATGTTGACCATGTTCAAGGAATTGGAAAAGTCCCGTTAAACTTAAAACAAGCTCATGTGGATTTTTGTACGATTTCTGCCCATAAAATTCATGGCTTAAAAGGGAGCGGAATTCTTTATATCCGTAATGGTGTTCGAATTTCTCCATTATTTTCAGGAGGAAATCAAGAAAATAAAGTAAGAAGTGGTACAGAAAATGTAGGTGGAATTGTCACAATGGCAAAAGCACTTCGATTAACTGAAGCCCATCGGAAGCAAAAACTTGAAGAAATGATTTCAATAAGAGATTTTTTAATTTCAAGTTTAACGAAGCTTTCAACTATAAAGGTTCACACAGTCCCATCCGTTTCTGCACCCCATATTATTAATTTTTCTGCGATTGGATTAAGGGGAGAAGTAGTTGTCCATGCACTTGAGGCTGAAAAAATCTATGTATCAACGACAAGTGCTTGTTCTTCTAAGCAAAAATCAATCAGTAGGACGCTTCAAGCAATAGGGGTGACTGAGGATATAGCCGAAGGCGCAGTTCGTATTAGCCTTTCGTATGAAAATACGATGGATGAAGCAAAAATATTTATGAGTAAGTTAGAAAGTATAATTAATAAATTGAATGAAGTAATGAGGGATACACATTGAAATATGACCGCATATTAATTCGATATGGTGAACTATCAACAAAAGGTAAAAATAGAAACCATTTTATCACCCATTTAAAAAGAAATATTCGCAGCGTCTTAAAGGAATTTAAAGGACTTGTCATTCAAGGTGGGCATGACCGAATGTACATTCTATTAAATGGGCATAATAGTCAACCAATAATGGAGGAACTTTCAAAGGTTTTTGGAATTCAGTCCTTTAGTTTAGCAGTAAAAACAGAAAAAAATCTTGATGAAATGAAAGATGTAGGCTTAACACTTGTTAAACAGCTGTATCAAGAAGGAATGACTTTTAAGGTTTCAACAAGACGTGGGGATAAATCATTTCAATACGATACAAATGATATCAATCATGCGATTGGCTCACATATTTTAATGAATATGGATTCAATTAACGTCAATGTAAAGAAACCCGACATTAATCTGATTGTTGATGTCAGAAGGGATGGCGTCTATTTATCAAGTGAAATTATTCGTGGTGCAGGTGGTCTTCCAGTTGGTTCTTCTGGAAAGGCTATGTTAATGCTATCTGGAGGAATAGATAGTCCTGTTGCAGGTTATTTAACAATGAAACGCGGTGTGAAAATAGAGGCGGTTCATTTCCATAGCCCACCTTTTACTAGTAAACGTGCAAAGCAAAAAGCCATTGATCTTGCTAAAAAAATGGCCCCTTATAATGGGAATGTAAAAATGCATATTGTTCCATTTACAAAAATTCAAGAGATTATCCATAAGGAAATTCCAGAAGGCTATTCAATGACAGCAACTAGAAGAATGATGTTAAGAATTACGGATGAAATACGACGCAAGAACAGTGGTCTTGCTATCGTAACCGGAGAAAGTTTGGGGCAGGTAGCTAGTCAAACTTTAGAAAGTATGATTGCAATTAATGATGTAACATCAACGCCAATTCTTCGTCCATTAGTCTCAATGGATAAAATAGAAATTATTGATATTGCTCAAAAGATTGATACATTTGAAATATCCAATTTACCGTATGAGGATTGTTGTACGATCTTTACTCCTCCTGCACCAAAAACACGACCAAAACTTGATAAAATGCAGTATTTTGAAAGTAAAGTCGATTTTGATTCACTTATTCAGGAAACATTGCAAAATATAGAAACGATTAATGTTTCAACGGAAGTGAAAGAAGATATAGAGGATTTTGCTGATCTACTCTAAATTTTAATTATTGCTGATAAATTATTACAGGTAGTATTGGAGAAAAGAGCTTTAATAAAAACAGATTTTTTATCGACATTAATAATTTTCGGTAAAAAATCTGTTTTTTTATAGTGTTTGAATTAGGTACATTACTTGTATTATCATCAATAATGATTTTTTTATTGAATAAGTGTGTTGATGAATGCTACTACGATTATTACCAATACAAAGTATCCACTGTTTACCTTTTTAGTTCCCTTCACAAACAAATATCTTATAACAATCTTCAATGATTTTATAGAGAATTAACAATAAAATAAGCAATGGAATGATCCAATACCAATGGTTTACTCCTGATTTAATGTTTGCTGTTACAAAACTTATTATCAATAAACCGATAATAAAAGTAATAAATGTAACCAAATCTTGTTGTCGTTGTTTAAATAACCATTGAAATCCTTTGATCATTTTACTCCTTCTTTCTACATAAGAACTACAACTAGATCGTGGAAATTTTTAAATATTTATTTGATCATATTTCAATCAGGCGATGGGAACAAATTACTGTACTTGCAGAAGATAATTAGATAAATAATTGTTTTTTTAGATAAGTAACCATTCTTTTATTACCGAACACGTGACGATAAAGATAAATAGTTAGGAAGGTATAAAAATTTACTAGAAAAATCCTTATAAAAAAGGAAGAATTACCAATAGAAATTCCGTATGAAGGTATGTGTTTTCGCACACTCTATACTCACAAGGAGGTGAAGACACATGCCAAACAATAATCAATTACTAGCACCAGGAGCGGAACAAGCATTAGATCAAATGAAGTATGAAATTGCTCAAGAATTTGGTGTAAATCTTGGAGCAGATACAACTTCACGTGCTAACGGATCAGTTGGTGGTGAAATTACAAAACGCCTTGTATCTATGGCTGAACAACAATTAGGTGGAAGTTTTCGTTAAAAAATTTAATATTTTGGCTTAGGGAAGCGGCATAACCCGCTTCCTTATTTGTGTTCCTCTCTCTCAGCTAACTATTTTAAATTTTAAAATTATTTAGTATAATATTAAATAGAGTAATGAGTTTGAGGATTTTATCACCTAATTATTTGTAAGGGGGAAACATTATGAAGCGTGAAGATTTATTAGCACCTAAAGAGTACAATATTGTTGAAGAGATAGAAAAATATGCATCTAGTCCTTCAAAATTAGCCATTAAATGGGTGAATGAATTAGGTGAAACTAAAGAAATTACATATAAAGAATTAATAAATAAGGTAAATAAAACGGGGAATGTTTTTTTAGAGAATGGACTTAAAAAAGGAGATACTATATTAGTCATCATTCCAAGAATAATTGAAGCTTATCAAGTGTATCTAGCTGCATTAAAAACAGGAATAGTTGTTATTCCATGTTCAGAAATGCTAAAAACGAAAGATTTACAGTATCGCATTGAACATGGAGATGTAAAAGGAGTCGTTTCATATTTTCCTTATATTGAAGAAGTTAATCAAGTAAAAAATTCTAATGAGCTTAAACGTTTTGTGATAGGAAAGGAAACAAATGATTGGCTTTTATTAGATCAATTAATGGAGAATGCAAGTGATGAATTAGATATAGCAAAAACATTACAGGATGATATGGCATTTCTCTCTTATACATCAGGAACAACCGGAAATCCCAAAGGTGTGGTACACACTCATGGATGGGGCTATGCCCATTTGCGAACTGCTGCACCTCATTGGCTTGGTATTAAAGAAGATGATATTGTTTGGGCAACAGCTGGTCCAGGGTGGCAAAAATGGATTTGGAGCCCCTTTCTTTCTGTATTAGGATCAGGTGCAACCGGTCTCGTTTATTATGGGAAATTCGAACCTAAAACCTATTTAAATCTTCTTGATAAATATGGAGTGAATGTTCTATGCTGTACGCCAACAGAATATCGTCTAATGGCTAAAGTTGATAATTTAGCCGACTATCAGCTGAAGCAACTGCATAGTGCTGTTTCTGCAGGAGAACCATTAAATAGAGAAGTAATAGATACTTTTGAAAAGCATTTTCAAGTAACAGTACGTGATGGATATGGTCAAACGGAAAATACATTATTAGTTGGTGTGACAAAAGGGATGAGAGTAAAACCTGGATCAATGGGCAAACCGACACCTGGAAATCGTGTGGAAGTGATTGACGAACATGGTGTACCATGCAATATAGGTGAAGTCGGAGATATCGCCGTTCATATTGAAACACCCGCATTATTCCAAAAGTATTATAAAGATCCTGAACGTACGGCTATGCAATTTAGAGGTGACTATTATATTACAGGAGATAAAGCGAAAGTAGATGAGGATGGTTATCTTTGGTTTGAAGGACGGTCTGATGATATTATTATCAGTTCTGGGTATACGATCGGGCCATTTGAAGTGGAGGATGCACTTGTAAAACATCCAGTAGTTAAGGAATGTGCAGTTGTCGCAAGTCCAGATGATGTGCGCGGGAATATCGTCAAAGCCTATGTCGTACTAAGAGATGGAGTCGTTGATTTGGATAAAGAGAGCCTAGTTAAAACATTACAGGATCATGTGAAAGACTTGACAGCACCTTATAAATACCCTCGTGAAATAGAATTTATAGATGAATTGCCGAAAACAACTTCTGGTAAAATAAGGAGAATTGAACTGAGACTTAAGGAATATGAAAAATTAAATAAATAAATGTATGAGCAGATGAAGCTGTTTGAAGACTAGTCAAGCAGCTTCATCTGTTTTCTATTCTCCTAGTATAATGGCGAAATAATAATAACTTCGCGATAATCAACGGCTAAAGAAAGGCAATATAGTAAGAAGTTTACTCTGTTAAAATTTTTGTCTGAAAATATTGTTAAAAAAGGATTGTATTCATATATGATACGTTTTAAAATAGTAATTATTTCGAAAATCTAAAGAATAGAGGAATTTGGATGAAACATGGGGAAAAAATAGGTGTTTTTTATGCTGCCTTTTCATACATTATCTGGGGAGTTCTCCCTGTATATTGGAAATGGCTCAGCAGTGTATCTGCTGAAGAAATATTAGCAAATCGGATATTTTGGTCTTTTATATTTATGCTTGTGCTTTTAGCTGTAACTAAAAAGTGGAAGGTGTTTTTACAAACATTAAAAGACTTAAAGGTCAATAAAAAGGTATTTCTTTCACTTATTTTAGCCTCTCTTCTCATTACTGCGAATTGGTTTATTTATATATGGGCCGTTAATGAGAATCATATCGTGGAAACAAGTCTTGGCTATTATATTAATCCACTTATAAGCATATTATTAGGGGTTTTCATTCTAAAAGAAAAACTGAATAAAGCACAAATCATCTCATTCTGTATTGCTGCACTTGGTGTATTAATATTAACAATTTCCTATGGCGATTTTCCTTGGATATCTTTTAGTCTAGCAATAACTTTTGGACTTTATGGATTAGTAAAAAAGATGATTAAAGTAGATTCTGCAATCGGTTTAACCCTGGAAACTATGACAGTTGCTCCACTTGCGTTAATATATATGATTTATCTATTGTTTACTAGCAATTTTTCATTTTTAAATGGATCGTTAAAAATCGATTTTCTATTAATTGGAGCTGGAGCAGCTACAGCGATTCCATTACTCTTATTTGCTAAAGGAGCTCAAAGAATTCCTTTGTATTTATTAGGATTTCTCCAGTATATTGCCCCAACGATTATGCTTATTTTAGGTGTACTTGTCTATCACGAACACTTTAGTACTGCACACATGATTGCATTTATTTGCATATGGACTGCAGCTATTGTTCTATCAATTGGTAATTCAAAATGGTTTATAAGTTTGACGAATCGTATCAAAAAAGATAAAAGCTTCAGTGCATAGAAAGGAGCAATCCATAGTGATTGCTCTTTTCTATTAGTAACTTGATCAAATTTTGTTTTTAGAAGAGCAAGATTGTTTTATTTATAAAAAAATTCTTTGCACTTTCTCCCAGAAAGAATTATCTTTTAATTTTACAGTTTTAATTTTTTTATCGTTTAATGAGATATCAATTTTATCAACATGTTGAATACTGATTGCTTCATTATCCATCCCCATGATAGGATAATCATTTCCAGACTGGACGACTTTTAGTGTTAGTTTTCTGCTACCACTGAGAATAAATGAGGAGCCTAATGTTCGATATTGATTATTATTGAGCGATGCCAACTCGCTTACCTGTATACAAGGAAGAAGTGGATCAACAATCGCGCCATTCACGGATTTATTATAGGCTGTACTCCCAGTTGGTGTGGCAATTAATAATCCATCTCCTCTAAAGGTTTCAAAGAGGAGGTCGTCGATGTAAACGTCCATGACAAATGTTTTAATGATGCTAGATCGGATGCTAAATTCATTTAAGCAATAGAACGATCCTTGTTGATCAATATTGACTTGAATAATTGGATATCTTCTTACTTCGATTTTATCCTTGTTCATCGCTTCAACCATTTCGGATAGGTCATCAATATGAAAATCACAATACATTCCTAAACGATCCTTTGTTGATACTCCTACATATAAACAATCATCTCTAAATCCAGATTTACGAACAGCTTGTAAAAAGGTTCCATCACTACCAACACTTACGATAATATTAGCGTCTCGATCATTCTCAACGATATGAAAGTCATATTGAATCGCGGTCTTTTTTAGTAATTCTACTTTTTCTTCTATATTTTGTTGATTACTATAAAAATAAATATTCCTCCGTTCAGACATATAGAAACCCCTTTCTATTCTTTCTGTTTTAACGATTTCTAAAATCTTGCAAATGAGTATATAATTAGTTTACCATTTTTACATAGGAAAAGGGAGGAGATGACAAATGAATAAAAAAAGATGGGCTGCATTAGCTATTGCAGTATTTCTATTTGGTGTTTCTATTATTGTAAATGTAGCAACTGTAGCTTTCACGACGGACATAACGTCAATTTTTGATGAAATATTCACTAAGCCTGAACGATCATTTTCCGAGGAAATTATTGAGGATGGAAATGAATTGAGGAAAGTAGCTGTTCTTGATGTAGAGGGAGTGATTCAGGATACTGGAAGTAGTTCATTGCTTGATAGTAGTACATATAATCACAAAGGATTTATGGAACAACTTAATTATGTAAAAAATAATAATGATATAAAGGCAGTTATTTTAAGAGTGAATTCTCCTGGTGGAGGGGTTGTTGAGTCTGCTGAGATTCATGACAAAATTATCGAAATTCAAAAGGAAACGAAAAAGCCAGTGTATGTATCAATGGGAGCAATGGCGGCTTCAGGTGGATATTATATTTCTACTCCAGCAGACAAAATTTTTGCCACTCCTGAAACGATGACAGGTTCGCTTGGAGTGATTATGCAAGGAATTAACTACTCTGAACTTGCTAAAAATTTCGGGGTTGATTTTGTAACTATTAAAAGTGGACCTTATAAGGATATCATGAGCTCATCAAGAAAAATGACAGAAGATGAGAAGAAAATTATTCAAAACATGGTTAATAATTCATATGATGGATTTGTTCGTGTAATAGCTGAAGGGAGACATTTGACTGAAAAAGATGTTCGTAAGATTGCCGATGGTCGCGTTTACGATGGAAGGCAGGCAAAGGATCTCAATTTAATTGATGATTTTGGTTATCTAGATGATGTTATTGAGCAAGTGAAAAAGGATTATCATTTAAAAAATGCAGAAGTAGTTCGCTTTTCAAATAATGGGGGATTCGGATCACTTTTTTCTTTGACTGCTCAAAAGTTAATGGGACGAGAAGCCGAGGCGACAGGTTTATTAAAAATGTTATCCCAACCTAATGCTCCTAGATTGATGTACATGTATTCCGAATAAGGAGGGAGTAGAATGACAGAAGATAATAATGTTGAGCAGGAAATACAGTTAGCTGCTGGATCACAAGGAGATGTTATAAATACTCTTCAGAAAAACATCGAATACGAGTATGCTGGATTTTGGATGAGATTTTGGGCCTATCTTCTCGATTTAGTTGTTATCGCGAGTATTGAACGCTTGATCATCAAGCCCGTTTTCAGAGTAGCAGATCTATCCTTTGATTCCAGTATGTTTTCTCCATTTACTATTGCTTCAGTGTTAATTTTTTATTTTTATTTTATTCTTATGACAAAATACTTTCATGCAACAATTGGTAAAATGGTTTTTGGATTGAGGGTTATATCCTTAAAAGAAAGTAGGCTCTCATGGTCGACAATTATTTTTCGTGAAGGAATTGGCCGATATATCTCAGTTCTCATTAAATTATTATACTTACTCGTTGCATTTACACCGAAAAAGCAAGCCCTGCATGATATTTTTGCAGATACCTCAGTGATATATGAACGTGTAAGAAAACAATTTCAACCTGCTTGATTTTTTCCCGCTAAAAGCGGGTTTATTTTTTTGCTCCTTTGACGATAATGGTAGGCTGAAAGGTTGTGAAAAAATGATCGTTGCTCTCATTACTATTGCAATTATTTTTCTTTTATTTTTGGTTATTTGGTTTACAACGGTCAGCATTTTAATTGATTATTCCCATAGACAAGACGATGATCATTTAATCATTCAACTGATTATTTGGAAGGTGATCCGTTACAAGATAAAAGTGCCGAAAATCAAAGTAGAACAAGATGAACCTACCATCACCTTTAAAAAGGAAACAAATACGGGAACAAATGAGCACAGTGAAATTACTCCTGAAGAAATATCAGATAAGCTAGCTGATTTTAAGGAGCTGCTTGAGCATGTTCTTGGATTAAAAACCATCATTTCAAAATTTTTAAAGAAAATTAAAGTTGAACAGCTGGAATGGTATACAACTATTGGTCTTAAAGATGCAGCACTTACTGGGAAAATTACCGGTGTTATTTGGGCAGTGAAGGGTCTACTGATTGCCTTTCTTAGTATGCATATGAATCTTATTCAATTACCTACTTATTCAGTTACGCCGTCCTTTCAAATACCTTTATCTGAAACAACACTAAAATGTATGTTTAAATTACGAATCGGGAATGCTATTCTAGCAGGATTAAAAGTATTTAAGTTTTGGAGAGGCGGTAAGGGATCATTTAGAACTAAACCTTTATCGAAAGTATCGAAGGAAGATCCTGGTCAATCCATGTAAACAAATTGATAGGAGGATTTCTATGAGTGAACATCCGATTGAAGGATTAATGTCAGCTGCAATGGAAAACTTAAAGGAAATGATTGATGTTAATACCATTATTGGGGATCCTGTTGAAACACCAGATGGAAGTGTGATTTTAACTGTATCAAAAGTTGGATTTGGATTTGCAGCTGGAGGAAGTCAATTTAATGCAAGTGGGAAATCTGAGTCTGGTAGTCAAGGACAAGGAAGTAAAAACGAACTGCCATTTGGTGGAGGTAGTGGGGGTGGAGTTTCGATTACACCGATTGCCTTTCTGATAGTAAACTCTCAAGGGGTAAAAATGCTTCATCTTGATGAAGGTACACATTTGCTAGAAAAAATATTAGATGTAGCACCAAGTGTAGTAGATAAAATTCAGGCAATGATGAAGAAAAATAACCAGAATACAGGCTCGAACGGGTGGAAAAATCATCAGCCATCTACTCAGAAACAAGATTTTGACTTTTAAACTCGCCAATGGCGAGTTTTTAATTGGAAAAAATATAAATAGTTCAGTATGATAAAGAGAGATGAGTAAATAAAGGAGGAAATGAATATGACGAATGTTACATTTAAAGGAAACCCGGTTACAATTTTAGGGAATGAAGTAAAGGTCGGTGATCAAGCACCAAACTTTACAGTTTTAGCAAACGATCTTTCAGAAGTAACTCTTAATGATACAAAAGGTAAGGTACGTCTTATCAGTGTTGTACCTTCTGTTGATACTGGTGTTTGTGATGCTCAAACACGTAAATTTAATGAAGAAGCCTCTAAATTAAATGGTGTAGAAGTTTTAACGATTTCAGTTGATCTACCTTTTGCTCAAAGTCGTTGGTGTGCAGCGAGTGGCCTTGATAACGTTCAAACTTTTTCTGACCACCGAGATTTATCTTTTGGTGAAGCATATGGTGTTATAATGAAAGAATTACGCTTACTTGCTCGTTCTGTGTTTGTTGTGGATAGTAATGACAAAATTACATATGTAGAATATGTTAGTGAAGGAACGAATCATCCTAATTATGAAAAAGCAATTGAGGCTGTTAAGCAAGCAAAGTAATTTAAAAGTAAGAATTATGCGGATAGGTAATAGGTTAAAACGTAGATTTTAACAAATCTTTGCGAAAGAACCTTCTAAAAAGAGGGTGTCCCATTTTATCTGATGGGTCATCCTCTTTTATGTTGATTGAAGAATAAGTAGAGTGAAGGAAAAGGAGGAAAAATATGAAGATTTCACCAATGGAAACGATATTTAATATCTTTAATGAGACTACCACGATTTTGCAAGAGGAACTGAATTGCTCTTATTTAGAAGCTCTTGCTGAGACAGGTGAGAATTTATTTCATGGTAATATTATTCAGGAAGAATTAAGTGAATTAACTGTTAAAAGATTGCAAAAAAAATATAGTGAATTAAACATAGATTTGTTCAGTCAAGAGCAAATTCGTAAAGCCTATCAATTAGCCATTTTAAAAGGTATGAAGGATAGTGTACAATCCAATCATCAAATGACACCTGATTCAATTGGGCTAGTCTTTAGTTATTTAATAAAAAAATTCATGGCAGAATTGAGTTCTTTTTCATTATTAGATCCAGCTGTAGGAACAGGGAATTTACTAACAACCATTTTAAATCAAATGGATGATATAGAAATAACATCCTATGGTGTAGATATTGATGATTTACTCATAAAATTAGCTTACATCGGTGCAAACTTACAAAGTCAGCCTATACAATTCTTTAACCAAGATTCATTGGAGCCATTATTTATAGAATCAGTGGATGCTGTTGTATGTGATTTACCAGTGGGGTATTATCCGAATGATGAAGGTGCAGAAAAATATACATTAAAAGCAGATAATGGACATTCTTATGCTCATCATTTGTTTATTGAGCAAAGTATTAATCAAACGAAACCAGGTGGATATTTATTTTTTCTTATTCCAAATGGTTTATTTGAATCGGAACAGGCACCTAAGCTCCACAAATTTTTATCAGAGCAAGTAAATATACAAGGAATATTAAAACTTCCTGAATCCATGTTTAAAAATCCAAATGCAGCAAAAAGTATATTTATTTTACAAAAAAAAGCTCCTGCCTTAAAAGCACCTAAGCAAGTATTAATTGCGAATCTTCCTTCTCTTTCTAATCAATCTTCAATGGAAAATATGATTGGAAAAATTGATAAATGGTTCATGGAAAATAAACTAGAACAGTAGTCTTATTTCTTGATTTTACGATTGTATTTTGTAATAAAAAATGATGAAGAGGTCACCTGCCTAGGTGGCCTCTTATTTTTCCCTTTTTAGGTTATTTAATGGTATTTCCAAATCATTTGAATTAACTTTCTTTTTTATTGTAAACGCTTTTACTCTGCTTAATGCTTGATAATATCTATTTTGGGGATTACAATGATAAATCGAATAGTAAGTATAGATAAAATTCATACTATCGAGTTTTTAACTTTCAAAAGATGAGAGGGAAGGTAGAAATGGCGAAAATTATAGCGATAAATGCTGGAAGCTCTTCACTAAAATTTCAATTATTTCAAATGCCTGAAGAACGTGTTATAACAAAAGGTCTAATTGAAAGAATTGGATTATCAGATTCAATCTTTACGATAACGGTAGATAATGAAAAACACGAGGAGATTCTTGATATTCCCAATCATGAAGTAGCAGTAAAACTCCTTTTAG
The DNA here is from genome assembly GCF_038007825.1 of Heyndrickxia sp. FSL W8-0496. Classification (NCBI taxonomy): domain Bacteria; kingdom Bacillati; phylum Bacillota; class Bacilli; order Caryophanales; family Bacillaceae; genus Heyndrickxia; species Heyndrickxia sp. FSL W8-0496. Next base: position 1,597,257 of record NZ_JBBOXX010000001.1, read on the forward strand.
ATCGTTTAACTAAGCTTCACATCATTCATTCCTTAGATGAAATTGAAGGAGTGGGTCATCGTGTTGTACATGGAGGAGAAACATACAATGATTCTGTTCTTATAACCGATGAAGTCATTCAACAGCTAATTGAACTTTCAGAATTAGCTCCTCTTCATAATCCAGCTAATATTACAGGGATCCAAGCATTCAAATCTGTTTTGCCGAACATTCCATCAGTAGCTGTTTTTGATACGGCATTTCATCAAACAATGCCGGAAAATTCTTTTTTATATAGCTTACCTTATGATTATTATAAAAAATATGGCATCCGTAAATATGGTTTCCATGGAACGTCACATAAATATGTTTCCCTTCGTGCGGCAGAAATGCTAGGACGCCCAGTTGAACAATTAAGATTAATATCTTGTCATCTTGGTAATGGGGCTAGTATTGCTGCAATAGAAGGAGGGAAATCGATTGATACATCCATGGGATTTACTCCATTAGCAGGAGTAGCGATGGGAACACGTTCTGGGAATATTGATCCAGCTCTCATTCCTTTCATCATGGATAAAACTGGTAAAACAGCTGATGAAGTACTTGAGGTTTTAAATAAAAAATCAGGTATGTTAGGAGTATCTGGTTTATCAAGTGACCTTCGGGATATTGAACAAGAAGCGGCAAAGGGCAATAAACGTGCAGAATTAGCTTTAGAAGTATTTGCGAATCGGATTCATAAATATATCGGTTCCTACTCTGCAAGAATGTCAGGTGTCGATGCAATTATTTTTACTGCAGGCATTGGGGAGAATAGTGAACTTATTCGTGCGCGGGTACTGCATGGATTAGAATTTATGGGTGTATATTGGGATCCTTCTTTAAATAAAATCCGTGGTAAGGAAGCATTTATTAATTACCCTCATTCTCCAGTTAAAGTCATGGTTATACCGACCAATGAAGAGGTTATGATTGCACGCGATGTTGTGCGATTATCAAAATAAGACAAAAAGGCAAACATATTCGTTTGCCTTTTTGTTTTATTGAAAGAATGAAGAATTACATCATTTTCGTTAATTTATAATGACTAAAGGAATTATTTTAGCGATATGATATACTTGGTTAAACTGGATAAATATCTAAATAACGAGGTGAATCCTGATGAGATGGACCAATAGAGATCAAGCCGTCTGGGAAGAAATCGAAAACTATATTCATTCACTTGAGGCTATCCGTTCGAACGATTTTAAAGATACATATATTCAATGGGTAGATCAAGCAATTTCGTTTATACCTAAACATTTATCCGACATTTTTTTTGAAAAATTAGATTCTTGGATGTTTCATTTACATTCATTTATTCAAGCTTCTCAAATACAAGAGGATGCAAGAATAAGAATTCTTACAAGTGCACGTGTGTTTGATGAAAGTATACAAACCATTGCAGATATGCGAAAACTATCGATTGATCAGCTTTCTTTCATTGCAGATCAACATAGTGCAAGACATCGTTTATATGCATTAGCACAAGGAGGAATGACGGGAACGGGGAAATCAATTTTACTTAGTACTGATTTTTTAGTTCTAATGATGTTAAATTTACGATCGGTACAAATTACTGCAATTTCTTATGGATATGATGTAAAAACCCCACTTGAATTGATGATTTCTCTTAAAGTGTTTCATGCAGCGACATTACCAAAAAGATTGAGAAGAGAAGCATGGGAAGGTATTGTAATTGATCTCCAGGAAGACCCCTATTTTTATCAAGGTCCCGAAAATTTATTATCATATCAATGGCTGGAAGAACCCTTTAAGCAAATTTTAAAAACATATTTTATCACAATGTTTAAATCGAAGCCGTCAATTATTCCGATTGCAATTGGAGCAGGGCTTAATTATCAATTTTCAAGAAAAGTAACTGATTTTGCAGATAAATTTTACAAATATAGATATTTACTTGATAAAGGATGATTGGAATGAGCGTTACAAAGCATAAAGAGGACGGCACTCGAAAAGTTAGTTGTGGTGTTATTACAGTAAGTGATACACGAACAACTGAGACGGATAGAAGTGGGAAATTAATGATGAATTTATTAACTACAAAAGGTCATCGTGTGCATGATTATCGAATTGTTATTGATCAAGGAGCACAAATTTTAGAAGCGGTCGAGAACATGTCGGAGAATAATCATATTGAAGTCATTTTAATCAATGGTGGCACAGGTATTGCAATAAGGGATGTTACTATTGAATCGCTTAGTCCTTTATTTGATAAGGAGCTTACAGGCTTCGGTGAGTTATTTCGGTATTTAAGCTATACAGAGGATATTGGTTCAGCAGCCATGCTATCAAGAGCGACAGCGGGTGTTTATAAAAATAAAATCATCTTTATCACACCTGGCTCTACTGGAGCAGTTAAGCTTGCAATGACGAAACTAATTATTCCGGAACTCCCTCATATTATTCATGAGTTAGCAAAAGATATACGATAAATTTTCATTATAGAAGCGACAAACAGCGTTAAACATTCCTCTTCCAAATTTTAGAGGGCATAACTAATCCTATAATTCAAACAATATAGGTTAGAAAATAGGAAGGGGTTAGATGATGAATAAAAAAGAATTATTCTATGATGAACAAGGTGTAGAGCAAATCAGTAATCAAATAATGAGTGCTTATACGAGTGGCACAGTTGATCGACCAGATATAAATGATGAAGAAGAAAATAGTAAATAAAGGCTTCAAAGGCTCTTATAATGTTTGCAAATTATTTTCTCAGTGAAATCGGAGGAACGATCTTCAAGTTAAATCTTTACCTTAACAGCAATATTGTAAGAGAAAAGATCCTAATAAAAAAGAGGCTGGGACAAAACCCACTTCTGAGATGAAAAAGCCGGTGAAATTTTACGACAAGTAAAATTTCACCGGCTTTGATTATTTTTTGAATAAAAATAAGGACCACTTCTGATAAAATTAAGTCACCACAACAAAATTATACAGAAAGAAGGATCCTTATGTTTAAAAATTATACCATGAATCAATTAGTTTTGCCTTTAGATTTAGAAGTAAAATTACAAAAAAATGATATTGCCTTTCATATCCATCATCTAGTTGAAAGTATTCCTCATGAAGTTTTCGAACCATTTCTGCGAAATGAGGGCTGTCCTGCTTATCATCCACGCATGATGCTTAAAATTATTTTATGTGCCTACACCCAATCTGTCTTTTCAGGGCGAAAAATTGAAGCTCTATTAAAAGACAGTATCCGGATGATGTGGCTAGCTCAAGGGTATGAACCAAGCTACCGTACAATCAATCGATTCCGTGTTCATTCAGATGTGAAAGAATTAATTCGCCAATGTTTCGTCCAATTTCGTTGCCAATTAATCGAGGAAAAACTAATCGATCAAGAAGCAATTTTTATTGATGGTACAAAGATTGAAGCAAATGCGAATAAATTTACGTTTGTCTGGAAGAAATCGATTGAGAAATATCATCACAGTTTAATTGAAAGGTCAAACCAGCTATATAACGAGCTACTTGAGAACGAAATTATACCTGAAATTGAACGGGAAGGTGATGAACAATTATCATTGAAAGAGCTCGCTCAATTGGTAGGAAAAGTGGACAATGTCGTAGCTGAGTATGATAAACAAATTGAGGAATCATCAGACGTTCCAGAACGAAAAGCTTTAAGAAGTGAACGCAAATACCCGAAACAAGTGCGTAAACAGTTGATTGATTTTGTCTTACGAAAACAAAAATATCAACGAGACTTTGAAATCTTAGGCACACGTAATAGCTATTCCAAAACAGATCTGGACGCGACATTTATGCGAATGAAAGATGATTATATGCAAAACGGACAATTGAAAGCTGGTTACAATGTACAAATCGCAACAGAAGGGCAATACACGCTTGCCTATAGTTTATTTTCAAACCCAACAGATACACGTACGTTAATTCCATTTCTTGATGAAATCGAGAACCATTATTTCGTGTTACCGAAACATATTGTCGCAGATGCAGGTTATGGTAGTGAACAAAACTATAATGATATCCTTTCGAACAGAAAACGAGAAGCACTGATTACGTATAATCTGTATTTGAAGGAGCAAAAGAAAAAGTACAAACAAAACCCATTGAATCCCGACAACTGGCAGTATTGTGAAGAAACAGATACATATATATGCCCTAACCAGAAACGTCTTGAATTTCAATATCATTCTGTCCGTACTGATCGTACGGGATTCCAACGAAGGTTCAAGATCTACGAGTGTGAGGACTGTTCGGGATGTCCATTCCGTTCATCATGTACAAAAGCGAAAGAAGGCAACAATCGAAAACTAATGGTGAATGAACAATGGGAACAACAAAAGGAATATGTGAGAGCGAAGCTTTCAGAAGAGAAAACGAGCTCCATCTATCGAAAACGCAAAATCGATGTGGAACCAGTTTTTGGATTCTTGAAGGCTAATTTGCGTTTCACTCGATTTTCTGTACGAGGAAAATCGAAGGTAGAAAATGAAATGGGACTCGCATTAATGGCCGTGAATTTAAGAAAATTCACGGCCAAACAACTACGGTAATAGAAGAATTAACACACAAAAATAGGAAAAGTTGAATTTGAGTTCGCTCAAATTCAACTTTTTCACTATTTGAAGCTAGTTATGTCCCAGCCTCTTTTTATTTAAGGCTGTTTTCGTATAGTTTGTTGTTTCTGTAAAAGCCCAACTGCCGGCTTTTACACCTAATAAAGATTCATCGGTTTTTATGAAGATTGCAGCTCTTTTCTCAGAGAAATAAAGGTGCAGTGGTCTTCAGCCGATAGTTATTAGTTGAAACTTTACTTAAATAGCAACAATGTTTGAGAAAAGAGTCTTATTTAATAATTTGCAACTCCTTAGGGAAAGCAGTTAAAATTTCAACTCCATCTTTTGTGACAAATACATCATCTTCTATACGGACACCAGCAACATTAGGGACGTAAATTCCTGGTTCAATAGTAAAGACCATTCCTTCCTGAATAACAAGTTCATTAGTATTTGTTACAGAAGGATATTCATGAACACCAATACCTAATCCATGACCAAGGCGATGTGGGAAGTATTCTCCATAGCCAGCTTCAGTAATTATATTTCTAGCAATATTATCTAAATCTTTTGCTTGGACACCTGGCTTGGTTGCATTAATTGCTTCTATCTCTGCTTTTAATACAGTATTATAAATTTTTTCTTGTTCTTCATTAAAATGATCATAAGCAACTGTACGAGTAATATCTGAACAATATCCTTCATATACAACACCTAAATCAAAAAGAACAAAGTCGCCTTTTTTAATTTTAGTTAGGCCTGGGTTACCATGGGGTGAGGCAGCATTTGCTCCAGTTAGCACCATCGTTGAGAAGGACATTTCAGAGATTCCCTTTTTCTTTAATTCATATTCAATGGCAGCAATAATATCTAATTCTGTCTTGCCTTCTTTAATTTCACTAACACCTGTTTGCACAGCAAAATCAGCAAATTCTGCTGCTTTTTTTAATAGCTCTTTTTCTTTCTCGTTCTTAATCAAACGTAACTGGCGTAGTTTTTCTTCAGCAGCGATGAATTTAGTGCCCTCAAATCGATTGATTAACTGTTCATATCTTTCTACTATTACATGTTCTTTTTCTAATGCCATTGTATGTATATTCGTTACACGACTTTTCATGTTTTTTTCAAGTGTATCCCATGGATTGTCGGTATCTGAACATCCAATCACTTCATATTCCCATCCAGTAGCCTTAGCATCGTTAACATCCAATGATGGACAGATTAGGAATGGTTCTGCTTCCTGAAACACTGCAATACCGAGTAGTCGTTCATGAGGATCACTTCGAAATCCACTTAAATAAAATACGTTTTCAGTTGAAGTTATAAAGGCAGAATCTATATTTTCTTGTTTAAGCCAATTCATTAATTCATGTAGTCGTTGATTCATTTTTTTCATCTCCTTAAATACGTATATATACAGAATAGCAGAAATGGTTCAGACTATCTATTTTTGAAGCTGTATGAAATATAAAAGTTTCTTTTAATTTTAGTTCAAAAAGGGTATTTTTTAATATGATGAAGGATTTCTTTAGTTTCTATGGAAATAAAGAAATAAGCTAGTTTTAAAAAAAGGAGAGAGAATAAATGAAGGTATCCTATCATGGTCATTCAATTGTAAAGGTTGAAACGAAAGGTAAGACAATTTTATTCGACCCATTTATTACAGGAAATTCACAAACTGATTTAAAGGTAGAAAATGAACATCCCGATTATATTATTCTGACACATGGGCATGGGGATCATGTCGGTGACACAGTTGAACTTGCCAAAAAAAGCGGGGCTCTAGTGATTGCGAATAATGAAATTGCCAATTATTTAAGCTGGCAGGGAATTAATACTCATCCTATGCATATTGGTGGTTCGTTTGAATTTGAATTTGGAAAAGTAAAATTAACACCTGCTTTTCACGGATCTGCATTAATCACCGAAAATAAAGAAATAATTTATCTAGGAATGCCTACAGGAGTACTATTAATGGTAGAAGGTAAAACGATCTATCATGCGGGTGACACAGGGTTATTTTCAGATATGAAACTGATAGGTGAGAGACATCCTATTGATTTAGCGTTTTTACCAATTGGAGATAATTTTACGATGGGGCCTGAGGATGCTGCAATTGCAGCCAAGTTCTGTCAAGCTAAGGTCGTTGTACCAATCCATTACAATACCTTTCCACCAATCAAACAGGATCCACAGGTTTTTATTGACTTATTAGAAAAAAATAATGGAAAGATAATGAGTGCTGGAGATTCAATGAATCTTTAAAAAAGAAGACCTATGTGGTCTTCTTTTTTTCTTTATATATTTAGTATTTGACCGTGTTGTTTGTGCATAGAATAATACAAGCTTATTTATGGGGAGGGAATAAATTATGAGAAACAGATACTTACTATGTATGTTATTAACCATATTAATGCTGTATTATGCACTACCTCATTTATCATTTTCACTTGAAAATAAGCAGGGCATTTTTTCATTAGCATGGTTAGGATTATCATTACTAGTTTTCGCAGGTAACCTTTCGGCTTGGCTCTATACACCAAAAAAATATCGAGCGAATCAAAAAATTGCTGAAACCACTCGAAAACGTGCACGTTCGAATTAAGTGTTTTTCGCGCTAAAAATTGAATTGCCAAGCTATTCACCTTATAATGTAACTAATATAGTAAGCGGAAGAATTGGGTGGGGAGCTTGGCAACAAAACATGAACAAATATTACAATATATCGATAATTTACCAATTGGTGAAAAAATTTCAGTTAGACAAATTGCCAAGGCATTAAATGTAAGTGAAGGTACTGCTTATCGAGCGATTAAGGATGCTGAAAATAAAGGATATGTCAGTACCATTGAAAGAGTTGGTACCATTCGCATTGAAAGTAAGAAGAAAAACAATATTGAAAAGTTAACCTTTGCAGAAGTTGTGAATATTGTTGATGGACAAGTACTAGGTGGCAAAAAAGGACTACATAAAACGTTAACTCGATTTGTTATTGGTGCCATGAAGCTTGAGGCGATGATGAAGTATACGGGTGCCGGAAATTTACTTATTATCGGAAATCGGACAAAGGCTCATGAATTAGCGTTAAGAGCTGGAGCAGCCGTCTTAATAACAGGTGGTTTTGATACAGACGAAGAAGTAAAGAAACTAGCGGATGAATTAGAATTACCTATTTTATCAACAAGCTATGATACTTTTACAGTTGCAACGATGATTAACCGAGCCATTTATGATCAATTAATTAAGAAGGAAATCATATTAGTTGAAGATATTTTAACCCCAATTGATCAAACTGCCTATTTACTGAATAATGATAATCTAGGTAGTTGGTATAAAAAAAATAAATTGACCTCCCATAGTCGCTTTCCTGTTGTTGATAAAGGAATGAAAGTACTTGGAATGGTCACTTCAAAAGATATTATCGAACATGATTATCAGGTGACAATTGAGAAGGTAATGACCAAAAATCCTATTACCGTAGGATTAAAGACAAGTGTTACTTCAGCTGCACATATGATGATTTGGGAAGGGATTGAGGTTCTTCCTGTTGTAGATGATTATCATCGACTATTTGGCATCATTAGTAGACAGGATGTGTTAAAAGCTTTACAAATGTCCCAACGTCAGCCACAAGTTGGTGAAACAATTGATGATATTATTACAACTCAGATCGATGCAAATAGTAGTGATGAAAGCTATTATTTTGAAGTTTCCCCGCAAATGACCAACCCCCTAGGGACAATCTCTTATGGGGTATTTACTACACTTGTGTATGAAGCAGCTTCCAGAAAATTAAAAAAGCAAAAAAAGGGCGATATAGTAATTGAGAATTTAACAATCTATTTTATTAAGCCTGTACAAATCGAGAGTACAATTGAGGTTGTTCCGACCATTTTAGAGGCAGGGCGTAAATTCGGGAAAATGGACGTTGAAGTATTTAATGAAGGGCAGCTTGTTGGAAAAGCTTTATTAATGTGTCAATTAATTGATAGGTAAGTATATGTGAAAAAGGGATGTCCTTTATTAGGACACCCTCTTTCTATTCAGCGATTATTCATTTATTTCCTCAAGTTCCTTTATGGCAAAAGGTTTAAAATAACGCAATGACTTAATACCTGCCCACACACTAAAAAAACCTAAAAGGATAAAAATACCTCCTATAATGTAGGTAATGGTCGAAGGGTGTAGGAATAATTGATTAATACCAAACAAACCAACGAATAAGCCAAGTGCAATACCTGATTTTCCAGATAAATATTTTTTCTCCATTGGAAGACGACTTCTGACAAATTTTATTTTATAGAATACATAGAATGTCAGTGATAAAATAATTAACAATACTAAAAAAGGCATTTACTTCCCTCCAACACGTATAATAACAATATTGATTTTATTGTAACGAGTTTTAAATGAAAAAGCCACAGAGGTTCATTAAATAATCTTGACAATTTATAAAGGGGTTAAAAGAATGAAAGATCAAATTTTAGAAACTATAAAACAATATGAAACGATCATCGTTCATCGTCATGTTCGACCTGATCCGGATGCATATGGTTCACAAGGTGGGCTTGTAGAAATTTTACGTACTTCATTTCCGGATAAAAAAATTTATGCTGTCGGAAAACCGGATCCATCATTGGAATTCCTAAGACAATTAGACATTGTGCCAGACGAGACTTACCAAAATGCATTAGTGATTGTTTGTGACACGGCAAATGAAGAAAGAATATGTGACCGTCGGTATAAACTGGGAGATAAATTGATTAAAATCGACCATCATCCAAATGAAGATGCATATGGAGATTTGCTTTGGGTAGATACTTCAGCTTCATCCACTAGTGAAATGATTTATGAATTCTATCTATTTGGATTGGAAAAAGGGTTAAAAATAAACGATGAGGCCGCAAGACTAATCTATAGTGGGATTGTTGGTGATACTGGAAGATTTTTATATCCGAGTACAACCCAAAAGACATTTGATTTCGCAGGTGAGCTAATTAAGTTTTCCTTCGATCGTAACGAATTATATGACAAGATGTATGAGCGTGATCCAAAGGTGATAAAATTGCATGGATATGTTCTACAAAACTTTGAAATGTATGTCAATGGGGCAGCAGTTGTTAAGCTTAGAAAAGATCTATTGAAGAAATTTAATGTCATTCCTTCAGAAGCATCCTTATTAGTTAGTACACTCGGCGATGTTAAAGGGATCAAGGCATGGTGTTTTTTTATTGAAGAAGAAGATCAAATTCGTGTCCGACTTCGTTCAAAAGGACCAGTTATTAATCAATTAGCAAAGAAATACAATGGTGGAGGACATCCATTAGCAGCAGGAGCATCAGTTTATTCATGGAATGAAGTGGATACAGTGATAGATGATTTGATTGAATTGTGCAAAGACTAGTCATGTCGACTAGTCTAAGAAATTAATATAAATACGTGCAATTGGATTATTGCAGTTGAGCGATTATATGTCATATCCTAGCGCCTAACCTTTCAAGATAAAAACTAGCAATCAATGGAAATTTTGATCCTCTCATCAAGTTAGATCAAGGCGCTTGACAATTTCTCGACGACCATCAACTCAGTTTTATTTCGAGTTCAATACTTATCGTAGAATAGAAAACGATGTTTTTTATCGTATATTTGTATGGACGATTGTTAAATTTATCAATTCTATTCTCGATTGTTTTATAAACTAAATCTTTATTTTTGTAAGTGTTATATAAGTCCTTAGCGATAAGGGAGCTTAAGTCATCTTTAATTCTATTTTCGGCTTCCATAATACTTAAATGGTCAATTTTATATTTTTCATAGTTCTTAATTTTTACTTGAACCTTTTGTATAATTAAAAGTTCGGCGTTTTTCCGATTTAGTTCTTTATAGTCTTCTTGCCATATTTTTTTATCTTGTTCCAGATTATTGATAATTTCTGTTTGTGATTTGATTTTCTTAGCTTGTTTCTCTTGCAATACCCCAAACATAAACAGAAAGATAATCCAGCTTATACATCCTCCAATGACTACTCCAGCAATGAAACGCTGCCATGCAGGTCGACGATATAAAGGCGGAATTCTCATTGACCATGCTCCTGTGTTAACCATGAAATAATTAAAGAAGCCGTATTCGCTCCTCCCATCGCTGATAAGATGAGTAAAAATTGTTTAAATAGATCCTTTGTTTCTCCGTTTAAAAATCCTTTTTCAAAGCTATAAACTGTATCAAATGTACCCCCAATTGCAGCGATAATTGCCCAGATTCTTAGGCCTTTGGAAATTCTGGAAATCTCCCATAAGACCTGTTCACCAGTTATAAAAGCTGCAAGTCCACCTATTAAGGTGCCCCCTAACATCACCCCGAGTGCGATAAAAAAACTATTAAAAAATGCGGGGAAAAAAGCTTCATCCATATATATCCACTCCAACTACCATAAATTAGGTGAAGATTTTAGTGAATTCTTTTAAAAGGATATTTCCGTATAGATTGTTGAATCAAAAAGTGTACATTAATTTTAAAACTTACCAATTATAAAGCTTGTAACTATAAATTCGACAAAGTTTAAGAATAGAGCCTGTTACAATATATATGGGACAACTTAGTTAGTTATGTAGAGAATTAATAAAAAAGATCAAATGGGAACATATTTTCTTTTTTGACCATAGCGATTTATAATAGATACAAAGAAGATCAATAAGGAGGGGACGATAGATGTCATTTGTTCATTTACAAATTTCAACGGCATATAGTTTGTTATCAAGCACAGTCTCCATTCATAAATTAATTGAGAAGGCGAAAAAGCTAAACTACCATGCATTAGCTATAACAGATAGAAATGTTTTATACGGTGTTGTGCCGTTTTATAAAGAATGTGTAAAAAATAATATAAAACCAATTATCGGATTAACGATTGATGTTATAAGTGAAATCAATCAAGAGCAATCATACCCTCTAGTTCTATTGGCAAAAAACAAAAAAGGTTATGAAAATCTTTTGAAGCTATCCAGTACTATACAAACAAAATCTAAACAAGGCATTCCATTAAAATGGTTAAGAGGTTATCGCTCTGGTTTATTTGCTTTTACTCCCGGGTTAAAGGGTGAAATTGAACAGTATCTTTTAAATGGAGATAATGAAGCTGCGAAAGAGGTTGCAGTAACTTTTAAAAATCTATTTGAAAAGGACTCTTTCTTTTTTTCTTTGCAGAATCATGGTCTACCAGAAGAAAAAAAGCTAATTGAACAGTTAATCGAGTTAGGATACAAATATGAGATAAAACAAATTGTCACTAATGATGTTCAATATATAGATAAAGAAGATGCCTTTAGTCATGAATGTTTAATGGCCATTCGTGAAAATCAAAAATTAAGTGATGATGAACGACCTAAGCTCATGTCTGAGGAATATTATTTAAAAGATAAAGAAAGTATCGCTGAGGATTTTGCAGCATATATAGATGCATTAGAAAATACCATTTTAGTAGCGGAAGCTTGTCATGTTCAAATAGAAATGAACCGTAAGCTTCTTCCGAAATTCTCAGTACCTAATAATCAAACGGCTTCTAGTTTTTTACGAGATTTGTGTAGAAATGGTTTAAAAGAAAGGATAACAAATCAAACAACCACATACATGGAGCGGTTAAACTACGAATTAGATATCATTGAGCGAATGGAATTTAGCGATTATTTTTTAATTGTTTGGGATTTTATGAAGTTTGCCAGGGATAACGGAATTTATACAGGACCAGGGCGGGGATCAGCGGCAGGCTCTCTCGTAGCCTACGTATTATATATAACGGATGTTGATCCTATTTCCTATGGATTACTGTTTGAGCGTTTTTTAAATCCTGAACGTGTCTCAATGCCTGATATTGATATTGATTTTCCAGATCATCGTCGTGATGAAGTCATCCAATATGTGACAGAGAAATATGATAATCTCCATGTTGCACAAATTATTACATTTGGGACATTTGCAGCAAAAGCCGCTGCTAGAGATGTAGCGAGAACTTTTGGTTTCAATTCCAAGGAATTGGAACAGCTCTCAAGAATGATACCAACTAAACTTGGAATTACTTTGGAACAAGCTTATAAAGAATCAGAACGGCTGCAGAGTTTTGTAAAAGAATCAAATCTTCATAAGAAACTATTTGAAACAGCACTAAAGTTGGAAGGAATACCTAGACATGTTTCAACACATGCGGCAGGGGTGGTCATCAGTAAGGAGCCACTAGTCAATTTAATTCCCATTCAAGAAGGACATGCAGGGGTATATTTAACGCAATATACTATGGATATACTAGAGGAGATTGGCCTCTTAAAAATGGATTTTCTAGGTCTCCGTAATTTATCTCTCATAGAAAGAATTCTAACTAATATCTCAAAAGGAACAAAGAAAGTAATCAATCTTTCTCATATCCCATTGAATGATGAAAAAACCTTTCAATTATTAAGTAAAGGAGATACAACTGGGGTATTTCAACTTGAATCTGATGGAATGAGAAATGTATTAAAAAGGTTGAAACCAAACGAATTTGAGGATATCGTTGCTGTCAATGCCTTATTTAGACCAGGACCAATGGAGAATATCCCAACTTATATTGATAGAAAACATGGGAGAGAAAAAGTTTATTACCCTCATCCGGATTTAGAACCAATCTTAAAGAATACGTATGGTGTTATTGTATATCAAGAACAAATTATGCAAATTGCCTCAAAAATGGCTCGTTTTTCTTTAGGAGAAGCGGACTTATTAAGAAGAGCAGTAAGTAAGAAGAAAAGGGATGTTCTTGATCGAGAGAGAAAGCATTTTGTAACGGGTGCAATAAACAATGGATATGATCAAAGTACAGCTAATGAAATATATGATTTAATCGTTCGATTTGCTAATTATGGATTTAATAGAAGCCATGCAGTTGCATATAGTGTAATAGCCTATCAATTAGCCTATTTAAAGGCACATTACCCATTATATTTTTTGTCGGCATTATTAACCTCTGCAATTGGAAATGAGGATAAAATTTCACAGTATATACGTGAGGCAAAACAAATGGGACTTACTATTCTCCCTCCTTCAATTAATAAAAGCTACTTTCCGTTTACAGTTGAGAAAGGAGCGATACGTTATAGTTTAGCTGCAATCAAAGGGATTGGAGTTGCCGGGTTAAAGGATATATTAGACGTTAGATCGTCCAAACCATTTAGTGATTTGTTCGATTTTTGTTTAAGGACAGTCTATAAATCCATTAATCGGAATGTACTAGAAGGATTAATTTTTGCTGGTGCGTTTGATGAATTTAATCAAGATCGTGCAACACTTTTAGCTAGTGTGGACGTGGCTATTCAGCATGCTGAGTTAGTCAAACCTGATGAAACTGAATTAGATTTATTTGTAGATGAAGAACTATTTCATATAAAACCCAAATACCTAGAAGTTGAGCCTATGAAATCAATTGAAAAGCTGAACTTTGAAAAGCAAGTTTTAGGTATCTATTTATCCGACCATCCGATAGGCCCTTACAAAAATCTATTAGAGGAATTTTCAAATCTGACTATCGATAGGTGCCAAACTAGTCAGCGCAAAGTAGCAATGGGAGGCCTCATATTAGATGCGCGGACAATTAGGACAAAAAAAGGAGAATTGATGTGCTTTATAAGGTTTAGTGACCCAACTGGTGAAATGGAAGGGGTAATTTTTCCGAATATTTACCAACGATATCGTGAACTTTGTATAGAGGGACAAATTGTCTTGCTTAAAGGGAATTTAGAGGAACGTAATGGAGGAATACAATTAATTGTGCAAGAAATTGTTGATATTCATTGCTTAGAAGAAAGAAAGAAAAAATTATTTCTTCGAATCCCGCAATCATTTTCAACACATGAAAGTTTGCAAAAAATAAAAGCGATTATTCATGCTTTTAATGGGGAAACATCAGTCATACTTTTTTACGAAGAAAATGAACGAACGATTCAACTCCCGAAGAAAGAATCCGTTAATCCTACACAGGAATGTATTGACCAGTTAAAAGGATTTTTAGGAGAGCAGAATGTCGTTTTACAATAATAATATTTTTCACTGAAAAGAGAATTATGATATATTATGTAATAGACCAATGTGGTCAGACCACCTAAATGAAAGTTTCGGAGGAAGAATAAAGGAGTGGAAGAACTTTGACTTTGCGAGAAGAAGCCCTACATATGCATAGGATAAACAAAGGAAAACTAGAGTCTAAATCTAAAGTTGTTGTAAAAAATGCAAAGGATTTAAGTTTAGCCTATTCACCAGGAGTAGCTGAACCTTGTAAAATGATATATGACAAACCTGAAACTGTATATGAATATACAATGAAGGGGAATATGGTAGCTGTAGTTACTGATGGAACTGCTGTATTAGGATTAGGAAATATTGGACCGGAAGCTGCATTACCAGTAATGGAAGGAAAAGCAGTATTATTTAAGAGCTTTGCTGGTGTAGATGCTTTCCCAATATGTTTAAATACTACGGATGTTGATAAAATTGTTGAAACTGTAAAATTATTAGAACCTACATTTGGTGGAGTTAATTTAGAAGATATCGCTGCACCGAACTGCTTTGAAGTAGAGGAAAGATTAAAAAAAGAAACGAATATCCCAATTTTTCACGATGATCAGCATGGAACAGCTATTGTTACAGTTGCTGGTTTATTAAATGCATTGAAATTAGTTGGCAAAAAAATAAGTGAAATTAAGGTAGTCGCAAGTGGAGCAGGTGCTGCTGGAATTGCAATTATTCGACTACTTCATCACTACGGTGTTCGTGATATTATTATGTGTGATTCAAAAGGTGCGATATTTGAAGGTCGTTCATATGGAATGAATCGCATTAAATCAGAGGTTGCCAAATATACGAACCGTGATCGATTGGAAGGAACCTTAGCTGATGTTATTCAAGGTGCAGATGTATTTATTGGTGTATCTGTAGCTGGGGCATTAACAAAAGAAATGGTTGAAACAATGAATAAAGATTCAATCATTTTCGCAATGGCTAATCCTGATCCTGAGATTATGCCTGATTTAGCGAAGGCAGCGGGGGCAAAAGTAATAGGTACTGGACGTTCGGATTTTCCTAACCAAGTGAATAATGTTTTGGCGTTTCCTGGGATCTTCCGAGGTGCTTTAGACGTTCGTGCTACACATATCAATGAAAAAATGAAACAAGCTGCAGTTGAAGCAATTGCAAATCTTATTGATGAAAAAGAGCTTGATGCAGATTATGTGATTCCTAGACCATTTGATTCACGAGTTGCCCCAGCTGTAGCAGCTGCTGTTGCGAAAGCTGCGATGGAAACAGGTGTTGCACGTATAAAAGTGGACCCAGAGGAAGTGAGAGCAAGAACAGAAAAGCTTGCTGTAATCGGTAAAGGTGAGTGATTTATTAAGTGGAGAAACAAACAAGTAAAACAAAGGCTTATCTTGAGATTGTTAATCAAATTCGTCAAATGATTCATGATGACGGACTTGTATCTGGGGATAAGCTTCCCTCTGAACGTGAATTATCAGAGCGTCTCAATATCGGACGATCATCTGTTAGAGAAGGATTGAGAGCTCTAGAGTTACTTGGTTTAATTGAAACACGTAGAGGGGAAGGAACATTTCTTCGCGATTTTGCAGACCATTATTTAGTTGAATTATTAAGTACCTTTATTTTACAGGATGAAAAAGTAAAAAATGATGTTTTTGTTACTAAAGAATTATTGGAAAAAGGTGCAATTAGACTTATTATTCAACAAAAGGATAAAGATTCAATTTTCTTATTAAAGACCAAAATGGAACAAGGAGTCTACTTATTAGAAGATGATTTCTTTTTTGAGTTAGTTCAACTTACAAATATACGCTTACTACTTAAAATTTGGTTATTAATAAAAGAATATGCATCACAATTAAATGTCTCTAGAGAAATAAACAATATAGAACCATATAAAAAGCTCATTAATGCTATATTGGATGAAGACTTACTTTTATCACTCCACTTATATGAACAAATAAGAAAATTGTAAAAGAGCGACAAGGAGGATTATCTTTTGCTTAAAGACTTTTTTTCGAAACCAAAGAAAAGAAAATATGCAACCATTCCGTCAGAGGCTGCTAAACACGATGTTCCTGAAGGAATAATGTCAAAATGTCCTAACTGTCGGAAGATTTTATATACAAAGGAATTGCAGAAAAACTTAAAAGTATGTATGCATTGTGGTTATCATCATCCGATGAATGCGTATGAACGTGTGGAAAGCTTTATTGATGAGGGGACTTTTAAAGAATTCGATCGACATCTACAATCCGAAAACCCTTTAAACTTTCCTGATTATCTAGAAAAACTGAAAAAAGATCAACAAAAAACAAAAATGAATGAAGCTGTTTTAACGGGTAGCGGAAATGTAAATGACATACCAATAATCCTTGCAATAATGGATTCAACTTTCCGAATGGGAAGTATGGGATCAGTAGTAGGGGAAAAAATAACGAGAGCCATAGAAGAAGCGGATAAACAGGGAGTTCCTTTTGTTATTTTTACCGCTTCTGGTGGAGCCAGAATGCAAGAAGCTGTTCTTTCATTAATGCAAATGGCAAAAACAAGTGCAGCACTAAAGAAATTTAGTGATAATGGTGGATTAGCTTTATCAATTATGACTCATCCTACCACTGGTGGGGTTTCAGCAAGTTTTGCTTCCTTAGGTGACTATAATTTTGCTGAACCAGGTGCATTAATTGGATTTGCTGGCCGAAGAATAATTGAACAAACGGTACGCGAGGAATTACCAGAGGACTTCCAAACGGCGGAGTACTTATTAAAGCATGGACAGTTAGATGCAATTATTGATCGATTAGAGTTAAAAGATACCATTACAAATGTTCTTGAAATTCATAAGCAAGCAGGTGAAATAACATGGTAAATGAGCTTGAATTCGAGAAGCCGTTACTGGAGCTACAGAAAAAAATTGCAGAACTTAAAAAGCTTACAAAAGACTCAGATGTTGATTTATCAGCAGAAATTAACAAGCTAGAGGCAAGACTTGTAAAAGTGGAAGCTGATATTTATGAAAACATGAAGCCTTGGGATCGTGTACAGATTGCTAGATTTCCAAGTAGACCGACTACCCTTGATTATATTCCACATCTTTTTACTGACTTTTTTGAGTTACATGGGGATCGTGTATTCGGAGACGATGAAGCGATTATTGGTGGAATAGCTAAATATAAAGGACTGCCTGTTACAGTAATCGGACAGCAACGAGGCAGAGATACGAAGGAAAACATACGGAGAAATTTTGGTATGCCTCATCCAGAAGGGTATCGTAAAGCTTTAAGATTAATGAAGCAAGCGGATAAATTCAATCGACCTATTATTAGTTTTATTGATACTAAAGGTGCATTTCCTGGAAAAGCTGCTGAAGAAAGAGGTATTTCCGAATCAATTGCGAAAAATCTTTTTGAAATGGCTGGCTTAAGAGTACCTGTTATTTGTATTGTTATTGGAGAAGGAGCAAGTGGTGGTGCGTTAGGTATAGGTGTTGGCAATCATATTCATGTTCTTGAAAATTCTTGGTTTTCCGTCATTGCTCCTGAGTCTGCTGCAACAATACTCTGGAAGGATGCAAGTCAAGCCAAACGTGCTGCGGAAATTATGAAAATTACTGCCCCTGACCTTAAACAATTGGGCGTTATCGATGAAGTAATCCCTGAGGTAAAAGGTGGAGCACATAAGGACATTGCATCTCAAGCAGAAGCAATTGATAAAGTGTTAGCAAAATCGTTAAAGGATTTAGTAGGTTTATCATCTGAAGTTCTTATTGAACAGCGCTATAATAAATATCGTGTTATTGGTGAATTTACAGAATTAAAGGATTATGTTAGTAGTAAATAATAGATAATTAGAAATGTAAGCAATCGTTGAACCGATTGCTTACATTATTTTTATCCAAAGTTTACCTGTCCTTCCACAGGTGAAATGAAACGTGTAGCGGTTTTCAATTGATGTTTTTAGTTAAAATTTTACTTTAATAGCAACAATGTTTGGGAAAAGAGCCTTTTCATAAAAAAATTTTTTATGATAACGTTTTCTCGTCTTCTAAAAGTTTGAGAACAAGAATATAAAGTGGTATTTTAGAAATATTAAAAGGTATTCATTATGAAGGTTTTTACCTTTTCACAATCTACTATTAAATGTGAGATAAAATTAGAGGTGGTTATCATGAAACGTATTGGTATTTTAACAAGTGGTGGAGATGCACCTGGAATGAATGCAGCTATTCGTGCGGTAGTGCGTAAAGCGATTTATCATGATTTAGAGGTATATGGAGTTTATAACGGTTATAGTGGTCTTATAAATGGAAAAATAGAAAGACTAGAAGTAGGATCCGTAGGTGATATTATACATCGTGGTGGTACAATGCTTCATTCTGCACGTTGTGAAGAATTTAAAACTAAAGAAGGACAACAAAAAGGTATTGAACAACTGAATAAATTTGGAATTGAAGGTTTAGTAGTAATTGGAGGGGACGGTTCGTATCAAGGAGCTAAAGCATTAACAGAACATGGATTTCCATGTATCGGTGTTCCAGGTACGATTGATAATGATATTCCAGGAACTGATTTTACCATCGGTTTTGACACTGCATTAAATACTGTATTAGATTCCATTGATAAAATTCGAGATACTGCTTCATCACATGAGAGAACATTTATTATTGAAGTGATGGGAAGAAATGCTGGAGATATTGCTCTTTGGTCTGGATTAGCAGGCGGAGCCGAAACAATATTAATTCCAGAGGATCCATATGATATGGAAGAAATTGCAGATCGTCTTCGAAAAGGAAATGAGCGTGGAAAAAAACATAGTATTATTGTAGTCGCTGAAGGAGTTAAAAGTGCTCATGACTTTGCAAAAGAATTAGAGGCAGCAAGTCATTTTGATACACGAATTTCTGTTCTTGGACATATTCAGCGGGGAGGTTCTCCGACAGCTAGTGATAGAGTATTAGCTAGTCGTCTAGGTGCACGAGCTGTGGAGTTACTAATTGAAGGAAAAGGTGGAAGAGCAGTAGGAATTCAAAATAACCAATTAGTGGATTATGATATACTGGAGATATTAGGTACACCTCATAAAGTTGATCTTGATATGTATCGATTGTCAAAAGAACTATCAATATAGAAATATGAAGAAGGAGAAGCAAAATGAAAAAAACGAAAATTGTCTGTACAATTGGACCAGCTAGTGAAAGTATTGAAATGCTAGAAAAACTCATGGAATCAGGTATGGATGTTGCCCGTTTGAATTTCTCACATGGTAGCCACGAAGAACATGAGGCAAGAATTAAAAATATTCGTCAGGCAGCCAAAAATACTAATAAAACGGTTGCTATTTTACTTGATACAAAAGGACCTGAAATTCGTACAAATGATATGGTGGATGGTGCGATTGAATTACGTGAAGGCAATCAAATCATTATCTCGATGAGTGAGGTATTAGGAACAACTGAAAAGTTCTCTGTGACATATGATGGATTGATTCATGATATTAGTGTTGGCTCTAAAATTTTATTAGACGATGGACTAATTGAATTGGAAGTTACTTCCGTAGATATGAATAAACAAGAAATACATACTTTAATTTTGAACAGTGGAATATTAAAAAATAAAAAAGGTGTCAATGTTCCTGGTGTATCCGTAAATCTACCTGGTATTACAGAAAAGGATGCTAGTGATATTCTATTTGGGATACAACAAGGAGTTAATTTTATTGCTGCATCCTTTGTACGTAGATCCTCAGATGTACTAGAAATTAGACAATTATTAGAAGAAAATAATGCGACACATATTCAAATCATACCAAAGATTGAGAATCAAGAAGGTGTCGATAATATCGATGAAATATTAGCAGTATCAGACGGGTTAATGGTAGCGCGTGGAGATTTAGGTGTGGAAATTCCTACGGAAGCTGTTCCGCTTGTTCAAAAAAGCTTAATTAAAAAATGTAATGAACAAGGTAAACCGGTTATTACAGCTACTCAAATGTTGGATTCTATGCAAAGAAATCCAAGACCTACAAGAGCAGAAGCTAGTGATGTTGCTAACGCTATTTTTGATGGTACAGATGCAATCATGCTTTCAGGTGAAACTGCTGCTGGCTCTTATCCAGTTGAAGCTGTACAAACAATGTATAAAATAGCTATTCATGCAGAGCAAGCATTGAATCATGATGAAATACTTTCTTATCATAGTAAAAACAGTGAACACAATATGACTGATGCCATTTGTCAATCGGTTGCTCATACGGCCATCAATCTGGATGTTAATGCGATCATTACTCCTACTGAGAGTGGTCATACAGCTAGGATGATTTCTAAATACCGTCCAAAAGCTCCGATTGTTGCTGTAACATCTAATGAAAAGGTATATTTAAATCTTGCCTTAGTTTGGGGAGTTACGCCACGAATTGGTCAAAAAGTTGAAACAACAGATGAAATGTTAGAACTTGCCGTACAGGAAAGCCTAAACACAGATATTGTTAAGCATGGAGATTTAGTAGTTATTACTGCGGGAGTGCCAGTAGGTGAAGCTGGAACCACGAATCTAATGAAAGTTCATGTAGTAGGGGATGTTGTTGCAAAAGGTCAAGGCGTAGGAAGAAAATCTGCCTATGGAAAAGTAGTTATAGCAAAAAGTGCAGCGGAAGCTCAAGCCAAGGTTGAACCAGGTTCTATTTTAGTTACTCATGGAGTAGATAAAGAAATGGTTCCAATCGTAAAAAAATGTAGTGCGTTAATTACTGAAGAAGGTGGATTAACAAGCGATGCTGCAGTAGTAGGAATCAATTTAGGAATACCAGTTATTGTAGGGGTTGAAAAAGCTACAAGCTTATTGGTAGAAGGTCAGGAAATCACGGTTGATCCATCTCGTGGAGTAATTTATAATGGCCATGCAAGTGTGCTATAATTTGAAATTTATATAATTAGTGAAGGCTCTTTTTTCAAATTTATTGCTATTTAAGTAAAGCTATAACTAATAAATATCAACCGAGGATGGCTATATGTTTCAATTTACTGAGCAAAGAGCTGCAATCTTTATAAGAACCGCTGGCATCCTTTATTTGGAGTAAAAGCAGGTAGTTGGGCTTTTACAAAAGTAACAAACTATAAGGAACCAGCTTTAGTAAAAAAAATGACGTGAGACTATGTTCACGTCATTTTTTAATTACATTTGGTTTCCCTAAAATGAAATTCCAAATATCTTGAAAAACATTAGCTCTATGCAAGGTTGTGATGATTACTAAGGTAACAGGCCCAAGTATCAATCCTAGGAATCCCACAAGCTTAAAGCCGACAAATAACGCAATTAGTGTTGCAAGTGGATTTAAACCAATACTTGAAGATAAAATTTTTGGTTCCATTAATTGTCTCTGTACAACGACAACGGTGTACAGAACTCCTAGTCCTATTGCTAGAGGAATATTACCTACAATTGCTTCATAGATAATCCAAGGAATAAATACAACTCCAGTTCCTAAATAGGGAAGAATATCAACAATTCCACTAACTAAAGCAATCGTAATTGCGTAGTCTACCCTTAAAATTAATAACCCAATTAGTACGATTACCAAAGTTATTGAAATCAAAGTAAGCTGGGCACGAACAAAACCAAATAATGCCTTTTTTAGATCGGTTATCACTGTTCGAAAACTTTTCATCGCCCGTTCTGGAAGAAGCTTTCCACTAAATCTAGATAGTCTATTCCAATCTTTGCTTATAAAAAATGTGGCTAATAAAGAAAAAACTAAAACAGTTGCAGCATTTGGAATCCAGGAAACTAGTGCTGGTAGTTTGAGGAAAAAGTTTTGCAAAAAGTTACCAGCACTAGAAGCGATTTTTTGACCAGCTGTTTGAATATTAGTCATAATAGTATCTTGTTGACCAGCATCTAAATTTTTAAATAAACTCGCTGCTTGATTATATATAGGTAAAACCTGTCCAGCAATAAAATCCTCAATATATTCAACCAATGTATTCACATGTTTTGGCACAACATCAGCTAAATAATTCGTTCCTGATACAATTTCAGCAATTAATAAAGTTATCAATCCAATGAAAATACTGATGATTAAAATGATAGATACAATCACTGCAAGTGCACGAGGAAACCTTGCTTTTTTCTCCAAGAAATTGACTAAAGGATTAATAAGTAGTGCAATCACTATGGCGATGAGAAATGGATAAGTAACCTTTGATACGAAATAAAAGATAAACGCACCACCTAAAACGATTCCTAAAACTATTAAAAATCGAATGGTACGATTGACATAAACGGGATTCAATTTACAGCCCCCAATCGTTTTAATATGTATATTTTACAACGTGTAAAGTTAAAAAAAAAGTAATAAAGATATACAGAGAAAACTCTAATTATTAATCAATCTATATTAAATGAAATAAAATTATTTTAATATAATAATGTGCGGTTAACACAAATTGTGATATCTGCATAAAACAGATAATAACGAATTTAAAGATAGAAAAATACACATAATTAACAAGGTGAAAATTAATGACTAGAAATTGTTTCATTCAGAAAATAATATTAGCAAAATTAATTGCAAAAAATGTAGAAAATTATTACACATACTTACCTTCTTTGTTTATAATAGAAATGTAAGCGAATTAACAATGCCCCAAAATAGACAAGAATTTTAATTATATTATAATAGGATATGTGACCGCTTGCATTCGTTAGTACATAGTGGGGCAAACGTGTTAATCCCGAAGATTTTCGGGTATAGAAATAACTAAAGTATTATTATCATATCAGCATCCTTAATTAGGATAATAGAAGGATAAAAAGGAGAGATGATCATGACAGCAACGAAAGGTCTAGAAGGAATTGTTGCAGCTAGTACTTCAATCAGTTCAATCATCGATGATACCCTTACATATGTAGGTTATAACATTGATGATTTAGCAGAAAATGCTAGCTTTGAAGAAGTAATTTATTTATTATGGCATCTTAAACTACCTAACAAAGAAGAACTAAATGATTTAAAACAACAATTAGCGAATAATATGGAGTTACCTCAAGAAGTAATTAATGCAATGAAAGCATACCCAGTAAAAAATATTCATCCAATGGCTGCATTGCGTACAGCTGTTTCAACTTTAGGACTTTACGATGAAGAAGCAGATGTAATGGAAGAAGCAGCAAATTTCCGTAAAGCTGTTCGTCTTCAAGCAAAAATGCCTGCCATTGTAGCAGCATTTGCACGTATTCGTAAAGGGCTGGAACCAATTGCACCAAGAACCGACTTCGGTTTTGCTGCTAACTTTCTTTATATGCTAACTGGAGAAGAACCAGAAGCAATTGCGATTGAGGCATTCAACAAAGCTCTCGTTCTTCATGCTGATCATGAACTTAATGCTTCTACATTTACTGCACGTGTTTGTGTTGCTACATTGTCAGATGTTTACTCAGGTGTAACAGCAGCAATTGGTGCATTAAAAGGACCTCTTCATGGTGGTGCGAATGAGCAAGTAATGAAAATGCTAAGTGAAATTGGCTCCGTAGAAAATGTTGATTCCTATATTCACGGCAAGCTTTCAAATAAAGAGAAGATTATGGGATTTGGACATCGTGTTTATCGCCAAGGGGACCCTCGTGCTAAACATTTGAAAGCAATGTCAGAAAAATTAACTAAATTAACTGGTGAGCCTCAATACTATGAAATGTCTACAAAAATTGAAGAAATCGTTACTTCAGAAAAGGCTCTTCCACCAAATGTTGATTTCTATTCTGCATCTGTCTACCATAGCTTAGGAATCGATCATGATTTATTTACACCAATTTTTGCGGTTAGTCGTGTTTCTGGCTGGTTGGCACATATCCTTGAACAATATTCAAATAACCGTTTGATCCGACCACGTGCTGAATATGTGGGTCCCGGAATGCAAACGTATGTACCAATTGAAAATCGTTAAGACAAATTATTTACAAATTTAAAAAAAATTGGTCTAATATACATGTAATCTTCGGGTTAGAAGTTTGCTCTTCTAACCTTTGATACTGTTTTTGCATTAATGTCTCACCCTCGAGATTTAAAAAGTTTTTTAAAGTCCATCGAGGTGCTTGAGCTTTTAAAATGAATTGGAGGGAAAGAAATGTCACAAGGTGAAAAAATCAGAGTAGAAAATGGCGTGTTAAACACACCAAATAATCCAATTATCCCATTTATTGAAGGTGACGGTACAGGACCTGATATTTGGGCAGCATCACAAAGAGTGCTAGATGCAGCTGTTGAAAAAGCATACAAAGGTGAGCGTAAAATTGAGTGGAAAGAAGTTTATGCTGGTCAAAAAGCATTCGATAAAACTGGTGAATGGCTTCCTTCTGAGACTCTAGACGTAATTCGTGAATATTTAATAGCAATTAAGGGACCACTTACTACTCCTGTTGGAGGCGGTATTCGTTCATTAAATGTAGCTTTACGTCAAGAATTAGACTTATTTGTATGTTTACGCCCAGTTCGTTATTTTGAGGGTGTTCCATCTCCTGTAAAACGTCCTGAAGATACTGATATGGTAATCTTCCGTGAAAACACTGAGGACATTTATGCAGGTATTGAATATCAAGAAGGTTCTGCAGAAGTGAAGAAAGTCATTGAATTTTTACAAAACGAAATGGGTGTGAATAAAATTCGCTTCCCTGAAACTTCTGGAATCGGTATTAAGCCGGTATCTGCAGAAGGAACGAAGCGTTTGGTACGCGCAGCAATTAACTATGCTATTAAAGAAGGACGCAAATCTGTAACTCTTGTACATAAAGGAAATATTATGAAGTTTACAGAAGGAGCTTTTAAAAACTGGGGTTATGAGCTAGCAGAACAAGAATTCGGCGATAAAGTATTCACTTGGGCACAGTATGATAAAATTAAAGAAGAACAAGGTTTAGATGCTGCGAATAAAGCACAAGATGAAGCTTTAGCTGCTGGAAAAATTCTTGTAAAGGATTCAATCGCTGATATCTTCTTACAACAAATATTAACTCGTCCACGTGAATTTGATGTGGTTGCAACAATGAACTTAAATGGTGACTATATTTCTGATGCACTTGCTGCTCAAGTAGGTGGAATTGGTATTGCTCCAGGAGCAAACATCAACTATGAAACTGGTCATGCTATTTTTGAAGCAACACACGGAACAGCACCTAAATATGCTGGATTAGATAAAGTAAATCCATCTTCAGTAATCCTTTCTGGTGTTCTTTTACTTGAACACTTAGGTTGGAATGAAGCTGCTAACTTAATTACTAAATCTATGGAAAAAACAATTGCTTCAAAAGTTGTCACTTATGATTTTGCTCGTCTAATGGATGGGGCTACAGAAGTGAAATGTTCTGAATTTGGAACAGAGCTAATCAAAAATATGGAAATATAATAAGGGAGCCTGGCAACAGGTGACAAAAAAATGCCGGTTGATACTTATCGCCGGCAGTTTTAATATAGATCTGTACAGAATCATTACATGACTAACCATTCAAGGAGGATTTTTTAAATGACTATGAACAGAAAAAAAATCTCAGTTATTGGTGGCGGTTTTACTGGTGCAACTACAGCATTCCTTTTAGCACAAAAAGAGCTTGGAGATATTGTACTTGTTGATATTCCTCAAGCAGAAAATCCTACAAAAGGGAAGGCACTTGATATGTTAGAAGCTGGTCCTGTTCAAGGGTTTGATGCTAATATTATCGGAACGTCTAATTATGCAGATACAAAAGATTCTGATGTAGTTGTCATTACAGCAGGTATTGCTCGTAAACCAGGTATGAGTCGTGATGACTTAGTACAAACAAACCAAAAAGTAATGAAAAGTGTAACACAGGAAGTGGTTAAGTATTCTCCAAACTGCTTCATTATCGTATTAACCAATCCAGTTGATGCAATGACATACACAGTATTCAAAGAGTCCGGATTCCCTAAAAACCGTGTAATCGGTCAATCAGGTGTACTTGATACTGCTCGCTTCCGTACATTTGTTGCACAGGAATTGAATTTATCCGTAAAGGATATAACAGGATTTGTTCTTGGTGGCCATGGGGATGATATGGTACCGTTAGTGCGCTATTCTTATGCTGGCGGCATTCCTTTGGAAACATTAATCCCAAAGGAGCGGTTAGATGCTATTGTTGCACGTACACGTACTGGTGGTGGAGAAATTGTAAACTTACTAGGTAATGGTAGTGCTTATTATGCACCTGCAGCTTCTTTAGTGGAAATGGTTGAGGCACTTGTAAAAGATCAACGTAGGGTTCTGCCTTCCATCGCTTATTTAGAAGGTGAATATGGATATGATGGGATCTATCTTGGAGTTCCAACGGTACTAGGTGCTAATGGTATTGAAAAAATAATCGAACTAGAATTGACAGCAGAGGAAAAAGCTGCGCTTGATAAATCGGCTGAATCTGTTAAAAATGTAATGAATGTATTAGCTTAAATAAATAGAAAAAGGGATTTTTCGAAAGGATTTGATTCTTTTGAAAAATCCCTTTTTCTATCGAAGTACTTATTAAATATTATGATATAATAAATGTAATCGTTTTCAAAAACAAAGGGGGATGTTGTAATGCTTTTAGGAAAAAGGAGAAAGATTGGGAGAAAAATTGAAGAAATATCTATTGGAGAAAAATTAACCTTAACTGAAACAGTTGAGGATAAGGACCTCCTTCTATATTTAGGATTGACAAATGATGCAAATCCATTATACATACAACATGATTATGCTGCCCAAACTCCATTCGAAAAGCCAATTGTACCAACAATCATGCTAACAGGTATGATTACGTCGGCTATATCCAAGTATTTACCAGGTCCGGGGTCACATGTGGTTACTCAGAAATTAGAATTTTTAAAACCTATCTATCATTATAGCTCGATTCATTTCCTATTCGAAGTAGTAGATGTACATCCAGATAAACATTTGATAGATATTCAAATTCAAGCAACCAATGATGCAAACGAAACAGTTATTCAAGGTTTTTTAACTGTATGTCCACCACATAGAATAGAAACATTAAATGAAAAAGTATTAGATAATTTTTGAAACGATCCAATAATCGGATCGTTTTTATTTTTTTCGGAACCTTTTACAAATAAATACGTACATAAAGATAGATAAATAGGGGGAGAAAGGGTGGTTTGATTGAGTTTAAAAAGAATTTATACAATTACAGGATTCATTATAGCAATCATTATCCTTGGGATTGTGCTTGTTTCTTCTTGGTATACTGTGGATGAATCAGAGCAAGCAGTGATACTAACATTTGGTAAAGCAGAGGAAGCTATCCAGGAACCAGGACTCCATTTTAAGTTACCTTGGCCAGTCCAATCGGTTGAAAAGCTTTCACGAGAGACTTTTAGTTTGCAATTTGGTTATGATCAAAAGAAAAATAAGGTGAAAGATTACCCTGATGAAACAAAAATGATTACTGGGGATGAAAACATCCTCATGGCTGATTTAGTTGTACAATGGAAAATAACTAATCCGGAGAAATATCTATTTAATTCTGAGCAGCCGAATCAAATTTTATATAACGCTACATCATCTTCTTTGAGAAGTATTATAGGAAGCTCGAAAATTGATGATGCACTTACATCTGGGAAAGCTGAAATAGAGGCAGGTGTCCGTGAATTATTGACTTCATTAATTGAAAAATATGACATTGGTATTTCAATAATGGCGGTAAAATTACAGGATGTTGAGCTCCCGAATACAGATGTCCGAAAAGCCTTTACAGATGTCACGGATGCGAGAGAAACAATGAATACGAAAATTAATGAAGCAAAGAAATACGAAAATAAGCGAATGAATGAAGCAGAAGGAGAGAAGGAAGCACTAATATCTAGAGCCGAAGGGGAAAAAGCATCCAGAATTCAAATAGCTCGTGGGGATGTTGCAGTATTCAATAAACTTTATAATGAATACAAAAAAAATCCTGAAATTACTAAAGAGCGCCTAGTCATTGAAACTCTTGAGCAGGTTCTTCCTGGGGCAGAAATCTACATTATGAATGATGACGGGAATACGATGAAATACCTGCCGATCCCTCCGTTAGAAAAAGAAACACCAATAACAGAAAAGAAAGAAGAGGGAGGCGACCAAAATAATGAAGGATGATAACGTCATTAATATGAAAGAGACAAAGCTTGGGGAAATGAACTGGAGAAAGTATACAAAGATTGGGATATTTTTTATTATTTTAATCATTATTTTCGGGCTAATCCTATCAAATATCTTTATTGTTAAAGAGGGAGAATATAAGGTCATCCGGCAATTTGGTGAAGTGGTAAAAATCAAAA
The DNA here is from genome assembly GCF_038007825.1 of Heyndrickxia sp. FSL W8-0496. Lineage (NCBI taxonomy): Bacteria > Bacillati > Bacillota > Bacilli > Caryophanales > Bacillaceae > Heyndrickxia > Heyndrickxia sp. FSL W8-0496. Next base: position 1,626,197 of record NZ_JBBOXX010000001.1, read on the forward strand.
GTGAACCAGGATTGGGCTTTAAGCTGCCATTTATTCAAAGTGTGACAACACTTCCAAAATATCAAATGACCTATGATGTCTCGAAAGCAGAAATTAATACAAAAGATAAGAAACGAATGATTATAGATAATTATGCTATTTGGAAAATAGTAGACCCTAAAAAAATGATTACGAATGCTAGAAATGTTGATAATGCTGAAAATAGAATGGAAGAGTTTATTTATTCAGTTGTCCGTGCCGAATTAGGAAACTTAAATTATGAAGAAATTATTAATGATGAAGTATCATCGAGAGGAAGTTTAAATGATAAGGTTACTGATATGGTTAACGATCTTTTAGCTAAGGATAACTACGGCATCGTCGTAACTGATGTTCGGACAAAAAGAACCGACTTACCTGAGGAAAATGAGCAATCCGTTTATACTCGAATGATTTCTGAAAGAGAAACGAAGGCACAAGAATATTTGTCTAAGGGTGATGCTGAGAAAAATACGATCGAGGCCAAAACGGATAAAGTAGTAAAAGAAATGCTTTCAAAAGCTCAAGCGGATGCAGAAGTAATCCGATCCGAAGGAGAAGGAGAGGCAGCTAAAATCTATAATGAAGCTTTCTCGAAAGATAAAGAGTTTTACCATCTTTTTAGAACATTAGAATCATACAAAAAGACAATTGGTGACCAAACAATGATCATTCTCCCATCAGATTCACCATATGCAAAATTATTAATGGGCTATACAAAATAATAGACTGATATGGTCAGCAACGATGCTGGCCATTTTCCTTTTCAGGCGTGTACATGATAAAATGGGGTAAGGTAACTACTCGGATACGATAAATCTGGAGGGGAAACGATTGGAAAAAAAGCTAATATTAATTGATGGAAATAGTATCGCCTATCGGGCATTTTTTGCCTTACCATTATTAAACAATGATAAAGGGATCCATACCAATGCCATTTACGGTTTTACAACGATGCTAATGAAAATTTTGAATGAAGAAAAGCCTTCTCATTTATTAGTGGCTTTTGACGCAGGGAAGACGACTTTTCGTCATAACACATTTAAAGAATATAAAGGAACGAGGCAGAAAACACCACCTGAGCTTTCGGAACAATTTCCATTTATTAGAGAGCTACTAGATGCCTATGGGATTAAAAGGTATGAATTAGAAAACTATGAAGCTGATGATATTATTGGGACACTCTCTCTTCAGGCTGAAAAAGATGGTTTTGAAGTGAAGGTAATATCTGGAGATAAGGATTTAACACAGCTAAGCTCAGAACATACAACAGTATGCATTACTAAAAAAGGGATCACAGAAATAGAGGAGTATACACCAGAGCACATTAAAGAAAAATATGGTTTAACTCCAGAGCAAATTATTGATATGAAGGGATTAATGGGTGATTCATCGGATAATATTCCTGGAATTCCTGGAGTCGGAGAGAAAACAGCCATTAAACTATTAAAGGAATATGAAACAGTAGAAAACTTATTACAATCTATTGATCAAGTTAGTGGGAAGAAATTAAAAGAAAAAATCGAGGAATATCAAGAACAAGCAATCATGAGTAAAAAGCTTGCAACAATTACTCGTGAAGCTCCTGTAACTATATCAGTGGATGAAACAGCATATGAAAATAGTAATGATGAAAAACTAGTTACTCTTTTCAAAGAGCTAGGTTTTAATTCATTAATAGATAAATTAGATGTCAAACATAACCCTGATCAAAAGGAAGAGTTCGACAAGCTCGAATATCAAATAATTGAAGAAATCACAGATGAACTGTTTACGAACGAGAGTGCTCTTTATTTGGAAATCTTTGAAGAGAATTATCATACGGGTGAAATAATTGGTCTAAGTATTTGTAATGAAAATGGAGTATTTTATTTACCGGTAAAGACTGCTTTGAATTCTAGTGCATTTAAAACATGGGCGCAAGACGAAACAAAGAAAAAATTTGTATATGATGGAAAAGCTGCAGTTGTTGCTTTAAGACGTTTTGGTGTGGAGCTGAAAGGAATAGATTTTGACTTATTAATTGCTTCTTATTTACTCAATCCTTCGGAAACTGTGGAAGATTTTGCATCCGTTGCGAAACGTCACGGGTATAACATAGTTCATAGTGATGAAGAGGTGTTCGGTAAAGGGGTGAAGCGAAAAGTTCCAGAAGAGAACATCCTTGCTGACCATGTAGTGAGAAAGGCTGTTGGAATTGCTAGCTTGGTTATTTCTTGCTTAGAGGAGCTTGAGAAAAATGATCAGCTAGAACTCTTTACAGAGCTTGAGCTACCTCTTTCATTTATTTTAGCAGATATGGAATCAACTGGAATTATGGTGAATATTGACCGTTTAAAACAGATGGGGGAAGAATTGACTGAACGTTTACAATCAATAGAAGAAAAAGTGTTCGAATTAGCTGGTGAGTCATTTAATATTAATTCTCCAAAGCAATTAGGTGTTATATTATTTGAAAAACTAGGATTACCTGTGTATAAGAAAACTAAAACGGGTTATTCAACATCTGCAGATGTACTTGAAAAGCTTGAATCTGAACATGAGATTGTTAAGGAAATCCTCCACTATCGTCAATTAGGTAAATTACAATCAACCTATATTGAAGGTTTATTAAAAGTTGTTCATTTAGACAATAGTAGGATTCATACAAGATATAATCAAGTTCTTGCTCAAACAGGAAGACTAAGCTCGGTTGACCCTAATCTTCAAAATATCCCCATTCGACTAGAGGAGGGACGTAAATTAAGACAAGCCTTTATCCCAACTGAAGAGGATTGGTTCATTTTCTCTGCTGATTACTCACAAGTAGAGTTGCGTGTATTAGCTCATATTGCTTTTGATAAAAAGCTTATCGAAGCTTTTAACGAAGATATGGATATTCATACGAAGACAGCGATGGATGTATTCCATGTGAAAAAAGATGAAGTAACCAATAATATGCGTCGGCAAGCAAAAGCAGTTAACTTTGGAATAGTTTATGGAATTAGTGATTATGGGTTATCACAAAATTTAGGTATTACAAGGAAGGAAGCAGGGAATTTTATTGAACGCTATTTTGCGAGTTATCCTGGGGTAAAAGATTTTATGACGGATATTGTTCAGGATGCAAAACAAAAGGGTTATGTTTCAACAATTCTAAAAAGAAGAAGATATATACCTGAAATAACTAGCAGAAACTTTAATATTCGTAGCTTTGCCGAGAGAACTGCAATGAATACACCGATTCAAGGAAGTGCCGCTGATATTATTAAGAAAGCAATGATTGATATGGCGGCTAGATTAAAACAAGAAAACCTACAAGCGCGTCTTCTTTTACAGGTACACGATGAATTGATTTTTGAAGCTCCTAGTAATGAAATTGATATTTTAAAAAAAATTGTACCTGAAGTGATGGAAAATGCAGTTCAATTAGTTGTACCTCTTAAGGTTGACTATGCATACGGTCCTACTTGGTTTGATGCAAAATAAGTAATAAAAGAGGAGATTTATGATGCCTGAATTACCGGAAGTAGAAACGATTAGAAGAACATTACAGAATCTTGTAGTAGGGAAAACGATTGATAATGTACAGGTGCATTGGCCTAAAATCGTAAAAAAGCCGGTTGAGGTTGAACAATTTAAGGATGCATTGATCGGGGAAACAATTACAGATATTAATCGAAGAGGGAAGTTTCTAATTATTAATCTAAATACTTACGCTCTCGTTTCCCATCTACGTATGGAAGGAAAATATGGTTTATTTAATACTGACGAACCATATGATAAGCATACACATGTCATATTTCATTTTACCGATGGAACAGAGCTGCGTTATCGCGATGTCCGAAAATTTGGGACAATGCATTTATTTTTGAAGGGTGAAGAAAACAACGACCTTCCATTATCACAATTAGGTCCTGAACCGTTTTCAAGCGCATTTACTAACCAATATTTGCAGGGAAAGCTTAAGAAAACTGAACGAAAGATAAAACCTGTACTTTTAGACCAAACAATTGTTACAGGACTTGGCAATATTTATGTGGATGAAGCATTGTTTAGAGCAAAGATACATCCTGAACGAAAGGCCAACACCTTGAATAGCGATGAATTAACAAATCTTCATCAAGAAATTATCGCTACCTTATCTGAAGCTGTAGAAAAAGGTGGGAGTACCATTCGTTCCTATGTAAATTCCCAAGGAGAAATTGGTATGTTCCAATTGCAATTACTCGCATATGGGCGTAAAGGGGAAGAGTGTAAACGATGCGGAACCCCTATAGAGAAAATTGTCACCGCGGGTCGAGGAACTCATTTTTGTCCAAACTGTCAAAAGAATAAGCCTTAATTAAATTTTAACATCTGATAAGCTCCTTCCATATATTATAGTTAGTGATGTGAGAACAGGAAGGAGCTTTATCATGGGCTTTCAGTTATCACTCTTTTTAATGGCTTTTGCTGTTAGTTTAGATAATTTTAGTGCAGGTTTTACTTATGGTTTAAGAAAAATGAAAATCCCGATAAAATCTATATTGATTATAGCGATTTGTTCCGGACTTTCATTGGGAATTGCATGTGTCTTTGGGAGGATTCTACAGTCGTTTATCGATCCTAATCTCGCCAATCGATTGGGTGGAATCATATTAATTTTGATTGGCATTTGGGTCTTGTATCAATTTTTTAAGCCAGAAAAGGTATCAACAAAAGAGGATGAAAAAGTAGTATTAAATGTTGAAATTCGTTCACTCGGTGTAGTCATAAATATATTAAAAAAGCCAACGAGTGCGGATTTTGACAATTCTGGAGCCATAAATGGAATTGAAGCGTTTATGCTTGGATTTGCTTTGTCTTTAGATGCCTTTGGAGCTGGAATTGGAGCAGCTATGCTTGGATATTCTCCAACCTACTTAAGTATTCTAGTTGCGTTAATGAGCTTTTTATTTGTAACAGGTGGATTAAAATTAGGAAAAATGTTCTCCCATCTTAATTGGATGCAAAAAATTTCTTTTTTACCGGGTGTATTACTAATATTAATCGGAGTATTTAAATTTTAGTGAGGTTATAAATATGGCAAAGATTATAGGACTAACCGGTGGTATTGCGAGTGGAAAAAGTACAGTTTCTAACTTATTAAGAAGAAAAGGCTTTGCTATTGTGGATGCAGATATTGCTGCTAGAAAAGTTGTTGAAATTGGTGAAGATGCCTATAAACAAATAGTTGAAGCTTTTGGTCCAGAGATTTTACAACAAGATCAGAATCTGGACAGAAAAAAACTAGGAACCATTGTTTTTCATGATGAAGAAAAACGGCTAATGCTAAATCAAATTGTTCATCCCGCTGTTAGAGAATACATGCAAAAAGAAAAAGAAACAGCTCTTAAACAGGGGAAAGAGACGGTTATTATGGACATTCCATTATTGTTTGAAAGTAATCTCGGTTATATGGTAGATCAAACGATCCTTGTCTATGTTGAGCAATCCATCCAATTACAAAGACTGATGGATAGAAATCAATTCACGGAGACAGAGGCGATGGCAAGAATTCAATCACAAATGCCACTTGAAGAAAAAATTGAGAAATCTGATGCTGTAATTAATAATAATGGAACGATTGATGAGACAGAACAACAATTAAATGAAATCATTACAAAATGGTTCCTTAAACCTTAAATTTATAAGGTAAATAGAATAACACAAATAAGGGAGATTCCTATAAATATTAGGAATCTCCCTATTTTTATTTGGAATTTATAAATAGAAACATATTTGTACTTACATAATTCGATTAATGTGTTATACTATTTTTAGAAAATCCACTTAATGAGTATAACTTTAATATTGGAGGCTAACATTGATGAAAACAAGAATAGCAATTAATGGATTTGGTCGAATTGGACGAATGGTATTCCGAAAAGCGATATTAGAGAATGAATTAGATATAGTAGCGATCAATGCAAGTTATCCTGCAGAAAGCTTAGCACATTTAATTAAGTATGATACAACACATGGGAAATTTGAGGCAGATATTCTGTCAACTGAAGAAGCATTAATTGTTAATGGACATCGCATTAAACTCCTAAATCAACGGAATCCAGGAGAACTTCCGTGGAAAGATATGAATATAGATATTGTAATTGAGGCAACTGGTAAATTTAATTCACGAGAAAAGGCTGAACTTCATTTACAAGCCGGTGCCAAAAAAGTGATCTTAACTGCCCCTGGGAAAAATGAAGATGTAACTATTGTCATGGGAGTAAATGAAAGCGCATTAAAAATTGATGAACATGACATCATTTCAAATGCATCATGTACAACAAACTGCTTAGCACCAGTCGCCAAAGTATTAAATGAGCAATTTGGCATTGAAAACGGATTAATGACTACTGTCCATGCCTATACGAATGACCAAAATAATATAGATAATCCGCATAAAGATTTACGTCGTGCCCGTGCATGTGCGCAATCCATTATACCTACAACAACAGGTGCTGCTAAAGCGTTAGCCCTCGTTCTACCAGAACTGAAGGGGAAGCTTCACGGAATGGCTTTAAGGGTACCAACTCCAAATGTATCCTTAGTTGATTTAGTTGTAGATTTGAAGAAAGAAGTAACAGTTGAAGAGGTAAATGAGGCGTTTATGACAGCTGCCTCAGGCTCCTTGCATGGAATCCTAGAATTTACGACAGAGCCACTAGTATCAGTTGATTTTAATACGAATCCACATTCAACTATTATTGATGGTTTATCGACCATAGTGATGGATGGACGAAAAGTGAAAGTTCTTGCATGGTATGATAATGAGTGGGGATATTCCTGTCGAGTTGTAGATTTAACTAAATTTGTTGCCAAAGAAATGAATACAAAGTCAAAAGTAAACATAGGATAAAATATATGAGCTTGCTATCCATGGATAGCAAGCTTTTTTTATCATTCTATTGCAAAAAGAATTTAAACAAAGTATACTATTTTTCGTGAAGTTAAAAATTTAATATTTGTGGCTACTTAAAGGGTTAGGACCTCTTTGGACTAACTTTCCCCCGTGGTAGTTACATTTGTGCTTTTCACAATGTTTTTTAACGGCAAAAATATTAAGTTTGAAGGGGGAACGATCAATGGAAACTATGGGTCGTCATGTAATTTCTGAATTATGGGGTTGCGATTTTGAAAAGTTAAACAATATGGATTTTATTGAAAAAACGTTTGTTGATGCAGCATTAAAATCTGGTGCTGAAATTCGCGAGGTGGCTTTTCATAAATTTGCTCCACAAGGTGTGAGCGGTGTAGTTATTATTTCTGAGTCACATTTAACTATTCACAGCTTTCCCGAACATGGATATGCTAGTATTGATGTTTACACATGCGGGAATTTAGATCCAAATATTGCCGCAGATTATATAGCAGAAAGTTTACATGCTGAAAAGAGGGAAACGATTGAATTACCTCGTGGCATGGGAGCCGTACAAATTAGCAAAGAACAAGTAAATGTATGAAAAAATAATATAAAAAAAGAGCAACGAGGTGTATCGACATACACCTCGTTTTTTTTCTTGTGATTTTCACAAGTTTTCTATATCATGAAGATATTAATGATCTTTGAACGGAGTTGATCATATGAAATGTCCGTCATGCTCACATAATGGAACTCGCGTAGTTGATTCACGCCCTATTGATGAAGGCCGCTCTATACGGAGAAGAAGAGAATGCGAAATATGTAACTATCGTTTTACAACATTCGAAAAGGTCGAAGAATCTCCTCTTATCGTCGTGAAAAAGGAAGGGGTACGCGAGGAGTTTAGTCGTGATAAAATATTACGAGGTTTAATAAAAGCTTGTGAAAAAAGACCTGTGGCTCTTGCGGAATTAGAAAAAATAACGTTAGATATAGAGCAGCACTTAAGAAATCAAGGATATTCTGAGGTTAACTCGGAGTTAATTGGTGAACTGGTTATGGACAAGTTAGCAAAAGTAGATGAGGTTGCATATGTCCGGTTTGCTTCGGTTTATAGGCAGTTTAAGGATATCAATGTTTTTCTTGAGGAATTGAAAGAACTAATAAAAAAAGATTAGCAAATGGAGGGTGACCCAACTAATGAGTGTTTTACACTTAGGGTCACCTTTTCAAATCAATGTGTTTTGAGGAAGTGTAGACATGAATCAGATGTGGAATGAGGTACAGCCTGTTGATCGGTACCAGGTAACTTCAAATGGAATCCTACATGAATATGATCGGAAGGTCATCTCGTTTCTTTATCAACCATTAATTGGAACTAATTGTTATAGCTTGTATTCGACTCTTTGGAACGAAATTGAAATCAATAGGATATGGTCGGATGATTGGACACATTATCATTTAATGAATTTTTTAGGATTAAATTTGAGAGAGATCTATGAAGCCCGTTTAAAGCTTGAGGGAATCGGACTATTGAAAACATATATGAAAAAAGATGGGGAAGAACGGGGTTTTATTTATGAGCTCCAGCCACCCTTATCCCCTGAACAATTTTTTACGGATGGGATGTTAAATGTTTTTTTATATAGACAATTAGGGCATAGTCATTTTCAACGTATGAAAAAGTTTTTCTCGGACCATGTGATTGACAGAGATTCACATAAAGAAATTACTCGATCATTTCAGGATGTATTTACTACGAATAATGATCCTTTTATCCAGGATATGGATGCTCAAAACGCAAGTCTTATTGAAAACAATAGTCAATATATCTCAAGAAATGAAACGAGTAAAATACAAATAGAGGTAGCGAATTTTGATTTTGAATTATTGTTTGCTGGATTAAATGAATATCTAATTCCAAGGAAAGCTATCACTCGTCAAGTGAAGGAAGCAATATCCAACCTTGCATTCTTATATAGTATTAACGCGATTGAGATGAAAAGTTTATTACTGAGTTCATTAAATGCAGAACAGGAAATTGATATTAATGATTTGAGAAAAGCAGCGAGAGATTGGTATCAACTGGAACATGCAGATGGGATCCCGCAATTAGTTGACCGAATTCAACCGGGATTGCAACGTCAAGCTGGTGTAAATGATACGATGACACAGGAAGAACAATTAGTCCATTATTTGGAAACAACCTCGCCGCGTCAATTATTAATTGATATTTCGGACGGTGCAGAACCTTCCAAAGGCGACCTTGTTGCAATCGAAGAGATAATGTTTCAACAGCAGCTTCCTCCAGGAGTTGTCAATGTATTAATTCATTATGTTATGCTTAAGACAGATATGAAACTCACTAAAAATTATATAGAAAAAATAGCCTCTCATTGGGCAAGAAAAAAAGTCAAGACGGTGAAAGAGGCAATGGATCTTGCAAAAAATGAGCACCGACAGTATCAGCAATGGGCTAAAAACAAGGATCAAAAAACACAAAGAAAACAACCGATTCGCAAAGAAAAATTACCTGATTGGTTTAATGAAGAAAATAATCAGACCGAAGAAAAAAATCAACTGAAAGAGAAAGAGTCGATGGAGGAAAAGCGCCGAAGATTAGAATCAATTCAAAATCAATATAAAAATCGGAGGTGAAGTATAGATGGAAAATATAAATGATACATTAAAGAGATTTACTATGAATAGTCGTTTTCAACAACAAATGAATGATATAAAAAGAGAAGTGATCAATCACCCGGATATACGTGAGTTTCTTAGAAAGCACCAAGATGAGATTACTACATCAATGATTGAAAAAAGTTTAATGAAGCTATATGAGTATAAGGATCAATCAAAGGATTGTAGGGACTGTCCTAGTTTAGATTCTTGTGTAAATATGATGAAAGGTTTTGAACCAGAAATTATTTTGCGAAGAGACTCGATTGATCTCCACTATCGTCCATGTAAAAAGAAACGAATAGCTGACGAAAGAAAGAAATCAAGAGAATTAATTCAAAGCATTTATGTACCAAAGGAAATATTACAAGCTTCATTTGGTGATTTTTCATTGGAATCGGATGGACGGTTAACGGCATATGAGTATGCAGAGCGATTTGCTCGAGAATATGAACTAGGTAAAAAAATGAAGGGGCTCTATCTTTATGGGAAATTTGGTGTTGGGAAATCCTATTTATTAGGGGCTATTGCTAATCATTTAGCGGAAAATAAACAAATTTCCTCCTTGATTGTTTATGTGCCAGAGTTTTTCCGAGAGATGAAGCAATCATTAAGTGATCATTCTACAAATGAAAAACTAGAGGTTGTAAAAAAAGCCCCTCTATTAATGCTGGATGATATTGGTGCAGAAGTAATGACAAGTTGGACACGTGACGAAATATTAGGATCGATTATGCAATTTCGTATGCAAGAAAACTTACCTACCTTTTTTTCATCCAATTTTGATTATGGGGAACTACAACATCATCTTACTTATTCTCAAAGAGGAGAAGAAGAAAAAATAAAAGCTGCCCGAATCATGGAAAGAATTAAATACTTATCGATTCCAATACGTGTAGATGGACCCAATATGCGACACTAGTCTAGATACATTTAAGTAACTACTACTTCTAAATCGTCCAAGCATCCCATATATATATATCATGGATGATTCCATGTAGAGGGGGGATATGCTTGGATTTTGTTTTTAAAGAATTATCTGATGCAATTTGGCTACATGAATATTTTATCAAGAAAAATCAAACGATAACATTTTATGAAACAACTTTCCAAAATCAAAAGCAATATATTTTAACGATTGATAATCATCAGGTTCCAATACAAGAAATACAATCTGGATTTATTCAATTTATTCTAATAAAAAAACGAATGGATTGGGCTCGAGATATTCTCAAAGAGTATTTTTATTATAAAGAGGAGTCCGAACAAGATAATATTTTGGACATTGTAACGGAAATGTTTGATGGCGAACGTCCAGAACTTATGAAAATGGTTGGTGTAATGAATGATGAAGTGATGATACGAGAGGCAATTCTCTCTTTATTTGATGATCATAAATCGATTTCTTTTGACTCATTAATCAAGTTTCGCTTAAAAAAATATTTTGAACAATTGATTCAATATGTTGAAATGGCGATAGATGAATATAAAATGGAACAAGAGTATCAAGTATTTATTCAAATGTTAAGAGATTATTTGGCTAATCGTAAGGCATGTATGGACACTGTTCGTATTTATTTTGGTGAGTATGGGAAGTTTTATAGTAAAGAATATCAGGAATTATCAAAAGAGCAGATTTCAGAAATGATTGATAGAAGATTAATGACGAATCATCCGGTCTATATTGATTCTGTTACAATTGCTCCTTTACTGTCCATTGCGCCCAAAAATATATATTTATACGCTGATTCTGCAGATAATGGATTGATCCGAACCATTCAAAATATTTTTGAAGAAAGAGTTATCCTTTTAGAGAAAGAACAATTTTGGAAAGAAAAAAACATGTATCCTATTAATCACTAAAAAATTTATTGACACACCTCTTGATTTTCTCGGGTGAACCATCTATAATTACGTACATATTCAATCAAAATAGTTAAATGTATTGATGAGGACAAGAGTATTCCTTTACGGTTCCCAGAGAGGAAAGAAATGGTGAAAGCTTTCCAACACGAATTGAGTACTTACCACCTCTAAACTTCAACTGCGAACGTTTAGACTATTAGTAGTTGACGGACACATTCCGTTATAATGATCCGAAGTCATATCATCACGTTGATATGAAAACTTAGGGTGGAACCACGTGTATATAACTCGTCCCTTTCATAGGGAACGAGTTTTTTTATTTTTTGGCTCTTTAAAAAGTTTTGTAGCAAGTGAGTATAATGAATGCTATTGATTACAACTAAAAAATGTAGTAAAAACGCAAAAAGAGTCTACATAATATAATCTGCTGTAGTACCAAATAAGGTACTCACGCATTAATGAAGGAGTGGTACAGAATGTCAGAAGTGATTAAAATGACTTTTCCAGATGGTGCTGTAAAGGAATTTCCTAATGGAACAACTACTGAAGATATTGCAGCATCTATTAGTCCTGGATTAAAGAAAAAAGCAATTGCAGGGAAAGTGAATGAAAAATTAATTGATCTTCGTACACCAATTACGTTTGATGGATCTATTGAAATCGTTACACCCGACCATAAAGATGCATTAGAGGTACTACGTCATAGTACAGCTCATTTAATGGCACAAGCTGTTCGGAGAATTTTTGGAAATGTGAAATTAGGAGTAGGGCCAGTTATCGAAGGTGGATTTTATTATGATATGGACCTTGAAGTATCTATCACACCTGAGGATTTACCGAAAATAGAAAAAGAAATGAAGAAAATTATTAGCGAAAATCTTGAAATTGTACGAAAGGAAGTTTCTCGTGATGAAGCAAAAGAACTTTTTGCTGGTGATGAATATAAGCAAGAACTCATTGATGCAATTCCTGCGGATGAAAAAGTAACGATTTACGAACAAGGTGAATTCTTTGATCTATGTCGTGGAGTACATGTTCCTTCTACAGGTAAAATTAAAGAATTTAAATTATTAAGCATTGCGGGAGCATACTGGCGCGGCAATAGCGATAATAAAATGCTTCAACGTGTATATGGAACAGCCTTCTTTAAAAAAGAGGACTTAGAACAGCATTTAAAATTTCTAGAAGAAGCGAAGGAAAGAGATCATCGTAAAATCGGGAAAGAATTAAATTTATTTACAACTTCCCAAAAAGTGGGACAAGGTCTTCCAATGTGGCTACCAAAGGGAGCAACAATCCGTCGTATTGTTGAGCGTTATATTGTCGATAAGGAAGAACGTCTTGGCTATAATCATGTGTATACACCAATTATGGGTAGTGTTGACTTATATAAAACAAGTGGACACTGGGATCATTACCAAGAAGATATGTTCCCTGTAATGGAGATGGATAATGAACAATTAGTTCTTCGTCCAATGAACTGTCCGCACCATATGATGATTTATAAAAATGGCATTCATAGTTATCGAGAATTGCCAATTCGAATTGCTGAGCTAGGTACAATGCACCGTTATGAAATGTCAGGTGCACTTTCAGGATTACAACGTGTTCGCGGAATGACTTTGAATGATGCACATATATTTGTACGTCCTGACCAAATAAAAGAGGAATTCCAACGTGTAGTTGAATTAATTATTGCCGTCTACAAAGATTTTGATATCACTGACTATTCCTTCCGTTTATCCTATCGTGATCCGGAAGATAAAGAAAAGTACTTTGATGATGATGAGATGTGGAATAAAGCACAAAGCATGTTAAAAGAAGCGATGGATGGATTAGGACTTGAATACTTTGAAGCAGATGGTGAAGCAGCTTTCTATGGTCCAAAATTAGATGTTCAAGTTCGTACAGCATTAGGAAAAGACGAAACTCTTTCTACAGTTCAACTTGATTTCTTATTACCTGAACGCTTTGATTTAACATATGTAGGTGAGGATGGGAAACCGCATCGTCCAGTCGTTATCCATCGTGGAGTTGTATCAACAATGGAACGCTTTGTCGCTTATTTAATCGAAGAATACAAAGGTGCTTTCCCTACTTGGTTAGCTCCTGTACAAGCTGTAGTTATCCCAGTATCACCTGAAGTTCATATTGATTATGCGAAACAAGTCGAGGAAAAACTTCGTGCTGAAGGATTTAGGGTTGAATTAGACTCACGGGATGAAAAAATTGGTTATAAAATTCGTGAGCATCAAATGCAAAAAATTCCATACATGCTTGTCGTTGGAGATAATGAGGTAAGCGACAATGCCGTTAATGTACGTAAGTATGGCGAACAAAAATCTGAAACAGTATCTTTTGAACAATTTGTCGCAGATTTAAAAAAAGAAGTTGTAAAATAAAAAAAGTCTAGTGTTAGTTATGCACTGGAGCTCGTCAAAGCTGGACTGACTTTGGTAGTACATGCTATATTTTCTTATCTTAAAAAAACTATTGCAGATTAGTTAGGATTTTGCTAATATAGATGATGTTGCAAAAAGAAATTCTAATGATTAAAAGCCATTTGACATCAAATTATGATGTATGATATATTATCTAAGGTAAATTGAATATTTATTTGAGGAAAAGAAGAAGCACCCGCTTCTCGCCTGATTGACGCAAGTTTGCAGTTGGCAGGTTTCGAAATTCATCACATTCTAACTATTCATGCGAATGTAAAGTGCGGGTCCTTTTTACGGCCTGCACTTTTCTTGTTTATGAAACCTATGTTAACGATAAAAATTGTGTTCAAATGAGATCAGGCAGGAATTCTTAACCCAAATCATGTATTCGACTAAAGTTGCTTTATGCGATCAGAAAATCTGATCCTCGCAAAAAACCTTGGAGGTGGCTAATTATTAGCAAAGATATGATGGTTAATGATGGCATTCGTGCCCGAGAAGTTCGTCTTATTGGTCAAAATGGCGAACAGCTAGGTGTTAAATCTCGAAACGAAGCAATAGAGATCGCATCACGAGTGAATCTTGATCTTGTTCTAGTTGCTCCAAATGCAAAACCGCCAGTAGCCAAAATTATGGACTATGGTAAATATCGATTTGAACAACAAAAGAAAGAAAAAGAAGCACGTAAAAACCAAAAAGTCATCAATTTAAAAGAGGTTCGTTTGAGCCCTACGATTGATGAACATGACTTCAATACTAAGCTTCGCAATGCACGTAAGTTTCTTGAAAAGGGCGATAAAGTAAAAGCTTCTATTCGTTTCAAAGGTCGTGCCATTACACATAAAGAAATTGGTCAAAAAGTTCTTGATCGTTTTGCAAATGAATGTGATGACCTTGGCACAATAGAATCTAAGCCAAAAATGGACGGTCGTAGTATGTTCTTAGTATTAGCACCAAAAACTGAAAAGTAATGTCTGAAGGAGGAAATATCCTATGCCAAAAATGAAAACTCACCGCGGCTCAGCAAAGCGTTTCAAAAGAACAGGTTCTGGCAAACTAAAACGTTCTCATGCTTACAGAAGCCATTTATTTGCAAATAAAGTAACGAAACAAAAACGTAAACTTCGTAAAGCAACACTTGTATCAAAAGGTGATTTTAAACGTATTCGTCATATGCTTGACAATCTTAAGTAATGAGCGATTTATATAGGAGGGAAATAATATGCCACGTGTAAAAGGCGGAATTGTTAGCCGCAGACGTCGTAAAAAAGTTCTTAAATTAGCAAAAGGTTATTTTGGTTCAAAACATACATTATATAAAACTGCCAATGAGCAAGTAATGAAATCTTATATGTATGCTTACCGTGACCGTCGTCAGAAAAAACGCGACTTCCGTAAGCTTTGGATTACTCGTATTAATGCAGCTGCACGTATGAACGGTCTTTCTTACAGCCGTTTAATGCATGGATTAAAGCTTGCTGGTATCGAAGTAAACCGTAAAATGCTTGCTGATTTAGCTATTCATGATGAAAAAGCATTTACAGAACTTGCTAACCAAGCAAAATCTCAATTTGCAAAATAATTTTTTTAGAATTTAGTCATCCTTGTTTTGAATGAGGGTGACTTTTCTTATTTATGAGGGATGAAAAATGTTAAAAGGACTATTAATAGGCTACAGCTTTATTGTAAATGTTATTGGATTTATCGTTATGGGCAGGGATAAAAAATTAGCCAAAGCACATAAATGGAGAATTCAAGAAAAAACTCTTTGGGGATTGGCTGTCATTGGAGGAGCTATTGGAATGACAATTGCCATGAATGTATTTCATCATAAAACAAGTCATCTTCTATTTAAAGTGGGTTTTCCATTCCTTGCAATTGTTGATCTTGTTATTTTTATAATTCTCTTAAGATAGTCATAACCACTGATTTTATTAAATATGTTTAAATAGAGTACAGCATCTTGAGTAAATCAACAGTGGTGGGGTGAAATAAGATGGATGAGAGATTATTAATGCTATTCTCTTTTGTGGAGGGTAGCATCGTATTGGCACCCTTTATGTTTATTCTATTTCATTTACTTCGGCAGTTTTTATTTATCCCTGTAGCAGTGGTTTGCATGGCTGGGGGAATATTATTTGGCAGTATGCTAGGAATTATATACTCTTTAATTGGATTATTACTTTTGTCTGCTATGTTTTATGCCTGTATTAAGAGAATGCCAAAAACATATGAAAAGCTATTGAAAATAAAATTAAAATGTTTTGGTCATCACGCAAAATTAACTACAGGACAAATTGCAGTTTTACGACTAATACCATTCTTTCATTATCATTTATTAAATATTTGTTTACTTGAAAGACACCCAGACTTTAGAGGCTACTTAAAGGGCTCTGTTCTTTCAAATATCCCACTAGTCGTTTTTTATACCGTATTTGGCCAATTTATCTCACGCTTTACCCCTACAATTATTATTATCATTCTCTTTGCATTATCCATCCTATTTTTTATTTTACGAGAAAAAGTGGTCGTAATTAAATGGAGGGAATTTTTCCCTGAAGCATAAAAAAAACTGCTGATCCTATCAGCAGTTTTTGTTTTTTGTTACTAGTTCTTTAATTGGACTTTTCCAATCAATAGTAGCATTAGGATACCTTAAGGTGATTTCCTTTTCTAAAAAAAGAAAGTCTTGATAGGTTAATCCGTTTAATGCATTTACATTATGAGGCCATACAAAAATTGAAATAACCTCAAAGGATTGGTCTGTTGTTCCTAAATACTTTTCTCCCTCAAATAGAACGCCATTGTAAGTAATGAGAAAGTTTTTTCGAATATTTTCTGAGTCATCAAAAAAGAAATACCGTTTTTCTTCATGTGCTAACTCCAATTTCCGCTTTGGATTAAAAAGATATTTTATCATTTTAACGATAAGGTAAAGGATTAAAAAGAAAATTGCTAGTCTTACGAACCAAAGCATGGTTTTAGCCTCCAATATTGTAATCTTTTCAATGCATACGATTAAGTTTGGAAAAGGATTCATTTTTTTAATATTTTTTTATGAAATTTAATTTTTGTATTTTTTTGATTATATCTATTATAATAATAGCTGTACATATACACTATTATTGGAGGTCAGACAAATGGCAAAGCTTGATGAAACACTAATAATGCTGAAAGACCTAACTGATGCAAAAGGTATTCCGGGCAATGAACATGAACCTAGAGAGGTAATGAAAAAATACATTGAATCTTATGCAGATGAAATTGAGTATGATGGTTTAGGCAGTTTAATTGCCCAAAAAATTGGCGATGCAAATGGTCCGAAAATTATGGTTGCCGGTCATTTAGATGAAGTTGGCTTTATGGTCACACAAATTGATGATAAGGGCTTCTTACGCTTCCAAACGGTAGGTGGCTGGTGGTCACAAGTCATGCTTGCTCAGCGAGTTACAATTGTGACGAAAAAGGGTGATTTAACTGGGGTCATTGGTTCCAAGCCACCACATATTTTATCTCCCGAAGCTCGTAAAAAGCCTTATGAAATAAAAGATATGTTTATTGATATCGGTGCATCAAGCAGAGAAGAGGCAATGGAGTGGGGCGTGCTTCCTGGTGATATGGTTGTACCGTACTTCGAGTTCACTGTGATGAACAATGAAAAAATGCTATTAGCGAAAGCTTGGGATAACCGTATTGGCTGTGCTATTGCAATTGATGTTTTAAAGAATTTAAAAAATGAAAAGCACCCTAACATTGTTTACGGAGTAGGAAATGTTCAAGAGGAAGTCGGACTTCGTGGAGCGAAAACAGCTGCAGCGAAAATTGAACCTGATATCGGCTTCGGTGTTGATGTAGGAATTGCTGGAGATACACCAGGAATTACTGAAAAAGAAGCTTTAAGTAAAATGGGGAAAGGACCACAAATTATTCTTTATGATGCTTCAATGGTCTCCCATAAAGGCTTACGAGATTTAGTTGTAGGGGTTGCTGAAGAATTAGATATTCCATATCAATTTGATTCAATTGCTGGTGGAGGAACAGACGCGGGATCTATCCACTTAACAGCTAATGGTGTACCATCACTTGCAATTACAATTGCTACACGTTATATTCATTCTCATGCAGCTATGTTGCATCGAGATGACTATGAAAATGCTGTGAAGCTCATTACTGAGGTGATCAAACGCTTAGACCGTGAAACAGTAAATAAATTAACATTTGAATAAGATCCTTAAGTGTTTTGACCTAATAAGAAACTGAATTTTTTTATATAAAGAGAAGGACTGTCTTAGGACAGTCCTTTACATTGAAGTTTACCCCTTCAATCCTTCTTCTAATGTTTCTAGCATCATATGCTTTTCTTGGTCATCTGCATGATTCCAAATGACTTCAAATAATACTCCTAAGCCTGGAAGCATTTTTTCCTCGCCTCTTTGAATTGCATCCACAATGGTATCTTTAAGTTGTTCCTGATTGTTACCAGAAACATTATGAATGATTGCATTACGGAGATTTAAATTCATGTAATACACTCCTTTTTTCAAATTAATCATTGTTAGGATGTCACTTAAACCAATGTTATATGTATAAATATTAGGTTATAATGAGATATTGAGAAATGGAAAGGGAGTACAAAAGGTGAAGTTTATTGAGTCAATAAAAAATCAACAAGTAAAGCAATGGAAAAAATTATTAACTAAAAAAGAGCGTGAAAAAACACAGACCTATTTAGTAGAAGGATTTCATCTTGTTGAAGAGGCTTTAAAAGATAAAAATAATATCATTGAAATTATATTAAGTGAAGATGTTGAGATTCCAGTAACTTGGGATATTCAGCAATTATCATTGACTAAAATTACTTCGGAAATTGGTAAAGCAATATCAGATACTGAAACAACACAAGGTGTATTTGCAATATGTAAGATGAAGCAACCGAGCTTTCAAACATTAAAGGGAAAATCCTATTTATTAATCGATGCCGTTCAGGATCCAGGAAATTTAGGGACAATCATCCGAACTGCGGATGCAGCAGGGATGGATGCTGTTATCCTAGGTGAAGGGACTGTGGACTTATTCAATCCTAAAGTTCTACGTTCTGCTCAAGGAAGTCATTTTCATATTCCTGTTCTTTTTGGTAGGCTGGATGATTGGATTCAAAAATTTAATCAAAACCAAATACCAGTGTATGGAACATCATTGGAAAATGGAGTATCTTACAAACAAGTAGAACCTAATTCTGAATTCGCTTTATTGGTTGGCAATGAAGGACATGGTGTGTCTATGGATTTACTTAGCCTAACGAAGAATAATTTATATATCCCTATCATTGGGCAAGCAGAATCATTAAACGTAGCCGTAGCAGCTGGCATATTAATGTATTATTTAAAGGCTTAAAATAAAATTTGATATTCATTCCATAAAATACTATAATATAAACAATTGCATAAAATAAAAGACACTGAAAGGGAAAAGTAACTTAATGTCACCATTAAGGGAGAAAATGCCTTTGACTGAGAGCATTTTTATGGAAAAATTAAGTGAAGTTCACCCCTGGAGTCAGCATCGGGACCGTTGCTAATAACGTAAAGATGCCTCGGTGAAAAGCCGTTATGAAATGAAGATGAGCATGAAAAAGATGCTAATTAGGGTGGTACCGCGATGATAACCTCGTCCCTTTGTAGGATGAGGTTTTTTTATGTTTTTTTATGAGTGGGTAAAAAGTCTATTTAGGCTTTTTTGTCAGCTCATCATTAAGAGGAGGTAAAATAATGGAGCAAAAATTAAAAGATTTGCAAACGGAAGCATTAGCGAAAATCGAACAAGCTGAAGACTTGAAAGCATTAAATGAAATTCGTGTTGCTTATTTAGGTAAAAAAGGACCGATAACAGAGGTTTTAAGAGGAATGGGACAGTTATCTGCTGATGAACGTCCAAAAATGGGAGCTCTTGCAAATGAGGTGAGGGAATCCATTAGTCAAAAGATTGAAGCAAAGCACACATCATTAGAGACGGAAGCAGTTGAGAAACAATTAGCCGCGGAGACAATTGATATCACCTTGCCTGGACGTCCTGTCAAGAGTGGAAATCATCATCCATTAACAAGGGTAGTTGAGGAAATAGAAGATTTCTTTATTGGCATGGGTTATAAAATTGCCGAAGGACCTGAAGTGGAAAAGGATTACTATAATTTTGAGGCATTAAATTTACCAAAAGGGCATCCTGCTCGAGATATGCAAGATTCTTTTTACATTACAGAAGATCTTCTTCTTCGTACACATACATCACCAGTCCAAGCAAGAACAATGGAAAAGCATGAAGGCAAAGGGCCAGTGAAAATTATTTGCCCAGGTAAAGTCTATCGTCGTGATAATGATGATGCAACCCATTCTCATCAATTTATGCAAATCGAAGGACTTGTGGTTGATGAAAACATAACAATGGGTGATTTAAAGGGAACATTAGAATTATTTGCGAAAAAAATGTTTGGTGAAGAGCGTGAAATTCGCTTACGTCCAAGTTTCTTCCCATTTACTGAACCTTCAGTAGAGGTAGATGTCTCTTGTTTCTCATGTGGAGGAAAAGGCTGTAATGTTTGTAAAAAAACAGGCTGGATTGAAATGCTTGGAGCAGGGATGGTTCATCCTAATGTTTTACAAATGGCAGGATTTGATGCAAATAAATATACCGGTTTTGCTTTCGGGATCGGGGCAGAGAGAATTGCAATGCTAAAATATGGTATTGATGATATTCGCCATATGTACACCAATGATACTCGATTCTTAAAACAATTTTCCACACATGAATAAAAGGTAGGGAGGAAAAAACATGTTTGTTTCATATAAATGGTTAAAGGAATATATTGATTTAAAAGATACTACCGCTGAAGAATTAGCAGAAAAGATTACTAGAAGTGGTATTGAGGTAGAAGGAGTAGAACATAAAGCTTCTTCAATTAAAGGAGTCGTTGTTGGCTACGTAATGGAATGTGAAAAACATCCAAATGCTGATAAATTGAACAAATGTTTAGTGGATCTAGGTGGGGAAGCACCTGTACAAATCATTTGTGGAGCGAAGAACGTGGCGAAAGGGCAAAAAGTTGCAGTTGCCACAGTTGGAGCTGTTTTGCCGGGTAATTTCAAGATTAAAAAGTCAAAACTTCGTGGTGAAGAGTCTAATGGTATGATCTGTTCCCTACAAGAACTTGGGATTGAGGGAAAATTAATCCCTAAAGATTTCGCTGAAGGGATTTATGTATTTCCTAGCGATGTAGAAGTTGGGTCTGACGCTATTGCGTTACTGAATCTAGATGATAAGATTCTAGAATTAGGCTTAACTCCAAACCGTTCTGATTGTTTAAGTATGTTAGGTGTGGCATATGAAGTGGCTGCTATCCTTGGCACTGATGTGACATTACCAAATACAAAGGGAGAATCTTCAGTGGAAAAAGCTTCTGACTATGTATCGATTAAGGTCGAAGCACCAGAAGAAAATCCACTATATGTAGCAAAGGTTATTAAAAATGTTAACATAGGGCCGTCTCCATTATGGATGCAAACTAGATTAATGGCAGCAGGTATTCGCCCACATAATAATGTCGTTGATATTACGAATTATATATTACTTGAATATGGTCAACCCCTTCATGCATTTGACTATGATAAGCTAGGTTCAAAGGAAATAATCGTACGTCTTGCACATGAAGGTGAAACGATCATTACGCTTGATGATACTAAGAGAACATTAAAAGCAAATCATTTAGTTATTACGAATGGGAAAGAACCAGTGGCAATGGCTGGTGTGATGGGTGGAGCGAACTCAGAAGTTGGTGATACAACGACAACGGTTTTACTTGAATCAGCTTATTTCAATGGTCAAACTGTTCGTAATGCATCAAAGGATCATGGCTTACGCAGTGAAGCTAGTGCTCGTTTTGAAAAAGGAGTTGATCCAAATCGTATTCATGATGCCGCGGAGCGTGCAGCGAAGTTAATAGCTGAATATGCAAATGGTGAAATTCTTGAAGGTATAGTTGAAGTGAATACAATGAAAATTGAACCAGCAGTTATTGAAATTTCATTAGAGAAAATAAACCGAGTGCTTGGAACGGAAATTACTGAAACACAAGTTTTAGATATATTTACTAGACTTCAATTTGAAGTGAAAACAGAAGATACAACTTTTATAGTAACTGTACCAACTAGACGTGGGGATATTACGATTCAAGAGGATCTTATCGAAGAGGTAGCTAGACTTTATGGATATGATCATCTACCAACAACTTTACCTACAGGTTCAACAACACCTGGTGGATTAACAGATGTTCAGAGTAAACGACGTGCGGCAAAAAGATACCTGGAAGGTGCAGGATTATATCAAGCAATTACCTATTCATTAACTAATGAAGATAAATCAACAATGTATGCATTAGACAAACGTGAGCCGATACGTCTAGCAATGCCAATGAGTGAGGAAAGAAGCCATTTACGTTTAAGCATTCTTCCAGGTTTATTAGATGTTGTTTCATATAATCTAGCTAGAAAAAATGAATCGGTAGCTTTATATGAAGTTGGTTCTGTATTTTTAAAAACAACAGATCAGGAGCAACCAGAGGAATTTGAGCATTTAGCTGGTGCAATTACTGGTATATGGCATTCTCAGCTTTGGCAAGGTGAAAAAAAATCGGTTGATTTCTTTGTCGCTAAAGGAATTCTTGAAGGATTATTTGATAAACTTGGTGTTAGTCATTCAATTGTTTATAGAGCGGCTGCTATCGAAGGAATGCATCCAGGTAGAACAGCAGAAATCGTATGGAATGATGAAGTGATTGGATTTGTTGGGCAAATTCATCCTCAAGTACAAAAAGATATGGATTTAAAAGAAACTTATGTATTTGAATTAAAAACAGCATCTATTTTTGCAAATGAAGTTCAACCACTGCACTATACATCAATTCCACGTTTCCCTTCAATGACAAGGGATATTGCACTTGTTGTTGATCGCAATGTAGAAGCTGGCACTCTTCAACAAATTATTGTCCATGCAGGAGGCTCTTTATTAAAAGAGGTATCTATTTTTGATCTTTATGAAGGTGAGCACATGGAGCCAGGAAAGAAATCCATTGCTTTCTCATTAAAATATTTTGATCCAGAACGAACATTAACAGATGAAGAAGTAGTTAAGGCGCATGACAAAGTACTCGAGGCAGTGAAGCAGCAGGCAGGTGCGGAGTTAAGGGGTTAAGCTTATCCAAGGAATACATTGGGATAATTTTTTGATTTCATGCTATATAGACACACCACTATGTGTCATCGAGAAAGTTTGAAGACTAAAAAAGAATCTAATTAAAGTGTAAACACTTAAATTAGATTCTTTTTTTTGTGAAAGTTAATGGAGAACTAGTCCCTGCTAAGAAATCCGAAAAATCTTAATAGATTAAGGAATAAATTAATGAAATCTAAGTACAGATTAAGAGCTAATAATGGAACTGCTTCATCAGTGAAGTCCATATTTTTCATACGATTAAAATCGTACATAATGTATAGTGAAAATACGACTGTTCCGATTATTGAAGCTACAAATAGTGCTGTTGATGAAAAAGGAACAAAAATATTGATTAATCCTATCACAACAAGAGCTAGTAAGGCAGTTAATAGAAATCCGCTTAAAAACGATAAATCTTTTTTCGTTTTTGTACCAACGAAACTCATTACTGCAAATATAACTAGTGTTCCAGTGAAAGCGGATATTAGTACTTGTGCTCCTGATGTAGCTGCATAATAAGCAACAATTGGATAGGTTGTAATACCTGAAATAAAAGTAAAGGCAAATAAAAATGCGTAACCAACACTTTTCCGCTTACGAACGAAAAATGCAGCTAATAGCATTACGAATTCTACGATCATTAAAGGCATAAATAGTGCTGGAGGAACCATTGTTCCAATTAACATCCCGACAACTGCTACGAGTAGGGATAAAGCAAAAGCCTTAAGCACGGAACCCATTAGGTCACGCTTACTACTTGTCGAATATACCTCTTGCATTATTATCTCACTTCTCCTTTTTTTACTGTATTCTATCATATATTTACATACTATTATATATACGGAAATTTATTCAACAAGGTTTCATTTTTTAGGATTTTTTTCTTAATACCATATTGTTAATTAGCTAATGTTTTAACTAATAAAAATAGATATACTGAAAGTTCCCTTCTTTCCACTACGAAAATAGGCTATTTTAAAAAAATTAGGAAATAAATTTCCATACTATTTATAAAGTTAAACTGCTTTTGATCAAATTGCTAATATATTTCTATATCTTCCAATGGTAATATCCCTATGTTTCCAAAATTTTGACCAACGATGCTTCAGGGAGTATCTTATATTAGCTTTATCGCTTTCTCAGTATTAGCAAAATGGAGTTTTGCTAAATGCTTTAAACTTGATTTCCCATTTTGTTTAATCAATTGAGCTGCTACTTGATCAACTTTGTGTCCGGCTCCTTTTGGTAAAGAAATCCCGACTTTCTTGCTTAATTCATCAAAAGCTTTAACAAAAGCATATCTAGCTAAAATAGAGGCAGCAGCTACAGCTAAATGCACGCTTTCACCTTTTGTACTAAATAATACATTCTCTTGAATGATTTCTTTTTGTCCCTTAAGGTGTCGGTAATATGTATCCGCTTCAACAAATTGATCAATCAATATGGCTTCAGGTGTTATTGGAGATATTTTCTTCAATAACTTACTAATTGCCTGGTTATGTAATATTGCTTTCATTTTACCTTGGGTCATACCGGATGATTGTAATTCATTATATTTTTCATTATGTAATGTAAGCAAGCTGTATGGAATAATATGAAGTAAATCCTTAGCAATTGTGATAATTTGTGTATCAGTAAGGTTTTTAGAATCCTTTACACCTAGTTCTTTTAATAAAGGTATTTGTTCTTTATCAACATACGCGCTTACGACTGTGATAGGACCGAAATAATCTCCAGTTCCAACTTCATCTGAACCAATGATTGAAAGTGAACTTAGGTTCCGAGGTAAAGGATTTCCTGATGTTTGGTATTTAATCGGGTCTCCCTGTTTTACTACTGGATTTCCCCAGTTACTTGCTTCTTCAGAATGATTATTGCCTTGAAACATTACTTTACCTGAACGATAGGCGGTGATCGTACACCCATTATGCTTTGCAGTAAAAATAGCACCTGGTGGTTTTTTTTCAAGTAATGAATGAGTATAATGTTCGTTCATTACTTGAATTGTTTGAGGTGAAACTTTAATTACAGTATTTGACATGAACAATCCTCCAAATCTTATTAGAACAATGTTTTTCTATCAATATCTTATTCGACATTACTGGACAATTTCTTCCCAACCCTGTAAATTCATGCTATTATATAAAATAGGATTGTTTTTAGGGGGGCAATGAATTTGACTGAGAAAAATCGAACAACAGTTGGAATATATGGACAGCAATATACCATTATTGGTACAGAGTCAACAAGTCATATACGTGAAGTTGCCTCAATCGTTGATGCTAAAATGCGTGAAATTCGTTCCAATAACCCCTCATTGGATACAAGTAAACTTGCTGTTTTAACTGCTGTCAATACAGTAAATGAATATCTTAAATTAAAGGAGCAATACGAGCTTCTGATTAAAAACTTCAATAATTAAAGGAATGAAAAAATGATTAATTTAGTGATTCTATTAATCTTAGTAATTGGATTCTTTGTTGGTCTAAAGAGAGGATTTATCCTTCAGCTTATCCATATTACAGGATTTATTATTGCTTTTATTATAGCATACATGTATTTTAAAGATTTAGCTCCGCATCTAAAGTTATGGATTCCATACCCTGCGTTAGATGATAATAATTCAATAGCAATGCTTTTAAAAGGAATGAATTTAGAAACAGCTTATTATCGAGCGATTGCATTTGCCATCATTTTCTTTGCAGTAAAAATCATTTTACATATTATCGGTTCTGCACTAGATTTTGTTGCTCGTTTACCAATAATTAAGCCGTTGAATATATGGGCTGGTGGGATTTTAGGTTTTGTAGAAGTATATTTAATTATCTTTATTTTATTATATATTGCTGCCTTATTACCAATAGATTCAATCCAAACATCTTTGGACCAATCTTTCATTGCTAAAGGTATCATTAAAAATACACCTTTTCTTTCAAAACAAATTGAAGAATGGTGGATTACGAATATATCCTAACTTCTCTTTTATAGAGGAGTTTTTTTCTTACAAGGGAAAAATGCCTTTTTCAATCTTTTTTGCTAATATATATACTAGGAAGTTCCTTGATAGGAAGGGGATTGAAATGAAGGCCAATAAAAAGGAAGTTGTTCGGTTATTAGAGCAAATTGCTACTTATATGGAATTAAAAGGCGAGAATGCCTTTAAAATAGCAGCATTTAGAAAGGCAGCAGCAGCGTTAGAAACAGATGTTAGAAGCCTTGAGGAAATTGAAGATTTCACTTCGATTAATGGAATTGGAAAAGGGACGAATGAAGTCATTATTGAATATATACAAAGTGGACAATCTAGTGTTCTTAAGGAATTACAAAATGAAGTACCTAAAGGGCTGATTCCTTTATTACAGCTCCCCAGCTTAGGTGGAAAAAAGATTTCAAAATTATATCATGAATTAGATATTATAGATGTTCAATCTTTAAAAGCTGCTTGTGAAGAAGGAAAAGTACAAACATTAAAGGGCTTTGGTAAAAAGACTGAAGAAAAAATTTTGGAAGCCATTGAGACTTTTAGTCTAAAGCCTACTCGTTTTCCTCTGGCATATATGTTAAAGCATATCCGATTACTTGATGAGGAATTAAGACATATGGATGGAATTATCCAGTTTTCTCATGCTGGGAGCTTAAGAAGAGTACAGGAAACTTTAAAAGATTTGGATTATGTTATTTCAACCCATGAGCCTAAACTGGTAAAAGAACAGCTTTTAAGGCTCAATGAAGCAAAGGAAGCGATTGCTAGTGGAAATACAAAGGTTTCCATTACAATTTCAGATGTACATGATGTGAATGTGGATTTTAGACTCGTTAAACCAGAGGAATTTGCTACTGCATTACACCATTTCACTGGTTCAAAGCAACATAATGTCCGCATGAGGCAGCTTGCTAAGCAACGCGGAGAAAAAATCAGTGAGTATGGTGTTGAATTGATTGAAACTGGTGAAACGCTTACTTTTGAAAGTGAAGAAGAGTTTTATCATCATTTTGATTTACCATTTATTCCACCTGAAATTCGTGAGGACGGTAAGGAAGTAGATGAGTATACTTTTGAGAAAGAATTGCTTACACTAAAGGATATTCAAGGTGACTTGCATATGCATACGACATGGTCTGATGGTGCTCATACATTGGAAGATATGATTAATGCTTGTAGGGAAAAAGGGTATAAATATATGGCTATAACAGATCATTCCCGTTATTTAACGGTAGCAAATGGCCTTACTCCTGAGAGACTAAGAGAGCAAAATGAAGAAATTAAGCGCTTAAATGATAAATATGATGATATATTGATTTTGTCAGGGATTGAAATGGATATTCTTCCGGATGGAACACTCGATTATGAGGATGAATTATTAGCAGAATTAGATATAGTCATTGCATCTATTCATTCTAGCTTTAATCAGCCGAAAGCGAAAATAATGGATCGTTTAAAAACAGCATTAATGAATCCACATGTTGATATCATTGCACATCCGACAGGACGATTAATTGGGCGTCGGCAAGGATATGATGTCGATATTGAGTTATTAATTGAATTGGCAAAAGAAACAAATACTGTTCTCGAATTAAATTCAAATCCTAATCGTCTGGACTTAACATCGACATATGTTAGAAGAGCACAAGAAAATGGCGTCAAAATAGTCATCAATACCGATGCTCATCATAAAGAGGATTTGGAATTTATGGAATACGGCGTTGGTACAGCAAGAAAAGGTTGGATACAAAAAAAATCTGTATTAAATACTATGGAACCGGATGAATTGCTCGATTTTTTAAGAAAGAAAAACAACTAAAACATATGGTTCTAGGATGAGACTAAATTATCGTGGCAAATCTATGTTTGTTTTAATCCTTAAACCACTAGAATATAGGAGGCTTGCAATTTTTATGCAAGATAAGATACTCAAAACGTTAGAATTTAATAAAATTAAAGAACTACTATTAGAACATGCTTCTTCAACACTTGGTCAAGATAAAATTAAACAACTTGTTCCTTCATCTTCGTTTGAAGAAGTGTTAGAGTTACAGGCAGAAACGGATGAGGCAGTACATGTTTTACGATTAAAAGGGCATATCCCGCTAAGTGGTATACATGATATTCGTCCACATATTAAAAGAGCACAAATAGGTGGAATCTTAAGTCCAATGGAATTAGTCCATACAGCTAGTACGATTTATGCTGGACGAACAATCAAAAGATTTATTGAAGGTTTACTTGAAAATAGTGTTGAAATTCCAATTTTAGAACAAAAGGCAGAACAAATTATCATTCTCACTCCCCTTGAACATAAGATTAAAAATGCTATAGATGAAAATGGGGACATTCTTGACGGAGCTAGTGAAGCATTAAGACAAATTCGCCAAAAATTGAGATCAAATGAGGGACGAATTCGTGAAAAATTAGAGAGTTTAATTCGTTCCCGTAATGCATCAAAGATGTTATCGGATGCAATTGTTACTATTAGAAATGATCGGTACGTTATTCCTGTTAAGCAGGAATATCGATCTAACTATGGGGGGATTGTTCATGATCAGTCTTCCTCTGGACAAACATTATTTATTGAACCACAGTCTGTAGTTGAATTAAATAACCAATTGAGAGAACTCCATATGAAAGAGCAGCAAGAGATTGAAAGAATCTTGAGTGAACTTTCCGCAGATGTCGCGGATGTCGGAGAGGATTTAACTACAACTGTTATGATATTAGGTGAATTTGATTTTATTTTTGCCAAGGCTCTGTTTGGAAAATCTTTGAAAGCAACTAGACCAATAATGAATAATAATGGTATTGTCAATTTATATAAGGCGAGACATCCTTTAATACCAATTAATGAAGTGGTTGCTAATGATATTAGTTTAGGAAAGGACTATACCACCATTCTTATAACTGGTCCAAATACAGGTGGTAAAACGATAACTCTTAAAACGATCGGTATTTGTACGCTAATGGCTCAGGCAGGATTACAAATTCCTGCATTGGATGGGTCGGAGCTTGCAGTATTTACTGATGTTTTTGCAGATATAGGTGATGAACAATCTATAGAACAAAGTTTAAGCACGTTTTCCTCCCATATGGTGAATATTGTTGATATATTGAAACATGTAAACCATGAAAGTCTTGTATTATTTGATGAATTAGGGGCAGGTACAGATCCCCAAGAAGGTGCTGCTTTAGCAATATCTATTTTAGATGAGGTCTATCATCGAGGAGCAAGGGTAGTTGCGACTACCCATTATCCAGAGTTAAAAGCATATGGCTATAATCGAGAAGGAGTCATCAATGCAAGTGTTGAGTTTAATGTTGAAACGTTAAGCCCAACCTATAAGCTCTTAATTGGTGTACCCGGACGAAGTAATGCATTTGAAATTTCCAAAAGATTAGGCCTTTCAGAATCAATTATTCATCATGCGAGATCATATATTGGAACAGATACGAATAAAGTCGAAAATATGATTGCTTCTTTAGAAAAAAGTAAACGAGATGCTGAAAGAGAACGACAGGAAGCTCAAGATTATTTAAAAGATGCTGAAAAGCTCCATAAGGATTTGCAGAAGCAAATGGCTGAATTTTACACACAGCGTGATCGGATGTATGAAAAGGCAGAATCCAAAGCAGCAAATGTCGTTGAAAAGGCTCAGGAAGAAGCAGAAGAAATTATTCGTGAATTAAGAAAAATGCGTTTAGAAAATCATGCTTCAATAAAAGAACATGAGTTGATTGAAGCGAGAAAGCGACTAAGTGATGCGGTACCAAATTTCGAAAAATCGAATGTAAAGAAAACAGCGAATAAAAAACGTGTACTTGCCCCCGGTGATGAGGTGAAAGTTATCAGCTTTAATCAAAAAGGGCAATTGCTTGAAAAAGTAAGTGATAAAGAATGGCAAGTTCAAATGGGGATTATGAAAATGAAAGTAAAGGAATCAGATATGGAATTTATCCAATCCCAGCAAAAAGTGGAAACCAAACCACTTGCTACTGTGAAAGGTAAGGATTATCATGTCAGTCTTGAACTTGATTTACGTGGAGAAAGGTATGAAAATGCTTTATTAAGGGTTGAGAAATATATAGATGATGCCCTTCTTGCGGGATATCCTCGTGTATCAATTATTCACGGGAAAGGAACAGGTGCCCTTCGACATGGTGTTCAAGAATATTTGAAACAACATCGTTCTGTCAAACGTATAAGATTAGGTGATGCAGGTGAAGGTGGAAGCGGTATAACTGTTGTTGAATTTAAGTAAATATTAATTTGTAACAAGATATATATATACATTATCTTCACTGTCGCTTAATTCTATGAAATAAAGGAGTCAAAGGGTATGAGGATAAATTTTTGGGAAAACCCATTTGTACAAACAGCAGGGTACTACAGCGTTGTTATCCTATGTATGATTGTTTTTTTAGTCATTTTCGAGCTGGTTACAAAATATAAAAACTGGGACGAAATAAAAAAAGGAAATATTGCTGTTGCATTGGCTACGGGTGGTAAAATATTTGGGATTGCCAATATTTTTAGATATTCTATTCAGCATCATGATTCACTTTTTATTATGATCGGCTGGGGATTCTATGGTTTTGTTTTATTGTTAATTGGTTATTTTATCTATGAATTTTTAACGCCAAAGTTTAAAATTGATGTTGAAATTGAAAATGATAATCGCGCAGTAGGTTTTATTTCCATGGTCATTTCAATTGGGTTATCATTTGTCATTGGAGAAAGTATTTCTTAACAGGAAGGACACAGGTGAATAGGGAAAATGGAAACATTAGCAAAAGTTTTACTCGCTGTATGTGCGTGTTTCTTAATTGTCGGTATTATATATATGGTTATGTCATAAGTTATGAAGGGCTGCGATGCAGCCCTGTTTATATTTAGGGAAATGAATTATTTGTCTTTTTCAAATTGTCACTTGAATACCAATGGTCTATAATAAAGAGGGAACAGTTTAAATTTTCTAACACTAAGGGTAGGAGGGGGACATATGGATAATAAGCCATGGTTAAGTCAATATCCTGAAGAGATACCAGCTACATTAACGTATGAGGAAAAGCCGGTACATTCTTATTTAACTGAAGCTGCAAGGCTCTATTCAAATAAAATGGCTATTCATTTTATGGGGAAAGAGTTAACTTTTCAGGAAATCTATGAATCTGCTTTGAAATTTGCAAACTACTTAAAAAAGCTAGGAGTAGAAAAGGGAGATAGGGTAGCTATAATGTTACCGAATGGACCTCAATCTGTTATTGGTTATTTTGGTGTATTATATGCAGGTGCAATTGTTGTTCAAACGAATCCCTTATATACAGAAAGAGAATTAGAATACCAAATGGACGACTCTGGTGCAAAGGTGATTTTGACGTTAGATATCCTTTTTCCAAGAGTTTCAAAAGTGATGAAAAATACGCAAATTGAGCACATCATTGTAACCGCTATCAAAGACTACTTACCTTTCCCGAAAAATCTTATTTATCCTTTTATCCAAAAAAAGCAAACCGGTTTGACAGTTAATGTGTCACACGAAGGTAATCATCATCTTCTAAAAAAAATCCTTACAGAAACGGAGGCAGTGCCACTAAATATTGATTTTGATTTTGAAAATGATTTAGCACTGTTGCAATACACAGGCGGTACAACAGGTTTTCCAAAAGGAGTTATGCTTACACATAAAAATCTTATTGCTAATGCAACAATGTGTGATGCCTGGTTATATAAAGCAAAAAAAGGGGAAGAAATTGTTCTTGGGCTATTACCCTTTTTTCATGTATATGGTATGACAGCGGTCTTATTATTATCGATCATGCAAGGATATAAAATGGTGTTGTTACCAAAGTTTGATGCAGAAACTACCTTAAAGACAATTGAAAAACAGCGTCCTACTTTATTTCCAGGAGCACCAACGATCTATATAGGTTTATTAAATCATCCAGATATTCAGAAATATGACCTTTCATCCATTAATTCTTGTATTAGCGGATCTGCTGCTCTACCAGTGGAAGTACAACAGAAATTTGAAAAAGTAACAGGTGGAAAGCTTGTTGAAGGTTATGGTTTATCGGAATCGTCACCCGTAACCCATGCAAATTTTGTTTGGGAAGAAAAGCGTATAAAAGGAAGCATAGGTGTTCCTTGGCCAGATACGGATGCAGCTATTTTTTCTATGGAAGATGGCACCCCATTGCCATATGGAGAAATTGGTGAGCTTGCCGTAAAGGGTCCGCAAGTAATGAAAGGATATTGGAATAGACCAGAGGAAACAGATCAGGTTTTAAAAAATGGCTGGTTATATACGGGTGATTTAGGGTATATGGATGAAAATGGCTATTTTTATATTGTTGATCGGAAAAAAGATATGATTATTGCTGGCGGATATAATATTTATCCTCGTGAAATTGAAGAGGTTTTATATGAACATCCGGATATCCAGGAAGCAGTTGTTGCAGGAGTACCCGATCCATATAGGGGCGAAACAGTAAAGGCATACATCGTGTTAAAAGAAAATGCTACCGTAACGAAAGAAGAATTAAATACATTTACAAGAAAATATTTAGCTGCATATAAGGTTCCTAGAATTTATGAATTTCGAAAGGAATTACCAAAAACAGCAGTGGGTAAAATTTTAAGGCGTTCATTAATTGACGAAGAACGTAAAAAGCACGGGTAATCGGTTAGAAATTAGAATCAACTAATTTTGTGGAGCCCGAGCGTGGCTCTTTTTTCAAAAGAAGAACCTTGACAATATCTATGATTATTTATATTATAGGAATATGAATGAATAATCATTCATTTCTACTTGAGTAATAGCGAGTGTGTGATTTAATAATAATTGGAACAATTTATTTTTGGCCCTCATCTCTCGCTTTGAATATTCGAAAGGTGATGGTTATATATATGAAGACTAATAAACCGAAATACAAGCAAATTATTGATGCTGCTGTCATTGTAATCGCAGAAAATGGATATCATCAAGCTCAAGTTTCAAAGATTGCGAAACAAGCTGGCGTTGCAGACGGAACAATCTATCTTTATTTTAAAAATAAGGAAGATATTCTCATCTCTTTGTTTCGAGAGAAAATGGGGAATTTCATTGATAAAATTGATGAAGAAATAGCAGGAAAACAAACGGCGGCGGAGAAATTATTAGTAATGATAGAAAGCCATTATAAAATCTTATCAAGTGATCACCAATTAGCCATTGTTACACAATTGGAATTGCGTCAATCAAATAAGGAACTTCGCTTGAAAATTAATGAGGTTTTAAAAGGGTATTTAAAATTAATCGATAGAATCATTGAACATGGTATGAATACAGGCGAATTCAGAAAAGACACAGAAGTAAGGCTTGTCCGCCAAATGATTTTTGGAACGATTGACGAAACGGTAACAACATGGGTAATGAATGAAGAAAAGTATGATTTAGTTGCACAAGCTCCAGCCGTTCAACAATTACTAATCAACGGTATGGGTGCATGATGAAAATAGAGGTAGGAGGATGGACATGGAGTTTCTAACCTGTACAAAAGAAGAACAAGTTGCATTCATTGCGATTAATCGACCACCTGCTAATGCTTTAGGTTCAGCAGTCATTGATGAGTTATCAGAGCTTCTCGATCAATTAGAAGCTGATCGTGATATCCGAGTATTACTCCTACATGGAGACGGTCGCTTTTTTTCAGCTGGTGCGGATATTAAAGAATTCACAACTATCGGTTCAGATGATGAATTTGGTAGATTAGGAGAAAAAGGACAGCGATTATTTGAAAGAATGGAAAAGTTTGAAAAACCAATTATAGCTGCTATACATGGGGCAGCATTAGGAGGGGGACTTGAATTAGCTATGGCTTGTCATATTCGTTTGGTGACGGCTACAGCTAAATTAGGACTGCCAGAGCTCCAATTGGGATTAGTTCCTGGGTTCGCTGGAACACAAAGGCTTCCTAGATATGTAGGGATGGCAAAAGCGGCTGAAATGTTATTTACAAGTGAACCAATTTTCGGTAAAGATGCCGTTGCATATGGTCTAGCAAATCATGCTTATTCAGACGATGAATTATTAGTAAAAGCCAAGGAATTGGCATATAAAATTGCAAAGAAGAGTCCTATTGCATTAAAAGCTGCCATCGAATTATTAAACTATGGAAAAACGAAAGAATTTTACGAGGGTGTAAAACGGGAAGCAGAACTATTTGCTAAAGTTTTCGCTTCGAAAGATGGACAAGAAGGAATACAAGCGTTTATTGAAAAGCGTGAACCGCAATTTAAAGGGGAGTAAAAGAGCTTTGCTCTTTTAATTATATTATTAGTAGATGGTATAAGAAGCTACTTCTTAAACTGATCTATCACTAAAAAATTCAAAATCTTTAAAACTGAGTAAATGTTTTTAAATTCTAGGAGGGACATTCATGAATATCTTCGTACTTTTAAAAAGAACTTTTGATACTGAGGAAAAAATAACGATTACTAATGGATCAATCAATGAGGATGGTGCAGAATTTATTATTAATCCTTATGATGAATATGCTGTTGAAGAAGCAATCCAAGTTCGCGATGAACATGGTGGAGAAGTTACTGTTGTATCGGTAGGCAATGAAGAAGCTGAAAAACAATTGCGAACTGCCCTTGCAATGGGAGCTGATAAGGCAGTATTAATTAATACAGAGGATGATTTAGATCATGCGGATCAATTTTCCACTGCTAAGATTCTAGCAGAGTATTTAAAAGATAAAGATGCAGATTTAATTATTGGTGGAAATGTAGCGATTGATGGTGGTTCAGGACAAGTAGGACCACGTGTTGCAGATCTATTGGGCATCCCATATGTAACGACCATTACAAAACTAGATATTACCGGTGAAAAAGTATCGGTTGTTCGTGATGTTGAAGGGGATTCTGAGGTTATTGAAACATCTTTACCATTATTAGTTACTGCACAGCAAGGACTGAATGAACCACGCTATCCATCATTACCAGGCATAATGAAAGCGAAGAAAAAGCCTTTAGAAGAACTTGAATTAGATGATCTCGATCTTGATGAGGATGATGTAGAAGCAAAAACAAAAACGATTGAAGTGTATTTACCATCTCAAAAAGAAGCAGGAAAAATTCTTTCAGGTGAGTTAGCTGACCAAGTAGTAGAGCTTGTAAATCTTCTTCATAAAGAGGCAAAAGTTATTTAAAATTTATTCCTATTGGGAAGCTAAATAGATTCGTACATTACCATTTTATCAAACTTTGTTCACATACAGGAGGGAATTGAAATGGCAAGAAAAGTGTTAGTATTAGGGGAAGTTCGTGATGGTTCATTACGTAATGTTTCATTTGAAGCAATTGCTGCAGGGAAGACGGTTGCTGAGGGTGGAGAGCTAGTTGGAGTGTTAATAGGCAATAATGTAAACGCTTTAGGACAAGAGCTTATACAATATGGGGCGGATCGCGTGGTAATTGTTGAGGATGAGAAATTAGCCCAATATTCATCTGATGGTTATTCACAAGCCTTTATGGCAGTCGTAGAGGCAGAAAATCCGGAAGGAATCATTATGGGGCATACCGCACTAGGAAAAGATTTATCACCTAAAATCGCAAGTAAACTCGAAACAGGTTTGATTTCAGATGTAACTCATGTTGACGTATCAGGCGGTAATTTAGTTTTTACTCGACCAATTTATTCCGGAAAAGCATTTGAAAAGAAAATTGTTACAGATGGGATACTATTTGCCACAATCCGACCTAACAATATAAATCCATTGGAAAAAGAAGATGCGAAAACAGGTGATATTAGTTCAATCTCTGTTGAAATCAAAGATCTCCGTACAATCATAAAAGAAGTGGTACGTAAAGCAAGTGAAGGAGTGGATTTGTCTGAGGCAAAAGTTGTTATTGCTGGTGGACGTGGAGTGAAAAGTGCTGACGGATTTGAACCTTTAAAAGAATTAGCGGAAGTATTAGGTGGTGCAGTCGGTGCTTCTCGGGGGGCTTGTGATGCGGATTACTGTGATTATTCCTTGCAAATTGGTCAAACAGGGAAGGTAGTTACACCGGATCTTTATATTGCCTGTGGAATTTCGGGAGCGATTCAGCATTTAGCTGGTATGTCTAACTCAAAAGTTATTGTTGCTATTAATAAGGATCCAGAAGCAAATATCTTTAAAGTAGCAGACTATGGAATTGTCGGTGATTTATTTGAAGTTGTTCCAATGTTAACGGAAGAATTTAAAAAATTGAAAGTATCTGCCTCATAATCTGAATGTTTACGGAGAAAAGTTCATCTTTCTCCGTTTTTTTATGTTTTTTTCTATCATATATGTTTGCTATTTTAGGAAAAATTGAAGACAAGTCACCCTTAATTCACTGAAAAAAGAGCTACAAGCCATAGCAATCCCCCTGTTTCCTATAATAGATGCTTAAAATCAGGCTGCAACTTTTACAGAAGCAATAAATTATGTGGTAACAGCTTTTATTATTTACTACATAATGGACATAGCCCATTTAATACAATAGAGAAAAGGCAATATGTTAGGGGTGGTCCTTTGTCCTACTTCTTGATTATTCGGCAATCACTTGAATGGAATATACCCTTAGGATTAATTAGTTTATTTTTATTAAGTATTTATATACTTACTATGAGAAAAATTAGATTGCAAAAGAAACAATATGTTTTCTTTTTTTGTGGTATAGTTTTATTTTATTTGTTAGTAGGGAGCCCATTATACACTCTTAGTCATTTATCTTTTATCACGCATATGTTGCATATTAGTCTTCTATTTTTCCTATTCCCGCCTCTACTGTTACTTGGAATTCCTAAAAGTCTTTTCCTTAATCGAAAGATGATGAAGTTACAAATAGATCCTTATTTAAATATTATCCTATTTGCGCTTTTTCTTTATTTCTATCATACACCTGCATTTTTAAGTATGCTTACTGAAGAAAAAGGATACCATGAAATATTTTTATTCATAATGATTTTATTATCTATTTTTCTATGGATTCCTTCTATTTCAGCAAGAATAAATAAAAATGAATGTTTTTCAATTAGCTATAAAAAAGTAAATATTTGGTTGATCACCCCATCCTGTCTAATATTGATTATTCTACCCTCTAATTCCACTAATCCATTATTGAATGACATGTTAAATTTATGTTTGCCAACCGGTGTTGATTCGACTCTGTTTAAACCGATTATTCCTCCTCAACTCGATCAGCAATTAGCCGGACTATTAATGTTTCTTATGCATAAGATGGGTATGGTATTTGCTCATAGGTCCGAAAAGCATAGTTCAAAAAACAATGATCCTACATGTTCACTTGATTTCTTTTTTAAACATAAGTTCTAGTCCAATTTTTGTAGCAATAAACTATAGTAACTATGTTTTTAAAGCTGGTGAAAATGATGAATGAAACAATGCAAATAGATATTAAAGGAATGCATTGCAGTGCCTGCTCTGCTCGGATTGAAAAGGTTATTTCAAAAATGGATGGAGTATTAAAGGTTAATGTAAACCTAGCCACTGAAAAAGGACGAATCATATATGATCCGAATCTTACGAGTAAACTATTGATTTTTAACAGAATTAAAAAGATTGGTTACGAAGCAGTCATTTCTAAAAATGCTCAGAATTTAATAGAGTCGAAGCGAAGAGAAATGAGAGGACTTGCTTGGAAGTTTTTTATCTCAGCAATTTTGGCATTACCATTCATTTGGACAATGTTTTCACATTTAAACATTTCGTTTATACCTGTCCCAGAGTTGTTTTTAAATCCATGGTTTCAATTGGCATTAGCGACCCCTGTTCAGTTTTTCATCGCGTTACCCTTTTACGAAGGCGCTTTGAGCGCAATAAAAAATAGAAGTGCAAACATGGATGTACTTGTGGTACTAAGTACGTCAGCTGCTTATTTCTACAGCCATTATTTGACTTTTTCATCATCAAGAACAAATGGGCTGCATTATGAAACAAGTGTATTAATTATTACCTTTGTTTTATTAGGAAAACTAATGGAAGCTAAATCGAAACGAAAAACGATGGATGCCATTAAAAAATTAAATCAATTACAAGTAAAATCAGCTATTAAATATATGAATGGAAAAGAATCAAAGACTTTTATCCATCAAATTATTCCCGGGGATATAGTAATTGTGAAACCAGGTGAAAGGATTCCAATCGATGGACAAGTAATTGAAGGTATTTCAACCGTCAATGAATCGATGCTGACAGGTGAAAGTCTCCCGGTAGAAAAAAATATAGGAAATACAGTCTATTCAGGAACGATGAATGAAAACGGATTATTAAAGATTAAAGCGACTAAAAAGGAAAATGATTCTTTTCTTTCAAAAATAATTGAAATCGTAGAGGAAGCCCAAATTTCTAAACCACCTATCCAGCATATTGCAGATAAATTCACTGCAATATTTGTTCCAATTGTAGTGCTAATTGCAGTGGCAACCTTCATACTTTGGTATGGATATTTAAATCCAGGACAAGTTAATGAAGCCCTAGAAAAAACAATCGCTGTTTTAATTATTTCTTGTCCATGTGCTTTAGGCTTAGCTACTCCAACATCAATTATGGTGGGAAGTGGGAAGGCAGCTCAAATTGGTATTCTTTTTAAAGAAGGTAAACTAATTGAACTTTTATCCAAAAACAATATGATTGTTCTTGATAAGACAGGGACGATTACAAAAGGGAACCCTGTAGTAACAGATATATTTATACAAAATATTGAGGAAAATTTTTTTCTACAATCAGTCGGTGCCCTTGAAATGAATACGAATCATCCAATTGCAAGGGCAATTGTACGTGAGGCAGAAAAAAGGACTGATAACTTACCTAAAGCGATAAATGTGACTACGCTGCCCGGACATGGGGTCAAAGGAATTGTCGAAAGTAAGAAGATTATTATTGCTAACCCTTCCTATTTTAAAACTCAGACAAACCATACACTTATTGGAGTAGAAGAAAAAATAAATAAGTTAGAAGGACAAGGGAAGACTGTTATGCTTATTTCAATCGATGATCAACTTGTTGGAATAATAGCTGTAGCAGATGAGGTAAAGAACTCTTCAAAAAGGGCAGTGCAACGATTAAAGCAAATGGGTTTGAAAATCATGATCCTTTCAGGAGATAATAAAAACTCGGTTAAAATGATTGGTGAAATGGTTGGTATTAAGCATGTTGAGGCTGAAGTGACACCAGAAATGAAAGCAAGCTGGATAAAAAAACTACAAAATGAAGGCAAAAAAGTAATAATGGTAGGAGATGGAA
The DNA here is from genome assembly GCF_038007825.1 of Heyndrickxia sp. FSL W8-0496. NCBI lineage: Bacteria > Bacillati > Bacillota > Bacilli > Caryophanales > Bacillaceae > Heyndrickxia > Heyndrickxia sp. FSL W8-0496. Next base: position 1,665,594 of record NZ_JBBOXX010000001.1, read on the forward strand.
TAAATGATGCTCCTGCATTAACGAGTGCTAATGTAGGAATGGCAATGGGAAATGGCTCAGATATAGCCATTGAATCTGGTGATATTACGATATTAAATAATGATTTAAATAAAATTGCTGATGCTATGATCATCAGTAAAAAAACAATGAGAAATATTAAGCAAAATTTTATCTGGGCATTTATTTACAATGTAATTAGTATCCCTCTTGCTATTACAGGTGTGCTTCCACCTTGGTTTGCAAGTGCAGCTATGGCATTTAGCTCCGTTTCAGTTGTTTTAAATTCATTGCGTTTAAAAAATATTAGATTTTAAATGATCTGTCCATTAGAATAACTAAAAAAATAAGTGGGAATTTTAATGTAGAAACAAATTATTAGCATCTCAATATGAAGGATGTTATACTTGCGTTAGAATTACAGTTATATATAGGAGGTCATTAAACAAATGGCAATTACTCATGTTACTGATCAAAATTTCTCTTCAGAGACTTCTGAAGGATTAGTATTAACAGATTTCTGGGCAACTTGGTGTGGGCCATGTAAGATGATTGCACCAGTACTTGAAGAATTAGATGCTGAAATGGGAGATAAAGTTAAAATCGTAAAATTAGATGTTGATGAAAACCAAGAAACAGCTAGTAAGTACGGTGTAATGAGCATCCCAACATTAATCTTAATGAAAGATGGTCAAGAAATTGATAAAGTTATTGGCTATCAACCTAAAGAAGCATTAGTTGAATTAGTAAATAAACATTTATAATATAAGAATCCGGGTCATATTGACTCGGATTTTTTAGAGGAAACGCATTTTCGACTTTTATGAAAGGTAGAAGAATATGAATGATGTTATCAAAAATAAGTTAGCTCTTCTTCCTGACCAGCCTGGTTGCTACTTAATGAAAGATCGTCAAGGAACCATCATTTATGTTGGGAAGGCGAAGATATTAAAGAACCGAGTTCGCTCTTATTTTACAGGTTCTCATGACGGGAAAACACAAAGGTTAGTAAGTGAAATTGAAGATTTTGAATACATTATCACATCCTCCAATATAGAAGCTCTTATTCTAGAAATAAATCTTATAAAAAAACACGATCCCAAATATAATGTCATGTTAAAGGATGACAAGAGTTATCCATATATTAAGCTTACCCATGAAAGACATCCTAAATTAATTACAACTAGAAAAGTAAAACGTGATAAGGGAAAATATTTCGGACCGTATCCAAATGTACAGGCAGCTAATGAAACAAAAAAACTCCTGGATCGAATCTATCCTCTTAGAAAATGTTCCACACTTCCAGATAGAGTATGCTTATATTATCACCTTGGACAGTGTTTAGCTCCCTGTATTAATGAGGTGAAAGAGGATACCTATAAAAACATCGTTGATGATATAACTAAATTTTTAAATGGTGGCTACAAGGAAATTAAGCTTGAACTCTCAAGAAAAATGGAAGAGGCAGCTGAAAATTTAGAATTTGAAAGAGCAAAAGAGTATCGAGACCAGATTCTAAATATAGAAACAACAATGGAAAAGCAAAAAATAACGATGACTGATTTTACTGACAGAGATGTTTTTGGTTTTTCAGTTGATAAGGGCTGGATGTGTGTTCAAGTCTTTTTTATTCGACAAGGCAAACTTATCGAACGTGATGTTTCTATGTTCCCAATATACAATGAGCCTGAAGAAGAGTTTTTAACCTTTTTAGGACAATTCTATTTAAAGCCTAATCACTTTAAACCAAAAGAGATATTGCTTCCAGAGAAAGTAGATATTGAGATTTGTGAACAATTACTGGAGACCAAAGTATTGCAGCCAAAAAAAGGTCAAAAGAAAGACTTAATCAAAATGGCTGAAAAAAATGCTTCTATTGCCTTAAACGAAAAGTTTGCACTTATTGAAAGGGATGAAGAACGGACCATTAAAGCAGTAGAAAATCTTGGTGAAGCGATGGGAATTTATACGCCACATCGTATTGAAGCTTTCGATAATTCAAATATCCAAGGTACAAATCCTGTATCAGCGATGGTTGTATTTATTGATGGAAAATCCGCGAAAAAAGAATATCGGAAGTATAAAATTAAAACTGTACAAGGACCCGATGATTACGAATCAATGAGAGAAGTAATTAGAAGAAGATATAGTAGGGCATTAAGAGAAGAATTACCTTTACCGGATTTAATTATTATTGATGGTGGAAAGGGACAAATTGAAGCAGCACGGGATATACTTGAAAACGAATTAGGATTATCAATACCGCTTGCTGGACTTGCAAAAGATGAAAAACATAAAACATCACAATTATTGGCTGGAAATCCTTTAGAGATGGTACCTCTAGCAAGAAATAGCCAAGAGTTTTACTTACTACAAAGAATTCAAGACGAAGTCCATCGTTTCGCTATTTCATTCCATCGTCAATTAAGAGGGAAGAATGCTTTTCAATCGATTTTAGATGAGATAACAGGTATTGGTCCAAAACGCAAAAAGCAACTTCTTCGCCATTTTGGCTCGATGAAGAATATGAAAGAGGCATCAGTGGATGACTTTATAAAGCTCGGTATTCCAAAAAATGTTGCAGTAATACTAAAAGAAAAATTAGACAATTAAGGTAGTCAACTATAGAGCACTATGCTATAATGATAAAAAATTTAATACTTTTATTACTAATTTAGTGGTAGAGGTGCGAAACTAAAGAGTAAAGGCTTGGAGAATGATGAGATTCGTTGAAAAGCTTTGAAAGGGAGTTTCGCCGAAGTGAAAACAGACTCATTCTTTGTTTTCGCTGGTTCAGGGTTTAAGAAATACTGAACTGTCAAGGTATATCACCTTGGAGAGCTATCTCGCAAAGTGTTTTTTCGTAATGTTTATTATTACGTCATCACAAGCAATGAGATATCGTTCTCATTGCTTTTTTTTGTAGGGATAGGAGTTTATATCATAGGAAAGAGGGCGGATTCATTGGGAGTTGTAGTACTAAAATTTGGTGGAACCTCGGTTGGAAATGTTGAGCGTATCAAAAACACTGCAAATCGAATTTTAGATGAAAAAAAGATGGGAAATCAAGTGGTCGTTGTTGTTTCAGCAATGGGTAAAACAACCGATCAACTTGTTACTCTAGCAAAGGAACTATCAAGCTATCCAAATAAAAGGGAAATGGATATGCTATTATCGACCGGAGAACAGGTGACAATATCACTGCTCTCTATGGCATTAGCAGAAAAAGGTCATTCAGCGATTTCATTTACAGGTTGGCAGGCAGGTATATTAACCGAATCGGTACATAGTAACGCTCGTATTATTGATATTGATCAAAAAAGGATTATTAACCAATTGGCTGAAGGGAATATTGTGATTGTTGCAGGCTTTCAAGGTGTATCAACGGATGGAGAAATTACAACTTTGGGTAGAGGGGGTTCAGATACAACTGCAGTAGCTCTGGCTGCCGCATTAGAAGCAGAAAAGTGTGTAATATATACGGATGTAACCGGTGTATATACTTCTGATCCAAGATTTATACCACAAGCAAGAAAGCTTGAAGCCATTTCCTATGATGAAATGCTAGAGCTTAGTAATTTAGGTGCAGGAGTCTTGCATTCGCGGGCTGTTGAATTTGCTAAAAATTATCTAATTCCATTAGAAGTATGTTCAAGTTTAGAAAGAGTAGCCGGTACAGTTATTGAGGAGGAAGTTACAGTGGAAAAAAGTTTAGTTGTCCGTGGAGTCGCATTTGAGGGAGATATTACAAGAATTACTATTTTTGGTTTGAAAAATAGTTTTCAAAATCTTTCATCCGTTTTTACTACATTAGCAAATAATAATATAAACGTGGACATCATTATACAAAATCAAACAGACGGAGAGGATGCTTATCTTTCATTTTCGATAAAAAATGATGATCTACATGATACAAGTAAAATTTTAGAAGATTATCAAGAAACATTGGGTTTTGATCATTTTGAATATGAAGCTGGTCTTGCAAAAGTATCGATCATTGGTTCTGGGATGATCTCAAATCCTGGTGTAGCAGCAAAGATGTTTTCCACATTAGCTGAACAAAATATAATGATTAAAATGGTAAGTACTTCTGAAATAAAAGTATCTACAGTTATCGAAGAACAACAGATGATTAAGGCAGTAGAATCATTACATACTGCTTTTGGTCTTGATTTAGTCGCAATAAAATAAAAGAATGAAGGGTGACCTTGCCGGTCACCCTTCATTCTTTTAAATATCCGTATCCTTGACATCCCAACGAACAATTAATTTGATTTTTCTATGACGTTTAATGATTTCCTCATATGCCTCAGTTCTTAGCTTGCGTTGTGTTTGAATTTGTTCAGCGATAAAACCTGCTTCTAATTTAAAGCAACTTTCAGTTTTTAAATCAAATTGTCGGCTTATAATGGAACTTGTGAGTTCAAGCTCCATTCCCTTTTTATCTTCTTTTATCAAATGAAGAGATCCCCAGCCTGCTTCTTCAAAAAAGGATATTATCTCATCCATTGATACAAGAGGAAATTTTCTTGCGAGATGTTTCCCAGACCAATATAATATTTCGGATGTTTCTTTACCAAGTATATCTGGTATCAATATATCACGAATCAATTCGTATCCAAAGGCAGGAACGCTAAGATCCAAATTTTCTGTGTTCATTTCTAATTCTGCAGAAGATTTCAAGTTATTCCCCTCTTTCTCTATGTTTATTATTATATACAAAATTTCATTTCAGTTTAATAAAAATTTTGGAAAGGAATGCAATGAAAAATTATTTAAATAATTCAAAATGATTAGTGCTGCTAGCAATAATTTACTTTATCAATGATTTATATGATTAATACAGCAAAAAAGTATTCGTATTTATGTCGAAATAATGTATACGTTTCCTTGACGGTCACTAAGAGCGGGAGTAAAATGGATATGTCACATAAATGCTATATTTTTGCGTAGGATATTCAAAAAAAAATTTTTTTGAATTACTTTGCTATGCACACACGCTTTTATTAATAAGGGGGGTATAATGTGGCCGGAAATCGTGAGTTTTTAAATCGCAGATTGCATTCATTACTAGGAGTTGTGCCAATTGGAATATTCTTAATTGTCCACCTAGTTGTGAACCATTTTGCAACAGGCGGAGAAGAATCATTCAACAATGCTGTAGGCTTCATGGAAAGTCTACCATTCCTTATTTTCCTTGAAATTATTGTTATTTATTTACCTTTGCTGTTCCATGCAATTTATGGATTATACATTGCGTTTACAGCAAAAAACAATACGAGTAAATTGGGTTATTTTCGAAATTGGATGTTTCTGTTCCAACGAATTTCAGGAGTAATCGTGTTAATCTTTCTTGCATGGCACGTATATGAAACTCGAATTCAAGCAGCTTTAGGGAATGCAGAACTTAATTTCAACTTAATGGAAGATGTATTTTCAAACCCATGGATGATAGGGTTCTACATAGTTGGATTAATTGCAACTACTTTCCACTTCTCTAATGGTTTATGGTCTTTCTGTGTTAGCTGGGGAATTACACAATCTCCACGTTCACAACAAATTGCTAGTTATGTTGTATTAGTAGTATTTGTCGTATTATCAATAATTGGAATTCGTGCAATATTCGCTTTCGTATAAGAGTAAAACAGCAATAAGTAACATTCTTTTAGGAATTATGTTATGAGAAGGAGTGAGTCTTCCAGTGAGTAGAGGAAAAATCATCGTAGTCGGCGGTGGATTAGCTGGCTTGATGTCAACAGTAAAAATTGCAGAGGCAGGAAAACAAGTAGATTTATTTTCATTAGTGCCAGTCAAACGTTCTCACTCTGTTTGTGCACAAGGTGGAATTAACGGTGCAGTGAATACAAAGGGTGAAGGAGATTCACCATGGATTCACTTTGATGATACCGTTTACGGCGGAGATTTTTTGGCTAATCAGCCTCCGGTTAAAGCGATGTGTGAAGCAGCGCCAGGAATTATTCATTTATTCGATCGTATGGGTGTAATGTTTAACCGTACACCAGAAGGTTTATTAGACTTCCGTCGTTTCGGTGGAACTCAACATCACCGTACAGCTTTCGCAGGAGCAACGACTGGTCAACAGTTATTATACGCGCTCGATGAACAAGTTCGCCGCCATGAAGTAGCAGGTCTAGTAAATAAATTTGAAGGCTGGGAATTTTTAGGGATTGTTCAAGATGATGAGGGAGTTTGTCGTGGAATTGTTGCTCAAAACTTGACATCAATGGAAATTCAAGCTTTTGAGGCAGACGCAGTTATTATTGCATCAGGTGGTCCTGGTATCATTTTTGGAAAATCCACAAACTCCATTATAAATACTGGTTCAGCTGCATCTATTGTTTACCAACAAGGTGCAACTTATGCAAATGGTGAGTTTATTCAGATCCATCCAACTGCTATTCCTGGTGATGACAAATTACGTCTCATGAGTGAATCAGCACGTGGGGAAGGTGGACGAGTTTGGACATATAAAGATGGGAAACCATGGTACTTCCTTGAAGAAAAATATCCTGCTTATGGAAACCTAGTACCTCGAGATATCGCCACTCGCGAAATTTTTAATGTCTGTGTAGATATGAAACTTGGAATTAATGGGGAAAACATGGTATATCTAGATTTATCCCATAAGGATCCACATGAGCTTGATGTAAAACTTGGTGGTATCATTGAAATATATGAAAAATTTGTTGGTGAAGACCCACATAAAGTACCTATGAAAATCTTCCCTGCTGTCCATTATTCAATGGGTGGATTATGGGTTGACTATAAACAACATACAAAGATCCAAGGCTTATTTGCTGCTGGTGAATGTGATTATTCTCAGCATGGTGGTAACCGTTTAGGAGCAAACTCCTTACTATCTGCAATTTATGGTGGTATGGTTGCTGGTCCTGAAGCAGTAAACTATATTAATGGATTAGAAAAGAGCACGGATAGCTTATCTTCTTCGATTTTCGATCAGGCTATTAAAAAAGAAGAAGAAAAATGGAATGATATTTTATCATTAGATGGTAATGAAAATGCATATCTTCTTCACAAAGAACTTGGGGAATGGATGACTGACAATGTAACGGTTGTACGTTACAATGACCGTCTTCAAAAAACTGATGATAAAATACTTGAATTGATGGAGCGTTATAATAACATCAACGTAAATGATACAGCAAAATGGAGTAACCAAGGCGCGACATTTACACGTCAGTTAAAAAATATGCTTCATCTTGCTCGTGTCATTACGATTGGTGCATTAAATCGTAATGAAAGTCGTGGTGCTCATTACAAACCGGAATTCGCAAAACGTAATGACGAAGAATGGTTAAAAACGACTATGGCTGATTTCGATGCTTCTACGAATACTCCGAAATTTAGCTACGAGGATGTAGATGTATCCCTTATTAAGCCTCGTGAACGCGACTACACTAAAAAACATTAATAACTATTAGTGTTTTACGTTATTAACTTTATGAACGCGACTATACTAAAACGAAAGAGGAGAAATAAGGATGAGTGAACAAAAAACGGTACGCTTTATTATTACTCGTCAAGATAATCCAAATTCTGCTCCTTATCAAGAAGAATTTGTATTACCGTATCGTCCAAATATGAACGTAATTTCATCATTAATGGAAATTCGTCGGAATCCAGTAAATGCAAAAGGTGAAAAGACAACGCCTATTACTTGGGATATGAACTGTTTGGAAGAAGTTTGTGGCGCATGTTCAATGGTTATAAATGGAAAGCCTAGACAGTCCTGTTCTGCTTTAATTGACAAACTGGAACAACCGATTCGTTTAGAACCAATGCGTACATTCCCAGTTATTCGTGACCTGCAAGTAGATCGTAGTCGTATGTTTGATTCCTTGAAAAAGGTAAAGGCATGGATTCCAATTGATGGTACTTATGATCTAGGTGAAGGGCCACGTATGCCAGAGAAAAAACGTCAATGGGCATATGAATTATCTAAATGTATGACTTGTGGTGTTTGCTTAGAAGCATGTCCGAATGTAAATAGCAAATCCAATTTTATTGGACCGGCTCCACTATCACAAGTTCGTTTATTTAATAGCCACCCTACAGGTGCAATGAATAAAGATGAGCGTTTAGAAGCAATCATGGGAGATGGAGGACTTGCAAACTGTGGTAACTCTCAAAACTGTGTGCAATCATGTCCAAAAGGTATTCCTTTGACTACTTCCATCGCTTCATTAAATCGTGCAGCTACATTCCAAATGTTTAAAAACTTCTTCGGAAGCGATCATATGGTAGATTAATTTAAACGGCCGTCCACATGTGTGGGCGGCTTTTTACTTAGACATCATCCCTCTGTTTTATTCCACCTCTAGCTTCTTTATGGTAATAAAAAGAGTTAACTATAATTTCTAGAAGTTGGATTTACCTGATAATTCAGTGAAAACACTTTCCACTGAATTATTTTCTCGCTATAATAGAATGGAATGAATGCTCATTCATTTATAGGGGAGGAGAAATAAATGATGAAAAATATATCCTATATAGAAAACTTTGATGAATGGAGAAAAGGCTTTTCTTTTTATCATCCTATAACTGTTCGTTTTTCAGAAACAGATATGTTTGGTCACTTAAATAACACAGTCCCATTTACTTATTTTGAGGAGGCGAGAATTGAATTTTTAAAACAAAAAGCATTTATGCAAGATTGGATAAAGGAGACAACTCATGCAATTCCCGTTGTAGCTGATCTACAATGTGATTACATAAAGCAGGTATTTTTCGGTGAGACGCTTAATATTTTTGTTAAGGCTAATAAAGTTGGAACCTCTTCGGTCGATATTCATTATATGGCAGTAAATGAACAAAATGAAATTTGTTTTGTTGGAAGAGGTGCAATGGTTCAAATTTCAACAGAGACAGGGAAAGGAATACCTTGGACTGAAGAGGAAAAATTAAAATTAGCTACTAGTCATTAAAAATTATCAGTATAAATTTCAGTCGTAAGCTACAAAAAAATAAATAAACAGCACATTTTTCTCTTTTTCTTTTATTCCTTGCCAATACAATGTCACTCTAATTATTTCTTTCACATATGATAATCTGACAATCAAATTACCCATCCCCGCGGTTTAAAGCTGGCGAAGGCAAGGAGGGTTACAATAGTTGAAGGACAACGAATTCACACACAAACCGCTGCTTACAAAAAGAGAAAGAGAAGTGTTCGAGCTGTTAGTTCAAGATAAGACAACAAAAGAAATTGCAAGCGAATTGTTTATAAGCGAGAAAACAGTTCGAAATCATATTTCCAATGCCATGCAAAAGCTTGGAGTCAAGGGGCGTTCTCAAGCTGTAGTGGAACTTCTTCGCATGGGAGAATTAAAGCTTTAACCAAGAAACCGACTGCCAGACTGCAGTCGGTTTTGCTTTGAATTTTAAATGTGAAGCTTAATAAAAACATGCTTGAATTTTTTTAGAAAAAAGGTGACAATATTTCTAGTACTATTTAATAGATAGCTTATGAAAGTTCAGAGGAATTGATGTTTGATTCGTGGGTTTAGTAAGAATGAACCATACTTAATATCCGACTTTCAACCTCTAACTTCTAATTGATAGGGGGTTCTTCATTAATGAATAATGAAGGAAATGTACAACAACATCCAAAAGATATTGTTGCAACAATAGAAAAGGATCTGCGTTATATCTCAGCAATTATTAAGCAAAAGGGCAGGGAATTATTAAGTAATTATACGATCACGCCTCCGCAATTTGTTGCCTTACAGTGGCTATTTGAAGAAGGGGACATGACAATTGGTGAATTATCGAATAAAATGTATTTAGCATTTAGTACTACTACTGATTTAATCGATCGCATGGAAAAGAACGAATTAGTTGTGAGGGTAAAAGACCCGCATGATCGACGAGTAGTACGTATTCACCTTTTGGATAAAGGGAAACAAATGATAGATGAAGTCATTCAAAAAAGACAAGGATATTTACAAGATATTCTTTTTAATTTTTCTTCAGATGAGGTTCTTCAATTAAAAGACAGCCTCATGAAATTACATCAAGAAATGAGAGAAGAATGAGGCGAGATTTTTGAACCAACCAATTGGTATTATTGATTCAGGTGTTGGAGGATTAACGGTTGTTAAGGAAGTACTCAAACAATTACCTAATGAAAGTATTATGTACGTTGGCGATACGGCACGTTGTCCATACGGCCCCAGACCTGTAAGTGAAGTGAAAGCTTTCACATGGCAAATGACAAAATTCTTATTAAAAAGAAATATTAAAATGCTTGTTATTGCCTGTAATACTGCAACAGCAGTTGTGTTAGACGAAATTCGTTCTGAACTAAAAATCCCTGTTCTTGGAGTTATTTATCCTGGAGCAAGGGCAGCTTTAAAATTAACAAAAACATTTAAGGTTGGCATATTAGGCACGATTGGTACCATTCAAAGTGGAGCGTATGATAGAGCTTTGAAATCAATTAATAAAAAGACAAGCATTACTTCCTTAGCATGTCCGAAGTTTGTACCGTTAGTTGAAAGCGGTGAATATAAAAGTGCTATTGCAAAAAAAATAGTTGCAGAGACATTGTATCCAATTCAAAAAAGTGATATTGATACATTAATACTTGGATGCACACACTATCCTTTGTTAGGAGAAATCATTAAGAATGTGATGGGTGATCATGTGCAGGTGATTAGTTCAGGTGATGAAACCGCAAGAGAAATTAGTACAATCCTATATTTTCGTCATATTATGAATATGAATGAAACAACACCAAAACATCACTTTTTTACAACAGGATCGAGTAGTATTTTTAGTAATATTGCTTCATCATGGCTTGAACGAGAGATAAAGGATGTAGAGACCATATACTTAGGAGATGAATAACTCCTGAGTATATGGTTTTTTATTTGAAAACGGTCTATTTTGAAAAGAAAGCTCGTATACATATTAGTACAAACTGTCCTAGGAGGGGTACGATATGTCTAAAAAAACAAAGGCAACGGTAGCCGTTACATTATTGGCATCAAGTGTATATTTATCTGGTTGTGGTTTATTTGGAGAGGAAAAAATGGAGAAAATTGATCCTCCTCAAAAGGTTACTTCATTGAAAAATACTGATTCCTTAAAAAGTACTGAAAAGAATAGTAATGAAGAAAAAAATACTGTGATGACTGAACTGTATTTAATTGATAAAAACGGTTATGTCGTTTCACAAACATTGCCATTACCGAATAAATCGGGAGTTGCTGCACAAGCTTTAGAATATTTGGTAAGTGATGGACCAGGTCAAGATTTAATACCTAACGGGTTCCGAACAGTCCTACCTGCAAACACAAATATAAGTGTGAACGTTGAAAAAGATGGTACTGCAGTAGTTGATTTTTCTAAGGAATTCAAAAATTACGATAAAGCGGATGAGGAAAAAATTCTTCAATCGATAACCTGGACATTAACCCAATTTGATTCAATCGATAAAGTTAAATTAATGGTAAATGGCGAACCTTTAAAGGAAATGCCAGTTAATGGAACACCGATTAATCAAGAGGGATTAACGAGAGCTAATGGTATAAATAATGACTTGTCAGATGTAATCGATGTGACTAATACACATCCGCTTACAGTCTATTACTTGGCTGAAAATGGTGGTCACTCATACTATGTACCTGTGACAAAACGTGTCCAGAATATAGATTCTACTGATGTGAATGCAGAGATTAAACAAATTGTTGCAGAATTAGTTAAAGGGCCAAATAAAAATTCTCCTCTTGTTAGTGCATTCCAATCTGATGTAGCATTGTTGGAAGATCCTGTTATTAAAGATGGGCAAGTAACATTAAATTTTAATGAAAATATTCTAGGAAGCTTTGAGGAAAAGAAGATTGCAGACAGTGTTTTAAAACCACTGGTTTATACATTAACAGAGAAAAAGGAAATTAAAAGTGTAGCAGTTGAAGTTGATGGAAGTTCTAAACTTGTCAATGAAAATGGTGAGCCACTAACAGAACCAGTAACACGGCCGGAAAATGTGAACACTGGTAGTTTTTAATCATAAAAGTTTGATATACTATATACTGTGAATAAAGAGGTTGGCATTTTGCCACCTCTTTTTATTGGTAGAACTTTTTATTTTATAAGTTAAGGGAGGATATTTACATGCGGGTTGATGGTAGGGAAAAACTACAATTACGACCAATACATATAGAAACTGATTACTTAAAACACCCTGAAGGTTCGGTATTAATTACAGTTGGTGATACAAAAGTAATTTGTACAGCAAGTATAGAAGATCGAGTGCCACCCTTTATGCGTGGAAGTGGCAAGGGATGGATAACTGCAGAATATTCAATGCTCCCACGGGCAACTGAACAGCGTAATATACGTGAATCTTCAAAAGGAAAGGTTTCCGGGAGAACGATGGAAATTCAACGCTTAATTGGGAGAGCATTACGTGCAGTGGTAAATCTAGAGAGTATTGGCGAGAGAACAATATGGATCGATTGCGATGTCATTCAGGCAGACGGAGGCACACGTACAGCTTCGATTACAGGTGCCTTTATAGCGATGACTCAAGCGTTTTCAAAATTATATGAAAATAAAACGTTAAAAACGTTTCCGATTACGGACTATCTTGCAGCAACGAGTGTGGGGATAATAAAGGATCATGGTGCAGTATTAGATTTAAATTATTCGGAAGATAGTCAGGCACTTGTAGATATGAATGTCGTCATGACGGGGGCAGGAAATTTTGTTGAATTACAAGGCACAGGAGAGGAAGCAACATTTTCCCCAAATGAATTGCAGCAATTAATTGAAACAGCAACGCATGGGTTGAGAGAAATCTTTTCCATTCAACAAAAGGCATTAGGTCCAATCGCAAATCATATTACGCTTACATGTGAGGAATAAAAAATGAAACAACAAGTAATTATAGCAACAAAAAATAGTGGGAAAGCAAAAGAATTTGAGAGTTTATTTTCAGCATTTAATATTAAAGTAAAAACATTATTAGATTTTCCTGATGCAATAGATGTTGAAGAAACAGGACATACCTTTGAAGAAAATGCAGTATTAAAAGCGGAAACCATCGCTTCACAATTTGGTCAAATGGTACTAGCTGATGATAGTGGATTATGTATTGATGTATTGAATGGAAGACCAGGAATTTATTCTGCAAGATATGCAGGCGAAGAAAAAGATGATGAGAAAAATATTGATAAAGTTTTAAAAGAAATGAAAGATGTGCCTGCAGGTGATCGTGCAGCTCGGTTTTATTGTGCATTGGCTCTAGCAGTACCTGGAGAAAAAACAATAACTGTATCTGGAACATGTGAAGGTGAAATTCTTCGTGAGAGACATGGGGAAAATGGATTTGGATATGATCCGATATTTTTTCTTAAAGATAAAGGAGTAACGATGGCAGAAATACCATCATCAGAAAAAAATCAAATTAGTCACCGTGCAGCTGCTCTGCAAAATCTCTATATGATCCTTAAAGATAAATTGAATCAAGGTGAAATGAAATGAAGCTATTGATTGTAAGTGATAGTCACGGATTGAAAAAAGAATTAGGAGAACTTAAGCAGAGATACGAAAATCAGGTCGATGCAATGATCCATTGTGGTGATTCAGAGCTTATGTCAAATGAAGACGAAGTTCAAGGGTTTTTAATTGTACGTGGTAATTGTGATTTTGATAAACAGTACCCGCTTGATATTCGTAAAAATATCAATGGCAATGAAATATTTATTACACACGGACATCATTACAATGTGAAAATGACCTTAATGAATTTGTCATATAAAGCAAAAGAAGTACATGCTGATTTTGTGTTTTTTGGACATTCACATATCCTTGGTGCTGAAATGATCAATGGAACCTTATTTTTAAATCCAGGTAGTTTTTTAATGCCTCGCGGGAGAAGAGAAAGAACATATGCACTTGTTCAAAAAGAAAAAAATATGATTACAATTCAATTTTTCACTGATGCTCATCAGGAGTTAGAGGAACTAAGATTAACTTTTTATATATAGTCAATTGGATCTATTGCAGTTCATATAGAGCTGCAATAGAACATTAGAAAAAATCTATTGACTTTTTAATGGTAATTGAATAAAATAATAATTGTCTTATATAGTAATTTTGTAATATTTATATATATGTCCCAGTAGCTCAGTTGGATAGAGCACGACCGAGTAAGCATCGAAGAAAAAACATCAGCGTACCGATTGAGCCACATCCCAGAAAAGAAAACCGAAATCGGGACGACTAGAAGTTAAGCAGGTTAAAAAATTATAATATGTCCCAGTAGCTCAGCTGGATAGAGCAACAGCCTTCTAAGCTGTGGGTCGCAGGTTCGAATCCTGCCTGGGACGCCATTAAATTATTTATGAATAAGATTAAAAAAGTCGCTAATCACTCTTAAATCTTGATATATCAATGTTTATGGGTGTTTTTTTTTATTTCTTTATCTAATAAGTAATCGATTGAAAAAGATAGGTTTTTAATTTTTTTTACACAAATTTTACACATACTAGACAGCCTCCTCAAATATAGCAACAGCTGCCTTTTCATCTTCTTCACGCAATTCTTTTAGCACATGTGCATATGTGCCAAGTGTTGTATTTATATCTTTGTGTCCAGCTCTTTCTGAAACATAAGTAACTGATAATCTTTTATATAGCAATACACTAATGTGAGTATGTCTTAATCCATGAATAGTAATTGGATCAATATTTAATTTATCGAGAATTGCTTTTAGAACTTTATTTATTCCGTTATTACTTATTACCTTGTATTTAGAAATAGGACTATAGAATACCAATTTATGTGGATTCTCTGGTGTATTCTTAAATAGTTCTTTAAATACCTTCATGGTACTTTTATCTACTCTTATTACACGAATAGATTGTTCATTTTTTGTAGGTCCGAAGCCTTCAGGCATTTTATTTGTGTAACCCCATGTTTTGTTAATACTAATTTTATTTTTCTTAAAATCGAAATCATCCCTTGTAAGACCAACCAATTCACCAAATCTCACTCCTGTTGTTAGTGCAAGTAGGATTGCATAATTAACAACACTACTATTTGGATTTAAATTTTTAAGTAAATATTTTTGAAGTCGTTTGCTCTCAAAATAATTTAAATGTTTTTCTTCGGTCTTCTTAGGTTTTTTTCCAGTGGTTGTGACACCTCGGGTAAAGTCTACTCGAATAATTCCTTCGTCTATTGCTTCTTTAACACATGCTCTAATTTGAGAATTTAACTTTTTTGATGTTGCTAATCCCCTGGTTTGCCCGTATTCGTTTAAAAAAGCTTGATACGAGCGTTTGTTTATGTCTTGAATAGGTATACCGCCAAACACCTTTTTAATCGTCTCTAGGGTTACTTTATAACGTTCTAGGGTGTTCTTTGCAATATTCGGTTTGTATAATTTAAGCCATGACTCAAAATATTCATCAAAAGGTATTGGTTTTAAATTTGGAAGTGTACCTTTATATAACTGATCTTCGACTTCTGCAGCAGCAACCTGAGCTTCTTTTTTAGTTTTAAATCCACCTTTACGAATAGGTTTAGGCTTAGCACTAATAGTATATTGCCAAGTCTTTCCACGCTTTTGAAAACTAGCCATTTTTTATTTCACCTCCTTTCGGTGTATAACCAGATATTAAGTGGATCCATTGTTAATGTTTGTCCATCAACCATGGTATAAATTCCATACTTTTCTTTATATCTATCTAAAGCGCTTTGTAAAAATTCTTCAGTAACTCCCAAGTATTCTGCTAATTCAAAACGATTACGTATACCTTCTTTTTGTGCTTGTACAATTTTACTTAAAGGAATAAGTTTTTCATAAGCCCATGATCTTGCTTTTATTTCTTGTTTTCGATTAACAATAGATGATTGATCAAGTATGTTTCCGCCGGATGTAAAATGGTGGCCAAGTTCTTCAGCGAGAATACACGTTTTTTCGATTGTATTTTTTATCTTTTTATTAATCCATATAATATTGTCCGAATATAACCCTTTAATAGATCCTTTGATGTTCTCCTCATAAACATCAATATCTAGTCTCAAACATTCTGAAAGAAGAGCATCATACATGAAGTTACATCCCCTTGTTAGTTCTTTTTGATTTCACAAATTCTTTAAACCGTTCTATTTCATTAAGTTCTTCCTCTGTCCATTCTTCCCCATCATGATGTGCAGCAATTGTATCAATTTCCTGTTTTTCTTCTATATCTAAAAGAAAGTCTAAGGAAACATCAAAAAACAATGCTAGGTATCGTGCGTATTCAAGTCGTGGATCTCCTAAACCATTCTCCCATTTAGATACCATTCCTTTATTAAGGGTAGTATTAAATTGTTCATTAATTTTTTCAGCTAATTCCCCTTGTGACAAACCTCGATTAATTCTAAGTTCTTTTATTTTCCTTCCTATTTCTAATTCCATGTTTTTTATCCTCCGTACTAATTTAGATATATCTAAAGTGTAACTGATGGGTTTCGATTTCGCAACATTTTTTTAGTTTTTCTGGAAAAATGTTATTGACTTTGAAACTTCTGGTGATATACTAAGGTTAAGTTTCGAAAATGAAACAAAAGATTAGAAGGTGATAAATTGTGAAAGAAGTGGAGAGAAGACATACACCGTACTCAAAGTTCAAAGCGTTCTTAGTTGAAAACAACATAAATCAACGTGATGTGGCAATGTTGTTAAAGAAATCACTGTCAGCTTTGAACCAAAATTTAAACGGAACTGGAGGTGATTTTTCATTAAAAGAAGTCCGTATAATTTGTAAACAATTTAATATAAGCGCAGATGACTATTTTTTATATCCTGAGGTTTCAAAAATGAAACTACAGGATGTTAAGGAGGAAGTGATATGCAACAATTTCAAATCAGTATAAGTATTCCAATCCCAGAGGATTCTATTCTTATCAAAAAGATAGAATTTGAAGAATTAAAAAATCAATCATTGACTGGTGTTTACTGGAACATGCGAGACCTTGAAATTAAAACAAAACGAAAAAGTGAGTGGATAAAAGAACATATTTTATATCCTTCTCGTTTTAGAAAAATACTAGATTCAGAAACTGGTGGATTCGTATTTTATCCTAAAAAGAAAGGTCAAACATGGGCATTTCAAGCAAATAAAATGGCAGCATTTTTAGATAAATATTTTCAGCAAATATTCTCATAAAAGGGATGATGTTAAATGAACAATTTCGCATTATATCTATTAGTCTTTTTAATTGTCTTAGTTGGCATCATGATTTTTGACTTCATCACAGATAAAAGTGAATAAGCCTAACCAGGCTTTCCTTTTTAGCCACGTGGCGAAATTTGATGATAAGTAATCGGAATATTTGAAGGGAGGTGAAAATAGTGGAAATTGGGGTAGCAGGTGAAATATCAGTTCAACAAATCATAGGTGAGGATCTCACAGAAAAAATTAATGGTTGGTTAGAAAATCATCCTGATTTAGAGGTAATAGATATTAAATTCAGCACAAGTGCAACAGAGGATTCTTGGAGTTCTGATGCTTTAATTATTTATCGAAAGGAGTCGTAAATTGTGGCAATAACATTTATAACATTAACACTTCAAAATTTTAAAAGTCACCGTGATCTCACTGTTAACTTTGGCGAGCAAACAAAGATCACTGGTGACAATGCTCAAGGTAAAAGCTCCATTCAAGAAGCTATTACATGGCTATTATACGGTGTTGATTCACTTGGAAGCAAATTAGATCCAACACCGATAACTTACGAATCAGAAGGAACAAAGGTTTCACTTTTATTTTTTATAGATGAAAAACAAGTTTTGCTAGGTCGAGAGTTACATAAAGGAAAGACACATTATTACATCAATGAAGTACCTAGCAAAGCAGGGAGTTTCAAAGAAATCTTAGATCAACTCTTTGATAAAAATTTATTTCTTTCTCTATTTAATCAAAATTACTTTTTTACTCTACATTGGGAAGATCAACGTGAAATGCTTCTGAAATATGTTACTGCCCCAGCAAATAAAGAAGTATTAAAACATATGCTGGACGAGCAAAAAAAATGCCTAGAACCTCTACTAAAAAAGCATTCTCTTAATGGTCTTGAAGATCTGCATAAAGATAACAAGAAAAAGAAAGACAAACAATATATTGCTGCACAAAGTAAAACAAAAACACTTAAAGAACAAATGGAACACTATCAGCCAACAATTCCTTTTGACTCTATAGTTGCTGAATTAAATCCTTTAAAAAGAGATAGAGAAGAAATTGAAAAAGTTACTGATAGTGCAGGGGAAATTAATGGGCGCATAAATGTTCTTAATGCAAAAATCAACAATCTCAATAAAGAAAGAGATCAAATGAAAAAGGATTGGGATTTATTAAAAAATGAAAAGATTGAAGACCATTGCCGTGTGTGTAAACAACCTTTACAGGAAGAATCATTACAGTCAGTAAGAGATGAACATGAACAACGTAAAGATAACTTCAAAAAGATTTTTCATCAAATTGTAGAGGATCGAAAAAAGCTAGAAGAAGAACTGAAAACATTGGAATACATTGATGTTACTGAACAGATTGAAAAAGTAAGAGAAATTCAATCAAAGATAGATCCACTCGAAAAAGAGTTATCAAAGCATAAAGATTATAAACTTTTTCAAGAACAAGTGCAGCAAGCAGAGAAGGAAGAAAAAGAATTACTTTCTTCACTCAATGAATCCATTTTTATTCTAGACACTATCAAAGCATTTCGAGCAAAAGAAGCTGAATTACAAGCTGAAAAAGTACAAGCCTTATTCGATACACTTTCCATCCGACTTTTTGAAAAACAGAAGAATGGAGAGTTGAAAAATACATTTGAAATTGAAATGGATGGTAAGCCTTATCGCAAGCTTTCCCTTTCAGAAAGTATCCGAGCTGGTCTGGAATTAAGGGAAGTCTTATCAAAACAAAGTGAAGTGATCACACCAGTATTTATTGATAATGCTGAATCTATAACAAGTTTTAAGCAGCCAAGTGGACAATTAATCATTTCTAGGGTTGAAGCTGAAAAAGAATTGACTATAGAAAAGGATGATTACTGATGCCAATCAAAGTAGTTCCAATTAGTTCGGGATTTCCATCACTTCCACCTGAAAAGAATGATTGTATTGCTTTAAGGATGTATGGAAAAGATGCATTGTCTATTGAAATAAGTTTTCCGTTCCATGAGGATACACCAAATTTTAGCCTGTCAATTTCAGAAGCAATGGATTTAAAAAATGCAATTGATCAATTACTTGATATAAGAATGCTTGAAAAACCGAGGGGGAAATAATAATGACAAACAACTCACTTATGTTAACACCAGAAATTCAAGAAGCTTTTAAACCAGAAGTAATTAATGTAATGAGATCATCACTGGCACCAACTGCAAACGATGCTGAATTTGTTTTATTTGCTCATAAGGCAGCTTCATACGGTTTAGATCCATTTAAAAATGAAATTTTCTTTATCAAATATGGCAGCACCGCACGAATCCAATTTGCTGCAGAAGCTTATCTTTCAAAGGCAAGGGAACAAGAAGGGTTTGAACCACCAGATACTCAAATGGTTCATGAAAATGATGAATTTAAGATTGCTAAAAATGCTGAAACCAAAGAACTAGAGGTCATTAAACATGAAATTGGATTTCCGAGAGGAAAAATTATTGGCGCTTATTCAATAGCATATAGAAAAGGTTATCGTCCAGTAACGGTGATCATGGATATTGACGAAGTAGCACATATGTTTACTGGTCAAAACAAGGATAACTGGAACAAATGGACACAAGATATGTTTGGGAAACATGTTCAACAGCGTGCATTAAAACGTCAATATGGACTTGAGTTTGAAGATGAAACAATCACTCATGGTGAAGGTGAAAGTACTATTCCAGAATATAAGCCTAGAAAAGACATTACACCAAATCAAGAAATTATAGATGCACCAACAAACCAAGAAACAAATGAAGAAGATCCGCAATTAACACAAGCTAAAAAAGAAATGCAAGCAAAATTCAAACGTCTTGGAATTACTGGAAAGGTAGCAAAGCAGAATTACATCAAAGATCATGCTCCACAAATTGGAGACAATCCTACACTTCAAGAATTAATTGGATTGCTCGACATTATGGACATGCATATTGATATGAATGAAGCACAAGCTTCTGATGCTGATGTATTGGACTAGGTGATTAATATGAGGGTTGATATTTTAGCAAGTGGATCGAGTGGCAATTGTATTGCTATTCGGTCCCATGAAACTACTATTCTCATAGATGTTGGTATTGCTAAAACAAAAATTGAAAAGAGATTGCTTGAGGTTGGAATCAGACCTAACCATATTGCAGCTATTTTTATCACACATGCTCATGGAGATCACATAAAAGGGTTGCCATTAGCAAATAAGTACAAGATTCCTGTTTATGCAGCAGTTGAGGAATGGAAGTCAATACATGGTATTGATGAGGATTTACAAGGAATAAAACTACCAGGGAAGTTAATGAGCATAAATGATTTTCTAGTGGGTGCTTTCAGAACTCACCATGATGCATATGAACCAATGGGGTATACAGTCCAAAAGGAAAATGGAAAAAAAGTATCGATTTGCTTGGACACCGGCCATATTGATTCTGAAATATTAGCAGCAATGAGAGATTCAGATATTTACATCATAGAAGCAAACCACGAACGAAAAATGGTTGAAGTATCAGATTATCCTAACAGTGTGAAGGGCAGAATTCTTTCGGATATGGGGCATTTATCTAATCAGCAGACTGCAGATGCTTTAAGCAAATTAGTGCAAGGTAATAGAGAAAAGATATACCTTACCCATTTATCCAGCAAAAATAACATGCCTACATTAGCAGAAATGACAGTAATCAAAGCTTTAATGAAAAAGGGATACAAGAAAGGTAAACACTATGAGATTGAGGTGATTTGATTGAAGGTAAATGGAAACATCAAAACAAATAAGGTTGAATTACCACAAGAAGTTTTTGAAGCTTTCGAAAGAGTAAAAGCATGTTGGGGAAGATTTCTTACAAAAGATCAACTTAATTCACTTTTACTAAATATTAATGTGACTGGAACAAGTGGTGATTCTCTTATCTTAAAAGAGTTTGCAGCCATTAAACCAACCGAATATGTTAAAGCATTGGCAAACGGATATAAACCGCAATATTCAACCCTTACTGATGAAGTTAGTGACATCATACAAGATTGGTTAAGTAGAGAATATATCGAAGACGAAGCCACAGATGTTCGATTATTCGCAGAGAAATTAACAAATTTTTATTCACAAAAATTATCAAAAACATCGTGAACGGATGAATTAATATGGCAAATCCACAAGTTGAAAAAGGGCATACTAGGATTGCCAATGAAATTTTAGAGAATATCATGAAAACCAATCTTAATGGCACTCAATTTCGTATCGTTTTGGCTATTTGGAGAAATACCTATGGATTTCAAGAAACGACACATGAAATGTCTATAAGTTATTTAGCAAATGCGATTGATGCAAATAAAAGTCAAGTCGATAGAGAACTTACAAGTTTAATAAACAGGAACATTATTAAAGTCATTGGGATTGGTTCAAGGGGGGCAAGAATTATGGGTTTTAATAAGGATTACGATAAATGGGGCAATCCTATAGCAAAAGAAATCCCACAAGAAAAACCAACTAAGAAACCATCAAAAGTGAAGAAATATGATGAGGATAATTCCTATTACAAGATGGCCGTTTATTTTCATGAAAAGATATCTAAGGTTGCCAAAGATGCAGGTGTGGAGCATCTTATTAAAAAAGCAAATCTGCAGAGTTATGCTGATGACTTCAGAAAGCTAATTGAATTGGATGGAGTAAATAAGCGTTTAGCAAAAGATGTTATAGATTGGGTAACACAAGATTCATTTTGGAGAACTAATATTCTTTCAGCTAAAAAACTCCGTGAAAAATTCACTGAGCTTGCGATAAAAATGAATGCTCAAAAACAACCTAAATCAGCATCTAATAATCAGCAAAGAGATCCAAGGGATAAAGAAATTGAGTTTCAAAAATGGTTAGAAGATGGTGGTGAACCAGATGCATTCAATTGGGGAACATGATTTTCAAACTGATCAGGCAGAACAGGCCGTACTTGGTGGAGTATTTCTTGATTCAAATGTATTAGATGAAATTGTATTTCTTGAAGATAGAGATTTTATTAATGAAAAACATCAACAAATATACAGAGTGATGCGCTGGCTTGAAGATAAAAACAAGCCAGTTGACATTGCCACAGTAGCAGAAATGTATGTTCAACATAACAAACTTAACAATGTCAGTATCTCATATCTTACTCAACTAGCAGAATCTTGTCCTTCAGTTGCGAATGTTAAATATTATGCGGATATTGTACGCTCAAAGGCACTTCGCAGAAGAGGTGAAACATTAGGCTATCAGATTTCGGCGTTATCCCGAGAGGATTATGAATCTGATGAGGAATATTTTTCAGCAGTAGAAAGCCTTGTTGCAGATTTAAGACCTCAAGAAAACGGGAAAATGAAGAGCTTTGCTGAAACAAGACAAGATTATTTTAAACATCTAATAACAAAAGCAGAGTTTATTCCGACAGGATTTAAGCAATTTGATGAATGGGCAAATGGTCTTTGGAGAGGATGGCTTTTTATATCAGCAGGGCGACCATCAGCTGGTAAAACTGCTATGTTAATTCAAAGAATTATAGGGGTAGCTCAAAACGGTCCAGTACTTTTATATTCACAAGAAATGGATGAAAACCAGATTAAAGACCGAATGATAAGTAATCTAACTGGAATTCCCTATGGACGTATAAAAAAGAAGAATCTTTCAGTTAAAGAGTATGCAATGATCGAAGAAGCATATGAAAAAGTAGAAAGTTTACCAATCCATATCCAGGATTCAGCAGGTATAACTATTGAGGAAATAAGAGCAACTGCTAAAAGGTTTAAACGAAAATATGGAAAGCTGTCAATGATAGCTGTAGATTACTTGCAAATTATGAAAATCCCTCAAAAAAAAGGTGAAACGAGGTCCCAAGCTATTGGTAACGTTACTCGAGAAGCAAAACAGATTGCTAGAAAAATGAATTGTTGTTTTATGATGCTTAGTCAAATGACAAGGGAAAGTGAGAACTTCAAAAAACCACAACTTTCCCATTTAAAAGAATCAGGATCTATTGAACAGGATGCAGATACAATCGAATTCCTATGGCATGATCCAAGTGATACGGATAAAAACGGTAAAGTAGTTCAACAATTTATTGCCAAAGGTCGTGACACTGGAATAAATGAATTTCGACTTTTGTTCCGTGGTTGGAAGCAGCAATTTGAGGAATTACCCAGAGATAAAACTAAATAGCAATTAAGTTTGATAGAGGGGTGAGGGAAGTGGAATTAAATAAGGTTATTCACGGCCATTGTCTGGATGTTTTAAAAACACTTCCTGATCAATCGGTTAATACAGTGATAACTAGTCCTCCTTATTGGGGACTAAGGGATTATGGAGAACAGAAACAAATAGGTTTGGAGCCATCTGTTGATGAATATGTTCTATCTCTAAAAAACGTTTTTCATGAAGTAAAAAGGGTTTTAAAAGATGATGGCACCCTTTGGCTAAATCTTGGAGATGCTTATGCAGGAAGTGGACGAGGTAGAAATGCTGACGGGAAAGGAAATCCCGGAAACAACCATTTTCAAAGTATTGGACAAGTTTCAGGAATTGTTTCGACTCCGAAGGCAGTAGAGGGTCTAAAGCCAAAAGATTTAATAGGATTGCCATGGAGAGTAGCTTTTGCGCTTCAACAAGATGGTTGGTACTTACGACAAGATATCATTTGGAATAAACCAAATGCAATGCCTGAAAGTGTACAAGATAGGCCAACTAAATCACATGAATATATTTTTCTTTTAAGTAAATCGCAAAACTATTACTACGATCATGAGAGCATTAAAGAACCAGCTATTTATGGTACGCAAGATATTAGGGGATCTCGAGGCGCTTTTGGTCCTCCACAAAAGAAAATCCGGGAAGATAAGGTACAAGGTTCATTCAATGGAAAGTATGGAAACCAAGCATTCAGAGCAATTCGTGACAAAAGAAATAAGCGCTCCGTATGGACAGTTTCAACTAAACCATTAAAAGAAGCACATTTTGCAACTTTCCCAGAAGATTTAATTGAGCCTTGTGTGTTAGCCGGATGTCCCAAAAACGGTGTAGTATTAGATCCTTTCTTTGGATCCGGAACTACAGGAAAAGTGGCTATAAAACATAATCGGAATTTTATAGGCATTGAGCTTAACCCGGATTATGTACAAATAGCAGAAAAGCGACTTAGTGAAGTGCAGCTGGAACTTATACATGAGTTATGAAACAAAATGAAAGATCAGTTGATTAGGAGGGGAAAGAAAGTGCAAACACAGGAAGCAAAACTTAAAAAGGGTGATTGGATAGCAATACCAGGAACATTTGGGTCACGTTTCATTGGGTATATTCTAAAAGCTTCTAATGGGTTGCAGCAATACGAGGTGCAAGTGTTAAGAAAATCAAATGGTGTTAAGTATGAAAGAAAAGTTTGGATCGATTTTAATGATGTCTTTCCATATGGAGAGGAACTTGAGGAAGAGGATTTATATCAGATGATGGAGCTCGCCATTGATACAAATGATAAAGAGTGGTTTAACGAACTACACAAAAAAATCCCAAAGGAACTGCCATTTTGATGATGAGAAAATTTAGTTTATATATTTAATTATTTTAACTAATAGGTATGTTGATAAATCAAGGCTTTAAGCTGCTTAAATATAGAAAAGTGTAAATTGCTTTTACAAATATTGAAGTAATAACAATACTTGATAATCAAAAAATCGGTATAAATTTAATTATTTTATAAAAGGCTAGACGTCTCCCTTGTGAGAGTCCGCCCAGCCCCTACGCACATCAGTTAATAATGATTACTGTTTGATGATCACAGTAATAACAATTATTTCAACATTAGTTTTTCTAGGTAATATCGATTTTACAATTGAGATAAATACCTTAAGTATTTCAATCATTGTACAACCTCCTCCTAAGTTTTTACCATAGGCTAACTGGTAAGTAAAACAGGACGGAGATGCACGTAGAGATTGATTAATTATATGAAACTAAAATGTAAATGATTCAATAATAATCATGTTAGGAGTGAGGATGTGAGATTCGTAGGAATTGACCCATCAACTAAAACAGGATTTGTAGCTTTAGATGAGTATGGGAACGTAGTAAGAGCAAAAGAATTAACCGGAGTTGGTTCAAAAGATCCTTATCGAATGGCTACTTTAATCGATGAAGTATTAATCCATGTTAAAACAGGTGATTTTATTGTCATAGAAGGATTTGGATTCGCTTCGCAACAAGCTATTCAATTAGGTGGCATTGGCTGGGGAATTCGAATGGGGTTGCATAGAAGAAATCATAGTTATACAGAAGTATCTCCAAATGCAGTGAAAAAGTTTGCTACTGGTAAAGGTAATGTTAAAAAAGATGAAATGGTTTTGCCTATTTTTAAACAATGGGGATTTGAACACCCAAGCGATAACGTTCGGGATGCATATGTAATGGCTAGAATTGCAATGGATTTATTTTTAGTAGAGGAAACAAATTCATACAACGGATTTCATTATCAAGCACAAGTGATTGAATCTATCCTTAATCCTAAGCCAAAAGTTAAAAAGAAAAAGAAGGTGAAATCATGAGACCGGTCGTGATTCGCCGTAGAAGAAAACATGAAGCTGAACAAGCAATAAGTGATTTAGAAGCAAGAGGATTTGAAATTATTTATCCTCTCACTGAAATATCTAGTAGTGGAAAGATTTTTGATAGGGACAGCTTTAATCGCAAAATTTTTATTCAGAACACTTTCGAAACATGCTGGATAGCAAAAATGAGGAGGGTTAAAGAGGATGGGTATCCTTTACGATAAAGTAATGGAGCAAAAGAAACGCGAGTATCTCATCCAAGAATTACAAAAAATGAATGTCACTAAGTCAACTGATGGTAGAGATATAAAGGATTTAAATTATGATGATCTAAAGTATGAATTTTTGATGGCTTCATTTCGCTAAATTGATATTAATCAGGAGGTTTAAATCTAATGGGGTATTCCCGAGAAGAGCAAGAAACTACATTGGTTTTTGACAACTCAACAGGTCTATGGAACGTTTACTCTAATGTTCCAAAACACATACGAAAACTTACTAATATAACAGAGATTTTCATCGTAGAATCGGAGAATGGAAAACCGATAGCTGTAAAAGGAACTTTGACAGAAAAACAAGTCAGTATGAAAAAGGTAAGAGTTTATACCGAAGAACAACGACTAAAAGCAGCTCAAAGGTTTTCTAAGGCTAGAAATGCCCTATAAATAACGGAAAAATCAAACTATAAATAACCCGTAAGGCAATTTGTCTATTTAACGATAAAGAGTCTTTTTTATAGTTTAGTAACACAAAAAATAAAAAAATAAAGGAGCGATAAAATATGCAAGTGAAAGTAAAAGCGCATTTTAATAAGCAAACAAAGGATAGCAAAAAAGAATTGGTTCAGTTTCACGTCAAAGGTGAAGATGAAAAGAAACCGGAACTAAATAAACTTACACGTGAAGTTGTTATCCTAGAAATGGAGGGAGTCGAACAGAAATTAAGATGTGAATTTAATAAGTCCACTAAAGACAGTAAAAAAACCGTTCTTGAATTTATTGTAAAAGGTGATGCATCTGCAGAGAATACATTTAATTTTTACAAAAAAGCAGGGTCAGATGTTACTTTAAATATTATTGAAGCCCAAATGAGTGCTGATGATTTCCCTGAGGAAAATACTCATGAAGGAATGAAATACAATGTAGATAAATCAGGTAATGTTAGTGTTCCAGATGGTCAAATGTCAATAGATGATGTTCCAGAAGAAAATAACAATGGTGATAATGTGGATGAAGAAAATGAAAAAGATTCCTTAGAAGTTACAGATGATGATCAATTGGATGATGACGATAATTTATTCGATTAATAGATAAAATAGAGAACCAATCGAATACAAGGGGTGAAAACACCTTATGGCATTTGAATTACCAGAATTAGATAGAAAAGAAACACAGAGGGCAGTCGAATCTGCCCTTGAAAAATATAGATTGTTTAAATACTTAACCTTTGATGAAAGAGAAGCTGCAACTACTTCTCATATGGATGATATCGGTGGGGGAAGAGGTAATCTTACTGGTGATCAGACAGGTTCAATTGCTATTCATAATGTTGATGAACAACAATATCGTAAAAACTTTTGTGAACGTATGGAGAGAGCTGTTAGAAGATTACCTAAAATGGAACGTTTTTTGATTGAAGAAAGATACATGAGTGAGGATGCTGAATATTTAACTGATATAAATATATATTGTTTTAAGTTTCAGCCGCCCGTATCCGAAAGAACATATTCAAAAATTCGTTGGAAGGCCTTTTATAAATTAGCTTTGAATCTAAATATTGCAGTTTTGAAAGAAGAAAAATAAATAAAAAATTAGTAAATGCACTTATTTATAGGTGCATTTCCCATTTATCCTAAAATGTCCCAAAGTGCTATAATTAATTATTAATCGTTGAAAAGGGGGAGGAAAGATGGAAAAAGATTCAGAGAAGGAGATAGATAAATATTTTTCAAGAAAAATTAATAATAGCTTAAATGAATTAAGTACAGAAATTTTTTTTGAAATGAGGAGAGTCACAGAAGAAGCAAGTAGTAGAGGTATGATGCAATCTGGAATGTTTATTGTTAATCTTTTAGATACAATCACTAATAATACGATTAATTCTTGTAAAGAAAAGTTACAATTAATCGATGAATTCCAAGAATACATGCGTATAACATTAAGTACAGATCAATTAAATAATATTGAAAATAAATTTATTGATTCTTATACTTCTTTTTTTATGCAGATGGTCGAAATAGAATATAAAAATGAGATTTCAAAAATTCTGGGGGATTTAGAATCAATAAATATGACGAGTGAAGCAAAAATCAATAACTCTTTTAATAAAATAAGAGCTTTAATTATTGATAAAGTTGAAGATGTAAGAGTAAAAAATAAATTGCAAAAGGAAGAGCCTAGTGTTAGATTGGCCAAAAATTCAAATTCGATTGCATTTTTAGCATTAGTTGTGTCAATTATTTCGATAATATTAGGATTTTTGTAAGAAAATAATTAGAAAAAAAGAAAAAATAATTTTGAAAAATAATCGTGTTATTTTGAAATTTACCTGTTAAATTTATATCATAGATAATTTTATCAAAGACAACGCTCAGGTTGGGAGTGCCGTCTTTTTGATATATATTTTTTGATAATAAGAGGGAAATTGACTTTCATTGAAGAATTACTCTTCTTGGGAGTGATTAAATGAAAATAGAACAACTTAGCTTTAAATTAAAATCAGAAGGTTATCGAAGAATCATTAATGATATTGCTGAAATTTTAGGAGAAAGTATTTATTTGGTTGAGGAGAAAAAGAAAAAATCATTTAATAAGGTAATTGCTACTCAACTAAGAATTCTTTTGTGTGAGGGTGAAGACTCATTAATCCTAAAAGGTGGTAAAGTACCAGTTTTAGCACCAGTTACTGATAAAACAATAGTTAAAGAAAAAAATACAACAATGTTGGATTTAACACAGCTATTCAACCATGATGGGGAACATTTGGAGTTAAATGATTGGGTTAATCAGGTAGTTATGACTATAGGACACCCTGTTTTATTACCAAAGAAGTTTAACTGTATTGATTGTTCGAATGAGATTATTGTAGAAGGATCTCATAACGATATGAGCTTAATAGTTTCCGATAAGGTAGTAATACGACACAAATGTACTTGTTCAACAAAAATGAAATTAACTGATGTTTCTTCGTTTCTAGAAAACGAAGAAAATACTTTCAAAATATATGAAGTAGTGGATCATACTATCAAGGATATAATAAAAAGTTACGCTAATAAAAATGGTGGTACCCATGTTGATAAAAGCTTAAGTTATAATAAATTTGCTGATGTTTTTTTAGGAGAAAATTATTTAATTGCAATAGCAAATTATATTCTTGGAGTCTTATCTTTTAAAGCGAAGTCGAAAAGCAGCCAATAATGGTTGCTTTTTCTTTTACTCCATTCCTGGTTACGGTCTGAGTTATAGTGGCAACACACCGTAACTTGCTTCACCTCCTTTGAGTGGCGATCCCAGTCACTAAGGAATGGATCGGGACGGTTTGCCATTCACCGAAGTAAGAAATGGCTTTAATATTTATTTGAAGGATTTTCCTGATTTTTATCGAAATATGTAGGTAAAAAGGAGGAGATGTAATTGAAAGCATTCTTAAATTTAGAAAATGCAAAATTAGAAATTACAAAGGCTGAAGAATATATTATAAAACTTAAAGAATTTATAGAATTAGTAGAAACTTATGAAGCTGACACGTTTGAAAAATTGGTTATTAAAAATTATGCAATAATAGGTAGTGTTGCTAAAGTTGCAAATAAGCTAAATGAAGAAGGATATAGGCATGAAAGTGGAAGAAAATATATTTCTAATGATATTACTGAAATCATACAAAGTAAGCCTACTATTGATGAACTTCATTCTTTAGTTAAAGATATTCAAAAGAAAAATATAACAAAGGCTAATAGGAAATGGAATTAATTTGTCATAATTCGACGAAAAATAGTATTTGTTCTTATAGTTCCTTTTACTCTTAATTGTGGTTGGAAGGAGATATATATGTTTAAATGGGTAACAAAAAAAGACTTAGGTTATTGGTTCGCTTTCACTTTTGTTATATGGCTTTTGTCATCTGATTATGGGAAAAATAATCAACCATTGCTTGATAATTGGGCCTTTGCAAGTACTGTTGTATCAATAATATTAGCAGTGTTAGCAATCGTTTATTCGTATTATCAAGGTTTTACAACTATGTTTTCAACAAAGAAACTTGAAGAATCTGCAGAGAAAATAGTCGAAGTCTCAGCTAAATTAGAGGATAACAGTATAAATGTTTTATTTGAAAATCTAGAAAAAAAAATAGAATCTATTAATCATACTTTAGATGAAAAAGTAGATAGTAGGTTCTCAGGTTTTGAGGAACTAATAAGCAGAAAAATTGGTAATGACAATAGTAATGATATCGAAGTAGTATTATCTAAAGAACAATGGATGGATAAAATCAAAATAGCTTCCAGCAAAACAACACCATTTTTTACTTTAATCTTATTATATTTGTACCTAAGCTATAAAAATGATAAAGCTATAGTTGTGAAGGATATTACAAACGCAATTACTGAAAAGATTACAATAGATGCTAATTTGCTAGAAGATCTCCATTTATCTTATAAGAATATGATTTCAGGTTTTTACATGGCTTTAAAAATGATCGGTGTATTCGCGGCAACAAATGAGTTGTATGAGTTTAAAATATCTCATATGCAACGAGAATTTTGTGAAGCTATGGATGAAAAGATAGAAGCCCATAAAGACGAGGAAAGTTATTTATCAGTACTAAGTTTTTTTGAAGATAATAATTGATAAACTGATTTTAGACTAGAAATGCATCCACATAAAGGATGCTTTTTATTTTGCATAAAAGAAGGTGAATTAAATGGATAAAGAACAAATTCTAAAACCTATTGAGCAATTTCTTGAATCAATTAAAGGTACTGAATATGAAGACTACGCCTTAAAAATGAAAAGGGAAATTGTAGACGCAATTGATGATTATAATCTTGATCTAAAGGCGGCAGGTGAAAGGGAAGATTAGTTAGGTTCATTAGGGCTTTGCTTATGAATGTAATCAAAACTGAATAGAAATTGATCTTTAAGACATCCACCATGAGTGTCTTTTTATTTTATGCGGTGGCGGAATAGGTAGACGCAAAAGAGGTGCCGAGTCAATTATAGTTGATAACCACAGGTATGTAGGGTGCAAATCCTTACCCGCATTTTATGTTGAAGAAGGAATTTATATTATATTGTCGAATAACGTAAGTAAACGAAAGGAGGGATTATTATGTTAGATCCACGTGGTACAGGATACAATCCAAAATATAAAGACCCAGGCGGTGGTGGCTACATAGCATTAGCCAAAGATCCGGGTGGAGTAGGATGGTAATTAACACTCACTTTAAGTGGGTGTTTTTTCTTTCCTCTTTGCAACTTTTCCACCCAAATCCATTGATTTTGGCAACCGAACAGATGACCTACCGCTAATTAGAGGATAGTCTGACTTACCGCTAATTAGAGGTATCACCTACCGCTAATTAGAGTACAGTGCCTACCGCTAATTAGAGGTATAAGAAAGAAATAATTAAAGAAATATATAAATATATACTAGCAAATGAAATTATTAGATAAAATAGTTTTAATAGAGGAGGGGGAGATATTGAATTTTGAAGCTAAACATTTAGTAAGGTGGGGAATCCCAGGTTGGTTTTATACTCTTGTAATCTTTATATATTTTTTACTAGATGATAAAGAACGCTTAGTTCAGTATTTAAAAAGTTTAGATGTTTCTATAATTGGAATAACTGCATTATTAGGTGTAACTGGAATTATTATTGGCCATATGATTCATCAAATTAGTATGTTATTTGGATTTCTTATAATAACAAATTGGAAAAAATACTTTAAAGGAGAATATAAACTTGATCAAATTATAATGAAAAGTAAATATGGACAAGAAATTCAAAGAATATATAGACACCGTCTAGGGCAAGTGCATGCTCTAAGAGCATTAACTACAAGTGGTGTATTATCATTGATTACAGTAGGGTTATTATTAATTTTTTATTCTTATTCAATTAAAACTATTTTTTTATTAATTGTTATCTGTATATTAACCATTACATTGTTTATTAATCATAATTATTTTAGAAAAAATCTTGATTACTTTGTAAAACAAATAGATATGGAGAAACACGGCGTTTAGCATTCACGGATTAGTGGATGCTTTTTATTTTGCATAAAAGAAGGTGAATTCATGAAACTTGCTGATCATATAAATAAATATTCTATTCGTAAGTTCAACCAACTAAGACGAGCAGCTAGAAATAAAAAAGAAAAGTCTAAACTGAAACAAGAGAAAGTTAATTGGCATGACATTATGGGAACAAATCGTGACAGGTTTAAAAGAGTAGGTGGAAGGGTGAGAAGGAAATGAATTTAGTAAACTGCGATCAGTGTAAAAAGAATTTCCCTGTACAACCAAAGGAAAAGAAACACGGTCAAGGAATTAAAGAAACATATTTTGTTTGTCCGCATTGTAAGACTAGATATACAGCTTATATAACTGATCAAGAAGTGAGAAGAATGCAAAGGCAAATTCAAAAGTTGGAGCAAGAAATTATAAATCTAAAATTGAATGCTTCAAAAAGAATGGATGAATTGAAAGAACAGATAAGTACTTAACAGGTAGCTTTTTTATTTAAGAAGGGAGTTTATATTAAATGAAACCGAAATTCCAACTTGAATGTATCGATAAAGAATGCCGAACAATAACAATAGCAAAAGGTAATGAACATTTGGATGGAATAAGATGTCCAAGATGTAATGGTCCTGTCTTATCAAAACCATTTAAACGCAAACCTATAAAGGTTACAGAAAGAGCGATATACGTAAGAGGGAAAATAATCGAATTTAATAAAGAACATTGCTTTGATTTAACACCTGATCAAGTTGAAACAGTCTTGGATTTATATGATGGGTATAAAGAAAGGAAATGTCTGGTACAAGAAGTTGACCTTTCTAATGAAAAAGATTTTACAAAATTATTAGTAATAGAATTAGATTCATATGATAGTGTTCCTCGAGTTTTATTTGAAGGCGAAGAGATAAAGCGAATGATTGACCTTAAGTTTAAATGGGAAACAGATACCAGTGTTCCAAAACCGCCTAGAATTTTTATCAAACACGCGGAAAAAGAGTGTGGAGAGAAACCAATACCCATCAAAACTATTTCGTTTGAACCCATCATATGAAACAACATCAATTTTATGACAAATATAAACGGAATAAAGAAGCTAAACGA
The DNA here is from genome assembly GCF_038007825.1 of Heyndrickxia sp. FSL W8-0496. Lineage (NCBI taxonomy): Bacteria > Bacillati > Bacillota > Bacilli > Caryophanales > Bacillaceae > Heyndrickxia > Heyndrickxia sp. FSL W8-0496. The sequence goes on from NZ_JBBOXX010000001.1 coordinate 1,698,721, forward strand.
TTTTATAACGGAACCCCTTGGAAAGTGCGTAGAAAGTTAACTCTTATTCGTGATAAATACCTTTGTCAAAAGTGTTTTAGGAAAGGCATAATTACACCGGCAAACACAGTTCACCATATTAAATCTCTAGAAGAATTCCCAGATCTTGCTTTGGATCTCGAAAACTTGGAAACTATTTGTCCTTCCTGTCATAACAAAGAGCATCCAGAGAAAGGTTATGGGAAAAAGAAGGTTGAGAAGAAGGTTAAGGTTAAAGTGATTAGCACAATCGCAAATGATGAAGTGTTTTGAGGTAGCCCCCCTCCCTATTTTTCTGAAAAAGCGATTCGCTGCAGACCGGCAGGACTTCCTCCCTTGCTACGCAAATGATTTTTTTATGAAAGGGGGGTAAAATACAAACTTTGAAATTTCAATAGAAAGGGGGTTGTTTAAAAATGGCTGTACCATCTGCAAAAATGTTGAGGGATTATTTAGGAGAATCCTATCGTGAATCGGATGAAGAATTAATAAAATTGTACGTGGAAACACATCGATTTTATAGACGTTTACAAAAAGAAATCATGAAAGGTGAATTGATGTATGAGTACACAAATAAAGCTGGTGCAAAAAATAAAGTAAAAAACCCCCTTTCTATTGAATTGACTAAAACTGTTCAAACTCTTAATAACTTGTTGAAATCGCTAGGTTTGACACCTGCTCAACGAAAAAAAATAGCGAATGGTCAGAGTGTTGATGACGATGACGACTTTGACGATTTTTAAAGTGGGTTAAAAAATGTCTGTAATAACGCGGAAAAAAGATTCGTGGTCTTTAATGACTGCAAACCCTATTGAACTAGAAAATTGGTATCAAAACTGGCGAAATGAACAAGTAAAAAAAGGGTTTATTTTAGAATATTTTTCTACCAGGCTTTTAACAACTTGGTATGCTCAACAAGTAGTAGAAGGAAATATTGTAGCTGGAAAAAAGATAAAATTAGCGTGTAAACGTCATTTAAATGATTTAAAACGTGCAGGAACTGACGAATTTCCTTATGTTTTTGATGAAGAATTAGCGCATAGACCTATTCGGTTTATTGAAAAATATTGCAAACCATCAAAAGGTGATTATGATAATTTAGTTTTTCAACCATGGCAGCATTTTGTCATAGGCTCACTATATGGATGGGTTCATAGAGATACAGGTATAAGGCGTTTTCGTGAGGGCCTTATTTTTCTTGGTCGTAAAAACGGAAAAACGACTCTTATTTCCGGATTAGCCAACTTCGCTGTAAGTAAGGACCATGAAAAAGGGGCAAGGGTTTATGTTTTAGCCAATTCTAAGCAACAGGCTGGAGAATTATTTGATGAGTCAAAAGCTATGGTGGAAAGTTCACCTAAACTACGAAAGCGATTCAGAACCAATCAAAAAGGGATTTTTTATGATAAAACGAAATCTCGAATTGAGCCAAGGGCTTCCGATTCTGAAAAATTGGATGGTCTTAATACTCATCTTGGGATTTTTGATGAAATCCATGAGTTTAAAGATTATCGTCTAATAAATGTTATTAAAAAGTCCCGTGGATCTCGTAAGCAGCCATTAATTTTATATATTACAACTGCTGGGTATCAATTAGATGGACCTTTAGTAGATTATTACTCTCAAGCAGATGAAGTCCTTGAAGGTGCGGTTCCTGATGATCGCACTTTTTATTTTATGGCTGAATTGGATAATGAAAAAGAATTTGATCAGCCTGAAATGTGGATCAAAGCAAATCCAAATATGGGTGTATCCCTAAATTTAGTCACACTCATAGACGATTGGAAAAAAGACAAGCGCACTCCACAAGAACGCAGTGATTTCATCACTAAGCAATTCAATATGTTTGTAAATAATAGTCATCAATCATTTTTGGATTTTAAAACAATCAAAAAGAATAACAAAGTAATTAATTTGGATGATTTAAAAGGCAAGGTATGTATTGGTGCGTTCGATCTTTCAGATTCAGAGGATTTTACAAGTGCATGCTTAGAGTTTCCTATCATTGATACCGAAGAAGTTTTTGTCTTATCTCATTCTTGGATACCTGAAAAGAAAGTTAAAGAAAACAATGAAAAAATTCCATATAGGGAATATGAACAGCAAGGATTATTGACGATTATTCCAGGTGATTACGTGAAAAAAGAGTATATTTACGATTGGTTTGTTGGGAAAGCAAAAATTTATTCCCTTCAAAAAATAATGTATGACCCTGCAAAAGCTTATGGCCTTGTTGAATCTTTAAACTCCTATGGTTTTGCAACTGAGATAGTAAGACAAGGATTTTTAACACTTGGTCCAGCTGTGGATGATGCTAAGGAGAGATTCTTGGATGGCAATGTCATATTTAGTTATATAAATTCAGAAATGGAAAAACCACTTGTTGACCGTTTATTTAGATGGTACGTCAATAACGTAAAAATGAGGGAAGATGCCAATAAAAATAAACTTCCTCAAAAGCAAAGTAAGTTTAGAAAAATCGATGGTTTTGCAGCCTTTATAAACAGTCATGTGGAAGTTATGAAGATGTTTGTAAAACCTAAAGGAGAAGGCAAAATAAAGGTTGTATCTGTAAAGGACCTAGTAAAATGACATGTAGAACAACTAATCTTTAGATAAGAATAGTTAAAACTGATCCGGACAATATATAAGAAAAATTATCTGGAGTGATGTCCTTGGTAAAATTGGGTTCTAACTTATTAATTTTATATCTAATTGTACTACTTGGAACTAATGTTGAAACTGTAAATGCCGTTTCAAAAAGTGAAATAAAGCCACCTAAAAAAGTTTGTATAGAAGAGTTTGAGATAATAATGAAAGAATTTAATGAGAAGGTATTAAGAGACATAGTTGAGAGTTTTGAATTAGATTTATCTGGGTACAGAGAATATACTTTCGATGACTTGGACTTGGATTTAAAACTGGGGGAACATATTAAAAATCAGTATGATAAGATTTCGCTTCAGCAATTATTTGTGGGTGCAAGTAATGGTTCTAGGCGATTGTTTCTAAAGAATGGGATTGAAGGTACAAAGGGTTACTTTCTATATAAAAGAATCGATGGAAATAATGTGATAAAAGAATTAGAGAAAAAAGGCAATATATGGGTTGTGATGTATGAAGAGGAAAAGAAAGCAAGTAGAATTATTCCAAAATCTTTCAATTGGAATAAGTGTGCTAAAGAATAGAACATTATAACCAAAGGAGTAAAAGAACTTTAAATATTGAAAGGTGGTGAGATTTTGAAATGGACAAACAAATTTAAAGGGGCTGTCAAAGGCGCGGTTGCTGGTTGGAAAGGTTCCTTGTATAATTTTTCTTCCTGGTTTGGTCGTAAGTTTTGGGGGATTGATAACTCGAAATTAGCAACAAATGAAACGATTTTCAGTGTTATAAGTCGTTTGGCAAATACATTATCATCTTTACCCCTAAAGCTTTATCAAAACTATGACATTGTAATGAATCAAGCAGCTGATGTAGTGATTAATACTCCTAATCCTAACATGTCAGGTTTTGATTGGATCAATAAAATCGAAGTGTCTAGAAACGAAACTGGTAACGGGTATGCAGTTATTATGAGGGATATTCGAATGCAAGTTGAAGCACTAGTCCCACTTGATTCTTCCCATGTTACTCCTTTTATAAATACAGATGACAATAACTTATGGTATCAGGTTCAAGGTGTGGGTGGTACTTACTATTTTCATAATATGAATATGTTTCATGTTAAGCATATAACCGGTACTAGTAGGTGGGCAGGAATAAGTCCATTGGATGTATTGAAAAACACACTTGAATATGATAAAGCTGTTCAAGAGTTTTCTCTTTCAGAAATGCAAAAAAAAGATAGCTTTATTCTTACCTATGGTTCGAATGTTGATGAGGATAAAAGACAAGAAATAATCAATGATTTTAGAAGGTTTTATCAAGATAATGGTGGGATTCTATTCCAAGAACCTGGCGTACAAATTGATAAAATGAAAAAAGAATATTTTGCTTCCGATACGTTGGCATCCGAACGAATTACACGTTCAAGGGTAGCCAACGTTTTTAATGTCCCAGTTTTATTCCTTAATGATACAGAAGGGCAGAGTTATGGTAGTAATGAACAGTTGATGATTCAGTTCGTCAATATGACTGTGTTACCTATTGTTAGACAATATGAAGCTGAAATGAATCGAAAGCTGTTGACGGACTATGATCGTAAAGAGGGTTGTTACTTCAAGTTTAATCTTGGTGGTTTGCTTAGGGGTGATACTGCTGCAAGAACGCAATTTTATCAAGTTATGCTGCGAGGTGGTGGCATGGAACCAGATGAAGTCAGGAGATTAGAAGATTTGCCTCCTAAAGGCGGAGCGGCTGCTCAATTATGGGTATCTGGTGATCTATATCCGATGGAAATGGATCCAACCCAACGAAAGGGGGTGAAGGATAGTGGGAAAACAGAAAAAGAATAAGTTTTTTCAAATGAAAGCATCTGCTGATAACAAAACAGCAGATATTTTTATTTATGGTGAGATTACTAAGTATGCTTGGGAAGAGTATGGTGAGGTATCGTCTATTACTTTTAAAAATGAACTAGATTCACTTGGCGATGGAATCGAAACTATTAATTTATATATTAATAGTCCTGGAGGTAGTGTATTTGAAGCGATGGCAATTATAGCAATGTTACAACGACATCCAGCAGATATCATTTCACACATCGATGGAGTAGCTGCATCCTGTGCATCTGTCTTACCAATGATTTCAAAACGTATTATTATGCCAGCAAATGCATTAATGATGATTCATCACGCGATGACAGGAGCATATGGGAATGCAAAACAACTACGTAAGGAAGCGGATGATGTGGAACGTATTAGCAAAGCAATGTGCCAACATTATCTAGATCGTGCTGGTGATAAAATGTCTGAAGAAAAGTTATATGAAATGCTTGAGGAAGATACATGGTTAACCGCAGAGCAATGTTTAGAGTTAGGTCTTTGCGATGAGGTTATTGAGGCAAATCAAGCAGTAGCTTATGCGTTTGATGAAAAGTGGGCAAAGCAATATCGAAATGTACCAAAGCAATTAATTCCTGGTCAAAATTCATCTGTTTCAGCAGAAGAGATGGCCGAACGGCAAAGAATTGCGGAAGAAGCAAAATCTAATTCTGCTTATTTAAATACTATTTTGGAAGGATTGATATAATGAAAACTTTATTCGAATTAAAACAAGCAATGGCTACTATTGGCCAACAATTACAAAAAGTTGAAGGTGAACTTGCTCAAAAAGCAATTGACCCTTCTGCGACCATGGAAAAAATTCAAGATCTTCAAAAATCAAAAGGAGATTTAAAGGCACGTTTTGATGTTATCAAGGAGCAACACGATCAATTAGAAGCCGAACAAAGAGCAAAATTTAATGAACAACAAATTCAGCAACAAAGAGCAGGATTTGATGGACTTGATCAGGAAGCCAAAATGGTAAAAGCGAAAGCAGAGTTTATTCGTGCTTCAGTTCAGGGTCGTCCAATTAGTGATGAAGTCAAACAATTAATTGCTATTCCTGCTGGTAATGAAACTGGAGGGGACAAGCTTCTTCCAAAAACAATGACAAAAGATATTGTTCATGAACCATTTGCTAAGAACCAGTTACGTGAACTTGCAAGTGTAACGAGCATCAAAGGACTAGAAATACCTAAGATAGCTTACACTCTCGATGATGACGATTTTGTAAATGATGGTGAAGTAGCAAAAGAAATTAAGCTGACTGGAGATACTGTTTCATTTGGACGTAACAAATTTAAAGTAAAGGTTAAAATTCCTGATACAGTGATTCATGGAACAGATTTAGAATTAGTAAGTTTCGTTGATAATGCCTTACGTTCTGGTCTTGCTGCTAAAGAAAAGAAAGATGCATTGACTACTACCCCTAAACCAGGTCTTGAACATATGTCCTTTTATAATGGTTCAGATATTAAACGAGTAAAGGGTGAAAATCTCCATAAAGCAATTAAGGAAGCAATTGCTGATTTACCAGAGGACTTCAGAGATAATGCAAAAATCTTGATGACTTATAGTGACTATATGGAAATTATCGAGTATTTATCTAATGGGACTACAAATTTCTACGATGCTCCACCTGAAAAAGTATTAGGCAAGCCGGTTGAGTTTGCTGATGGTGCAGTAAAACCAATCGTTGGAGACTTCAACTATTTCAGAATCAACTATGATGGTTTGGTATATGATTCTGACAAGAATGTAGATACAGGGGATTACCTATTTGTTTTAACAGCATGGTATGACCAAAAACGTTCCTTAAACTCTGCATTCCGAATTGCTGAAGTGCAAACTACTCCCTAACACACCCCAAAACCTTAATAGTCCAAGCCAAACGGTAACGACTGTTACTTTGGCTTGGGAATAAGGCGTGGGGATAGGAAAGGAGAAAAAATCATGGAAACTTATAATTTGTACCGTGATGGCAAGAAAGTAGCCAGCGGTCTTACAGAAAAGTCTTTTACTGATACGGGTTTAACTGCAAATAAGGAATATAGTTACCAGATATCAGCAGAAAATGAAGTTGGAGAATCAGCTTTAAGTGAACCTTTATTGGTTCGCACTAAATATAGTGCGGTTTCAAATGTTACATTAAATAAAACAACACTAGCATTAGAGACGGGAGCAAACAACACTTTAACAGTTACCGTTTCTCCTTCTACTGCCGATCCAGCAGTTACATGGACATCAAGTGATCCTTCAATTGCTACGGTAGATATAAATGGGAAAGTTGTAGCAGTTAAGTCAGGTAGTGCAACAATAACAGTTACTAGCAAAACGGATAATACTAAAAAGGCCACTTGCGCGGTTACTGTTACTGATCCTACACCACCACCTGAGGGCGAATAAAATGAATTTAGCTTTAATCAAAAAACAATTGCGGATTGATGAGGAGGAGGATGACCTTCTCACTTTTTATATTGATGAAGCAAAGGAAACTTTAAAGGGGAAAGGGATTCCTGAAGTAAAAGGCTCTAAAACTTATGAACTAGCAATCATGTTGTTAGTTATGAAACGCTATGAAAATGAAGCTGTTGAAAAAGGGATTAATGATAGTTTGCAAACCCTCATACTGGATTTAAAGGCAGGTGCTTTAGTTGAAAAGAATAAATCTAGCGGATCTAAATAAGCGCCTAACTTTTCAAATCCCAACTCGCTATCAAGATGATGAAGGGGATTGGGTTGAAGGGTATGAAGATGCCTTTACTGTTTGGGGAGCAATTAAGGGAACCGGTTCGATGCGAAATGTTGATGTCATGGTTGCAGGTTCTATGGAAGTTCGTTCTCCAAAAAAGATAATTATCCGAGTAAATAAAAATGTAAAGCATAATATGCGGATTGTTCATAAAAAAGAAGGACGTACCTTTGATGTAAAAGACTTCGATTATGCTAAAGACTCCAGAGAATTTTATGAGATCATATGTGAAGAGGTGGGGATTCATGCCTAGTAGTTTTGATTTCGATGGTTTAGATGAATTAACAGCTAAATTTCAAGAAATGGGTCGTGATGTTGAAAAGGTTGATAATCAGGCCTTAAAAGCAGGGGGAGAAATCATTGCTCAACATCAAAAAGCGAATGTTAATCGAAGTAATAAGAATCAAGCGCATATTCAGGATAACCTTACCGTTTCTCGTCCAAAAGAAAATGATGATGGTAAATTTGTTGAGGTTGGCCCAAATAAAAAAGTAGCTTGGCGAGCTAAGTTTTTAGAGTACGGTACATCTAAAATGCCACCCTATCCATTTATAGAAAAGGGGGCGGATGAAGGTGCAGAGGAAGCAACTGAAGCAATGGCCAGCATTTATATAGGGGCGATCAAGAAATGACAGGTCCTTTTGATGCAAAAACAGAGATTTTTCAAGCATTTAAAAAAAATACTTTGTTGATTTCTCTTTGTCCTGGTGGATTCCACAATAGAAATGCTAAACCACCAAAAGATGGTCCAGAATATCCAAGAATAGTTTATTCGGAACTAAAAAATGGGGATGATGATTATGCAGATAATGAAGCTATATCTGCAGAAGTTCGTTTTCAAATTAGCATTTTTAATACAGCTGAAACTATTTCATCAGAAACCCCTATAGCCAAAGAAGTCGATAAGACAATGAAGTCTATCGGCTTTTCACGTTATGACTCTAATGATTTATATGAAGAAGAAATAAAGGTTTATCACAAACCTATGAGATATTTAAAAACATATTTAGGAGGTTCATAGAATGGGTTTAGTACATGGTTTAGACATGTTTCATATCGCGGAATTAACTGGTGATACTACTGATGCAGCATTGTTCGAAACACCTACAAAGTTAGAAGGAGCTGTTAATGTTAAAGTTGATCCAAAAACGGAAAGTACTACGTTTTGGGCAGATAATTCAGCTTATGATGTAATTAATAGCTTAGGTGATATAGATGTCGATTTAGAGGTTGCAGATTTACCACTTACCATGCAAAAAAAGATTTATAACATGAATGAGGTAAATGGTGTTCAATTCTCCAATAAAGATGATCAACCGATAAACCTTGCACTTGGTTTTCGTGCGAAAGTTTCATCTGGTGGATATAGATATTACTGGTTATTAAAAGGTAAACCCGAATTATTGCCTATTGAACACAAAACAGATGAGGGGAAAGCTGATCCACAAACTTCAAAAATTAAACTGAAATTTATGCCACTTCAACATAATGGGAATTGGAAAGCTCAGGCTGAAACAGAGCAACTTAAAGGAATGGACTGGTTTAAGGAAGTAATTTATGACAAATCTCAATTAAATTCTACACCCTAATACACCCCAAGGATTAACGGCTTCGAATGAAACGGATAACAGCGTCACCTTATCTTGGTCGTAGTCTTAATGGGGAATTCAAACAAAATATAACCACTTAAAAGAGCAGGGATATCCTTGCTCTTTTTTATTTTTGATTGGAGGAAAATAAAATGGATTCATTTTCTATTTCTTTAAAAATTGATGGGAAAAATAAAAAGTTTACTGCTCCAAGCTTTATACCTGGGAAGTTATTTCGTTTGGCTGCTGAGATTGAACAAGAAATTCAATCATTTGATTCAGATAAATTTGATTATGATAAAAATTTCCAATTTGTCTGTGATGTGTTTGGTAATAAATTTGATGCTGATGATTTTGAAAATGGTATCGATGCTAGAAAAATTGTTAACACCGTTTATGCTACCGTTCATTTCGTGATTGGAAATATTGCAATTGCAAGTGGGTTATTAGCGGATGGAGAATCGAAGGACACCTCAAAAAACTAACCTTGAGTGAAGCTGTTCAGGATTTATATAATTCTTTAATTGATATCGGTTTCACTCAAAACCAAATAGATGAAATGGATATTGTTTATCACTTGCAGTTATTGGCCCGTAGAAAACAGGAAAAGAAAAAAGAAGATGTCGTTTATATTGATCAAATCCTTGGCTGATTGGAGGTGGTAGTAATTGGCGAAGGGAACAGATGTTAAGGTTCGTTTGTATTCAAATTCAAAAGAGTTTAATAGTGAGATGAGTGCTGTTGCTCGTCAAATGAAACTAGTAAAGTCGGAATTTGAAGCAAATCGAACAAGCATAAATGTTTGGGGTAATGAATTAAAACAATCGGAAGCGAAGATTCAGCTCCTTACCCAACAAATAGAGCTTCAAAGAAAAAGGGTTCAGACATTAAAGGATGCCTATCTCGATTCTGCTGCTCAAAAGGGCAAGGATGCAAAAGAAACCGAAAATCTAGCAAAACGACTGAATTATGCTACAGCAGAACTCAATAAAATGCAAAACGAACTGACTGCAACTAATAAAAAAATGAATCAGTTCGGAGAAAATCAAAACATTAAAAAATTCCAAACAGATATGTCCGCATTATCTCTTCGTATGAAGCAGATCGATGCGGATTTTTCTTTGGCTGCATCTTCCTCCAAGAATTTCGATAATGCTCTCAATAAAACCCAGTTGCATGCAGATGCATTAACCAAAAAAATTGACGTTCAAAAACAAGCAATATCAAGACTAGAAGAGGAATATCGTCGTATTTCCCAATCCAAAGGAAAAGATGCACAAGAAACTAAAAATCTAGAATTAGAGATTACTAAGGCAAATACCAAACTGAATAACTTTCAAAATGAGTTAACTCAAACAAATACAAAGTTAGGTACACTTCAAAAGGAATTAAAAAACCAAAATTCTAGTTTTAGTAAGTTTTCATCTAATTTAGATGCCGTTGGCATGAAAATGCGAAATATCGGTGCCTCTGTTGGTATTACAGCTAGTATTGGATTTTCTGCCATAGCATTAGAAATGAAAAAGGCCGTCGGTGTGGCCATGGATTTTGAACGTGGTATGTCAGAAGTAAAAGCAATATCCGGTGCTACCACTAGTGAATTTAAGTTGCTAGAACAACAAGCTAAGGATCTAGGAGCTGCGACCATATTTAGTGCAAGTCAAGCTGCCGAGGGTATGAAATATCTAGCTCTTGCAGGATGGAAAACAAATGACATTATATCAGCAATGCCAGGGATGCTAGACCTTGCAGCTGCTGGATCACTAGACCTTGGTAGAGCTGCTGATATCACTTCGGATACAATGCAAGCTTTTGGACTTAGTGCTAACAAAGCAACACATGCAGCAGATATTTTTGCTTATGCACAAGCTAACGCTAATACAAATGTTGAGCAAATGGGCGAGGCTATGACCTATCTTGCACCTGTCGCTCACGCACTTGGTTGGACAATGGAAGAATCAGCAGCTGCAACCATGTCACTTGCTAACGCAGGTATCAAAGGTTCAATGGCAGGTCAAGCCTTTGCTACATCACTATCAAGATTAGCAAAACCAACAAAACAGATGAAAGAAGAAATGAAGAGATTAGGAATGTCATTTTTCGATGCGGAAGGCAACATGAAACCATTGCCTAAAGTAATTGAAGAAATTGAAAAAGGCACTAAAGGCATGACCAAAGAACAGACTTCTTCTACTCTATCAATTCTTTTTGGTGCCCAGGCATATAAACATTGGGCAGTACTACTTGATGCTGGCTCAGAAACACTTGAGAACAATACTAAAGCATTAGAGAATGCAGACGGGGCAGCTAAGAGAATGGCTGAGACTATGACAGATAATGCTTATGGAAAGGTAGTTGAACTACAATCTGCATTTGAAGGCTTACAAATTACTTTATCTCAGCATTTAATGTCTGCATTTGAAGGTGTGGTACAAAAAGCTACAGATATTATTCGATGGTTCCAAAATCTTGATAAAGGCACTCAAGAAACAATAGTAAAGACAACTGCTCTTGGTACTGCAATGCTTGGGGTTGTTGGTGTTGTGGGAACATTAACAATGGGTATTGGAGCATTGATGACATTTGCAGGACCGGTCGGTTTAGCGATTACTGGAATAACTGCAGGTGTTGGCGCTTTAGGGCTTGCTCTTTTCGCAGCACATGAGCATACGGAGAATTTAAAGAAGAAGCAAGAAGAGGCTGAAATAGCAGCTATACGGTATGGGGATGGTTTATCTACAGGCACGATGAAAGGTGTCAAAGGATATACCGATTTATACGAAGGCGCTAAGCTTAAAATGCTAGAATTACAAAATATGTCTGGCGAAAAAGCAAAAGCAACCTCTCAAGAAGTAGTTAATGCATTTTCTAAAATGGCAGATCAAGTAATAACTGCTTTAGAAACACAGAAACAAAAACTAACAAATGCCATTAATGAGGTTTATGATATAGCTGGCAAGGCTGGAAAAGATAAAGCTAAAGAAATGACAAATACAGTGCTAGAAAGCTTTGATAAAGACATTGCTGACTATAAAAAAGCTTTAGATACTGTAAAAGAAGCACATGAAAAATATAATAATGACATTTCTAAAATGCCAGCGGAATTTGCTACAAAGTATTCAGAAGCCTTAAAAATCATGGAGGGTGGAGCTAAGGAGTTTGCTAGAACTCAAGATGAACTTCGAGCTATCCAAAAATCTATAAGTGACAAGCAAGGAAAGGTTCTTGCAGATGAAGCAGAAAAGTATACAAAATCTATTAATGATTCTTATAAAAAATCAATAGATGCTGCAAATAAATACTATGGAGATAAGCAAAAAACATTTGAACAAGCACTAGCACAAGGTCGGATAAGTCAAGAGCAATATAATAATTTGATGACAGGTGTGGAATCTCGAACTAACCAAATGTTGGCTCTAGCTGCACAGGAACGTGACAAGACTTTATCAACTCTTGCATCTCATTTAGATACTCGTGGCAAATTAATAGATATTGCAACCGGAAAAGAATTTGAAAAGCAAAAGAAATATATGAGTACTGCAACAGGATATGTTTATTCTGTAGAAGAAACTACCAGTGAATATTTCGAACGGTGGAAGGCTCACACGGAAGAGGTTTTAAAGAGCAGTACGAATTTCTCTAAAAAGACTAAATCTGAATATGAAAAAGATCTTGCAGCCTTTTTGAAATCGACTGGAATGACCAAAGAACAGGCAGTAAAAACAGCAAAACAAATGGTGGACGAATCCCTTAATGAAATGTCAAAAGGCGATGATAAGGCTAAAAAAGCCGGTGAAAACAAAGGGAATGCACATAATGAGGGTCTTGACAGTACCACCAGTAAAAACATGCGGACTGCTAAAGAAATAACAGATGAAGTCAAAAATGTTCTCTCCAAAACCTCTGATGGTGGTGGAGGTAAAAAAGCCGGTGAAGAACTTAGTAACGGAATCTTATCTAAATATAGCACTGTTTTTAATAGTGCAGCAGGTCTTGCAAACCGTGGGAAAGAAGGACTTAAATCTGTTAAAACTGAAGATGCAGGACAAGGTTTTGTATCCGGTTTTATTAATTCTATTTCTGTAGCTTCCACAGGTAATTCTATCTTTAATGCTGCATGGAACTTAGGGAAAACTGCATTATCAGCATTGAAGAAATCTATTGATTCTCATTCCCCTTCTAAACAGACAGAAAAGGAAGGGAAAAACTATGCAGATGGTTTTAAAGAAGGTATTAAGAAGAATACAAAATCTGCTTCAGCTAGTGCAAAAGCAATGGCTGCTGCAGTTAAAAAAGCATTTAATTCCGCAATGGATGATGCTCAATATAAATTTAAAATGGGCAAAATTGATGCAAATGGCTATATTAAAGAACTGCAAAAAGTTAGCAAGCAATATGCTAAAACTGGAGATCAGATAAAAAAAGTCAATCTGGAAATTGAAAAAGCTAGAAAAGATGCTTTAAAAAAGGAAGCAGAAGCACTTAAAAAGAGTTTTGATCAATCAAAGGCATACATCGACAAGAAAAAGCAGACAAACGAACTTGCTCTTGCTGAGGAATTAGCAGCATGGGAAAGGGTCCAGGCACGTTTTAAGAAGGGTTCTAAGGAACGTGAAGAAGCTGAACAAAATGTTTTCCGTGTTAAAAAGGAAATTCATGATAAGCTTACTTCCTTAAATGATGAATATTTAACAAAGGTTCAAGAAATAAATCAGAAATTGATCGATGAAGAAAATGCCTTAAATGAAGAGTATCGAAAGGCCGTGGAAGATCGTACAAATGCGTTATACTCTTTCGCAGGTATTTTTGATGAAGTCTCTTTAAAAGCGGATGTTACAGGGGAAAAACTTGTTCAGAATTTGGTTGATCAAGTAAACCTCTTTAGTCAATGGGCAACTAGTATTGAGCAGTTAGCTCAAAAAGGAATAGATAAAGGACTACTTGAAGAATTAAGACAAATGGGTCCTAAAGCGGCTGCAGAAGTTATTGCACTAAATAACATGACTGATACGCAGCTAGAAGATTTTGTTCGTCTTTGGAAAGTGAAAAATGAACTTGCTCGCCAACAAGCTACTAATGAACTTGAAGGGCTTAAAACTGATACCAAAAAGAAAATAGATGAATTGCATAAAAACGCTAATTCTCAATTGGAACAATTGAAAACAGATTGGACTAAAAAGGTTAAAGAAATTCGTAATGGTACAACTAATGAATTTAATGCTATGAATGCCAGCATGAGTGCAATTGGAAAAAATACAATCCAAGGTCTAATGAATGGTATGAAGTCAATGGAAGGTCCATTAATGGCTCAAGCGAGATCTATTGCAGATTCTATTTCAGCTACTATTCGTAAATCTTTACAAGTTCGATCTCCATCCCGTAAAACATACCAAATAGGTGTTAACGTAGGTCAAGGTTTAGAAGGTGGGATGCTTGATCAAGTAGATTCTGTAATGGCTGCTGCTAAACAACTTGCAAAATCTGCTATTCCAAATGTTTCAGGTCTAGCAAATATTATAGGATCTGCAGCAAATGGGATTCGTTCAAATTCTCATGAGTTTATAGTGAAAAATCAGATTGAATCTCCTGGACTTGAAGATAAGTTAGACAAGCTATTGATCCTCTTAGAAAAGGCTTTTTTAAGTGGTGTAGCAGGAGGGAATTTCACTCAACAGCTTATTTTTAATAGTCCTAACCCTAAACCAAGTGAAACTGCAAGGAAAAGTAAACAAGCCTTACAACACTTGGCACCAGAATGGGGGTTAACAACGTAATGCAAAAAATAACCTTTATAAATGCAAGAGGGGAATCGGTAGAGATTGGCTATCAATTCCCTTTTTTCTTGAATAAAATCGAAGGTCTTGGTGATGTAGATGCAGAAATTCAAACATCAAAATCTCCATTCCAGGATGGTAGTGAACCAATCGATGTTCTGATGAATGAAAGAGTAATCCCCATTGAGGTGGCCATATTAAAAGATTTTCAGATTAATAGGCAAATATTATCTAGAATATTTAATCCAAAACTAGGTGAGGGATTACTTATTTATGAAAATGGATTTGTAAAACGTCAGATCAGAGCAATTTCAGAGCATGTTCCAAAGTATCCAGATGAACGTCCAAGACAATCACAAAAGGCAATAATTGATTTGTTTTGTGCTAACCCATATTGGGAAGATATCAATCCAACTAATGTGAAGCTAGAGGATTTTGTATCTAACTTTAGTTTTCCATTTTCTTTTCCAGTTAGCTTTGCTACTAGGGGAGATACCAGGACGCTTGTAAATGAAGGTGACGTTCCAACACCGGTGAAAATTACATTTCGCGGTGAATCAGTAAATCCGAAAATCACCAAGTTGAATACAGGTGAAACCCTGCGAATTAAACGAACAATTCCAGATGGATATAGCCTTGTAATCACAACGGATTTTAATAATAAATCCGTTCAAATTATTGCTCCTGATGGTGTGAAAACTGATGCCATGGGATATATAGACCTTGATTTACCTTGGTCTTTTTTTAGTTTAGACGTTGGAGAAAATCAGCTTAGTTTTATTACAGAAGGCGGTAAGCCAGATGTATTTATTGAATACAAAAACTTATATGTGGGGGTGTAGCAATTGGCTGAAAAATCTATGTTTTTTGACCCTACAATCGATGCAAATGGAAAGAAAGATAGGGAATACAATGCACAAGGATTTACCGATTATTTTAAATCTCTAGTTACAACAGGCTTGATGAAAAGAGCAGGAAACGAATTAAAGGTCACTGCAAATGGATCTAACATGATCACTGAAATAGATACAGGTATTGCCTTTATTGAAGGACGGTTTTATGAGAATGATTCAAAGTTGTCACTTACTCATGATACTGAAACTCTTGGCAAAAGCAGAATTGATAGAATCGTAGTTCGTATGGATCTTAATACTGAATCTCGTTTTGTAAAATCGTTTATTAAGAAGGGAGTACCTGCTGTTGTACCTGTTGCTCCTGCTTTACAAAGAGATCAATTTATTTATGAAATCTCTTTAGCACAAGTAAAAATCATTGGTGGACAGACTTATATTAATGCTAATGATGTGATTGACGAAAGAGGGAAAACAGATATATGCCCTTGGGCAGGTTCTAAGATTCTTCCTAACTTTGATAATGCTACTTTAGAAGAACATATTCATGATTATAAAGAACACATACCATATGCAGTAGCAACTAGATATGATACAAAAGGTAAATATAATATAACACTAGATGGTGTAACTCAATATTATGAAGGATTAGCATTATCGATAAAAATATTGGAGACTAATAACGCACTTGGAGTATTAATAAATATTAATAATTTGGGCGAAAAGTATGTTAAAAAACCAAATGGTGGATCTATTAGTATTGGTTCATTAAAACCAAATGGAATTTACACTTTAAGGTACAATGGAACGGATTTTATCTTACAGGGTGAAGGGGGGAGTGGTAACGCACAACCTGCACAAGTGTTAGTGACTAAAACATTTACTAATGATGACGGTGAACAAGTTGGAACAATGCCAAACAGGGGTGGTATTGTTTTTTATCCTACAAGCACAAATATTGCTATACCAGAAGGGTATTACAACGGAAGTGGATATGTGAAAGCGGCAGAAATGAAAGTTAGTGAGGATTATATTAGTGCAAACAATGCATTAAGAACATCTACTACTTGGAGTAGGTTTTTTACAGTACAATTTTTATTTACGGGTTTTATACCGAAAGGATGTCTTATATATTTTACAGGTATTTACACAACTATTAATTCTGATAGATACAGTGGCTATATACCTATATTATTTAGGGATTTTGTTAGTACAACTTATGGAGAACCTTTGTACTTAAATAGATGGATAAATGGTGGAAATACTGGTGGTACTGTTTTACAAGCAAGAGCTGATTTTACTTATGGTAGTGGGGTTAGAGTTGTTGGAAATCGAATATACGCAGATATTGAAGTTACTTCGTCATACCAACAACCACAATTCGAAACATATAGTAAATTTGCTTGTATAGCTTGGGGCATACCTAATTAAAAGAGAGAAGGTGAAAATGGTGTATTTACTTATAGACAAAAACACAAATGAGGTATTTTTCATTGAAGAAAAAGTTTTAGAAGTAGAAAGTGGTTATTTAGTTTTTATAGTTGGTGATCAATGGCATGAAGTACCTAAAGAATTATTTAAATGTATAGAAGCAGATGTAACAAAACCAGACGATTTTGAAAAAGGAAAGTATATTTTTGAAGATACAGAAGGATTAGTTTTGAATGAAAATTGGACAAACCAATTGTTAAATAATAGGACGATCCTTTACAAAGAATTAATCAACGAATTAAAACCAATTGAAGACTCGATTCTTGAGCTTGCTAGTTTGCTAACAGGGGGCGGTAAATAATGTTTAATGAAAACTCTGGATTAGTAACATTAGTTTTGAAAAAGTTTAGGACAGATCCGAAATACACTAGAGAAGATGTTCCAGATTTAAGTAATTTGAGGGATGTTGTTTATAAAATACTTGATTCCGAAAACGCTGAATAGGCGTATTTTTTATGCTCTAAAAAGGAAAAGACACAGTATTAAAACAACTGTGTCAGAAGATAAAGATAGAAAATAATTTTTGCAACATCAATTTCAACATTTACATTAATCCAATGTTTATATTTCTTCATGATTATCACCTCACACCATAGTAATCGTTATGAGGTTGATAAAAGTTGCGAAGAAATTGGAGGTAAAATGCAAAAACCGATTCGTATTTTCACGCCGTATAATGAGTTTATTGCTGAAATTAGCAATTACGAAAGTCTAATGTTCATACGATCATGGTCAGGTATTGGGGATCTCGAACTGAGAATCAATCGTTATAAGAAATACACAGATAAGCTTCAAAAAAGAAACATTATTGTTATAGGTGATGATAGACATAAAGCCTATCTTATCTTACACAAAGAAATTGAACTTAATGAGCAAGGTAAAGCAACAGAAAACTGGCTCATAAAAGCTTTAGAATTAAAAATTGTTATGGGTGAAAAGTTGACGTTACCACCCCTTCATACGGCTTATGACAATAAGCAAGGTCCAGCTGAAACCGTAATGAAACACTATATAAATAATAATGTGATTAATCCCATAGATATCAGAAGAAAAAACCCACAATTGTTAATGGCTGCAGACCTTAAAAGAGGAATCACCGTTAACTGGCAATCTAGATTTAAAAATCTTGGTGAAGAACTAACAGAGATTTCACTTCTTTCGGGAATAGGTTGGAATGTTAGTATGGATTATAAACAAAAGAAATGGATTTCTGATGTATTGGAAGGTAGAAATCTATCGGCCAATCAAGATACACATTCTCCGGTTATTTTTTCACCGCAATTCGATAATATTCAGAATATGAGTTTTGTAGATTCTGATTTGAATTATCGTAATGTGGCTTATGTAGCTGGACAGGGTGAAGGTGTTGAACGTCGAGTGATTGAAGTAGGGAAAGCAGAAGGTTTATTCAGATTTGAAACATTTGTAGATGCTCGTGATATTGAGGAAACGATGGAAATTGAGGTGCCGGATGGGGAAGGTGGAACTACTACTGAAACTGTACCTAGACCAGAAAAGGACATTATTAAAGACCTAACTGATCGAGGAAATCAGCAATTAGCACAGCTAACTCAAGAACATTATCTTGAAGGACAAATTATTACACATTCAAATTATAAGTACGAAGAGGACTATGATTTAGGTGATATTGTCACTTTGCAAAACAGTGATTGGGGTGTCACATTAGATTCTCGAATTACTGAAATCAAAGAAATTTATGAGGTCGGATCACCTTTCCAAATTGAAGCTACATTTGGGAACAACAGACCAACTATTTTAAAGAAAATTAAACAGTCGCTTGCTCAAATGAGTGGGGAAGTGCGGAAATAAAAGTGGAGTGGTGCCAACATGTGAACCCATCTAGAAATTTAGCTCCAAAAAGGAATAAGGCTATTATTGATCAGGGAGAATAATCGAGAGGTGAGTTGTGTGAATCGATTATTCTTTTTGGTTATGATTATTTCTTTATTTTCTTTTACTACCAAAGTTTATGCGCAACCTGAAAAGTGTCCGGTCTTATCAAATTTAGAAGAAGTAACAATAAAGGATAAACAAGAAGTAGTTAAAGCGTTAAAAACAATTATTCCTCAAACCTATGAGGTCGGGGAATCCTCTGATAATTATTCAGAATGGAATATAGTTTCGGCCGTACCCTTTCCAATGACTGTTGGTAACAAAAAGGAAGAAGATTATTATGGAATGGCTAAATATTTTTGTGGTAAAGAAATAGCTGATAAATCGTGGCTAGTACGTTTAGATTTCCCGAAGATACAAGGAGCTAGTGCAAGCCAAGGTCAACTATTTTTAGCAAAAAATAAGGAAAAGGGATGGTTTGTTTGGTTTAGATACCACTAAATAAATTATCTATAAAGTAATGCCTTGAACTGATCAAGGCAATTTTTTATGAGGCGGTGATGCCATATGGATGCAAGCCTAGCACAATATTTTTTAACCCAAGGACCCTTTGCGGTCCTTTTTGTTTGGCTTTTTTATTCTTCAAGAAAGGAAAGCCAAGAAAGAGAAAAACAGTTGTATCAAACAATTGATGATCAGAATGAGATCATTAAGAGATTTAGTACGAAATACGACATCATCATAACTAAATTAGATGATATGGAAGAGCGTTTACCCCCGAAATAATTTGATACAAATTTGAAAGGATGATAATAATGTTTGAAATCTACGACATGGCGATTATTCCGTTAATTTTAGGATTGGTTGAGTTATTTAAAAGAGGTGGTTTACCAGACAAATTTTCACCTTTTGTAGCTGTATTTTTCGGATTGTTAGCAGGCATTTTTTATTTCGATGCACCAATAAAAGAGGGAATTATTGTAGGGTTGATGCTTGGATTATCAGCTACAGGCTTATATAGTGGAACAAAAAATATAGTGAAGAGCGACAGCAAATAGTTGTTGCTCTTTTTATTTTGAAAGGAGTCACGTGCATGTCTGTATGGATAAATGATTTTATAAAAATTAATCGATATTCTAGACCAGGGTTAAAGCTAAAAGGGAGGGTAAAAGGTATCCTTCATTATACTGCGAATCCTGGCGCACCTGCTAAGAATCATGTAACGTATTTTGGCAAAACCCTAATAGAACAAAATGAAAAGCTACCTGAGGAGGAAAGGAGATTTGCTTCAGCTCATATTTTTGTAGATAAGAATGAGGCAAGATGCATTATTCCATTAGATGAGGTGTCGTATCAAGCAAACGATGGTAAATATCGAGGGATACCAGAATTAAAACCTGATGCTAATTATTTATCAATTGGGGTTGAAATGTGCCAAGAAAAAGACGGATCGTTCCATCCAGATACGATTAAAAGAACAGAGGATGTTTTCGTTGAACTCTCAAAGATGTTTGGATGGGATCCAGTAAAAGATATAGTTCGTCATTATGATGTAACACATAAAAACTGTCCGGCACCATGGGTAACAGATGGAAAGAAATTTACTGATTTCAAACAGCGAGTTGCAAATAAATTGAATGAAAAGGGAGCGGATTTATCAATGTCACAGGCTCAGGAACTACAAGAACAAATTGATGCTTTGAAAAAACAATTAGAGAAAAAAGAAGATAAACAGGAAGATATTGATACAGTAGATAAATGGGCGGAAAAAGATTGGAAAGAAGCTAAAGAAAACGGATATTATGATGGTTCAAGACCAAAAGACTTTTTGCGACGAGAAGAAGATGCTATCGTCGTGAACCGATTAAGACGAAACTTTTTAAAATTAATTGCTGAAAATGCAGCTGATATCGAAAATCTTGAAGCAAGATTAAAAGAGATTGAAAAGGAAAAGTGAAATTACCCAATCCAATAAACATAATTTAGAATAGATTATGAGTGAATAAAAATTTGTGGGATATGGAATAATTTGATTGTTTTCTCACATATTAAAATTACATCAAGACTCCACATAAATCCCTTCTCACTAGAGAGGGGGTAATTCTTGTTTAACTAAAGCCCCCTTAGCTTAAGTACATTTCTTCACAATATTTTCATTTGGTTCACCAAGACTTATCGCTTTCGCTTATATTAAGTTTTTATTTACTGCATTTCCCATTTGAATTTTCCATTATACTGTTTGAGTTGTTTTTTCACTTGTTCCAATTCATAAAAACTAGAATGCGTATTTTTGACAATTTCCTCATCCGTTTTACCTTCTTTTAGAAGACTCCTGATAAGTTCATATCTTGATGCTTCAAACTCAAAATAACCATGATATAAATTCAACATAACTGGTTGTTGCTATATAAACAATCTCTTGGTCTGTTTTGCCCATTTGTATAAGAGTTCTAACAATGCTATATCTTTGGTTTACTTGACCTGTCGCATATCCTTCTCTCCATCCGTTATCCCAAGCTATATCGTAGCATTCTTTACAAGGAAGACACTCTTCTTCCTTCTCTTTAACTAATCCCAATAGAAATGGTAATGAGATTAATGTGATAAGAAATAATGCTTGTTTCACAAAAGTCACACCTTTTTTACCTTAGTATGCCCTTTTAGTTCACTAAATGAGTCAAATACGCATTATTCATTTTCCTTTTTCAACTAAACTGCCCCATTTGTACAATAAGAAAAAAAGCATCCCTTATTAAAGGGATGCACCCGTTAGCTTAATAAGAATTTCATAAATTGTTAATTATAAGAGAAACCTGAAATGGAGGATTTTTATGAGAAAAAGCCTTTTCATATTTATTGCCTATTTAACTCTTTTCGCTTATTCACCCGTTAAAGCTGAAACCGTAACTAAAAATGATGTACAGTTGCGTGATGACGTGATTTTCATTATGCTTTATCCCTCAATTCAACAGGAATTGAAGAAGCAATATGGAGAAATTAAACAAAATATGTGTGGTAAAATAACTCAAATTAAGCAGCTGCCAATAGGTAGTTACTTATTTAATGTCACCGTGCAGGTTACAACATTTGAAGGTGCTCATAGTCCCCCACATGATTTAGTAACGATTACTTTTAGTAATGAAAAAACCATAGAGTGGCAGGCTATCGATTTCAAAAGAAGAAGGTTAAAGCCAAATGAAATAACTAAATGCAGGCATCCTTAAAAGGGTGCTGTTTTCTTTGGATATTCTTCAGCTAAACTGCCCCTTAGTAAAATAAAAAAAGCCACCTTGAAGGGTAGCTGGAGCTTATACTTTTGCCCGTGGTCAAAATTCCAAGTAACTTATTCGTTATATAATCTGGACAATAAGTTATAAGTTGGGTTTACTTCCCAAGTTTCATATGGAATAAAATACTTTGATTTCATCGCATCTAGCGTCCGAGATTTTTGTTGTGGGCGAGTAATATAATGTTCTATATTAGATTCATTTATTCCAATAAATCTAGCCTCTTTTATTTCCTCGGGTTGAATTTTTATTTCTCCACTAACATATTCAGCTTTAAAAACAACTGATAAAACGTGCTTTGTTACATTAAAATAGACACCTGTAATACCAACAGGATGTATTACAACTCCTGTCTCCTCTAAAAATTCTCTACAAACAGCCTTATCTAAGGGTTCTCCAACTTCAACATTTCCACCTGGCATTTCCCAAGTATCAGAACGCCAATGAGTCCTAAGTAATAATATCTCATCTTTATCGTTCTTTACTAGAGCAGAAACTGCAATTGTCTGTTTTGGTGGTTCATAATCCATTTAGTATCACCTCATATGTTAATTTCGGCAACATCTAATAAATTCCTTCATTAACTAACCTGCCCCCGTAAATTGAATAACTATTTAAGATATGACTTTATCGTACTAATCATAATAAGTACCAGTAACAATATATTCAGCCAAACCTCTAACCTAACTAACCACATAGCCCATTGCTTTCTTTTTAAACTAAAATAAAGGATTAAAACATAAAACAATATATTAAAAATAAAGCGTGGAATAGAAATTTCCTCAGTCCAAAGGTCAGTAAAGTCGAAAATTAAATTTATTATTGAACAGATAATATAAAGAATTAAATATAGATTAAACTTCTTTTCTTTCTTTTCTATCTCATGCTTAAATTCATACATTTATTATCACCGCATCCTGATTAAAATTCATACTATCCCCTTACAATAACAAATTTTCTATAAAAGCAAATGAAGGAAAATATCCCAATTAGTATTACTCTTATTGAACTAAGCTGCCCCTTTAGTCGAATAAGAAAAAAAGAGCTGAAAAAAAGCCCTTCTCAATAAAGAGGGATTTTTTATTTAGACAAAATGAATAATTTAATCTTTTAATGCACATAGTATAACTACTCGCCTGATATTGTGTTAATCATATTGATAAAGCTCCTTCACAGTTTTAGTGGGAGCTTTAATCATTTTATGAGACAACCCAAACAAAAATATTTAAAAATAATAAAATGTACTAATCAATAAATACTCTAGCAATAGGCCGTATAAGTATATTGGGTAATTTATTGTCTAACTCCATTGTTTTTCCCACTCATTTAAAAGTCTTCTCTTTAGAGAGAGGTTCTTTTTTTTATTTCACTAGATATAAATTACCATTTCTATATAACTTCTGAACTTCTTCAGTAATATCAATTGTATCTTCATAAATAACCTTATTAATTTCAATCAATTTATTTTCATGTTTTCTTTTGAATTGTTTAATGTAAATGTATGTATATTTAGCAGCATCTTCTGCACCGTTAAATGGGGAAAGTGTGGAAAATCTACAACCTTTTCGATAATACTTATCCTCAAATTTTAGATAAATATCAATGTTTATGGTCAAAATACTCACCTCAGTTTAATTATGAAGGTTTTTAGTTGTTATTGCCATTAAATCGTTGATATAGGTAATACTTTAATAATTCTTCAGTTCGATTTCTAAGCCTTGGATTAAAAAATCTATGGATATCCTCATACCCTTTATAGATAAAAACATATTGTGTAAATAATTCTTCAGTTTTCATCTTTTCCACTTTTATTTGATTTTGTTTCATATAACGTTTAACATCGGATAATTCTTTTTGGACAGTGATGATTGTTTTTTCTATCCATTCCATATAAGGTGATTTTAATTTTATTGGACTATCATTAATTATTTTCAAATCTTGATTAAGAACGATTATTACCATAGGTAAATATATAGCTTTTTCAATAACCGCTTGATCCTTTTCAGGGATTAATTTCATTCATTATCCCTCACTTTTTTTCTTTAATTATATACAAACGTTTGTTCTGAAATCAAGTTGAAATCGAACGGTCGTTCGTATATAATTTGTAAAAAGAGCGAATATTAAGGAGGGCAATCGATGAAAGGTTTACTTCTTAGAGCAGTTGAATCACATGAAAAGCTTGAAATGATTTATTTATCTAATAAAGGTGAGATTACTCAAAGAATTATTCAAGTAGAAAAAGTAGGGGATCAATCCTTTAGAGCATATTGCTATTCACGAAAACAGGTTCGTACATTTAAACTAAGTAACATTTTATCGATTGCACCTTTAAAGATGCATAGAAGAGGGGCATAACAACAATGAGTAATAACAACATCCATGACAGAGGTATGAAAAAATGGCACGGGTTTATGATGCCTGAGCATATAGGAGAATTAAAGCAAGCGTGGATAGAAAGTCAAAAAATAAATATGCCTTTATTTGATGAAGATAGAATTTCGGAGTTTGAACAATTGATTAGGTATGCTAAAGATTATAATTTATATGTTGAATTATCTTTATTTGATGATGGGTTTGAAAGGAAATTATTTGGTTATATAAGTTCCATTGATCAATTAAAGAAAGAAATTAAAGTAGTCTCAGAAGACGGTATAGCGAGTGTCCGATTTGATAAGATATTAAATGTAACTGTAATAGATTAAAACCGCCCATTTGGACGGTTATTTTTTATTCTTTATCTACAGTTGCATTTAAAAATCCTATTGATTTTTCAAACAAAAAATACACTTTATAACCATTGTTATTAAACTCTGAATCAGTTTCCCCACTTTCAATGAAATCATTCAAAAAACCAACATCAATACCTAATGAAAAAAGTGTAGCTGTTAGAACAGAAATGGCATCCTGATCTCCTTTATCTGGCATGGTTGCATTATAAATAATCCTTTTAAAATTTTTATCATTATCAAAAATAGCATCTAGATTATATTGAACATTGCCACTAGATTCCTGAATAAGTGTTTTCGAATAGCCTTGGTTTTCATTAAAAACTTGAAAATCTACTTCAGAAGGATTTTTCAATTGTAGTGATGTGTTTGAATTATAATCTTTCACAAATGTATTAAGTGATACTGGGAAGTTATCAAGTTTATCAATAACAGAAACTGCTTTCTTATTACTTGTTTCAAATTCTTTTGATTCAGTTTTTGCACTACTGCAACCAACTAACAACAATAAGATCATTGTTGCTATACATATTTTCTTCAATTGTTTTCTTCCTCCCTTAATTTGTATAAATCCTCTACTTTTACGTTTAAAAGCTTACAAAGTTTCAATAATTGTGGGATAGATGGATAAGTCTTTCCAGTACACCAATTAGATAAGGTGTTTTGGGATATTCCAAACATCTTACATATTTCAGGTCTACTATATTTTGATTGCTTTATCCAAGCTCCTAAAAAACAAATAATCATGTTTCATCACCCATTATATACATTCGATACAAGCTTTATGAAAACCTTTCACAATATTTTTGTGAAAATCACAATAAATTTATGATAGACATGCATTTTTATTTCAATCGCCCATACAATGAACTATACAAAGAAGGGAGAGTGAGAAGAAATGGATCCTTTCACATTTGGATTAGTATTTGTAGGTGCTACAGGCGGAGCATTAGTAGGAGTTGCTCTACTTGATAAATCTGGTATAGCAATCAATGGATCATTAGTGTCTTTCGTAATGGAGGTGGTCAAGTACGGAGGAATTTTGTATTTATTGAAAGAGTTAAGTCGGATATTTCTATAAGTATATAAATATATAGCCCTATGAAATATAAAGTGAAATATACGAATTAATCATTGCCCTACCTATCATTGAATACTTCAATGAACAATACATTTAGTGAATCTTACAATGAAGTATTCAAAGAAAAGAGGAATGAACATGTCAATGAATAATATGTTGAGGTCAATGTTTCAAAGCTTGGCAGATAGTAAGTGGAACAAAGACAGATTAAGAAGAAATCAATTTGATGAATTAAACGAACCTTTCTTATTTTCATCCAGTCATCTGAATTCTATTTTTGAAGAGTGTGAGACAAAAGAAGAATATGAATCCATTCTAGATCACATGTACAAATTTGATGCTTGTGAAATTGATAGTTACAAGGCGATTGAAAATAAAATTATTGATAAGTTGTGGTGAAAAGGAGGTTTAATAATGATTGAGTGGTTAGCAATTCCAGCGGTTGCGGTTGGTGCAGCACTTTTTCCAAAGAAACAAATATCCGATGTAAAAAAGATTCAAACCATATTTGAAAATAGAAAAGTAGGTATCAAAAAGGATGATTCATTTTTATATCCAAAATTGTACAAAAAACATGATAATGAACAGTATTCAACTTACTTATATACATTACCCTTGGGAATACCTTCAGAAGCATTTGAAACCATAAAATCAGCTATTGTAGACGGTCTAAACAAGGATATTGAAATAGAGTATGATGGTCTTTTGAAAATTAAAGTTTATAAGCAAAAGTTGCCGGAAAAATGGTCATACACAGATGATTTATTGAATGAGGGAAAATGGGAAATACCCATTGGAAGAAATCACGAAGGCATCTTATATCATGACTTTGATAAATATCCTCATATGCTTGTAGGTGGTGTAACAAGGTTTGGTAAAACAGTATTAATCAAAGAGATGTTTTATTCATTACTCATGAATCAAATGGAGAATGTAGAATTTTATATTCTGGATTTAAAAGGTGGAATGGAGTTTGGTCATTATATTGGTATTCCACAAGTCAAAGAGGTATCGAGTGATATATTCGAATCTACAGAGTTACTCTCCACAATCATTGAAGATTTGAAAGGACGTCAGAAATTCATGAGATCAAAGCAATATACCAATATTGTTGATACATCTATCCAGAAAAGAACATTTATCATCGTGGATGAGGGTGCAGAACTATCTCCAAATATTGTGGAAGGAGATTCGAGGAAATATGCAAAGTTTTGTCAGGCAGCATTATCTGAAATTGCTCGTATCGGTGGAGCATTAGGATATAGATTAATCTTTTGTACTCAATATCCAACTAAGGAAGCAGTGCCAATGCAAGTAAAAATGAATATTGTGGCCAGATTATCTTTTATTGCTGCAGCTCAAATTGCAAGTCGAGTTATCCTGGACGATATAGGAGCTGAAGATCTTCCTTCAATACCAGGTAGAGCCATTTACAAAATAGAAAAGAATCGTACCATTCAAGTTCCATATATTGATGATAAATATATGTTTAGCAAGTTGGAGGGGAAACAAGATGCTATTATCAACGCAGTCAAGGATAGAAAGTCTACTAACAACAATTGACCAACTTGGAATGGTTACAATCAGGCAATTAAGGCAAAAGCATGACTTGAAAAGTTATCGAAATGCATGTAGGGTTGTTAAACAACTGGAACCATACGTTCATACGACTTTTTTTTATAAAGAAAAAGTCCTTTATTTGAATAAAAATGGTATAGATTTAATTGGATCAACTAAAGTTATTAAACGTAATCCAGCCTTTATAAAACATAGTCTGTTAGCAAATGAAGTATATTTTCATTTCAATTGTCCATTAGATTGGAAAAGAGAACACATAATTGAACTCGAATCAATTAAACAAGGAATTATCTTCAGTGGATTAAATCTGACTTACAAGAAAGTAATTGCTGATGCTAAATTTGAACGTAATGGATATATGCACTTAATAGAAATTGATAACGCCCGAAAAATGATTGAAAATCACAAGAAAATTGATTCGTATGTTGAAGTAATGAAAAATATAAAACAAACTATACCTGTCTTGTATGTATTTACTATTAGTAAAGATCGAAAGAGAAAATTCGAGTCCTGGATCAAACAAAATAATCTTAGAGCTCATGTCTACACTTTTGATGAGATTAGATAAGACCCATAAACTCATCATCAAAGTAAAGCTTGTCCATTATCTTGTTAACAATCCCATTAAAGTATCCAAATTTATTCTTAATACTCATTCCACCTTTAACCTTCATAACCAACTCTTTTAGTGCCTTAATTCCAATATGTAATTCTTGTTTATCAGTAAATGCTCGAGTGCCTTCCACATGATTGATGATAGGATTGTTCTGTTTAACTACTTTCCAAAATTCATTAATAGTTTTAGCTTCATGATAGAAACAGTTAGCAAGCTTTCCAAATTGTTCTGGAACCCAAGAAGCAATAAAATTAGCTTGAGCAAATGAAACGATTGTTTTACGTTTATTATTAATATTTTGTTTTAAAGAACTAGAAGTAGTTTTAATGGCCGGACACTTCTCGGACTTTTTAGGAGGGGTCTTGTCGGACACATCATTTTTAGCTGGAATGATCTGGATTGCATTAGCAGTTTGAAGCATATCAGATTTTCTTTTCATGGGTATTTGACGGATCATTCCTAGTTCCTCTAATTTTTTCATTAAGCGTTGTACAGTTTTATAAGATAGTTCTAACTTATCAGCAATAGTGTTTTTAGACATGTAGCTAACACCGATTTGCTTGCAGCTATGGCGCTTTAATACTTCCAGTAATGCAATTAGTCTAGTTTGTACGTCAGAACGACTCACTGACGATTTGATGATTTCTCTATAAATACGAACAGTTTTATTCATATCTTCAATACAGTCAAATGTTGAAAGATTGTGGAAGGAATCCACACTTGCGACAATTTTGATTAGTTTCTTCATATTAATATGTCTCCTTTTTAGGAAACAAAAAAGCAACGGCCTGTTTAAGCAAACCGTTGCTTATCAACTCATGATGTAATAAACTACACCTAAGAGGTACAGCAAGTGTTTGCCTATCGTGAGTAGGCGGACGGTATAAGAAGTGCTACCAACACTACTTATACACGCTGTGCTTTTTTGTTTTCAAGTGATATGTTTTTTTACACATTTTTTTCACACCACTTCAAAGAAACATTGATATACTAGGCTTTATAAGGAGTAATTAACGTCTGCCTGGGACGCCATTCTTATTTACCTAAAGCCTACTGTTAAGTAAGCTTTTTTTTGTTGTGGAAGGAAATAGCTAATCGTTTTTGTAATCATGTGTTCATTCATGCTACACTTGTTTTACTTTTATAAATAAAGGCGGTTTTTTTGATGAACAGCAATGATAAAGGACCCAAGGATAAACAGAAAATAATTCCCTTTCCTTTTTTAAAGGATCGTCTAATGGAGCTTGGTCTTGAACATTTACATCATCACCGATATGCGGAAGCAGTAAATTTATTAAGACAAGCAAATGAAATGGATCCTAGTAATCAGGAAATTAGTACTGCATATCTCTTAGCCCTGTATGAAAACGGTGATTTTGAGGAAGCGAAGGAGTTATGTTTAAAATTATTGCAACAGGGAATTGGAGATTATTTTGAAATAAATGATGTGTACATTATGATTTTAATTCAAATGGGTGATCATGATGCTGTAGTACATACAATAAAGGCATTAATAGATGAAAAAGAAGTCCCTTTCGATAAATTGGATCATTATGAAAAACTACTTCAATTCAGTCAAACTCGAATGGACAATCCGTTTGAAAGTAGAAAACGTGTAGATCACGAGCCTTTATTTTCGTCAAATGATATGAAGGAAAATATGTTTAAAATTGCCCAATTGGCAAACCAAAATATTTATCCTTATATAGACGAATTATTGGAGCATCTTCAAAATGAACGCGAACACCCATTTATACAGACTATGATATTAAATGTTTTACGGGAACATCACTTTAACAGACAGGTAACGGTAAAGAAGTTTCATTATGATGGAGAAATTTCTCCTGATCAAATTAAACCGGTTTTTGAAACTCCGTTCTATTTAGAGCTAACGAACTTTTTAAAGGAAAAAATAGAGCATGAAAATCCAACTTTGTTTTCACAAATGAAAGAAATTTTGGATCGACACTTTTTCCTACTTTACCCTTTTGAATTATCTCCCAAAAATAAAGCATTATGGGCAGCTGCATTATATGGTTATGTCGGAAAGCTCTATGGGGATAATATAGATATTGATAAAATAGCAACTAAATTTGAAGCGGATGCTGAGAGTCTAGCAAATTCGATTGACTTTATTGAAAGACTTGAAGAAATTTCTTTACCGATTCTATAGCTCCTTCTTGAAACGGAGATAACGTGTGTTATAATGAAAGGGTTGTAATGTATTTTCATTTAAAAAGTAATGGCATTAATTAGAGGAATTATCTATCAAATCTGTTCATTACACTATCAAAATATAGATTGTTGGAGGGAAAGGTATGTCAGCAAAATGGGAAAAGCTTGAAGGTAACCAAGGTGTACTTACTGTAGAAGTTGATGCGGATACAGTAAAAGCTGGTTTAGATGAAGCTTTCAAAAAAGTAGTAAAACAAGTAAATGTTCCAGGATTCCGTAAAGGAAAAATGCCACGCGGAATGTTCGAACAACGTTTTGGTGTGGAATCTTTATACCAAGATGCTTTAGATGTGATTCTACCGGATGCATATGCAAAAGCAATTGAAGAAACAGGGATTGAGCCTGTAGATCGTCCTGAAATTGATATCGAGCAAATGGAAAAAGGAAAAGAACTAATCTTTAAAGCTACTGTTACAGTAAAACCAGAAGTTAAACTGGGTGAATACAAAGGCTTAGAAGTTGAAAAATTTGATACTGAAGTAACAGATGAAGATGTAGAGAATGAATTAAAAACATTACAAGAACGTCATGCAGAACTTGTTCTTAAAGAAGAAGGCGCTGCTGAAGATGGCGATACAGTAGTGATTGATTTTGAAGGTTTTGTTGATGGTGAAGCCTTCGAAGGTGGGAAAGCAGAAAACTATTCTCTAGTACTTGGATCAAATAGTTTCATTCCTGGTTTTGAAGAACAATTAGTTGGTGTAAAAGCTGGGGAAGAAAAAGATGTAGAAGTAACATTCCCAGAGGAATATCACGCTGCAGAATTAGCTGGCAAACCAGCTACGTTTAAAGTAACAGTTCATGAAATTAAAACTAAAGAACTTCCTGAATTAGATGATGAGTTCGCTAAAGATGTGGATAGTGAAGTTGAAACTCTTGCTGAACTTAAAGAAAAAACTAAAGCTAATTTAAAACATTCTAAAGAGCATGAAGCAGAGCATGCAGTTCAAGATGCAGTTGTAGAAAAAGCTACTGAAAATGCTGAAATGGATATTCCTGAAGCAATGATTACAACTGAAGTTGATCGTATGATGCAAGAATTTGCTCAACGTTTACAAATGCAAGGAATGAACCTTGACTTATACTTCCAATTCTCTGGTCAAGATGAACAAGCATTACGTGAACAAATGAAAGAAGACGCAACAAAACGTGTTCGTATGAATCTTACATTAGAAGCGATTGCTGAAGCTGAAAAAATTGAAGTTTCTGATGAAGAAGCTGAAGAAGAAATTACTAAAATGTCTGGTATGTACAACATGTCTGTTGAAGATATCAAAAATGCACTTGGTGGATTAGATACAGTCAAAAAAGATGTGAAAATTCGTAAAGCAGTCGAATTTCTTGTACAAAACAGCAAAACTGTTGCATAATATATAGAAAAGCGGAGGCGACTTGAACAGCCCCGACAAGCAAATGTTCTGATGCAAAAAAGTCTGTAGTTTGACTTTTCTTGCATCAGGTTATTTGACCTCGAGGGGCTAGGAGCCGGAGCTAGACAATATAGAAAAGCGGAGGCGACTTTGCCTCATAAGAAAATAGGTTGTAAATGGAACAAGGCACGACTTTTCGTGCCTTGTTTTATAAAAATTTTTATATTATACATAAAAGCAATAAAAATATTTATACATATGAGGAATATTTCATTTATTTTCGGGAAAATCTGGAGTAAGTAGGAAAATAAACTATCGACGTCGAAATAGTTAGTAGAGCTTAAAACTTCCTGTCAGGCATATAAATGTGATACAATCCAATACATAATTGTTTTAAGTACAACGGAACAGCCATTTTTTTGAAAAGAATAAAATAATTAGGAGTTTATCTCATAACAAATAAAAAGTACTATATCATCCATTATGATATATTATTTTTATTTTATAAAATGAATTCTTTTCAAGATAATACTTAGTAAGTAAGTCTTTATAAGGGGTGAATCTCATTGTTTAAATTCAACGATGAAAAACAACAGCTAAAATGTTCGTTTTGTGGTAAAACACAGGATCAGGTTCGTAAATTAGTTGCCGGACCAGGTGTATATATATGTGATGAGTGTATTGAGCTATGTACAGAAATTGTAGAAGAAGAGCTTGGTACAGAAGAAGAGGTTGAATTTAAAGATATACCAAAGCCATTAGAAATCCGTGAAATATTAAAAGAATATGTAATCGGTCAGGATCAAGCAAAAAAATCATTAGCAGTAGCAGTATATAATCATTACAAACGTATTAACTCAAATAGCAAGATTGATGATGTTGAACTTGCTAAAAGTAATATTTGTTTAATCGGACCTACTGGAAGTGGGAAAACCCTTCTTGCCCAAACTTTGGCAAGAATCTTGAATGTTCCATTTGCAATTGCTGATGCTACTTCATTAACAGAAGCAGGGTATGTAGGGGAAGATGTTGAAAATATCTTATTAAAATTAATCCAAGCTGCTGATTATGATGTTGAAAAGGCTGAAAAGGGTATTATCTATATTGATGAAATTGATAAGGTAGCACGTAAATCAGAAAATCCATCAATTACAAGAGACGTTTCTGGTGAAGGTGTACAACAAGCTTTATTAAAAATTCTTGAAGGCACTGTTGCAAGTGTTCCTCCACAAGGTGGTCGTAAACATCCACATCAAGAATTTATTCAAATTGATACGACAAATATTTTATTTATTTGTGGTGGAGCCTTTGATGGAATTGAACAAATTATTAAGCGACGTCTTGGACAGAAGGTTATTGGATTTGGTGGCGAAAATAAATCAGCTGATATTGAAGATAAAAAATTATTGTCCAAAGTCTTACCAGAGGATTTACTGAAATTTGGTTTGATTCCTGAATTTATTGGACGCTTACCTATTATTGCAAGTTTAGAGCCACTTGATGAAGAAGCGTTAATTGAAATCTTAACAAAGCCAAAGAACGCATTAGTTAAACAATACCGTAAAATGCTTGAACTAGATGATGTAGAACTTGAGTTTGAAGACAGTGCATTAAAAGAAATTGCGGCACGTGCAATTGAAAGAAAAACTGGCGCGCGTGGTTTACGTTCAATCATCGAGAGTATTATGCTTGATGTAATGTTTGACTTACCTTCACGAAGTGATATTAAAAAATGTATTGTAACAAAAGAAGCCGTACTAAATTCAGAACCACCAAAATTAATATTAGAAGATGGAACGGTTGTTGAAGGAAACGAACAAACGAAAACTGCCTAAATATAAAAAGCCTAGCGTAAATGTCGCTAGGCTTTTTATATGCAAAAAAATTAGTTTATTCCCCCAAACTGCAGGAGATACTAGTTGGTATACAAATCCGATGGAGCCGCTTTGTACTTCATCAGTTAACATGAAGGAAATTGAATGAAAGGGTTACGTAAGCAGAAGAAGGTAGATGATTACCACTTACGTCCCTTTTTCCTTCATATAAAAAGCATCTTGGAGGGAATACGATGAGTTGGACAGGGATAGCATTATTTATTCAGTTATTTTTTGGGGTGATTATAGGATTATATTTTTGGAACTTGTTAAAGAGCCAAAAAACACAAAAGATTTCTATAGATCGGGAATCACGAAAGGAAATGGAGCAATTGCGAAAGCTTCGTTCCATCAAATTAACGGAACCGTTGGCGGAAAAAGTCCGTCCATCTAAATTTGAAGATATTGTCGGACAAGAGGATGGCATAAAATCATTAAAAGCAGCACTTTGTGGTCCAAATCCACAACATGTCATTATATATGGGCCACCGGGGGTAGGGAAAACAGCAGCAGCAAGACTAGTTCTGGAAGAGGCTAAACGCAATGAGAAATCTCCCTTTAAACAAACTTCGGTATTTATTGAGTTAGATGCAACAACCGCAAGATTTGATGAACGTGGCATAGCCGATCCGCTTATTGGTTCAGTCCATGATCCTATCTATCAAGGGGCAGGGGCGATGGGACAGGCTGGAATTCCACAACCAAAGCAGGGGGCAGTAACAAATGCACATGGCGGTGTACTTTTTATCGATGAAATTGGTGAACTACACTCAATTCAAATGAACAAACTATTAAAAGTATTAGAAGATCGTAAGGTATTTCTTGATAGTGCCTACTATAGTGCGGAAAATACTCAAATTCCTTCACATATTCATGATATATTCCAAAATGGATTACCAGCAGATTTTCGATTAATTGGTGCAACCACCCGAACTCCTAATGAAATACCTCCAGCTATCCGTTCTAGATGTATGGAGGTGTTTTTTCGGGATTTAGAACAAGATGAAATTGCTAAGGTAGCAAAAAAAGCCGCGGAAAAAGTGAATCTTACAATTGATGAATCAGGATTGCAAATTCTTTCCTCCTATGCTAGAAATGGTCGAGAAGCAGTAAATATGGTACAAATTGCAGCAGGATTAGCGATTCAAGAAGAAAGAAATGATATAAGTAATACAGATATTGAATGGATCATTCAATCTAGTCAATTAACTCCTAGATTAGAAAGAAAAATTGGCGAGGAATCGAATGTAGGTCTTGTAAATGGATTAGCAGTCACAGGTCCCAACAGTGGAATTTTACTTGAAATTGAAGTAACAGTTATTCCAGCGAAAGAAAAGGGGACGATAAACATTACTGGTATTGTTGAAGAGGAAAGTATTGGGGGACAGGGAAAATCGATCCGAAGAAAGAGTATGGCAAGAGGTTCAATTGAAAATGTCATTACTGTTTTACGAACAATGGGGGTACCTGCAGACCAATATGATATTCATGTAAATTTCCCAGGAGGAATACCAATCGATGGTCCATCTGCAGGAATTGCGATGGCTACTGGGATATATTCAGCTATCTATAAAATTCCTGTTGATCATTCAATTGCTATGACAGGAGAAATAAGCATACATGGAAATGTCAAGCCTGTTGGAGGCGTATTCGCTAAGGTGAAGGCGGCAAAACAAGCAGGAGTAAAAACAGTGATTATTCCTGAAGAAAACATGCAATCCATTTTAAATGAAATTGAAGGTATTACAATTATTCCAATACGTGAATTTGAAAGTGCGATTAAAATTGCTTTAATCCATCGTTTTGAGGAGGAGTCACCATTAAAGACGTCATTAGAAGCGATGGATAAAAAAAGCGTTTAATTCATATAAAGGGTGACCAATACGCAATGAATGTGCGTTTAAAGGTCACCCCATTAGAAGATTTGAATAGGATAAGAATGATATGTTCTTTAAAATGGACACGATTATTTAAATACGTTAGAATTGTAAAAAGATTCACCTAGTGAGTGGAAAGAATGCAATGGTTTATGGAGGTGCACTAATTTGCCAAAGAAAAAAGAACACACTGTTCCTCTGCTACCACTGCGAGGATTGCTTGTGTACCCTACAATGGTCCTTCATTTAGATGTGGGGCGTGAACATTCAGTTCAAGCTTTAGAACAATCTATGATGAATGATCACTTAATTTTTTTGACGACTCAAAAAGATGATTCAATAAATGAACCAAATGAAGAGGATCTATACCGTATGGGGACACTTACAAAGGTTAAGCAAATGCTTAAATTACCTAATGGAACTATACGAGTACTGGTAGAAGGATTATATCGAGCGGAAATTCAACATTTCTATGATGAAAATAATTATTATGCTGTTTCACTAAAAACATATGAGCAAAATGATACTAGTGATGTAGAAATGATTGCTTTGATGAGAACCATGCTTGAGTACTTTGAACAATACATAAAGCTATCTAAAAAAATCTCAGCAGAAACATTTGAAACAGTTTCTGATATTGAAGAGCCAGGTAGAATGGCCGATATTATTGCTTCACATCTACCTCTAAAATTATCTCAAAAACAGGAAGTCCTTGAAACCGTTGATATTAAAGCGCGTTTAAACAAAGTAATTGAAATTATTCATAATGAAAAAGAAGTATTAAACTTAGAAAAGAAGATTGGTCAACGTGTCAAAAAGTCAATGGAGCGTACACAAAAGGAATATTATTTACGTGAACAAATGAAAGCCATTCAAAAAGAACTAGGTGATAAAGAAGGGAAAACTGGTGAAGTAGCAGAATTTACGGAGAAAATTGAGAAATCCGGTATGCCTGAACATGTGAAGAAAACAGCGCTTAAAGAGCTAGACCGATATGAAAAGGTGCCTTCAAGCTCTGCTGAAAGCTCAGTCATACGTAATTATATTGACTGGTTAATTTCTCTTCCGTGGTCTAATGCGACAGAAGACGATTTAGATATTTCAAAGGCTGAAGAGATTTTAAATCGAGAGCATTATGGTCTTGATAAAGTAAAGGAACGTGTACTTGAGTATTTAGCTGTACAGAAATTAACTCAATCCTTAAAAGGGCCAATCCTTTGTCTAGCCGGACCTCCTGGGGTTGGTAAAACAAGTCTTGCACGTTCTGTTGCAGAATCCTTAGGAAGAAAATTTGTTCGTATTTCTCTAGGTGGAGTAAGAGATGAGTCTGAGATTCGAGGTCATCGTAGAACATATGTTGGTGCTATGCCTGGGAGAATCATTCAAGGGATGAAGAAAGCAGGTACAATCAATCCAGTCTTTTTATTAGATGAAATTGATAAAATGTCTAATGATTTTCGTGGTGACCCTTCTGCAGCTATGCTAGAGGTATTAGATCCAGAACAAAACCATAGCTTTAGTGATCATTATATTGAAGAAACATATGACTTATCGAAGGTCATGTTTATTACAACGGCTAATGATTTGTCTTCTATACCTGGACCTCTCCGTGATAGAATGGAAATTATTTCCATACCTGGTTATACGGAATTGGAAAAAATTCATATTGCAAAGGATCATTTACTACAAAAGGAAATGAACGAACATGGTTTGACAAAGGGTCAATTGCAAGTGAGGGATGAAGCATTTCAAAAAATTGTTCGTTACTATACACGTGAAGCAGGAGTTAGAAGTTTAGAAAGAGAAATCGCATCAATTTGCAGAAAAACAGCAAAAATTATTGTTTCGTCAGAAAGAAAACGTGTAATCGTGACCGACAAAAATATTGAAGAATATTTAGGAAAGACAAGATATCACTACGGTCAGGCAGAAATAGAGGATCAAGTCGGTGTAGCGACAGGATTAGCATATACGACGGTAGGTGGTGACACCTTACAAATAGAGGTTTCTCTTTCTCCTGGTAAAGGCAAGCTTGTGTTGACAGGAAAATTAGGAGATGTAATGAAGGAATCTGCACAAACTGCCTTAAGTTTCGTTCGATCAAAAGCAATCGAATTTAAGCTAGAAGAAGATTTCTATGAAAAATATGATATACACATCCATGTACCTGAAGGTGCTGTTCCAAAAGATGGACCTTCGGCAGGGATAACAATCGCAACAGCTTTAACCTCTGCTTTAACAGGAATACCGATTCGTAAAGAAGTGGGTATGACAGGAGAAATTACTTTAAGAGGGAGAGTTTTACCGATTGGTGGCTTGAAGGAAAAAACTTTAAGTGCACATCGTGCTGGACTTACAACGATTATTTTACCAAAAGACAATGAAAAGGACATTGATGACATTCCAGAAAGCGTTAGAGGGGATCTTAAATTAATTCCTGTTTCAAATATGAATGAAGTCTTAAAGGTAGCATTAGCAGGTGAATTGAAATGAAAGTAAATCAAGCTGAATTAGTTATTAGCGCAGTTAGACAAGAGCAGTATCCAGATGAACGTATTCCTGAGTTTGCGCTTGCAGGGCGTTCAAATGTAGGGAAATCATCATTTATTAATAAAATGATCAACAGAAAGGCTCTTGCAAGAACATCATCTAAACCAGGAAAAACTCAAACCTTGAATTTTTATAAAATTGAAGATAGCTTATTTTTTGTAGATGTTCCTGGCTATGGTTTTGCGAGAGTTTCCAAAAAAGAACGAGAAGCATGGGGGAAAATGATTGAGACTTATATAACGACACGTGAACAATTATGTGCCGTACTTCTTATCGTTGATTTACGACATCCTCCAACAAAAGATGATATATTAATGTATGACTTTTTAAAACATTATCAAATCCCTTGTTTGGTCATTGCAACAAAAGCAGACAAGATTCCTAAGGGGAAATGGCAAAAGCATTTAAAAATTACTAAAGAAACCCTAAATTTTGATCCGGAAGATGAAATTGTCCTTTTTTCATCAGAAACCGGTGAAGGCAAAGATAAGATATGGGGTATTCTAAATAAATGGATGTAAAAATGACCTTCAAGTGGTATGCACCCCAAAAATTAGAACAATCCATTCTAACTTTTGGGGCACAGCATAACACGAAGGTCTTTTTATTTGGCTCTTATCTCAAACATTATAGCTATTTTAAGTGAAGTTTTATCAATAATAAAAGTGTAGACTGCAACTCCTTTATTGAGAAAAGGACGATGAATTTTACAAAAACAGCTTTTTATTTTCGTTTAAAAAATAATAGATATATTCCGAGAATGATTAAAAGAAATGGCCAAAGATTGATGATATTCTCTGCTTTATTTTCCAATAAGCCTAACCATTGAAGTACTTCATTATAGAATAAAAGAATAATAGAAATAATTAAAAATAAAACACCATGAAATAAACCATTCCCTGTCCTTTGATAACGTAATAAAAAGCCTAAAGAAATGATTAAAATGAAGATTCCTATGTGATCTGGCCATATGGATAATCGATTAACAATGTGAAAATGAATACCAAAACCTGTTAAGATGACGCCAGGTAATATGGCTTCATAATCTTTTCCTCCATAGCCTTGTCCTAAAAATGCGATTCCTACAATAATAAGAAGGGTTGGCCAAGTAAGATATTCCTTCAATATGTCAATTTGACTATGTTCTAAATAAAAATATAAACCAAACCCCAATAAAATCAATCCAGGAAAGATTTTTTGGTTTTTCATAATTAACCTGCTTTCGTTTCATTTACTTGATTCTAAGCTTATTTTTTGATACTGTACATATGGACTATGATTAATTATTACTAATATAACATAGGTTTCATTTTCTTTTCACATTTAATAAAAGAATAGGAAAATGGACATGATATAATAGAAAATATAAGGTTCATTAGTTGTCAAATTTTTTTGGGGGTGCCATTTTTTATGTACATCATAGCTGTTGGTTTAAATTATAAAACAGCCCCTGTAGAGATACGTGAAAGGCTGTCCTTTAATGAGGCGGATTTATCGGCTGCTACGACAGCATTAAAAAATAAAAAAAGCATTTTGGAAAATGTAATTGTTTCAACATGTAATCGAACAGAGGTTTATGCGGTTGTCGATCAACTGCATACAGGACGTTATTATATTAAAGATTTTCTCTCAGAATGGTTTCAAATTGATAAAGAGGAATTTACCCCTTACTTGTTTTTCTATGAACAGGATGGGGCGATTGAACATTTGTTTAAAGTTATTTGTGGATTGAATTCCATGGTTCTTGGTGAAACACAAATTCTAGGTCAAGTGAAGAACAGCTTCTTTATGAGTCAAGAAGTATCAGCAACTGGAACGATTTTTAATCACTTATTCAAAGAAGCGATTACTTTAGCTAAAAAGGCGCATTCTGAAACAGAAATTGGCTCTAATGCTGTTTCTGTAAGCTATGCTGCAGTGGAGTTAGCTAAAAAGGTACTTGGTGATTTGAAAAATAAACATGTGTTAGTTGTTGGTGCCGGTAAGATGGGCAAGCTAGCGATTGAAAACCTATATGGCAGTGGAGCAACCAAGGTTTCCGTTATTAATCGGACATTTGAAAAAGCACAAGATCTAGCACAACAATTTAATGGGCAAGCTAAAACATTGCAGGAACTTCAATGTGCAATAGTTGAAGCAGACATTTTAATTAGCTCTACTGGTTCAAAAGATTATGTTATAACGAAGGATATGATGCTAGCGATTGAAAGGATGAGAAAGGGACGTCCTTTATTTATGGTTGATATTGCAGTACCACGTGACTTAGACCCTAGTATAGCTGATCTTGATAGTGTATTTTTATATGATATCGATGATTTAGAAGGTATTGTTGAAGCTAACCTTGCGGAAAGAAAAAAAGCTGCTGAAAATATCATGCTCATGATAGAGGAAGAAATTGTTCGTTTCAATGAATGGGTAAATATGCTAGGGGTAGTACCAGTTATTACTACTTTACGTGAAAAAGCCCTATCTATTCAGAAAGAGACAATGATGAGCATTGAAAGAAAAATGCCAAATTTAACTGAACGTGAACGGAAAATATTAAATAAACATACAAAGAGCATTGTTAATCAATTATTAAAGGACCCTGTTGCCCAGGCAAAGGAAATAGCAGCTCAACCAAATGCTGCCGAACAATTAGAGTTGTTTAAGAAAATCTTTAATATTGATGAACAACCAGAACAAATGGAAGAAAAAAGTCAAAGTACTTCACTAAAATGGAATGTTCAGCCTGTATAAAGCAGCAACCATTATTTTTGTAAGTGATAGGTAAGGGGAAGGACTCGTCCCTTACCAATCTCTTATTCTTTTCTTGAGAAAGGTTGAATTTTCTTATGTTTGATATGGTCATGTCGAGGCTTCATGAAGTAATGATTGTATTATATGCGATTAGTATCCTTTTATATTTTAATGATTTTCAACATCAAAATCAGAAGGCGAACAAGCTCGCTTATTGGTTACTTGCAATTGTTTGGTCTCTTCAAACAATTTTTTTGTTTATGTACGTATTTCGAACAGGAAGATTCCCTGTCCTTTCATTATTTGAGGGGATTTATTTCTATGCATGGGTATTACTAACCTTATCACTTATAATAAATAAAATATTAAGAGTAGATTTTACAGTTTTCTTTACGAATATTATTGGTTTTATTTTTATGGCAATACATACATTTGCACCTGTACATACACAGAGTACGGCAGTTTCAGAAAGATTAGTATCTGAATTATTATTTATTCATATAACAATGGCTATTCTATCTT
The DNA here is from genome assembly GCF_038007825.1 of Heyndrickxia sp. FSL W8-0496. NCBI lineage: Bacteria > Bacillati > Bacillota > Bacilli > Caryophanales > Bacillaceae > Heyndrickxia > Heyndrickxia sp. FSL W8-0496. The sequence goes on from NZ_JBBOXX010000001.1 coordinate 1,739,995, forward strand.
ATGCGGCATTTTCGTTTTCATTTGTTTTTTCGTCTCTCTATTTACTTCAGTATAAGTTGCTGAAGCAAAAAAAATGGGGCCACAGGCTATGGAGACTAAATGATTTATCTAAGCTTGAAAAGATGTCATACGTATTAAATGTTATTGGTGTTCCTATGCTTATATTGAGTTTGATTTTAGGACTCCAGTGGGCATTTATTAAACTATCCGTATTTCATTGGTATGATTCAAAAATTATTGGATCATTTATTATCCTGATTATATACAGTCTTATTCTTTATTTAAGAGAGCGGAGAAATATGTTTGGAAAATCCATTGCACTTTGGAATATTGCAGCATTTCTTGTAGTACTTATCAATTTCTTTTTAGTTAGCCGATTATCCGCGTTTCATTTTTGGTATTCATAGGAGGATTACATAATGAGGAAAATTATTATTGGATCACGTAGAAGTAAGTTAGCAATAACGCAAACCAATTGGGTAGCAGATCAATTAAAGAAACTAGGTGTCCCTTTTGAATTTGAAGTAAAGGAAATTGTAACAAAAGGAGATCGAATCCTTGATGTTACTTTATCAAAGGTTGGTGGAAAGGGACTTTTTGTCAAGGAAATCGAACAAGCATTATTGAATAAAGAAATTGATATGGCAGTTCACAGCATGAAAGATATGCCAGCAGTTTTACCTCAAGGTCTTACCATCGGCTGTATTCCGCATCGTGAAGACCACCGTGACGTATTAATTTCCAAAGGACATATGACATTAAGGGATTTACCGAAAGGTGCAAAGGTAGGGACGAGTAGTCTACGTAGAAGTGCTCAAATACTAGCTGAGCGTCCGGATTTAGAAATCAAATGGATCCGTGGAAATATTGATACGCGATTAGCTAAGTTAGAGACAGATGAATATGATGCCATTATTTTGGCCGCAGCAGGTCTATCTCGTATGGGATGGAGTAGTGATGTTGTAACTGAATACTTAGAGCCTGAGGTTTGTCTTCCTGCTGTAGGTCAAGGAGCATTAGCTATCGAGTGTCGTGAAGATGACAAAGAATTGCTCGATGAATTATTAAAGCTAACATCTAAGGAAACAAAGGAAACAGTAACAGCAGAACGGGCATTTCTTCATAAAATGGAGGGTGGCTGTCAAGTTCCGATTGCTGGTTATGCAACAATTACCGACAATGCTCAAATTTCTTTAACTGCACTAGTTGCTGATCCTAATGGAAAAATCATATATAAAGAAACGGTTATGGGCGAAGACCCGGTCATTGTTGGAGAAAAGGCAGCTGCAATTCTTACAGAACAAGGCGCAAAACAATTAATTGATCGAGTTAAGCAGGAGCAAGAGTAAGATGATTAACGATTTGCCCCTAGCAGGCAAAAAAATATTGGTTACCCGGGGAGGTAGGAAAGGTGAGGAGCTTGCAAGTAAAATTATAAGTAAAGGTGGTAGCTCTTCTATCATCCCGCTGATTGATTTTACAGTAAATAATGATCAACATGCTCGCGAATATGTTCAAAAACTGCCTTCATATGATTGGATCATATTTACCAGTCAAAATGGTGTTAACTATTTCTTTGAAGAATGTACCCGTTTAAATCCCAATTTTTGTCCGTCTGATATTAAAAATAATGTTGCGGCCGTTGGGAGTAAAACAAAGGAAGCTGTAGAGAAATATGGAGTTAAGGTAGGTTTCTATCCATCTCAATTTAGTGCGGCAGACTTTATTGTTGAGTTTCTAAAAAAGGAACACTCGACTAAACATATATTAATTGCGAAAGGCAATTTAGCTAGTAGAACGATTGTTGATGGACTAGAGGAAAAAAAAGTTTTAGTTGATGAATGGATTGTGTATCGAACTTTTTTTCCATATAAAAGTAGAGATAAGCTTGTCCAATTACTAGTAGATAGGGAATTGGATTATGCGACTTTTACTAGTCCTTCGACATTTCACCATTTTATGGAGGTTGTTACCTCCTGTTCATTGCAGTATGCCCTAAAAAATATTGAATTTATTGCGATTGGTGCCGTAACCAAAAAAGCAATTGAACAATATGGTTTTTCCGTTGCTGCAAGCCCAGAGGTGTATACTATAGATTCAATGTTAGATAGCTTATGTCAATTAGCGAAACTTAAGGAGGAAAAAAAATGAAAGACATGCAATTTAAACGTCATAGAAGACTTCGTAGTTCAGCGAATATGAGAGCATTGGTTCGTGAAACTCATTTACATATTGATGATTTGATTTATCCAATCTTTGTTGTCGAAGGAGAAAATATTAAAAAGGAAATTTCATCTATGCCAGGTATTTACAACCTATCCCTTGATCAGTTAAAAGGTGAAATGGATGAAGTAGTTGCTTTAGGCATTAAATCTGTCTTGTTATTTGGGGTGCCTAATGAGAAGGATGCTGAAGGGTCCGGTGCTTTCCACAATCATGGAATTGTCCAAGAAGCCACACGTTTGATTAAAAAGATGTATCCTGAGATTATTATTATTGCCGATACCTGCCTCTGCGAATATACCGATCATGGACATTGTGGAGTGATTGCAGATGGAAAAATTCTAAATGATCCTAGCCTTGATCTATTGGCAAAAACAGCTGTAAGTCAAGCGGAGGCTGGTGCAGATATTATTGCCCCATCAAATATGATGGATGGGTTCGTCGCGGCCATTAGAAAGGGCTTAGATGAAGCGGGTTATGAGGATATTCCAATTATGTCGTATGCAGTAAAATATGCTTCTGCATTCTATGGTCCATTTCGTGATGCAGCTGGAAGCACACCACAATTTGGAGATCGAAAAACCTATCAAATGGATCCTGCCAATCGCTTAGAAGCGTTAAGAGAAGCTGAATCGGATGTGGAAGAAGGAGCAGATTTTCTTATTGTCAAGCCAACACTTTCTTACCTTGATATTGTAAGGGATGTAAAAAATGAATTTAATCTTCCTGTAGTTGCTTATAATGTGAGTGGTGAGTATTCACTTATAAAAGCGGCTGCACAAAATGGTTGGGTCGATGAAAAGACTATTGTACTAGAAACGTTAACAAGTATGAAACGAGCTGGGTCCGATTTAATTATTACCTATTTTGCAAAAGATGTTGCAAAATGGTTAGCTGAATAACTGAATAAGATTATTTCATTGTTCTAGTTATTTTTGCTTGTTTTTTCCTTTAATTATCAGGTAGAAACTGTCATAAAAGAAAAAGCAGAATGAAAAACAATCCGAACTAAATGGGGGTTAATATGATGCGATCCTATGAAAATTCAAAGAAAGCATTTAAAGAAGCTATTACACTTTTGCCCGGTGGGGTGAATAGTCCTGTTCGTGCCTTTAAGTCCGTCAATATGGATCCGATTTTTATGGAAAAGGGAAAAGGTTCAAAAATATATGATATTGATGGAAATGAATATATTGATTATGTTTTATCATGGGGACCACTAATACTAGGTCATACAAATGATCAAGTAGTCAGTGCCTTGAAGAAGGTTGCTGAGAATGGGACTAGCTTTGGTGCACCTACATTAGCTGAAAACAAGCTTGCAAAGCTAGTAAAAGAACGTGTACCATCTATTGAAATTGTTCGGATGGTTTCCTCTGGAACCGAAGCAACTATGAGTGCGTTAAGGCTTGCAAGAGGATATACAGGTCGCAATAAGATTTTAAAATTTGAGGGAAGCTATCATGGGCATGGTGATTCATTGTTAATTAAGGCAGGATCAGGTGTAGCTACACTAGGCTTACCTGACAGCCCTGGTGTACCTGAAGGTGTTGCTTCTAATACGGTTACTGTTCCTTATAATGATTTGGAGGGAGTTAAAGCTGCCTTCCAGCAATTTGGAGAAGACATTGCTTGTATTATTGTAGAACCAGTTGCAGGCAATATGGGTGTTGTTCCACCACAGCCAGGATTTTTAGAAGGATTGCGAGAAATAACTTCCCAGTATGAATCATTATTGATTTTTGATGAGGTTATGACTGGTTTCCGTGTTGATTATCATTGTGCACAAGGGTATTTTGGGATCACTCCAGATTTAACTTGCTTAGGGAAAGTAATTGGTGGAGGACTTCCTGTTGGTGCCTTTGGTGGAAAGGCAGAAATCATGGAAAAGATTGCACCAAGTGGTCCTGTTTACCAAGCTGGAACTTTATCTGGTAACCCATTAGCAATGACTGCTGGTTATGAAACACTTGTTCAATTGACTCCGGATACGTATAAAGAATTTATTAAAAAAGCAGACAAACTAGAACAAGGTTTGCATAATGCTGCAGTGAAATATGAAATTCCGCATACAATCAATCGAGCTGGTTCGATGATTGGTATTTTCTTAACAAATGAAGATGTAATAAATTATGATACAGCAAAAACTTCTGATTTACAGTTATTTGCTGAGTATTATCGAGGAATGGCAAATAATGGTGTATTCTTACCACCTTCTCAATTTGAGGGACTTTTCCTATCGACAGCCCATACAGATGAGGATATTGAAAAAACAATAAAAGCAGTTGAAACTACCTTTAAGACAATCAGAGGTTAGTGGATCTGAAACCACATGATGTTTTCCATCATGTGGTTTTTTTATTTAAAAAAATCATATTCTTCTTATTTCATTCATAAAAATATAAATGACATAGCTAGTTTTTATTGGAATTGAAGGGAGGAATCCACTTTGTCACAAAGTCAATCGTCACTGCGATTTTCATTAGAGGAGTATGTTTGGTTTAAAAAAGGACAGGAAGTTGATGAACTTCTATCCATTTCATTAGATCCACATATAACCATTCAAGAACAAGAGCAATATGTACAAATTATTGGTAATTTACAGCTGCAAGGTGAATACAAAGGGGGAGGAGAAGAGTACGAAGAAAAAGAATTAGATCTCCATGGAAAATTTGTTCATCAGGTTGAATATCGGGAAGATGATGGTGTTTATCAATTTGAACATCGCTTTCCTGTTGATGTAACGATACCTAAGAATAGAATCAATCAACTCGAAGATATCGATGTAAGCATTGATATGTTTGACTATATACTACCGGAAAAAGGTAAATTAAAACTTACTGCAGATCTTTCGATTTTTGGAATTCGCAATGAAGAAATGGAAGAAAGTGATGAACAAGAAATACCGATATCATTATTAGAAACAGAAGTAAATAAACAAGTTTCGGAAACCGAATCCGAAGATAATACAGAAGAGTCTGTTAATGTTGATCCTGTATTGTTTGAAACAGAAAGTGAATCAATACCTGAATACCATTTAGAACGAGGACTACCAGTAAAACCACAACCTGAGGAGGAGGAAAAAGAGGAAAATAACGAAGAAGAGTTTGTAGATTTTAAAGTTGATGAAGAATTATTTCAACCGTTTGTCATTGAAGCAAGGAAAGAACCAGAAAATCATGAAGAAATGATAGAAAATAAAGAGGAAGAGCCTATTTTAAATCTAGGAATAGTAAATGAATCAGAAGAGGAATTTCTTCAAGTTTCTGGAGATCACAGAAATGAATCCTCTGCACATTATGAGGATACCAATGAGATTGAATCCTCTCCATCTGCCCAGTCAGAGGCAGAGGAAGAATATGAATCTCCTGAAGAAGAAGATCAAAGTAAAACAAAGAAAAAGAAGAAATTTGGGAAGTACGAATCTATTTCATTAGCTGATTTTTTTGCTAGGAAAGCAGATGATAAAGCAGCGAAGCTAAAAGTGGTTATCGTTCAAAATGGGGAGACCCTCGATTATTTAGCTAATAAATATGAGATTAGTGTTCAACAAATATTAAGAATGAATCATTTAGAAATTAATCAAGACGTATATGAAGGGCAGGTTCTCTATATTCCTTCATATGTAAGTGCTACAAAAAAATAATTAAAGTCTAGCTCTTACTCCTAGCCTAGTGAATCGCTGTTGTTGATTATATGTAAATGTTCTCAGATGATGAAAATGGCAATACGTAGGGGTTAAGCAGGTGAAAGGATGGCTAAGACGAAAAAAACAGATATTCACACGATTATTAAACAATATGGTTTAAATGTTAATTTTTACGAGAAATATGGAAAAAGCTTTAAAGTTATTACGAATGAAGGAGTTTTTGCTTTAAAAAGAATCTCTCCACAAAAGGGTACAGATTTTGTAAAAAATGTTCAAATGCTATACCATCGTGGATATAATCGGATTGTGCCAATTTATCCTACAATGGATGGGAGATATGGGGTTCTCCATAAAAATGATTTATATTACTTAATGCCTTGGCTACCAAATGAAGAGAAAGAAGATAGAAATGAAAAACATCAAAAAATGTTTAGGGAGTTGGCTAGGCTTCATACTTTATCAGTTAAGGACATCCAACTTTCTAAAGAACAACGTAAAGAGCATTATGATCAAACTGTTTGGCAATGGGAAAGGGAAACCGAGTTTTTTGAAGAATTTTTAGAACGTAGTGAACAGAAGTGGTATATGTCACCATTTGAATTAATGTTTTGTACATTCTATCAGGATATCTTTCGAGCTGCAAAATATTCAAAAGAGCAACTTGAAAAATGGTATGAGGTTTCAAAGGATCAGGAAAAGGGAAGAACTGTCGTTGTTCATGGGAAAATTTCTACAGAGCATTTTTTATACGATGAGAGGGGCTATGGATATTTTTCTAACTTTGAACAATCAAATATCTTGTCCCCAATACATGATTTATTACCATTCTTAGCTAGAACATTAAATACATTTCCGAAGCGTATGGATGAGTGTGTGGATTGGCTAAACACATATTTATCGCATTTTCCATTTCGAGAGGATGAAAAATACTTATTTCTTGGCTATTTAGCATATCCAGGTCCGATTCATCAAATAGTTGAGGAATATTATTTGAAGAAAACAAAAAAGAATGAATGGGAGTTTGTTAAACAACTTCAAAGAAAATATTGGCTATTAAAAAATACAGAATATGTGGTTATGCGAATGAATGAAATAGATAAACAAAAGACAGACCCTTCCTAGCTATTAAGGATGGGTCTATATTGTTATTTTACCACCCCAACCCATATTTGTTTTTAGCAAATATCTAGATCCATTCGTTTTGAAATGCAAAGGCAATTAAAATAAATATTGCTAATAACAAAACATCAAATGCAGTGGGTAATAAAATGGTTCGAATAGCTTGAAAGATAGTAAAAGGAATAATTAGTTGTTTACATATGCCTTTGAATGTTTTCATCCAAGACTGTAATGTATATTGATTAAATTTTTTTTTCATTCTTTCACCTTCCTCTTATCGATCCCCTTAGTAATAATGTATGATTAATAGGCGAATCTGTGTCAGAGTGTAAATTGAATGATTATCCATGAATTTTTTTAAAAAAATGGGCAATAATAATTGACGAGATGACTATTAATTAGATAGTATAATAAATAAAAATAAATCAAAATGTAAATGCAGTGATTGGGAAAAGTACAATGGGATACTACTTTATCAGAGGTATTTATTATACTTCTTCAGAGAGGGAAATCAATAGCTGAAAGATTTCCTAAGAGAGAACATTGGAAAAGTCACCCATGAGTAGCTTCTGTGAAACATAGCGGAGTAATGGAAGCCGGCGAAGAGCCGTTATCTTACATAAGTGCCAGAAATAGTTCTATTAATGCTGTTTCTGTGAAAAAAGGTGGTACCGCGAAAATCGCTCCCTTCGTCCTTTTGACGATGGGAGTTTTTTATTTTTTTGGTACCCTTTACTGAAAGTGAGGAGAAAGAAATGGAAACAAATGAATTACAAATGTCAACCAAATATGATCCGAATGCCATAGAAAAGGACCGCTATGAATGGTGGCTAAAAGGAAAATTCTTTGAGGCAGCAGACGATCCAAATAAGGAACCGTATACAATCGTTATTCCACCTCCAAATGTGACGGGGAAATTGCATCTTGGTCATGCATGGGATACAACATTACAAGATATCCTAACAAGAATGAAGAGAATGCAGGGCTATGATGTATTATGGCTACCAGGAATGGATCACGCAGGAATCGCTACACAAGCTAAAGTTGAGGCGAAATTAAGAGAAAATGGTATATCAAAGTATGATCTCGGAAGAGAAAAATTTGTAGAAGAAACTTGGAAATGGAAAGAGGAGTATGCAGCTTTTATTCGCAAGCAATGGGCTAAGATTGGGTTAGGTTTAGATTATTCCCGCGAAAGATTTACTCTAGATGAAGGATTATCAGATGCAGTTAAAAAGGTGTTTGTTACTCTTTATAAAAAGGGACTTATTTATCGTGGGGAGTATATTATTAACTGGGACCCTGCAACCAAAACAGCATTATCTGATATTGAAGTAATATATAAAGATATACAGGGTGCTTTTTATCATATGCGTTATCCATTAGCAGATGGTTCAGGGCATATTGAGATTGCAACAACACGTCCGGAAACCATGCTAGGAGATACAGCTGTAGCTGTTCATCCGAATGATGATCGTTATAAACATTTAATCGGAAAAACGGTTATTTTACCAATAACAGGCCGTGAAATACCGATTGTTGGTGATGATTATGTAGATATGGAATTTGGTTCAGGTGCAGTTAAGATCACTCCAGCACATGATCCTAATGACTTTGAAATTGGAAACCGCCATAATTTAGAACGTATATTAGTTATGAATGAAGACGGAACCATGAATGAAAAAGCAGGTAAATATGTAGGCATGGACCGTTTTGAATGTCGTAAACAAATCGTTAAAGATTTACAGGCAGAAAATGTACTCTTTAAAATAGAAGATCATATGCATTCTGTTGGACATTCTGAACGTAGTGGTGCTGTTGTTGAACCATATTTGTCAACACAATGGTTCGTTAAGATGCAGCCATTAGCAGATGCAGCAGTTGAATTACAAAAATCCGAATCAAAAGTTCACTTTGTACCTGAAAGATTTGAAAATACGTATTTACGATGGATGGAAAACATTCGTGATTGGTGTATTTCGCGCCAGCTTTGGTGGGGTCATCGAATTCCAGCTTGGTATCATAAGGAAACAGGTGAAATCTATGTTGATACAAATCCACCAACTGATATTGATAACTGGGAGCAAGATTCAGATGTATTAGATACATGGTTTAGTTCAGCACTGTGGCCATTCTCGACTATGGGTTGGCCCGATACTGAGGCAAAAGATTTTCTACGTTATTACCCAACGAATGCATTAGTAACTGGTTACGATATTATTTTCTTCTGGGTAGCTAGAATGATTTTTCAAGCGAAAGAATTTACTGGCGAAATACCATTTAAAGATGTATTAATTCATGGTCTTGTTCGTGATGAACAAGGTCGAAAGATGAGTAAATCTCTTGGAAATGGCGTTGATCCAATGGATGTTATCGATAAATATGGGGCAGATTCACTGCGGTATTTCTTATCGACAGGCAGCTCACCAGGTCAAGATTTAAGGTTCAGTATGGAAAAGGTTGAATCCATTTGGAATTTTGCCAATAAAATTTGGAATGCCTCACGCTTTGCCTTAATGAATATGAATGGATTAACTTTTGATGAAATTGATTTAAATGGTGAAAAATCAGTTGCAGATAAATGGATTTTAACTCGTTTAAATGAAACCATCGAAACAGTAACTAAACTTGCCGATAAGTATGAGTTTGGGGAAGTGGGTCGAGCTTTATATAACTTCATTTGGGATGATTTCTGTGATTGGTATATTGAAATGGCTAAATTACCACTTTATGGGGAAGACGAGACTGCTAAGAAAACAACTCGTTCTATTTTAGCGTATGTTTTAGATAACACGATGCGTCTTTTACATCCATTTATGCCATTTATTACAGAAGAAATTTGGCAAAATCTACCTCATCAAGGTGAATCGATTACGGTAGCAAATTGGCCTACGAAAAACAATGATTTACATGATGAGGCCGCAGCGGGTGAAATGAAATTATTAGTTGAAATCATTCGTTCGGTACGTAATATTCGTGCAGAAGTAAATACACCATTAAGTAAAAAGATTAAACTATTACTTAAGGCAAAGGATGAACAAGTACTAAGCGTTTTAACAAAGAATCAGTCCTATATTGAACGTTTCTGTAATCCGGAAGAATTAATCATGGATATTGAAATGGATACACCAGCAAAAGCGATGACTGCTGTTGTAACAGGAGTTGAACTATTCCTTCCTCTTGAAGGTTTGATTAATATTGATGAAGAAATAGCACGTTTGGAAAAAGAATTAGATAAATGGTCTAAAGAAGTAGATAGAGTACAAAAGAAACTAGGTAATGAAAAATTCACAAGCAAAGCTCCAGCTCAGGTCGTTGAAGAGGAACGAGCAAAGGAAAAAGATTATTTAGAAAAACAAGCAGCTGTTAAAGCAAGAATAGAAGAATTAAAGCAAAATTAATGTTATTATCAACCGTGAGAGGCTGTCTAAAAAAACAGGCAGCCTCTTTATTATTACATCAGTAGAAAAAAGAGGGAATCGTAATGAAAACGTATGATGAAGCCATTCATTGGATTAATTCAAGATTAAGATTTGGTATTAAACCTGGTTTAGAACGAATGCAATGGATGATGGAAAAATTAGGATCTCCTGAAAAAAAATTAAAGGTCATCCATATTGGAGGAACAAACGGAAAAGGCTCGACGGTTACTTATCTTCGTTCGATCTTAAATGAAGCGGGCTATAAGGTCGGAACATTTACTTCACCTTACATTGAAACGTTTAACGAGCGTATAAGTGTAAATGGTGCCCCAATAAAGGATGAAGAGATTATTCAGCTGGTGAACGTCATCAAACCTATAGTCGAAGAGATTGAAACAACAGAACTAGGAACAATGACAGAATTTGAAGTGATTACCGCGATGGCTATATATTACTTTGCTAATATGAATCCAATGGATATTAACATCTTTGAAGTAGGACTTGGTGGTAGATTAGACTCAACCAATATACTAGTTCCAATCATGAGCATTATTACAAATATTGGAATGGATCATATGAATATTCTTGGTAATACGGTTGAGGAAATTGCTACTGAAAAAGCAGGAATCATAAAAAAAGATACACCAATTATAACTGGGGCTAAGCAGGAAGAGGCTTTAAACGTCTTTATTGAAAAGTCAAAACTGTTAGGAGCCAAGCTCTTGGTAGGTGGGAAAGATTTCGCGATAGATGAAGTGAAAACATTGAAAAAAGGTGAACAATTTTCCTACCATTCAGCTGTATCATTTTATAAAAATATCGAAATTTCAATGCTTGGATATCACCAGGTTGAAAACGCGTCATTAGCAATCACTGCAGCTGATTTTTTGAAAATACCTGAACATGTAATAAGAGAAGGGTTAAAAAAAGCGTTTTGGCCGGGAAGAATGGAGATGGTCAGTGAAAAGCCTGTGGTAATCCTGGATGGCGCTCATAATCCAGAAGGAGTATTATCACTTGTCCAGACCATAGAGGAACATTTCCCGAATAAAAGAAGACATATCGTCTTTGCTGCCCTACGTGATAAAGAGTTAAAGCCTATGTTAAAAACATTAGCAAGTATTGATTCGAAAATATATTTTACCCAATTCGACTCACCGAGAATAACAGAAGCGGAGGAATTTTTGTCAATATATCCTATTCCTAATGCTAAGGTAAATAGTAATTGGCGCGAATTAATTGAAAATGTCTATATGACTTTAACGCGTGATGAGGTACTAATCATTTCAGGTTCATTATACTTTATTAGTGAAGTGAAACCCTACTTAAGAATAATCATTAAAGAAAATAACTACAAGGATTAATGAGAAAATATAATGACAATTTAACTATAATTTGGTAGAATATTTTATAAAATTGAGACTTATTAACTAGTTCGGGAGGGGCAAGAATGAGTAATCAAGCTATTAAACCAACTAAGCTTCTAATCATCTCATGGTTGCTAATTTTACCTGCTGGTATATATATAGCTTACCGTTTTTTCCCCTCTGTACCCATGAACCCACTTTTAATTTTAGTCTTTTTAGTTTTAGTAGGCGTAGTTGCCTATTTCCCCATCATTATTAATGATACTCCGATATTTTTAGTACAATGGGTAACGTTAGTAGCCTTTCTTTTACATGGTTTAATATATGAGATTATTTTTATGCAATTTTCCATCCTTATGCTGATGTTTTCATTAAAGATAGGAAAAGATGATAGTTATCGTTATTTTATTAATTCAATCATGTTTTTTGTTATTTCACTTTTTAGTGGAGCTGTATTTTATGCACTTGGAGGCAAAGTTGGGTATTTTTCCATTCAAGAATTAATTATTCCATTATTTGTATATCAAATTGTTCTTTTTATCTTAAATCAAATCCTTTTATACTGGTCGAAAATAATGTTAAAAAAGAAAGCAAAATTATTTGCTAAAGATATGATTTGGGATTTCTGTACATTAGTTATGATTCTTCCACTTGGTCTTGCATTATATTATTTATTTGAAGAGATTAGCTATGTTGCATTTCTTTTAATTGGGATCCCCTTCCTTAGTTTTGGTTATGTGTTAAGAATGTATAATTCATCAGAAAGAATTAATGATTATTTACAGCGCGCCGCAGAAATAGGACATCAATTGACAGAGAGATTGCAGGTCAATGAAGTACTAGATGTATTTATTCAAAAAATATCGCAAATGTTACCGGTAGATTATGCCTATATTTTAGACGTAAAAAACGATAAACTTGTTCTTCTTAGAGGAGTAGAAAAAGGAGAGCAACAATTAAATAGTATTCCACCAATTGAAAAGAATGAAGGGATTAGTGGAATGGTATGGGGAACAAGAAAAGCCGTTTTCTACCATGAAAAATCTGAATGGGAGAAGGATGCAAAAGGATATATGCCTAAAGGTGCGGAAAGTATTATTTGTGTTCCGATTTTTAGAGAAAAAAAAGTAGAGGGGATATTATTTTTAGCCTCTACACGAAAGAAGCAATATGAAAAATATCAAACGTCAATGTTAGATATTTTATGTTCTTATTTTGGCGTAGCGATATCAAATGCTAGACATTATGAAAAAACAAAAAATATAAGTGAACATTGTTCATTAACAAAATTATATAATTATCGATATTTTGATGATCTTCTTACGCGTGAATTTGAATTACTGAAAAAAGGTGACCGAAAAGAATTATCTATCATCATGTTAGATATAGATTATTTTAAGAAGATTAATGATACATATGGCCATCAAAGCGGAAATGAGATCCTTGTTCAAATGGCAAAAAGAATTCGTAGTTTAATAGGAAATAGAGGAACTGTAGCTAGGTATGGAGGAGAAGAATTTGTTATTCTTCTACCAGATACAAATAAGAAATCAGCATTACGGTTAGCGGAAATCGTTCGTTTAACTATTGCTAATCGCCCATTTAGTACACAAAATTTTTTAGACTTTGATGAAAAATATGAAAGTGTGGATATAACTGTCAGTATTGGAGTAGCTTCAGCACCAAATGATGCAGATGATGCCCTTGCCCTAATTCGCCATGCAGATCGAGCCTTATATATTGGAGCCAAGCGTGAGGGGAAAAATCGTGTAGCGGAATACGTGAAGTAATAATAAGATTTAGAAATATTTGTTTTTGTAGATATTTTATCCAATCAAACAATATAATAGACTTAGATAAACTATTATAACTTAAGGAGTATTTTACTCATATGGATAGTTTGATGATCGTATATTTTTTCATATTAGGTCTTGTATTTGGATCATTTTTTAATGTGATTGGATTAAGAGTCCCAGTTAATCAATCAATATTTTTTCCGAGATCACATTGTCCGAGTTGTAAACACCAATTACGCTGGTTCGAATTAATTCCTTTACTATCATTCCTCTTATTAAATGGAAAGTGTAAGCAGTGTAAATCCAAATTGTCAGTATTGTATCCTATAACGGAAATATTGACTGGAGCCTTATTTGCTTATTCTTATATGAAAATTGGATGGGATATTGATTTACTATTTGTTCTACTATTTATATCATTAATGATCATTATTACGGTAACAGATATTATTTATATGCTTATACCTGATAGAATATTGTTATTTTTCTGCAGTGTATTTATCTTCTTAAGAATATTTTATCCCACAAACCCATGGTGGGATTTCATTGTAGGTGCAATAATTGGTTTTTCTTTATTATTGTTCATTGCTATTATTAGCAAGGGTGCAATGGGTGGGGGAGATGTTAAACTTTTTTTTGTTATCGGATTAATACTGGGTACAAAGCTATCTTTGTTGACATTTATTTTAGCCACGATCCTCGGTGCCCTCTACGGGATTTTTATCATTATTGTTGGAAAATATAAAAAAAGAAAACCGATTCCATTTGGCCCCTTTATTAGCTTAGCATCGATTATTTCTCTTTTTTACGGAAATGTAATTATTTCTTGGTATTTTGGTGTACTACTATGAATGTATTGTGTAATCATCTCCTATTGAAAAATTTGACGAAATCCTTCACAGGCAAGACGACAAAAGTCTTGTTCTTTTTTTTTATCCATGTGGTAGCATATAACAAATATGCGCACGGAAGGGAGACAAAAATGGACAAGCAGAATCAAAATCCTAGGATCAAAATTAAAATAAATGGAGAAGAACGTCCATTTAAAGAGGAAATGGAAATCCATGATTGGAAAGTAGCGAAGAAGGAAACAGCTGCAGGTGCGGAAAACGCTTCAGAAGAGGATTCGTTTGATTGGGTGCTTCCTGAAATAGATGAAAACGAAGTCAATGAGTTTAAAAAAATCCATTATCCAAACATTCATTCCAAATCTAGTTTTAAAAATAAATTCAAAAGAAAATCAGGGAATCAACACCTATCAGCACTTTTGATTTCAGTAATCACTGCAGTAACTATTGGTGTCATTATTGGGATATTTATGTTGAAAATAGTTATTTATCAAACGAATTCATCAGGACAAGCAAATGTTTCTAAACAGACTGATACCAATCAAGCGCCATCTAATAATGGAATATCTTCGACGGTTCAAATTCCAACCCTAACATCTTCTTTTGTCCAAGGTGGTGTTTTTAAAGACCCTGAACCTATAGTAAATACGATTAAAAGTAAGGGGCTACCAGCGATTGTGCTTCCTATGAATAATCAGAATTATATTTATATAAGTGTTTCAGGTAATTTAGATACTGCTAAAGAATTAGCCTCTATATTAAAAGATAAAGGGGTTGAAGTTTATGCAAAGGAGCTAAGTATTGAAGGGAAAAAAATATCTATAACTACAAAAGATGAAGCAAAGCTTATTACTGAAGCGATTTCGCTTTTCCCGACATTAGCAGAAGAAATTTCAAAATCCTTTATTACTGGGCAAACGAACAGTGAAAAAATTGCATCACTTCAAGAAAAAATAAACCAAATAAATAGCATAAAGGACGTCAAAAGTAAGGATATTGATTTATTGAGGAAACTGGAAGTAACTAGTCTAAAGTCACTGATTAGCTTCAAAGATCTACAAAATAAGGAAGAATTAATGGATGCGCAAATGTCCTTATTAACCTTTGTTGAAAAAATAAATCAATTAAAATAGATTATTTTATATTCCCTATTGAAGGTCGGAAATTCTAATTCAATAGGGATTAGTTTTGTAGAAGAAAAATTTCTTTTTTATGCCAAATTTCGATTATTTTCATTGTGAATGGTTATGTTATTTGATAGGATAATATTGTATCTCTCAACTTCTACTAAGAAAGTTTAGGTGAACACATGTCTAATTTAATATTAGCTTCATCATCTCCTCGCAGAAAAGAACTTCTAGCAAAGTTACAAACCCCATTTACGGTCGTAACCAGTCATGTGAATGAAGAATTTGAAAAAAATTACTCCCCAGAGCAAGTTGTTTTAGAGTTAGCGACAAGAAAGGCTAAAGCTGTATCAAGAGAGTATCCAAATTCCATTGTTATCGGAGCAGACACGATTGTTGTACATGCTCAGCAAATTCTTGGGAAACCAAAGGATATAGATCATGCAAGAAGCATTCTTGAAGGGCTTTCAGGTAAAACACATTCGGTTTTAACTGGTGTTGCGATTATTCATGCGGAAAGAATTCAAACGTTTTACGAAAAAACAGATGTGACATTTTGGGAGCTGTCATCAAGGGAAATTGAAAATTATTTAAACAGTGGTGAACCATTCGACAAAGCTGGTGCGTACGGTATTCAAGGTTTAGGATCTATATTTGTAAAATCCATACAAGGTGATTTTTACAATGTTGTTGGTTTACCGATCTCACGATTAAAAAAAGTACTTGAGGAATGGAACCTATTATCCTCATTTTGATGTACGGCCTCTTAAAATGCGCATCTCGCTTAGGAGGTTACACAGAAAGTGGAAAAAATAATGATTCGCGATTACCCTGCTGGTGAACGTCCACGTGAACGGCTTGTTAAACACGGAGCGAGGAGCCTATCTAATCAAGAACTACTGGCCATTCTACTTAGAACAGGGACAAAGGATGAGTCAGTAATTCAAATGGCTAATCGCGTGTTGCAAGCCTTTGATGGGTTAAGATTGTTAAAGGAAGCCTCATTAGAAGAAATAATGAAAATTAAAGGGATTGGGTTTGCGAAAGCCGTTCAAATTTTAGCTACTATTGAAATCGGTCGCAGAATAGGGAATCTTACCTATAATGACCGTTACATTATTCGAAGTCCAGAAGATGCTGCAAATTACGTTATGAATGATTTGCGGTTTCTTTCACAGGAACATTTTGTTTGTTTATATTTAAGTACAAAAAATCAAGTGATCCATCAACAAACCATTTTTATCGGAAGCTTGAATGCCTCAATCGTCCACCCAAGGGAGGTATTTAAGGAAGCCTTCCGAAGATCCGCTGCATCCATTATCTGTATCCATAATCATCCATCGGGAGATCCAGGTCCTTCACGTGAAGATATTGAAGTAACCAAAAGATTAGTAGAGTGTGGTAAAATAATAGGGATTGAAATTTTAGACCATTTAATTATAGGGGACAAAAAATTCGTAAGTCTGAAAGAAAAAGGATATTTATAGTACTATTATTTTTGCTCTTGTTACGATATAATAATGTTTATGATTTTTGCAGAAACTTGTTTCTTCGCTAAAAAAAGACAATATTTTTACATGAACTACACAATATAAGATAGAGAAACATTGTTTTTGATATGGAGTAGTTCGTATTTTAGGATTTGAAGAAATAATGGTTTAATCTGCTCCAATCATTCATATTCAGAATAAGTGGCTATAACTGAATAATTTTTGTTCATATAGCTTAAAAAAGAAAAGAAAATTGTATTTAAATGTTATAAGGCATGGATAAGCCTTAGGAAACATTTCAGAGTAGAAAGGGAGATACATCAATGTTTGGTAGTAGAGATCTTGGGATTGATCTAGGAACAGCGAATACACTCGTTTTTATAAAAGGAAAAGGAATCGTTGTACGGGAGCCTTCTGTTGTGGCCATACATACAGATACGAAACAAATCGTTGCTGTTGGTAATGATGCAAAAAATATGATTGGCCGTACTCCGGGTAATATTGTGGCAACTAGACCAATGAAGGACGGGGTTATTGCTGATTATGAAACAACAGCAACCATGATGAAATATTATATAAAGCAAGCAACGAAAAATAAAGGCGGAGGATTCTCTAGAAAACCATATGTGATGGTATGTGTACCATCTGGTATTACGTCTGTTGAAGAAAGAGCTGTTATTGATGCAACAAGACAAGCTGGCGCACGTGATGCATTTCCAATTGAAGAACCTTTTGCAGCTGCGATTGGTGCCAACCTGCCGGTATGGGAACCTACTGGGAGTATGGTCGTTGATATTGGTGGCGGTACAACTGAAGTAGCTATAATCTCATTAGGTGGGATTGTAACGAGTCAATCCATCCGTGTAGCTGGTGATGAAATTGATGAATCCATTATTAGCTATATTCGAAAAACTTATAATCTTTTAATTGGTGACCGTACCGCTGAAGCGATTAAAATGGAAATAGGTTCAGCTGGAGAACCTGAAGGCATTGAACCAATGGAGATTCGTGGACGTGATTTATTAACAGGATTACCAAAAACCATTGAAATTACAGCTGAAGAAATTTCTATGGCTTTACATGATACTGTTCATGCAATTATTGATGCTGTAAAAGGCACATTGGAACAAACACCTCCTGAACTTGCTGCGGATATTATGGACCGTGGAATCGTCTTAACCGGCGGAGGAGCCTTGCTACGTAACTTAGATAAAGTAATTAGTAAGGAAACAAGTATGCCAGTCTTAATTGCCGAAAATCCATTGGATTGTGTAGCAATTGGAACAGGTAACGCACTTGAACATATTGATTTGTTTAAAAATAGAGTAAAAGATAGTAAATAAGGGGAAGGGGCATCATGCCCCTATCCTTCTTGTTTTTACTATACATAAATGGATTTTTTCTTAATGGGGTGGATAGTATGCCACAATTCTTTTTAAATAAACGTTTGATAATTTTGCTAATTAGTATTATTTTACTAGTAGCATTAATAGGTTATTCTTTACGTGATCATAAAAATGTATCGAAACCAGAACAATTTGTTAGAGATATTGTAGGTTTTGGACAATCAGTCATAGCTATACCTGCAAATGGAGTAGCTGATTTTTTCGGAAGTATTAAAGATATCCAAAATACATATACCGAAAATAAAAAATTGAAGGCTCGTTTAGAAGAACTGCCGAAATTATCTGCTGAAGTGGCAGATTTAAAACAGCAAAATGATGAATTGAAAAAAATCTTAGATAAAGAAGATTTAAGGGAATATTCATCGATACAAGCGACAATTATTTCGAGATCACCTGAACAATGGTATGAATATATCAATATAAATAAAGGCTCTGTCAATGGTGTTGCAAAAAATATGGCAGTAATAACATCAGAGGGACTTTTAGGAAAAGTAGTGGATACTTCAGAGTTCTATTCAAAAGTAGAGCTTTTGAGTTCAACAAATCCTAAAAATCGTATATCGGCTGTTATTAAAAGTGAAAAACCTGAATATGGCCTAATTGAAGGATATGATGAGGAAAACAAAGTGTTATTACTTAAAACGATTCCTTATGATGTGAAAGTAAAAAAAGGTGATGTTGTAGAAACCTCTGGTTTAGGAGGGATTTTTCCAAAGGATATTCTTATTGGTACGGTTGAAAAATTAGTGCCGGATGAAAATGGACTAACCCAAACCGCTTATGTAAAACCATATGCAAACTTTTACAGTATCGAACATGTGCAAATAATTGATCGCAAAGTGAAGCAGCATGGGGAGGGAGAATGATGAAACGCATTATTCTTCCTCTTATTTTAAGCATTTGTTTTATTAGTGAGAGTTTGTTTGTTCAATTTGTTCCAAGAGATCCCTTTGGAAGTAGAATGATTATTGTGCCACATTTTCTCTTAGTAGTACTTTTGTTAATGGGTATTTACTATGTCAGAAATCGTGCCATTGTATTTGCGTTTATTTTCGGATTAATATTTGATGTATTTCATACAGGAATTCTGGGAGTTTATCTATTCTTGTTTCCATTATCTATCTATATTGCTTCCAAGATGATGAAGATACTCCAAACGAATATATTTATTGCTGGGCTTGTGACTATATTAAATGTTGCTATCGTTGAATTTCTAGTATACGAGCTAAATATTTTAATTGAACATATATCAATGTCAATGATGACTTTTTTGAATATTAGACTTTTGCCAACATTAGTGGTTAATTTGATATTCTTTGTTATTTTTTCTTACCCATTAAAAAAATTAATGGAACGGAGAAAGAAGCAAGTGATAGCTGAATAATTTTATGAATCACAAATTAGAATAGAGGAAAATCACTTAGTATTGTCGAATATTATAGCCACTGAGGTGAGCAATTTGCGATGAGAAAAAGACAGAATGTGATGATTAAGGGTACAAAAGAAGGACTAATTCTACATTTGAACGACCAATGCTCCTACCTTGAATTGAAAGAAGAGTTAGAAGAAAAGCTTGTTGTTCATCATATAGAGAATGAAGAAAGTCCTCTAATCACTGTTAGAATACAAGTAGGAAATAGATATATCTCTCCGGATCAAGAGGAAGAGTTAAAAGAATTAGTGCGTAATAAACGAAATTTAGTTGTTGAAGAAGTTCAGAGTAATGTAATAACGAAGGAATCGGCCGAAAAAATGCAAAAAGAGAATGAAATCTATTCGGTAACAACCATTGTTCGCTCTGGACAAGTATTAGAGGTACCAGGTGATTTATTACTGGTAGGAGATGTGAATCCTGGCGGAACCGCAATTGCTGGTGGTAATATCTTTATTATGGGGGCCCTTAAGGGTGTTGCACATGCAGGATTTAATGGTAATAAAGATGCTGTTGTTGCAGCATCGTTAATGATGCCATCACAAATAAGAATCTCTGATTGTATTAATCGGGCCCCTGATCAGTATGGTAAAGAAGAACAGCATGGAATGGAATGTGCATACATAGACGACACTAATCATATTGTCATTGATCGTATTCAGGTATTAAAACATCTTAGACCAAATATTACTAGATTTAAAGGGGGATACTAATCATGGGTGAGGCAATAGTTATCACTTCCGGTAAGGGTGGTGTTGGTAAGACCACTACATCTGCTAATTTAGGTACCGCACTAGCTCTCCAAGGAAAGAAGGTTTGTCTTGTTGATACAGATATTGGACTTCGGAACTTGGATGTTGTGTTGGGACTTGAAAACAGAATCATTTATGATTTAGTAGATGTTGTGGAGGGCCGTTGTAAACCCCATCAAGCATTAGTAAAGGATAAAAGATTCGAAGATAAGTTATTTCTTCTCCCTGCTGCACAAACAAGTGATAAAACAGCGGTAAATCCAGAACAAATGAAAAATCTAATCAGTGAATTGAAGCAAGAGTACGATTATATTGTTATCGATTGTCCTGCTGGTATTGAACATGGATTCAAAAATGCCGTAGCTGGAGCAGATAAAGCAATCGTTGTAACAACACCAGAGAAATCTGCTGTACGTGATGCAGATCGGATAATTGGTTTGCTAGAAAAAGAGAAACATATTGAAGCACCAAGATTAGTCATTAACAGAATACGAAATCATTTAATGACCAATGGCGATATGCTTGATATTGATGAAATTACTACCCATCTTTCTATAGATTTAATAGGAATTGTACTAGATGATGAAGAAGTAATTAAATCCTCAAATCAAGGGGAACCAATTGTAATGAATCCAAATAGTAAAGCTTCAATTGCTTATCGAAATATTGCGAGAAGAATACTAGGTGAATCAGTTCCGCTGCAGCAATTGGAAGATCCTAAAACAGGTGTATTTGCAAAAATAAAAAAATTATTTGGTGTGAAAGCTTAATCAAACCCTCCTAATGGAGGGCTTTTTTAATGTGATTTTAAAAAATATTGTTTTGGTGTTATTCACTAAAGCTTGTCATATCCATCTTCCTTCATTCATATAATTGTACAAACTGTTTAAGGGAGAATGGTGATAGGATGGGAAATCGATCGGACGAAATTCGGAAACAAATCGAGAAAAGGAGGAAAACGAAAACATATCCAAAAAGAAGAAAAGTAGGTACCGTGAATTCTCCTTCTATTGATTGGGAAGAAAATGAGGAATACTCAATTTTTGAAGCAGATCCACCAAGTAAAATACACCCACTTTGGAATAAAGAAATCTTTCTTTTCAAAATTTTAATGTCTGCCATTCTAGTTTTGGTAATTGCTATCATTTTTAAAACGTCTACTCCAAAGCTTGATTCTGTTAAAGGTTTTGTCGAAAACACAATGAAAACAGAATTTCAATTTGCAGCTGTATCTGCATGGTATGAAAAACAGTTTGGTAAGCCACTAGCTATCCTACCAACCAAGGAGAAAAAAAACGAGGGCTTAGATCTCGCACAGGATCAGTATGTGATGGATGCTTCGGCGAGAGTGCTTACAAATTTCTCTACTGACGGACGTGGAGTTTTGATTGAAACAAAATACGATGAAGCAGTAGAGGCGATGAGTGGAGGGCGGGTTGTTTTTGCTGGTAAAAAAAATGATCTAGGTAATACCGTTATTATCCAGCATTCAGATATGACAGAATCATGGTATGGAAATTTAGAAACCATTGATGTTAGTCAATATGAGGAAGTAAAGACAGGAAAGAAAGTTGGTACAGTATCAAATAAGGAGAATGGACGGTCTGGAGAATTTTATTTTGCAATTAAGCAGGGGAAAAAATTTATTGATCCTATTCAGGTGATAAAATTTGAATAATTTCGTGGGGCTGCTCCGTAAAATCCATATTCATCCTTTATTTTGGATTGTTGTCGGTATTGCAGTCATAACTGCCAACTTTCAAGAATTACTAGTACTTTTTACGATTATATTTATTCATGAAATGGGACATAGTGTTATGGCCTATATTTTTTCATGGAGAATAAAGAGGATTTCAATTCTTCCATTTGGAGGAGTAGCTGAAATGGATGAACATGGGAATCGCCCTCTCAAGGAAGAGCTCTTTGTCATCATTGCAGGTCCCCTTCAGCATTTATGGATGGGCTTGATGATGTTACTACTAGAAAAAATGGGATTTGTATCAACCCATCTTTTTACTATCTTTATGGAATATAATATAATGATTCTTATTTTTAATTTATTGCCTATATGGCCACTTGATGGTGGTAAGCTTTTACACATCATTTTTTCTATGAATAAGCCCTTTCTTCAATCTATTCGGATCACTTTGTCGAGTTCAGTGATCTTTTTAATTGCTTTTCATTTAATTGCTATTCTTTATCATCCATTTAATTTAAATATATGGATTGTCGTGATTTATTTATATTTATCATTATGGGCAGAATGGAAGCAGATGAACTTTGTATTTATGAGATTTTTATTAGAGCGTTATTATGGAAAAAGAATAAGTTTTGAACGTTTACGTCCATTAAAGGTAAGTGGTGAGGACTTTTTATTTGATGTGCTCGGAAAGTTCCAACGTGGAAAAAAGCATCCACTTTTAATTGTAAAAAATGATGAAGAAATTGGTCATCTAGATGAAAATGAGCTGTTGCATGCCTATTTTGCAGAAAAACAAACAGATGCAAAAGTAAAGGATCTCTTGTATAGTTATTGACGAGTAGTAATTTTGAGGAGCTGTCTAAAAGTGTAGAAACACTAATGGATTAGCTCTTTTAGCACTGATTATGGATAGGTGAATTTTATGAATGAAATCTTTATCGATGAGAAAATATCAGAAAAAAGATTTGCAACGAAGGAAACGGATCAAGTTTCAAGACTATTTATTGAACAACCCCATGATGAAACGAAAGTGGGGAATATTTATTTTGGTAAAGTGGTAGATGTAAAAAATGGAATGAATGCCTGTTTTATAGATATCGGCAGTGAAAAACATGGATACTTACATCGTGACCAATTGCCATTTTACTTACACAATGATGATCCAAATAAGAAATTTCACCCGATTTCAAAATTTATCAGTAAAGGTGAAAGTATTCTTGTTCAAGTAAAAAAAGATGAAACAAATATAAAAGGCCCCTTATTAACAGCATTGATTGAAATCAATGGTGATAAATTAATATATTTACCTGAGGGGGAGTATATTGCTGTATCAAAAAAAGGGAATATTCAGGATCGCGAAAAGTGGAGGACAATCGCTAACAATCATAAACAAGATCATGAAGGAATTATTATACGTACGGAAGCTTTCGATTCAACTGAAGAGGAGTGGAGGAATGAATTAGAATCTCTACGTAAACGGTATCAACATTTATTGAACGAGGTAGCGAAAGTAAAGTCTCCTGCACTTATTTATAAAACTTCATTATTTGAAAAAGAGTTATTTCAAGAATTAACTCGTTTGAAGGAAGGCAGAGTGATTTCTAATAATCAGAACAGATTGAAGGAAATAAAACAGTATTTCCCTGAAAAATGGGAATATAAGCTCCATATTAGTGATGAAAATATTTTCTCATATTATAAGATTGAATCTGAAATAGACAGATCATTAAAGAGACTCATTTGGCTAGAAAATGGTTCATATATCGTAATTGATGAAACGGAAGCACTCATTAGTATCGATGTAAATACTGGTAAATTTTCCGGTACGAAAGGTTTCGAAGATACAGTTTTAAAGACCAATATTTTAGCTGCAAAAGAGATGGTTCGCCAAGTCCTGATAAGAGATTATGGTGGAATGATCCTAGTTGATTTTATAGATATGAAAAGTGAAAAGGATCGTCACTTAGTATTGGAAATTGTAAAAAATGAATTTAAGCAGGATTCAAAACATACTAGGGTAATAGGATTTTCTCCATTAGGAATTCTTCAATTAACAAGAAAGAAAACAAAAAAATCATTATCGGAGACTCTTTTAAATCCTTGTCCGGTTTGTTCTGGCAGAGGAAAAGTTGAAAGTAGGGAAACAATTGCTTTTCGTTTGGAGCGTGAACTATGGGAGAAACCTTTTAAGGAACATGAAGCAGTGTTTATCGAATTAACGGAAGATGTAAAAAACATTTTTTGTGGCGAAAATGATGTTCATCTTAAAAGATTAGAACAGTTATTAGGTATACAAATCTATTTATCCATTATTCCATTTTGTCGTCCAATATATTATATTCGTCAGTTTGGAACGAAAGAAGAATTGGCAAAAAAGATGAGTAATTAAGCATTGACATAGGCCGGGTATTTTGATAAGATTTTCATGTTATGTTTGTAGCACCCGTGCTACAACCGCTCGAAACAGGTAATAAGTTTTTGCTTATTGCAAAACGCCTGGTTTTGGCGAGTCTGAGTTTATTAAGGAGGTGCAAGTATGTACGCGATTATTGAAACTGGTGGAAAACAAATCAAAGTTGAAGAAGGCCAAGCAATTACTATCGAAAAATTGAATGTTGCTGAAGGTGAAACTGTTACTTTTGACAAAGTTCTTTTTGTAGGTGGCGAAAATGTAAAAGTTGGTAGCCCTCTAGTTGAAGGTGCTTCTGTAACTGCTAAAGTTCAAAAGCAAGGTCGTTCTAAAAAATTGGTTGTTTTCAAGTATAAGCCAAAGAAAAACTATCACAAAAAACAAGGTCACCGTCAACCATTTACAAAAGTTGTGATTGAAAAAATCAATGCATAAGGGTGACTGAACATGATACATGTTCAAATTAAGCAAACATCTGGTGGGAATATTTCATCTTTTAAGATGAAGGGACATGCCGATTTTGCTGAAAAAGGCCAAGATATCGTTTGTGCAGGTGCTTCAGCTGTTTCATTCGGTGCGATTAATGCCATTATGGAATTGACTAAGATTGAACCCATGATTACACAATCAAATGGTGGCTTTCTTGAATGTACAATCCCTGATCATTTATCTGCTGATGAAGAGGAAAAGGTACAATTACTGTTACAAGGGATGGTCGTTTCATTACAAACGATTGAACGCGATTATGGTAAATATATCAAAATAACCTTCGGGTAGGAGGTGGAACAAATGTTAAGATTAGATCTTCAATTTTTCGCATCTAAAAAGGGAGTAGGTTCTACAAAGAACGGTCGTGACTCTATCGCGAAGCGTCTTGGCGCGAAGCGTGCAGATGGTCAATTAGTAACTGGTGGATCCATTCTTTACCGTCAACGCGGTACAAAAATTTATCCAGGTGAAAACGTTGGCCGTGGTGGCGACGATACTCTATACGCAAAAGTTGATGGTATCGTACGTTTCGAGCGTATGGGCCGTGACAAGAAAAAAGTGAGCGTATATCCTGTTGCACAAGAAGCTTAATATGACGATTAAAAAACTCTAATCGATTGGATCGGTTAGAGTTTTTTTTATCAAGTATTAATTCCATATAACTTAGTCCAACTTTAACCAGTTTAAGGTCCTTCCAGCTAGGTTATTTCAACAGTTCTTCTTCCTACAATAAAAGACAACACCCTTTCCTCTTTGTGTTTCCTGAATTGGTGAAGAGACTACAAAGGTGAATTGGGCATCTCAAATTTTACTTAACTGTACGCTGATAAACAAGCTCCCCATGCTTTTTTATTATATGCATTAAAATCCGACTTTTGATATACTAATCAAAAGAATGATATGAATGTAATAGGAGAATCTATTAATGGAAAATTGGACGGTAGTTGATGTGCTACGCCATGCACGTCATGATTGGATGAATAGGCTTCAATTAATAAAAGGGAATATAGCATTGAATAAAATAGATAGTGTAGAACGAATTTTGGAAGAAATGATATTAGAGGCACAACAAGAATCTAGGCTTTCAAATTTAAAACTTCCTCATTTTGCAGAAATTCTTCTAACATTTAACTGGAAACCCCATCCATATCATATGGAATATGAAATACTTAATGAAAGTGGGGGCCTAACGGTCGATGATCAATGGTTATCTACTTGGATTCAATCGTTTTTTCATATTCTTGACAGTGCTGTCGAACCTTATCAGGAAAATTACCTATCCATTACTTTTGAACGTTTTCAAGGTAAAACACGTTTTGTTTTTGATTTTAATGGAACAATAAAGGAACAAAAGCTGTCAATACTTAGTCAATGGTTTGCTGCTCAAAAAGAAATTGTTGAAGATGTAAAGATTAAAGAGATGGATATCTCGCATTTTTCTGCTGAATTTATATTGTAAGTTTTTAAATATATTTCTTACATAATTAATATTAACAATAAGGGTGGTACTTCTATGTTTGTCGATCAAGTGAAAATTTACGTAAAAGGTGGAGACGGTGGAAATGGTATGGTTGCCTTTCGCCGTGAAAAATATGTACCTAAAGGTGGACCCGCAGGTGGAGATGGTGGGAAAGGAGCTAACGTCGTTTTTGTTGTTGAAGAAGGACTTAGAACCTTAATGGATTTTAGATATCAACGTCATTTCAAAGCAAACCGAGGAGAACACGGCATGTCAAAGGGCCAACATGGCCGAGGAGCCGAAGATATGATTGTAAAAGTTCCGCCTGGTACAGTCGTGAAAGATGATGATACAAATGAGATCATTGCTGATTTAACGGAGCATGGGCAACGTGCAATTGTTGCTAGAGGAGGTCGTGGAGGAAGGGGAAATATCAGATTTGCTACCCCAGCTAATCCGGCACCTGAGATATCCGAGAATGGGGAACCTGGCCAGGAACGATATATTGTACTCGAGTTAAAGGTTCTTGCTGACGTAGGGCTAGTAGGTTTTCCAAGTGTAGGTAAGTCTACACTATTGTCCATCGTTTCTGCGGCAAAACCTAAAATAGCGGAATATCATTTTACAACAATTGTTCCCAATTTAGGAGTAGTAGAGACGGGGGATGGCCGTAGTTTTGTAATGGCTGATTTGCCTGGATTAATTGAAGGTGCACATCAAGGTGTTGGATTGGGGCATCAATTTTTACGTCATATTGAAAGGACACGAGTGATTGTCCATGTGATCGATATGTCTGGATTAGAAGGAAGAGATCCTTACCAAGATTATCTAACGATTAATCAAGAATTAAAAGAGTATAATCTGCGTTTAATGGAAAGACCAATGATCATTGTTGCTAACAAAATGGATATGCCTGATGCGGAAGAAAATCTAGCAAAGTTTAAAGAACAAGTGAAAGAAGATTATCCAATTTTTCCTATATCAGCTATTACTCAAAATGGGTTAAGAGATCTATTATTTAAGATTGCAGACCTTTTAGAAACAACACCTGAATTCCCTATCCATGAAGTAGTAGGGGACGAAGAAATTAAACGTGTGGTTTACAAGCATGAAAAGCAAGAACAAGAGTTTGACATTACAAGGGAACCTGACGGTAGTTTTGTTGTAACAGGTGAAAAGCTGGAAAAACTATTTAAAATGACTAACTTTACTAGAGATGAATCAGTTAGACGATTTGCTCGTCAATTGCGTTCAATGGGTATCGACGATGCTTTAAGACAGCGCGGAGCAACAAATGGTGATATTGTGAAAATAATGGAATATGAATTTGAATTTGTTGAGTAATTGTATGGGTTGTCTTATAAGGGAGCAAACCGTTCGCTTATAGACAACCCTTGACTAAATTTTAGTACTACTGGAGGAAAGATCGTTGGGGAAAAAAGAAGTAGACTATAAATTTATATTAGTGCGTGAAGACGTATTGCCAGAGGCAATGAGAAAAACTCTCGAAGTAAAAGAGCTTCTTGAAAGGGGAAAAGCCGAATCTGTTGCTGATGCTGCACAGAGTGTTGATCTAAGTCGCAGTGCTTTTTATAAATATCGTGATACTGTATTTCCATTTCATTCCATTGTTAAGGAAAGAATGATTACTTTATTTTTTCATTTGGAAGATCGTTCTGGCACCCTACATGAGTTATTAGGAATTATCGCCACATCCTTATGTAATATATTAACGATTCACCAAACTATCCCTATTCAAGGACGTGCGAATGTTACCATTACCTTAGAGGTATCAGATATTATGATAAGTCTTGATGAATTGTTGTCTAAATTAAGACGCTTGGATTTTGTTGATAAGGTAGAGATACTAGGTTCGGGAGTATAAGAAATGGATATAAGGAGGGAGAAATAGATGCGTGTAGGTTATTTAGGGCCAAAGGCCACCTTTACAGATATTGCTGTCCAGAATACTTTTCCCGATGCAGAACGAATTGCATATACAACAATCCCTGATTGCTTAAATGCCGTTAAATGTAGGGAAGTAGATGTTGCAATTGTTCCATTTGAAAATGCATTAGAAGGGACTGTTCACCTCACCATTGATTATTTATATCATGAAATAAATCCACCAATTAGAGCTGAAGTCATAGTCCCAATACAGCAGCATTTAATGGTCCATCCTTTGCAAACCAATAATTGGACTGAAGTAGAGAAAATTTTATCACATCCACATGCCCTTGCCCAGTGTCATCAATTTCTGCATCAACAGTTTCGGGGGGTCACTTTAGAGCAATTCACCTCGACTGCTGCAGCTGCTAAGTACATAAGTGAACATCCAGAATTGAAGTTAGCTGCAATTGCAAATGAAATGGCTGCAGAAAAATATCATTTACAAATTGTTAAAGAAAATATTCATGATTACCATTTCAATCATACACGGTTTATCGTATTAGCTCATGAAGATGTGAAGGTTAATAAAGAGCTTAAGCCTTTATATCAAAAAACTACAATTATGGTAACTCTACCATCAGACAGAGCGGGTGCTTTACATCAAGTTTTATCAGCATTTGCCTGGAGACAAATTAATTTAAGTAAAATTGAATCAAGACCATTAAAAACCGGTTTAGGCCACTATTTTTTTATGATAGACATTAATCATGAAATGCAAAATCAATTAGTAAAAAATGCTTTAGAGGAAATCGAGGTACTTGGTTGCAAGGTAAAAGTATTAGGTAGCTATTCCTCGTACAATGCAGTGAATCATGAGAAAGAGGTAGTCTCATAAGGGGCATTAAATTCCCTTCTGTGAGACCACCTCTTTATTCTTGAACATTAATTAAATAACCTGCATGTTTTAATTCTTCTTCTACTTTTTGCAGTTGAGCTTCTTCCTTGGCTACGATCGTATGAATATGCACACCATGTGTTAAATTTGATAAGTAAACCGCTTGGGTATCTTTTACTTTTGAAATGAACTGTTTCACATCTTTTCGATTTGAAACCATGATCGAAGCTGTTAAATCACCGTACACAGGATGTTCAATTTTGACATCTTTTACTGTAACCCCATGGTCGACAATAAGATTAAGTTCCTCTTCTGCTTGCTCAGGGGTATGGAAGCAGGCAATTGTTTTTTCAAATAACTGATTATCATGTGCATGACGTAAATATATATAACCTTGACTTGTAGCTACTATCGGTTCATTCTTTGCCTTTAGCAAGGTCATATCATTCACAATGACCTGGCGACTTACATTGGCTTTATTGGCTAAGTCTGCACCTGTTATCGGACTATTGCTTGTCATTAAAATATTTAATAAAAATTGTCGTCGATCTTCACCAAATAATTTTTTTTCCGCAGTCAAAAAAATAGACTCCCTTCTAGAATCCTTGTTATATAAGGATTCTACCATAATTTGTATACCCTTTAAACCATTTTACTTTCTAAATTTATAAGCCACATCCAATATGTAATAAGGCATATTTTATTTTGTTGAAACATAAATTTTTTTTGAAGATTATTAGCACTTTGCCCATTTTAACATAGACTATATGGACTTATGCCTGAGGAGGGGAAATGAGTGAAGATCCATATTGTTCAAAAAGGCGATACTCTGTGGAATATTGCTAAAAAATATGGCGTTAATTTCGAGGAATTAAAGAAAATGAATGCCCAATTATCAAACCCGGAAATGATTATGCCTGGTATGAAAATTAAAGTACCAACGACCGGTGGAACAATTAAGAAAGAAATGGTAAGCCCAGTAAAGGAAATGCCTAAGGCTGAACAACCATACAAGGAACAACCTAAGGCAGTACATCCCTATAAGGAGAAGCCTACACCAACACTTCCAGTCCAAAAGGAAATAATAAAAGAGGTTCCAAAAGAAAAAAAGGAAACCATTTATACGCCGATTATGCCTCAACCAGTTATTCCGGAAATAGATATTAATAATTATTACACAATGAATATGTCACAAATGCAGGCCCAGGTGCAAGCTCCACAACCATTTGTTCCACCACCGGTACATGAGGAAAAAGTCGAGAGTCCGATTGAAATGCCCATGCCAGTTCAAGAGGAGTGTGTTGAAATGTATCCGAGTGTACCTTGTATGCCAGTAGCTGATTGTGGCTGTGGCCCAACACCGTATCCATACCATCAGCCATATGGCTTTCAAGCACCGTTGGGGCAATATCCTATGACACAAGGACCCGGAATACCAATGGGACAATTTCCTTTGGCGCAAGGAGGACCTGTAGCACCAATGGGGCAAATGCCACATGAACAATGTGTACCGTATCAGCAAGTCATGCCACAATCTATGGGGGCACATCCAACTGCTGTGCCTGAAGCAGGTAATTGGATGTATGAAGATGAATCATCTTCTTCATCAATTCCAATGATGGCCAATCCTGGTATGCATCAAGGTGGCTATCATCAAGATCCACAATCAGGTTATTCTGGTATGAATCCTATGGAATACCAACATTTTAACCAAGGAGTCTACCCACCAGCAAATGAAGGGCAATACCCAAATATGCCACCAATGCAAACAATGCCATATAATCCTTATGAGCAACAACAAATGGGAATGTATGGAATGAGACCGAATAACCCTCAATATTATGGTCATCAACATTATGGGCACCAGCATGATGATCATCATTATGATCATGACCATGATTATCACTATGATCATGACCATATGTATAGTCATCCTTATGGTCAATATGGACACTACGGTCAATATGGCCAGCAACCTTATGGTCAACAACCATATGGCCAATATCCGTGGTATCCAAATGAAATGAATTATGGTCATATGTACCCTGGTTCCCCATATGCACAGGGCTATCCAGGAGGTTACCCATTCCCAAGACAAGAAGACAGTGATGATTTTGAATAATTATAGCACTGGAGACGGACTCGAAAATCGTCTCCTTCTTTCTTTGTCTACAATTACAGGAGAAAAGTTTAGAAATATAAAAAAAATTAAAGATGGGATATGGCTTTGCTATACAGATAGTAGTAAATGGATATTAAAGGAATTCTTTTCAGAAGAAAAATTGTTCAATCAAATTCATTTTGTTGAACAACTTTTTAAACATGACTTTTATTTTACATATCAATTTCATCCTATTCATCAAGAAAAAATCATAAAATTTGATCAACGTGTATTTGCTTTAGTTGAGTATTTAAAAAAAGGATCTAGCTTTACGTATCAAACTTTTAGTGAGAGAACTAGTGCATTAAAATTACTCAAGCAATTTCATGAGACAACAAGTCAATTTCTAGACATATTTAAACCAAACTTAACAGTATTTGATCAACAAATGAAATGGGAGCAACGCTTAAAAGAGTTTATAGCTAACATCCCACTCCTAATAAATTTTATCCCGACTTATTATTTAAACAAGTATGTAGATTGGGCAAAATGGGCATTATCTCAAATGGAGCGAAACAAATCTTTTTACAATGAAGGACCAAATTGTATTATTCATGGTGATGTCGCTCACCATAACTTTCTACTCAATCAATATCTGCGATTATATATCATTGATTTTGATCTCATCCAACTTGCAAACCCTATGATCGATTATTTGCAATTCGCAAATCGAGTTCTTCCTAATATTTCTTGGTCTTTAACTCGTCTAAGACGACATCAACTATTAAGTCCCTATCTAGAAATGAAAGAATTTTTAATTGCATTAATATTTCCGACAGATATTTTACGTGAATGGAATCGATATGTAAGATTAATTAAAAAGGAAGAAGGAAGTAAACCTCAATTACTGATTTATTTAAAAGAAATAACCTTAAACCATTTCAATATGAGGAGAATTTTTACAGAAGAACTGGCCAAATCAATATGAGGAATGTTAAGGGAATAAAACCAATTACAAATAGTATAGAATAACCCCTTCTTCACAAAATATTAGTGAGCTTTTTGCTCTAGGTTAAATTATTAGGGGGGGAACTGTTTGAATAAAAAACTGATAGTTGCACCCATTGCTTTATTTTTAATAAGTGGCTTAGCCGGTTGCGGACAAAACCAAGATAATGCAGGTAATACTCAAAACAAAAGTAATTTTCAACCTGTTGGGTACCATACTAATAACGCACAATATATTGATCATGATGGACCCATGCAAGAATTGATGGATTATACGTTTGGACGCGAAGATAATATAAAAAATAATAATCATTTACTTCCTTCTGGACACCCAGATGATTATGATCATCATGTTCAATCACCATTAACTCAATATGATACAAACTTTCGTGTTGTTAATCGTAATAGGCATCTACGTGACATTAATTATCATGGACATTTAAATCAGAGAAATTCTGCTGCCAAATCCTCTTATTATACAGCTTATGAAGGTGCACTGGCAGAAAAAGTAGCGAATCAAGCAGCTGCTGTGAAGAATGTTTCAGATGCACGTGCATTTATTTATGGCGATAAAGTGTTAGTTTCACTTGTTCTGAAGGATGATAATAATGCTAAGCAAACGAAAGTAAGAGTAAAGCAAGCGGTTCAGCCTACAATCGGTAATCGCCCATTACTTATCACTTCCGACCTTGGCACGTATTATCGTGTTCGTCAATTGGATAATGAATTAAGGAATGGTGGCCCAAAGGACGCGGTTAAATTGGATGCGAAACATTTAATCGAATCCCAAAATATAGAACGAAATCGAGAATAAATATACTGACAAGAATAGTGGTAAAATCACTATTCTTTTTTTATTGGATAATTTTATTAGAGTATGGTCATACTAACCACGTATAAACATACTTCCTTTTATTGAGGTGACAAACTATGAATTTTTTTGTTCGAATCGTCTTTGTATGTGTCATTGTATTGAGTGTATTCTATTCTTATTTATTGCAAGATGATCGCGAACAGGTAAAAGAAAATAAGACAGATAGTCAACCTAAATCGATTGAAGTTGCAACGAATCCTAAGAATAAAACTATAATATTAGAAAGAGTGTATATAGATGGGGAAGTAAGTGAGGAGATTCTAAAAGAAAATGTAGATACCATTGAAGAAATAAAAGGAAAATATCGAAATTGGAATATCATCCAAATGGATGAGGAACAAATCGTATTACAGAAGAAAGTGAATGATATTTCCCCTTTACTAAAAGCCAATGGATATTTCGGTATTTCCGATAATGGGATTATCTCTATTTTTAATGGTAAACCGAAAAAAGCAGATATCATTCAGTCATTCTTTCAAATAGATATTAAAAAACTAGAAGGTAAAAAACAAGAAGAGTTGAAAAAAGGAATACCAATCAAATCAAAAGAAGATTATGATAAGGTTCTTAAAGCGTTAAAACCTTATTCAATTCAAACTCAAGTAGAGTAAACCGGATCTAAAATGATCCGGTTTTTTTATGTTCGTATTTACACATCTACTAAATGATTATGTTACAATGAAATGTAGCAAAGATGAGGAGAGAAGTAGTTTGTATGAATATATTATTGGAACAATAGGAATGGTGACTCCTGAAAATGTAGTTGTTGAAAATAATGGTATAGGATATCAGGTATATACTCCTAATCCATTTGTTTTTTCAACCACTCAAAAGGAGCCTGTTAAAATATACATATACCAGCATGTACGGGAGGATATTATTGCTCTATATGGTTTTCAAACAATGGAGGAAAAAACCCTGTTTAAAAAACTGTTAAATGTTTCGGGAATTGGTCCTAAAGGAGCCCTTGCTATCCTAGCATTTGGTGATCCTATGCAGGTAATAGGCGCTATTGAGGACGAGAATGAAGCATTTTTAGTTAAATTTCCTGGGGTTGGAAAAAAGACTGCTCGACAAATGATTCTTGATTTAAAAGGAAAATTACAGGATGTGGTACCTGATTATTTTCCAAATTTATTTAATAGTGATCGAGTAGAAGAAGCTTCCCATACCTCCACACAGTTTGAAGAGGCAATATTAGCATTAAAAGCCCTTGGATACTCTGATAAAGAAATTAAGAAGATTTCATCAGAGTTACAACAAGAAAACTTAACTACTGATCAGTATATAAAAGTAGCATTGAAAAAATTAATGAAGTCATAGGCTAATGACAATTTTCACTAGCATCTTCAAAAGGAGGGAGTTATATGGAAGATCGAGTGGTATCGGGAGAAGCGACTGAGCATGAACAAACATTTGAACAAAGCTTACGTCCACAGAGCTTATCTACCTATATAGGTCAGGAAAAAGTGAAAAACAATTTAGCAATTTTTATAGAAGCTGCTAAACAAAGACATGAATCGCTAGATCATGTTTTATTATATGGTCCTCCGGGTCTAGGGAAAACGACATTAGCCGCTGTTATCGCAAATGAAATGGGGGTTAATATGCGTACAACTTCCGGGCCGGCTATAGAACGACCTGGAGATTTAGCAGCTATTTTAACTGCATTAGAACCTGGTGATGTATTATTTATTGATGAAATTCATCGCCTACCTCGTTCCATTGAGGAAATCCTTTATCCAGCTATGGAAGATTTTTGTTTAGACATAGTGATTGGAAAAGGACCAGGAGCAAGATCAGTACGATTGGATTTACCCCCTTTTACTTTAGTAGGTGCAACTACACGTGCAGGTGCTATTTCTGCCCCATTAAGGGATCGATTTGGCGTTCTTTGTCGTTTGGAGTATTATAATGAAAAACAACTGACTGATATTGTTATAAGAACGTCTGAAATATTAAATACTGAAATAGAGGAAATAGGAGCAATAGAAATTGCTAGACGCTCTCGCGGAACTCCACGGATAGCCAATCGATTATTGCGCAGAGTTCGAGATTTCGCCCAAGTTAGAGGTGATGGAGTTATTACCTTAGATTTGGCAGATTACTCACTCGAACTCCTCCAGGTCGATCGTCTTGGATTGGATCATATTGACCATAAATTACTAAAAGGAATAATTGAGAAATTTCGTGGTGGACCTGTAGGACTAGAAACGATTGCCGCTAGTATTGGAGAAGAGCCGGATACGATTGAAGATGTTTATGAACCTTATTTAATGCAAATTGGTTTTCTTCAACGTACACCTAGGGGAAGAATGGTGACAAATTTAGTTTATCAGCATTTTCAGCTCGAGATGCCGTTGAAATAGTTTTTATTCATTAGTAAAAAGTGAAAAATAATATGAAGGTGACAACATGAAAATTGACTTATTTGATTTTAATTTACCAGAATCTTTAATTGCTCAAACCCCATTAAAGAATCGGTCTGATAGCCGTTTAATGGTATTAAATAAACAAACTGGTGAAATTGAACACCAAGTTTTTAAAAACATAACAAAATACTTAAAGCCTGGAGATTGTTTAGTTTTAAATGATACAAAAGTATTACCTGCCAGATTATTTGGGATTAAAGAGGATACTGGGGCAAAAATTGAAGTATTATTATTAAAACAAATGGAAAATGATCGATGGGAAACATTGGTTAAGCCAGCAAAAAGAATAAAAGTAGGCTCAGAAATCGTCTTTGGCGATGGAAAGCTAAAGGCAAGATGTATTGCGGAAAAAGATCATGGTGGAAGAATAATAGAATTTCATTATGAAGGGATATTTTATGAAGTATTAAATGAACTTGGAGAAATGCCATTACCGCCATATATAAAAGAGCAGTTAGAAGATCGGGATCGATATCAAACGGTCTATGCGAAAGAAACGGGTTCTGCAGCTGCTCCGACAGCTGGACTACATTTTACTGAAGAGCTTCTTACGGAAATAAAAAACATGGGTGTCCATATCACATTTTTAACTTTACATGTTGGTCTAGGTACTTTTAGACCTGTTAGTGTTGAAGATATTCATGAACACGAAATGCATGCTGAATTTTACCAAGTATCTGAAGAAACAGCTGATTTAATTAATCGTGTAAAAGAACAGGGTGGTAGAATCATTTCAGTTGGAACAACTTCTACAAGAACTCTAGAAACAATCGCAAGTGCAAATAATGGTAAAATTATTGCTACAAGTGGATGGACAGATATTTTTATTTATCCAGGCTATGAATTTAAAGGGATAGATGGAATGATTACGAATTTCCATTTACCAAAATCAACATTAATTATGCTTGTTAGTGCCCTAGCAGGTAGACCAAATGTCTTACATGCCTATGAAGAAGCAGTAAAGGAAAAATATCGCTTTTTTAGCTTTGGCGATGCGATGTTAATTATATAATCGATTTGTATTAAATATTTCGCTGTTAACCCTGATAGCGTTTTAGCATTTGTATATTGGAAGGAGAATCATCTTTGACTGCAATTAAATATGAATTAATTAAAACATGTAAGCAAACCGGTGCCCGATTAGGGAAAATCCATACACCACACGGTTCTTACGATACACCTATGTTTATGCCAGTTGGCACTTTAGCAACAGTTAAAACTATGTCACCTGAAGAATTAAAACAAATAGGATCAGGAATCATCCTGAGTAATACCTATCACCTATGGCTTCGTCCTGGGCATGAAATTGTAAAGGAAGCGGGAGGACTACATCAATTTATGAATTGGGATCAAGCCATTTTAACAGATTCCGGCGGATTTCAAGTTTTTAGTTTAAGTGATTTTCGAAAAATTGAGGAAGAAGGAGTATATTTTCGTAATCACTTAAATGGGGATAAGTTATTTCTTTCTCCAGAAAAATCAATGGAAATCCAAAATGCACTCGGTTCCGATATTATGATGGCTTTTGATGAATGTCCACCATTCCCGGCAACACATGAATACATGAAAAAATCAGTCGAACGTACTTCTCGTTGGGCAGAACGCTGTTTGACTGCCCATTCAAGAAAGCACGATCAAGGATTATTCGGAATCGTTCAGGGTGGAGAATACGAGGACTTAAGAAAATTAAGCGCTAAGGATTTAACATCTCTAGATTTTCCTGGTTATGCTGTCGGTGGGCTATCTGTTGGAGAACCAAAAGATGTGATGAATCGTGTATTAGAATTTACAACTCCATTACTTCCAACAAATAAACCAAGATATTTAATGGGAGTTGGTTCACCAGATTCGTTAATTGATGGGGCAATTCGAGGCATCGATATGTTTGATTGTGTACTACCAACGAGAATTGGTAGAAACGGAACATGTATGACGAGCACAGGTCGATTGGTAATTAAAAATGCTAAATATGCTAGAGATTATAGGCCTTTAGATGAAAATTGTGATTGCTATACTTGTAAAAATTATTCACGAGCTTACATCCGTCACCTAATAAAATGTGACGAAACGTTCGGAATTAGACTTACAACTTACCATAATCTCTATTTTCTGATACAATTAATGCAACAAGTCAGACAAGCCATAAAGGAAGATAGACTTGGTGATTTTCGAGAAGAATTTTTTGAGCAATATGGATTTAACCGTCCGGATGCGAAAAATTTCTAAAACTGAAAGGAGGGAAATGAATGGGGAATTTAGGTGGATTAATACCTATTTTAATCATGTTTGTCCTATTTTACTTTTTGCTCATTAGACCAAATCAAAAAAGACAAAAATCTGTTCAAATGATGCAAAATAATTTGTCAAAAGGTGATAAGATTGTGACAATTGGCGGATTACATGGAACTGTCGATGCAATTGACGACAGACAAATTGTAATTAAATGTGGAGATGGAAGCCGTCTTACATATGATCGTTCTGCGATTAGAGAAGTAACAGAATCAGCAGCTTCTTCTCCTAGCGCTGAATAATGTATTAAAAAAAAAAGAAGCAACCGCATGGATGCTTCTTTTTTTTAGGCTTTTCTAGGAGGGGAGGATGTCATATTCACTCCCAAGACACCACCCATCATGGCAGTTAGAATATAGCAAATATGATAAATCGTTTGTTCAGAGGTGAAAAGCTTTTCGTAACCTAGATATTGAAAAAGAAAAATAATGAATGTGTAAACGATCCCTGTTAACCCACCAGAAAGCCACCCTTTTTGTTGTCCCTTTCCTCCACAAATGAATCCGCCAATAAATAGAGCGATGAATGAAATAATAGTAACGATTAGTTTTATTGAACCTTCTTGAAGCTCAGTGAATCTTAAAATGAAAGCGAAAATGACACTTGAAATGGTAATTAATACAAAGATAGTTAATACCCCAAAGATTAGACTAGTCCCTAGCTTTTTAGCTTCGATTTCTCATCTCTCCCTTCAGAAAATCCCTTTTTCTACTAGTACAAGCATATTCAAGAAAAACAAAATTAGACTAATATTTTTGAAAAAGTAAGGATTAATGGTATAACAATTTTTTACCAAAGGTTTTCCCATTAAAAAGTGACATACTAAGTAGGAATGATTATACATAGGAGGATTTTAAAATGGGCTTGTATCAATACTTTACAATCGGTTGGAAGACAGTCATATTATATCTTCTTATTCTTGTGATTTTTCGATTAATGGGAAAACGTGAAATTGGGGAATTAAGTGTACTTGATTTAGTTATTTTTATTATGATCGGTGAATTAGCTGCTGTGGCAATTGAAAATCACGCAGAGCCTATTGGTCATACCATTCTTCCAATGGTCATCTTACTTGGGATCCAAGTTTTCTTTGCGTTAATTTCGTTGAAAAGTCCTACATTTCGTAAAATGATTGATGGCACTCCATCCATCGTTATTCGTAAAGGCAAAATTGATGAAAAAGCAATGAAAAGACAGCGTTATAATTTTGATGATTTATTAATGCAGTTAAGGCAAAAGGATATCAATAATATTGCAGATGTGGAGTATGCCATTTTAGAAACATCTGGTGAATTATCCATTGTAAAAAAGGATAAGAAAAAGAAACAAAAGCAAGTTTTTACGCTTCCTTTTATTGTTGATGGTGAAATTTCGCATGAAAATCTTGCTAATCGAAAGGTTTCCGAAATGTGGCTTCGAAGAGAGCTAAGAAAAAGAGGGTATTCCGATATAAATCAGATATCCTTTTGCAGTTTTCAAGATGGTGAATTTTATATTGATTTAAAGGATGAAATGGAATAGAGAAGGGATACAATATCCCTTCTAGACAAATTTTTTAATGATTGGTATATAAGATAAATCTTCTTTATTTATAAGTTTTGTTAGGAGTAATAATAATAGATAAACAATAGAGGTAATAATGATTCCACAGATTAGTCTTGTGAATGGCGTTTCTTGTATTAAATAATGATGGTACCACCAATAACCAATAAAACCAGATACTAAAGTAGTTATTAGAAATTTAACATATTCAAGAATATATATTGTAAATTGTATTTTTTTTATTATTGTAGTGTAATGAAGTAATGTGACAAGTAAAGTGCTTGTCATTATTCCTAGTGCTGCCCCAGTGATTCCATAATCGGGATTAGATGCGAGGATAAAAATCATACCTAGTTTGACAATTGCACCAATCATACTATTTATCATTGCCGCTTTTGCTAGATCCAGTGCTTGTAAAGTTGCCTGTAGTGGACCTTGATAATATTGAAATATAAAAAAAGGGGCCATAAGCTTTATTAAATTTGTTCCATTTTTAGACCCATACACGGTTTCCATAAGTGGTTCTGCAAAAACATACAAAATAACAACAGATATCCCCCCAGCAAGTAAAGCAAAGCGAAGGGCTTGCTGTAATCGATGCTCGACTAAAGAAAAATTTCTTTGTGAACTTGCTTCACTGATGGCAGGAACAAGTGCTGTAGATAGTGAATGGGTTACAAATGAAGGTAGCATAAGCAATGGCAATGCAAAACCTGTTAATACTCCATATTCCTTCGTAGCAAGGCTTGCGGTAAATCCAGCAATAGCTAAACTATGAGCAACAACAATAGGCTCTAAAAACCAAGAAACATTTCCAATAAGTCTGCTCCCTGTCGTTGGGAGTGCTACTCTCAAAAGTTCACTGATTGTTTCCTTTCCTTCCTTCATAACATGAAAAAAATTCCTTCTAACCTTAAATTTCTTTTTCAATTTAAACATAGTAAACATATAGGCTAAAGAAGCAAGTTCCCCAACAATAGAAGCAAACATTGCACCTGCAGCAGCATATTGAATCCCATATGGTAAAAAGAGAGTAGTCAGTACAGCAATTAATACAATTCTAACTGCTTGTTCAATCATTTGGGAAATTGCAAATGGTTTCATGTTTTGCATTCCCTGGAAATATCCTCTAAGAACAGCAGAGACAGCTACAATGGGAATGATAGGGGTGATTGCTACTAATGGATAGTAAATTCTTGGATCAGTAAATAAGGTTTTTGTTAAATAGGGTGCCAATAAAATTAATCCTGGTGTAAAGATAAGGGATAATGAAACCGTTATTGTAAGTGAAACCACTAGTATTTTTTTTATTTTTTGACGATCTCCTAATGCAGCAGCCTCCGCCACACATTTCGAAATGGCTACAGGCAATCCTACTTGTGTTATTGTAATAACAAGCATTAAAGTCGGAAATGCCATCATATATAAGCCCACACCTTCTCCACCAATAAAACGGGCAATAACCATCCTGTTAATGAAGCCAAGAACCCTTGTGATAAGGCCAGCAACAAGTAAAATCATTGTTCCTTTTAAAAATTTTGACATCCAATTGACCTACCTTCTCAAAAGCGGTATTTTCATATACAATAAAATGTATATGCAACAAGATGGACAAAGCATGACAAGTTCATTATAAAAGGAGCGAAGGGGATTGAGGGAGGCTAAACATATTTATGATCAATATTTTGGGGTATTAGAGCCAGCTTTAAAAAGTAAGGCAGAGGAATTTGAACTTATAGGATACGGTAAAATCGAAACACGGGATTTATGGAACTTTTTAAAGAAAAAAATTTGGAAGAGGCGAACAGAAGATATTCATATGCATGAATTAGTATCAGATGTTTTAGCAATTAAAATAGGGGATTTTATGAACTTCACCACTGTAGAAGCCTATCGCACTACTAGTTGGAATGTAGAATTAAATGAGGAAGAGCTACAAGCATTATTACATACAAAAGCCGATAATTTGTAACTTTTCGTTTTTTACTTTAAAGCTATAAAAAATAGGCTGCGAATATTTTCCTACATCCATACTTCGTAAATTTTTAATCGATTATTACATGATTAGATATGGATAAGTTTATAAAAAAGTGCTTAAAAGAAAAATTGACACATTTTTTTTTCTACTTCATAATGTTATTATCGTTTTTATTTTATATAGTTCCAGTTAGTGTCTTAAAGTTTCAATGTATTTCGATATTAAAGATGTTTGGTGAAAGCAATTGGTTTACACGCTTTTCTTAATTTGCTAGGAGGATTTTACATAATGGTAAAAAGAAGTCGTATTATAGCCTTTTTCTTAATTATTCTGCTATTTGCAGGATTAATGGGTGGGACAACCAATAGTATTTTGAAACATATTAATCTCGGCCTTGATTTACAAGGTGGTTTTGAAGTTCTTTATAAGGTTGAACCTGCGAAAAAGGGACAAAAAATTACAAAAGATGTAATGACGAATACCGTTGAAGCGTTAGATCGACGGGTAAATGCACTTGGAGTTAATGAACCTACTATCACTATCGAAGGAAAAGATAAAATTCGTGTTCAACTTGCAGGTGTCAAAGATCAAAAAGAAGCGAGAGATATATTAGCTACTACTGCGAATATTTCATTTCGCGATGTGAATGACAATAAATTAATGGATGGAACCGATTTAGTTGAAGGCAAAGCTAAACAATCCTATACGCAAAATGGACAGCCAAATGTCGTTTTGCAAGTAAAAGATCGTAAAAAGTTTCACGATGTAACACAAAAAATTGTAAATATGGCTCCAAATAATCAGTTAATTATTTGGCTCGATTTTGAAGAAGGAAAGGATTCCTATAAGGAAGAAGTGAAAAAGAAGGATCCTAAATTCCTTTCAAATCCAAATGTTAGAGAAGTATTTAATACGGACACAGTTACTATCGAAGGGAACTTCACCATTCAAGAAGCACAAAATTTAGCATCATTACTTAAGGCTGGAGCACTACCGGTAAAGTTAAAAGAAACTTACTCGACTTCAGTAGGAGCTAAATTCGGAGAGCATGCATTAAATAAAACAATTGAAGCGGGGATCATTGGTGTTGCAGTAGTATTTTTATTTATGCTGTTCTATTATCGATTACCAGGCCTTATTGCCGTAGTAACCCTTTCTATTTATATTTATTTAACGCTATTGGTATTTGATTTGATCAATGGAGTTCTAACTTTGCCGGGTATTGCGGCATTGGTCCTCGGGGTAGGTATGGCAGTAGATGCCAATATTATCACGTACGAACGGATTAAAGAGGAATTAAGAGTAGGTCGAACGGTTAAAGCTGCATTTGCAGCAGGTAATAAGCAATCCTTTATGACGATATTTGATGCCAACATTACGACGATTTTGGCAGCTGTTGTATTGTTTGTTTATGGTTCAAGCTCGGTCAAAGGGTTTGCTACTTTACTAATTATCAGTATATTACTTAGCTTCATCACAGCCGTTTATGGTTCTAGACTTTTCTTAGGGCTTTGGGTGAATAGTAATCTTCTAAAGAATAAACCAGGCTTTTTTGGAGTAAAACAAAAGGATATGCACGACATTTCCGAAAATATGGATGCCCATAAGCTTCCTACAAAATTTGATCGCTTTGATTTTGTTAAGCATCATAATAAATTTTTCATGTTTTCGATCATTCTAACAATTGTTGGAATAATTGTTCTATCCGTATTTAAATTAAATTTAAGTATTGATTATACGAGTGGGACAAGGGTTGAAGTGTTGGCAAAACATTCTTTAACTGCGTCTCAGCTACAAAAGGATGTTGATAAATTAAAATTAACGACTGAGGATATTGTCCTATCAGGGAATAAAAACGAAATCGGAGTTATGCGTTTTAAAGGGGCCTTTAATAAAGCTGAAGTAGCGCATATTACGGATTACTTTACAAAGAAATATGGTCCAACAAATGTGAGCACCGTCTCTCCAACTGTAGGGAAGGAATTGGCGAAAAATGCCTTTAAATCGGTAATCATAGCTGCCATTGGAATAATTATCTACGTCGCTTTCCGTTTTGAATGGCGTATGGGAGTAGCGGCAGTTGTGGCACTTCTGCATGATGCCTTTCTAATGGTTACCTTTTTTAGTATTACAAGGCTAGAAGTGGATCTAACCTTTATCG
The DNA here is from genome assembly GCF_038007825.1 of Heyndrickxia sp. FSL W8-0496. Lineage (NCBI taxonomy): Bacteria > Bacillati > Bacillota > Bacilli > Caryophanales > Bacillaceae > Heyndrickxia > Heyndrickxia sp. FSL W8-0496. The sequence continues at coordinate 1,783,856 of NZ_JBBOXX010000001.1, forward strand.
CGGCGATCTTGACGATTATAGGTTATTCAATTAATGATACGATTGTTACCTTTGACAGAATCCGTGACCATATGAAATTTAAAGGGCGTTTGAAAACAGCTGAAGATATTGCAGAAATTGTAAACGTAGGTTTGCGTCAAACGTTAACACGTTCAATTAATACTGTATTAACTGTAGTCATAACAGCTGCTGCATTGTTTATTTTCGGAAGCGAATCAATTCAAAACTTCTCAATTGCTTTACTTGTTGGTTTAATTATGGGTTGTTATTCTTCCATTTTCATTGCTGCACAATTATGGTATGTCTTAAAGAAACGTGAATTAAAGAAAAAAGGACCAATTAAAACAGTTAAAGAAAAACGTAAATGGTCTGATGAACCACAGGTGTAATTAAATAAAAAATAAAAGCTATCTGATTAAATGTCAGATAGCTTTTTTATTTTTTTATAAGACTCTTTTCGCAAACATTGTTGCAATTCAAGTAAAGTTTTAATTTTAAACTGAGGATCACTACATTTTTTATTTTACTAAGAAAAGTGCTGAAATCTACATAAGACCCGTTAGTTGGGCTTTTGAAAATTAACAAACAATACGAAAACAGCCTTTTTTTAATTGTCGAAAAATTGATAAGAAAAATAATTGACTATTTAATTTGATAATTATTATAATAAATATACTTATTATATAAAAATGTATAAAAAGTATAAAAATGATTGGGGGAAACGTAATGAATAAAGTAGTCATGATTACAGGCGCATCAAAAGGTTTGGGTAAAGCGTTAACTTATTATTTTGCAAATGAGGGTTGTGATTTAGCAATTTGTGCACGAGGTGAAGAGCATTTGCTTCAGGTTAAAAATGAAATAGAAGCAATGGGAAACAACATTTTAGCTGTAGTGGCAGATGCATCCATTCCAAAAGATGTTGAACGATTTGTGGCAATGACTGAAGCTCATTTTGGAAAAATTGATGTACTCATTAATAATGCATCCATACTTGGTCCTAGTCCGATGCCATTTTTAATCGATTATCCAGAGGAAGATTTTATGGAGGTTATGCGAGTGAATTCGATCGGTCCATTTATTGTTTCAAGGCGGGTATTGCCAGGGATGCTATTGCGTAATCAAGGAAGTATTATTAATGTCACGTCTGAGGCAGGAAATACAGGATTTGCTGGATGGGGAGCATATGGTGTTTCAAAGTTTGCTTTAGAAGGATTAACGGAAACATGGGCCGATGAATTAAGTGAAACGAATATAAGGATAAACATGGTGGATCCTGGTGAAATGGATACGGAAATGCATAAACTCGCCGTACCCGACTGTGATTATGAACTTGCTGATCCTAATCAACTCGTAGATGTATTTGGCTATTTAGCATCTGACCAATCGATAGGCGTAACTGGAAAACGAATAAATGCACAGAATTTTTTTAGGGAAGGATGAACAGCAAATGGTAACCAATGTATTGAATTTCCATTTACCTGATGAATTAAATGCAATTGCTCCTCCCGAGCGGAGAGGAGTAAGAAGAGATCATGTGAAAATGATGGTGCTTAATAAGAAGAATGGAAAAATAGATCATAGTTTGTTTTTTCGTTTAGACCAATATTTAAATAAAGATGATCTAATTATATTAAACTCAAGTCGAACAGTACCAGCAGATCTTCAAGGGATATGTGAACGAACACAAAAGCAAGTTGGAATTCGCCTTGCTCATCAAAAAAATCCTTCATTATGGGAAGCACTTATAATTGGTAATCACTTGAAGAAGGGGGAAAAAGTAAAGTTTAATTCGAAATTAGAGGCAACAGTCACCCATTCGGATCCCAATCAACCATTTTCAATCCTTCAGTTTAATATGTGCTGTTCTGATTTATACAATCAAATTTATCAAATCGGTGAACCAGTAAGATATGAATATACAAAAGAAGCATGGTCATTAGACTATTATCAAACCGTTTTTGCAACAACGCCGGGTTCTGTTGAAATGCCTTCAGCTGGTAGAGCGTTTAGTTGGGAGCTTCTTTTTCGTCTTCAGAAAAAAGGTGTGAAAATAGCCTATCTTCAACTTCATACTGGTTTAAGTTATTTGTTAGATGATCGATGGCATTTAGGTCCTCTTGATAATTTTGAAAAGTACGTAATCAATGAGGCGACTGTAGAAGCTATTAAAAAGACAAAAAAAAATAATGGTAGAGTTATTGCAGTTGGTACGACGGTTGTCCGGGCTCTAGAATCTGCTGTTGATAAATATGGGGAAATCACAGAGAAGGATGGTTGGACCAATTTGTATATTGCCGCTGATACAAAGCTTCAAGTAGCTGATGGACTAATTACAGGTTTCCATGAACCAGAAGCCAGTCATTTGGATTTGTTAACTGCGTTTGTCAATCCCAATCATTTATATCATGCTTATCAAGAGGCACTGAGCCATAAATATTTATGGCATGAATTTGGAGATATGAATCTTATTATTTAATTATAAAAGAAGGTGGTCGTTTTTGAAGGTTCATCACTTTGGAATAGAAGTTTCAAATTTGGAAGAATCCATCTCTTTTTATATAAATATACTTAATTTAGAAGTGTGCAGTAAATTCCAATTCATGGATGAAGAGATCGTTTTTCTTTCAGGAAATGGTTTTTTGATCGAATTAATCAAACGAAACCTTCCGACGATGAAGCTAACTTCTACTCATTTGGCATTTGAAATCGAAAATTTAGAAGAAATGATAAGTAATTTTAAAAGCAAAGGTTTGGTTCCAGTTGAGGGTCCTTATCAATTATCTAATGGGTGGAAAACAGTGTTTTATGAAGGCTTAAATGGAGAGATATTGGAATTCTTAGAAACAAAGTATGACTAAGTCATTTATTTGTTAATCTTTAACTATTTTTCTCCCCTTTCATAAAGATGACATCTAGAAATCGTCATTGTATAATATATAGGTTGGAGGGGTGGAAATATGTTAAAGTCAAAAACAAGATGGGTCGTGCGAGATACAGATCAAAATGCTGTGGAACAACTCGTAAATCATTTAAACATAACTCCACTCGTAGCTACTCTATTAGTGAATCGTGGAATTGAAAAAATTGAAGATGCTAAATCCTTTTTATATGGTGAAAGTGAATCCTTTCATGACCCATATCTGCTTTATGGGATGGAAGAGGCAGTTAATAGAATACGCTTAGCTATAAAAAATAAAGAACAAATATTAATTTATGGAGATTATGATGCAGATGGTGTAAGTAGTACATCTGTCATGATGACCGTATTAAATGATTTAGATGCCAATGTGGATTTTTACATACCCAATCGTTTTACCGAAGGCTATGGTCCAAATGAAGAGGCATTTCGCTATGCAGCATCCATTGGAATTGATTTAATTATTACAGTTGATACCGGTATAGCAGCTGTACATGAAGCGGATATTGCAAAAGAGCTAGGAATGGATTTAATTATTACCGATCATCATGAACCGGGTCCTATTCTACCTCAGGCATTGTCAATTGTGCACCCGAAACACCCGGAAAGTCATTACCCGTTTAAAGAATTAGCAGGTGTAGGGGTTGCATTTAAAGTAGCTCATGCATTATATGGAAAAATTCCTGAACATTTACTAGATATTGTATCGATTGGAACTATTGCCGATTTAGTTCCATTACGTGGAGAAAATCGCCTTATTGTTAAAAATGGCCTTAAGAGATTAGTTAATACTGAAAATAAGGGACTCCAAGCGCTGTTCGAGCTAACAAATACTAAACAATCAGATATTAATGAAGAGACAGTGGGGTTTGTTATTGGTCCAAGGTTAAATGCAGCTGGAAGGCTGGACAGTGCAGACCCTGCTGTAGAACTGTTACTTACTAACGATAAAATAGCAGCCGAAAACATTGCCCAAGAAATTGATGCAATGAATAAAGAACGCCAATCTATCGTCAATGAGATAACTAAAGAAGCCATTGCTATGGTGGAAGATAACATGGAATTAAAAGAAAGCCGTGTACTTGTAATAGGTAAAGAGGGATGGAATGCAGGTGTAATTGGTATTGTTGCATCGAGGCTAGTAGAAAAATTTTATCGTCCTACCATTGTTTTGAGTTTCGATACTTCAACAAATTTGGCTAAAGGATCTGCCCGTAGTATTGTTGGTTTTGATTTATTTAAAAGCTTATCAGCATGCAGGGATATTCTTCCCCATTTTGGAGGTCATCCAATGGCTGCTGGTATGACCTTGAAAATTGATGATGTTTCTCAACTAAGAAGTCGATTACATGAAATAGCTAAAGATGTATTAACAGAGGAAGATTTTGTTCCTATTACTGAAATTGATGCGTGTATTCCCATTGGGGATATCCATCTTGAAGCGATTGAACAATTAAATTTGCTAGAACCTTATGGGATGTCTAATCCGAAACCAAAAGTGTTAGTACAAGACTTATCTATTTCACAAATACGTCAAATAGGTGCTGACAATAAGCATTTGAAGGTAATATTTGAAAAGTCAGGAGTTCATTTGGATGGAGTAGGTTTTGGGTTAGGTGAATACTCCAAGCAAATTTCCCCGCTTGCATCTGTTTCTGCTATTGGTGAACTTGCAGTAAATGAATGGAATAATATTAGAAAACCACAAATTTTTATCAAAGATATGATGATTGAAGAATGGCAACTTTTTGATGTTAGAGGACATAAACCTCTAAAAAAGTGGATTCAGCAAGTACCTATGGATAATAGTATATTTATTGTATTTCATGAAGATAACATTAAAGAACTTCAAAAATCAGAACTTAATGGTACAATCGTCCATTTGAAGGATATTCCACAAGCAAAGTCCTTAAATATTAATGGTGGGAATATTATACTATTAGATCTTCCTCCTTCAAAAGAGATACTAGAATCATTGATATACAACAAACAACCATCGAGGGTCTACACTTATTTTTATCATAAAGAAGAACATTTCTTTAGTACTTTACCAACTAGAGAACATTTTAAATGGTTTTATGCGTTTTTAAGAAAACGGGGGACATTTGATTTAAGTCGTTTTGGGAATGATTTAGCAAGTCACCGTGGTTGGACAAGAGAAACGGTTGACTTTATGTCACAGGTGTTTTTTGAACTAGAATTTGTTACAATAAAGAATGGGTTAATTACAATTCATCCAGTTAAATCGAAAAGAGATTTATTGGAATCATCCACATATCAAGAAAAATTAGCAAAAATGACATTAGAAAATGAATTATTATTTTCATCCTATCAAGAATTAAAAAACTGGTTTGATGAAAGAATGATTGGTTTGCAAGATGTTGAGGAGGAAACAAAGCAATGGACTTAAAACAATTTGTTACAATTGTTCCAGATTGGCCCAAAGAAGGAATTGTATTTAAAGATATAACGACTTTAATGGATAATGGACAAGCATATAAATATGCGACAGATCAGATAGTAGAATACGCAAAAAAAAGAGAAATTGATTTAGTTGTAGGACCGGAAGCAAGAGGATTTATTATCGGATGTCCGGTTGCCTATGCACTTGAAGTAGGTTTTGCTCCAGTAAGAAAACCAGGAAAACTACCTCGTGAAACGATAAAGGTAGAATATGGCCTTGAATATGGTAAAGACGCATTAACTATTCATAAGGACGCAATTAAACCTGGTCAAAGAGTATTAATTACAGATGACCTTCTCGCAACTGGTGGTACGATTGAAGCTACAATTAAATTAGTTGAAGAGCTTGGAGGAATTGTAGCTGGAATCGCCTTTTTAATTGAACTATCCTATCTTGAGGGAAGAAAAAAACTGGATGGTTATGATATTTTAACGTTAATGAATTACTAATTTTCTTTACAATGCTATATTAGCAAAGTAGTAAAAAGCACTCGATTTGGGTGCTTTTTATCTTAGAATAAGGCTCTATTTCTAAAATTTTGTTGCTATTTATGTAAAGTGTTAACAAATAACTATCGGCTGAAGATACTACATCCTTCATTTTATTGAGAAAAGAGCTACAAACTTAATAAGAATCGCTGAATCTTTTATTGGATGTAAAAGCCGTCAATCAGGCTTTAACAAAGCAACAAACTATACGAAAATTACCTAGAATAATGAAACTTGTAGAAAAAACTGCATTATTCACTTTACTTTATACGTTTTTTTTTCGATAATAGTAATTATAATCATTTTAAACTTAGTATTGTTATTTTTATTAAATATTTGTCCAAATATAGCGTCGGGACCCTAGACAAAAACTAGTAATAGAGAAAATCAAAAAGCGGATTTTCTTGGAAAGTTAAAAAGCCAACTTTCCTTTTTAGAAAATCAAAAAGCGGATTTTCTTACGTCTTTAGGGCTGGCCTGGCCAAGGCGCTTATGCTTTTCTATCTTACATTAAAAATTAAAGGTGATTTTATATATGGCGAAGGATCAAATAATGTCCGCCGAACAAGTAATTGATCGTACAACTAAATATTTGAACGAAGAACATGTTGCCTTAGTGCGTAAGGCATATGAATTCGCTGCTGACGCTCATAAAGAGCAGTATCGTAAGTCGGGTGAACCGTATATTATTCATCCTGTTCAGGTAGCAGGAATCTTAGCTGATTTGGAAATGGATCCGTCTACTGTAGCAGCAGGATTTTTACATGATGTAGTTGAAGACACAGCAGTAACATTAGAAGAGCTTTGCGAAGCATTTAATGAAGAAGTAGCAATGCTTGTCGACGGAGTAACAAAGCTTGGAAAGATTAAGTATAAATCGCATGAAGAACAACAAGCAGAAAATCATCGAAAAATGTTTGTTGCAATGGCGCAGGATATTCGTGTTATTCTCATAAAGCTTGCAGATAGACTCCATAATATGAGAACACTGAAACATTTACCTGTTGAAAAACAGCGTAGGATTGCCAATGAAACGATAGAAATATTTGCTCCTCTTGCACATCGACTTGGAATTTCCAAAATAAAATGGGAGCTTGAAGATACCGCACTTCGTTATTTAAATCCCCAACAATATTATCGAATTGTCAACTTAATGAAAAAGAAGCGGGCAGAACGTGAGCAATATTTAGATGATGTCATCGAAGAAGTTAATGAAAGACTTGAAGATGTTTCTATTAAGGCTGAAATTTCTGGTCGTCCTAAGCATATTTATTCTATTTATCGTAAAATGGTTTTACAGCATAAACAGTTTAATGAAATTTATGATTTGTTGGCTGTTCGCATTATCGTGAATAGTATAAAAGACTGTTATGCTGTATTAGGAATTATTCATACATGTTGGAAACCAATGCCAGGTAGATTTAAGGACTATATTGCCATGCCTAAGCCAAATATGTATCAGTCTCTTCACACAACGGTCATTGGTCCGAAGGGTGATCCTCTTGAAGTTCAAATTCGAACGATTGAAATGCACCGGATATCAGAATATGGGGTTGCTGCTCACTGGGCATATAAAGAGGGCAAAGTCGTCAATAATCAAACCTCTTTTGAAAAGAAATTATCTTGGTTTAGAGAAATTCTGGAATTTCAAAATGAATCTGAAAATGCAGAAGAATTTATGGAATCATTAAAAATTGATTTATTTTCAGATATGGTTTTTGTCTTTACCCCTAAGGGTGATGTAATTGAATTAGCGTCTGGGTCTGTTCCGATTGATTTTGCTTACCGTGTCCATTCTGAAATTGGGAATAAAACCATTGGAGCAAAGGTAAATGGGAAAATGGTGACACTTGATTATAAATTAAAAACCGGTGATATCGTAGAAATATTAACTTCTAAGCATTCATATGGTCCTAGTCAAGATTGGGTAAAAATGGCTCAAACAACCCAAGCGAAAAATAAAATTCGCCAATTTTTTAAGCGCCAGCGTAAAGAAGAAAATATCGTAAAGGGCAAAGAATTAGTAGAAAAGGAAATAAAGAATTTAAATTTTGATTTAAAAGAGATATTAACAGCAGAAAATATAAAACGTGTATCAGAGAAGTTTAATTTTTCAAATGAAGACGATATGTATGCAGCAGTTGGATATAATGGCATTACTGCACTTCAAATTGCTAATCGACTGACAGAGAAATTAAGGAGAAAACGTGATCAAGAAGAGGCAGTTAATGAAATTGTAGCAGACATGAAGGCACCAGCTAAACCGAAAAAACGGGATACTGGGGTAACGGTAAAAGGAATTGATAATTTACTGATTCGTTTATCTAGATGTTGCAACCCTGTCCCTGGAGATGAAATTGTTGGCTTCATTACTAAAGGAAGAGGTGTTTCTGTACACCGAACAGATTGTCCAAATGTTACTTCTGAGGAACTGCAAAACCGTTTAATTGAAGTTGAATGGGAATCTGATACAACCGTTAGTAAGGAATACAATGTTGAAATTGAAATTTCTGGTTATGATCGGCGTGGCTTGTTAAATGAAGTTCTCCAAACGGTAAATGAGACGAAAACAAATATAACAGCTGTAAGTGGACGTTCTGACAGAAATAAAATGGCAACAATCATAATGTCTATCTCTATACAAAATATCAGCCATCTTCATAAAGTAGTTGAACGAATTAAGCAAATACCTGATATATATTCCGTTCGTCGGATTATGAGTTAGGTAGAAGTCGAATTACGAATGACTAATTGTTTTATTCAATAAATAGGGTGTTTTGATCGGTAGTTAGATGTAAAGGAGTCATATAGTATGAAGGTTGTATTGCAAAGAAGTAAGCAAGCCAGTGTTAAAGTGGATGGGAAAGTAGTAGGGGAAATATCCAATGGGTTTGTATTGCTAGTTGGAATTACACATGAAGATACAGAAAGAGATGCAAAATATTTAGCAGATAAAATCGTCCATTTAAGAGTTTTCGAAGATGAAAATGAAAAGATGAATTATTCGTTATTAGATGTCGGCGGTCAAATTTTATCTGTTTCCCAGTTCACATTATATGGTGATTGTCGTAAAGGAAGGCGTCCTAATTTTATGGAAGCTGCCAAGCCTGACAAAGCAGAAGAAATCTATCATCTTTTTAATCAGATGTTGAGAGATCATGGAATCTATGTAGCCACAGGGGAATTTGGAGCTATGATGGATGTTTCCTTAATCAATGATGGTCCTGTTACACTAATAATTGAAAGTTAAAAAAAGGGGTGTCTATTAAGAGGTCTGACTCTTTAATAGACATCCCTTTTACATTATTAGATGCTATTAGCAATTAATTAAAATAATTGACTAGACCATTATATATTCCATCAGTCATTAATTCTTGGTACTTTTTACTGTTAATAGACGCTTCTTGAACAGGATTACTTAAATATCCTAATTCTAGAAGGACAGCAGGTTGTGTGTTTTCTCGAATGACATGAAAGTCACCAAAACGAACACCACGATTGTTAATTTCTAATATATTTGAAATTCCATTATTAATATTTTCTGCTAGTATCTTTTGATAGGAGTGATAGTAATAACTTGTATGGCCAACGACACTTTGATCATCAATACTGTCATAATGTAGACTAATAAAAGCATCTGCACGATGGATAGTAGACAGATTAACCCTTGCAGGTAGCGGCACAAAAGCATCTTTTTCTCTAGTTAAATAAACGATGGCACCGTCTTCTTTTAATTTATTTTTTAACATTTCTGCAGTCTGTAAAGTAATATCTTTTTCAAATGTTCCACTAAATCCAATTGTACCTGAATCTCGTCCTCCATGACCTGGGTCAATAACAATGATTTTTCCCTTTAATCCCTTTTCTTTCTTTTTGTCATTGTCTTGAATTGTTTCCATTGTCGTTAATACGACCCAAGAGGCGACATATGCAAAGTTCCCGTTAGAAAGCTGAATTTTGTACCAATTATTCTTCGTTTCGACAACCGTATAGGAGTCTCCACTACTTCCTTTTCCAACAATTGGAGATGAGGTGCTCGGCTGACTTCGTAGGTTCGTTCCATTATGTATGATTGTTACGTTCAATTGTTGAGGAGTGTTCATTTCATTTTTAGTATCAAACATAATATATTGGCGACTAACCCAACCTTTTTGTCCTCTATTACCAATTGAGATTTGGATCCAATCCTTTGACTCGTTCAAAATTTGAATGGCTTCACCTGCGTTTAATTTTCCAATAATGTTTCCTGATAGATTGGGTGTAGAACGAATATTCAGTCCATCAACCGTAACTATACCATTGCTTTCCAAATGCTTCTGTTGCTCATCTACTGAAACAAGATAATCTGCAACCCAACCTTTTTGTCCGTTTTCAAGTTGTATTTCATACCAATCTTGTTTTTCCTGCAGTAATCCATATGTTTCTCCTATTTTCCCTTTATGGATGATTGGATAAGAAAGTCCAGGTCCTTCTCGAATATTGAGAACTTCTACTTCAACCTTCACTGTTGACTCGGCTTGTACATAATTGAAAGGTTGGATTGACCCTATAGTTATGAACACAATTAAAGTAAACAATATAAAACTTCTTTTAATCAAGCGATGAAACACCCCTTCTAGAAATCATGTGATGAAATATGTAAAGTGTCTAATATTCAGTTCTTGAAATATTTTAAAAATCCTTTTTTTATGGAAGAAAAAATGGTGATTGGGAAATGATAAAAATAAGACAAGAATTGATATTTTTAATGATGTTTTGAGGCGATTCATTTTTCTTCGACGATTGAGCGGTAAAACAATTACAAGTATAGAAAATGAATAAGTATAAGGAATTAAAGAGAACCATGATTAATTTTGCTATCGAATCATGGAAAATACTTTCGTATTTTTTGACAGAAAAAATTAGAAATAAAGGAGTAAAAGTGATGCGATCAAATGAAAAGAGCCAGTTAGTTACAAATGAAGGAAATCAAATCTTTGGCACCAATTTACATTCGTTTATTGAAAGAGAAAATCAAGCAACTTCATTGGAGCTTGCATCGGAATTTGGGTTATCATTAGGCGATGTGAAATTATTAAAAAAGAAATTAGGGAGAAATTAATTTTGCCTTGACAATACTATTACTGCCCCGTATTATTATATAAATAAAATAAAAATATTCGCATATAACCAATGATAAAGAATAGTAGTTAAGAAACACATGAAAAGAGAGGAAATGTCCAAGGCTGAAAGCATTTCTACATGCTGTCTTAATGAATGAACACTTTGTAGGTTTTGCCCTGAAAGAGGTTTTTCTAGTAGGGGTAAACGTCTAGCAGGCGTTAACTGTGTTAAGTGGAAGCATTTGCTTCAATTAGGGTGGCACCACGGGAATACAACTCTCGTCCCTTGTTTTTTTAAACAAGGGACTGAGGGTTTTTTTATTTATATGGGCTAATTTAATATTTTTATTACTGAGGAAAGTCTCAGTCCTTGGACATGAAGGAGGTTTAATAATGGCTATACAAATTCCACGAGGAACCCAGGATATTTTACCTGGAGAGGTAGAAAAGTGGCAGTTTATTGAGGCTGCTGCAAGGGATCTATGCAAAAAATATCAATATAAAGAAATAAGAACCCCGATATTTGAACATACAGAGCTATTTCAAAAGGGAGTAGGCGATACGACTGATATCGTTCAAAAGGAAATGTACTCGTTTGATGATCGTGGAGGAAGAAGTTTAACCCTACGTCCTGAAGGTACGGCATCAGTGGTCCGTTCCTATACTGAAAATAAAATGTTTGGAAATCCTAGTCAGCCTGTAAAGCTATTTTATAATGGTCCGATGTTTCGCTATGAAAGACCACAGGCTGGTCGATTTCGCCAATTTGTTCAATTTGGAGTAGAGGCATTAGGTAGCCAGGATCCTGCGATAGATGCAGAGGTTATTTCTTTGGCAATGGAATTATATAGTCGTCTTGGATTAAAACATTTGAAATTAGTCATAAACAGTTTAGGTGATAAAGACAGCAGAATTGCTCATAGGAATGCACTTATCAATCATTTTAAACCAAGAATTGAGGAGTTTTGTTCAGACTGTCAAAATCGACTAGAAAAGAACCCTCTTAGAATACTCGATTGTAAAAAGGATAGAGACCATGAATTAATGAAATCAGCTCCATCAATTCTTGATTATTTAAACTCTGAATCGAAAGAATACTTTGATCAAGTATTAGTGTATTTACAGGAATTGGGGATTGAGTACGAGGTTGACCCTACCCTCGTTAGGGGACTAGATTACTATAACCATACAGCATTTGAGATTATGAGTAATGCTGAGGGGTTTGGAGCTATAACAACACTATGTGGTGGTGGTCGATATAATGGACTGGTCCAGGAAATGGGTGGACCCGAAACACCAGGAATTGGATTCGCTTTAAGCATTGAGCGATTACTAGCAGCTTTAACCGTGGAGGGAATCACTCTCCCGTTTGAAGATGAAATTGATTGTTATATAGTTGCGCTAGGAAATGAAGCAAAACATAAAGCAATGATCATGCTACAACAGTTAAGAAAAGAAGGCTTTTCAGCGGAAAAAGATTACCTCGACCGTAAAATGAAAGCACAATTTAAAGCAGCAGACCGTATGAAATCCAAGTATGTAGCTATTTTAGGTGAGGATGAACTAGAAAAAGGAATCACTAATTTGAAAAATATGGAAACGGGTAAACAGGTCGAGATTTCACTTGTTGATTTTATTAATGAATTTAAAAGGATCTGTAAGTAGGGGGCTAAGAAAGATGTTTGGACGTACTTATTATTGTGGAGAAGTAACAGAACAGCATATTGGTGAAACAGTTATATTAAAAGGATGGGTACAAAAGAGAAGGGATTTAGGGGGATTAATTTTTATCGATCTTCGTGACCGTTCAGGAATTGTACAAATTGTTTTCAACCCTGATTTTTCTTCAGAAGCTTTAGCAATTGCAAATAAAATTCGTTCAGAATATGTATTAGATGTTAAAGGAACGGTAGTTGCAAGGGATGAATCTACAGTCAATGAAAAATTAAAGACTGGAAAAATTGAAATCAAAGTAGAAGAAGTGACAATTATTAATGAAGCGAAAACACCACCATTTATGATTGAGGATCAAACAGATGTAGCAGAAGATCTTCGCTTGAAATATCGTTACCTTGATTTACGTAGACCGGTTATGTTCGAAACTTTTAAAATGCGTCACGATGTTACGAAATCATTTCGTCGTTTCCTTGATGACGAAGGGTTTTTAGATGTTGAGACACCAATTTTAACGAAGAGTACTCCAGAAGGAGCACGTGATTATTTAGTTCCTAGTCGTGTACATCCTGGCGAATTTTATGCACTACCTCAATCTCCACAAATATTTAAGCAATTATTAATGGTTTCTGGATTTGATAAATACTATCAAATTGCTCGTTGTTTCCGTGATGAAGATTTACGTGCAGACCGTCAGCCAGAGTTCACACAAATTGATATTGAAACAAGCTTCTATAGTCAAGAAGATATCATGGATATGACGGAAAGAATGATGTCTCGCTTAATGAAGGAAGTAAAAGGAATGGATCTTCCTACTCCATTACCAAGACTGACATATGATGAAGCAATGAGCAGATTCGGATCCGATAAACCAGATACGAGATTTGCAATGGAACTCATAAACGTTTCTGAACTTGTAAAGGATTCTGGATTTAAAGTTTTTGCAGCTGCAGTAGCTAATGGGGGGCAGGTAAAAGCCATTAATGTGAAGGGTGCAGCTAGTCAATATTCTCGAAAGGATATTGATCATTTAACAGAGTTTGTTTCTCGCTATGGTGCGAAAGGATTAGCTTGGTTAAAAGTGGAAGAAGAAGGTTTGAAAGGACCAATCTCTAAATTCTTCTCTCCTGAAGAACAAGAGCAAATGAGTACTATTTTAGAAGCTGTTACCGGAGATTTATTATTATTTGTGGCAGATAAGAAATCTGTTGTTGCTGATGCATTAGGTGCACTTCGTTTAAAATTAGGAAAAGAGCTTGGGTTAATTGATGAATCTAAATTTAATTTTCTCTGGGTAACAGACTGGCCATTATTCGAGTATGACGAAGAAGAAGGTCGTTATTATGCCGCTCATCATCCATTTACGATGCCAGCACGTGAAGATGTAGAAAAATTAGAAACAGATCCGGTGAATGTTAAAGCACAGGCATATGATTTGGTGTTAAATGGTTATGAATTAGGTGGAGGCTCATTACGTATTTTCGAAAGAGACATCCAAGAAAAAATGTTCAAATGCCTTGGTTTCACTGAGGAGCAAGCAAGAGAACAATTTGGATTTCTTCTTGAGGCTTTCGATTACGGCACACCACCACATGGAGGAATTGCTTTAGGTTTAGATCGAATTGTTATGTTATTAGCTGGACGTACCAATTTACGTGATACTATTGCATTTCCTAAAACGGCAAGTGCAAGCTGTCTATTAACTGAAGCACCAGGAACGGTAAGTGAACAGCAGTTACAAGATTTACATCTAGCATTAAATGTTAAAGAATAATTATGCAATGAATGATTGTCAAAATTCGTAACATTTTTCTGACTATAGTATGATTGAAAAATGAATTTTACTATGGTAAGATTTTAATCAATAAGATAAGTCCTGATGTGTACGTTTCATGTACCTATTCGTTTTGACCGAACATATTAACAATGGGAGTTTGGAGTTTTCATGTGGCATACATGCCTTATTGATAAGGACGTATAAAGCTGAAACAGAACACCCACCTGCTTTTAGAGCGGGTTCAAAACATTAGGATTTTCCGACGGCATGATTGGGGCTTATCTCTCATATTAACTATTCAACCCTCTACAGATAGAGGGTTTTGTTATTGTTTAGCTTTGAGGCTTTTAGTTTCTAGTAGATTGATTTTATCTTAGGATTTGTTTATTCTTAATCAAGGAAATAAAAAAGCAAGGGGATATCTATCCCATTTTGCGATTAAGACAAAGTAGAATTTTGGAGATGATATTGTGCTTCATCAGTTTTCGAGAAATGAATTAGCAATTGGAGTAGAAGGAATTGAAAAAATTAAAAATAGTACTGTAGCGGTACTTGGTGTTGGCGGTGTAGGATCATTTGCTGCTGAGGCCTTAGCAAGATCAGGTGTTGGTAAATTAGTGTTAGTGGATAAAGATGATGTAGATATAACGAATATCAATCGTCAGTTGCCTGCGTTATTATCAACAGTCGGCCAATCTAAAGCGGATTTAATGAAAGAAAGAATAAAGGATATAAATCCCGAATGTGAAGTAATTGCTCTGAAAATGTTTTATACTGAAGAAACTTATGAGGAATTTTTTAGTCATCAATTAGACTATGTTGTGGATGCTTCAGATACTATTGCTTATAAGATTCATTTAATAAAAGAATGTTTAAATAGAAATATAAATATTATTTCAAGTATGGGTGCTGCAAATAAAATGGATCCTACCAGATTAAAAATTGCGGACATCTTTAAAACACATACCGATCCTATTGCAAAAGTTATCCGTACAAGACTTAGAAAAGACGGAATTCGTAAAGGCATTCCTGTAGTCTTCTCCGATGAAAGTCCAATTGTTATTCGTGAAGATATTAGAAAGGTTGTTGGTAATGACGATGCAGAAATAAGAAAAGCTAAAATGCCTCCGTCCTCAAATGCCTTTGTTCCATCAACCGCAGGATTATTTATGGCAAGTTATGTCATTCGGGATATTGTCAAGGATATTCCAATAAAAAGAGTAAAAGATCGATAAAAGTCGTCCTTTAGGGCGACTTTTTTTATTTGGAATAAAAAAACATTAGCTAGAAAAAATAGTAAATTTATATTGACATGTATGTATGTGTTAGTGTACTATTTTTGTAGTACACTAATACAGTGTGATTTGGAGGTACATAATGAATTCGTTAGTTGGTTTGGTAAAGAAAGATTTAATGATTTCACGATTTTTATTTATCGTCTGGTTTGCAATCAATATTTTATTTATGATTGGCTCATTTTTTTTGTCTAAATACATGCATGAACCTATGGTGCCAATCGGTATATTCATCATGCTATTGGTGCTCAATACTATGTTAATTCCTGTTCTAGTATCTGCATCTTTGAGAGTGGAAGGGAAAACTCAGTTATGGTTATATAATCCACAAAGCAGTACAAAATTGCTGCTATCAAAAATAATCACAGCAATCAGCTATCAAGTAATCTCATTATTACTATTATTCATTTATGGCTATATTGTTTTTAAATTTTCTATTTCTTCTACTATTAACTTGGATTCTATACTAATTAATGAATCATTTTCAGTTTCGATTTTTCTTATGGCTTTAGGTTTATATCTAACATTTTGGATTATGTTTTATTGGGCGATCTATCATTCATTAGGTAAATTTCCGAGGATTAGAAGGGTTCGTTGGTTAGTAATTGTAGTGATTTTTATTGTGTTGTCAATTATTGAGGATCTAATCTTAAAAATCGACGCTTTTTCCAATTTATTAGATAAATGGCATTTTTCTATTGGCTTAAACCCTTCTTTTCAGTATAAAAACGCAACGTGGAATTTTACATTTGCAAATACAGATGTTCCACTAATTCCTATTTTGATTTATTTCATCATTTCGCTCATCTTATTCGTTATCACCAGCTGGCTATTGGATAAGAAGGTTGAGGTGTAGACAGTATGACAGAAGAATTTCTAGCAACGAAGCCGATCTATTTGCAAATTGTTGAACGGATATGTCAGAAAATTATACGTGAAGAATTAAAATCAGGAGAAAAATTACCATCCGTTCGTGAAATGGCTATTCAATCTGGAGTGAATCCAAATACGATTCAACGAACATATGGGGAGCTGGAAAGAATGGATATTGTAGAATCAAGAAGAGGACAAGGTACATTTGTTACTGAAAATATAGATGTGCTTAAGCAACTAAAAGATCAAATGAAAACGGAAATTGTCGAGACCTATGTTAAAAGTATGCAGGAACTTGGTTTTACTAAAGGAGAGATGTTAGAAGGGCTTGAGAATTATTTAGGGTGGGATAAAGATGACAATTGAACTGAAGAATGTTACTAAAAAATATGGAAAAGAATTTTCTTTGAAAAATACGAGTATGACATTTGAAAAAGGAAAAATTTATGGTCTACTTGGTCCAAATGGAAGTGGTAAATCGACTACATTAAAAATGATTGGCGGTTTAGTCTATCCTAACAGTGGAGAAATTTTGGTTAATGGAAAAAAGGTAACTAGAAAAATATCGCAAACGGTCGCCTATTTAACTGAATCAGATATGTTTTATGATCCATTTACAGTTGAAGATATGATTCAATTTTATCAGTCCCAATTCAGCGATTTTAATATGGATAAAGCATTACTTCTTTTAACAGAATTAAAATTAGATCGATCAAAAAAAATCAAACAATTATCGAAAGGTAATCGTGGAAGATTAAAACTCGTCTTGGCTCTAGCAAGAAAAACATCTGTACTATTACTAGATGAACCATTTTCTGGTTTAGATCCGATGGTTAGAGATTCAATCGTAAAAAGCTTATTATCCTATATCGATTTTGGAGAACAAACTGTTATCATGGCGACACATGAAATTAATGAAATTGAACCATTATTAGATGAAGTTGTTGCTATTTATAATGGGAATATTCTTGGTCATAAAAATGTGGAAGATTTAAGAGAAAAAGAAGGTTTGTCTGTATTAAAATGGTTTAAACAAGAAATGGAGCATATTGACACGAAAGGGAGAGAGGAAAAATGAAACCAGTTGTTGAACTGAAAAATGTCACGAAAGTGATTAAAGGAAAAAAAATTATAGATAATTTAACTTTTAATATTGAAGAGGGTGAAGTATTCGGCTTTTTGGGTCCAAACGGTGCCGGTAAAACAACTACTATCCGAATGATAGTTGGTTTAATGAAAATTTCTTCTGGTGATATATTGGTTTGTGGAAAAAATGTAAAAAGCGAATATGAAGAAGCATTGAGAAATGTTGGCGGGATTGTTGAAAATCCAGAAATGTATAAATTTCTTACGGGTTATCAGAACTTAATGCAATATGCCAGGATGATTAAAGGGATTACAAAGGAAAAAATAAATGAGGTCATTGAATTGGTCGGTCTGGAAGATCGTATACACGAGAAGGTAAAAACGTATTCCCTAGGGATGAGACAACGTCTAGGCTTAGCACAAAGTTTATTGCATGAACCTAAAGTAATGATTTTAGACGAACCAACTAATGGGTTAGATCCAGCAGGAATTCGTGAAATTCGTGACCATTTAAGGAAACTGACTAAGCAAAAAGGAATGGCTGTAATTGTATCTAGCCATCTTCTATCTGAAATGGAAATGATGTGTGACCGAATTGCGATTATACAAAAAGGAAAATTAATTGATGTACAAAAGGTTCATGATTTTGTTTATGAGGATACAAAACAAAAGTACTTTATCGAAGTAGAGTTAACTGAAAATGCCAAGGAATCTTTGAAAACTTTACAAGAATATTCAATTAAACAAGTAGAGACTGGAATTGAAGTGGAAATTGAAAAAAATCAAGTCCCTGAATTCATTCAGGCTTTAATTCAGGCAGGAATTCGGATTTATGAAGTAAAGCCGATGTCAAAATCATTAGAAGATCGCTTTTTAGAGATCACATCAAAGGAGGAGAAAGTACATGCTTAAACTGGTTTATAATGAATGGATAAAAATATTTAAACGTGTAGGCACTTATGTAATGATCGCATTAGTTCTAATTGGTGTAATTGGAAATGGTGCTCTGACTAAATACTATGAATCTAAAGTACAGCAACCGTCTAACAAGGAATGGAGAGCAAGTATTACCCAACAAATTAAAGCTGATGAACAAAATATAAAGGATCTTCCAAAATCAGCAGATAAAATGAAAAAACATTATGAACAGCAAATTGAAATCAATCAATATCGTTTAGATCATAATATTCCCCCTACAGATCAATCCAATGGTTACACTTTTATAAGTGATAATACCATGCTCATTTCATTTGTTGGTTTATTTACCATTATTATTGCCGCAGGAATTGTTGCTAGTGAATTTGGTTGGGGGACGATAAAATTACTATTAATTCGTCCGATTAATAGATGGAAAATATTATTATCAAAATATATTACAGTCCTATTATTTGGTATTCTATTACTTGCTATCTTATTTGCTTCTTCTGGAATCTTAGGATTTATCTTATTTGGAAACGAAGGAGATCATATTCACCTTGCATTTTCAAATGGCCATGTCGTCGAGCAAAATATGATCCTGTATTTGATGAAAACATATTTACTTTCTTCATTAGATGTAATCATGCTAACAACGATGGCCTTTATGATTTCAGCTGTATTTAGAAATAGCTCATTAGCCATTGGAATATCAATTTTCTTATTACTAATGGGGGGAAATGTTACTGCCCTTATTGCAGTGAAATATGACTGGGCTAAGTATATCCTGTTTGCTAATACAAATTTAATGCAATATTTTGATGGGACACCATTAGTATCAGGAATGACTCTTGGGTTTTCCATCATTATGTTACTTATATATTTTGTTATTTTTATGCTACTCGCTTTTGGTATTTTTACAAAGAGGGATGTTGCAGCGTAAATGGGATAAAGGGATGGATGTTCCATCCCTTTTTTGTTTTAGAGTTTTTCGGTTTTCAATAAAAAACGTTTAAAGATATAATGATGGATAGATATATCATTGGAGGTTTTTGATCGTGTATGGTGAACCACTTGCGTTTAGAATGCGTCCGACGACGATTGATGAAGTTGTTGGCCAAAAAGAAATTATCGGAAAACATACAAGCTTATATAAAATGATAAAAAATGGATTTGTCCCTTCTATGCTATTATATGGTGAACCAGGAATTGGAAAGACGTCCATTGCTTATGCGATAGCGGGAACGACAGAAATTCCCTTTGTTGCACTTAATGCAACTACTGCAGGTAAGAAAGATGTAGAGGCGGTAGTAGATGAGACAAGATTAACTGGAAAATTAATATTATTTCTCGATGAGATTCATCGTTTTAATAAGGCACAGCAGGATTATTTATTACCACATGTGGAAAATGGAACAATTATCTTGATAGGAGCAACAACAGAAAACCCTTTTCATGATGTAAATCCTGCGATTCGTAGTAGATGTGGACAAATTAAGCAATTATCAAGACTAACAGAGGATGATATTCAAGAGCTTCTTAATCGTGCGATCCATGATAAACAAAAGGGACTAGGAGAGCTTGCTATCCAAATTACAAATGAACAAATACAAAAAATTGCAAGAGGATCTGGGGGAGATGCAAGAAAATCGTTAACTTTGTTAGAATCTATCGTTTATTCATCAAATAAAGAGAATGATACGTATATTATTCAAGATGAAATCATTGATGATTTAATAGGGAAAATTGGGGTTTATGGTGATAAAAAAGGTTCCAATTTTTATAATTTGTTGTCAAGTCTTCAAAAAAGTATACGTGGAAGTGATGTAGATGCAGCCCTTTACTATCTTGCACATTTATTAGAATCAGGTGATCTGGTTGCAGTGAATCGGAGACTATTAGTTATAGCTTTTGAAGATATAGGTTTAGCAAACCCATCAGTTGGTACAAATGTATTATCCGCTATTACAGCTAGCGAGCGATTAGGTCTGCCAGAAGCAAGAATACCTCTATCTGTTGCAGTAGTAGAAATGTGTCTTTCATCAAAATCCAACTCCGCCTATAAAGCACTGGATAAAGCCATTTCAGATATTCGAGCAGGAAAAGTTGGTGAGATACCAAAACATTTACGTGATGGGCATTATGCTGGCGCAAAAGTTCTTGGTCATGTCGGCTATAAATATCCCCATGATTATCCCATCGGCACTTTTGGTGGATGGGTAAAGCAAGAATATCTTCCAAGTAGTTTAGAAGGTACGAAGTATTATGAACCGATTGAAGCAGGAGAAGAAAAGAGGTTGGCAGCTATTTACCGAAAACTAGAAGAATTTAAGAAATAATCCCTATAAGCTTACTGAATATATTTATGTATTTAATTATGCTATAATGGCAAAAGCTTATTATTTTATATTGAGAAAATAGGGACAAACGTACTGTTTCTATTTATCAATAAATGGAAGTATTTAATACTTAAAAAGAAATTAACTTTAATTAGTTGGATTTCTTATTGAATAGTTTTATGTAAATAGATCAATTAGTTTAGTAGTAAATGGTGTAAATGATAAGTAATTTCGTTCTAATATTGCATTCAGAACACTTTTTTAGAAGGAAGCTAGTGAGCATTATGCATCTAAGTCTGACAATTGGCTCATGGTCCATCATTGTCGGATTTTTTGTTTAAGGATGTGTATGTGTAAAGTTCGTTAATAA
Organism: Heyndrickxia sp. FSL W8-0496; assembly: GCF_038007825.1. Classification (NCBI taxonomy): domain Bacteria; kingdom Bacillati; phylum Bacillota; class Bacilli; order Caryophanales; family Bacillaceae; genus Heyndrickxia; species Heyndrickxia sp. FSL W8-0496. Next base: position 1,805,159 of record NZ_JBBOXX010000001.1, read on the forward strand.
GAAATATTGAAATAAATCGAGGTGCAGTTATGAAGATTTCAACAAAGGGCCGTTATGGTTTGACGATTATGATTGAATTAGGAAAAAGATTTGGCGAAGGTCCAACCTCTTTAAAAACCATCGCCCAAATGCATGATTTGTCAGAGCATTATCTGGAGCAATTAATTGCTCCGTTAAGAAATGCCGGGCTAGTTAAAAGTATTCGTGGGGCATATGGTGGTTACATTTTAGCTGATGATCCATCTAAAATAACGGCTGGTGATATTATTAGAGTGTTAGAGGGGCCTATCAGTCCGGTTGAAGGAATTGAGGATGAAGAACCGGTTAAGAGATCCCTTTGGATAAAAATCCGTGATGCTGTTAAGGATGTTTTAGATAATACAACGATTCAAGACCTAGTCAATTATAAAGACGAAGGGGAAACTGATTCATATATGTTCTACATTTAAATAAGGCTGTTTTTTGTATAGTTTAAATGCTCTTAAAAGGTTTTACTGCCGTTTTTACTCTAATAAAGGATTCGGCTTTAAGGCAGTATATAGCTTTTTTCTCAGAAGAATGATGGGGTAAGACGGACATTAACCTATTTTAACAAGTTAAAACGTACTTTCATAACAATAATAGTTGAAAAAAGAGCCTAAAAAAGATTGTTTAATTAGAGGTGGAAATAAAATGGAAAAAATTTACCTTGATCATGCGGCGACTTCACCCGTACATCCGAAAGTGATTGATAAAATGATCAATGTATTAAATCAGTCCTTCGGAAATCCTTCTAGTATTCATTCATATGGACGGGAAGCAAGGGCGTTATTAGATGAATCAAGAACTTTGATAGCACAAAGTATTCATGCACAATTTAATGAAATTGTTTTTACGAGTGGTGGTACTGAAGCCGATAATTATGCCATCATCGGTGTAGCGGAAGCAATGAAGGAAAAAGGTAAACATATTATTACGACAAAAATTGAACATCATGCTGTTTTGCATACTTGTGAATATTTAGAGAAGCAAGGTTTTGAAATAACATATCTTGAAGTGAATGAAAAAGGACAAGTTGCAGTTGAAGAGGTAAAAGCAGCACTTCGAGATGATACAATTCTTGTGACGATTATGTATGGAAACAATGAAGTAGGAACCATACAGCCAATAAAAGAGATCGGAGAGCTTTTAAAAGATCATCAAGCTTATTTTCATACTGATGCGGTACAAGCCTATGGTGTATTAAAGATTAATGTAGAAGATCTAAATGTTGACTTACTTTCAGTATCTGCACATAAAATTAACGGGCCAAAAGGCATTGGTTTTCTATATATTAAAACTGGTACTAAATTAGTATCAAGATTACATGGTGGAGAACAAGAATTAAAAAGACGTGCCGGCACTGAAAATATCACTTCCATTGTCGGTTTTGCGGAGGCAGTAAAAATTGCACAAGAAATGATGGATGAGAAGCAAAAATTATTTCTTCAATTTAAGCAAAAGTTCGTAGAAATTTTAGAAAAACAACAAATTGATTACCAGATAAATGGGTTTGTAGAAACAAATTCATTGCCACATTTGCTAAATATCAGTTTCCCTGGAACAGATGTAGAAGCAATGTTAGTAAATTTAGATTTAGCAGGGATTGCGGCTTCTAGTGGTTCAGCATGTACTGCAGGTTCAATTGAGCCTTCACATGTATTAGTAGCCATGTTCGGAAAAAACTCCGAGCGTTTAAGAAATTCCATTCGTTTTAGTTTTGGACTAGGTAATACACTAGATGAAATAGAAAAAGCTGCAAATGAAGTAGGAGCAATCGTGCGAAGAGTAAGTAGAAAGTAGGGAGGATACATGAAAAAGGAACCAAAAGATACAAGAGTAGTCGTAGGGATGTCAGGGGGAGTCGATTCTTCTGTTGCTGCGCTTTTATTAAAAGAACAAGGATATGATGTAATAGGAATATTTATGAAAAACTGGGATGATACGGATGAATTTGGTGTTTGTACTGCTACAGAAGACTATAATGATGTAATCCGTGTTTGTAATCAAATTGGAATCCCATATTACGCAGTAAATTTTGAAAAACAATACTGGGAAAAAGTTTTTACTTATTTCCTAGATGAATATAAAGCTGGGCGTACACCGAATCCTGATGTAATGTGCAATAAAGAAATTAAATTTAAAGCCTTTTTAGAGCATGCAATGAATCTGGGAGCAGACTATTTAGCAACAGGTCATTATGCAAGGGTTGCTTTCCAAGATGGAGAGTATAAAATGCTCCGTGGCTTGGATGAAAATAAGGATCAAACGTATTTTTTAAATCAATTGACAAGCGAACAGCTTGAAAAGGTGTTATTCCCGATTGGTGACATGGATAAAAAACGCGTTAGAGAAATTGCTTTAGAAGCAAATCTTGCAACGGCAAAGAAAAAAGACAGTACTGGAATTTGCTTTATTGGGGAAAGAAATTTCAAAGAATTTTTAAGTAATTATTTACCTGCTCAAAAAGGTAAAATGACCACCTTATCCGGAAAACCTATGGGTGAGCATGATGGTTTAATGTACTATACTATTGGGCAAAGGCATGGTTTAGGCATTGGTGGTTCTGGTGAACCTTGGTTTGTAGTAGGAAAAGATTTGAAAGAAAATATTCTATTTGTTGAACAAGGCTTTGATCATGATTCATTATATTCAAACTCCATAACTGCAGTAAATGTGAGTTGGGTATCTAAAAATATGAACGAAAAAGAGTTTACATGTACAGCGAAATTCCGATATCGTCAACCAGATAATAAAGTTACAGTGAAGGTATTAGCTAATAACGAAGTAGAGGTTGTCTTTGATGAACCTATCCGAGCAGTTACACCTGGACAAGCAGTTGTGTTTTACAATGGTGAAGAATGCTTAGGTGGAGGAACAATCGATAAAGTATTTAAAGAAGGTAAACAATTAATGTATGTTGGTTAACAGTATTGAGGAGTACCTCATCCATACTTAGGGATGAGGTATTTCTTTGTGAAAAATAAGAAGAAATTTTAATCCTGTTTTCAAGAGCATTCGTTAGCTCTACTCTACCCTCTCATCCTTTTATCTTTCATGAGGTTATTTCATCATTGGGGTTTGACTAAGGAGCTTACTCTTACTTATGGTTCTTTTCCCAAATATTGTTGCTATTTTAAGTAAAGTTTTAACGAAAATCAATCTCTATAAGAACCGCTTGAATCCTATAGAATGCCGGTGTTGGGCTTTCTTATACAAGAGTAACAAACTATTCGAAAACTGCCTTTCTTATGAAAAAAGCTAAATGACTATGATATAATTTCAACTAGTATAAAACTGATTCGGGGTGTAATGATTTTGGATAAAAATAAAAAAGGAATTGAATGTTTACAACAAGGAAAATTTGAGGAAGCAATCAAATATTTTAATGAAGCAATTGAAGAAAATCCCAATGATCCTGTGGCATATATCAATTTTGGTAATGTATTAATTGCTGTTAATGAAAGAGAAAAAGCAATTAGATTTTTTGAAAAAGCAATTGAACTAGATGATCGTGCTTCAGCTGCTTACTATTGTCTGGGAAATGTATTGTATGAATTAGAAAATTATGAAGAGGCAGTTAAACAATTTGAAAAAGCTGAAAAGAATGGTTTACATAATAACGATATTTATTTCATGATTGGTATGTGTTTTGTACAGTTAGGAAGTCCTAAATTGGCGATTCCATACCTACAGAGAAGTGTTGAATTGAATGATGAGGATATTGATGCAAGATTTCAATATGCACTAGCGTTGGCACAATCAGAAGTGTATGAAATGGCTGTTAAACATTTTGAAATAATTATTAATAAAGATCCTAATCATGCCGATGCTTATTATAATTTAGGTGTAGCCTATTTAGGTTATTACGAAAGTCCAGAAAAGGCAGAAACCTTTTTTAATAAAGCATTAGAAATTCAATCAGATCATGTACTAGCAGGATATGGTTTGAAAATGATTGAAAAAATGAGGGAAGCGAACAAATAATATCCCGCTAAAAAAAGGGGGGCTCATGTTGGAACAGCAAAACTCACTTGATTTATTTGCAAACGATGAAAAATATATAAGGGGACGTCATATCGTTACCATTTTTCATAATGAACAAAATTTATACTCTGTCATAAGGATAAGGGTGGACGAAACGAATCTTGAATATAACGAAAAAGAAGCTGTAATTACAGGTCATTTTCCTAAAATACATGAGCAGGAAACATATATTTTTTATGGAGATATGCAAGAGCATCCAAAGTTTGGACCTCAATTTCAAGCTAAACATTTTAAAAAAGAAATACCGCAAACGAAACAAGGAATTATTGCTTATTTATCAAGTGAAATATTTAGTGGGATTGGTAAAAAAACAGCGGAACGGATTGTTGAGGAGCTCGGTGAAAATGCGATCAGTAAAATCCTTGATCAGCCAACCATACTAGATAGTATCCCTAAACTACCATCTGAAAAAGCTAAAAGCTTATATGATAAATTAATTGAACATCAAGGCCTGGAACGTGTGATGATTGGTCTAAACCAATTTGGTTTTGGGCCACAAATATCAATGAAAATTTATCAAGTTTATAAAGAACAATCATTAGAAATGATCCAAAAAAATCCCTTTCAGTTAGTTGAAGATATTGAAGGAATTGGCTTTGGCCGAGCGGATGAAATTGGTAAACAATTAGGGCTGGTAGGCAATCATCCTGATCGGATTAAAGCAGCATGTATGTATACATTGGAGCAAGAATGTCTTCAAAATGGTCATGTATACATGGATTCAGAGGATTTACTTCCTAAAGTTAAGAAATTATTGGAAGAGTCTCAACCTTTTACAATCGAATATACTGATATTTCGGCTGAAATTATTAAGCTAGCTGAAGAGGAAAAATTAATTGGAGAAAACCAAAAATTATACATCCCATCCCTCTATTTTTCAGAAAAAGGCATTGTAACAAATGTGCAACGTATACTTCAACAAGAGGAGTATCAAGATCAATTTCCAGAATCCGAATTTTTACTGGCATTAGGGGAACTTGAGGAAAGGATTGGAGTACAATATGCGCCATCTCAAAAAGAAGCAATCCAAAAAGCATTAATGTCTCCAATGATGATATTAACTGGGGGTCCTGGAACTGGAAAAACAACTGTCATAAAAGGGATTGTTGAACTTTATGCAGAACTAAATGGGTGCTCTCTCGATCCTAAAAAGTATAATAAGGAAAACCCCTTTCCGATCGTATTGACTGCACCTACTGGAAGAGCGGCAAAAAGAATGGCGGAATCAACTGGTTTGCCGGCTATGACGATTCATCGTTTATTAGGGATGACGGGACAAGAGGATTTAGATACAGATGACGAGAAAATGGTTGATGGTAAGCTTGTAATTGTAGATGAAATGTCTATGGTTGATACTTGGTTAGCACATCAATTGCTAAAGGCTTTACCTGATCATATACAGGTTATATTTGTAGGGGACGAAGACCAGCTTCCTTCTGTTGGACCAGGACAAGTATTAAAAGATTTATTAAGGTCTAAGGTCATTCCTACTGTACAATTGACAGATATCTATCGCCAAGAAAATGGCTCATCTATCATTGAACTCGCTCATGAAATCAAGAATGGTCATATCCCAGAGGATGTGACAAAGCAACAAAAGGATCGATCATTTATACGTTGTACCTCAGGACAAATCCCTGAAGTGATCGAGAAAGTCGTATCAAGTGCAAAAAGAAAAGGTTATACTCAAAAAGATGTACAAGTTCTCGCGCCAATGTATCGAGGACCTGCAGGGATCGATCGGTTAAATGTTTTGTTACAAGAAATTTTTAATCCGAATGATACAGGAAATCGGAAGGAAATTAGTTTTGGTGAGAGTAAATATCGAATTGGAGACAAAGTATTACAACTTGTCAATCAACCAGAGAAACATGTCTTTAATGGTGATATAGGTGAAATCATATCAATTTTCTATGCAAAGGAAAATACGGAAAAGCAAGACCTGATCCTAGTATCGTTTGATGGAATTGAGGTCACTTATTCCCGCCAGGATTTTAATCAATTTACCCATGCATACTGTTGCTCTATTCACAAATCACAAGGAAGTGAATTTCCGATCGTTATCCTTCCTGTTGTAAAAAGTTATTATCGAATGCTTAGAAGAAAGTTATTGTATACTGCAATAACAAGAAGTAAGCAATCCTTAATTATTTGTGGTGAAGAAGAAGCATTCCGGATTGGAATCGAAAGAGAAGATGATCAACTAAGGAAGACAAGTCTATATGATAAATTATGTATTCTTGAGAAAATAAACCCGCAAGAAGAAAATAAAGGTGAAATATTTATTTTTAATGAGGAAAATATGTTCAAAGTTGATCCAATGATTGGAATGGAAAATATTACACCGTATGATTTTTTAAGTTAATTAAGGATTTAATCTATGAACGAATAATGTGTTTGCGGTATAATATATTTTGGTATACGAACGGTATTCAAAAGATATACAGATAATTATTACCTTATTATTTGAAAGTGAGTGTTCGAAATGGGTCGTAAGTGGAACAATATTAAAGAAAAAAAAGCATCGAAAGATAAAAATACTAGTCGAATCTATGCAAAATTTGGTCGTGAGATTTATGTTGCTGCGAAACAAGGAGAACCTGATCCTGAATCAAATCAAGCATTAAAATTCGTATTAGAACGTGCAAAAACATATAATGTACCAAAGCATATTATTGATCGTGCAATTGAGAAAGCCAAAGGCGGATCAGATGAAAACTATGATGAGCTTAGATATGAAGGTTTTGGACCAAACGGATCAATGCTAATTGTAGATGCCTTAACCAATAATGTAAATCGTACAGCAGCTGATGTTCGTGCAGCTTTTGGAAAGAATGGTGGAAATATGGGTGTGACAGGCTCTGTTGCTTATATGTTTGATCATACAGCAGTTATTGGAGTAGAGGGAAAAACTGCCGATGAAGTATTAGAGCTATTGATGGAAGCAGATGTGGATGCTCGTGATATTCTTGAAGAAGAGGATTCCGTTATTGTTTATGCTGAGCCAGATCAATTCCATGCTGTTCAAGAGGCATTTAAAAATGCAGGGATTACTGAATTTACAGTAGCAGAGCTTACTATGCTTGCTCAAAATGAAATTTCACTTCCTGATGATGGACAAGTGCAATTTGAAAAACTAATTGATGCATTAGAAGATTTGGAAGATGTTCAGCAAGTTTACCACAATGTGGATCTTGGTGAATAATCATTCAATCAAAGGGGGCAATTTTGCCTCTTTTTTTTATGCCGTTTTCATAAATTTGCGGTATTTAAAGGCTATAGCAATTCTTATAAAGTTTGTCACTCCTGTCATTAGGGAAATGAATGGGTGCGACAGATTTTAACGGATATTTATTCGTACACACTTACCTAAATTGCAACAATGTTTGAGAAGGAACTTTTGTTAATTTAAGCTAAAGTAAGTTTAATTAATATTGGTAAACGTTACACCTTATGTTTTTGAAAATAAAACAGACAATATAAATGTTCGAAAAAGGTGGGATGCTTTTTGAGAACATTGAGTCTTTTAAAAGGAATGCCTGTTTATCTTTCCAGTGGGGAATTGTTTGGCGAGGTATGTGATATAGGGATATCGGCAGAGGGAAAAGTCACGTGTCTTTTATGTAAAAAGGATAGTTTTTTTGGCAAAAATTGCAGAATAGCGATAAGTCATGTTCAAAGCTTTGGTCAACATGGAATTGTTCTTCATGAGGATACACAGATTGAAAAATATAAGGATCGAGATAATGAGTATACTTTATACCATTCGAACCCCCTTATGAAAAAATTAGCTCTTTCAACAAGTGGGGATCAGTTAGGATTGCTCGAGGACGTATATTTTTCCGAAGAATTGGGAAAAATTATCGGATACGAACTAACTGATGGCTTCTTTACAGATATGTTGGAAGGGAAAAAAGTAATTCAAGTAAATGGTCCTCCAAAGATAGGGAAGGATGCCATCATCGTGTCAGTAAAACAATTGCGAGGTGGCTTATCCTATGATGAAATGTCCAAATTGCCAAAGTAAGGATCTTGGTAAAATCGGTATTAATCAATATTATTGCTGGAATTGCTTTATAGAGCTTTCCATTTCACAAGAAACGATCTATACCCATCAAGTAGAGGAAGATGGTACCTTAAGCTCGTTAGACGATTTATTTGATGAGGAATCTCGTCGCTTAAGTTAAAATTTGGAAGGGGTGCATTGTTTTGAATAAAACAGTCGTCTCCTTGCTAGGTTTTGGAGCAGGGATAGCAGCAACTGCAATCTCACAAAGACAAGGATATTTCGATAATAAACAAATGAAAAAAATGACGAAACGTTTAAGAAAAGCATTTAAATAAAATGAACCAGGGCTGTCTATTTTATAGGCAGTCCTTTTGTAATGAGGATAAAATATTCCATTTCACGAATACTAGTATCGGGAGGGATAAACATTGCGAAAACCTCGCTGGTATTTGTTATTTTACTTAGCATATATTTTATTAGTTTTAATCATTTTATACGTCTTCCTATTACTCAAACCATTTTGGATGCCGCTTGGAAAGGTTCTTTTATCTGCATTTTTACCAATTTTTATCGCTGCTTTCTTTACTTATCTTCTACATCCTCTTGTTGAAAAATTGCATAGGACTGGTCTACATAGAGGGATTGCTATCATTATAATTTATGTGATTTTCTTTGGGGGAATAGGCTATAGTATTTATTTAGGCATTCCAATTTTAATTGAGCAAATTAAGGATTTATCTGACCATATTCCTGAATTTGCTAATCATTATCGAAATTGGGTAGAAAATTTACATGATTCTACTTCACGCTGGCCGGATGGAATGAAAGAACAAATAGAAGGAAGAATTGATAAATTTGAAATTTGGCTAAGCGGATTTTTATCTAATGCGATCAATTCATTAATGAAGCTTATTAATTTTATTTTTATTTTAGCAATTATCCCTTTTCTTTCTTTCTATTTATTAAAAGATATTGATAGTGTAAAAAGAGCGACATGGTATTTCACACCGAAAAAATGGCGTAAAGCTGGTACAAAATTTTTAAAAGATGTTGATGAATCGATAGGTGGTTATATACGAGGTCAGCTTCTAGTCTGTTTACTAGTTGGAATCATTTCCACAATTGCATTCTGGATAATGGGAATCAAATATCCAATCTTACTAGGTATAATTGTTGGAATTACAGATATTATTCCTTATTTTGGACCGATTATAGGAGCTGTTCCTGCAGGCATTATAGCTGCAACAATTTCTGTAAAATATTTAGTATATGTATTAATTATTATTGCGGTTCTTCAGTTTATTGAAGGTAATATATTATCACCGCTAATAGTTGGAAAATCATTACATATGCATCCGTTATTCATTATATTAGCATTAACTATGGGTGGAGAAATAGGTGGAGTCATTGGTTTAATTCTGGCAGTACCTGTTTTAGCAATTTTTAAGGTAGCAATTATTCATGTGAGGAACTATTTTATAGCTAATATTCATTCACAAGATTGACAAAGGGTGCTTTCATTTTTTATAATTCGAATATGTAAATGTTTATCATTTATTTTTGTGCGATTGGTTGTCAAAAATAAGTGGAAACAATCCAAATATTACTGAAAATGTTGAAGGATCAAGTATGTTATAGTCCATCTTAAATGTGTATTAATGAGCACAGAAAGAGAGGAATTTCCCTGGCTGAAAGAAATTCTAAGATGAAGGATAACAGAAGGCTAATCTGGAGTGCAGAAAAAAACTGCCGTTTTGCCGCGTTATAGGCACCCAAGAGAAAGGCATTGATTTGTCTTTAATCAGGGTGGTACCGCGAATAAGTCTTTCGTCCCTGTCCAGGGATGGAGGCTTTTTTTATTTCTCAATTTTAAATGGAGGTAATATGTATGAAAAGATTAACTGGTGCACAAATTCGCCAAATGTTTTTAGATTTTTTCCAAGAAAAAGGTCATAAGGTTGAACCAAGTGCTTCCCTTGTCCCTCATGATGATCCGTCATTGCTTTGGATTAATAGTGGGGTAGCTACACTGAAAAAATACTTTGATGGCCGTGTAATTCCTGAAAATCCTAGAATTACGAATGCTCAAAAAGCAATTCGAACAAATGATATTGAAAATGTTGGGAAAACAGCCCGACATCATACTTTTTTTGAAATGCTTGGAAACTTTTCGATTGGTGACTATTTTAAAGAGGAAGCTATTGAATGGGCATGGGAATTTTTAACTAGTCCAAAATGGATCGGTTTTAATCCAGATAAATTATCTGTAACCATTCACCCTGAGGATGATGAAGCTCACGAATTATGGAATAAAAAAATTGGAATTCCAGAAGAACGTATTATCCGCTTAGAGGAGAATTTTTGGGATATCGGTGAAGGACCTAGTGGACCTAATACTGAAATTTTTTATGATCGTGGACCTGAATTTGGGGATGATAAAAATGATCCAGAATTATTCCCGGGAGGGGAAAATGAAAGATATTTAGAAGTCTGGAACCTTGTATTTTCACAATTTAACCATAACCCAGACGGCACTTATACCCCTCTACCGAAGAAAAATATTGATACAGGTATGGGATTAGAGCGTATGGCTTCTGTAATTCAAGAAGTCCCAACAAACTTTGATACTGATTTATTTATGCCAATTATTCAAGCAACAGAAAAAATTTCTGGTGAAAAATATCGAGAAAATGTCGAAAAAGATGTTGCCTTTAAAGTAATAGCTGATCATATTCGTACAGTATCTTTTGCAGTTAGTGATGGTGCCCTTCCGTCGAATGAAGGTCGTGGATATGTTTTACGCAGACTTTTACGTAGAGCGGTAAGATATGCTAAAACCATCCAAATTAATGAACCATTTATGTATAAATTAGTTCCCGTTGTAGCGGAAATCATGGTAGATTTTTATCCTCAGGTAAAAGAAAATATAGAGTTTATTCAAAAAGTAGTGAAGAATGAGGAAGAACGTTTCCATGAAACATTACATGAAGGTTTGGCTATTCTTTCTTCAGTAATAAAAAAAGCTAAGGAAGAAGGATCCGATATAATTTCTGGTGAAAATGTATTCCGATTATATGATACTTATGGTTTCCCTGTAGAATTAACAGAAGAATATGCTGAAGAAGAAGGATTAAAGGTTGATCACGAAGGTTTTGAAAAAGAAATGGAAAACCAACGCGAGCGTGCTAGAAATGCAAGACAGGATGTAGGTTCAATGCAGGTTCAGGGTGGAGTTCTTGGTGACATTAAGGTAGATAGCAAGTTTGTCGGGTATGAAACATTATCAATACAGACAAAAGTTTCTGTTCTTTTAAAAGATGGAGAAATCGTTGATCATGCTGTAGCAGGCGACGAAATCCAATTTATTCTTGATGAAACGCCATTTTATGCAGAAAGTGGTGGACAAATTGCTGATGAGGGAACTCTTACTGCAAATGGGTTAAAGGTGCTAGTAAAAGATGTTCAAAAAGCACCAAATGGACAGCATCTACAACGTGCAATCATAGAAGAAGGCGAAATAAAAACGAATCAAGAAATTTTAGCCTCTGTAAATGGTCAAAAGAGAAATCAAACAATAAAGAACCATTCGGCAACTCATCTTTTACATCAAGCTTTAAAAGATGTACTCGGTTCACATGTCAATCAAGCAGGTTCTTTAGTAGAGCCTAATCGTCTTCGCTTTGACTTTTCTCATTTTGGACAAATTACATCTGAGGAATTAGTGAAAATTGAAGAAATTGTAAATGAAAAGATATGGGCAAGCATTCCAGTGATCATTCAAAGTAAACCGATTGCTGAAGCAAAAGAGATGGGGGCAATGGCTCTATTTGGAGAAAAATATGGCGATATTGTTCGTGTAGTCTCAATGGGTGACTATAGCATTGAGCTTTGTGGAGGATGTCATGTAGCAAATACCTCTGCAATTGGTGTGTTTAAAATTGTTACGGAAAGTGGAATTGGTGCAGGAACACGACGTATAGAAGCTGTAACTGGTGGAGCAGCCTATCATTTGATGAATGAGCAAATCCATCGCTTAAATGAAGCTGCAGAAAAATTAAAAGCAAATCCAAAAGATATTTTGACAAGAATTGATAACTTACTTAGTGATATGAAAGAAATACAAAGAGAAAACGAATCATTAGCCGCTAAGCTATCAAATATCGAAGCTGGAAGCATTATCGATCAGACCGTAGAAATAGATGGTATTAAAGTTTTAGCTAGTAAGGTTCAAGGTGTAGATATGAATAATCTACGAAATATGGCAGATGAGTTGAAACAAAAGCTAGAAACAGGTATTGTTGTTCTTGGATCTGTACAAGATGATAAGGTAAATATTATCGCAGGTGTTACAAAAGATCTAATAGATAAGGGATACCATGCTGGTAAATTAGTGAAAGAGGTAGCTACACGCTGCGGTGGTGGCGGTGGTGGTCGTCCAGATATGGCTCAAGCAGGTGGTAAAGATCCAGAGAAATTAGATTCTGCACTTGAATTTGTGAAAGAGTGGGTAAAATCCATTTGATTCAAATAAAAAGTGGTGTACAATGAAGATAAGATATAGTGCCTTGAAGGAGATGTCTTTAAAGTAAAGGGGTTAATACCAATAATTAGGAAAAAACTTTGGCTTTGGTGCTCCCCTAATTAGCACCTCCTTCCTCCTAATGAACGAAATAGTGAAAGTTTCTGGTCGAAAAAATTGGGTGAGCTTCTAAATAGGCATTAAACAAAAAATAGGCTTGTGTTTATTGGACAAGCTTTTTAAAGAGAGGTGCTGTAAAATGAGCTCTTTTGACAAAACCATGCGTTTTAATTTTTCGGAAGAACCTTTTGATCAGGATGTTAAAGAAGTACTATTACAGGTCTATCAAGCTTTACAAGAAAAGGGCTATAATCCGATTAACCAAATTGTAGGATATCTCCTTTCAGGTGATCCAGCATATATTCCTCGTCATAATGATGCGCGGAATATTATCCGTAAACTAGAAAGAGATGAAATGATCGAGGTATTGGTTAAGTCATATTTAAAACAGCATCGTGAGGGATTTTAATTGAGAATAATGGGTCTAGATGTTGGATCCAAGACAGTCGGAGTGGCAGTAAGTGATGAGCTTGGCTGGACCGCACAGGGTATTGAAACCATTTCGATTGATGAGGAAAAAGGTAAATTTGGATACGATCGTGTTGCTGAAATTGCTGAACAATATCAAGTTGAAAAAATTGTTGTAGGATTTCCTAAAAATATGAATAATACGATTGGTCCCCGTGGTGAGGCATCAAAGGCATATGCTGAGCATTTAAAAGAACAACTAGGCCTCCCAGTAGTAATGTGGGATGAACGCTTAACAACAATGGCAGCTGAAAGAGTTCTTTTAGAGGCAGATGTTAGCCGCAAAAAAAGAAAAAAAGTCATTGATAAAATGGCAGCTAGTATGATACTTCAAGGATTTCTTGATAGTCAAAATTAATGAGGTGAAGAAAATGGAACATGGTGAAAAGCATATTACAGTAATTGATGAAGATGGAAACGAGCAATTGTATGAAGTGCTCTTTACATTTGAATCTGAAGAGTTTGGAAAGTCATACGTTCTTTATTTCCCAGTTGGAGCAGAAGAAGACGATAACGAAGAAATCGAAATTCATGCATCATCCTTTATTCAAAAAGAAGATGGTGAAGAAGGAGATCTTCAACCAATTGAAACTGAAGAAGAATGGGATATGATTGAAGAAATGTTAAATACATTTCTTGATGAACAAGAAGAAGAATAATTACATTATTAAATGTAAAAAAAACCTTTTCCTTTTGGAAAAGGTTTTTTTATCTTATTCCTAATGTGTATAGTGCCTTTATCCTTTGTAATAAGAAAAAATGTTTCACAATAACAAAAAAGTTTTAAAACAAGTCCATAAAAAATAAGTCGAAACTTAGGAAAGTTATAGTATAATGTATGGGACATAATAGGTGAAAGTAAAGTTCACTATATGAATACCTTGTAAGGTCTGCTGCTTGAAAGGGTGATAGATAAATTGACTGAACAAAAGGGTAAAAAAGATAAAAAAGATGAAATATATAATAATCTGTTAAGGAAAAGTAATGAAGCAAGGACTATTAGGAAAATAGTTATGATTATTAGCCTAGTAGTTGTCTTAATTGTTGCAGGAATTGCATTAACAGGATATTTGTATATTCAATCTTCATTAAAGCCTGTAAGTCCGGGTTCAAAAGAAATGAAAAAAGTGGAAATTCCTATTGGATCTTCAGCCTCGTCTATTGGTCAAATTTTAGAGAAAAAAGGGATTATCAAGAGTGAGTTAATCTTTAAATATTACGTTAAGTTAAATAATGAGACAGGTTTCCAGGCGGGTACCTATGATTTATCCCCATCTATGACAATAGATCAAATTATTACGAACTTAAAAAAAGGGAAGGTTTTAAAACAAGCAAAGCTCAAGTTCACAATTCCTGAAGGTCTACAACTAGATGAAATTGCTAAGATAATCGCAAAGCACACTGATTATGACCAGGCTGAAATCTTAAAAAAACTGGATGATCCACAGTATATTAAAAGCTTGATGGAAAAGTATCCTCATTTATTGACAGATAAATTGTTAGAGAAGGATATTAAACATCCACTTGAAGGCTATTTATTTCCTGCTACCTACTCGTTTTATGAAGAAAAACCAACCCTTGATCAGTTGGTTAATAAAATGTTAGTTAAAACCAATTCGATTATTGCTAAATATGAGGATCAGATGAATAAAAAGAAATTAACGATCCATGAAACATTAACAATGGCTTCATTAATAGAAGAAGAGGCTACAGAAAAAGCGGATCGTCATAAAATCTCGAGTATTTTTTATAATCGTATAAAAGTAGGAATGCCTTTACAAACAGATCCAACAGTTCTTTATTCTTTAGGTAAACATAAGGAACGGGTGACTTATAAGGATACAGAGGTAGTTTCACCGTATAATACCTATCAGGTTAAAGGTTTACCACCAAGTCCGATTTCAAATGCAGGTGAAACTTCAATAGAGGCTGCAATTAACCCGGAAAAAACGGATTACCTTTATTTCTTAGCTGCAAAGAAAACGGGAAAAGTTTATTATTCGAAGTCATTAGAAGAACATAACAAATTGAAAGAAAAATATATAACAAATGTTGACAATGATTAGGACTAAAATAGCTTTTTAATAAATAATATGCTAAAATAATTATCGTGTTTTTATAATCTACCGAATCGATTAGGGCAGAAGTAGTAGAAAGCTGTTGTAAGAAGCTTTCTACTTTTCATGTCATCTCCTTTTCGTCTAGGAGGCAAATAAATGTGAAGGATTCTATTCATACTTATGTTGAATCTTTAATTAAAGAAAGAAGTCCCCTTTTTCAAGAAATGGAACATTATGCACAAGAAAATGGTGTGCCAATTATGGAGTTAGCTGGAATTGAAGTTTTGCTTCAATTAATATCGATGCAGAAACCATGTAAAATTCTTGAAATTGGAACGGCAATTGGATATTCTGCGATGAGGATGGCAGATGCATTGACAGATGTCCAAATTGTGACAATTGAAAGAGATGATGAGCGATATGAGCAGGCCATTAAAAATATTAAACAGTCCCAATATGGGAACAAAATCAATGTACTAAAGGGAGATGCCCTTGAAATCGTAGAGGAAGTAAAGAAATTTGGTCCATTTGATGCCATTTTTATTGATGCAGCTAAAGGTCAATATATGAAATTTTTTGAACTCTATACACCCTTTTTAACAAAAGATGGGTATGTGTATACAGATAATGTATTGTTTAAGGGACTAGTTGCTGAAGAGAATATTGAGAATAAGCGGATACGCAATCTTGTAGGAAAAATAAAAAAATATAATGAATGGTTAGTTAACCACGAAGACTACTTGACGACCATTATACCTGTAGGAGATGGTTTGGCTGTAAGTCGGAAAACGAAATAAGAATATTTCAAGGCTAAATCGTTATATGAAATTATATCCAAGAAGCCTTTAAAAAGTAATGGAAAGGGGACCATTTAGTCAATGAGAAGTAAGCCAGCAGTCATCGGGGTTACAGGTGGATCGGGATCGGGAAAAACTAGTGTCACTCAAGCGATATATGAACATTTTAAAGGGCATTCTATCCTCGTGCTTGAGCAAGACTATTATTATAAAGACCAAAGCCATCTACCTTTTGAAGAAAGATTAAAAACAAATTATGATCATCCATTAGCATTTGATAATGATTTATTAATTGAGCATCTTGAAAAGCTTTTAAATTATCAAGCGGTAGAAAAGCCTGTGTATGATTACACTTTACATACACGTTCCGATAAAAAAATTATAGTAGAACCAAAGGATGTTATAATTTTAGAAGGAATTTTAGTATTAGAAGATGAAAGATTGCGCAATTTAATGGATATAAAACTTTATGTTGATACAGATGCTGATTTAAGAATTATGCGCAGAATGCTACGAGATATTGAAGATCGTGGTCGTACCATGCATTCAGTCATTGAACAATATACAAATGTAGTAAGACCAATGCATAATCAATTTATCGAACCAACGAAGAGATATGCTGATGTAATTATTCCAGAAGGTGGACAAAATCATGTTGCAATTGATTTGGTTGTCACCAAAATTCAAACAATTCTTGAACAAAAATCATTTTTGTAATACGATAGTCTAGATAATAATTATATATTAATAAGCGCGCCCTATTTATAGGACGCGCTATGATGTATTTTACAACCTATACAAATAGAAAATTAGGAGTGAAGGGAATTGGCAGCAGAAAAAGTATTTCCTATGACACAAGCAGGAAAAGAAAAATTAGAGCAAGAACTTGAATACTTGAAAACGGTTAAACGTAAAGAAGTTGTTGAACGTATAAAAATTGCACGTAGTTTCGGAGATCTATCTGAAAACTCGGAGTATGATTCAGCGAAAGAAGAGCAAGCGTTTGTAGAAGGACGTGTAACAACTTTAGAAAATATGATTAGAAATGCAAAAATCATTGAAGATGATGGTTCAAGTTCAGATACAGTAACACTTGGAAAATCAGTCACTTTTGTTGAACTTCCTGATGGAGATGAAGAAACTTATACCATTGTCGGTAGTGCTGAAGCTGATCCGTTTGAAGGGAAGATTTCAAATGATTCACCTATCGCAAAAAGTCTACTTGGCAAAAAAATTGATGAGGAAGTTACTGTTCAAACACCTGGTGGTGAAATGAAGGTAAAAATCGTTTCTATAAAATAATAGTGAAAGGACTGTCTAATCTTTTTAGGCAGTCTTTTTTTGAACTCTTTTATTAAGCTTGTTACTATTCAAGTAACATTCAAAATAATATATAGGTTGAAAATGGTTAGATTCCTTCATTTAGCTAAAAAAAGCTCCAAATTTCAAAATAACTACTGAGGCTTCTTGTTTATAAATACCACCAGCAGTGCTTTAAAAAAGCAACAAACTATTAAAAACAGTTTCTTTTTTATTTACTCCAAACGCGTTCTTTATTTTTCTTGTCTTTTCAGAAAAATAATAATTAATTATTCAATTAATCGATTAGAAACTGTAATTCGGTCAAGAATGAGAGAAGGGAGTGTAGTGAATGACAAGACACTAGAGGTGGATACATGAGAAAAAAAAGATATATATTTTTTTCAGTAACTTTAATCATAATGTTTTTATTACTGATTGCACGACTTGTTCAACTACAATTGATTCAAACTGAATCCTATTCTAAGCACCATATAAATCTAATAGAAGAAAGCGTGGCCCAACGAACACAAGAGATTATTATTGATGATGGTAGGGGACAATTCTTAGATAGAAATAATCAACCATTAACATACTCAGAAAAGTCTGTTCTGATTTTATTTCCATTTTTAAAATCAATGCGATGGGATTCAGGGAAAGTAGCAAGTATCCTAGAGGTTTCTGAGGATCAGCTTTTGGATCAAATCGACAAAGCGAAGGAACCTTTTGTTTTTAGTGAGATTGATCCATTAATATTATCTGATGAGCAAGTAGAGCAAATTAACCATTTAAAAATACCTGGAGTATTTGCTGTACGCAAGAAGTTTATAGAAAAGAACCCTTTAGGAGCTCAATTTATAGGTATAACTGGTGAGCAAGCTGAAACTTTCCTAAAAAGGTATCCAGATAAGAAGGGCATGCAAAATCAAAAAATAGGCATTACAGGATTACAGAAGCAATTTGATGAATTTCTATTACCAGATGGCGCATCAAAGCTTGTATATCATGTAGATGCCATGGGGGGACCGCTCTTTGGTATTAATGTGAAATATACTGGTCCAAGTAATCCTTTCTTTCCTGTGAATATTCAAACAACTTTAAATAAAGAGTTGCAAGATAAATTAGAAAAACTAGTGGATCAATATAAAATTGAAAAAGGCGGCGTCCTATTACTGGATATTGAGAAAAATGAAATTTTAGCTGATGTATCACGGCCAAAAATTAACCCCAAACATCCATATGAAAATAATGCTGTAGAAAATTTAATGCTGAAGCAACAGATTCCTGGTTCTATTTTTAAAACAGTAGTTGCAGCAGCATCCATTGAAACGGGTGTGGTGAAGGAAAATGAAACGTTTCCTTGTAGTGAGGATTTATATGGGAAGCCTGCCGAAAGGGCATTGGGAGAACTGAATTTTGATGAAAGCTTTTCTGTAAGTTGTAATCGGGCCTTTGGTGATTTGGCAAAAAGACTGAAGGAAAAAGATCCAAATCTGCTAGAGGAATATGCGACAAAGTTAGGGTTAATTGGACAAATCAGTTGGCAGGGAGATGTATATCATTTTACTGACTTTAGACAGCTGAGAGAAGACGAGGGACAGGTATTTTCAAAGGAAGATAGTAAAATAGATGATAATTTTGTTGCTCAAACAGGTATTGGACAACAGGAAGTGAGAGTAACTCCATTAGCAGTAGCAAATATGATGGCTACGATTGCTAGGGGAGGAGAAAGACAAGCCGTAAAGGCTGTTTCTGCCATTAAATATCAAGATGGGACAACGATGATGGATTTCCCTAAACAAGGAAATAAAGGAGATTCGATTTCAAAGGTTACTGCTATGAAATTACAAGGAATGTTAAGGCATGTTGTAACGAGTAATCAAGGGACTGGGAGATGGTTTCAGAATCTTCCATACGAAGTTGCCGGCAAATCAGGTACTGCAGAGACGGGGATCTATAATGAAAATAATCAGCAGTTACATAATAAATGGTTTGCAGGGTATTTTCCATTTAATCAGCCTAAATATGCATTAGTGGTTGTGAACTTAGGTGTTCTAGAAAATGAAGGAGGGATTAACCCACTATTTTCAGATATTATTCAATCGATTTATGAATACGATCAATAAATATAGTCGAAAAGCATTAATTTATTTCCACAAACTTTTCCTCTTTTAAAAGACATGGTATGATAGTAAAGATGAAAAGGGGGATTTTGTTTATGGCAAATGATTTTGACGATCAAATTCGTTCCCGGTCAGCTCAAAGATCAAAAAGGCGAAAAACGAATATTATCCTAAATTCACTTATATTAGTTGTTGTTGTACTTATTATCATTGTCGGAAGTAAAATCTTTTTTGGTGGAAATGATGATGATAAGAAAGCAGCTATAGATAAAAATAAAGAGACAGAACAAGCCAAAGGTATTCATGACTCAAAAGAGAATAAAAACAACAACAGTGAAAATAAAGACCGTATGACTTCTGATAATGATACAAATGAAGATAAGGATGATAATGATGAGCTATCATCTGAGGATGAAAAACAGGATCTTGAAGGAGAGGACTTAAATAGTGAAGAAGTTATCTCCCAAGAAAGTGATGAACCAAATGTGAAAAAATCTTATACTAATCCTAATTGGAAAGGTATCGGAACAGAGCAAACCAATGGTCACCAATATTCCTCAGATCAAGATTCGATAGATTGGCAGGAAAAAACCAAAGCTTTATCTTATGCTACTGGAATACCCGAAGAAAGTTTAACTATTTGGTATTTAGGACGTGAGGGTGGATCTGATAATTTAGTGGCAGGTACAGTTTCCTCTAAAAATGATCCGTCAAAGACATATCGTGTCTATTTAAGCTGGGAAGATGGTCAAGGTTGGAAACCAATAAAAGTATTAGAATTAAACAAAAATGATAAAAGATAGGGTGTGCATTTGGTCACCCTATCTTTTTAATTTAAAATGTACAACTGCAGAATAAAATGGCTGCCCATTTTCAGTGAGCTGCATTTGATGAGAAACAGAATGGACATGTAGCATAATCGCCTTATTCTGTTCAATTTTTTCATTGATTTTCTTTTCTAGATTTTTTAAATCTACAGCTTCAAAAAATTCAATCTTATCCTCTATTAATTCAAATCGTAAGCTCATCAACATCCCTCCAAATGTATTGTAGCATATTTTTTATAGGTTCCTTTCTCAAACATTGTTGCTATATAAGTAAAGTATCTTTCATTTTCACTAAGAAAAAGTATTGTAAACTCCTCATCTATAAAATCATGCTCAAGGATTTCTTTGTAAAAATGCTTTTTTTTCTATATTGATTTATAATATTTGTGAATGATAATTAAATGAAAGAGGTATGAATATGAAAGTAGCAATCATTGGTGCGATGGAAGAAGAAGTCGTCATTTTAAGAGAAAATATTAATAATTTAAAAATAGAAACCATAGCAGGATATGAGTTTTCTACGGGAGAAATGAATGGTGTAGAGGTGATATTACTTCGCTCTGGAATTGGAAAAGTAAATGCTGCTATGTCATCAACGATTCTTTTGCATCAATATAAACCAGATATAGTAATTAATACCGGATCTGCAGGTGGATTTAATCCATCCTTAAAGGTTGGCGATATTGTTATTTCTACTGAGGTTCGTCAGCATGATGTCGATGCAACAATATTTGGTTACGAATATGGACAAGTACCTCAAATGCCTGCTGCATTTAATGCAGACGAAAAATTAATCTCAATTGCTAAGAGAGCTGCAGAATCTATTCAAGACATTCAAGTAAGTGAAGGATTGATTGCAACAGGTGATTCTTTTATGAACGATCCAGAAAGGGTTGCATTTGTTCATGAAAAGTTTCCACAGCTTCAAGCAGCTGAAATGGAGGCTGCTGCTATTGCACAAGTTGCTTATCAATTTGGCACACCGTTCGTCATTATACGATCTTTATCAGATATTGCTGGGAAAGAATCGAATATTTCATTTGATCAATTTTTAGAAACGGCTGCTCTTCATTCTGCAAAGCTTGTAATGGAAATGGTGAAGCATTTTAATTAAAGGCTATATGTTTAAACAATATTGCTATTAAGGTAAAGATAAATAAACCAAAGGCTAAACTATCAGCCCCCTTTATTGGACTGAGAAAAGATCTGCAATTGTTACAAATTGGGTAAAAAAGCATTATAACTGTACAAAATATAATAAACTAAAGGATAGTGTGAATAAACAACTTCACCTATCCTTTTTTAGTGTATTAACATGTATAAGTTTTTTATCATCTTACATATACAACAAGTTTAAGAAATTGTTTTAGCATAAGCCTCGACCAAATCCTTCATCTATTCTCAACATAAGCAGGTATTATATTGCTCTCGTTTTTTTTATCGCGCTCATGTCCTTCTATATTCCCTTTAATTACCTAATAAATCTTTCTACTATATATGTTAAAGTTATTAGTAGATTCATAGAGAGGATGACGTATATGTCTAAAGCAAGAGTTCTTTATGAGAAAATGGTCGACTTTAAAAGATTTGGAATTACATCTTTAGCATTATCATCGTTTTTATATCTTGGCGTCGTACTACCATTAGAGGATAAAACAATTATTAAAACAGATTTATTAATGGGCGGAACCGTTTTATTACTTTTACTTTCTGTCTATTTTCTTTTTCAATCTAACCGATATAGAAAAATTCTTCTTGATAGTGATGAAGGGGAAGAGTATTTAATGAAAAAATAGTACAATTATGTGCTATTTTTTTTGTTGTAAAGGAAAATCATAAAATGATCTGGATAAAAAAAAGAATGAGAGAAAAAATAGGGAAGAATGTTTGAATGTTTTACAATGTTCATTTTTATGGGAGGAACATCTATGAATGCTAAGCGAATGATCTTAATTAATGTAATTTTACTAATCATTTTGGTAGGGGGTGGATTTACAGCTTATTTTTTCTATAATCGATCAGTTACTTATTTAAGTACGGATAATGCGCAAATTGCGGGTCAGCAAGTCACGATTGCCTCACCAGTTAATGGAACATTAACCGCTTGGAACCTTAAAACGGGAGATACCTTTGCCAAAAATGATAAAATCGCAACAGTTCAAACACTAGGCGATAATGGTCCAGTTAATATGGATATTACTGCTCCTGCAAATGGTACAGTCGTTCAATCCAATGCAGTACCAAACACAATTGTTGGAGCAGGTACACCCTTAGCAATTAGCTATGATTTATCTAATTTATGGGTAACAGCAAATATTGAAGAAACAAATATAGATGATGTTGAAATTGGCCAAAATGTGGATGTTTATGTTGATGCATTCCCTAATACCTCTTTAAAAGGAAAAGTTGAGGAAATTGGGCTAGCAACAGCTGGAACATTCTCTCTTCTGCCAACCAATACTGCCTCAGGGAATTATACAAAAGAGGTTCAAGTTATTCCTGTTAGGATATCAATTGAAAGTAATCTTAACTTAGTTCCAGGTATGAATGTGACTGTGCGAATTCATAAGTAGGTGATGACATGTCAATATATATCGCAGGTTATATTCTTGTATCCATTCTTTTGCTATTATTTGTGAATTATATGATTCGCAAAAAAAACGCAACACTACCTCAAGTAGAGGAAATAGCTGAGACGCAAGAAAAGAACGAAGAGGTCACGACTGCAGATGAGTTAATCGATGAAACACTTCAATCCTCAGCAATTACCGAGCCAGCGCTAGAGTATGTTAATGAAGCTGCAGGATTGATTGAAGAAGAAGAAAACCGTGATGATGATCAAGTGCAGGAAAGCAGTCAAAATGATAAGCCGGTCGATCAATTTGCTAAAAATAGAGGGAAAATTATTGCTGCGATGATGCTTGGGGCATTTGTAGCAATATTAAATCAAACCTTACTTAATGTAGCGATTCCGCATATCATGAATGATCTAAATGTATCCGCAAATACGGTTCAATGGTTATCAACGGGATATATGTTAACAAATGGAATTTTCATTCCGATAACCGCGTTCTTGATTGCAAAACTTGGTACAAGAAAGTTGCTGATTTTCTCTATTTCTGCTTTCACAATCGGTTCTATTATATGCTCTATCTCTACAACTTTTTCCTTACTGATGTTAGGAAGGGTCGTACAAGCTGCAGGAGCAGGGGTCATTATGCCTTTATTGATGACGGTATTTTTAACGATCTTTCCACCAGATAAACGTGGTTCAGCAATGGGATTGATGGGGGTAGCGATGATATTTGCTCCAGCAATTGGTCCAACCTTGTCAGGATGGTTAATTGGACATTATTCATGGAGAATCTTATTCGATATTGTAATCCCTTTTGGGATCATCGATTTAATTCTGGCATTTGCTTGGATGAAGGACGTAACAAAGGTAACCAATCCAAAATTCGATACTGCAGGATTTATTTTTTCTGCGATCGGTTTAGGGTTTCTACTGTATGGATTTAGTGAGGCAGGAAATAATGGCTGGGATAGTATGGTCGTTATTATCTCCTTAGCCATTGGGGTAATTGGTTTAATTCTATTTACATGGAGAGAATTAACAACAGATAAACCAATGCTTGAATTACGTGTCTTTAAATATGATATATTTGCACTCACTACCATTATAAGTATGGTTATTAATATGGCTATGTTCGCTGCTATGATCCTGCTACCGATTTATTTACAGAATATTAGAGGGTTTACTGCATTAGAATCAGGATTATTAATGCTTCCAGGTGCAATTATTATGGGAATTATGTCACCAATATCTGGATGGTTATTTGATCGAATGGGGGCGCGACCATTAGCCTTATTTGGTCTTATAATCACTGTAGTAACCACCTGGCAATTTACTCAATTAACAATGCAGACAACCTATTCGCATATAATGTTGCTATATGTAATGAGGATGTTTGGGATGTCATTTTTAATGATGACAGTAATGACGGAAGGGATGAATCAGCTACCTTTAAAATTAACAAGTCATGGAACGGCTGCTTCTAATACTGCAAGGACAGTTGCCGGAAGTATTGGAACAGCGTTTCTAGTTACCGTTATGACAACTCGATCATCGTATCATACCGCAAATTATGGGAATATCATTGCAAGTTCAAATCCTTATATTCAAAGTAAAATGTCACAATTAGGTCAAGGAATTGCTCAAATGGCAGGTCTTCCACCACAATCGGGGGAAAGTTTAGCCACCAGTATCATCTACGGGAAGGTAGTCCAACAATCTACGGTTAGTGGTATAAATGATGCTTTTGTAGTAGCCACTGGAATTGCTGCTGTTGCCTTTGTATTAGCCTTTTTTATCAAAAGAGCAAAACCAACAAAAGAAAAATAAAAAAATTTCAAAAAAATGTTTACAAAGCTATCATTATTGGATATACTTACCTACGTAAACAAATATTTCATGAAAGGGAGGTCGTTTAAAATGAAAAGAATCTCAAATTTATTTTTTCATTACAATTCAATATTTTGTAATCCATTCGACCTAACCCGAATTTGATTTGCTTTAAATGACAGCTAATTTTCGAAGTCGTAGGATGGATATGTTTCTTCCTGCGGCTTTTTTGTGTCCAAAAAACCGCAGTGGAAACGGTATTCCCTGCGGCTTTTTTTGTCTAAGAATTAAGCTGCATCATTTATTTTTTGTTTACAATTTGTTTATAGTGAAGAAAGTGACTAAGAAGAGGACTGATCCTAATTACAACATTTAGCAGTTCCGTAAGAAACCCCATTAATAGTAAGAAACGCATGAATAAGGAGGTGATCGTATGACACTAAATTTGATTTTTGTAACAGTTACCATCAAAAAACGTAAACAGTCTTTAGAAGATTGTGTCCATGAACAAAGAATTAATCAAATAATTGATGAGAACAAAATGAAGTACTGTGAGCTTTTTTACAGAAATATGTAATTGAAAAATAAAAATTAGAAGGGAGATATTAGTGATGTTAATTTGGCAAACAAAAAGGTTGAATTCTTTATGGGTGGAGAAAGATTCCGCCTAGCTAACAGTTGAATAGGAGGAATAACATTGTTTTTGCAAATTATGCTATTAACCATTTCATTTCATAAAAAGAAAAAGGGTTGAACCACTATGAACTGCACTCAATTGTTAGTCACAACTAACAATTGGAGGTGCAGTTTTTTTATGACGAAATATTCACTGGAAATTAAATTAAATGCTATTCAAGACTACCTTAAAGGTGTTGAATCTTTCAAAGATACAGCATAACGCCATAATGTCAGTACAACGATGTTAAAAAAATGGGTAGCGAAGTATCGGTTCAGTTCACTAGGTTTTATCCCTTTTTCTTTTTTACCTTATAAATAACAACCATTATTCTTATTTTCGGAAAACTTTTCCTTTAATTTTCTTTAGTAGGACCTGCACGAACAAAGGCTAAATTACATAAGCATTATGTATAGGTAAAAGCCTAACGGAGGTGAGAAAATGTCCGGAATCTTAACAGCAATTGGCTATCTTTTTAAAGAACTTATTTTTTTGGTCTCGTATGTAAAAAATAATGCATTCCCCCAACCTCTTTCTGCTAGTGACGAACGAAAGTATCTAAAGAAAATGGCTCATGGGGATGATGAGGCCCGGAACATTTTGATTGAACATAATCTTCGTCTTGTTGCTCACATTGTCAAAAAGTTTGAGAATACAGGAGAGGATGTTGAGGACCTAATTTCTATAGGAACGATTGGCCTTATTAAGGCAATTGAAAGCTATTCCGAGGGAAAAGGTACCAAACTTGCTACTTATGCGGCTAGATGTATTGAAAATGAAATACTCATGCATTTACGAGCACTAAAAAAGACAAAAAAGGATGTATCCCTACATGATCCCATTGGTCAGGATAAGGAGGGGAACGAAATTTCGTTGATCGATGTTTTAAAATCAGATGCTGAAGATGTTTTTGATACGATTCAATTAAGCATGGAACTTGAAAAGGTTAAAGAGTATATTGATGTTCTAGATGAGCGTGAAAAAGAAGTGATTATTGGTAGGTTTGGTCTTGATTTACAAAAAGAAAAAACACAAAGAGAAATAGCTAAGGAATTAGGTATTTCAAGGAGCTATGTATCACGAATAGAAAAAAGAGCATTAATGAAAATGTTTCATGAATTTTATCGTGCGGAGAAGGAAAAGAAAAAGAATCAGCAAGAATAAAAGTTAAATTCCCCCTTTATTTATATAAAAGGGGGAATTTTTCTAGCAGATGATATCTATTACCCTTCCATTTCCACCGTTACTTCAGCAGCAATGACTAAGGCAACCGCAGTACATAAAACAAGCCCGATAACAATAGAAAACATGTTCATCACTCCTTTGAATATCTAACTTTAATGTAGCATACAAATTTTTAGTTAGATGATTCAAAAATGAACAGATTTTTACTATACAGTGGCAAAATTGTGGCATTCCAAAAATAGTGCGAAAAAAATTTCGGTTTTAAAGGTGTTTAAAATATTAGAAAAATTTAGATGGTATGTTTATAATAAAAATGTACATACATAAAAGGGGGAATTACTTTGACAACGACAACCTATTCATTGACTTGGGACTTAGATGTTTTTTTCAAAGATGGAAGTAATTCGGAAGAGTTTAGAAATTTTTTAGATAAGATTAAAGAGGAAATTATCTCATTTAATAATGAAGTGGATAATTGGGATTCAATCCATGTGTTACATGAAGAAACTAAATTTTTGGAATTACTAAAAAAGTTACAAACAAACACACAAATGCTTACTCAAGCTGGTGCGTTCGTAAGCTGTTTACAGGCACAAAATACATTGGATGAAAAAGCAAGTGAATTAAAAGGAAATGTTGCAGAATTACGTGCTCAGTTAAATACAATTCTAACTAATTTTGATGATAAATTAAGAAGGATTGAAGAGGATCAATGGCAACAGTTATTACAAAACCCTGAGATTAAAGAATTAGCATTCGTATTGAATGAACGTAGGGAACTTGCAAAGGAAAAGTTACCAAAAGAACAGGAAGCCTTAGTGAATTCATTAAGTGTTGATGGATACCATGGTTGGGGAGATATGTATGACACATTGGTAAGTCAAGTGAAAATTCCGTTTGAAGAGAATGGAGAAATAGTTGAACTTTCAGTTGGTCAAGCACATAATAAATTTTCGAATCCTGACCGAAATGTTCGAGCAACTGTTTTTAAAAATTGGGAAAAAGCTTGGGATGAGAAAGCTGATATGTTTGCAACAACACTAAATCATCTTGCGGGTTTCCGGTTATCACTTTACAAGGAAAGAGGCTGGGATGAGGTTTTAAAAGAGCCTTTAAGCTATAATCGTATGCAGAAAGAAACTTTAGAGTCTATGTGGCAAGTAATAAGTGATTATAAGAAACCATTAACGGACTACCTAAAAAGAAAAGCTGAACTTCTCGGAATTGAAAAGTTAAGCTGGTACGATTTAGATGCACCAATTGGAAAGGTGAATACTCAATTTAGCTATCAAGAAGGAGCTGAATTTATTATTCAGCACTTTGGTAAATTTGGTGATCAATTAGCTAGCTTTACCAAAAAAGCATTTGAGGATAGTTGGATTGAAGCGGAAGATCGTGCGGGTAAAAGACCAGGTGGTTTTTGTACTTCTTTTCCAGTTAGTGGCCAATCTAGAATTTTTATGACCTACTCTGGAACGCCTTCCAATGTTTCAACTTTAGCTCATGAATTAGGCCATGCATTCCATTCGTATGCCTTAAAAAATGTTCATCCTTTAAAAAGAGGATATGCCATGAATGTGGCAGAGACTGCTTCAACTTTCGCAGAAATGATTGTTGCTGATGCATCAGTAAAGAATGCAAAAAGTGATAAGGAGCGATTACCTTTATTAGAGGATAAAGTTCAAAGATCTGTAGCTTTATTAATGAACATCCATTCTAGATTCTTATTTGAAACACGATTCTATGAAGAACGTAAAAAAGGAATCGTAAGTAAAAAACGTTTAAATGAGTTGATGTTAGAAGCACAAAAAGAGGCATATGGGGATGGATTGGAGGAATACCATCCATTATTCTGGGCTTCCAAGCTCCATTTCTTTATTACTGGTGTTCCATTTTATAATTTCCCATATACGTTTGGCTATTTATTTTCGTTAGGGATCTATGCACAGGCTCAAAAAGAAGGGAAAGGTTATGAGGAAAAATATATGGCGCTCCTACAGGATACAGGTTCCATGCAGGTTGAGGATCTTGCGCTGAAACATTTAAATGTTGATTTAACGAAGCGAGATTTTTGGGAAGAAGGAGTTAAGCTGTGCGTGAAGGATGTTGAGGAATTTTTAGAGGCGACAAAGCAATGAAAAAAATGGGGATGATTTGGCAAACAAATCATCCCCATTTATACTATCAATTTATTATTAAAACTTTTTTAATTTAAATGATGCGATCATTAGTAGAGCTAAAATAAGAATAATAAATAAATATAAATGCGTTGGAAAAACTGGCAGTGCAAGGTAACTTAAGGTCGCAAGACAACCTGCAGCTGTTATAGGTAAACCAGTAAAATACCCATTTCCTTCAGTAATATTAAATCGAGCTAATCGAAAAGCGCCACAACCTATATAAAATACTGTGAAAAATAGTCCGGGATAGCCAAATGAATGCAGAATTCCTTGATATAGAAGGATAGCTGGAGCAACTCCGAATGAAATAATATCACTCATTGAATCTAATTGTTTGCCCATTTCTGATACGATATTTAATTTGCGAGCAACTAGACCATCAAATCGATCCGCAAGAGCGGCCATGAATATAAGAATAACGCTGAGTCCTAATTGTCCATGAATAGCCACTAGAATAGCAAAACCACCTAATCCTAAATTTAATAATGTTAACATATTAGCAGTTTGTGCTCTAAGCTTTTTGAGGGTCTGATCTATGACATCAGAATGAAACACTTTACTCACCTCCTAGATAGATAATATTTTCAACTTCTGAATCTGAGAAAGAAGATTTCTCAAAGTTTTTTATACACCCTCTTCCATTATATAATAAAATTTTATAATATAATGCAATAACCTAAAGATTTTTTGCCAATGCTGGAGGAGATGTTGTGAAAAAGTGGATCTATCGATTCTTGATTGAATTGACAAATCATCAGTTTTCTTCTAATTGTATAAAAAAGTTTGCCCAATCAAAGATTAGCAGGCCTTTCATTTCATCATATGCAAAGGTTTATAAAATTAATCAGCATGAAATGCTTCAAGATCTTCATACTTATTCGACATTACATGAATTATTTACTAGAAAATTGAAACCAAATGCCCGAAAAATTTCTGTTGATCATAAAGCCATCATTAGTCCGGTGGATGGAGTTATAGAAGATGCCGGTAAAATAACAGCTGATAAGCATATAAGAGTAAAAGGAAAAATTTACTCATTACAAGAAATGATAGGTGAAGAAAAAAAGATCGATAAATACATAGGTGGACAATTCATTATTTTATACTTAAGCCCAAAACATTACCATCGTATACATAGTCCAGTAACAGGAAAAGTAGTCCGACAATATACATTAGGTGAAAAATCCTATCCTGTCAATCAATTTGGACTGAAATATGGGAAATCACCATTAGCAAAAAATTATCGAGTGATTACGGAATTGATACATGATAAAGGTTCAGTACTAATTGTAAAGGTCGGAGCGATGTTTATTAATTCGATTGTTTGTACCCACTTAACGGAACAATGGAAAAAAGGGGATGAAATAGCATACTTTTCATTTGGATCAACGGTCGTCTTATTATTTGAAAAGGGAACTTTTTATTTAGATAAGAATATACAGATTCCAACTGACATTAAGGTTGGTGAAGCAATAGGATATTTTGATAAATAAAATGATAATACTGGAAAGAAAAGAGGGGCAGTCCGAAAATGATATTATCAGACTGCCCCGCCATATGTTTATGATGATATTTTTATGCGATTTGTCAGCGTACGACGATGAATTTCCGTTTCAATGAGGCGTATAAAATCCTGGCTTAACTTTAATTCCTTTGCTTTAAAGTAGGATTCGATTAACAATTCATCAGATAATTTTCTCATAATAAGCCATCACCTCCATATACATTTACGTTCTAAAAGTAGAAAAAAATATCATATATTTATGTATTTATCCATGATGTATTATTACTTTAACAAACTACTATCGATAGAACAAGCGTTCTTGTTATCCACAATGCATGGTGGATAACTTGTGATTATCTTGTTTATAAATTATCAATATGCGGTTAAAACAATGTGGGTATTGTGAATAAAGTTATCCACAGTGTAGAATGATGGGAGTTTTGTCGAAAAATATTTGTCATAGATTTCCTCATAGTAGAGAAGAGAGAGAAATTACAATGACGAACAAACTTTTATTTTGAATACAGAGTTAAAATTGGTATGATAAAGTGTAACAAAAAAGTGAGTACTCGATTTTAAAATAAGGGAAGTCGGTCTAACATAGATAGGAGTGTCAATGATTGTTGCTGAAAAATTTTTTACCTAATCAACATGTAAAAAATGTATTTCTAATTAAACCCGAGGATTTAAAAGAAAAAGGAATAAAGGCCATAATTACAGATTTAGATAATACATTAGTCGAATGGGATCGGCCAAATGCTACCCCAAAGCTTATTGAATGGTTTGCGGATATGAAAAAACATAATATTAAAGTAACAATTGTTTCAAATAATAATGAAAGAAGAGTAAAGGCATTTGCTGAACCACTCGGGATCTCTTATATTTATGAGGCTCGTAAGCCGCTCACAAAAGCTTTTAAACGAGCAATCCAACTGATGAATGTGTCAAAAGAAGAAACAGTAGTAATCGGCGATCAGCTTTTAACTGATGTTCTTGGTGGAAATCGAAGTGGATTTTATACCATTTTAGTTATCCCTGTCGCACAATCAGATGGATTTGTCACTCGCTTTAATCGACAAATAGAACGTAGAATTATGTCATCATTTAAGAAAAAAGGATTAATTAATTGGGAGGATTAACATTGATTGAAAATATTTGTATTGGCTGCGGGATTGCTGTTCAATCAGAAGACCCGAAAGAATTAGGATATGCACCACCATCTGCATTTGAAAAGGAAACATTAATTTGCCAACGATGTTTCCGACTTAAACATTATAATGAAGTACAGGATGTTTCACTTACGGATGACGATTTTCTGAAAATATTAAATGGGTTAGGGACGGTTGATGGTTTAATCGTAAAGATTGTTGATATTTTTGATTTTAATGGAAGCTGGCTACCTGGATTACATAGATTTGTTGGTAATAATCCGATTCTTTTAATTGGGAATAAAGAAGATTTACTACCAAAATCGGTGAAGAGAGAAAAGCTAGTTAAATGGATGAAGCAACAAGCGAAAGAATTAGGATTAAACCCGATAGATGTTCTCCTTGTCAGTGCAACGAAAGGTCACTCTATGGATGAGGCAATGGAGCAGATCGATCAATATCGTGACGGAAAAGATGTTTATGTTGTAGGTTGTACCAATGTTGGTAAATCAACATTTATAAATCGTATAATAAAAAATGTTACTGGTGAAAGAGATATAATAACAACCTCACATTTTCCTGGGACCACGTTAGATATGATTGAAATTCCATTAAGTGATGGAAGTGATTTAATTGATACACCAGGGATTATTAATCATCATCAAATGGCACATTTTGTTGATAAAAGGGACCTTAAAATTATTACACCCAAAAAAGAAATTAAACCAACTATTTTCCAATTAAACGAAGAACAAACATTATTTTTCGGTGGACTAGCTAGGTTGGATTACATCAGTGGTGGAAGAAGATCCCTTGTATGTTATGTTTCTAATGAGCTAAAAATTCATCGAACCAAAATAGAAAATGCTGATCAAATATATGAAAAACATGTAGGTGATTTATTACAACCACCAAGAAAAGATGATCTAAATCATTTTCCGAATTTAGTCCGTCATGAATTTGTTATTAAGGAAGCAAAGACAGATATTGTCTTTTCTGGACTAGGGTGGGTAACAGTCAATGAACCTGGGGCAAAAATTGCCGCGTATGTCCCTAAAGGTGTAAATGTAATGATCCGATCTTCATTAATTTAAAGGGGCGTTGGTCATGGCAAACATTTATGGTGTTATTGGGGATCCCATTGCCCATTCATTATCTCCATTAATGCATACTGATGCTTTTAGGAGTCTAAACTTAGATCATTGTTATTTTCCTTTTCACGTAACATCTAATCATTTAGAAGAAGCGGTAAAAGGGATGAAGGTACTTGGTATTGCAGGATTTAATGTAACAATACCGCATAAAACGAATATTATCCCATTATTAGATCAAATCGACCCATTAGCTAAAGCGATCGGCGCAGTAAATACAGTTGTACGTGAGAATGATTCTTTTGTAGGCTACAATTCTGATGGTTTAGGATTTATCCGAAGTTTGAAAGAGGAATGGAAGAGAGAGTTAGAAAAAGAAAAGGTCTTAATCATTGGTGCAGGTGGAGCGGCTAAGGCCATCTTTTATTCTCTTGTACATGATGGTGTTCAGGCTATCGATATATGTAATCGAACAACTGAACGAGCAAAACAATTAGTTGAATCCTGTCCTTATCCATCTGAAACCAATATATTAACGATGGATGAGGCAGAGAAAACGCTAGACAGCTATTCTCTCATCGTACAAACTACTTCTATTGGGATGAGTCCAAATATGAATGAGACACCACTATCGATTCATAATATTCTACCCAATACACATGTGGTTGATATTATATACAATCCTTTTGAAACTGCTTTATTAAAAGCGGCAAAAGAAAAGGGAGCATCCACAAGTAATGGATTAGGAATGTTTATTTATCAAGGGGCAATTGCTTTTGAAAAATGGACAGGCAGAGTACCGGATGTAAGAAGAATGAAACAAATTGTGATAAACCAACTAGGAGGACAACAACATGTTAACAGGTAAACAAAAAAGATTTCTACGCTCGAAAGCACATCATCTGAATCCAATTTTTCAAGTTGGAAAAGGTGGCGTAAATGATAATATGGTAAAGCAAATCTCTGAGGCTTTGGAGGCACGTGAATTAATTAAAATAAGTATTTTACAAAATTGTGAAGAAGATAAAGATTCTGTAGCGAACCTTTTAGTTAATGGGACAAAAGCTGAACTTGTTCAAATTATCGGAAACATCATTGTTCTTTATAAGGAATCAAGGGAAAATAAACAATTACAACTACCATAGGTGATGCATTGATGAAAAAGCGTGTTGGTATTGTAGGTGGAACGTTTGATCCTCCACATTTAGGCCACTTAATCATGGCAAATGAGGTGAAGGAGGCATTACACTTGGATGAAATTCGATTTATGCCGAATAAAATACCACCTCATAAAGTAAGAAATAGTCGGGTGACAAATGATGATCGAAAAAAAATGATTTCTTTATCAATAAATGATCAACCCTATTTTTTATTAGATTTAATAGAGTTTGAAAGGGAAGGGCCCTCCTATACATTTGATACGGTTTCATTATTAAAAAAGAGAGAACCTGACATAGACTTTTATTTTATTATTGGTGCAGATATGATTGAATATTTGCCAAATTGGTATCGTGTAGAAGAATTAATCCAAATGATAAAATTCGTTGGCGTTAATCGGCCGGGACATTCCCATCAAACTAAATACCCGATTCAATACATTGAGATTCCTGATATAAATTTATCTTCGACTTTAATAAGAACGAAAGTAAAAAATAAGCAATCAATTAAATATTTGGTCGTTGATAAGGTCATGAATTATATAAAGGAGCACAATTTATATGGAGAGGAATAAAGCATTAGAAATAGTAGCAAAACAGTTGACTGAAAAGCGCTACACACATACTTTAGGTGTAATGGAGACAGCAATTGATTTAGCGAAACTATATGAGGCAGATGAAAAAAAGGCTGAATTAGCTGCGATTTTTCACGACTATGCCAAATTTCGACCGCTTGAGGAAATGAAAAAAATCATCATTGAGCAAAAGTTTGACCCGTTTCTGTTACAGTACAATCCTGAATTATGGCATGCACCAGTAGGTGCATATTTGATTCAGGAGGAGGTAGGGATTAAGGATGTAGAAATTATTAACGCGGTACGTTACCATACCTCCGGTCGAATGAATATGACGCTTCTTGAAAAAATTATTTATTTAGCTGATTATATTGAGCCAGGACGCCAGTTTCCAGGTGTTGAAGAAGCAAGAAAACTTGCTAAAAAGGATTTAGATGAGGCACTGATTTACTCAGTTAAAAATACAATTATTTTCTTAATGAATAAAAATCAGGCCGTATATCCGGATACGTTCACGTTTTATAATGATCTTGTCATGAAAAAGGAGAGATATGTGTATGGAGAATAGAGAACTTTTGAATACAGCGGTTAAAGCAGCTGATGATAAACGTGCTGAAGATATTGTTGTTTTAAATATGAAGGGAATATCCCTAATTGCAGATTATTTCTTAATTTGCCATGGTAATTCTGATAAGCAAGTTCAAGCTATTGCAAGTGAGATTAAAGATAAATCAGAAGAAATTGGGTACTCTGTCAAGCGCATGGAAGGCTTTGATGAAGGAAAGTGGGTATTAATTGATTTAGGTGATGTCGTTGCGCATGTCTTTCATCGTGATGAGCGTAGCTACTATAATTTGGAACGCCTATGGGGTGATGCGCCATTCGAAGATATACGCAGTGAGCTAACACCATGAATTATGGGGATTTCGCCTATATTTATGATGATTTAATGCGTGATGTTCCATATGATCAATGGCTGAATTTTTTTCAAAATAAAGTAAAAAAATATAATATTTCTGGAAAAAAGGTCATGGACTTAGCATGCGGTACTGGAGAATTAACCGTTAAATTAGCTGAAGAAGATTTCGAAGTAACAGGGGTGGACTTATCAGAGGATATGTTAATGGTCGCTCGCGAAAAGGCAGAAAAATTAGGTATACCTATTCAACTTTTTCAACAGAATATGTGTGCCTTAGAAGGCCTTGGAACTTTTGATGCAGTTACTATTTTCTGTGATTCTTTAAATTATCTTTCTACTCCCGAAGAAGTACAAGAAACATTTAAGGGGGTATATACTCACTTAGATGATAATGGCTTGTTTATTTTTGATGTTCATTCTATTTATAAAGTGGACCAAATATTTATGAATGAAACATTTACGTATATTGATGATGAAATTTCATATATATGGAATAGTTTTGAAGGAGACTTTCCCCATTCAGTGGAACATGAGCTTACCTTTTTTGTATTGAATGAAAAAACTGATCAGTATATACGATTTGATGAGCTTCATAGACAGCGAACATTTCCAATTAGTGAGTATTCTAAATGGTTAGAAGCCACAGGCTTTGATGTTCTTGAAGTTTCTGCTGATTATTCTGATAACATTCCAAGTGATACTTCCGAAAGAATATTTTTCGTTTGTAAAAAAAATAAACAAGAGAAAAAGTCGGATTTATAATTTTATAAATCCGACTTTTTTTTGAAGGAAAAATAGAGTTTTTGTCGAAACTAGTATTAACTAAATTGTTTTGTAACAATCTCCAGATCTTCATTAAATTTACTATGCGTGGCTTGAAACAGTTTTTCAAAGACATCCCCAATACCATCTTCAAGTACTCCTATGCCTTCCCCTGTGATTCCTCCTTTAACACAAACCTTTTCCTGTAGAGTAGGAAGAGTATAGTAACCTTTCTTTAAGAGTTCTCCTAGGCCAATTAACATTTCACCAGCTAAAATCGTTGCTGTCGTTTGATCTATTTTGGTTTCAGCAACTGCACCATCAATAAATCGTTGGGTAAGGTAACTAAAAAAAGCTGGACCGCAACTAACAATATCTGACGCTACTCTTGTAATATTTTGGTCAATGTCAATCGGAGTAGATATGAAAGAGAAAAGTTCTTTCAGCTTTCTTTCCCAATAGCTATCACAGTTTTTTCCAAAAGTTAATAAGGACACCCCTGATAATGCACGATTAGTAATGCTTGGGATCGCACGAATGCAAGAACAAGGGAGTAATTGTTCAAGTTGGTCTACAGAGATTGGACTTGTGATGGAAACCAGACATTTTTCCGTTGTCAGCTCGTTTTTATATTTCTCTAATAATGGATAAATATCAAGTGGCTTTACACAAATGAAGACCAAATGACAATTTTCGATGACCTTTGATGCCTCATCACAAACATGAATCGATGGGAATTTTTGTTGAAGGGCTTCAGCTTTTACCTTTGTTCGATTGGTTATATAAATATTTGAAGGGTTGACTGCTTTTCCCTCAATAAATCCTTCAACAAGAATACTCCCCATATTACCGGTACCAATAAAGCCTATGTTCATTTTCAACACTCCTCGGGTCGCATACTACTTGAAAACGATGACCGTCAAAAAACTATTCACAATA
Source organism: Heyndrickxia sp. FSL W8-0496 (assembly GCF_038007825.1). Classification (NCBI taxonomy): domain Bacteria; kingdom Bacillati; phylum Bacillota; class Bacilli; order Caryophanales; family Bacillaceae; genus Heyndrickxia; species Heyndrickxia sp. FSL W8-0496. The sequence goes on from NZ_JBBOXX010000001.1 coordinate 1,841,984, forward strand.
CTTTATGTCTAACATGATTGTCCTTATTCAGTAAAAAACAAATTAATAAATGAGGTGTTAAGTTGTTGGAACGAATTTTTAAACAATATAAATTTCTATTAGTAGCGGTTGGAGTTGTGGTGATCGTTATTTTCCTGTTTATTGGAAAAAGTCAACGGGAAAAACTAGGTATTCATACGAGTGATTTCTCAGCATATTTAGAAGAATCAGGTCAAAAGGAAGATGAAGATGAGGATCAAAAAAACATAGTGGACATGAAGATCATCGTTGATTTGAAAGGGGAAATCGTTAACCCTGGAATTTATGAAGCGAATAATGGGGAAAGAGTACAAGATCTCATTACGAAGGCAGGGGGATTTAGCAAAAATGCTGATAAATTGAAAGTTAATTTAGCTCAAAAAGTAAAAGACGAAATGGTAATATATGTTCCTAAAATTGGAGAAGAAATAAATGTGTCTCTATTTGATGAAGGTGTAGGTACGATCAACAATAGTGAGGGAAAAGTAAATATAAATTCTGCTAATAAGGATCAGCTTCAAACGATCCCTGGTATTGGCCCATCGAAAGCCGATGCCATTATAGAATATCGGGAGCAAAAGGGAGAATTTAAGAAAATAGAAGATATTAAAAACGTTACGGGTATTGGTGAAAAGACATATGAAAAACTAAAAGACTCGATTTCGATTTGAGTGAAATAGAAATTCTGTAACGGAAAATAGAAACGCTAGAATCGAACATTGACGGGGTAACAAATGTACCTATAAACTATATAGGTAGAGAAATAATCTATAAAGAGGGGAAAAAGATATGGAAAGAATTTCTTGGAATCAATATTTCTTGGCGCAAAGCCATTTACTATCTTATCGAAGTACATGTACGAGACTAGCAGTGGGGGCGACCATTGTTCGTGATAAAAGAATTATTGCAGGTGGTTATAATGGATCAATAGCCGGTGGAGAACATTGTATTGATGAAGGTTGTTATGTTATAGACAATCATTGTATTAGAACGATTCATGCTGAGACAAATGCAATATTACAGTGTGCAAAATTCGGTGTTCCTACAAATGGAGCAGAAATCTATGTAACACATTTTCCTTGTTTGCAATGCTGTAAAACCATTATTCAGGCAGGAATTAAATCAGTATACTATTCCGAGGATTATAAGAATCATCCATATGCAATGGAGTTATATCAAAAAGCAGGTGTATATGTTGAAAAAGTTCCTTTTAATAAAAAATCCTTAGATTTACACTCTCAACAAAAAATAAGTTTTGTTCAAACTCTTCTAAAAAAATTAGATGATGTGGGAATAAGTGAAACAGAATTAAATTCCTTGCAAAATGAAGCAAAAAAACTATTTGAGGATTTAGTATAATAGGTAGATTATGAAAGGATATTGGCTTTTTCTAGCGGGTGCAGCCCTCTGTGGAAGTTCACTCTTTTTAGGGGTTCATTGGGGGCTAATCATTGTTTTTCATTGCATTTGGTTACGGATTGTATTATTAAAAAAGAGAAAATTAATTATCCTATCCGTCGGGATATATGTTATTTTTGCACTTTATGGATTATGGGCCAATGAGCAAAGGCAAGTGACAAAGATTTCACCTACACAAACCTCCTTTTTCATTCAACTTAATGAAACCCCTCATATTAATGGAAATCAGTTTAAATCAATGGCAAAAACCAATCAAAAAGAAAATATCGTATTGAATTACAAAATAGGTACAGAAGTCGAAAAGAAGTGGTTAATGGAAAATATGTATAGTGGAATCATTTGTAAAGTAGAAGGTGAGTTACAAAAGCCTGAATCTAATAGAAACGAAAATTTATTTAATTATCGTCTTTATTTATATAGACAAAATGTACATTGGATATTAAAAGTTACATCAATTACTAGCTGTGAAGAATCAAGTAAAGGGTTCATTCAATGGGTCTTACGTGCTCGGGAAAATGGTTTAAAAAGAGTGGATAATTTATTTTCTCCAAATACGATTCCTTATGCTAAAGCCCTTTTGTTTGGTGATAGTAGTAGCTTTTCAGAAGAAATTTACTCCTTATATCAACGTTTAGGAATTGTTCACCTATTAGCTATTTCAGGTTTACATGTTGGTGTCATATCCTCTGGGATATTTTATATACTTATTCGACTAGGTTGTCCTCGGGAAATGGCGAGCTGGATTTTATTAATCATTCTACCCACCTATGCCATAATAACAGGTATTCATCCTCCAGTTGTACGTGCTGTTATTATGTCCATGCTCATTATAGGTACTATCCGAAAGAACTCACCTATTTCTTCGACAGATGCACTTTCAATATGTTTTATTTTATTTTTACTGAAAGATCCATTTATCATATTTCATATTGGATTTCAATTATCCTTTACTGTAAGTTTATGTATTCTGCTCGCTTCAAGATCCCTTCTTCTTCGCTACAGAAGTTTTTTTACCAATTTAATGTTGGTATCTTTCATCTCACAAATTTCTGCTTTACCGATTCTTTCTTTTCACTTTTTTGAAATATCATTGACCAGCATTTTTAGTAACATTATCTATGTTCCTTTATATACCTTTATAGTATTACCATTATTTTTTCTTACTTTTGTAAGTAGTTATATCGATTTGACTGTTTTTCATTTCATTGAGAACGCATCACATATCGTCGTATCTATTTCCGAAGGTTTTGGCAGTCTGCTGGATTTTAAATATGGAGTTTTAGTTACAGGGAAACCGGGTATGTTCTTCTTATGTATATTCATTGTTGTCAGTCAATTGGTCTTGTTTCTTCTTGAAAGGAGACGTTCAATTACTTATTCAATTTTTCCCCTTTTCATGATGATCCTCATTTTTAAGATCTCGCAATTTTATGATCCAACAGGAGAAGTGACATTTATTGATGTCGGTCAAGGTGATAGTATATTAATTCGTCTTCCTTTTCATCGAGGAACATATTTAATTGATACAGGGGGAGAAGTGAGCTTTCCTCAAGAGGAATGGGCGGTAAGAAAAAAACCATTTACGGTTGGAAAAGATATTATTTTACCGTATTTAAAGAGTAAAGGGATAACTAAAATAGATAAATTAATATTGACGCATAGTGATTCAGATCATATTGGAGCTGCTGAAGAGCTGTTAGAGAGGTTTACTGTACATGAAATACTTCTATCCCCAAATTCATGGGAAAAGCCTATGATGTTAAAAACAGTACAAATGGCATTAAGTAAAAACATATCAATTAATGTAGTAAAGGCTGGATTTAAGTGGAAAAATCAATCTGGATATTTTCGGATCATTTTTCCGTTCGATAATCATTATGAAGGGAATAATGATTCTTTAGTTCTTTATGCGGAATTTGGAGGTCTTAGTTGGCTATTTACAGGGGATTTGGAAGCCAAAGGAGAAAAAGAATTATTAGAAAATGAGCATTTAAAAGTCGATGTTTTAAAAATAGGGCATCATGGAAGTAAAGGGTCAAGCACAGATGTATTTCTTCAAAAGTTAAATCCAACCTATGCCATTATTTCTGCTGGGAAAAATAATCGCTATCGCCATCCTCACAAGGAAGTTCTTGAGAGATTAACGGAAAATCATATTAAAATATTCCGTACAGATTTACAAGGTGCGATACAGTATAATTTTTTACAAAATAATGGAACCTTTCGAACCTTTTCACCATAGTATAAAGTAGTTTATCCAATCAAAAAACGTTTAAGTGTGAGAAAAATGAAGAGAGTTTGCAAAAGCAAACTCTCTCATAAATTCATGTTTTTTAAATTAGCCTACAAATTTGATAATAGTGGCAATGATGAACATCACAGCAAAAAGTGCGAATGAAACACCAAATCCAACTCCTGAATCGATTGCATCGTTACGTTTTGATTGTACATTTTTTTCAAATTGATTCACAACGACCCCTCCTATTTCAACTTTAGTATAGACTATTTGCTTAAAAAAATCTATATAACAAATCCCTATACTGACAAGAGTTTACACAAATACTTTTCAAAGACACGGTGAGAATAAAAATAAATAAAAGTCTACCGTTAATAAAAAAGTATCCTAGGCCTTTTTTATTAACGTTAACTATAGATTTGGGGGTTATCCTTCCATATTTAAAAGGTTAATCCCCTTTAAAATGCTTGTCAAAATCCTAATCCTTTTTTACGATAGAAGTATAACTCCTTTAGAAAGAAGGATTCGAATGATTGACCTATGGAAAAAGATTGAACAAAAGGTTTTTTCTCCATTATATCTATTATATGGAATAGAAAGCTATTTAATCAATGAAACAAAGCAAAAATTAGTGAATAATATGTTAACGGAAGAAGAAATGGATTTTAATTTGTCCACTTATGATTTGGAAGAGGTACCTATAGAAGTGGCATTAGAGGATGCTGAGACATTTCCTTTTATGGGTGAAAAAAGACTGGTCATATTACAAAACGCTATTTTCTTGACTTCTGAAAAAGGAAAACAAAAAGTGGAACATAATCTTTTGAAATTAGAAGAATACATACAAAATCCACCTGATTATACTATTTTAGTAATCATTGCTCCCAATGAAAAATTGGATGAACGGAAGAAAATAACAAAACTAATAAAAAAGAATGCATCTGTTTTTGAAGCTAAAAAATTAAAAGATGCGGAGTTAAAATCTTGGGTAATTGGGAAGGTTAAGCTGAATGGTGTCACGATCGATGAAGATGCAGCGGAATTACTTATAACTTTGTCAGGAACAAACCTAATGATGCTTTCTAGTGAAATAGATAAACTTTCTCTTTTTATTGGGGAAAATAATAAGATTGATAAAGCAACAGTTGAACGTTTAGCTTCTCGGACACTTGAACAAAATATATTTAGCCTTGTAGATAAAGTGGTTCATCGAAATATAAGTGATGCGTTAAGGATTTATTATGATTTGTTAAAGCAAAATGAGGAGCCAATCAAAATTCTATCTATCTTAGCCAACCAATTTAGACTTGTTTATCAAACAAAAGAGCTATCAAGGAGAGGGTATGGTCAGCAGCAAATAGCTTCACATTTAAAAGTCCATCCCTTTCGAATTAAATTGGCTGCTGGACAAGCACAGCTATTTTCAGAAGAAGAGCTGAAAAGAATCATGCATTTATTAGCTAAATGTGATTATCAAATGAAAACAAGCTCTTTAGATAAAGTGATGATTATAGAGATGTTTCTATTTCAATTGAAATAAAATTAGTGAATAAAAAAACGATCCTTAATTGGATCGTTTTTTCTTATTAAGCATTAGCTGTGTTTAATTTTTTCATTAAACGTGCTTTTTGTCTATCCGCAGTGTTTTTATGGATAAGACCTTTTGATGCTGCTTTATCAAGTTGACTTACAGCAGTAGCTAATAGGTCTTTTGCGTTTTCATCTTTATTGACAACTGCAGCTTCGAATTTCTTCACAGCAGTACGCATAGTTGATTTCATAGCAGAGTTGTGTGCGTTACTTTCAGTGCTAGTTTTTACGCGTTTGATGGCAGATTTGATGTTTGGCATTTCTTTCACCTCCTACGAGTAATGAAAATTCAATCACTCGACTTTCACAATCCTTAACAATAAGAACAAGTGATATTTTATCAAACGAACCTTGATTATGCAATACTTAGCCTAGAAAAAGAAATAGAAAAAGAGCTTTTCTAGTAATTTTAAGATGTACTATTCTGTAAATCATTGTTAATAGGAATGAAACTATCTAAATTAGGTAAAAATATAAAATATGAAAAAAATCCTAATATGTTTGTGTCTACATAAGGAGGAACATATTGATGAAGAATCGAGATGAAATAGATTTAAGCTTGTATTCCGTGAGAACAGACTTAGCTTTAGAAGCAAAAGACATGGCTGTAGAAGAACGCTTAAAAAGCCAAGAAAAGGAAACGGAAATTGAAGGAGTAATGATAAAGGACCGACAAGTTGGAGATATAAAAATTTCAACTGTACAAATAACCAAACAAGGTGAACAAGCGATAGGTAAAAAAGCAGGAAATTATTTGACTATAGAGGTTCAGGGTATCCGTCAACAAGATTCTGATTTACAAAAAGAAGTAGAGGAAGTGTTTGCGAATGAGTTTAGTCAATTCCTTCAAGCCTCAAAAATTCCAAAGGATGCCAGTTGTTTAATTGTCGGCTTAGGAAATTGGAATGTAACACCGGATGCCCTTGGTCCACTTGTTTGTGAGAATGTGATTGTCACTAGACATCTATTTAATTTGCAACCTGAAAATGTTGAAGAGGGCTATCGCTCTGTAAGTGCTCTAGCGCCAGGGGTAATGGGGTTAACGGGTATTGAAACTAGCGATATTATTTTCGGGGTTGCGGAAAAGTCTAAACCTGATTTTATTATTGCCATTGATGCACTTGCATCCCGTTCGATTGAACGCGTCAATTCAACGATACAAATATCAGATACTGGCATACATCCAGGGTCTGGGGTAGGGAATAAAAGAAAAGAACTAAGCAAAGAAACGCTAGGGGTGCCAGTGATTGCAATTGGTGTACCTACTGTTGTTGATGCTGTATCAATTACTAGTGATGCAATAGACTATTTATTAAAGCATTTTGGAAGGGAAATGAGAGAGGGAAATCGTCCTTCGCGTTCATTGGCGCCCTCAGGTATGACATTTGGTGAAAAACGAGAATTGACAGAAGAGGATTTGCCTGGAGAACAGCACCGGAAAATGTTTATGGGGATGATCGGGACGCTTGATGATGACGAGAAACGAACATTAATTCATGAAGTGTTGGCGCCTCTTGGTCATAATTTAATGGTTACACCGAAGGAAGTTGATGTATTTATTGAAGATATGGCCAATTTAATCGCTAATGGTTTAAATTCTGCATTACATACATCTGTTAACCAAGAAAATGTTGGTTATAAAACAAGATAGGAGAATCGTCTCGTTTTTGTAAGATAAGTCATTTCATTCTGCTAAATTGTTCTACTTTTTCTAGTAAAAACATACATTACTATAAAAATTGCTAGAAAGGGTGGAACGATGAAATCATATAAAAATCGTAGCTATATCGTTACGTTGAACATTTCTAGTGTAATAAAGGCAGGAGTTATCTTTTTTCTAGCATTAGTTTTAATGTTCTCTATTTCAGGATTACTTACAGCTTTAAAACCAGGATATCGGGTAAATTCAAATTTAATTCATCAAGCAACGAAGCATTTATCGAGTAAAGTACTTTTTCATTTTTTGGCGACAGATACACAGATGATTAAAGCAGGAATGCAAGATACAGAAGAGTTTCCAAGCTTGGGAAACACGATCATAAATATGGCAACCAATATTAGCTTTAAAGATCCGAGAAGTTTTATCGGACGTGAACTACCAGGTTTTGCTTTTTTTGATAGTGAAATTCTTGTTGCTGGAGAAGGAACAAATTTTACGAATTTACCGATAGAGTCTGTTCCTTCTGATAAGATCTTCCATGCAAAGGAAGATCCTAATTTAAAGGAAGTACCAAATGAATCTCAGGAGAAGAAAGAGAATGATACAAAACACAATGCATCATCTTCCGATCTAGAGAAAAAGACTGTTTATATCTATTTTACACATACACGAGAATCATTTCTTCCATATTTAGATGGTATAACAGATCCAAACGCAGCTCAACATTCAAAGATTAACGTTACGAATGTAGGTATGAAGCTAAAAGAGCAATTAGAAGACCGGGGCATAGGGACTATTGTGGACAAAACCGATGTTCAAACTCTATTAATTCAAAAGGGTTGGAAATACCCCCAATCTTATCAGGAATCTCGTGAAGTGATTCAAACCGCAATGAACAAAAATCGGGACCTGAACTATTTAATCGATATTCATCGAGATTCACGTCGTAAAAAAGATACCACGATCACGATTAATGGACAATCCTACGCCAAGATTGCATTTGTTATTGGAGGAAATAACCCGAACTATGAAAAGAATGCAAAGCTAGCTAAGCAGTTAGATAAATTATTACAAGAAAAGTATAAAGGTCTTTCAAGAGGAGTTTTAAAGAAGGAAGGTTCTTTAACAAATGGAAAGTTCAACCAAGATCTTTCATCAAATGCAATATTAATCGAAGTAGGTGGAGTGGATAATACATTTGAAGAAATGTATCGAACAACTGCCGCTTTAGCAGATGTTTTTAGTGAATATTATTGGCAAGCTGAACAGGTAGATGGAAATCAATCCAATCCACCTGGTAAACAATAACCTAAGTATTAATATTAGCTAATAAAGGGATGATTTAAAAATGAAGCGTTTTATGCTGAAATGCCTTTTGATCTGTAGTGCATTATTCATTGGTGTATTAATGGGAATGCAAAAAGCCAATGAAGGAATGATGGAAATGAAAGGTTACCAAGAGGAAGGATTAAAAGCACCGATCACAGTGAAGGAAGTTGAGAATGGTGAGATTGAAGCATCGGTACTTGGAAAGAATGTAACCTCGCATGATTTAGAGGCTAAAAAGGAGAGGTTGAAAGAAATCAAAGCGTTTAATTTTTTCTCATCCCTGGGAAAGACTATGGCTAATATGATATCTAGTATTACAGAAAAAATAATCAATTTTTTCTCTTCTATCTTATAAAAATGCTAATTTCGTATTCTTGGTTGTTTTTTGTGAAAGCACAACTTCCAGCATTTACATTCAATAAAAACCCGTGAAATCAAGGGTTGATTGCTAGTTCATCATTAACCTTAAAAGTAAGAAGATTTTTGAAAAGACTGATAAAGATGAGGCTGTCTGAATAGTGGTATGATTCATATACCACTATTCAGACAGCCTCTTTTAAAAATACAGTTTTCAATATTCATTTGGTCCTGCAATATCTAGCTCCACCGCCTCATCCTTCGACAAGTGTGTCTTAGACAGCGAAGGTGAAATTTGCCCTTATTTTCATTTAAATTCTTTCAACTAGTTTAATTTCAATTGAATCTTGCAAATCCTGCTGATATAATCAAAAATAGTTTACATGTGGCGTTTAACAGGAGTGAAAAAAATGAATAATGAAGATAGACTGAAAAGACAGGAAAGGATTCGCAACTTTTCTATTATTGCCCATATTGATCATGGGAAATCAACTTTAGCAGATCGAATTTTAGAAAAAACAAATGCTCTTACTTCAAGAGAAATGAAAGCACAATTGCTCGATTCAATGGATTTGGAACGTGAACGAGGAATTACCATAAAATTAAATGCTGTGCAATTAAAATATAAAGCAAAGGATGGAAATGATTATATTCTTCACTTAATTGATACCCCGGGACATGTCGATTTTACCTATGAAGTCTCAAGGAGTTTAGCAGCTTGTGAAGGAGCCATTCTTGTTGTTGATGCTGCCCAAGGAATTGAAGCACAAACCCTTGCCAATGTTTATCTTGCTTTGGATAATGATTTGGAAATTTTGCCAGTAATAAACAAAATTGACTTACCAGCAGCAGATCCAGAACGTGTACGACAGGAAGTTGAAGATGTGATTGGATTAGATGCATCTGAAGCTGTTCTAGCTTCTGCAAAAGCGGGTATAGGTATCGAAGAAATCTTAGAACAAATTGTTGAAAAGGTACCTGCCCCAACAGGTGATCCTGCAGCGCCATTAAAAGCATTAATATTTGATTCTTTATATGATGCATATCGGGGAGTAGTCGCATATATTCGTGTTGTAGAAGGAACGGTAAAAGTTGGCGACAAAATTAAAATGATGGCAACCGGTAAGGAATTTGAAGTTACTGAAATAGGGGTATATGCGCCTAAGCCAGTTGCATGTGATGAACTAACTGTAGGGGATGTAGGATTTTTAACCGCTTCAATTAAGAATGTAGGAGATACGCGAGTAGGGGATACGATTACAAGTGCTATCAATCCAGCTAATGAGGCGTTACCAGGATATAGGAAGTTAAATCCTATGGTATATTGCGGATTATATCCTATTGATTCAGCAAAATTTAATGATCTTCGTGAAGCACTCGAAAAACTTGAATTAAATGACTCCTCCCTGCAGTTTGAACCAGAAACATCACAAGCGCTTGGTTTTGGTTTCCGTTGTGGGTTTTTGGGACTCTTGCATATGGAAATTATTCAAGAGCGGATTGAACGGGAATTTAAAATTGACTTAATTACTACCGCACCGAGTGTAATATACAATGTGTTATTAACTGATGGTACAGAAGTAAATGTGGACAATCCGTCAAATATGCCAGATCCACAAAAAATTGATAAGGTTGAAGAGCCATATGTACGAGCTTCCATCATGGTTCCAAATGAATATGTTGGGGCTGTTATGGAGCTATCTCAAGCAAAACGTGGAACATTTATTGATATGAAATATTTGGATGATATTAGGGTTAATGTAATATATGAAATACCTCTTTCTGAAATTGTTTATGACTTCTTTGATCAATTGAAATCAAGTACGAAGGGGTACGCTTCTTTTGATTACGAGTTAATTGGCTATAAGCCGTCGAAATTAGTCAAGATGGATATTCTTTTAAATTCTGAAAAAGTGGATGCACTAAGCTTTATTGTGCATCGGGATTTTGCTTACGAGCGTGGAAAGATCATTGTAGAGAAATTAAAGGAAATTATTCCACGTCAGCAATTTGAGGTTCCTGTTCAAGCAGCTATCGGACAAAAAATTGTTGCACGATCAACCATTAAAGCGATGAGGAAAAATGTCTTAGCTAAATGCTATGGAGGAGACATTTCTCGGAAGCGAAAACTACTTGAAAAACAAAAAGAAGGTAAAAAACGGATGAAGCAAGTAGGATCAGTTGAAGTTCCGCAAGAGGCGTTTATGGCGGTTCTGAAAATGGATGATACAAGTACAAAATAATGAAAAAAAGGGAGTAAGCTTGATGTTTATCATGCGATCACTCCCTCTTTTTGTATGACTGGAAGAGACTGTATTTATTAGTTGTAGGAAACATTTAAATTGGAGAGGATTTTAAAATTGGTGAAGTCAGCTTATATTCATATCCCATTTTGTGAGCATATTTGCTACTATTGTGATTTTAATAAGGTTTTCTTAAAAGGGCAGCCAGTAGATGATTATATAGATCAGTTATTACATGAAATGGAATTAACAATATCAAGAAATGCAACAGAACAATTAGAAACTATCTTTGTTGGAGGTGGAACTCCAACGGTTTTAAACGAAAGTCAGCTTGACAAACTATGTAAAGGAATTCGAAATATACTACCATACAACAGCGAGGGAGAATTTACTTTTGAAGCCAACCCAGGTGATCTTTCTAGGGGAAAGTTAAATATTTTGAAGAATTATGATGTCAATCGGCTTAGTTTCGGTGTTCAATCTTTTAATGATGAATTACTAAAAAAAATTGGTAGAGCACATACAGAAAAAGATGTCTACACGACGATCGAGAAATCGCACCAAGCAGGTTTTGAAAATATAAGCATCGACCTAATTTATAGCTTACCTCTGCAAACTGAAAAAGATTTTATCGATACTTTAAGTAAAGCATTGCATCTAAATTTACCACATTATTCTAGTTACTCTTTAATTGTAGAACCTAAAACGGTTTTTTATAATTTAATGCAAAAGGGGAAACTTCATCTTCCATCTGTAGAGTTGGAGGCTAATATGTATAGTGTATTAATTGATACAATGGAAAAGCACGGGTATCACCAATATGAAATTAGTAACTTCTCAAAAGAAAATTATGAAAGTAAGCATAATCTAGTGTATTGGAATAACGAAGAATATTTTGGGTTTGGCGCAGGAGCCCATGGCTATGTTAATGGGGTACGACAATCAAACATAGGTCCAATAAAAAAATATATCGAAAAGCTTCAAGCAGGGCATTTGCCAATTTTAGAGGCGAACGTTTTAACGAAAAATGAAATGATGGAAGAGCAGATGTTTTTAGGGTTAAGAAAAAACGATGGGGTTAATATAGAGCAATTTAACCAAAAATTTGAAATGAATATGCTCGACGTCTTTAAAGAGCCAATTGAACAATTGATTCATAAACAACTATTACAAATAAGTGAAGGATCGGTTCAACTGACTAGAGAAGGAAGATTTTTAGGGAATGAGGTTTTCCAGGCATTTTTAGGTCTATAAATAAATATTAAAAGGGTTAAAATAGAAGGAAGGTAAAGGGGTAAAAATATTGACATAGTGGTATAGTTTTGATAATTTATTATTAGAATTAGCACTCGGATTGTATGAGTGCTAACAGAGGTGATGAAAGTTGTTAACAGATCGTCAGCTTCTTATATTACGAGTAATTACTGATGACTTTATTCGATCTGCACAACCTGTCGGCTCAAGAACACTTTCTAAAAAAAATGAAATTTCCTTTAGCTCTGCTACTATTCGTAATGAAATGGCAGATTTAGAAGAAATGGGCTATTTAGAAAAAACCCACACATCTTCTGGAAGAATACCTTCAGAAAAAGGATACAGATATTATGTTGACCATATTATAGCTCCACAAAAGCTAGATGCGGGGGAAATATCACGTATTCATTCTATTTTTGCAGAAAGAATTTATGAGCTCGAAAAACTTGTGCAAAAGTCGGCAAAAATTCTTTCAGAGTTAACCAATTATACAGCTATTTTATTAGGACCTAAGGTTAAAATAACGAAGCTGAAAAAACTGCAAATTGTTCCTTTGAACAATGAAACGGCCATTGCAATCATGATAACTGATACTGGCCATGTCGAAAACCGAATGTTCACAATACCTTCAGGCTTTAATCTTATGGATTTAGAAAAGATGGTTAATATTTTAAATGAGAAATTAACCGATGTTCCAATCTCTGAATTGAAAAGTAAGATATATAAAGAGGTAGCTGAACTACTTAAGCGACATATTCAAAATTATGATTCTATCCTTCATGCATTGTCAGACACAATTAGTGTGAAGGAACAGGAGAAACTTTTCTTTGGTGGAAAGGCGAATATATTTAATCAGCCAGAATTTCAAGATATACAAAAAATCCATTCTTTAATGGACATGATTGAAAGAGAAAATGGTTTTTATGAAATTGTTAAACAAATACCGCATGGGATACATGTGAAGATTGGAAAAGAAAATGAGCGGTCGGAAATGGAAAACTGTAGTTTAATTACAGCAACCTATTCGATAGGAAATGATCCAGTTGGAACTATAGCGATACTCGGGCCTACAAGAATGGAATATTCCAGGGTCATTAGTTTATTAGATTTTTTGAGTACGGATATGTCAAAAGCATTAACAAATTTGTTTCACAGCTAAATCTAGGTGAACAATTGCAAATGACATAACAACTGGAAATTAGTCATACGCGCTGGTTTCTAGTCTTTTTTTGTGAGTATAACCATCTTTACAAATATGCGCCTAGGTATAGGTTAACCAGGGCGCCTATCATTTTTCTTTAAGGGAGGTGAAAACAATGGCAGAAGAGAAAAATCAAGAAATGACTGAGGAAACGGTTGAAACAATTTTTGAAGAAGAGACTGAAGTGAATTCTTCTGAACAAATTGAAACAAAAGAAAAAGAAGAATCCGATGCTAATGATGCAATAGAGGAACTTCAGAAAAAACTTGATGAATCTGAAAATCGTTATCTGCGTTTACGTGCTGACTTTGATAACTTCCGTAGAAGAGTTCAAATCGACCGTGAGGCGAATGAAAAATATAAGGCTCAAAGCTTAGTTACAAATTTATTACCGGCCATTGATAATTTCGAAAGAGCTATGCAAATAACACCTGAAGATGAACAAGCAAAACAGTTGATGCAAGGTGTAGAAATGGTATATCGAAATATTATTGATGCCTTGAAACAAGAAGGTGTTGAGGTAATAGAGGCTGTAGGTAAAGAGTTTGACCCTAATTTTCATCAAGCTATTATGCAAGGTGAAGATGAAAACTTCGATTCTAACATTGTCATCGAAGAATTTCAAAAAGGTTATATATTGAAGGATCGAGTTATTCGCCCTTCTATGGTAAAGGTAAACCAATAAATTTTTTTACATATGATAGTAGGAGGTAAATTAACATGAGCAAAATTATCGGTATTGACTTAGGAACAACCAACTCATGTGTCGCTGTTCTTGAAGGTGGAGAACCAAAGGTCATTCCAAATCCAGAAGGAAATCGTACTACTCCATCTGTAGTGTCATTTAAAAATGGTGAGCGTCAAGTAGGGGAAGTGGCTAAGCGTCAAGCAATCACTAACCCTAATACCATTATTTCTGTTAAGCGTCATATGGGAACAAACCATAAAGAGGTTATTGAAGGGAAAGAGTATACTCCGCAGGAAGTTTCAGCAATGATCCTTCAATATTTAAAATCATATGCAGAAGAATATCTAGGAGAGACTGTTGATAAAGCAGTTATTACTGTTCCAGCTTATTTTAATGATGCTGAACGTCAAGCAACTAAAGATGCAGGGAAAATTGCTGGATTAGAAGTTGAACGTATTATTAACGAGCCAACTGCTGCAGCACTTGCGTATGGGTTAGATAAAATGGATCAAGATCAAACCATTCTCGTTTATGACTTAGGCGGTGGAACATTTGATGTATCTATTCTTGAGCTAGGAGACGGAGTATTCGAAGTTCGTGCAACTGCAGGTGACAATAAGCTTGGTGGAGATGATTTCGACCAAGTAATTATGGATTATTTAGTTGCTGAATTTAAAAAAGAAAATGGTATTGATCTTTCTAAAGATAAAATGGCTATGCAACGTTTAAAAGATGCAGCAGAAAAAGCGAAGAAAGACTTATCTGGTGTAACTTCTACACAAATTTCATTACCATTTATTACAGCTGGTGAAGCAGGACCTTTACACTTAGAAGTGAACCTAACACGTGCTAAATTTGATGAAATCTCTGCAGACCTTGTTGAAAGAACAATGGGTCCGACAAGACGTGCTATGCAGGATGCAGGATTATCACCAAGTGAAATTGATAAAGTTATCCTAGTTGGTGGCTCTACACGTATTCCAGCTGTACAAGAAGCTATTCGTAAAGAAACTGGTAAGGATCCACATAAAGGTGTAAATCCTGATGAAGTTGTTGCAATGGGAGCTGCTATCCAAGGTGGAGTTCTTACTGGGGATGTTAAAGATGTTGTACTATTAGACGTAACACCACTTTCATTAGGGATTGAAACAATGGGAGCTGTGTTTACGAAACTAATTGATCGTAATACTACAATCCCAACATCTAAATCACAAGTGTTCTCAACAGCTGCAGATAATCAAACTGCCGTAGATATCCATGTTCTTCAAGGTGAACGTCCAATGGCTGCAGATAATAAAACATTAGGCCGTTTCCAATTATCTGATATTCCGCCAGCACCACGTGGAATTCCACAAATCGAGGTAACATTTGATATTGATAAAAATGGTATCGTTAATGTAAGTGCTAAGGATTTAGGTACTGGTAAACAACAAAATATTACGATTAAATCATCTTCAGGATTATCAGATGAAGAAATCGATCGTATGGTAAAAGAAGCTGAGGAAAATGCTGAAGCAGATAAACAACGTAAAGAAGAAGTAGAATTACGTAATGAAGCAGATCAGCTTGTATTTACAACTGAAAAAACGTTAAAAGATCTTGAAGGTAAAGTAGAAGAAGCCGAAGTGAAAAAGGCTGAGGAAGCAAAAGATGCATTAAAAGCGGCTATTGAGAAAAATGACTTAACTGAAATCCGTGAAAAGAAAGATGCGCTCCAAGAAATTGTACAAAATCTATCAATGAAATTGTATGAAGAAGCAGCAAAACAAGCACAAGCACAGCAAAATGCTGCTGGAGGCCAAGAAGGAAATAATAACGATGATGTGGTCGACGCAGAATTTGAAGAAGTAAAAGATGATAAATAAAAAATAGTCTCCACATATACATGTTCAAAAAGTCAAAGTCAGGTCATTCTTGGCTTTGGCTTTTTGTTTTAAACTAGAGCTCTTATGTTTAGTGAATCGAAGTAAAAAAGCTCCATAAGACTTTGGGGTTATCTGATAATTACTGTTCTTTTTATTGATTGTTCCCAACGTCAATGTTAAAATAACCTTTATGCGAAAGGATTCGGGAGTGAGTTTGAATGAGTAAAAGGGATTATTATGAAGTATTAGGATTAGAAAAAAATGCCTCAAAAGAAGAAATAAAAAAGGCATATCGAAAATTATCTAAAAAATATCATCCAGATATTAATAAAGAAGCTGGAGCGGACGAAAAATTTAAAGAAGTAAAAGAAGCCTATGAAGTTTTGTCAGATGACCAAAAACGTGACCAATATGATCGATTTGGACATACTGATCCAAACCAAGGATTTGGTGGATTTAGTAATGGTGACTTTGGTGGGTTTGGAGGCTTTGAGGATATATTTAGTACCTTCTTTGGTGGTGGATCATCAAGACGTCGTGATCCAAATGCACCAAGACAAGGTGCAGACCTTCAATACACAATGAGCTTAGAATTTGATGAAGCGGTATTTGGGAAAGAAACAGTTATTGAAATACCTCGTGAAGAGAACTGTGATACATGTCATGGTACTGGAGCAAAGCCTGGTACGAAACCAGAAACTTGTTCTCACTGTCATGGATCAGGCCAATTAAATACAGAACAAAATACACCATTTGGCAAAATTGTTAATCGTCGAGTATGTAACTATTGTAATGGTACAGGTAAGATGATTAAAGATAAATGTAAAACATGTGGTGGTACAGGAAAAGTAAAGAAACGTCGAAAAATCAATGTGAAGATTCCTGCAGGAGTTGATGATGGTCAACAATTAAGAGTTTCAGGTCAAGGTGAACCTGGTATAAACGGTGGTCCTGCTGGAGATCTTTATGTCGTATTCCATGTAAAAGAACATGAATTCTTTGAACGTGATGGGGACGATATATATTGTGAGGTTCCTCTTACTTTCTCTCAGGCTGCGTTGGGGGATGAGATTGAAGTTCCAACGTTACATGGAAAAGTTAAGTTAAAGGTCCCTTCTGGTACACAAACAGGTACGAAATTCCGCCTACGTGGAAAAGGTGTTCCAAATGTTAGAGGTTATGGTGTTGGAGATCAGCATATTCATGTTAAGGTCGTTACACCGACAAAGTTAACAGAAAAACAAAAGCAATTATTACGTGAGTTTTCAGAAATTAGTGGTACTGTTCCAGATGAACATAATGAATCGTTTTTTGACAAAATGAAGAGAGCATTTAAAGGGGAATAATTCCTCGAGTGATTAATTATTTTCGAATGCAATAAATAAAAGATGGAGTTGGTAGAAGTGAAATGGTCTGAAATTATGATCCATACGACAAATGAAGCAATTGAACCGATCTCAAATATTTTACATGAGGCAGGTGCTAGTGGGGTAGTAATCGAAGACCCATTTGATCTTATTAAAGAGAGGGAAGATCAGTTTGGTGAAATCTACCAACTCAACCCAGATGATTATCCTGAAGAAGGTGTAATTATCAAAGCGTATATAGCAGTGAATAGCTTTTTAGGTGAAACGATTGAAGAAATTAAGCAATCGATAAACAACTTGACTGAACTAAATATTGATATCGGTCATAATGATGTTTCTATTAGTGAAGTCAATGAAGAAGAATGGGCAACTGCTTGGAAAAAATATTATAATCCAGTGAAAATATCTGAAAAGTTTACGATTGTTCCTACTTGGGAGGAATACGAACCAGTATCAAGTGATGAGTTAATTATTGAATTAGATCCTGGAATGGCTTTTGGAACGGGGACACATCCTACAACAGTTATGTGCATTCAAGCATTAGAAAGAACAGTGAAACAGGGTGATTCTGTCATTGATGTTGGCACAGGTTCAGGTGTTTTAAGTATTGCTGCTGCTATGCTAGGAGCAGAAAAAGTAACGGCACTTGATTTAGATGAAGTGGCAGTACAATCAGCTAGGCTAAACGTAAAGCTAAATAAAGTACAATCAGTGGTTACTGTTTCCAAAAATGACCTTCTGCAGGGAATGGATGGACAAGTGGATGTTGTTGTTTCAAATATACTAGCTGAAGTAATTATGAGTTTTACAGATGACGTGGCAAAAGCAGTTAAAATGGGCGGATATTTTATTGCTTCAGGCATCATTCAGCAGAAAAAAGATCAAGTAAAGGATGCGATGATAGCTTCAGGTTTTACCATTGAAGAAACGATTATAATGGAAGACTGGGTTGCTTTTATTGCAAAACGTGGGTGATCAAGGAGATGCAACGTTATTTCATCGATAAGAACTATGATGGAGAAAATCAATTTCACTTGAAAGGTGATGCTTATCACCATATTTCACATGTAATGAGAATGAAAGTGAATGATGAATTTTTTATTGTTTTTTCAGAAGGTAAATCAGGGGTTGCTAAAATAGTTGATATTACCAATGAGGAAATTATCGCAAATGTAGTAAAATGGGAAGATGAAAATAAGGAAATGCCTGTAAAAGTAACAATTGCGAGCGGACTGCCTAAAGGGGATAAATTAGAATTAATTATTCAAAAAGGAACAGAGCTCGGAGCTTTTCAATTTGTCCCTTTTATAGCGGATCGCTCCATTGTTAAATGGGAGCCTAAAAAGGAAAAGAAAAAGCTTGAACGATGGCAAAAAATTGCATTAGAGGCAGCGGAACAAGCCCATCGACAATATATACCTAAAGTTACCGCTCCGCTATCGTTAAAAAAACTACTTGAATACAGCCAACCATTCGATCATAAATTAGTTGCATTTGAAGAGAGTGCGAAATTGGGGGAAACCTCCAATTTTGTAAAAAAATTAAATGAGTTTAATGCTGGCGAGACAGTACTCATCGTATTTGGACCTGAAGGTGGTCTAACGAATGATGAAGTGAAACAAATGGAAGAATCGGGATTTTGTATTTGTGGATTAGGTCCAAGAATATTACGAACTGAAACAGCTCCTTTATATGCATTATCCGCAATTTCTTACCAATTAGAATTAATGAGGTGATTGCAATGTCACAAGTGGCATTTCATACATTAGGATGTAAAGTAAATCATTATGAAACAGAGGCAATATGGCAATTATTTAAAGCTCAAGGCTATGATCGGGTAGATTTCGAATCAATGGCAGATGTATATGTCATCAACACATGTACTGTAACAAATACTGGTGATAAAAAAAGTCGTCAAGTGATTCGTCGTGCAGTAAGAAAAAATCCAGATGCAGTCATTTGTGTTACTGGTTGTTATGCACAGACTTCCCCTGCAGAAATTATGGCTATACCTGGTGTTGATATTGTTGTAGGTACACAAGATCGGACAAAAATGCTCGACTATATAGAGCAATTCAAACAAGAAAGAAAACCAATTAATGGTGTCGGAAACATTATGAAAAATCGTGTGTATGAAGAATTGGACGTTCCAGCCTTTACTGATCGAACACGTGCATCATTAAAAATTCAAGAAGGCTGTAATAACTTCTGTACATTTTGTATTATTCCATGGGCACGTGGTCTTATGAGATCCCGTGATCCAAAAGAAGTCATTCATCAAGCACAGCAACTTGTAGACGCTGGTTATAAAGAAATTGTCTTAACGGGAATTCATACAGGTGGATATGGACAGGATTTTAAGGATTATAATTTAGCTATGCTACTTAGCGATATGGAGAAACAAGTAAAAGGATTAAAACGAATCCGCATATCATCTATAGAAGCTAGTCAATTAACGGATGAGGTCATTGAGGTAATCGATAAATCGAAATTAATTGTTCGACATATGCATATACCTCTTCAATCAGGATCTGATACAGTCCTAAAAAGAATGAGACGGAAATACACGATGGCAGAATATGAAGAAAGACTGTTGAAATTGAAAAAGGCTTTGCCTGGACTTGCAATAACATCCGATGTTATCGTTGGGTTTCCTGGGGAAACAGAAGAAGAATTTATGGAAACCTACAATTTTATTAAAAAACATAAATTTGCTGAACTTCATGTCTTCCCATATTCGAAGCGTACAGGTACTCCTGCTGCTCGCATGGAGGATCAAGTTGATGAAGAGATTAAAAATGAACGTGTTCATCGCTTAATTTCGTTGTCAGATCAATTAGCGAAGGAATATGCCTCTAATTTTGAGAATGAAGTATTAGAAGTTATTCCGGAAGAAAAATTCAAAGATGATCCAGCTAGTGGTCTTTATGAGGGATATACAGATAATTATCTAAAAGTAGTTTTCCCTGCAACTGAAGATATGGTTGGTCAAATTGTGAAAGTTAAAATTACTAAATCTGGCTATCCTTATAATGAAGGCCAATTTGTCCGTGTGATGGATGAAATTGATGAGGTCAATCAACAGCAAGCAATGTAATTGGTTTTAGAAAAAATTAGAAGTTGAATTTAAAGTCAAGGGTTTTCATGACATTGACTTTGGATTTACTTCTAATTTTTTTTATTTTGGGGATACTAAATCTACTCGAAATGATAGGTTATCAATGATATAGTAATAGAGGTACGTACAACATAAATTACATAAAGGAGAGTTAAAATTATGACGAATAACATTGCAAAAATGATTGACCATACATTGCTAAAGCCTGAAGCAACAAAGTCACAAATTCAAAGTTTGTGTGAGGAGGCAAGAGAATATTCATTTGCATCCGTATGTGTTAATCCAACATGGGTTAAATATGCAGCAGATCTTTTACAAGGTTCAGATGTAAAGGTATGTACTGTTATTGGATTTCCTTTAGGGGCTACAACTCCTGAAACAAAGGCATTTGAAACAAAAAATGCCATTGAAAACGGAGCGGAGGAAGTCGATATGGTAATAAATATTGGCGCCCTTAAAAGTGGAGATCTTGAACTAGTTGAACAGGATATATTAGCGGTTACAAATGCTGCAAAAGGTAAAGCTTTAACAAAGGTAATTATTGAAACTTGCCTTCTTACTGAAGAAGAAAAAATTCGTGCATGTGAACTCGCTGTAAAAGCAGGAACTGATTATGTGAAGACTTCTACAGGATTTTCTACAGGTGGAGCAACAGTTGAAGATATCGCTTTAATGCGCAAAACAGTTGGACCAAATATAGGTGTCAAAGCATCTGGAGGTGTAAGAAGTCCTGAAGATGCACAGCAAATGATTGAAGCAGGTGCAACACGTATTGGTGCTAGCTCAGGTGTAAAAATTGTCCAAGGGTTAACCAGTGATAGTGATTATTAAGTAATAGAAAGAAAGTAAAAAGCCCAGAGAATGGTACTCTCTGGGTTTTAGTGTAAACTCTTTTCCCAAACATTGTTACTATTCAAGTAAAGTTATAACTTGTAAAGTATGTAGAGGATCACTACTCTTTTCATCTTACTGAGAAAAGAGCTGCAATCTCCATAAGAACCACTGAAAAACTTTATTGGGTGTAAAGCCGGCAGTTGGGCTTTTACAAGAGCTACTAACTATATGAAAACAGTTTTAGTGTAAGAATGAATAAAAAGTTTCTATCCTTTAATGGTAATAGGTCAATCGAGCTCTACATTTACTATTGAAGTCAATTAAACTCTCTATTAAGTACCTCATTTAAAAGAACAGAATGGGGAATTCAATCTTGTCTCTTCTTTATTAAATGGGTTTAATCTTACCTTTACCGTGTATTCGGATAATGAATTTACCGAATCTTGTGGCAAACGGAAGAACAATTAATGAGCAAATGACATTAAATATAACACTTGCATGTGCTAATTGGGTTTCAATATTAGAGGTTAAGTGTCTTGAAATATCACCTAAATACTGAATAAACGGAATAAACAATATAGCGCCAACTAGATTAAGCCATATATGGGTGTAAGCCGTTAATCTTGCTTCCTCTCCAGCACCGATACTTGCTAGTAAGCCAGTTATGCATGTACCAATATTTGCACCAAGCATGATGATTATCCCAGTTTCGAGGGGGAATATCCCTGCGCTTAGAAAACTCATAGCGATTCCAGTCATAACTGTACTTGATTGAATACATGCCGTTAAAAGAATCGAAAATAAAAATGCATATATCATATGACCATTTATTAATATTAAAAGATGCTGAATAAAGTCGAGTTTTGTTAAGGGGCCTGCAAGCCATTCGAACCCTCTCATTGCGGAGATAATTATTGCAAAACCGGTAAAAATAAAACCTAGGCTTTTTATTTTTGGTCGATTAAAAAGTAAAAAAAATAAACCAATGATTAAAAAAGGAATAATTAATTGTGATAAATCATACGAAAGGAATTCTAAAGTAAAGGTTGTGCCGATATTTGTTCCTAAGATAATTCCTATAGTCTGTGGAAAGCTTAAAATTTTCGCCGCAACTAAACCTACCGTAATGACCATAACTGCAGAACTACTTTGTAATATAGCCGTCATGATTATTCCTACGACCATTCCTTTAATAGGAGTACTTGTTATTTTTTTTAGCCATACCTCCATTGCTTTCCCTGAAAGATTAAATAAGCCAATACGAAGCCAAGTCATACCTAATAAGAAACTTCCCACTAAACCAATAAATAAACCTAAATAAAGCATGTCCTCCCACCTCATTAGTAATCATATGGTATAATAACAATGAAAATGCCGCTTTTAAAAAATAGTAAAATTTATTGTGTTTACAGTAGAGAAATAGTTAATTTTACACAATTTTTTATAGGACATTTTAAACAACCCTATGAAAGTTTATTGACCTCGTAAAAAGGATATATTATAATGTCATGGTACATGGTTTTTTTATGTGTTGCATGAAGCCGTAGTGTGTGTTCGGAGGGAGGGAAAGAGAGATGTCAAAAACAGTTGTTCGTAAAAACGAATCGCTTGAAGATGCTCTTCGCCGCTTCAAACGTACAGTTTCTAAAACAGGAACTTTACAAGAATATAGAAAGCGCGAATTTTATGAAAAACCAAGCGTAAAACGTAAGAAAAAGTCTGAAGCTGCTAGAAAGCGTAAGTTCTAAGAGAGGGTGGAATAATGGGTCTTCTCGAGCGTTTAAATGAAGATATGAAACAAGCGATGAAAAACAAAGAAAAAGAAAAACTCTCTGTTATCCGCATGCTTAAAGCATCATTGCAAAATGAAGCGATTAAGCTTGGTAAAGATCTGTCAGAAGAGGATGAACTGACAATCCTTTCTCGCGAAGTGAAGCAACGCAAAGACTCCCTCCAGGAATTTCGAAATGCAGGTCGTGAAGATCTCGTTGAAAAAATTCAAACAGAACTAACTTATGTGGATATATATTTACCTGAACAGCTTTCAGAAGATGAACTGACAACGATTGTTCTCGAAACAATAAAAGAAGTTGGTGCTACATCGAAAGCTGATATGGGAAAAGTGATGAGTGCCATTATGCCGAAAGTTAAAGGTAAGGCTGATGGTTCAACTGTAAATAATATCGTAAAGCAGCAATTAGCTTAACAAAAAAGCCAGGAAGTTTTTTAACTTCCTGGCTTTTTTCTTGAAATAATTCTTGAAATTATTTCTACATAAATGAAACTTTTATGTTACAAAAACGTAAAACAAATAAGGAAAAACTGAAGATGAGTAGAAAGGGGGGATAATTTGAAAAAAGCTCTCTTTATATTAGGATCTCTATTAATAATTGTAGGAAGTTTATTTTTTTCAGCAAGTGCAGAAAGTCAAAGTAAAAAAAACGTTGTAGTCATTCCTATTGAAGAAGAGATTGAAAAGGGATTGCATGCTTTTTTGAAAAGAGCCATTGATACAGCTGAGGAAAATTATGCTGATTTAATCGTGTTTGATATTAACACTCCAGGCGGTGCTGTAAATGCAGCAAGTGATATAGGTAAACTTTTAAATAGTACTGATATAAAGAAAATTGCTTTTGTTAATAATAAAGCACTATCTGCGGGTGCCTATATTTCTTTGTTTGCAGATGAAATTTATATGGTACCGGATGCCACAATGGGAGCTGCAGCAGTGATTAATCAACAAGGGAACACAGCAGGAGAAAAAGCGGAAAGTGCCTGGAAAGCTGCAATGAATGCGGCAGCTAAACAGCATGGGCGGGACCCAATCTATGCAGAAGCCATGGCTGATAAGGATATTGATCTTCCAAAACTAAATGCTGGAAAAGGGAAATTGCTGACATTAACTTCTGAACAAGCTGTTGAAGTGGGTTATTCAGAAGGTACATTCAAAAATTTATCGGAGTTATTAAAGCATATTGGGTATGACAATGCTTTAATCGAGCATGTTGATCTAAGCTTTGCTGAAAAAATCGCCAGGTTTTTAACTAATCCTATCGTTGTTCCTATTCTACTATCCATAGCAAGTCTTGGTTTAGTAGTAGAATTATATTCCCCAGGCTTTGGTATACCTGGTACAATGGGATTAACAGCATTATTATTATTTTTCTATGGACATTTAGTTGCAGGTTTAGCAGGCTATGAATCTCTTATATTGTTCATTATAGGTATCGCACTGATTATCGCAGAATTCTTTTTACCTGGAGCGATTGCGGGAATCCTTGGAGCTGCAGCCATTATAGGAAGTTTACTCATAGCAGGGGGAAACATCTTTTACATGGGAATATCAATAATAATTGCTGTATTAGTAGCTATTATTGGCATGATTATAATGGTAAAGGTGTTGGGTAAACGGATGAAAATATTTAAAAAGATCGTCTTATCTGATTCAACGAGTACTGAAAAAGGATATGTATCAAATGAAAATCGTGTGGAGCTAATTGGTCGTACAGGTCTAACCATTACCCCACTTCGTCCTGCGGGAACGATAACGATAGATGATGAAAGAATTGATGTAGTGAGTGAAGGCGGGTATATCGATAATGGTCAGAGCGTTAAAGTAATAAAAGTAGAGGGCTCTCGAATTGTCGTTAGACTAGATAAATAATCGAAATTCTTGAAGGAGGATAAATTTAATGGGTTTAGATCCAAGTACAATACTTATATTATTAGCAATTGCAGCTGGTATTATTGTTCTTGCCATACTATTAACTTTTGTTCCAGTTATGCTATGGATATCAGCTTTAGCAGCAGGCGTTAAAATTGGAATTTTCACCTTAATTGGTATGAGGTTACGACGTGTCATACCAAGTCGTGTCATCAATCCTTTGATAAAAGCACGTAAAGCAGGGATTGATGTAGGAATTAATCAGCTAGAAAGCCATTATTTGGCTGGAGGAAATGTTGATCGTGTAGTAAATGCTTTAATTGCTGCTCATCGAGCGAATATTACACTTACATTTGAACGATGTGCTGCAATTGATTTAGCTGGTCGTAATGTATTAGAAGCCGTTCAAATGAGTGTAAATCCAAAGGTCATTGAAACACCATTTATTGCTGGTGTTGCAATGGATGGTATTGAAGTAAAAGCGAAAGCAAGAATTACCGTACGAGCGAATATTGAACGCCTTGTCGGTGGAGCTGGTGAAGATACAGTTGTTGCGCGTGTTGGTGAAGGGATTGTAAGTACAATCGGTTCTTCAGACAATCATAAAAAGGTATTAGAGAATCCTGATTTAATCTCTCAAACAGTATTGAAAAAAGGATTGGATGCAGGAACTGCTTTTGAAATTCTCTCCATAGATATCGCTGATGTGGATATCGGTAAGAATATCGGTGCGCATCTTCAAACTGAACAAGCCGAAGCTGATAAGAAAATTGCCCAAGCAAAGGCAGAGGAACGCCGTGCAATGGCTGTTGCTTCTGAACAAGAAATGAAGGCAAGAGTTCAAGAAATGAGAGCAAAAGTTGTTGAAGCAGAAGCAGACGTCCCATTAGCAATGGCTGAAGCATTACGATCTGGAAATATTGGAGTTATGGACTATTTAAACTTTAAAAATATTGAATCAGATACAGATATGCGAGGATCCATTGGAAAAATGACATCAGATAAGAAGGATCAACAAAAGCCAGAATAACGTATTTAACCAAAGGTAGGGAGGAATTCCTTTGGAATCATTAATCATAGCGGTAATTGTAGGATTAATTAGTCTTTTTCTTAATAAAAAATCGAATGTGGGGAAACAAGCTAAACAAGAGGCTCCAAAACCGGTCTCTACACCGAGGAGTAATCGGCCCCTTTCGAAAACTATTACCGAAACTACATCACCACCTGATAAAATTCAGGATAAATATAGGGAAATTAAAGAAGCATTTGAGCCTACTCCAGAAGTGGATTTGAAGGATTCATTTGAAAAAGAAATGCTCCCTCAGAAGGTTAATAAAGAAAATGAACCTAAACAGCTTGATATTGATGAAAATGATCTATTAAAGGGTATCATTTTATCAGAGGTTTTAGGCCCACCAAGATCAAAGAGACCATATAGAAGATAAAAAATTATAGAGAAATCGTGTCGATCACCAGACACGATTTTTTCTTTTTAAAAATGTGTGCTGAATCCCCTTCCTACTTCATAAATATGAGATGAAAGGGGGTTCTTTTTTATGGCAAAAAAATGGAGCAGACAACTTCGTAATTGGATGACAAGCAAAATGGAGCTTCCACAGGATGTCATGATGGATCTTCCCCGAATCACGATGATCGGACAAATCCATATTTATATAGAAAATCACCGCGGATTATTAACCTTTTCAGATCGTGAGGTTCGATTACTTCTAAAGCAGGGACAATTGTTAGTAAAAGGTCAATCCTTCGTTATTCGAACGATATTACCCGAAGAAATATTATTAGAAGGAAAAATCGATGAAGTAATTTATTTAAATGAATAGGGAGTGACTTTTCTTGAAGAACCAATGGATTACTTTTTTTGGTGGTAAGATCCATGTAAAGGTAGAAGGGAAAGGTGTAGAGCGATTGATAAATCAGCTCACCCGTTCCCATTTAACTATATGGAATGTTAAAAGACAAGGTACAACTGCGATTACTTTTTTTATGCGGTTGCAGGATTTACATAAACTAAGGCATCAGAGCAGAAAATATGACTGTAAGATTTCCTTTTTAAATGGACAAGGTGCTCCTTTTTTATGGAAAAGAGTATTGAAAAATTCAGGATTTTTCACAGGGTTTTTGCTTTTCTTTATCGTTATTACGATTCTCTCGAATATTATATGGGGAATACAAATAAAGGGAGCTAGCCCGAAATTAGAACATCAAATACGCAAGGAATTAGATAAATTAGGGATTCATATTGGGAAACTACAGTTTTTTGTAGATGATGTAGAAACGATTCAAAGAAAGCTAGAAGATCGCATTCCTGAATTAACTTGGATTGGTGTCGAATTAAACGGGACAACCTTTCATTTCCAGGTAGTGGAAAAGACGATACCTGAACCACCAGAGAAAAAGTCACCACAAGACCTTGTAGCGACTAAAAAAGCTGTGATAGTGGATACTTTTGTTGAAAATGGTCAACAAATGGTTAAAATTAATCAATATGTGAAAAAGGGTCAGTTACTTGTTTCGGGTACAATTGGCAATGAGCATAATGAGAAACAAGTTGCTGCAATTGGAAAAATCTATGGTAAGACATGGTATAAGTCAACAGTTGAGATGCCACTTGAGTCAGATTTCCAAGTTTATACAGGTAAAGAAAAGCGAAAATATAGCTTGAATTTTGGTTCGGTAAAGGTTCCTTTGTGGGGATTTGGAAAAATTGAATATAAAGAATACGATTCAGAAAAAGAACCACATAAAATAAATTTTATAAAGTGGTCTCTTCCAGTAAAGTACGAAGAAACAACCGTAAGAGAAAAAGAAAATGTGAAAAGAAAATATAGTGAAAAACAAGCAATTGATGCTGCTAAGGAAAAGGCGCGTAATGACTTAAAGTCAAAAATTCCTACAGATGCTAAAGTAGTTGATGAATATGTTTTGCATGAGAAGGTCGAGAATGGTAAAGTTAATTTATCAATATATTTCCAAGTTATCGAAAATATTGCAATAGAAAAACCAATCATTCAAGGAGACATAGAATGACAGAAGATTTAAAAACATCTAAACTTCAACTAGAAAATCCAAATGAAGCGATTGCTTTATTTGGAATCTCAGATTCAAACTTAAAAATGTTAGAAGCAGAATATGAAGTATCAATTGTTACTCGAGGAGAAACAATTGATGTATCTGGAAAAGAAACAAATGTAGAAAAAGTGTACCATGTTCTATTTCAACTATTAAGGGTTATTAGGAAAGGGATTAACATTAGTGGCCGGGATGTTGTCTACGCCATCCAAATGGAAAAACAGGGAATGATAGAGTATTTTACAGATATTTATGAAGAAGAAATCACTAAAAATGCGAAAGGCAAGATTATTCGAGTAAAAACTCTCGGTCAAAGGCAATATATCAATGATATTAAAAAGCATGATTTAGTATTTGGTATAGGTCCAGCTGGGACAGGTAAAACATATTTGGCGGTTGTAATGGCTGTTGCAGCATTAAAGAGTGGTCAGGTGAGAAAAATTATTCTTACAAGACCCGCAGTAGAAGCAGGAGAAAGTTTAGGCTTTTTACCTGGCGATCTAAAGGAAAAGGTAGATCCATATTTACGCCCGCTTTACGATGCATTAAATGATGTATTAGGCAGTGAGCATACACAAAGGTTGATTGAAAGAGAAACCATAGAAATTGCACCTCTAGCATATATGAGGGGAAGAACTTTAGATGATGCCTTTGTTATTTTGGATGAAGCTCAAAATACCACTCAAGCACAAATGAAGATGTTCTTAACCCGCCTAGGCTTCAGCTCTAAAATGGTAATTACAGGAGACCGTACACAGATTGATTTACCGAAAGGGATTCAATCTGGACTAGTGGCAGCTGAAAAAATCTTAGAAAATGTTTCAGGAATTTCTTTCGTATACTTGGAACAAAGTGATGTCGTGCGTCACCCTCTTGTTGCACGGATTATTGATGCATATAATATACACTCTTCTTAACCCGTACTTTTTAGTCGGGTTTTTTCTTTGGATTGGCTTTTTCTCGGCTGGTAGTAGGACTTTGGCAAATACAATAAACTATACAAAAATGGCCTTTGATTAAAAGGGATAATATCAGCTATTGTCGAATTAATGAGTTAGAAGGAATGAATGAATATAATAAATATGGATGCATTTCAATACAAAAACTGATATTATTTTACATAATTAGGGAAGAGCTGAGAAAAGCAAAAAATGGTGGTGGGGAGTAAATGAATCTTCAAGATTATATAAGCAAAGTCCGCACATTATTAAGTTATAAAGTGTTTACATTTATTTGTTTTCTGATATTGGCTATATTGTTATATGGCGTTCTTTTTTATAATGTAAAACCTCAGACATATGATATAGAGTTATTTTCAGTGGCAGATAAAACCATACGTTCACCTAAGACAATTGTTGATGAAGAAAAGACGAAGGATGAACAACAAAAGGCAGCAGATGCAGTAGAAAAGGTTTATACCTTTCAAAAAGAAAAGGAGCAAAATCGAGTTTCTCTAATTAATTCGATCTTTGATTTCGTAACGGATGCCAATAAAGAAATCCCAGCTCATATAAAAGATAAAGAAATGGAAAAGGCGGATAAAAAAACAGACAAAGAAAGATTGGTTGACTTAAAATCAAAACTTACATCCGATGTAAATGAAGATGTAACAAAGTCTATTTCGGATGTTGTCTTGATGGACTTACTCAAGGCAACTCCTTTTGAATTGGAGCAGACGAGAAATATACTTAATAGCCAGGTTGAACAATTAATGGGAGAAAAGATTCGCGAAGATAAAGTTAGGCAGTATCAAGGCAGAATAGAAGATCTAATTCGTGATTCGTCCATTCCAACAGAGTTAAAATCAGCTGCTATTGCATTGGGTAAATATGCAATTGTCCCAAATGATATTTATGATCCTGAACAAACAGACATTCGAAAAAAACAAGCAATGCAAAGTGTAGAACCAATAAAAATACTACAAGGTCAAGTTATTGTTCAAGAGGGTCATCTCATTGACCATGAAAGCTATCATCAGCTTGAACTGCTGGGTCTATTAAAAAGTAATCCAACCATTAAGCCATATATTGGTTTGGGGATATTCGTATTTCTGATTATAGGTTCTTTGTATTTGTATTTTTCTACTTTTCGAGTAAGCGAAGAAAAAAAACAAAATTATTTAATTCTGCTAAGTCTAATTTTTATTATCAGTTTATTATTAATGAAAATTATAGGTTTAATGGCGGATTTAGAACTTGATAAAATTGGTTATTTATTCCCTGCTGCAATGGCACCGATGTTAATTCGTATGATGCTTAACGAACGTTTTGCCTTTATCATTACGATTATACTTGCTGCTTGTGGTAGTATTATTTTTCATGATGAAATAACAGGTTCGGTAAATATTGAGATTGCGATTTATATTTTATTTAGCGGAACAGCTGGTATATTATTATTAACAAATCGTAATCGAAAATCGAATATTTTACAGGCGGGATTTTTCATTTCGATTATAAACATCCTTATCATTTTCTTTTTGTTATTTTTAGGCAATGGTCAATTTACCAAAATGGAGTATCTTTACTATACGATCTTTGCATTTGTTTCCGGGTTATTATCTGCTATACTAACGATTGGTCTGTTGCCATTTTTTGAGGCTGGTTTTGGTGTTTTGTCCACTTTAAAATTAATCGAACTTTCAAGTCCAAATCATCCATTATTGAAAAAGATTTTAACGGAAGCACCAGGTACCTATCATCATAGTGTAATGGTGGCAAATTTAGCTGAAGCAGCATGTGAGGCAATCGGTGCAAATGGATTATTAGCCAGAGTGGGATGCTATTATCATGATATAGGCAAAACACGAAGACCACAATTTTTCATTGAAAATCAAATGAATATAGAAAATCCACATAATCATATTTCTCCTGAAACGAGTAAAGATATTATTATTGCACATGCGACAGATGGTGCACAAATGCTTAAAAAGCATAAATTACCTAAGGAGATTGTTGATATAGCAGAACAACATCATGGAACTACATTATTAAAATATTTTTACTATAAAGCAAAAGAAGAAAATGATCCTATTGATGAAATGGACTATCGCTACCCTGGTCCAAAACCTCAAACGAAAGAGGCGGCAATTATTAGTATTGCTGATAGTGTGGAGGCAGCAGTAAGATCGATGACACATCCAACACCTGAACAGATTAAGAATTTGATTGATTCTATTGTTCAAGAACGATTAAAGGATGGTCAATTGAATGAATGTGATATAACATTAAAGGAAATAGAAGTGATTAAAAAAACATTTTGTGAAACGTTAAATGGGATCTTCCACTCACGGATAGAGTATCCAAACCCAAAATAAGAGACAACTTAAATATGAAAAAGGATGAATAATATGGCTTTAATTATTGATTTTATTGACGAAACAAGCGAAATGAAAGAAGCGGATTTAAATCTCGTCGAAAAAATATTAAATTTTGCTTCTGAAAAGCTTGGGATAGAGAATGGGAGTGAAGTATCTGTTACCTTTGTAACGAACGAAAGAATTCAAGAAATTAATCGAGAGTATCGAGATAAGGATCAACCGACTGATGTCATTTCTTTTGCTATGGAAGAACTTGGTGATGACGAAATCACAATAAATGGTATAGATATACCACGTATGCTTGGAGATATTATCATTTCGGTACCTAAAATCCAAGAACAAGCAATGGAATATGGGCATTCATTTGAAAGGGAACTTGCCTTTCTTGCTGTTCATTCCCTTCTACATTTACTCGGATATGATCATATGACAGAGGAAGATGAAAAAGAGATGTTTGGATTGCAAAGGGCTATTTTAGATGAATATGGGCTTACGAGATAAAGGGCGATTCTGGAAGGCATTTAAGTTTGCATTTCAAGGTATAATGCATGCATGTAAAACAGAGAGAAATGTACAATTTCATTTCGCTGCTTCGGTTATCGTTATTTTATTTAGTTTCTATTTGAACATATCATTATTTGAATGGATATTTATTTGCCTCTGCATTTTTGGGGTCATTACGCTGGAATTAATAAATTCGGCTATTGAACGAATAGTCGATCTTGTGTCCCCTAGTTATCATCCATTAGCTAAACAAGCGAAAGATATTGCAGCTGGGGCAGTTTTAGTTTATTCTATAATGACGGTAATTATAGGCAGTATCATCTTTTTACCGAAACTTGCACGTCTATTTCAATCTTACATAGGATAATAATAAATCACTTTAAAGCTGCTATTATGGCATTTTGTCAACAAAGTTGTGCTCTTTAGACAACTTAACAAGTCAAAGTTGCTAAACAAGCAGCTTTTTCTATTTATTTGCAGTGGGTTTCTCTTTACGGTAAAATATTTTCAAAGCTACTTCAAATTAAAATATAAGAGTTTTGAAAATATTCTAAACAAAATAAAAATATTCCATAACTTTGTGATGAATTTGTAGTAAACTATAATAGAAGGGGTAGACATAATGAATTTAGAACAGCTTATTGAAGAAGCGAAAATCGCAAGAGACAAAGCATATGTACCTTATTCCAAATTTCCGGTCGGTGCTGCACTATTAAGTGAAAATGGAAAAGTATATCATGGCTGTAATATTGAAAATGCTGCTTATACAGTTGGAAATTGTGCGGAGCGTACAGCTCTGTATAAAGCATATTCTGATGGCGATACAAAGTACACTGCTCTTGTTGTAACAGCTGATACGGAAAGACCTGTACCACCATGCGGAGCATGTCGACAAGTGATCTCTGAACTTTGCCCTAAAGATATGAAAGTGATTTTGACAAATTTAAAAGGTGATATTCAAGAATTAACTGTTGAGCAATTATTGCCAGGCGCATTTTCTCCGGAGGATTTACATGCAAAATAAAAGTACAGAACAGCAATCATTTAAATCAGGGTTTGTATCTATCATAGGTCGACCAAATGTTGGGAAATCCACTTATATTAATCGAGTGATCGGCCAAAAAATTGCAATTATGAGTGACAAACCACAGACAACAAGAAATAAAGTTCAAGGAGTACTTACGACAAACGATTCACAAATAATACTTATTGATACACCAGGAATTCATAAGCCAAAACATAAATTAGGCGATTTTATGATGAGGGTTGCAACAAATACACTCAAAGAAGTGGACCTGATTTTGTTTATGATCAATGCGGTAGAAGGATATGGAAAAGGTGATGAATTTATCATCGAAAAATTAAAAACAGTCCGTACACCTGTCTTCCTTGTTATAAATAAAATCGATCAAGTGCACCCAGACGACTTGCTTAAAATAATTGAAAAATATAAGGAATTATATGATTTTGCTGAAATTATTCCAATATCTGCTCTAGAGGGACAGAATACTGAAAGATTGCTTGAGCAAATAAAAGAATACTTGCCTGAAGGGCCTCAGTATTACCCTGCAGATCAAATTACAGACCACCCTGAACGTTTTATCGTTTCAGAGTTAATTAGAGAAAAAGTATTGCATCTAACAAGAGAAGAAGTTCCGCATTCGATTGCTGTAATTATCGAAAAGATGCAGAAAAAGCCGGAAAGTGAAACAATACATGTAATGGCAGCGATCATCGTTGAACGTTCCTCTCAAAAGGGGATCATTATCGGAAAACAAGGTAGTATGTTGAAAGAAGTAGGAAAAAGAGCAAGGATAGATATTGAGAACTTACTTGGATCTAAAGTTTATTTAGAGCTATGGGTGAAAGTTCAAAAAGATTGGAGAAATAAAATTACACAGTTGCGAGATTTTGGCTTTAGAGAAGATGAATATTAATTAGCAAGTTTTTAAAAATGAAAAATTGATTTCTATGCATCCTTTTGATTAGCAATATTTACGTCACATGTTCCAAGGAGTCTTGGTAAACCTAGTATTAAAGGCTTTACTAATGATTTCATGAGTTTTTCACAACATGAAAGGCGGGGTTAATGTTATGATAGAATTTACCTGGAAAGTCTTTGCGGAAACTGGAAGTATTGATACGTATTTGCTATTTAAAGAGCTTGAAAAAGATCGTCAGGATGAACCATTAAATACAGATCATGAATTTAATGAAATTGATTTCCCCATTTCATAAGTTGCAATGATCGTGCGTCACCTGGGAAGCTTGTGAGACTTGCTTTGGAAGGTGGATTTTATGTTTCAAAAATGTGAAGGCATCGTTATTAGATCAATTGATTATGGTGAATCAAATAAAATTGTTACAATATTTACACGAGAGTTTGGGAAAATAGGAGTGATGGCTAGAGGCGCTAAAAAGCCGAATAGCCGTCTTTCCTCTATCTCTCAACTATTTACATATGGGAACTTTTTAGTCTCATTAGGTTCAGGACTAGGTACACTGCAGCAGGGAGAAATTATTTCTTCTCTTCGATCTATTCGTGAAGATATTTTTAAAACAGGATATGCTTCGTATATTATTGATTTATTAGATAAAGCGGTTGAAGAGAAAAGGGCAAATCCTTTTCTTTTTGAACTTTTATACCAAACATTAAATTATATAAATGAAGATGTTGATTTAGAAATCATAACGAATATTTTTGAAATGAAAATGTTAAATGTACTTGGATTGTATCCTTGCATGAATCAATGTGCTGTGTGTGGGAATAAAGATGGGAAGTTTGCCTTTTCTATTCGGGAAAATGGTCTTCTTTGCCATCGATGCTATGAGAAAGACCCTTATCATATCCCTACCTCACCAATAGCTATTAAGTTACTACGACTCTTTTATTTTATTGATCTAAACAGACTAGGATCAGTGTCAGTTAAAGAAGAAACAAAAAAGGAACTACGTTTGATTATATCTATGTATTATGATGAGTATTCCGGTTTGCATTTAAAATCAAAAAAATTTTTAGAGCAAATCGAAAAATTTCGCCAAATGCTGTAATGTAAGTTTGCCCTCATAGTATGATAGGAACTCCACATTTTTATGGAGTTTTTTTATATGGATCTTTTCTCAAATATTGCTGCTAAAAAGATAATGTTTTTACATATAAAAATAAGTTGAACATATACAAGAACGTTGGAGGGTATTTACAAAAGTAACCTATTATACGAAAACAGCTTTTTATATTTAACAAATTTCTTTTCAATATAAGTAAATAGTATATAATATTTGTGTATGAGTATAACATTATTTAGATTTTATACTGGTTAGGTGGTGTGGAAAATAGAACTGAATAATCGACAGGAAACCATATTACAAATCGTAAAAGATAATGGGCCTATAACCGGTGAACATATAGCAGAAAAATTAAATCTAACAAGAGCAACACTTCGCCCAGATTTAGCTATTTTAACAATGGCTGGATATTTGGATGCGCGGCCTAGGGTTGGCTACTTTTACACTGGAAAATCAAGTACACAGCTTTTAACAGACAGTTTAAAAAAAATAGTCGTCAAAGACTATCAATCAATTCCTGTAGTTGTAAATGAAAATATATCAGTTTACGATGCAATTGTAACAGTTTTTCTTGAAGATGTAGGTACGTTATTTGTCGTAGATGATAAGCTGTTATTAGTTGGAGTCCTTTCGCGAAAGGACTTATTACGTGCGAGTATCGGTAAGCAAGAACTCTCTTCACTTCCAGTGAATATTATTATGACAAGAATGCCGAATATTACGGTGTGTAAAAAAGATGACTTATTAATTGATGTTGCAAAAAAATTAATTGAGAAGCAAATTGATTCAGTTCCCGTGGTTAAGGAATCATCCGAGGGAAACGGCTTTGAGGTAATTGGACGGATAACTAAAACAAATATAACAAAAGCCTTTGTATCACTTGCTGACGAAAATTTATATTAATATCAAGAAATGACAGGATGGTGATCTTAAAATGACGCGACCGATTATTTATGTCGTTTCAGACTCGGTTGGTGAAACAGCTGAATTGGTTACTAAAGCAGCGATTAGTCAATTTAATGGAAAAGATGCAGAAATCAAACGTTTTCCATATGTTGAGGATTACCAGCATATTGATGAGGTTGTCTCCTTAGCTAAGCTTAATCATGGTGTGATTGTTCACACTTTGGTGAAGCCTGCTATGCGGGATTATATAAAAAAACGAACAAATGAACAACATGTCAATGCGGTAGATATTATTGGTCCTTTAATGGATAAATTTCAAGAGCTATATCATAAAGAACCATTATGTGAACCAGGATTAGTTCGAAAATTGGATGATGATTATTTTAAGAAGGTTGAAGCAATAGAATTTGCTGTTAAATATGATGATGGACGAGATCCTAAAGGAATTCTGCGAGCAGATATCGTTTTAGTGGGTGTTTCCAGAACATCAAAAACTCCTTTATCTCAATATCTAGCACATAAGCGATTTAAAGTGGCCAATGTCCCCCTTGTACCAGAGGTAGACCCTCCTGAAGAACTATTTCAGGTATCACCTAATAAATGTTTTGGATTAAGGATCAGCCCTGAAAAACTTAATTTTATTCGTAAGGAAAGGCTACAAGCTTTAGGTTTAAATGATGAAGCAAGCTATGCAAATATTAATCGAATAAAAAAGGAATTAGAGTATTTTGACGCGATTGTTTCAAAAATGGGATGTAAAGTAATTGATGTAACAAATAAGGCAGTTGAAGAAACAGCAAATATAATTATGAATAGAAATCATTAGACACAAGATTCTATAAAGGGTCTGACTCCAGAGAATATATATACTGTATCTAGAATGAACGATTTCTTATTTCAGATACAGGAATGTGGGGACAGATCCCTTTACTATTTTTATTGTCAAGAATGGGTAAAGAATAAAAATATTTTAAATAAAAATATATGGTCAAAATCAGAGAAATATACTATAATAAAAAATTGTGATAAAAATGTATTTAAAATAGGTTTAGAGTCACGGATTAAGGAATAAACTAACTATTGAGATATGTCAAGAGTCAAGGCTTAGAAAAATTCGACAAAAGCAAAAAAATATACTCATAGTATGGAAAAGAAAGAAGGATTCTGTGGAGTGATGTAGAATTATTACTAATACAGAAAGAAATGAATCCATCATATTTGTTGATGCAGATGCATGTCCAGTTAAATCGGAAATCATTTTTCTTGCTAAGAAGTATAAAATGCTCTATTATTTTATTGCCTCTTATGCACATCAAACAAAAAATAGTGATGCTACTTGGATTTATGTTGATCCTTATAAAGAATCAGCTGATTTATTTATAATGAATCATGTAAAGGAAAATGATATTGTCATTACTCAGGATATAGGGCTTGCAAGCCTGGTACTCCCGAAGAAAGTGAGGGCAATTTCTCCAAGAGGTAAAGAATATGTAGAAGAGTCAATTGCTACTGCTCTTGATTTTCGTTATTTAGCTGCTAAAGCTAGGCGACAAGGGAAATATGAGAAAGGCCCAAAAGCATTTACTAAAAGTGATAGGCAATCATTTTTGTATACGCTTGAGGAGATTTTGTCGAAAAATGTAAAGTAAAGTTATAACTGTATAATCTATACAAATCAAACATAATAGAGAGAAAAATTTCAATTGGGGATGTTTTCATGGTTGGAATTATTCCTGAGGATAAAATTAATGAAATTCGTCAATCAATAGATATAGTAGATATTATTGGCGAATATGTTCATTTAAAGAAACAAGGACGTAATTATTTTGGTTTATGTCCCTTCCATGGTGAAAATACACCTTCCTTCTCGGTATCACCTGATAAGCAAATATATCATTGTTTTGGTTGTAAAGCTGGTGGAAATGCAATTTCTTTTTTGATGGATATTGATGGATTAAGCTTCCAGGAAGCCATCATTAAGCTAGCTGAGAAAGGGAAAATACCATTAGATTTAGAAATAGGATCTGAACAAAATCGCTCAGATTCAAAAGTAAATAGTGAAAAAAAACAAATGCTTGAAGCGCATGAACTTCTTCAAAAGTTTTATCATCATTTATTAGTTAATACAAAAGAAGGGCAAAATGCGCTAGAATATCTCGTTGATCGAGGATTTACATTAGATAGTATTGAAAAATTTCAAATAGGGTATTCCTTACCTAGTTGGGACTTTGTTGTAAAACTTTTGCAAAAACGTGGTTTTTCATTAAGCCTTATGGAAAAGGCAGGACTAATCATACAAAAAGAAAACAGTGACTCCTACTTTGACCGATTCCGAAACAGAATCATGTTTCCTATCCAAAATAGCAAAGGCGAAACCATTGCTTTTGCAGGAAGATCGATTGAAAAAGAGGATCAGCCGAAATATTTAAATAGTCCAGAAACTGAATTGTTTAATAAAAGTAATGTTCTTTATAATTTTTTTCGGGCAAAAAGCTTTATAAAAAAACAGCAACAAGCCATATTATTCGAAGGATTTGCTGATGTAATATCTGCTGATAAGGCAGAACTTTATAATGGTATCGCGACGATGGGAACATCGTTAACTGAGCAGCATGTACAGCTAATAAGACGAATGACAGATACAATTATTATCTGTTATGATTCAGATTTTGCGGGAACTGAAGCCGCATATCGTGCTGCCAATATATTAACAGATCATCACTGTCAAATTCGAATAGCAAGAATGCCTGAAGGATTTGATCCGGATGAGTATATAAAAAAATATGGTAGTGAAAAATTTCGTCAAGAAATTATTGCTGGTAGTCTTACATTTATGGCTTTTAAGATGGAATATCATCGCTTAGGGAAAAAGCTTCAAAATGAAGGAGAAAAGTTAAGATATATCGAAAAGATTATAGAGGAAATAACAAATCTTGATAAAGCTGTTGAAAGAGATCATTATTTACGCCAATTAGCGGATGAATTTTCTATTTCATTAGATGCTCTGAAACAACAACAACAGCAAATGTATTATGCTAAGAAGAAAAATGGTCATTTCAAACAACGAGAAAACAATCAAAACAGATTGTTTTTACAACAGAAGTCCCGTTTATTACCGGCAAATCAAACTGCAGAAAGACGTTTACTTGCTCATATGCTACAAAGTGTTGATTTAGCCTTTAAAATAAAAGATTTATTAAATGGAATTATTCTTTATTATGATGAACACCAAGCAATACTTACTTATCTCCTTGGATTTTATGAAGAGGGAAATGAAGCCGACACAAGTAAATTCTTATTATATTTACCAGATGAAAATTTACGAAGAATCGTAACTGAACTTGAAATGATGCCATTAAACAGTGAAGTTGCAGATCGTGAAATCGAGGATTATGTGAATCAGGTGTTGAAACATCAAAAGATGTTAAAAATAAAGGAAAAAGAAAACTTGCAAAAAAAAGCAGAACAAGAAAATGACTTTGTAAAAGCGATTGACTTGGCTAAAGAAATTATTGTACTGCGTAAGTCTTTATAAATATTCTGCAAATTGCATGAAATACTTGGAAGGAGGGGGACAGATGGCTGAAAAATCAGCTCGTTCCAAAGAAATTGAATCCGAATTAACTCTTGATCAAGCTAAAGAACAACTAGTTGAGCGTGGTAAAAAAAGAGGAGTATTAACATATGAAGTGATTTCAAGTAAATTAGGTCATTTTGAATTAGACTCTGAACAAATGGATGAATTTTATGAATACTTAGGTGAACAAGGTATTGAAATCTCAGAGGAAAATGATGACGATGAAGATGAAGATGCTCCTAATTTACATGAATTAGAGAAAGATGATGAAGAGTTTGACCTTAATGATTTAAGCGTTCCTCCAGGTGTAAAAATAAATGATCCAGTGAGAATGTACTTAAAGGAAATTGGTCGAGTAGACTTACTATCTGCTGAAGAGGAAATATCATTAGCTAAACGTATCGAGCAAGGTGATGAAGAGGCAAAAAGAAGACTTGCTGAAGCCAACCTACGCTTGGTTGTAAGTATTGCAAAGCGTTATGTGGGCCGTGGCATGTTGTTTCTAGATTTAATTCAAGAAGGTAATATGGGCCTCATTAAAGCAGTTGAAAAGTTCGACTATGATAAAGGCTTTAAATTCAGTACCTATGCTACATGGTGGATTCGTCAAGCGATCACTCGTGCTATTGCCGATCAAGCTCGTACAATACGTATTCCTGTTCATATGGTAGAAACCATTAACAAATTAATTCGTGTTCAAAGACAGCTTCTTCAAGACTTAGGGCGAGAACCATCTCCAGAAGAGATTGCTGAAGAAATGGATTTAACTCCAGAAAAGGTTCGTGAAATTTTAAAAATTGCTCAAGAACCAGTTTCTTTAGAGACACCAATAGGTGAAGAGGATGATTCACATCTTGGCGATTTTATCGAAGATCAAGACGCTACATCACCTTCAGAACATGCTGCTTACGAATTATTAAAAGAGCAACTAGAAGATGTACTTGACACATTAACAGATCGTGAAGAAAACGTACTTCGTCTACGTTTTGGATTAGACGATGGGCGTACAAGAACACTAGAAGAAGTTGGAAAAGTATTTGGCGTTACCCGTGAACGTATTCGTCAAATT
This sequence comes from Heyndrickxia sp. FSL W8-0496, assembly GCF_038007825.1. Lineage (NCBI taxonomy): Bacteria > Bacillati > Bacillota > Bacilli > Caryophanales > Bacillaceae > Heyndrickxia > Heyndrickxia sp. FSL W8-0496. The sequence goes on from NZ_JBBOXX010000001.1 coordinate 1,882,355, forward strand.
GAAGCGAAAGCACTTCGAAAGCTTCGCCATCCTTCTAGAAGCAAACGTTTAAAAGACTTCTTGGAATAAGATTGAATATGGGGCTGTCTATTGAAGGTGGGACGACACTTAAATCCTGTATTTAGAACGAATAATTTGTTCGTTCTAAGTATTGGATTGTGGGTCTTCCCCTTTTACTTTTAGACAGTCCTATTTTTGTTTTACCGAAATTAAGTCGAAAAAAAGGATTTTTTACCTCTTATCTCGAAAGAGTATTTAGGATGTGTTGCATATGAATTCTTCACGTAAAGAAGTAATTATTAAAGAAATTATTTATTGGAAAGAACATAAAATGCTGCCTGATCATTATTGTGATTATTTACTTGCCCTTTATAGTGAGGGTGAGTTTGAAAATAATCATAATGATAGGATGAAAAGTAATAAATTAGTCAATAGGTTATCATTATTTCTAATTTTAATTAGTGCTTTATTGCTTATTTCATTATTTGTCATTTATTTTACTGAATTAGCTTTTGTTTTGCAAATGATGATTTTGACAAGTTTTGTCGTTTTATTACTAATCTTAGGAATTTATTATTCTAAAAAAGAAACCTGGTACTATATTTTTTATATTAGTTCTGCTATTTTATTGCTATTATTATCCGTTCAACTAACCGATCAGTTTTTTAATCACTATTCTATTGCTTTATTAATTACACTTTTTTTAAATTGTATTTTATGGGTAGTAACAGGTTGGAAATTAAAATTATTATTTTTTACTGTTTCCGGAGTAGTAGGAATAATTACGTTATCAATCTATATCCTAGTATAGTAAATGAATTTTTCAAAACTTTTAAAAGTTGTGAAAATAATTCTACTTACATTATAATAATAAATGTAAGCGGCTACAATAGCAAAGGGGGATATAGAATGAATTTTCATCTTACTGCAGAACAGGAAATGATTCGGCAAACAATAAAGGAATTTGCTACAGAAGAAGTGGAAAAAGGGGCATTAGAAAGAGATATTAATAAAGAATTTCCTATGGATATTATAAATAAACTAGCAAAACTAGGAATGATGGGACTTCCATTTCCAGAGGAATACGGTGGTGCAGGTGCAGATACGATAAGTTTCGCAATTGTAGTGGAAGAATTAAGTCGAGCATGTGGTTCAACTGGAATTACATATTCTGCACATATTTCACTTGGAGGGGCACCAATTAATTTATTTGGTACGGAGGAGCAAAAACAGAAATATTTAGTGCCAATTTGTACCGGGGAATCATTAGGAGCATTTGGTTTAACTGAGCCAAGTGCAGGTTCTGATGCAGGGGGTACAAAGACTACTGCTATTGAGGATGAAAATGATTTTATTATTAATGGGAATAAATGCTTTATAACAAATGCAAGTTATGCCAAACATGTAGCTTTAACAGCCATTACAGGAATGGATAAGTTTAAGAAAGAAATTAGTTCAATTATTGTGCCAACAGATGCCGCAGGATTTTCTATTATTAACAATTATGAAAAAATGGGACTTCATGCGTCGAATACAACCGAATTAGTCTTAGAAGATGTAAGGGTTCCACAGGAAAATTTATTAGGAGAAAAAGGTCAGGGTTTTAAACAGTTTCTAGTTACATTGGATGGTGGAAGAATTGGAATTGGAGCAATGGCAGTAGGTATCGCACAAGCAGCATATGAGAAGTCATTACAATACGTAAAAGAAAGAAAACAATTTGGTCGATCACTATCCCAGTTCCAAGTTACCCAATTTAAAATCGCAGATATGGCGATGAAAATTGAACTTGCTAGAAACATGGTATATAAAGCTGCTTGGTTAAAGGATCAAGGGAAACCATTTTCTAAGGAAGCAGCTATGTGTAAATTATATGCCTCAGAGGTTTGCATGGAAATTACAAATCAAGCCGTTCAAATACATGGTGGAAATGGTTATATGAAAGACTATCATGTTGAAAGATTTATGAGAGATGCGAAGTTACTTGAAATTGGAGAAGGGACCTCTGAGGTACAAAGGATGGTCATTGCAAGGGAAATTGGTTGTCAATAAAAAGGATTTTATTAAATAATTTTTGAATAAGCGCGATAATCTTAAACAAAGTGAAAAAAAGTTCCTTATGAAAAGTTGATAATTGAACAAACTAAAAACAGAAAAAGTGAAAAACTTCATCATTAAGATGGAGTTTTTGTCTAAATTCCGAAAAAATGTTGAATCTTTGCGGTTAACCCTTTCCCTTCCAAAGTTTTTCGAGTAAAATAAAGTTGTTTGTATAATGTATTCATTTTTTACGTTTCTTACATAAGGAGGTATATTATGAAACGAAATCCTTTAATTCCTTATCTTTTAATAGGGCTATTAGGAATCGCACTTGTTTTCTTTCTATCTGTAAAAGGTTTAGGAGATGCTAAAGAGATAGCAAAAGAAAAAGAAGGTGGGGGAGAAGAAGTAGCAACAAAATTTGAACCAGAAGCCTTTGCCAAATCAACATGTATTAGTTGCCATGGGAATAACCTTGAAGGTGCTACAGGTCCAAATTTACATGGTATGGGTGAAAAGCTAGGCAAGGATAAGCTAAAAGATGTTCTGAAAAATGGGACAACTGGCGGTATGCCTGGTGGATTAGTTAAGGCTGAAAATATTGATGCTATGGCAGATTGGCTAATGAAATTAAAATAAGCAGATATTAAGCCAAAGGGGTTCTTTGCATTTTGCAAGGAGCTCTTTTTTGTATAGAATAGGTTTATGTGGATGTTAGGTCCTAGTTTAAAATAAAGTGGTGAAAACATGAATAGTGAAAAACTTTCAAAACGTTTAGAAATGGTTAGTCAATATTTATTAAAAAATTCAACTTTTGCAGATATTGGTTCAGATCATGCGTATTTACCGTGCTATGCGATTAAAAAGGGTCTAGCACAATGCGCAATTGCGGGTGAAGTAGTAGAGGGGCCATACCAAACAGCAAAACAACAGGTCATGGAATGTGGGTATGAAAGTAAGATCTCTGTCCGTAAAGGTGATGGTTTAGGGGTCCTCCAACCTAATGAGGTGGATTGTATTACGATTGCTGGAATGGGTGGACCATTAATTGCATCTATACTGGAAAATGGAAAGGACCGTTTGTTAGGTGTAAAGAGATTAATTCTTCAACCAAATATTGGAGCTAATCATATTCGAAATTGGTGCGTACAAAATAATTGGGTAATCATTGCAGAGGAAATTTTAGAGGAAGATGAAAAAATTTATGAAATTATTGTTGCTGAAAATAATGAACGTTCGCAGGTAAGACATTTAACGGATGCAGAATTATTATTAGGACCGTTTCTGATTAAGGAAAAAAGCGATGTCTTTATTAAAAAATGGTCGGATGAATTAAAGCAATGGAGAATAATTTTGGATCGAATGAATCTTGCAGAAAATCAAGAAAAAATAATTGAAAGAAAACTAGCTATTGAAAAAAATATATCTTTGGTTGAGGAGGTATTAACATGAAGAAAGTAAACGGGCATGAAATTATACAGCTATTTGAACAGTTTTCTCCTAAAAAGTATGCGATGGAAGGTGATCCTATTGGCCTTCAAATTGGGCGTTTAAATAAGCCAGTTCAAACTGTTATGATTGCTCTAGATGTATTGGAAGAGGTAGTTGATGAAGCCATTCAAAATAATGTTCAATTGATTATTGCACATCATCCAATCATCTTTCGACCATTAAAAAATGTTTTAACAGAGCAGTCACAAGGTAAAATTATTGAAAAACTTATTAAACATGATATTGCTGTTTATGCTGCCCATACAAATTTAGATGTGGCTAAGGGTGGAGTAAATGATTTATTAGCAAAGGCCCTTGGTATACAGCATACTGAAATATTAGATCCTACATATGAAGAAAAATTGAAAAAATTAGTTGTCTATGTACCGATTGATCATGAAGAGGCAGTTAGGAATGCGCTTGGTACTGCTGGAGCTGGAGCTATTGGTCATTATAGCCATTGTACATTTAGTGCTCAAGGGACAGGGAGATTTTTACCTGATGAGCAGACCACACCGTACATTGGTAAAGCAGGAACACTTGAAGAGGTAAAAGAAGTACGTATAGAAACCATTTTTCCTGCTAAATTAGAAAAAAAAGTGATAAATGCTATGCTGCAATCCCATCCATATGAGGAGGTCGCATTTGATGTTTATCCACTTGAAAACCAAGGCGAGATGTTAGGGTTAGGACGGGTAGGTCAATTACAAGAAGAAATGACGCTCAAGGAATTTGCAGAACATGTGAAGCAATCATTAGATGTCAATTTCGTAAGGGTGGTTGGCGACTTACAAGATCGCATTAAGAAAGTTGCAGTTTTAGGCGGGGATGGTAATAAGTATTTTTCTAAAGCAAAGTTTAAAGGAGCCGATGTTTTTGTTACAGGTGACTTTTACTACCATAATGCTCATGATGCGATGAATATTGGACTAAATATTGTTGATCCGGGTCATAATGTCGAAAAGGTAATGAAAACAGGCGTTGCCGAACAACTTTCTAAAATGAGTATGGAAAAAGGGTTCGATGTGAAGTTTATTGCTTCAAAGATCCATACTGATCCTTTTACTATTATTTAGAGTCTTTATTAATCTATGATAGTTTATACAAAAAAAATAAAATCCCCGAAGGGATTTTATTTTTTTGTAGCTAATTTTTTTACTTTCGGTAGAATTTTATGAAGTGGAACTTGTTTTTCGTGTTTCCAAGTTTCTTCGTTTTCTGGATCAAATTGATCAAGAAAAGTAATAACTTCCCGAACAATTGGTGTTGGAGTTGAGGCTCCAGCTGTTACTGCAACTTTTTTTGCATCTTTAATCCAGTCAATTTCAATTTCAGAGATATCGGCAATCCGATAGGCTTTAGTATGTGCAATTTGTTCTGATACTTGCGCAAGACGATTCGAGTTATTACTTTTAGGATCACCAACAACAATAAGTACATCCGCTTCTCCAGCTTGTTGAGCCACCGCTTCTTGTCTAACTTGAGTAGCAAGGCAGATTTCTTTGTGTTGCTCTACATACGGATACTTTTCTTTCACTTTGTCCATAATATCCATAACATCCCATTGACTCATTGTTGTTTGATTTGTGACAATAACTTTTTTATTTGCTACGTCTAATTGTTCTACATCCTCAATCGTTTCAACTAGATGTACAATGTCAGGAGCTACACCAAACGCTCCCTCAGGTTCGGGATGTCCTTTTTTTCCGATATATATAACATCAAAACCTTCAGCTTTTTTTTCACGAATCAGATCATGTGTCTTCGTTACATCTGGACAAGTAGCATCAATAGTAACAAGTCCTTTATTTTTTGCTAATTCTCTAACCTCGGGTGAAACTCCGTGGGCAGTGAAAATTACAGTACCTTTGTCCACCTTTTCAAGGATTTCTCTACGATTTGTTCCGTCAAGAGTAATAATCCCTTCTTCAGCAAACGCATCAGTAACATGTTTATTATGAACAATCATACCCAGTATATAGATTGGGCGTGGTAATGTTTTATCTAAAGCGGCATTACGCGCGATTACCATAGCATCAACAACACCATAGCAATAACCACGTGGAGAGATTTTTAATACCTCCATAGTTCATCCTCCCAACTAAAGGTTTTTCCTTTAAGCATTGCATCATTCCTATTATATAAAAAATCCTTATATTTTACAAAGAAAAGAAAAACGTTAGGTAGTAACATACTCACCTAACGGAATTCATACATAAAATTTAAATATAAAGTTTAGGGACTGATTGACCTTTTTTATTTGTTTCGGTGGATTCGGATTCTATTTCGAGATCAATATCATCTGTCTTCTTAGTCATCTTTGAATTTTTGGAAGATGTTTTTTTGGAGGTATTACCTTTTTTTGATTGATTATTTTCGCTTTTATTATTACTTTCACTTTCCACTTCAACTTCTTGATTTTCAGTGTCTACATTTTCGTCTGAATCATCATCTGAACCTACGCTTTTTAAACCTTTGTACATTCTCCACATCGCAGGAAGATTTTTAACTAACGGACCGTATTGTTGTACCATAGGCCCAATTTGTTGAGCCGTTCTAATCACATTTTGTGTATTATTTAAAAATGAACCAATTTTTCCTGGATTAGCAATATTGCCTAAGTTTCCAAGTAAAGATCCACCTCCACCAGTTGCACGTTGAAACCCAGCAGCTGCATTGGCCACATTGCCAGCTTGCCCTGTCCCAGCACGTTGGAATAATCTTGAAATTAGACCACCACCAGCTCTACTCCCAGTACTCCCTATTGATGGTGGTGCACCTCCAAAGAGGGAAGGTCTTCCCATGGCTTGCATTGGTGCTTGAAACATTCTACCTTGGGGGATCATTGGAGTCCGCGGCATAGATCTAAAAGGACTTGGAAATCCTTGCATCGGTCCATTCATTGGGGGAAATCCTCTAGGTGGCATTTTTTTCCTCCTTTCTACTCATTATCCTTCTATATTACAATATGCAAATATGAAAAAAACGTCTTCCTTTGATGTCTGTTATCCATTCATATGATAAATTTATATTAATTACCTAATTTTAAGGGTTAACTTTTTGTAGGAGTGGAAGTTTTAACTATTGTCGATTATAATAACAAAATGGACTAAAAATCATAAATTGATCGGTAAATGTCCTTACAAAAAGGAGTGTCATTGTGAAACAAAATAAATTTTCAACATTTAAGTTTAAGACATATATTGAAGAGGCGATAAATAATCTTGGTTTTTATGAGCCTACAGAAATACAACAAAAAATGATTCCTACTATCCTTAGAGGGGAAAGTGCGGTAGGACAGTCTCAAACAGGAACAGGAAAAACCCATGCCTATTTATTACCTATCCTTGAAATGGTTGATCCTGAATTACAAGAGGTACAAGCTGTTATCACCGCACCCACACGTGAATTAGCCAATCAGATTTATCAAGAAATCGTCAAAATAACTAAGTATCAAACGGAACAAACCATCATGAGTAAATGTTTTATTGGTGGAACAGACAAACAACGAACGATAGAAAAATTAAAAAAACAACCTCAAATTGTTGTGGGAACACCTGGACGTATTCATGATTTAATGAAAGAACAGGCTTTATTGCTTCATACATCAAGAATTCTTGTTGTCGATGAAGCAGATATCATGTTAGATATGGGATTTTTGTATGAGGTGGATCAAATTGCTGGGAAAATGCCTCAAAATTTACAAATGCTTGTTTTTTCAGCTACAATCCCTGAAAAATTAAAACCATTTTTAAAGAAATATATGGAGAATCCGAAATATGAACATGTCCAGCCTACACATATTTCTGCACAAAATATTGAGCACAATCTAGTACCTTTACGTAGTAGAGAGAAAATTGACTTATTGTTTGATATGTTAATTTCATATAATCCATATTTAGCGATTGTCTTTACAAATACAAAATCAATGGCTGACGAGGTAGCAGATAATCTTCTTGAAAAAGGCTTAAAAGTTGGAAGAATTCATGGAGATTTATCTCCTCGTGAAAGAACAAAAATGATGAAGCAAATTCGAAATCTTGAATTTCAGTATATTGTTGCGACGGATTTAGCGGCCCGTGGAATTGATATAGAAGGGGTAAGTCATGTTATTAATTTTGAATTACCTCAGGATTTAGATTTTTATATTCATCGTGCTGGAAGGACTGCAAGAGCTGGCTATTCCGGAATTGCTACTACTATCTATCAGCCTTCAGATGAAGATGCTTTAAATAAGTTAGAAAAAATGGGGATTGTTTTTAGCTATAAAGATTTACAAAAAGGCGAGTGGGTTTCAATCGCTGAACGTAATAAAAGAAAAAACCGAAAAAAACAGGTAGATGAAATAGAAGAAAAAGCAAGAAATATGATGAAAAAACCAAGAAAAGTAAAGCCTGGGTACAAAAAGAAAATTAATCAACAGGTTGAAAAAATGAAAAAGAGAGAAAGAAAACTACAAAAACGTAAATAAAATAAGTCAATGATATGGAGTGAGGAGAAATGCTAAAACTAGGATCACATGTATCAATGAGTGGAAAGAAAATGTTGCTTGGGGCAAGTGAAGAGGCTGTTTCATATGGTGCAAATACGTTCATGATCTATACAGGAGCCCCACAAAATACGAGAAGAAAAAAGATAGAAGATCTAAATATTGAAGCAGGACTTGCTCATATGAAAGAAAATGGTATTGAGGAGATCATTGTTCATGCACCTTATATTATTAATATCGGTAATACGGTAAACCCAGCAACGTTTGAACTTGGGGTGAATTTTTTAGGAACAGAAATTGAAAGAACAGAAGCGATCGGAGCAAAACAAATTGTTCTTCACCCAGGCGCACATGTAGGGGAAGGAGCAGATAAGGGAATTGAGCAGATAATCAAAGGTTTAAATGAAGTTCTTACAACTGATCAAAGTGTTCAAATCGCTTTGGAAACGATGGCAGGAAAAGGTTCTGAATGTGGACGATCCTTTGAAGAATTAGCTAAAATTATAGATGGGGTACATCATAATGATAAGCTATCAATTTGTTTTGATACATGTCATACACATGATGCGGGTTATGATATAATTAATAATTTTGATGAGGTATTAGATGAGTTCGATCGTTTAATTGGGCTTGAACGCATTAAAGTTCTACACATCAATGATAGTAAAAATGTAACAGGATCCAGAAAAGATCGACATGAAAATATCGGATTTGGACATATTGGATTTGATGCATTAAATTATATTGTTCATCACCCTCAGTTAGCGGATATTCCTAAAATTTTAGAAACTCCATTTGTTGGTGAAGATAAAAATAATAAAAAAGCACCATATAAGCAAGAAATTGCAATGCTAAGAAATAAGCAATTCAATGAAAATTTACTGACTGATATAGTAAATGAATAATAAAAAAACATTGAGGGGATAATTCCCTCAATGTTTTTTATTTTGTGAATTGGATAAAAATACGATTAATTTCTTTTGCTGTTTCAGGTCCAGTTATTTTTGCTACTGCTTTAATAAGTTTTGTTCGTTCTGCATCATCAAAAATATTAACTTGTTTTCCACGTAAATAGGCAGCGATTTTATGTGCATTACTCTTTGATAATTGAACATTAAATTGTTTGGCGTATTTTAATAATTCATCACCTGTAATCATGTTGATTTTGTAATTAATTACATTTTGTAGTAATTTCATCTGTACATCACCCCTCATTGATACATATGAAGGGGACATTATAAATGTTCATAGAAATGTATTTTTTATCAAAAATCCACATAGTTGCCTCCATAGTGGTAAGAATCAAGTTGATAAATTTACATATTATATTTTCTCATGTATACTTAAGGAAGAAGAATAAATCGAAATCATTCTTAAATGAATAGCATCTTTAAAAGAGGTGTAAACCATGCAAGTGACAAGTGCAATACAAAAACTAAAAGATAAGGGATTTAAACATACAGGTAAAAGAGAGCAAATGCTTGAGTTATTTGCTTCAAATAATAGGTATTTAACGGCAAAAGATGTTCTTGAATATATGAAGGACGATTATCCGGGATTAAGCTTTGATACAATTTACCGTAATTTATCCTTATTCGTGGATCTTGGAATTCTAGAAGCAACTGAATTGTCTGGTGAGAAAAATTTTAGGTTTAGTTGTGCAACAAGAGAACATCATCATCATTTTATATGTCTTGACTGTGGAAAAACAAAAGAAATTCAAACATGTCCAATGGCAGTATTAGATGAGGATTTAGTCGGTTATAATGTTTCAGGACATAAGTTCGAGATATACGGTAAATGTCCTGAATGTATAAAAATAAATGGATAAAAAATCATAAGGAATAAACCTTATGATTTTTTTGACTTTTTTACTGTTGATTCTTAATCCAAGATTCTACCCATTTTTCTGCCTCATACCAGTTCTTCACTCTTATGACACCATCAGGAATAGAGTCTCTATTATAAGGTGTATCAAATAAAATTACTGGAATGCCAAGCTCTTCGTGAATCATTACAGCATTATCATGCTTATCCTCCATAAAGAGATCTACTTCATACTTTTTTGCTGTCTCTATCTTATGATGGGATCCAATCAGTTCAATATGGTGGTAATGTAAATCATTCTTATTAAACCATTTTTCAGTCACATCTAATAAATGGGAGCTTCTTGCGCTTATAAAGAACAATTGGAATTGCTCTTTCCATTTCGTTAAAACTTCCTTTGCTCCCATTGCGAGCGGTGACTCAGAATAAATGATTGGTTCAGATTCAGTAAACCATTCGTAAAATTCCTTTGGTGGTATATTTATAACATTGGTTAATTCATATTCAGTAATATCCTCTAAAGTTAACTTTAAGTGATATTTATCATTAATATAGGGAATTAAGGAATCAGGATGGGTGACGGTTCCATCAATATCAATTCCAAATCTTTTTTTTATCATTTTTATAACTCCTTTAGCAGTTTCAAATAATATCGAATATGTAACATTAAAAAGTGTAACATATTTATTAAAAAAGTGAACATATATAGGATTTAATCGTTGTAATATGATTTGGTACTGGAAAAGATTGTTGTCATGAAATAATAAGAATAGCACACAATAATAATGCTCCTGCACTTACTATTAGAAAGTGAGGGATATTATGAATGATGAAACACGTTATGACAAGCTAGAAGATAGTTTTCATAAGGAACGTATGGAAGACAAGGAAAATCATGACTATCATGAGGAAACGGCTGCAGAAGTTGCTGCACCGGTTTCGTTTAATCGTGATCGTGAAAATGATGTAAGTGAAGACAAGGATCATGAACATGCTCATGTTAGTGGAAAAGTCATTGGCTGGTCAGCATTAGCGTTATCTGTTCTATCCCTATTTTTTTTACCGATAGTACTTGGGGCAGCTGGAACTATACTTGGCTTTGTTGCAAGAAGAAGGGGAGCAAGAGCTTTAGGTGCATGGAGTATCGGAATTGGTGTTGTTTCACTTATCCTTGGAATTTTTGTTCAACCATTTTTTTAAATAGGCTAGTGATTTAGAAAAATTAAAATAATGGATCGCTTGAATGTAGGAGCCAAAAAAAAAAAGTGCGGATCAATTCCGCACTTTTCTTATGCTTTTTGTTCATTTTTTTGTTTTTGATAATATTCTTCAGCAATTTGATCGATTTCTTTTTTTAATTCTTCAACCATTGTTTCTTCAGGTACCTTACGGACGATTTGGCCTTTCCGGAATAAAAGACCTTCACCACGTGCACCTGCAATACCTATATCAGCTTCACGCGCCTCTCCAGGACCATTTACAGCACAGCCTAATACAGAAACCTTAATAGGTGCTTTAATCGTTGAAATGTATTCTTCAACCTCATTAGCAATACTAATTAAATCAATTTCAATTCTGCCACATGTTGGGCATGAAATTAACGTTGCTGCGTTCGATGCTAATCCGAAAGATTTAAGTAGTTCTCTAGCTACTTTTATTTCTTCAACAGGATCGGCACTAAGTGAAATACGAAGTGTATTACCAATTCCTTTGCTTAAAATAGCTCCTAAACCTGCAGCACTTTTAACAGTACCGGAAAATAATGTTCCAGATTCAGTAATACCAAGATGTAGAGGATAATCAAATGCACGAGCAGCCTTTTCGTATGCTTCGATTGCAAGGTTAACATCAGAAGCTTTCATTGAAACGATAATATCGTGAAAATCAAGATCTTCTAGAATTTTAATATGGTGTAATGCACTTTCGACCATACCATCAGCTGTCGGATATCCATATTTTTGTAAAATATGTCTTTCTAAGCTACCAGCATTTACACCGATACGAATAGGAATACCTTTTTCTTTTGCAGCATTAACCACAGCTTCTACTTTTTCCCTTTTACCAATATTACCTGGGTTAATACGAATTTTATCCACTCCGCCTTCAATGGCCTTTAAGGCTAAGCGGTAATCAAAATGTATATCTGCCACTAGTGGGATATTAATTCTTTTTTTAATTTCCGGAATGGCGTTTGCTGCTCTTTCATCTGGACAAGCGACGCGTACAATTTGACAGCCAGCTTCTTCTAAACGTTTAATTTGAGCTACTGTCGCTTCCACATCATGTGTTTTTGTCGTCGTCATGCTTTGAATAAAAAGTTCATTGCTGCCCCCGATCGTTAGGTTCCCAACCTTAACGGGACGAGTTTTTGAACGATGTGTAATTTCACCCAAGGGTAATTCGCTCCTTTATATTAAAAACAATTATAATTAGTTATAACCATTTGTATTGTATCAGTATTTCGCTATTATTGACAAGGAATTGAAGCTAGATTATTTATTTCAGTACAAAGGCATCTTATATATTTGACCAATTTGAATTTCTTCTGGCTTTATTCCGTTGTTCAATTGGATGAAATCATTTATGACTTTGTCGATAGACACCGAAAGCGGGATTTTGTTAACTCCTTCAACGACGGATAGGACAGTATCTCCAGGCTTAATGATTATTTCTTTATAAGAAGAGGATTTTTTTGCAGTAGACGGTTTAGTATTTTCCTTTACTTCGGAAGCATGTGAGATAGCTGGAATAGTACCAAAATTTAAATCAATATAGATACTGTAAATAACAATAATTACTGCGACGAATGCGAGGATTTTTTTCAAGACTAGCGCCTCCTTTTTTAGAATATATATGCTAGTCCCGAAGAAATATGACAAAAAAACTGGCTTTTTTTAGAGCTAATATTGATGCTCACCATTTAAGCCAGTTTTTTTGTCATGCTTTCATTTTTGGTTGTGGTATTTCACGAATGCTTAGATAGAGCATTATGAAACAAACGATCCAGTTGATAAAAAGTCCACCAGGAACAACTGTTTTTATGGCATCCATTAAGAAGAAAAATACAGTTGGCAAGGTAATACTATGTGCAGCAAGCCGCCAGCTTTGACGGTATTGAAGTTTACGATTAAGAGCTTGAGCGATTAAAACCCCAATGCCAGCAAAAATAGATACTTTTATAAATCCTAATGCAGCAGTAAATAAATATAGAAAAACAAAAATAATTGGAAGCACAATCCATAGAACCCCATGAATGGATGTTAAAAATTTATCGATATCTTTATTTTCCATTTTCTTATCTTGAAAGGTAGAATAAGAGAAATTTTGACCTGTTTGATTATTAACAACAAAAAATTCATCTTTTAATAAAGCAATCGCATTTCCATGATTTCTAACATCATTTTCCGTGGTCTTTCCAGTTGAATCAAAGATAATATCAAAGCCATCCTTTTTAATAATGATCGGTTTTCTTTCATTTGATGTTAATTCACCGTTTTCAATGATAAACGGAGGTAATTCGTCCATAAAAATTTGCTTTCCTTCGTTTAATGCTTGAATAGACATTTTTGATAGATGATAAAGACTGGGAATTGTTGAAAGTAGCATTAGTAAAAATACATATAATATCGTCCTTCCGATTCCAAGAAAACGATATTTGGCAATATCCTTTGGTGAATATAAGCTTTTAACAAATCGTTGGATAATCGTCATTAAACATCACTTCCTTCATTTATACACTATTCTAGATTTGTACAACTATTTATCATTTTAGATTTTTTTTTACTAAATGTCATTTCAAATTGTGAATTATTAAGGAAGTTTCTATGTCAGGGAATTTTTTTCTAAAAAAATAGGCAATATATTTGCCCAACACCTACTAACTTTGGTAATCTTAAGTTGAAAATAATGAATCATTTGATTCAATCACTTTACATAGGGAGGAATTTACCATGGCATTTGAATTACCACAATTACCTTATGCATATGACGCTCTTGAGCCACATATTGATAAGGAAACTATGAATATTCATCACACAAAACATCATAACACATATGTTACAAACTTAAACGCTGCACTTGAAGGAAATGATGAACTTCTTAACAAATCAGTAGAAGAAGTAATCGCAAACCTAGATGCAGTTCCTGAAGCTAAACGTACAGCTGTACGTAATAATGGTGGCGGACATGCAAACCATTCATTATTCTGGAAGCTTTTATCTCCAAATGGTGGAGGAGAACCAACTGGTGAGTTGGCTGAAGCGATTAATAAAAAATTCGGCAGCCTTGACAAATTTAAAGAAGAATTTGCAACAGCAGCTGCAGGACGTTTTGGTTCAGGTTGGGCTTGGTTAGTTGTAAATAATGGTGAATTAGAAGTAACAAGCACTCCAAACCAAGACAACCCAATTATGGAAGGTAAAACACCAATTTTAGGCTTAGATGTTTGGGAACATGCGTATTACTTAAATTATCAAAATCGCCGTCCTGATTACATTAAAGCATTTTGGAATGTAGTAAATTGGGATGAAGTAGCTAAATTATATTCAGCTGCAAAGTAATAAAATAACTAAAGCACCGGTTTTCCGGTGCTTTTTATTATTTTATCTAAAAAGATTGTTCAACCATTTCTTGCTGAATTAACAATAGAAATTGTATATAACAATAAAGTTAAAAAAGTGCCTTCGCAAAAATATGTATAATGTCCCCCCTTTTTCAAAAGCTATAAAGGATGAAAAAGGGGAGTTTTTTATGATATTTAGAAAATGGTTAGGTGAAGTTGAATTAACAAAAGATCTTTCTTTATTGTTATTTATTGGTGGTATATATTCACTCAGTGTGGCACTTTCTAATACTTTTGTAAACATTTACTTATGGAAACAATCAGGTGAATTTATTGATTTAGCAGTTTATAATTTATCAGTTGTTATTTTTCAACCACTTACATTTATTCTTGCTGGGAGGTGGGCGAAAAAAATAGACAGAGTCATCGTACTAAGAATTGGTGTGATTTTTCTGGCCCTTTTTTATATTTCGGTGCTGCTTTTTGGTGAACATGCATCAAGATATTTAATCGTTTTAGGAGGTTTGTTAGGAATTGGTTATGGCTTTTATTGGTTAGCCTTTAATGTCCTAACATTTGAAATCACTGAGCCAGAGACAAGAGATTTTTTCAACGGTTTTTTAGGAACTTTGAGCTCTGGAGGAGGCATGATAGGTCCAATATTAGCAGGATATATCATTTCGAGATTTGTATCAAATCTTGGATATACGATTGTGTTTGGTCTTTCTCTCACTCTTTTTGCTCTAGCTGTAGTTCTGAGCTTCTTTATTAAAAGGCGTCCTGCTCATGGAAGTTATTTATTAGCTCGTGTTTTAAGTCAAAGAAAAAATGATGAGAATTGGCGACTAATTACCACTGCTCATTTTTTTCAAGGCCTACGAGATGGAACATTCGCTTTCATCATATCCGTTTTTGTTTTTGTTTCAACAGGAAGCGAATTCGCTTTAGGAACTTTTGGATTAATAAATTCAGGAATTTCCTTTATTGCCTATTCAATTGTTCCGAAATTTATTAAAAATAAGTTTCGAAAAAAAGCGATTCTATTAGGAGGAATTCTTTTATATGGAGCCATTTATATTATTGTATTTGATTTCAGTTACGTTAGATTATTGATTTATGCAGCTGTTATTGCCATTGCCTACCCGATCGTTCTTGTCCCATACATTTCGATGACATATGATGTAATAGGGAAAGGCTGGAAGGCGGCAGAAGCGAGAATTGAATATATCGTTGTGCGAGAACTCTTTTTAAATCTCGGTAGAATTGTCTCCATCCTAGCTTTTATTGGAGCTATAACATTTTTTAATCAAGATAAAAGCATACCATTTCTATTGATGATTTTAGGTGCAGGATACTTATGTGTGTTTTATTTTTTAAGAAGAGTAAAATTTCAATCTATGCCTTAGATAAAAAAGGTGTCCCATTTTTTATGGTGACATCTTTTTTATTTAGATATTTCTAAATTTTAATACTATTTCACCATTTTTTCTTTTACAATATAAGAAAGGGATTAAGAGAAAGTGGTGAAAAAATGAGTAAGAAAAAAAGAGTTTATATTCCTATTAGAATGAATATCCTTTTTTTTATAGTTTTTCTATTATTTTCTTTGTTGATCTTTCGTTTAGGTATTGTTCAAATTGTTTATGGGGACACATACAAAAATGAGATTAAGAAAACACAAGATGTAATCATTTCGATACCCGTCCCGCGGGGTCAGATTATTGATCGAAATGGCTATTTGATCGTTGGGAATCAGCCTCTTAATGCCATCACTTATACTAGACCACAATCAATTGAAACCGAAAAAATATTAGAAATTGCTAAAAAATTGGCTGGGATGATAAATAAAAAGTCTGAAGAAGATATAAAAGCCATAACGGAGAGGGACCGAAAAGACTTTTGGATTTTAAAACATCCTAAAAAGGCACAAGCAAAAATTTCACCTTTAGATGAAGCAATGTTAAAAAAGAAAAAACTCGATAAAAACGAATATGATAAGCAAATATATCAATTAATTCTTAAAAGAATTACCGAAAAGGAAATCCAGTCTTTCACTGAAAAAGAGCTGGAAGTACTTGCTATATATCGAGAAATGATGAGTGGTTACCCATTATCGCCACAAATTATTAAAAATAAAAATGTAACGAAAGAAGAAATGGCTATCATTGCAGAGAATTTAGATGTACTTCCCGGTGTCAATACGATGACAGATTGGGATCGTTATAATACTTATAAACAAGAAAATGGATATGCACCACTCGCATCAGTACTAGGAAAAATAACAACCTCTAAAGAGGGGTTACCTCGTGAATTAGCAAACTATTATGAGGCCATTGGCTATAGCCGCAATGATCGTGTAGGTAAAAGCTATTTAGAATATCAGTATGAAGAGATATTGAGAGGACAAAAAGAAAAAATTAATAATGTAACGAATAAACAAGGAAATGTGATTGAATCAAATGTCATACGGAAAGGAAAAAGAGGGAATGATCTTGTTCTTTCAGTAGATATGGAGCTTCAGCAAAAAGTAGAGGAAATTATTTCTCGAGAAATTATGAAACATAAGACCGCAAGTCAACCATATTTAGATCGGGCTTTTGTGACAGTTATGAATCCTAATACGGGTGAAATACTAGCTTTGGGTGGGAAGTTATTGGAGGCAGATAAGACTGGTAATAACCAAATGGTTGATTTTGCATTAGGAAATATGATCACATCTTATTCGATGGGTTCCACTGTCAAGGCTGCTACAGTGTTAACCGGATATCAAACAGGTGCAATTGCTCCTAACACTTATCTGGAGGATCGCCCTTTATACTTTAAAGATACGAAGAAAAAAAGTTCATGGAATACGAGTGGATTTGGTCAAATAAATGATCTTTACGCATTAAAAAGATCGTCAAATGTCTATATGTTTTTAACAGCGATGAAAATAGGGGGGCAACAAACCTACATCCCGAATGGACCTCTTTATATTGATAAAGTAGAAGCATTAAAAAAGTTCCGTCATAATTTTGCGCAATTTGGATTAGGTGTCAAAACAGGAATTGACTTGCCGGGAGAACAGATTGGTTACGGAGGAGCCATTCCTGATGTACCAGGGAAGGTATTAGACTTTGCCATTGGACAATATGATACCTATACACCTCTCCAGCTTGTACAATACATTTCTACTATTGCTAATGGAGGGTATCGGATTCAGCCACATCTTGCTAAGGAAATTCGTGAACCAGGAGAGCATATGAGTGAATTGGGTCCAATTATACAGGAAATTAGTCCGAAGATATTAAATAAACTAGACATGAAAACAGAATGGATTGAACGTGTACAGCAGGGACTAATTTCTGTCGTTAATGAACCATTAGGAACAGGTTATGGAATGATTAAAAATAAGCAATTTAAAATTGCCGGGAAAACAGGTACAGCACAAGCACAATATGACGGACCAAAAGCAGGTCATCCGATGCTTTGGAACCTGACGTTTGCTGGTTATGCACCCTATGATAATCCTGAGGTGGCCATTTCAGTTGTCGTTCCGTGGTCTGTTACAGATAAGAATTTTTCACCTAATCTTGTTATAGCAGATGAAGTATTTAAAGCCTATTTTGAACTAAAGAAAAATCGTGGTGAAATGGAGAACAGTACTGCAATACAAACAATAAAAAAATAAATGGATACAACTAAAAATGAAGAAACCATTGAGGAATAGTTAAGAAAAAGTTTCATTATTTTTTTACATTTTTCCTTTTATTTCTTCATGATATTTATAGAATTTCTCCCTCTTTTCCTATACAATGTAGAGTGATGTAGAAAAGTGGGAGGGATTTGTCTATTGAAGAAAACGAAAAAGAAAAAAAAGGCGTTTGTCGGCTTAAGAATGAATATTCTTTTTTTTGTTGTCTTTATACTATTTTCTGTCCTCATTCTTCGCTTAGGAATCGTTCAGATTGTTTATGGTGATGATTATAAACGGGAAATTGATAGAAAAGAGAATGTAACGGTAAATACCTCTGTACCACGTGGTAAAATCTTAGATCGTAATGGTAAATTAGTAGTTGGTAATAAACCGTTAAATGCGATTACATATACTAGGCCACAAAATATTAAGCAAGAGGATATTTTAAAAGTTGCAAAGGATTTAGCAAAGATTATAAAAAAAGATACAGAAGAAGACTTTAAGGCAATAACGGTTAGAGATAAAAAAGATTTTTGGATCTTAAATCATCCGAAACAGGCTGATGAAAAAGTTACAAAGGCTGAAAAAGAAAAACTTAAAAATGATAATACAAAGATCTATAAACTAACACTTGATCGAATTACAGATGATGAAATCAATTCCTTTTCAAAGCAAGAGTTAGAAGTATTAGCTATCTATCGTGAGATGATTGGAGGATATCCTCTTTCTCCACAAATAATAAAAAACAAAAATGTTTCACCTGATGAATATGCGATTGTTAGTGAAAATCTTGATTCACTACCTGGCGTCAATACGACTACTGATTGGGATCGATATAATGTTTATAAGGACGAAGCCGGCAATGAAACTCTTGGGTCTGTGATTGGCAAAATTTCCAGTTCTAAAGAGGGCTTGCCAAAAGAACTTGTTGATTACTACTTAGCAAGAGATTATAGTCGAAACGATCGAGTAGGAAAAAGTTACATAGAATATCAATACGAGGATGTTCTGCAGGGTCGAAAAGAGAAAGTGAAAAATGTTACAGACAAGGCGGGAAATGTATTAGAATCAGATGTTATAAGGGAAGGTAAACGAGGAGATGATCTCGTACTCTCCATAGATATTGAATTCCAGCAAGCGGTTGAAAAGATAATTAAGGAAAAATTAGCAAAGGCAAAAATTGGCCAACCCTATATAGATCGAGCATTTGTTTCAGTAATGAATCCTAATTCTGGTGAAGTTTTAGCAATGGCAGGTAAGCAATATATTCGTGATAAAGATACGGGTTCTACTGATGTTGCGGATTTTGCTTTAGGAAATATGACTACTTCTTATTCAGCTGGTTCAGTTGTTAAAGGTGCAACTGTATTAACTGGATATCAAACAGGAGCAATTCATCCAGGTGAAGTAATTAGAGATGAACCTGTTTATTTAGCTGGAACAAAGGTTAAAAAATCATGGAAGACGATGGGAAGTATAAATGACTTAACTGCACTAAAACAATCTTCCAACGTATATATGTTTAAAACTGCGATGAAAATTGGAGGACAGCAAAATTATATTCCGCATGGAAAGTTAAGCATTGATAAAATTGATGCAATAAATAAGTTTCGGATGAATTTTGCACAATTTGGTTTAGGGATTAAAACAGGTATTGATTTACCTGGAGAACAAACAGGGTATGGTGCTGGTCAAATACCTCCAGAGTCAGGGAAAGTTCTGGACTTTGCCATCGGACAGTATGACACTTATACACCACTTCAGCTTGTTCAATATGTTTCTACAATTGCCAATGGGGGTTACCGAATTCAACCTCATATAGGAAAAGAAGTTCGTGAGCCAAATGAAAAAATTGATGAGATGGGCCCTGTAATTCAAGAAATCCAACCTAAAGTGTTGAATAAAGTGGATATGAAGACCGAATGGATTGAAAGGGTACAAGATGGTTTTAAATTAGTCGTGAATGATCCTAATGGTACGGGATATGCAACGATAAAAAATAAAAAATATAAAATTGCTGGTAAAACTGGAACAGCCCAAGCACTTTATGACGGACCGTTACCGGTTCATCCTATGTTATATAACTTGACGTTTGTAGGCTATGCACCATATGATAATCCAGAAATTGCACTTTCAGTCGTATTACCTTGGTCAACGACTGATAAAACACACGTAAATCTTGAGATTGCTGACGAAGTTTTTAAAGCATATTTTGATTTAAAAGAAAAACGTGCAAAAGAAGGATTAACTAAATCAAGCTCAACAAATAAAGTTGAAAATATAGACGATGCTAAAAAACAAGCAAATATAACAGAGGATCAATCAGAATAGTTTTGAATATCTTAAATTAAACTATGAAATAATTTTAAACAATGCAAATGGTTCATAAAAAAATAGAAACTCATATTCAATACCTATGACTATTTTCTAATAAAAAGAAACCACCTAGAGTAATCTAGGTGGTTTCTTTCATTTACGTTATCTACCTTTTGTAATAATAACAGCAATTTCTTTATAATCCATTTCATTTGTTACATTAAAGTCACCAAGTTGGATTTTTTCATGATATTTATTTTTAATTAAATACTCAACAAAATTTCCTTGATGATCAATAATTTTTGCTGCCTTTAGCTTTTCTGCTATTTGGTTAGGAGTCATTCCCTTTTTGATTGTCAATTGATATTTAACAATTGGTTCCTTAGTTGTTTCTTTCTTTGCTGTATCTTTTGTTTTATCTTTTGTTGTATCTTTTTTCGGTTCTTTTTCAGTTTTATCGGATTTTGTCTTTGACTTATCATCCTTAGGTTTTACTGAAGTTTCCTTATTCTTCGCTGAAAGGGCCTTATACTTTTCTTCCCATTCTGTTTTTTCTTTTTTCATTTGATTATATTCAGTTTCTTTAACTTGGACATAGCCTTTTTTTACAGCCGCTTCCTTGTCACCAGAATCAAATGGTTTAAAAATAAGGATGAGTATGGCTGAAAGTAAAAGACCTGCAGCGAAGGCTCTCGTTATTTGTTTGCCCATATGTATTTCACCCGCCTTCTTACTGGTTTAAAAAGTTAGCAATCACATTTTTTACTTCTGCTTGAGCTAAAGCGGATTGTTTGGATATTTGCTCAACGCTTAAACCTTGCTTAAATAAAGCAATTACTTGGTTCCTTAATATTTCATTGACAATAGGCTTGTCCGATTTTGATAGCTCTTTTTTCATCAATTGATCATCAACAAGAAGTTCTTCCTCTAAAACTTTAATTCGTTTATTCATTTGATAGGTTTCTTGATATAGATTCATAGAAAGATCGTCCAATTCTTTCTTTACATTTGATGATTGATCCTTTTGGAAAAAGGATACGATAAATAATATAATGGACAAAATGAGCAGCAAAATAATTAATGCACTCATATACTCACCCTTTCAATTTTTTGCTCCTTTTCATTTATAGCATAAACAAACGTTTTCTTCCATAATTATGATGTATTATTATTCTGGAAGGTTCTTCAAGTATCAAAACTTTTTATTCTTCTTGAAAAGGAAATAAAAACGGACTAGCATTTCCATAAGAAAAATGATATTATAGAAAAGTCGTATGAATAGTGATGAATGCAATGAAGTTTGGAGGGAAAGACATGCGTGTAAATATAACTTTAGCTTGCACAGATTGCGGTGAGCGTAACTATATCTCAACAAAAAACAAGCGTAATAATCCGGACCGTATTGAGCTTAAAAAATACTGTCCTAGAGAAAAACGTGTAACTGCACATCGCGAAACAAAGTAAGCAGCTGGGCTATCCCGCTGCTTTTTTTTCTTATATTAGGTTTTTTTCTTGAATGATAAAAGGTGGGGTGGGGATGATGGAAAAAAGTGAACTTAGAAAAAAGTATAAGAAAAGCCTAGACACATTGAATCGGTGTACATATGAACAAAATTCCTATGTTATCTCGAAACGCTTGAAAGAACTTAAGGAATTTAAAGAAGCCAATACAATTGCGATTACACTATCCCGTTTCCCTGAAGTTGATACTTGGCAAATTATTCGTCACCTTTGGGATATAGGAAAACAGGTAGCAGTTCCTAAGTGTGTACCTCAAACAAAGGAAATGGTCTTTAAACAAATTACTTCTTTTACTCAGTTAGAAAGTGTTTATTTTGGACTTTATGAGCCAATAGATATAGCGAGTGAAATTAAAAGAACAGACTTAGACTTAATCATTGTCCCAGGCTTAGCCTTTACTAAACAAGGTTATCGTTTAGGATTCGGTGGCGGATATTATGATCGTTTTTTACTTAAATATGAAGGAAGTAAAATTTCCTTAGCTTTTAGTGAACAAATAAAAGAAAATTTACCCATAGAGGACCATGATATACCGGTAGATATCATTATAACGGAAAGTGATAAGATTATTTGCAAATAGTACAGACTTTGGATAAAATGATGTCTTCCTTCACACACTATACTTGATAAACATTGACACTTTATATGGGAGGAATGCTGATGAAAACCTTGTTTAAGTGGTTACTATCAGGAGTTTTTATTTATAGTGTGTTCAAGTATAGATATAAATTATTAAATGTTGTAATGGGTAGCTACTGGCTTAGAAAAATAGCTATTAGAGTGGTAATGAGCATTCCAGGAGTTAAATCCAAATTTATGGAGAGTGCTTTCCGATAAAAAAATATTTAAATTGCAGACAGACAAGCTGTAGACAATGGAGATTCCTTTACAGTTGGTCTGTTTTTTCGTTATAGTTATATAAAATGTTGTTGTTGATTATACATAAATAGAAAAAACAGTAAAAGAAAAAATAGAGAGTGAGGAGCTTGATTGAGTAGTAGAGAGGATTTTTTATTTTGGAGATTAGCCCATTATTTTATAATAGAAAAAAATTATTCATTATTGCAAATTAGTGAACGGCATGATGAATTATGGCTTGAAAATACTTCAAAAAAAGATGCTCAAGTCATTCGGTTATTGCGCTATGATCTTGATTGGGGAAATAAGCTTCAACGTGATATCCAGCATACTGCTGTAAGAGCAGAAAATGTACGAAAACATCTAATGAAAAGGGAATTAACTGTCTTAAACCTTTATATTAGTGAATACACACCTGTAGATGAATATGAATCATATATTCGTCATCCGCTTCAGGTGAATAAAAAAACAACTGTTCATAGTGTGATAATTGACAAAGAAGTGAATGGTTTTGGAAGTATCATCAATATTCCATCAGCCATTCAGCTTAAAGATGAATATGATGATCAGGAGATATTAGCAATAAAATCAGCTGCATTAAACAAAGCTGTAGAAAGCTCTCAACAAGAACAACAGTTTTTTAATAATGGGAAGCCGTTTTTTACATATGCTTTTTTAGTTATCCAGATTATTATGTTTATTCTCTTAGAGATAACTGGCGGAAGTACAAATATTGAGAATTTAATCAAATATGGTGCGAAGTATAATCCTGCGATTATGGAAGGAGAATGGTGGAGATTTATAACACCAATCATTCTTCATATTGGACTTTCACATGTGATTATGAACTCAATTGCTATTTATTTTCTAGGTACAATTGTTGAAAGAGTCTATGGTAGAATTCGTTTTATATTGATCTATCTTTTTTCGGGATTTGCTGGTGTACTTGCTAGTTTTATATTTAGTGATCAAATATCGGCAGGAGCGAGTGGTGCAATTTACGGATGTTTTGGTGCATTACTATTTATAGGTGCTACTAATCCTAAGATCTTTTTTAGAACGATGGGAACAAATGTTATTGTAGTCCTAATATTAAATTTGGTTATTAGCTTCACTGTTCCAGTTATTGATCTTTCTGCACATATTGGAGGTCTCCTTGGAGGATTTCTTGCTTCAGCTATTGTGTATTTTCCTAACAAACGGAAAGTGCAGCTTCAGATCGGAGCTTTTCTTCTAACAATGATCATCACTGCCGTTTCATTATATTTTGGCTACCATCATGAAACAGCAACAAGTATAAATAGCTGGGCTCAGCATGAAATTCAAAAAGGACAAAACTATGAAAAAGTATATGAACGATTAAGTAATTTTGAAAAGACAGGAAAGGGAGATGCATTAACGTATTTCCAGCTTTCATACACAGAGTTGCAGCTTAATAAAACTGAAGATGCTAAAAAGCATTTATTAAAAACGATTCAATTAAAACCTGATTTCCATGAAGCCCACTTTAATTTAGCACTAATCTATTATCAAGATGATAGGAATATTACAAAGGCTAAACAGCATTTAAAAGAGGCAATTCAAATATCAGATGATAAAAAGTATAAAGAATATCTTGAACAACTGAATCAATTAGAAGGTTAAATCAGCTGTTTCAAGATTATAGGCTGAAAATCTTTTGTGATAATCAGTACTAAAATTTCCGTTTTGTCTCGATTAAATAATAATAGAGGAATGGTACTTCCATAAGGACTAATGGATGTACCTTCTTCTGTTTTTATTCCAAACAGGTAATTCTTATACATCCCTTCCCATAACTTCCCGATCATTTCCTCTGATTTTCTCATAGTAAACCCAGGTAATGGTTTATCTTTATAGGTGGATAATTCAGTCAGTGGGATAACTAAATTATATTGATGACGATTAATATCTAGTTCGTTCATTCCTTTATTCCAAATTGCATTTAATTGATTATCAATATATGGTTTTAATGTATCCTGCCACTCCTTTTCTAATTCTGATTGGGGATGATGAAAAGAGTTAAATGTTTGACCGTACTTTGATTTAACAACATATAGTGAATCCATAGACATTGTTTGAACACTAGTAATGTTGCTATTCTCTTGTATTTCACCATAATGGTAGGAAATTGCTTGGTAGAAAGCTGTGTCATTATTCTTGATCAAATCATTCTGGTTCAGGTTAGCTGAATATTGCTTCCAATTTTTAAGTCCAATGATCTTTGCAAGTTTGCCATTTCGATACAATAATCCTATATCCTGTCTTAAATAAGCCGATCGATCCAATTCTGAGTAGAGATGATAGGTAAGATTATATTTATTAGGACTGACTTTTGAAGCTGTAACATTTAACTGTGATTCCGCTTTAATAAATTGTGCTTCTTTATGGAGCGGAAAGAAAATAATTGTTTCTTTAACTGGTGATAGTGTTACTTTTAATATAAAGATTAGAATTGTTATAAATAGAATCATCCATCCGAAATTTTGTTTTTTTCGTTTCATTGAATCGCCCCAACCTTTTGCTTGTCCCTTCAATCTACTATACGATCACCATTTTTTATTTATGTTTGTTTAGCTCAAATTTATCTTTCTGAAACTTGTTCATCAGCATAATATCTACTATACTGATTTATGATTAGAATCCGGTTGAAGTCAAGAGGGTGTGGATTTGAAGACATTTTATGATGTACAACAATTATTAAAAAAATTTGGCATCATCATTTACGTAGGAAATCGAAATGCTGATATAGAATTAATGGAAATGGAAGTTAAAGAGTTATACAAATTAGGATTAATCGAGAAAGAAATATTTCAACGAGCAATCTTAGTTTTAAGACAAGAAAAAAATAAAAATGAATTATGGTAAATGGGGGAGAATGGGATGGAAAAACAATGGATTGTAGGTGTGGATTTAGGAGGTACTACTACTAAACTAGCTTTTATTCACGAGGATGGATATATTATACATAAATGGGAAATTGATACAGATAATACCGATGCCGGAAAAAATATTTTAAAAAATATTTCTGAGTCAATTGATACACAATTAGGTAGACTAAATGTAGGGAAAGAAATTCTTAAGGGAATTGGAATGGGCGCTCCTGGTGCAGTAAATTTAGAGGAAGGAATTATTTATGAAGCAGTCAATCTTGGCTGGGAAAATAATTATCCAATCTCTCGCACATTAACACAACTAACTGGACTGCCAGTAGTAATTGATAATGATGCAAATTGCGCAGCTCAAGGAGAAATGTGGAAAGGTGCTGGACAGGGCGCTACAGATATCGTTTGTGTGACATTAGGAACAGGTGTTGGTGGTGGAATTATTACTAATGGAAAAATCGTTCAAGGTATCAAAGGAGCAGCTGGTGAAATCGGCCATATTACGGTTATCCCAGAGAATGGAGCTCCTTGTAATTGTGGGAAAACAGGTTGCCTAGAAACTATTGCTTCAGCAACAGGAATATCACGATTGGCTACTGAAGCTATTCATGCATATGAAAATGATTCATTATTGAAGGACATCTATTCTGAAAATGGAAAAATATCTGCTAAGGATGTATTTGACAGTGTAAAAGAAGGCGACATACTGGCAAATGAAATTGTAAATAGAGTTGTATTTTATTTAGGCATTGCATTGGCGAATGTTGGGAATGTATTTAATCCTGAAAAAATAATTATTGGCGGTGGCGTATCACGAGCAGGGAAAACTTTATTAGATCCGTTAATTCGTTATTTTCAAAAATTTGCATTCTCAACTGTAGCTCAATCTACACGTATTGATTTAGCCACTTTAGGGAA
This sequence comes from Heyndrickxia sp. FSL W8-0496, assembly GCF_038007825.1. Classification (NCBI taxonomy): domain Bacteria; kingdom Bacillati; phylum Bacillota; class Bacilli; order Caryophanales; family Bacillaceae; genus Heyndrickxia; species Heyndrickxia sp. FSL W8-0496. Next base: position 1,908,955 of record NZ_JBBOXX010000001.1, read on the forward strand.
TGATGCTGGTGTAATTGGTGCTGCATGGCTAATTCAGGGGAATGTTGGAAATAAATAAATTATGAGCTAGCAAAGGTATGTTACAAATCTTTGGACAAACATGAAACTTTTTAATGGTTTTGGACGTCATATATATTGGGTATTACGATTAGCACGTAGTTCAATTTAATTTTATGGAATTTCCGACATGGATCATAGTGCATAGTGGAAAAATAAATCCCCACTATCGGAGTTTTTGGATGAAGGAGGTTTCCAATGTATAAATGATCAAATTTAAAAAGATGAATATTTTGTTTCCTGTTATCGGAGCAATAGCTCTTTGGATCAAGACCTACCTTATTTATAAGACAGCTTTCCAGATTAAGATTGAAAATTGGATGCAGGAATTTATATTATTTATAAATCCTGCAAGTTTTTTGTTGTTTGTATTTGGCTTGTCACTATTCTTTAAATCGGAAAAAGTACGAATACGCTATATTATTCTGATGAGTGTATTTCTTTCTTTGATTATTTATGCGAATGTTGTCTTTTATCGTTTTTTTACCGATTTTTTAACACTGCCGGTTTTATTTCAAACAAGTAATTTTGGTGATTTAGGGGATAGCGCAGTAGCAGAGATTCATTGGTGGGATTTTGTTTACTTTATAGATGTAATAATTTTAATGCTTCTTGTTAAGTTCAAACCCAGCTTGGTGACTTTTAAGCAGACCAATAGAATCAACAGAAGGGCCTATTTTCTTGTAACAGGAGCAGTTTTGTTTTTAAATCTAGGATTAGCTGAAGCACAACGTCCACAGTTGCTTTCACGAACGTTTGATAGAGAAATCTTAGTAAAAAATATTGGTTCCTTTAATTATCATTTATACGATATTTTCCTTCAATCAAAAACATCCGCACAAAAAGCTCTGGCAAATGGGAGCAACTTAATTGATATTGAGAATTATGTACGTGCAAATTATGCAAAGCCGAATGAAAAGCTTTTTGGAATAGCGAAAGGAAGAAATGTTATCGTTATTTCCCTAGAGTCAACACAAAGCTTTGTTATTAATTCCAAAGTGAATGGTCAAGTAATCACACCATTTTTGAATGAGTTTATTCAGGATAGCTATTATTTCGATCAGTTTTATCATCAAACAGGCCAAGGAAAAACCTCAGATTCAGAATTTTTAGAGGAAAACTCATTATTTCCATTAAATCGAGGAGCTGTATTTTTTACGCATGCAAGTAATGAATATAATTCTTTAGCTGAAAAATTAAACCAAAATGGCTATTTTACAGCAGGAATGCATGCAAATAATAAAAGCTTTTGGAACCGAGATATAATGTATAAATCTTTAGGGTATCAACGATTTTACTCCTCAACATCCTATTCTATCACTGATGAGAATTCTGTAGGCTGGGGAATGAAGGATATTCCTTTCTTTGAACAATCTGTTGACTTAATGAAGAATATGCCAACTCCGTTTTATGCAAAAATGCTTACATTAACCAATCATCATCCATTTATTTTGAATGAATCAGATAAGCTAATCAATGAATATACATCTAGTGATAAGATGGTGAATCGTTATTTCACCACTGTTCGCTATCAGGATGAAGCCATAAAAAAATTTATAGAAAAATTAAAAGTGGCAGGTTTATATGATCATTCGATCATCGTGATGTATGGTGATCATTACGGTATATCTGAAAACCATCATCATTCGATGGGGGAATATTTAGGGAAAGAAATTACCCCATATGTAAATTTAGATCTGCAAAGGGTTCCTTTCATTATCCATATACCTGGTGTTACTGATAACGGAAGAGGAAAGGTGCTATCCGAAGTAGGTGGCCAAATTGATATTCGACCAACCATACTTCATCTATTAGGAGTGGATACAAAAAAAGATATACAATTTGGGAAAGATTTATTTTCTCCAGATCATCTTAATTTTACCGTTCTCCGAGATGGTCAATTTATAACTGACAAGTATGCTTGGACAGCAAATAACTGTTATTTGCGAGACACTGGAGAAGTAATAGATAAAAGTTTTTGTCGTGATTTTCAAGAAAAAGCAAATATGGAGCTTGATTATTCTGATAAGATCATTTACGGAGATCTGCTAAGATTTTATACATCAACTGTAAGTGATAATCTATAATAAGAAAACTCGTATAATAGGGTTTTCTTATTTTTCTTGTAAGGGTAGAGAAATATATAAGGAGTGTAACAGATGAAAAAGAAAAAACATAAACATCATAACTTTTATACAATCTTCTCTTTTATGTTATTTCTTTTTCTTTTAAGTGGTTGTGAAAAGGAATATTCGGATCATCAAACGATTCAAAAACCAAAAGAACCTATCATGGAATTGAAACCAATACATGTTGATAATGGTGAATTTGAAAAAGTTGCTGGTTGGTTTGATAATCATACCATATTGTATATTACTAAAAATGATCAGGAGTTTCAGGTTTATAAATATAATATAACGAGTGGAAAACAATCTCTCTTTTTTAATAGTAAGGACTCAATCAAAACGGTAAAAATAGGCCCTGATCGTTCAAAGGTACTAATTCAAACCGCTCCATTAAGTAATCTTGCTAGAATTTATATATTGGACGATGCAGGTAAAACGATTTACTCAAAAGATATAGAGTCCTTTGATCTGACTTATAACTGGAATAAAGAGAATCCACAGCTCCTTGCTTTGACCATATTTTATGAGGATTGGACTTATAAGGTTGAGGTTCTTCAATTAAATCAATTACAAATGACTGAATATGTTTTTGACGATCCGTTTGTTAAATGGTTTGGTAGTCATTCTCTAATTATGCAAAACAGGAATAAGGAAGACTCAAGTGCTCCATCGAACTTAATTTCTTATAATTTAAAACAAGTAGATCAACCAAAAACTCTAAAAACTAATCTATATCAATTTGATACATATAAGGATCTTCTCATGACAGTTGAAGTGAATCCTCAGGCGAAAGAAGAAGCAATTTATCATTTTTATAATAAATCCTTAAAAGATAAGTTTTCCTTTCGCGTCCCTCATTTAAGTCAATTTAATGAATGGTTGGTTCCTTTTAATGATTACTTAGAGAAGGATAAGCACTTCCTTTCTTTTATTCCATATGAAAGCGGCTCAATCGATCAATATGATCAGGATTATAAATTAATTAGCTTTGATATTGAAAATCAGAAAGAAAAAGTGTTATTTAAAAACTTAAAGAATGAACCAATTACATGTTCACCAAATGAAAAATTATGTTTATATGGATATCAGTTCGAAAATATTATAGATCTTAAAGGGAAACGGGTAATTCCCCTTGTTAAAGAAATCGAAGAAATATAAAAAGAACAGAGCCAATATACTCTGTTCTTTTTAATTGATTATATTGTTGCTGGGTATCCTGAATGAATAACTGTCATTACAGTAAACCAACCAAAAACACCTAGTGTAATTACGCCAAAAACAATTCCTAATGGATTTTTATTTTTGAAGGCACTAACTGTTCCAAATACAGCAAGTAATGTTACTAAAGCAAAAATGATGACTGTACCCATTTGATAATGACCCCTTCCTTCGTAAAGTAGACAATTTTTCATATGTAAAATGATAATGGCACTCAATGATATTTTACAATTTTATAATAAATTTGTCGAGGTACAAAAGTGAAAGTTCTTTGACTTGTTAATAGTATACCCAAACAAAATCAATACTTGTACAATATATTTTATAGCTATGTTACGATTAATGAACAAGATTGAAAAAGAGGTGTTAATATAATGAAATGGCAAAGAGTTCCATTAGGAGCATTAGAAACGAACTGCTATTTATTTGTTGGGGATCAACAGGAATGTATTATTATTGACCCAGGTGATGAAGGAGCAAAGCTCCATTCAATTATTAATAAGCAAAAGCTTAAACCAATCGCTATCTTATTAACCCATGCACATTTTGATCATATAGGTGCAGTAGACCAAATGAGAGATGTCTTCCATATCCCTGTTTATATTCACAAAAAGGAAGCTGACTGGTTAAATAACCCTCACTTAAATGGGTCACAGATGTTTATGATGGGGAATGCAGTTCAGCAAAAACCAGCGGATTATATTATTCATCAAGAAGATACATTGACCATTGGTGAATTTACCATTGAACTTTTTGAAACACCTGGTCATTCACCCGGCAGTCTTTCATATTATATAAAGGAATTATCTACGGTTTTTGCAGGAGATACCTTGTTTTTAGGGAGTATTGGTCGTACCGATCTTCCAGGCGGAAACCATCAACAATTATTAACAAGTATTAAACAAAAATTATTAGTATTACCTGATGATACGATGGTTTTGCCGGGACACGGGCCAGAAACAACTATAGGAAAAGAGAAACGAACGAATCCTTTCTTAGCAGAATAAGAAAGCACAAACAGCTTACTTAACCCATCAAGTATATTCACTCCATAATGAAATCTGCTTTTGCTTTTATTGTAGACGTTTAACTTCGAGGGGCTAGGCAATTGAGTTGAACAAAGCAGAAATTTTTGAACATTAATAACCAGTATTGAATATTGCCTTTCATAGCAAGAAAAGGCTGTTTTCGTATAGTTTGTTGCTATTGTAAAAGACTAACTACCGGCTTTTACTACCATAAAGGATTCTAGTGGGTCTTATGGAGATTGCAGCTCTTTTCTTAATAATATGAAACGTGTAGCCGTCCTCAGTCGATATTTATTAGTGATAACTTTACTTAAATAGCAACAATATTTGAGAAAAGAGCCTAAAAAAAAGACTCTTGAACGTTTCAAGAGTCTTCTTTTAATTAATGTTCTACACCTGGTACTAATATGAATGTTGTATAGTATGTAAAACCAGCGAAGAAGATTGTAAGGTACGCCCCAAAAATATACATATACATACGTTCAGATAATTTCAAATAACTTAGTAGAACAAAGAATACGGTTTGACCAAGGAATAATAATGCAAGTGTGTTTAAATCCCCAAGATAAAGCATGACTGCAAAAATTGCTGTCCAAAATCCTAATACTCTGTACATGCGATCCATATGTATCCCTCCTTTGTACCTTTTACTCCATCAATTTATTATTATAAAGGAAAAGTATAGAAAATGTAAATATCTCGGTATTTTAGTTTGTGACATTTACGTGATAAATACACATAAAAATTGATTGAAAAATTTAGGATTAAAATATATTTTTATGAAGGAGATTGAAACTTTTTGTCGAAGTAGTTATAAAATAATTAAAGGTGGTGGCTTATGATATATGTCCATAGAAAAAATCGCTGATTTACTACTGGGACAAGCAATCAATTTATGTGCAACAGATATCCATATTATCCCAAGGACAAAAGATTACCATGTACAATTTAGATTTAATGGAAGACTCTCTCCATATTGTGATTATTCATTAGAAATTGGAGAAAGGCTAATATCTCATTTTAAATTTATCTCCTCAATGGATATTAGTGAAAGAAGAAGACCTCAAAGTGGTTCATTTCATCTCATGCACGAGAAAAAGACTTCGTTTAGAATTTCTACCTTACCAACGGCCCTCGCCAAGGAAAGTCTTGTTATACGAATCCTACCCCAACATCAATCCATCACTATCGATCAAATTTCGCTGTTCCCTATGATTACCAAAAAATTAATCGCACTGCTCATGCACTCTCATGGAATGATTATTTTTACTGGACCAACGGGAAGTGGCAAATCGTCAACAATGTATACATTAGTGGATCATTGTTCCAATCAGCTCATGCGAAATGTCATTACACTTGAAGATCCAGTAGAGCAGCAAAATAGTTCATTTGTGCAAGTGCAAGTGAATGAAAAGGCAGGTATTACTTATAGTACTGGATTAAAGGCTATTTTACGTCATGATCCTGATGTGATTATGGTTGGGGAAATACGGGATAGTGAAACAGCTAAAATTGCAATTAGAGCAGCGCTAACAGGACACTTGGTGCTTAGTACATTGCATACGAGGGATGCAAAGGGGGCGATTTATCGTTTATTAGAATTTGGGGTGGAATGGCATGATATTGAACAAACATTGATAGCAGTTAGTGCACAGCGACTTGTATCATTAAAATGTTCGATTTGTGGCGAGCGTTGTTCCCGTTTTTGTTCGAATTTCCAAAAAGGAAATCGGACAGCGGTTTATGAATTATTGTCAGGAAGAATGTTGAAAAGTGTGTTAAATGAGGCCAAAGGTCAAAACTGTCGATCGAACTATCAAACATTAAAGAAAGTAATAAGAAAGGGGATTGCACTTGGATACATTTCCAAAAGCGAATACGATCGTTGGGTTTTTGATGAGGAAGAACCGAATCCCATTAAAGGTTCAGGGGATATTCTTAAATAGAATAGGTGAGATGCTTGAAAACGGCTTCACTCTTGCAGAGGCAATAGATTTTTTGCAGCATCTTAAGAGTAATTCGAAAATCAACCCTAATGATATACTAGTCGATTTACAAAATGGAGTCCCATTTTATGAAGTATTAAATCGAAAAAAATTTGATAAAAAGGTTTGTGCACAATTGTTTTTTGCAGACCAGCATGGCAATTTATCATATGCTTTGAAGGAGTCAGGAACCTATTTAACCAAAAAACATCATGACCAGGTAACGATGATGAAGCTTTTTCAATATCCCTTACTGCTCATTTTTCTCCTCGCATTTGTTCTGCAACTGTTAAAAAATTTTTTACTACCACAATTTGAATTACTTTATTCTTCGATGAATTATCAACCTACTTTTACCGTTAGTTTTTTAATTTCCTTAATGAAAAATTCTCAATTTTACTTGTTAATGATCCTAATCTTGATTATTTGTGTTAGTTTTTTCATTTATCTTCTATTTCGCAAGAAAAATCCGATTGAAAGAGCAGAATGGATATGTCATATCCCATTTGTTCATTTTTATTACAAATTATATATAAGTCATTTTTTAGCAAGAGAATGGAGCTTTTTGCTACAAAGCGGATTTTCTGTTCACGAAATTCTGGATATGATGTCTAGTCAAAATTTTAAACCATTGATACGAGAAATAGCCTTTGCTATTCGAAAAGAATTGAAATTTGGTTACTCATTTTCTAATGCTCTTTCTAGATTGAAATTTTTGGATCAACAATTTATAACAATTACTATGCATGGTGAGAAAAATGGTCGATTAGATGATGAACTACAGTTTTACAGTCGGTTTTGTGTAAAGCAACTTGAAGAGAAGATACAAAAAATCTTTCGGCTCCTACAACCAATTATGTTTATCTTTATTGGAATTTTGGTTGTTTCTGTGTATTTATCTATTCTCTTGCCAATGTTTGAAATGATAGATTCCATTTAATGAGGTGATGAAGAAATGAAAATATTAAAAAATAAAAGTGGTTTCACATTAATAGAAATGCTTGTTGTCTTATTAATTATTACGGTATTAATTTTTGTTGCCATTCCTAATATTACAAAGCATAGTAAATCGATAAATAATAAAGGATGTGAGGCTTTTGTTCAAATGGTACAAGGACAGGTTCAGGCGTATGAAATGGAGTATAAAAAATTTCCGAATACGATTCAAGAATTAGTAAATGAAGGGTATCTAGTAGAGAAAAAGACAAAATGTCCGAATGGGAATGAAATTTCCATCAATTCCGAAGGGAAAGTCACAGAAGTAAAGGATCCATCATGATCGTGCTAAAAGGGTCAAGGGGTTTTACACTTATTGAAGTTTTAATAGTTTTACTTGTTTTAACAATTTTCCTGCTTCTTGGGAGCGCAAGTGTCAAAAAAATGAGGGGGGCAATTGAAAGGAATGTATTTATAACCCAACTTGAAGCAGATCTTTATTATGCACAGTCCTATGCCATGAATCGCCATGAATCAGTATTGGTTCAGTTTTATCCCTACTATGATCAATATACAGCCCTTTCAACAAGCGATAGTACAGTCCTCTTTGATCGAAAACTACCACCATCAATCGACATGTTAAGTGGTGGCAGTTTAACCTCATATACAATATTACCAAGTGGAAATATAAGTAAATTTGGAACGCTGCGTTTTAAAAGTGATAAACGTGAGATGAAGCTGATATTTTATATTGGAAGGGGGAGATTTCGATTTGAATAATAGTAAGGGATTCACATTGGCAGAAGGAATTCTCTCTCTTGGAGGAATGGTGATGATTACTGCTCTTTTATTTCCATTAATGTTCTTGATTTTACAAAAACAAATAGATGAAAAACAGGATTTGACTGCTGTTAGGGTACTTTATGAACATCTTGAGGAATATGTCATTAATGGAACAAGTATTGCGAATGAAGTTCAAATTGATGGTGTTTCATATCAAGTTTTTATTGAAAATAACCCGGAATGGAAGGCTTGTGTTTATTATGCTGAAAGGAATCATTGTACTAAGGAAGAAACAAAATCAGATGGGCTTTACTTTAACAGAATGTATTCTTACGATGCTTATCATTTCGATGATCTTTCTCCTTTTCCCCCTGTTGATTAAAACATACGAGCATATTAATCAATCCTTATCAACTGAAGAGGATTATGAATGGACTCTTTTTTTAATCCAGTTAAGAAAAGAAATGAGGGAAAGTGATGGATGGGATGTAAGTAATAATAGGCTTTTTCTTAAAAGGAACAATCAAATGATTATGTATGAACAGTATGGGAATGTCTTAAGACGAAGAGTTGATTCTGAAGGTCATGAAATTGTATTACAAAATATAGATCAGGTACTATTCAGAGTAAACGATTTAAAGTTGCAAGTTCACATTCAATTTATTAATGATCATCAACGGGATGCCTATTATAGTTCAATCGTATATCGTCAATAGATGGAAGGAGTCGGCAATGAGAAATCAAAAAGGTTTTGTTTTCCCTCTCATATTAGGGGTTATATTTATTACCTTTTTAGTCCTAACATCATCCACCCATATTTATTTATCTGAAAAACAATATTTGCATGAAACAAAAAGATATTATATCAGTAATAGTTTAAATGTGATGGCAATAAAAAGCTTAATCAGGCAAATTGAAAATCAAAATTATATGGATAGTGGCACAATTGCATTTAATCAAGGAAAGATTAATTATCATGTCTATCCTCAAGAAGAAGAAGAGAATTATTTAATAAAGATTACTACATCAATAGAGAATGGTCGAGCAATTAAATATCAAGTATTATATAGTATAAAAGACCATCGTCTATTAAAATGGAATGAAAATTAAGGAGAGAAGGAAATAGTGGATAAGCTGTATATCATAGGTTTTATGGGTGCCGGAAAAACAACAATTGGAAAAGAACTTTCCGAACTATTGAAATGTTCTATATATGATACAGATGTTTTGATTGAGATAGAAGAAGGAACAACCATTGCGGAAATTTTTGCAAATAAAGGTGAAGTATATTTTCGCAAAAAAGAAACAGAAATTTTACAAAGGACAGAAGAGTATAAAGGGATTATCACTACTGGAGGGGGAATTATTGGTTCAGAAGTGAATCAACAATTATTAAAAAAATTAGGCTTCACAATATTTTTGCAATGTGATCCTCTTCAGATGGTAAAAAGAATACAAAATGACCCGACACGTCCATTGGCACGGAATAAATCAGAAATGGAAATGATTAATCTATATCAATCAAGATTGCCGTATTATAAGGAAAGTGCAGATATGATTATAGATACCACTAATTTATCCATCCCTGAAACGGTAAAAAAAATTGAAGGATGTATACAAGGATTAGAGCTTGGCAATAATTAAGTATCATAGGGGTGGTGTAAAAAATATGTCTACTAATGATTATGTAAAATATATTACCCAAACCTTTGTGAAGCACTTTGACACGCCAAAATCCGATCGAATCCAATCACGATTGGAACGAAAAGAACAAAAGAATCCATTTCTTTATCGCTGGTTTGGTGTATTGCCCTATTCAATTATCATGCTATTTAAAAGGAAATAGGAGAGTAATCTCTCCTATTTTTTATTATGCTCTTTTCTCAAATCTTGTTGCTACTTAGAGAATGTTTTAACTAATAAAAATAGGTTGAAGACAGCCAAATCCTTTAATTCTATTGAGAAAAAAGCTGTAAACTTAGAAAGAACGCTGTCCTATTATTTAGGTATAAAAGCCGGCAATAAGGCTTTTACAAAAGCACCAAACAATCTTTAATGTATATTATGCTCTTTTCTCAAACCTGTTGCTATTTAGGGAATGCTTTAACTAATTATAATATGCAGAGAATGGCAAGTCCTTCATACGAACAGACTTTATTATAAAGATAGCTACACTACTAGGCTTACAATGAAGATTGTTGATTACTACAATTCAATCCACAATGGAAATGATTATAGTCGTGAATTGTTTGAGTGCCATGGCAATACTTAGGTGTTCCCTCTCTTGTTAGTTCTCTTCATGTATATGATTGTCCATCAAATAAAATAATCCACCATTGATAATTTCAATTGTAATGAAAGGTTCATATTGATGTTTTAACGCTTCTTTTTCTGTTAAATAAGCTTCCGGTTTTTCTTCGATGTCTTCATAAAAATGATCTAATAAAGATAAATCTTCATTCCAACGCTGTGTTGCTTCTTCTGCCCATGAATGATCTTCCTTCATAATTTCCTGTTTTAAAAAATTTTCAATTCTAGTTACACCACTTGTAGGCATAATAATTGGTGTTAAGGTAAAACTTAAATCTGGAATTTTAGGGGATAGCACTTTCTTTGTCAGTTTTTCATGAAATTGTTCAATGAGCATACCGTTAATAAGGTTTAAACCAAATGACCGGAAAACATCACGTTTCCGATCACATTGATAAGAAATTTTTATATTCATTCCTAGCCATGGGTATAAAGGTGTTTGTTGCTTAGGCATAGTTTGAGAGATTTCATATAATCGAATATATTTTGCAAAATTCTTCGTCGATTGAAAAATTTGATGAAGACGAGGAGAACCAAAATGAATGACCTCGCCTTTGATTTGATCAGGAGCTTTTTCTTGATCAGTAATCAGAGTTAATTTCATTGGGTTAGGGATTCCACCTGTTTTCTCTAAATAATGCCAGTAAAAAGGACGATTCATTAATTCTTTATCAAGTTCCTTTGTTAACTGAACGGTTAAGTAACCAGCTTCACTTTCAATAATCTCACACTCGTTTGCTTCAAAATATTGACTAAGATATTGATGAATTTCCTGCTGCTGCACCGAAATTACCTCCTTCTTTTTCTTTCATACTTTCGGCAAACTGTATCATTTCTGTTAAATTATCCATTTTAATTTTCATTTCTCCTTCAGTTCGTGAGTTCTGAAAGATGTCTTGCAAATGATTTTCTAATTTTCCAAACTCCAACCTTGTTAAAATGTCATCTAATTCTCCAATTACACGTTCAAATAAATTTATTTTTTCATAAAGAAGTTTAAGAATGTGATCTTCGACCGTATTTTTCGTAGCTAAATTATAAATATGAACATCTTCTTGTTGACCTAGACGATGTACACGTCCAATCCGTTGTTCTAATCTCATTGGATTCCAAGGTAAATCAAAATTTATCATATGATGGCAGAACTGTAGGTTAATTCCTTCCCCACCAGCCTCGGTTGCAATTAAAACCTGTGCATGTTTTTGGAATAATTCTCTCATCCAGTCCTTCTTCCCACGTTTAAATCCGCCGCGAAACGGAACAGAGCTAATTCCATGTTGCTTTAAAAACCATTGCAAATAAAGCTGTGTAGCTCGATATTCAGTGAAAATAATGACTTTATCATTTATATTTTTTATTAATTCTAAAGTTTTCTCAGCTTTTGAATTTTGTTTAACGGCTTCAATTTTTTTAAATAAAAGTGAAATATGTTCTGTAAAAAGAGCCGATGGATTTTCGTACTTTTTCAACATGTTTTTTAATGTATAGTAGACAGATTCCCTGCTACTGCATGCTTCGCGTTGTAAAGTCATCATAGAAAAACCGCCTGGGCCATATGCCTGATCATTAGTTTTCAATAGTTGGATGGAATCATATAAATCTCTTTCCTCTTTAGAAAAATCAATTAAAATAGTTTTTACATGACGTTTAGTCCACTCAATCCCTGTATCTGTTCTACGATTGCGGATCATTACTTTATTAACTAGTTCTTTTAAGCGTTCTTCATCCTTTGTCGACCTTTCACCACTTTTATATTTTTCAAAAAAGTTCGTTTGACTACCAAGATGACCAGGTTTTAAAAGTGATACTAAATGAAAAATCTCATCAATACGATTTTGGATTGGAGTCGCTGTTAGCAAAAGACAGAACTTTTTTTTGAGATTTTGCACAAATTCATAGTTTTTTGTTTTATGATTTTTTAATTTATGTGCCTCATCAATAATGACTAAATCATAATTTTGCTCGTAAATTTTTTCCCGATGTGGAGATCGTTTTGCGGTATCGATGGAAGAAATCACGCAATCACATTGATCCCAAACATAGCTTTTTTTCTGAGCAACTGCTGGAATATAGAATTTTGTGTTCAATTCAAACGCCCATTGAGAGACTAAAGAGGCGGGAACAAGGATCAACACTTTTTTTACAAGACGCCGGATCATGAGTTCCTTTAAAATTAATCCGGCTTCAATTGTTTTTCCTAATCCAACCTCATCTGCCAAAATGGCTTTACCATTCATATTTTCAACAACCTGTTTTGCAACTTCTAGCTGGTGTGGCAAAGGCTTTAAGTTTGCTAAGTGTTTTGTGCATTGTAATCCTTCAAACTCAGGTATAATTTGTTGTTTTTCCATCTGGATTGCTAAATCATATAATTGCCAATTTCCCCAGGGACCATCCTTTACGAATCGATCTGCTAAACCCTTACTCCATGAGTGATCAAAATTTATTTTTATTGACATAAAACCACCTCATCATTCAATCCGATATAGATATATATGAATAATAGACGAACAAAAAAATAATACATATAATAAATGTTCGTATTTTAGTGTTATAAATAAAATGTATGCCTTTTCTTGCGAGAATTCTTTTGTAAAAGGTGTATTTTTTGTTCGAAAATGCTAGAAAAATGATTGCTGAAAATAATGAATAATGATAGGATGGATATAGCTTGAAAAGGATTTAAAAATGAATAAAAAGCTTATTTTAGTAGTATATCCATTTTTCAATTAAATATAGGCGAATGATTACAGGGGGAGAGATCGCTTAAGTGCGACGCCGAAGGAGCAAATAATAAAGAATTATGAATCTCTCAGGCAAAAAGACTCTTGTATGACGCAACTCTGGAGAGTGCTTTCTATTTAGGAGCCACCAAAGGGGAAATCCTTTTCATATGTTTCAAAGCAATCGTATCGGAACAAATGTGAAGGTAAACTTTCAGGTGCCAGGACAGAGACTAATTTAAAAATTGGTTTTCTCTGTCCTTTTTTATGTCTAAATCTTTGAAATTAATTGAAAGTGGAAGAAAGCCAAATTTAATTATATTGATAGGGGGATCATCAATGTCAGAATTAAAGAGAACACCATTATATGATGTATATAAAGAATATGGTGGCAAAACAATTGATTTTGGTGGATGGGAATTGCCAGTACAATTTTCGAGTATTAAAGAAGAACATGAAGCAGTTCGTACGAAAGCTGGTTTATTTGATGTATCCCATATGGGTGAAATAACGGTTAAAGGAAAAGACAGTACAGCATTTTTACAAAAAGTCATGACAAATGATATTTCAAAGATTGCCATTCATGGTGCACAGTATAATGCCATGTGCAATGCAAATGGTGGTACTGTTGATGATCTATTAGTTTATAAGTATTCAGATGAACATTACCTCCTTGTAGTGAATGCCAGCAATATTGAAAAAGATTTTAACTGGCTAAAGGAACATGTGGAAGGTGATGTCGCTTTAGAAAATATTTCTTCAAGCATTGGTCAAATTGCTATTCAAGGTCCCCTTGCAGAAACGATTCTACAATCGATTGTGAATGACATGAATTTGGCCGATATTAAATTTTTTAAATTTAATCCTGAAGTGAGTATTAAAGGGATAACAGCATTAGTTTCTCGTACAGGGTATACGGGTGAAGATGGCTTTGAAATTTATTGTCGTGCAGGGGATACCATTTCATTATGGAAGGAACTATTAGCTGCCGGAAAGGAAGAAGGGCTACTTCCTTGTGGCTTAGGAGCTAGGGACACTCTTCGTTTTGAAGCAACCTTGCCATTATATGGTCAAGAATTAACTGCGGAAATCAGTCCCCTTGAAGCTGGGATTGGATTTGCTGTGAAAACGACTAAGGACGCTGACTTTATTGGAAAGTCCGTATTAAAAGAACAAAAGGAAAAAGGTTTAACTAGAAAAATCATAGGAATTGAAATGATTGATCGTGGAATTCCACGTCATGGATATAAAATCTTCTCAGGAGCCGAAGAAATTGGCTGGGTAACAACAGGAACACAGTCCCCTACATTGAAGAAAAATATTGGTTTAGGTCTTGTTGATATTCAATTTACAGAACTAGATCAAGAGATCGATATTGAAATTCGTAATAAACGTTTAAAAGCAAAAGTAATACAAACACCATTTTATAAACGACCTAAAAAATAGGATGGGAGAGAGATATATGACAAAGCATCGTTATCTACCGATGACAGAGCAGGATAAGAAAGAAATGCTTCAAACAATAGGGGTTGACTCTGTTGATGAGTTATTCAGTGATATACCAGAAAAAGTCCGTTTTAATGGATTATATAACATAAAAGAAGCAAAATCTGAAAGCTCCTTACTTAAAGAATTAAGTCAAATGGCAGCAAAAAATATGGATGTAAAGCAAAATATTTCATTTTTAGGTGCTGGTGTTTATGATCACTATATACCAACGATTGTTGATCATGTCATAAGTAGATCTGAATTTTATACGGCGTATACGCCATACCAACCGGAAATTTCTCAAGGTGAATTACAAGCAATATTTGAATTTCAGACCATGATATGTGAATTAACAGGTATGGATGTAGCAAATTCATCTATGTATGATGGAGGAACAGCGTTAGCCGAAGCAGCAATGCTCAGCTGTGGCCAAACACGTAGAAAAAAAGTCCTTATTTCTGAAACTGTTCACCCGGAATCACGTGAAGTCTTAAAAACATATGCAAAAGGTCAGTATATTGATGTGGTTGAAATTCCACATGAAAATGGTGTGACAGATATAAAGGCATTAGAAAGAGAAATTAATGAAGATGTAGCAGCAGTGATTTTACAATACCCTAACTTCTTTGGAAGAATTGAACCATTAAAAGAATTCGAGCCTATAGTCCATCAACACAAAGGTTTATTTATTGTTTCGAGTAACCCTCTAGCATTGGGTGCTATTACCCCTCCAGGAAAGTTTGGTGCAGATATTGTCGTCGGCGATGCTCAAGTGTTTGGCATTCCACAAAGCTTTGGAGGTCCACATTGTGGGTACTTTGCAGTTACTAATAAATTAATGAGAAAGGTGCCAGGACGATTAGTTGGAGAAACAGTTGACGAAAATGGGAAAAGAGGCTATGTATTAACTCTTCAAGCCCGTGAACAGCATATTCGCCGAGATAAAGCAACATCTAATATATGCTCGAACCAAGCATTGAACGCATTAGCAGCTTCAGTAGCCATGACAGCCCTTGGAAGAAAAGGTGTGAAAGAAATGGCGGTTCAAAATATCCAAAAAGCCTGTTATGCGAAAAAAGCATTTTCTCAAAATGGTTTTGAACTTGTATTGGATGGACCAAGCTTTAATGAGTTTGTCGTGAAATTAAATAAGCCTGTTAAAGAAGTAAATAAACAATTGCTTGCAACAGGAATTATTGGTGGGTATGACTTAAGCAAAGATTATCCGAAAATGGTTAATCATATGTTGATTGCTGTTACTGAGTTACGTACAAAAGAGGAAATTGATCAATTTATTAAAGAATTGAGGGATAGCCATGAATAAGGTGGATCAACCATTAATTTTTGAACTCACAAAACCTGGCCGAATCGGTTATAGTCTTCCTGAACTTGATGTTCCTAATATTGACATTAGTGAATATTTTTCAGCTGAATATATTCGTGATGAGGAGCCCAATCTACCAGAAGTATCTGAATTAGATATTATGCGTCATTATACTGCTTTATCAAAGAAAAATCATGGTGTAGATTCTGGATTCTATCCTCTCGGTTCATGTACGATGAAATATAACCCTAAAATAAATGAATCTGTTGCTCGTTTTCCAGGATTTGCTCATATTCATCCACTCCAAGATGAAGACACAGTTCAAGGTGCATTAGAATTAATGTATGATCTTCAAGAGCATCTTATTGAAATAACTGGTATGGATGAAGTCACTTTACAGCCTGCAGCTGGAGCGCACGGGGAATGGACGGGATTAATGATGATCCGTGCTTATCATGAAGCAAATGGTGATGTAAATCGAACGAAAGTGATTGTACCAGATTCTGCTCATGGAACCAATCCGGCATCAGCTACAGTAGCAGGTCTTGAGACGATTACTGTAAAGTCTAATGAGAATGGATTAGTAGATTTAGAGGATTTACGAAAATTAGTTGGTCCTGATACAGCTGCATTAATGTTAACCAACCCAAATACTCTTGGGTTATTTGAGGAAAATATTTTAGAGATGGCTGAAATTGTTCATGGTGCTGGTGGAAAATTATACTATGATGGGGCAAATTTAAATGCTGTCCTTTCGAAAGCACGTCCTGGCGACATGGGATTTGATGTTGTTCATTTAAATCTGCATAAAACCTTCACTGGACCACATGGTGGTGGTGGACCAGGTTCAGGTCCGGTAGGTGTGAAAAAGGATTTAATTCCATTCCTACCTAAACCAGTATTGGTTAAAGAAGGCGATCGATATACATTTGAATATGATCGTCCACAATCAATCGGTCGTGTAAAGCCATACTATGGAAATTTTGGCATTAATGTTCGAGCATATACATATATTCGAACAATGGGACCAGATGGACTTAAAGCAGTAACTGAAAATGCAGTAATCAATGCCAATTATATGATGAGAAGATTAGCAGAATACTATGATCTTCCGTATGATCGTCACTGTAAGCATGAATTCGTTCTTAGTGGGAAGCGTCAAAAGAAATTGGGGGTACGTACATTAGATATTGCCAAGCGTCTTTTAGATTTTGGTTACCATCCACCAACTATTTACTTCCCATTAAATGTTGAGGAATGTATGATGATTGAGCCTACAGAGACAGAATCGAAGGAAACCTTGGATGCTTTTATTGATGCAATGATTCAGATTGCGAAAGAAACGGAAGAAAATCCTGAGATTGTGCAAGAAGCTCCACATACTACAGTCGTAAAACGTTTAGATGAAACCTTAGCTGCACGTAAACCAGTTTTAAGATATGTAAAATAATATAAAAAAATGCTTTTTTCTATAACTTTGCTGCCTGTAGTTGGGTTTTTACAAAAGCAACAAACTATACGAAAATAGCCAAAATAAAAGACCTCTTTTTTAATGAAGAGGTCTTTTTACTTATAAGTTATTTAGATTTTATTTTTCCAGTCCATTTTTTAAATCCGCCTTGTAATTGATAGAGCTCACGATAGCCTTTTTTATAAAGCATTTGGGCAGCTCGTCCACTACGCATTCCGCTTTGGCAATATAAATAAACAGGCTTATCTGGACGGATTTCTTTCATTCTCATTTTTAATTGGGAAAGAGGGATGTTTCTTGAACCTAGTATATGTCCTCCATCAAACTCATTTGCTTCCCGTACATCAATTAATTGCGCTTTCCTATAACCTGCTTTGAACTCTTCTTCACTTAAAGTTTTTACCGCTTTCTTTTGGGAAAAATAATTAAAAAGAGTGTATGCAATTAAGGCTATGATTACAATAATAAGAAAATATAAACTTCCCACTAGTCTTTCTCCTTTCTACGAGGTAACACTATCTTCTATTATATTCATCAATAGACTTGGAATCAAAACTTTTTCATATAAAAATTTTTTATTTTCATTTTTTATGTGTTCAGAGTAGATATCATCGGGGTTTGTACAGGGATAATATTATGCAACCAGTAAAATTGATTGAAAATGTTCCTTTTTAATACTAAAACACATTTTTTCTCCTTTTTTCTACTTATTTTATTTGTTTCATGATTTGACAAAAAAGAACAATGTTAAACACTTGCGCAATATATAGTATTTGTGGTAGTGGTTCAGATACTATATATTGTATTTTGTTGTTGATTTTCAATGGTTGGTTATGGTAACTTTATTAAGGAGAAAACAACGAGAATAAAAACTTGTAGGAGTAAAATGATAGAAAGATAGAGGGAGTTGTCTATATGTCTGTTGCGTTAACAAGTGAATTGAAAATTAACGAGGAACAATTAAATAAAGCGATTAAATTGTTTCCTCAAGTACATCCAGTGACCCCTGATATGCGCATTACCCATAAAGGTGTTTCACGTTTAGTAATGATTGATCGTTATTCATTTAAAGATACGGAAAAGATCACATTAGCAGAGGGAGACTTCGTTGTCCTGACGATTAAAGAAGATCCAAAATTTCCTGCACGTGGTTTAGGGTTTATCAAACATATTAATTGGGAACAGAAAACTGCTGATGTACAAGTGGACGAAGAATATCGCAGTGCTTTAGATGATCCGAAAGAAATGGAATCTGGATTAATAACAAGACCACTAGATATTATCGAAAAACCATTAGAAGTGTTTTATGAGCAAATTGCTAAAAGGAACGCAACAGGCTTAGCTTCAGTAGAAAAAACAGAAGAAAAACGTCAAGAGTGGTTTGAAAAGTTTTATCAAGAGCTAGTAAACTTAAATTTTGTACCTGCTGGACGGGTTTTGTATGGTGCAGGGGCAGATACTGAAGTTACTTATTTTAATTGTTATGTCATGCCTTTTGTTCCTGATTCTCGAGAAGGTATATCTGAACACCGTAAGCAAGTTATGGAGATTATGAGTCGTGGTGGCGGTGTGGGAACAAACGGATCGACTTTACGCCCAAGAAACACATTAGCAAAAGGGGTCAATGGTAAATCCTCAGGTTCAGTTTCATGGCTTGATGATATTGCTAAGCTCACTCATCTTGTAGAACAAGGTGGATCAAGAAGAGGCGCTCAAATGATTATGTTGTCCTCATGGCATCCTGATATTGTTGAGTTTATCATTTCAAAGATGCAGAACCCGAGAATCCTACGATTTTTAATAGAAAACACCAAGGATGAATCGATTAAAAAACATGCGAAGGACAAGCTGAAATTCACTCCTTTAACAGAGCAAGAAAAGGCGATGTATCAAGGGATTATTAATTATAAGACAATCCCTGGATTAGGTGGTTTTAGCGAAAGCATCATTAAAGAAGCGGAAGATAAATTACGTGAAGGCGGAACATACACGGTCCATAATCCGGAATTTTTAACTGGTGCGAATATATCCGTTTGCTTAACGAAAGACTTTATGGATGCAGTTGAAAATAATGAGGATTATGCTTTACGCTTCCCGGATGTTGAAAATTATAGTGCCGAAGAAATGGAACTCTACAATACGAAATGGCAAGAAATCGGCGATGTTCGCGAATGGGAAAAGCTTGGTCATAAAGTGAGAACCTATCGCAAAATTAAAGCAGAGGAACTTTGGAACTTAATCAATATATGTGCTACTTACTCAGCTGAACCAGGGATCTTCTTTATCGATAATGCGAATGACATGACAAATGCCAAAAGTTATGGACAAAAAGTAGTAGCGACAAATCCATGTGGTGAGCAGCCACTTGCTCCATATTCTGTCTGTAATTTAGCAGCTGTCAACTTAGCTGAGATGGCGAACAAAGAAACAAAGACAGTTAATTTTGATAAATTAAAGCGTACCGTTGAAATAGGTGTACGCCTTCAAGACAACGTGATTAATGCAACACCTTATTTTCTTGAACAAAATAAAAAACAAGCATTAGGTGAACGTCGTGTAGGACTTGGTGTTATGGGCTTAGCAGACTTATTGATCTATTGTGAAAAGGAATATGGTTCAGAAGCAGGGAATCAACTAGTAGATCAAGTAATGGAGACTATTGCAACGACTGCTTACCGTGCATCAATTGAGCTAGCAAAGGAAAAAGGTAGCTTCCCATTTTTACAAGGAGAAACTACTGAAGAAACGAATCAATTACGTGAAGCATTTATTCATACAGGATTCATGAAGAAAATGCCTGAAGATATTCGACAATCGATCTTAAAACATGGAATTAGGAATTCCCATTTATTAACTGTCGCACCTACTGGATCTACTGGTACTATGATTGGTTGTTCAACTGGCCTTGAACCTTATTTCTCATTTACGTATTATCGAAGTGGACGTCTTGGAAAATTTATTGAAGTAAAAGCAGAAATTGTTCAAGAATATTTAACAAAAAATCCAGATGTAAACCCTGAGCAATTACCTGAATGGTTTGTTACTGCGATGGAGTTAGCCCCAGAAGCACATGCTGATGTACAATGTATCATTCAACGATGGATTGATAGTTCAATCTCAAAAACGGTTAATGCACCGCGTGGCTATGCCGTTGATCAAGTTCAGAAGGTGTATGAGCGTCTATATAAAGGTGGAGCCAAAGGTGGAACGGTATATGTAGATGGAAGCAGAGACTCCCAAGTATTAACATTAAAAGCTGAAGAAAATCAAGTAGATGATGGAATGACATTGGATCGCTCCAATGATAAACAAAACGTTGTGCTGGTAGATACCATTCAAGACTTAAGATCAACAAGTGTAACGATTGGTTCTGAAATTGGCAATACATGTCCGGTATGTCGTAAAGGAACAGTCAAGGAAATCGGTGGTTGTAATACATGTGATAATTGTAATGCACAATTAAAATGTGGATTATAAGTAAGTTGAAAGAGATGAAATGTAGCTTTGAAATAAAAGTCACGAAGCTATTGCCTTAAAAATCATTTCTCTAGGGCTTGTGTTATTAAGCAAAATCAGACAAAAGATTGTGATTCAATTTACTTAAAGTAACGGAGCTGGTTAGCTGAATAAGAGGTTAAAAGCAATGAGAAGAAAAAGTAAACTCATTTTAAGTCAATTAAACTGATTGAAAACAATGTTTTTGTCACATATTGGTTAGAAATTCATTATGTTTTCAAGCGAGCTATAGGAATTTGTGTTTAGCTCGCTTGAATGCTTACTTAATGGAATTTCATAGTAAATATTAAATTGGTACTTGGATCAACGTTAAAAACAAAATCTATACGTTCCCTTCTTCCAATTCAAATGGGGCATCACAAGAATATATATCACTGAAAAATCCCATGTAAGGAATGTCGTCCTCTAAGCATTTTACAAGATACATAAACGCCTCGTCACACACTTGATCGTTTTCATTATTTTTCATTACCTCAAACGTGTCTACGATATTTTCCATAATAGCTGTGTTAATAAATAATGGTAATTTATTTAGCATATGATCAGCAATTTCGGTTTCGGACCTATACCCGTCAAGAGTGATATTAAAGTAATCATCCATAAACTTCCTCCGTTTTATAGGATCAGGCTCGAATTGAATCCATCCAACCCCATTTATCCAGAGCGAAGCAAGGTCAAACATATAAAAGCTAAAGCAAGAATTATCAAAATCATACACCGTAATTTGCCCATTATCGAAGTCTATCGAATAATTTCCGTCATTGTAATCAAAATGAATCATACCGAAATTATCTCTATTTCTACTGAGGTTTTTCAGTGTTTTAATAAGCTCTTTCAGTTTTGTTTTGAGTAAAGTGAGGGTATCGGGTATCAATTCATCGATGTAGTGTTCATTAAATTTGTCAAAGAAATTATATCTGCTATGAATAGGCGTATATTTTTTTGATAATTGATGTAGTTTCCCAAGAACTTTTCCGCAATTATAATAATATTCAGTTATTTCTGCGCCCTCTCGATACATATAATTGTTTTCAACAAGCATTTTTCCTTTAGCTTTTTCAAATAAGCTGACGAAAAACTTTTGGTCGTTATAGGAAATTTCTTCTAGAATATTCCCGTTTAAAGAACTGATTACATTTGAAACACTGCCACCATGATTAAATAGATATTTTATATATTCTAATTCACTAAGATAATCCTCTAGGTGCCTGTCGTTTAAGTAAGAAATCCTAAGTATTTTTGATTTTGATCCTTCTTTTTCACAAATATAAACTATATTTCGCCCTCCCTCGTGTGGGGAAATCAGTCCAATTCGATATTCTTCCAATCCATATAATTTTGAAATGGTTGAAAGCAAAAATTCATCACAGATTTTAATAACTTCACTCCGAGTCATATTTTCCTCCTTGTTTTTAGGAGGGTTAAAGTATAGTTCCCCTCCTATTTGTTTTAAGATTAACCGATACTGTATTTTTCATAAAATCACCCTTTATCAAAATTAATAGTATATAAGTTTACCTTATATGGATCAATTATGTCACACTACCTACTGTACTACCACACTAATTTTTTTGCATCCTTTATAAGTTTTCATCATGTTAAAATACAAAGATATTCATTCAAGTTCAAAAAATAGGTAATATTTTGTACAAGAGTACTTGTATCTAATGTTTGCTAAGGAATTTCTCTCACCCCAAAATTTGATAGGAATGAATAAAAACGAAGTGTAGTCCGTTTAATGAATGAGTCGAATAGTTCAAAATCTTTTTTTATGGTGTATTTGTAGAGGTTAATAATAAGCTTAAAGAACATTTTTTAATTAATCTTTTTTTTAAAGAGACATGAGAAATTACTCTCATCTCTTTTTTTATGTTCTAATTTAAACCTCTTCATCTTACAAATATAAAAAGAGAAATGACACCAAAGGGGATGCAGAACATGGAAATAGATGGAGTGTTTTCTGGAGGTGGGATAAAGGGTCTGGCTTTAATTGGGGCATATGAGGCAATTGAATCAAAAGGTTTCACCTTTAAACGACTTGCAGGAACAAGTGCAGGATCAATAATCGCAGGATTAGTAGCAGCGGGTTACTCAAGTCAAGAACTGAAGGATTTGCTTGATCATCTGGATTTTAAAAAATTATTAGATTCACGTAATTCATGGCTGCCAATTCCGAAGCAAATTGCAAAATGGATATTACTTTATTGGAGATTAGGTTTATATAAAGGTAAAGTGTTAGAAAATTTATTATCCGAACTACTAGCTGCTAAAGGAGTATACACATTTGCAGATCTGCCAAAGGATTCGTTGAAAGTGATTGCTTCAGATTTAAGCAATGGTAGGTTGCTTGTATTGCCGGATGATTTGGTGCAATATGGTGTACCGATTGACAGTTTTCCAGTTGCCAGGGCTATCAGGATGAGTTGTAGTATCCCGTATTTTTTTGAACCTATGAAGCTTCGAAGTTTAGAGGGGATAAGTGTGTTGGTTGATGGGGGGGTCTTAAGTAATTTTCCAATGTGGATTTTTGTGAATAAAGAAACGCAGAAGGTCCGTCCAGTCTTGGGTTTGACACTTAGTTCAAAAATAATGGACCAACCGAAACACAATATAAAAAATGGTGTTCAATTATTTGAAGCTCTATTCGAAACAATGAAAGAAGCCCATGATGCTAGGTATATTTCGAGAAAACATGAAAAAGATATTGTGTTTATTTCTGCTGAAAATTTTATGTCAACTGATTTCCAACTTACAAAGGAAAAAAAAGACGCCCTTATTGAGCTAGGGCGTTCAAAAACATTAAAATTTTTAAAAACATGGTCATATTAATGAAAGAATAATTAAGCTGATTATACTGAAGCTATTACTTCATTACCAACGTCGCTAGCTCTTTGCTTAATAAATGGCGCGATTTTTCTTTTTTCCCTTTTTTCCTTCTATTACTGTTAAATTAGCTTGAGATTTCTTACGGATTGGCTTCTTAAGAGCCTGTGAGTGAGTACTTGTAGTTGTATGACGATTTTTAAGTCGTTTTTTAGATCTTCGTGCTGCTTTTAAAAACTCTCTTTTATCCTTTGCATTCGGTCGCTTACTAGACCAAATCCGATAAATAAAATAGCAGGCGCAAATAAGAATAGCTGCAATAAATACTTGCTTTAATAATGCCCCTGGCTGTTGTATTATTGATGATCCAAGCCCGATAATAGCCAATAGACAAACTAAACCAATAAGCCAATTTCTTACCATCAGAAAAGACACCTCCAATAGAAACATCAGATCTAGCTTCAGCGCCTAGCCTTTTAATCATCCGTTATTGAAGACTGACCGAGACGCTTTGCACTTTTCCTATGCATTTTGTCCGCAATTCCATCCTTTTATACCAATTTTTCACATTATCTGTTTCGGTAAACTTAGAAAGTGTCAATTGAATAAAAAATATTATCATTGATAGGTAAAGAGAATTGATATTTATTACATTTCTAAGTTTGGCATATCAGCTTTCATAGGTACTTTTTCTTCTTCGAATTTTAGCAATTCATTAAACGAAGCAATAGCTACTTCTACTTGGTCATCAGCAGGCTCTTTAGTCGTAAGTAGTTGAAGCCAAAGTCCAGGGTAACCCAAATAACGTAATACAGGAATATCTCTTAGTTTATTTGTCAATTGAAGTACTTCAAATGATATTCCAAGAACAATCGGTAATAGTGCGATACGATCAACTAGTCGCAACCATAGTGGATCTGTCGGTACGAGCATATAAACAAAAACACCTACAATAACGGTAAATAATATAAAACTACTTCCACATCGATAATGAAGTCTTGATTGGGATTGAACATTTTCAACTGTCAGCTCTAAATGATTTTCATAGGCATTGATTACTTTATGTTCTGCACCGTGATATTGAAATACTCGTTTAATCATTGGTGTCAATGAGACAAAATAAATATAAATTAATAATAGAAGAAGCTTTATTAAGCCTTCAATTAGAACTTGTGCAACATCACTAGGAAAAATCGATTTCATAAATGATGCTAAAATGGCTGGCACAAGAGTGAAAACAAATTTTCCAAAAATAAAGGAAAGAACTCCGAGTGTAGCGACTCCTAATATCATAGTTATTCTCGATACTTTCTCTTCAGAAATTTCTTCATCTTTTTCAGGGTCTACATCATAACGTTCACTGGAGAAATTTAAATGTTGCGACCCGTTTGCACTTGCCTCGATTAAAGCGATAATCCCTCTTAAAAAAGGGACTTTTTTTAATTTCTGTAATACTGAATTTGACTTTCTAGGTAAATAAAAATAATCAATTGAACGATCTTTTCTTCTAATTGCTGTAACAGTGTGGTGCTTTCCGCCAAACATTACACCTTCAACAACTGCCTGACCACCATAAGCAGGTCTATTTTGACTTTCCACTTATTATTCACCAACCATTTCCTCGCTATTTGTCTCGACTAATTTTCTATGAATGAGTTTCTAACTTATTGAACTAATCAGAAATAGCAAACATATTAACTTTATTTTACTAAAAAAATAAAATTACGACTAGTTTAATTAACGGTGGATATTCTAAGGGTAAGTATTATATTCGGAGGTGTTCATATGTCACATATGGAAGAAAAACATTCAAACCATCGTGTCTCATTTATTTCAATGGCATTAGTCACTGGATTTATTGGTGGGATTCTTTGGAGCTTATTGGCTTATTTATGTTATTATTTTAACTTTACAAAGATAGAACCGAATATTCTATTAGAACCTTTTACAGTAGGAAATTGGAGAGGTAGCTGGATTGGGATCATTATAACGATTATCATGTATGGCATTATATCCATTGGTGTTGCTTTAGTTTATTATCTTGTTTTAAAAAAATTTAAATCTATGTGGGTAGGGATTGTATATGGTTTGATCCTTTATCTCGTCGTTTTTTTTATTCTTAATCCCATTTTTCCTAGTATGAAACCATTTTTCAAAAATGATCATAATACCCTGATTACTTCTGCTTGTATTTATGCATTATACGGATTGTTTGTCGGATATTCAATTTCATATGAACATAATGAATTTAAATATTTTAGAGAAAGAAAATTGAATGAGTGATTTCACTATTCGTAGCGAAAAAAGTTATGATAAAATATTCAATAGAATATTCATAAGAATGTTTCAAATTTTTTAAAAGGTGTTTTGAATGATGAAAATCTTATTATTAAACGGCCCTAATCTAAATTTATTAGGTCAAAGAGAACCAAATATTTATGGCAAAAACAGCCTAGAAGAGTTACAGAAACGCTTTGCTAAACTAGAAGAAGAGTATAATGTAAAGGTTGATTTTTTTCAATCAAATCACGAAGGGGTTTTAATTGATCAGTTACATGAGGCTAGTATGACAAAATATAATGGAATCATTTTTAACCCAGGTGCATTTACTCATTATAGCTATGCCATTCGGGATGCTATAGCTGCAATCGATGTACCCGTCATTGAAGTACATATTTCGAATGTCCATACAAGGGAAGCATTTAGAAGAGAATCAGTCATTTCACCGGTTTCAGTGGGGCAAATTGTTGGGTTCGGACTTTACGGTTATGAACTAGCATTAAAAGCAATGATTGAATACATATTAAGGGGAGAGTAACTATGCAAAAACTAGAGAATTTACGAAAGCAATTCACGAAAGCAGGTATCGATGGATTACTAATTACGAGTCAATACAATCGCAGATACCTTTCTAATTTTACTGGAACAGCAGGTGTTGTACTTATTTCAGGTGATGCTGCTCAATTTATTACGGACTTTCGTTATGTAGAACAAGCCACAAAACAAGCAGAAGGCTATGATGTCATTCAACATAAAGGGTTAATTCATGATGAAATTGCGAAGCAAGTCGAAGCACTGGGAATAAAAAAACTAGGATTTGAACAAGATTATGTGAATTATTCTGCTTATATGCTGTATGACAAAACATTTAATGCGGAATTAGTTCCAGTTTCAGGTTTAGTTGAAAATTTACGCTTGATTAAGACGGATGCAGAGATTAAGATATTAAAGGAAGCAGCCGACATTGCAGATGCTGCATTTAAACATATATTAGAGTATATTAAGCCTGGAGTTACAGAGTTGGAAGTATCCAATGAACTTGAATTTTTTATGAGAAAAGCAGGTGCTACCTCTTCATCTTTTGATACCATTGTTGCTTCTGGTACAAGATCTGCTCTTCCTCACGGAGTAGCTTCTGATAAAGTGATCGAAAAGGGTGACTTTGTTACTTTAGATTATGGTGCCTTACATAAAGGATATGTATCAGATATTACTCGTACAATTGCTGTAGGAAATCCATCAGATAAACTAAAAGAGATTTATGATATTGTTCTTGAATCACAATTGCTGGCTGTGGAAAAAATTAAACCAGGTATGACAGGTATAGAAGCGGATGCCATAGCAAGAGACTATATTGCTGAAAAAGGCTACGGTGAATACTTTGGTCATACTCTTGGCCATGGAATAGGGCTTGAAGTCCATGAAGGTCCAGCACTTTCCTTTAGATCAGAACTTGCTCTTCAACCAGGAATGGTTGTTACTGTAGAGCCAGGAATTTATTTACCTGGTGTTGGTGGTGTTCGTATTGAAGATGACACTTTAATTACGGAAAATTCGAATGAAACTTTAACTCATTCAACAAAAGACTTAATAATTCTTTAATATGATTTTGTAACTGGATGCACATAAAAGAATATCTTTATGTTGCTGAACAATTAGGAGGAAAAAACAAGATGATTTCTGTTAACGATTTTCGAACTGGTCTAACAATAGAAGTGGATGGAGGAATATGGAGAGTCATGGACTTCCAACACGTAAAACCTGGTAAAGGTGCTGCTTTTGTTCGTTCAAAGCTTCGTAATCTTCGAACTGGCGCAATTCAAGAAAAAACATTTCGTGCTGGAGAAAAAGTAGGCAAAGCACAAATTGATAACCGTAGAATGCAATATCTATATGCAAATGGGGATCAACATGTATTTATGGATAATGAATCCTATGAACAAATTGAATTAAGTGCTGCAGCGATCGATTATGAATTAAAGTTCTTAAAAGAAAATATGGAAGTACAAATTATGATGTACCAAGGTGAAACACTAGGTATTGAGCTTCCTAACACAGTTGAACTTACAGTAACTGAAACAGAACCTGGTATTAAAGGTGATACG
The DNA here is from genome assembly GCF_038007825.1 of Heyndrickxia sp. FSL W8-0496. Taxonomy (NCBI): domain Bacteria; kingdom Bacillati; phylum Bacillota; class Bacilli; order Caryophanales; family Bacillaceae; genus Heyndrickxia; species Heyndrickxia sp. FSL W8-0496. The sequence continues at coordinate 1,937,128 of NZ_JBBOXX010000001.1, forward strand.
GCTTCAGGTGGTTCTAAACCAGCTACAGTTGAAACAGGATTAATCGTGCAAGTTCCTTTCTTTGTAAATGAAGGCGACAAATTAATTATCAATACAACTGACGGTTCATATGTATCACGTGCTTAATCGCTAACTAAAGCGCAGGCAGACTTTCTCTTCCCATTAAGAAGAGAAAGTCTGCTTTTTTGTTTTCGAAAGTGAAACTCTCAATTTTTTTCCTTCATAAAGTAAATTTCCATTTTTATTATAATGAAGTTTGTTCGATGACTTGACTCCTTTGCAGTTATATACGATTACTAGGAGAAGAACAGATCGGTAGAAAACACTACTTTTACCATTTTGATATTTTTTAAAGAGAATGCCGTAAGTGTTAACCACTTATGGCATCCTCTTTTTTTATATTATTAGTCATACTCTAATTTGTTGCGAATACATTTAATATCAGAAGGCATGTACAACGATATTTTTATAATAGGATTTTTATTCAAAATAAGGAGGAGTTGAAAATAGAAAACATACTAACATTCTTGCCGAAGAATATCTCAGTAAAAATAAAAGAATTACCAACTCCTGTTTTAGATTGGACGGAGGAAATAAGAATACGAATTAATCGACCAATAGAAATAATGTCTAAAGGTGAGCCCTATTTTATTCCCTATATCGTTACAGAAGAAGATGCTGAGCAGATCATAAATAAATTGGCGAATTTTTCTTTCTATACATTGGAAGAAGAATTAAAAAAAGGTTATATCACGATTCCCGGTGGGCATCGTGTCGGTCTTGCTGGAAAGGTAATTCTTGAGAATGGATTAGTAAAAGCCATTAGAAATTTAGCTTCTTTTAATTTTCGGATCGCAAGGGAAAAAATTGGAGTGGCAAATCCTTATATTCCTGTGCTTTATCGGAATCGCTGGCGCCATACGATGATTATTGGTGCCCCACAGTCGGGAAAAACCACCCTCTTACGCGATATTGCAAGAATTATCTCAACCGGAGATACGAAAAGAAAGATTCCCCCCTTAAAAGTTGGAATAGTGGATGAGCGATCTGAAATTGCAGGTTGTGTTCATGGAATCCCACAATTAGAATTTGGGCCAAGAGTTGATATTCTTGATGCATGTCCAAAAGCAGAAGGTATGATGATGCTTATTCGTTCGATGAGTCCAGATGTTTTGATTGTGGATGAGATAGGAAGTAAAAAAGACAGTGAAGCAATTATGGAAGCTGCAAATGCAGGTATTACATTGATTATGACTACACATGGGAAATCATATGAAGAAATAAAAAAACGACCAAACTTAACTGAAATATTACGTTCCCGGGTTTTTGAAAATTATATTGAATTGACGAGAAGAAAAGGACCAGGAACAATTGATAAAATTTGTGATGAAAATGGTAAAGAACGGATATATAAAGTTGGTGTATCGAGTGGTTAGAGTAATCGGAGCAATCTTTATTATTTTTTCTACTACATGGGCTGGGTTCGAATTATCCAAGCGCTTAAGTGAAAGAACAAGGCAATTACGTATGTTTCGTACAGCATTACAATCATTAGAAGCTGAAATTATGTATGGACATACTCCACTTCATGAAGCAGCAAGGAGACTATCTACTCAAATGCCTAAGCCAATTGCAACATGTTTTGAACAATTTTCTTTACGGCTGACAACGATGGAAACAACAGTTAAATGTGCCTGGGAGGAGAGCTTACAAGAGATTTGGAAATTGACTTCATTAAAAAGAAGTGAATATGAAATTCTTGTCCAATTCGGTGAAACTTTAGGAAAACATGATCGAATGACTGAACAAAAACAAATTATCCTAACTTTAACACATCTAGAACGCGAGGAAGAAGATGCACGTGACAAACAGCAGCGCTATGAAAAAATGATGAAAAGCTTAGGCTTTTTATCGGGATTATTAGTGGTTATTTTGCTTTTGTAGTTGACAGGAGGGAAAGATGTGGGAATAGATGTAGATGTGATTTTTAAAATAGCTGGTGTTGGTATTATCGTCGCATTCCTGCACACTATTTTAGATCAAGTAGGCAAAAAGGAATATGCTCAATGGGTCACTCTCTTTGGATTTTTATACATTTTATTTCTAGTGGCTTCCATTGTCGATGATTTATTTCAAAAAATAAAATCAGTATTTTTATTTCAAGGCTAGGGGAGGGAATAAGGATTGAAATCTTAAAAATTGTTGGGATTGCCTTAATCACAACTTTCCTCGCTTTAATTATAAAAGAGCAAAAACCTAATTTTGCATTTTTATTAGTGCTATTTGTTGGATGCGCAATATTCATTTATTTAGTGGATCAAGTATATACCATTATTCGGATGGTTGAAACCATTGCAACGAATGCTAATGTGAACACAATTTATGTGAAAACAATCTTAAAAATTATTGGAATCGCCTATATAGCTGAATTCGCTTCACATATTTCAAAGGATGCTGGACAAGGAGCTATGGCAGCAAAAGTTGAACTAGCAGGCAAAATACTAATATTAGCAATGGCTATTCCGATTTTAACCGTATTAATAGAAACCGTCCTAAATTTGGTTCCCAATGGATAGTACAAGCTTGTGAGGTGAATACGTTTTGCGGCAATGGATCTTGATAATAATGGCCATCCTATTTACTACTCTTTTTGGACAGAGCAACACATATGCAGCCTCTAATAGCGAGACAAATCCATCACTGCAAGAAGAATTAGTTGAAAAACAAATGAATGACTTAGGCATTGATGAATTGAAGCAATATTGGGATAACGTTATCCATGAATATGGAGGTTATTTACCGGATAGTCAGAAAGGTAGCTTAATTGATTTTATAAAAGGGGATAAAGAATTTTCCCTCAACCAATGGTTTAAGGGGATTCTTAAGTTTACTTTTCACGAACTCATTGCAAATGGAAAATTATTAGGTTCCTTAATAATTTTAACGATCTTTAGTATGTTTCTACAATCCTTACACCAAGCATTTGAACAGGGAACTATTAGTAAAGTCGCTTATGCAATCGTTTTTATCGTTCTTACAATATTAGCACTTAATAGTTTTCATGTAGCTATTGAATATGCAAAAAATGCTATAAGCATGATGACTAATTTTATATTAGCGATTATTCCTCTTCTGCTCGCACTGATTTCAACCTCAGGTGGAATAACTTCAGCAGCTTTTTTTCATCCAGTTATATTATTTCTTATGAATACTAGTGGAGTACTCGTTCAATATATTGTTTTACCTTTACTATTATTATCAACCATCCTTAGTATTGTTAGTACTTTATCTGATCAGTATAAAGCAACACAGCTTGCACAGCTATTACGGAATGGAAGTATCGGTTTATTAGGGATATTTATGACGATCTTTTTAGGAGTTATTTCTGTTCAAGGAACAGCTACCGCTGTAACAGATGGAATAACAATTCGAACTGCAAAATTTGTTACAGGTAATTTTGTTCCTGTAATCGGGAGAATGTTTACTGATGCTGCTGATACGGTAATAAGTGCCTCCGTATTATTAAAAAACACCTTGGGAATTGCAGGGGTAGCAATTGTTCTAATCATTGCCGCTTTTCCTGCTATTAAAATTTTAGCACTTGCGTTTATGTTCAAATTCACCGCTGCAATTATTCAACCAATTGGAAACGGTCCAGTCATTAAATGTTTAGATACAATTAGTAAAAATATGGTTTATGTATTTGCAGCTCTGGCAATTGTTGCTCTTATGTTTTTTTTAAGTATCACTATTATTATTGTAGCAGGGAATATAACGATGATGATGCGTTAAATTGAAAAATTGTGTTAGGCAAGGGGAAGAGGTTACATGAGTTTTCTTACAGAATGGATCATGAATATTGTAGTTTTCATTTTATTAGCGATGATAGTGGACATGCTCTTACCGAACTCTAATATGAAGAAATATACAAAAATGGTAACAGGTCTTTTGTTAATTGCCATCATCATTACCCCACTTATCAAAGTATTTTCAAAGGACTTTGATCAAGTCTTAACCTCCTTTTCTTCTGAAAAAACAGTGGATAATAAAAAACTAGAAAATTTAATAGAATCGAAAAAAAAAGAAATACAAGCTGTACAAGATGAATATACATTAGAACAAGTGGCTGTCCAAATGAAAAATGATGTCAAGGAGGAGTTGATGGATCAATATGGTAAGCAAATACAAAACATTAATCTCGAGGAAAGTGGACAAAAAAATGATGGTAAAAATCCTATAGATAAGGTGATTGTATATTTGGAAGAAGCCAAAGAAAATTCAATTGCTGCAATAGAACCTATTGAGATTCAAGCAAATCAACCCAAGAATGACAAACATTTAAAAGAGATGGAAAGCATTAAGGAAACCTTAGCAGATCAATGGAATGTAACAAAAGATCAGATTGAACTTCACTATGAAGGGAGGGTTCGCAATCTGAATGAACAATAATAAAGGTCCTATTGATTGGTTAAAAGAAAAATTATTTCAAAGCAAAGAGAATGATTCTAATAAAAAAAATAAGAAATATCAATACCTCCTTATTCTACTAGTCTGTGGAATAGCAATAATGCTAATCAGTGACATCTGGAAAACTGGGAATAAGGAAACCTCTTCGACCACTTCGGTTTATAGTGCAACTGACGATCAAAAAGATGTAGAAACATTTGGTTCTGGGAATAAGGATCAAAATAAAAAGATGAAAGATTATGAAATGCAATATGAAACAGAGCTAAAAGATGTATTAGAGCAAATGTCCGGAGTGGGTAAGGTTAGAGTCATCGTCAATCTTGCAGCAACGGAAAGTAAAGTTTACGAAAAAAACACCGTGATTCAAAATCAAACTACAACAGAAACTGACCAAAATGGTGGAGAACGGCAGATTGAGGATCTTTCCAAAGATGAAAAACTTGTCATCATTAGAGATGGTGACAAAGAAATACCATTGATTACTGAAACAAAGAAACCTGAAATTAGAGGGGTTCTAGTCGTAGCAGACGGAGCCAAAAATATATCAGTAAAAAGTATGATCATAGAAGCGGTATCCAGGGCTTTAGATGTTCCAACACATAAAGTGTCTGTTCAACCTAAAAAAAATTAAGGGGGATATATCCATGTTATTGAAAAAACAAACTGTATGGTTATTAACAATGTTAAGTTTAGTCGTCGTACTTTCCGTCTATTATGTTACTTCAGATCCAAAACAATCAGATATGGCCGCGGTCGAGCAGAAAGATGGAAAAGAAGCAACGAAGGAAAAAGAAACTACTAAGAAAGAACAAAACATGAATGTTGTGACAGAACAAAGTGATGAGGTGTTCGAACAAATTCGTATAGATCGTCAGGATGATCGTAGCAAAGCAAAGGATGATTTAACAAAAACGTTAGCGTCAACTGATTTATCAGCTGAAGAAAGAAGTAAAGCACAGGATGAAATGAAGAAATTAAATGAACTAGCAACTACTGAAAAGGTTTTAGAACAATTAATAAAATCTAAAGGCTATGAAGATGTTTTAGTAAGAGCAGATGGGACTGAAATGAAAATTACAGTTAAAGCAAAAGAACATAATACCAAAGCAGCAAATCAAATTTTAAGATTAGTACAGGAAGAAATGGGCAACATGCAAAAAGTAGCTGTAGATTTTCAACCGTAAATAGTCATGTTTAGGGTGATCCGGAGTGAATTGGATCACCTTTTATTATTCGTAAAATTAGATTGGTTCTATTAGGTTATTGAATTTTTACTAAGTCTTATCGTATGATATTAGTAGTAAGTCTTAAATCATTCTGCTAGAGTTAATCATCTATTCATAATGAAGTTTGACAGCAGATATGTAATAGCAGGATAATAATTATTAATCATGTACATATTGATGGTTTATCCAAAAAACTAAAGAGGTGTTATTTTTATGAAAATACAAGAAGTTCGTGAACTAATTAAGCTTATTGATCAATCAAGCATTAATGAGTTTAAATTGGAAGGTGAAGGATATTCAATTAAAATGAAGAAAAATTCAGATGTGACGGTTGTTGAAGCTCCTATTGCCCAAACTCCAGTGATGCAACCAGTAGCGCCTGCTCCAGCTGCGTCACAAGTGAAAAATGAGCCAGTTCAAGAGATAGTAGAACAACCTGTTAAAAAACAAGATGAGAACTTGCATAAAATTGTTTCTCCAATGGTTGGGACATTTTATCAATCCCCATCACCAGACGCTGACGTGTATGTGAAAGTTGGATCAACTGTTCAGAGCAATACAGTTGTTTGTATTGTCGAAGCGATGAAATTATTTAATGAAATTGAAGCTGAAGTTGACGGAGAAATTGTTGAAATCTTAGTTAAAGATGGCCAGCTTGTTGAATATGGACAACCTTTATTCTTGGTGAAGACTAAGTAAGGAGCGAACATCATGATAAAAAAAGTATTAATTGCCAATCGCGGTGAAATTGCCGTTAGGATTATCCGTGCGTGTCGTGATTTAGGTATTGAAGCTGTAGCGGTTTATTCAGAAGCTGATAAAGATGCCCTTCACGTACAGTTAGCTGACGAAGCTTATTGTATTGGACCAAAAGCATCAAAAGATAGTTATTTAAATGTAACAAATATCATTAGTATTGCTAAATTAACAGGTTGTGATGCAATTCATCCTGGATATGGATTTTTAGCTGAAAATGCTGACTTTGCAGAGCTATGTCGGGAATGCAATATTATCTTCATCGGACCTAGTCCAGAAGCGATTTCTAAGATGGGTACAAAGGACGTTGCAAGGGAAACAATGAAGGATGCAGGTGTACCTATCGTCCCAGGCTCTCAAGGAATTATTAATGAAATTGAAGAAGCAATCCAATTAGCCAATTCAATGGGATATCCTGTAATCATTAAAGCTACTGCTGGTGGTGGTGGTAAAGGAATCCGTGTTGCGAAAAATGAAGAAGAACTAGTAAAAGGAATCAATATCACACAACAAGAAGCTGCAACAGCATTTGGTAATCCTGGTGTTTATATTGAGAAATACATTGAAGATTTTAGACATGTTGAAATCCAAATTATGGCTGATCAACATGGGAATGTAATTCATTTAGGTGAACGTGACTGTTCAATCCAAAGACGTTTACAAAAACTATTAGAAGAATCTCCATCACCAGCACTTACCCCTGAAATACGTGAAAAAATGGGTGAAGCAGCTGTAAAAGCAGCAAAAGCAGTTGATTATACTGGTGCAGGAACGATTGAGTTTATTTTTGATCATCATAATCAAATTTTTTATTTTATGGAAATGAATACGAGAATACAAGTAGAACATCCTGTTACAGAGATGGTGACAGGTGTAGATCTGGTAAAAGAACAAATACTCGTTGCATCTGGTCAACCACTATCGATTAAACAAGAGGAAGTAACTTTTAAGGGCTGGTCGATTGAATGTAGAATCAATGCAGAAAATCCTGCCAAGAATTTCATGCCATCCGCAGGGAAAATTGATATGTATTTACCACCGGGTGGACTAGGAGTTCGTGTCGATTCTGCCGCATATCCTGGATATACAATTCCACCATATTACGATTCTATGATTGCAAAGGTTATTTCTTATGGAGCGACAAGGGATGAAGCGATTGCGAGAATGAAACGTGCTTTAAGTGAATTTGCAGTAGAAGGAATTCATACAACTATTCCTTTCCATATGCGATTGTTAGAACATGAAACATTTGTAAGTGGTGATTTCAATACGAAGTTTTTAGAAAAATACGATATAATGAAATAATCATAGATGGAGGTGTTTGATTGATGGTTGAAACAAATACAATGCTAGAAATGGACCAAGGTCAAGACGGTTTAGGTAAAATTGAAATTGCTCCAGAGGTTATTGAAGTAATCGCAGGTATTGCAGCAACGGAAGTGGAAGGCGTAGCTCAAATGAGAGGAAATTTTGCATCCGGTGTTGCTGAAAAACTCGGAAGAAAGAACCATGGTAAAGGTGTAAAGGTAGACCTAACGGAAGAAGGAATACTTGTTGATGTTTATTGTACGATGAATTTTGGTGTTTCAATACCAACAGTTGCAGGGAAAATTCAAGACAATATTCGTCAAGCATTACTGAATATGACAGCTTTAGAAGCACAAGAGGTTAATATTCATATTGTTGGTATACAATTTGAAACACAAAAGCAAGAAAATGACTACGAACCAGAAATGATATAAACCACTAGCCAAGGGTACACGCCCTTGGCTTTACTTTTTTTATGAATTATAATAAAAATGAATGAAATTAGGATAAATCGTGCGTTCAATGTATTTTTTATGCTATTATCTTTTTAGTGTAAAATAATAAGGGACAATATGAATCAATATTGAGGCGTTGACGTTGACATCCTCATTTAGAGAAAAAGGAGTTTTAATTGAAAATGAAAAGAAGAACAGCACGAGAGAAGGCTCTCCAAGCATTATTTCAAATAGATATCAACGAAGCTTCCCCAGATGAGGCCATTAAAAATGTAGTCAAAGGTGAAGAAAAAAATGAATATTTAAATGAATTGGTACATGGGACAAGTAATCATTTAAATGAAATTGATGAAATGATTGCTCAACACCTTGAAAAGTGGACAATCAATCGGTTAGCAAAGGTGGATCTAAATATTTTACGTTTAGGTGTATTCGAATTAATGTATGTTGATGATATTCCAGCAAACGTAGCGATCAATGAAGCATTAGAAGTGTCTAAACGATTCGGTGATGAGCAATCCAGTAAATTTATTAATGGCGTATTATCGAAAATAAAAGATACGACTCAAAAGTAAATGAATAATAAAGCTAACAAAATAAGCTGAAATCCACTGAAAAATTATTAAAATATCGTCAACCTAATGATTAAGATGTATAATAAAACAAAAGCTGACTTCCCTTGAAGCAGCTTTTGTTTTTACATAATGTATGGCTTAGATATAGTAATCATACCATTAAAATGAAGAAAAACACTATGGAGTCAATACAGTCTCCTTTTCAATATTAATTATAAAAAGGGTGTTACATTTGACAGCAAATCGGTATTTAACTGTTCAAGCGTTAACCAAATATATTAAAAGAAAATTTGATGTCGATCCGTATTTAGCTAATATCTATGTAAAAGGAGAAATTTCAAATTTTAAACAGCATTCCAGTGGTCATATGTATTTTACCTTAAAAGATAATAAAGCTAGAATTCTAGCTGTGATGTTCTCCTCTGCTAATAAAGTATTAAAATTCCAGCCTGAAAATGGGATGAATGTTTTAATTCAAGGTCAAATAACTGTTTATGAAGGCAGTGGCCAATATCAAATTTATGTAAAGGAAATGCAGCCAGACGGGATAGGAGAGTTGTATTTAGCTTACGAACAGTTAAAGGCAAAGTTAGAAAGTGAAGGATTATTTGCTCTGGAAAGAAAACAAAAAATACCTCAATATCCCAATACGATTGGAATTATTACATCACCGACAGGAGCGGCTGTTAGAGATATTATTTCTACAATTAAGCGAAGATATCCTATCGGAAAAATGATTCTACACCCAGCCTTAGTACAGGGTGAAAATGCTGCAAAATCCATTGCAGACGCAATTGAAAAAATGAATCAAATGGAAAGCATAGATGTCTTAATTGTTGGGCGCGGTGGTGGTTCAATTGAAGAGTTATGGGCATTTAATGAAGAAATTGTTGCACGAGCTATTGCCCATTCACATATACCTATCATTTCAGCAGTTGGGCATGAAACAGATTTTACCATTGCAGACTTTGTTGCAGATTTACGTGCACCTACACCGACTGGGGCGGCAGAATTAGCTGTCCCTCATATAGAGGAGTTAATGGAAAAACTCTTGAATCGAAAATCGAGATTAATTCGAAGCACTTCTGAGATGATTAGACATGAACGAAAAAGACTGGAATTTTTAGAGCGTTCTTATGTATTTAAAAACCCTCAGCGCTTATATGAACAAAAAATGGAACATTTGGACCGATTAACGAACCAATTAAGTCGTGAGATGAAGCAAAAAATTCAATCTCTTTTCATTGACTTTACCCAACTGCAAAAACAATTTTTAAGGAATCAACCGAAAAAACAGGTTGAACATGAAAAGGAAAAATACGAAAGATTAAACAATGAACTTCAAAAACAATTAATGATTACTCTAAAGGATAAACAGCAGGAGTTCTCAAAGGTTCTTATGACATTAGAAGCATTAAGCCCATTGAAAGTCATGGATAGAGGATATAGTCTTGCCTATACAGAGAATCAACAGATTATTAAAAGTGTGAACCAAATAAAAGAAGACGATCGTATTCGAGTACAAGTATCTGATGGAAATATTATTTGTGAAGTGAAAGAAATTGGAAAGGAATGAAAAAAATGGATGAAACATTATCATTTGAAGAAGCAATGGAACAATTAGAAGTCATTGTTCAACGTTTAGAAAAAGGAGATGTCCCTTTAGAGGAAGCATTGACGATCTATAAAAAAGGGATGGAACTTTCAAAGCTTTGTCACGATAAGTTAAAAACAGTAGAAGAGCAACTAACTAGTATTATTACAGATAATGGTGAAGAGGAGTTTATCATCAAAGAGGAGGATTAAGCTTGCATTTAAAAACATTTATGTCAAAAATGAATAAAGAATTAGAGAATCAACTTTCTGCATATATTTCAAACTTAAACGCTCCTATGATCATTAAAGAGGCTATGGATTATTCTCTTCAAGCTGGTGGAAAAAGAATAAGACCGTCCTTAGTATTTGCAACAATTCGTTCATTCGGTCAGAACGAAATGGAGGGGTTGTCTGTTGCCTGTGCACTAGAGATGATACATACCTATTCTCTTATCCATGACGATCTACCAGCGATGGATAATGATGATTTACGCAGAGGCAAACCAACTAACCATAAGGTTTTCGGGGAAGCCTATTCAATATTGGCTGGTGATGGATTACTTACATATAGCTTTCAAGTAATTGCTCAAGATCCCAAACTATCTAATGATAAAAAGGTGAAGCTGATGGAATTATTAGCTATATCTGCTGGCCCGGAGGGAATGGTTGGTGGTCAGGTAGCCGATATGCTAGGGGAAAATAAATCCTTGACCATTGATGAATTAGAATATATTCATAAAAATAAAACGGGAAAACTTTTATTATATGCAGTAAAAGCAGGTGCAATTATTGCAGATGCAACAAATGAGCAGATTGACATTTTAGCACAATATGCTGAAAATATCGGCTTAGCATTCCAAATAAGAGATGATATTTTAGATATTGAAGGAAACGAAGAGACACTAGGGAAACCTGTTGGAAGTGATGTCGAAAATGTAAAGAGTACCTATCCTTCTTTATTATCATTAAATGGTGCAAAAAAACGACTTCATTTCCATACAGAAAAAGCAAAAGAATGTATAAAAACACTTAATTTACATTCAAATTTACTCGAAGAAATGGCTAGCCTTATTGAAGTAAGGGATTCATAAATGAGTTAAAGAAGAAAATATGTTATAATACAAAAAAACATGAAAATACATGGATATTAGTTTGCCGTTATAAAAGATAGCGGCAATTTTTAAGGTACTCATCTGGCCCCGAAAAAACATGCATGAGTGGTCAACGTTATATTATTTATTAAAACTGATAATGATTAAAGTAAAATCTATTTAAATGAAAGTGAGTGATCCGTTTTGGATCTATTATCAATAAAGGACCCTTCCTTTCTGAAAACAATGAATACGAGTCAATTAAAAGAATTAAGTAAGGAGATTCGTTCATTTTTGATAGAAAATCTGTCAAAGACAGGAGGACATATTGGTCCTAATTTAGGGGTTGTTGAATTAACAATCGCATTACACAAATGTTTTGATAGCCCGAAGGATAAATTTTTATGGGATGTTGGACATCAATCATATGTTCACAAAATCCTTACCGGACGTGCTGATCAGTTTACTACATTAAGGCAATATAAAGGATTATCTGGATTCCCGAAAATGTGTGAAAGTGAACATGACGTGTGGGAAACGGGACATTCTTCTACATCACTGTCTGCTGCAATGGGAATGGCGATTGCACGAGATATTAAAAAAGAAAAGTCCTATATTGTTCCAATTATAGGAGATGGTGCATTAACAGGTGGAATGGCATTAGAAGCATTAAATCATATTGGTCATGAAAAAAAGGACCTTATTGTGATATTGAATGATAACGAAATGTCTATTGCACCAAATGTTGGGGCATTACACAATATTTTGGGCCGTTTACGCACTGCCAATAAATATCAATGGGCGAAAGATGAGTTGGAAAATTTATTGAAGAAAATTCCAGCGGTTGGAGGGAAATTAGCAGCAACTGCTGAAAGATTAAAGGACAGCATGAAATATTTCCTCGTTTCTGGAATCTTTTTCGAGGAATTAGGCTTTACTTATTTAGGTCCTGTTGATGGTCATAATTTCGATGCTTTATTTGAGCAATTTCAATACGCTAAAAAGACAAAGGGTCCAATTTTATTACATGTCATTACTAAAAAAGGTAAGGGGTATGAACCTGCCGAAAATGATACAATAGGTACCTGGCATGGTACCGGACAATATAAAATTGAAACCGGTGATTTAATCAAGCCAGTCGGAGCACCACCTGCATGGAGCAAATTAGTGAGTGATACAGTTCTACGTTTAGCTAAGAAGGATGAACGGATCGTTGCGATAACTCCAGCGATGCCTGTTGGGTCGAAGCTTGAGAAATTTGCGGAAGAATTGCCAGATAGAATGTATGATGTAGGAATTGCAGAGCAACATGCAGCTACTTTAGCAGCAGGTTTAGCGACACAAAAAATGAAACCGTTTTTGGCAATTTATTCAACATTTTTACAAAGAGCCTATGATCAAGTGGTTCATGATATTTGTCGACAAAACTTAAACGTTTTCATCGGGATTGATCGAGCGGGTTTAGTTGGTGCTGATGGTGAAACACATCAAGGGGTTTTCGATATTGCCTTTTTAAGACATATTCCAAATCTCGTTTTAATGATGCCGAAAGACGAAAATGAAGGCCAACATATGGTTAATACAGCCATTCAATATGATGATGGTCCTATTGCTATGAGATTCCCACGTGGGAATGGTTATGGTGTACCGATGGATAGGGAACTTCGAACAATTCCTATAGGTACATGGGAAATTCTACGTGAAGGAAAGGATGCAGCAATTCTTACATTTGGGACGACTATTCCAATGGCTTTAGAAGCTGCGAATCTTCTGCAAAAACAAGGATTATCAGTTAAAGTGATTAATGCACGCTTTATTAAACCGATGGATGAAAATATGTTACATGATTTATTATCATTAAACTTACCGATATTAACAATCGAAGAAGCTGTACTTCAAGGCGGATTTGGAAGTGCGGTTATTGAATATGCTCATGATCATGGATTTACTAATACAATCGATCGAATGGGGATTCCCGATCAGTTCATTGAGCATGGTAGTGTAAATCAATTATTACAGGAAATTGGTATGACAACAGAAGAAGTTGTAAAAAAGGTACAAGCTATTGCACCTAAAATACAAAAAAGGGCATGAAAAATGAAAAGTAAAAAACAACGTCTAGATGTGCTTCTGGTGGAAAGAGGTCTCATTGACACAAGGGAAAAAGCTAAGCGTGCCATTATGGCGGGTATTGTCTATTCAAATGAATCACGGTTAGATAAACCCGGTGAAAAGGTAGCAGAAGATATTCCATTAACTGTTAAAGGAAATGTCATTCCTTACGTAAGTAGGGGTGGATTAAAATTAGAAAAAGCATTAAATGTTTTTAATGTGACTGCCAAGGATAAGATTTTAATTGATATTGGTTCTTCTACAGGCGGATTTACAGATTGTGCACTTCAAAATGGTGCCAAAATGTCCTATGCACTTGATGTGGGATACAATCAATTAGCATGGAAATTAAGAAATGATGATCGGGTTGTTGTAATGGAGAGAACAAATTTTCGTTATGTAACCCCTCAAGATTTAATTAGGGAAATGCCGGATTTGGCAACTATTGATGTCTCATTTATTTCCTTATCATTAATTCTTCCAGTATTAAAAACCTTATTAGTGCCGTCAAGTGATGTAATTGCTTTAATTAAACCACAATTTGAAGCAGGAAGAGAGCAAGTGGGCAAAAAGGGAATTGTAAGAGATAAAAAAGTTCATGAAGCAGTAATAGAAAAGATTATAAAGCTCTCAATTCAAGAGGGCTATAATGTAGAGAACCTTTCATATTCACCGATTACAGGTGGAGAAGGGAATATTGAATTTTTAATTCACTTACAATGGTCTGGGCAGAATATCGATACGGAAGGTACTTGCAATCTTACGTTCTCTATTAACGAAGTAGTTGAAAAAGCACACAGTGAATTATCAGGAAGAACAGATCAATAAGGATCTGTTCTTTTCTAATTCCTAGTACACAATTTTATGGAGTAACCATGTTTATTACGCTGTTTAAGTGTACATTTAAACTAAAATAGGCTAACATGGAAGTAAAAAGTTTAATATGCAAAAGTTGTTTTAATGTATTTTGAATAAAGGTGGATGAGTATGAGTAAGGGACAACGATTGATAAAAATCCGAGAAATTATTGCTAATTTTGATATAGAAACGCAAGATGAATTAGTTGAACATTTAAGAAATGGCGGGTTTAATGTCACTCAGGCTACAATATCACGAGATATTAAAGAATTGCATTTAGTGAAAGTTCCGTTAATGGATGGAAGATACAAATATAGCCTACCTGCAGATCAACGTTTTAATCCAATGCAAAAATTAAAAAGAACCTTAATGGATGCATTTATAAGTATAGATTCTGCGGGCCATCTGATCGTTTTGAAAACATTACCAGGAAATGCACATGCACTTGGCGCATTGATTGATATCCTTGATTGGGATGAAATCATTGGTACACTATGTGGTGATGATACATGTTTAATTATTTGTAGAGATGAGGAGAAATCTAAGCTGATTTCAGAAAAAATATTAGACATGCTCTAATAATACCCTAGCATGGAAAATCCTGTTGCTAATTAGTAAATAAAAAAGATAATAAAAGCAGAGTTTGGGCAAAAAGCTTGATGAAAAATGAGGTGAAGTTTTCAGTGTTACAGGAATTATCCATAAAAAATTTTGCCATCATTGATGAACTATTTTTATCAATTGAAAAAGGATTGACTGTTTTAACTGGTGAAACCGGTGCGGGTAAATCAATCATCATCGATGCAGTTCATTTATTAGTTGGTGGTAGAGGGTCTTCGGAATTTGTAAGACATGGAGAAAAAAAAGCTGAAATAGAGGGACTTTTTATCTTAGATGACCCAACACATCCCTGCTATGAGAGAGCAAGGGAATTTGGCATTGATATTGAAGAAGGTATGATTATTCTTCATCGGGATCTATCAAGTGCTGGTAAAAGTGTATGTAGAATTAATGGAAAGCTTGTTACTATATCAATTTTAAGAGAAATTGGAAGTACTCTAATTGATATTCATGGTCAACATGAACATCAGGAATTAATGAATGAATCCAATCACTTACGTCTCTTAGATCAATTTGGAAGTCAGGAAATTGAACAAGCACTAAATAATTATGGAATACTATATAAACAATATGAACAAACCCTTTCGAAACTAAAAAGTTTAAGTGAAAATGAACAACAAATGGCGCATCGACTCGATCTTATTCAATTTCAGCTTCGTGAAATTCAAGGGGCTAATCTTCAATTAAATGAAGATGAGGAATTAATGGAGGAGAAAAGGAAGCTTTCAAATTTTGAAAAACTGTTTGATTCATTAAAAACAAGTTATGGAGCACTCCAAGGGGAACAAAAAGGAATTGATTGGGTTGGCCTTGCGATGACTCAATTAGAAGCTGCTGCTGAAATTGAGAAGGATTTTAGTCCTATTTTAGAATCTGTGTCTAATTGTTTTTATATATTAGAGGATGTAGCACGAACGATTCGTAACGAATATGATAGTCTCGAGTATAGTCCGGAGAGGCTAAATGATATAGAAAGTCGTCTAAATGAAATCAATCAATTAAAAAGGAAATATGGTGGGACAGTTGAAGATATATTAGAATACAGTGCCACCATCGAAGAAGAAATTGAAACGATTATAAATAGAGAAAGTCATATTGAGGATTTACAAAAAAAACTTTACCAAGTTCAGAAGGATTTATTTCTTGAAGCAAAGCAGTTACATGATCTTAGAAAGATATGGGCAGATCAATTAACTAAGGCAATCCATGATGAATTAAAACATTTATACATGGATAAAACTATCTTTGAAGTTAGATTCCTTCAATCTGCTGACGAACTTAAAGGAAACCCAAACCCACCGTTTCGTAAGGATGGATTAGATATTATTGAATTTTATATTTCGACAAATCCAGGGGAACCGTTGAAACCTTTAAATAAAGTGGCATCAGGTGGGGAATTATCAAGAATGATGCTTGCCTTAAAAACAATCTTTTCGAAACACCAAGGAATTACTTCTATTATTTTTGATGAAGTCGACACGGGTGTTAGCGGTAGGGTTGCTCAAGCTATAGCTGAGAAGATTTACCAAGTATCTGAACACTCTCAAGTATTATGTATATCTCATCTCCCACAAGTAGCTGCCATGGCTGATACTCATTTATTTATTATGAAGGAAACGGTTGACGGACGTACAAGAACATTGGTCAGAACCCTCGAACATAATGAAAAAATAAAGGAAGTAGGCCGTATGATTTCTGGAGTTGAAATTACGGATAAAACAAAGGAACACGCAGAAGAATTATTACAATTGGCTTATGCAAAGAAGGCAACTTGAAAAGCTATCCATGAATGGTTAGCTTTTTTCTTTTTCCCTTGTTATATTTCCGCCCTATCAAGGCTAAATTAAAATTGTAGCCAATTAAAAAAGAAAAGGCTATTTCCAAGAACCATTTTGTGTGGATTAGAAGCGAGGAGAGTGAAAGGTTTTGAAATTTGAACTTCTTAGAAAAATATTAGGTGGATTTCTCCTTGTTTCACTTTGTATATTTAGTTTTTCAATACCATTCCAAGATTATTTAAGCATTCCAACCCATGTCACATTGTTTGAAGGTGATCAGCTAAGTTTTCCTAAAACAGCAAAAGTCTCCGCTAAAGTTAGGCATGATGGCGAAAGTGTAAATGTTTTTTCGGAAAAGAAGTCATTAACTGTTAAAGGGAATACTACAGGAGAAGATGAAATCTTCTTTGAATTTGCGGGAATACCTATTAAAAAAGTTGACATTAATGTCATTAAGGATTTTAAGGTGATTCCGGGTGGACATTCAATAGGAGTAAAATTAAATACTTTAGGGGTTTTAGTAGTCGGTCATCATCTTGTAGAAACAAAATCTGGTAAAGTTTCACCTGGAGAAAGGGCTGGAATCAAAGTAGGAGATATTATAACTGAAATAAATGATGAAAAAATAGAAACAATGTCAGATGTGGCGCCTATGGTGAAGAAGGCTGGAGAAGAGGGGAAATCATTAAAAATTACTATCCAGCGCGAGCAGGAAATTATAAAAACCTCATTAAATCCTGAAAAAGATCAATCAGAACAAAGCTATAAGCTTGGGTTATATATTCGAGACTCAGCTGCAGGAATTGGTACAATGACCTTTATTGATCCAAAAACAAAAAAATATGGTGCACTTGGTCACGTGATTTCAGATATGGACACGAAAAAAGCAATTGTTGTTGATGATGGACAAATTTTAAAATCCACAGTTACTTCAATAGAAAAAGGAAGTGATGGGAAGCCTGGTGAGAAGTTAGCACGATTTTCTTCCGATCATGAAGTAATTGGAGATATAAAGCGAAATAGCCCATTTGGGATATTCGGTACGTTGGATAAAACTTTATCAAATGAAAAATATGATAAGCCGATGCCCATTGCTTTATCCAACCAAGTAAAAGAAGGACCAGCTAAAATACTAACTGTTGTCGAAGGGAATAAAGTGGAGGAATATGACATAGAAATTGTTAATACAATCCCACAAAAGTTTCCAGCAACTAAAGGAATGATTATCAAAATAACTGATCCAAAGCTTCTTAAAAAGACTGGTGGTATTGTCCAAGGCATGAGTGGTAGTCCAATAATTCAAAAGGGAAAATTGGTTGGAGCTGTCACACATGTATTTGTAAATGATCCTACTTCGGGATATGGTGTTCATATAGAGTGGATGCTTCGCGAAGCAGGGATAAATATTTATAAAAAACAACATGAAAAAGCAAGCTGATAGAGAAATTCTACCAGCTTGCTTTTTTTATCATACTTTTTCTTAGATCTAAGTAGGTTATGAAATAAGTGATGATGGCATTTTGGATGCTGAACAAAATTGGAAAAAATCTTATTCAATATTAACATGAAATTACCGATATAATTTATGGTATGATAAAAATAAAGTTTTTTCGACAAATATAATACCGAAAATCGAATTAGGTCGAAAATAAGAGATTTTAAGAGAAAAATAAAGATTTTATAGTTTTTTTGAGAAATTTTTAAATATCAGAAGGAATTTATACGCCATTGTCGAAATCTCATTAGAGAACAAATAAAAGTTGAAAAACGCGTTTAGGTGATTGAGGAGGAAACATGGAGTGAACAAAATTAAAGTTTTTATTGTAGATGATAATCGTGAACTAGTCGGATTATTAGAGGAATTCATTTCATCCCAAGAGGACATGGAAATAAGTGGTGTTGCTTATAATGGTCAGGAGTGCTTAGAACTATTGCAAGATGCTAAGCCTGATGTTCTCATTCTCGATATTATTATGCCGCATTTGGACGGATTAGGGGTATTACAACAGTTACGGGAAAATGGTGAAATGCCAAATGTCATTATGTTAACTGCATTTGGTCAGGAAGATGTTACAAAAAAAGCAGTTGAATTAGGTGCTTCTTATTTTATTCTTAAGCCTTTTGATATGAACAATTTGGCTAGTCAGATTAGGCAAGTTAGTGGAAAATCTAGTCCAATAATTAAGAAAACAAGTCATCCTTCTATAAGGACTGAGCAAAAGCCTAAAAATTTAGATGCAAGCATAACCAGTATCATACACGAAATTGGAGTCCCTGCACATATTAAAGGGTATTTATATTTACGAGAAGCCATTTCAATGGTATATAATGATATTGAATTATTAGGTTCTATTACAAAGGTATTGTATCCTGATATTGCAAAAAAATATAATACCACTGCAAGCCGTGTAGAAAGGGCCATTCGTCATGCAATTGAAGTGGCCTGGAGCCGTGGAAATATTGACTCTATCTCCTCCTTATTTGGTTACACTGTCAGTATGTCAAAAGCAAAGCCAACGAACTCAGAATTCATTGCAATGGTTGCAGATAAATTGCGTTTAGAACATAAGGCATCATAATTCACATTATTTGCTGATGTTGTTAAAGTACAGTATCAACACTTGAAAATATAATTTGTTTCATAAAGACATCATTCTTTATATAAGAAGATGTCTTTTTTTGTTTGGGATTAAATTTATTTTTCTCTTTTATCAAACATTGGTGTTGTTTAATTAAAGATTTTTGCTAATAAATATCGGCTGAAGATCGCTACAACATTCATATTACGAGCTGCCATCTCCTTAAGAACCGCTTCTAAAATCCTTAAATGGGTGTGAAAGCCGGCAGTTGGGCTTTTCTTTTACAAAAGCAACAAACTATACGAAAACAGCCCTTTTTTTTCTTTTTACAAAAACATTGTTGCTTTATCGATAATGTTCAATTAAAAAAAGGTTTGAAGGCTGTTGTATATTTAATTGTGGAAAGAGACTTTGAATATCCTTTAAAAGGATGAGAATAGATTTACTTAATTGAATGTTTGAAATTTTTATGTCATAATGATAATATCCATTATTTTGTAATTAAAAAATACCAATGAAAGATATCATCATCTTCTTAAAAATATGGTTAACAATAAATTTAGGAAATCTTCTTCGCAATTTTAGTTAATCTTATCCCTTTTTATTGCAGACAGCTTATTTATTGCAAGTTGTTTTACTGCCTTTTGGTAATGCAGCCGAAGGCAATATCTGCAATGCTCATATTTGCTTTGACCTTGCACTTTGGAAGAAAAACTGCTTATTTAATCAAATTCCACTATTTAATAAGACCAAATTACATTTTTTATTCCTTTTTGTCATGGTACTGATTGATTCCGTATCCACTATTTAGGTAAAACGTATATAGATGGTCATAATAAATGGTGCATTACAGGAGGGAACTTATGGATAATATTTTATTAGAGGGATCAATTATTTTAGTTTTTCATCTATTCATGACAATGTTATCTTTAGCTATTCTTTCTTCATTAATTGTTAAAAGAAAGGTAGCGGGATCAATTTTTTTAGTATATCTATTAGCTATTGGATTTTTCATATTGAAAAGTTTATACTCATATTCACCAATTATTTGCTCAATATTGGTAGGCATGTATGTTTGTTTAGGCATTGCAACATACTTTAATGTAAAACGGAAATTAATCATTTAATCCAACGCTCTTTTCTCAAGCATTGTTGCAATTTGATTAAAGTTTTAACTAATAACTATCGGCTGAGTATTACATTTTTCATTTCTCTGAAAAATGAGCTTTAAACTTCATAGAACTGATGAATCATTTTAGGTGTAAAAGCCGGCAGTTGGGCTTTTACAAAAGCAACCAACGATACGAAAACAGCCTAATCCAAAAAGGAAAGACCCCACAGAGAATATTATTGGTGTAGAATATAACACTAAATATTCTTTGTGGGGTTTGATTCTCTTTTGGTGGTTCACTTTACTTCCTCCTGATATCAAGGAGCCGGTGTTTGTCGTATTTAATCTTTACTTTTTCTCCGACTTTATAGTTGAGGTATTGAATACAGTCCATTTCTAATATTTGACCATTGCTGAATTCCATTAAACAAGCCTCCTGACCATTTGGGATTGTATAGGTAGGAACATTTTTATTTGTAGTAATCCCTTTAGCCTTGCCATTGGAGTGAGGAGTGTAGTATTTTTCGACGATCTCAACCCTTTTATATGTGCTTTTTGGAAGTTTAAAAAATAGAAATAGGAATAAAACGAGTAAAACGACTAGTATAATCATTTTTATTAAGACTTTTTTCATTATGCACTCCCTGCCTACAATCTGTTTATACTATGTATATAGGTGTATGTTTAAAAATATTCGAATTGTATCTATCCACTCGAAAGATGAAGTCGCTATTTAATCTTTTGATCTGTAGTCTCTTTGCTTAGTTAAATAAAGGGGTTGATTGCCTTTTTTGAGAAAAGGGCAAATTCATAAATGAGGCATCTAGTTTTTCAGTGAGTGATCAAATTGGATAAGTGACTATATAAGATAGAGCTAAATCGCAGTATCAAAAAAGGACGTGAAAAAATGACTTTAATTTTTGCCCATCGTGGTTCAGCGGGGACACACCCTGAAAATACGATGGAATCGTTTATTGCAGCGGAGAAATGTGGTGCAGATGGAATTGAATTGGATGTACATTTGTCCAAAGAGGGAGAAATTGTTGTTATTCATGATGAAACAGTGGATCGAACAACGAATGGAAAAGGATTTGTACAAGATTTTTTTCTAAGTGATTTAAAATCGTTGAATGCAAGTTATAAATTTAAGACCTTTCAGTCTTTTATACGAGTACCTAGAATTCCTACGTTAAGAGAAGTATTTGATTGGATGAAAGGAAATCATCTTCAATGTAATATTGAATTGAAAAATGGGAAAATTATGTATCCGTTTCTTGAAGAAAAAGTAATTGATTTGATACGAGAATATGAATATGAGGAGCGAATCATAATATCGTCTTTTAATCATTACTCACTTGTAAACTGTTATCAATTGGCACCGGAGATAGAAACAGCACCTTTGTACTCTGAAGGTCTCTATATGCCTTGGATTTATGCACGTGCCATCCATGCAAAAGGGATGCATCCAAATATGAAGGCAGCTCCAGATATGATTATTAGAGGTGCTATTGAAGATGGTATTGCTGTAAGACCATATACAGTTAATAAAAAAGAAGATATGGTGCGATTAATAGCCATTGAGTGTTCAGCAATTATAACTGATTATCCAGAAAAAGCAAAAAAAATAAAAAAACAAATGATGAGACCCTAAAATAAAAAAGGATGTCCTTAGCTTTATGCTGCTATAGGAACATCCTATTTTATTTAGACTTTTTGACGAATCTCTTTTGAACTTTATTTCTTTTACGATCTCGATAAAATACAAATCCTGCAATAAATCCTAAACCACCAAGAAAAAATATAAAGCCGATTAAAAATTGCAGCCAAAGATATGGAAAAGGCGCTTGAAGAATTCCGAATAACATATCTCTCATTAACTTAATACCAATTGCGGCAATAATCCCTGGGATCACCATAATAATTAATGCAAATAAACGAATCATGAGCTATCTCCTTATACATACGCTTTCAAAAAAATCATATACCAAACAAAATATTTGTCAAGCAAACAGTAAGTAGAATCCATCCGAGAGAAATAATTGGTTAGTCCAAACTTGAAAATTATTTCTTCTAAACATAAAATAATAGTATGAAAAATTTTGCATATTTAGGGAGGAACAAAATTGCAGAATGTTCTATTAGTTGGAGGAGGCAAGGGCGGAGCAGCAATTTTGAAAATGCTTCTAGGTAGTAATAATTTCAGGATACAGGCGGTCATTGATCGAAATATAAATGCTAAGGCAATCCAATTGGCAGAAAAAAAAGGAATCCCTACAGGAAGCAATTGGAGAGATTTTTTAAATGACTCGATAGATATTATAATTGAAGTCACAGGTGATCAAAATGTATTTCAAGAAATTTTAGAAGTAAGAAGTAAACAAACTGTCTTAATTCCTGGCAGTGTTGCATATTTAATTGCTACTTTAATGGAGGAAAAAGAAGGATTAATTACAGAATTACAAAATGAGACATATAAACACCATTTAATTTTAAACTCTACTGATGATGCTATGGTTGTGATTGATACAGATGGAATGATCATTTTCTTTAATAAAAGTGCAGCCCGTATGACAGGTGTACCTGTATCAAAAGCAATTGGAAAACATATTCATGAAGTTATTCCTAAAAGTAAATTGCCGAGAATTATTTCAACTAAAAGAATAGAAAGTAATCAAGAATCCGTTCTTGAAAATGGAAAAAGAATTATCACCACTAGAATTCCAATGACGAACGATCGTAATGAAGTGATCGGAGCCATTGCCGTGTTTAAAGACATAACGGAGGTTGTTAATCTAGCGGAGGAAATAACAAATCTGAAAGAAATCCAAACAATGTTAGAAGCAATCATTCAGTCAAGTGATGAAGCAATTTCCGTTGTTGATGAGAATGGGCGAGGGATATTAATTAATCCTGCATATACAAGAATTACCGGGCTACCAAAAGAACAAGTAATTGGTCAGCCTGCCACAGCAGATATCTCTGAGGGAGAAAGTATGCATTTAAAGGTCATTCAAACACGCCGAGCAATAAGAGGTACAAAAATGCGTGTTGGCCCAATGAAAAAAGAGGTAATCGTTAATGTTGCACCAATTATAGTAGATGGAATTTTAAAAGGAAGTGTCGGGGTAATTCACGATGTTTCCGAGATTCAATCCCTTACAAAGGAATTAAATCGCGCAAGACAAATTATTCGGAACTTAGAAGCTAAGTATACCTTTGAAGATATTATTTCTAATTCTGACGAAATGAACATTGCGGTGGAACAGGCAAAGTTAGGGGCAAAAACGCCTGCAACCATTTTACTCAGAGGGGAATCTGGAACAGGTAAGGAGTTATTCGCACATGCAATACATAATGCAAGTGATCGTAAATATAATAAATTTATCCGTGTGAACTGTGCAGCTATTTCAGAATCTTTATTGGAAAGTGAATTATTTGGCTATGAAGAAGGAGCCTTTTCTGGCGCAAAACGAGGCGGAAAAAAAGGTTTGTTTGAAGAAGCTAATAATGGGAGTATTTTCCTTGATGAAATTGGTGAATTAAGTGCAAATACTCAGGCAAAGTTATTGAGGGTTTTACAGGAAAACGAAATAGTACGTGTTGGAGGTACAAATGCTATCCCGATAAATGTTAGAATCATTGCTGCTACTCATGTCAATCTTGAGAAAGCGATTGCGGATCGCTCGTTTCGCGAAGACTTGTATTATCGTTTGAATCGAATGCCGATTCATATCCCTCCTTTAAGAAATAGAAAAGAGGAAATTCCATTATTGTGTGATAAGTTGATTCATAAATTAAATCAAGACTATGGTAGGAATGTTGAAGGAATAACTGAGCAGGCAATTGTAAAACTAATGGAATATGATTGGCCGGGAAATGTTCGAGAGTTAGAAAATATCCTAGGACGTGCCATAATATTTATGGGCTATAATGAAGTGCAATTGGATAGCAGGCATATTATGGATTTAACCAGCCACCAAGCAAAGACATTAGAATCACCTTTAAATATAACAATTGATAAGGATTTAACATCATTAGTAGATCAATATGAAAAAAATATTATTAAACAAGTGTTAGAGCAAAATAATGGGAATAAAACAGCAACGGCAAAGCAATTAGGTGTTTCAATTAGAAATCTATATTATAAAATTGAAAAATATAATCTTGCAAATATAAACATGCAATAATTTGCATAGTGAGAAAAATATTGCACGCAGAGATAAGTGTATATTTTTTATTAGTTGCTATGAACATGCTATAATAATTTTTGGTATGAAAATTGCATGATATCTATTTGGTGAAAGAATAAGAAAAGGGGTTGAGGCAACGAACATGAATTTAGACGGAGTAATAAAAAAAGCAACCCAACAAAATAAGGCAAAAGTGGCAATTGCAGCCGCTGAGGATTACGAGGTATTGGAAGCGGTTTCACTCGCTGTGGAACATCGGCTGGCTAGTTTTTTATTATACGGATCGGAAAAAGGGATTTACGAATTAATCGATCGCAATTTTCCGCAGCTAATTGGCCATGAGGATATTGCAATTATTCATGCCGAATCTAATGATGAAGCAGCTAAATTAGCTGTGCTTGCAGTGGGGAGTGGTAATGCTCACGTTCTAATGAAAGGAAATATTCCTACAGCTATGTTATTGAAAACAGTATTAAAAAAGGAATATGGACTAAGAACGGGGAAAGTTTTATCACATGTTGCTGCATTTGAAGTACCAGCATTTGACCGTTTAATATTTGTATCAGATGCTGCTATGAATATTGAGCCTGATGTTGAACAAAAGGCTCATATTATAAACAATTCTGTTCAAATTGCTCGTGCAACTGGAATTGAACTTCCAAAAGTTGCAGTTTTGGCAGCAGTAGAAGTAATTAATCCTACAATGAAAGCAACATTAGATGCAGCAGCACTAACACAAATGAATAATAGGGGGCAAATTAAAAATTGTCTCGTTGATGGACCACTTGCACTTGATAATGCTATTTCTCTTGAGGCGGCAAAGCACAAAGGGATTCATAGTGAAGTTGCGGGTCAAGCGGATATTCTATTAGTACCAACTATTGATACGGGAAACTCCCTTTATAAATCATTAATTTATTTTGCTAAGGCAAAAGTTGCTGCAGTTATAGCTGGTGCAAAAGTACCAATTGTATTAACATCTAGAGCAGATAGTGCCGAGAATAAATTATATTCACTAGCACTTGCAATATGCTCATCAAATTAAGTTGAAATGGAGAGAGATTAAATGAAAATTTTTGAATACATGGGTAAATATGATTATGAACAATTATTATTCTGTCAGGATGAACAATCTGGATTAAAAGCCATTATTGCTATTCATGATACAACTTTAGGACCTGCATTAGGTGGGACAAGAATGTGGACTTATGCATCAGAGGATGCAGCAATTGAAGATGCACTTCGTTTAGCAAGAGGAATGACCTATAAAAATGCTGCAGCAGGTTTGAACTTAGGTGGAGGGAAAACTGTTATTATTGGTGATCCACGTAAAGACAAGAACGAAGAAATGTTCCGTGCCTTTGGTCGCTTTATTCAAGGGTTAAATGGTCGATATATTACAGCTGAAGATGTAGGAACAACTGTAGCTGATATGGATTTAATTCATGAAGAAACTAATTTTGTAACAGGAATTTCTCCTGCATTCGGATCTTCAGGTAATCCATCACCTGTAACTGCATACGGTTGCTACGTTGGTATGAAAGCTGCAGCTAAAGAAGCTTTTGGATCCGATTCACTTGAAGGGTTAACGGTTTCAGTACAAGGTGTAGGTAATGTTGCATTCGAATTATGCCGTTATTTGAATGAGGAAGGCGCTAAACTAATTGTTACTGATATTAATAAAGAAGCGGTACAAAGAGCTGTTGAACAATTTGGAGCAAAAGCTGTAGATCCTAATGATATTTATGGTGTTGAAAGTGATATTTTTGCACCGTGTGCACTAGGAGCAATTATTAATGATGAAACAATTCCACAATTAAAGGCAAAAGTTATTGCTGGATCTGCAAATAATCAATTAAAGGAAACTCGTCATGGTGATCAAATTCATGAGATGGGCATTGTCTATGCACCAGATTATGTCATTAATGCTGGTGGTGTTATTAATGTAGCAGATGAACTGAATGGATATAATCATGAACGTGCTATGAAAAAGGTAGAAGGAATTTATCAAAATGTGGCAAAAGTAATTGAAATTTCGAAGCGTGACGGAATTCCTACTTACATGGCAGCGGATCGTATGGCTGAAGAAAGAATTGCAAAGGTTTCAAAATCTAGAAGTCAATTTTTATTAAATAGCAAACATATTTTAAGCAATCGTGCTTAAGCAACAACTGGTTTCATCCATCAATGAATCAGCATCACGCTGGTTCATTGATGCTGTTTTGTAAAAAAATAATTCTTCACATCTTTCGCGTTAAGAAAGTAAATGGAGGTAACAGCTTTGTCGCATAACGAACACAGAATATTAGTGATTAACCCTGGATCAACTTCGACTAAAATTGGTGTCTTTGTAAATGATCATTCTATTTTTGAAAAAACAATCCGTCATGATTCACAATTCATACAAAGCTTTCATAAAATAGCTGACCAATATGAATTTCGTAAAAAAACTATTCTTGAAACATTAGATGAAGAAGGGATAAACTTATCTCGTTTAGATGCTATATGTGGAAGGGGTGGCCTGCTTCGCCCTATTGAAGGAGGAACCTATACAGTAAATAAAGAGATGCTAGATGATTTACACTCAGGATATGCAGGCCAACATGCATCAAACCTCGGGGGGATATTAGCATATGAGATAGCTACTGCATTAAATATTCCTGCATTTATCGTTGATCCTGTTGTTGTTGACGAGCTGGAGCCCCTTGCAAGAATATCTGGTTTTTCATTAATTGAACGCAAAAGTATATTTCATGCATTAAATCAAAAAGCCGTTGCAAGACGAGTCTCTAAGCAATTAGGAATAAAATATGAGGAATTAAGTGTTATTGTTGTTCACATGGGCGGAGGCATTACAGTTGGTGTACATAAAAATGGTAGAGTGATCGATGTAAATAATGGTTTA
The DNA here is from genome assembly GCF_038007825.1 of Heyndrickxia sp. FSL W8-0496. Lineage (NCBI taxonomy): Bacteria > Bacillati > Bacillota > Bacilli > Caryophanales > Bacillaceae > Heyndrickxia > Heyndrickxia sp. FSL W8-0496. Next base: position 1,964,756 of record NZ_JBBOXX010000001.1, read on the forward strand.
CATGGTGAAGGGCCATTTAGTCCTGAGCGAGCAGGTACGGTTCCAGTCGGTGATCTTATCGATCTTTGTTTTTCTGGGATGTATTATCGTGAAGAAATTATGAAGAAAATCGTAGGTCAAGGTGGTTTAGTTGGCTACCTAGGGACAAATGATGCGATTGAAGTAGAAAAAATGATTGAACATGGTGATGAGAATGCAAAGCTTGTCTATGATGCGATGGCATATCAAGTAGCTAAAGAGATCGGATCTGCAAGCGCTGTTTTAAAAGGAAAGGTCGATGCGATCATTTTAACCGGTGGTCTTGCATACGGAAAAGAGTTTGTAAGTAAAATTCGCGAGTATATTAATTGGATAGCAGATGTTATTGTACAACCAGGTGAAGATGAGCTTCAAGCTTTAGCTGAAGGAACTTTACGTGTCCTCATAGGTGAAGAACAAGCAAAAGAATATACGAATGATAAAATTGTTCATAAAATGTAAAATGTGAGTAAGTTAGGAGGAATATTTTTGGCACAAGAATATGATTTAGTCATTTTAGGTGGTGGAACTGGTGGTTATGTTGCCGCCATCCGAGCATCACAATTAGGGCTTAAAACAGCGATTGTTGAGAAAGGCCTATTAGGCGGTACTTGTTTACATAAAGGTTGTATACCAAGTAAAGCTTTACTACGTAGTGCAGAAGTTTATGCAACTGCTAAAAAAAGCGAGGATTTTGGAGTTGAAATAGGAGAAGTACAGCTTAATTTTCCACGTGTGCAAGAAAGAAAAAATCAAATTGTTGATCAACTACATCGTGGCGTTCAACATTTGATGAAACAAGGAAAAATTGATGTTTACGAAGGAATTGGTCGAATTTTAGGACCATCTATCTTCTCCCCGATGCCTGGAACAATTTCTGTAGAGATGAACAATGGTCAAGAAAATGAAATGCTCATTCCTAAAAATGTGATTATTGCGACAGGCTCTCGTCCTCGATCACTTCCAGGATTAGAGTTTGATGGGGAAAAAGTTCTTTCATCTGACGAGGCACTCAGTTTAACTGAATTACCCAAATCAATTATTATTGTTGGTGGCGGTGTGATTGGGATTGAGTGGGCATCGATGTTAAATGATTTTGGTGTAGAAGTTACAGTCATTGAATATGCTGATCGAATAGTTCCAACTGAAGATCATGAAATTTCGAAGGAAGCAGCGCGGATCTTAAAGAAAAAAGGGGTGAAAATTGTAACCTCTGCAAAAGTTCTTTCTGAATCCTTACAGATTGAAAATACACAAGTTTCAATTTCTGCTGAAGTAAAAGGTGAACAACAAAGTTTTAAAGGTGAAAAAATTCTTGTTTCAGTAGGACGCCAAGCGAATACTGAAAATATCGGGTTACAAAACACTGAAATTCAAGTAGAAAAAGGATTTATCCAGGTAAATGAATATTTTCAAACGAAGGAATCACATATATATGCAATCGGTGATGTGATTGGTGGCTTACAATTAGCCCATGTTGCTTCACATGAAGGAATTGTTGCTGTCGAACATATTGCTGGGGAAAAACCAGATCCAATCGATTATTCTTTAATTTCTAAGTGTATTTATAGTAATCCTGAAATGGCAAGTGTCGGTCTTACAGAACAGGAAGCAAAGGAAAAAGGCTATCAACTTAAAGTAGGGAAATTCAATTTTAGAGCAATCGGTAAAGCTTTAGTTTATGGAGAAGCAGATGGTTTTGTGAAAATCATTGCAGACAAGGATACAGATGATATTCTTGGTGTTCATATGATTGGACCACATGTGACAGATATGATTTCTGAAGCGGGACTTGCTCGTGTTCTTGATGCCACTCCATGGGAGGTTGCACATACTATACATCCGCACCCATCATTAAGTGAGGCAATTGGTGAAGCAGCATTAGCTGTTGACGGCAAAGCGATTCATTCATAAAATTAGATTTTATTAGGAGGTAGGAAACTATGACTGAAAATCGACATAAAGCTTTAGGTTTATCGGACGAAACCGTTTTAGAAATGTATGAAACAATGTTAATGGCACGCCGTATTGATGAACGAATGTGGTTGTTAAACCGTTCAGGAAAAATACCATTTGTTATTTCCTGTCAGGGACAAGAAGCTGCACAAGTTGGTGCAGCATTTGCTTTAGACCGTGATAAGGACTATGTCCTTCCTTATTATCGTGATTTAGGAGTTGTCTTAGCATTTGGAATGACTCCTAAAGAACTGATGTTATCTGGATTCGCAAAGGCAGAAGATCCAAACTCTGGGGGTCGCCAAATGCCAGGCCATTTTGGACAAAAGAAAAATCGTATTGTAACAGGATCCTCTCCTGTAACTACTCAAGTGCCACATGCAGTAGGGATCGCTTTAGCAGGTAAAATGGAAAAGAAAGATTTAGTTACATTTGTGACATTTGGCGAAGGCTCTTCAAATCAAGGTGATTTCCATGAAGGAGCAAACTTTGCAGGAGTTCATAAATTACCTGTAATTTTTATGTGTGAAAACAATAAATATGCGATTTCAGTTCCTATTGAACGTCAGTTAGCATGTGAAAAAGTATCTGATCGTGCAATTGGGTACGGAATGCCTGGAGTAACAATTGATGGTAATGATCCATTAGAGGTATATAAAGCGGTGAAGGAAGCTGCTGATAGAGGAAGAAAAGGTGAAGGCCCAACACTAATTGAAGCCATTTCTTATCGTTTAACTGCTCACTCTTCAGATGATGATGATCGTGCATATCGTTCACAAGATGAAGTTGCAGAAGCGAGAACGAAGGATTCCATCATTACATTTGGTGCTTATTTAAAGGAAGTCGGTGTATTGAATGATGCACTTGAAAAAGAAATAAATGATCGTGTGATGAAGATTGTTAATGAAGCGACAGATTACGCTGAGAATGCACCTTATGCAGATCCAGAGGATGCATTGAAGTATGTCTATGCTAAAAGTGAATAATTTTTAGGAGAACAGGAGGGAACAAAAAATGCCAGTTATTTCATATATAGATGCAGTTACAATGGCAATTCGAGAAGAAATGGAACGTGATTCACGTGTATTTGTTTTAGGAGAAGATGTTGGTAAAAAAGGTGGGGTATTCAAGGCTACACAAGGTCTTTATGATCAGTTTGGTGAAGAGCGTGTTATTGATACCCCATTAGCAGAATCGGCAATTGCAGGTGTCGGAATTGGAGCAGCGATGTATGGAATGAGACCTATTGCTGAAATGCAGTTTGCTGATTTTATCATGCCTGCTGTTAATCAAATTATTTCAGAAGCAGCGAAGATACGTTATCGTTCGAATAATGATTGGAATTGCCCAATGGTTATTCGCGCACCGTATGGTGGTGGTGTTCATGGTGCATTGTATCATTCTCAATCTGTTGAAGCAGTGTTTGCTAATCAACCAGGATTGAAAATTGTTATGCCATCGACTCCATATGACGTCAAGGGATTACTAAAGGCTGCAATCCGTGATGAGGACCCTGTTATTTTCTTTGAGCATAAACGTGCATACCGTCTAATCAAGGGAGAGGTTCCTGATGATGATTATGTCTTACCAATTGGGAAGGCAGATGTTAAGCGTGAAGGTGATGACATCACGGTTATTACATATGGATTAAGTGTCCACTTTGCCTTACAAGCGGCAGAAAGGCTTGCGCAAGATGGAATTGAAGCTCATATATTGGATCTCCGTACTGTCTATCCATTAGATAAAGAGGCAATTATTGAGGCAGCTTCAAAAACTGGAAAAGTTTTATTAGTAACCGAGGACAATAAAGAAGGTAGCATCATGAGTGAGGTTTCTGCGATTATTGCGGAAAATTGCTTGTTTGATTTAGATGCTCCAATCATGCGCTTGGCAGGACCTGATGTTCCGGCTATGCCATATGCACCGACAATGGAAAAGTATTTTATGGTTAACCCTGATAAAGTTGAAAAAGCAATGAGGGAATTAGCTGAATACTAATACTGATCAATAGATGACAAGGAGGTACCCTTAATGACACTAGAAAAAATTACGATGCCTCAACTAGGGGAAAGTGTAACAGAAGGTACAATAAGTAAATGGCTTGTCTCCCCGGGAGACCATGTAAATAAATATGACCCGCTAGCTGAAGTGATGACAGATAAAGTAAATGCAGAAGTACCGTCTTCTTTTACAGGGGTAATTAAAGAGTTAATTGCTGAAGAAGGTGATACTCTTGAAGTAGGTCAAGTGATTTGTACGATGGAAGTGGAAGGAAATGCAACGGCTACGGCTTCTTCAGATAGCGAGGAGAAGACAGAAATAGATAAAAAAGATTCTGCACCATCACAAGAAATAAAGGAAAACAAAGGAAAAGCACGTTACTCACCTGCTGTTCTTAAGCTTTCACAGGAGCACGATATTGATCTAACGCTAGTTGATGGTACAGGTAAAGATGGTCGGATTACAAGAAAAGATTTACTTAAAATCATTGAGTCTGGAAATATTCCAAAGGCAAGTAATGAGGCAACAGTACAAACTAATCAAACGGTAGAAAATAAGCCTGCAGCACCTGTAGCTGCTGTTGCTGCGAAGCCATCTACACCAACTGTTAATATTCCAACATTGCCAGGGGATATTGAAATCCCTGTTAGCGGGGTTCGAAAAGCAATTGCAAGCAATATGTTAAGAAGCAAGCATGAAGCACCACATGCTTGGACAATGATGGAAGTTGATGTAACAAACTTAGTGGAGTATCGTGATTCCATCAAATCAGACTTCAAAAAACGTGAAGGATTTAATATCACTTATTTTGCTTTCTTTGTTAAGGCAGTAGCACAAGCCCTAAAAGAATTCCCACAAATTAACTCAATGTGGGCTGGTGACAAAATTATTCAAAAGAAAGATATTAATATTTCAATAGCGGTTGCTACGGATGATGCATTATTTGTTCCTGTTATTAAAAATGCAGACGATAAATCAGTCAAAGGAATCGCAAAGGAAATATTTGATTTAGCAAATAAAGTTCGTACGGGAACATTAAAAGCAGATGAAATGCAAGGTGGAACATTTACTGTGAATAACACAGGTTCATTTGGTTCTGTCCAATCAATGGGGATCATTAATTATCCACAAGCTGCAATTCTACAGGTTGAATCGATTGTGAAACGACCAGTTGTCATGAATAATGGGATGATCGCAGTTCGCGACATGGTGAACCTCTGTATGTCCCTAGATCACCGTGTTCTTGATGGATTAATTTGCGGTAGATTCCTTCAACGTGTAAAACAAATTCTTGAAAATATTTCAAACGAAACGTCTGTCTACTAATAAGAAATACTTGTGGAGAACTCGTCATTATGGCGGGTTCTTTTTTGTAGGCTTTTTTCTCAAACTATGTAGCTATTTAGGATAATAGGAATAAGTCGAAGAACTTCACTGTGAAATTTTGCCCCTTAATTAGGTATAAAAGCTTGCAGTAGGCCATTTACATAAGGTAATAAAACGATACAAAAACAGCCTTTGCAATATTTATACTATTTGTACATGAAGGACACATCATCCTCATTTTTCGTTTAGAAATGTCTTTCAACATAAGTTTGAGAGACAATTTTAGTCTATATATGGAATCATGAAGGATAATTACTGCTGCATTAAAAACATAATCCGCTACATTAAAACAAACTTAGAATAAATCGGGAAAAAGTAGATTGAAAACTTTATTTATATTAAAATAATATTAGGTAATTCATAATCTATTTTATTTTATAAAAATTGCAATCGTTTACAAAGAACAAAGGGGGTTTAACAGGTAATGAATGTAAAGGACATAAAGCAAAAGAACTTTACTGTTCATTCCATAGAAGATTGGGAAGAAGCAGTTAAACAATCACTAAAGGGTAGGGGTATATCAACTAAAGATACGTATGAAAATATTGCTTTGAAACCTTTATATACAGTTGAAGATATTGATCAAACAAAAATAGAGCAGATTCCTGGTACAGGATTACATACAAGAGGATTCGATGAGCTTGGAAGGAAGCAGTTTGGATGGAAAATTGCCCAACAAATAAAGAAAAGTAGCTGGGAAGATCTTTACCCGATGCTTCAAAATTTTATGCAAAGAGGGCAGGAAACCATTGTATTTGACGTCGATCAAGTCGAGGATTTTGATCAAATTAATTTTTTGGATCTAAAAGGAATTGAGTTTAGAAAGGTACCTCTTTTCTTACCAACAAAGAACCATTTTAAAGGCTTGTTGGAAAAACTGTTGAGGCATCCAGAGAAGGAAACTATAAACGGTTTTGTAGGAACCGATATCATTTCACGGAAAATTGCTAAAGGGGATATAGTGAACCTGGATGATAGGGAATTGAATGAATGGATCATACAAATCAAGCGAGCAGATAATGAGTTTCCAAAATTAAAAACAATATTAATAGACACAGCCCCCTATCATAATGCTGGGGCAAATGCTATACAGGAAATTGCCATTGCTCTTGCGGAATCGATATTTTATATAGAAAGCTTAAAGGATGAACAATGGGAACCAGCAAGAATTGCTGAAAAACTAGTTTTTCACTTTTCAATTGGTGCGAACTTTTTTATGGAAATAGCTAAGCTTCGCGCATTTCGCAGATTATGGTCTACAGTAGCAAATGCTTATCAATTACCTAAAGAATATCAGCATGTGACCACTAGTGCAGAAACTTCATCATTGACGAAATCCATTTTGGATCCATATGTCAATCTCTTAAGAGCTGGAAACGAAGCATTCGCGGCAGTAATTGGTGGGGTTGATTTTCTTCATGTCGCAGCATTTGATGAGGCTTATACAGAATCAAATGAGTTCTCAGCTCGGATTGCAAGAAATATTCAATGGATCCTAAGAGAAGAAGCTCATTTAAGTAAAGTCATCGATCCTGCAGGCGGCTCTTATTATATTGAATCCCTTACGAATGAAATTGCCGGTAAAGCATGGGAGCAATTTCAATTAATCGATGCGAAAGGTGGAATAATTGACGTTCTTAAATCAGACTGGATTCAAAATGAAATCAATCAAGTATTGGAAAAAAGACAGAATGCAATAGCTACTGGTAAGCAATCATTAATTGGAACCAATGTGTATGTTAATTTAGCAGAACCAATCACTTTCCCAGCTGAATTTCATAAACACAATGCGAACACTTCAGTAAATAGATTATCTGAGCCATTTGAAAGGCTAAGAAAAAAATCTTATCAACTAGAACAAATGGGAGTACCTCCTCAAGCTGGAATAATCTGTTTAGGACCATTAAAGGATCATAAAGCACGTGCAGATTTTGCAACTGGCTTTTTAGCTTCTGGTGGGATAAAAGCTACATGGAGCAAGGAGTGCATGAATATAGATGATATGCAAACCTTCATGAGAGAAACTAACTACCCATATTATTGTGTTTGTGGAAATGATGATGTTTATCAATTATTTTTAGGGAAATATGAAACTTGGTTTTCAAAAAATAATAGAAAACCTATCATTGATATTGTTGGGAATATTACAATTGAAGTATTTTCACAACTGAAGAATAAGGGCATCTCTGGATCAATTAATAAAAATCAAAATAGGATCGAAAAATTAACCACGTTGTTGTCATTATGGGAGGTGGAATAGGTGGGGAATAAACCAAATTTTCAAATCATTGAACCAGAATTAATGTCTGCTCTAAAACGGTATGACACCCCTTCGATAACGAAGGACCAATTATTTGAAACGAATGAAAAAATCTCTATTCAACCACTTTATACCAAAAAGGATATTCAAGGACTAAACCACTTAGATGATAAACCAGGTTTGGTTCCGTATACGAGAGGTCCGTATCCTACGATGTATGTAAATCGTCCTTGGACAGTTCGCCAATATGCAGGATTCTCCACTGCTGAAGAAAGTAATGCATTTTACAGAAGAAATTTAGCGATGGGACAAAAAGGATTATCTGTTGCCTTTGATTTAGCCACACATCGAGGATATGACTCTGATCATCCGCGCGTTGTTGGTGATGTAGGAAAAGCAGGGGTTGCTATCGATTCAATCTTGGATATGAAGATTCTCTTTGATGGGATTCCTCTTGATCAAATGTCCGTCTCTATGACAATGAATGGTGCAGTTTTACCAATTTTAGCATTCTATATAGTAACTGCGGAAGAGCAAGGAGTACCACCAGAGAAACTTGCTGGTACGATTCAAAATGATATTTTAAAAGAATATATGGTTCGTAACACGTATATCTATCCTCCTGAAATGTCTATGAAAATTATTGCGGATATATTTGAATATACATCAAAAAAAATGCCGAAATTTAATAGCATTTCAATATCAGGTTACCATATGCAAGAGGCGGGTGCACCGGCAGATCTTGAATTAGCTTACACATTAGCGGATGGATTAGAGTATGTTCGAACAGGTTTAAAAGCAGGGATTGATATCGACTCATTTGCTCCGAGATTATCGTTCTTCTGGGCTATCGGTATGAATTATTTTATGGAAGTGGCAAAGATGCGTGCAGCGAGAAGAATTTGGGCACAATTAATCCAACCTTTTGAACCTAAAAACAAAAAGTCACTGGCACTACGAACACATTCGCAAACATCTGGGTGGAGTTTAACCGAGCAGGATCCTTTTAATAATGTAACAAGGACTTTGATTGAGGCACATGCAGCAGCAATGGGACATACACAATCACTTCATACCAATGCACTTGATGAGGCCATTGCACTACCAACTGACTTTTCTGCAAGAATTGCCCGTAATACGCAACTATATTTACAGGAGGAAACAGGGATTACAAATGTTATTGATCCTTGGGGAGGCTCCTATTATGTTGAATCTCTAACAAATGAATTAATGAATAAAGCATGGGAGCATATTGAAGAGATTGAAAGTCTAGGTGGAATGACAAAGGCGATTGAAACAGGCTTACCAAAAATGAGAATAGAAGAAGCCTCCGCAAGAAGGCAAGCATACATCGATTCAGGGAAGGAAACGATTATTGGTGTGAATCGGTTTCGTTTAGAGGAAGAGGAGCCTCTTGATATTTTAAATATTGATAACACGGTGGTTAGGCAAAAACAAATTGAACGGTTGAAGCATTTAAAGTCATCGCGAAATGAAAATGATATTAAACTTAGTCTGCAAAAACTTACTAAGGCAGCAAAGAGTGGAGAAGGAAACTTACTAGAGCTTGCTGTCGATGCTGCCCGTGCCCGTGCTACATTAGGTGAAATTTCAGATGCGATTGAATCAGTTTCTGGAAGACATAAGGCGGTGATTCGTTCTGTGAGTGGAGTATATAGCTCGCATTTTTCAAATGAAGAGGAGATTTCCGAGGTGCAGGAAATGGCAGAGGGATTCATGGAGAATGAAGGACGAAGACCGAGAATATTAATTGCAAAAATGGGGCAGGATGGCCATGATCGCGGGGCTAAAATCATTGCAACCGCATTTGCGGATTTAGGGTTTGATGTGGATATTGGTCCATTATTCCAAACTCCGGAAGAAACAGCCAAACAAGCGGCTGAAAATGATGTCCATGTCATCGGTGTGAGTTCATTAGCGGCAGGACATAAAACCTTATTGCCACAATTAGTTGCAGAACTTAAAAAAATAGGTCGTGAAGATATAGTTGTCGTTATCGGTGGGGTGATTCCTGCTCAAGACTATCCATTTTTAAAGGAAAATGGGGCAGCAGCGATTTTTGGACCTGGTACAGTCATTCCTGTTGCAGCAGGAAAGGTGATTGAAGAAATTTATCATCGTTTAGGCTATGAGGAAGTGACGGATTAAATGACTAATTTAAATCGACCTGAATGGTCAAATGATGAACATGATACCTCATCCTATGTACCAGGGATTTCTTCCACACATGATGGATTTACGAAATCATCTAGAAAACTATTTCGAAAACGACTGAAAGAAGATCCCTCTGTGATTGATTTCGTACAAAGTATTTTACAAGGAGATCGAATGATTCTTTCAAAGGCGATCACGCTTATTGAAAGTAATGCACCCCATCATTTCGAAAAAGCTCAAGAAATACTTGGCGAATTACTGCCTTTTACAGGAAATTCAATTCGAATTGGCATTACTGGTGTACCTGGTGCAGGGAAAAGTACATTTATTGAAGAATTCGGTATGTTATTATGTGAACGAGGACATAAGGTGGCGGTACTTGCCATTGATCCAAGTTCAAGTATTAGTGGTGGCAGTATTCTAGGTGATAAAACAAGGATGGAAAGATTAGTAAAAAATGAAAATGCATATATTCGTCCATCCCCTTCATCTGGGACATTAGGAGGAGTACATCGTAAAACTAGAGAATCAATTCTAGCATGTGAAGCTGCAGGATTTGATGTGATTATTGTAGAAACGGTTGGTGTTGGTCAAAGTGAAGTGATTGTTAGAGGCATGGTTGATTTTTTCATGCTTTTGACTATTACCGGTGCAGGTGACCAGTTGCAAGGGATGAAAAAAGGAATTATGGAATTGGCTGATGCTATTGTTGTGAACAAAGCTGATGGTGATAATAAATCCTTAGCAGAAAAAACACGGAAAGAATACAATCAAATTCTTCATTTTCTTATGCCAGCTACTAAAGGATGGGAAACGAAAGCTTATACTTGCTCCGCTCTTTATGGAAATGGCATTGTAAATGTTTGGAATATAATTACTAGCTTTATGGAAAATACAAGTGAATCTGGAGCTTTTGCGGAAAGAAGGAAGCTACAAGCACAGGAGTGGATGTTTTCACAAATCACAGAAAGGCTAGAGCAGTCCTTTTTCCAACATTCTGAGGTGAAGAAACTACTTCCAATTTATAAAAAATCAGTGATTGAAGGAAATATAACCGTTACAAATGCGGTGAATGATCTTTTCCAATCCTATTTTAAAAAGGAGAAATAAAAATTATTAAACATAAAAAAAGGACAGCGAGCGATCGCTATCCAATAACATCTAGGGAGTTTAGGGGTATGGATCTAGATGTATTCATATCATACCCGCTTTAAAATTTCTTAAACCTTTTCCTTTACAAAAAATATCAAATGAGTGCTGATCTATTTTTGAAATTGATTATTTGTATAATTGAGGAAAAACCTGCTATGATGAATAGGAAGATTAATTGAGGTATGAAAGGAAGCGAGAAAATGAGTATGGATTTCAATCTATTCATGAATGATGTCGTCCGTGGTGCAAGGGAAGAGGCAACGGCATCTGGTTATAAAGAATTATTAACTGCAGAAGAAGTGGATGAGGCATTAAACCAAAAAGGGACTACTTTAGTCCTTGTCAATTCTGTTTGTGGTTGTGCAGGTGGAATAGCACGCCCAGCGGCTGCTCATGCGATTCATCATGATAAAAGACCAGATCATCTTGTCACAGTGTTTGCTGGACAAGATAAAGAAGCTACGGCAAAAGCTCGTAGTTACTTTGAAGGGTATCCGCCTTCATCCCCATCATTTGCTCTATTAAAAGATGGGAAGCTATTAACAATGGTTGAGCGTCACGAAATCGAAGGACATGATCCGATGTCTGTCGTAAATAAACTACAAGAATACTTTGATCAATATTGTGAGGAAATTTAATAGGTAATAAAAAAATCCGGTTAGCGACCGGATTTTTTTTATTATAAGACTTTTTTTGTATAGTTTGTTGCCTGTGTAAAAGCCTTATTATCGCCTTTTTCACATTCAGCTTTATAAGAACAATGTAATGCAAGGAATGATCGTTATTTAACATATTTTTATCAGTAAAATCAATACTTTAATAGAAACATGAGAAAAGAGGCAATTATAATAACCATGAGAGTCCCATTAATAAAGTAGAAGCCAGCATAACGATTAACATTAAATAGACTATAAATTTTTGCGTTTTTTTAGACATGTATACATTCACTCCTTATTTCAAGGATTCCTTATACATATTTTATTCACAAAAAGAAACGAAGACAAGCCATAAATAGAATTAAATAAGACGTTTTTATGAAAGATTGTATGAGTTGAAAGAGAAAGTAACGACTAAAAATATCAAATAATTGCAGGAAATTTGACACTTCATGTATAAGTATATATTGATACAACAAGGGGAGGGGTCATAATGAAAAAAGTGGATCATATTGGTATTGCCGTACACTCAATTGAGGACGTTTTGCCTTTTTATACGGAAACGCTTCCATTTACATGCTTACATATTGAAGAAGTAGATTCAGAAAAGATTCGAGTGGCGTTTATTGATGCTGGGAATGTAAAAATAGAATTATTGGAGCCATTAAATGAATCTAGTACCATTACTAAATTTTTAGAAAAACGTGGTCAAGGAATTCACCACATCGCTTTTGGGGTAGAGGATATTAATTCACGCATGAAAGAGCTTAAAGAAAAAGGAATAAAGATGATTCAAGAACAACCCAAGCTCGGAGCAGGTGGTGCTCAAGTCGCTTTTCTTCATCCAAAATCGGGACATGGAGTCCTCTATGAATTATGCGAAAAGCAAAATGAAAGATGAAATTTATACTTCAGGGAGAGAATGAAATTGACAGATATATATGAAAAAATCAATGAATTATATGATAAAAAAAGAGAAATCGAGCTCGGTGGAGGAGATGAAAAAATCGAGAAACAACATCAAAAAGGCAAATTAACAGCTAGGGAAAGAATTGATTTGTTAGTCGATCCAGGCACATTTGTCGAATTAAATCCTTTTATTGAGCATCGAAGCCATGATTTTGGTTTATCTGAGATTAAAGGTCCTGGTGACGGGGTTGTTACAGGATATGCTAAAGTAAATGGCCGTCCAATTTATTTGTTTTCACAAGATTTTACGGTCTTTGGCGGTGCACTTGGAGAAATGCACGCGGAGAAAATTGCCAATGTGATGGATTTGGCAGCAAAAAATGGTGCTCCTTTTATCGGTCTTAATGATTCTGGTGGAGCACGTATACAAGAGGGCGTCGTTTCCTTAGATGGGTATGGACATATTTTTTATCGAAATTCGATTTATTCTGGAGTCATTCCACAAATTTCAGTTATCATGGGTCCATGTGCAGGGGGGGCTGTTTATTCACCTGCTATAACTGATTTCGTTTTTATGGTAGATGAGACAAGCCAAATGTTCATTACCGGTCCAAAAGTAATAGAAACGGTAACAGGAGAAAAAATTTCCTCAGAAGATTTAGGCGGATCTAAAGTGCACAACTCGATTAGCGGCAATGCTCATTTTCGTGCTCAAAATGAAGAAGAAGTGTTGAGCATGGTGCGTACATTATTGACTTATTTACCACAAAATAATCATGAAAAAGCACCAATCCAACCGTTTGATGAGTCAAATGATTACCGACCTGACTTAACGGATGTGATTCCTTTCGATGCGATTAGACCGTATGATATTAGAAAGGTGATTGAACAAGTAGTTGATGATCAATCATTTTTTGAGGTTCAAAAGGAATTTGCTAAGAATATTGTTATTGGACTAGCACGTATTAAAGGGGAAGTAGTGGGGCTAGTTTGCAATCAGCCCAAGGTCATGGCAGGTGGTTTAGATATTGATTCATCAGATAAAGCCTCACGTTTTATTCGTTTCTGTGATTCTTTTAATATCCCAATCATTACATTTGAAGATGTAACCGGCTTTTTCCCTGGAATAAAGCAAGAACATGGCGGTATTATTCGACATGGTGCGAAAATATTGTATGCATATTCTGAAGCAACCGTTCCCAAAATTACCGTTATTTTAAGAAAAGCATTTGGTGGTGCTTATGTAGCTCTGAATAGTAAATCAATCGGTGCAGATCTCGTCTATGCATGGCCAAATGCAGAAATTGCCGTTATGGGTCCAGAGGGAGCTGCCAATATTATATTTGCGAAAGAAATTAATAGCAGTGATCATCCTGAGGAAACAAGAAAACAAAAAATTGAAGAATATCGAGAGAAATTTGCTAATCCTTATGTAGCTGCATCCCGCGGTATGGTTGATGATGTAATTGATCCGCGAGAAACTAGAATTAAATTGATACAAGCATTGGAAATGATGAGAAACAAAAAGGAAGAAAGACCATATAAAAAACATGGGAATATACCGTTGTAACCGAAGAACGCTTTTTATGTTTCAAGTTCAAGAATATTTCTTTCAAACTTGTCATAGTATGGATATAAAATGAGTATGTTTTTCCAACGAATATAATTTACAGATTACTTGCTTTTGCTTTATTACTCAAAAAAAGGGGGCTAATCTAGAATATATTGTAGAAGTACTTATTATATGTAGGGGTGATAATATTGAAACGACTGGGTTTTCTTATATTTTTAACTCTGCTTTTAGTTTCTTTTTCAAGTACAACAGTTCTAGGTGAAGGCTCCATGCTTGAAGATATTAATAAAGCGTTAAAAGACGAAGTTACATATTATGATAATCATTCTGTAAATGTGATTGACTCAATTGAAACCAATGTTCCTGTAATGGAAAATAAGAAAGAAACAGATAAAAATGTGAAAGTGCTTTTTGTCGCATTTAAGGAAGTACGTGGGGACATTTATTTCTGGGATAATTCGCAAATTTACTACTATGATATAGATAATAATCAGATTGTTAATTCTGCTGATGTTTTAGGAAATAAAGCAACAAGTGAATTTTTAAAAAACCATGAAAATGTCGGAGAGAAAAAATTGCGCACAGGATCATTTCTTTTACTCATGTCATCCATTTTTTTATTAATTCTTGCACCTGTAATTATTGCGTTTTTCCATAATGGAAGCAGATCTAATGAGCGTATTGTCATTTATAATAGTAAGAGAGTTCCGTACTAATCTATTATTAAGGAAAGCTGTGAATTTATATTGCAGACTTTCCTTTTTTTATGTCCTAGAAAGAATGTTTATTTGTCCATCCACTTATTTAGAGATATACTAATATAGAGAAGAATACATACATTTTTGGAGGTCTTTCATATGGCTAATCAAGAGCGTTTACTTAATGAATTTTTAGAATTAGTACAAATTGATTCTGAAACAAAAAATGAAGGAAATATCTCAAAGGTCTTAAAGAAAAAATTTAAAGATTTAGGTGTTGAGGTATTTGAAGATGATACGATGTCTCAAACTGGACATGGGGCGGGGAATTTGATCTGTACTTTAAAAGGTACAAAGGAGAATGTTGATCCCATTTATTTCACTTCACATATGGATACTGTCGTTCCTGGTAATGGTGTAAAGCCTTCGATTAAAGATGGTTATGTTGTAACAGATGGAACCACTATTCTTGGTGCAGATGACAAAGCAGGTCTTGCAGCTATGTTTGAAGCGTTGCGTGTATTAAAGGAAGAAAATATTGAACATGGTACCATTCAATTTATTATTACTGTTGGAGAAGAATCTGGTTTAGTTGGAGCTAAAGCATTGGATCGAAATTTAGTGAAAGCAAAATACGGATTTGCCTTAGATAGTGATGGAAAAGTTGGAAATATCGTCGTTGCTGCACCTACACAAGCAAAAGTAAATGCTACTATTCTTGGGAAAACAGCACATGCTGGTGTTGCCCCTGAAAAAGGTGTATCAGCAATTACAATTGCATCTAAAGCAATTTCAAGAATGCCTCTTGGTCGAATTGATGAAGAGACAACAGCTAACATCGGACGTTTTGAGGGTGGACAAGCAACAAATATTGTTTGTGACCATGTGACTATTTTAGCAGAGGCACGTTCACTAGTACCTGAAAAAATGGAAGCACAGGTGGCGAAAATGAAGGAAGCATTCGAACAAGCAGCAGTTGAAATGGGTGGTAAAGCTGAAGTGGATGTTCAAGTCATGTATCCAGGCTTTAAATTTGCTGATGGCGATTTAGTCGTTGAAATTGCGAAAAAGGCAGCAGCTAAAATTGGACGTGAAAGTAAGTTGGAGCAAAGTGGTGGCGGTAGTGACGCAAATGTCATTGCAGGATTTGGGATTCCAACAGTAAATTTAGCTGTAGGTTATGAAGAAATTCATACAACCAATGAACGCATGCCAGTTGAGGAACTTGTTAAGCTTTCTGAAATGGTTGTTGCCATTGTTGAAGAAGTGGCAGGCGCATAAAGATAAAAATGAATCAGGCCGCTACAGGCGGTCTGATTTAGAAATTATGTTTGGGGGATTATGATTGTGGATCTAAATGAACAAGCAATTGTATTTCAAGTTGGAAATGAAGAATATGGAATCTCCGTTGATCATGTTATTTCCATTGAAAAATTTGAACATGCAACAAGAATTCCTAATTTACCTGACTTTGTAAAAGGAATTGTGAAATCAAGAGGGGAACTTATTCCTGTTATCGATTTTGAACAAGTTCTCTATCAAACTACTTTACTGAATAATGATCAATCCAAGCTTATTGTTTTAAATACGGAGGAACTACACATAGGATTACTCGTAAAAGAGGCAAAGGAAATCTTAAACATTCCAGAAGAATCTTTAAAACAAATTGGTCTAATGGCCTATCAAAGAACTAAATATTTCCGGAGTGTTGCTAATCTTGAATCAAGATTAATTACGATGATTGATCCTAATTTATTAGTACAATCATTAGAAGGAATAAAAGATATTATTGAATATATGAAACAGCAAGAGATATAATGCATGTGAAAACATGCATTTTTACATGGAACAGGAAGTGAGCAAATGAAGCAATACTATCCAAAAAATGGACGGGTCATATTACATGTTGATATGAATAGCTTTTTTGCATCTGTTGAAATGGCCTATGATGCCTCATTAAAAGGGAAGCCAATTGCGGTTGCAGGTAATCCTGAGGAGCGGAAGGGCATTATAGTTACTTGTAGCTATGAAGCAAGAAAATTTGGTGTCAAAACAACGATGGCAGTTTGGGAAGCAAAGAAATTATGTCCTAAATTGATTATACTAAGACCGAATTTTGAGCGATATCGTGAAGCATCAGGTGCGATGTTTGATATTTTAAGACAATATTCTGATTTAGTTGAACCCGTTTCGATTGATGAGGGATATATTGATATTACAGAGAGCTATGAGCTTGGCACTCCGCTGGAAATTGCTACTAAAATTCAGAAACAATTATTAAATGAGTTGGATTTACCTTGTAGCATTGGAATAGCTCCAAATAAATTTCTTGCTAAAATGGCATCGGATATGAAGAAACCAATGGGCATTACTATTATGAGAAAAAGAGATATACCTGAAAAGATTTGGAAATTGCCACTAATTGAAATGCATGGAATTGGAAAAAAAACTGCAGAGAAATTAATGAATATAGGATTGCAAACGATTAAGGATTTAGCCTTTTCAGATGACAAGCAGCTTGAGAAGATACTTGGTATTCGAGGTATGAAATTAAAAGAACGTGCAAATGGAGTAGATTTGCGTATAGTTGATCCGAATGCAGCAAATGACTTTAAAAGTGTAGGGAGCTCGACCACATTACCGAAGGATTGTTCTAATCAACAAGAGCTTCTAAAAGTGCTTGAAAGGTTAGCATTAGAAACTGCCCAACGTTTAAAGAAGAAAAACTACTTAACGAAAAATGTATCCATTACAATAAGATACAAAAATCGCAGCACTATAACAAGAAGTCGAAAGCTAAATAATCCTATCATTCAGTTCAGTGATATTTATAATGCTGCGAAGGTACTTTTTATGAAGCATTGGAATGGCAACCCGATTCGTTTACTAGGGGTTACAGGGCAAGATCTTGTCGATCAGCAACATGCTGTTGAACAACTTAATTTGTTTTCCTATGAAAAGGCTGCAGTTAAAGAACCTTTATATAAAGCAATTGATCAATTACGCGAAAAATATGGTGAAAATGCAGTGTTAAAAGGTTTAAAAAACAATGACAGAAAGAAATAGCAAGCCTTTTATTTTTTTCTTCTATTAAGAGTACTCTTTATAGAGGACCAAAAGCTTGCTTTTTTCTGTTTTTTTGATTTAGGAGTCAGTTCGTTAGTGATATAAATATTTTCAATATTTATAGCATAATCAAGTGCAAGAACTAATCCTATCGATGTATTAGAATCTTTATTCGTAATGATGGAATAAGGATTCCCATGTTTTTTTGCAATTTGTATATATTTAGAGAGAGAAGGATAATTTATGTCTCCATTTAATAAAAGCTTCGAATTTGGATACTTTAACATCATTTCCTCAATCTCGTAATAAATCTTGTTTTCCATTACTTGGCTTTTTTTTAGGGCAATAATGATTCGCTCACGAAATGTACCAAGAAATTTCCTCTTTTCATCCGGTTTTATTTGTTTATCCCCGTACATCCCTTTTTGTAAATAATCATCAATATTTGGCTGTCTAGACAAAGCACAATCCTCCTATATATTAGAATCCTTATTATAACATAGGCAATTGAAGGTAAATTGTTACAAATGATTGTAGTTATTGGTGTTTTCGTATAGTTTATTGCTTTTGTAAAAGCCCATTAAAGGATTCAGCATTCTTATGGAGTTTGCAACTTTTTTCTTAGGGAAATGAAAGGTATAGTGGACTTCAGTGAGGAAATAGGATAAAAAAGAATCCATCTTGATTATTTTTGTTCAAAATGGATTCTTTTGCTTACTTTTTAAAAGGATTGTTCGGTTAGTTAATGAGAATCATTAGTTACAATCGTCTACATCGAGATCAGTTACGTTCCACCAGAAAAATCCATCTTTTTCGACAAGTTTATCTGCATCGTCTGGTCCCATAGAACCGGAAGAATAGTTAGGGAAAGTACTAGATGTTGTATTTTCCCAAACCTCTGAAATCTTATCTACAAATCTCCATGATAAGGCTACTTCATCCCAATGAGTAAAGTTTGTTGCATCTCCCTGTAAGCAATCATAGAGGAGTTTTTCATATGCCTCAGGAGTATTAATTCCATTTGATCCTTCATTTGAAAAATTCAATTTGACAGGATTGGTTTGCATATTCTGACCTGATTTTTTAGCGTTTAGGTGTAGAGTAATTCCTTCATCAGGTTGAATATGAATAACAAGCAAGTTTGGATTTAACTGATCATGATTATTTTTGTAAAGATTCATTGGTATGTCTTTAAATTGGACAACAATTTTGGTTGATTTTGCTGTCATTCGTTTTCCTGTACGGATATAGAACGGGACACCTGCCCATCTGAAGTTATCAATCATCAACTTACCAGCTACAAATGTTTCTGTATTTGATTGAGGATCTACATTTAATTCGTTTCGATATCCTTCAACCTTTTCACCATCAATGGAACCAGGTCCATATTGTCCTCGTACAAAATAGTTATTTACTTCCTCTCCTTCAATTGGACGCAATGCACGGAAGACTTTAACTTTTTCACTACGTATTTCATCCGTAGATAAGCGAATAGGGGGCTCCATCGCTAATAACGCTACCATCTGTAGCATATGGTTTTGTACCATATCCCTTAAGGCACCACTTTTTTCATAATATCTTGCTCGTTCTTCAACACCGAGTTTTTCGCTAGAAGTGATCTGGATATTTGAAATATAACGATGATTCCATAATGGTTCAAAGAAAGCATTAGCAAATCGAATGACTTCAATATTCTGTACCATTGCTTTGCCAAGGTAATGATCGATACGATAAATTTCTTCTTCGGCAAATGATTGTCTGATCTGTGCATTTAGTTTTTCTGCAGATTCTAAATCATGTCCAAACGGTTTTTCAATTACTAAGCGTTTGAACCCTTCTGTTTCCGTTAGACCGTCTGATTTTAAATGATCTGCAATTGTTCCAAAGAACTCAGGGGCCATTGCTAAATAGAAAATTCTATTTCCTTGTAGTTCATATTTGGAATCAAGTTCTCCTGCTAAATTACGTAATTTTATGTAAGACTCAGAATCAGTTACATCATGTGGTTGATAATAGAAATGAGAAGCAAAATCATCAATTTGTTCATTGGAACCTAGTGCTGTTAATACGGAATCCTTAACATTTGCACGAAATTCCTCATGTGTCCACGGGCTTCTAGCCGTTCCGATAATCGCGAATTTATCAGCCAGTTTGCCTTTTCTATATAAATGAAAAAGGGAAGGGTATAGTTTTCTCTTTGCTAAATCACCTGTTGCACCAAAAATCATAATTAATGATGTATGTGTTTCGTTTGTTGTCATCGTGGTTCATTCTCTCCTTTTTTGCATTCTAGTTTATAGGATACCAATAACTTGTTGTTAATAGTAAAGAATCATAAATTTTTTATTGTGTTACTTTTTTCTCGTGCATCCAAGTATTAAATTTACTCCATTCTTATATGAATTAGCAACTGATATGCAATTAACGCACTAAAGACTATTTTATGAAAGATATGATAATATAAATAAATAGTTGTTTTTGGGAGGGACTCTCTTGGATATTTTATTTTTAGGAACTGGTGCAGGAATACCAGCGAAGTTACGTAATGTTACATCGATTGCTTTAAAATTGTTAGAAGAAAGAAAATCAATATGGTTATTTGATTGTGGAGAGGCGACGCAACATCAAATTTTACATACATCATTAAAACCGAGAAAATTGGAAAAGATTTTTATTACCCATTTACATGGTGATCATATTTTTGGCCTTCCAGGTTTATTAGGAAGTCGATCTTTCCAAGGGGGGGACACAACCTTAACCATTTATGGTCCAAAAGGAATCAAAAATTTTATTGAAGTGTCCTTAAGGGTGAGTGAAACCCATTTACAATACCCATTAATAATTGAGGAAATAAGTGATGGCATTATATTTGAAGATGATCAGTTTGTCGTTGAGGCGGCTACATTGGACCATGCTGTACATAGTTATGGCTATCGAATCACTGAAAAGGATCGGATAGGAACCTTAGATGCTGTTAAGCTAAAAGAAGATGGGATTCCTCCAGGACCTATTTATGCCAAATTAAAAAATGGGGAAAGCGTTTATCTAGAGGATGGACGATTGATCCATGGAAAAGACTATGTTGGCCCGAATCAAAAAGGTAAGATAGTCACAATACTAGGAGACACAAGACCATGTGAAAATGCAATTCGTCTTGCGCAACAGGCTGATCTCTTGATTCATGAAGCGACATTCGCAGGGGATAGTGAAGAAATGGCTCATAATTATTTTCACTCAACAACTATTCAGGCTGCTAAGGTCGCCTATAAGGCCAATGTGAAAAATTTATGCTTAACACATATTAGCTCAAGATATGGTAAAGGAGATTGGCAACAATTAATTGAGGAAGCAAAAACGATTTTCCCTCAAACAGTGATAGCACATGATTTTATGGAAGTATCTATCTAAATGAGCGAAATATCATATCGTCTAGAAGGCTAAAATAGACAATATGTGGGTCAACTAGAGGTTTTGAAACAGATAACAGAGCGAAATGCAGAAAAATGTGTATCAGCGAAATTCACGAGAAACAGCTATCAAAAAAAGTACCTCAGACAAAAGTTCTGAGGTACTTTGGCATTTAAAAAAATACTTTTCTTATAATTTGTTGCTTTTCAATATTATTTTACAAAAATTATGCTAAACAACAATCTTTTCTTATTTCCATCCACGTTCATACTGTACGGGGCTTTCTATCGTAACACCAAGCTCTTTTGCGGCTTTTCTTGGCCAATAAGGATCTCTTAATAATTCACGTCCTAATAAGATTAAATCAGCACGGTCATTTTGGAGAATTTCCTCTGCTTGTAGCGGAGATGTAATTAGCCCTACTGCTCCAGTATCGATGTTTACGCCTTGTTTAATTTCCTGTGCAAATGGTACTTGATAGCTTGGATAAACAGAGATTCTTGCTGGAACAACGGCACCTGAGCTTACATCAATAAGATCTACTCCTTGTTCCTTCATCCATATACCGAATTGAACATAATCCTCTGGAGTTAATCCTTCAGCATGATAGTCATTAGCAGATACTCGAACCATAAGCGGTCCTTCCCATACTGTTTTCACAGCTTCAATGATGTCTCGTAAAAAACGATAGCGATTTTCAGCTGAACCTCCATATTCATCGGTTCGCTTGTTCGAAAGTGGAGATAAAAATTCATTGATTAAGTAACCATGTGCCCCATGTAATTCAATTACTTCGAAACCAGCTTTTTTTGCACGTAAAACGCCTTGTTTAAATGCCTCAATCGTTTCTTCTATATCCGATTTAGACATTTCCTTCGGTGTTTTACTTTTATTATCAAAAGCAATAGCGGAAGGGGCAATAATTTCTCCTTCTAGTTCGGCTTTTCTACCTGCATGCGCAATTTGAATTCCAGCGACAGAACCATGTGACTTAATAAGTTTGACTAATTCTGATAATCCTTCAATATGGTCATCATTCCAAATTCCTAAATCTTGAGGGCTAATTCTGCCTTGTGGTGTGACAGCGGTAGCTTCAAGAATAATCATTCCTACCTGCCCTACGGCCCGACTTGTATAGTGAGTTCGATGCCAATCGGTTACTTTCCCATCTTCAGCTTCACATGAGTACATGCACATTGGTGACATGATGATTCTATTTTTGATGGTAATATTTTTAAGTGTGTATGGTTCAAATAATTTTACAGTCATTTCTTTCCCTCCTCAAAGATTAATAAAAATTATAGCAATAGCTAGTGGTTGAGGAAAGAAACTTGCTTGGGAAGGCATATGGGAGGACATTTGTCTTCAATGATAATAAATAAAGGCTATTTTCGTATAGTTTGTTGCTATTGTTAAGGCCAAAGTGCCTGCTTTTACACCCAATAAAGGATTCAGCGATTCTCATGGAAATTGCCGCTCTTTTCTCAGTGAAAGGATAGATGTAGCAGTATTCAGCGAATAGTTATTCCTTAAAACTTTCCTTAAATAGCAACAATCTTTGAGAAAAGAGCCTAAAAAAATGCAATAGAATGATTCAAAGTTATCATTGCTTTATTTTCCTTGTTCTGGAAAGTCTTCTAGATTGTAAAGTAGCTTCTTTAATACAATGTATGAATGCTTCCTTTACTTGATTATTCTCAAGAACCCGTATTCCTGCCTCCGTTGTTCCCCCAGGGCTTGTGACTGCCTTTCTTAGATCTGCAGGAGATTTTTCTGAAACACTGAGCATTTCTGTTGCTCCGAGTAGTGTTTGAATAATCAATTGCTTTGCTACTGTTTCTTCAAGACCGATTTCTTCTGCGGATTGCTGCATAGCCTCGACAATATAGTAAATATAAGCAGGTCCACTCCCAGATAAGCCGGTAATTGCATCAAGCTTTTCTTCCTCAACGATAGTAGTATTTCCTATTGCGGATAAAAGCTTTGTTGTATCATTTAATTGTTTTTTTGTAACGTCTGGACTTAGAGCAATAGCTGTTGCTGATTTTCCAATAGCGGCAGAAGTATTTGGCATTGCACGTATAGTTGGGCAATTTAAAAATGACTGGATATATGAAATTGAAATTCCAGCTAAAACAGATAAAATTAATGTATTAGGCTGAATATAAGGGCGAATCAATTGAAGTCCTTCATCGGCATCTTTTGGTTTCACGGCTAATACAATAATGTCTACATCATTAAGGAGTTCATCCAGTTTATAGGTTATTTGCACCCCGTATTTATCATGCAATGTGGATAATTTAATATCATCGGAACGATTGGTTACAAAAATATCTTTTTGATCAATCAATTTCTTCTTTATGATTCCACTAATCATCGCTTCAGCCATGGATCCTGCACCAATAAATGAAATTTTCATCGTATTTCCTCCTTCTCATATGAATAAATAAAGTCCTCTTTAGTAAAATTCCCATTTTTAATGTTTTAAGTTAATGAAATAAAGTTGTCATTGCAGCTTGTTTAGCGGCAGAATCTCCAGCCTCTACTTTTGCAGTAAAGAAAAAGATAAATAAAAAACCCTTCATCCAAAAAAGGACGAAGGGTTGATTCGCGGTACCACCTTTATTAAATGCAGAGTTGTTCCTTCTACATTTATCTTGAACCGGTAACGTCGGGAAACGTATTGGTTTACCAATAAGCTCACAAGGTAGGTTCAATGAAAAAGTGGATGGTGAAGACTTTCAGCCAGTGGACCTCACTCTCTTTCATCATTTTTCATCTAATAGTCTTGTTCATTGCCGATGAATCATTAAATTATATCGATTATGCAGAAGAGCGTGCTTGTTTGTCAAGTGATTTATTTAAATTTTCTGTTTTATTTATATCGATATAATGACATCCTTTATAAAACTAGGTACAATATATATAAATAACTTTTTAGAAATTATAGAAATATAGGATTAAGGGGATGGAGAGAAATGGCTTCTTGGATTGGAAATATTGCAAAGATTATTTTACCGACACCTTTTGCTGTAGGAGATGTGAATGTTTATTTAGTGAAAGGGGAGGCTTTATCCCTTATTGATGCGGGGGTAAAAACAAAGGAAGCATGGGAAGCATTTACTAAACAATTAGCCCAATTGGGTTATGCACCTAATGATATCGAACAAGTAATTTTAACCCATCATCACCCTGACCATGTCGGTTTGTTAGAATGGTTGCCAGATCATGTAAAAGTTTTAGGACACCCCTATTGTGAGCCCTTTCTAAAAATGGACAAAGACTTTTTTATTGCCCATGATCAATTTTATTATAGGATTTTCCATGAGTTTGGTATCGTAGGTGAGTTTAGCCCACTTTTGAAAAAGTGGAAATCACCATTAAAATTCTCTTCTAAGCGCCCATTAACAAATGCTATAAATGAAGGTGATAAAATAGAGGGATTGAATGATTGGATAATCGTAGAAACTCTTGGACACGCTCAGAGCCATTTGTCCTTTTACCGCCCAAAGGATGGAATATTCATTGGTGGAGATCATGTTCTTGCGACAATTTCATCTAATCCATTATTAGAACCTCCATTACTTAAAAAGAATGAGCGTCCAAAACCACAGCTACAATATAATGCTTCCTTAAAAAAGCTATTTAAATATGAAATTAACAAGGTTTTTACTGGTCATGGTACAGAAATTAATCATGTACACGCCCTAGTGGAAAGAAGGCTGCAAAGACAATATGATCGCGCGATGCAAGTAAGGGAAATGCTTCATAATCAAGCATTAACAACATACGAGATTTGTAAGCAGCTATTTCCAGCCGTTTATCAGAAGGAATTAGGATTAACATTATCAGAAACAACCGCACAAATAGATTTTTTATTATCCATCGAGGCAGTTGAAAAGCATGTAAATGAAAATGGTGTGGCTTATTTTACAGCAGTATAGGAGTGGGAAGGATGGCCAATCAACGGCTACGAAATAAAACAATTGTAATTACTGGTGCTTCAGGGGGATTAGGTGAACAAATTGCCTTTTCTTCTGCTAAAAATGGCGCCAATGTGATTTTACTTGCTAGAAATATAAAAAGGCTAGAAGGAATAAAACAAGAAATAGATAAAAAGTACAGGGTCCGATGTGACGTCCATTATTTAGATGTTTCAAATCATGAACAAATCTCAAAAGTATTTCAAAGAATCACCGAGGAAAATGGAGACATTGATGTACTAGTTAATAATGCAGGATATGGAATTTTTGAAGAAGCACATACAGTTTCCATTGGCCATATTAAAGGGATGTTTGACGTAAATGTAATTGGATTGATGGCATGTACCAAAGAGGTGATGTCTCAAATGATGAAAAAAAGGTATGGACATATCATCAATATCGCATCTCAGGCAGGAAAAATGGCTACTCCCAAGTCGAGTATATATGCTGCAACTAAGCATGCAGTACTTGGATATTCAAATAGTATACGCATGGAATTATCCCTTTTTGATGTGTTTGTAACAACAGTGAATCCTGGTCCGATCGCAACCAATTTTTTTTCAATTGCAGATCAGTCAGGTACGTATGTTAAAAATGTAGAACGATTTATGTTAAATCCGGAAAAATTAGCGAATCAAATTGTGGATAGTATGCTAACAAACAAGAGAGAAATTAATGCTCCAAAATGGATGAATGCAGGGAGCATCATCTATACACTTTTTCCACGTTTAGTAGAAAGGGTAGGAAGAAAGGCCTTTTTTAAAAAATAGAAAAACTATATTCATATGTTTATAGTCGGAGGTTAAAAAGATGATGGCCAATATAGAAACACAAATATTAAAATGGTTTGATCATTTTCACACACACCCGGAAGTGAGTTGGAATGAGGTTAATACAACAAATAAGATTGCCGAAATTTTAGATGAAGTGGGTATATCGTGTCGACGTTTTTCAGATGTGACAGGCTTATTTGCTGAAATAGGTGAAGGGGACGAAGTAATTGCTGTCAGAGCCGATATGGATGCACTATGGCAAGAGGTGAATGGGGTCATGCAAGCCAACCACTCATGTGGACATGACGCAAATATTACAATGGTCCTTGGTGCACTTCTTTATTTGAAAGATCAGACCTTAAATAAAAGAGTTCGTTTTATTTTTCAGCCAGCTGAAGAAAAAGGGAATGGAGCACTAGCAATGATTGAGCGTGGGGCTATGGATCAGGTGAACTATTTATTTGGTATTCACTTACGACCGATTGAAGAGCTTCCATTTGGATTAGTAGCACCATCCATTCATCATGGGGCAGGGGTATTTTTAGAAGGGAAAATAATTGGTGAAGATGCACATGGAGCTCGGCCGCATCAAGGAAAAAATGCTTTGGATGTAGTTGTTGGGTTGCATCAATTCTTGAAGTCTATATACATTTCACCGTTTGAATCGTATTCAACGAAATTAACAAAAATTATAGCAGGTGGGGAAAGCTTAAATATAATTCCTGGTGTTGCAGAGTTTGCTATTGATGTACGGGCACAAAAAAATTCTATACTCAATGAACTTCAGGAACGTATGATGAATGGATTAAGTGGGTTAAAAGCTTTATATGGGGTTGATATTGAAGCTCGTTGGGTGGATTATACACCTGGGGCTGAAGTTTCAAAGGAAGCGGCATCGATCGCTGAAAAAGCTATTCGTCATGTAGTTGGTGATGCAGCGACTGCACCAGCAGTTGTGACATCGGGAAGCGATGATTTTCATTTTTATACGATTAAACATCCAAATGTGAAAGCTACAATGATAGGGATTGGTGCTGACTTGACACCAGGCTTGCATCATCCGAACATGACATTCAATCATAAGGCACTAGATATAGGAGCACGTGTTTTAGCTGAAACAATAATGAGAGCATAATTATCTATTATGATAGATAAAGGCTTGAAAGAAACACGTGAAATGCGTGAAATCATTCAAAAACGAGCTGCAGACAAAGTGAACATTAAACGAATGAAATGTGGTGGTATCTATCCAGCGATGAAACTGGCACATCAAGCAGAAATCGCAGGAATAGAATGTCAAATTGGTTCAATGATTGAATCGTCCATTGGTTCTGTTGCTGGATTTCATGTTGCTTTTTCTATAAAAAATATTACTAGTGTTGAATTAACCGGTCCTTTGAAATTTTCAAAGGATGTTGGTACCCTTCAGTATGATGTTCTAATGATTCGATTGACCGAAAAATCAGGGCTAGGGATTGATGTGAGTGAAAAGATTGTGAATGAGTTAAGTGTATTTCAGGACAAAGTTCAGTAAGGAGGTGGATTTATGGAAGTAATTTTCGAAGGAAGTTTATGTAATGGACAGGAAACGTTTCATGTTATTCCGTTATCTATAATACATATAGAAAAGATATTAGAATTACAAGAAATTGTTATTGATGCTTTAGAGGATAGAGATATGTTACAGCCATTATCTAGAGAAGAATTTGCGTATATCTTGAATGGAAATGGTCTGATGATTGGTGCGTTTGTGGATGAGGAATTGATTGCCTTTCGTGCCCTCCTAGTACCAGTCATTGATGAGGAACATCTTGGATTAGATATTGGACTTGCTGAAGAAAACTTAAAAAAAGTAATCTATCAAGAAATTTCAAATGTTCATCCTACCTATCGTGGGAATCGGTTGCAGCAAACTTTAGCTACACTTATTATGAAAGAATTAGCACGGAAGAAATTAGCTTATTCATATCTTTGTTGTACTGTTGCACCATATAATATTCCTAGTTTAAAAGATAAATTTGCCCAAGGTATGCATATTGCTGCTCTAAAGGAAAAATATGGTGGTCGTTTACGCTATATTTTCACCAAAAAAATAGACGAACCCTGTGATAAGTCTCTAGATGAAAAGGTAAAGTTAAACATTAAAGATATAAATGGCCAGCAAGAGCTTTTAGCATTAAATTGGAAAGGAACTGGAATGGAAGTTCAAAACGGTGAATACTGGATTGAGTACAGTAGAATAGGTATATGAACAGATCATCACTTGTTCACCTTATTTTAAAACGCTAATAATGATGAGTAAGCTTGGTTAATAGATGATTTAATCCATACATTGTTAAGGAGGATATGAACTTTGCAAAAACTACAAAAAATATCTGACCACTTCCTATATCTACCTCCATATCAAGAAACAGATCGCCCGATTTTGGCTGCGGTTAAAGGATCTCAGAGAACTTTATTAATTGATGCTGGAAACTCGCAAAATCACGCGAAGCTGTTTTTGAAGCAACTTGAAGAAAGACAAATTAAAGGGGATTATTTAGCACTTACACATTGGCATTGGGATCATGTGTTTGGTATGAGTGAGATGATTGTTCCGAAAATTTGCTATGCTGAGACTAAGGAAAAGATTGAAGAAATGCAGCTCTTATCTTGGGAGGATGAGTTTTTAGATGAGCGTGTAAAAGAGGGAATCGAAATTCCATTTTGTGCAGATGCCATAAAGAAGGAGCTTGGAAATAATCGAGTGATTCACCTTCCAGTTCCTGAAATTACATTTGATTGTCAACTGACGATTGACCTTGGTGGAGTGACATGTTTCATCGAACATATTGGAGGGGATCATTCATCAGATTCTAGTATCGTTTATATCCCAGAGGAAAAAGTGCTTTTTCTTGGGGACTGTATGTATGCAAATCTTTATTCTGAGAAATGGAATTATACGGTAGAGGAAACTCTCCAGTTATTGGACAAACTTGAAAAATATGATGCAGAAATAATTTTTCAATCTCATACACCTGAGCCATTAACGAAAAATCAGTTTAGTTCCCAGCTCAGTCTATTAAAAAACACAGCAATCCTTACTGAAAAATATGCTGGAAATGAACCTTCAATCATTCAAGAATTGTCGCAGATAATTAAAAGGCAATTAAATGAAGATGAGTTAGAAACTATTCGCTTTTTTGTGAATGGTTATTCCTTATAGAAAAACGAAGAGAGGCATGAAAGGCTCTTATCTCAAACATTGTTGCTATTTAAGTAAAGTTTTAACGATTAACTATCGGCTAAAAACTGCTACATCTATCCTTTCACTGAGAAAAGAGCGGCAATTTCCAAAAGAATTGTTAAATCCTTTATTGGGTGTAAAGGTATAAAAGCCACTAAGGCTTTTATAAAAGCAACAAACTTTACGAAAACAGCCCATGATAAAAAAGAAAACGGTCTAATTTATATTGTTTTACAATGTATCAAATCGCCTTCTCTTGCTTTTTTTCCTTTGAAGAAATATTTGGATAAAAGAAACGGTAAATACAATCCATAAAATGGGATTCGTGAGCGAGATTCCAGAATGAGATTCCCCACCTAAAAATGTTAAAGCTCCAATAAAGGCGATTGAAAAAATGTGAAAAAATAATTGTGCAGGAAAGACATTTTGTTCGGATGAATTTTTTATTTGGTCCTTTATTAGCCCTATAACGAATAAAATGAGAATGGCAAAAAAGAATATCCATTTTTGAAAAGGTGTTGAAGGAAAGAGAGTTGGAAAATAGTCATAACAGAGCGCTAGACTAAAGACAATATAAAAAATAAAATCAAAATAGTTGGCTTTCAGAAAATTCATTCAACCCACCTCCTAAATTATATACTTCTAATTTTTACGTCCATCCTTGTCATAAAGTTTCATACTCTCTCTAAATGTTTTTGTCCTGATCAAATAAAAGCAACTCCTTTGTAATCGTGATAGTTGAAATCTAATGACATACTTGTTTTGTAGAAATTCAGTTTTTAAACGGCCGAAGTTGCAATAATCTGAAAAATATCAAGGTACTTCTTCGGGGGAGCTTATTGAATATTCCGTCTATTATAATAACATCATTGGGGTTCATTATGAAACATTTAACCAATGAAAACGTCTAGTAATAATAATTGGTGAGTAGAAGGGAGCTAAAATGAAGAACAAATTTTTCTTTGCTCTAATATTTGCTTCGTTAATTTTTTTGAATGCTTGTGTAAAACCCTCTGATCATAATATTTCAATTAAGGATTACTTGTTGTCAAGTGAACAAAGTTTACCTGAAGGATTTAATAGAGGTGAAAACCATTTTTTGATGCAAATAGCTAGTACGAAAAATGAGAACAAAAAAATCTGGAAGGAATATAACAAAGATAAAAATCTACCAGAAATCGATTTTGCAAAATATGACATATATTTTTTGGGGCTAACTGAAAGTGGGAGTTGCCCTACAAATATTAAAGAAATTAGAATTGATTCTTCAATGATGAATATTATGTTATCTACAAAGGATGGGGAATGTACCGCTGATGCAAAACCAAAAAACTTTGTTTTTAAAGTAGATAAAAATATATCAACTAAATTAACGAATATCGTCATTATTGATGGTAATGAAAAAATAACTTTTGATATGAAAGATATAAAACATTGAAAAATCTTTAGAGAATTTGAAAGTCAATAAACTAAGAGCAAAGCGCATAAACATGGATGTACTAAACAAGTTAATTGAACAGTTTTAAAATCCTAATGGCATCTTAGTCTTAATTATGATGAGGATGATGAACTCTTCTCATAAAGGAATGAATTATTGGGCCCTAGGTATCCGATATGGTGGGGGAAAAGCAATACAATGAATGTCAACATGAATCAATTAGGAAAAATATATAAGATCGGTATGAAGGGGGAAAAATTGTTTTGAATTTGAAATAAAAAAATAGGACCGATCTATGATATTCTGTGATCGGTCCAAGATCTATTAAATATATGTCCGGATAATAGAGTAGACAATGATAATTGCAAATAAAATGGTTAAATGATTGAGTGAAAATATAAACATTGTTTTTGCCCATTTTTCAGGACCCATTTTTTTGTAACTCATAATACTTAAGATGAACCATGCTACACTTAATACTAGCGCGACAATTGTAATGCTAAGACTGAAAGTAATAAATAGGAAGCTTGCTGCAATCAATGCAATTAAATATATATTTGTTTGCACGAATGTACGTTTAAATCCTTTTACTACTGGTAGCATCGGTACATTCGCTGCTTTATAATCATCATGCTTTCGAATAGCAATCGCATAAAAATGTGGCATTTGCCAAAGGACCATGACCGCAAAAATTCCAAATAGTGCGGGATGCATCATATCAGAAGTAATGGCGGCCCATCCGATTAGCGGAGGCATCGCTCCTGAAATGCTTCCAATTTCCGTATTATAAATGGTTCTACGCTTTGACCACATAGTATATGGAATGACATAGAAAAATAAGCCTAGAAAACCAAAAAATGCTGCTAGTGGAGTAGTGAAAAATAGTGCAATGAGTCCAACTAGTGCCATGAAGATACCTAATAAGAGTGCAGTTTTTGGTTGAATCGCACCTGTTACAGTTGGGCGATTTTTAGTCCGATTCATAATGGAATCGATGTCACGATCATATAAATTATTAAAAACACCTGCTGCACCTATAACTAAAGCTGATCCAATGATTGCTAGTATAATTTCAGGTAGCTTTTCAAAGGGTCTAATATGATTTGTATATAAAGCTAATGCTAATCCAGCAAGCATCGCCATTAAATTTGATTTAATTATGCCTGTTTTTACGGTTTCTGCCAAAACTTTTGACAAAGCCTGTTTTTGAATCGTTGAAGAGGTATGTTGAATACCTTTCTCGATTTTTACATCACTTCGCATGTTTACCCTCTTTCCTATATATCAGGTTAATCTATTCTCTAACTGTTCTTTACCAGTTTATCATAATTCAAGCATGAAAAGCATGTTCAGTTATGAACAATCTGCGAAGTATATGAAAGTGGGTTTCATTTCCTGTTAAATATTCATAAACAGCATTATTAATGAACTTATGGAGGTACCTGTAGGGTCTTTTTTTGTTTCTTCTATAATAAGCCTATATAATTTCTCATAATCCTCTTTATTAACAGGGGAGGATTGCATGTCAAAATCATCTTATAGGTAGCCTTGGTTCCTTAGTTTTAGTAAAAATAGTTTTTCCCTTGTTACACCTTCCTGGGAATCTTCTTTCTAGACTTAGAATTTTGCAGAAGCTTTTTTATATATAATTCAATTATTCCATTCTGTTTTCATTCACCTCATTGTTAGGTTAACACTTTCTATGAGATGGCAGGCACAAGTCGTTTAAATTAAATTGTCCGCATTTTACCATGTGTCAAATAAAAAAAATACATACTTCCATTTCCTACCAATAACCTCGGGTATAGCTTCAACCAAAATATGATCCTTTTAAGTAGATAATTATTCTTCAAATTAAAATTTATAGGCACCAAAAAGTAACTATGTTACTTTCGGGTTCTTATATAACTTTGAAGTGCGTACTTACTTTTATAAAACACATTGCTTATAATACTTCTTGCGGACACTTTCTACTAGACTTTTTGAAGTTCCTGTTCAAGGAGAATTTACATCATGACTAGAAAGGAACGTAGATGGAATGGCTCAGTTTACCATTGATGAATAGAATACATTTGATCAAGATAAAAATGATAAGTGGGTCCACTGCCTTCTCAATTAACATCTAATTTACTTAATTGGATTAAGATCTCATGGTTTTTCGTGATACAAAATTCTAGAAAATTGGGAACAAAGTGGTATAACGGGAGCAGATAGAGTAATTCCTACAAAAAGTCGGACATTTTAAAAGCGTAAGCATTCGAATAATAAATAATATCAAGAATCTTGGAGGTAAAAGGAATGGTTAAAAATTTACAGGATACAACTACTTTGCATAACGGAGTAAAAATGCCTTGGTTTGGTATAGGAGTATTTAAAGTGGAAGAAGGACCTGAGTTGGTTCATGCGGTAAGAGCAGCTATTAAGAATGGCTATCGTAGTATTGACACAGCAGCTATCTATGGAAATGAAGAAGGCGTTGGACAAGGTATTCGTGAAGGAATTCAAGAAGCAGGAATCACAAGAGAAGATTTGTTCGTGACTTCTAAAGTTTGGAATGCTGACTTAGGATATGAGTCTACTATTCAAGCCTATGAAACAAGCTTAAAAAAACTTGGGCTAGACTATCTTGATTTGTATCTTATCCATTGGCCAGTAGAAGGGAAATATAAAGAGGCATGGAGAGCATTAGAGACTCTTTACAAAGCAGGAAAAATTAAAGCTATTGGGGTAAGTAATTTCCAAACACATCATCTTGAAGAATTGATGAAAGATGCGGAAATTAAACCGATGGTGAATCAAGTAGAGTATCATCCACGATTAACTCAAAAGGAAGTTCAAACGTTCTGTCAAGAACATGGTATTCAATTAGAAGCGTGGTCACCATTAATGCAAGGGCAATTATTAGATAATGAAGTTCTAGCTGAAATTGCTACTAAATATAACAAGTCCGTTGCTCAAGTCATCTTACGTTGGGACCTACAAAACGGAGTAGTAACTATTCCAAAATCAACAAAAGAGCATCGAATTATAGAAAATGCAAATGTATTTGACTTGGAGTTAACCAAAGAAGATATGGAACGTATTGATGATTTAAATCAAAATCATCGAGTAGGTCCAGATCCTGATAATTTTAATTTCTAATGAATCTTATCTTTCACCTGTAAGCCCAAGTAAGTCACAGTATTTTAATAAAGAAAGTCACCTTTTAAAAGGTGACTTTCTTTTTAAGGTAGAAGAATCGTCATATGATGTCTCCCAAAAGAAGTGTTCTCTGAGTTATTATGGCATTTTGTTAAGAAAGAAGGATAAAAACTATGAATATATTCTCTAAGCATGATGGATATAGTCGAATGTATAAAGAAGGGGAGTTGACCCTAGGACTCCATATACCATTAGAAAATTATCAATTTGATACTCCCACGATGGAAAAACAAGTGGAGCTATCTCAATTAGCCGAGTCTTACGGTTTTACTGGTTTATGGCTTCGAGATGTCATATTAGATGATCCATCGTTCGGTGACCCAGCTACCGGACAAATATATGATATGTTAATTTATTTAACATATTTAGCAAGCCATACAAAAGAAATTGCTCTGGGAACCGCAGCGGTTGTCCTTTCCCTGCGCCATCCTTTACGCGTTGCAAAAGAAATTGCGACAATTGATCAACTGTTTCCAGAACGTCTAATTATGGGAGTATCTTCTGGGGATCGAAGAGCAGATTTCTATGGTTTAAACGTTAACCATGAAGAACGAGGAAAACGATTCCTTGAATCATTTAATTATTTAAATCAAGTATTATATGAGGAGTATCCTTCTATTGAGTCTTCGTTAGGATTAATTCAAGGAAGTAATTTAGTTCCAAAACCTAAAAAACGAATTCCAACAATGATTACTGGTTACGCTCAACAATCCATGGAATGGTTTGCAAAGAATGGGGATGGATGGATTTACTATCCTAGAAGTCCGCATTTTCAAGCAGAAGCAATAGAAAAATGGAGACAACTTGTTGAAGAATACCATCCTGGAGTTTTTAAACCATTTTCACAACCGATGCATTTGGATTTGTCTGAGGATCCAAATGAAATGCCTACGGCTATAAGATTGGGATTCAGGATAGGACGTAATAGATTAATAGAATTATTGAATATTTACAAAGAAATTGGTGTAAATCATCTTTTCTTTGCACTTTTTGATAGTAAAAGACCAGCTGATGAAGTAATACAGGAGTTAGGGGAAGAGGTTTTGCCTCATTTTCCTGCGATTAAGTTGTAATTCATGAAACTACTTGTTCATTGAATAATAGGGGGGGTAGCGACAATATCAGTAATGAACCTTTGGTGATGTACATGCAGGAAGGATTAACAAGATAGTGGTCCACCTGGCTTTTGATTGAAGGAGAGAAGTACATCAACCTCTCTCTTTTTTCTGTTGGTTAAATCCTAAAGCCTTACATCGAGTTGTTTCGATTTCTTACGGGTCTATTGAAGGTTTGGATTTTAACCATCTAATTCGTCATGTCTCGAAAGATTTTGATTATCAATGGGATATACAACAATATAGTTGCACGTGATAAAGCTACCTTTCTATAAGTAAAATTATCCCTTCAGTTTAAAATAAGGGGAAAAATCCATACTAACCATATTATTAAATATAATTAATCATTTAAAAAGCAATTAGGAGTGATTCAATTTGTTTCTGCATTTGAAAGGAAAAACTGCGCTCGTTACAGGGTCAACAGCCGGAATTGGTAAAGCAATTGCGATGTCATTAGTAAAAGAAGGTGTTACAGTCATTATTAATGGACGTCGTGAAGAAAAGGTTAGTCAAACAATTAAAGAAATTCAAGAACAGTTTCCTGAAGCTATCCTTCAGTCATTGGTTTCTGATTTAGGTACAGAACAAGGATGCCAAAAGGCTATAGAGGAATTTTCAGATGTAGATATTCTCATTAACAACCTAGGAATCTTTGAACCCAAAGAATATTTTACTATCTCTGATGAAGAGTGGTTTAAAATGTTTGAGGTCAATATTATGAGTGGTGTTCGGCTTACTCGATGGTACCTAAATCAAATGATCCAAAAAAAGGAAGGAAGAGTTATATTTATTGCTAGCGAAGCTGCCATAATGCCATCTCAAGAAATGGCTCATTATAGCGCAACTAAGACGATGCAGCTCTCGCTTTCACGAAGTTTAGCTGAGCTGACTAAAGGAACAAATGTAACAGTCAACACTATTATGCCAGGTTCAACTCTAACAGAAGGAGTAGAAACAATGCTAAATACCCTTTATCCTAATGAGAAATTGACCATGGAAGAAGCTGAAAGACGGTTTATGAAAGAAAATCGGCCAACCTCTATCATTCAGAGGCTTATTCGACCAGAAGAAATTGCACATTTTGTTACGTTTGTAAGTAGTCCTCTTTCTTCAGCTATTAATGGATCTGCTTTGAGAATCGATGGCGGATTAGTACGTAGTGTGTTTTAATGACAAAAGCATTACCAGTTTTCAAGATGTCTTAGTTAACAATAAAAATTGAGTGGTTACAAGAGCAATTTTTTTTATAGGGTAGTCCAGGTTCTCTACAATCAAATTGAGAAACTTGGGCTTTTTCGTTATTCCCTAAACACGTGTGATTGTGGAAGTCCAATGTCTAAATATTCTACGCGAGAATATCTAAAGATAAAAGGTTTTAAGTGATTATTTTATACTAATTATTTTTTACTTAGTAGGATGGAAGAAAAACTAAAGTGGTGTATTACTGATATTGGTAAATTTTTGATTTATAGTATAATTTTATTAAAATAAAAAGGGTGTGGAATATGAAACTAATTAGTGGCAATACGAAATCAACTAACAGGGATATCCCATATATACATTATAAACATGAAGAGAAATCTAGTTCTCTTACTATCATCTTACCTGGTGCAGGTTATACTACTCAGGCACCATTACTCCACTATACAACAGGAATTATGTTAAAAAAAGGTTCTGATATTTTACTTGTAAATTATCATTATTCACAAGAGGAAGTATCTTCCTTAAGTTCAGATGAACATACATCCGATGTTCAAGCAGTGATTGAAACAATTTTAAAAGATAATGATTACACTGACTTTACTATAGTTGCTAAATCATTAGGTACGATTGCATTGACTCATCTTTTGAAATATCCGAAGTATCACTCAGCAAAGGCTATATGGTTAACTCCTTTATTACAGCGAAACGATGTTTATAATGCTTTATTAAATAATAAAACTCAGGCACTTTGTATTATTGGTGATAATGACCCTTGTTATATCTATGAAAAATTCGAAAAAATTAAAAACAATAATAGATTAAAAATAAGTTTAATTGAAGGTGCTAATCATAGTATAGAGATTGAAGGTGATATTTTTAAATCAATTGAAGTGCTAAAGGATGTAATGGTTAAAATAGATGAATTTTAAAACTGTGTCGTTAGCACACAGTTTTTTATTTAATGAATTAGTGTAATGACTTGGGAAAGGAAAGAAGTGTTACTGAAAACATTTCTTTTATAACAGAATGGAGAAGAAAAGGAATCGCTAAAGCGTAATAACAGAAGCTTTAAAGTTCCTAAAAAACAAAGGAAAGAGTGAAGCCACACTTTAAGTGTATTTGGTGTTAGTGGAAGGGCTATATCCTTATATAAATCATTAGGATACAAAATGTTATATACTATTATTGAGTTTGGAATTGACTTATAATCTTCAAGCATTTATTTTACATAAGAGAGAACCTAGATTATCTAATAGAATTTTATCCTCTTGTACTGTTAAAGCAAATGATAGGATCAAATGGTGCATCATGTAGATATAAATGAGTGATTAAATTTATCCAACAAATATAGGTTATTTTTTTATTGCATTTACATTGCATTAATCCAAGGAGGATTAATGCTTTTTGGTTGTAGTTTGTTCTTGAGCTAATAAAGGGGGAGAAGAGTTGTAGAGCAATATTTTCCTAAAAGGTTATTTTAGGTACTGTCTACATAAGAATCATTGGAGGAAAAACAATTCATTGAACTCATTTCAGTGTTTTAGGAATGTAGAAATATATTGTAAATTCGCACTCTATTATACATCATGCATAAAAAGTAATGCTAGAATACTGTAAATGTTTTCAGGCAAAAATAATATGGATGATAAAGTCTACCTATATTTCATTTTTACAATTATTTAAAGCAGATGCAAATTATTTAGGAAATTGTAAATAAATCCTTGAAAGGATGTTTTTAATGGAAAGAAGATTACTACATCTACTATTTACTCTATGCATGCTGTGCCTACCATTTTTATTTAGAGGATCAAAAATGAGAGAAAATCTTGTTATTTTTTTCTCAAAAGGAGTTCTCGCAACCCTTATAGATGCTTATGTTGTAGGTACGAAAAGGATAGAGTATCCTGTTCGCCCTTTTCCAAAAATTTTTAAAACCAATATCGTTTATGACATATTGTTTTTCCCGCTTTTAAGTGTAATCTGGGTTAAATTATCATACAATGATAATTTTTGGAAAATACTTTTGAAAAGTCTACTTTTTAGTGTCCCTATGAGTTTAGGTCAATGGTATTTACAAAAATATTCAAAATTATTTAAATGGAAAAAATGGTCACCGTTTCATACTTTCGGAAGTGTAAGTTTTACTTTATTTACGATTAGGGGTCTTGTCGGATTCATTAAGATGTTAGATAAATTTAAGCATAATCAAAATGTAACTTAATATTTCTGCATTGTTCCTACTTAGGGATATTTTTAATCATAATTATCTGTTTCTACTAACCGCTAATACCTTTATTAAATGTAAAAGTCGACAATAGAGAAGCAATAATCTATACGAAAACAGTCTTTTAGAAATACCCAACAAACTGTAATGAATGTTAATAGTTATGAATCAGTTTGTTGGGCTATTGTTGAATGAAAAATTAAACAACTTTATTGAAAGGAAAAAGCTGCTTAATAACTTATAAAGATTAGTTTATATTCAAAGGTAAAGCCGATAATTTTTTTTGATATTGTAAATTTATTAGAATCAATTTATTTATTATATATCTCAAAATAGAGATTTTTGCGAATAGAATTAAATGAAGCAGCTGTTCATATAAAAGTATAAGATTTTAGAAAATATATAAAGCAAAGCATATACTACATAAAAAGATAGAGCTTGATGAAGTAATGGAAGAAGGATTTGTGGGTCTTTTAAAAGTCATATAAAAAACTTTATAAAAGATTGAGCAACGAAATTAAACGAATGCTTAACTGTTTGAAGAATGATTAGCAATCATTTAAGAGATAATAAAAGGAAATCTATGTTATTATGTCCAATAAAAAAACAGAGAGGAAAATGGATGATGACTAAAGTTGGTATTTTGGTTGGTAGTCTTCGGAAAGAATCTTTTTCAAAAAAACTTGCAGCAAATGTTGCAACTTTATTCCCAAATGGATATGAAACAGAATTTGTTGAAATAGGAGATTTGGCATTATATAATCAGGATTTTGATGATGAAAACAATGCTCCTCCGGAGTATACGACCTTTCGTAACAAGATGAAGGAAATTAAAGCCGTATTATTTGTAACTCCTGAATATAACCGTTCAATACCTGCTGTATTAAAAAATGCATTGGATGTGGGTTCTCGTCCTTATGGAGCAAGTGTATGGAATAACAAACCAGCCGCAATTATCAGTCAATCTCCAGGTAAATTGAGTGGGTTTGGTGCTAATCATCATTTACGTCAACCTTTAGTATTCTTAAATATGCCAATACTTCAACAACCTGAGGCTTATATTGGAAATGTCGCTGATATATTGGATGAAGATGGTAAGATAAAAGATGAAGGAACGGTTAAATTCCTACAATCCTTCGTTGATGCGTTTGTTGATTTAATTAAGAAATATCAAGAATAAATAATACATGTGGATGTACCTCGTAATAGAGCATTGTCTCCGACCATTTGTTTTTTATACAAAGGAGATTAATAAAAATGAAGGCGAATATTGAAGAATCAAAAAAAAGAATCACGAATTATTCGTAGGAATGACTTCGGGACTCTTTTTTTTTGTAATTATTTATTTTGCACGAACAACAGATTCAAAATGCCCTTTATGGGAACCATCACAAAAAGGCTTCTTCATAGATAATCCACAGCGGCATAATGAAAACGACGGCTTAGTTTCAAACACATTCCCTTCTGCGTCAATTAGTTCCACATCCCCCGTTATGCGGTAGGATCCATTATCATTTACTTTAATTTGTACTTTAGACATTAACAACATCCTTTCTATAATTAGCACTCTATTATGATGGTATAAGGAAAAAGTAGAAAAAGCAACTAGGTAAGATGGATATTATTTCTAATGTTATTTATCTTAAGGTTTTTTAACTACTTTTGGATGATAGTAAGAGAAAATAATGATTGACAAAACTGATTCCGATGTTATGAAAATGCAGAAAAAAAACATTAAATAAGTTTGCGTGCATTGAAATTATTTTGTTGGACGAGCCAGTTTTGTGGGAACGGACTGCCAAGCACCCAGTAGCTAATCCCCCTAAGTCGATAATTTTTTACAACGTCAAACTTTGCTTGAGCACTACGTGCATCTTCAAACCATACTTCATGCTGTTGACCATTTTCGTCCGTATATCGGAAAAATGGGGATTGATAAGTCGTATTATATTGAATACTGGCACCATACTTACTTGCTAAGCTCAGAGCTTGCTGGGAGCTAACTGTTTTTGCAATGGTCCCTTCCTTCCAGGGGATCTTCCAATCACGACCATAGAGTGGCGCTCCCATCATAATTTTTTGACGAGGAATAACTGTAACAGCATAGTCTAGTACTCGCTTCACCTCGTTAATCGGTGCAATTGCCCAAGGTTTTCCACCAGCCCATCCCCATTCATAGGTCATCAAAACAATAAAATCAACAATTTCTCCTTGTGCAGCATAATCATGTGCTTCATATAATATCCCTTTTTGATCAGAAGATATTTTGGGGGCGAGTGCGGTAGAAACCAAAAATCCTTCAGGGTGCAGTT
Organism: Heyndrickxia sp. FSL W8-0496; assembly: GCF_038007825.1. Lineage (NCBI taxonomy): Bacteria > Bacillati > Bacillota > Bacilli > Caryophanales > Bacillaceae > Heyndrickxia > Heyndrickxia sp. FSL W8-0496. Next base: position 2,005,489 of record NZ_JBBOXX010000001.1, read on the forward strand.
TTGTAACAACCTGTCTAAGAAAATCATTATAGTTCTCACGATCTTCTGGATACACATATTCAAAATCAAAATTCACCCCTGAATAGCCCTTTTCACGCATTTTAGAAAGCAATTGATCAATCATTGTATTTTGAAGCGAGGGATTTCTTAAAATAGTTGCTGCAAGATCAGAATTAAATTCGCTATTTGTAAAATTTGTAACAACCATTAGTGGAGCAACCTGTTCCACACGGGCAGCATCCAAAACGGCTGCTTCAGATAATTCAGTGAGGCTGCCATCTTCCTTTATTGAATACGTAAAAGGAGAAATATACGTTAAGTATCTACCTAATTGCCTTACTTCACGAGCTCCACTTTCACCAAGTGAAGTAATATAAGCGTTTACTTCTTTTATAGGAAGGGAGGTTTCTGGAATTCGTAAAACCTGCCCAACATAAAGATTCGCAGGATTTAAAACGCGATTGATTTGGGTAAGAGAAGTGATACTGACACCATAACGTTGAGCAATTGACCATAGGGTTTCACCTGAACGTACGGTATGGTACTGAATGGGAATAATTAATATTTGTCCTACCATTATATCGGTTGGATTGGAAATTTGATTTATATCAGCGATCGCTTGAACGGTCGTTCCAAATCGCTGGGCAATAGACCAAAGATTGTCCCCAGGTTGAATAACGTATTCATGTCCTGGGGCAGGAATAACGAGTGCTTGCCCAATGACTAATACATTGGGATTGGGCAATTGATTGGCCGTAACGATTTGATTTATATTGACCCCATATCTCTGGGAAATCACACGAAGATTTTCTCCTTTTTGTACTACATGAATGTTCATTTCAATCTCTCCCTATTTTTTTCCTTAATATTTACTGTATTCATAGACAGGTGCGGATGTTTAGAAAAAATAAAAATAGGAAGAGAAAAACTTAACAATTCTTTTAATTACATGCTTCATTGACATACTTCGTTAAGAATTCGTCAATGGTTTGATCGTATTCCTGACGGTTTTCATTAAAGGATTGGGCATGTGCTCCATTGATTGCCATATAAAGCATTTTAGCTCCTTTTTTCTGTTTAAATAGTTCTTTCGTCATTTCCGGAAGTATATAATCATCTTTTTCACTATGTACAAATAAAATGGGCTTCTGTATATTTTTTATAACCTGTATCGGTGAAACATTTTTTAAAGAGTACCCATCGCGCAATCGAATAAATAAATTTGCCAAGGGAAGAAACCATTTTCCAGGAAGCTTAATCTCATTAGAGATTTGATACGCTAATAATTCACGAAAATCTGAGAACGGGCAATCAACAATATAAAAATTGGCGCGATCTTCTAGCATCCCTGCGTATAAAAGGGTAGTCGCAGCACCCATAGATTCGCCATGAATACCAAATACGATATCCTCTCCTTCAATGGAAAGAAGAGCATCAACTACAGCTTTTAAATCATGTTTTTCATAATAACCATAGCTCGTAGTTTTTCCGCCTGTTTCTCCATGTCTTCTATGATCATAAATGACAGCATTAAAGCCTTTTTCCAAAAATAAATTCATATATTTAATGGAATTTACTTTATTTTCGGTAACCCCGTGGCAAAAAATCATATACTTTTTGACTTGGGGGAAGGGGCGGATAAATAAAGCTTTAATTTGGTAGCCGAAAGGGGAAGGAATCATAACATCTTCTTTTGGCAGGGCATCAAAAGAAACAGGGTCGACCCGTTTGGCATGAACTTCACGATCGTATACATACTTTTCATCTTTTTTTGTTATATGCATGATTCGTTCGGAAAGATAGAGACCCAATCCAGTTGTAGCTAATAATGTGGCACCACCGAAAATGGACAATCCTTTTTTCATAGTGAGTTCCTCCGATGTTTTTTTGTTTTTTTCTATATTTTACCATATATAAAAAGAAACTGACTAACAAAGTCAGTTTCAACTAGCAAGTTATTGTTTGGAATTTTGTCTTTTAGTCGGGTGAATGGCCTGCTCTAATTCTTCAGCAGCAATCATATTTTTTGTTGTATCACCTGTTGGTTTCCCTTTTTGACTATAGCCCTTTTCACGTTGTTTAGTCATTTGACAATCCTCCTTATTTGCAACGATACCCTTAAAATGAGCAAAAGAGGAGAAAACTATACTGATTTCTTAGCTAGTTGATAATAACCACTTTCGATTGGTCGAGCAATCATAGGTGCGATCACATCAATGGCATTTACGAGTTTATCTAATTCAATTCCTGTTTGAATGCCAATTCTTTCAAGCATATAAACAACATCCTCTGTTGCAACATTTCCAGTTGCTCCAGGTGCAAATGGGCAGCCCCCAAGTCCTCCAGCAGAAGTATCGAAACGATCAATGCCAGCCTGCAAAGCTGCAAAGATATTTGCTAAAGCCATTTTCCTCGTATCATGGAAATGAGCAGTTAAAAGAATAGCTGGCAGCTTTTCTTTTAATTTTGAGAACAGTGCAAAGGATTCTGTTGGTACAGCCATGCCAATCGTGTCAGCCACACTAAGCTCATCGACACCAGCAGTGACAAATTCTTGACATAATTTAATAGTGGCTTCTTCCGAAACTTTTCCTTCAAAGGGACAGTAGAATGCGGTGGAAATACAGGCTCGAACAAAAATATTCTTTTTCTTTAATTCTGCAATAATTGGTTTTAGTTCTTCCATGCTTTCCATCGTCGTTTTATTAATATTTTTCTTATTAAAGCTATTGCTAACCCCAACAAAAACTGCTACTGCTTCACAACCAAGTTCAAGTGCACGATCAACCCCTTTTCGATTGGGGGTTAAAACTATTTTCCTTTGAATATTGTAATTTGAAGACGCGATAGTAGCTGCATCCTGCATTTGCGGAACCCATTTCGGAGATACAAACGAGGTAATCTCCATTTCTTGTATTCCAGCATCAGATAAATTGTGAATAAATTGTTCTTTTACTTCGGTAGGTACAAAATTCTTTTCATTTTGAAGTCCATCGCGAGGACCAACCTCAATAATAGTTACTTCATTAGGTAATAACATGAAATCTCCCTCCCAATTTCATTTTAGAGGGAAATGAAAGAATTGCAAGAATAATTAAAAACAAAGCCCTGAATGAGAGCTTTGTTTTTAAAGTAGGCTATTCTATCACACATTTACTATTTAGCTAACTAATAATTTAGTATTGGAGCCTTTTAACCTCTTCATTTCAATTAGAAAAGGGCTGGAAAATTCATTCGAATCGCTAAATTTTTTTATTATTAGCATTAACATTTACGAAAACCGCATAATATCACGATTTTAAATTAAGCAGTTTTTGCTTTAGTTCATTTTCCATGGTCATAAGTTCTTGTTCAGCCTGGTAACGTTTAGCACGACCTTCCTGCTGAATACGTAGAGTTTCTTCTAGTGTGGAAACAAGATTTTCCTGTGTTTTTTTAAGTGTTTCGATATCTACTAAACCACGTTCATTTTCTCTTGCCGTTTCAAGCGTATTTTGCTTAAGCATCTCAGCATTTTTTAGAAGTAGATCATTCGTAGTTTTCGATACCTGTTTTTGTGCCTCCACTGCACTTCGTTGACGAATCAAGGTTAATGCGATCGCAATTTGATTTTTCCATAAAGGAATTGCGGTCATGATCGATGATTGGATTTTTTCCGCAAGTGCTTGGTTCGTATTTTGAATCAAGCGAATTTGAGGTGCGCTCTGAATTGTAATTTGTCTGCTTAATTTTAAGTCATGAAGTCGCTTATCTAATCGGTCTGCAAATTGGATCATATCGTTGACGTCTTGAACAGCCATTTGATCTCCAGTGGCAGCCGCTTTATTTTTTAATTCTGGTATTGTTTTTGTTTGTAATTCCTCAAGCTTGATTTCACCAGCTGCAATATAAATATTCAACGCATGGAAATAATCCTTATTTTTTTCATATAATTGTTCAAGCATTTGAACATCAGCAAGTAGAGTTTTTTTCGAATGATCAAGTTTTACACTAATTCGATCAATTTGGGCACCAGTCTTTTGATATTTTGATAGTACCTCTTGAATAGAATTTGAAATCTTACCGAACATGCGAGAGAATAACCCTTTTTTCTCAGGTGTTAATTCGTCAGGATTTACATCATGTAATTTTTTCATTAAATCACTAAGAATATCGCCGATCTCACCAATATCTTTCTTTTGTACATGATCAAGCATAGAATGAGAGAAATTTAAAAGCTTGGATTGAGCTTGAGTTCCATATAAAATAATGGATTGATGATTTTTAGGATCAATTTGCTCAGCTAATTGAATAGCCTTTTGTCGGTTTTCCTCGGGAATAACATCAATTAATCGGGTTGGTTTTTCAGTTTCTGTTTGTAACGGTGTATCATTAATAATCAGTTCTTTATCACCAAAAGGGTTAGATAACAAGTCATCCATCCCGTCACTTATATCTTCTTGCCATAATGTTTCTTTTGTTTCACTCATTTAGTAGATCTCCTTTCATCGTCTTTCGTCAATGGATTTTTTAATGTTTTTAATGAGCGTTTTGCTACATCTAATTCAAATTCCAGATGTTCAATATCATTGGAAAGAACCTCATATAAATCTTTCTCGATCGATCTTTTTAAATCCTTTAATGTATCACGAGTTTCGTTTAATGAATAATATAATTTATCATTTTTAGCAGGTTGAGACGCTAAAAAGGAATATTTTTCTGATAACTCAACTACAGAATCAAGATGATAGAAATAAAACTTTTCCGCCTTGAAAAAACGCTGTGGTTCTTTTTTTATAATCGACTGGATACGTTTGACCAAACGAATAATTTCAAACATTTGTTTAAAAGAACCGATACTCCGAATACTGAAAAATACCTTTTGTAGTCGTGAGATTTTCTGTTGAGCCTCTTTTAGATTTTTTATTATATATGCATACTCTTTCCTAGTTAATTGATGCCTCTTTAAGAAAACATGGTCTGTATACCATTTAGTGGCTACGTAAGTAATCACTCCTCCACCTAATGCAAACAATGCGGAGAACCAAAAAGTTTGGTTAAATGCGAAATTGCTTATTAGCCAAATAATAGTCATCGTAGGAAGAGTTACAAAAAATCGTAACATGAATGCTAAAAAGGGGTGCATAACTATCGACTCCTGTCTAAAGAACTAATACATCATTATATACGGATATCGTAAAAAAAAGTTTCATTGCATATTATTATAAAGGAGTATGAAGTTGAAATAAATACATCTTGAGAAGTAGTCAACCATACTCCTGCGGAAGCAGTAGAAAAGAATTGCGAAAATTAAAGGAATTTCTTATTTTTTAGCGAAAAATAAAATGTAGAATGCTTTTAAGTACTATGTTCAGCAGGGGAGGAGAAAACGTGGAAAAGCAAGAAGTTGTCATTGTAAGTGCTGTACGTACAGCGATAGGTAGCTTTAATGGTACATTAAAAAATACATCAGCTACTGAGTTAGGTGCAATTGTTATTAAAAGTGCACTTGAAAAGGCGGGGGTTAGTGGTGATCAGGTAGATGAAATCATTATGGGGAATGTACTTCAAGCAGGACTTGGCCAGAATCCGGCACGTCAAGCTGCCATTAAAGCTGGTGTTCCTGAAAGCGTTTCCTCTATGACGATTAATAAGGTTTGTGGTTCAGGATTAAAAGCGGTTCACTTGGCTACCCAGGCAATAGTGGCAGGGGATGCAGACATTATTGTCGCTGGTGGCATGGAAAATATGAGCAGAGCTCCATATCTATTGAATCAGGCGAGGGATGGGTTTAAAATGGGCGATCAAAAGCTCGTAGACAGTATGATTCAAGATGGTTTATGGTGCGCTTTTAATGATTATCATATGGGAATTACAGCAGAAAATCTTTGTGATAAATATCAAATTACACGGCAAGAACAGGATCAATTTTCAAGTGACAGTCAAGCAAAGGCAGTAAAGGCAATCGAGGCAGGTAAATTTCAGGAGGAAATTATTCCGATTGAAATTCCGCAAAGAAAAGGCGAACCAATCGTATTCGATACGGATGAATATCCGAAAAAAGGAACGACACCTGAAAAATTAGCGGGATTGCGACCAGCCTTTAAAAAGAACGGTTCTGTAACAGCAGGTAATGCTTCAGGAATTAATGATGGGGCAGCTGCCGTTGTTGTCATGTCACGGAAAAAATGTGAAGAACTTGGTATTAAGCCGCTTGTAACAATTAAAGCCAATGCAAGTGCAGGGGTTGATCCGAGCATTATGGGGATTGGACCAGTAGCTGCAGTAAATAAAGCATTGAAAAAGGCTAACCTTTCTTTAGAGGAAATTCATTTGATTGAGGCGAATGAAGCTTTTGCCGCTCAGAGCCTTGCTGTTGATCGCGAACTACATTTTAATAAAGAAATATTAAATGTGAATGGTGGTGCGATAGCACTTGGTCATCCAATTGGAGCAAGTGGAACTAGAATTTTTGTAACGCTAATCCATGAAATGTTAAAAAGACAAGCGAAAACAGGTTTAGCTACTTTATGCATCGGTGGTGGACAGGGTGTTGCAACAATCGTTGAATTAGCATAATGCAAGAATAGAAGGGAGATAGAGCAATGAAACAAGTTTATACATCCTTTCATGAGGCAGTTGCTGACATACATGATGGGGCTACTCTAATGGTTGGTGGTTTCGGCCTTTGTGGGATACCGGAAAATTTAATTCAAGCGTTAGTTGAAAAAGGGGTAAAAAATTTAACCGTTATCTCAAACAATTGTGGAATTGATGATTGGGGACTTGGGCCTCTATTACAGAACAAACAAATTCAAAAAATGATTGGTTCCTATGTAGGGGAAAATAAAGAGTTTGAAAGACAAGTATTATCAGGAGAACTAGAAGTGGAATTAACACCACAAGGAACACTAGCTGAAAAGATTCGTGCAGGTGGGGCAGGAATTCCTGCTTTTTATACACCAGCAGGAGTCGGAACGCCAATCGCTGACGGAAAAGAAATCCGTAATTTTAATGGGAAGGAATATGTGTTGGAGGAAGCGCTGATTGCAGACTTTAGTTTAATACGAGCCTGGAAAGGGGATAAGATGGGGAATTTAGTCTATAACAAAACGGCCCGTAATTTTAACCCAATGATTGCAGCAGCTGGAAAAGTAACCATTGCTGAAGTAGAGGAGCTCTATGAAATTGGCGATTTAGATCCTAATTTTATCCATACACCAAGTATATATGTCCAAAGAATTATTCAAGGAAAACAAGAAAAGAGAATCGAGAGAAGAACCATCAGTCATTAATACATAGTGAAAGGAGAAATGTAGAATGGCACTAGATAAGTTCACAATACGAGAAAAAATTGCTCGCAGAGCGGAAAAGGAGATTGAAAACGGAGATTATGTTAATCTTGGTATTGGAATGCCTACATTAGTAGCTAACTATATTGCCGATAATAAACAAGTAGTTTTACAGTCTGAAAATGGTTTATTAGGAATTGGTCCATATCCATCAGAGGAAAATATTGATGCCGACTTAATTAATGCCGGAAAAGAAACCGTTACTGCCATTCCAGGTGCGGCATATTTTGATAGTGCAGAATCCTTTTCTATGATACGTGGGGGACATATTAATGTAGCAATATTAGGTGGAATGGAAGTGTCAGAAGCGGGTGACTTGGCGAACTGGATGATTCCGGGCAAAATGATTAAAGGGATGGGTGGAGCAATGGATCTTGTCCATGGTGCTCAAAAAATAATCGTCATTATGGATCATGTAAATAAAAAGGGCGAACCCAAAATACTCAAACAATGCAGTTTGCCTTTAACTGGTAAGGGTGTAGTGAATCGGATTATTACAGATCAAGCTGTCATCGATGTAACTGCCAATGGTTTGATCTTAAAGGAAGTAGCAAAAGGATATTCAATAGAAGAAATTCTTTCATCAACTGAACCGGATCTATTAGTTGCAAAGGATGTCAAACTAGAAGCCTATTAGTATTTATAGTAAAATAAGGGGGAATGAATGCATTCCCTTTTTTTATTAAGCTTTCATGAGAAGAACTACAGGTTCAATCTAAATTTAGGAATTAATAATCTATGTAAAAAGAGCCTATTATTAATGAATATAAAGGAGTCATCCCATGGCAAGATCGAAACAAACACAAAGAAAAAATAAACAAACCGATGATAAATTGACATTGCAAGATACGTTAAATCAAGATATCCTTTTAAAGTTGAAACATACACAGCAGCAACTGAAACAGGATGAAGAGTCGAAGAAGAAATTAGAAGAAGAGAGAAAAAGGGAAGAGAGAAGACAAAAAGATAAAAACAAGTCGTTTGAAGAATTATTAAACGAAAACCCGATGGACTGGAAAAAATATAAATAATTTCTTCCCATAAACAATATTATTCTTTAGAAATAGTCTTACCGGAAATTTGAGTTGAAAGCCGTCTATCCTCTTCATTTTACATGAAATGAGCTACAAAATTCATAGGAAACGTTGAAAGCCTTTATTTAGTGTAAAAGCTGCTATTAGGGCTTTTACACAAGAAGCATTACGAAAAATAGCCTATAAATCAAACCATCAATTAAAAAAAGTGCGAGTCGATGCTGTTAGCGCGGCAAAAGTATGGCTGATTTGACTTTGAAGCCTGTAATTAATGTCAAGTCTCCTTTCTTAATGAATAAAAAAGAGTTTACGATGAAGAAATCATCTTAAACTCTTATTATTTATTATTTATTTTCCACTTATTAAACTCTAGAAATTCTCTAAATTCCTCTTTTGAAACTCCTGAATTCATTGCTTCTCTAACTAATGATTCCCATTCTGAATCGAGTTCGGTAGTATTCGTTTCATCTATTTGATCATGCAATAGCAAGTTAACGGAAATCCCTAAAACTGCTGCAATTTTTTCGAGAAATTGAACAGATGGATTGGATTGTAAATTTCGCTCAATGGAGCTCAAATATGATTTTGCTATTCCAGCTCTTTCTGCTAGTTCGGATAAAGATAATTGTTTTTGTAAGCGAAATTTTTTAATACGTTGTCCAATCATACTTAATGTCACCTTCCTTCGTGTTATTATAACATATACAGAAGGAATTGTTTCGCATTAAATGAAAAATAATTAATAAGTCAAAAAACTAATCTGAGTGAAATATTAGTAATGGTAAAAAATCTAATGGAGTGAAAAAATATACTAAACAATCATGTGAAATCTAACTTGAATACTTTGAAGGTGTGGAAAATCTTTCAAGAAGAGTAACGCTTTTTCGAAAAATAATCTTTTATCTCCTCAACACTCATTCCCAAATCAAAAGCATCAAGAATGAGGTCGACCCATTCAGGATCTAGTGATTCTTTCTTTACAATAAATTGTTTTTCCATCTCCCTTTTCCCCCTAGAAAACTATTAAGTTTGCAATTTCCTATCCCATGAAGAAATTTTAAGCTTGTGCAAACCTTTTTTACTATTACTATTTCTCTATCTTTATGAAAAGTATAAAGGAATTAAGCATAATTAACTCGTAAAATTTGTCGATAACTATAGCTGAAAAAAAGGGGGAAAATCCCTAGAGCAATGAACAAAAAAAAGAATGTATTATCCAATTATGTAGAAAATTAGAATATTTCAAAAAATAAATCAAAGAATTACTTGTGAACCTTGTAATATTTATCGAAACGATTTGGGGATTTTGTTAAAAAAAAACGAAAGATGGTGAAAAGTTTTCTGCAAAAAGAAAAAGGGGGGTGACCCCTCTTAAATATAAGCATATAAAAAACTATTAGCGGTGATCAGAATAGTTTGTTTGTTTACTGAGTTCTTGTAATAACAAATATTCTTCCTTAGTTAATGGATTTCCTTGTAATGCATGAGCATTTTCTTTAATTTGATGAATGGAACTAGCACCGGTGATAACTGCTGCAACAGTTTCATTATTTAAATTATATTTCAATGCTAACTCTGTCATGCTTCGGTTTTTTTTCACTAATTTCGATTCAATTCCTTTAACTAGCTCAACCAATTCTTTATTCGTGTAACTTAAATATCCTTGTTGTGGGATCTTAGTGAGAGCTTTTTCACTTAATATACCTTTTGCTAAAGCACCTCTAGTAACAACGCTAATGTTATTTGCTTTTAAAAGAGATAAAACAGTTTCCTCAGGTCGTCGATCTAATAAACTATATTGCATCATGACACTAATAATATTAGATTTTTGAACATATTCGCGTATAACATTTGGTCTAATGGAGGAAAGTCCGTAATAACGGATTAAGCCTTCCTTTTTTAAGTCTTCAAATGCTTCAATGGTTTCATCAATATTGTCCTCAATTGTTCCACCATGTAATTGGTATAAATCAATATAGTCTGTTTGAAGCCGTTGAAGACTAGCTTTGACAGCCTCTTTTATGTAGGATTTAGATGGATCCCAAGTCCAGTCAGTTCGATCTTTATTCCAACGATTGCCTACTTTTGTTGCTATAATGACTTGATCCCGTACGGATTTTAATGATTTCCCTACAATTTCTTCATTTACACCAAAATCATATAGATCGGCTGTATCGAAATAATTGATGCCAACATCAAGTGCTGCTTTAATAATGTCCTTTGCCTTATTTTCATCAGTACCTAATGACATACAACCAAGTCCTAGCTTAGATATGAATAGATTGGAAGCTCCCAATTGTTGTTTTTCCATAAGAATAAGTCCTTTCAAATTAACTTTTTCTCCTATTCTATCGAAGATTCTGTAAGATTACCAAGAATTTGTTATGAATTAGATTGCTTTATCCAATCATAAACAAATTGGTATTGTTTAGAATAATATTTAAGCTGTTCTCTAATTTCCCAAGCTTTGCCGCTTAATACAATTCCATTCTTCTGAATATAGATTCTCATCGTTAACTCATCTCCTTATTCTATACATGATGATCAACAATCCGTTCGTATTATTTGTTCCTTACCTAGTTGTGTTAAAATGTATGAATGATATGTTTAATTAGAACTAGGAGTGGAAGAAATGCATAAATTTGAAGAAAAAACGATTCATACTGAAAAAGTATTTGAAGGTAAAGTCGTTCGTTTGCAAATAGATGATGTTGAATTACCAAATGGAAAAACCTCAAAAAGAGAAATTATTAAACATCCTGGAGCAGTTGCAGTTTTGGCATTAACTCCAGAAAATAAAATTGTTCTTGTAGAACAATATCGTAAACCGATGGAACGAGCTCTCGTTGAAATTCCAGCAGGTAAGTTGGAGCCAGGAGAGAAGCCTGAAGTTACTGCAGTTAGGGAATTAGAAGAAGAAACTGGGTATGAGTGTAACCGTTTGGACCATATCATTTCTTTTTATACATCCCCGGGATTTGCGGATGAACTTATTCATTTATATCTAGCAACGGGGCTTAGAAAAAAAGAAAATCCTAGAGCTGCGGATGAGGATGAATTTGTTGAGCTGATCGAGGTATCACTTGAGGAAGCTATTCAGCTAGTAAAAGAACAAAAAATATTTGATGCTAAAACGGCATATGCAATTCAATATTTACAGTTAAAAGAGGCGCAAAAATAATGATGAAAAATTATTTTGTTGATTTACATATTCATATTGGACGAACGAAAACAGGGAAACCGGTTAAAATTACTGGTTCAAAAACATTGACACTTACCAATATTTTGAAGGCAGCAAAAATACCCAAAGGCTTAGATATGATTGGAGTAATTGATTGCCATTCACCTGAAGTTATCGCTGAAATAGAAGATCTTCTGCAAAGTAAAGAAATGATTGAAATGGAAGATGGAGGATTGCTTTATCAAGAATCGGTTACATTAATTCCAGGTGTAGAGATAGAAATAAATGATGACAATTGTAAAGGACCATTGCATGTATTAGGATACTTTCCTTCACTACGCTCATTAAAGGAATTTTCCTATTGGTATACTGGAAAGGTAAAGAATAATCAATTAAGTACACAACGTATCCACGAAGATGCTAGAAGCTTACAAAAAAAAATAAAGTCATTAGGTGGTCTATTTATTCCTGCCCATGTATTTACACCGTTTAAAAGCTTATATGGTAAAGGCGTTGAAAAATCGTTAGAAGAAGTATTTGATGCAAATCTTATTGATGCCATCGAACTAGGATTAAGCTCAAATACAGACATGGCAGATCATATAAAAGAACTCCATAGATATACATTTGTCAGTAATTCAGATGCCCATTCTTTAGCGAAGATTGCACGTGAATATCAAATAATGCAATTAGAAGCTCCTACTTTCAAGGGGTTAGAAAAAGCACTTCATCAAAAAGATGGAAATGAAGTGATAGCGAATTATGGGCTAGATCCTTATCTTGGAAAATACCACCAAACAACCTGTGCAAAATGCTTTGCTAAAAAAGAACATGATGTCTGTCACGTATGTGGATCAACACAATTTACAAAGGGAGTATCTGAACGAATTCAGGAACTAACAACTACAGAGACTGGTTGCGATAGACCACCCTATATTCATCAAGTACCGTTAGATTTCTTACCTGGATTAGGACCAAAAACGATGGAAAAACTTCTAGATCATTTCGGAACAGAGATGAATATCTTACATAATGTTCCAAAGGAAGAACTAGAAAAGGTTATAAAACAAGAGTTAGTTGATTTAATTATGAAAGCAAGAATGGGAAATCTGCAATTATCTGCTGGAGGCGGAGGCCAATATGGTAGAGTTGCTAATGAACAATAAACGTTCATCCAAGCTATTGATGGAGGATTAACATGAAAGACAAAAAATATGCACAAGCTATAAAGGAACTTTCCATTCGTTTTGATGAGGAAAATATCCCATATCATTTTTTAGATTCTACTTCCTTATATATTCAAGGGGTGGATATTCCTCATTTCAATACTATATATATAGAAGTACAGTGGGATATCATAGAAAAAGCCTATGAACTATTCTCTACAATAGAAAAGACTGACTTGAACTCAAATATAGCCACCGCATCCTTTCAGGTACAACAAGATATATATACCATTATTGTACAATGCCGTTATAATACGACAATTAAAACAAACCCCTATCGAATCCAAGTGACATGCGATGAACAACCAATATGGTGTATATCCCTTTATAAATATTTATTTAGCGAACAAAGCGGTATAGATAGAGAAAAAATTCATTGGTACTTAGAAAATGAACATGCTAAGGTAACTAAGTTAAATGAACAAGCTTGGAATCAAAATAATTATGTAGCTTTATTAAATAGATACGGTTCCCCTCAAGAAATTGCAGAAAAAATTAGGCATAATCCAAGTTGGAGGCTCCACCCATTTGATCATTATCTTGAACCAATTGCGAATAAAAAAGTTCTGCATCTTATGGGTTCCAATGGCATTAAAGCAGTAGCCCTATCACTGCTTGGGGCAGATGTAACTGTTGTTGATTTTTCAGAGGAAAATAAAGCGTTCGCTATGGAAATTGCGAGTCATGTCAATGTAAAGATCAACTATATTGTTTCTGACGTACTCTCACTACCAATTGATACATATTTAGAGCAATTCGATCTTGTATTAATGGAACTTGGAGTTCTTCATTATTTGTTAGATATACAGGAATTAATGAAGAAAATTCAGCTGTTATTAAGAAAGGATGGAAAATTTGTACTCCATGAATTCCATCCAATTTCAACGAAACTGATTACCTCCACTGGTAAAAAGCATAAGGTGTTAGGGAATTATTTTGATCCTTCCATTGTGAAGAATGAGGTTGCGTTTACAAAGCATATGCCAGAAGAAGAAAAGGCTAAATTGCAACATGTCTTACAAAGAAAGTGGACATTGGGAGAGGTAGTAACAGCAGTTGCAAAGGCACCAATGAAAATAGATATTCTAGAAGAGGAACCAAATCATAAAATTCACGATATAGGATTGCCGAAGACTTTTACATTAGTCGCAAAAAAAATGCTTATGTAAAGGGTTTGATTAATCATTCGATCTTGTAATGAGGGGGGAACCCCTCTAATTTTTTTGCAACGCCAACTTATTGATTCTATTATAATTTTTAAAAATTAGTAGATTTAAGGTCTATCTTTTTATTTCCTGCATAATTTAGTAATGAGATTATGTTACCTAGATTAATAGGAGGAAGTAAAAATGCGCAGAAAAAAGTCGTTGTCTAATCCTATCATTCGCCATGTACAAGAATATTCCTCGATTTACTCATTTATTATTGTTTTATTTTTAATGGGAGTAGTTTTTGGTGCCATTATTGTGAACAGCCTATCAATCGACCAAAAGGAAGATTTATTTTATTATTTAAATCAATTTTTTGGACAAATTTCGGAAGGGAAAATTGCAGCACCAACCGATTTATTTCGATTAAGTTTTCTTCATAATGTGAAATTTTTAGGTTTAATGTGGGTTTTGGGAATCTCAATTATTGGTTTGCCACTTATTTTAGTTCTGTTATTTATTAAAGGAATTGTTGTTGGATTTTCCGTAGGATTTCTTGTCAATCAAATGGGATGGGGGGGCTTTCTTCTTTCTTTTGTTACCGTATTACCACAAAATCTTTTTATCATCCCAATGTTTATTTTTATTGCAGTAGTAGCTGTTGGTGTATCTTTAAAGTTAATTCGAAAAATCTTTATCAAACAAAGTATGGGGGTTCAAATTATTCCAATGTTAACACAATATTTTATTGTGTTAATCATTGCGGTTGGTTTTATATCCATTGCTGCAGGTGTTGAAGCGTATATTTCACCTGAATTAATGAAATCGGCAATGTCATATATTAATAGATAATAATTATTATTATCAAATAAAATTTCTATTTTAGAGATTATAATAATTTTATTTTGCATCTTTTCTTCCTTCTGCTATAATAAAATGGATAGTGGCGAGGGAGGATACTTCAGATGGAAAGTCGTGTTGAGAGAATAAAAAAACAATTACATTCTGCAAGCTATAAGCTTACTCCACAACGTGAAGCAACCGTCCGAGTATTGCTGGAAAACGAAGAAGATCATTTAAGTGCAGAAGATGTTTACCTCCTTGTAAAAGAGAAATCGCCAGAAATCGGCCTAGCAACCGTATATCGAACACTAGAGTTATTAACGGAATTAAAGGTTGTAGATAAGATTAATTTTGGTGATGGTGTATCACGCTATGACTTAAGACAAGAGGGAGCTGCACATTTTCATCATCATTTAGTTTGTATAGAATGTGGAGCTGTAGATGAAATTCAAGAGGATTTACTCGAAGATGTAGAAGCAATTGTAGAAAGACGTTGGAACTTTAAAATTAAAGATCATCGCTTAACCTTCCATGGGATTTGCTGGCGATGCCAGGATAAAGAAAAAAGTGAAGATTGAAGAACCTTTTCGTGTGAAAAGGTTCTTTTATGTTTATTAAGTGAAAGGTATAAAAATGGCACTCTTTGGCATAGGCTTGTATAAGATAAATTTAAAAAAGGATGGACTGGTCTATGTCATGGATGAAGATGTTTTTTCGTACGTTAAAAGTGTTTATATTATTTACTGGATGCACATTACTATTTTATTATGGTATTATGTGGGTAAATCAAGAATATGAGGATTATCATCGATATGATGAACCAAAAGGAACAGCGATTAAAGTAAATTCTGTGGAAGAAAATGATTTGGGATGGTTTGATCGTTTACTATTGTTCTATTTAGATGGGGAGTAATTATATGCTAGATCGTTTAAAGGATTTCATCCATTTTATGGTGGTTGAAAAAGGATTATCCAAAAACACAATTGTGTCTTATGAAAGAGATTTAAAAAGCTATTTAACTTATATGGTTAAAGTGGAGCAAATTCAATCCTTGAATGAGATTACTAGAATACATATTGTCCACTTTTTACATCATTTAAAACAGCAGGGAAAGTCCGCTAAAACTCTAGCAAGACATGTTGCATCAATTCGGTCCTTTCACCAATTTCTATTAAGAGAAAAAGTAACCGAAAACGATCCTTCTGTTCATATTGAAACACCTCAAACAGAGAGAAGTCTTCCGAAAGTACTAAGCTTAACAGAGGTTGAAGCACTATTAGATGCTCCTTCGGAAAAAGGGCCTTTACCATTGAGAGATAAAGCGATGCTAGAGCTTTTATATGCGACTGGAATTCGTGTAAGTGAACTAATAAATCTTAATCTTGATGACCTACATTTAACGATGGGGTTTGTGAGATGTATTGGAAAGGGAAATAAAGAAAGAATTATCCCAATTGGCAAAACTGCAACCGTTGTTTTAGAAGAATATATAAAGGATGGCAGACCAAAACTTTCTTCGAAACAGAGACAAACAGAAGCTTTATTCCTAAATCATCATGGAAATCGTTTAACCCGACAAGGTTTTTGGAAAATATTAAAAGGACTGGCGAAAAAGGCAAATATTGAAATGGAGTTAACTCCTCACACCCTCCGCCATTCATTTGCGACGCATTTATTAGAAAATGGAGCTGATTTACGAGCTGTACAGGAAATGTTAGGTCATGCAGATATTTCCACGACACAAATTTATACGCATGTAACGAAAACAAGATTAAAGGATGTCTATGCAAAGCATCATCCACGAGCTTAATAGATAGGTAGAGTTTGTCTATTAAGGGGTCTGACCACACTATAATTCTGTACCTCGTGAGAAATTAACTATTTCTTCCTTGATATAGAATGATGGGGCAGACCTCTTTACTATTTATACTAACCCTATTCAATGTTTAATCATTCAAATGTAACGTTTGATACTATTGCAGAAAAAGGAATGAATTTGATACAATATAGTTGTCAGACCTCTTACCATGAGGGGAGACATGAATGGTTAATCTAGCTCTAATTTTGAGTAACATGCATGGAAAAGGGTAATATAGTTTTGAACCTTTTGTAACCGTTTTAATCTTTAAAGAAGGGAATGAAATAATTGAGTAACTATACATATAAGCGAATACATCTCATTGTAATGGATTCAGTAGGAATTGGTGAAGCTCCAGATGCTGAGAAATTTGATGATAAAGGGGCAGATACCTTTGGTCATATTGCAGAGAAAATGAATGGTCTCAACATGCCAAATATGGGGAAATTAGGACTTTCAAATATTCGGCAGATTCAGGGTGTTGAAAAGGCAAATCCTCCGCTTGCATATTACACAAAAATGCAGGAAGCTTCAAATGGAAAAGATACGATGACTGGGCATTGGGAAATTATGGGGTTAAATATAGAAACTCCTTTTCAAGTTTTTCCTGAAGGCTTTCCAGCTGAATTAATCAATGAATTAGAAAAGAAATCCGGACGAAAAATGATTGGTAATAAACCTGCTAGTGGGACAGAAATTCTTGATGAACTTGGAAAGGAACATATGGAGACAGGTGCATTAATTGTGTATACTTCTGCTGATTCAGTACTACAAATTGCTGCCCATGAAGAGATTGTCCCACTTGAAGAACTATATAAAATATGTGAGATCGCCAGGGAACTAACTTTAGATGAGAAATATATGGTTGGTCGAATTATTGCACGTCCATTTGTCGGAGAGCCAGGTCATTTTACGAGAACTCCTAATCGACATGATTATGCATTGAAACCATTTGACCGTACAGTTATGAATGAATTAAAGGATAGCCATTATGATGTGATTGCTTTAGGGAAAATATCCGATATTTATGATGGAGAGGGAGTAACAGAAGCAATCCGAACTAAATCTAATATGGACGGTATGGATAAA
Organism: Heyndrickxia sp. FSL W8-0496; assembly: GCF_038007825.1. Classification (NCBI taxonomy): domain Bacteria; kingdom Bacillati; phylum Bacillota; class Bacilli; order Caryophanales; family Bacillaceae; genus Heyndrickxia; species Heyndrickxia sp. FSL W8-0496. Next base: position 2,023,200 of record NZ_JBBOXX010000001.1, read on the forward strand.
TTTATCGAAACATTTGATAAAGAATTTACAGGCTTAAGCTTTGTAAACTTAGTTGATTTTGATGCGTTATATGGTCATCGACGTGATCCAATTGGTTATGGAAAAGCATTGGAAGAATATGATGCTCGTTTGCCAGAAGTTTTCGAAAAAATGAAAGATGATGATTTATTAATTATCACTGCGGACCATGGAAATGATCCTATTCATCATGGTACCGACCATACACGCGAATATGTACCACTGTTGATCTATTCGAAACGTTTTAAAGAGGGAAAGGAATTACCTCTTAGAAAAACTTTCGCAGATATTGGTGCAACTGTCGCTGAGAATTTCCAAGTAACAATGCCAAAATACGGAACTAGCTTTTTAAAAGATATACAAGAATAGAGGGGAACTAAGAGTGAATTTTCAACAAATAGAACAAGCAGTAACATATTTACAAGGCAAATATACAAAAACTCCAAGAATTGGTCTCATACTAGGATCTGGATTAGGGGTTCTTGCAGATGAAATTGAAGATGCTGTAAAAATCCGTTATGAGGATATACCTGAATTTCCTATTTCAACGGTCGAAGGCCATGCAGGTCAACTCGTATTTGGATCTTTAAGCGGCATGGAAGTAGTTGCTATGCAAGGCCGTTTTCACTATTATGAGGGATATTCATTTGACCAAGTTACATTTCCTGTAAGGGTTATGAAGGAACTGGGAGTTGAAGTCCTAGTCGTAACGAATGCTGCAGGTGGGGTAAATGAAACTTATGAACCAGGGGATTTAATGATTATTTCAGATCATATTAATAATATGGGAAGTAACCCACTTATTGGTCCAAATGACAATCGATTTGGTGCTCGTTTCCCTGATATGTCTGAGCCGTATAATAAGGAATTACGCTTAATTGCACGTAATGTTGCTGAAAAGTTAAATATTAGAATCCAAGAAGGAGTATATGTTGGTAATACAGGACCTACATATGAAACTCCGGCAGAAGTTAGAATGATCCGTACGTTTGGGGGAGATGCAGTAGGAATGTCAACTGTTCCTGAAGTAATCGTAGCAAAACATGCCGGGCTAAAGGTATTAGGAATTTCCTGTATATCAAACATGGCTTCTGGGATATTAGATCAGCCTTTAACTCATGATGAAGTAATAGAAACAACAGAAAAGGTTCGAAAAGATTTCTTACTCTTTGTAAAAGAAATTGTTAAAAATATAAAAGTTGGTGAACCAAAATGAGAATGGTAGATTTGATAGAAAAAAAACGTGATGGGAAAGAGCTAACAACAGAAGAAATCCAATTCATTATTGAAGGATATACCAATAACTCCATTCCAGATTATCAAATGAGCGCTATGACAATGGCGATCTATTTCCAAGGGATGAATGAACGTGAACGTGCAGAATTAACGATGGCTATGGTCAATTCAGGTGATACGATTGATCTATCTGCCATTGATGGAGTAAAGGTTGATAAACACTCTACTGGAGGAGTAGGGGATACTACAACTTTAGTTTTAGGGCCTTTAGTTGCTGCATTAGGAGTACCTGTGGCGAAAATGAGTGGAAGAGGCTTAGGACATACAGGTGGTACGATTGATAAACTTGAAGCAGTAAAAGGATTTCATGTAGAAATTGAAAATGATGAATTTATCCGCCTGGTAAATGAAAATAAAATTGCAGTAATAGGTCAAAGCGGAAATTTAACACCAGCAGATAAAAAGCTCTATGCTTTAAGAGACGTAACAGGAACGGTGAATAGTATCCCGTTAATCGCAAGCTCCATCATGAGTAAAAAAATTGCTGCTGGTGCTGATGCTATTTGCTTAGATGTTAAAACAGGTGCAGGAGCATTTATGAAAACACTGGATGATTCTAGAGAGCTTGCTAAAGCGATGGTTAGTATTGGGAATAATGTTGGCAGAAAAACGATGGCTGTTATTTCTGATATGAGTCAACCACTTGGCTTTGCGATAGGGAATGCTTTAGAAGTCAAAGAAGCAATAGATACATTACGTGGAGATGGACCAGAAGATTTAACAGAATTATGTCTTACATTAGGTAGTCATATGGTTTATTTAGCTGGGAAAGCAGCTACACTAGATGAAGCACGCAATAAGTTAAATGAAGTGATTTCCAATGGGAAAGCATTGGAAACATTTAAAGTCTTTTTACAATCTCAAGGAGGAGATCCTGGAGTTGTAGATGATCCAGCAAAATTACCTCAAGCGAAATATATCATTGAATTGGAAGCTACAGAGGATGGGTATATTTCTGAAATCGTTGCTGATGAAATTGGTACAGCTGCTATGATGTTAGGAGCTGGTCGTGCAACAAAAGAATCAATCATCGATCTAGCTGTTGGGATTGTATTGAAGAAAAAAATTGGAGATCAAGTGAAAAAAGGTGAATCACTTTTAACTATTCATTCAAATCAAGAACAAATTGAAGAAGTGAAGCAGATCCTATACAAAAACATTAAAATTTCTAAAGAAAAAGTACCTGCTCCAACACTTGTTCATGAAGAAATTACACATTAATTAGACATCAATTACCCACTATATTATTTAACAGTGGTCGATTCGTGATGAACACGGATTGACCACTGTTTTTTTATTGATGAAATGGGGAATCGTTGTATAAAAATACTAGAGATGGAAAAAATGGTGCTATGTATCGTGTTAAAAGAAGAACAATGATGGAGGGGTCAAGATGAAAAAAATATTTAGTTCAATCATATGCTTATTGTTATTGACTGCAACGATTTCATTACCTGCATTTGCAGCTGAAAAATCAACAGAATTAGCTGCAGACGCAAAATCAGCAATATTAATTGAGCGTGATACAGGTAGTATATTATACGATAAGAATAGTCATGAAAAGCTACCGCCTGCTTCAATGACGAAAATTATGACCATGATACTAATTATGGAAGCTCTTGAACAAAATAAGCTATCAATGAACGAAAAAGTTCGGACGAGTGAATATGCAGCTTCTATGGGAGGATCACAGATTTTTCTTGAGACTGGTGAGGAAATGACTGTCGAAGAGATGCTAAGAGGTATTTCTATCGGGTCTGCTAACGATGCTTCCGTTGCGATGGCAGAAAAGATAGCTGGCAGTGAAGAAGAATTTGTTGACATGATGAATAAAAAAGTAAAAGAGCTTGGACTTAAAGATACAAAGTTTCAAAATGCAACAGGTTTACCTGAGAAGGATCATTATAGTTCAGCCTATGATATGGCAATGATGGCGAAAGAATTATTAAGACATGAAAATATCACGAAATTTACAGGTACATATGAATCCTATTTACGTGAAAGTACCGACAAGAAGTTTTGGTTAGTTAATACAAATAAGCTTGTTAAGTTTTATCCTGGTGTTGATGGTTTGAAAACAGGATTTACAAATGAAGCCAAGTTTTGTTTAACAGCAACTGCAAAAAAGAATGGTATGCGCGTAGTTGCAGTGGTTTTTGGAGCACCTTCTACGAAAGTAAGAAATGCCCAAATATCTAAAATGCTAGATTATGCTTTTGCAAAATATGTCACTCATCCGATATATAAGAAAGGGCAATCACTTGCAGAAGTAAAAGTAAGTAAAGGTGATACAAAGAAAATTCAAGCATTAACAAGTGAACCGATCTCTGTATTAACTAAAAAAGGAGAAAAAATAGAAAGTATAAAGAAAACAATTAAACTAAATGAAAATCTAAAAGCACCGGTTAAAAAGGGCGATAAGATTGGGACCATTACAATTAAAAAAGACGGAAAGGTATTAGCAAAATCAAATCTAATAGCTAGTAAAGATGTAAAGCAAGCTGGATGGTGGAAGCTATTTAAGCGTTCATTTGGTATGTTCAATAAAACGAATTAACAAAAATATCATTCATTGTAATTTATTGTTTGATTGAATAACGTCGAAGAGAGGCTAATTATGACGATATCCTTCTAGTTTTGTCATGAAGAAGGAAAACAGGGTTTTAAAGGCGAATTGACTCACTATAAAGATAGAAGGAGGAAATATATAGTGAGTCTATTAATCGATTTGGAAGTCAAACAAAAGGTTCTATGCATTCGATTAAGTGGTGAATTGGATCATCATTCTGCTGAAAGCTTAAGAGAAAATGTGAATCAAGCAATTGAAAACTATCAAATACAGCATCTTGTATTAAATTTAGAACAATTAACATTTATGGATAGTTCAGGTTTAGGAGTAATCTTAGGCAGATATAAACAAATAAAACAAAAAAATGGTGAAATGGTTGTTTGCGCAATCTCTCCTGCAGTAAAGAGGCTTTTTGAAATGTCCGGTCTATTTAAAATTATTAGACTTGATGAGTCAGAAAAATTTGCTTTAGAAAGATTGGGGGTTGCGTAAATAATGAAAAATGAGATGCATATTCAATTTTCAGCACTTAGTCAAAATGAATCCTTTGCTAGGGTAACAGTTGCTGCCTTTATTGCGCAATTAGACCCAACCTTAGATGAACTTACAGAAATTAAGACTGTTGTCTCAGAAGCAGTAACAAATTCGATTATTCATGGATACGAAGGAAATCCAGAGGGAATGGTTTATATTTCTGTAGCCATAGAGGACGGAGTAGTTGAAATGATTATTCGTGATGAGGGAGCAGGAATTTCTGATATTGAAGAAGCAAGACAGCCATTGTTTACCACAAAGCCAGAGATGGAACGTTCAGGCATGGGATTTACAATTATGGAAAACTTTATGGACGATATAGAAGTTGAATCACAACCTGGTTTAGGCACCATTATTCGTTTAAAAAAGCATTTGGCGATTAAAAAAGCCTTATGTAATTAAGGAGTCGTGCCTATGGATGTGGAACTAAAGAAAGAGAAAACAGGAAAGTTTTTGAAGGATCAAGAGGTCAAGGATTTAATCAAAAGGAGCCAGGCTGGAAATCAAGAGGCACGAGATGAAATTGTAGAAAAAAACATTCGGCTCGTCTGGTCTGTCGTCCAAAGATTTTTAAATCGTGGGTATGAACCAGATGATTTATTTCAAATTGGTTGTATCGGTCTTTTAAAATCAGTTGATAAATTTGATTTATCATACGATGTTAAGTTCTCAACATATGCTGTTCCCATGATTATAGGTGAAATTCAACGTTTTTTAAGGGATGATGGGACAGTAAAAGTAAGTCGATCGTTAAAGGAAATTGGTAATCGAATTCGTAAGGCGAAGGATCTATTAACGAAAGATTTAGGACGAGTCCCCACTGTGAATGAAATTGCTGATTATCTTGAGATAACGGCTGAAGATGTAATTATGGCTCAGGAAGCAAGTAGAACACCATCCTCCATTCATGAAACTGTGTACGAGAATGATGGCGACCCTATTACTTTGCTCGATCAAATTGCTGATCAAAATGACCAAAAATGGTTTGATAAAATCGCCTTAAAAGAGGCTATTCGTGGATTGGACGATCGTGAAAGATTAATTGTATATTTACGGTATTATAAAGATCAAACGCAATCAGAAGTAGCGGAAAGATTAGGTATTTCACAAGTACAAGTATCTAGATTAGAAAAAAAAATATTAGAACAAATGAAGGATCGTATGGACTTATAAGACCATGCGATCCTTTTTTTGTTCAATTAAAAAGGCGTTTTCGTATGTCTTGCTATGTATAGCCTATTGCCAGCTTGCTTTTACAACTAATTAGAAGTTGTTATAAGGTTTACAACTTTTCCTAGAATAAGAAGGTGATTGACGCTCTTCAACCCATTTATTCGTCAAAACTACATCTAAATAGCAGCAATGTCTTTGGAAAGTCGCCATTAGAAAAGTCATATTAAACAACGTGAATGAAATGATTTCATTTCCACATACTACTATTTACAATAAAAAAATCAGGGGTTGAGGGAAATGGAGAGTTTTATTTATCTTCGTTTACGGCATCGAGTAGAAGTAAGACCGAACAGTAAAATTACTCTTGCAGATATTGCACAAATTATTGCACCTGAAGAGGATTTAACTAAGCTGAAACAATTAACGGTATATGAAGTATCTACATCAGATAAATCTTCTGTAGTGATTGATGTTATGACACTCATCGATCTTATTACAGAAAAATGGGGTGCTGTTGATATCCAAACAATAGGACCATCGCAAACGATTATCGATATCATTTATAAAAAAAAGAAAGTACCAATCATATTTTTTATTCTTATCTGGCTATTACTTTTTTTAGGATCAGCACTTGCCATCATGAATTTCCATGAGGATGTTAGTATGAGGGCCGTTCATCAAAAAATATATAAAATGATTACGGGGAATGATCAATCAAAACCATTAATTCTTCAAATTCCTTATTCATTAGGGCTAGGTTTAGGAATGATCATTTACTTTAATCATCTCTTTAAAAAAAGATTTAATGAAGAACCAAGTCCATTAGAGGTAGAAATCTTTAATTACCAACAAGATGTCGATCATTATGTAGTAATGAATGAAAATAAAGAGAGTATTAAACGACTTGATGATCATTAAGTGGATCTTTTTAGCATTTATCGGATTAGCAGGTGGATTAATTGTTGGTTGTGGCTTGGTTGCGTTTCTATCAGTTCTTGGAATTATTCCTCGTTTGACACAAATATCGAAAACAGCAAAATTCATTACTCTTTACGAATGGGCGATTGTGATTGGTTCGTTAATGGGAGGTTGGGCACAGCTTAGGGACATTCATTTTCAATTAACTTCTCTATTACTCATCCCTATTGGTCTGGCATGTGGAATTTTTGTTGGTATGCTTGCCGCTGCGTTAACAGAAGTGATTAATGTCATCCCAATTCTTGCAAAAAGAATTGGAATCGAAGGTCATTTAATCATTGCTTTAATGGCAATCGTTTTTGGAAAAGTTTTCGGCTCATTATTTCATTGGATCTATTTTATTGATCATTAAAATAGAAAGGATTTTCGTATGAATAGTAAACGACAGGTGATATTAATTACAGATGGAGATGATTATGCCAGAAAAGCTTTGGAAGCAGTAGCGAAGGAAATAGGTGGCCGCTGCATTTCTCAGTCCCACGGAAATCCTTCCCATCTTTCTGGTCAGGAGATCGTCAATTTAATAAAAAAAGCGCAATGTGACCCAGTTTTAGTGATGTTTGATGATAGTGGATTTTTAGGTGAAGGACAAGGGGAGGCTTCCTTATTGACTGTTGCTAATCATCCTGACATTGATGTTCTAGGGATCATTGCTGTCGCATCAAAAACTCATCAAGCAGAATGGACAAGGGTTGATGTTTGTATCGATCGGGATGGAGAATTGACTCCCTATGGTGTAGATAAATATGGAATTCCAGAAATGGAGTTAAAAAAAATTAATGGTGATACGGTGTATTCTTTAGATCAATTAGACGTTCCAATTATTGTTGGGATTGGTGATATTGGAAAAATGGGAAAGCAAGATCACTATTCAAAGGGAGCTCCAATTACAAAAAAAGCTGTACAGTTAGTTTTAGAAAGGAGTGGATTTTATGACAAAAGATCTAAACAATAAACTCCCCATACCTGAGGATGTAAAAAAGCTAAAGAAAATTTTTGAAGAAAGAGTCGGATTAGGTGTAAGTTTTGATCTGGGAGTACGCAGCATTAAAGTTTTAAAAAAACATATCCAACTATATTATGTTAATGGTCTCACAGATACAGAGTTTATCATTGAAATTTTAAAAGAACTCGTACTGTTAAATGATACCGAGCGACTTTCCAGTAAAGTTTATGAAGTAATTGAAAATAGAATTGTCAATCAATCAGTAGAAAAAGTAAAAACAGTTGATGAAATGGTAGATCAAGTTTTATCAGGATTAATCGCAATCGTTATAGAAGGCGAAGGCGAAGCGATTATTGTAGATGTACGTAGCTACCCAGGCCGTCAACCGATGGAGCCGGATACGGAAAAAGTCGTCAGGGGTTCCCGTGATGGATATGTAGAAAATATTATTGTTAATACTGCACTTACAAGAAGAAGAATTCGTGATGAGCGATTAAGATTTGAAATTATGCAGATTGGTGAAAGATCAAAGACAGATGTAGCAATTGGCTATATAAAAGGGGTGGCAAATCCAGATTTAATCGAAACGATAAAGAAGGAATTAAAGACCATTGATGTCGACGGGATTACAATGGCCGATAAAACAATTGAAGAGTTCTTATTAAAACAAGGCTATAACCCCTATCCGCTCGTTCGTTATACGGAAAGAGCAGATGTTGGTTCGGTTCACCTACTTGAAGGACATGTATTAATTTTTATCGATACTTCTCCTAGTGTGATGGTAACACCAGCAACTTTTTTTCACCATGCTCAGCATGCTGAAGAATATAGACAAGCACCTGCAGTCGGAACATTTATCCGCTGGATTCGTTTTCTCGGCATACTTGCATCATTATTTCTTTTACCTTTATGGTATTTATTTGCAATAGAACCGAACTTTCTACCAGAGAATATTGATTTTATTGGTCCTAATAAACATACTCATATCCCATTAATTCTTCAACTTTTTATTGCTGATATGGGGATTGAATTTCTAAGAATTGCGGCCATCCATACCCCGACTCCTTTAGCCACTGCCATGGGTTTAATTGCTGCCGTGTTAATCGGTCAAATTGCAGTAGATGTGGGCTTGTTTGTACCAGAAGTTATTTTATATGTTTCTGTTGCCTCAATTGGTACCTATGCAACACCTAGTTATGAACTAAGTGTTGCCAATAAAATAGTCAGGGTTATCTTATTATTATTAGTTGCCTTTTTCAAACTACCAGGATTGATGATTGGTAGTACACTTTTCATTATTTATTTGGTTCATATACGTGCTTTGAACGCCCCTTATTTATGGCCGTTTATCCCATTTAATCCGCAAGCAATTAGCCATGTTCTTATAAGAAGAACCGTTCCGGGATCAATAATAAGACCAAGCATCGTTCATCCGCGAGATCGATTTAGACAACCACCAGAATAAGATTGTCAAAATTACTTTTTTATGATAAAGTTTATCTAATTTATTATAAATACTGAATATAGTAGACAGTTTGTCAAACCCAGACAACTGTCTATTTCTCCTTATAATCGGTGATTCAAATGAAATGAGGGAAGCGGATGTATTTTCATGGTACTACGACAGTAAATGGACAGGGACATCTAGAAATTGGTGGTGTTGATACAGTCTATTTGGCGCAAAAATATGGAACACCTGTATATGTGTATGATGTGACTTTAATACGTGAACGTGCTAGAGGATTTAAACAAACTTTTGAAAAATTGGGTGTAAAATCACAAGTCGCATACGCTAGTAAAGCATTTTCGTCCATAGCTATGTTAAATTTAGTAAATGAAGAGGGTTTATCATTGGATGTCGTTTCTGGTGGAGAATTATATACTGCATTAGCAGCTAAATTTCCAGTAGAAAGAATTCATTTTCATGGAAATAATAAAAGTAAAGAAGAACTTTTACTAGCACTCGAGCATAATATTGGATGCATTGTTGTAGACAATTTTTATGAATTAGAGTTATTGGAAAGTTTATGTAATGAACAGAAAAAAAGTATTTCCATTCTTTTACGTGTTACACCTGGAATTGAAGCACATACGCATGATTATATATTGACTGGACAAGAGGATTCAAAATTCGGTTTTGATCTTCAAAATGGTCAAGCTGAAGAGGCAATAAAAATAGCAATGGGTTCTGACCATATAAAATTATTAGGAATCCATTGTCATATCGGTTCACAAATTTTTGATAGTACCGGTTTTATATTAGCTGCTAGAAAGATCATCGATAAATTAGCAGAATGGAATTCAAAATTTTTATACTTCCCTTCTGTATTAAATTTAGGTGGTGGTTTCGGTATTCGCTATACTGAAGAGGATGAACCTCTTAGTCCTGATAGTTATGTCAAGGAAATTATCATCGAAGTGCAAAACAGAACAAAATCTTATCAACTACCAATGCCAGAAATTTGGATTGAGCCTGGAAGATCTTTAGTTGGAGAAGCCGGAACCACCTTATACACAATCGGTTCGAGAAAGGATGTTCCTAATGTTAGGAAATATTTAGCAGTGGACGGAGGGATGAGCGATAATATCCGACCTGCTTTATATGAAGCAAAATATGAAGCGGTCCTAGCAAATCGACCTACAGCAACTATTGAAGAAACATTTTCAATCGCTGGTAAATGTTGTGAATCAGGTGATATGTTAATTTGGGATTTACCCTTACCTAAGACGGTAAGTAATGATATTTTAGCGGTATTTTGTACTGGTGCGTACGGATATTCTATGTCCAATAATTATAATCGAATTCCAAGACCTCCAGTTGTGTTTGTCGAAAATGGTGAAGATTATTTAGTGATAAAGCGAGAAACATATGAGGATTTAATAAGACTCGATTTACCACTACCAAGTAAAATCAATCAATCATAAATCAAAAGAACCCATTCGATCGTCCTAGTTAGGGATTGAATGGGTTTGTTTTATAGGTCTTTTATACTGCTGGAAGTGAAAACACTTACACCACTTTTTTCACGATTGCGAAAAACGATGAAAATAGATACAATAGACAAGGTACATAGATGTGTTTTGAAAATGAACGCCCCAAGTTCTTTTTTTTGGCCTTTTGATCAAGCAACGATGAGATGAAATAATAGAAATAGGAGTGTCATTCATTTGAGGAAAAAAAACGCTTTGTTATTTGTTCTAATACTAATATTAGCTTTAGGGTGGGGATTATATTATTGGTTATTTATCGTATAAGGTGAAGACTAAGTATGATAGAATGTTTATTATTTGCCACCAATGTTTATAATGTTAGAAAAGCATTCACATTATGTATTAAAGATAACGAGGGATATTCATGTTAATTCGATATAAAAAAGCATTTGAGAAAATTGCTATGGGTCTTTTATCGTTTATGCCAAACGAGAAGGATATTAAAAAGCTTCAGCAGACAATAAAGCAATATGAACAGGAAGATGATTGGCAGCTTTTTTTATGGAAGATAGATGATGATATAGTTGGCTTAATTGGTGTTACTATTCAGAATGAAACGGTAGAAATTCAGCACATCTCAGTCAATCCTTCCCATCGTCTTCAAGGAATTGGAAAAAATATGCTTAAATCATTAAAGCAAATATATGAAGGTAAGAAAATTATTTCAAATGAATACACAGCAGCATTTTGTGAAATCTGTGAGAAAGAGGATGGGGACTTCGATGAATGATCGGAGCCCTTTTCTAATTGTTGATGAATTTACCTTGGTTTCTTTCCATTTTTTTTATGACAGAAGAAAGAAATCTTTCGTTTTCCACAGTAGAGCGGTCACGTAGTAAATGACGATGAATAATAGGATCATTAGACAAATCCTCTTTTCCTCCCCATGTAACACCAAGTTTTTTACATTCTTCCTTACATATATTTAATAATTGTTGATCATCTATTTTAATTTGAATCGGTTCATAATCTTGTTTTGTTTTCATCCTGTCTAATACTATATTGATTTTGCAAATTAAATCATCAACATCAATTTTCAATAATAGTAATTGGTCTTTTTTGTGAATGAAACGTTGTAGGGCTTTCTCCATCATTCGGATACCACCAATCAGGTTTTTTCTTCGATAATGATATAAGGAGACTGCTAATTGAATAAAAGCAATCCAAATGGAGTCACGGTTTCTTGCATCCTGTTGTTTCCAGTGATCTTCAAGAATTTCATGGCATTCAAAATAATCTCTATCGCCATGGAAATGGACTAAATATTGTATAAATGCTTTTGTTACTATCATGAATGAACTCCTCTCTGTCTTATATAAGTGTAACATAAATAGAAAGATTTTAATTTTAATAGTAGGAGAATGATAGTGTTTTTCATTCCATAAAAGCCAAAAAAAACAAGTTCAGCACCAAAACTGAACTTGTTTTTTAATCATGTATAATTGAGTAAATTACCAAATGTATGCACTGCCAACAATAATTAATAAAATAAATAGTACTACGATTAATGCGAAACCGCCACCATATCCAAAGCCGTCTGACATAATGTAAAACCTCCTAAGAAAATAGTTTAGTCGATTTATACTATGTAAGTTTTTTTAGAGTTGTATAGGCCTCAGCCTATTTTTTATTGTTAATCATTGCGGTATAAGGTAAATTTATATTGGACTACTTTAAATAATCCTCTATACTTAAATAACAATGGTGTTATGTAACTTAAAAAAGCTTTGATTTGGAATTGGTGATATTTGTGGAATATAATGTAAAAATTGATGCGTTTGAAGGTCCTTTAGATCTTTTACTGCATTTAATTAATCGACTAGAAATTGATATATATGATATACCAATGGCAGCAATTACAGAGCAGTATTTAATTTACATTCATACAATGAAGGAATTAGAATTAGATATTGCCAGTGAATATTTAGTAATGGCAGCGACATTATTAGCAATAAAGAGTAAAATGCTTCTTCCAAAGCATGAAGAAGAGCTAGAAGAGGATTTTGAATATGAGGAAGATCCACGTGATGATTTAGTTGAAAAACTGATTGAATATAGAAAGTATAAGGAAGCAGCTCAAGAATTAAAGCATCTAGAAGAGGAGCGTGGGCAGATATTTACAAAACCTCCAAGTGATTTATCCGAGTATATGAAAGACATACAGATCGATCAACAACAAAGTGATGTTACGATTTATGACATGATTGGTGCTCTAAATAAATTATTAAGAAGAAAAAAATTACAAAAGCCACTTTCAACGAAAATAAGTAGACAAGAAATTTCGATTGAAAATAGAATGGAGGAAATATTAAATGATTTAACCTCCATATCAGGAAGAAGAAGCTTTTTTACATTATTTGAGGTACCAGATAAACATCATATCGTGATTACATTTCTTGCTGTATTAGAACTAATGAAGCGAAATGAAATATTGGTTGAACAGGAAGGGAATTTTGAGGAAATATTTGTAGCAAGGAAAGGAGTAAGTTTGGTTGGAAATTACTAATTTGAAGGGAATTCTTGAAAGTCTTTTGTTTGCTGCAGGAGATGAAGGATTATCCATCAAACAAATTATGTCTGTCATGGAGCTTGAAGAGTATCAAGCAGTTGAATTAGTTGAATCACTGAAGCAGGAGTATGATTCGAACGCAGAAAGAGGGATTGCTATCGTTGTACTTGCTGGTACATATCAGCTTGTTACTAAAAAGGAAAACTCTGTTTTTTTAAAAAGACTTGTTGAATCTCCTGGAATGAATACATTATCACAGGCTGCTTTAGAAACATTAGCGATTATTTCTTATAAGCAGCCCATTACAAGGATAGAAATTGAAGAAATCCGTGGTGTAAAAACAGAACGTCCACTGCAAACCTTAACCGCAAAAGGTTTAATTAAAGAAGTTGGAAGAGCAAATGGAGCAGGTAGAGCCATCCTATATGGGACAACTAAGGAATTTTTAGATTACTTCGGATTAAAGGACATTAATGAATTACCGCCTTTAGCAGAGGCTTCAATTGATGACTTTGAGCAGGAAGATGCTGATTTATTTTTTGAGAAATTCCAAGAGACAATCGAAAATAATTAGTAGTAGTAAAAAAGATTATTTGCAAGTGCAAATAGTCTTTTTTTTTTTTGAGGATATCGGTGATGAGCTTACTTAAATTTCTATAAAGCATGATTCATCTCCCAGTAATGTTAATTTAGAACGAGATGAAAAAAGTCTCTTTAGTGAATGAAGAATGTCTTGATGCTTGTGCTTTTCTTGTCATATACAAACTTGTCCTGCATAAACTTGTACAAAAGATAGTTCTATAGTTTAAGCGTATGAGCATTGAGAAAAGGGGCAATTATATGAAACGGTTTATATCATTAATGATGATTGTATTTCTACTTATTCTAATAGTATTGCCAGACAAAACTTTTGCAGCGACACCTTCGGTTAGTGCAGCTAGTGCGATACTTATGGATCAAGACAGTGGGCGAATCCTTTATGAAAAAAATGCAAAGGATGTTCGAAAGATTGCATCGATCACTAAAATCATGACAGCTATTTTAGCAATAGAATCTGGAAAATTAAAAGAGGATGTGAAAATTAGTGATACTGCCGTTCGGACAGAAGGTTCATCTATATATTTAAAACCTGGAGAAATAGTTAAGCTTGAAGATTTAGTTTATGGTTTAATGCTTAGATCGGGCAATGATGCAGCTAATGCGATTGCAGAACATGTTGGAGGAAGTATTGATGGTTTTGTTTTCTTAATGAACCAAAAAGCAGAAGAAATTGGTATGCAAAATACACATTTTGCCAATCCTAACGGCTTAGATAATAAGGATAATCATTTTTCAACAGCATATGATATGGCGCTATTAACTAAATATGCAATGCAAAATAAAACGTATAGAAAAATTTCAGGAACAAAATCTTATAAAGGCTGGGCAAATAAAAATAGATTATTGACTGAAAAGTATAAATATTGTACAGGAGGAAAAACAGGATTTACAAAAAAAGCTAAACGTACATTAGTGACAACGGCTACAAAAGAGCATCAAAATTTAATAGCTGTTACATTAAATGGACCAAATGACTGGGATGATCACATCAATATGTTTGAGTATGGATTTAAGAACTTTGATACGACCATTGTTTTAGATAAAGGGAAAATCAATAACATTAATCAAAAATACTTAAAAAATCATATTTATATCAAAAATAAAGTTGTATATTCTCTAACAAATGAAGAGAAAGATAAAGTTACCATTGAATATCAACTATTAAAATCAAAAAAAGAGTGGAAGGATCAAAAAAACATTCCTGAAATAGTCGGTAAAGCAGTCATATATTTAGATGAACAGAGATTAAAAACCGTACCTGTTTATTTTAAATACGCAGAAATGAACGAGAAAAAAGGGTGGTTTAATTTTTTTGTGAAAACATTTTTAATCCATATAGGTGTGAAAAACAATGGTTAATTATATATGGATTGGGATGACGTTGATTGGATTAGTTTTTGCTGCAATAAATGGAAGAATGAAAGAAGTGAATGAGGCTATTTTTCAATCTGCTACTGAAGCAGTTACCTTATGTATTGGCTTAATAAGTATATTAGTATTTTGGTTAGGGATTATGCGAATCGCACAAGAGTCAGGGCTCCTAGATAAATTTGCACGTATTTTTCGGCCACTAATTAAGAGATTATTTCCCGAAGTTCCTGAAAATCATCCAGCAATGGGTTATATATTATCAAATATTATCGCTAATATGTTCGGATTAGGAAATGCTGCTACACCGCTTGGAATAAAGGCAATGGAACAGCTAAAGGAATTGAACGGGGGAAAAACAAGTGCCAGTAGGTCAATGATCACTTTTCTGGCGTTAAATACATCTGGATTGACAATAATTCCCACAACAGTAATAGCCATTCGAATGAACTACCATTCCGCTTCACCTACAGAAATTGTGGGACCGACACTTATGGCTACAACCATTGCAACAATAGCAGCAATTTTAATAGACCGTTATTTTTATCATAAAAGAGCGCGTAATGGGGTGAAATAAATTGCAAATTATTTCCTTAATCTCTATTTGGATCATACCTATTCTTATTGGTTATATATTATTATATAGTGTGTGGAAAAAAGTACCTGCCTATGAAAACTTTGTTGATGGAGGTAAGGAAGGTATAAAGATTGCAGTTTCGATTATTCCATTTTTAGTGGGAATGTTAGTAGCAATCACTGTCTTTCGAACGTCTGGTGCATTAGATTTTTTTGTACAGTTAATAAAGCCAGTCCTTGAGTGGTTAGGAATTCCTACAGAAATCGTTCCATTAGCACTGATTCGTCCCATATCTGGAAATGCTGCTCTAGGAATGATGAGTGATATTCTTAAAGTACATGGCCCAGATACTTTCATTGGTAAATTAGCCTCGACCATTCAAGGAAGTACAGATACGACCCTATATGTTCTAACCGTCTATTTTGGAGCAGTAGGTATTAAAAAAATGGGTGATGCATTAAAAGTTGGCTTATTAGCAGATTTGGTTGGTATAGGTGCAGCTATCATTATTATTACATGGATGTTTGGATAATTCTCCAACATCCATGTTTTTTTTGTAGGCTCTTTTTTAATATTTTATAGCTAGTAAAGTAAAGTATAAACTTATAAAAATGTTCCCCCCTTTAATTCACTGGAATAGAACTGCAAACTGCATAGGATCGGCTGAAACTTATATAATGAGTAACAAATTATACAAAAACGGTTTTTAGAAAAAACGAATGGAATGATAAATAGTAGTAAGTTTTAGAACAAAAATCGCATTAAACTGGTTTAGTTTCTTTGCTTTTTGTCATTGATATGTAATAATTCATAAAGTATAACTTTCAAAATTCAAATGAGGTGGATAAATAGATGGAACGTCTTCAAAAGGTTATAGCACATGCGGGAATAGCCTCGCGTCGAAAGGCTGAGGAGTTAATTCTAGAGGGTAAGGTAAAAGTAAATGGTAAAATTGTAACTGAACTAGGGAGCAAAGTATCTTCTAATGATAAAGTAGAAGTGAATGAAATACCGCTAGAAAGGGAAACAAAAGTATATTTATTAATGTACAAGCCAAGAGGAGTCATATCTGCTGTTACTGATGATAAGAACAGAAAAGTGGTAACAGATTTTCTTCCGGAAATAAAGGAAAGAGTATATCCTGTTGGCCGTTTAGATTATGATACTTCAGGCCTGTTAATCCTAACAAATGATGGTGATTTTGCTAATTTACTTATGCATCCACGTTATGAAATTCATAAAACATATGTTGCAAAAGTAAAAGGGATTCCATCAAAACAAGTGTTGAGACAATTAGAAAAAGGAATTAAATTAGAAGATGGGTTAACTGCACCAGCAAAAGCAAAGTTATTATCAGCAGATAAGAAAACGCAAAAATCAATCATTGAATTAACTATCCATGAAGGGAAAAATAGACAAGTTCGACGCATGTTTGAAGCTATAGGGCATCCCGTTCAAAAGCTAAAACGAGAAAGATACGCATTTTTAAATTTACACGGGTTAAATGCGGGTGAAGTAAGAGAACTTTCTCCTCATGAGGTTAAACAATTACGTGCACTTGCAGAAACAGGATCAGGGAACCAATAAATGGTTGTTCCATCCATGTTTATCAACTGTTTAAAGTTTCACATAACCTTCAAATTATGGTAATCAGGATGATTTGGGGGAATGATATAATGTTGATTATAATGTGGCAGAAATTTCGATTGGAGGTTACGAAATGTCACAAAAGAAAAAGCAAAGGCTCGTTATACGAACGATCATACTAGTCGTTTTAATTGCTGCGGTATCCTATGCTTTATACAATAATTTAACAAAGGATAGTCGTAAGGCTTTGAAAGTTGGCGAGAAGGCCCCTGATTTCGTTTTGCAAGATATGAATGGCCAGAAACATCGTTTATCCGATTACAAAGGCAAGGGAGTATTCTTAAACTTTTGGGGAACTTGGTGTGGGCCCTGTAAAGAAGAGATGCCTTACATGGTAGATTTGTATAAAGAGTATAAACAGCAAGGAGTTGAAATTCTAGCTGCAAATGTTGGAGAATCCAATTTCTTAATTAATAAGTTTATAAAAAGCTATGATTTAAATTTCCCTGTACTAGTAGATAAGAGTAAGGATGTACAGAATGCATATGGCATAGATCCAATACCCACGTCATTTTTTATTGATTCAAGTGGAACAATAAAGAAAATAGTAGAAACAACGATGTCTAAAGATGATATCAAAAACTTAATGGAGAGTATTAAACCTTAAGGAGTTTTATCATGAAAGAAATAAAATGTGTATGTGGTCACGTTAATCCTATTGGTACGATTCTTTGTGAATCTTGTGGTAGAGCATTAACAGATGAAGCTAAGCAGGAAAAACTTCATGACATGCGCTATGAAGGTAGTGCTCGCAGATCGCAAACGTATAATAAAACAATTGTAGATAAGATATGGAATTTTTTCTCATCAGTTAAGGTTGGAGTATGGTTAATCGTTATAACATTAATTGCAAGTGCTCTCGGAACGATCCTTCCGCAAGAAGAATACATAAATTCACTTACTCCTGAACAATATTATAAGGATGAATATGGTTGGTTTGGAGAATTATGGTTCAAATTAGGCTTCCAAGATCTTTATAGTTCATGGTGGTATTTGTTATTAGTTGCAAGTATTGGTGTTTCACTTGTTATTTGTAGTTTGGATCGCTTTATTCCACTACATCGAGCATTGAAAACTCAAAAAATTGGTCGACATGAGGGATTCTTAAAACGTCAGCGATTATATATCAGATCAGAAGTAGAACTTACAGATAATCATTTTGATTTAATTAAACAAAATCTTAAAGCAAAAAGATACAAAATCCGGGAAGAAGATGGAAGTATTCTAGCAGAAAAAGGACGTTTTTCTAGATGGGGTCCTTACGTCAATCATATTGGTCTTATTATTTTTCTTATAGGTGCAATGTTACGCTCCGTCCCCGGCATGTATGTGGATGAAACATTAAAGCTACGTGAAGGAGAAAAGAAGGTTATCCCAGGTACACATTCGCAATATGTACTAGAAAACAAGAAATTCATTTTAGAAACATATGATAAAAACAAAGATAAAGAAAAGTTTAATCAAGCATTAGATCGAGTTGGTACAGTGGCGAAAAATTTCCAAACGAATGTAACTCTCTATAAACGTGAAGATGGCGGTATAGCAGGGGAATCGGATAAGTTAAAAAAGGTAAAAGATTATTCAATTCGTGTAAATGATCCTTTGAAAATGGAGCATTACCGACTTTATCAAATGAGTTACACCCTTGATGAACTAAAAGCAATGTCGTTTAAATTACAAAATAAAAAGAATGGACAATCATTGGGTGAATTTAAAATTGATTTATATAACCCGAAAGATGTTTATGATTTGAAAAATGGGTATAAAGTAGAACTAATGGGTTATTATCCTGATTTTAGTGGGATTTCTAAAGAAGGAGAACCACAAACAAAAACTTCTGTGCCAAATAATCCAGCATTCTTATTTAATATGATTTCACCTGAACATCCAAAAGGTGAAGTTAGTTTAATTGGAATTAAATTAAATCAAGAACCACTAGGTGAAAATGACTATAAAATTGCATTTTCATCAATCGATACTCGTAATGCAACGATTCTAACCGTTCGAAAAGATTTAACCCTTTGGATATTAGCTCTCGGTGGTCTTATTTTTATGATAGGTGTCGTTCAAGGCATGTACTGGAATCATCGTAGAATATGGATTAGACGTGTGAATGGTGAAGTTCTAGTTGCTGCACACACCAACAAAAATTGGTATGGCATAAAGAACGAAATTAAGTATATTTTACAAGGCACAAATGTTCCTGAACCAGTAGATCAGCAGGATAAGAAAAAAGACAAACATTAAGGAGGGGCGAATTTGTCTGAATTAGTTAAGATTAGTAGTAATTTATTATATGCAGCTTTTATTCTATATTTATTAGGCACGTTTTTCTTCGGAGGAGCAATTAGGCAAAAAAAGATTCATGGGAATGAAGAAAAGCCGAATCGTTGGGGGACGATTGCAGTAATCGTCTCTATAATTGGCTTTATTGCTCAATTAGGTTACTTTATCCTTCGTTGGATTGCATCTGGTCATGCACCAGTTAGTAATATGTTTGAATTTGTAACTTTCTTTGGTATGATGCTAGTAGCAGCATTTATTGTGATCAACTTTATTTATAAAACTCCAGTCCTTGGGTTGTTTGCATTACCAATTGCATTACTTGTTATTGCATTTGCAAGCATGTTCCCAGGAGAACTGAATCCATTAGTGCCATCATTAAAAAGCCATTGGTTATACATACATGTTACAACCGTTGCAGCAGGAGAGGCGATTTTGGCCATTAGTTTTGCTGCAGGATTAATCTATTTAGTTAAATGCATTGATCAATCTAAAAAGTCTGCTCGAACATTTCTTTTAGAACTCGTAATGTTTTCGCTAATTGCAGTTTTAGGTTTTGTCATTTGTTCGGTTATTTTTAAAGCAGGTCATTATGAAGCCACATTTAATTGGGTGGATAAAAAAGGTGCTGAACAAACTGGATTGAAATATGAGCTACCAGCATTGATTGGACCTCATGAAGGTGAATTGCAAACACCGGATCGCTTCACACCACTATTTAATGTGCCTGGTATTGTAAATGCAGTGAAATTGAATACAGTTATTTGGTCACTTATTTCTGGTATTATTATTTACTTACTCGTAAGAGTCATTGCAAGAAAACGAATTGGCGCACTATTAAAGCCACTGACTAAAAATTTGAAATTAGATTTTGTTGATGAAATTAGCTATCGTTCAGTAATTATTGGTTTTCCTGTATTTACTTTAGGTGGTTTGATCTTTGCTATGATTTGGGCCCAGATTGCCTGGAGTCGTCCGTGGGGCTGGGATCCAAAAGAGGTATGGGCTCTAGTTACTTGGTTATTCTATGCAGCATTTTTACATTTACGTTTATCAAAAGGCTGGCATGGTGAAAAATCTGCATGGCTAGCAGTTGTTGGTTTTGCTATTATTATGTTTAATCTAGTAGCTGTTAACCTTGTAATAGCAGGTCTTCATTCATATGCGTCCAATTAATTATTAGGACATATAAAAATTTTCGTAAAGTTTGTTGCTTTTTTATAAGCCCTTATATTGGATATTACAGCAAATAATTGGTTCAACGTTTTTATGAAGTTTGTACCTCTTTTCTCAGAGGAAGGAAGGCTTATTGGTCTTCCATCTATTTTTACTAGTTTAACAATACTTAAAAGCAACAATGTTTGAGAAAAGATCCAAAACAAAAAAAAGCCTTCACTTTTGTGGAGGCTTTTTTAAGAAAGTAATGACAATACAAGATTCATTTTCTTTTTTCATATATAATTTATTATGAGTAAAGAATTTGAATAATAGTCTATGATAGGGGGATTAAAAATGGATTTTGAAGCAAGAATTTTAGTCGTAGATGATGAAGATAGAATTCGTAGATTATTGAGAATGTATCTTGAGAGAGAAAACTATTATATCGAAGAAGCAGGAGACGGTGAGACAGCATTAGAAATGGCATTAACTAATGATTATGATTGTATTCTGCTAGATTTGATGATGCCAGGTAAAAATGGGATAGATGTTTGTAAAGAACTACGTGAAAAAAAAGCTACTCCTGTCATAATGCTTACAGCAAAAGGGGAAGAAGCAAACCGTGTAGAAGGATTTGAAGTTGGTACAGATGATTATATTGTAAAACCATTCAGTCCAAGAGAAGTTGTTTTACGTGTAAAAGCTTTACTAAGAAGATCATCTTCTACAAGCTTTTTAAATACAGATACAAAAACGAAGGATATGATTGTTTTTCCTCATCTTACTATTGATAATGATGCACACCGAGTCAGTGCTGATGGTAAAGAAGTAAACTTAACTCCAAAGGAATATGAATTATTATATTTCCTCGCTAAATCACCAGATAAGGTGTTTGATCGTGAGCACTTATTAAAAGAAGTTTGGCATTATGAATTTTTCGGTGATCTACGTACAGTCGATACACATGTAAAAAGACTTCGTGAAAAATTAAATCGTGTGTCAGAACAAGCGGCTAAGATGATTGTCACGGTTTGGGGTGTCGGATATAAATTTGAGGTTACCACGGAATGAGATTATGGCGAAGTGTTGTCGGAAAACTCTGGCTAACGATTTTATTTTTAGTATGTTTCGTTCTTTTTATATTAACGATTCTATTGCTTGAGTTTTTCGAGAACTACCATGTAGGGCAGATTGAAAAAGATTTATCTAATACAGCTCATAAAGTAGCTAATATTGTAGAGACACATTCTGGTGATGATCTTGGAAAAGAGTTGGCTCTGGAATTCGTCGATCGCTCAATGAAAGTAATGATTGCATACAGTAAGGATAATGTTTATTATTCTCCAAATATTCATGCGAAGGATAAAATACCTCCGAGTACAATTTTAAACGATCCGGAATTTTCAGCAGTATTTAATAATGGGAAGAGTAAAAGAAAAGAATTTGCTGCCCCGAGTAACAACACGAATAATAGATATGAAAATGTGATCGTTGCTGCTGTTCCATTACATGTAACTGACAATAGCAATGGGGCTATATTTATTTATCGGTCGTTAGATATTTTGCAAGAAACGACAAAACAAACAACAAGGCTCATATTATTAGCAGCTGGAATTGCTATTATATTAACTACTGGTTTTGCGTTCTTTTTATCAACTAGGATAGCAGCTCCATTAAGAAAAATGCGTGAAGCTGTTTTTGAAATTACAAAAGGAAAATTTGATAAAAAGGTACCGATATTAACCCATGATGAAATTGGGGAGTTAGCTACTGCTTTCAATCAAATGGGAAAACAACTAAAGTTTAATATAAATGCTTTAAATCAAGAAAAAGAACAGCTAAGAAGTATTTTAAGTAGTATGGCAGATGGAGTCTTAACATTAAATCGTGACGGAACGATATTAATAACAAATCCACCTGCTGAAAAATTTCTTCAACAATGGTTTTATGAACAAGGTGAAGATGAAACATTTTTAGCTCCAGAGGAATTGCTATTACAAAAGGTTCTTGAAACTGAAATGGAACAAACAGGTGAAATTACGATTCAAGGTAGGACCTATGTTATCATAGTTAGCCCCCTCTATAATCAAGAGAGTGTAAGAGGGGCAGTCGTAGTCATTCGTGATATGACAGAAGAAAGGCGATTAGATAAGCTTCGAGACGATTTTATAGCCAATGTATCACATGAGTTAAGAACACCTGTAGCAATGCTGCAAGGATATAGTGAGGCAATCATTGACGATATCGCTGCATCTGATGAAGAGAAAAAGGAATTTGCAAAAATTATTTACGATGAAACACTAAGAATAGGTAGACTTGTAAATGAACTATTAGATTTAGCTAGAATGGAAGCAGGTCATATTTCCTTAGTAAAAGATGACATACCGATTCACACGTTTATTGAAAGAGTAACAAATAAATTTAATGGTTTAGCAAAGGAAAACCATGTCCATTTAAGCTGTGAAATACAATCTACAAGAGATACGTTTTTCATTGATTCAGACCGCATTGAACAAGTTTTAACAAATTTAATCGATAATGCAATAAGACATACACCAGAGAATGGGAATGTCAAAGTAAAGTTTGAGGAAACCAATAAAGGGTTCCAGATTAATGTCGAAGATAATGGTTCTGGGATACCTGAAGAAGATATTCCATTTGTTTTTGAACGATTCTATAAGGCGGATAAGGCGAGAACACGTGGTAAATCTGGTACAGGGTTAGGTTTAGCAATTGCTAAAAATATCGTAGAAGCCCATGATGGAAATATAACTGTTAAAAGCAAGGTTGGACAAGGGACGACATTTTCCTTCTTTTTACCTAAGTAAATGAATAATGATTGATGAATGCTGCCGAGAAATCTTGTTTCATGAGAAACAAGTACTGAAAATATCATAATAAAAATATTATGACAAAAAAGCGCTATGAAATGTAGCGCTTTTTTTTTCGTATTTTGGTAGTATAAACTCATAAAGGGAAATGTTTTCGAAATTAATTGAAACTTATCCTTATTGATAGCGACTAAATATATAACGGAGGAGGGAGATGAATGGACTCCGTTTTCAATGATTTACATCAAAGATATCATCGCGATCTTTTTCAATTCTTATTTTATATGGTAAAAAGTCGTGAACTAGCTGAGGACTTAGTTCAAGAGGTATATATTAGAGTATTAAAAGCGTATCAAAATTTTGAAGGAAACAGCTCAGAAAAAACGTGGTTATTTTCCATTGCTCGAAATGTAGCAATTGATTATTTTCGTAAGCAAAAAAGTTGGAAAAAAAAATTATTAGATACGTTTGACTGGAATCGCAGCCAATTAAAAGATTCGTCTGCCTTACCTGAAGAAATAATTATTCAAAGTGATGATATGAGAAAATTATATGAGTGTTTGGATCATTGTACTCAAGATCAAAAAATGGTGATTATTATGCGCTATTTTAATGAATTAACAATTGCAGAAACGGCCGAAATACTTGGATGGTCTGAAAGTAAAGTGAAAATTACACAACATCGTACACTGAAAATCTTACGAGAAATGATGGTAGAAAAGGGTCAGGAAGGGGGAGTACAACGGTATGGCTGAGTTTGAAAATGAAGAAGAATATATCAAAAATCTTTTGTTGAATATGCCAAAAATGAGAGATCAACGGAGTCCTGAGGAAATTTACAGAAATATAAAATATAAAGTTGAAAAAAAACAAAGTAAAAAGAAAATGCTAATGATTCCGTCCGTCATCATTGCCACTTTTGCTATTATAGTTGTGTTAATATCATCTTCCTTCATGCAATCTAATCCTAATGAAATAGCTAAATCTACAATCGAGCCTAGAAAAGAATCATTAGAAAATAAAGCAGTCACAGACCAAGATCAACAAAATATTGAACATAATTCGCAGTTTTCTTTCTCAGAGAAAAGAGATGTCAGTCCAGACGAAGGAATAGTAAGTGAGTTCTCTGCACGTACTATTGATAAAAAAAGCATGTCAGCAATATATGAACAAGATTTGCAACAAAATGATATGTTTACCTATGGAGTTTTTACGAAAGACGCTATCCTAGTACCAATTAGTGTGGAGGTTTCCAAATCGGATATTGATTGGTTTACTAATTATTTGCAAACTGCTGAAGCGTTACCACTAGAACAATGGGGGTTTGCTAGTTTACCCAATATTCCTGGGGAATTACAATATAGACAAAATGAGAAGAAACTCCACATTACCGTTCCTAAGGATCAGGTGAGGAAAGTTCCAGAATATGTAGAACAGAATTTAACTCGTATTTTACAATACAGTTTTTCATTTTTAAATCATATTAAAGAAGTTGATTATTCTGATGAAAATGGGGATCCAATTCAATTAAATAATATCGGATTATTAAAATCTTATAAGGTATCGCCGTTAGTGAATGTTGGGTATTTCTCCTATCTTCAAACAAATGGTATGAAACTTTTAGTACCTTCAGATTTGGAATATAGTTCTTTTAATTCCGCTATAGAAAATATGAAAAAAGCACCAAATGATATTTATCAACCAATCATTCCAAATCAGATTCATCTGAAAGCGACAGAAAATCATGATAACAGTCTCAATATCGAATTCAATAAGTTACTTGATTTTTCACAAGGTAATGAGGATTACCAATTAATGTTAGATGGGATTTTGTTAACAGCGAAAAGCTTTGGATATAAGGAGGTACTCTTTAAAGATGTTTCCCCAATGAAATGGGAGAAATTCGATTTTTCTAAACCAATTAAGGTACCGATTGCCCCAAATAAATACACTATAAAAAAATAATAATAAAGAGGCATTCTCAAATATAGAATGTCTCTTTTTTGTGTGTAACAATAGTTTCTTTAAAAAGTATCAGTTTTTTTTGTTTTGAATAAAAGCTTTGATTTAGCATAAAATAAGATTCGCTCTAGCAAACTTGATTTTGACAATATGTTCTAAAAATATACAAGCAGTCATATAAGTTTAAGCAAGAGTTTGTTTATCCGAGGAGGAAAATTATGCTTGATTATTTAAAAAGAATGTTAATTGTAGCGATCATGGCTTTATGTGTAAGCATGCTTATTTTAGGCGGAAGAGTGCAAGCTGCCGAAATAAATATATATGAAAATACGGACGATTGGTACTTTCCTGCAGAAGGGGAAATTTCGGATGTATTTGATTCTAGAAGTGGCATCCATAAAGGTTTGGATATTGCTGGGGAATATCAATCAGCTGTTTATGCTGTAGAAGGAGGAGAAGTCATTCGTTCATACTATTCTCCATCATATGGGAATGTTATTTTTATCCATCATGACAATGGTTTTGAGACCGTTTATGCCCATTTGCAAAATCGGATGGTAGCTGAAGGACAAATTGTTGGAAAAGGTGATGAAATCGGAAAAATGGGTAATACAGGTAATTCCACTGGAGTTCACCTTCATTTTGAAATTCATAAAGGCGAATGGACCATTGACAAAGTAAATGCAATCGATCCATTTACTGTATTTGGTGAAGGAGAGATAGGACAATTTGTATTTGCTCTTAATCATGATCCTTACCGCGTCATTGATGTGGCAGGTAATTTACAGGAAGTACAAAAAGAAAAACAAAAGGAAGAACAATTGACACTAAATCTGACTGCAAAACCGATCGCTGATCGAAAGGTCATTATTACACATTTTTTAGCTGAGATTATTGGTAATCAATCGATAGAAAAAGGTCAACCAATATATGTAGATAACTTCTTATCATCTAACAATGATAAAGAGGAAATGTATATCGTTCAATCAGGGGATACATTAAGTAAAATATCTAGGAAATTTGATGTAACAATTGATCAATTACTGTCATGGAATAATATTTCTAACAAGGATTTAATTCATACTAAGCAAAAAATCGTCATTAAGCATACATAATAATCGAAAAGCAATACATCTTAATGATAAAAAGGCTGTTTTCGTATAGTTTATTGCTTTTGTAAATGCACATTTGTCGGATTTTACTCGCATTAAAGAATTCTAGAGGTTCCTATGGTGATGCAGCTTTTTCAACGTTAGCGATCATCAGTTGATATTTCTTGTTATAACTTTACTTAAATAGCAACGATGAGAAAAGGAGCCTATAAAAAAACTTTTTAGAATCATTTTACTTCCCTATTGTATCGTGATGGGATATAATTTAAAATGTAAAAAAAATACGATTCATCTTCGGGGCAGGGTGAAAATCCCGACCGGCGGTAATAAAGCTCATAAATGCTTTTAGCCCGCGAGCCTTTAGAATAATAAGGCAGGATTTGGTGTGATTCCAAAGCCGACAGTACAGTCTGGATGGGAGAAGATGGAGGTGCCTAGAGCAGTCTATTAATAGGGTAACCCTTCGATAGACAGTCTCTTAGCGTTCAAAAAATGCAGGTTTTGAACGCTTATTGAGCATGCCTTTTTCTCCCTCAAGGTTCTTTCCTTGAGGGTTTATTTATGCTCAAAAATAGGCAACTTTCTTCTGACAAGAGATGGATCTCATAAGGAGAGAGAAAGTATGAAAAAATTAGGTTTAAAATCATTTGTAAGTATTGCGGTATTAAGTAGTTTAGCGTATGTCATCATGTTAATAAAAATTCCCATTCCGCCATTTCCGAATTATTTAACCGTAGATTTTAGCGATATACCTGCATTGATCGCCGCACTAATCTTCGGACCTATCGGAGCCTTATTAGTGGAACTTATAAAAAATTTATTGGATTTCCTTACGACAGGTAGTGAAACAGGGATTCCAATTGGTCATATTGCTAATCTTTTTGCAGGTCTTTTATTTGTACTTCCAACTTATTATATATACCAACGAATGAAAACGAAAAAAGGTATGACTTTAGCTTTGTTTGTCGGTACGATTTCAATGGCAGTAATGATGAGTATATTAAATTATTTTGTCATCCTACCTGCATATCTAGCTTTAATGAATTTCCAAGTACCTAATGTAAAAGAATATATTCTTGCTGGAGTTCTTCCGTTTAATTTCATAAAAGGTATTTTAGTAGCTATTATATTTATGCTATTGTTTTCAAAAATGCAAAATTGGATTAATAAACAAACCATCCTTAAAAATACGTAAAGCAAGTGCATTGGCACTTGCTTTTTTATTATTATTCAAATTTAAGTGGGTCACCATCAAACGGTTCATCAGCCATTTTGATTGAATCTGTAGGACATCCTTCGAAAGCATCAATAAGATCATCCTCTAAAATTTCAGGGACCTCTACTTCACCTTTATTATTGTCTAGAATCACATAGGCAATTCCTTCATCATCATAATCATATATATCTGGTGCAGCAGCGCCACAGGCACCGCAGGCAATACATGTATCCTGGTCAACTATTGTATATTTTGGCATGAAAAAAGACCTCCTAATATCTATCTATACCCATTGATCTGGGAGCTATATAATTGTGAAACATTATTATTCATACAATCCTAATAATAAAACTCATCTAGCAACTTTTCAATAGATAGTTTCTGTTTCTTAATTTGTTCATAAAAATAATCAACAACAGCTTTATCATTCATGATAAAATTAGACATAAAAAGACAAAGAGGTAAAAACATAATGACGTTTTTACAAGCTATTGTATTAGTTCAATTACAAAGAATAGAAGGAGTACGTACAGTTTATTCCATTTACCATTTACTTAAAGGTAAGAAGTCATCTCAGACGATTCAGGATGCTCACTTATTTAATTTAGGTATTTTTTTTCAAACCTTTCCCAATCTACAACGGAATGTATTTGATGAGATCATCCATGACCTATATCAAAATGGATTGATTGCTCAACAAGACGAACTAAAGTTCGTCCTTTCTGAAAAAGGTTGTAAGGAATTAGCTGTTTTTTTTGAAAAAGATACATTTCCTTCATACTTAAACGGATTGAAATACCAAGATGTAGGAATCATTTTCTGGAGACGGTTGACATTATTTGTTCAGGTTCTTTCAAATTTCATTCATGATATACAAAAATACTATCCAATTGTCAGGGATCCAGATACACAAAGATGGATTAAATCCTTTTTTAAGCAATCACATTTTTCAAAACAAGAGA
Source organism: Heyndrickxia sp. FSL W8-0496 (assembly GCF_038007825.1). Taxonomy (NCBI): domain Bacteria; kingdom Bacillati; phylum Bacillota; class Bacilli; order Caryophanales; family Bacillaceae; genus Heyndrickxia; species Heyndrickxia sp. FSL W8-0496. The sequence continues at coordinate 2,051,930 of NZ_JBBOXX010000001.1, forward strand.
TAAGTATAAAATTATTTCATGAGTTATCTTCCATTTTTAAACAGGAACCTCCGGAAAAAACGGAATTATTCCTCATTCGTTTGACAGGTAATCAACAGGTCGGCTTAACGATAGAGCAATCCGCTGAATATTTCGGAATGGAGTATACGGAATATTGGTATCGTTTTATCCATTTACTGCATTTTATGCTCGGTACAATTTTGCAGAATAATTCGGAATATCCGCTATTATTTTCGCTTATAAAAGACAGCCATCAATCCGTTCCTCTAACAAATTCTACGAAAGAAACCTATTTATTATTAAAAAACGGGCATTCGATTCAAGAAATAGCGACATTACGTAAACTTAAAACGAATACAATTGAAGACCATGTAATTGAAATTTTGCTAAATCAAGTAGATTTGGATGTTTCACCATATTTATCAAAGGAATTAGAAACTGAAATTATTCAAACAGCGGCAATCGTAGGGCAAAAAAAGTTAAAGCCGATTAAAGAAGTAATACAAGAGGTATCATATTTTCAAATTCGATTAGCATTAGCAAAAAACAAGGGGAATGGCAATGAACTTAACTGATGAATTATATAATCATTTTGGTTTTTCTTCGTTTCGTACGGGGCAGGAGGATGTCATTTCTTCGGTTTTAAACGGCAAGGATACATTGGCATTATTGCCAACAGGTACCGGAAAATCTCTTTGTTATCAGTTGCCGGGTTATTTAATGACAGGTGCTGTTTTAATCGTCTCTCCATTATTGTCCTTAATGCAGGATCAAGTAGATCAATTTCGGATGATGGGAGAAAAAAAGGTAATTGCATTGAATTCATTTCTTACATTTCAAGAACGAAAAAAATTACTAAATACATTACATTTATATCGTTTTATTTATATTTCACCCGAAATGCTGACAAATGAATTTGTATTAGAAAAGATTAAGAAATTGAATATCTCTCTATTTGTAGTAGATGAAGCACATTGTATTTCACAATGGGGTCATGATTTTAGACCAGATTATTTAAATTTACATGAGGTACGAGCATTACTTGGGAATCCGGTTACATTAGCTTTAACTGCTACAGCCACAGAAGAAGTACGTGAAGATATAATTAAATATTTGCGATTAAAAAGAGTAAATCAATTAATATTCTCTGTGGATCGCCCGAATATTTCATTAACTGTGGATAAAGTTAGGAACCATCAAATGAAGGTTACAAAACTTTTATATTTGGTTAAACATCTACAAAAGCCTGGCATTATCTATTTTTCAAGTAAGCGTCTAGCGGAAGAAATTGCTCAATTGCTTCGCAATGAGGGCATAGGTAATATAGCAGCTTATCATGCAGGAATGGATCAAGAGCAAAGAATACTGATACAGCAACAATTTTTACATGATCAGATACAGATAATTTGTGCAACAAGTGCATTTGGCATGGGGGTAAATAAAGATAATATTCGCTTTGTTATTCATTTTCATATGCCCTATCAAATCGAGTCTTATTTACAGGAGATTGGTCGTGCAGGTAGAGATGGAGAACAGAGCATAGCCATTCTTTTATATGCTCCAGGGGATGAATTATTACCATTACAAATGTTCGATCAAGAACTGCCAACTGATTCTCAAATAGAACAGTTTTATAATCTATCTGATGAAAGAAAAAAGCATGTGGATCTTCTTAACTTATCTGAAATACAGCATCGTTTTTTAATCTATTATAGTAAGTTATCAGAGGAAAAGTCTGTATTAATTAACAAAGTGAAAAAAATCCGAGATAGTAGGATTCAATATAAACAATTAAAACTGATGGATATGATAAAATGGTTAAAATCAACCTCATGCCGTCGAAAAGATATATTAGAGTATTTTAATGAAACTCAAACCTTTCTGATTCACAACTGTTGTGATAATTGTGGCGTACAGATGGAAGATTTTGAAATGGAAATAGTAGAGTCAATTAATGAGGAGCAACAGAAAACTTGGCAGTCCATGCTAGGTCATTTATTGCTGAGAGGCGAAAAATAATGAGAAAAAACAAACAATCAGATATAATAAAGCAGCTGTCGAAACGGGAACTAACTTTCCATTTATATATTACACAAGTAATAATCTTAATAATTTCTATCATTTTGTCTATTTTTTTATTTAATGATTATCGATCGTTTCTTCATTTATTTAAAGTAAATTCATCTATCCTATCATTGGGAGTTGTCAGTGGGATTATCATCGTTATATTAGATCTAATTTTGATGAGAGTTCTACCTCAACATTATTATGACGATGGTGGGGTAAATGAAAAAATATTTAAAGACCGCTCATTCCTTGAGATTCTTTTTTTAGCAGCAGTAATTGCATTAAGTGAAGAGCTCCTATTTAGAGGAGTCATTCAAACGAATTTCGGAATCGTTATTGCTAGTATCGTTTTTGCAATTGCACATATTCGGTACTGGGGACATTGGTTTTTGATCGTAAACATCGTAGTTCTAAGTTTTTGGATGGGCCTGGTTTACGAGTTTTCTGACCATAATGTTGTGACAACAATCGTCATGCATTTTATTGTTGATTTTTTGCTTGGTTTAAGTATCAAATATAATAACAAGACAATTAAGTAAAGTGCAGTGGAAGTGATGAAAAATGAGGACGGATCCATATAAAGATCCAATTGAGATCCATCGAAAGAAAATTGAAAAGATAAAGATGGATGAGACGAATATAGAAGAAAATGAAGAGGTGCATCGTCTACCTACTAGAAGTGAACTACACGGTTCAAGAACTAAAAAAAGAAAAAAGAAAAAAAGGAAAATGACTTTCCCATTATTAAGAGTACTGTTAACTTTTTTTATTTTATTACCAATTATTAGTTTTTCCTTATATACATTTATATTAAAAAAATCATTTTTTCTTGATTTAGGTGCGAAAATGGCTGGGGAAGAGGTTCCTTATGAGTTTGTGTCACCGGGAAAAAAACAGGCAAAGCAACCTAGTACATATAATAACAGTGGCTCAAATGAAAATAAAAATAGTGGTGAACAAGAGACCCAAAATGATTCTGTCGCCGAGAAAATAGATATGGAAACCAATTCTCAGACAAATAAGGAAGACCAAAAAATTATTTTTCACACTGTTCAGCCAAATGAAACATTGTATAGCATAGCGTTAAAATACTATCATTCCAAATCAGGAATAGATCGTATAAAACAATGGAATGATCTATCGAATGATGGCATCATTGTTGGCCAAGTGTTGGAAATTCATCTTCCATAATAAGTTTATAGTGTATTAGGGTGAAAGGTAGTCTCAATCCGATCACCCTAAAAATATGTCATTGGTGACTTACCCCTCAATTAAAAATTAAGTGAACATCTATTTTTGGTATACCTATTTGGACTGGTTCATACAATGAATTTGAAAGGGGGAGTTGCAATGGAATCTACTATTTTATCACTTAAGCAAACTGACCAAGCTACAAAACAAATGCTGCAAAATCTTGTCAACAGGAAAATAAAATTTGATCGTTTAAAGCAGCAACATATATTGCTTTTAACAATTAGCGTATTTTACAGTTTTGGATGTCTTTATTTTTTATATTATCGTATTATTGAACCATATTCGTATACATTTTCAGAGATCTTTTCTATTCTGGTGGGAGACAATACACATTTGCTATTTATTTTTCTTGCTATAGGATTATTCGGTGCGACAAAGGTGCTTTATGAAAAAAAAGAAAAAGCTGAAAAAGAGTATCATGAATTAAGATGTGAAATTGTTGATCGTAGTAAAGATTTATGGAAAAATGATGCTTGGGCTTCTAGATATATAGTTTTTGAAATCATGAAAGCAAAGTTTAATATAAATTTATACCATGAAAGTAAATAGAGGAACATGAAATATTTAAAATATTTTTTTCTTTCCTCTTTCTTCTTTTAATATTTCAACTGCCTCACGGAATCGCTGAGAATGAACTACTTCACGTTCCCTTAAAAACCTTAAAGTATCATTAATATCAGGGTCATCACTCATATTAATTATCCATTGATAAGTCGCCCGAGCTTTTTCTTCCGCAGCAATATCTTCGTATAAATCAGCAATTGGATCGCCTTTAGCTTGGATATGTGCAGCTGTCCAAGGTACTCCTGCAGCATTTTCATAATAAAGAGCTTTATCATGGTCTGCATAATGTGCACCCAAACCTGCTGCTTTCATTTGATCAGGTGTTGCATCCTTTGTTAATTTGTACACCATCGTTGCAATCATTTCAAGATGAGCAAATTCCTCAGTTCCAATATCTGTTAGTAGCCCTATAACTTTATCTGGGATTGTATATCTTTGGTTTAAATAACGAAGTGCTGCAGCAAGTTCTCCATCCGCACCGCCGTATTGCTCAATTAAGAATTTTGCAAGCATTGGGTTACATTGACCAACTTTAACTGGGTACTGGAGCTTTTTCTCATAAACCCACATGAATGATATTCACTCCTTTGTATTTATTATTAGTCTATTTAAACTTGCCATGGCCAAGGTGCATCCTTCCAATTCCATGGATAATCAGAATAACTATAACCAAAGTTAGTCAGCGGTCCAAACAGCTTTTCAAACTCCTTTTTTAGTTTCTTTCTGTGATGTACAAATTGGTTGTATTGTTGAACAGCATCCTGGTCTTTTGGATGAGTGTCCAAATACAATGTCAATTCAACTATTACAAAATCAATAGCCTGAAGTTCCTCAAGTTTTTGATAATATTCAGGAGGTACTTGATTCATCACTCGGTTCGCTCCTTTGCTCGTTCATAAGGACTATAGTAAGGATCATATAATGGTTGCCAAAGTGTTCCTTTTCTTAATGCTTCTAATGGTGGGAATTGTGGTAAATTTGGTGGTTGAAAGCCCATATATAAATTGGGTGGTGTTGAATAGGTTTTTACCTTTATCGGTGGACATGGATCAAATGGACTAATATAAGGTTTGTAACTTTTATAAAATGAATGCATCTTCTTCCCTCCTTCTATTTGTCATCATTTAATTTTATGGGAAAGATTTGTCCTACATGTCATTAAAATAAAGACAATAAAATAAAATGTATATTTAAGCAAAAAAGCGAATCTACATAAAGGGAATATTTCATTGTTTGTAGAATATATATTCATGGTGAAATCTATCTTATGAGGTGAAAGTGATGTTCGCAAAAAATATTATGATTCCAAAATCTCAATGCTTTTATGTTCATGCTGAAGATTCAATTGAAGAAGCATTGGAAGTACTAAGAAAAAAGCAAGTTGATGGTTTGCCTGTCTTAAATGGGGATGAATATGTAGGTATGATTACGCATTATCATATATATAGGAATTATTTTAATTCAGAGCTCAATAAAGAAGAGTATCTAAAAACAGTAAAGGTAAAGGAAATTGCAACCCATCAGGAAATCTTTTTCCAGGGTAATGAAATTTTTGAAAATACATTAGTTGAATTAAAGGATTTTCCTTTATTCGCGGTAGTAGATGAGAATAGAAAATTTCTAGGAGTTGTAACTAGATTTGATGTAATCGAACAATTCCAAAGTGCCTTTGGAATTAAACGTCCAGGGATTCGGATCGCATTTAGTTCAGTGGAAGTAGAAGGTAGAATTGCAAGATTAGCTAATATTATACAGCAGTATCATGAATCAGTAATCTCTTTAGTAACGTTTGATGAAACAGATAAATTGGTAAGAAGAATTATTTTAAAAATAGAAAAACGAGATAATATTAAAAAGTTTACGGATAGTTTAGAAGATGCAGGATTTAGAATCTTAAATATTACTGAAGATTAAATAAAAGAGGCAGTTGATCTTAAATGGTCAACTGCCTTTCATTTTTTGCCGCAGCTCTAATTAAAAAGATGAGTTAATAGGATAAGTGGAAAAATTGCTTGCAATTGTGTCGATTACCAACATTTATGGTATGATTTATTAGTAATTGATCCAAATTATTGGAGGAAAACATGATTTATTGGTTAATTTTTATGATGGTAATAATTGCTGGAGTATTACTAGTAGCTTATATGGTGACAGAAGCTTTTCAGAATAATATTCAATATCATACATTTGGATTTAATAATTTTCCAAAATCTTTTAAGAAGCTTAGACTGTTTTTCATTTCTGATATACACCGGCGTAATATTCATTCATCTATCATTAAGCAGTCATTAGGGAAGGTTGATTTTGTAATAATTGGTGGTGACTTAGCTGAACAAGGTGTTCCACTGACAAGAATCGATGAAAATCTTCGCAAATTAAAAATGCTTGGTCCAATTTATTTTATTTGGGGAAATAATGATTATGAAATTGATGAAACTAAATTATTTCGTATTTTTAAGAAATATGATGTGAAAATGCTGAGGAATGATGTTGATTTTCTCCAATCAAAAGCAGGAGAAAAAATTGCGATTATTGGAATTGATGATATCTCACAAGAGCAGGATGATTTACATAAAGCAATGGAAAAAATTAGTGAACCATGCTTTCAAATTTTATTGAGTCATAACCCAGATATTACTCAAAAAATGTTTGATTTTGATACAATCTCATTTATTCTTAGTGGACATACGCATGGTGGCCAGATCCGTATTTTAGGTTATACACCTTATAAAAAAGGTGGGGTGTATAAATACTCAGATACCATTCAATTAGTAAGCAATGGTTACGGAACATCATTATTTCCTTTAAGACTTGGTGCCAAACCTGAAGCCCATATCATTACTTTAAAATGAACTTTCTCCCCATTTTTACATAGTATGGTCATAGAAGCCATATCAGGGGGCGGAAATAAATGAAATTAGAACGATTATCACGAAATAAAATAAAATACTCGATTACATTTGAAGAGTTATCTGATAAAGGATTTTTAACAGATGAGTTTGAATCATTTATATGGTATGACCTTTTTGATGAGATGGTTGAAATTGCAAAAAAAGAATATCAGTGTGAAATTACCGATACGATCTCAATTGAAATATTCTCACTAAGTTCAATGGAAATTGTTTTAATATTAACTATGGATGAGAAATCAATGAATGAAGAGCAATCAACGAATCATTTAATTCCAACATTTATTCCAGATAGTGTTTTTTGCTTTGAATCAATTGAAGATGTTATTCAACTAGCACAATGCTTTGAAAATTTGCAAATACGTTTGAATAGTAAATTAATGGTTTTCGAAGATCAATATTATCTTAAGATACCAAATACTAAGGCAGTAAATGTACTTTGTGAAGAGTATGGAATTGAATCAACTATGTCTATAGAAATGGTAGAGGAATATGGAATGGTGATTATTGAAAATAATGCTTTACCGGTACTTTTAAGTTATTTCAACCAATAACAACCTAAATGGGGCGATGAGAATTTTTTCTATTGCCCTATTTTTTGTCAGTTTTACTAAGCAAATCTAAATATAGTTTGATAGCGTTTGCAAAAATTTAAAAAGTATAATTTTAAGTCTTGCATAAATGCAGTAAAAGTGTATACTATGTCTGAAAGGATGATACACATCAACGAGTGATTTTTAGGAGGTTTGCAACAATGGCAGCCGATTTGGGTGCAGATAATCAAGCATTTGACGAAAAGCATGATGTTTTAAAATCAACACAAACAGTAATTCATAAGGCACTAGAAAAACTAGGGTACCCTGAAGAAGTATATGAGCTTCTAAAAGAACCAATCCGTATGCTAACAGTAAAAATACCTGTTCGAATGGATGATGGCTCTGTAAAAATCTTTACGGGGTATCGTGCCCAACACAATGATGCTGTGGGTCCAACAAAAGGTGGGATACGTTTCCATCCGAATGTTTCTGAAAAAGAAGTAAAAGCGTTATCAATTTGGATGACATTAAAATGTGGAATTGTTAACTTACCGTATGGTGGCGGTAAAGGAGGAATCATTTGCGACCCTCGTGAAATGTCATTTCGTGAACTTGAGGCATTAAGTCGTGGATATGTTCGAGCAATTAGCCAAATCGTAGGACCAACAAAGGATATTCCTGCTCCGGATGTTTTCACAAACTCTCAAATTATGGCATGGATGATGGACGAGTATAGCAGAATCGATGAATTTAATTCACCAGGTTTTATTACTGGTAAACCATTAGTATTAGGTGGATCTCACGGTCGTGAAACTGCTACAGCTAAAGGAGTAACCATCTGTATTCGCGAAGCAGCAAAAAAACGCGGTATTAATTTAGAAGGTGCTCGTGTTGTTGTACAGGGATTCGGAAATGCAGGAAGCTTCCTATCGAAGTTCATGCATGATGCAGGAGCAAAAGTCATCGGAATCTCAGATGCATATGGTGCTCTTTATGATCCTAATGGTTTAGATATTGACTACTTACTTGACCGTCGTGATAGCTTTGGTACAGTAACAAAGCTTTTTGACAATACCATTTCAAATAAAGAATTACTAGAATTAGATTGTGATATTTTAGTCCCAGCTGCTATTGAAAATCAAATAACAGAAGAAAATGCACATAATATTCGTGCACAAATTGTTGTAGAAGCTGCTAATGGACCAACTACATTAGAAGCCACACAAATACTTACTGATCGTGGTATTTTATTAGTACCTGATGTTTTAGCCTCTGCTGGTGGTGTAACCGTTTCGTATTTTGAGTGGGTACAGAATAATCAAGGATACTATTGGACAGAGGAAGAAATAGATGAGAAACTTGAAAAAGTCTTAGTGCAGTCATTTGAAAATGTTTACAATACTGCTGAGACGAGAAGAGTCGATATGAGACTAGCTGCATATATGGTTGGTGTTAGAAAATCTGCAGAAGCTTCTCGCTTTAGAGGTTGGATTTAAACGAATTATACATGGACTTTTCCATATCATTTTAAATCATTGCATGAAAATAGAAAATCTCCTATCATTATGGATGGGAGATTTTTTGATTTTAATTAACAGTTCGGTACTGTTTAGTAATAATATAAAAAGTGAATATGGAACATTTTGTTCTTTCATGAACAAAATAGTGTATAAGAGGTGACCAAAACATGCAGTTTGAGAATTGTATTATTGTTGGAGGAGGCCCATGTGGACTTTCAGCTGCAATTGCTTTACAAGAAATCGGAATGAATCCATTAGTAATCGAAAAAGGAAATATTGTCAATGCTATTTACAATTATCCGACCCATCAGACTTTCTTCAGCTCTAGTGAAAAGCTTGAAATTGGTGGGGTTCCATTTATAAACGAAAATTTAAAACCGAGAAGAAATCATGCATTAGTTTATTATCGTGAAGTCGTAAAAAGAAAAAATCTACGGATTAATAGGTTTGAAACAGTCAAAAGTGTACAGAAAATGAAAGATGGCAGTTTTGAAGTTCATACATCAAAGAACGAATATCATGCACAGTATGTAATCATCGCAACGGGCTATTATGATCATCCAAACCAATTAAATATTCCTGGAGAAACTCTCCCACATGTTTTTCATTATTTTAAGGAGGCTCATCCATATTTCGATATGGATGTCATGGTAATTGGCGGGAAAAATTCAGCTGTTGATGCTGCAATTGAATTACATAAAGCTGGTGCGAATGTGACGGTATTATATAGAAGGAAGGAGTATTCCAAAAGTGTAAAACCTTGGATATTACCAGAATTTGATTCACTAATCCGAAACGGTCAAATAAAAATGGAATTTAATGCAGAGCCTTTAGCAATTACTGAGGGTACTGTGAGATATGTAGTGAACGAGGAAATAAAGGAAATTAGTAATGATTATGTATTTGCAATGATTGGCTACCACCCTGACCATCATTTTATAAAAGAGATGGGAGTAAGGATTGATTCTGAGACAGGTAAGCCTGAATTTAATCAGGATACAATGGAAACAAATGTGGAAGGGATTTTTATCGCAGGTGTGCTTGCTGCCGGGAATAATGCAAATGAAATCTTTATTGAAAACGGACGATTTCATGGTGAGTTAATCGCCAATTATTTAAAAGAAAAAAAACAATAAAATATCTCTTACTAGAGGTAGGGTGGGGGAGATAGAATAGAAAAAAGACTTTTTTTCCTTATTCCACTCGGTATTGCCCTATATGATGTTTCGTTGAAAACTGTAATCTTATTGACTTCAAAAAATAGAAGCAGTCATAGCAAGTACAACCTAGTACTTGTAGGACTGCTTCTATTTTTATATGTTATGAAACATTTCTTCGATTTCTTTCATATTATTTGTTTGTGAAAGGGCAATAAGAAGTTTAATTCTAGCTTTTTGCCCATTTAAACCGTTAGAAAAGATCGCACCTAACTCCTTTAGCTGTTTTCCTCCACCTTCATAGCCATAAATATCCTGTGCGATGCCATTAAAACATCTTGAGACAATGATTGTCGGGATATTTGCTTCAATGAGTAACTTAATTCCTTCTACAGTTGCTGGCGGCAAATTCCCTTGTCCTAATGCTTCAATTACAAGACCATCATAGTTTAAATCTAAAATAGCTTTAAATAATAATGAGTCCATTCCGGCATGTGCTTTGAGTAATGCTACATTTTTTGTAATGCTATCGATAGGATAATATTCCTTATGTGTCGGTGCATTGTGGAAAAATATACCTGGCTTTGATATGATTCCAATTGGTCCGAACTGTGGACTTTGAAATGTTGATAAATTACTTGTATGTGTTTTTGTAACGTTTTTTGCGGTATGGATTTCATCATTTAAAACAACTAGTACACCTTTACCTTTTGCTTCTTCACAGGCAGCAACTCTTATAGACGTAATTAAATTATATAATCCATCAGAACCGATTTCATTACTAGACCTCATTGCCCCAGTTACTACTATAGGGAGCTCAAGTCCAGTGGTAAGGTCAAGAAAATAAGCAGTTTCCTCTAAAGTGTCTGTTCCATGAGTAATGACAACCCCATCAATAGTATTTTCTTTTGTTTCATTTATGATTAATTCCTTTAATTTTAGCATTTCTGTCATTGTAATATGTGGTGAAGGTAAATTAAATGGCTCTTTTACAATTAAATTAGCAAGATTAGAAAGTCCTTTTGTTTGAGCTGATAAAGGATTTTCTTCGCCGGGCTTAACTGCACCAGTTTCCCCATCCTCATACATAGAAATGGTTCCACCAGTGTGAATGACCAATATATTTTTTTTCATAAAAATTCCCCCAAATAAAGCAATACTTTTCCAAATTTTGAAAAGGTTATTTTCTTTCTATAGTATACATGATACGATTAAGAAAATGAAAAAGAAATGAGGCAGAAAAATGCTGGTAATATTATCAGCAGGAATTGCACCAGGTTTAGCACTTTTAAGTTATTTTTATTTAAAAGATCAATATGAATTAGAGCCTGTACTACTAGTATTTAAGGCCTTTTTATTTGGTGCATTTCTTACGTTTCCAATCATGTTTATTCAGCATGTTTTGGATATTGAGCAAATTTTACAAGGTAATATTTTTAACGCTTTTATAAATATAGCATTATTAGAGGAATTTTTTAAATGGTTTATCCTCTTTTTTGTCGTTTATCAGCATGGGGATTTTAGTGAGCCTTATGATGGAATTGTTTATGGTGCTAGTGTTTCTTTAGGATTCGCAACCGTTGAAAATATTTTATATTTAATTGCTGATGGTGTCGGAACTGCTTTTGGAAGAGCATTACTACCAGTTTCAAGTCATGCATTATTTGGGGTAATTATGGGCTATTACTTAGGTAAGGCCAAATTCTCACTTGATCGTAAGATGAAGCAAGCATTAATTTATTCTTTCACAATCCCTTTACTACTTCATGGATTTTATGATTATATTTTATTGTCAAAGACAAAATGGATATATTATATTATTCCGTTTATGCTCTTTCTATGGTGGCTAGGTTTAAAAAAGGTAAAGCAAGCACATGCCTTATCTAAAAAGCATCATGAAATGAATACGACAGAAAATAATCAATCGGCTATAGATACAATTGGATGATCTGTGTCCGGTTGTTTTTTTTTGCCTAAATTCAGCAAATGACAGGATACTATTACTTTTTTGTATAAAATTCCTTTGGAAACAAAAACTAGCCATAATTCTAAAACAATTTTTGGAGGGGTAAAACGCAATGAGGAACAACATTTTTGTAAAAGTTGTTTTCGTACTTTTATTCTGTCTTGTAACATTGACAATTTTAAGTTCAAAACAGCCAATTAAGGCGTTTACAAATCAAGTGATCCAAAGGGGTGCAGTTGGAGACGATGTTATAGAATTGCAAGCAAGATTGCAGAATATCGGATTTTATACAGGTAAAATTGATGGTGTTTTTGGGTGGGGAACGTATTGGGCATTACGAAATTTTCAAAAGGATTTTGGCTTAGATATTGATGGATTAGCTGGACCAACAACAAAAGCAAAATTGGTTAAAGCATCGAATTATAATGCAGCCTTTGTTAAAGATCAAATTAAAAAGGGGAATGAGTTTACCTATTATGGTGGCGTTGATATTAATAAACAAATTAAGCCTAAATCATCTACGTCTAATAAAAAAACTACTACAACAAAAAAACCATCAGGCACTTCTAATGTTACCGCGACCAATGTACCAAATGGCTACTCTCAAAATGACATTCAATTATTAGCTAATGCAGTGTATGGAGAGTCAAGAGGAGAACCATATGAAGGTCAGGTGGCAGTAGCTGCTGTCATATTAAATAGAGTGGAGAGCTCTTCATTTCCAAATACAATTTCAGGTGTAATCTTTGAACCAGGTGCATTTACAGCAGTAGCAGATGGACAAATTTGGTTAACACCAAATGAAACGGCAAAAAAAGCTGTGATTGATGCGATTAATGGATGGGATCCAACAGGAAATGCTTTATATTACTTTAATCCTGTTACAGCAACAAGTAAATGGATTTGGTCGAGACCACAAATCAAGCAAATTGGCAAACATATATTTTGTATGTAAGGGGTGATTTGAATGATTAGAGGAATTATTATAGCTGTATTATCACTTGGTGTCATTGGAACTGGTGTATGGGGGTACCAAGAACACCGAGAAAAAAATGCAATCTTAATAAACGCTGAAAATAATTATCAACGAGCATTTCATGATTTAGCTTATCAAATGGATCAGTTACATGACCAAATTGGTACTACGTTAGCCATGAATTCAAGAAAGTCTCTTTCACCTGCCCTTGCAGATGTATGGAGACTTACTTCGGAGGCACATAGTAATGTAGGTCAATTGCCTCTTACTTTATTACCATTTAATAAAACAGAGGAATTTTTATCGAATATCGGAAATTTTAGTTATCGGACAGCAGTTAGAGATCTTGATAAGGAACCACTATCTAATGAAGAATATGGGACACTTAAAAGATTATATTCACAAAGTGCTAATATTCAAGGGGAACTTAGAAAAGTACAACACTTAGTACTAAAAAACAACTTACGTTGGATGGATGTTGAAATGGCACTAGCTACTGGCAAGGAAGGTGCAGATAATACGATTATCGATGGATTTAAAACGGTAGAAAAAACAGTTAAGGGATACGATGAATCGAATACAAATGATCCTTCTTTAGTAAGCTTTCAAAAAAATAACAATAATTTTAGGGACGTAAAAGGTAAATCGATTACTAAAGATGAAGCAATTCAAATAGCAAAGAAGTTTACAAACATAAAAAATCCTTCCAAGGTAAAGGTAACCGAAAATGGAAAAGGTGCTAATTTTAGTTTCTATAGTGTAACCTTAGCAGATAAGAATGGTAATGAGGGCAATATGGATATGACTAAAAAAGGCGGACATCCGATATATTTTATTGAAAGGCGAGACATTACAAAGCAAAATTTAAGTTTAAATGATGGAATTCAGGCTGCGTCTAAATTTTTGAAAAATAATAAGTTTGATCATATGGAGGTTTTTGAGAGTACACAATATGATCATATAGGTGTTTTTTCCTTTGTAGTAAATGAAGAAGGCGTTCGAATCTATCCAGAAACAATCAAGTTAAAGGTTGCTTTAGATAATGGACAAATAATTGGTTTTACTGCTCAAGATTATATGAAAAATACTGAGGATCGAAAAATTCCTAAGCCTAAGCTAACAATGGCAGAGGCAAAAGGCTCTATTAATCCTAACTTAAAGGTAATGGAGGATAGATTGGCTATAATCAGTAATGAACTAGGAAAAGAAGTGCTTTGCTATGAATTCTTAGGTACACTAGGTAAGGATACGTACCGGATCTTTATAAATGCAAACGATGGAAAAGAAGAAAATGTAGAAAAACTGCAAAACGCTGAACCTGTATATCACAATGTATTATGAGGAAAGCAATTTAGCTTTCCTCATTTTCTTTTGGTGAATATCTAGAAAAGTCTGTCATTAAATGGCATAATATACTTAAGACCATATTCTTATGTCAAGGAAGGATTTGCAAATCGATGTTAAATATTGGAATGAACTTAACTCTTGAATCTTTGGAAAGTAATAATCCTGATAAATATAAATGCAAAATTGCTGATATTGAAAATAATAATTTATATATCGATTATCCCATTAGTTTAACGACTAATCGTACTGCTTTTCTTGTGAATGATTTACATTTAAATTGTATTTTTTCTACAGAAGATAATGGAACTTATCTCTTTCGTACAAAAGTTATAGGCAAAGTTAAAAAAAATATCCCCTTGATTATTTTACATATCCCACCAGTTGAGGAGTTTAAGAAGGTACAACGTAGACAGTACGTAAGGGTTGAAACAGCGGTTGATATATCCTTGTATTTACAAAATTCTAAAGAAAGATTTACGACAATTACTGAGGATATAAGTGCAGGAGGATGTGCCGTTCTTTTACCAAAAAATATACAGATGCACCCATTAGAAACGGGTGATGCTACCATCGTACTTCCAATGCAAAACGGAGATTATCAGTATATTAATACACCAATTAAACTCATAAGAAATTGGGAAGATGCAGGCAAGAACATTGCATCAATTGAATTCATTGATTTAGATGAGAAAGATACCCAATCACTTTTTCGCTTCTGTTTTGAAAGACAATTAGAGCTTCGAAAAAAAGGATTATTAACTTAAAGCATTTTCTTAGGTGAAATTTAACTATTATAATTTGGTCTTAAGACTTGAAGTCAGCTTTAATTAAAAAACATTTAAGTTTCTTAAATGAATAAAGAATTTCTTCTATTCCCATAATGATTAATATATTATTTTGGGAGTGAATGAAATGAAATTAATAGAAAGATGGATGGTAAAATTAATAATTTTTCACTTTATATTATTACTATTGATTCAAGGGGTTCTGCACTCACTTCATTTTTTTCAAGATTATCAAAAGATCACCTTTTATGAAGGGGTTAATAAAATGAATGAAACCCCTATAATAGAAACATGGAAGAATCATCATTAAGGCAGATTAGATTCTGTCTTTTTTAGTTGTTATATAATATGTTAATATTAAGTGAACTGTTAACTACCTAAAAGTACATCATACTAGAGTATTTGGTTAACGTGGATTGTCATGGTTATTATAAAGAATGGGTGGAAAGCTGAATGAATCAAAAAATTCGTATTGCTATTGATGGTCCTGCTGCTGCAGGCAAAAGTACGGTTGCAAAAATTGTTGCCGAAAGACTATCTTATATCTATATAGATACGGGAGCAATGTATAGATCTTTAACATTAAAGGCTCTAGATCATCAGATATCTCCAAATAATGAATCAGCACTAGCAGACTTGCTGAATGTCACTATGATTGAACTAAAGCCAGGGATGGAAGGTCAGCTAGTCTATTTAGATGGAGTGGATGTAACTAAAAAAATCCGTGAAGCTTCGGTCACAAATAATGTATCGGAAGTATCTAAACACCGTCTAGTTCGTGAGGAAATGGTAAGAAGGCAACAAGCGTTTGCTAAAGACGGTGGAGTGGTCATGGATGGCCGGGATATTGGAACTCATGTAATCCCGAACGCTGAATTAAAAATCTTTTTACTTGCTAGCGTAGAAGAACGTGCCTTAAGAAGGCATACTGAAAATCTTGCGAAAAATTATCCATCTGATTTAAATCAGTTACAAAAAGAAATTGAATTAAGGGATAAGTTAGATTCAGAACGGGAAGTTTCACCGTTAAAGAAGGCTGATGATGCTATAGTGATTGATACAACTTCATTATCTATTCAAGATGTTGTAAATAAAATAATGAATTTTGCTAATGAAAGGATCGAATAAAAGTGACTTTTTACTCATTTGCAAAAGTGGTTGTATGGAGGATTTTTAAACCGCTATATAGAATTCAGGTTATTGGCAAAGAGCATTTTCCTGAAAAGGGTGGTGTGCTCTTATGTGCTAATCATATCGATAATCTGGATCCACCAGTAGTTGGTATTACAGCACCTAGACCAGTTGTATTTATGGGAAAGGAAGAACTTTTTCAAAAACCACTATTAAAAACATTAATGGAAAAATTAAATGTCATTCCTATAAAAAGAGGTATGAGTGATAGGGAAGCGTTGCGTAAAGGACTAAATGTTCTAAAAAAGGATCAAGTTCTAGGACTCTTTCCTGAAGGTACACGCAGTAAAACTGGGGAACTAGGTAAAGGTCTTGCCGGTGCAGGTTTTTTTGCATTAAGGACGGATGCCGCTGTTATTCCTTGTGCAATTATTGGACCTTATAAACCTTTTAGCAAATTAAAAGTGGTGTATGGGGAACCGATAGACCTACAAGAATATCGTGATAACAAAGCAAATCCTGGTGAAGTCACAGATGTGATCATGAATCGAATAAAAAAATTGATCGATGAACATCGCAAATGAGTCACTTTACTTGACAAAATGTAGTATTTGTTAGAAGTTAGTATAAAGGATCATTTTTGAATTGTTTGAAAGTATAAAAAGCTATTGTTGCTAATTGGATGATTTCTAGTTTTATCGATAGAGATGATGACTTGAAAGACAACTAGCCAAAGCTTATCGTTATTTGGATTAAGGAGGAGTACATATGACAGATGATATGAATCAAGTGGAAGTAAAGACCTTTTTAGAGAATGATAGGGTAAAAGGAACGGTTACTAAGGTTGAAGAAAAACAAGTGCTGGTAGCCATTGAAGGTAGTAAAATAGATGGCATCATCCCAATCAGTGAACTGTCTAGTCTTCATGTTGAACAAGCATCTGACGTTGTAAAAGAAGGGGATGTCCTTGATCTAATTGTAACAAAGGTTGAAGAAGAAGCATTAGTTGTTTCTAAACGCAAAGTAGATGCAGAAATAGCATGGCAAGAAATGCAACGTCGTTTTGAAAACAATGAAATTTTTGAAGCAACCATCAGTGATGTAGTTAAAGGCGGATTAGTTGTTGATCTTGGTATCCGTGGTTTCGTTCCTGCTTCATTAGTTGAAGATCATTATGTAGAGGATTTCAGCGATTATAAAGGTAAACAATTAACTTTTAAAATCGTAGAATTTGATCGTGACAAAAGCCGTATTATCCTTTCACATAGAGCAGTTATTGAATCAGAAAAATTAGTGAAAAAGAAACAGGCTCTACATCATATTCAAGCTGGTCAAATTCTTGAAGGGAAAGTACAAAGAATTACAGATTTTGGAGCTTTTGTTGATATTGGTGGTGTAGATGGACTTGTTCATATCTCTCAACTTTCTCATGAACATGTAGAAAAACCTTCTGATGTAATTGAGGAAGGGCAACTAGTAAAAGTGAAAGTATTATCGGTTGATCACGATAATGAACGTATATCACTGTCTATAAAAGAAACTCAGCCTGGACCTTGGGCAGACATTGAAGAAAAGGCTCCGAAAGGAACAGTACTAACGGGTAAAGTGAAGAGATTAGTTTCATTTGGGGCATTTGTTGAAGTGTTCCCTGGAGTGGAAGGCTTAGTTCATATCTCACAAATTTCTCATAAGCATATTAATACACCACATGAAGTTCTAAAAGAAGGTCAAGAGGTTCAAGTGAAAGTATTAGATGTAAATACTCAAGATAGTCGCCTCTCTTTAAGTATTAAAGATCTAGAAGAACGTGAAGTAGAAGTTGTGGACTATGAACTTCCCGAAGAAACAAAAGGATTCCAATTAGGTGAAGTGATTGGTGATAAACTAAAAGATTTAAATAAATAAAATAAGATATAAGGCTATCCTCACAGTTATATAAGGATAGCCTTTTTCAGTATAAAAGTTTGTTCATGCTTATCTATTCGGATCTACTCTAATGAAGATAAAACATAAAATTTGCCATTTTATGTTAGCCTTTTTGATTCCTTCTGGCATCCTCGGCACTCTCTAATTTAGTTGAGCCATTATAATGAAGGGCCTGATCTCGATCTGATTCAACTCTTCTACTTTGTTTTAACTTTTTTTCTTGTCTATCTCTTCCCATATTTTAAACACCTCCTAAAAAGTAGGATAACTTGAAAAATTATTACTATTCATGGTTAGAACCTTTTTTATTTTCCTATAATGAAAAT
Organism: Heyndrickxia sp. FSL W8-0496; assembly: GCF_038007825.1. Classification (NCBI taxonomy): domain Bacteria; kingdom Bacillati; phylum Bacillota; class Bacilli; order Caryophanales; family Bacillaceae; genus Heyndrickxia; species Heyndrickxia sp. FSL W8-0496. The sequence goes on from NZ_JBBOXX010000001.1 coordinate 2,070,394, forward strand.
GAAAGGAGGTTAAAGGGATGGATGGTTTTTATTCTTTATTCTTTTTATGGTCAGTTTGGATTTATACTACATTTATCTTAAGTCGTCAAAACCGATTAAGATTCAGAATTGCATTTCTATCATTATTATTATTAATCGTATATCCATATAGCATTTCGCTTTTTTCCATTCCGATGCAATTGTCATCCATTATTCTACTTATTATCTGTTATTTTTATTTTAGTAAGCTGAAATTTTGGAAAAAAGTCTATATGTTTTTGGCTATTTTTATTATTATGATTGGTTATTCTGGATTTTTATTATTAGAATTATACGATCCAGTTTGGATTTTTATGGACAGGAAATTTTTATTTGGATTCGTGCTTTTTTTACTTGCTCAATTATTATATCCTCGTTCTTTATCTTCGCAAATTTTGTGTGCATTCACTGGTACTATACATGGAGAAATAATCTATTCTTTAATTTTAAAAAAGTGGGGATTTCCATATATTATAGGTGATAGATCGTGTTTAGATATTTGCGCTTTAGTTGTTTTTTTCCTTTTATCTTGGTTTATGATTAATAAAATGATAACAAGTATAACACTAAAAAATAATGTCCTGAAGGAAAATAAGGCGAAATTGTTAAAATAGTTTTGGGCTCTCTATAATATGGATGAGATGTTTAACCGCTTATTTTATTAGATTTGAGTTTCTTCCATTCAATGATTGCTTGTCATACATATTATTGATAAACTATGTAGGTTAGACATTATACTAAAACAAGTAATTGAAAGAGTAAAAATGAATGAAATGAAAGAAATTATAAATGAAAGGGTGATTGAGGTGACAAAACCAGTTGTCGCAATTGTAGGTCGTCCGAATGTAGGAAAATCGACAATTTTTAATCGTATTGTCGGTGAACGTATATCAATTGTTGAAGATGTTCCCGGTGTGACAAGAGACCGTATTTATAGCTCGGCAGAATGGCTTACTCACGATTTTAATATCATTGATACCGGAGGGATAGATATCGGTGATGAACCATTCCTCGAACAAATACGAGGACAAGCTGAAATCGCAATTGATGAGGCTGATGTGATTATTTTTATTACTAGTGGTCGTGAAGGGATTACTTCAGCAGACGAAATGGTCGCTAAAATTTTATACAAATCAAAAAAACCTGTTGTTTTAGGTGTAAATAAAATTGATAATCCTGAAATGCGAGATCAAATTTATGATTTCTATTCTTTAGGTTTCGGAGATCCATTTCCGATTTCTGGATCACATGGGATTGGTCTTGGAGATCTTTTAGATGAAGTTGCAAAACATTTTCCAAAAATGGAAGAAACGGAATATGGAGAAGATACGATTAAATTTAGTTTTATTGGACGCCCAAATGTTGGGAAATCCTCGCTAGTAAATGCGATCTTAGGTGAAGAAAGAGTAATTGTAAGTGATGTTGAAGGGACAACAAGAGATGCAATTGACTCCTCCTACACCTTTGAAGATCAAGAATATGTCATCATTGATACTGCTGGAATGAGGAAAAAAGGAAAGGTTTATGAAAGTACTGAAAAATATAGTGTGTTACGTGCCTTAAGAGCGATTGAGCGTTCAGATGTTGTCTGTGTCGTAATTAATGGTGAAGAAGGAATAAGAGAGCAAGATAAGAAGATTGCTGGTTATGCACATGAAGCGGGTAGAGCAATCGTAATTGTAGTAAATAAATGGGATGCAGTTGAGAAAGATGAAAAAACGATGAAGAAGTTTGAAGAAAATATTCGCGAACATTTTCTTTTCTTAAGTTACGCACCAATTGTATTTCTATCAGCAAAAACAAAGAAACGTTTACAAAATTTAATCCCTATTATTAAAACTGTAAGTGAAAATCATGCAATGCGTGTACAATCAAGCATATTAAATGAAGTAGTAATGGATGCTGTTGCAATGAATCCAACTCCAACTGATAAGGGAAGACGCTTAAGAATATATTATTCAACTCAAGTGGCAGTTAAACCCCCGACCTTTGTTGTTTTTGTAAATGAGCCTGAATTAATGCATTTTTCCTATGAACGTTTTCTTGAAAATAGAATTCGTGATGCCTTTGACTTTGAAGGTACACCGATTCGTTTAATACCACGTAGAAGGAAATAATAATTGTGAAAAAACAGTAAATGAGAAAAACAAGATGGCTATCGTAAAAACTGTTTTGTCATTTTATACTTATCTTCAAATAAAAAAGCAGGTGATCGTGTTGTCTAATAAAAAGGAAAAGGTTGCAGTGATTGGAGCGGGTAGCTGGGGAACAGCTCTGGCAATGGTTTTAGCAGACAATGAGCATGAGGTACGTCTTTGGGGACATAAACAAGAACAAATCGAGGAAATTAATCGTTTTCATACTAATCAAAAATATTTACCTAATATTCAATTATCTGAATCTATTATTGGTTATTCTTCATTACAAGAAGCCCTTGAAGATATCGAAGTCATCATTTTGGCTGTCCCAACTAAGGCCATTCGAGAAGTTTTAGGGAAAATACGTGAATTTCAATTATCTAAATTAACAATTGTTCATGTCAGCAAGGGAATTGAGCCAGATACTTTACTTAGAATATCTGAAATGATTGAAGAAGAAATGCCTAACGATCTTTTAAATGCTGTTGTTGTTTTATCTGGACCTAGTCACGCTGAGGAAGTAAGCTTGAGACATCCAACAACAGTTACAGTTTCTTCTCATAATGAAGATGCAGCTAAACGTGTACAAGACCTATTTATGAATCAAAATTTTCGTGTCTATACCAACCTAGATGTTATTGGTGTTGAAATAGGTGGTGCATTAAAGAACATCATTGCTTTGGCAGCAGGTATATCTGATGGACTTGGCTATGGGGATAATGCGAAGGCGGCATTAATAACAAGAGGATTAGCGGAAATTGCAAGACTTGGTACAAAAATGGGTGCTAACCCATTAACGTTTTTGGGTCTTTCTGGGATAGGTGATTTAATTGTCACTTGTACAAGTGTTCATTCACGAAATTGGCGAGCAGGAAATATGCTTGGTAAGGGAATGAAGTTAGAAGAAGTACTAGAAAATATGGGAATGGTCGTTGAAGGTGTGAGAACTACAAAAGCAGCACATCAATTATCAGAGAAATATGCTGTTAGAATGCCGATAACCGATGAATTATATCGAGTTCTCTTTAATGAATACCATCCAAAAGATGCAGTTGATAATCTCATGGGAAGATTGAAAACGAATGAGATGGAAGATTTAACAAATTTATTAAATATTGAATGATACATTGAGTAACTTTTTTTGTCCTACTTTTTCAAATGAATGGGCATTCGACGATGCAAATAGGTATTGAATTGCATAAAATGCCATGAAGTAAAAGCTTTAAACTTGTGGAATGGGTATTTGTCTATTTTTTTCTTACTGAAGTGAGGTTAACGCCCCTTGCTTCGGTTTTTTTATTGTTCAATAAGATATTTTTTCTTATACATTTTTGAGGTGATATTAATTGGAAAAAAATAGGTTGAAGACCGCCGAGTCCTTTGATCAACTAAGAAAAGAATGGTGAACGTGATAGGAACACTAAACATTTTATTAGGCGTAATAGCCTGCAGTAGGACTTATACAAAAGGCAACTAACGATATGAAAACAGCATGAAGTATAGAAGATACTTAAAATTTTTCAGTTCATTTACTAATCGATATTGATCAAATGATGTCATTGAAAAATTTTTCAGATTTTGTCACATGGCTTGTCAAACATAGATAGACCATAGAAGGGATTGTGTTATAATATAGTTGCTTTGCTTATTTTTAATAGTAAACGCAGTCATTATACATAAGATTAGTTGAACAAAAAGGTGGATATTATATGTCTGAATCGATGTTTAAAATGTGGGTGTCTATTGCTGGAATGGGCTTAATGGCAGTAGCGATGGTTGTCATTTATTTAAGTAGGTATAAGATTAAATTCAAATTTTTAAAAGCTATAACAGCAATTATTGCTTATTTATGTTTAATTATAGGCGGATTAATCATGGTATATGTCGTATTTACAGGACCTACAAGTTAATGATGAATTTTCCGTGGAAAGGATTGGAATAGTACGTTGAAAAGATTGACTCTCCTATTTCTAGTATGTATTTCTATTACTATGTTAAGTGGTTGTCTATACCCTCAAGAAAAATTAACTGAAAATCAAATTCCTTATGAGGATCAAATACAATCAGTACAAACGGCAGTAGATAAATTTCAAAAAGATAATGGTGGGATTCTACCTATCAAGACTCGGGATCAAAGTACACCAATATATGAAAAATATCCAATAGACTATAAAAAAATAGTTCCGCAATACTTATCTGATTCTCCTGGGAATTCTTATGAAAATGGTGGAATCTTTCAATATGTTTTAATAGATGTAGAAACAAACCCTACAGTTAAAATATTTGATTTAAGAATAGCGGAAAAAATAAGAGAATTACATATGAGGATCAATGCTCAAGGGTATCCTCCATATAAAAATGAAGTATCTAAAAATGTATATACACTAAACTATAAAAAAATTGGTTACAAGGAGGAACCGTTTGTTGTATCCCCGTATACAAATAATAATCTTCCTTTTGTCGTTACAGGACAAGGAGACATTTTTGTAGACTATAGTAGTGACCTATATCATGTACTTCGCAACAAAAATGTAAAAGTTAAACCTGGAGAGGATATACGACATATTTTAACGGATGATTCCTTATTTGTACCAGCGTATTCTCTACCCTATACAATAAACCAAAAAAATGAACCTATTTTTTTAGCAAAATAGTCATAACCCTTTCTTTGCAAAATATATTGTAAAGGAAGGGTTTTATTTTTATGGTTTTGTGGTCATTTTAAATTGATATGAATCTGTCTCATGACTTGTAATAGATGAATGGGATACCACTATCAAGGTATAGATTAACTTGGCCAAAATGATAGAAAAAGTTGATAAATCATCAATTTATAGTCATAAGAGAATAGGACAACATCATACACATATAGTGTCCAAAACTTTTTAAGGATGTAATGTCCCAGGAACTTAATGTGGGGAGGGAATCTCTTGGAAAAGGTTGATATTTTTAAAGATATTGCTGAAAGAACAGGCGGCGATATTTATTTAGGTGTAGTAGGTGCAGTACGAACTGGAAAATCAACATTCATAAAAAAATTTATGGAGTTAGTCGTTTTACCAAATATTGCTACAGAAGCGGACCGTAATCGAGCTCAGGATGAACTGCCTCAAAGTGCAGCAGGTAGAACAATAATGACAACTGAGCCGAAATTTGTTCCGAACCAAGCGGTTTCTGTTCATGTCGGTGATGGATTGGATGTCAACATTCGCCTTGTTGACTGTGTTGGGTATACCGTACCAGGTGCGAAGGGGTATGAGGATGAGAATGGACCACGTATGATTCATACTCCATGGTATGAAGAACCTATCTCATTTCACGAAGCAGCAGAAATCGGAACACGTAAAGTAATTCAAGAGCATTCTGTTATTGGCGTCGTCATTACAACTGATGGTTCAATTGGGGAAATCCCGCGTCAGGATTATGTTGAAGCAGAGGAAAGAGTCATTGCTGAGTTGAAAGAGGTTGGAAAGCCTTTTATTATGGTTGTTAATTCAGCGAAGCCTCATCATCCTGAAACGGAAGCCTTGCGCTCATCACTTGCTGAAAAATACGATATACCAGTTGTAGCCATGTCAGTTGAAAGCATGAGAGAAGGGGATGTATTAAATGTCTTAAGGGAGGCACTTTATGAATTCCCTGTGCTAGAAGTAAATGTTAATCTACCAAGCTGGGTGATGGTTCTAACAGAAAATCATTGGCTAAGAGAAAATTATCAAGAAGCAGTCAAGGAAACTGTCAAAGATATTAAAAGGCTAAGAGATGTTGATCGTGTCGTACAACAATTTAATGAATATGAATTTATACAGGATGCAGGACTAGCAGGGATTGAAATGGGGCAAGGGGTTGCAGAAATTGATTTGTTTGCTCCTGATGAACTGTATGATCAAGTATTAAAAGAGATAGTAGGGGTAGAAATTCGCGGAAAAGATCATTTGCTTGAATTAATGCAAGATTTCTCCCATGCAAAACGAGAATATGATCAAATTGCAGATGCGCTAAAAATGGTAAAACAAACTGGTTATGGAATTGCGTCTCCAACTTTAGGAGATATGAGTTTGGATGAGCCGGAAATTATTCGCCAAGGGTCACGATTTGGAGTGAGATTAAAAGCTGTTGCACCGTCCATTCATATGATTAAAGTTGATGTTGAATCAGAATTTTCACCGATTATTGGGACAGAGAAACAGAGTGAAGAACTTGTTCGATATCTCATGCAGGACTTTGAAGATGATCCACTATCCATTTGGAACTCTGATATATTTGGTCGTAACTTAAGTTCAATAGTACGAGAAGGAATTCAGGCGAAGCTGTCATTAATGCCTGAAAATGCTAGATATAAACTTAAGGAAACATTGGAAAGAATCATAAATGAAGGTTCAGGTGGACTGATTGCGATTATACTATAATCGTTTAGAAAAAGAAATACCAAGCTAAAAAAGCTTGGTATTTTTCTTTTTTGATGAAAGATTTCCCACTAATTCACGAATTATTCTTGCTAAGGCTATTTTATTGTGATAATCTTTTATCAGAATTGTTGTTGGTTCAGCAATCAACGCTGTTCTATTCAGGTTTTTCATGGTATACATGTATAGAAACCGGTCAAAATGTTTAGTAATGTAAATAGGACAAAAACTAAATGTTTTATTTCTCTGGGAGGAGGTGAATGGCATGAACAAAACTGAACTTATCAATGCTGTTGCTGAAAGCACAGAACTTTCTAAAAAGGATGCAACTAAAGCAGTTGATGCTATTTTCGAATCTATTCAAAATGCATTAGCTAGTGGTGATAAAGTCCAATTAATTGGATTTGGTAACTTTGAAGTGCGTGAACGTGCTGCTCGTAAAGGACGTAATCCACAAACTGGTGAAGAAATTGAAATCGCAGCCAGCAAGGTACCTGCATTTAAACCAGGTAAAGCGCTTAAAGATGCTGTGAAATAATACATATTTTACTTTAGGCGTTAAAAAAGGGCTGGCAACAGCCCTTTTTCTTTTATAACTCTTCAAGATAGTTACTCTCCTTAAATCAAAACTTCCAACAAAATGTTTCAAATCTCGATTCTAGTATTTTACTGTATAACACAGAATATGCTAAGATTAGAACTGTTATGTTAAGGCACTTTTCTAAAACTTTGTTATGGAAACAGACAATTGTGAAACCGATATAATGACTGAAAAATAATTAATGTTTTTTAATTTGTAGGAGGACACACCATGGTAGAGATCAATCACAGCCAAATAGAACAAGCTATTCGAATGATTTTAGAGGCTGTTGGGGAGAATCCTGATAGAGAAGGTTTGCTAGATACACCTAAGCGGGTAGCTAAAATGTATGAAGAAATATTTGAGGGAATTAAACTGGACCCGAAAGAATCTTTTGATTTAGTTTTTAGTGAAGAACATGAGGAACTAGTTTTAGTAAAAGATATCTCATTTATTTCAATGTGCGAACATCATTTACTCCCTTTTTATGGGAAAGCACATATCGCCTACTTGCCTCGTAATGGGAAAGTCACTGGCTTAAGTAAATTAGCTCGTGCAATTGAAATTGTAGCAAAACGCCCACAAATACAGGAAAGAATGACCTCAACTGTAGCAGATTCAATATATGAAATTCTTGACCCACATGGTGTTATGGTAGTTATTGAAGCAGAGCATATGTGCATGACAATGAGAGGAGTTAAAAAGCCAGGGGCAAAGGCTATTACGACAGCCGTTCGTGGATCACTCGTCAATGATTCATATGCACGCTCAGAAATACTAAATTTAATACATAATTGATCATTATATTTTTCTCTTGTAACAAAGTTTTAGAAAAGAGCCTAACAAATTTATAATGCTCACAAGATATAGTTTTTTTATGTTATAATATTTTTTGTTGAAGTTTTCATGACACACTATTTTTAGTTATAAATCAAGTACGAGAAAGAAATGGGGCTTAAGGGAAATGGACTTGCAAGAAAGGATGCAACAAATCGCTTTAATTAAAAAAACAATTAAACAAAAGATATCTCAAAATTATTTAATGCAGTTTATTGATGAGCCCTATATTGATGAGGATCGTATGAACATATTAATTGAAAGCTTGTCTAATATGAAGCTTTCAAAAGGAAATATAAATAAATATGTAACGACGACCATGCTCATTCAAATAGCCCTTGATACCCATGATAAAGTGAATAATACCTCCGAATTGTTAAAAAAGCGACAATTAACTGTTTTAGCTGGTGATTATTATAGTGGTCTATATTATAAAATATTAGCTGAAGTTGAAAATGTACCACTCATTCGAACGCTTGCTGAAGGAATTAAAATCGTAAATGAACATAAAGTAGCAATCTACCGACTAGAAGATTGCACTGTTGAACAGTATATGGATACTTTAAAAAAGGTTGAATCAACGATTATTTCTAAATTTATTAATTTTTTTGGTTCAAAAGAACTTTCTATTCTAGGTGAAGAGCTATTATTTTTAATTACAATCAGTAATGAAATTGATAAGGTAAAAAAAGAGAAACACTCAACACTCTTTGAAGCGCTAACTAAGCTTCTCTTGCCGACTAATTTAAAGTCTTTTCATCAACTATCATCAGAAAACAAATATTACCTAATTGAAAAATGTCAACCATTTTTGGATCAGGCAATTGAAAAGATAGTGATGGTAAAGGAAAAATTAAATCTCAATCAATTATTAGATCAAAGAATACATTTTCTTCTGAAACAACATTCAAGAGAAAAATTATTTTTGGAAGAGGGTTAAGCGATGGCATCAAAGGAAGAGCGTGTACATAATGTTTTCGAAAAAATTTATGATAATTACGATAAAATGAACTCCGTAATAAGTTTTCAACAGCATCTTAAATGGAGAAAAGATACAATGAAAAAAATGGCTGTGGAAAGAGGAAAAACTGCTCTAGATGTTTGCTGTGGAACAGGTGATTGGACGATCGCACTTGCCGATGCAGTAGGAACAGAGGGCAAGGTTTACGGTTTGGATTTCAGTAAAAATATGCTTCAAGTAGGGGAAGAAAAAGTACGAAAATTAGGTCTTGATCAAGTTGAAATGATCCACGGGAATGCAATGGAGCTTCCATTTGATGATCATACATTTGATTATGTAACAATCGGTTTTGGTTTAAGAAATGTTCCAGATTATATGCAGGTATTAAAAGAGATGAATCGTGTACTTAAGCCAGGTGGTATAGCTGTATGTTTAGAAACATCCCAGCCAACCATGATCGGATATCGGCAACTATATTATATGTACTTTCGATATATCATGCCTTTAATGGGAAAAATATTTGCGAAAAGCTATAAAGAGTATTCTTGGCTCCAAGAATCTGCAAGGGACTTTCCTGGTATTAAAGAACTTGCAAATATGTTTGAAAAGGCAGGATTTGTAAATATACAATATAAGCCTTATAGCGGGGGCGCTGCAGCATCACATATAGGCTATAAAGAGAAATAATAAGCTAGGTGGATATTATATGAAATTGCAAAGATTGTATTCGTTCCTAAAAACGGATATAGATATAATTGAAAAGGAACTTATTGCAGCAATACAGTCTGAATCTAAATTATTGGAAACAGCATCTTTAAATTTGATAAGGGCTGGCGGAAAAAGAATACGACCAATTTTTGTACTTCTCTCCGCTAAATTTGGAAATTATGATATTGAGAGAGTAAAAAATGTCGCTGTCTCTTTAGAGCTTATTCATATGGCCTCTCTTGTTCATGACGATGTAATTGATGATGCGGAGCTAAGGAGAGGCAAACCCACTGTAAAGGCGAAATGGGATAATCGTATTGCTATGTATACAGGTGATTACATATTAGCCTGTTCTCTTGAATACATGACAAAAATTGATCATTACTTAGCACATAAAATATTAGCTGATACGATGGTAGAAGTATGCATAGGAGAGATTAAGCAAATTCAAGATAAATATCGATATAATCAAAATTTACGTGATTATCTTCGACGAATCAAACGGAAAACAGCTATATTAATTGCAGCAAGCTGCCAATTAGGTGCAATTGCTGGTGGAACAGAAGAAGATATACATAAGAAACTTTATAAATTTGGCTATTATGTTGGAATGTCTTATCAAATTACAGATGATATACTTGATTTTACTGCATCTGAAAAGGAACTAGGTAAGCCAGCTGGTGGTGATTTGCTGCAAGGAAATATTACACTACCTGTACTATATGCTATGCAAGATCCTGAAATAGAAACAATGATTAAGCGAATTAATGAGCATACATCAAAAGATGAAATGAAAGAAATTATCTTGAAAATAAAAAGCTCAGGTGCAATCGAGAAATCGAATGAAATGAGTCAGCGATATTTAAAAAAAGCATTATCCATGTTAGAGCAACTTCCGAATAATCGTGTCAGAAAATCATTGACTGATGTGGCTAATTTCATTGGAAAGCGTAAATATTAAAGTCTAGTTATCATACCTTTCATTGCTAAATCTCGCAAAAAATGATAATATTTTCGAGGATACATATTTCCAACTAAAAAAAGAGGAACATCAGTAGGAGGATTTTATAATGGAAAAAACATTTTTAATGGTAAAACCAGATGGAGTACAAAGAGAATTAATTGGTGAAATCGTTTCCCGTTTTGAGAAAAAAGGATTCCACCTTGTTGGTGCAAAACTTATGAGCGTATCAAAAGAATTAGCTGAACAACATTATGGTGAACATAAAGAGCGTCCATTCTTTGGTGAATTAGTGGATTTCATTACTTCAAGTCCAGTTTTTGCAATGGTTTGGGAAGGTGAAAACGTTATTGCTACTGCACGTCAGATGATGGGATCTACTAATCCAAAAGATGCTGCACCTGGAACAATCCGTGGTGATTTTGGAGTAACAGTTGGTAAAAATATTATTCATGGTTCTGATTCACCTGAAAGCGCAGTAAGAGAGATTGGACTTTTCTTCAAAGAAGAAGAACTAGTAGAGTACTCAAAATTAATTAATAACTGGATTTATTAATTTTTTTAGGATTGGTGATTTCACCAATCTTTTTTCATTTTCATGGTGCTTTTTATTGGTAAAGTCCGTTATACTTAAATAGTAATATGACTATTTCATAGGAGAATGGAAATGACAACGGATTACGTAGATTTTATTAACCAAGTAAAGAGAAAGACCAAAATAGATTTATCTCTATATAAAGAGGCTCAAATGAAAAGAAGATTAACCTCTTTGTATGAAAAGAAAGGTTTTACATCTTTTCAAGAATTCTTTCAGGCGATGAATAATGACCAAGAATTATTAAATGAATTTTTAGATAGAATGACAATTAATGTTTCCGAGTTCTATCGTAATAAACAAAGATGGGATGTTTTGGAAAATAAAATATTCCCTACACTCTTAAAAAATGGAAAGCCATTAAAAATATGGTCGGCTGCTTCATCTACAGGTGAGGAGCCATATACAATTGCAATGGTGCTATCGAAGCATGTTCCTTTATCGAGTATTTCTATTTTGGCAACCGATATTGATGTAAACGCGATACAAAGAGCAAAGTTAGGTATATATCCTGAAAGATCTCTTAATGAAGTACCAGATGATATAAAAAAGAAATATTTCGAAAAACAGGGTTCCTACTATCATGTCGCAGACGAGATAAAGAAAACCGTTAAATTTAAACAACATAATTTACTTGCAGATTCATATGAATCAGGTTTTGATTTAATCGTTTGTAGAAATGTAATGATATATTTTACTGAAGAAGCGAAAGATTCTCTTTACCAAAAATTTAATGCAGCTCTAAGACCAGGAGGAATGTTATTTGTAGGAAGTACCGAACAAATTTTTAATCCTCAATCCTATCATTTTGCTATTGAAGATACGTTCTTTTATAAAAAAGTTTAATTGAGGGTGACCCATTTTTTAGGTGTCACTTTTTTTAATAGGATTAATTTAATTACTATTTTTTAGATTTGTATAAGGGTTTTTGACTATCGTAAAAATTCAAAATTTTATTTATCTCTATTGGAAGTTATGTTATAGTGATACATAAATCCTTTAAAGTACTGAAGGAGGAAGAGGAAATGAGATACTTAACATCTGGTGAATCCCATGGCCCACAACTTACGACGATTATTGAAGGGCTACCCGCGGGAATGCCTTTAACAGCTGAGGATATTAACACTGAATTAGCAAGACGACAAAAAGGTTATGGTCGTGGAAGGAGAATGCAAATCGAAACCGATTGCGCAAACATTTTAGGTGGAGTTCGCCATGGTTTAACACTTGGATCACCATTAGCTTTGGTTGTAGAAAATAAGGATTGGAAACATTGGACCAAAATAATGGGGATAGAACCACTAGAGGAAGGTCAAGATGAAGAAATCAAAAGAAAAGTGACTCGCCCAAGACCAGGACATGCTGATTTAGTTGGCGGTATAAAGTATGGTCATCGTGATATGCGTAATGTATTAGAACGTTCCTCTGCACGTGAAACGACTGTGAGAGTAGCTGCAGGTGCAGTGGCAAAAAAGCTATTAGCATTACTAGGGATAAAAGTTGCAGGACATGTGCTTGAAATTGGCGGAGTTCGTGCAAATGCATTGGAATACTCTAGCATAGATGAATTAAAAGAAAGAAGTGAAAAATCTCCTGTTCGTTGTATTGATAAGGAAGCAGAAAAGAATATGATGGAAGCGATTGATAAAGCTAAAAAGAATGGCGATTCCATTGGGGGAATTGTCGAAGTGATAGTGGAAGGTATGCCATCAGGTGTAGGGAGTTATGTGCACTATGATCGGAAGTTAGATGCTAAGATTGCTGCAGCCATTATGAGTATTAATGCATTTAAAGGTGTTGAGTTTGGTCTGGGATTTGAAATGGCTCATATACCAGGTAGTCAGGTTCATGATGAGATCCTTTGGAGTGAGGAAAGAGGCTATGAACGACGAACCAACCGTTTAGGTGGTTTTGAGGGAGGAATGACCACCGGTATGCCAATTGTTGTTCGTGGTGTAATGAAGCCTATCCCTACATTATATAAGCCTCTACAAAGTGTTGATATTGAAACAAAAGAACCATTTACAGCAAGTATTGAACGTTCAGATAGCTGTGCTGTTCCTGCTGCTAGTGTTGTTGCTGAAGCAGTGGTTGCTTGGGAAGTAGCATCTGCAATAGTTGAACAGTATTATAGTGATCGTTTTGAAACATTAAAGGAAATCGTAGAAAAAGAAAAAACATATAGTAGGTTTTTTTAGTATGGAAAAAGTAGCGATTTTTACTGATTCAAAAAATTATGAAGTGTTTATAGGGGAAGATATTTTAGATTCATTACATATGAGACTGAATAAATATTCAAAGGTACTATTGGTGACAGATGAAACGGTCAATCGTCTTCATTTAAATACGATCATTGATAGTATCCCAGAAAGAATAGATTATGAAGTCTATACGACTCCAAGTGGAGAAAAAGCGAAGACGTTTAAGGTTTATGAAGACTGTATTTCCTTTGCGTTAAAAGTGGGTCTTGATCGAAAATCAGTGATTCTTGCGTTTGGTGGAGGGGCTATTGGTGATTTAGCCGGTTTTGTCGCAGCGACATATATGCGTGGAATTGCATTTATACAGATCCCAACCACAATATTAGCTCATGATAGTGCAGTAGGTGGAAAGGTAGGCATCAATCATCCGCTTGGTAAAAACATGGTTGGCGCTTTTTATCAACCAGATATTGTTATTTATAATACAAACTATCTCAATACTTTGCCTGTGAGACAAATTAAAAGCGGATTTGCAGAAGTGGTTAAGCATGCTCTGATTGCGGATGTTAATTTCTTAAATGAACTCATGAATCATGTCCAGTCAATTGAAGAAGTAATTAGTGACAAGCTTCCTACCTATTTAAAAAGAGGAATTGAAGTGAAAGCGAAAATTGTAGGTCTTGATGAAAGGGAAAGTGGTGTACGAGCCTATTTGAATTTTGGGCATACACTTGGTCATGCATTAGAAGCACATGCGGGATTTGGTAATCTTACTCATGGTGAAGGAGTTATGTGTGGCATGGTTTACGCTCTTTTATTAAGCAAAAAGCTTGTTGGATTGGAGTTTGATTTAGATTCATTTATAAATTGGATTGAAAGATTAGGGTATCAGTGGAAAATTCCTTCATCCACACAATTTGATACAATATACGAATTAATGAAAAGAGACAAAAAGTCTGTTGCAAATAAACCTGTTTTTGTTTTACTTAAAAGCATAGGAGAACCCGTATTAACAGCTGTAGATGTGCCTGTATTAAGGGAAACATTTTATATGATGAGTTAATAGGAGGGGTAAAATGATACGCGGAGTTAGGGGAGCGACAACAGTTACACAAAATGATGAAAATGAGATTGTGAACTCGACAGAGGAATTAATAAAGGAATTGATAGAACAAAATGCCATAGAAGCAGCTAATGTTGCTTCTGTTTTCATATCAGTAACAGCAGATATCAATGCCGAGTTTCCTGCCAAAGCATTGAGAAGGTTTTCTTCATGGAAATATGTACCTGTGATGTGTATGAAGGAAATTAATGTAAAGGGAAGTCTCCCTCTTTGTATCCGTGTGATGATTCATGTAAATACAGATAAAGCTCAACAAGATATTATACACATCTATTTAAAAGATGCAGTAACTCTGAGACCAGATTTGATAAAGGAGTGAATATTCATGAAATGGAATAGTAAAATTTTAAATCTTAAGGCATACCAACCAGGTAAATCAATAGAAGAGGTGAAAGCAGCCTTTCATTTAGATGAAATTCATAAATTAGCATCAAATGAAAATCCGTATGGCTACTCACTAAAAGTAAAGGACTTATTAGATAAAGAGGGTAGCTCAACATTTTCTTATTATCCGGATGGATATTCAACCCAATTACGAAAAGAAGCGGCTGAATTTTTAGGGGTGAAGCCAACCCAGTTAATTTTCTCAAATGGAACAGATGAACTGCTACATATTATTTCTAATGCTCTACTAGAGCCAGGAAAAAATACAGTGATGGCCAATCCTACCTTTTCACAATATAAGCATAATGCAATATTAGAAGGTGCTGAGATAAGAGAGGTACCGTTAATAAACGGGGAACATGATTTAGATGGAATGCTTACTCAAATTAATCAGGATACAGCAATTGTCTGGGTTTGTAGTCCTAATAACCCTACAGGCGTATATATTAACGATGAAAAATTACAGAGTTTTTTAAAGAAAGTACCTGAAGATGTACTAGTGGTATTAGACGAAGCTTACTATGAATATGTTTGCGCTGAAGATTATTATGATGCACGTGTATTAATCCAGCAATATCCAAATTTAATTGTGACAAGAACATTTTCTAAAATTTATGGTCTTGCAAGTTTTAGAATAGGATATGGAATTGCATCTGAAGAAATTATTCAAGCACTTGAACCTGTCCGACAACCATTCAATACAAATGTTTTAGCTCAAAAAGTAGCATCAGTAGCTTTGAGTGATCAAAGCTTTGTTCAAAATTGTAGGAAATTAAATCATGAGGAATTAGAACGTTTCTATCAATTTTGTGAGAAAAAAAATCTAAATTATTATCCTTCACAAGGAAATTTTATTTTAATTGATTTTGCACATGATGGTGATGAGGTATTCTCATTTTTACTCTCAAAGGGATATATTGTTCGTTCAGGGAAAGCATTAGGTTTTCCTACATCGGTTCGTGTAACAATTGGTACAAAAGAACAAAATGATGGTGTTATGGATGCAATGCTCGAATTTCTGAAGCAAGCATCGATGATAAATTAGAATTTATACACATCAGGGGGAGAAGAGTTGCAACAGAAAATATTCGTTATCGGATTAGGTCTAATTGGAGGTTCGGTTGCTTTAGCAATTAAAAATGAGCACCCAAATACTACAATTATCGGCTATGATCGGGATGCAGAGATAGCTAATCAGGCAAAAATTTTAAAAGTAATCGATGATATGGTAGAGAGCATCAAACAAGGTGCCATTGATGCCGATTTCATTATTTTGTCTATTCCAATCTTTGAAACGGAAAAAGTAATGGAAGAATTAGCATTATTGCCATTAAAACAAAGCGTTATTATCACCGATACAGGAAGTACAAAAAAATCAATTATGAAAAAGGCTGCATTATTTATTGAGAAAGGTATTTCTTTTATTGGGGGTCACCCGATGGCAGGATCACATAAAAGTGGAGTGGTAGCTGCCAAACGTTTGTTATTTGAAAATGCCTTTTACATGCTAACTCCACCCGAACATACAATCATGACGGAACAAGTGAACCAATTAAAACATTTATTAGTTGGTACAAAATCTAAGTTTATTGAATTAACCGCAGATGAACACGATGAAATGACCGGTATTCTTAGTCATTTTCCTCATATTATTGCAGCGTCATTAGTAGGGCATGCAAAAAAATATCAAGAGATCTATCCATTATTGCAAAGATTAGCAGCTGGTGGATTTCGAGATATTACACGGATTGCCTCCTCTAACCCACATATGTGGACTGATATATCTTTGCGTAACAAGGATGTATTATTACAGCTTATGTGTGAATGGAAACAAGAAATGCAGAAAATCGAACAAATGCTGATAGATGATGAATATAATAAAATCTATCAATTTTTTGCTAATGCAAAATCTTATCGTGATGGCTTACCCATACATACAAAAGGTGTCATCCATTCTTTTTATGATTTATATGTCGATGTACCTGATTATCCAGGGGTTATTTCCGAAATAACTGGGTACTTAGCTGAAGAACGAATAAGTATTACAAATATCCGAATTTTGGAAACGAGAGAAGACATTTATGGAGTATTGCGAATTAGTTTTCAAACAATCCAAGATCGGGAACAAGCGATGGTTTGTTTAAAAAATAGGACCAATTATGAACTATTCATACAATAAAAAAAAGGGGTGTTGCCGAAATGATCCATCTACAATCAAGAAAATCGGGATTGAATGGAACAATTGATGTTCCCGGTGATAAATCGATATCTCATCGAGCCATTATGTTTGGAGCGATTGCAGAAGGGATAACGACTGTAAAAAACTTCTTATACGGAGCAGACTGTAAAAGCACGATTGAGTGCTTTCGAAAGCTTGGGATCAAGATAGAGGAGCAGAATGGCGAAATAAAAATACATGGAAATGGTTTTGATGGCTTAAAGGAACCTGTTGAAATATTAGACGTTGGGAATTCTGGTACAACGACACGGCTTATTATTGGATTACTTGCTGGTAGGCCCTTTCATTCAGTCATCATTGGAGATGATTCCATTGCTAAAAGACCGATGAATCGTGTAACAGACCCATTAAAACAAATGGGAGCGGCAATATATGGCAGGGGAGGTGCGAATTATACCCCATTATCTATTGTAGGTGGTACATTGCATCCTATACAGTATAGGTTACCTGTCGCAAGTGCTCAGGTTAAATCCTGTCTTCTTTTAGCTGCATTGCAAACAGAAGGTGAAACGACAATTATAGAGCCTGCTTCTACGAGAGATCATACAGAAAGAATGATTAAACAATTCGGTGGAAGTTTAACCATTAATGAAAATACAATAAAGATATCTGGAAAACAAAAATTAGTAGCTTCAGATATTCAAGTTCCAGGGGATATTTCCTCTGCAGCCTTCTTTATGGTTGCTGCAGTGATAGTGAATGAGAGTAAAGTAATTCTTGAAAACGTTGGTTTAAACCCGACTCGTACAGGAATTATTGAAGTCTTACAAAAAATGGGTGCCTCCATTGAAGTAAAAGAAAATACTTTGAGTAATTTCGAACCATCAGGTACAGTGACTGTAAAAACGAGTAATTTACAGGGAATCGAAATCGGAGGTGAGTTGATTCCACGTCTGATCGACGAATTGCCAATAATTGCACTTTTAGCTACCCAAGCAAGTGGGAAAACGGTTATTAAAAATGCAGAAGAATTGAAAGTAAAGGAAACGAATCGAATTGATGCGGTTGTAAAGGAATTGTCTATTCTTGGAGCAAAGATTGAAGCTACAGAGGACGGAATGATTATTTATGGGAAAACACCTCTAAAAGGTGGAAAAGTAAAAAGCTATGGAGATCATCGAATAGGGATGATGCTAAGTATTGCTGCCTTAATTTGCCAAGAAGATGTATATATCGAAGGAGCAGAAGCAGTCAGTGTTTCCTACCCGAATTTCTTTGAACATTTACATTATTTAACAAAAAAATAAGAAAAAAATCTACAGGTCATCCTGTCATTTTCTCCTCCATCTAAACATAGCTTGTCTATATAGTTATTTGATGGAGGGGAAAGTATGTATATCATAGATAATGCAGATATATACTCTGAAGAAGCAAAAGACATTAAGCAGCAATCATTTATTATTAAAAACAATAGCTTCCATTCAATTAAAGCAACTAAGATGAAATCATCATTAATGAAAATGAATGTAGCGTCATTTATCATGACACCTACACATGTGATGCTAGACGAAAAACTCCCCAACACCTCGTTTCCATTACTAAAACAGTACTTCATTCAAAATTTTCTTCAAGAAGGTTGTCATACGATTATTACGTCTTTCGCCATTCAATATGAATTCCAATTTGATGAAGAACTACATAAAAAAAGAATAACATTACTCAATAGTCCTGTTGATTATTGTATTGCCATAAGACTACCATTAGAAAAACTATCAACTAGTTTGATTCGAAAGTGTAAAAAGGAAAAAATTGCCATAATTTTATTAGAAATTCAAGATGAATCTACTATAAACGATATTCCATGGGGTTGGATAAGAGAAGCAATGTTTCCTTATAATCCTATACTAGTACCGACTTTATTAACTAAAGAAGAGTCAAAAAGAAAATTGATCTTAAAACAATGGAATGATGTGTTAGGAAAAGAGAAAATTCCGAAACTTTCTAAAGAATTGCTGCAAAAAACCCCAATTTCAATAAAAGACTTAAAGAAATTTGGTTTATACCCTAAGAGAGGAGATTTGCATGTTGGGGGAGAAATCAATTATAATCTTTATTTTAAAAACGGGATAGTTGCTGAACAGAGTAAGATTCTTTATGATAATAGTAGATTAGCGATTATGGTACACAAAGGGCGAGTAATTACTACGGCGAATCATGTGGCATTTCGTCCAGGTTTCGGGGAAGAAATAATAATAAGAAGAACTTCCCTCTTTGTGTAAGAAAGGGAAAGAAAATGAACATACACGAAAATATAGAGAAAATGATTCAGTTACTAGAAAATGGAGATATGGATAAAGCAAAGGATCTTTTTCTTAAAATAAAAAATTCAAATAATGATGAAGAAAAATATTTAATAGCTGAGGAATTATTGCAATTAGGGTTTTTAAATGAAGCAAAGGAACTTTATGAACTATTACTTGTCTCATATCCAAATGAAGGTGAATTAAAAGTTTCATTAGCAGAAATACTCATTGAGATGGATAAGGAATCTGATGCAATTAGTTATTTAGATTCAATCCAAGAGGATGATCCTGATTATCCGCGAGCTTTACTAATTTTAGCGGATTTATACCAAATGCAAGGATTAGTGGAAGTGAGTGAGAATAAACTACGTCAGGCAAAACAGTTACTTCCAGACGAATCCATTATTGATTTCGCATTAGGGGAACTCTATGCATCGGAGGGGAAAAATAATGAAGCGATAAAGTTCTATGAAGAGCTTCTTAATAGAGGAAAAACTTTAATTGCAGGCGTGGATATAAATGGACGTTTAGCTGAAGTACTGAGTTCAGCCGGAAAATTCGAAGAGGCTTTACCTTTCTTTGAACGAGCCGTTGAAGAAAATAATGAAATAAATACATTATTTGGTTATGCATTGACCGCCTATCAAGCAGGATTTTTCAAAAAGGCTATCGAATTATTTATACAATTGAGAGAAATGGATCCTGAATATCATTCACTTTATTTGTATTTAGGAAAATGTTATGAAAGTGAAGAGGATCTAGAAAATGCGATGCAAGCTGTAAAATCTGGCATAGCAGTAGATGAATTTAATAAAGAATTATACCAATTTGGTGGAAAGCTTGCGTTAAAGTTAGGAGATGAGTCGCTTGCTGAAGAATATTTTCGACAAGCACTTGTTTTAGATTCAGGTTATATTGATGCTGCTTTAACACTAAATAAGCTTCTTCTTCACCAACAGCGCTATGAAGATGTCTTAGAAATTACATTGCAAATGGAAAAAGAAGGTGACATCGATCCACAATTACATTGGGATGCTGCAATCTCTTTCCAAGCTTTAGAACAATATCAAGATGCATTAAAACATTATCAGCAAGCATATAATGACTTAAAGAATCATTCAGAATTTTTAGCGGAATATGGTTACTTCTTAATGGAAGAAGGAAAGAGATCAGAAGCAATTGAAATTTTTCAAACACTTTTACATGATGATCCGTTAAATGAGGAATGGATCTCACTCTTGGAACGACTAGAAGATCATTAATCGCATATATTCATTATGCAGAGGAGGGATTACATTGGCTGCCACCCCTGTATCTGTCAACGAGAAAAAAGATTTTATACGCTGGTTTTTGAATCATTATCAATTAAAGAGAAGGGAATCAGTCTGGATCTTAAATTATTTAATGAGTCATGACCAATTAATGGAAAAGGTTCATTTTGTTGAAGAAGCGCAATTTTGTCCTCGAGGATTAATAATGTCTACCCATTGTGTTGATAATGTACCATTCCGATTTTATAAAGAAAATATTATGACTACTGATGCTGAAAAATCGTTTCATGATATTCGCTTAAATCGAGAGGAAGATATTTACATCCAGTTAAATTTCAAATCAGCTAATCTTTCTTATCAGTATGCCGCTGTGCTTGAAGAGAATCCATTTATGCCAAATTTATTACGCATAAATGATGAAGATCGTATAGTTGCTGAAAAATTTTTACAGGAAAGTATTCTAGGATTTCAACGGGAAAAATTATTAAAGGAAATTGATGAAGCTCTTGATAACCATGACTTAGATTCATTTAACAAATTAACAGAGCAGCTTAAACAATTAAATGTCGACTAGTTTCTCCTTGTTAATTTAAGAGGAGAAGGTTACTTTGGTAATCATGAATATTTCAGAACTTATATGATTTTTAACCAAAAATAATTAATAAAAAAGCTTGTAGACAAATCGTCTACAAGCTTTAATTATATTTATTAACATTAATATTTTAAAGTAAAGGAAGTGGTAGCAAATTGATAGCCTTTTGTTCTTTGATGAGCACCAACCGAATATGAACCTGGCCCAGGTAATGTTTCACTTACATAAACCACACCTGATGCAGGTATATTGTAAACCATCCTTCTCTTTATTTCTACACTACCTATTCCAAAAATTAATTCAACATTAGCACCTGGGGTTGCTGTAAGTTTTAAACCAACCCTGCATCCGCCACTACATGAAGTACTTGTTACACTAACATTAAACGCTGCATTAGGAGTAACTTGCTCGATATTAGCTGCTGATGCCTTAATTTCACCATAACCAACAATACTAAACACTGACAATAAAAGTACCGACAAAAACACTTTAAATTTTTTCAAATTTTTACCTCCAATTAATTATTTTTACAGGTAAATTATTACATATATTCAAAATTTATAAAATAGTCCATTAGTTCCATTTTTTGTATATTGAAATTTTTTGGGAAAATTTATAAATACAACATTAGTGTCAGAGGCAATAAATTGCATTGAACAATAAATGAAAATAAATACTAATACTTATTAATGAAAAAAAATATTAATGAATTCTACAATTTTTATTTGTTTTTAGTAAAATAGGAGTGATCTTTAAAATAGATTAATTAAATTTAAATATACATAAAGGAGAATTTATATGAAATGGAATGGTAAAGATATTGATCTTTATTTAAAGGAGAAGCAGTTTATTGATACCGCAGTCGTCCCCTTATTGCCCATTGCAATTGGATCAGAAATGAAACAAGCTGCTTCACAAGGTGAATTCATTGAGCTATTATCCTTACATTTAGAAAGGCAATTTAAAGGAAGATTGCTTCTATTTCCAGCTTTTACGTATTTAAATACATTGGAAGATCATCAAAAAATGGACATGCTTCTAAATTGGGAGATGAAATTGAAAGAAAGTGGTTTTGCCCATATCTTTTATATAACTTCTGATATCTCATGGAGGGAGCAAGAAAAAACAGAGGGGAAATTGATCTGGACACCTTCTATCCCGCTTGAACATATGGAAGAACAATATAAACATTCCATTTTAGAGGATCAAGTTAAACAATTAATAAATATTATCGTAAAACAATGGCAAACTATATAATAATTCGGATAATCGTCACATTGTTGACATGTTTTTAAAGTAGTGACATATTGACCTAGTTGAAAGATTGATATATCATGGTTATGTCCTAGTTTGTATTTGTGCGTATTATATTAATGTCCATTGGACTTACCTTACTGTTAGAGGGGGGAAAAGGATGAGCAAGAATCCTGTAACAAGACGTCAATTCCTTAGCTACACACTTACAGGTGTAGGAGGGTTTATGGCAGCTGGAATTTTAATGCCAATGGTTCGTTTTGCAGTAGACCCAGTTCTACAGCATAGAGGTGCTGGTGAGTTTCACGCTACGCCAAAAAAAGTAGCTGATCTGACAAATGAACCACAACGTGTCGTGTTTAAATATGAACAAGTCGATGCATGGTATAAGTCAGATGTAGAACAAACTGCATGGGTTTATAAAGATGATAAGGGCGAAATTATCGCATTGTCACCGATTTGTAAACATTTAGGCTGTAACGTAACATGGGGCGAAAACAAACAACATCCACATCAATTCTATTGTCCTTGTCATGGTGGACGCTATGAGCTAAATGGCAAAAACGTCCCTGGTACACCACCGTCTGCACCATTGGATGCGTATCCAACAAAGGTTAAGGATGGTTACTTGTACTTAGGAAAACCGAAAGAAAATCCATTTGTAAAGTAAAGGAGGCGTAATCATTGCTTAATAAAATCTATGATTGGGTAGATGAGCGCTTAGATATTACGCCTTTATGGCGAGATATCGCTGATCATGAAGTACCAGAACATGTAAACCCGGCGCATCATTTTTCAGCGTTTGTTTACTGCTTTGGTGGATTAACCTTCTTCATTACGGTAATCCAAATTTTATCTGGTATGTTTTTAACAATGTACTATGTACCGGATATTAAGAACGCTTGGGAGTCTGTTTACTATCTTCAAAATGAAGTAGCATTCGGTCAAATTGTTCGTGGTATGCACCATTGGGGAGCAAGTCTAGTTATTGTTATGATTTTCTTACATACACTTCGTGTTTTCTTCCAAGGCGCGTACAAAAAACCTCGTGAGTTAAACTGGATTGTTGGGGTACTTATTTTATTTGTTATGCTTGGTTTAGGTTTAACTGGTTACCTATTACCTTGGGATATGAAAGCGTTATTTGCGACAAAAGTTACATTGCAAATTGCTGATTCTGTACCATTAATAGGGCCATATGCGAAAGAACTACTTTCAGGACATCCGGATATTGTTGGTGCACAAACATTGACACGTTTCTTTGCGATTCACGTGTTCTTCTTGCCAGCAGTATTATTAGGATTAATGGCTGCCCATTTCCTAATGATCCGTAAACAAGGTATTTCTGGACCATTGTAAAATTAATTTCGCTATAATAATTGATTTAAGAAATTTTTGACTCTTTATAAGAAGGAGGGGGACATAATGCATCGTGGAAAAGGGATGAAATTTGTAGGGGATTCACGTGTTCTTGACCCTTCGGTTCGTAAAAAAATGGGCCCTAAGGACTATTCGGAATATCCAGGGAAAACAGAAGCCTTTTGGCCAAACTTCCTATTAAAGGAATGGATGGTCGGTGCTGTATTCTTAGTTGGATTTTTATGCCTAACTGCTGCACATCCAGCACCATTAGAGCGTATTGCTGACCCAGCTGATGCAGGTTATATTCCAATGCCTGACTGGTATTTCTTATTCCTTTATCAAATGTTGAAATATTCCTATGCATCAGGTCCATATAATATCATTGGACTAATTATTCCTGGTATTGCATTTGTAGGATTACTTTTAGCTCCATTTATTGATCGTGGACCACATAGACGTCCATTAAAACGTCCGTTAGCTACTGGATTTATGCTATTATCCATTGCGGCAGTCTTCTATTTAACTTGGGAAGCTGCGGCTCACCATGATTGGGAAAAAGCGGCTGAGCAAGGAAAAATTGTTGCGAAAGCAGATATTGATAAATCTTCAGAAGGCTACCAAATTATTTCTAAACAATCATGTATTACATGTCATGGAGAAAACCTTGTTGGTAGCCCTGCAGCTCCATCATTAATTGGTACTGGTTTAAGTGCTGATGAAGTTGCAAAAATTGCTAAAGAAGGTAAAGGCAATATGCCAGCTAATCAATTTAAAGGTTCTGACGATGAATTGAAAAAGCTATCTGAATTTATTTCAGGGTTAAAAGCTGAATAATAGAAAGAGATAAAGCTGGCGTTTTTGCCAGCTTTTCTTTCTATTTCAAGTCATTTGGGGAGTGAGAGGAAAGGCGGTACGTAATGAAGTTATTATATCCAATATTAGCGAATCGGTATATTTTGTGGGTGTTATTAATCGTAAATTTATTAGGGACAATTTATGGATATATATGGTATAAACCTCAATTTGATGTTACTCCGACAATATTCCTTCCTTTTGTACCTGATAGCCCTACAGCTAGTTTGTTTTTCACTCTTGTATTATTTGCGTTTTTATTGAAAAAAAATTGGCCGATCATTGAAGCTTTAGCAATCGTTACTTTATTTAAATATGGGGTTTGGGCCGTAGTCATGAACATTTTAACCTTAATTGTGACTGGAGAATTGCCATGGCAAGGGTATATGCTAATTATGTCACATGGAGCTATGGCAATAGAAGGGATATTATATTCTCCTTTTTATCGAATAAAGCTTAAACATATTATAATAGTAGCTATCTGGACCTTACATAATGATGTAATTGACTACGTATTTATGCAATATCCGAAATACGGTGCATTGGCAATCTATGTTCGGGAAATTGGATATTTTACGTTCTGGCTAAGCATATTATCGTTAGCAATCGGCTATTATTTCTCCGTTCGAAAAAATAGTCTTAAATTAACGATCTATTAATTAGTCCTATTTAAATTCAGGTCTAATCTTGTCCATCTTCTCATACACTTTATTAGTAGTTTGAGGAGGGACAAGGATGAAAAAAATATTAATCCTTCTATTTTCGCTTGTTTTTTTGACTTCCACTCATATTCGTGCGGCGGAAACTTCACCACTAGATAGGTTAGATAAAATTGCTGATGAAGCTTTACAAATGACAAAGATTGGCCGGTTTGAAGCTGCTAAAAAATTTCTTGAACAATTTCAAGACCAATTTATTGAAGAGACATCCTACGGCTCGATATTAACAATGGATGAATTAAAAATAGTCATGATGTCATATAATGATGCTATTCGTGCCATAAATAAAGTAAGCTTAGAACCTAGAGAAAAAATGGATAAAGTAACTACGTTCCGATTAGTGATTGATGCAATTAATTCTCACTATCAACCAATGTGGACAGAGTTACAGGAGCCAATTATGGGGGCATTTTCTCAAATTAAGGAAGCGGCTAAAGAGAAGGACCGAATGGCATATGAAGCAGCACTTACTATGTTTTTAGAAAAATATTCATTAATTCAACCAAGTTTAAAGGTGGATTTGTCCTTAGAAAAATTAGAAAAGTTAGATTCTGATATTTCTTTCATTGATAAGTTTAGAAATCGAATTATTGAAGATGACACACAGTTAGTACAATTAGATATTATAGAGTCGGATTTACAACATATTTTCGATAAATTATCTGAGGATGAAACAGATCCTTCATTATGGTGGGTGATTATTACAACAGGAAGTATTATTGTCATGACATTATCGTATGTTGGCTGGAGAAAATACAGAGGAGAAAAACATACGAAGCAAAAAGAGCATTATGATTGACCATTTCACCTGAATTGAATAAAATAATAGTAATATCATCGAGATATGGAGGAAACCAATGCAGTTTATTATTTACTATATTATTATTGCTCTTATTCCGATTTGGGCGCAGGTTAAAGTACAAAGAACTTTTAAGAAATATGCGGAAGTTCCAAATACTACTGGTATGAATGGAGCAGAAGTAGCTAGAAGAATTTTAGACGAAAATGGTTTATACAATGTAAAAGTGGTTGAACATAGTGGCTTTTTGAGTGATCATTATAATCCAATGACGAAAACGGTAAATTTATCTTCTTCAAACTATCATGGCAATTCTGTTGCTGGAGCAGCTGTTGCAGCCCATGAAGTTGGTCATGCTATTCAAGATAAAGAGAGCTATGGTCCGTTAAGATTTCGCCACTCCCTTGTTCCTGTAGCAAATATTAGTTCAAATGCTTCTTGGATTTTCATTATTATTGGATTACTCGCTAGTCAAACTTTTCTTCTAATTGGGATTGTTTTAATGGCTTTAGGGGTTTTATTTCAATTAGTCACACTCCCTGTAGAATTTAATGCCTCGTCAAGAGCAATGGATCAAGTTGTCTCATTAGGCATAATTAATAATCAGGAAGAGCATGATGCAAGAAAGGTGCTTAATGCTGCTGCATTAACATATGTAGCTGCTGCAGCTGTTGCAGTTCTTGAATTGTTAAGGCTGGTCTTAATTTTTACAAATAGAAGTGATGATTAAGAAAAGGAAGGCATGATAACATGCCTTCCTTTTTATACTTTGTGGAAATGAATTTAAACTTCAATGGGTTTCTTATTTTCATCAAGAGTAAAACCTTCTCCTAATACATCATGAACAATTGTAACGGAAACGAATGCATGTGGATCTACGGCATTTATCAATCCTTTTAAACGGACGACTTCATTTTTTCCAACAACACAATAGAGTACATCTTTTTCTTCCTTTGTGTAGGAGCCTCGCCCTTGTAGAACTGTTACTCCTCTTTCCATATCATTCATAATTAAATTAGCGATTTCATCATGCTTTGGTGAAATAATTAATGCTCCTCTTGCGGTATAAGCACCTTCCTGCATAAAGTCGATCACTCTTGCACCAACAAATACAGCGACTAGTGTATACATGGCTTCACGATAATTCAAATAGGTCAAAAGGGAAAGAGTGATGACACATGCATCAAATATGAACATCGTTCTACCCATGGCTAATCCTTTATATTTAAATATTAATCGTGCAATAATATCAACGCCACCTGTTGTACCACCATTACGGAAAATAATCCCTAGGCCAATACCAATAAATACTCCAGCAAATAAAGCAGCAAGAAACATATCATGCTCAAGTGGAATATTTAAATGCTTCCTTTGAAAGATCCATAGAAATATGGATGTTGCAATTGTTCCAATCACCGTATAAATAAATTCTCTTTTCCCAAGTAATTTCCAACCGATAATAAATACCGGAATGTTTAACACTAAGTTTGAATAGGAAGGATCTATGTTAAAAAGGGCATATAATAGCAGGTTAATACCGGTAAATCCACCTTCAGCAAGATTATTTTGCATATTAAAGTGATAGATACCAAATGAAAAAATAGCAGAGCCTAATAGAATAAATAAAATATTTTTTATTTTTAAACCACGAAGCATGTTGTTTCCTCCTGTCCTTTTGAGTATAGATTGTCCAAGTTATTCAAGAAAAAGTTAATAAAATCAAAATTAGCACAACGTTCTCATTATATAAAACGGATTTACAACTGGCAATGCTTGGTTCTAGAATAAATTAAAACATTTGTAAAAATTTTTTGTTTTAGCTAACATGAAGAGAGAAATAAGTGAGGTGTAATTGATATTGGAAGAAAAAACAATAAAACAAATGCAGCAAGAAGTTGATGATTATATAGGACAATTCAAGGAAGGTTATTTTAGCCCATTAGCGATGGTTGCCCGCTTAACTGAGGAACTCGGTGAATTAGCAAGGGAAGTTAATCATTATTATGGAGAGAAACCGAAGAAGAATACAGAAAAGGAAAAAACGGTGGAAGAAGAGTTAGGAGATTTACAGTTTGTTCTTATCTGTTTAGCTAATTCATTAAATATAAATTTACAAGAAGCTCATGAAAGAGTAATGTACAAATTTAATACACGTGATAAAGATAGATGGACGAAAAAAGAAAAGGAGTAAATATTATGGATAAAGTGAGAGTAATTATTGCAGGGCCTCGTGGAAGAATGGGAAAAGAAGCAGTCAAGCTGGTTTTTCACGAAGAAAAATTTGAGCTTGTGAGTGTTTTAGATCATAAGCATGATCAGAAAATGTTACACGAGATAGAAGATTTCCAATTATACAAAAATATTCCTGTATATTCAAATGTAGAAGAATGCCTTCAGAAATCAAATGCAGATGTATTTGTGGACTTAACTACACCTGAAGTTGGTTATTTACATACAAAAACTGCCCTACAGTATGGAGTTCGACCTGTTGTAGGAACAACAGGTTTTACCCAAGAACAACTAATAGAATTGAAACAATTAGCAGAAGAAAAAAATATTGGTTGTATCATTGCACCTAATTTTGCTATAGGTGCGGTGTTAATGATGAAGTTCTCCCAATTAGCTGCAAAATATTTTAAAGATGTAGAAATAATTGAAATGCATCATGATCAGAAACTTGACGCACCCTCTGGAACAGCTGTAAAAACAGCGGAGATGATTTCTTTATCAAGGGAGAAAAAGCAACAGGGACATCCAAATGAATCAGAAAGTATAACTGGTGCTAGAGGAGCCAACTTTGATGGAATGCATATACATAGTGTCCGTTTACCAGGATTAATTGCACATCAGCAAGTGTTATTTGGTGCAGATGGACAATCCTTAACAATTCGTCATGATTCGTATAATCGTTCTTCCTTTATGTCAGGGGTCAAATTATCCATTGAAACAGTATTGGCAATCAATACATTAGTCTACGGATTGGAAAATATTATTGATTAAGGGGCATAGGATATGGAGATTGCATTAATTGCACATGATAAAAAGAAAGATGATATGATTCGGTTTGTGACAGCATACAAAGATATTTTTGCACAGCACCGATTATATGCAACAGGTACGACTGGGAAAAGGATAAACGAAGAGACAAACCTACCAGTGATCCGTTTCCAATCAGGGCCATATGGTGGCGATCAAGAAATAGGAGCATTAATCGCAAATAATAAACTGGATATGGTTATTTTCTTTAGGGATCCATTAACAGCTCAGCCACATGAACCAGATGTGACCGCATTAATTCGTTTATGTGATGTATATTCCGTTCCCCTTGCAACGAATATGGGTACTGCCGAAGTTCTTGTTCGTGGGCTAGAAAAAGGCGATTTACAATGGCGAAGTATTATTAGAGGTGAAACAAGGCATGAATAAGAAAATAGATATATTAGCATTTGGGGCACACGCAGATGATGTAGAGATTGGAATGGCCGCGTCGATTGCAAAATGGACGAGTGAAGGGAAAAAAGTCGTCATCTGTGATTTAACAGAAGCAGAATTGTCTTCAAATGGAACAGTTAAAAATCGAAAGATTGAGGCGGCAAAGGCTGCCTCAATTTTAGGTGTTGAGGAACGGATCTCATTAAAAATTCCTGATCGTGGAATTTATCTTACCACTGAACATATACGCATGGTTGTAGAAGTCATCCGTACATATAAACCTACAGTGGTTTTTGCGCCATTTTTAGAGGACAGACATCCTGACCATGGTAATTGTGCAAAATTAGTAGAA
The DNA here is from genome assembly GCF_038007825.1 of Heyndrickxia sp. FSL W8-0496. Classification (NCBI taxonomy): domain Bacteria; kingdom Bacillati; phylum Bacillota; class Bacilli; order Caryophanales; family Bacillaceae; genus Heyndrickxia; species Heyndrickxia sp. FSL W8-0496. The sequence goes on from NZ_JBBOXX010000001.1 coordinate 2,100,421, forward strand.
GAGGCAATATTTTCTGCGGGAATTAGAAAATTTGAAACGAGTTTAAATTTGCCTCCACATAAACCAAAAAGTTTATATCATTATATGATAAATGGTTTTCATCATCCTGATTTTGTCATTGATGTAACCAACTATATGGATAAAAAAGTAGAAAGCTTAGAAACATACCAGAGCCAGTTTGTGATAAATAGTACAGGTGTAAGGACACCGCTAACAGATGGCTATATTGAAACTGTACAAGCGAGAGAGAGAATGTTCGGAAAAGAAGTTGGAGTAAAATTTGCCGAGGGCTTTAAAACGAAAAAGCCGCTTATATTAAATATGGATGTGATTGGAGAATGAGAAAAAAGCTTAAAATTGGAATTACCTGTTACCCGACTGTTGGAGGTTCAGGTGTCATAGCCACAGAATTAGGAAAATTTCTTGCAGAGCGAGGCCATGAAATCCATTTTATTACTTCAAGCATCCCATTCCGTTTAAATAAGATGTATCATAATATCTATTTTCATCAGGTCGAAGTGAATCAATACTCTGTATTTCAATATCCACCTTATGATATTGCTTTAGCTAGTAAGATGGCAGAAGTGATAAAGAGAGAAAAATTAGATATTCTCCATGTTCACTATGCAATGCCTCATGCTGTTTGTGCAATATTAGGAAAACAGATGGCCGGGACTAATGTAAAGATTGTAACGACTTTACATGGAACAGATATTACTGTGTTGGGGTATGATCCTTCTTTAACTGAAGCGATTCGCTTTGGTATAGAGCAATCTGATTATGTGACTGCTGTTTCAAAAGCTTTAGTTCAACAAACTTATGATCTAATCCAACCAAAGAAAGAAATTGATACAGTCTATAATTTTATTGATGAACGGGTATACAGAAAAGTTAATTCAAGTGATTTAAAAACGGAATATGGAATTTCACCAGATGAGAAAATCATCATCCATGTATCTAATTTTCGAAATGTGAAAAGAGTACCAGATGTAGTTAAGGTTTTTGCCAAAATAAAAAAGAAACTACCTGCTAAACTCCTTTTAGTTGGTGATGGTCCCGAGATGACAATCGTATGCAAATTAGTGAATGAATTACAACTAAATGAAGACGTGCTCATGTTAGGAAAGCAAGATAATCTTGAAGAATTATACTCCATAAGTGATTTAATGCTTTTGCTATCAGAAAAGGAAAGTTTTGGATTAGTAGCTCTTGAGGCTATGGCCTGTGGTGTTCCATGTATTGGAACCGATATTGGTGGAATTCCAGAAGTAATTACAGATGATATGAATGGGTATGTTTGTGAATTAGGAAATATTGAAATGATTTCAAGCTATGCGTTAAAGCTTCTTGAAGATGAAAAAATACACAATGAGTTTTCTGAAAATGCGATTCAAACCGTTCATCATCAGTTTATGTCAGAGAAAATAATTGAACAATATGAAGACATTTATTACCATCTAATACCAGACACAGAAAAGGTGGGGATGGAATGAATGAACCATTTCTAAGTGCCATCCCAATTTTAGAGGCATTAGAAAGTAATGGATTTGATGCATATTTTGTCGGGGGTTCCGTCCGAGATTATTTACTAGATCGAAAAATTGATGATGTTGATATTGCAACATCTGCTACTCCTCAGGAAGTAAAAAAAATTTTTAGTCAAACAGTAGATATTGGTATTGAACATGGAACGATACTTGTTCTCTTCGACGGGATTGGCTATGAGGTTACTACTTTTCGTGCAGAATCTGATTATCGCGATTATCGCAGACCAGAAACGGTTGATTTTATCCGTTCATTGACAAAGGATTTAGAACGAAGAGATTTTACTATGAATGCATTAGCCATGGATAAAAAAGGAAAAATCATTGATTTGTTTAATGGTATACAAGCGATTAATGATCAATTAATTGAAACAGTTGGAGATGCAAAAGAACGATTCCATGAAGATGCATTAAGAATGATGAGAGCGGTTCGATTTGTTAGTCAACTTGGGTTTTCATTGCATATGGGCACAAAGCTGGCAATTAGTAAAAATGCCTATTTATTAAAGCATATTGCGATAGAGCGTATATTCGCAGAATTTACAAAGTTAATTAGAGGCAGCAATAAAAAACAAGCTTTAACTCTATTGTTTGATTGTCAAATTATTGATTACTTACCCGGTTTTAAAGACCATACAGATAAATTGAAACAATGCTTAGAATTAGATGTGAATGCACTTTCCGAAAATCAAACATGGCTTTTAATATTAGCCTTAATCGATGTAAACGAACCGATGAATTTCTTAAGAGAATGGCGAATGCCATCTAAACAAATGAAATACATTGTGAAAGCTCTTTCGGTCTTGAAGGAAAGATATCAAAGTTCTTGGACAGTTGCTTCACTTTTTTATGCAACAAAGGATATTGCGATTGATGTTGAAGTAGTATATCAAACATTGAATAAACAGTCGATATACATGATCCAGGAAACAATCGAGAATGAATTTTCAATCATGCCGATTAAGACACGTGAAGAAATAGTCATTTCAGGGGAAGACTTAATAAATTGGTTTAATCGACCCGGTGGACCTTGGATTAAGGATTTATTGCAACAGATTGAATTGGCCATTTTAAATAAAGAAATTGCCAATGATAGAGATGAGATAAAGGGGTGGAGTCGAACATGCAATCTCCCATTCGCAAACGATTGCTAGAGGCATTTACCAATGCAAATGGAGAATTTTTATCAGGACAAGCACTTGCTGATATTTTAGGTTGTTCAAGAACAGCAGTATGGAAGCATATAGAGGAGCTGCGAAAAGAAGGATTTGAACTAGAGGCTGTTCGTAAAAAGGGGTATCGAATTATATCGACAATGGACAGAGTGACAGAAAATGAAATTCGTTTAGGCCTGAAAACTTCTAAACTAGGTAGTATGATTCAATATTTAGATACAATTGATTCGACACAAAAAGTGGCCCATCAACTAGCACAAGAAGGTTGTCCAGAAGGAACAATAGTGGTAGCTGAAGAACAAACGAATGGAAGAGGAAGACTAACTAGACATTGGCATTCTCCAAAGTTTACTGGAATATGGATGAGCATTGTGTTACGACCAAAACTTCCACCTTTTAAGGCACCGCAATTTACTTTGATTACTGCAGTTGCAGTTGTACAGGCAATCGAACAACTATGCGACCTACAACCAGAAATTAAATGGCCAAATGATATCTTAATAAAAGGAAAAAAAGTAACCGGCATATTGACGGAATTACAAGCAGATTCGGATAAAATTCACTCTATTATTATTGGAATCGGAATTAATGTTAACCAAACGAGAGAAGACTTTCCCGAAGAATTGCATTCAGTTGCAACATCAATAGCAATTGAAAATGGTGGAAAGCTGTCCCGCTCTATACTTATTCAACAAATACTAGCTAATTTGGAAAAGTATTATCAGATTTACTTAGAAAAAGGCTTTGCTCCATTAAAGTTATTATGGGAAAGCTATGCCATCAGTATTGGGAAGGACATTATTGCTCGTACCGTTAATGAAGTGATAGCTGGTAAAGCAATAGGTATCTCTGATGAAGGCGTATTAAAAATCCAGGATAAAAATGGTGTCATTCATGATATTTATTCTGCGGATATTGAGGTAGGAAAATAAAAAATGGATAGTAAGTAATGAAATATTTTGATATAATTTACTCGGGTAGTATCCAAAAGGAACTGCACCTTGCTTACATTTATTATTAATAGAATATTGTTCTGCCTTGATCCATGAATTGGACGGGGACGGAGGATGGGTCAATCATTTACTAATAACAGGAGTCCTTCTGCCTTGCGGAAGGGCTTTTTTTGCATCAAACGTTCTAAATATGAACCAGTAAATTAGACTTTGTGTCAAGAACCATAAAAAGCAAGGTTGGATGCTCCCCTAGTCAAATACTAAGGGAGGAAACATGATGAAACAAACGACAGATTTTAAAATGATGAAGCAAAATAAGGAAAAGATCACCATGGTTACCGCGTATGATTTTCCAACTGCAAAATTGGCACAGCAGGCCAATATGGATATGATCTTAGTTGGTGATTCTTTAGGGATGGTTGTTTTAGGGTATGATTCAACAGTACCTGTAACGATTGAGGATATGATACATCATACAAAAGCTGTAAAACGAGGAGCTAGTGATGTATTTGTCGTTACCGATATGCCATTTATGACATATCATCTTAGCCGGGAGGAAACGTTGAAACATGCTGCTAGTCTTATTCAAAATGGTGGTGCGAATGCTGTAAAAGTTGAAGGTGCTGGACATGTAATTTCAATGATTGAAGCGTTAACATCATCAGGTATTCCTGTTATGGCACATCTCGGTTTAACCCCTCAAACTGTAGGTGTCTTAGGGGGATATAAGGTTCAAGGCAAAACGGCAGATGCAGCTATACAGTTGATTGAAAATGCAAAAAAATGTGAAGAAGCAGGTGCTTTTGCAATTGTCTTAGAATGTGTACCAAAGCAATTAGCAAAAGAGGTGACAGCTAACATCAGTATTCCAACCATTGGTATTGGAGCAGGAGTAGATGTTGATGGTCAAGTATTAGTTTTTCATGACTTAACGATGTTCGGAGTTGAACGAGTACCTAAATTTGTAAAAACATATGCAGATAGTAATGATTTAATCTTGAATGGACTAAAAAATTATGTGGCAGATGTGAAAACGAGTAAATTCCCAGAGGATAAGCATACGTTCACTATGAAACAAGAGGAATTGTCTACACTTTACGGAGGAAAATAAAATGAAATTGGTGACAGATAGAACGACGATTTCGAAAATAGTTAAGCAGCATAGACAAAATCATGAAAGTATCGGATTTGTTCCTACCATGGGCTATTTACATGAAGGCCATTTAGCTTTAGTGGAAAAAGCTAAGGAACAAAATGATATCGTGATTATGAGTATTTTTGTCAATCCTACTCAATTTGGACCAAATGAAGATTTTGACTCCTATCCACGAGATTTGGCACATGATCAACGTTTAGCAGAAGCAGCAGGAGTGGACTATATTTTTGCACCTTCCGTTGAGGAAATGTATCCAAATAAAATGAATAATCAAATTACTGTCGTGGAAAGAGCCGGGGTACTTTGCGGGAGAAGTAGACCTGGCCATTTTGATGGAGTAGTTACCATTTTGTTAAAGCTATTTTCACTAATTATGCCTGAGAGAGCATATTTCGGTAAGAAAGATGCACAGCAAATTGCAGTGATTGATGGACTTGTACAGGATTTCTTTTTACCTATCCAAATTATTGCTGTTGAAACAAATAGAGAGCTTGATGGTTTAGCAAAAAGCTCAAGAAATGTCTTTTTATCGGATTCAGAAAGAGTTGAGGCAAAAGAATTATATAAAAGTCTTACAAAGGCAAAGACTGCAATTAACTCTGGTGAAAAATCTAAAAAACGGATTATAGAAATGGTGATTGATCATCTTCAATTAAATACAAGTGGTGAGATTGACTATGTTGAAATATATTCTTATCCATCATTAAAAGCGTTAGATGTCATTGAAGGGAAGGTTATCATCGCAATAGCAGTTAAGTTTTCAAAAGCAAGATTAATTGATAATCTCATCCTTGATGTCCGGTAGATTGCACAAAAGAAATAAAAGGAGAATCATTTATGTTTCGTACAATGATGAATGGGAAAATTCACAGAGCAACAGTTACAGAAGCTAATTTAAATTATGTCGGCAGTATTACAATCGATGAGGATATACTAGACGCGGTTGGAATGGTTGCTAATGAAAAAGTACAAATCGTTAATAATAATAATGGAGCACGTTTAGAAACGTATATTATCCCAGGCAAACGGGGAAGTGGTGTAATTTGTCTGAACGGTGCAGCTGCCAGACTTGTTCAAGTAGGAGATATTGTCATTATTATTTCATACGCTCTTATTCAAGAAGATAAAATAAAAAATCATCAGCCAAAAATCGCTATTCTGGATGAAAATAACCATATTTCGCAGATGATTTCCTATGAACCCGAAGCAACAATCATTTAAGATAAAAAGAAAACCGTATCTCAGTGGATACGGTTTTTCTCAATAGTATAGAATTTAAGTTTTTTACAAATAAAAATAAGTTTGGAATAAGTCTCCTTTGTTCAACCGAGAAAAGAGCTGCAAGCAATATAAGAACGCTCCCCCTTTTTATAGTGTGTAAAAGCCGGCAGTAGGGCTTTTACAAAGCAACACATTAGTTGAAGTGTATTTATGTATAGGGCTCTTTTCTCAATAGTATAGTGTTTAAGTTTTTTACAAATAAAAATAAGTTTAAGATAAGTCTCTTTAGTTCACCGAGAAAAGAGCTGCAAGCAATATAAGAACGCTCCCCCTTTTTATAGTGTGTAAAAGCCGGCAGTAGGGCTTTTACAAGCAACACATTAGTTGAAGTGTATTTATGTATAGGGCTCTTTTCTCAATAGTATAGAATTTAAGTTTTTTACAAATAAAAATAAGTTTAGGATAAGTCTCTTTAGTTCACCGAGAAAAGAGCTGCAAGCAATATAAGAACGCTCCCCCTTTTTATAGTGTGTAAAAGCCGGCAGTAGGCTTTTACAAAGCAACACATTAGTTGAAGTGTATTTATGTATAGGCTCTTTTCTCAGATCCTATTTAGTTTATGTTCCAACTAACATCAAGTGGAGATGAGTCTCTCCATGTTAACTGAAAAAAGAGCTGCATACGGTTATAAACGCTACCCTTTTACAAAGCAACCTTACACGAAAAGTGTATATAATGCTCTTTTCTCAAAATTTATGCTAAATAGTTTAATGAACCGAATTATGTAGAGAATGTTTAAACCACGCTACAATTTAAAATATTGAAATTGTCATTGCATAGCTCTCACATTCGTACGTTATTGAACAAGGTGCATACGTTTTTGGATATAATAGTTATGGATTAATCGCTTTAATATGATAAACTAAGTAGAAACAAAAATAGCCTTTTGAAATATGAAATAGGTGATTGAATGAAACAGCGTTTTGTAGTAGTAGACTTAGAGACAACAGGAAATTCACCCAAAAAAGGTGACCGAATCATCCAAATAGCTGCTGTTGTCATTGAAAATGAAGAAATAATTGATCAATATACAACATTTGTTAATCCTTGTGTACCAATTCCATCATTTATTGAGGAACTTACAGGGATTAATGATGATATGGTCAAACATGCACCATTATTCGAAGAAGTGGCCCCTGTATTAACAAGGATTCTAAAAGACAGTATCTTTGTGGCGCATAATGTCTTGTTTGATTTGAATTTTCTCCAATCAGAATTTAATCGAGTAGGTTGTCCGGAATTTGTCGGCTTAAATGTCGATACGGTCGAATTAGCTAAAGTATTATTGCCAACGTCTGATAGCTATAAGCTATTTGAGTTGACTGAATATCTCGCAATCAAGCATGATCGGCCACATCAAGCGGATAGTGATGCGTTAGTAACCGCTGAATTGCTTTTGCAATTTATTAACAAAACAAGAGAGCTACCACTTGTAACACTCGAAAAGCTTGCAAAACTTTCAATAGGATTAAAGAGCAATTTAAACGAAATTTTTGAAGACATTCTGACAGAGAAACGAAATCATTTAGAAAACCTCTCTGAGCATTTAGAGGTATTTAAAGGAATTGCCCTCCGTAAAAAAAATAAGAAATACTCCAATTATAACTATCGCGAAAAAAAGGAGTATCCTTTACATCAACATGATAAGCAAAAATTACTATCAAATGGAATAAAGCATTATGAAGTAAGAGATGGTCAACATGAAATGATGGATACGGTGTATGAAGCATTTCGATTAAATAAGCATGCAATGATTGAGGCTGGAACGGGAATTGGTAAATCAATTGCGTATTTATTACCTAGTATTTATTTTAGTAAAACTGAAAATCAACCCATTTTAATAAGTACTCATACGATACAATTGCAGGATCAATTATTAAATACGGAATTGAAAAAACTTGAAAAAGTTCTTTCTTTTCCATTTAAAGCAGTTGTGCTTAAGGGAAAACAACATTACATAAATTTATTTAAATTTGAACAAACACTTTATGAGGCTGATCAGCAATATGACACAATCCTAACGAAAATGCAGTTACTAGTTTGGCTTATTCATACGGAAACAGGTGATATTGATGAGGTGAATTTATCAAGTGGCGGAAAAATCTTTTGGAATCGGATAAGGCATGATGGCTGGCATTTATCGAAAGAACGAGATCCATGGATAGCAAAGGATTTTTATTTATACGCTAGAAGAGAAGCCGAGAATGCAGATATTGTTATTACAAACCATTCTATGCTACTACTTGATTTAATTCAGAAGCAACAACTATTTAAAGAATTTAATTATGTGGTTCTGGATGAAGCCCATCATTTTGAAAAAACTTCTAGAGGCTTTCTAGGAGAAAAATTAGAGTATATTCCTAGCAAATTTTTTTGTAGCCAACTAGGTTCTTATGAAAAACAACAACTATTTTATCAACTCGAATTAATGGTACAAAAGCAGAAAATTTCACTAAAAATGCCTACCTTTGAGTTGGATTTTATTATCGCTGAGCTTGAAACGGAAATCGATGAATTATTTACGATTATTGCAGAGAAATTGTTGAAAAATGAGAAGAAAAATAAAGGACATCATAAACTGCAGATTCGTCTTTCAAACAAGTTAATGAAAGAAAAAACTTTACAACCAATTTTATTTGCAGCTGAAAGAGTAATATCATCCATTAATCAAATAAGAAATGGATTAGAAGAGCGGTTAAGTCAATTGAAAAAGATTAGTGAAAAATTATCTGAAAAGGATAAGGCTCTTCTTGAGGAAGTCTTTAGCTATGAGCATGAATTAGTATCATTTAAGCATTCGATCCAACATCTTTTGTTAGAGCAAACAAATGAATTTGTTTATTGGCTAGAAGGTGATATGAGGGCTATACCTAATAGTATTTCGATACAAGCACAGCCGATTTCTGTAAGTGAGAAATTGAGCAAAGAGTTTTTTGCTAAAAGAAAGAGTGTGATTTTAACTTCTGCTACTTTAACTGTAAAAGATTCTTTCCGTTTTTTTGAAAATGAATTAGGACTTCATCAATTTGCGGATTTAATAAAAAAGCAAATTCCTTCTCCTTTTCCATATTCAGAAATGACCAAGTTGTTAATTCCAAATGATATCCCTGAAATTCGTGAGGTGGCAGTATCTGAATATGTAGAAGCCATCGCTAATCATTTAATTGCCATTGCACAGGCAACAAAAGGTAGAATGCTCGTCTTATTTACCTCATATGACATGTTAAAGAAAACGTATGAGTTAATGAAGGAAAGTGGCTTATTGGATGATTTTATACTTATTGCTCAAGGAATTACGACAGGAAGCAGGATGAGATTAACAAAAAACTTTCAACGATTTGATAAAGCGGTCCTTTTTGGTACCAATAGTTTTTGGGAGGGCGTAGACATTCCTGGTGAAGATCTGTCGTGTTTATCAATTGTGAGATTGCCATTTAGTCCTCCTGATGAGCCATATACATGGGCAAAGAATGAAGCTATACAGGCCGAAGGGAAAAATCCATTTTCTACTTATTCATTACCTGAAGCGGTAATTCGATTTAAGCAAGGGTTTGGACGACTTATTCGTAGTAGTACAGACAAAGGAATTGTCATTGTATTTGATAGAAGAATTGAAACAACATCATATGGAAATGCTTTTATTCGCTCGATTCCATCTGTTCCAATTGAACATGTATCATTAAAGGAAATGATTGAAACGGTTGAAAAGTGGTTATAGACATGTGGAGTTGTTCATTGGCTTTTGATTTTCTAAATACAAAATTTGCATTAAAACTTTTATAGAAGAAATTGTTCTCTTTTAGCGTAGAGATATTTGATGTTAGGCGTTGTTTCGACTTGAGTAGGAACGACTCAATTATAAAAACTACATCGAATTTTATAATTTCTTATCGTAAAAAACACGCTGCTTTTTAGTAGCAGCGTGAAAAAATGTGTGGATTAGAAAAATTTTTTGGTATATCGTTAATAAACACGGAAATGTTGTTATAATAAATTTGTGTTTCAGTATTTATATTGTGGCTATAATCGGTTACGATATTTATAACAATATTTGTTTTTGTAGGGGGATTATGATGGACAGCAAAATAGAAGTGCTATCAACTGTAAAGATTGAATATCAAGCTGAATTATACAAAATCGTTGATGCACTCAACAGAACATTAAAAAATCAAGATTTAATGTTCGGATTAGCATTAGATACTGAGGACCAAAGTAAAGCAGTATTTACAATATATCGTACATAGAGGGTTATTATGAAAAAATGGATTATCATCGCTGGATTATGTATTTTAGTTATTGTTGGGGTCAGTGTAAATGTATACTTCCAATCAATGAAGCCTATAAGCCATGCGAAAGATTTTGCAGAAAAAAAGGCAAGAGAAAAGGCGAATCTTACGTCTATGGATCAATTTTATCTGTATAATGGGGATATTACCTATTATGTAGCAGTTGGAAAACAAAAAAATGGGAAAAAGGTTGCTGTATGGATTCCTGAAAAAAACAGTGATCAAATTACCATTGAAAAATGGTCAGATGGAATTTCAAAGTCTGAGGCAATTAATACAGTAATAAAAAAGGAAAAACCGGCTAAAGTTCTAGGTAGTCGCTTAGGTATGTTAGAAAAGGAACCGGTTTGGGAAATTTCATATCTTGATCATTCATCACGGTTAAATTATGCCTATGTGTACTTTTTAAAGGATAATGATAAAACTCCGTATATGATTACAAATATATAGAAAAGGTGAGGAGAAATGACATTACAACTAGCAAATCGTGTAAGTGCTCTTACACCATCATCTACACTAGCCATTACTGCAAAAGCAAAAGCAATGAAAGCAGAAGGAATTGATGTAATCGGTCTAGGAGCTGGAGAACCAGACTTTAATACACCACAACATATTATCGACGCTGCAATAAAGGCGATGAATGAAGGACAAACAAAATATACAGCTACAGGTGGACTTCCTGAATTAAAGAAAGCTATTATTGGAAAGTTTAAAAAGGATCAAAATATTGATTATAAGCCTTCTGAAGTCATTGTAACAAATGGTGCTAAGCATGCTCTTTATACACTTTTTCAAGTGATTTTAAATGAAGGGGATGAGGTCATCATTCCAATTCCATATTGGGTCAGTTATCCAGAACAGGTTAAGCTTGCTGGAGGAGAACCCGTATATATTAATGGAAAAGAAGCAAATCAATTTAAAATTACAGCAGATCAGCTGAAATCTGCTATAACTTCTAAAACAAAAGCTATCATTATTAACTCACCAAGCAATCCAACAGGTATGCTTTATACAAAAGAAGAGTTAGCTGAATTAGGTGAAATTTGTTTAGAACATAATATTTTGATTATCTCTGATGAAATTTATGAAAAGTTAATTTATGGTGATCATGCACATGTTTCAATTGCAGAACTTTCAACTGAATTAAAAAATCAAACAATCATCATCAATGGAGTTTCTAAATCACATTCAATGACTGGATGGAGAATTGGATATGCAGCTGGAAATGCACAAATTATCAAAGCAATGACAGACCTTGCCAGTCATTCCACCTCAAACCCGACTACTCCATCACAATATGGAGCGATTGCGGCATATAATGGCACTCAGGAGCCAGTAGAAACAATGCGAGAAGCATTTGAAGATAGATTGAATAAAATACATCAACAACTTATTCAAATTCCAGGAGTAAGCTGTTTGAAGCCTCAAGGTGCTTTTTATTTGTTTCCAAATGTAATCGAGGCAGCTAAGCTAACAGGTTTTGATTCAGTGGATCAATTCGCAGAAGCATTACTTGAAGAGGCAAACGTGGCAGTCATTCCGGGTTCAGGCTTTGGAGCTCCCGATTATATTCGTTTATCTTATGCGACATCATTAGAACTATTAGAAAAAGCCATTGAAAGAATTCAACAGTTTGTAAAAAGTAAAATGAAATAAATCCACTATAAAAATGGAGCCAATAAAATAAATTTTATCCCCCTAATAAATAGGGGGGATTTTTAATTAATATTTTCCTTTTATATACTTGTTTAGTATAATAAGTTTGGATATAAAATGATATGAAGTGTAGTTTTTGAAGTTTTTGGAGGGAAGTAGATTGAAAACGACAATTAATGAAGTAAATAAATTCGTTGGACAAGACGTCACGATTGGTGCCTGGGTTGCCAACAAAAGATCTAGCGGGAAAATCGCATTTTTACAACTTCGTGATGGAACAGGGTTTATCCAAGGGGTTGTTGTAAAAACAGATGTCCCTGAAGAAGTTTTTCAAAAAGCAAAATCTTTAACACAAGAAACCTCTATTTATGTGACAGGAACTGTTCAAGAAGATAGTCGTTCATCTTTCGGATACGAGCTTTTAGTAAAGGATGTAGAAGTGATTCATGAAGCACATGATTTCCCGATTACTCCGAAAGAACATGGAACAGAGTTCTTAATGGATCATCGTCATCTTTGGTTGCGTTCACGTCGTCAACATGCGGTAATGAAAATCCGTAATGAAATTATTCGCGCGACGTATGAATTTTTTAATGACAATGGATTTACTAAAATCGATCCACCAATTCTTACTGGAAGTGCGCCTGAAGGAACAACAGAATTATTTCATACAAAATATTTCGATGAAGATGCATACCTTTCACAAAGTGGTCAGCTATATATGGAAGCATCCGCAATGGCTTTAGGTAAAGTATTCTCATTTGGACCAACATTCCGCGCGGAAAAATCAAAAACAAGAAGACATTTAATTGAGTTTTGGATGATTGAACCAGAAATGGCATTTTACCAACATGAAGATAGCTTAAAAGTTCAAGAAGAATATGTAGCTCATATTGTTCAATCAGTTCTAAAGAATTGCAAATTAGAATTGGAACGATTAGGTAGGGATACTTCTAAGCTTGAGCAAGTAAAGGCACCGTTCCCTCGTATTGAATACGATGATGCCCTTAAGCTTCTACATGAAAAAGGTTTTAATGATATTGAGTGGGGCGACGACTTTGGGGCACCACATGAAACAGCAATTGCAGAATCATTTGATAAACCAGTCTTTATTACGAATTATCCAACTTCATTAAAGCCATTCTATATGCAACCACATCCAGAGCGTCCTGAAGTTGTTCTATGTGCTGATTTGATTGCGCCTGAAGGCTATGGGGAGATTATTGGTGGTTCTGAACGTATTTATGATTATGAATTAATGAAGAAAAGAATCGAAGAACATGGCTTAGGAATAGATGCATACCAATGGTATCTTGAATTAAGTCAATATGGAGCGGTTCCGCATTCAGGTTTTGGATTAGGACTAGAACGTACTGTAGCTTGGATTTCTGGAGTAGAGCATGTTCGTGAAACAATTCCATTCCCACGTTTACTTAACCGACTTTACCCATAATTTCGAATGAAAAGGTTGTGTCTAATAAACACAGCCTTTTTTTCTTGATTGATAGACATTACAGTGTGGGTATACAGGAAAATCAAAGGGCAGATTTTCTTGGAAAGTCTAGGAACATGACTTTCCTATTTAGGGAAAATCAAAGGGCAGATTTTCCTTGTTCCATATTTGTAATACTTCCTTTATACTTATTTATGAGGTGTACAAAATGGATAAGGATTTAATTTTATCATGGATTGAGGATGGGATGATTCAGATTCCTCGACTTTTAATGGTTAAATATAAACATATTGGTTTAAACGAAACTGAATTAGTTTTGTTATTACAGGTTTTTTCCTTTTTAGAAAAAGGAAATGATTTTCCTACCCCGGCACAGCTTTCAGAAAGAATGACGATTCCCGATGGCATGTGTGCTTCATTGTTAAGAAGATTAGTTCAGAATCAATATATTAGTATTGAAGAAGGGTATTCCGAAGAGAATATACGTTATGAAAAGTACTCATTAAAACCTCTATGGAGTAAATTAATCGATGAGTTTACATTTGAAAAGAAACAAGCTGAACTAGAACATAATTTACATGAAGAAACGAATCTATATACTATTTTTGAACAGGAATTTGGGAGACCATTATCTCCTCTTGAATGCGAAACTTTGGCGATGTGGCTTGACCAAGATCATCAAGATCCATCTGTAATAAAGGCAGCTCTAAGGGAAGCTGTTATTTCTGGAAAATTAAATTTTCGATATATTGATCGAATATTATTTGAATGGAAGAAAAACGGAATTAAAACAATTGAACAAGCAAAGGATTATGGTAATAAATTTCGTCAGCAACGTAAAAAAACTACGCTCGTTCAAAAAAGTGATTCGAAAACCATCCCTTTTTATAATTGGTTAGAACAATAATATATTACTTAAGAAATAGTCAAGGTGGAACGAAAAATGTTAAATATGCAGCAAATTCGATTTTGCTTAGATGAAATAGGGAAAATGTTTCCCAATGCACATTGTGAATTAAATCATTCTAATCCTTTTGAACTTGTCATTGCTGTTTCACTTTCAGCACAATGCACGGATGTTCTTGTTAATAAAGTAACTAAATCTTTATTTGAAAAATATAAGACCCCCGAAGATTATTTAGCTGTTTCTTTAGAAGAGTTACAAAATGATATAAGATCTATTGGTCTATATAGAAACAAAGCGAAAAACATTCAAAAATTATGTAGCATGCTTATTAATGAATATCAAGGGAAGCTTCCGGAGGATAGAGATGAATTAACAAAACTTCCTGGTGTAGGACGAAAGACAGCTAATGTCGTCGTTTCAGTAGCATTTGGTATTCCTGCTATCGCCGTAGATACACATGTTGAAAGGGTGAGTAAAAGACTAGGAATTTGTAGATGGAAAGATAGTGTGTTAGAAGTAGAAAATACATTAATGAGAAAAGTTCCAAAAGATGAATGGTCTCAGACTCATCATCGCTTAATTTTTTTTGGTAGATATCATTGTAAGGCACAAAACCCGCAATGTGACATTTGCCCTTTATTAAGTGTTTGTCGGGAAGGACAAAAACGTATGAAGAAGAGGGGAGTAACCATATAATGAAAAAAGTCATCTAATCATATTCGATTAGATGACTTTTTTGTATTAATTAGGGTGTTTCGGTTCCGCTACCTGGATCTGGATTTTCTTGATTACCTCCTCCATTGTCATTGCCGCTGCCATTGCCATTACCAGGCCCATTGCCATTACCATTTCCGTTGCCATTACCAGGTCCGTTTTCGTTACCAGAACCATTGTCATTCCCATTACCAGGACCATTACCATTATCAGAACCGTTATGTTCACCATTGTCTTGATCTTGGTCACCAATATCACCAATATCATCGCCATTTCCTAATTCATCAGGATCTGGGACTTTTATAGTGATTGTAGCTGGTTTACTTGTTTGATCACCTAATATAGCTTTCACTTCAATTTGGTAGGTTCCACCAGGCTGTGGATTGGCTATTGATAATGTTGTATCCTTCGTATTTCCAAAGGATTGTTTACCTTCATTATTAAGTGAACCAGATATTTCAAAAGAAACGCCTTCAGATATTTTTGGATGATTCCAATTGACAATTATTTGATTGGTTGCTTGATCATAAGTTCCGTTTAAATTTGTAGGAGCTTCTAATTGCTCATATCTATGTGAAACTTGACTTGGTTCATTATGACCTCGAACAAATAATTCATATGAAATACTTCCCGAAGGAGTATATTCACTTGCTTTTTGTGGTGGATTTGTTCCTTTTTCAATCGGAATCTTCACAACACTTTTTGGCATTTTGAAATCAGGTGTGTTTTTTCCTTCTGATACATGTTCCATTAGGCTTTTAAAGATGAGCTGTGAGATTTTTTGTTCATTTGGTGTTAAATAATATTTAAAGTTACCATTCTCATCTTTGGAACTATCATATCCTGTCCAGACAGCAGCAGTGTAATTAGTCGTATAGCCTGCAAACCATGAGTCAGGGCTGGCGCCTGCAGGAATATTATATTTTGCAACATCTTCGCTAGCAAAATTTGTTGTTCCTGTTTTTCCCGCAACATCAAGCCCAGGGATGATTGCTGAGCGACCTGTTGCCCCTGGTTTTGAAGATAATACATCTTTTAGCATATCTGTAATCATATATGCTGTATAATCCTTCATCGCAACTTTTGGTTCAGGATTTGTTTTAACAATAGTTTCCCCATCTTGTAAAACAATTTTTCTTACAGTATGTGGTTTATTATAAATACCATTATTACCGAATGCTGCATACGCACCTGCCATTTTTAGTGGGGATAATTCAAGTCCACCACCGATGGAGGATGAATGATAAATTTCTTTTGGTAAATTTAAGCCTAAATTATTAGCAAATTCTCTAGCTTTGTCAGCACCAACTTCTGCCCAAGCCTTTGCCGCAGGTACATTTCGGGAACGGTATAAAGCTTCCCTCATTGACATTTGTCCTAAGAAACGATTATCAAAGTTATTTAATGCAGGACCATTATTTTCATAATGATATGGTTCATCTACTATTTGATGATAAGTGGACCATTGTTTTTCCTCGATCACTGGGCCGTAATCTAATATCGGTTTGATTGTAGATCCCGGTGAACGCTTGATATCCACTGCTCGATTTAATCCACGTTGAACTTTTGGATTTCTTGCCCCACCTACTGCACGAATTTCTCCAGTTTTCGTATCTAATAATGTGATACCCGCTTGGAACATATCATCCGGATATTGCACAATATCATTTGAATTTAAAATTTGCTCTGTATATTCTTGGGCATCTGTATCTAATGTAGTATAGATTTTTAAGCCATCAGAAAATGGATTATAACCCATCGCTTCAACTTCATCAATGACCATGTCCATGAACGCATCATATTTATTTTGAGCAACATTGTTGACATTAGTCTGTTTTTTAAGTCCTTTTGTAACAGGAACCTTTTTCGCTTCTTCCATTTCCTCTTTAGAAATTTTCTTATGTTGGTACATTAACCCTAAAACAACATTTTTTCGTTTTTCAGCCAAATCTGGATGTTCAAATGGATTATAGTTATTTGGACTCTGCTGTAGTCCCGCAATTAATGCAATCTGCGGTAGGGTTAATTTATCTAATGTCTTTCCATAATAATATTTAGAAGCAGTTTGGATTCCATGAATTCCAGCTGACATATAAATTTTGTTCACATACATCTCGAAGATTTCTTCTTTTGTGTATTGACGTTCAAGCTGTAATGAAAGCCATGCTTCTTGTGCTTTACGTTCTAGTGTCTTTTTATTAGTCAAAAAGGACATTTTCACCACTTGCTGGGTGATCGTACTCGCTCCTTCAGAACCGAATCCACGAGTAACATTGGCAATAACAGCACCACCAAGTCGAATTGGATCAATCCCATGATGCTTAAAGAAACGAGAATCTTCAGTAGCGATAATTGCATCCTTTACTTTATCAGGAATTTTATCATAGGCAATATAATCTCGTTTTTTTGCGCCGATCGTTCCAGCTGATTTACCATCCATCGCTAATACCTCAGAAGCGATAGGATCTTTTAATTGGGTTTTATTTAAATGTGGTGCTTTACTTGCATAATAAGCGAATGTTCCAACACCTGCCAAGAAAACAACAACACAAGTTAGAAATAAACTTAATATGATTTTCTTAAATATAGAACGTTTTTTCTTCTTACCTTTTCCTTTTTTATTTTTAACAGCTTCCTGCTGTTTTCTTCGTTCCTCACGTGTTTGGTATTTTTCAGCCATAAACAAATTTTCCTCTCTTTCCTTTAGGCTGTTTTTAAACATTGATTATTGCTTAAATGATAGTTTTTACAATTATGTTTAAATAAGCAACAAAAATTTTAAAAAAAGCCAATCTAAACCAAATATTGATTTAGAAGTGTAAAACTTAGATTGTAAAAATCTTTTTTACCGTTTGAATATAATCAATTCGAGGGTGAAGGCCTAATGAGATAGGATGTCCAACTTCTTCAATTTCCTCTTTTTTTATAGATTTTCGCCCACCATTTAGCATTCGATCCCAAAAGATAAATAAATCTGAACTAGGTAATAAAAAGACTTCTTCAGTTTTTGCAAAACGAAGTATAACAAAGGATATTCCATTATGTGCAACTACTTTTTTCATGTGTTCGATTTGATGTTCATGAAAGTTCTGTAATGGAAAAGATGTTGTATTATTCGTTTCCTTTGCTTCAAAATCAATATATCTACCTTGATAGACTCCATTATAATCGGTTGTTGATGGTTGTTTAAAATACGCCTCTTTAATAACTGCAGTACTTCTTGACTTATAATCAACATGAACGATCTGTACCGGAGTCGGTTTTTTATGAATAACAGCAATCTCATTTAGTAAATAATATTGATTCGTTACATTTAAATCGTCTTCCAACGTCATCCCTCTATTACTGTATGAAATACTCTTCGAAGCGATAGATTTATTTATGCCCGTTTTGTTCATCGTATATTGTTTTCCATTAGGGTATCGAAGATTCATTCATCCTCACCTCACAAACTAAATTATATCATAGCAGAAAACTGGACAGATTGGGTGAATAAAAAGTTTGATTTCTTGCCAATATAACGTTAGATTGCGTAAAATGGTTGTTTTTTAAGGGAAAATATTGATTTTTTGCTGCTTCTTATTAGTATTCGACGAATAGCAATCACCATTTGTTTCATTTATTTAAAATTTAGGTGTAATTTTATTACAAAATAATAAAAAGGTTGATCCAATTTTGTCATTTGGATCAACCTTTTCCTATTTCTTACTAGCAGCATAAATGTATGAATCACTAGAATTTCTATAATTAAGTTGAGGGACGATTTGGCCCAGATAATTTAGGATTTCCGTTACCAGCTTTCGTTTTAGAACGTTCTTCTTTTTTACGTTGATTTTTAAGTTCTTTATTCATTATTTTCCACCTCCTAGAACCTATTTTGCACCAAAGACTGTTCTCCATTCATTGTTAAAGAAGTTTATTCTTTTGTCGAATAGATTAAAAGGAATTGTTCGTTTAACACTTTCTTTGACGAATCAGTTCTAGTTTTGTCATGCATGGAGGTGATTAGAAGATTAGGAAGAATATATAGCGTTAAAAGAATCTTAGGAGGCGTTGATATGTTATTAAAGGAAGAGATTTTAGCAAAGCTTGAGGAATGTGAACAGTTATTAGAGAAGCTAGAAAAATGTTTTGACGCAGAAATCAAAAAAGTAAGAAAAGAAATCATATTGAGGGCTTCTGAGGATCACTCCATTTTAGAAGCTAAACTGAAACGTCTCGAAAAGAAATTCAAAATTAAAAAACTGTCAACTTCGATAAACATTAAAAATGAACAATCAAAGTTGCAGCAGCTTGGTTGAGTTAGTCTTTTTGACCTTAGTGGTGACTCCAGCGTATAATTGCATTAGTTAGTTTCTCAGGAGGAATAATGCAAATGTACGAAAATGACTTGATACATTTAACAAATAAATTAATAGAATTGAATGATTATGCCTATCGTTCATATAATCAAGTTAGAGAAAAAGGGGAACAAGGGGATTTTTATCAAGATGTTAAACCCTTTGCAGATCAAGTAAGAGATGCTTGTGAACAATGGTTGCCCTTGGCAATTGCTTGGGTAAATGAGGTTCAGCCAAAACACTTACATTCAATACAGTTAAAAAATACAAGTGAAAATCTCCAAATGGTTTCGGTTAAAGCCTTTTATCCAGACTCTAGTTTAAAAAAATTTAAAAGTCATATTCAATCTGTAGATTATGTGTTGAGAAGACTGTTGGAGGAAACCCAAAAAAATAACTGATGAGTCAAACCCTGCCTTTTTATTTTTTTCTTAGACATATCACCATTTTTTTTACCATTCATATTGTGGTAGTAAAGATTGTCATCTGGAGGAAAAAGTGATGAAAGGTTATAATCCATATATGAACTATTTACCAATACGTAATTATCAACCGCAAAATCATTCATATCATGCACAGGGTATTCCTCATATGCAAGCATATAATCAGCCAAATATACCATATCAACATCCATACGGACCTTACCATTACAATGGGATACCACCATTTATGCAAAATGGAAACAGTCCATATTATCAACAACCGGGTTATGAACAGAATCATAGTCCACAGCCAAACATTTTTGATAACCCGCTTCAAGCAAAAGAAACCTATCAAACCAATAAACAAAATCAAATGTTAAATCAATACGTTCATCCATATCCTCAAGGGAATCATTTTAAACAACCACAAACAGGCGGGATTAATTCACTAATGAACTCTTTTAAATCACAGGATGGTTCGATTGACTTTAATAAAATGGTCAACACAGCAGGGCAAATGATGAATGCAGTTAACCAGGTGTCAACGATGGTGAAAGGGCTAGGGGGACTCTTCAAACCGTAGAGTTCCAAGCCTTTTTGCTTTTTTATTTATCCATCTAGTCTAAACTAGCATTTGTTTTTTGTGTTTCCAACGTTTGAAAAATATAGTTTTACATATATCATATAACAGCTAAATAGTTAAAACGGAATCAGCTAATTTTCTGATTCCGTTTTATTATGTTTATTCTATTGTTAATCGTTTTCCTTTTTCCTTTGGTACTTTAATCGTTAGTAAGCCATCTTCATAGGTTGCCTTGACTTTATCTTCAATAATCGGTTGCGGAAATGGAATGGTTTTAGAGGATCGTTGGATTGAGCTTTTATTAAAAAATACATTTTGGGTTTGATCTTCTTTTGTAACTTTTTCATTATTTTCGACTGTAATCGTAATATACTTAGGAAATATACCAATATCTATTTGATCTTTTTTTATGCCAGATAATTTTGCGGTGATAATATATTTATCCTCTAATTCAGTTAAGTCAATAGGGAAACCATTGATTGGAAATGGCGAGGAAAAAAAATCATCAATGCTTTGAAGAAAGCCTTTCACTGGCCTTTCCTGGAAAAGTTCATTCATAGATCGAAAAAAGTCTTGAAAGGGTTCGTGGAACAATCCCTTTTTAGGTTCTTCAGGTAATTTCTCTGTCATTTTAATAAAAACTCCTCTCTGTAAGATTTAAATACCAACTTTATCTATTGTATAATATGATGTTTTTGACAATGAGTACCAATAAAAAACACTAGGAAAACGAACGTTTATTCGCTAAAATATAGAAAGAGGTGTGTAGAAAATGAAACGTCGAAAAAATTTACAAGAAGTCATCCAAGGTTTAAAAGAGGATGTTCATATAAATAAGCAAATTATTCATTGGCATACATTAAAATCAAAAGAAGCACAAACTACTCCGTTTCCAAATAGAATTCATCCATTATTAAAAGATTCATTAAATCATAAAGGAATTTCTGAACTATATACACATCAGAAATCGTCGTTTGAGCAGGCAATGCAAGGGAAGAGCTTTGTTGCTGTTACACCAACAGCGTCCGGAAAAACTCTCTGTTATAATTTACCAGTTATCCAAACGATTCTCGAAGAGCCAACGTCTCGAGCATTGTATATGTTTCCAACTAAGGCACTTGCTCAAGATCAAAAAAGTGAAATAAATGAGATTATTGAGGAAACAGGACTAGCCATTAACAGTTATACATATGACGGAGATACACCGTCAAGTATCAGGCAGAAGGTAAGAAAAGCTGGACATATTGTGATTACTAATCCTGATATGCTCCATTCCGCTATTCTCCCGCATCATACAAAATGGGTCGCTTTTTTTGAAAACCTGAAATATATAATTATTGATGAATTACATACATATCGAGGTGTATTTGGGAGTCATGTGGCAAATGTCCTGCGAAGATTAAAGCGAATTTGCACGTATTACGGTAGTAACCCTGTATTTATTTGTACTTCTGCAACTATTGCAAATCCAAAAGAACTAGCAGAAGGATTGACAGGAATGCCTATGGAGCTAATCGATAATAATGGTGCTCCTAGTGGGAAGAAGCATTTTATTTTTTACAATCCTCCAATTGTAAATAAGCCTTTAAATATCAGAAGAAGTGCTACATTAGAAGTGAGTCATCTTGCTAAGCAATTATTACAGCAAAAAATTCAAACAATTGTTTTTGCGCGTAGTCGAGTAAAAGTTGAAATCATATTGACCTATTTGCAAGAGGTAGTCAAACATGAATTGGGTTCTAAATCCATACAAGGATATCGAGGAGGGTATTTACCTTCACAAAGGAGAGAAATCGAAAAAGGATTAAGGAATGGAGAGATTATTGGTGTAGTAAGTACCAATGCATTAGAACTTGGAGTAGATATTGGTCAACTCCAAGTATGTATTATGACAGGGTATCCCGGAACAATTGCCAGTGCATGGCAACAAGCGGGGAGGGCAGGAAGAAGACATGGAGAATCATTAGTAATAATGGTCGCAAGTTCTTCACCTCTCGATCAATATATTATTGAACATCCTGAGTATTTTCTGCATCAATCACCCGAAACTGCTAGAATTAACCCAGATAATCTGATTATCCTTGTTGATCACATTAAATGCGCTGCATATGAATTACCTTTTAAAAAGGGAGAAACATTTGGTGATGTTGAAATTGAAGATATTCTTGAATATTTGGTAGAAGAAAGAGTCCTCCATTACCGAAGTGAAAAATGGAATTGGATGAATGATTCCTTTCCAGCACATAATATTAGTTTACGTTCTGCCTCACAGGAAAATGTTGTAGTGATTGATTATACTGAAATAGCAAATGTGAAAGTGATTGGTGAAATGGATCAATTTAGTGCAATGACCCTTTTACATGAGGAAGCAATTTACCTTCATCAAGGAATTCAATACCAAGTGGAGAAACTAGACTGGGAAGAGAAAAAAGCGTATGTAAGGGAAGTTGAAGTAGATTATTATACTGATGCTAATATAGCCGTACAATTACATGTGTTAGAAGAGGATAAACATAAATATATTCATAATGGAGAAGTGAGCTATGGAGATGTCACTGTCCAAGCGATGGCAACTATTTTTAAAAAAATTAAGTTTAATACACATGAAAATATTGGCTCTGGTCCCATCAATCTTCCTGAACAAGAATTGCATACAAGTGCTACTTGGTTTACGTTTGAAAGTGAGTTATCAGAAAGTAAATTAGAAGAAGGTTTAATTGGAATTTCACATGCATTGAATTCAATTGTTTCTTTATTTGTTATGTGTGATCCTCAGGATATTCACGTGGTACCACAAATCAAAGCTATTCACAATGAAAAGCCAACCATCTTTTTGTACGACCGTTATCCGGGCGGTGTGGGTTTAAGTGAAAAGGTATTTGAAAATATAAAAGAAATCATTAGCAAAACGACTGAGATGATATCTCAATGTCCATGTGAAAATGGTTGCCCATCATGTATTGGGTTAGATGGAACTACTTCACGTTCTAAAAATATCGCATTACATCTATTATCACATTTTAAGGAATAGATCCCTATCGAGGTGAAATAACATGTCCTTGAAAAATAAGCTGCAACGCTTTAAAAATCACATAGTTAAAGAACAGGTACAACAGCCTAAAAACATGAATGAAAAGCCAAAAAATATAGATACAAAAGGTGAAATCCCCTTCATAGAAATGTGGGAACAAGCAAATACAAAGGTTTATTATTTAGAAGATGAATACTGCTTAATTCGTGAGGTTCATTATCCATTAAGCCATCAACATGGAAAATATCGGTTTCAAGATTATATTAAGGCTGTTGATATGTGGAATCATAATGGTATGAAACATCCATTATCTGCATATGGATATCAACCGAAAGATTTGTTCTTTTTCGATACTGAAACTACTGGATTAGGTGGCGGTGTTGGAAATACAATCTTTCTACTTGGATACGCATATCTTGAAAAGGATGAAATCATTTTAAGGCAGCATTTTTTACCTGAACCTGGTTTAGAAATCCCTTTATATTATAGTTTTCTTGAGAATATTGATTATACAACCCTAGTTACATACAATGGAAAAGCTTTTGATTGGCCACAGGTTAAAACGAGGCATACACTTATTCGCGAACATGTCCCAAAACTACCATCATTTGGCCATTTTGATTTATACCATGCATCAAGAAGATTTTGGAAGGATCAATTAGATTCTGTAAAACTAGTAAATGTAGAGAAGGATATTCTTGAATTTGAGAGAAAAGATGATGTACCAGGTTTTTTAGCGCCGATGATTTACTTTGATTTTGTAGAAAGAAAAAACCCTGAAGGGATCATTACAATTTTACAGCATAATGAAAACGATATTCTTTCATTAATTACTTTATATACTCACTTAACCTTTCAAATTCTGCAGCTAGATCCCTCTCAGACATCACAAGAAAAACTTATGCTTGGGAAATGGCTTCAAGCTATTGGTGAAAAGGATGTAGCTATTCAGACGTTTGAGAATCTTTCACTTGCTAATGAGATTGAAGCGAAATTTGAATTAGCATTTCATTTGAAAAGGCAAAAAAAATATTCAGAAGCTAGGGATTTATGGTTAGAAGTGATAGAAATGGGGAATGGTAAGCTTAAAATAAAATCAAGCATAGAGGTTGCAAAATTATTCGAACACCAATTCAAGAACTATGAACAAGCACTAAAAATCGCTCGAATCGGTTTATCTTTGCTTGAAGAAGGGCAATCTGGAAAGCAAAAGAAGGATGATAAAATTTATCAAGATTTGATCAAAAGAATTACTAGACTTGAAAGAAAATAATGCTTCTATTTCCTGGGGAAGCGCATAATTCGACGTAGGTTTCAAAAAGTTTTTCAAAAAACGCCAAAAACTTACAAGAATGTCATAAAAAATTAATAATTATTTTATATGGGAATGATTGTGTCGAATGATAGAAACCTGTAGAATAATAAATTGCGACGGTAGATGGACGAATTATCGTTTGTGAATAATAATGGAAATCTTCATTGCAATTTATTGGATTATAGGGGCTGAAATCATGTATCGAGCACTGTTTATCTTGTTTTTTATCGTTGTTTGTTTAACAGCATTGCTTTTTACTAGTTTAAAAGATAGTTTTTATACTTTCTTTTAAATTGATTTTTGGTTAAAATCAAGAATATTTAAATCTTTCGAGTAAAAAAGATTTCTTTTAAAAATAGGTATTTGAATTAGTACATGTTATAGCCTTTTCACATAGTTTGTTAGTGTAGCAAGACAAATTAATGAAGGGAGTTATGACTATGTTTTGTGGAAAGGTTTTACCACCAATTGTTCATCCGACAAAATGCTGTACGAATCATACTCAACAAAATTTCATTCAACCACATATTTATCCATCACATACAACAAATGTGAATCACCAAGTAATTGGACACGCAAATTACTATCCTCATACTGAATCATTTGTAAATGAAGTGTCAAATGTAAACTTAGGTCCAGTTTCCGGACCGGTTCCAGGTGGGATGGGTGGATTTGGGCCAGGTGCTATGGGACCAATGGGTGGTCCTGGACCAATGCCATTCGGTTTTCCGAGGTAAAGGTTGAATTTTCAAGGATGGTAGTTGCCATCCTTGTTTTTTTATATAAATAATCGGTTTATCAACTAGTGAGTCTTAGAGTAGGTGAAAATGATGATTAATGTAATTACGATTACGGGGTATAAGCCCTTCGAACTAGGGATATTTTCAAATAAACACCCCGCAATCGACTTTATCAAAATGGCAATAAAAAAAGAGCTAGTAAGCTTTTTGGATGAAGGACTTGAATGGGTGATAATTTCTGGCCAGTTAGGTGTAGAACTTTGGGCAGCTGAAGTGACTCTAGAACTTCAAAATGAGTATCCTGAACTAAAGCTTGCTGTTTTAACACCTTTTTTACATCAAGAAGAGAGCTGGAATGAAATGAATAAAGACTATTATGAAATGATCGTTAGTCAAGCTGATTTTGTCGATTCTATATCAAAACAACCATATTCAAGTCCACAGCAATTCCGTAATAAAAACAAACTTTTCTTACATAAAAGTCAAGGGATGATCATTGTATATGACGGTGAAAAACCAGGTTCACCAAAGTACATTTTTGATGAGGCAAAACGATTAGTCGAAGAGAGTAAATATGACATGAGAACGATAGATTTTTATGATTTACAAATGTTAATAGAAGAGGCACAATGGAATTCTCAATAAGTCGTTTCACACTTGCTTTAAAGTAAAATACAATGATAAAATTCTTCGGTAGTGAAGAAAAAATAAACATTATTATATGCTTACTGTAAAAAAGCAAAACTAATTTATGAATAAAATCTAACTGGATTTTTTAGTTGTCAAACCATATTAAATTGACAAATATATTAATTTTTGAAAGAATAGTAATAATGGGCAACCTGCGAATATTTAAGGTGGTGTGTTAGATGTTATCTGATAAAATTAAATTAACTGCAAAGGACATTTTAGAAAAAGAATTTAAAACGGCAGTTCGAGGGTATAAGCAAGAAGAAGTGGATAAATTTTTAGATTTTATTATTAAAGATTATGAAACCTTTCATCAAACAATAGAAGATTTACAACAGGAAAATATGCGCTTAAAGAAACAAGCGGATGATTCATTTCGCAGACAACCTTCGCAGCCAACAACTGGAACGACTAACTTTGATATCTTAAAGAGGCTATCAAATCTAGAAAAGCATGTTTTTGGAAGCAAACTGAGTGAATAGTATTTGCTTGGATGAAATTTCTTATTGAAATTTAAGTAAATCTTATATATAATAAACAAGCGACGTTAAGTCGTAATGAAATAGCGTTCGGGTAATCGCTGCAACAGATAACTGTTGTTGAGGAAAGTCCATGCTCGCACGGTGCTGAGATGCCCGTAGTGATCGTGCCTAGCAAAGTCATAAGCTAGGGCAGTTTGGATTCGTCTGGGCTGACGGCAGGGAAAATACCTAAGTCCAATAATGGATATGGTGTGAATACCTTTAAAGTGCCACAGTGACGTAGCCTTATGAGAAATCATAAGGGTGGAACGAGGTAAACCCCGCGAGCGAGAAACTCAAATTATGGTAGGGGAATCCTTTCTCTCGGAAATGAACGAAGAAAGGGACAGGCACTACATGAAGTGTCTGTAGATAGATGATTACCACCTGAGTACGAGATCATTACCTGGTCGTTAGAAGTACAACGGTACAGAACATGGCTTACAGAACGTTATTGAAGGTAATAAATAAACAAATTGTTATGCTCTCCTTCCGAAAAGGAGAGCATATTTTGTATAATCCTTATCTGTTTGAAAGATGCTTATTTAAAGAAAAAAACTAGATAGGTGAAAATATTACATACGAAGGGTGACATGATGTCTAACTATTCCTTAATTGCTACTGCAGCGATGGGGCTCGAGTCGATCGTTGCAAAAGAAGTAAATCAATTAGGTTATGAATGTAAAGTCGATAATGGTAAGATTGAATATAAAGGTGATGAACGAGCCATTGCACGTAGTAATCTTTGGCTACGCACAGCTGATCGAGTGAAAATTAAAGTAGGAGAATTTAAGGCTGTTACATTTGATGAATTATTTGAAAAGACGAAGGCTTTAAATTGGGAGACATTCCTACCTGTTAATGCCGAATTTCCTGTACAAGGTAAATCAGTAAAGTCAAAATTATTTAGTGTTTCAGATTGTCAAGCAATTGTAAAAAAAGCGATTGTTGATCGACTTCGTTCCCAATATAAACAGGTTTCTTGGTTTGAAGAGAATGGTCCATTATTTAAAATTGAAGTGGCACTTCACAAAGATATAGCAACATTAACAATCGATACAAGTGGAGTAGGGCTTCATAAAAGAGGGTACCGTGTTAATCAAGGGGAAGCACCGTTAAAGGAAACTTTAGCTGCCGCACTTATCCAATTGACCAATTGGCATCCTGATCGTCCGTTTTGGGATCCTTTTTGTGGATCGGGGACAATTCCCATTGAAGCTGCATTAATTGGTCAAAATATTGCTCCTGGATTTAATCGTGATTTCGCTTCAGAATCTTGGCCATGGATCGGAAAAAATATATGGGATGATGCGCGTAATGAAGCGGAAGATCTAGCTAAGTATGATCAACCATTAAAGATCATTGGTTCTGATATTGACCATCGAATGATAAAAGTGTCTGAGGAAAATGCCATTGAAGCTGGATTAGGTGATTTAATTGAATTCAAACAAATGCAAGTAACTGATATTTCTACAAGGGATCAATATGGTGTACTTGTTGGAAATCCTCCTTATGGGGAGCGTCTTAGTGAACGTCGTGAAGTCGAAAAATTATATAGTGAAATGGGAAAAGCATTTTCTAAACTAGATACATGGTCCATCTATATGCTGACATCATATGAACAATTTGAAGAAGTTTATGGTAAAAAGGCAACGAAAAAGCGGAAACTATTTAATGGGTTTATTCGAACAGATCTTTATCAATTTTGGGGTCCAAGACCACCTAGAAATTAAGTTCATAGTTATAAGTCCTCCATTCCTTGAGTATAATAATATATAAAATTAGATGAAGGAGTGGGAAACTTGTCATTGGTTTCTATTGACTTTGATAAAATCTCAAGAGCGATTTCTAATACATATCGGCTTATCCAATTAGAGGAAAGTCCATCTGAAGCGGTAATGGCTCAGCTAAGGGAAGCAGAGCATTCTCTAAATTGTGCTAAAAGCTATGTGTTAACAAGGGAAAAAACCATTATTTAAGAACGCAAGTGTAGATGATGCACTTGCGTTTTTATATGGTGAACCTATTGATCGAAATAAATGACAGAAGTGAATAGCTGGAGGAAAAATATGAAAACGGGATTACCATTTACAGTAACTAAGGAAGAATCCTTCTATGAAAAGTTGGGTGATTGGATTGGGGATGTATTTTACGATCTTCTTCCAGAAAAAGGTTTTGAAATTAGAGACGAACAAATCTATATGGCCTTCCAATTAGAAAAAGCGTTTAAAGAAAAAAGTATCATGTTTGCTGAAGCGGGAGTTGGGACAGGAAAAACGATTGTCTATCTTCTATATGCCATTTGCTATGCGAGGTATACAGGTAGACCTGCAATTATTGCTTGTGCAGATGAGACGTTGATTGAACAGCTTGTTAAAAAAGAGGGCGATATTCAAAAATTAGAACAAGCACTTGGTTTAAAGACTGATGTAAGATTAGCAAAGTCAAGAGACCAATATTTATGCTTAAAAAAATTAGATAAAGAAGTAGCAAAGAACGAATTAGATGAATTTCTCGATATCTACGAAGAATTACCTGAATTTGTTCATGCACAAGGATCCATGATTAAATATGAGAAATATGGAGACAGAAAGGATTATTCTAATCTCTCTGAGGATAAATGGAAACGAATTGGATGGGATTCATTACAGGATTGCTTAGCCTGTGATGTACGACATCGATGTGGACAAACTCTTCATCGAGATCATTACCGTAAAGCTGCAGATTTAATTATTTGTTCTCATGATTATTATATGGAACATATTTGGACGAAGGAATCAAGAATCCGTGAAGGGCAATTACCTTTATTACCAGAATCAAGTTGTGTAGTCTTTGATGAAGGTCATTTACTTGAATATGCTAGTCAAAAGGCTTTAACCTATCGAATTCAATCTGAAACATTAGAAACATTATTAACAAGACTTATGGAAAATGATGTTCGTGAAGAAACGTTATACACCATTGAAAATGTATTATTCTTTAATGATAAATTATTTGAAATTATTGAAAGAGACGCGAAGTCTATTAGTGGTTCAGAACGATATCATATTGAGAAATCAGATGAACTAATGAAATATGCTCATTCTTTGCATTTACAAACAGAAAAATTGTCAGAGCAGCTTGTTTATGAGGGTGAAATGTTTGTCTTAAATGAATATGATTTGCATATCGTTGAAGAATATTTAGATCAAGTGCTGTATTTCTTAAAATTGTTTTCTAAAGATGATAAGGGTGTTATTTGGGTTGAAATGTCGGATACTGAACATACTCTAGTGATTATGCCTAGACTTGTCGAGGAAATACTACGCGATGAAGTATTTTCAAAAAAGATTCCTTTTATTTTTTCATCGGCAACTCTATCAAATAACGGCGATTATTCTTATATAGCAAAAAGTCTTGGTATAGAGAAATTCTTATCTTTAAAAGTCGATTCACCATTTGATTATGAAGAAAATATGAAGATTATTATGCACAAAAATGATCCTAAAAATAAAAGTAAAGAAATGACTAATCTCCTAAATGAAAGGGGAGGAAAAAGCCTCATTTTATTTGATACAAAGGATTCAATGAATCAATTTAAAAAGTATATTAACGAATCAAATGAATTGAACTATCCAGTAATATTTGAGGGAGATCGAGAAATTAGTCATCTAGTTGAAGAATTTCAAAAGAATGACGAAACGATCCTTTGTTCATACCATTTATGGGAGGGATTAGATATTCCTGGACCATCTCTATCCAATGTACTTATCGCAAATTTACCATTTCCTCCTAATGACCCTGTTTTTGATGCCAAACGTCAATCAAGTGTAAATCCATACGAAGAGGTTGATTTGCCATATATGCTACTTCGACTAAGACAAGGAATTGGACGTCTAATTCGGACGTCCACAGATAAGGGAGACATTCATATATGGATGGAGAATGAAAGTAATCATTCTATTTTGGATCAAGTAAAATCAATATTACCAGTAGAACCAAGAGTTTAAGTTTCTCACGAAAGAATGATTTAATAGTGCGCTAGTGGACTGTTTTATAAAAAATGGTCCACTAGCGCTTTTCTTGTAACGTGTGTAAGCATTAGTAGAGTACTTAATTCTTCTTGTTAAATTTTTAGTTAAGTTAGGAATTTACTTTGTTCATTAATAGTTCTCCCTTTTCAGAACAATATGATAAAATAAGAAAGAGTCGATTGAGGAGGAGGATAAAAATGACTGAAAATCTAATTGAATTAGAAAAAGAATTTTTAGATTATGTTAAAAAAATGCAAGCTTATAATGAAGCGCTTGGCTTAATATATTGGGATTTACGAACTGGGGCTCCTAAAAATGGTGTTGATCAGCGTGCAGAAGTAATAGGTATGTTGTCTTCTGAAGTGTTTCACATGTCAACATCAGAAGAGATGGCAGCATATATTGCAAGTTTGACTTGTAATAACGAGCTTTCAGAAATTACCTTAAAAACATTGGAAGAATGTAAAAAAGCATATGATCGTAATAAAAAGATACCTGCTAAGGAATTTCAGGAATATGTCGTTTTACAATCTAAAGCGGAAAGTGTTTGGGAAGTTGCGAGAGAAAAATCAGATTTTAAGATGTTTCTTCCTTATTTGGAAAAAATTATTAACTATCAGAAAAAATTTATTAATTATTGGGGCTACGAAGGGAATAAATATAATACATTATTGGATATGTATGAACCGGGGATTACAGTGGATATTCTCGATCAGGTCTTCTCGGAGGTTCGAAATGCAATTATTCCTTTAGTTCAAAAAATTTCAGAATCGCCTAATAAGCCGAAAACATCTTTCTTATTTGAAAATTTTCCGAAAGATAAGCAAAAAGAATTTAGCCTCAAGATATTAGAACAAATGGGGTATGATTTTGATTCGGGACGTTTGGATGAAACAGTCCATCCGTTTGCAACAGGATTAAATCCAGGAGATGTTCGTGTAACGACTAGATATGACGAAAATGATTTTCGGACAGCAGTATTTGGAACCATCCATGAGGGCGGGCATGCCTTATATGAACAAAATATTTCAAAAGATTTAATCGGTACTCCGCTTTGTAGTGGAACATCGATGGGCATTCATGAGTCACAATCTCTATTCTACGAAAATATTGTGGGGAGGGATTATTCTTTCTGGAAGCATAATTATTCAATATTACAAGATTATACCGATGGTCAATTTGAAGGAATCGAAATAGATGATTTTTATAAGGCGATCAATGAATCCAAGCCTTCATTTATCAGAATTGAAGCTGACATGTTGACATACCCATTACATATTATTATTCGTTATGAGATTGAAAAGGCAATTTTTAATGATGAAATTGAAGTGAAAGATCTACCTCAAATTTGGAATGATAAATATGAAGAATATTTAGGGATTCGTCCAAATAATGATGCAGAAGGTATCTTACAGGATGTTCACTGGTCTGGAGGCAGTTTCGGTTATTTTCCTTCTTATGCTTTAGGGTATATGTATGCTGCTCAGTTTAAACATAAGATGGTAGAAGAGCTACCGAATTTTGATGAGTTATTAGCATCTGGAAATCTGAAGCCAATCCAAGAATGGTTAACAAAGAATATTCACCAATTTGGTAAAATGAAAAAACCATTAGAAATTTTACATGATGTAACGGGAGAAGGACTAAACGCAAAATATCTTATCGAATACTTAACGAATAAATATACAAAAGTCTATAATTTATAATTTTAATAAGGGGCTGTCTAATAGTTTTCAATTTAGGCAGCCTCCATCTCTAGGGAGGGGGAACGATTGCCTAGTGCTTTCATTATATTAGCGGCATTATCTTGGGGATTTATTTCTATTTTTACGAAAAAACTTACTAGTTATGGATTTACTGCGATGGAAATCGTGACAATTCGTGTCGTTTATGCATGGATTCTTTTATTTCCTTTAACATTCATACAAAAGAAACAGGCTATGTTTAAAATAAAATTAAAACATCTCCCATTTTTTGTTGGCACTGGTCTATTGAGTATTGTGTTTTTTAATTGGTGTTATTTTACCGCAATTAATCAACTCTCCGTATCCTTAGCTGTTATGCTACTATATACTTCTCCAGCGTTTGTAGCGATTTTATCTTATTTTATATTAAAAGAAAAACTCTCACTAAAAAAATTTTTCGCGATAATTGTAACGATCACGGGATGTACGTTAATCGCGATTTCAAGTAGTGGAGGAGGAACCAGTTGGAATTGGAGTGGATTTATTATTGGTTTGGGGGCAGGGCTTGGCTATGCACTGTATAGTATCTTTGGAAAATTAGCCTTGAAGCATTATGATTCAATGACGATAACCTTTTACACGTTTTTAGTTGCTACCGTATCTTTAGCTCCTTTTTTTCATTTTTGGCGGAAAATGAGCGATTTTACGATTGAAAATCACTTATATATGATTGGATTAGCAACTGTGCCTACTGTATTAGCCTATTTATTATATACCATAGGATTAAATAAGGTTGAAAGTAGCACGGCGGCTATTTTAGCGACGATGGAACCAGTAGCAGCTATTTTAGTAGGAATGATACTTTTTAAAGAAGATATTGTTATTTTACAATTTATAGGTATACTGTTTATTTTATCCTCAGTGTTTATTTTAAGCATAAAGAGAAAAACAAAAGGGGATCTATCTAAAAGAATATCAAAGGAATGTTAAAAGATCCGCAGTGAGCGGATCTTTAATTTATTGTTTTTACTATAAAGGATATAGTAAAGACGCGAAGGCTGTTTTATTATGCCTATATTTTATTGTAAAAGTAGATAAAATTGGAATTCTGATTACCATAATTTAAATCCTTTTGAACCTGGTGGTGCATTTTGAATCATATCAGCAAAAGGAACGGTATAGGCTATTAAGATTAAAGCTACCAATATGGTTAACCAAATTTTCCAGTTTTCTAATACCATAGGTGTTTTCTCAGCATTTTCTGCTACTTCACCTACTGGGAACTCTTGATTTCCTTTCGGTGCAAAAAAGGCAAGGTTTAAGACGATGACGATAATCAATACAATTCCTAAAAATAGTACGGAACCACCTACTGCTTGAGCAACTTGATATGGAATCCAATCCAGTGCCTGTGCAGCATCTCCATATGTTGTATAGGATGTTCGTCTAGGTGCACCTAATAGCCCTTCAAGATGCATAGATGTAGACATGATCGCCATACCAATCGTCCAGCAAATAGCTTGGAAAATAGCTAAGCGATTCATTGCTTTAGTAAATACTCTTCCTGTTAAATGTGGGATTAACCAATAGCTTATTCCAAAGAAAGTTAGTACTACTGTTGTAGCAACGGTTAAATGAAAGTGACCGGTAACCCAAATGGTATTATGGACAACTTGATTCATTTGGTTAGATGCATTTATTATTCCACCTGCACCAGCGGGTACAAAGGCTACCATACCAATAAATGGAACGAGAAATCTTGCATCTTTCCAAGGTAGTTTTTTTAACCATCCAAATAATCCTCTGGCACCCTTTGATCTCCCAAACATCTCGAAAGTTGCAAACATTGAGAAGGCAGTCATTAAAGATGGAATAATAACCATAAATGTAAGGATAACTTGGACAAATTTCCAATTGGCATTAATACCTGGCTCAGTTAATTGATGGTGAAATCCTACTGGTATAGAGAATAAGAGGAATAGTATAAACACTAAACGAGCAAGTGAGTCTGAAAATATCTTTCCACCGATGATTTTTGGAATGATTACATACCATGCCATGTAGGCAGGTAATAACCAGAAATAGACTAATGGATGACCAAAGTACCAAAATAATGTTCGACTAACGAGTACATTCACTGTATCAACCCAACCGAGGGACCAAGGTAGTAATTGGAATAATACTTCTCCTGCTACACCAAGTGTACAAACAATCCACATCAAAGAATTTGTTACTACCATAAAGCTTAATAATGGACTTGGTTTTCCAGGATTTTGCTTCCTCCATCTAATATATGTGGCTATCATCGCCCCACAAGCAACCCAACTCCCAACTATTAAAAGAGATAATCCTAAATAAAATAGGAAATGTGCTTGCAATGGAGCGTAAAACGTATAAAGAACAGTTGCTTTATTTGTTAAGATCATAGCAGTAGCAAATAATGTTCCAATGATCATTAGTAAAAAGCCAATCCAACCGGATAATCGAGCTTTTTTAGATAAAGTTCCAACTGTACGGCTAATAGCTGCAAATTGAAAGCCTAATATAAAATAAGTAGTAAGTCCAAGACCAAGTAAAACTCCATGTGCAGTTAAAATTTCATAATAATTAATGCCACCAGGTAATTCAAGTCTTCCTGACCGCACTAATGTTTGTAAAAGTCCCATCAAACCGCCTATAGCTAATGCAGCAAAGGCAACGTATATATATGCCATAGACAATCGTGCATCTTGTTTATCTACTTTACTAATTGTTGTTATCATGCTTTATCCACCACCTTAAGTCTTGCAGACATCATATGATGTCCAGTACCACAATACTCATTACACACGATTAAATACTCCCCATTTTTCTTAAACGTTGTAATGTATTCACTAACATATCCCGGTTCGAGCATCATATTAATATTTGTTCCAGCTACTTCGAACCCATGAACAACGTCCTTTGTTGTTGCAATAATTTTAACCTTTGAGCCTTTAGGAATTTCGATTTCACCTGGATTAAACATAAAGGCAGAGGCAACGATGACTAACTCATAATCCCAATCCTTCCCAGTGACCTTGTGTAATCCTGGTTTGGTAAAAGGTTCGGTTTGATCTACACGTTCAGGATCCACTTTTACTTTTGCACTTGGTGGTTGGTGTCCTTGATGAAATGCTTGAATACCTACAATAGCTAGAAAGATAATAAGTGCACCAATTCCAAAGGTTAACCACCATTTCTCATAACGATGTAAATGCATATACTTTCAACTCCTATAATCGATTTAGATATAATCCGAAGACGGCAATCCATGAAATAACTAGAAAGGCACCAACAATGAATACTGCAATTAAAGTACCTTTTAATGAAGAAGTTTCCTCATGGATGTTCTTTTTTGGTTGAATTTTAGCCATTTTTCTCACTCCCACCTAAAAAAATGATCTTCCTGATACCTTTATCATAGTTGGGACCTTTATAATCATCTGTGACTTTTATCACACTTTCCTAGTCATTTTGTGATGAATCTGTGAAAATAGAAGGACAACAATATAGGACTATTACTTTAAAAGAATCAATAATTCATTCAAGGATCGGAACAATTCATATTATTTAGGCTTTTTCTAAACATCTTTTCTTCCTTGAATATTGATGGTATAATCTAGCTACATTTAAATAAGCTTGCATTTACTCATATAATCACGAGAATAAGGCTCGTAAGTTTCTACCAAGCTACCGTAAATGGCTTGACTATGAGTGAGCAATGGGATATCAATTTTATTTTCTATTGACTTAACGCTCAATGGACATTGCCTCACTCATGATCATGGTGAGTGCAATGACCATTGGGCTTTTTATATTTCTTCATTGGTCGATGATTAACTAAGGGAGGAATAAAAATTGAAATTATTGAAAGAAAAAATTAAACAAGATGGAGTAGTATTATCAGATTCAATATTGAAAGTAGATTCTTTTCTCAATCATCAAATTGATCCTGCACTAATGAAGGAGATAGGTGATGAGTTTGTTAAAAGATTTCAAAATGAAAAGATTACGAAAATACTAACGATTGAATCCTCAGGAATCTCACCGGCTGTGATGGCAGGTTTAAATTTGGGGGTCAATGTTATTTTTGCTAGAAAACGAAAATCTCTTACTCTTGTTGATGAATTATATACAGCAAGTGTACATTCATTTACCAAAAATGTAACAAATGAAATTGCGGTTTCTAAACGTTTTATTAATGAAAATGATCATGTACTAGTAATTGACGATTTCCTAGCAAATGGCCAAGCTGCGTTAGGACTACTTGATATTGTTGAACAGGCGGGGGCATCAGTTGCTGGGATTGGTATCGTCATTGAAAAGGCATTTCAAGATGGGGGTAAGCTTCTTCGTAATAAAGGTATTAGAGTAGAGTCACTAGCAGAAATTGAAAAACTTGATAATGGGCAGGTCATTTTCAAAGAGGAGGTAATGGCCTAATGCATAGCAAGTTAAAAACAGCAACTTTAAGCTTGCAGCATGTTCTTGCGATGTACGCAGGTGCAGTGATTATCCCTTTAATAGTTGGAGGGGCAATGGGACTCTCTCCAGAAAAATTAACATATTTAGTATCTATTGATATTTTTATGTGCGGCATAGCGACTATTTTACAAGTTTGGAAGAGTCGATTCTTTGGTATTGGTCTACCCGTAGTATTAGGTTGTACGTTTACCGCTGTCGGTCCAATGATTGCAATAGGTGAACAGCATGGTTTAACAACTATTTATGGTGCAGTTATTGCATCTGGACTTATGATCATGATTATTAGTAAATTTTTTGGCAAACTTGTGCGCTTTTTTCCACCGGTTGTTACAGGTTCGGTAGTTACGACAATTGGAATTACACTTATTCCTGTAGCAATGAATAATATGGCTGGTGGAGAGGGAAGTGCCGACTATGGTTCTGTTAGTAATGTTTGTTTAGCTTTTGGTACACTCATTTTAATTATTCTTTTACAACGATTCTTTACTGGTTTTATTCGTTCTATTTCTATATTATTAGGATTATTGGCTGGAACGACAGCTGCAGCTCTAATGGGAAAAGTAGATTTTTCTCCTGTAGCTGATGCTTCGATGTTTCATATGATCCAACCACTTTACTTTGGGGTTCCTACTTTTGAATGGACATCTATCATTACGATGTTTTTAGTAGCTGTTGTAAGTTTAGTTGAATCTACAGGTGTGTATTATGCTTTAAGTGATATAACCAATCAAAAGTTAACAGAGGATGACTTAGCTAGGGGATATCGTTCAGAAGGACTCGCAAGTGTAGTCGGGGGACTATTTAATTCATTTCCCTATACTACCTTTTCGCAAAATGTTGGACTTGTTCAACTGTCAGGGATTAAGTCTAAAAATGTTATTTATTTAGTGGGAGTGTATTTGATGATTTTGGGTGTTATTCCTAAAATTGGTGCATTAACTACCATTATTCCTTCTGCTGTTTTAGGTGGCGCCATGGTAGCGATGTTCGGAATGGTCATTGCGTCTGGTATTAAAATGCTTAGCCGTGTTGATCTAACTTCACAAGGGAATTTAATGATTATCGCATGCTCAGTTGGTATGGGAATGGGAGTAACAGTGGTTCCTAAAATGTTTATCCATCTCCCTGAAAATTTTCAAATCTTAACAAGTAATGGCATTGTTGCAGGAAGCTTTACGGCAATTCTTTTAAATCTTTTATTTAATCATTCGGCTACTAAGCAAAAGCAAAGCATCGAAATAATAGGTCAAAAAGCTTCTTAAAAAAGTAGTCACACTATCGCTTTAAAGTGCATATAATAATCTATAGTTTTATGAAGCGAGTGTGACACGATCATATGGAAAAATATTATTGTGAGCATTGTAGAAACTTAACCGATAAACAGGAAAGTTGCAGTAAATGCGGGAAAGACGTAACAAGAAAAATTATTATCCACGTACAATATCAAAACATTTATGGATCAAACCTTAATGGGGTTTGATCCTTTTATTTTATCGATTGATATGAGTGTGTTAATATATGTTTAAAAAAGTAGGGATATGATGTACTTACCTTCATTTCATTTAAATGGAAAAACAGCAATTATTACTGGTGCTGGTAGAGGAATTGGAAAAGCTTTAGCAATTGGTTTTGCGGAAGCTGGAGCAAATATTGCGCTATTATCTAGAACAGAAGTTGATTTAATTGATACAGCTAAAACAATTGAACAACTAGGAAGAACAGCTTATATTTTACCCACGGATGTAACTGATCGCGATCAAGTAAAAGCAGCTATTAACCACGTAGCTGAGTCTGCAGGGACAATAGATATTTTGGTTAACAATGCCGGAATGAATATTCGTTCTCAAGCATTGGATGTAACAGATGAGGAATGGCAAAAAATAATGGATACGAATTTAAAATCTGCTTTCATGGCTTCTCAAGAGGTAGGACATTTTATGAAGCAGCAAAATGAAGGAAAGATTATTACAATTGCTTCTGTAGGAGGACATATCGCATTAAGAACAGGTGTGGTGTATGCTGCTACAAAAGCTGCACTAATTCAGATGACTAAGGTTTTAGCCTTTGAATGGGGGAAATATAATATTAACGTAAATGCCATTGGACCATGGTACTTCAAAACTCCTTTAACGGAATCTTTATTGCAAGATGAATCCTATGTAAATGATATCTTAGCCGTTACTCCTTTGAGACGAATTGGTGAACTGGAAGAGTTGGTTGGTCCTGCGATTATGTTTGCCTCGGAAGCAGGAAAATACATAACAGGTCAAACGTTATTTGTTGATGGTGGTATGACGATAAATGGTTTTTAAATTTTTTCTGGAGCGGTTTATACATTGTAGTAACCGCTCTTTACATTTCAATTGATAAGATAATGTTTAATACCCCTGCTTGTTCGATATTTACAGGAAGACAAAGTGCTTTTTCGAAACCAGAAAACTTAGAATGTCCAATAATAACAGTTGGTGGAGTAATATCAATGATAAATCCTTTTTGGGATATACTAGTTGACATATTTCCTGCTAGCATGTTTCCTAATTCTCCCGCAAAGGATTCGAGCATTTCTTTTTGAAGTGGCATGCCAAACATACCTTCTCCAATTTTTGAGATTATTTCTTTTTCAGCATCAATGATCATTCTTCCTTTAATGTCACCAGTAATTCCGATTAAGACACCGACAGTATGCCCGGCAATTGGTGATTTAAAAAGCTTTGGAGAATCAATGATAATCGTAAAGGGTAGGACAGATTGTAATGCTTCAATTGTTGAATTTAGTACATCTGTCACATTTTTTGTTTGTGTCAATAGTCGTTTCCTCCCGAATTTTGTCTAAATTTATAGTATCATTTTAGGTGAAATTATTAAATAGTTTTTAAATAATTTTGAAAAAATGGGTATGATGGCGACTTAGAATGTTTATATGGAAATTTTTGATTCTATGGTATACATGATTTCAAAGGTATAATATAATTGCACAACAATTCCTTCAAAACGAAAAAAGTGGATGCTCCAAGTCATTGGGGCATTTTTTTTTGCTCTTTTCTAAAGCATTGTTTATTTAAGTAAAGATTGAATCAATCAGCGGAACGTATGAATACTGTGAAGGATGAGAGGAGATCACCTGGGCACGGTAACAAAAGAGCGGGTTTGGTACCTTGAGGGAGGAAATGGAGCATCCCACGGTAACAAAAGAGAGTGTTTGATTCCCTTGAAGGAGGAAATTGCGTGGACACGGTAACCCAAGAGAGTGTTTGAATGCCGTTAAGGAAGAAAACATCGATTCATATAGCTAGTCCCCTTTCATTTCATTAAGAAAAGAGCTACAACCATTATAAGAAAAGCTGAATCTTTTACAAAAGCAACAAACTATACGTAAACAGCCTTTTATTTTTATTCTTATACATAATTCTCCTTTATTTGGTAAACATATCCTTATCACATAAGGAGAGATTATCAGATGTCTAAAATATGTGCAGTTGGTTTAGGAAAGCCTACTTATAAGATTTCACAAAATGAGACAATGGAATTTGCCAAGCGCTTGTTTTCTTCCTCGTTTCCAGATATTCATAGACTTTTACGAGTGTTTGAAAACGGTGAAATAACTTCACGATATTTTGTTAAGGATTTAGATTGGTATAGTCAGGAACATTCATTTGCCGAGAAAAATGATGCTTTTATAGAGGAATCCGTTGAAATAGGAAAAAAAGCAATAAATGATTGCCTCGAACAAGTGGAAGGAATCGATTATTACGATATTGATGCAATATTTATGATATGTACAACGGGGATGGCTACCCCAAGTATAGAAGCGCGAATAATGAATCAACTTCCTTTAAGAGAGGATATTAAGCGTATTCCAATATGGGGACTTGGTTGTGCTGGTGGGGCTGCAGGGTTATCACGTGCTTATGATTATTGTCTAGCACATCCGAAAGATAAGGCTATTGTGCTATCCATCGAGCTTTGCAGTCTTACGTTTCAAAAAAATGATCACTCCAAAAGTAATTTAATTGGTACATCATTATTTGCCGACGGTGCTGCATGTACGTTAGTAGTAGGAAATGATTGTGAGCTCCTTAAAAATATTTCATTCCCACTACCAACTATAATTGACACGAAATCTAACTTGATGAAAAATTCTATGGATGTAATGGGGTGGAATATTAAGAATGATGGTCTTCATGTCGTTTTTTCTAAGGATATTCCATCAATAGTAGAAAGCTGGCTAAAACCAAAAATAGCAACATTTATTCAAAAATATGGGCTTAAGCTTACAGATATCTCACAATTTATTGCTCATCCAGGTGGGAAAAAAGTTATTAGTGCCTACGAAAAAAGTTTAAACTTTCCATCTTCAATAACAGAAGCATCGAGGGAAGTACTCAGACAATTTGGGAATATGTCTTCTCCTACCATCCATTATGTACTAAAAAGCATTATGGAAAAGAATGTCCAGTCAGGTGAATGGGGTCTCGCTTTAGCTTTAGGCCCGGGTTTTAGTTCAGAACAGTTGTTAATGAGGTGGGAATAATGTTTTTTTATCTTTTTTTCTCAATCATTATTATACAAAGACTAGCTGAACTTTACTTAGCAAAGAAAAATGAACGCTGGATGAAGCAAAACGGTGGAGAGGAATATGGCGTTAGACATTATCAACTAATGGTGATGATCCATTCCTGTTTCTTTCTTTCCTTACTACTTGAAGTATTTTTTTTCGAAAAAACGATTCATTCACTATGGATAGTCTGGTTAGCCCTTTTTGTTATCACACAGCTAGGTAGGATATGGGTTATTCATTCTTTGGGGAAGTATTGGAATACGAAAATTATCGTACTACCTAGTTCCAAAACAATTTCTAAAGGACCCTACAAATATTTAAAACATCCCAATTATTTAATTGTTACTTTAGAATTATTAATCATTCCACTAATGTTTAATGCTTATATCACATTAATTTGCTTCTTCATATTAAATCAATTGATATTAGCGATAAGAATTCCATATGAAGAGAAAATATTAGCTGAAAATACGGATTACGCATTCATTCATAATGAACAACCAAGATTTTTTCCAAAGCTAAAAAAGTAATTGAAAACCTTTCTCGATTATGATATCTTTTTACTTGAGGATGAAAGTTATTCTCAGTTACATAGAAAATAATTTTTTTAAATAATAGGTCTATTTTTCATTAAACAAAAGGTGGTGGGACAATATGGTTTGGGGATTGGTAAGCATAACTATTGTTGTCTATAGTATGTTAATGAAATATATTATAAAAGGACTTAATCCTAATATAGTGAAGCAAGATTAAACTTATAAGCGATTTTAAACGTTCACGGCTAATGTGGACGTTTTTTTATGTGGTCCTTCTCTCGAATAATTGTTTTTTACTATAAATATAAGATTAATACCATAGCCTCCCTTTAATTCACTTAGAAAAGTGCTACAAACTTCATAAGAATCGCTGAAGTTTATTAAGTCTAAAAGAATGCAGTTAGGCAACTAAACGAAAGCAATCATTTTTTTAACAAAACTAAGATGTTTTTAAAAGCAGAATTTTTTCTTGGGAAACAACATCAAATCCGTTAAAATAGGAGTATCAAATGTTAGTTAGGGAGATAAAAATCAACATGACAAAAACGATGGACATCAATCAAACACAAGAATCAACAGAGCAATTGATTGGGTTATACAAACATTTTCATAATAATGGAGATATAGAGCGTGCGGAAAAAACGGAAGCACTATTAAAGAAATTATTGAATCATGAATACATTATTGCCTTCTGTGGTCATTTTTCAGCAGGAAAATCAACGATGATCAATTCCTTACTTGGAGAGAATGTCCTTCCTTCAAGTCCCATTCCGACAAGTGCTAATCTTGTTAAAGTGCATAAATCCCAAGAGGATTTTGCTAAGGTATTTTATCGTAATGAACCACCATTGTTATTCCAAGCACCATATGATTTTGCCAAGGTTAAGGAGTTTTGTAAAAATGGTGATGTTCGAGAAATAGAGATCGGTCAATCATTATCAAAATTATCTGATGGTGTAACAGTGATGGACACGCCCGGGGTGGATTCTACAGATGATGCTCATCGAATTTCAACTGAGTCAGCTATTCATTTGGCTAATATCGTATTTTATGTAATGGATTATAATCATGTCCAGTCAGAATTAAATTTTACGTATACGAAGGAACTTTTACAAAATGGCGTGGAACTATACTTAATCATCAATCAAATTGATAAACATAATGAGGAGGAGTTGTCCTTCGAAGAGTTTAAAATGTCTGTTAAAGAGTCCTTTGCATCATGGAATGTACATCCAAATGGGATTTTTTATACAACATTAAAAAAGCCAAATGATAAACGAAATCAATTTCCTGATGTTAAAAATCTAATTGATAGCACGTTGAAAAATAAGGAAGAACGTTTAAGAGCATCCACGGAATCATCAATTCATATACTTGTTCAAGAGCATTTTAAATGGCTTAAAGAACAGCAGGAAGAGAAATCTCTACACGCTGAGGAAATTCTACAGCAATATTCTGAAGAAAAGCTAGCAACCATTTTAAAGGATGAAAAGGTTCTTACTGAACAAATTGAGCATTTAAATAGCCGATTTAAAAACTGGCAAGACAAATTCCATGAACAGGTGGAAGAAATTTTAAAAACTGCATATTTAATGCCTTATCAAACACGGGAATTAGCAGAAAAATATTTGGAATCGGTTCAACCCGATTTTAAAGTCGGCTTATTTGGAAAGAAAAAAACAGTGATTGAAAGAACTGAACGATTACAATCCTTCTATCAAAATCTGTGTACTCAAGTAGATTCCCAACTGAATTGGCATCTTCGCCAGTTCGCTATAAAGATATTGAAGGAAGAAGACATTATTAATGATGATCTTCAAAGAACTGCTCAAAATTTAACCGTTGAATTTGATGAAGAGTTCATCTCTCAAATGGTTAAATCTGGTGCACGATTAACAGGTGAATATGTACTAAACTATTGTGATCAAATAGTTGAACGCTTACAGAAAAAAGCAAGGGTAGTTTGTCAAGATTTTAAAGAAAAAACAGGGGAAATATTGAAAAGACAAATTGACAAGGATTTATCAGCTCTTCGAGTTGAATGGCATTATGTACAAAAAGCAACGGAAGCGATAAAAGAAATCGAAAACT
Organism: Heyndrickxia sp. FSL W8-0496; assembly: GCF_038007825.1. Taxonomy (NCBI): domain Bacteria; kingdom Bacillati; phylum Bacillota; class Bacilli; order Caryophanales; family Bacillaceae; genus Heyndrickxia; species Heyndrickxia sp. FSL W8-0496. Next base: position 2,144,577 of record NZ_JBBOXX010000001.1, read on the forward strand.
TTGAAAGTGAAAGAAAACAAAAGGAAGAAAATATCTTTAAACCATTATCAGACCTAAATGAATGCTATCAAGCATTACAAAATCATTGGCTAGAAGAAGAGAAAAATATTCGGATTTATAATAAACAAGAGGAACAAGCAACAAAACAGGAGCAAAAAAAACAGATTATTAAAGAAGCTGAGAAAGAAACTACTAAATTGGAAACAAATGATTCGTTAGAGAACATCATTTCTAAATTGAATCAAGCTGTCACCTTATTAAAAAATCGAAAAGGATTTCAACGGTTAATAGATAATTTAGCCTTAAAAGCAGAAAGACTGAAGAATAGAAAATATACGATTGCCTTGTTTGGTGCGTTTAGTGCTGGTAAATCTTCTTTTGCGAATGCACTTTTAGGAGAAAAAGTACTTCCTGTATCACCAAATCCGACGACGGCCGCTATTAACCGCATTTGTCCACCAACAAAAGAACATATGCATGGTACTGCAGCTGTACATTTGAAGACAGAGGCACAAGTGTTAGAAGATGTCCAAAAATCACTGAAATACTTTGACCAACAATGTAAATCTTTGGCTGAGGCAGAGGCATTGATTCCAAAGCTAATAGAGAAGGAAAATACGGAGGGTTATGTAAATGTACATCTCTCATTTCTTAAAGCATTTCATGCGGGATATTCAATTTACCAGGACACACTAGGCCAAACATTAAAAACAGATATGAATGAATTCAGAGGTTTTGTTGCGAATGAAGCGCAATCATGCTTTGTAGAGTCTATTGATTTATTTTATGATTCTGAACTTACGAGAAGAGGAATAACTCTAGTTGATACTCCAGGGGCAGATTCGATTAATGCGCGTCATACTGGTGTAGCATTTGAATATATTAAACAATCAGATGCCATTCTCTATGTTACTTATTACAATCATGCATTTTCTAAGGCAGATCGTGAATTTCTAATCCAGTTAGGTAGAGTAAAGGATGCATTTGAATTAGATAAAATGTTCTTTATGATTAATGCAATCGATTTAGCTGATTCTTTAGAAGAAAAAGAGGAAGTTCATACATATGTGTATGAACAATTAACCCAATATGGAATTCGTTTTCCGCGTCTTTTCGGTATATCTAGTCTTTTAGCACTTACAGATCGTGTAGTGGAATCGAGAATTGATGAGTTTAAAAAAGAATTTAATCATTTTCTTGACAATGATTTAATGCAAATGACCATTCAATCAGCTGTATCAGAATACCAAAAAGGCTTACAAATGCTAGATCAATTTATAACCACTGCACAGGAAGGAAAAGAAGAGAAACAATCGAAGAAGCAAAAATTAAAAAAAGAGCAGGAAGATATTATTCAATTAATGGATGCTTCAACAGCTGAGTCAGCCATTGAACAATTTGAGCACGAAAGCAATGAATTATTATTTTATGTGAAACAAAGAGTATTTTATCGTTTCCCAGACTTTTTTAAAGAAGCATTTAATCCATCATTAATTCAAAAGACGAATAAATCATCACTTAATATTGCTCTTGATGACTTATTACAAAGTCTTGGCTATGATTTTGCACAGGAACTTAGAGCAACGTCATTAAGATTGGAAAACTTTATTAAAGAAACTTTAAAACATCGATTCAATCAAATAAAAGATCAAATTACAGAAATTGAGAAGGATATTACTCTTTCAATGATAGAGTTCAATCCAAACAAAACACCAGAGTTTCCTAATGCATTTGAATCGATTTCAAAAGCTCCATTAGAGAAGTCCTTTAAATATTTTAAAAACGCCAATGCCTTTTTTGAAAAAAATGAAAAACAAAAAATGCAAGATGAACTAGAAGAAAAACTTAAACCATTGGCGGATGAATATATTAGTGAGCAGGAAAAGGTAATTTTGTTGAGCTATACAAACTATATTAATCATGAATTTTCACGAATGAAAAAAGAGATTGCTGCTGATGTCAGTGAACAATTTAATGGTTGGTATGATATCCTTGATGAACATATAGATATTCAGGAATGGGTAGAAATTAAAAATCAACTTAATCGATAATAGTTGGAAATTAGGGAGTGGATTTAGTGAAGAAAAATCGGTTTCATGTATGTGCAACATGTATCCATTTTCATGCTGAAAAATTGGATCATGGTATGCATTATTCATGTAGTCGTTTAGGATATGAGACAAAGCCGAATTACACTTTTGATTGCTGGACTCCAAAAGACCATATTATCAAACTAATAGAAAAAGAACGGGGGGAGTCATGTTGAGTATAATTGTTCCAATAAATTGGTTAAAGAATCATTTACACGAAGATAACGTTCGAATTATTGATTGTCGATTTACCTTAGGTGAACCAAGTGCAGGGGAAAAAGCATATAAGCAAAATCATATTCCAGGTGCTGTTTATTTTGACTTGGAAAAGGATTTATCCGGTAAACCTAAAGAACATGGTGGTAGGCACCCTCTTCCATCATTGAGTGAATTAAAAGAAAAACTTGAAACAGCAGGAATAGATGGAAATGTACATGTTGTACTATATGATAATGGGGAGGGGCAATATGCAAGCCGTTTTTGGTGGCTCCTCACGTATTTAGGACATCAGAGGGTTTCAATAGTAAATGGTGGGTATCGTGCGTGGATAAACGCAAAATATCCAATTGATAATAAAGTGCCTAATTATAAAAAAGCAAACTTTCCAGTTTCTATTCAATCTTCAATGCTAGCAACCATTGAAGATGTAAAAGAAAATATGCTTTCTAAGCATGCAATTTTAATAGACTCTAGAGCTTATTCACGCTTTGCTGGGATCGAGGAACCTATTGATAAGAAACCGGGTCATATCCCTGGCGCGATCAATAAAGAGTGGATGGAAGGTTTAAAAGATGGATATTGGAAAGAGAAAGAACAACAAATAGAAAGATTCACTGAATTTAATAAGTCTGATTCATTTATTGTTTATTGTGGTTCAGGTGTAACAGCAACACCAAATATAGTAGCCTTAATGGAGGCAGGATTTTCAAAGATAAAGCTATATGTGGGAAGTTATTCTGATTGGGTTTCCTACGATGAAAATCCAATTGAAAAAGTATAGGAAATACCAAGGGACAAAGTGGTAAAAATAACTTTGTCCTTTCGTGTTATAATGGACTATATAAAATGGAATAAAGATAACGTAAAGAAAATAGAGGTGAAAATATGAATAATAAACCAAATTTATTATTAGTTGATGGAATGGCATTATTGTTTCGAGCTTTTTATGCCACTTCCGTTACTGGCCAATTTATGATTAATTCAAAAGGAATGCCAACCAATGCTGTTCAGGGATTTATGCGGCATTTATTTTTTGCCTTAGAAGCTGTTGAGCCAAGCCATACAGCAATATGCTGGGATATGGGAAGTAAAACATTTCGGAATGAAATGTTTGATGGATATAAAGCAAATCGTTCCGCACCACCAGTTGAGATGATTCCTCAATTTGATTTAGTTAAGGAAGTTGTAGAGGCTTTTCATTTAACCAATCATGGGGTGGTAGGATATGAAGCAGATGATTGTATAGGAACTATCGCCAAAAGAATGCAAAATGATGCCAAGATAACTATATTAACGGGTGATCGAGATTTATTGCAACTATTAGATGAAAATATCGAGGTTCAAATTCTTCAAAAGGGCTTTGGAAATTATAATCATTATACTCATACTAGCTTTATAGAAGAGATGGGAATAACCCCTAATCAATTTATAGATGTTAAAGCATTAATGGGAGATACAAGTGATGGGTATCCAGGTGTCAAGGGAATTGGAGAGAAGACTGCGATGAAGCTTATTCAGGAATATGGTACGATCGATGAATTGCTAAAGAATTTGGAGCAGTTAACACCAGGTCAACGAAAAAAGATTGAAGAGGATATGGAAATGCTTCATCTTTCAAGAAAATTAGCAAGAATTCATTGTGAAGTGCCAATTGAATTTTCTCTTGAAACCGTGATTAGAAAACAAATCCCGAACTCATTTATAGATATGATTGATGAATTAGAATTAAAAAGCATAAGACGTCACTTGATTCAAAGTAAATGGTTGGAACAGGTTGAACTTGCTTAAAGATAATTTGTTCTATTTGGAGATTTAATTTAAACCGAAAAGCACTTAATTCCGGCTTTTCGGTTTTTTTGATGTTTTTTTAAAGGCTCTTTTCGCAAACATTGTTAGTATTTAAGTAAAAGATTAACTACTAAATATCCGCTGAAGATCGCTAGAACTGCAATCACTATAAGAACAGCTGATATCCTTTATTGGACTTTTCAAAAGCAACAACGCAAACAGCGCGTCTAAAAGTCAAAGTCTGATCCCACAAGAGACGATTCTATCTTCACACTTTATTTGGTTTCTTTTGAATTGAGGTTTGTGAATTTGGCTGAAATTCCTCGGAAAATTCTATGTTCTCTTGACCCCAACCTAAGGGGTGTGAACCAGGTGTAACTTTTTCCTTACTATTTTTTTTTCTTCTACCCAATAAACTCACCTCCGTAAATGTAGACTTCCCAATATAAATAGAAATATATAAATTTGCCGTTAAAAAAAGAAAAAATTGTACGCTAGTAAGCTGGACTTTGTAATAAATTGTCTTGAGCAAATCTAAAGAATAGATGAAAAGAGTAGGAACTAGCTGATCCTGAAAGGATGTTTCCCAATTTCCATTACATTTAAAACATTCATATAGTCACCAAATTAAAAATACTGTACAATAATAAAGGATGTTCGGGGAGTGGAGGAGAAAGAAGTGGATTCAAGAAAAACTTCATTAGATGAGTACCTAGTTTATTTAAGGGATAAAGGTTTTAAATTTGAGGAGGATGTCATCGGGTTTATCTATTTTGGTAAACAATATACCGCTGCATCAGATCAAAGCATAAAGGCTGCGATTGAAATAACACTAAAAACACAAAAAAGCTTTGATGGCAGCTTTTATATATCTTTATTGGAAACGTTTAAAAGAAAAAATATTGAAACAAGGAAGCAGGCATATACATATGTTAGAGAGATCGGCTTATTACCTGCATGAAGAGGGCATGACGCCCTCTTTTATTTTGGAATTGTCTGCTTCTTCTTAAATGGGTATATCCCCCATTTACTTACTGGAAGTTCAGCTATGATCATGCCAAATAATATAAGAATGCAACCAATTACCGCTCCTATACTCAAACGCTCATTGATCCATAAAAATGATGTTATAGCTGCAAAAACAGGTTCCATGGCTAAAATGATCGCAACTCTTGTGGGTGAAGTAGCTTTTTGGGAATACGTTTGGATAAAAAAAGCAATTGAAGTTCCTAAAATAGCAGTAATAAATAGTGCAAATAATAATGACGAAGAATTGTAAAGCTCTGGATTTAATATGATTTCCCAATTTTCAAATATGAATGCACTTATTAAGCAAAGAAATGCTACAGTGAAAAGTTGTATAGTTGTGAGCAACAATACGGGTAATTTTTTTGCAAAACGATCCGTAAAGATAATATGGAAAGCAAAGCCAAATGTACAAAGTAAAACATAAAAATCACCAATTGAAAATGGAGAAGTATTTTTTACTGCTAATAAATATAATCCAATTGTAGCAGCAATCGACCCTAGTATCGCTGTAGGTGATGGCCGACTTTTCAAAATAAAAAAAGAAAGTAATGGAACCATTACAACGCTTAAACCTGTAATAAAGCCAGCTTTAGAAGGGGTTGTATAGAGTAATCCTATTGTTTGTAGTGAGTAACCAATAAATAAACAGCTTCCTAAAACAACACCTGCTATAAATGCGTTTTTTTGAGGGATTTTATTTTTTTTCTTTCTAATTAAATATATTATAAGAATGATTATTCCTGCAATCATAAAACGAATAGCATTAAATAGAAGGGGGGGTAAAATATCAATTGCATTTTGTACAATGACAAAGGTTGCACCCCAAATAAATGCAACAAATAGTAGTAAGATTTCAGCTGTGAATTTTTTATTCAAACTATCACCTCAAATCCTTATTTAAACGTATTCCTTGACGTGCTAATTCATCTGCAGTTTTATTTTCAGAACTTGGTACCCATTTAATAAAAAACAAATCAAATGTTTTTGTTAATGATAATACTTGATTTAGTAATACTCGATATTTTTCTTTTTTTGCGAACTTTTTTTCAACAGCATGCACAACTGCTGTGGAGTCAGATCGAACAGAAATAATCGAATATTTCTTTGATTGGCAGATCTCTAGCGCTTTAATAAGTGCATGGAATTCAGCCTCATGATTATTTAGAATCCCTAAGGGAAAAGAGTAACGTTCAACTTGACCATTATTTTTAATGAAGATTCCAGCACCACTATGCCCTGGGTCTCCTGCACTTGCTCCATCAATATAGACTTCCACCAATACTAACCACTCCTATCAATTGTAAAAGTAATAATATATCACCAATTGGTAAATAAATAGTATCATTAAGTAAACATTGTTTTTAGTCTCTTTCCATATTATCTATTTAAGTACAGAGAGAATATCTATGTTGTAGGATGAATGATGGATTTATCGTCCTTACGGAATAATTTAAATTCCAGGAACTCTCTCTATTGTAATATGAATGTAAGCGACAATAAAAGGAAAAGTTTAAACAAGGGCATTAAAACATAATTAATAATTAATTAGGGGATTTGCTATGAATTATAAAATTCTTTGGAAATATAAAGCACCTAAAATGGATACGATTTTATTAGAAACGGAATGGATATCAGAAAAAGTTATCGATCGGTTAATGGATGATTTTATTAAAACGGGTCGGACAGTAGATATAACGATTCTCGATGAAATGGGAAATGAGTGGACGAAAAAAGAATATGTAAAATTGAAAAAAGCAATTGAACTGGAGCCCAGCAATATTATTGTTTATTTTGATGGAGGATATGACCTTAAGCAAAAGGTAGCAGGAATCGGAATAGTGATTTATTATGATAAAGGTGATAAACATTTTCGAGTACGTGCGAACTATCGATTGGAAGAACTTGAGTCAAATAATGAAGCAGAATATGCAGCACTTTATAATGCAATTATGTTATTGGAAGAGTTAAATATTCGCCATATGCCATGTACAATAAAAGGGGATTCGCATGGTGTATTGAAGCAATTATCAGGAGAATGGCCATGCTTTGAAAAGGTTTTAAATCAATGGCTGGATCGAATTGAATCAAAAATAAAGAAATTAGGGATAAAACCAATTTATGAGCCGATCCCTCGTAGTGATAATAAGGAAGCCGACCAATTAGCATCTCAAGCACTTAATAATAAGATCGTGCATAGTCAAATTGAATTATAAATGTTAGATAATGGATATTGGAATCAGAACTTAAAATCCATACCAAAAGGGCCATTTTATATAATGAAAGGTTGAGACGATGAATCGAAGAACCATCTTAGAGGATATGAATACTATAATAAGCACATATTGTGAAGGATGTTTTGTTAAATCAGCTTTGAGGAAGGAATATAATAAAGGATACGCACATCAATTTTGTATTCGTGAGTGTACAGTTGGGGAGCAAATAAAGAAATATGGAGAAGCACTACTTAATCACAAAAATGGTCAAACTGCCGAGGCGCATATGAATCAAAACCAAAAAGGCTGACAGAAGTCAGCCATATCATTTATTTTTGATTATTTTTTTGTAACATTAGCAGCTTGAGGTCCGCGGTTTCCTTCTACGATTTCAAAAGAAACTTCTTGGCCTTCTTCTAGAGTCTTGAAGCCTTCACCTTGAATAGCAGTGAAGTGAACGAATACGTCATCTCCGCCTTCCACTTCGATAAAACCATAGCCTTTTTCGTTGTTAAACCATTTAACTTTACCGTTTTGCATAATTCTTATTCCTCCTAAATCTTACAGCACAAAGTGCCAAGAAAAAATATAGTCCATTAATGAGTCATAAAGATTTCCATAATAAGAAATATTTATATCTATTAATGTTAAATTTAATATACACCAATGTCATTCAGTGCGTCAAGATAACATTTTGTTAAAAATAAAATTTTATGAATTTTTTGATAAGTGATTTGTGCTAATGCCATATTGCCTAAAACATAGGATTTCTTGTTTAATTATTGTAATTATAGTAAACTTTTTATGGAAGATAAAAATAGAATTTTATTTTTATGCTCTTGATCTTATTCTATATACATAATTGATATATTTGAATTGTGATTTAACTTTTTATTTTATATAATGGGGGTTTAGGGATGCCTACACCAAGTATGGAAGACTATATCGAACAAATTTATTTATTAATTGAAAATAAAGGATATGCCAGAGTATCGGATATTGCGGATGCTCTATCTGTTCACCCCTCATCAGTGACAAAAATGGTCCAAAAGCTTGATAAGGATGAATATTTAGTTTACGAAAAATATCGTGGTTTAGTTCTTACACAAAAAGGGAAAAAGATTGGAAAACGTTTGGTAGACCGACATGATCTACTTGAACAATTTCTTACTATTATAGGCGTTAAAGAAGAAAATATATATCAAGATGTTGAAGGAATCGAACATCATCTTAGTTGGAATTCCATTGATCGTATTGGAGATTTAGTCCAATTTTTTGAAGAGAATCCAGAACATGCGAAAGTGCTTAAACAATTACAAGAAAAGAATGAAAAAGAGGTATAAAATCGAACCGTTAACCGGTTCTTTTTTTCTATCACTCTTCATTAAGGTCAAGGAGGTAAGTGATGAAATCATTTTCTTGGACGGACACGTCTCAATTTCAATGGGATGAGCGCGCAAAATCTTGGCATTCTAAAAGTTTAAATATGTGGTTAAACGGAAGTAGGAAGGAAATTATCCCGTTTATTGAGAATTATATTCCTAAAGGTAAGTTTCTTGATTTAGGTTGTGGTGATGGCTTTGGATCCTATTTACTTTTTGAAAAGGGATACGACGTCAGCGGGATAGATATTTCGGAAAAGATGATTCAGTATGCGAAAAAAAAGGAAACCAACCATTTGATTTTCTATCAAGGGGATATGCTAAACCTTCCATTTAATGATGAAGAATTTACTGGAATGATGGCCATTAATTCTTTGGAATGGACTGAAAGACCGTTAGATGCATTAAATGAAGTAAAAAGGGTGATGAAAGATAATGGGTTTGGCTGCTTTGGCATACTAGGCCCTACGGCAATGCCACGGATAAATAGTTTTTCAAGGCTAGAAGGAAAAGACACCATTTGTAATACAATGATGCCATGGGAATTTTTAAAATTGGCAACGGAAAATGGTTGGGAACTTATTGCGGAAAAAGAAGTATATAAAAAAGAAGTCACAGATAGACATGTAACGGGATTATCGAATAAATTAAAGCAAGCTTTATCATTCATGACCATATTCATTTTAAAAGTAAAATAGTTATTCTTTTAACCAAATTGTTACAGAGGAATGTTAAAATATTGATGAATCAAAAGTTGATTGGGGGAAGAAAAATGGGGACAGACAAACGAGTAAAAACAGATATAGAAATTGCACAGGAATCTAGTTTACTACCAATTAAAGATATAGCGAAATCGATTGGACTTTCTGAAAACGATATTGATTATTATGGGAAATATAAAGCGAAAATCACTTATGAAAAAATACATAGTTTACAAAATGAAAGCGATGGAAGGTTAATATTAGTCACTTCCATCAATCCTACACCTGCTGGAGAGGGTAAATCGACAGTTACTGTAGGTCTTGGTGATGCATTAAATCAGCTTGGCAAAAAAACATTAATTGCCTTAAGAGAGCCTTCCTTAGGACCGACAATGGGAATGAAAGGAGGAGCAACAGGCGGAGGATATGCACAAGTACTACCGATGGAGGATATTAACCTTCACTTTACAGGTGATTTACATGCGATTACGACTGCCAATAATGCACTTGCGGCCCTATTGGATAATCACATCCATCAAGGGAACTTATTACAAATTGATCAAAGAAGAATCGTTTGGAAACGTGCATTAGATCTGAATGACCGTGCTTTACGACAGATTGTAATTGGCTTAGGTGGACCAACACAAGGCGTTCCACGTGAGGATGGTTTTGATATTACTGTAGCATCAGAAATTATGGCAGTACTTTGTTTGTCTTCTAGCATAGATGATTTGAAACTAAGACTTTCGAAAATGGTGGTAGGCTATAATATTGCAAAAGAACCAGTCACAGTTGGTGACTTAGGTGTTGAAGGTGCACTAACACTACTATTAAAAGATGCATTAAAACCAAATTTAGTTCAAACGATCGAACATTCTCCAGCACTTGTTCACGGGGGCCCATTTGCTAATATTGCCCATGGATGTAATAGCATCATGGCAACAAAAACTGCTTTGAAATTAGCGGATTATGTTGTAACAGAAGCAGGTTTTGGAGCTGATTTAGGTGCGGAAAAATTTTTAGATATTAAATCTAGAGCAGCAAATATTAAGCCTGATGCAGTAGTTATTGTTGCCACAATTAGAGCACTAAAAATGCATGGTGGAGTACCAAAAACTGAGTTACAGAAAGAAAACCTAGATGCATTAAAACTAGGCCTTGAAAATTTACAGAAGCATATCGAAACGATTCAGCAATATGGTCTTCCGATTGTAGTAGCTATTAATCGGTTTACGACAGATACTAAGGATGAGATAGCTGTACTTACAGATTGGTGTCAGCAGCGTTCCGTTCCTGTTGCATTAACAGAGGTATGGGGAAAAGGTGGAAAAGGCGGAATCGAGCTTGGACAGTTAGTGCTCCAGGAAATTGAAAAAAATAATAAAACATTTGAATATCTATATGATCTTCAATTACCAATTAAGGAGAAGATTAAAACGATTGTACAAAAAGTATATGGAGGCACGGATGTAGAGTTTTCTTCTAAAGCCGAAAAACAATTAATCGAATTTGAAAAATTCGGTTGGGGAAATCTACCTGTTTGTATGGCTAAAACACAATATTCATTATCTGATGATCCTAGTAAATTAGGTCGTCCCAAAAATTTTTCTATTCATGTCCGTGAACTAAAACCAAAATTGGGAGCAGGTTTTATTGTTGCATTAACTGGAGATGTAATGACCATGCCAGGTTTACCTAAAAAACCAGCAGCTTATCAGATGGACGTTGACGCAAATGGAAGAGCCATGGGACTCTTCTAAGTTTACCTGCGTTTAATTTAGTAGAGGTGACTTTATGTTCGATCCAACAGCATATGATAATTTGAAAGTAATATTGGAAGGAGCAGTATACGATTTAGATTTAAGTGGGGAATTAAAAATAATTGAACGGAATGATATCGTAGATTTAGCGAAAATAGTAAGACGGTATGAAATAACCTATATACTTGTCGATCAGCCATCTATAAAGGCGAATATATCACTTGAAGCAAATTTAAATCAATTAGCTTCCGAATTATTAAATATTGAAAATCAAAGTATGTTTGGAGCGAATATAGCCATTTCTTTTTCTTGGAATACGAGTGAAAATACGAAGGGTTTTTTTCACTCCATCAAGTCCCATTGGGGTCCAGAACATATATATGAGGAAAAACAAATCATATCTACGTTACATGGTTCACATGAAGAAATGACGATTCGATTTTCTCGTACGATGACAGAAGAGATGGTAGATGATTTAGTAGAGATGTTTCACTATTCCATTGTAACAATCAAAAAGTTATTAACAGGAACAGGCTAAAAGCCTGTTTTTTTATTGAAAACAATAATTGTATGATTATTTTTCAGAACGTATATATTTTTCAGAAAAGTGTTTACAAAGAAAGAGTAATCCTTTAGTATTACAAAAGGAAGAAAAAACTTCCAAATTTAAAGAAAAAAGGAGGAGTTTGACATGATGCAGCACTCAAAAAAGTCTTTAAAAAGATTAAAGGACGATTCTCCATAGTTTAAATTGAAGGGATTTTTTTAAGGAGGCTATTAAATGACCCAATCAACCATAGATAGTATAAAAATTGTAAAATACCATGAAGGATTAGCTAAATCAATTGCTGATATGTGGAATGAAAGTCGTGAGGGCTGGGGCGGAGATGCTAGTATCATGACTGAAGAGCAAGTCATTGAAAAAGAAGCTAATTCAGAAGATTTGTTTTTATACCTTGCTTTAGATAATGAAAAGGTAGTGGGGTATTGTGGTATATCTGAATATAAAGAAGATGTCAAAGCTCTTTATATTCGATTATTAAATGTTCATCCAGATTATCAGGGGAAAAAGATTGGTAAGCAATTAGTTTTGAAAGCTGTTGAAAAAACAGTTGAACTCGGATGGCCGCGGATTGATCTATATACATGGGCAGGAAATGTAAAGGCAGTACCTCTTTATAAAAAATGTGGTTTCTTTTGGGAGGACCGAGATGAAACGACTCACCTCATGAATTTTATCCCATTAGTCTTGCAAAATGAACTTTTAAAACCATATTTTCAACACTTAGATTGGTATAAAGATAATAAGAGAGTTATTGAAGTAAAACCTGATGGAACGAAAGAGAATGGATTTACTTTTTTTGAATATATTTGGCAGAATGAACAGTACTATGTCAGGGTTCAGATTGAAAAGAGTGGAAGAGGAATTCGTCTCATTGAAACAAATGACTATTTATTAGAAATTAAGATGGATAGTCACTCAAAGATTGAGGGAAGAGATGCAAATTTACAGGTTTTTGTAAAAAATAAAACGAATGAGGCTTTGACTATCGATGTGAACGGATTGCAAAATGAACGAATTCATGTTCATGCTACTTATAAACAAGTAAACGTCAAAGAACAATACCATATAGATATACCTGTATCCATCTATGATGGAAGTGAACCGAACGAGTGGGTTACACATCCTAAAGCAGAATTAAATATTCAAATGAATGGGCTGAGATCTATAATGGCTCTAGGAACCTACCCGAAAAAAGCGATGAAGTTAAAATGGGTGTACCACCCGAAAAAATTTGAAACCAATAAAAGGCAAATCTGTTATTTAGAGATTGATAATCAATTAAAACAGAATGCTGAAATCTCACTTGAATTACCAGAGAATTCCTGGCTGGAGTGGACGGAACCAATTATCACAAATTCTGTTGAGGAAATTGGACTATTGGAGGTTCCATTTTTAATCAATAAATATGGATTTATACAGGCTGAATGTAAAGTAACGGTGAAAACAGAAGATGAGACCTTCGAATGGTCAGAACCAGTTGCATTTTCTCTTCCAAATTTCGGCGTTAAAGCATGTGGGTATGATAAAGAATATTATTACTTACAAAATGGCTACTATAAACTGCGTATAAGAAAAAGAGACAATGCAATGACAGTTGGTTCTGAGGAAAATCTTATTCAAAGAACAGTGATGTTTCCTCCGAAATTTGGTAAACCCTATATTGGAGAACTTTCGAAAAAAGAGGCAAGTCATTTTGACTGGAATCAGGATGAGCAAAAGTCAACATTAAAATTATTTTATGAGATTTCTAAGCCATCAAAATTAAAACTAATAGCTTGCTTTGAATTATATGGAGAAGGGCTATTGAAATATTGGTTAGAAATTGAAAATGGTTCCCAGGATGAATTGCATGAACTTTATGTATACCAACCCATTAGACATGAACTTAATCAAACATATGTCCCTTTAAACAATAATATTATATATTTTAACGATGCTAAAATGACGGATCTCAGCCAATTAAATAGTAATGAAGTTTCGGAGAATTGGATTTTTTCAGAGGACCTAAATGAACCTCATGGTCTATCTTGGAGTAAAAATGCAAAAATAGGCTTTGATGGTTGGCTACTATATGTAGAAGAGAAGATAGAAACGCTTCAAGTAAAGGGGAAAATAAGAACGAGTCCTATCCATATAGCGGTTGGGGCAATTAAATCTGTTGAAGACTTTCAATTTTTTGCGACCGGTTTACGTGAAACAATGCTCATCAATAAAGAAGTAAATTTATCTACTCCGACAACTAATTTAGTTTTAGCGGATCAAGATAAAATGGCGGTACAATTAAAAAGAATCCAAAATCGATATTTTCACGGAACACTATCCATTGAAGAAGGACAGGAAATAATCCATCAAATGGAGATACATCAAGAAAATAATCAGGATATTCAATTGGAAATTCCAACAAAGAAAAAAGCGTTTACTCCTATTCACTATTCATTGGCAAGTGATTCGCAGCAAATACAAGGTTCAATGTTATTTATTCAACAAGATCAAACAAAAATTCAGTTAACCAAAGAGGAAGAACAATCTATTTATAAGTTAACGAATGGTGATTTAACTATACGGGCATCAACGAGATTTTTTCCAACACTATATTCAATTAAATATAAAGACCAAGAGTGGTTAGATTCTAGCTTTCCAGTCCCTGAACCAAAAGCATGGTGGAATCCTTGGGGGGGTGGAGTACAGTCATCTTTAAATGGGATTAGTCTTTTTTCATGGTTAAAAGAACAATCCTATACAACATTTGTGAAGAAAACGGATCAGCACGGGAATGTATGGGAAGGGTTGGCTATTCATACGAATTTTGAAAAACATGAAAAATGGAAAGGATTAAGAAGTATTCAATATTATTTAACCTTGCCAGGTGTGCCAATTATCGTTCATTTTACAGAATTAGCTCATCTCCATCGCTCAATACATGAATCACTTTATACTGAATTTTGGTTAAAGAAAGGATCGATTAACCATACAATGGCACAATTAGTTGATACTAAAGGAAGCCAATGGTTCAAAGCGGGGTCAGAAGAACATATCTTCCGTTCTAGCAATCCTTATCTAGTTTCTAATCATGATCAAACAGAATGGATGCAAGTATTTTCGGCAAATTCAAAGGCAGATTCAGAATGTATTTTTAGCGAAGAATTTGCCCTAGCAGCTACAATTTCTCATTTAAATATTAATCCAGGTGAAGATCATAGAACGGAACCAATTTTTATGTTATTCCCAGGAACGCCGATAGAAAAAGAAGCGATTGAAAGTTTAAAAACCATTAAATTTTAGGAGAAAGTTATGAAAATTATTGATGCACATATCCATTTCTCCAATATTCGTTCATTCCATGAAACCGCTAATCAGCAATCACATGTTGATTACTCAAAATCTGGGATTGTAAAGGAATTTACTGAAGCTGGAGTTGTCCTAGGTATAGGCATGGGGTTAACAGAAACAACAGGGATAGGATTCCCGGATCCCGAAGCAATGACCCCTATGGGATTAGATTTAGATACTGAGCTACCAAATAACATCGTTTACTGTGCAGGAATTAATCCATATTCTTTAAATGACCAAAGTCTAATATTTCTAGAAAAAGAGCTCCAAAAACCAAATGTAGTGGGATTAAAGATATATTTGGGTTATTATCCTTTCTATGCTTATGATGAAGTATATCATCCAGTCTATGAACTTGCTGAAAAATATGATGTTCCGGTTGTTTTTCATACGGGGGATACTTATTCTGAGCGTGGTTTACTGAAATATTCTCATCCACTCACATTAGATGAAGTAGCTGTTCGGTACCGAAATATCCGTTTTATCATGGCTCATTTCGGTGATCCCTGGGTATTAACAGGGGCAGAAGTTGTTTATAAAAATTCAAATATGTATGCTGATTTATCAGGATTAATTGTTGGTACCGAAAAAGAGTTGAAAAGTTATTCGGAAGGTCGCTTTTTAGACCATTTACGTCATGCATTAGTTTATTGTGATCATTATGATCGATTATTATTTGGGACGGATTGGCCATTAGCACCGGTAAAACCCTATATTGAATTCGTAAAGAATCTGATACCAGAAAGATTTCACGAAGATGTTTTTTACAATAATGCTTTAAAAGTGTTTCCACGGTTAAGAAACATTATAGAGTAACGATAAGGGGATACAAAAGATGAAACTAGTAAGTGGTACCATTGCTTTAAGTTCTCATTAGTAATGTTTATGTATTTAATTGAAACATTTTCACCGTATCCTAATAACAATAATGGTTTATGTGTTTTTCCTTTCATCCTTTTCTTCTTGTCTATTTATTTCTTTGTAACTTATAAACAGGAAAAGGTGAAGAAAGTAAAAGGGATTAAGTCTGAGGATAGTGATTAAGGTAGGTAATAAAGAGTGGCTATGAATATGGAAGTTCCGTATTCATAGCCCTTTTTAGTTTTTCACTCTATTTAACTGAAATAAAGAACTTATAGTTGCCAGTGTTAACCCAATAATAAATCCTTGGATCATACCAACGAATAATGTGCAAATAAATGTAATAAGTAAACTAAATCCATCAAGGGGCTTATTTTTTAATAGTAAAATCATCCTTTTAAGATTTATTAAAGGGTAGACGGAAACAATTATCACAGCTGCTAGAGTAGCAAGTGGTAAATAATAGAATATAGATGTGAAAAAGAGGAGAGTAGTTAATATCATGAACATAGAAATGATGTTTGCAAGTTTAGTTTGTGCACCGGATTGATAGTTAACAGCTGTCCGGGACAATGCACCAGCAACTGGAATCGATCCGACAAAAGCACTTGAAATATTTGCTGAACCTAATGCAGTCAATTCCCGATTAGGGTGAACTAGTTGATTTTCCTTTTCTGCAATAGAATGGGCGATTGCATATGATTCTAGAAAGGAAATGAAGGCGATAATACATGCTGTAGGTATGAGTGCTTTCATATCTTCCAAATTTATTTTAGGAAGTATAAATTCAGGAAGCCCATTAGGAATATAGCCAACTATAGCTGTATGGTAGGGTAATAAAAACATTTTATTTATGATTGGAAAAAGAAAAACAAGTAATAATGGTCCAGGTGAAATGCTAGTGGTTTTCTTTAGGGTTATTAATATAATGATACTCCCTATACCAATCAAGGTAGTGACTGGATGAATAGAAGGTAGGTTTGTAAACAATTTAAACATATAGTTAAGAACATTAGTTTGTGTAATCCGTTCTATACCTAATAAAACATCGATTTGATGAAGGATTATAATAACCGCTGCAGCAGAAATAAACCCACTGATCACATGTTTAGGAATGTAATTAACTAATTTGCCTACATGAAAAATCCCTAATAGAATTTGAATGATTCCTACTAAAAAAGTAAGTTGTACCATTGCTTCAAAAAAATGAAGAGACTGTGGTTTTGCTATTGAAAAAACTCCTGCAAAAGCAATAAGAGAGATGATGGAAGTTGGGCCTACAGATAAAAATTTGGATGAACCGAGTAATGTATATATTAATAAAGAAGTAATGGCTGCATATAGGCCATATACAGGATTGACACCTGCAAGATTCGCATAAGCCATACTTTGTGGGATAAACAGTATGGCAACGATAATACCAGCAGTTAGATCACTTGAAAAGGAATGACGAATATGGTGGTTTCTAAAATGTGGAATCGATGTATGTTTTAGTGCCACAAATGTTCTCCTTTCTATAGTTTGTCCTTTTAAAAACATATTCGAAATACAAGGATTTATGAGTAGGATGATGGGGAAAAAGAGGCTTGTCTACAAGAAATTAAGTTCTTTGTATACAAGCCACTTATTATTGTTAGTATAAATTGGATCTTATCTTAAAAATATTACTTTTCACATATAGTTTTTGGTGTGTGTATTCTTCATTTTCTAATCTACGTTTGATTGCGAAGAACATTAATAATATCCTAATGCTTTTTCTTACAAAGTAAATGAAGAAACTATAATTTAAATGAACTCTTTAATGATACTACACGATTAAAGACGATTGAATCAGATGTAGTATGTTTTGGATCAACATTAAAATACCCGTGTCTGAAGAATTGAAATTTATCATATGGTTTCGCATCAGCCATATTTGGTTCTACAAAGCCTTGGGCAACTTCCAATGAATTTGGATTGATATGATCTAGGAATGTTCCGCCATCTTCATCTAGTTCCTCGTCTAATATTAATGAATCGTATAAACGAAACTCAGCAGGAACTGCTTTTGAAGCTTCGACCCAATGAATCGTACCTTTTACTTTTCTACCTGTAAATCCAGTGCCACTCTTTGTTTCAGGATCATAAGTACAACGTAATTCTATAACTTCACCGTTTTCATCTTTTATGACCTCTTCACATTTTATGAAATAGGCATGTTTTAAACGTACCTCATTCCCAGGGAAAAGGCGGAAATATTTCTTTGGCGGATCCTCCATAAAGTCCTCTTGTTCAATATAAATCTCACGAGAGAATGGAATTTTTCTCATTCCCATTTCTGGAACTTCAGGATTGATTTCCGCGTCCAGCATCTCTACTTGTCCTTCTGGATAATTAGTAATGACAACTTTTAATGGTTTCAATACTGCCATTGTACGAGGTGCTTTTAATTTTAGATCTTCACGGATAAAATGCTCAAGCATTTGAACATCTACTGCACCGCTGCCCTTTGTAATCGCAAGTTCTTCACAAAAGGCGCGTATTGCCTCAGGTGTGTAGCCTCTGCGACGTAAACCAGAAATGGTTGGCAGGCGAGGATCATCCCAGCCATCAACGATTTTTTCATCAACTAATAGCTTTAGTTTTCGTTTACTCATGACTGTATTCGTTAAATTTAGACGTCCAAATTCAATTTGTCTAGGAGTTGCTTCCATTTCACAGTTTTTAACTACCCAATCGTAAAGTGGTCGTTGATCTTCAAATTCTACCGTACACAGTGAATGAGTAATTCCTTCAATAGCATCCTCAATTGGATGGGCAAATGCATACATCGGATAAATACACCATTTATCTCCTGTATTATGATGATTAGTATGTGAGATACGATATAGAACTGGATCTCTTAAGTTAATATTAGGGGAAGTCATATCAATTTTTGCACGTAATACTTTTTCACCATTGGCAAATTCACCATTCTTCATTCGTTCGAATAAATCAAGATTCTCTTCGATTGAACGGTTTCTTGAAGGGCTCTCTATTCCAGGTTCTGTTAATGTACCACGATGCTCTCTAATTTCATCAGCTGAAAAGTCTTCAACATAGGCAAGTCCTTTTTTTATTAAAAGCACAGCTCTTTTATACATTTCTTCAAAATAGTCGGAGGCAAAGTGAAGATTTTCCCACTCATAGCCAAGCCATTTTACATCTTCCTTAATTGACTCAACAAATTCTATATCTTCCTTTAAAGGATTTGTATCATCAAAACGGAGGTTTGTCTTGCCATTAAATTCATCTGCTAAAGAGAAGTTAATAAAGATGGATTTTGCATGACCGATATGCAAGTAACCATTTGGTTCAGGAGGAAAACGAGTAACAATTGTATCATGTTTTCCGTTATGTAAATCTTCCACCATAATATTTTTTATAAAATTGGACGGAGTCGTTTTTTCTTCCATTAATTAATCACCCTTCTAACACATTCATTTTGCATATTCTAATATTATAACAAACAAAACAAAACAGTAAACATTTCTCTTAAGAATATGTAAAGAAAAGGGTTCTTCTTTATGTTATATATTGAAAACATGGTAAAATAAATGGATGTGAGGGGAGAGAGAACTATTTGGAAGAGATCATTAAGAGAACAGAGCAATTTATAAAAAAAGAATTAGGCGAGGATACCAGTGGACATGATTATTATCATGTGAACCGTGTAAGGAAACTTGCTTTACATATAGCTGAAAATGAAGCAAATGGAGATCTGTTCATTATTGAAATGGCGGCCCTCCTTCATGATATACCTGACGAAAAATTAAACACGGACATCCATGCAGGGATGACTAAATTACATTCCTTTTTAGCCTCTATTCAGCTAACAGATGTCCAAAGGCAACAAATCATCAATATTATCAGTAAGCTATCATTTAGAGGGGGAAATGAAGCAGAGTTAACTACCTTTGAAGAAAAAGTAGTTCGCGATGCTGACCGACTTGATGCAATTGGGGCAATAGGGATTGCTCGTGTTTTTGCCTATGGAGGAAAAAAAGGACAACCAATATATGATCCAGACATCTCAGTACGTGAAAACATGACAGTGGAACAATATCGAAAGGGTAAATCAACTTCAATACATCATTTTTACGAAAAGCTATTATTACTAAAGAATCGAATGCATACCGAGACTGCCAAAAAATTGGCCGAAGAAAGACATCAGTGGATAGAAAACTTTTTAAAACAATTTTTTAAAGAATGGAATGGTGACATATGAGATCATTAACTGTTGAAAATCTTTCAAAATCTTACGGAGATAAACAATTATTTCAACAGATTTCATTTCATATTAATGAAAAAGAAAGAGTGGGTCTCATTGGTGTAAATGGAACCGGAAAATCTAGTCTGCTTAAAATTATTGCAAAAATTGATGATCCAGATACAGGTGAATTAATCCACCCGAATGATTACACAATCAACTATTTATCACAACAACCAGATTTAAATCCCGAACTTTCTATTTTAGAACAGGTATATCAAGGAGAAGCGGCGATAATGAAGCTGTTACGAGAATATGAGACCGCTCTTATAAAACTCGAACAGGAACCGGAAAATCAAGTATACCAAGAACAGCTATTTAAACTTCAAGCTGATATGGATGCACAAAATGCTTGGGATGCAAGTTCAAATGCAAAAACTATTTTATCCAAATTAGGTATTGATCATTTTTATAGAAAAATTGGAGAGTTGTCTGGAGGACAACAAAAGCGTGTTGCTTTAGCACAAGTTCTTATTGAAACACCAGATTTATTAATCTTAGATGAACCAACCAATCATCTAGACTATGAATCGATCAAATGGTTAGAAGAGTATTTAGCAAAATATCAAGGTGCAGTTCTATTAGTCACTCATGATCGTTATTTCCTCGATCATGTTACGAACCGAATTTTTGAATTGGATCACGGTTCTTTATATGCTTATCAAGGAAATTATCAATCCTTTATCGAAACGAAGGCAAGGCGTGATGAAGAAAATATCCAAGCAGAAGAAAAAAGAAAAAACTTATATCGAAGAGAATTAGCATGGATGAGACGGGGAGCAAAAGCACGTTCTACGAAACAAAAAGCAAGAATACAAAGATTTGAAGAATTAGAAGGGAACTTAGGAAATGTTCCAGCAAAAGAAAACGTAGACATTGCTATCCAAGGAAGTCGGTTAGGTAAACAAGTGTTCGAATTTCAACATGCTTATAAATCGTATCCGACTCAAATGATTTTAAAAGATTTTAATTGGTTAGTAAAACCTCAGGATCGCTTTGGAATTGTTGGTAAAAACGGAAGTGGTAAATCAACGCTTATGAATATGATTGCTGGTAAAATTGAGTTGGATCAAGGTAGTTTTATTACAGGTCAAACGGTGAAAATCGCCTATTACCAGCAACAAAATGAAGAGTTAGATGAATCGAAACGAATGATAGAATATATAAGGGAATATGGGGACGTTGTAACGACTAAGGATGGGGAAACCATCTCTGCAGCGCAAATGCTAGAAAGATTTTTATTTCCGATGCATACCCACGGTACACCTATTAGAAAATTATCAGGTGGAGAAAAGCGTCGCTTGTATTTATTAAAACTATTAATGGGAAAACCGAATGTTCTCCTATTGGATGAACCAACGAATGATCTAGACACCCAGACTTTAACGGTTTTAGAGGATTATTTAGAAGAGTTCCCTGGTGTTGTCATTTCAGTCTCGCATGATCGCTATTTTCTTGATAAAACTGCTGAACAGCTTCTTGTGTTTCAAGGAGATGGAGTGATTGATAAATATTATGGGACATATAGTGAGTATTTGGAGCAATCTGTGAAGACTATCAAGTCAGGGCAAGTAAAAGAAAAAGTAAAAGAAGACACGTCAGCGATTGAACAAAATAAACCGGCTAAAAAGAAAAAATTATCCTATAATGAGCAACGTGAATGGGATGAGATTGATACCAAAATTTCAGAAACAGAAGCAAAACTTGAATTACTACAAAATCAATTAAATCAGGTTGGGAGTGATTTTGAAAAGGCTCAAGCATTGACAGAGGAAATTGACGTTGAAAATGAGAAGCTTGAACAGTTAATTGAAAGATGGAGCTATTTATCTGAACTCATCGAATCCTTCTCCTCATAATTTACTATTGTTTTTTTAACTAATATTGGTATTGATTTAGACAATTTATTTGAAGCGTTTTAAAAGATTAAGCTATCTAATACAGTTTGTGCGAATTAAAACAAGATAAAATTCTCTTATGTTAAAATGGGGATAAGAAAAAAGAGAAGGGTGGATATTGATTCATGAACATTATTTCTATTGAACCTACACCGAGTCCAAATACAATGAAAGTAATATTAGATCAGGAGCTCCCTGCAGGTAAAAGCAATAATTATAAACAAGAACAGATTGAAGATGCGCCAGCCTATATTAAAGCTATACTAGAAATTGATGGAGTCAAAGGTGTGTACCACGTAGCAGATTTCCTTGCGGTTGAACGAAATGGAAAAGTTGATTGGCAACAAATCTTACCAAAAGTAAGGGAAGTATTTGGGGAAGAGGATGGAAATCAAGCAGACCATGAGATCGTAGATGAGCATTTTGGAGAGGTTAATGTTCATGTCCAAATGTTTAAAGGAATTCCTTTGCAAGTAAAGCTTACAGATGGGGAACATGAACAGCGATTTGGTCTTCCAAGCATGTTTGTAGAAGCGATGAATGAAGCTCAGCTAGAGGGAGATAATTATGTACTATTAAGAAGATGGCAAGAATATGGTGTTCGCTACGGTGATCTTCAACAGATCGGTGAAGATGTAGTTGAAGAACTCTTAGCTGCATACCCAGAAAATAGATTGAAAAATCTCGTTGAAATGGCAAAGAACCCTGAAAGTTCTAAACAATTGAAGAAACTTATAAAACTTACCCCGGAAATGTTAGATGATCCTGATTGGAGAAAGAGATATCAGCTTCTCGAACAAATGGAAGAGCCAACAGTAGAAGATCTCCCTTTATTAGAAAAGGCACTAGCAGATGAAAAATCTTCAATTAGAAGATTAGCAGTTGTTTATCTTGGGATGATAAAAGATAAACAAGTTCTCCCCTTATTATATAAAGGCTTAAAAGATAAAGTTGTAACGGTAAGAAGAACAGCAGGGGACGCTTTATCAGATCTTGGTTTCAAAGAAGCAATAGAACCAATGATGGAGGCGCTTAGTGATAAGAGTAAAATAGTACGTTGGCGAGCTGCGATGTTCTTATATGAAGAAGGAGATGAAAGAGCACTTTCTGCGTTACATCAAGCAGAAAATGATTCGGAATTTGAAGTTCAGTTACAGGTGAAGATGGCAATTGAAAGAATAGAAGGTGGAGAGCAAGCTAAAGGATCAATTTGGAAGCAAATGTTGGAAGCCCGTCAAAAAAATAGTTAAACGTATACTACCAAAAACATTGACTTTCTTGCTTTCAAAAAGAAGAGTTAAATGAAAAAATTTGTTCGAATTGTAGGACATAAGCTATTGTTAAAAGAAATCCATATTAAATGAGTGTAAAAGCGAATAGGAGGCTGAATAATATGTCAATGGCATATGAAGAATATATGAGAGAAATAGTAAAACCTATGCGGGCAGAATTAGTCAATGCAGGTTTCAAAGAACTAACTACGGAAGAAGAAGTAGAAAATTTTATGAATACTGTCGAAGGAACAACATTAGTGATTGTTAATTCTGTATGTGGGTGTGCAGCTGGATTGGCTCGCCCTGCAGCTGTTTCTGCTGTTCAAAGCAGTACAAAAAAACCAGATCATTTAGTTACTGTATTTGCTGGCCAAGATAAGGAAGCGACAGGAAAAATGCGTGAATTTTTTACTGGTTTTGAACCATCCTCTCCATCTATGGCCATACTAAATGGTAAAGAAGTTGTTCATTTCATTCCGAGAGATGAAATCGAGGATCATGATGTGGAAGAGATAGTAAGTAATTTGACAACTGCATTTGATAAGTATTTATAATAGGGTGTTTATTTACACCCTGTTTTTTTGTTATAGAAAAATAGTGAATTAAATATAGTATTGAATGAAGGTTGAAAAAATGATTGTAACAACAGCAGGACGAACGGATAAAAAAATGATAGAGAAGGCAAAATTAATTGCAGCTGAACTACTATTACGATATATTCCCCGAAACAAGCAATCTGTAAAAAGGTTACATGACTTATATAGCTGTGATTGTCTGATTGTAGGAAAAGAAAGACTGGAATTAGTTCCTTTCGCTTCAGATCAAGCGTTTTTCTTTCACCCTAATTCAGCAAGTTTCAGAATTAAAAGATTAAAAAAGGGTGACAAAGATCCATTTATCGATGCCTGTCAATTATCGACTGGAATGTCGATTTTAGATTGTACAATGGGACTCGCATCTGACAGTATTGTTGCATCCTTCATCGTTGGAAATACAGGGAAGGTCATCGCAATTGAAGCCAATCCTTATTTGCATTATATTGTGAAAAATGGATTAACACAGTGGCGATCGGAAATAGAAGAAATGAATCATGCCATGAGGAGAATAGAAACAAATCATGCAGATCACTTAGAGTTTTTAAAAGGTTTACCAGACCATTGTGTAGATATCGTCTATTTTGATCCAATGTTTGAAGATGCAATTTTATCATCTGATGGCATATCAGGGTTACGGCAATTTGCTTCCTATTCTTCATTGAATGAGGGGCTAATTTCTGAGGCAAAGCGAGTCGCAAAAAAACGAATCATTCTAAAAGATCATTTTCGCTCCCCCAATTTTCAAATGTATGGATTCCATGTCAATATTAGAAAGTCCGCAAAATTTCATTATGGAGTAATTGAACTTGAAACAAAATAGAAGGACTATCTGATCTGATCTGAACCCAAAAAGTTAGACACGAATTTTAAGCAGCTTCCTTGGCATGAGTACGGTATTGAATCGGACTCATGCCTTTTAATTTTGCCTTAATTCGTTTGTGATTGTAATAGTGAATATACTTCTCTAATTCTTCTTTGAAATGCGCCATACTGTTAAATTCTTCAAGATAAAGCAGTTCACTCTTTAATAAGCCGAAAAAATTCTCTATCACCGCGTTATCTAAACAATTCCCTTTACGAGACATGCTTTGTGTAATTCTATGTTCTTTTAATGCATGTTGATACTTCTTCATCTGATAATGCCAGCCCTGATCAGAGTGAAGAATAGGGGTATCGCAATCTTCTAATCTCTTAAAAGCCTTGTCCAACATCTTTGAAACAAGTGCGTAAACTGGGCGTTTTTCAACATTATATGCAATAATTTCTCCGTTATAAAGGTCAAGGACTGGTGACAAATATAGCTTTTCCCCATGTAAATGAAATTCCGTTACATCGGTTACCCACTTCTCATTTGGCTTTGTTGCTTGAAAATCACGTTCTAAAATATTTGGGGAGATTTTTCCTACTTTTCCACGGTATGAACGATACTTTTTCATGCGGACAAGACATTTTAACCCCATCTCATTCATTAAGCGGTGCACCGTTTTATGGTTTAGTTTTATACCACGATTACGCAATTCTAAGGTGATACGACGATAGCCATATCGACCTTGGTGTTCATCAAAAATCTGTTGGATCACTTCTTTCACTTCTTTATATTTATCTGGTTTATTCATTTGGTTTACCCAGTAATAATACGTACTGCGAGGAATTTCAGCCACTTTTACTAAATCTTTCACTTTAAATTCCTGCCTTAGTTCATAAATTACTTTCGCTTTGTCTTGTACTGTAATCTTTCCTTTTCTTGAACTAAGGCATTCAACTTTTTTAAATAGGCGTTCTCCATACGTAAACGTTCAATTTCAGCGAGTAGTGCTTCTGGTGATCCTTCTACTGGTTGAGTTTTCTTTGATTCCTTTTTCATGGATGGACGCCCCTTCTTTTTCGGTTGTAGAGCGTCTATCCCTTGTGTTTCAAATAAACGTTTCCAATTCCACACAGTGCCAGAGTCAGGAATGTTAAAGACTGTGGTGGTTTCATTAATGGACGCTCCCATTTCATTTATATAATGAATTACGTCCATTTTAAACTCAACCGAATAATTTGTATATGTTTCCCGAAAAGCTTCCAATCCATGTTGTCGATACTTCGCTACCCATTTTTTCAACATCGTTGTACTGACATTATGGCGTTCTGCTGTATCTTTGAAAGATTCCACACCTTTAAGGTAGTCTTGAATAGCATTTAATTTAATTTCAAGTGAATATTTCGTCATAAAAAACTGCACCTCCAATTGTTAGTTGTGTCTAACAATTGGGGTGCAGTTCAGATCCAGATAGTCCTCTATTTATATCATTCATTAATCTGTTATGGTTAAATAAACAAAATATGCCAGCATGATAAATATACCAATATAAGTAAGTGTTGTTTCCATTTCGACCCCTCCTATGAATGAAATAAGTTTACACAAGGATATGTAAGTTACAATTAGCTTATACCGTTACAGTATAAAATACTCTTCCTTTACAATAAATAATTTTAGATTTACAATATTCATATAAAGATTAATTTTAGAATATTACTATTTAATCAATTAATCAAACAACATATATACTACTATATATCCTTTAGGTAATAATTGAAACCTTTTCATTCGAAAAATCGTCTATATAAGTATATGATTCTAGTAACTGGACTTAAGTGGAGAATAATCATGTCTTATCTTAATAGAAAGGACTATGTTATATGAAACAATGGTTGAGAAAATCCGTCGTAATACTCGTTTCTATATTAACATTTGGGCTAGTGACACCTGCCCATGCAATTTGGAATGAGAATCACGGGGTTGATAAAGCAAAACATCAAAATGAAGCTTCAGATTTAAAACAAGCTACAACACTTAGCAGCTATATAAGTGAACATCAAGAAAATAATCGTGACACGATTATTCAAAAAATGATGATGGAAGCTGAGAAACAATCCTTTGAAAAGTTTGGTGAAAAAATTTCACCAATTATTGAAGATGAATTTCGCCAAGTGATTCTACCAAAAATCCAAGATGCAATTGAATTGACGATTGCAGAATATCCAGAAGAAGAATTATCTTCATTGGCCATTACTGAAACACCAAGTGGTGGCGTAAGTGAGAAAATTTTCCATATTTACAATATTGAGACGAATGAAGACATTATTCGTTTTCACGTTAGAAGAGACCACCCACCTATGGATGGGTATTATTTTAATTTTCATTATCATACTAAGTTTGATAACTATCAAACCCATTATCATTTAGGGGAAATATACTGGGATAAAAATACACCACCAAAATGGATGAGCGTTTAAAAAATCGGCTAAGACCGATTTTTTTTATTTACCAAATTTTAATTAAAAGTAGTGACTATTTCTCTATGATATAATGAAATTATTATACTAGTTGGAAGTGGAGCCAACGGGGAAATACTTAATGATTAGTCTTTTAATTTTTTCTTTAGTGCTGCTGCAAGGAAATTCAAAACCTGATATTGATGGAATTCTATTGAAAAATTCAAAGCTCTTTCAAACGGTGAGCTTGAAATCGGGCAAGCAATTAAAAAATATAATCATATTACCAAATCATAAAAATTACAATTATGGGGAAGTAAAAAAAATTATTTCTAGATTGGACCATTTACCATCATCTATGCTTAATCGGGCAATGCTAGCGGGCATAAAAGTTAAACTATTCGATGGCAAGCTCACCGATAATCCCTCAGCTGCTTTTTTAAAAGGAATAACCCCAAGAGGTTATCAGGATCGGTCCATTACATGGGATAAAGTTCCGGGTATTGGTGGCTCACAAATCGTATTAGTGAAGATTGGTAGTAGTGAACAAGGAATGGGGCATGGTTCTGTAAATTTAGAGCTTCATGAAATGGCTCATTCATTAGAGCGATTTCTCTATTCTTCTAATGACAAAAAAAGGAATTTTAAGTATATTTGGAAAGAGGAAGCACCATTATTATTCCCCCATACACAATATTTTTTAACATATCCAGAAGAATATTTTGCAGAAACCTTTGCGATGTACTACTATAATAAAGTAACGAAAAATGAATTAAGGCGATTGGCACCAAGCACATACACCTATATTTCACTTCTTCAGTAGAATTGGGGGATATCAAGTAATGAAACAGTATTTAGATTTATGTCAACATGTACTAGAAACTGGAGTAACTAAAGAGGATCGCACTGGAACAGGTACTATTAGTACATTTGGTTATCAAATGCGCTTTGATCTTCAACAGGGTTTTCCGCTTTTAACGACAAAAAAGCTACATATGAAATCAATCATACATGAACTTCTGTGGATGTTAAAAGGGGATACGAACATTAGCTATCTCCAAGAAAATGGTGTAAGGATTTGGAATGAATGGGCTGATGAAAATGGTAATCTTGGTCCCATTTATGGACATCAGTGGCGCTCATGGACTGGAGCTGATGGAACAACCGTTGACCAGATAGTCGAAGTGATTCAACAAATTAAAACCAATCCTGATTCACGGAGAATGATTGTGAATGCTTGGAATGTAGCAGAAATTGATAAAATGGCGCTTCCGCCATGCCATTGTTTCTTTCAGTTTTATGTAGCAAATGGAAAATTATCATGTCAATTATATCAACGCTCAGCAGATATTTTCTTGGGCGTTCCATTTAACATAGCATCATATGCATTATTAACGATGATGATTGCACAAGTATGTGATTTAGAACCGGGTGAATTTGTGCATACTCTAGGGGATGCACATATTTATAAAAATCATATCGAACAAATCCAGTTGCAATTAACAAGAGAACCACGCGCTCTACCAAAAATGGTTATAAATCCTAATGTAACAAATATTTTTGATTTTAAATATGAAGACTTCGAGATTCAAGCATATGACCCACATCCACATATAAAAGGAGTGGTAAGTGTATGATTTCTTTTTTATGGGCACAGGATGAAAAAGGGGTTATTGGGCGAAATAATCAGTTACCATGGCATATTCCCGAGGATTTAAAATATTTTAAACGAACTACGATGGGACACCCCATTGTGATGGGACGGAAAACCTTCGACTCTATTGGGAAACCACTACCAGGGAGACAAAATATTATCATCACTAGAGATGTAGATTTTAAGGCTGAAGGTTGCTTAATTTTTCAGTCTAAACAGCAGCTACTAGAATGGGCATCTAAGAATGTTCCAAATGAGATTTTTGTTACCGGGGGAGCGGAAATTTTTGGCTTACTGATGGATGAGGTGGATCGGTTGTATGTTACAAAAATCTACCATGATATTGAGGGAGATACGTATTTTCCAATCATCGAGTGGGATGAGTGGGATTTAGTCTCATCAGAAACAGGTCTAAAAAATAAGGATAATCCTTATGATTATGAATTTCAGGTATATCAAAGAAAACCGTGAACATATCTTGTTCACGGTTTTCTACATTTCTAAGTGATATCGTATTAATGTTGTTGTTAAATGGTTGTTTTACATCAAGATTTACACAAAGTATAAGACACAAAAGTACATAAATGCATTTCCACCTATGACAAATAAATGCCAAATTGCATGGGAGTATGGCAATCTTCGCCATATATAAAAAATTGCACCAATTGTGTAGAGGATTCCACCAGTTAAAAGTAAACCAAAGCCAGTACCTGTAAGACTTGCATAAAGGGGTTTAATTGCAATAATAACAAGCCACCCCATTAAAATGTAAAATAGAGTGGAGAGGATTCGGAAACGGTGAATCATAAAACATTTAAAAGTAATTCCTAATAAGGCAAGACCCCAAATGATTCCGAATAATGTCCAACCGAATGCTCCATTAATAGATATTAAGACAAGTGGAGTATATGTGCCGGCGATTAATAGATAAATAGCCGAATGATCGAGAATAGCAAATACCTTGCGGGCTCTAGATGGCTTAAAGCTGTGTAGCATAGTTGAAAATAAATAAAGCAATAACATAGTTGTTCCAAAAATAATGAAACTAACCATATATACAGGATTATTTTTTTGTGCTGCAAAGATAATAAGCATGACTAATGCAGGAATACTTAATAAAAATCCTATACCATGAGTAATTGCATTTGCGAGCTCTTCTTTCCAATCATAGAAATAAGTACTATTCAATTAGTCTACCTCCTTCTATAACCATTACAATTTCGCGATTTTTCCTTCATAACTTAACCATATGATAACTGTTTCTACAGTGTTAAGCAAACTTTTCCTAGGATGCTTAATTGATAGAGCCAATCCTTTTTTTTAAACATGCTTTAAAACCAAGCCTTCTCACATAGATGTAAGTAAGGAGATGAGATCATGAGGAAAAAAAAAGTTCTTTTTTTTAGTGATTTCGGTGTCGATGACATGCTTGCAGGAATATATGCCTATTTTAGTGAAGAAATAGAGCTTGTTGGCTTTGTAGCAGATTATGGGAATGTTTCAAGAGAAGATGCTTTGCGGAATGTTAAATTTTTCCAACAACTAACAGGGATTTATGATGTACCAGTTTTCGGTGGTGCGGTGATTCCTCTTACTGGAGAAAGCCCCGTTTACTATCCTGAAATTCATGGACCATCTGGTTTAGGTCCGATAATACCCGAACTATATACACAAAATTCATTGGAAAATTTCAATAGTATTAATGATGTGATAAAAAAATATGAAAACGAACTAATTATTTTTAGTGCTGGCAGACTAACTTCGTTGGCAACAATGTTTATTTTATATCCAGAAATGATGAAAAAAGTGAAAGGAATTTATATGATGGGGGGTGCTTTTCAATCACCAGGCAATGTAACTCCAGTTGCCGAAGCGAATATTTTTAGTGATCCTTACGCTGCCAATCTAGTCATGCAGTTATCTCCTATAAAGATTCATATTGTTCCGTTGGATGTGACCAAATATGCTATTCTTACTCCAGAACTAGTGAACGAATTGCATACTCATTATAGTATGACAAAAAATAAAGTTGGACAATTGATTAAACCTATGATCGATTTTTATTTCAATTATTATAAAAAAATGAATCCAAAATTAATAGGTAGTCCCATACATGACTTATTTGCCATTTGGTCCATAAGTGATTATGCCGATATAAAGTTTGTTGATGTTCCTGTGAAAATTTGTGTGACAAAAGGGGATGCTTATGGTCAAAGTTTAGGAGATTTTCGCGAAACTATTATGAAGGCACCATGGCCAGTCCATCATATTGCCCAACAATTTAATTATTCACTATTTATTAAACAGGTCATTGAAACATTAACTGCAATCAAAAGTTAAAAAGTATGAAAAATTCCCTTTAAAAATGTTTGACCCTTAATTTACGTGTTATAATAAAACAATGTAAAAGTGGGGTGATGTGTAATGAAAAGAATTCTCACCTTCCTTTTTGCTACTATGTTATTTGTGTCAGGTTGTTCGAGTGGAACAGCAGAACATGCATTAAAGAGCATAGATGTTCAAGATAAAAAAAATCCTCCATCTAGTTTTATTCCTAAGGATGTGGAAATAGTCTCTGTTGGTGATTCATTAACTCAAGGTGTGGGTGATAGTACAAATCAGGGTGGATATATTCCGTATTTGAAAAAAAATCTTGAAACATTAAAAGAGGTAAGGTCAGCGAATTTTCAAAATTATGGTGTCAAAGGGAATCGTACCGATCAATTAGAAAAAAGACTAGATCAAAAGGAAATAAAAAAAGCGATTAAAAAAGCAGATTTAGTTATTATAACAATCGGTGGAAATGATGTAATGCAAGTGTTTAAAGATAATTTTTCAAGTCTTCAAGTATCTAAATTTGAACAGGCATTAGTAGGTTACAAAAAAAGACTGGGAGAAATCATTGAAACAATTCGAGAAAATAATCCCGAAACGGGGATTGTACTTGTTGGTATATATAATCCATTTATGAAATGGTTTTCGGATATTAAAGAAGTGGATGAAATCATTAAGGAATGGAATCAAGCCAGTGAACAAATTTTGGCTAAATATAGTAAAACAAAGTTTATTCCAATCTTCGATATATTTGAAAATCAAGAAGAGGACTTACTGTATACCGATTATTTTCATCCAAATGATCATGGCTATAAGCTAATGGCGAAACGAATCTTTAGTTATTTAGACAATAATAAATTAGCTCAATTCATAGAGTAATATGGTGCAAGGGAAGAGATACAATGAAAAAAAGTCGATGGAAAATCGCATTTTTTAGTTTATTAGTCCTAAATATTTTGATTGTCGGTTTACTATCATATTTCATTTTTAGTCCCGGTGTTAATGAGATTCCAAAATATAATGTCAAAGAATCTGATAAAATCAACTTAAAAGTAAAATCGAATAAAAAAGACTTAACAAATTTAATTAACCATTATATTCAAAAGGAGAATTTAAACGGTCCGATAGATTATAGTGTAAATTTAGATAATGAAGTTGAGCTTTTTGGAACAATGCAAATTTTTTCAGAGGATGTCCAATTAAAAATGACTTTTGAACCAGTAGCACTAAAAAACGGTGACTTATTATTAAAGCAAAAATCGATTTTAATTGGAGATCTAAATTTACCTGTTTCATATGTGTTGAAAATTATTCAAAAGTCATATAAACTGCCCGAATGGGTAACAATTGTACCGAATGAAGAAGTAATCTATGTCGGTTTACATGATTTAA
Source organism: Heyndrickxia sp. FSL W8-0496 (assembly GCF_038007825.1). Lineage (NCBI taxonomy): Bacteria > Bacillati > Bacillota > Bacilli > Caryophanales > Bacillaceae > Heyndrickxia > Heyndrickxia sp. FSL W8-0496. The sequence goes on from NZ_JBBOXX010000001.1 coordinate 2,177,212, forward strand.
AGGTAAATAATATGACTGTACGAGCAAATACATTTGATTTAGAAAATGATGATATTGAATTTTCCTTACAAGTACCAATGAACTAACCAATATGTATAAAAATTACACATCGATAGGAAAGGATTAATAGTTTAATCCTTTCTTTTTTATTGGCTGTTTTCATCTAGTGCCTTTTGTAAAAGTCCAGCTGTCGAATTTTACTTCTGTTATAGGCTTTTTGCAGTTCTTATTTAGCTTGCAGCTCTTTTCTAAGTGAAATGAAGGGGGAATGTCTTCAACGGATGTTTATTAGTTGAAAGCTTACGTAAATAACAACTATGTTTGAGAAGAGAGGCTTTTTTAATAGATGATTACAGAGTGATTAAGTAACACAATACTATGATTAAGATTGGGCTTGAAAGTAGTATTAGTTATTTCTCTAATGGTTTCTTTTGTTAAAGAATTTTTTATTTCGAGATCGACAGTCATAGGCGTTAAAGTTAAGTAAGGTGTAGCCTCTTTAAATCCAATTGTAGAGAAAAGAGTGTTTCCATTTTTAATAGAAACATCGATATTCTTATAAAATGAGCTTAAATTGATAACACGTATATTTGTGATTGGTGATTGGATTTTATTATCATCAATATATTCAAGAAGTTGAAAGGTTTTGTCTTTACTAATGAGAGGTAATGTATAATGATGATTTTCTTTGAGTTTCACTTCCTTTCGAATGATTGGAGTAGATGTAGATCCTTGTGGATAAATCTCTATTAAATAAATACCAACAGGTAAGGTAATATATTGACTAATTTCTTTAAAAGAAAAATTATAGAGTATTTTCTTTCCATTCAAATAAACGTCTACTCCCTTTAAGCTTTGTGTTGCATGTAGAAAACGTATAATAATTGGCGGAAGATAGATTTGTCTATTAACGTTAGTAGGTAAATGTTTATGAAAAACCCTAACAGAATTTAAAGTATTTAGAAATGAGGTAGAATTTGATTGAATATAAGGATTTCCTAAATGATGAAAAAAATACGATTGATCTGCCATACTATTCTCTCCATTCATTAAATACGATGGTTTACCGTTGTCATTGTATTCGTTATCATCTGTAAATGTTTCCTATTATTTGTGCATTAATAAAAAAAAGCGTAATATTTATTTTAAATAGATGGAAAGGATGAGAAATTTGCAAACGGAAAAGGCTACTTTTGCAGGTGGATGCTTTTGGTGTATGGTAAAGCCATTTCATGAACAACCAGGCATAGAGAGTGTTGTTTCAGGATATACGGGAGGAAGAACAGAGAACCCTACATATGAAGAGGTATGCTCGGGAACAACTGGTCATACTGAAGCTGTTCAAATCACATTCCACCCAGATACTTTTTCGTATGAAAAATTCTTAGAAGTATATTGGCAGCAAATTGATCCTACAGATGAATATGGACAATTCTTTGATCGAGGAATCTCGTATCAGCCTGCCATATATTATCATAACGATCATCAGCAGCAATTAGCGTTAAAATCGAAGAACGATTTACAGACAAGTGGGAGATTTGATAAACCTATTGTTGTTAAAATTCTACCAGCAACAACATTTTATCCGGCGGAAGATTATCATCAGGATTACTATAAGAAAAATCCTTCACATTACAACGCATACAATGAAGGATCAGGAAGAGCGTCATTTATTCGAAAGCATTGGAGTGATATTCATGAAAAATGAGGAAATCAAATCTAAATTAAATCCGTTACAATATGAAGTGACACAAAATAATGGCACTGAACCACCGTTCCGAAATGAATATTGGGATCAATTTGCTGAAGGAATTTATGTTGATATTGTCTCTGGAAAACCACTATTCAGTTCCAAAGATAAGTTCGATGCAGGGTGTGGTTGGCCTAGTTTTACAAAACCAATTGTTGAAGAAGAAATTATGGAAAAAAGAGATACAAGTCATGGAATGATTCGTACTGAAGTGAGAAGTAAAACGGCAGATTCACACCTAGGGCATGTATTTGAGGATGGTCCAGGACCAACAAAGCTTCGTTATTGCATAAATTCAGCTGCTTTGAGATTTATCCCGAAAGATAAACTTAAAGAAGAGGGATATGATGAATGGGCTTCCTTGTTTGAGGATCACAAAGAATAAGAAGTATGTTCAATAAATATGGGCAAATACACATACAAAAAATAGGTTATCATCATACCTTAGCATTGACAAAAAAATGAGGAGTGAAAGGTATGTACTACGGATATGATAACTGCTGCTATCCAACATATAATTATGCCCCATGTGGTTATGGATATGGTGGTGGATACAGAAATGGTTTTGCTCTAATTGTTGTTCTATTTATTCTTTTAATTATTATTGGCGCAAGCTGGATAGGACCTAAATGTTAAATATAAAATGGGGAGGTCAAAACTCCCCATTTCTATTTGTGTATTAAATTTTAAAATTAGAAATAAGTGATCTTAAGTTTTCTGCTTGCTTAGATAGTTCAGATGCAGATGCTGTAACTTCTTCCATAGCTGCTGAACCTTCCTCTGAGGCAGCTGCAGTTGTTTCAGTATGAGAAGCTGTAATTTCAGCGATCTCACTAACAGCGGTGAATGAAGTGGAGACCTCCTTGCTAAGAAGTAACGTCTGTTCAATCTGTGCGACCATTTCGGCAACTACATCATTCGTTTGAGTGGACTGTTGCAAAATTCTTTGAAGTGACTGATTGGTTTCGTTTGATATTTCAACTCCAGCAACAACAGCTTGAACACCATCTTTATTTTGGCTTATGATTCTGTGCACTTCATCTTGAATTGAGTATACAATCTTTGTTACTTCTTTTGCTGCTCCTTGAGATTGTTCTGCAAGCTTTCTAACTTCATCGGCTACCACTGCAAAGCCACGTCCATGTTCACCAGCACGTGCTGCCTCAATAGCCGCATTTAGTGCCAAGAGATTTGTTTGTTCAGCAATTCCTGTAATCGTGTTTATAATTTTGGTGATTTCATCAGATTTTTTACCAAGTGCTTCCACAGTTGTGCTAGTACTAGCCATTGTTTCCTCAATGCCCATAATTTCATTGGATGCTTTTTTGACGGATTCACTACCAGTTACTGCAGCTGACTGCATTTGCATAGCAGCAGTTTTTACACGATCAGCCTGTGAATGTAATGAATGGACTAGTTTCTCTAAATTCTTCATCTTACTCAAAGACTCATCCATTTGAGTGGTTGTTTTTTCACTTCCAGTTGCAATCTCACTTGATGTTTCAGCAATTGACAGAATGGTTTTAGAGGTTTCTTCAGCTGATGCTAGTAATTCTTCACTACTAGCTGAAACATTCTCAGACATTGCAGATACTCTTTTTACAAGCTCAGCAATTCCTTGAATTAAAGTATTTGTATCTTTAGCTAAGTCTGAAAGTTCATCATTTGACTTAACAACAATCCTCTTGGTTAGATCTCCTCCAGCATTTGCTATATCAAGTATGGATCGACTGATTTTTCTTACACTTGTAACGATATTTTTAGACAAAATGATTGCAAGTACAACCGATAAAATTAGTGCTAAAGAGGACAATCCAATGGTTACTATTTTTGCAATATTTGCTTGAGTATGTAAGTTGTCAATTCGTTGCTTTGTAGATTTCGATTCTGCTTCAATTAGAGCCTGAATATTATCATTCATTTGCTTCATATAATCTTGGCCTCTAGCAGACTTTACTTCTTTTCCAGCTTCTTCGATTGTCCAAAAATCACGAATTTGTATAACCTTGTTAACCCACTCAACCCAGAATTGATAGGAATTTTCAATACCGTCCAGTTTATTTAATTGATCTTTGTTGTTTTTTAATAATTTTTGTAGATCTTTGATTAATACACCTGCATGGTCTTTTTCTTTTTCTAACGTCTTTAAGAATGTTTTATCTCCAGAAGCAACATAGCTTAATTCTGCAGATTCAATTTTTAAGGAAGTGTTTTCAATATCTTTTACTTTATCATGAATAACTAAATCCTTATTTACCACTCTATCAATTTCAGATTCAAGCTTAGACATATTGATATAGGAAGTAGTAGTTAAAATCATTAATAGTATGGTCAGAATACTAAAGGATACTACAACCTTTCCACGTATTGTTTGTAAATAAGATATGATTTTTCCTTTTTGAGCATTTGTTTTTTGCTTTTTATTATCTGATTTTTGAAAGAGGGTCTTTTTCCCTAGTGTTGTTTCTTTGTTCTTTTTTGGTATATGACTTTTTTCCTTTATTCTCTTTTGTTGTTTTTTCACCAAACCTTTTCCCCCTTTTTCCCTTTATAACTGAATTTAAAAACTATTAATAATTATCATTTTAACCTGAGTGGACTGAATTATCTAGTAATTAAAAATAATTTTGTCGAAAAAGAAAGAAAATTTATGTGAAAAAAGTGATAGAACATTCGTCATGTGTTTAAAAATTTGATTAGATAAAATATAATAGAGGAGGTTTTTACTTCTCAATAAATTTTTTTTATATAGTCAATCAATAAGGGGGTCACAAAGTTGAATCAATCTTTTTACCACTTTTTAATAAAATATCGTGATCCAAAACCAAAGGATAGCTTATCTGAATTTGCTAATCATGCTTATGAAGATCATTCATTTCCAAAAGGATTATCTGACTATCATGAATTGAGTACTTACCTAGAATTAAATGGGCACTACCTACAGTCTATGAAGGTATTTGATGATGCATGGGAACTTTATGAAAATGAAAAAAAATAATAAAAAGGCGCTTCTTATCATTTTGAGCAAGTGTGGTAAGAAGGCCTTTTTTTATTTCAATTAAGGCTCTTTTTGCAAACCTTTTTTCTATTAAGATAATGTATTAACTGTAAAAACAAGTTGAATAAGGATAAGTCCTTATTTCATTGAGAAAAAGCATGACAACTTCATAAAAACTGCGAAATGTCTGTTTAAGTGTAAAAGCTCCGAAGTTGGTCAATATACATAGGAACAAACTATACGAAAATAGCCTGTATAAAATAAGTATAAATAAATACATAAATTAAAATGACAAACGAATAACCAAACCGAAAAGAAATCAATTGCATATACTGACTAATAATACTTAGATAGTAAATAAGGAGACGGGAGGATATGGATGAATATGGCAGATCAAAATTTGAGATAGGTGATATTGTTGTTATTATCAAATATGGTTCTGTTGGTAAAATAACAAGCATTAAATTTGTGGATGGACAATTATTGTATGAAATTAATGAGAGTGGTGGCTTATTTAATGAAAATGGAATTATGTTACTAGCAGACTATAAAGGTGAATTATTTGATAAGGAACAAATTGATATAGAATATAAATTCTTTTTTGGAGATTTAGTTCAAGTTAAAGGATATAGAGAAGAGATATTTAAGGTAGTAGGTTTTCGTACAGAAATTTGGCGTTATCAGGAAGATGCATGGGAAGATATTATTTACGAGCTAACAAGAATACATGACGGAGAATGGCTAGAAGCGGATGAAGCGGAATTAATTTTAGTCGCTGATTCAGAACATGCTGACAGCTTTTTAAAAAAGTTTGGCTTTGTTTACCCAATTAAAAAAACAAAAAAACCATTGAATATCTCAACGTCAAAGGAACAACTTTCCCATAAAATTGACTGTTTGCTAGATAAATACAATGATTATAAAGCACTTTATTTATTATTTCAGGACGATGAATATCTCTCTTGTATACATTCAATTGAAAAACAATTGCACCATCTTACGATAGCAAAAAACAAAAGATTAAAAAAACAATAGGCGAGCAATTATTTATATTACTAAGGCTGGAAAAGTAAGTTAACTTAACAGTAAATAAAGTGATAAAGCAATAAAAGAAAGGATGAAAGATTTAAATAATAATGATAAAATAATGTCCATGAATTGAATGATTTTCATTTCGATATGATTGGCAGATTCGTTAGATAAACGATTCATACTTATTGCCCCCTAGTCTTGAAAAGAATGATTTATTCTATCCATATGCTTGTCCTGTGAAATTGATGACTATTATCAAGTTATTCTGCATAATTTTTTGTTATAAAACATACATTGTAAATCAGAGGAGGCGATTTTGATGAAGGAAATCGAAGTATTTATTGATACAGAAGAAATTGCTGAGTTTTTCTTTCAAGAATTAATCAAGAGGGGATATGCCCCTAAGGAAGAAGAGGTAGAAGAAATCGCCGACATAACATTTGATTACTTAATTGCAAAATCCATAATCGATGAGGAATCTGAGGATGACCTTTATTAGAAAAGAATTTGAGGTAATAACTCAAGAATAATTAATCTATTAGGGGTCTGACTCCATTTAAAATGCGATATCTCATTAGATATTGTATTTAAGGATCAGCCCCCTTTACTTTTTTAGACGACCTATTTTTTATAATTTAGGATATTACTCATACGATAGATAATTTTTATATGAAAGTTACTTCGCAGTCTATCATCATCGTGTATGTTAGTTTAATCACTTTCACCGTATGACAACAAAGTTTATACTTCCTATGGAAAATTCCCCAAAAAAGTGATTGGATTTGAGTAGGTATTTACATTTTAGTTTTATTTTTTTCGGCTTTGTGCTGAAAATTCTTTTCCATGAGCTTCATGCTCTGCAATTATTTGCTCTGCAGGAATATGATTATTTTTCTTCTGACCATTTATCCGATTACGGTTTTTTTTGCCCATGCTAATCCTCCTTTTAGTACATTACATTTTTAGTATTGCCTAAAACCACTTCGACATTCTTACAAACAATATTTGCATCCTTGCCAGGAAAACATTACAATGAAAACATTGGTATTTTGGAGGAGGAAATAAAATGAGTGTACATATTAATGCGAAAGAAAATGAAATTGCGGAAACAGTCCTATTACCGGGAGATCCTCTAAGAGCTAAGTATATAGCGGAAACATTTCTTGAAAATGTAACTTGCTACAACGAAGTTCGCAATATGTTTGGTTATACAGGTATGTATAAAGGGAAAAGAGTGTCTGTTCAAGGAACAGGTATGGGTGTACCTTCGATTTCAATTTATATTAATGAATTAATGCAAAGCTATAATGTCCAAAATCTAATAAGAGTTGGGACATGTGGTGCGATTCAAAAGGATGTTAAGGTAAGAGACGTGATATTAGCAATGTCTGCGTCTACTGATTCACAAATGAATAAACTAACATTTAATGGAATTGATTATGCGCCAACAGCAAATTTTGATTTATTAAAGAAAGCATATGATGGCGGACTAGAAAAAGGATTGAACCTGAAAGTAGGAAATGTATTTACTGCTGACATGTTTTATAATGATAATGCAGAACATGAAAAATGGGCAAAATACGGTATTTTAGCCATTGAAATGGAAACAGCAGCTCTTTATACATTAGCAGCAAAATTCGATCGTAAAGCATTATCTGTCCTAACTGTAAGTGATCATTTATTAACTGGTGAAGAAACGACTTCTGAAGAGAGACAAACTACTTTTAATGACATGATTGAAGTTGCTTTATCTACACTTGTCTAATAGACTGTAAAGAAGTATATTACATAACAGTCTTATGTGGAAAATGAGACTATCTCATAAGTGTTTTTCATCATCTTTCTAGGTTATTAATTTTTAGTGAGAGATGGTTTTAAAAACATGCTTTTGGGATGGTCTTTCTTTATTCATTTTCCTCTAGCGGACTTTCCTCTGATTTGATAATATTTACTTATGTTTTTCAAAGGCTATTTTCTAATTTTTGGGTGCGTTCGATAGGATTAAGCATCCAATATTTATGAAAAAAAGCCTCAAAAGGAAGAGAAAGGTGAAATTATGAAACGAATTGTATCAGTTGCAGCAGTTCTTCTTCTATTAGGTGGTTGTAGTGGGGGACAGAATCATGAGAAAGATGCATCCAAAAATTCACAACAAACTAGTAACCATGAACAAGCAAATGCAGAAAATGGTACGAAATCAAAAGAAAAAAATAATGATTTGCTATTGGAATCAAAGTATTTTAATCAAATCAAAGAAGTAAATGGTCAAAAAATGATAGAAAACACATCTAATATACTATCATTAGTAAATAAAGAATATTCGATTGGGAGTTATGTTCCTAATGACTTGGTCCGCCCAAAGGTGAAATTTTCATTTGGTGATCAAGATATAGAAAAAAGCTATATGAGACAGGAAGCAGCTACGGCATTAGAAAAAATGTTCAGTGAAGCTGAAAAAAATGGGATATATTTATTTGCATCATCTGGGTATCGTTCCTATGAAAGACAAAAAGCGATTTTAAATAATGAAATTGCAAATGTAGGGAAAGAAAAAGCTGAGCAAGCAGTAGCGACTCCAGGCCAAAGTGAACATCAGACAGGACTTGCGATGGATATTACTAGCGAAAGTGAAAATTATCTTCTCTCCGAAAATTTTGGGAAACAAAAAGAGGGGATTTGGCTAAGAGAACATGCTCATGAATTTGGTTTTATTCTGCGCTATCCTAAAGATAAAGAAAACATTACGGGTTATGAATATGAACCATGGCATTTCCGTTATGTTGGCAAAAAGGCAGCTGCTGTTATTTATAAAAATGGATGGACTCTAGAAGAGTATTTTCAGCATGTTGAGAAAATGTAAGGCAGGCTTGGCCTGCTTTTTCTTTGGCCATTTTAATGAGAAACAGTTAATAGGAAAGAAGTTAGGAATTAAAAGCTTTTCTTCCTTATAATCAAAAAAACTGATAAAATAAAGAAGTTAGTATTTGAAAATATAACTTGTAATGTACTTGGTTATGAAAGTGGTGAAAGTCTTGGAAAATGAGAAAAAAGAAGTAGAGTCTCAAGAAACACAGACAGCACAAACAAATGGATATATTCGAATTAGAAAATTTAAATTTGTCATGCTAATTTTTGTTCTTGTTTTTGCTACAGCAGGAGTGACAACCTTTGCCTTAGCATTTGGTGATGATAAACCTGTAAAAGTTGCCGTAAATCAAAGAACAGAATTCAATAAATTATATGATACTTATGATCAATTGAAGAAAAATTATTATAAAGATCTGAATAATGATAAATTAATAAATGGTGCCATTAACGGAATGCTTGACTCATTAGATGACCCTTATTCTGATTATATGACTAAAGAGGAAGCAGCACAATTTCATGAGAGTATTTCATCCTCCTTCCAAGGAATTGGTGCAGAGATACAGGAAAAGGATGGTTATATTGTTGTTGTATCTCCAATCAAAGGTTCTCCTGCTGAAAAAATTGGTTTAAAACCAAATGATAAAATATTAGCTGTTGATGGAAAAAGTATTAGAGGAATGAGCGCCAATGAAGCCGTCCTATTGATTCGCGGTGAAAAAGGATCCAAAGTAACTTTAACCATTCAAAAAGCTGGGTCAAGTGAATCAACAAAGATTACGATCACTCGAGATGATATTCCTGTCAATACGGTTTATTCCGAAATGCTGGATAATGGTATTGCAAAAATCCAAATCACTAGCTTTTCTGAGAATACGTATAATGAACTATTAAATGGATTAAAAGATATGGAATCTAAGGGAATGAAATCACTGATATTAGATTTGCGTCAAAATCCAGGTGGATTATTAGACCAAGCAATTAAAATTTCAAATCTTTTTGTTCCAGAAGGCAAGAAAATTGTTCAAATTGAAGATAAAAAAGGGAAACGTGAAGAGTTTGTCGCTGAAGATGGTAAAAAAATTGATGTTCCAGTTGCAGTAATTATTGATAATGGAAGTGCAAGTGCTTCAGAAATCCTGGCAGCTGCTGTTAAAGAGTCTGCTGGTATACCATTAGTTGGGCAAAAGTCATTTGGTAAAGGAACTGTACAATCTGCCACTGATTTTAAAGATGGGTCTAATATGAAAATTACAACAGCAAAATGGCTAACGCCTGATGCAAACTGGATTCATCAAAAAGGTATCAAACCAGACTATGAAGTAAGTCTACCAAAATATGCAGATCTACCAATTATAAATCCAGATACTAAAATCGAAATGTCATCTATTTCATCTGATGTGAAGGCTGCAGAAGAAATGCTCAAGGCATTAGGCTACAACCCAGGGAAAGTTGATGGATTCTTTGATCAAGATACAGAGGCTGCTGTTAAAGAGTTTCAAAGGAAGAATAATTTAAAAGAAACTGGTGTTTTACAAGGAGAAACAACACTTCAATTGATGAATCAATTGAGAGAAGATATTGTTAAAAATGATACACAGGTCAAAAAAGCAATTAGTATTTTGAAAAAATAGGAACATAAAATGAGGCTGTCTGAAACTTTCAGACAGCCATTTCTTATCGTTTATATTCACCAAATTTCAAAAAGGTTGTTTCGTCTTCTACTAGCCCACACGCTCCACATTGAACCCTAAATTCAGGGCCTTTAAAGGATATATGGAATAGATCAGATGCTTCATTTCCATATTGCTCAATGATGTCACCAGTTTTTGGATCCATTTTTACTGCCTGTGGAACTTGCTGAATGATATTAAATCGGGTTCTATTCGTTTTACAATTTGGACAACAATAGGGACCATGCATATGAATATCCTCCAATCTTTTTTATTATTGGGTTAGAATACCCAATAATTTGGAGAGTATTCGAAAGAATAATCGAAAAGGGGAGAAATTGACGAGTGAATGATGAAAGATTATTAGAGGTGTATTTAAGCATTTGGAAAAATCGCAAAACTACAAATTGTCATCGGAAATCAGAAGAACTATTAAAAGCTGCTGTGTCAAGTGAGTTATTAGATGAGCAAACACACCCGAGGCTTAGAGTAAGTAAAGAGACAAAATTCTTTTTTGCTGTCCAGAGGATATCTAATTCCTCCTTGGATTTATCTGAAAAAATGGGATTGATTAATTATTTTATAAAGCAAATGGAAGATTTACGGGGTTAATGATATTTAACCTCTATTCTTTTTACTTAAACTACATGATTGAAATTTAATTGTAATAATCGTTATATATAGCGCTCTTTTTAAAACCTGTCAATAGAAAAAACCAGTTAATATATGGTTTGTTTTAGTATTAGATGGTAAATTTTCCGATGTAAGTAAATGGAGTTGGAAAAAGATAAATCTATTAATATAGCTAATTATATATTAATTTCATATGAAAATAACTTAAAATGACTCTTTTAAAATGAAAATAGTATTCTCTTCCAAGTTTATTACAAAAAAGCTGTGATATGATTTTCATGTAAGACAAACACATATCGCAGATCTCAAGGAGGAGAAATTACGATGAAAAAAACAATTATTACTACTGCAACTGCATTTGCACTTCTTGCGACACCATTTGTAAACAAAGCTGATGCTGCTACATTTCAAAATGATTCACATAAAACTGTTAATATAGCAAAATATGAATATAAAGTAGAAAATGCAAAAGATTTACAATCTCTTATCAATCAGATTATGACTAAATATAATGTAAGCTATAATCAAGCAAAAAACATTACTCAACAAAAACCAAGTGAAACTACTAAACCAGTATCAAAACCTGCGAAACCCCAAGTTTCACAAAATAAGCCAGTAGTTAATCAAAATAAACCGTCTACATCACAGACAACAAAGCCAACTACTTCAACCAATCAATCAGCAGGAGATACTTTAAATGCTTCTGAAAAGCAAGTAGTAGAGTTAGTTAATAAAGAACGTGCGAAACAAGGATTACCTGCATTGAAAATTGATAATGAACTAAGTAAGGTCGCACGAGTTAAATCAAATGATATGGCTACAAATAAATATTTTGATCACACAAGTCCTACTTATGGATCACCATTTGATATGATGAAGAAATTTGGCATAAAATATTCAACAGCGGGTGAAAATATTGCTATGGGTCAACGTACACCTGAAGAAGTTATGAAAGCTTGGATGAATAGTGACGGTCACCGTGCGAATATTTTAAATAAAAACTATACACATATTGGTGTAGGTTATGTAGCAAATGGAAATTATTGGACACAAGAATTTATTGGAAAATAAATAATCGACTAGAGCCCCTGTTATGGGGTTCTTTTTGTTATTTTATCATTTTAATTAAAGGCTGCTTTCGTAAAATTTGTTGCTTTTGTACAAGTCTAACTGGTCGGCTTCTTCATCATATAAGAGAGTCTAGCGGTACTGATGGAGATTGCTGTTCTTTTCTCAGTGAAATTTAAATGCGAAGCAATCTTCAGCTGAGTTATTCGTTAAAACTTTACTTATAGCAACAATGTTATAGAAAAGCCTAATCAATAGTTAAAGTTAAAATACTATTTGAATCGATATAAACTATACCTATGTAATTGTTAACTAATCATAAAACTAAAAGGAATACATTTTACATAAATGGTCTTCAAAAGAATTATGATTTAGCTAAACATATTTCATCTAATGCTCACATATATTGTATGGACAAGCATTTTGAGAGGGGAGACATGTCCATGGCATATAAGTATTCTAAAGGTTGGTATGTGATGCAATTAAAAAACAGAGGAATCCGTTATCATCCTGTAGGTAGAAAAAAACTAGAACTTTATAAAACATGGGTGGTCAGAAATCTATATAATGAATTAAATTCAAAAGAATAGGGAACTAAAAAAAGGATGACATGTGAGTCATCCTTTTTTTAAGCTTCTAAAGCTTGAGTATCTTCTTTGATAGACGAGTTACGCATCATATGAAGTGAGAAAAGATCTTTTGATATTTCGTAAAGATCATAAATATAACCTGTTGAATTTAGTTGTTCGAACACAGATTTTCTCGTTTCATTCGCTTTTATTGTATAGGGTAATTTTTCAGCCGCTTTTCTTGAACGAATATTTTCTTTTCGAATTCTCATAAAAATGGTTTCAATACCTAATTCATAAAATACTTCGTTAAAAAAAGCTTCCTTTGCTAATTGATTATAGCCTTTACCGTGATAGGGTTTTCCAATCCATGTACCTAGAAAACCTGCATTATCCTCAATATCATATAAATTAATGGTTCCAATTGGATTTTCCCATTCGTCTGTGATCGTACGAGAAATTAATTTTCCTTGTTCTTCTGCCTCGATTATTTGCTTCGTTAAAAAGAGAAATTCATCATGTGAATATGCCTTATGACGTACAAAAGGGAAGACTTCTGGGTGCACCATCAAATCAAAAAGAATTTGACTCTCTTGGCCAATTAATTCACGTTTCTTGAGCATGTTATCCCCTCCACAGAGGGCAGATTTCACCTAAATAGGTCAGCCTCACCCTCGAAATTTTTTAAAGTTACGTAAAAAATTTCGGGGTGGGAATCGAACCCACTAGGACCAGTCAAGAAACTTTGCTGGTGGCGCACCATTTGCCTTCCCTAATTGCAGTATATACGTTTATGTGTGTATTTCTTTTTGTATCTTACAATAAAAATTTAAAATTGAAAATAGGTTTTTTGTTAATTTTTTTTGACTATTTTTCCCTTGATTCGACATTCTGTTATTTAGATCTATATCTTCTTAAATAATGGTAGAAGAAATAGAGGGTCAAGGATGCTACAGCAATGAATACAATCGGTTTAATGTAAGCAGTTGCAACCTCACTGATTGTGTTCCAATGTTGGTTTAACTGCATTCCTATAAGAAGGAACAGGATGGTCCATGGCAACATAGCTGCAATCGTATATAAAAGAAATTGGTAGAACGGCATCCTAGCGATGCCCGCTGGAATTGAGATAGCATGTCGAACGATGGGGATAAATCTTGCTAGGAAAATAACAATTGTACCATATCTTTCGAACCAAGATTCAGCAGCATCTAAATGATTTCTTTTAATCAGAAGGAAACGCCCGTATTTTTCAAAAAATGGTCTGCCTCCATAGCTACCCAACCAATATAAAAAAACTTGTGCCATTGTCCCACCTATGATTCCCGCTAACAAGGCAGAAAAAAATGAAATGTTCCCACCAGAAATGAGAAACCCTCCATAGCCTAATACGATTTCACTAGGGATCACTTCAATCATAAGGGCAAAAGCAATTCCGAAAAAACCATGTTGGCCAAGTGTTTCTAATGTGTTTGTTATCCATTCGCTTGACAATAACCTCAACTCCATTTAAAAAATTCCCAACCATTGCAATAGAATGATGGAGATTCCCAGTGTCCAAACATAATAGGCAAAGATTTTCAAAGATTTTCTCTTTAAAAAATTGACCATTCCAACAATTGCTAGATACCCAAAGATGGCTGATGCAATTGTACCGATTAGAAGACCAAATAAAGTAACGGATTCAACTTGTCCTACTATAAGATCTTTTCCTTGTAGAACTATTCCACCTAAAATGGCTGGAGTAGATAACAAAAAAGAAAAATATGCTGCCGTTTGTCTATCCAATTTTCTCATCAATCCGGCAGCAATCGTTAATCCTGATCTCGATAAGGCAGGGAAGATTGCAGCAGCTTGAAATGTGCCAATGATTAGTGCATCGGAATATTTGATATCTTCAAGCTTTTTACTGCCCTTTTTTGCTTTCTCTGCAAACCAAAGCACCCCTCCAGTTACGAGAAATTCCCAACCAATTGTTACCCCAGTTTTAGAGATTTCTTCAAAGTAATCTTTTAGTGAAAATCCGACGATCACTGCAGGAATTGTACCAATCACCATAATGAGACTCAATTTGCTAAATGGTTTACGTATCATGTTCCATAAATCATCCTTATAAACCACAATAATTGCAAGGAGAGTACCTACATGGAGCATTGTATCAAGAAAAAGACCAGCTTCATCTAATCCAAATAGATGTCTTCCAATATACAAATGTCCGGTACTTGAGATTGGCAGAAACTCAGTTAAACCTTGGATAATTCCTAAAATGAACGCCTCAATATTGGATAACATATAATCACCTACTTCTTGAGTAAAATAAATATGGACAACTATAATAAACATATGCAAGTCAGATGGAAATAATAATGAAGAAAAAATTTTCCGAAATGAAACTAAAAGTGAAATTTTAACGTATATTCACTAGTAAGAATAAAAGGAGGGGTTATCATTGGTATCACAAGAGGAAAAAATATTAGCAGCTGGAATATATATCACAAGCTTTTTTACAACGATCATAGGTCCTTTAATCATATGGTTAATTAAAAAAGACGATTCTGAATTTATTAATGCACATGGAAAAGCATATTTTAATTTTATAATTTCTTATTTTATATACAGTATTATTTTCGGGATTCTCGTTATTGTTCTAATTGGTTTTGTATTGCTTTGGTTACTTGGAATCGTTGTATTTGTATTTACGATAATAGGTGCTGTCAAAGCCTTTCAGGGTGAGCATTATAAAATTCCTTTTACCTTTGAATGGATTAAATAAAACTGTATTAAAGAATGACTGAAGTTGTGGTCATTCTTTTTTTTAGCTTTTTTTTCAAACATTGTTACTATTTATGTAAAGTAATACCTAATAAATATCGACTGAGGATCGCTACACGTTTCATTTTACTGAGAAAAATCTCCATAAGACACGCTAGAATCCATTATTTGGAGTGAAAACTGGTAGTTGTGCTTTTACAATAGTTTTACTAAAGCATCAAACGATCCGAAAACAGCTATTTTTGACATTAATAATTAAACTATTGCTATTCATGATTATCTGTTCTATTGTTTATATAACAGATAATCATGAATAGTAATTAGAGCAGGAGAGGATAAAGGTGGAAAATATTTATGGGGTGTTAAAAGAAATAAATTGGGGATTGATTGCGCCCATCATAATTATTCAATTTTTGTTAGTTATTATTGCGGTCATTGATCTTATACGTAACAAACAACCAAACGGTCCTAAATGGATGTGGGTATTGATTATTTTATTTATAAATATAGTTGGTCCAATTATCTATTTCATTGTAGGAAGGAGACAGAATAGATGAGTATCTTGAAAATACAAAATTTAAAGAAAGAATATAAAGGGAAAACGGCGGT
Organism: Heyndrickxia sp. FSL W8-0496; assembly: GCF_038007825.1. NCBI lineage: Bacteria > Bacillati > Bacillota > Bacilli > Caryophanales > Bacillaceae > Heyndrickxia > Heyndrickxia sp. FSL W8-0496. The sequence goes on from NZ_JBBOXX010000001.1 coordinate 2,193,181, forward strand.
TGACACAATTAGTTTTTCACTAGAAGAAGGGAAATGTACTGCATTATTAGGTCCCAATGGTGCAGGTAAAACAACCACTCTTAATATGATTGCAGGTTTGATCACTCCGACGAGTGGAAAAGTCTTTTCTCCTAATTATCCAAATCAAAAGGATTTAAGAGGTATGATTGGTTTTCTGCCTCAATATCCAGCATTTTATGATTGGATGAGTGGAGAAGAGTATCTATCTTTTGTTGGTCGATTAACTGATATTGAAAGCAATAACTTAAATCAAAGAATTGATGAACTAATTGAAGTAGTTGGTTTAATGGAGGGGAGAAAGCGTAGAATTGGACAATATTCGGGAGGAATGAAACAGAGGCTTGGAATTGCTCAAGCGCTTATCCATAAGCCGCAGATTCTTATTCTTGATGAACCAGTTTCTGCTTTAGATCCATTCGGTCGCAGGGAAATTATCGATTTAATTAAACTGATGAAAACGGAAACCACGATATTATTTTCAACGCATATTTTAAATGATGCAGAAGAGGTCTGTGATCAGGTATTACTGTTAAATAATGGCGAGTTAATAGAGGATGGGAATATCGTTGATGTAAGAGCAAAGCATTCCAGTCAAATGATTCGACTAACTTTTTCAACTAATCCAAGGTTATTACTTCCTCGCTTTCAGAAGTATTCATGGATAGAAAAGATAGAGCAAAATGAAAAAGTCATCGTATTGTATGTAAAGGATCTACAGGTTGGAAGACAACAACTACTTAAAATGGCTAGTGAAGAGAATTGGCCATTAGATAGTTTTGATTTATGTCAACTTTCGTTAGAAGAGATATTTAGAAAAGTGGTGAAAGAATGAATCAATTTTTTATTTTTATAAAAAAAGAAAACACTGAGTCCTTGAGAAACTATAGATGGTTATGGATGCCTTTACTATTTATCCTTTTAGGGATTATGCAACCAGTTACAACTTACTATTTGCCTAAAATTATTGATTCCTTAGGAGATCTACCGGAAGGTACAGTGATAGAAATACCATTACCACATGCACCTGAAGTTTTATTCAGTACTTTAAGCCAACAATTTAATATGATTGGTTTACTAGTGATTGTTTTAGCTTTTATGTCTTCTGTTACAGCAGAAAGAAAAAATGGTAGTGCTGCACTGATATTAGTGAAACCAGTTTCATTTTCCTCCTATATGATCGCAAAATGGGTGATGGCTTTACTTATCGTATGGTTTTCTTACTTTATGGGAATGATGGCAAATTGGTATTATACATACCAATTATTTGAATTAGTAAATCTATCACTAATGCTTAAAGGAATGATTCTATATGGGTTATGGCTAACATTAATTGTAACCTTAATCTTTTTCTTCGGAAGTATGTCAAATACCTCTGGAGTTACTGCAGCTTTAACACTTGCCGTTACAATCGTTCTGAGCTTTCTATCTTCGGTTTTATCTGAAAAATTAAAATGGCTACCCTCAAATATCCTAAAATATACAGGAGAATTATGGACGAATGGCTATATAAGTAAAGGAACAATTTCTTCGGTTATCATTACTATATGTTTAACTATTATACTGATCGTATCTTCTCTATCAATTTTTAAAAGAAAAGAATTAATATAGAAGTAATTAGATAGGAATATATTCTTGTTGTATTCATATAATAGAAAGAATCTTCATTGATAGGGTGAATTGAAAGATGAATATAAAAGAACACTATTCCTATAAGACTAAATTATATTTGCAGCAGTTAATCATTATCGGGATATATATGACCATTTGTTTATTTTTTCTTTTGAATACTAGTTTTACCTTAATCGCTAAATGGGCAGTATGTCTTCTTTTTATTGTAATCATCTACTATTTAATAAAATATTATTACTATGTCTTTCGCGAAATAAAATCTTCTATTCCATTGGATTCTCAAGAGAAAGAGTTACCTTCTTATGATCGCTTCTTATTCGTTCTTTCTGCCATTCCCTTTCTACAATTAAAATTTTTTAAAAGTAATGGACTTTGTGCATGGGAGATCGCACCTTATAATAAAAACGGTAAGAAGTGGAGTAACCTCAATCATATGTTAAAAAGTACATATATGATCCAAAATCACAATGGAAGCAACTGTGTATACATTGAAATAAGTAAAAACAAGAAGAAAGCTACAAAAATGATTCTACCTTCGAAAACAATAGAAATGTATCCTAAGAAAGAGAATTGGAGAACCGTGTGCTTTTCAGTAGAAAATAATCAATTTACGATTAATAAGAGCTTGGCAACGATAAAAATTTGTAAGAATGATCAAGTTATTTCAAAAATCACCAAAGGGGTTATGCCTTTAAACTGGCAAAAACACTTTTCTCCCAATACACCAATTATTGAGTTTACAGAAACTATGAGTGAAAGGGATTTTTTTATTTGTATTGGACTATTGACTTATCTTTATCATGTTTACTACGATTAATAATATTGTCATTCCGGAGATTCATCTATATAATATTAAATTGTGGCTAATCTGTATTTTCTTACAGATAAAAGCGGGTTGGGAGAGGGACAACTAAATATAGGTGTCAAATAAATGGATAAGAAAGGTATTTTTCAGATTAAAAATCATCAGACATCAGTGAAAAAGGAAATAACGGCTGGAGTCATTGGTTTTTTTACTGTAGTATACATTATGGCTGTTAATTCCCTTATCCTTTCCGAAGCAGGTATACCGTTAGAAGGTGCTGTTATTGCAACCATTTTAACTTCTTTTTTTGGTTGTTTAATAATGGGATTATGGGCAAATTCACCAATTATTCTTGTACCAGGTATGGGAATAAATGCATTATTCTCTTACACACTAGTACAATCAATGGGATTGACCTGGCAAGAGGCTTTAGCAGTTGTATTTGTGTCAGGCATGATCTTTTCGATCATTGCATTTACAAGATTGGCAAACATTTTGAATACATCTATTCCTACAACATTAAAGGATGCTATAACCGTTGGGTTAGGATTGTTTTTAATGCTGATTGGATTAGAAAAAGGTGGTCTTGTCGTTCGTGGTGGAACTACCATCATTGCATTAGGTAATTTAAGTGATATAAAAGTTTTGGCTACGATTATCACCTTCTTAGTATTATTGATCCTTTTTTTGAGAAATGTAAAGGGACATTTCTTATGGACCATTCTTTTTGGAACTGGATTATCAGCATTATTTGGAATTGTACCGAAAACAGGTAAGCAAGGTTTTTCATTAGAAAATTATCAAATAGTTTTTGGTCATTTTTCTTTTGAACGGGTATGGACGTTGTCTTTCTGGGTTGCGGTATTTACAATTTCTATGGTTGTCGTGTTTGAAAATATCGGTCTTGTTCATAGTCATACAGTCCAATTAAAAAACGAAGCTAAATTTAGTAAAGGATTACAGGCAACAAGTATTTCTGCGATTTTTTCGGGTCTGCTTGGATCTAGTCCAACAGTGTCAGCTGTAGAATCAACTGCCGTAATTACCTCTGGTGGCCGTACCGGTTTAACCGCAATCACTACTGGGGCCCTGTTTTTATTGTCTGTAGTTGCAATACCTTATATGAAAATTATACCGGATAATGCAATTGCCCCCATCCTTATATTAATTGGCATATTGATGACTCAAAATATTCGATTTATGGATTTACGTGACATGACCGAGGCACTGCCAGCTATTTTAATCATTGCTATGATTCCATTTACATCTAGCATTTCAGATGGAATTGCGATTGGATTTATTCTTTATCCTGTTCTGAAGCTTTCTATTGGTAAAGCAAAGGACGTATCCATTCCTCTTTATATTATTGCATGTTTGTTTTTTATCAATTTTTTATTACAGTATATGTAATTTTGTTTGACAATTTGAGGGGAACCATTTATGGATTCACCCTCTTTTTCTATTTTTTGAATATAGACTTTTATCCTAGTAATTTGTTAACATACATTTAGTAGAGAATCGTATATATTTTGAAATATTATGCATTTTAAAGCAGGGAGAGAGCTCGATGGAAGTTTTTGTTGCACGTCAGCCCATTTTTAATATTGATAATAGGGTTGTTTCATATGAATTATTGTATAGGAATGATAATGTCAATTCCTTCCCGAATATTGATGGGGATCAAGCAACTGCTGACGTAATCATTAACAGTTTTTTTAATATTGGTATAGATAATCTTTCATCAGGACTACCATGTTTTATTAATTTTACCGAAAACCTTCTTAAGCATAAGGTTCCAACTTATTTCTCACCAAGGGATATAGTGATTGAAATACTTGAAAATGTTACTCCTTCTCGAGAATTAGTAGAAATATGTAGCGAATTAAAAAAGCTAGGTTATAAAATTGCATTGGATGATTATATTTTTTATAGTAATAATCTGTACTCATTAGAATTATTAAAATTTGTAGATATAGTAAAAATAGATTTTATGAACACGAATAAAATCGAAAGAAAAGAAATAGAAAAAATTATTCAATCGTTTAACATAAAATTACTGGCTGAAAAAGTTGAAACGAAGGAGCAGTTTGAAGAGGCTAAACAAAATGGCTATACGTATTTTCAAGGCTATTATTTTAGTCAACCTGTTATTATTTCAACATTTGATATTCCAGCATCTTTTCATTCGTACTTACAAATCGTTCGTTTATTATCTAATGAAGATGTCAGTATTGAGCATATTAGTATGATTATTGAACAAGATTTATCATTAGCCTATAAACTATTAAAACTAATAAACTCACCAGCTCACCGTCCTACTCAAAAAATACACTCTATCCATCAGGCAATTATATTACTAGGTTTAATTGAAATTAAAAGATGGATATTTATTTTAGCAATAAGGGAAAACGCTGGATGGAGACAACAACTTTCAGAAGAAGTATGTAGAACGAGCTTAACTAGAGCGAAGTTTTGTGAGTTAATATCTGAAAAGCAGTTCGGTAAATCAGAATCACCGAAATTTTTTTTGTTAGGTCTTTTTTCTTTATTAGACGCTATCCTCTTTAAGCCAATGGATGAGGTGCTAAATCAATTATCATTGGAGGAAAGCCTTTTTAATGCATTATGTGGTGAAGAGAATAATATGCGGAAAGTGCTTGATTTATCGATTGCTCTGGAAAAAGCGGAATGGGAAAGAATGGATGAATTATTACAGCTTACTAATCTTACTGAGCAAGAACTGTCAAGATTTTATCAACAAGCATGGGAATGGAGTGACCAGGTCATGAATGAGGATTTTTCATATATCACACTTGATTGATTTTATTTTTTATGTCACCCTTAATGGTAGGATTATGGATATATGTATATTAGGTTTGAAATGAATCCTTTTAGAAATTGTGATCATTAGAAATTTCTAATTAACATTAATCTTGAAGATAGAGCTTAAATTAACACATTGAATTAATGGGGGAAGGCTATGAATATTAACATTCGAAAATGCCATGGGTCAGGAAATGACTTTTTATTAATAGATGAAATCTCTATGCCATATACGTTTTCTGAAGAGGACCGTCAAAATTTGAGTATTACTCTCTGTGACAGAAATTCTGAATTAGGTGCGGACGGTATTCTCTTTGTCATGAAAAGTGATAAAGCAGATGCAAAAATGAGAGTATTTAATGCTGATGGCTCAGAGGCTTCCATGTGTGGCAATGGCTTGCGCTGTGTTGGTAGATATGTGTGTGAATTATTACAGAAAGATGAAATAAGAGTAGAAACAATGAAGGCGATTTTAAAGGTGAATAAGTCAGATTCTATTTTTAATGAATTACCAACCTATTGTGTCGAAATATCACCAGTACTTTTTTCGTTAGATGCGTTACCGCTGAATCTTAAACAAGAGCAACTGGTGAATGAAAAGATTCATGAACTCTCAGATCAATTATTATTTAGCGCAGTCGCTGTTCCAAATCCTCACCTTATAACTTTTGTAGATAAAGAAATGATGCGAACGAATACACAAAGAATGATTTCTGAATATGTAAATCGACCCAATCAGTTATTTCCTGATGGAGTTAATGTAAGCTTTGTTCATTCCATTGAAAAAGGAGTTATCTATGTTCGTACGTTTGAGCGTGGTGTTGGATTCACAAATGCTTGTGGAACCGCCATGTCTGCGTCATCATTAATTTCATGTATATTGTCCTTAAATAATTATGAAGAGGAAATTGATGTATATAATAATGGTGGAAAAGTTCGTTGTGTCGTTCATAAGTCTGATCAAACCTATTGGATTGAACTCATTGGAAATGCAACTTACTTATATGATGCAGAAATCATTATGAACAATAATCAAAGTTCCTTTGAGGTAAGTAGCACAACACATTACAAAGAAGAACAAATTCGATATGAACAATTAGAAACACATGCGAAAGAATATGTTGAGAAGATTCTCTTCTAATGTAACTATGAATTAAATAAATTGTCAAAACGGAGCTCCTCTATATAGCTCCGTTTTCTTCTTATTTCACATTATTTGCTTTTAAAAAGTTAAGTATAGGTTCGAAAACTTGTATTGATTTTGCTTTTACATAGTTAGCAAATGGACATCCGAGGGTATTAACCCGATGCAAGACGGTGGGAATTGTAAAGGATTCTGGATTAAGATTTTCATTCACTTCGTCCCAAAACAATGGTGTTGCAATAAGTGCATCACTATGACCTCTCATTGAATACGGAGCAATAATGGTTTTTCCTTCTGCATGTTGTACAAAATCAACATATAATCGTCCATTTCTCTTTTTCTTCATTCGTTCAATAGTAAAGAGGTCAGATCTTTCTGTTACAAGATAATTAGCGATAAATTCCGTAAATAATCGAGTATCACTCCAAGTATATGTACCATCAATCAATGGTATATATATTTGCAGTCCTTTATTTCCTGATGTTTTAATAAAGCTAATAATATTTAATTGATCAAATATTTTCTTCATCATTAGGCTAGCTGTAACCGCTAAGTGAAACTCGTTTCTAGATGGAGGATCCAAGTCAAAAACGATCTCGCTCACATAAGTACTATTTATAGTAGAAAATGGTATATGGTATTCAATTGCTAATTGGTTGGCCAGCCACATTAATGTTTTTAAATCATTACAAACAATATAATCTATGCTTTCCTGATGGTATGTTTGAATAAAATTCGGTGCGTAATCAGGACAGTTTTTTTGATAAAAAGGTTCACCAAATACACCATGGGGATAACGAATTACAGTTAATGTACGATTACGTAGAAAAGGCAGAATAAATGGCGAAATTTCTCTCATATATCGAATAAAATCTAACTTTTTTATGTGCTCCTTTTCCCAAAGTGGTTTATCTGGGTGGGTCACCGCAATTTCCCTTGGTATAGCTGCTTCATCTAAAAGAAACTGTTCATATGTACAGGATTCTGGTGATAAATCAAAACGAAACTCATGAAAATGTGGTTCTCGCAGCTGTTCCTCATACCACTCCAAATAATGAATATCAACACATATCGAAGGATGGATATTAAGGACACCATTCTGATTGTTAAGTGCATTCGCCTTAATGACTTGTCTTAATGCTTTTTTTTGATCAGGATCTAGACTGAATAAAAATAAGCCTATTTGGTAGATCTGCTCTCCCTTAAAAACACCAACATGATAATATCCATTGGTGGAATCGAACGCAGTAATAAAGCATGAAACTTTCTTCCAATTTTTTATTTTTAGCCATGTTTCTGTCCGTTTACCAACTTCCCATTTACTTTTTTTTAGTTTTGCAATGATGCCCTCTCCGTCATCCGTTGTGACTTGTTCCCATATCGTATCAAAATGTTGTTCATTTGGAATGTATTGAAGTAGTTCAAAAGTACCAGGTGTTGGAGTTAAAGGTAATTGGTAAGTTACAAACAAGCCCTTTAACATTTTTTTTCGTTCTAAATAACTTTGATCAATGAGGGTATTTCCATTAATGGTTAATAGATCAAAGACTAAGTAAGTGCATGGTCTTTTATAGGCAACTTGCTGAATTCGATCAAGTGACTTCATGCGACCTCTTTTCTGTAATTCTCCAAAATTCGCCTTTCCTTCATTTTCCAAAACAACTAGTTCACCATCAAATATTAAAGGAAGTACATCTTTGAATTGATCGTAGATACTTAATAAATACTCTTTAATTTCTGGAAACTGTGGAAGTAGATCTTTTTCATTTCTGCTCCATAAATGTATCGTGTTATGGTCCCAATCTAAAATAGCTCGAAAACCATCATATTTGATTTCAAATAGCCAATCTGAAGTGAGAGGAGCAATTGATTTCAAAGTTGGGAGCATCGGTTTCATAGCTAGTCCCCTTTCTATTCAAGTGATTATTAACAAGATGGGATATATTATTTCCATAACTTTTTAAGTATGAAACCACCCTTAACAATTAACCCTTATAATATATAGTTATTTACGAAAGGGTGACATCCATGCACACTATTTGGAAAGGGAGCATTAGCTTTGGATTAGTCAATATACCAATCAAACTACATGCTGCGACTGAGGATAAAGACATAAAGCTTCGATCACTTCATAAAAAATGCCACACACCAATAAAATATGAGAAAAGATGTCCAGTTTGTGAAACAGAACTATCTATGAATGAAATTGTTAAAGGATATGAAATTGCAAAGGGAAAATATGTGATACTTGAGGATGAAGAGTTGGAGGATTTAAAGAAGGCAACTGAAGAAAAGGCTGTTGAAATTATTGATTTTATTAAAATGGAGGAAATAGATCCAATCTATTATAATCGTAGTTATTATATGTCTCCAAATGAAGGTGGCATGAAGGCATATGGATTACTTCGCAAAGCATTGATTGAATCTAAAAAATCAGGACTTGCAAAAATTGTTATGCGTTCTAAAGAACAATTAGCCGTGATACGGGTATATGAAAACACATTAGTAATGGAGACCATTCATTTTCCAGATGAAGTAAGAAATGTAGGAGATGTACCGAATGTACCAGTAGAGGATCAAGTAACAAAAAAAGAAATTGATACCGCAATTCTTTTAATCGATCAATTAACTACTCCTTTTGAACCAGAGAAATATACAGATGAATACCGTTCTAAACTTATGGAATTGATTGAATCGAAACGGACAGGGAAAGAAATGGTTACACCGAAAGAAAAGATTCCAACAGCAAATGTTACTGATTTAATGGCTGCATTGCAAGCATCCATAGATAAAACGAAGCCCAAGGTTGAAAAGAAAGCCCCTACAAGACGTCGGAAATCCCCAGGAAAGGAGAAAAAAGTCCAGTAAAGAATGACAAGACAGTTCGAAAAAGAATTGTCTTTTTCATTTCTTATGTTACCATAAAATGATTAGTGTTTTCAGGAGGTTTAAGGATGCAAAGGAAAGTAATTTGGTTAAGTGCAATTCAAATATTATTGCTAGTGGTTTTTATATTGGCGTTTTGGATGATTGGTACAAGCTTAAATGGACCACAAATCCGTTCATTTGATAACAATATAATTTCAATAGTACAAAGCAATATATCTGATAGGTTAACTTCCATAATGTTAGTTATCACATTCTTTGGTTCAGTAAAAGGAGTAGCAATCATTTCAGTAATCGCAATCATCATTTTATTTATTACACGTCATCGCTTAATGTGTTTGTTTTTGGCACTTACAATTGGACTAGGTGCGGGTGTATTTAATAAGATTTTAAAATTGTATTTTAAACGTGAAAGACCTGATATTCAACCGATTATTCAAGAACAAGGATATAGTTTCCCTAGTGGACATTCGATGGGGTCAATGATATTGTATGGATGCTTAGCGTTTGTACTTTTCAAAGTTTATAAACATAAATGGGCTAAGTTATGTGGGGCCATTATTGGTATTATAATGATTTTAATTGTAGGAATAAGTAGAATTTATTTAGGTGTTCATTACCCAAGTGATGTAGTCGGTGGATATATTGCTGGAGCATTTTGGTTAATCATTTGTTTTAATACATATGGAATAATTGAGAAATGGAAACGGAGAAAAAATCAATAGGTTTTACTTATATAGGCTATTGTCCATTTTCGCCCAATAATATAAATTTCTATTCCCAAATCCCAATAAATGAATACTATGCTAGGGAAGTTTCTATAAGGGAGGAATGACCATATGAGTGGTGCTGCAGGTGGAGTAGGATATGGCGGTGGTTTTGCGTTTATCGTCGTATTATTTATCCTTTTAATAATAGTAGGTGCTGCCTATGTTGGCGGCGGTGGTTGTGGCTACGGCTACGGTTATGGCGGATATGGTGGATATGGCGGCTTCTGGTGATTATTTTAGGCATCTATTTTTTAGATGCCTTTTCATTATATATAAAGAAAACAAGAAAATCCATGAAATAAATGGGAGAATTTCTATATTTGTTGATTTTTTTTGTAAATAGTTGTACAATATGGTAGTACTCAGTTAAGGAGTGAATAGTTTTGAAGCTATATTCTTTTCCGCTGTATGGTTTGGAGTTTTCAATTCATACTGGCGCGGTCTAGGAACCGTAAGGACGGAAGAGAGGAAGGGCTTTCGTTGTTTTGAAAGACAGATGCATAGTGCAATGCATTACATTTTACTTTAGGCATTACAAGGATACCAATCATTTTTATTATCTATTATGGATGCAAATATCGAGTTTATTAGATTCACATGTTATAAAGAGTACCTACTTTTATTTGTGTGGATGCTCTTTATAATATGTGAATTTTTATTTACTGCGTAAATATGAGTAACATATTAAAAAATTTTTGGAGGTTGTCTATATATGACACAAGGTACAGTAAAATGGTTTAACAGTGAAAAAGGATTCGGCTTCATCGAAGTTGAAGGTGGAAATGATGTATTTGTACATTTCAGTGCAATCGCTGGAGAAGGCTACAAAACATTAGAAGAAGGTCAACGTGTTGAATTCAATATCGTTGAAGGCCAACGTGGACCTCAAGCTGACAACGTTGTAAAACTATAATTGATTAAAAAGCTGCCTTTTTTAGGCAGTTTTTTTTATTGGAATAAGAAACTTTGACAATTATATGAAGTTCGAGAATCTAAATAAAAATATGTTATAATATATATAAGTTAAACATAGTTTTAGCCTAATATAAAACAGTATGTTTATTTTTTTTGTCGAAAAATCAGCTAATTTACCGATATTTTTTACTAGTACGGATATACTGTTTTCTTTAAAAATGCTTGCTTTTTTTTTAGAAAGTATTAAAATGATTGAGTACCAATTACATGGGGTCAAAAATATCAACGTAATTCAATTCATTCACCTTTGAGTCATCACGATGACAAATAGGAGGTAAAAAAATGGGAAATATAAAATCAAAAATTCATAGTTTGTTAAATAAAAAGTTTTCTTTGTTTTTCTTAATCGTTATTTTGTTTTGGTTAAAATCATATGCAGTTTATCAGGCAGAATTTAATTTAGACATTAAAAATAGTATGCAGGCGTTCTTATTGTTCTTTAACCCAATAAGCTCAGCATTACTCTTTTTTGGCTTTGCGTTGTTCTTTAAAGGACGTGCCCGTACAATTGCGATCATAGTTATCGATTTAATTTTATCGATACTGTTATATGCAAACGTCTGTTATTATCGATTTTTCAATGATTTTATTACCATTCCAGTACTTTTTCAAACAAAGAACTTTGGAGATTTAGGCGGAAGTGCAGCAGCGTTAATGGAGCCTTATGATGTGCTTTATTTCCTTGATACGATTATCATAATCGGTTTAATTGTATTTAAAGTAATTAAATCACAAGCAGAAAAAATAAATCGTCGCTCAATCTTTGCTGTATTTGCAGCAGCGATTGCATTTTTTATCATTAACTTAGGATTAGCTGAAGCTGATCGCCCAGAATTATTAACACGTACGTTCGATCGTAACTATATCGTAAAATATTTAGGAGCATATAACTATACGATTTATGATGCGATTCAAACGACAAAATCATCTGCACAACGTGCGCTAGCTGATAGTAGTGATGTAGTTGATGTTGAAAATTATGTGAAGGCAAACCATTCTGAACCAAATCCAGATTATTTTGGTGCAGCAAAGGGTAGAAATGTCATTTACATTTCTTTAGAATCTCTACAAAACTTTATTATTAATTACAAATTAGATGGTCAAGAAGTTACACCGTTCTTAAATAAATTGACGAAGGACCCAAACACATTTTATTTTGACAACTTCTTCCATCAAACAGGACAAGGGAAAACATCTGATGCTGAATTTATGATGGAGAACTCATTATTCCCTCTACCAAAAGGTGCAGTGTTCACTACTAAAGCACTGAACACATATCAAGCAGCACCTGCGATTTTAGGACAAAAAGGGTATACATCTGCAGTATTCCATGGTAACACGAAAACATTCTGGAATCGTGATGAAATCTATAAGTCCTTTGGATATAATAAGTTCTTTGATGCGAATTACTATGATATGAGTCCGGAAAATACAATTAACTATGGTATGGAAGACAAACCATTTTTCAAAGAGTCAATGCCTTATCTTGAAAAACTTCCACAACCGTTTTATACAAAATTTATCTCACTATCAAACCACTTCCCGTTTGAGTTAAATAACGACCCTAATTTCCCGGAAGGTGACTTTGGAGATAAAATTGTTAATAAGTATTTTCAAACTGCTCATTATTTAGATGAGTCAATTGAACAATTCTTTAATGATTTAAAAACATCTGGTTTATATGATAACTCGATTATTGTGATGTATGGTGACCATTATGGTTTATCAGAAAATCATAATAAAGCAATGGCTAAAGTAATGGGTGTAGATGAAATTACTCCTTATATTAATGCTCAATTACAAAGAGTTCCTTTATTTATACATGTACCAGGAGTGAAAGCAAAGGCTGACCACACATATGGTGGTGAAGTTGATGTTCGTCCTACTCTAATGCATTTACTTGGTATCGATACAAAAGAATACATTCAATTTGGTTCTGATTTATTATCTAAAGAGCATCGTCAAATTGTTCCATTCCGTAATGGTGATTTTGTATCAAAAGATGTAACACAAGTAAGTGGTGAGTGTTATAGTAATCCAACGGGTGAGAAAGTGGATAATAAGCTTTGTCAAGAAGGTGACAAGGTTTCAAAAACTGAATTAGAACTTTCAGATAAAGTGGTTTATGATGATTTATTAAGATTCTATACACCTAATGGCTTTACACCAGTAAATCGCGCGGATTATGATTACACAACAGATCAAACGATCAATAATCCAATTACAAGTGAAAAAGAAAAAGAAAAAAATAATAAAGATAAATAAAAATTCTCATTGAGAAATACCCCGTAAATGATAGTTTAATGACTACCATATACGGGGTATTTTCATTTTAAAGGTATGCAGTTGAAGTAAAAAAAGGGAATTAGAAATGAAAAATCCACTAGAAAAAGTCATCTTATCATTTATCAACGTAATTAGTTGCTATAGAAAGTAATTAGACGCGCTAGAGGCAAAGAGGAATATTTTCCATTTATGAGAAGGAATAGACTCTGTAGAAGCATGATGAGAGAAAAAATTATGTACTAAGAAATGGAGAAGGCTTATCTAAATAGCTTGAATGCTTTATAAGAAGATATTATCATGAATGCACAGTTCGCGTGGTATCATTATAATAGAGCTAAGGATTATATAGAATACATGATGATGATACTAAGACCATCAATCGTTTTATGAATGAACTTGGTTTAAATTGATGGCCGTATGAACTTACCATTAATATTAAAATATCATTTTATAAGCTTCAAATCCGAAGTAGATACTAAAACCGATGAGTGATAGTCCAGATAAGTAGGAAATTAGGGTAAGAAATTTTGAATTGATAACCTTTTGAAAGGTACTAGCTAGACCAGCCATAGCAATATCCCAAATGAAGAGACCGATAAATATGGCACTACTATTAAAGATAAGTTGACTTGAATCGACGGTTTGAACAGATTTAGCTAAAACTGATCCGTAAATACCAAGCCAGAATAAAATAGATAATGGATTTGAGATAGACATAAGAAAACCTGTTGAAAATGATTTTCTTAAAGATTCCTTATTGCGAAATTGATTTGTTGAAATTTTTCCTGCAGTACACAGGCTCTCTATTCCTGTATACGCTAAGACAAAACAACCGAATAAATAAAGAAATAGTTTTAAAATAGGCGCTTCCAAAAAGTGAACAAGTCCAAAATATACACACAGCATGTAAAAACAATCTGCAACTATTGCTCCAAGTCCTACAAACCAAGCGTGAAGAAATCCGCTTTTTATCCCTTTATCTAATTGTGCAGCGTTTATTGGTCCGATTGGAGCAGCTAAAGTAATCCCTAAAAAAACATAACTAATAAAGTTGTTCAAATGAATAGTCCTCCATACAATATTTGTGTATTACATTGTATTCAGAGGACTATGCTTGTACAACTATTTATAAGATTATTTCTTGCTTTTTTTATTTGGTGGAGCTATTTCTTCTGAACTCTCCATTGCATAATTCATGACAGAAATTCTTCGCTTACTTTTCGGTTCATCCTGATAGAAGTTTCGATACATATAGATATGAAAAAGAGACTCACAAATAGATATAGCGAATGCTCCTAATAAGGATGCAAAAAAGAGTGCACGATAATTGTTATCTACATTTCCAAAAGATACAATAGACCAAATTAACAGGAAAGCTAAACCAAAGTCTGTTGCAGTAGCTACGATATTGTTTGACCGAGGTAGGATTAATAAATCACCGATAATATAAGATACAACACCTATTACAGCTGTAAGTAAGACAATACTTTGGAAAGACATGCCATAAATAAGACCTAATACAATAAAGAGTGCAATGAGAGTGGCCCCAAATTTAAGCACCAATGCAGTTAATCTTTTCAAAAGTGTAACTCCTTTCATAATTGAATTGATAATAGTTTCTATATAACAAGGAAAGTTTATTCGTTCTACAATGGATATAAATAAAAAAACTGCCCGTTCTGTAGGAAGAGACAGCAGAATTTTTTATTGATCAGATTTTCCATTGTCAGTTGAATAGGTTAAGTAATTATAATGGTTTGTTGGCACTTCTTTTGTAACAACACCATTTTCATCTTTATACACTTCAAATTCTTGGTAAGTCTCAACGATTTCTCCTTCATCCTTATCTTCTTTTGTATCAACGAGCTTAAATTCTAAATTAATGGTTTCGTTCAATTTCGTTGATTGATTTTCCTGATCATTTCCCATTGTTGCAATCGATACTGGTACCTTAAACGTATCTACCTCCGTTTTATGATCTAAAAAGGCCATAGTCAATAAAGTAAATAGAAGTATAACGACAATTGAAAGCTTTTTATTAAATCGTTTCCTAGTCATTTAAGTTTACACTCCTTTATGATAGTACTTTGCACTTTTACACATATGCTTGTCTTCTGGTAATTATGATTAGACAGAAGTTAAAATTATTGGATTAAAAAGCCATTATTTTTCCTATTACATAATAAATAATAGTGAGACAAATAATAAATTGAGTAATAAGGAGGGGATAAATTTATGGAGATACCTGCTAGTGCGGGAAAAAAACAAGAGGATAGCAATGAGAAAAAACTAGCTTGGTGGCAACTTTCACTTATTGGATTAGGTTGCATTATTGGTACAGGGTATTTTCTAGGATCGGGAATAGGAATTAAGATGACTGGTCCTTCAATCCTTATTACCTTTATATTAGCTGGTGTAGGTACTTATATCGTTTCAGAAGCCTTATCAAAAATGTCAGCACAAGACCCTCAAAAGGGTTCATTTCGGTCCTATGCTAAAAAGGCATTCGGTCCCTGGGCGGGTTTTAGTAGTGGATGGGTATACTGGTTTTCAGAAATGTTGATCACTGGTAGCCAATTAACTGCTCTATCAATTTTATCGAGGTTTTGGTTTCCGAATATTCCCCTTTGGATATTTGCATCGGGATACGCTCTTCTTGGTATACTTATTGTCATTATAGGCACAAAGGGATTTGAAAGAGCTCAAAATGTATTTGCAATCATAAAGATTGCTGCTATTTTTATGTTTATAGTGCTTGCCATTTCTGTAGTTATCGGCTTTTTTGGGGGAAGTAAGGCAGATTTTCACTTTCATTATCACAAGACAGATTTTTTTCCAAAAGGAATTATGGGCTTGTGGTCCTCACTTATCTTTGGTTTTTACGCTTTTGGTGGCATCGAGATTATGGGTATTATGGCTACTAGATTAAAGAAAAAAGAAGATGCAAAAAAGTCAGGGGCAAGTATGCTTCTTATGCTAACATTCATTTATTTAATATCATTGATATTTGCAACGAGTTTAGTAAGTTTCAATAAATTTAATGCGAAGGAAAGTCCATTTGTAATTGCTCTTGATAAATATGATATTTCCTTCTTTCCTCATTTGTTTACAGGTGGAATAATTATTGCTGGATTTTCAACAATGGTTGCATCTTTATTCGCAGTAACTAGTATGGTAGTAACGTTAGCAGAGGATGGCGATGCACCTAGGATTTTTTCTAAAAAAGGAAAAATGAAGGTACCCCCACTTGCATTAGGCTTAACTATTTGTGGAATGATCCTTTCAATTATATTAGCTTTAATAATGCCTGATCGGGTGTATGAATATATAACAACTGCTGCAGGACTCATGCTTTTATATAACTGGTTCTTTATACTTATTTCTTTTCCAAGATTAATTAAAGCAACCAAATTTGATCATTTAAAGCGTTTCATAGGCATGTTATTAATAGTACTTGCTGTTAGTGGGACATGCATTCATCAGACGAGTAGGCCAGGATTTTTTGTAAGTATTGGTTTTGTTGCAGTGGTAATTATTGTCATTGTCATATTACAAATGACAAAAAGAAAGAAGAAAAATTTATTTCCACAAGGCATTTGATATTGCCAATTTACTATAAAATTTTGGAGGTAGAATTATGCCCGTATTTGTTTATCAAACTTTTCAAATTAAACAAGAAAAATTTAAAGAAGCTATCGAAAATTTACATGAAATGAAAAATTATCGTAATGAAAATTATAGTCATCAAATGGAAATTTTAACTCCTATTACTGGCCCTGATCATACATATGCAGTTCTTTCGACTTATGAAGGATTAGCAGAAATGGAACTGCAAAACAAAAAGATGTTCGCTGATGAAGAATATCTAAAAATAATTGGTAGCTTTTTTCTAGACAATATTGTTCAAGGAAGTATGAATACCCAATTATACCGAACTTTAAATGAGAAAAAACCGGAAAGTAAAAAAGAGTAGATTTAGTAAAAACTCTCGATAATGCTTATTACTTGTCCTTCTCCGACCACATGATGCATATAATGTAAAAAAGTGATGTGCTTGAGGAGGACAATGATGTTTCTTTTCTTTGAAAAAGCGATTATAGGGATGGCATTTTTAAGAATTATATCTGGGAGTATAGAGATTTTAGTTGCTTTATTAATCCTTAAATATAATGATGTGGAAAAGGCTCTAGTTATTAATAGCTCCCTCGCTCTTATTGGTCCAATTATTTTAATCCTTACAACAACAATCGGTTTATTTGGTCTTGCAGATAAGATTTCTTTTACTAAGATGCTTTGGATATTTGGTGGGGTAGCATGTATTCTCTATGGAGTAAAAGGAAATTAAGGACATTCCATAAAATGTAATCAAAAGGTACATGTATTTTATCGAGTATTAGTCCATATTAAAAGTAGCGTGATTCGTTTAAGACTTTTAATCCATCTTTGAAAATAAAACACAAAAAGGCGTGTCAATAATGGAACATGTAGAAAATATTCAATCTGTAGTTGGAAAGAAAAGATCGAAAAGCGATTCGAAAAAAAATAATCAAAAATGGGCTGTATTATCTATATCATCTATTCCGCTTGTAATGACACTAGGAAATTCTATGCTAATTCCAGTTCTTCCTGCAATGGAAAAGCAGTTAGGCATCTCTCCCTTTGAGTCTAGTATGATTATTACCGTTTATTCAATAGTAGCAATCATACTAATTCCCGTTGCAGGGTTTTTATCTGATCATATCGGTAGAAAAAATGTCATTATTCCAAGTTTAATTATTACAGGTATAGGCGGACTCATTTCCGCATGGGCTGGCTGGAAAATGGAAAATCCTTATTGGATTATTCTAATCGGAAGAGCGCTTCAAGGCGTCGGAGCTGCAGGTGCATTTCCTATTGTTTTGCCCCTTGTTGGTGATATGTTTAAAAGTGATGATGACGTCAGTAGTTCCTTAGGTTTAATTGAAACATCGAATACTCTAGGAAAAGTACTGAGTCCAATTTTAGGTGCTTTTTTGGCTGGTTTCGTATGGTTTATCCCGTTTTTTTCCATTCCTATTTTTTGCCTACTTTCGATTTTATTAATGATTTTTTTAGTGAAAAGCCCGAAAAAGAAGCAAGAACCTATTCCCTTCAAAAAGTTTATAGCAAGTATAAAAGATACATTCAAAAATAATTGGAAATGGCTATTCGCAATTTTTTTGATCGGAATAATATTAATGTTTGTTCTTTTTGCAGTATTGTTCTTTATGTCTGATATCTTAGAAAAGGTTTATCATATAAAGGATGTTAAAAAAGGGCTTTTACTGGCGATACCTTTAGGCGGATTATGTATCGCTTCCTATATCACAGGTAAATTAATAAAAGAAAATAAAATACTAATGAAGTGGATTACTTTCGGTGGAATAGTATTACTTGCTGGATCTATTGCATTTCTAGGAATGTCAAAAGACATGTGGTTTATGCTTAGTTTATTTTTAATTAGTGGGATTGGAATAGGTGTTGGATTACCATGTTTAGATGCATTTATTACGTCGGGAATTGCAAAACAGGAGCGCGGAACCATCTCATCTATTTATAGCTCAATGCGATTTATTGGGGTTGCAGCAGGTCCTCCTATAATGGCTATCTTAATGAAGAACGCTGAAAACTCACTTTTTTATTTACTAAGTGGATTAAGTATAATAGCCTTGATTGCGACCTTTTTTGCAATAAAGCCTGATAATGAATAACTAAATTGAATGTCGTACTATTTATCGTACGGCATATTTTTTGAAGCATAGAAATAATTCGAGAAATCATAAAATATTGAACAAATGGTGAAGACTAGAATGAAAAATATTTTGCCTTATTTTTCTTAAAAAGTAGGAGGACTTCTGACATAAAGAAGAGTGAATTATTGTTAATTCACTCTATGATTGTCTTCGAATAGTTTTACTGTAGATAAACTATTATTATCATTAAAAACAAATTTATTTTGGGTGATCTGTTGAAGACGGCTTACTGCTTCTTCGAACTCAGCATTACTCATTTGTTTAGTAGCTAGTAGGGAACAAAGGATGGCAAAGCCAATTGCAGTTGTATCAACATGGACATCAACATGAACATCTACATCAGAGTTACCGCTCTGACCAATTGTATTCTTATTATCGTTGTTTATGTTAATACGAGTATCTTCAATGGACTGGCTTTCATTTTTAGATTTAAGAGTATTTGTATTTTCAGCTATATTTTGAGTAGTGCGCTTATTTCTATTTGTAATCGAATTAGTTGTGACTGGAATTCGTGAACCCATAACATCACCTACTAAAATAAAAGTGGGAAACAGTATCCCACTTTAAGATTTTAAAAATCAAAGTCAACATCAACATTGCTATTTTGATCTTGATCATTGTCCTGATCTTGCTCAGAACGAACACGTGCATTGCTACGGCTATTTATACGAATGTCTACTCTTGAATTGCCAGAATTGTGAAGATTACTTTTCGCGATATTAGTGTTTTTGTCAGTATTTCTTACATTCGATTCAGAATCAGCATCTGCTCTGTTACGAACTTCATTATCTAGATCAGTATCGACATTTACATCAACATTTGTCCGGGTGTTGTTTCTGCGATTTTCGTCAGAAAAGACATTGTTATTATTCCGGTTACGATTTCTTTTTGACATCTAAAGCCCTCCATTTTTTCACTTTAGTAGGTAAAATATTAATCTTCAAAATCTACATCAATGTCTAGATCTTGATCTTGATCATTATCTTGATCCTGATCCGTCCGAACACGTGCAATACTTCTGTTGTTTAACCTAATATCTACTCTAGAATTACCGGAATTTGAAACGGTAGTGCGAGCAATATTCGTATTTTTATCTGTATTTCTTACATTCGATTCAGAATCAGCATCTGCTCTATTATCAATATCATTATCAAAATCAGCTTCTACATCAACATTTGTGTTAGTACGATTATTTTCTCTATTACCATTTCCTCTAAAATAATTTTGATTTCCCGATTCATCATAATTTCTCATTTATTTCAACTCCTTTCACAGTTTTCATAAACAGTATATTCATGGTAATTCAATGCGCATAGTCATTTGATAGAGTGCATTTGCACATTTTTAGTTAAAGTGTACATTTTGAATAATAACTGACAGTTATCGTTTCTATTTGTTCTTTCATACTTTAATGCTTCACTTACTTTTTTTCGCAAATTCTAATGGAGGCTTAATTGACTCAAAATACATATAACTTTGCTATTGGTTTATAAAAAAAAAACAATAATTATGGACTAGGAACACAAATATTTTTCGTTTTTTTAACACTGACATTAACGGTTTTATTTCTTTTGGAGTAAAACCGTTTCGCTTACATCATTTATCCCATTTTTTGATAATGAAAAATGGAGGCTTTACAAGTGGAAAACTGTCCTTTTTCCAAGAATAATGAATGGGATATTTTTAAATTATTAGAGTCCTAATTAACTAGGTCTCCAAAATTTCAATTGAAGATACTCATTTTGCTCAGTTTATGATGTTCAGACTTTGAAGGCATGGACGAATATCATTAATAGATGAAATATTTTTTGTACTAAAGAGGAATATTATTTGTTAATAGTTTTCTCTTTATGGATAAAGGTTGTTAGCAGATCCAATAGTATAATGAATGCATAAATTTTGCGTAAAAATATCAATATAAAATGAAAAAGGTTTTGCTAAATTAAGGAGGAAAGAATGAATGTCAAATGTGAATGAAGATGGGAAAATAATAAAAGAACATAATATTCCCTTAAGTTCATCGGAAATGGGTTTTCTTTGGACTCAATACTTAAACGATACACTAGCATTATGTGTTATGAAGTATTTTAAAAATATTTGCAGGGACGATGAAATTCTACCATTAATTGAAGAATCTCTAAATATTGCACAGAATGATATTAATATAATTAAAGAGATATTTTCTAGAGAAAATATCCCTGTGCCAGAGGGATTCACAGATAAGGATGTGAATGAAAATGCACCAAGATTGTTTACAGATGTATTTATCTTATTATATTTGCAAAAGTTAGAAATGATTGCTATGGCAGGTATAGGAGTTGCTATTGGTATTTCAGCACGAACAGACGTTAGCCAATTCTTCAATGAAATACTTATTTCTGTAACAGAATTACATGACAAGGCAAGGAAAGTATTATTGTCAAAAGGTGTATATGTACGACCACCACAAATAGCACCACCTGCTAGTGTAGATTTTGTAGAAAAACAAAGCTTCTTATTTGACTTTTTCGGACAACATAAACGCCCTTTGACAGCAATTGAAATGACCCATTTATTTATAAATTATCAAACTAATGCCTTAGGGAAAGTATTGATGATGGGGTTTGCACAGGTTTGTAAAAATAATGATGTTAGGCAATTTTTATCGGCAGGAAAAGAAATTGCGTCAAAGCATATGAAGAAATTTAGTTCAATTTTAATAAACCAGGATATTCCGGCACCATCGAATTGGGATGCAAATGTTCTTAATAGTACGCATGCACCATTTTCAGATAAGTTAATGATGTTTCATACTACTTATTTAATAGCAGTTGGAATAGGTAATTACGGAACGGCAGCTGGAACTTGTCAAAGAATGGACTTAAGTGCTACATATACCCGGCTTTCTGCAGAAATTGCTTTATATGCGGAAGATGGTGCGAATTTGATGATTAAACATGGATGGTTGGAAGAACCACCGCAAGCTGTCGACCATCAAAAGCTAATTAATCAAGAGAAGTAAAGAAACATTTTGTTATAAATCAATATTCCTGAGAAATTTTGATAATTCTGTAAAATATATTAAATTTCCCATTAATTTTTACATTTATTTGAAGTTTTTTTGCAAGGCCGTTTTCGTATAGTTTGTTGTTTTTGAAAAAGGATAAAGCGATTCTTTATAAAGTTTGAAGCTCTCTTCTAAGTGAAATGAAAGGTGTAGCGGTCTTTAACTCATAGTTAATTGCTAAAACTTTTCTTAAATAGCAACAATGTTATAGAAAAGAGCCTATATTAAAATAGAATAATTATTGGTAACAGATATATCAAACAAATTAAATAGAATATTATCGAAGGATTGTGTATTCAGTATGATTGCAAGCTTTTTTAAAAACATCAAAAATATTAATCAAATGAAACATTGTTGCATAGTGAGGGCATAAGTACCGTCACACATGAGGTAAAGAAATGCATGGAGATTACGAAGCAAATGAACTGAAACAATTTGAAGGATCACCAAATAATTTGCTTGAAATTATTACATAGATTATAGGACCTGTTCAGTTTAATCAGTAAAAAATTTATACATAAAAAGAAAGCATATCTTTATGATGTTTTCTTTTTTTTTTATTAATTTTATCCATTCTGCAAACCCTATTCTATAAGATAAGAATGAAGAGGGTGTGTATGTATGCCATTCGTAGAATGTGTAAATCGATCAATATTTTATGAGGATTTAGGTAAAGGTCCGACTATATTATTTGTTCATCCTCCAGGAATGGGGAGAAAAACATTTATAAAGCAAAAGGCACTTCAATCCAGCTATCGTTTATTAATACCGGATTTTTCAGGACATGGAGACAGTTACTCAATGGATGGAAAGATGAATATTTCTTTGTATGTAGAGGAAATTGAAGCGATTAGAAATCAAATTGGAGAAGAAGCAATTTTTTTATTTGGTTACTCTGCAGGTGGAACGATTGTCCAAGAATATGCAATTAAGTATCCAAAGAATGTTAAAGGTGTGATATTATCAGGTGGGTACCCTAAAGTTACAACTGAGCTTTTAAGAATTGAACATCAGATAGGTATAAATATGGTCGTGTATGCACCAAAGATGTTAGCGAAATTATTATCGTTAAGTCACTATCGCGAAGCTTCTCTACAAGCAGAACTATATCAACATATTTTAAAGTCCAATCGATACACGTGGAGGCAGTTCTATATTGAATCATTACGATTTAATTGTGTTGACCGTATAAGACAATTAAATGCCCCATTAATGTTACTATATAGCACGAAGACAGATTATATTAATCACCATATTAAATATTATTCAAAGTTTATCGATACCGAGATTCATTTGATTAAAGGGTCGGGTCATCAACTACCTACTAGAAGGTTCGAAAAAGTAAATAATTTGATTGAACAATTCATTCAAAAACATTAATTAACAATAATTTTATTATGTAAACTGTTTAGGAGGGAATCTATCTCATATGAATGATCCTCGTTTTAAAATTGCTCATAAAGAAGCATGGATAGGGGTGGCCCTTGCCATTATACATTTTCTTTGGTGGTATGGGTTTGCCTATGGAATTGGAAGTAATAAAGTTGAACGATATACATACATAATAGGGTTACCAGCATGGTTTTTTTATAGCTGTGTGCTTGGCTTCATCATCATTGTGGTGTTAGTTTTTATTTCTGTTAAATTGTTTTTTAAAGATGTACCTTTTGAAGATGAAGGAAGTGATGAACAATGAATATTCAGGTGATTATTCCTCTTGTCATATTTTTAGTATTATTTTTTTTAGTAGGGATTCTCTCATCTCGCTACGTTCATTCTTCTAATTCATTTATTCAAGAATATTTTTTAGGTAGTAGACAGATGGGTGGATTTATTTTAGCCATGACGATGGTGGCTACGTATGGTAGTGGAAGTAGCTTTATTGGCGGGCCAGGTGCAGCTTATAACTATGGATTAGCATGGGTATTGCTAGCTATGACCCAGGTTGTAACAGGATATTTTGTTCTTATGGTATTAGGCAAGAAATTTGCCATTATTGCTCGGAAATACAATGCAATCACATTAATAGATTTTTTAAAAGAACGATACCAATCAAATTGGGTTACCATTATTGCAGCGATTAGTATTATTGTTTTTTTATTTTCCTCTATGATTGCTCAATGGGTCGGTGGTGCTAGACTCATGGAATCTATATTGGGGGTATCTTATACAACAGCCTTATTTATTTTTGCAATCTCTGTTCTTATATATGTAATTATAGGTGGATTTCGAGCTGTTGCAATAACAGATACTATTCAAGGGATTGTTATGCTAGGAGGAACCATTATCCTACTAATAGCTACCATTGTCGCTGGTGGTGGAATGGAAAATATAATGACAGAATTAAAGCATCAAAATCCAAATTTATTAAGTCCATATGGAGCTGATCGCTCTTTAACACCTTTATACATCTCTAGCTTTTGGATTCTGGTTGGAGTAGGGGTAGTTGGTCTACCGCAAATTGCGGTTAGAGCAATGTCTTATAAAAATGCAAATGCTATGCATAGAGCCATAATAATAGGCACAATCGTTATTGGTGTCATAATGTTTGGTATGCATTTAATCGGTGTGTTAGCGAGGGCAATCGTTCCAGGAATTGAAAATGCAGATACTGTAATGCCGATTATTACAATGAAGGTTCTTCCCGCCTGGGCAGCTGGAATCGTGCTTTCAGCACCTATGGCGGCCATCATGTCAACGGTCAACTCCGTACTAATACTTGTCTCCTCTGCGGTTGTAAAGGATATATACATTGGTTTTGTAGATAAAAATGCCAGTGTTAAAAAAGTAAAGCAAATCAGTTTTTGGTCGACGACCATCATTGGTGTCGCGGTTGTTATTCTTTCCATTCATCCACCTGATCTTTTGATCTGGTTAAATTTATTTTCCTTTGGTGGTTTGGAAGCAGTTTTTATTTGGCCAATTGTCATGGGTTTGTATTGGAAAACAGGGAATAAATTTGGGGCGATTACTTCTATGATTGTAGGAATGGCTTCTTATATTTATTTGGATCGTTTCCACCCTAATCTATTTGGTATGCATACGGTTGTCATACCTATTCTTTTATCATTTCTAATGTTTATCATTGTTTCATTGATGACGAAAAGTAAAGTATCTACTTAAATTATGAATCTATAAATTATGAGGAGTTAAATGATGAAAATTATACGATTAAACATCGGAAAGCCAAAGATTTCTACCTATAAATCAAAAGAATTTCTTACAGGGATTGGCAAAAAATCCATTTCTGAGGCATTGCTACTAAAGGATCAGTTTGTTGGGGATGGTGTAGCAAATCCTTCCTTTCATGGAGGTACAGATCGGGCTGTCTGTTTTTACCCATATGAGCATTATAAACTATGGGAAGAGGAATTTAACAAAATCTTATCCATCCCAGCTTTTGGTGAGAATTTGACTGTTTCAGGTATGCTAGAAAAGGATATTTGTATTGGGGATATTTTTCAAATCGGTGATACAATTGTTCAGATTACACAAGGACGTGTTCCTTGTTCAACCATTTCAAAATATAATTCATTAGACTCGCTATTAAAAAGAACAGTCGACACATGTTACACGGGATATTTTGCACGTGTTTTAAAGGAAGGGATGATTCGGGAGGATTCTAGCATCAAGCTGATTAAACGTCATCCTATGCAGGTTAGTGTTTTCGACACTATGAACGCATTATTCTTTGGTGATCATGTACAAAGTATGGAGAAAATAATAGAAGTACCTGAGTTAGCGGATGCGATGAGAAAAAGCTTTGTGAAAAAATTAAATAAGTTAAAAGTATGAGTTAGAATTTACATCCTTGTTATTATATATTAAATCGTAAGGGGTCCATTTATGGATTCCTTTTTTATAGGAAACTATATAAAACTATGTTTCCTATAATTATAGGTTGAAAATTCAAATTATTTTTTAAAAAAAGTATTTTCAAATATATTTATTAAAGGTAGAATATTATAAATAGAATGTTTATTTATAATACATATATATTGTGTGGACGGTTTTCGTTGGCTTTCTGTTTTTAAATCATCAAGCCTGATCATATGAAAGGAAGGGGAAAAATGGAAAATCTGGTCCTGGAAGTGAAAGGTTTATCGACATCATTTTCAACTGATAACGGTATTATTCCAGTCGTCAATAATATTGACTTTACTGTTAAACGGCAAGAGGTAGTTGGTATTGTTGGTGAATCTGGTTGTGGAAAAAGTGTTACATCTCTATCAATTATGGGACTTATCCCAACAAGCAACGGGAAAGTAGAAGGTGGGATTTACTTTAATGGTGAGAATCTAGCAAATTTTTCAGAAAAAAAAATGAGAAGTATTCGCGGGAATGAAATTGCTATGATCTTTCAGGAACCAATGACAAGTTTAAATCCTGTATTTACAATTGGTGAACAATTAACCGAATCTATAAAAATCCACTGGAAGTGGTCAAAGAAGAAAGCGAGAGAGCATGCCATTCAAATGTTACAAAAAGTAGGCTTGCCTCGTGCAGAACAATTAATCAATGAATATCCTCACCAATTATCAGGTGGGATGAGGCAGCGTGTAATGATTGCCATGGCCATGCTATGTAATCCTAAACTTTTAATAGCTGATGAACCAACAACAGCATTGGATGTTACGATCCAAGCACAGATTTTAGAATTAATGAAAAAGCTAAATAAAGAAACAGATACATCTATTATTATGATTACGCATGATTTAGGTGTCGTAGCTGAGATGTGTCAACGAATCATCGTGATGTATAGCGGGAAAATTGTTGAAGAAGCTGATGTTCGTACGATTTTTAAGGAACCCAAGCATCCATATACAGTCGGTTTGATTCAGTCTGTTCCGGATATGAGACAAAAAAAGGAAAGATTATATTCCATACCGGGTAATGTTCCAAAACCAGGATCGATAGAATTTGGTTGCCATTTTGCTCCGCGTTGCCCGCATGCACATGATCGTTGCTTCACTGACACACCAGAATTAACTACTTTGAAAAATGGACAAAAGGTTAGATGTTGGTTATACGAAGAGGGGAAGGAAGTTGAGATTTCATGAATGAACCTCTATTAAAGGTAGAACATTTAAAAAAGAATTTTCCAATCCGTGGTGGTGTATTTTCAAAACAAATAGGTGCTGTTAAAGCAGTAGATGATATATCATTCACGATACATAAAGGTGAAACATTGGGATTAGTTGGTGAAAGCGGCTGTGGAAAATCAACGACAGGAAGAATGCTCCTACGCCTTCTTGAACCAAGTGAAGGCAAAATTATTTTTGAAGGCAACGATATTACGAAACTATCAAATCGTGAATTAAGGAAAATACGAGGGAAAATGCAAATGATTTTCCAGGATCCGTATGCATCATTAAATCCTAGACATACGATTGAAAGAATATTAGAAGAACCATTACTGGTACATGGTGTGAAGGACAAGGAAGCACGTCAAAAAAAGGTTCGCGAACTCTTAGAAATCGTTGGGCTTAATAGCTATCATGCTACTCGTTATCCCCATCAATTTAGTGGTGGTCAACGACAAAGGATTGGAATAGCAAGAGCATTGAGTTTAAATCCAAAGCTAATTATTGCAGATGAACCTGTATCCGCTTTAGATGTTTCAATCCAAGCCCAAGTATTAAATCTAATGAAGGATTTGCAAAAGAATTTTGACCTTACCTATTTATTTATTGCCCATGATCTTGGTGTGGTTAGACATATTAGTGATCGTGTTGGGGTGATGTATTTAGGAAGAATGGTTGAATTGGCTGAAAGTGAAGAAGTATATCAGAATCCAAAACATCCATATACTCAAGCTTTGCTATCAGCTGTACCAATTGCTGATGTGGATTATAAAAAAGAAAGAATCGTTCTCCAGGGGGATGTTCCAAGTCCTGCAAATCCTCCTTCGGGTTGCACATTTCATACTCGATGCCCATTAGCATTTGAGAAATGTGCAGTAGAAAGACCTTTATTTAAAGAGGTTGAACCAGGTCACTTTGCGGCATGTCATCTACATGGGTGATTTTGCATAGATTTAACATGAAAGATGTTAAAAAAACTACTAACATCAATCAAAAAATGGGGGGAAAAAGATGAGAAAAAGATTGACGGGATTAATTATTTTTATCCTTGTTCTGTCACTGGCTTTGATGGGATGTTCCTCATCCAAATCAAATGGTGAAAAGAGCAGTGATGGGAAGAAAGATTCATCTGATGGAGGAGGTGTTCTAGTATATGCACGTGGGGGGGATGCAGTAAAACTTGATCCTGCCGCGGTAACTGATGGGGAATCACTTATTGTTGCTGAACAGATTTTTGATACACTTGTTAATTTTAAAAAGGAAACAACAGAAATTGAGCCAGGACTTGCAAAGTCTTGGGAAATCTCTGATGATGGTTTAACTTATACATTTAAGCTAGAAGAAGGCGTTAAATTCCATGATGGAACAGATTTTAATGCTGAAGCAGTTGTAAAGAATTTTGATCGTTGGGCAAATGGGGATGTGGAGAAATTTCCATACTACCAGTCTCAATTCGGAGGGTATAAAGGGGATGAAGCAGCCGTAATTAAAGAGGTTAAGGCAATTGACGACACCACTGTACAATTTACACTTTTCCGTGCTCAAGCACCATTCTTAAAGAACTTGGCAATGACTCCATTTGGTATATCAAGCCCAACAGCTATTGATAAGTTTGGAGATAAATATATTGAAAACCCTGTTGGCACAGGTCCTTTTAAATTCGAAAGTTGGAAGCGAAATGATACCATTACAGTTGTAAAAAACAAAGATTACTGGAAAAAAGGATTACCTAAGCTTGATAAGGTGGTTCTAAAAGTGATTAAGGATAATTCAACACGACTAAATTCTTTAAAGAAAGGTGAAGTCGATCTTATTGATGGGCTAAATCCAAGTGATATTTCAACTGTAAAATCCGATAAAAATCTTCAAATTTTTGAGAGACCATCTATGAATATTGGATATCTTGGATTTAATGTTAAGAAAGCACCTTTTGATAATGTAAAGGTACGTCAAGCACTTAGTCATGCTGTTAATAAAGAAGCGTTAATTAAAAACTTTTATGAAGGTACAGCAGAACCAGCAAAGAACCCAATGCCACCTTCAATCAATGGATATAATGATGAAATTGAAGACTATGAATATGATTTAGACAAAGCGAAAAAGATGCTTGAAGAGGCAGGCTTCAAGGATGGCTTTAGTGTTGACCTGTGGACAATGCCAGTTGTTCGTCCATATATGCCTAATGGACAAAAAGTAGCTGAAGCAATACAAGCCGATTTTGCAAAAATTGGCGTAAAAGCGAAAATTGTTACGATGGAATGGGGTACCTATTTAGATAAATTAGCAAAAGGAGAAGCGCCGGTTTACATTGTTGGATGGACTGGTGACAATGGTGATGCAGATAACTTCTTATATGCTTTACTTGATAAGGATGCCATTGGCTCAAATAATAACTCGCAATATTCAAATGATGAGTTACATGAGCTTTTAGTTAAAGCACAAACAGAAACAGATGAAGCAAAACGAAATGAATATTATAAGGAAGCACAAGTGATTATTCATAATGATGCACCATGGGTACCAATTGCACACTCACTACCACAATTAGCAGGAAAAAGTACAGTTAAGGGATTCTTCCCACATCCAACTGGATCACAAAGTTTTGCTGACACTACAGTTGAATAACATTTATGGGGAGCAATGACTCCCCTTTTTCATTCAAACTACATAATTAAAGGGGTGAAGTTGTAAATGGTTGCTTATACGGTTCGACGTTTACTTCTACTAATACCTGTACTTCTCGGAATGCTCATTATTGTATTTTCGCTTATCCATGCTATTCCTGGAGACCCTGCAAGGGCCATTTTAGGACAGCTCGCCACAAAAGAGGCTGTTGCCGAACTTTCGAAGCAGCTAGGTCTTGATCAACCAATGTATATTCAATTTTTTGATTACATAAAGGATTTAGTAACAGGAAATTTAGGTACCTCACTTAAAACTCAAGCACCTATTAGCGATGAAATTTGGCCATATTTTGGTGCTACAGTTGAATTAGCATTGGTAGCAATGTTAATTGCGATTGTTGTTGGTGTGAATGCAGGAATTATATCTGCCTGGTTCCAAAATTCATGGTTTGATTACATTGTTATGTTAATAGCACTTATAGGTGTATCCATGCCTATTTTTTGGCTTGGCTTGATGGAGCAGTATGTTTTTTCCCTTCATTTAGATTTATTACCTACAATGGGTCGCGATGATATTCGAAATCCCGTAGAGGCAATAACGAATCTCTATTTAATTGATACATTAATACAAGGTAGATTCGATCAGTTCATAGAGGTATTCAAACATTTAATCTTGCCAAGTATCGCATTAGCAACGATACCAATGGCGATTATTGCCCGGATTACTCGCTCCAGCATGCTAGAAGTTATGCGTTCAGATTATATTCGAACTGCGCGTGCAAAAGGTATGAAGATGTTTTGGGTAGTGTACAAGCATTCGTTAAAAAATGCATTTATACCTGTCTTAACGATTATAGGCTTACAAACAGGATTATTATTAGGTGGAGCTATTTTAACTGAAACGATTTTTGGTTGGCCCGGTATGGGGACTTATATCTATGAGGCCATTCAATTTCGTGATTATCCCGTTATTCAATCCGGAATTTTAATCTTGGCTCTTATTTTTGTGTTAATAAACTTAATTGTGGATTTACTCTATGCAGCCATTGATCCACGTATTAAATATTAGGAGGTTTAATCAATGCCAGAACTTTCAACAAATGCAACTCATACAACTCCGGTTGAAGAGCCATTGATTTCTCCATGGAAAGAGGGCTGGAAAAATTTCAAAAAGAATAAAGCCGCAGTTTTTGGACTTGGATTAGTTCTTTTCTTTATTCTTGTTGCTATTTTTGCCAACTTTTTAGCACCGTATGATTATACGGAACCGGGTGACAAGCATCTTCCACCTTCTGCAAAACATTGGTTCGGAACGGATGATTTAGGTCGTGATATTTTTAGTAGAGTTATTTTTGGTGCACGAATTTCTATAGCTGTTGGCTTCTTTTCGGTTATAGGTTCAGCAATCGTAGGTTCGTTCTTAGGGATCATTGCTGGATATTATGGTCGAATAGTGGATGGAATCATCTCGAGGATTTTTGATATTTTATTGGCATTTCCAAGTATTTTATTAGCAATTGCTATCGTAGCTATGCTTGGACCATCATTACAAAATGCATTAATTGCGATTGCGATTATTAATATCCCTACCTTTGGTAGATTGGTGCGCTCAAGGGTTCTTACGGTCAAGGAAGAAGAGTATATAACAGCAGCAAAAGCTATAGGTATGGGTGATGGAAGAATCTTATTGCATCACGTCTTTCCAAACAGTATGGCACCAATTATTGTACAAGGTTCATTAGCGATTGCTAGTGCAATCATTGAGGCAGCTGCTTTAGGATTTTTAGGATTAGGTGCACAGCCACCGACACCTGAATGGGGAAAAATGCTGGCTGATTCGAAGGATTTTATTCTACAGGCACCTTGGACGGTTATCTTCCCAGGTTTAGCAATTATGTTAACGGTTCTTGGGTTCAATCTTATGGGCGATGGATTGAGAGATGCATTAGATCCTAGAATGAAAAATTAAGGTTATTTTCGAAAAATATGTTACTTGAAAGCTAACTGCTGGCTTTTACACCAAAGAAAGGAGCGGCAGCTAGAATGAAAGGGTATAGCAGTTCTCAGCCAATATTTATTAGTTAAAACTTTACTTATTTAGTAACATGGTTTGAAAAGGAGCCAAAATTATGGAAAAACCTGCAAATATTTTTGCAGGTTTTTGAACTATTATTATAGTTCATCAAATCCATTATCCACATAATTTACTTTCGTATATTGGCGTGATTTTTGTTCGAAGAAATCTGACTTACCTAAATCTACTTCTTCATAGGCTTTAATCCAACGTAATGGATTTGTACGATAATCTGGGAAGGGACGTTCGAATCCAAGTTGCTTGCAGCGTATATTGGCATAGAATTTAATATAATCCTCTAAATCCTTTACTAATATTCCGTCTATATGGTTGCCAATAATAGATCTTGCCCATTCGATTTCTAATTTCGCTGCCTTTTTAAAGGTATCTTCAACGAAAGCTTTTAACTCCTCATTATCATATTCCGGATATTCTACCAATACTTCTTTAAAGATCTTTACAAATAAATCAACATGTAATTGTTCATCGCGATTAATATAATTAATCATCGTTGACGTTGCGACCATTTTTTGATTTCGTGCAAGATTATAGAAAAAGGAAAAACCTGAATAAAAAAAGAGACCTTCTAATATCACATCAAAAACAATAGATTTTAATAGGTTTTCTACACTTGGACTTGTCGCGAAAGCTGCATAGCCATTTGTAACAAATTCATTCCGCTTTTCTAAAACTGGTTCCGTTCTCCAAAATTCAAATACTTCATCCTGGACATGCTTTGGGACAATACTAGATAAAACATATGAATAGGAATGATTATGAATAACTTCTTGCTGGGCCAAAATAATCATTAGCGCATTTAAGCTAGAATCTGTTAAGTAATCGGCTACTTTGCCTGCGTAATCGGTTTGAATACTATCTAATAAAGCTAATAAACCAATGATTTTTAAGAAGGCATCCTGCTCATCTTTTGATAAAGTTGGGAACTGTTTTATATCTTGGGACATATTTATTTCAAACGGTGTCCAAAAATTTCCTAGCATTTTCTTATATTTAGGATAGGCCCAAGAAAAGCGGACATCATCCCAATTAAGTATATTGGAGCATCTTCCATTAATGATTGATGTTGATCGGTTT
This sequence comes from Heyndrickxia sp. FSL W8-0496, assembly GCF_038007825.1. NCBI lineage: Bacteria > Bacillati > Bacillota > Bacilli > Caryophanales > Bacillaceae > Heyndrickxia > Heyndrickxia sp. FSL W8-0496. Next base: position 2,226,214 of record NZ_JBBOXX010000001.1, read on the forward strand.
GGTGCTGTATTATCAATGATCTTGCGTGTTTGTAGATTATTAGACATTCATTTTTCTCCTTTCTTAACTTGAACAAGAATCACAATCTTCTAATGTTGTAGAGGTAGAGCGTAAATAATAGCTAGTTTTTAAACCAGCTTTCCAAGCATGAAGATGTAAATCTAATAGCTCCTTCGCCTGAACGGTATTTTGAACATAAAGATTAAATGATATGGATTGATCAATATGTCTTTGTCTGGCTTCATTTTGCCGGATACTCCAATGCTGATCAATGAAATAGGCAGATTTATAATACCAAGTTGTCTCTGCATTTAGATCCGGAGCGGTTACAGGGATTTTATAATCCTTTTTTTCTTCTGAATAAAACTTTTGAAAAATTGGATCAATGCTTGCAGAGCTTCCTGCTATTAATGATGTTGATGAGTTAGGAGCAACTGCCATTAGGTAGCCATTTCTTATCCCGAATTTTTGGATATCTTGGAATAATCGTAACCAGGGATGGGAGCTTTCAGTGTTAAAATATCCTCTGGAATTAAAATAAGAACCAGTTTCCCAATCCGATCCGTGGAACAGCTCATATGCGCCCTTTTCTTGTGCTAATAACATGCTAGCTTTAATCGTTAAAAAGGCAATTTTTTCATATAGTTTATCTGCATATTCAATTGCCTCTTCACTTTCCCACGAAATTTTCTCTAAAGCTAGTAAATGATGCCAACCAAATGTTCCTAATCCTATTGCACGATATTTTTTGTTCGTTAATTGTGCTTGTAGGACAGGGATTGTATTTAAATCAATGACATTATCTAGCATCCGAACTTGAATTGGGATAAGTTTTTCAAGAACATCATCTTTCACTGCCTTAGCTAAATGAATTGATGATAAGTTACATACAACAAAATCTCCAGGCTGTTTTTCAATCATGATTTTCCCATCCTCAGTGTATTGGCTAATCATCGTTGTTGGGCTTTGATTTTGCATAATTTCTGTACATAAATTACTAGAATAGATCATACCTTGATGCTTATTTGGATTTTTTCGATTCACTTCATCACGATAAAACATGAAGGGACCACCTGATTCAAGTTGGCTTTTCATGATTCTCTTCATCAATTCAATCGCAGGTATACTCGTTTTCGTCAGGGAAGGGTGGTTAACGCATTCCCAGTACTTCTCTCTAAAGCTTCCTTTGCCTTTTTGTTCATCATAATAATCCTCTAGAGAAAAACCTAGAGTTTGTCTTACCTCATGTGGATCAAACAAATACCAATTTTCACGAGCCTCTACTTGTTCCATAAATAAATCTGGAAGACAAACACCATGAAAGAGATCATGTGTACGTAATCGTTCGTCCCCATTATTTAATTTAGAATCTAGAAAGGAAGTAATATCCTTATGCCATACATCTAAGTAAACACAAATAGCTCCTTTTCTTTGCCCTAATTGATCCACACTCACTGCAATATTATTTAATTGCTTCATCCAAGGAAGTACTCCAGAGGAAGCACCACTAAATCCTTTAATCGCACTGCCACGACTGCGAATTTTTCCTAAATAAACACCAATACCTCCTCCATTTTTTGATAGATTAGCAATATCAGTATGACTATCAAAGATGGCTTGTAAACTATCATCAACAGTATCGATAAAACAGCTCGATAATTGCCCGTAATTTTTTCCTGCATTAGATAGTGTAGGTGTAGCGACAGTCATGTAAAGATTACTTAATGCCCAGTAGGCGTCTTTGACCAACTGAATACGATTCTCAATAGGTTCATTTTGCATTAAATGCATCGAAATAATCATCCAACGTTCTTGCGGTAACTCAAACACTCTTTTTTTGTGGTCGGTTGCCAAATATCTATCAGCTAACGTGCGTATACCAATATATGTAAAAAGTTCATCCTTTGTCGGATCAATAAAGGATTCAAACAAATGAATGTGATCCTTTGTATACTTATTTAATAATTCTCTTGAATATATACCATCTTTTGTAAGACGAACAATTAATTCAAATAAGTTTCCATATTTATTTTGGAATAAGTATTCACGTGTTTGTGAAGCTTTGTAATATAGATGTTCCATAAATAGTTTAGATGCATGATATGTCCAATTAGGATTTTCTGCGTTTATGTTTGACAAACATTCTAGAATGATTTGATTTACCCATTCATCCTCGGATAGCCATGGTTTATGCTCAAATAAATTTTTACCAAACAACAAGATCGATTTTAGATCATCGTTTTTTGTATCAGAACCATCTAATATTTGTAATATGTGATTCATCCATTCCGTCATTTCAGCACCCTTTGTTAATAGAGTCATTTTTTTCCCTCCAATAGATAATGTGACTTTTAATAAACTTGTCTAAAAAAAGCCATAAAAAAAGATCCGTCACAAGTAATTTGAGCGGATCAAACGATAGGAAAAGATGTAAAAAAATAAAAGCTAAAAAAACTCTCACTATCGTTTCATCTTCTCAATCCCCGAAGAAATTTGAAACTTTCAAGAAAAGGCAGGTCTCCTGACTTATGTGCAGCCTACTTAAGAACCTTCCCATATCAATTTAGATACAGTGGTTAGTCTTGTTCGTTCACAAATACAGTTGCGGGGACAGTTCCGGAGTCAAACCGGATTCCCTATTAAGTCCAGTAAATGGACACCTTCTCTTGAAATAATTCAATATTTAGTTTCGAAAATATAATATACAACTATATATTGTGTTTTATCATAGCATATTCGATGCTTTCATGACAATATATATCTATTAAATACTCAAATTAAAATAGGAACCTGATAATACTATGATTCTATTTTGTTCATTAATGTGCTTAAAAATAATTGAGGATCATCAACACGTAAATGAACAGTATTTACTTTTTTTGTCATCCCATATAAGTAAGATGCCTGAATTGTGTCCTTTAAAATTATTTCTATTTGTGGCTTTTCCTTGATAAAGTCAGAAGGAGCTGCATCAAAAATAGAAGCTAGTTCCTGCTTGGAAAGAGGAGTGGAACGAGTGTACTCATTGACGGAAAGAATAAGTTTTAAAGGAATATCTATTTTCTTCATGATCCCTGTTTGCAGAATAAGGTTTTGATCCGATAACAAATAAGGGCATAATCTAACTGCTTGTATTTCGGCAAGCAACATGAATAAACCGTATATATTAATCACAAGAGCGATTATTGCTATGATTGGACTCCACTGATGTAATAAAAAGTGAAAGCCTATAGATTCAATAATTAGAGCATGTATGATCATGATATTTAATGCGATCGTACTTGTCTTTTGATGGTATGAAAATGCCTTGAAGTGTATATGACTGGGTCTTTTTTTCCATGCAAACAAACTATAATAAAAAACGGAGATTTCTGAGATAAGAATATATAGAAATTTTGAAGGCTTAAAATGGGTGAGTAAGGAATTTTCTAATCGATCCTTAAAAAAAGGAATCCGCTCTTTTTCTGATTTAAATGTGTCTATAACTAAAGGTAGTCTTTTTAATAATAATGCTATTAAAACCAATTCAAAAATAATGAAAGCGCCTTCTACAGCAAATAAAATGTATTTTGCAGCGGATAATGTTTGAAAATAAGTTGCGGGAATAATAAGCCATGCAGCAACATACCCAGCACCTATAAATGCAAAGAGATATTTAATGGAGAGGCGTCTTCTAATAATAAGGAAATATGCTAGTATGGGAATTGTAACAATAAAGTCTAAAAAGGAACTAATAGTGATCATGGGTGTAATTGGTTGTGCGAATTCGACCCTATATAGTGAAAAATTCGCAAGCAATATCAAGGTAGCTAAAAGAACGAACCAAACCCAACTTTGATTACTTATTCGTAATGTCATTTTCCAAACCTCCTTGATCTGTTTACCTTAATTATACATAAATTGTTATTTTAACAACTTATAGATAAATACTAAAATATGAACGTTTTCTTAACAATATTTATATTGAATGATGAGAAAAATACATTTTCTCATGAATTTTTAATCTTTCTTTCATGAGTCTTTAGTAATTATTATGTACCATTGATTTTGCGTTAAAGGGACATTACATAGTTGTTACCCATTACTATGGTTAGTTCTTTTTATACTCATTATAAAGTTCTTTCTTTAATTCCGGCTAATATAGCCGGTTATTTTTTTTCTTTTTATTATCTTTTTCTCATCTGATTTTCATCTATGCTTTGTATGATATGTATATCTTAAAGGAGGCGCATCATTATGTGGATACGATTTATTCCCATCGTATTTTTTAGTGCAACAGCGATTATGTTATTTGCCTTTCAATCAGTTGAAATAGTCCATGCGGTAATGGATTTAATTTTTTCTAAAACTCGTATAAAATAAGAAGAGTAAGAAAACTTGTTAGATGAAGCAGGTGTTCAAATGAAAAGGATATTAATTATAGAAGATGAAAAGAATTTAGCAAGATTTATTGAACTTGAACTCAAATATGAAGGCTATGAGGTAAAGGTGGCTAATGATGGCCGTGAAGGTTTGCAATCGGCTCTTCAAGAAGATTGGGATGTTGTTTTACTTGATTTAATGCTCCCTAGCTTAAATGGAATGGAAGTTTGTCGAAGATTACGACAGGAGAAAGATACACCAATTATAATGATAACAGCACGTGATAGTGTGATAGATCGTGTTTCTGGCTTAGATCATGGAGCAGATGATTATATTGTCAAGCCCTTTGCCATTGAAGAATTATTAGCTCGATTACGTTCGATTTTTAGAAGAATTGAAATACATGATCCGAAAATCCAACTTACCTCTTATACTTTTCGTGATTTGTTCGTGGAGAAAGAAAGTCGTATCGTAAAGAAGAATGACAAAATTATCGATGTGACAAAAAGAGAATATGATTTGCTTTTGACCTTATTAGAGAATAAAAATATTGTGATGACGAGAGAAGTATTATTGAATAAAGTATGGGGCTATGAAACTGAAGTTGAAACGAATGTCGTAGACGTATATATTCGTTATTTGCGAAATAAAATTGATAATCCTGGCGAAGAAAGTTATATTCAAACTGTGCGAGGAACAGGGTATGTGATGCGTGAATGAAGCGTATAAAAAATTGGTATCGAGGTCAATCCTTGAAGGTAAAATGGTCAATAGGAACAAGTGCGGCCATTTTTTTTGCATTTTTCTTTTTTAGTTTTATTCAATATCATGTAGTTAGTCAATGGATGCTTCATGAAGAAAAAAATAATATTTCCCAAGCATTGGATGAAATATCGATCTTTGTAAAGCAGGGTGGTAATTTTGCAGATAACGAAGAAATAAGGAATCAAATCTATGAAAAAGATTTAACGATTCAGATTTTTGATGCCAAAGGAAATAAAGTAACTATTAAAAATCCAGAAACACCAACATATGTTATTCCTTTTAGTCCTGTTAGTAATAAAACCGTGGAGCTGTATACTACAAAGCATAAAAAAATTTACTTAGGTCGTGCACCTGTGCGCTTTAATGGATTTTCAGGCTATGTTGCAATTGTTCAACCTTTAACAAGATACCATCAAATGATGGGTAGTCTTTTTTTTATCATGAGTATATTTGGCGGGATTGCGCTTTTATTAAGTGGTTTAATAGGATTTTTAATGGCCAAAGGCTTTTTAAAGCCTTTGCAGAAGTTTTCTACAACGATGAAAAAAATACGTAAAAAAGGCTTTCATGAAAGGATGGAGCCAAGTAATTCAAAAGATGAAATGGGAGAGTTAGCCCTTATTTTTAATGAAATGATGGATCAAATTGAACTGTCATTTAATCAACAGAAACGTTTTGTCGAAGATGCTTCCCATGAGCTACGAACCCCCGTTCAAATCATGGAAGGACATTTGAAATTGTTAAACCGTTGGGGGAAAAAAGATCCGAGTATTTTAGATGAATCATTACATGCATCAATCCAAGAGTTAGATCGAATGAAAAATCTTGTCCAGGAATTATTAGATTTATCTAGAGCAGAACAAATTGAAATTAAAACTAGGGATCATAGCACATTATTAATAAAAACCTTATCCCGAATTATTAAAAACTTTGAAGTCATACATGAAAACTTTACATTTGAACTGATTGAACATAAATTGAAAAATTCTACTGTACAAATTAGTGAAAATCACTTTGAACAAATAATGATAATTTTATTGGATAATGCCGTTAAATACTCTGATGAAATTCAAAAGGTCGATGTATCTATTGAAGAGGATCATGAAAAGATCAGAATCACTGTACGAGATTATGGTTTAGGTATTCCAGAAGAAGATTTGTCAAAGATTTTCCATCGTTTTTATCGTGTCGATAAAGCTAGAAGCCGAGCAAAGGGTGGAAATGGTTTAGGGCTTTCAATTGCTAAACAATTAGTAGAAAGCTATGAGGGAGATATACGCGCAACAAGTGAGCTTGGTAAAGGAACAAGTATAACTTTTTCATTGCCAGTGATTAAAGATGCTATCTGATAAGAGATTTTCAGATAGCTCTTTCTTTATCATCTATTTTTCATTCAGTTGCTGGTGATACCAAAAAGGGTGTCCATTGTAATTGCTGCTCAAATTATAATTTCTCCGCTACGTCTACTTCCGTATACTGCATATCAGCAGATTTTGTCATTTTAATTTCTAACATTTCATCTTTATATTGTGCGATAGTTCCTTTTTTCTTAATTAAAGTAGGTAAGGTTATCACATGTCTTTGGCCCATTTCAGGTATATTTTCTATAATTGCTTGGTTGGAAGTATGGTAAATTTTCACTTGCTTCAACCAAGATTCATTTTTTATAGGCAATCTTACATAAATGTCATCAAAGGTTTCAAAAACACTTACATCAATTGCTGGGCTTGCAGAAGGCTGCGGCTGATCTTGTTGAGTATTCTCCGATGCTTGATTTGATTGGGGTTGCCCTCCATTCTGAAACATTGATGCTGCACGTTTTATCATATCCTCGTGATTAAACATATCCTTCCATTGCTCAGGCATAAATTGTGAAATCATGTTTTGAACTTGTTTTTCAATATCTTGAGAATTCATTTGTTTCATAAAGTTATTTTTGTTGTTAAAGGGAAACATATTCCAAGGAAACATAATTTGTACCTCCTGAGCAAATGAACTATATAATAATGTATGCAAATCGGATGGTATTGTTATTAAAGGACAGGGCAAATAACACATAAGTATCAGTCTCAAGCTTGAACTTTAAATCTTCTAGAATGGTAGTATGAGTGGTATCCAAAATGGTAATTCTAAAATAGAAATAGCAGTACAATTATTAATAGAATATTCAGAATTCAATAACCCGAAAATAGTTTATAACAACCTGTATTAAAGCAGAAATATGTGATTTTAAACGAGCAGTAACTCGATTGAATGGGCATTCATATTAATTTTGAAAAAATTGTTTTTTATCCTTTATATTATTAGATTACAGTGATAGAATGATGTCTGTAAGCGTTTTTGGTTTTTTGTTTTTAATTACATATATTTATTTTTTCTAATCTTTTCTATCAATAATATTAGGCTTAATAGCTGGAGGTTTTTTGAGATGAAACGACAAGCATCAAAAGGTTTTTGGGAAAGTTTTTCTGGTCCAAACCTTGGTTATGTGATGGAAGTTTACGAACAATTCGTAAATGATCCGGAGAGTGTAGATCCGGAAATGAAAGTTCTTTTTGAGGAGTGGGGATCACCTACTGTTTCTGAAGAAGGCTTAACGACTCATGGGCAGGCAGATATTTCATTCCAATTGCCAACAAACCCAACAGTATTTAGTAAAATGGTTGCAGCTGTTAAATTGGCGGATAATATCCGTACATATGGACATCTTGCAGCGGATATTAATCCATTAAATGATCGTAAAAAGGATACTCGAAGGATTGAATTGTCAGAATTCGATTTAACCGAGGAAGACTTAAAAAATATACCAGCATCTTTTATTTGTCCTGATGCCCCGGCTACAGTGAAAAATGGTTTAGATGCCATTAATCATTTGAAATCTGTATACACAAAGAAATTGGCATTTGAGTTTTATCAAGTACATGATTTGGAAGAAAAGAATTGGTTACAGCGTACAGTTGAATCTGGAGGCTTACTGCCAGAACTAACAAAAGAGCAAAAGATAGCAATATTAAAACGTCTGTCAGAAGTTGAAGGTTTTGAGAAGTTTATCCATAGAACTTTTGTAGGACAGAAAAGATTCTCAATTGAAGGGCTTGATTCCTTAGTACCATTAATGGATCAAATCATTCATTCATCTGTTAAGACAGGTGCAAGGACTGTAAATATAGGAATGGCACATAGAGGCCGCTTAAATGTATTAGCTCATATTTTAGAAAAACCGTATGAACTCATTTTCGCGGAATTTCAGCATGCACCAAATAAAGATTTAATCCCATCCGAAGGCTCCATAGGGATCACTTATGGCTGGACAGGGGATGTGAAATATCATCTTGGTGCAGATCGACGTGTAACAGACGAAAATACAACAACAACCCGAATTGTATTAGCAAATAACCCTAGTCACCTAGAAGTGGCGAGTCCAATTGTTGAAGGATATACAAGAGCGGCACAAGAACAAAGAAATGTTGCTGGTTATCCAACTCAAGATACAGACAGTTCGTATGCAATATTAGTACATGGTGATGCTGCATTCCCTGGTCAAGGTATTGTGGCAGAAACTTTAAATATGAGTGGTCTAAAGGGCTTTCATACTGGTGGTTCTATCCATATTATTGCTAATAATATGATAGGATTCACAACGGAAAGCTATGATTCTCGTTCGACAAAATATGCTTCAGATACAGCTAAAGGTTTTGAAATACCGATTATTCATGTGAATGCCGATGATCCTGAAGCTGTTCTAGCTGCAGCAACTTTAGCTTATGAATATCGTAATAGATTCCATAAAGACTTCCTAATTGATTTAGTAGGCTACCGTCGATTTGGTCATAATGAAATGGATGAACCTATGGTGACAAATCCTTTAATGTATAACATTGTTCATAAGCATCCAACTGTCAGAGAACTATATGCGAACAAGTTGATGGCTGAAGGTATCATTTCGAATGAAGAAGTGAAAACGATTGAACAAGACATTCAAACTAAGCTTCAAGCCGCTTATGATCGTGTGCCTAAAAAAGAAGAAGATCCAGATACAGTGATGAATCCACCAGAAATTGTTGCAAAAGGATTCCCTAAGGTTGAAACAGCAGTCAATGAAAAGGAATTACGTGAAATTAATTCTGAACTATTAAATTGGCCAGAAGATTTTAATGCATTTAAGAAATTAGCTAGAATTCTAAAACGTCGAGAAAATGTGTTTGATGGCGATGGAAAAATAGACTGGGCACATGCAGAATCCCTTGCTTTTGCATCAATCATTAAAGATGGAACCCCGATTCGTTTTACAGGTCAGGATTCCCAGCGTGGAACATTTGCACACCGTAATTTAGTTCTACATGATGAAAAAAATGGAAATGAATATATTCCTTTACATCATTTAAAAGATGCGAATGCTTCATTCGTTGTTTATAACAGTCCACTTACAGAATCAGCTGTTGTTGGCTACGAATACGGTTACAATGTATTTTCTCCAGAAACACTTGTTATCTGGGAAGCACAATTTGGCGATTTTGCTAATATGGCCCAAGTTATGTTTGACCAGTTTATTTCTGCGGGTCGTGCAAAATGGGGACAAAAATCTGGTTTAGTTATGTTATTACCACATGGATACGAAGGCCAAGGACCGGAACATTCAAGTGCAAGATTGGAACGTTTCTTACAGTTAGCGGCTGAAAATAACTGGACTGTGGCAAACCTTTCTACATCAGCTCAATATTTTCATATATTACGTCGTCAAAGTGCAATGCTACAAAAAGAAGAAGTACGTCCATTAGTGTTAGTCACTCCTAAGAGTCTGCTTCGTCATCCGTTATCTTCAGTAGATGGAAGCGAACTAACAACTGGAGAATTTAAACCTGTATTGGAGCAAAAGGGATTAGGAGCAGAAGTTAAAAAAGTAGAACGTATTATTTTATGTAGTGGAAAAATCGCTATTGATTTCGAAGAACGCATTAAGGATGAACAGTTAGATTGGGTTCATATTTTAAGAGTTGAAGAATTGTACCCATTCCCTGAAAAAGAAATTACAGAGATTATTAATAAATATAGTAATTTGAAAGAACTTGTCTGGGTTCAAGAAGAGCCGCAAAATATGGGTGGATGGACTTTCGCTGATCCTTATTTACGTGAACTCGCACCAAATGGAGTAGATGTTAAATATGTAGGTCGTCCAAGACGTTCTAGCCCATCTGAAGGAGATCCAATTGTTCATAAGAAAGAACAAGCTCGAATCTTAAATGAGGCATTAACGAAATAATTATATTATATAAAGAAAAAGTGATTCATATTAAGGGAGGACAACATAGTGGCTGAAATCAAAGTACCAGAATTAGCGGAATCAATTACAGAAGGAACAATTGCTCAATGGTTAAAACAACCTGGAGATCGCGTTGAAAAAGGAGAATACATTGTCGAATTAGAGACAGATAAAGTCAATGTTGAAGTAATCTCTGAAGAAGCTGGGGTTATCCAAGAACTTAAGGCTGAAGAAGGTGATACTGTTCAAGTTGGACAAGTTATTGCAGTAGTTTCTGAAGGAGGAGAAGCATCTGCTCCAGCTAATACAGAAAAAACTGAAGCACCTAAGCAAGAGGAGAAAGTAGCTGCTCAACCACAGTCTACTCCTGAAACTGATAAAAAGGATCGCCCAATAGCATCTCCTGCTGCACGTAAACTTGCTCGTGAAAAAGGGATTGATTTATCTGCAGTAAGTCCTGTCGATCCTATGGGACGTGTACGTGTACAAGATGTAAATGCACATACTACTCAACCGAAACAGGAGGTGCAAGCTTCAAAATCAGCACCATCAGCACCTGTCTCTCAAGAAGATGGAAAACCAGTTGAAATTGTTCGCATGTCCCGTCGTCGTCAAACGATTGCTAAACGTTTACTTGAAGTGAAACAAAATACAGCAATGTTAACTACATTTAATGAAATCGATATGACTGCTGTTATGGAGCTACGTAAGCGTAAAAAAGATAAATTCCAAGAGGAACATGATGGTACACGACTTGGTTTCATGTCTTTCTTTACGAAAGCAGTTGTTGCTGCCTTGAAAAAATATCCGGCAGTTAACTCTGAAATTCAAGGCAATGAATTAATTGTGAAAAAATACTATGATATTGGTATTGCAGTTTCTACTGATGAAGGTCTTGTAGTACCAGTTGTTCGTGACAGTGACCGTAAAAACTTCGCTGAAATTGAAGCTGATATCGCTGGTTTTGCTAAGAAAGCACGAGAAAATAAATTATCTTTAGGCGATTTACAAGGCGGAACATTTACCATAACTAATGGTGGAACATTTGGTTCACTTTTCTCAACACCTATTATCAATGGAACACAAGTGGGGATTTTAGGTATGCATACAATTCAAAAGCGACCAGTTGCTGTAGGGGATAATATTGAAATTCGTCCTATGATGTATGTAGCTTTATCTTATGATCATAGAGTAATTGACGGTGCTGAAGCTGTTGGATTCTTAGTGACAGTTAAGAAACTTCTTGAAAATCCTGAGGATTTATTGCTTGAAGCATAATTTGCTAAAACCTTTCTCTTTTAAAAGAGAAAGGTTTTTCTTTTGGCTCTTTTCCCAATGCTCTTTTCTCAACCATTGCTCCTATTTAAGTAAAGTTTTCACGAATAACTATCGGCTGCAGTCCACTATATCTTTTCATTTCACTGAAAAAAGAGCTGCAAACTCCATAAGAATCGCTGAATCCTTTATTGGATGGAAAAGCCGGCAGTTGGACTTTTACAAAAGCAACAAATTTTATGAAAACAGCTTTTCTTTTATACATAATCATAAGTCAAGCTTATGTATGAATAAAAATAGGATGGGAGGTGAGTGTGATGAGTTCTTTATTAACAAATGCTAAATTTGAACATACATTTTGGCTACAGATTCTTGGGGACCATTCCCGTTTTATATTATCTTCTTTAAGTCAAAATGAAAAGCAGTCCATACAGATCGCATTAGAATTGAAGGAAGCTTTTGATAGCTTTTTACAGGAAGCAAGAGATTTACAAAGTGATGAAGCTGCAATTAACTTAGCGAATGATGTAGAACCGTATGTAGTGAAACTAAAAAATTTCAAGTTAGAATTGATTAAGAGACATTTAGTTAGTAAAATTAGTATTCATTTATCACCCAGTTTTCTAAATCATATGGTGAATGAGCTTGAAGAATACGAGAGGATTTTGGGCTTTTTAAAAATTGGAGAACAGCCTCCGATTTTTCATGAATTACATCACCATTTATTATGGTTACAAGATGCCTATGGGCATGCAGGTGCAATTAACGATGAGATGGATGCGACAGAAAAAAGAATAAAGAAGTCAAGTGCCGAATTCGTTAAACATTTTGAGCAATTTTATTTAAAAGCAGTAGAGCTAACAGGGTATTTGCGAACACAAGAAGAAAGTTTTCCAGCATTGAAGCGATTTAATTCAGATGTCCAAATAGAGATGGAAATGTTTCAATTCTTTTTAAATGAAATATTTGAGTTGGATTTATCTGATCAATTACTTGGAACATTTCCAGTATTAATGGCTGATCATATGTTTCGTGAGGAATGCTACTATTTGACAAAATTAGCTGAATCAACAAATATTAAACTTCCTGAATGTGATCCAACTAAACCAAGATATGAGGAATAAATATAATAGGGGATGCCTCAATTTAGAGACAACCCCTTCTTTTTCAAATTTAATTTTTATAAGGGTTTAAACCCCTCTTCGTAATTTCTGATTTTAATAGTTTAATCCACTCACGATCTTGACCTTTCTTTTCAGCGTCTCGATAGGCTGCCACCAACAATTCGTTACTCATGATTTTCATGACAAAACCTCCTAGTGGAATATAATGTTTTCTATATTTTCTAATCATTTTAACTCTTTTTCTGTGAAATGAAAAGGTTAAAGACTTAAAATCTTTAACTTTATATAAATTTAGTTCTTTTTGCTTATATTTTTCAGATAAATAAATATTTCCAGTGATGGGCAATCATTTATTTTGTATTTGAATATTCAGAAAAACGTGATAATATATGTGTAATGAATGAATAACTAAGACGATAAATTAATAACTATTAATCGTATTCAGTCATTTCAAAGGGGGGAGCTATATTCATGTCGTCAGTATTGACAGTAACAATAGGTGAATTACTTGAACAAAAGGCAGAAAAACACCCAAATCATGAAGCAGTTATATATGCAGATCGAAACCTTAGGTGGTCGTATAAGGAATTTAATGATGAATGCCGTATCGTTGCAAAGGGATTAATGAAACTGGGAATAAATAAAGGGGATCATTTAGCTATATGGGCAACAAATACACCTGAGTGGCTCACAGCACAATTTGCAACAGCAAAAATGGGAGCTATATTAGTTACTGTGAATACAAATTATCGTACAACTGAATTGGAATATTTATTACGCCAATCAGACTCAAAAACAATCATTTTGATGGAGAGTTACAGGGACGCATCATATATAGAGATGCTCAATGAAATTTGTCCTGAATTAAAAGAGGCAAAACCGGGATCACTAAATAGTAAACGATTACCTATGCTTAAAAATGTAATCGTTTTAGGAGATAATTATTACCCTGGTACATATAGTTGGAAGGATATAAAAAAATTAGGTGAAGATATTTCAGATCATGAATTAGACGAGCGATTGTATTCACTTGAGTCAAGTGATGTGATAAATATGCAGTATACATCAGGTACAACTGGTTTTCCAAAAGGGGTGATGCTAACTCACAGTAATATTGTAAATAATGGTTACAATATTGCTAACTGTATGAGGTTAACTAAGGAGGATCGACTTTGTATACCTGTACCATTTTTTCATTGCTTCGGATGTGTATTAGGAACGATGGCATGTGTTTCTGTAGGAGCCACAATGGTACCTATCCAGGAGTTCCATCCAAAACAAGTATTGCAAACTGTTCAGGATGAAAAATGCACGGGACTTCATGGAGTTCCGACCATGTTTATTACTGAGCTAAATCAGCCTGATTTCGATCAATATGATCTTTCTAGTCTTAGAACTGGGATAATGGCAGGATCGAACTGTCCGATAGAGGTGATGAAAGGTGTAATTTACCGCATGGGTGCTTCAGAAATTACAATTGCTTATGGGCAAACAGAATCTTCACCAGTAATAACACAAACCCGTACCAATGATCCTATTGAACTACGAGTTGAAACAGTTGGACGTGCATTACCTAATGTAGAAGTAAAAATAGTCGACCCGAGCACCAACCTAGTTGTAAAAAATGGGGAGCAGGGTGAATTATGTACGAGAGGATATCATGTAATGAAGGGGTATTATAAGAATCCTGAAGCCACTAAAGAGGTAATTGATGAAGAGGGCTGGCTTCATACAGGGGATTTAGCTGTTATGGATGAACAGGGTTATTGTAGAATTACAGGTAGATTGAAAGATATGATTATTAGAGGGGGTGAAAATATTTATCCCCGTGAAATAGAAGAATTTCTATATACTCATCCGAAAGTATTAGATGTACAAGTAATCGGTGTTCCCGACGAAACATATGGTGAACAAGTAATGGCATGGATTATTCCAAAAGAGGGAGAAAGCATTACAATAGAAGAAGTAAGAGATTATTGTAAAGGCAAAATTGCTAGACATAAAATACCTCGATTTGTAGAAATAACGGATAGTTATCCAATGACAGCCTCTGGGAAAATACAAAAATATCGTTTACGTGAACAATCTATAGAGCTAATATCAAATAATCATTAATTTTTGGGGGCTATCTATAAGGGGTACCAAGGATGGATAGCTCTAAAAAAATGTTTATTCATAAGAAGAACATAAAAAAATAAGAGTCTGGTTCGACTCTTATTTTTTTATGTTTATTTAAGTGACAGCCATACACTTTTCACTTCGGTATAATTGTTTAATGCATAAGATCCCATTTCTCGACCGATACCAGATTGTTTATAACCACCGAATGGGGAAGCTGCATCAAATACATTATAGCAGTTTACCCATACAGTACCAGCTCGAAGCTTGTTTGCAATATAGTGTGCATTTGCAACATCACGTGTCCATAAACCTGCAGCTAAACCATACTCACTATTATTTGCACGATTGATTACTTCATCCAAGTCATCAAATGGTAATGCAGCAATAACTGGTCCAAAGATTTCCTCTTTCGCGATCGTCATTTCATCGTTGACATCGGCAAATATTGTTGGTTCAACAAAGTACCCTTCCTCTCGTGGTTTACCGCCACCAGTAAGTAGTTCAGCCCCTTCGTTGATACCTTTTTCAATATAATTGAGAACTCGACTTTGTTGTTCGGTTGAAACAAGTGGCCCCATTTGAGTTTCTGAATCCAAACCAAATCCTTGTTTAATCGATTTTGCATGTGAAACCATATCGGCAACCACATTATCATAGCTTTTCTTTTGGATAAATACACGTGAACCCGCACAGCATACCTGGCCTTGGTTAAACATTACTCCATTTAATGCACCCGGAATGGCTTTCCTTAGATCAGCATCAGGTAGAATAATATTAGGAGACTTGCCACCTAGTTCTAATGTGACACGTTTCAGTGTCTTTGCTGCTCGTTCCATAATAGATTTTCCAACAACAGTTGAGCCTGTGAAAGCAATTTTATCTACGAGTGGATGGTCAACAAGCGGTTGTCCGGCTGTTTCACCAAATCCAGGGACTATATTAATGACCCCTGCAGGAAAACCAGCTTCTTCTGCAAGCTCAGCTAAGAAAAGGGCGGACAATGGTGTTTGCTCGGCAGGTTTCAATACAATGGTACAGCCTGTTGCGAGTGCAGCACCCATTTTCCACATTGCCATTAGAAGTGGGAAGTTCCAAGGAATGATTTGACCAACGACTCCCACCGCTTCGTGACGTGTATAGTTAAAGAAAGGACCACTAACTGGAATAGTTTGACCAGTAATTTTATTTGTCCATCCAGCATAATATCTCATATGTTCAATTGCTAATGGAACATCAGCATTCATCGTTTCATTGATCGGTTTTCCATTATCTAATGTTTCTAATTGTGCTAATGCTTCTTTATTCTCTTCCATTAAATCTGCTAATTTATACATGAGTCTGCCACGTGCAGCGGCACTCATTTTAGACCATTTTCCTTGATCAAATGCTGTCCTTGCAGCTTTTACAGCACGATCAATATCTTCTGCACCTGCTTCATATACGGTTGCCAAAACTTCACCTGTTGCAGGGTTTGGTGTATCAAATGTTTTACCGGAGACACTTTCCACAAACTCTCCATTAATATAAAGTTTCTTTTTTCCTTGTAAGAACTTTTCCACCTTTTCATTAATACCTGCTAAAACTTGACTCATTCAATAGCCCTCCTTATTGCATTCATAGTTAACTAGAGGTATATCCTGGGTGTAGTTGTTAAACTTGAATTAAAAAATGGCAACGCTTACAAATAATCCTACTAGTTTAACAGGATTTTTTCAATTATATTTATCGAAAAATTTAAAATATATTTCTACAAATTATTCATCAAGACGACAAAAGGAAGTAGAAAAATGTAGATTTATAAATATAAAATTCACATAATTCTATCTTTTTATTTATAATATCACATATTATAATGGTAATAGTAAAAAAGTTACGATGTCTAATTTGAAAAATGCATATAAAAATGAGGGGATTATATGTTCAATGAGAGGATGGCGCTTAAACTCCGGCTTGAGCAATTAGAAAATACGGAAATACGCTTATTAAAAGAGTTGCGTGAAGAACGTGAGCGTTTATTTACAAAATTACGAGAGTTGGATGAAAAAGATAGATTAGAGACGAATAAATACGAAGAAATAATACAGATTAAATCAATGGAAGCACCACAATCAAAAGGAGAAAAGAAAGAAATATTCCATATGGACAGCCCACCATTGAAAATAAGAAAGTCACGTCCTTCTAGGAGAAGTAAAACGAGTAAAATGTGTGAGGTTGCCATTCAAATATTAAAAGAAGAAACTGAACCAATTAGAGGTACAGATTTACAAAAGAAAATTGAGGAAAAGTCAGGATTAAAAATTGCGAACATGACTACCTTTATGAAGGTAGTAGAAAAGGTCGACGTAAATATTCAAAAACCGAATCGGGGATTGTATTTGTATGTTAACAATGAACAAAAAGCACCTGTTCCTAATTAGAACAGGTGCTTTTCTTATTTTCCCTTTTTAGGTTGTTCTTGTTCTACTGGGTGTGTTTGATAAAAGCGTTTAGACAAATACGTTTGTCCAATTAAGAATGCACCACCGACAGCCCAGTAAAGTGGAAGTGCTGCAGGAGCACTGAAAGAAATGATTAAAATCATAATAGGTGAAATCAGACCAAAAATTTTCATTTGCTTTTGTTGATCTTCACTCATACCAATTAGTGAAACTTTTGACTGGAAATAATAAATGATCCCAGCAATAATCGCCATTGGAATGTCTACATGACCTAAATCAAACCAAAGGAATGAATGTGTAGCGATTTCTTTTGAACCTCTAATCGCATAATAGAAGGCCATTAAGATAGGCATTTGAATAATTAAAGGTAAGCATCCCATATTTAATGGATTTACATCATGTTTTTTGTAAAGCCCCATCATTTCTTGTTGATATTTCATTTGTTCTTCTTTTGTTTTTGCTTGTTTCATTTTTGTTTGAATTGCTGTCATTTCAGGTTTTAATTTTTCCATTTTAACCTTCATGATTTGTTGTTTTTTAAACGTTTTCATCATAAAAGGCATGAGGATTAAACGAATTAGAATCGTAATAAGAATAATCGCAACTCCATAGTTACCACCGAATAGATCAGCAGTAAAATGAATGACCTTTGAAAAAGGCTCAACAAAATAGTCATTAAAAAAACCAGATTTCTTCGTACCTGGAGCTGTATTTCCACAAGCAGAGAGTAGAAATACTGAACCAATTAATAATATGGTGTATTGTAAAGAACGTTTCATCATATATCCTCCTAGTATAAATTCATGTTAAGAAAAGAGTAACGGATAAATGATGGTCTGGATCCTCATTCGGTGATTCCTTTCTTCTAATACATTTAATTATCCATAAGATAAAGTTATTTTGAATAATTTTACAATCTCTAAGCCATTGTTGTGAACTGGTTATTCTTGTAGCAGTTGGTTCCGTTGTTATACAAGAATAGGGATTTACAATGAAATGATTCCATATATAAGCTAGTCCGATGGTCAGTAAAATACTTACATAGAACGAGCAAATAACAGGATCGTATATGAGATTGAATAAATATTCCATTACCATATATTCACGCACCTTAAACTCCATTCAAAAGCAAAGTATACCTTAAATTTTTTCGTTTTTCAAACACTTTATATAATTTTACCATATGAAACATAATCAGTAATTATTTATTTTGATTTCCTTTTAGATTTTGCAATTATAGAATGATTAACCTAAAATACAATTGTAGGAATATAATTTCCTTAGTATGCAAGATATAGAAAGGAATTGCAATATGTTAGATAATATGATCTCATTACCTGATGAAATAAAAGATAGATTAAATAAAAGAAAAGACTATTTTAAAGCAAATGATGAAAATAAGCTTATAGAACAAGAAGGATATATCCCCTCTAATGATTCTATTTTAATGGATGCACTCGTCGCGATTCTACTCGGAAAAAATATACTATTGAAAGGCCCAACGGGCTCTGGGAAAACAAAGCTAGCCGAAACACTCTCTTTGCTCCTTGGACAACCTATGAAAAGTATTAACTGTTCCGTAGATTTAGATGCAGAAGGTCTCTTAGGTTTTAAAACAATCGGTCAGGAAAATGGACAAAACGTAATAAAGTTTGTATCTGGCCCCGTTATAGAGGCCATGAAAAAAGGATATATACTATATATAGATGAAATTAATATGGCAAAGCCAGAAACATTGCCTATCTTGAATGGAGTACTTGATTATCGCAGAACGATTGCCAATCCGTTTACTGGTGAAGTCATTACAGCTGAGAATCATTTTGGTGTTATTGCCGCAATTAATGAAGGATATGTCGGTACAGTTCCTTTAAACGAGGCACTGAAAAATCGCTTTATCGTAATCGATGTTCCTTATATTCAAGGGGAGATTTTGAAAAAGGTATTACATGCACAAAGCCAGTTAAAAGACGAGAAATTAATTAATCGCTTTGTACAGTTATCTAGTGATTTAATTGTTCAAGCCGAAATGGGGAAAATTTCTGAAGAAGCAGCCTCGATTAGAGCTCTCATTGATACTTGTGATCTTTCCATCTATTTACCTCCATTAAGGGCCATCCAAAGAGGGATCATAGATAAATTAGAGGATGAACGTGAAAAAGCAGCGATTCGTAATATTGCCGAAACATTGTTTGAATAGGGGGCAATCGCATGCAACGATTTATTCAATTCAATGATGAAAAAATTGATTCAATGATTGTTATGGAATTAGCTGATTTAGTTACTACTTTAACGAAAAACCTTGATTATGAAGTAGAGTTTGGTGTGCATTCTTATTTAGATCGAATGTCAAAAAAAATATATGTACGCCATTTTTGGAACCATCGTCCCAAAAACATAATGATAAATGGACTAAAGAGTGATGTTTATTTACGAGCGATAGGCAACTATTCATTTACAAATGAAGAGGATATTTACTATTTACTTCAAAAACTATCTACTACTTCATTAAAGAGTTTTGCAAAGCAATTATTTATGATAACTGAGGATTTAAGACTAGAAGAAATAATTAAACGGAAACGTCCAGGAACAAAATCAGCTTTTAAGGATAGAATATTTGTCTATCGCAAATATTTTGAATCACAATTAAAAGTGAATCTTGTCAAAAGTATTTATACAGATGCTTTATTTAATAATATTTTTCTCTTATTAACTTCAGATTCTCCTAATGAAAACATACCTAAATACAATGAAGAGATTAATTTGGTGATGCCATACATTAAAAATACAATCACTAAATTTTACGAAACAAAATCAACAAAAGATACCGTAAAGCTTTGTTTAGAATTAACAGAAACATTGGAGGATATTTTAGATCAGGACATGTTAAATGAGTATTTCCATCTTCCTGATAAAAAATATGATGAGATTGTTCATGACCCAACTTTTGACGACTTAAAAAGAAAGGATCCCCTTCAAAATAATGATGTAATTGATAAAAAATCAGAGGGGGATGAGGAAGTATTTGAAGAAGAGTTTCGTACATGGCACCGAGAAACAAGTGATTTAAGTAAAAGCTTCTTGCAATTTGATTTGGACCAAGGTTCAGGTACTGATTTATTAGGCGAAGGGGTAAGAGAAGGTGAGGCAGGTGATCAAGCACTTGCTGTTGTTCAAGGTTCAGTACAAAAAACAAATAAAAATGATTATTCAAATTTAGAAGTGCAAGAACATAAGCAAAGAAGCAATCAAGGGATTGAAAAAAAATATGGTAAAGAAAACCTTTTTGCTTATCCTATTTTTTTAAGCCCAGAAAAACCTACGTATGAAGAAGAGAAACAGTATCGCGAGTTCAAGTCAACGATCAGTAATTATCAAAAGAAATTGAAAAAGATTATTGAAAAGACATTGGAACATAAAAAAATATCACCACGAACGGATTTACATTTTGGAAGATTACGTAAGAAACTGTTGCCATTTTTCACAGACGAAAATCCGAGACTATTTTATAAGAAACAGGAACCTTCAAGTGAAATTGATGCGGTCTTTTCACTATTAGTAGATTGTTCTGCTTCTATGTATGACAAAATGGAGCAAACGAAGCTCGGCATTACACTATTTCATGAAGCTTTAAAATCTGTAAATGTTGCACATGAGGTTATTGGATTTTGGGAAGATACGAATGATGCAACAAAGGAAAAGCAGCCAAATTATTTTAAACCTGTCATTGAATTTTCAACATCATTACGAAATCTATCCGGTCCAGAAATTATGCAACTTCAACCAGAGGAAGATAATAGGGATGGCTATGCAATCCGTCTTATGACCGATCGCTTAATGACTAGATTTGAAAATCAAAAGTTCTTATTAGTATTTTCTGATGGGGAGCCGGCAGCGTTTGGATATGAACAAAATGGGATTGTGGACACTCATGAAGCAGTTTTACAAGCAAGGAAAAAGGGAATAGACGTGATTAATATCTTTTTGTCCAATTCAGAAATTGAAGAAAGTCAAAAAAAGATTTTACATGATATATATGGGAATTTCAGTATTTTAGTGTCCAATATTGAAGAATTACCTAATGTATTATTTCCTATACTAAAAAAATTACTTTATAAAAGCATTGCATAATTGTAATTATTTTTAGGTGTTTAAGGGGAATAGCTTCCCTTAAACACCTAATTTGTTGGTTTACCATAAATTTTTTTCAATTTCCTCTTTGAATAAATTAGTGTCAATATTACATTTTTTCGCATCGATCCCATATTGCCATCCAAGTATTTTTGATTCTTTAGGGCCGGAAGGGTTATATTTAGGAGCTTTTTCTTTCGAGGTAATGTTTATATTTGGTGCTGCAGACCAAATGATTGCTTTTTCTTTCACATCGTTTCCTGCTTTATTAAATGCACTAAATAATTTTTGATTTTTATCAAAAACTCCATAGATTCCAGGAAGATAATCGGATTTATTCAATGTTTCAACCCATCCCTTAATAAAGGCTGAATCAACTGGATAGTTGGGTTCTATGTCAGCAAATAGTAAGGTATCCTTCGGAACTCGCAACTCTTTAGCATATTTAATCGCTTTTTTTGCCTCTTGCTGTCCAGCTTTTTGGGTTGTAGCATTTGAAAAGTGATTATAAATTAACAGGATTTTTACCTTTTTTTCATGAAGTAGTTTAATTTCTTGTTGGGTTAAACCTGTTGAAACCTCTTCATTGGTTCCAATATATCTCCCCCATACTTTTGGTTTTCCAAAATTCTCATTCACACATTTGTACATTTCCTTTGTTGCTTTACTAGCAGAATCCACTCCCCATAAGTATTTTGGAGCATTTTCCTGTTTTTTATTTTCTTGACTGCTTTGATTATCTAATTTTTTCTGATCCTCTTTATTGTAATTATAATATAAAGGGACAAGAATAATTAGGAGAAGTCCAATGAATAGGGGCAGAATGAACTTCCAATTTAAAAATTCATTTTTATTATTCAATTTGTTTCCTCCTTTTTGCTTGTATATCTTATTCGACATGCACGAGGAGGGTGACAGCTTGAGAGTCGCTTATTTATTTGGACTGTATTTCAATTTGATTACATTTTCTTTAAATTAATGAAAATGTTTCATATTATCTGATAAAATAATTTTGATGAATTTTGTAAAATGGATGTGTCGAAGTTTGAAGAAAATTTGGTTATTTGCTTTTGTGATTGTATTGTCATTTAATTTTTTATATAAAGTACATGCTTCAGAAAAACCAATATTAAATTTAGCAAGTGAATCTGCAGTCTTAGTAGATAGTACAACTGGAAAGGTATTGTATGAAAAAAATGCATTTAAGCGTTTGTATCCAGCCAGTTTAACAAAAATTGCTACCGCTATATATGCCATTGAAAATGGGAATTTGAATGATACGGTGACAATTAGTAAAAACGTTGAAGATACCGATGGTACACGTGTTTATTTAGTAGCAGGTGAAAAAGTGACATTGAAACATTTATTACAGGGTCTCTTAATAAACTCTGGAAATGATGCTGGAGTAGCAATAGCAGAATACATGAATGGAAGTATTCCAAAATTCGCCTCTCAGTTAAATCAGTATCTAGTTGATAAGATCGGTGTTTCAGCCACGAATTTTGTTAATCCACACGGTCTTTTTGATGAAAATCATTATACGACCGCATATGATCTTGCTAAGATTACGAATTATGCAATAAAAAACGATATTTTCAAACAAATTTTCGGTACAAAGGAATTAGAGTGGAATGGTGAAGGATGGCAGACAACTTTATTCACACATCATTTAATTTTAAAAGGTGAAATTGAGTATAAAGAGGTGACAGGCGGTAAAACTGGCTATGTTGATCAATCTGGTCAAACATTAGCTACAACTGCTGAAAATGATAAAATTCATCTGACTGTCATCATTATGAATGCAAAATCCAAAAATGATGCCTATAATGATACAAAAAAACTTCTAGATTATGGTTTTAATCATTTTGAAACATCTACTTTAGCTAAAGGGGTTACATTTAAAGTGGGTGAGGAAATATTTGAAGCTCCAAAAGATATTGAATATACAAAGCCGTTAAATGGAACTGTTTCTGAAGATATTTTAGATGATGGTATGCTTCAAATCTCTGATCGTTCGGGGGACACTTTAGATACATTAAAGCTAACTCCCATGAAAGTAAAAGCAGCAGAAACTAAACCAGAAGTTACTGAAAAACAAATCACCTCACCTTCGAAAAATTGGGGCCTTTATTTTGTCATATTTGCCTTTTTGCTTATTTTAACTGTTATAATCAAAAAGATTAATCAAAAAAGAATGTAGAGAAAAAAGGTTATAGCTAGTAGGGGAATTCTCCTACTAGCTATAACCTTTTATAATGGAGATTTTCATAAATGTTCATCCATTTTCTTACCGCGTTTTCTGTAAATGACATAACTTCGGCGTAAGTATTTCAATGGCATACTGAATGCGTGTACTAGACGAGTAAATGGAAATACAGCTAACATTGAAAATGCGGAAAGAATATGCATTTTAAACCATAGTGGGACAGTTTCCATTAGTAATGGATTAGGTTGGAAGTAAAATAGACCTCTAAACCAGGGACTGATTGTTTTACGATAATCAAAGCCCTCTGGTGTAATATTAAATAATGTTGCTGAAAGTCCTGTTAACATAACGATTAACAAAAAAACTAATGTTAAAATGTCACTGACTGAGCTAGTATATCGAATCCTTTTGAGGGAAATCCTTCGATAAAATAGAATCACGAGCCCAATTAAAGATATAATTCCAGCAGGAACTCCAAAACCAATAGCAATTTTATGGTACAGGTGCTCACTAATGCCAAGTCCTGTATATACTGGTTCCGGAATAAGAATGCCCATCACATGGCCACCAAAAACAAAAATTAACCCCCAGTGAAAAAAGCTACTTCCGTACGCAAGCTTCTTTTTCTCTAGCATTTCGCTAGATTTCGTTGTCCAACCAAATTGATCATGCTGATAACGAAAAATCACACCACCTATAAATACGATAAGTACAAGATACGGATAGATAACCCATAAAAACTGATGAATCATAGTTTAGGCAGCTCCCCTCAGTCATCTTCAAATTTCTGGATTGAAAGATTAATAATTTTAAATATCAGTTGGTAACCATGTTTTTTTTCAATAAACTGCTTCTCTAGCTGAAGAAAATTAGCTTTAAATTTTTCTATGATCGGCAGGACATAATCATTCTGTGCAAATGATAAAAATTCAAGGATAAGAGGGACATAATCCGGTAACTCCTGATCAGTTACAACAAATCCCGCATTACTATATAAATTTTTTAAAGCTAGTAATTCTATTCCTCTCTCACGTTGTTGTCCGTCGTTCCCATGAGTTAAGTAGAAATTTGTGTTTCTCCCAAAATCAATTAAATATACATAGGACTCAATCCATTTTATCGGTTCAATTTGTTCTAATTGACTAAAAAATTGTAAGAATAGCTCTTTTGCATCCTGATGATCATCTAAAGTATTAATTTCATTTTTACAATCCTCTAGGCCGTCCCACCAGTGCCGATCTGGGTAGGTGAGAAGGAAGGAGGAGATATGAAATATTTTTTTTAGTTGTGCATCCATCTAGCATACCTCCTTTATTAAATAAAAATTTATAATGTTATACATTTACCGGGGCCACCAGCAAAGTCAAGTCCACATGATCCTTGATCCATATAAAGATTTGAAATATCTTCTTTATGGGATGGTGGGATGACAAAGCGGTCATTGAATTTGGCAATTGCTAGAAGTCGATACATATCTTCCACTTGTTGTTTAGTTAGATTGATTTCATTCAGTAATGTTGAATTTGGTGGTTTATTTGTTTGGACTGCTCTCATATATGTCCGCATGACGGCCATCTTTTTGAGTGCATTTCGAATATGTGTTTGTTCGCCTGCAGTCAACAGATTGGCTAAGTATTCGATAGGTATTCTCATATTATCTATCGCAGGAAAAATCTCATCTGCATCTATATTGCTGCCAACTCCTTCAATGGTATTCATGATTGGACTTAGCGGAGGAATATACCAAACCATAGGTAAAGTACGATATTCCGGATGAAGGGGAAGGGCAATTTTCCATTCAATGATCATTTTATATAAAGGAGATTTTTGGGCAGCTTCCAGCCAATCTTCAGGAATTCCTTCTGCTTTTGCTTGTTTAATAATCTCAGGATCATTTGGATCTAGAAAAATATCTAAATGTGATTGATATAAATCATGTATGTTCTCTTCTGAAGCAGCTTCTTTTACACGATCGGCATCATAAAGCATAATACCTAAATAGCGAATTCTCCCAACACATGTTTCTGAGCAAATCGTTGGCAATCCAGCTTCTAATCTCGGAAAACAGAGGGTACACTTTTCCGCCTTATTCGTCTGCCAGTTAAAATACACCTTTTTATATGGACATGAGCTGACGCAATGTCTCCAAGCTCTACAAGCGTTTTGGTCAACAAGAACAATTCCATCTTCATCTCTTTTGTACATAGCACCAGAAGGGCAGGAAGACACACATGCAGGATTCAGACAGTGCTCACAAATTCTAGGTAAGTACATCATAAATACATCTTCAAATTCTGTTTTTATTTTTTCTTCCATGTTTTGTACATTTGGATCCTCATGAGCAGTAATATGTGCCCCAGCTAAATCATCTTCCCAATTGGGCCCCCATAATATTTCCATGTATTCACCTGAAAGATTAGATTTTGGACGTGCAACCGGCTGATGTTTTTTTTGAGGGCTATTAGTTAATGTTTCATAATCATAGCTCCAAGGCTCATAATAGTCATCAATCGTAGGCTGATAAGGATTATAAAAAAGATGCGTTAAACGATTGAATTTTGTTCCTGATTTTAACTGAAGTTTTCCATTTCTTTTCTCCCATCCACCTTTGTATTTTTCCTGATCTTCCCACTTTTTGGGATAGCCAATACCCGGCTTTGTTTCTACGTTATTGAAATACATGTATTCTGCACCTGGACGGTTTGTCCAGGTGTTTTTACATGTTACACTACAAGTATGGCAACCAATACATTTATCTAAATTCATGACCATTCCGATTTGAGCTTTAATCTTCAAGCCAATCAACCTCCTCTAACTTGCGAATAACTACATTTAAATCCCTTTGGTTACCAGTTGGTCCATAGTAATTAAATCCATAACTAAGCTGAGCATACCCGCCAATCATATGTGTAGGCTTAACATGAATTTTCGTAGGGCTATTATGTGTACCACCTCGATTTTGGGTTAGCTTTGTACCAGGAACATTAATATGCCGATCCTGTGCATGATGCATAAAAGCCATCCCTCGTGGAATACGATGTGAGACAACGGCACGTGCAACAACTACTCCATTTCGATTAAAGCATTCGATCCAATCGTTATCTCCAATTTCCGCATCATCTGCATCGTCCTTGTTCATCCAAACAGTAGGTCCACCACGGAAGAGTGTTAACATTGGTTGGGAATCGAAATACATACTATGAACAGACCATTTATTATGTGGTGTTAAATAATTTAATGTAATTTCTTTTCCTTTAACTGATGGACGTTTATCTGTAAATGGTTGATGTTGCAAAATTGGTTTAAACGTAGCTAGGTTTTCTCCGAATTCGCTCATCATTTCATGGTCAATATAGAAGGATTGTCTACCCGTAATCGTCCTAAAAGGAATCAATCTTTCAATATTAGTCGTAAATGGTGAGTAACGTCTGCCACCTTTTTCAGATCCGCTAAAAGCGGGTGAGGTGATGACAGTTTTCGGTTGAGCTGTAATTTGTTCAAAATTAAAGCATTCCTCCTCACGCTCTTCTGCTAAATCACGTAAATGTAAATCCGTTTGCTTTTCTAAAGATTCCCATGCTCTCACTGCAAGCTTTCCGTTTGTGGTAGAGGAGAGCATGAGAACAGCTTCAGAAGCTTTAAAAGCATTGCTAATATCTGGACATTCATCTCCAATGCCATCCTTAATGGTTCCATTAACTTTTTTTAACTTTTCGTATACATCTTCAACAGACCAGGAAATTCCTTTTGTACCCATTGGTTGATTTTTAACATTTGGACCAAGAGCTTTCATTTTTTCATGGATGAGACGAAAATCTCGTTCAACCACATGAATTTGTGGCATCGTTTTGCCTGGTATTGGTTCGCATTCATCCTTTGACCAATCTTTTATTTTTCCTAATGGCTGTGCTAGTTCTTGTTGAGTATCGTGCTGCAATGGAGTAGCAACGATATCATTAAGAGGCTCTAAATCAATATCTTTAGCAAGCTTAGAAACTGCCATTGCAAGTCTATTAAAAATATCCCAATCCGATTTTGCCTCCCAAGGTGAGGAGATTGCCGGATTAAACGGATGAACGAAGGGATGCATGTCTGTACTGCTCAAATCATGTTTTTCATACCATGTTGATGCCGGCAGGACTACATCAGAATAAAGTGCAGTTCCAGCCATTCGAAAATCTAAATTGATCAGCAAGTCTAGTTTTCCTTCAGGTGCTTGATCGCGCCAATGAATTTCTTCTGGCCTAATACTATCTGAATCATCATTTAATAGACCATTTGTTGCACCTAATAAGTGCTTTAAAAAATATTCATGTCCTTTTCCCGAACTTGAGATTAAATTGGCACGCCATACAATTAAATTGCGGGGAAAATTCACTTCATTATCTGGATCTTCAATAGAAAATTGTAATTTTCGATCCTTTAATTGTTTGGCGATATATTGCGCAATTTCAGATCCTGTATGACTCCCTGCATGTTTTGCTTGCTTAAACAGTTCCAAACTATTTGCATTGAAGGTTGGATACGAAGGGAGCCAGCCTAGTCTTGCTGCCATTACATTATAATCAGCGTTATGCTCATATCTTGGCTTCCCATATACAGGTGATACTTGGGTTGAAACTGGTATATCTTCATAGCGCCACTGGTCGGTAGCAAAGTAAAAGAAGGAAGTACCATTCTGTAATCTAGGTGGTCCTTGCCAATCACGTGCCATAGCAATAGTTTGCCAGCCTTCAACAGGACGCAATTTTTCTTGACCTACATAATGGGCCCAACCTCCACCGTTAACTCCTTCTGCTCCAACGAGAAGAACGAGATTTAAAACAGCTCGATAAATTGTATCAGAATGAAACCAATGGTTTATTCCAGCGCCGACAATGATCATTGATCTTCCGTTCGTATCAATCGCATTTTGTGCAAACTCACGGGCAATCTTAATGATTTGCTCACTTTTCACACCAGTAATCTTTTCTTGCCATTTTGGAGTAAAGGGCACATCATCATCGTAACTTTTTGCAACCATCCCACCAATTCCTCGGTCGATTCCATAGTTAGCCAGCATTAAATCATAGACAGTGGTGTAATAAATGATTTCTCCGTCATGCTTTATCTTTTGAATGGGGACGACGCGCTCCATAGCATTTGTGTCACCTTCACCAAAGTAAGGGATAAATAACTTTACACATTTTTCTTCTATACCAAGTAATGAAAGTCTAGGATCGATCACTTCATTGGAATCCTCATCCTGTAGGTGTAAATTCCATTTTCTGTTGTTTTCCCAGCGAGAACCCATTGTGCCATTTGGAACAGCAATTTTTTGTGACCTATCATTCATGAGAACAGGCTTCCATTCACCATTTTTAGTGGATCTGCCAATATCGTTGGCATTTAAAAATCGGTCGGCAATATACCCCTCATCTTGTTTCTTTAATGTTACGAGAAAAGGAAAGTCTGTGTATTTCTTCACATAATTAGAGAAATAATTTACTTGATTTTGCACATAGAATTCATTCAAGATGACATGGCCCATAGCCATAGCAACAGCACCATCAGTACCTTGTTTCACACTTAACCAATCATCCGCAAATTTGGTTGATTCAGCATAGTCAGGACTCAAAGAAATTACTTTTGCCCCACGGTACCGTGCTTCCGCTAGAAAATGAGCATCAGGAGTGCGAGTTAAAGGAATATTTGAACCCCATGTAATAATGTAGCTTGAATTATACCAATCACTGCTTTCTGGTACATCCGTTTGATCACCCCAAATTTGTGGGGACGCAGGCGGCAAATCTGCATACCAATCATAAAAGCTCAACATTGGGGCACCCATCAGATGCATGAACCTTGATCCTCCAGCGTAACTAAGCATAGACATGGCTGGAATTGGAGAGAAGCCAATATTGCGATCAGGTCCATATTTTATAACCGTATAGAGAAGGGAGGCAGCGACAAGCATGGATGCTTCTTCCCAGTCTGCTCGCATAAATCCACCTTTTCCTCTAGCTTCTTTATATTGCTTCGCTTTTTCTTTATCCTCAATGATACTTTTCCATGCTTCAAGAGGGTTGGAATGTGCTTGAAGCGCTTCACGCCACATGAGTAATAAAACTCCTCGGATGTAAGGGTATTTCACTCGTAATGGGCTATATATATACCATGAGAAGCTGGCACCACGTGGACAGCCTCGTGGTTCAAAGTCAGGCATATCTGGTCCTGTAGTAGGGTAATTTAAATTTTGACCTTCCCATGTAACGATTCCATCTTTAACAAAAATGTTCCAGCTACATGAGCCAGTACAGTTCACACCGTGAGTGGATCTAATGACCTTGTCATATTGCCATCTTCTCCTATAAACTTCCTCCCATTCACGATTTCCTTCGCGAACTTCACTATGATTATCATTCAGTTTTTCGGTGGGAGAAAAGTAGCGTAACCGATTAGTTAATGGTGATCTTTTTCGTGGCATTTGCTTCACTCCTTATGTGAAATAATGTATTGATACCTACACTATAAACATTGAAATGTGATGAAGTTGTGAAGTTCATCACACTTCACGAAAAAGACATATACAATTTCAAACAAAAAAAAAGCATGAAATTCATGCTTTAACACCTAATGATTATTCAATATTGCAATAGATAGCTGGACAGTCTTCACAACAAATTTCATCTTTTAAATACTGTAAATTATGTATCGTAATTTTTCCTTTATTCGTTGATAAGATCCCGTCTTTTTTTAATTCGCTTAATGCACGATTGACACTTTCTCGAGAGGTACCACAGAAGTTTGCCAGTTCCTGATTTGTAATAGGTAAATCAATGAGAATTCCATTGCGCTGTTGTACGCCATAACTGTTAGTCATTCGAATTAAAGTAGAAAACAAAGCACCTTTTTTACCATGAAGAATAAGATCTCGAAATTTTGTCTGTGTTTTCCGATATTGATCACTCATCCATTTCATAAATTCAAAGGCAAGTGAGCTATTTTTAAACAGTTCATCCTCTAATATATCTTTTCTGATGAGAGCTACTTCGCCATCCTCAATTACCTTAGCAGTTAATAGGTATCTTGAAGAATAAGAAAAAAGAATCGCTTCACCTACAATATCATCCTGACTACATATTCTAAAGGTTAATTCTTGCCCGTCTGAAGTAATCTTACTTATTTGAACCTTTCCGGAGATGATGATATAGAGACCTTCTGCTGTCATTCCTTCTTGAAATAAATAATTTCCCTTCGTTATTTTTATCGTTTTTTCCGAAAACTTGATTAATTCATTTATTTTAATGGAATGTGTAGGTTTAATTGGTTTTTGTTCTATTTTCAACCGTATCACCCTTTTAAATTGTGTTGTGTTACCTATAACTTACTCTTTAAGCATAAAAAAGTATAGGTCTAATCAAGGATAAATTTTGAAAAAAGTATTTTTTTATTATAGTTAATAATTGGAAAATTGCATTAAATAACTGCTGTACTTAAAAAATACAAAAATATGAAAAAAATAATCTTTATGTGAAAAACATCACATCTTAATAGATTTCATTTTTTTATGATGAATACATGCAATGGAAAAAAATATAGAAAGGGGTACTCTTTATGCATTCCGGAAAAAAACAATTACCACTTCAGACATTGAGTTTAATTATGGGCTTTATGATATGGGTTATCTTATCTTCTTTAATGTCGTTTATTAAAATGGATATTGCTTTAACAGATAACCAGATTGCCCTTGTAACGGCAGTTCCAGTTATTTTAGGATCATTATTAAGAATTCCCATTGGATTTTGGACAAATCGTTTTGGTTCACGAGCATTATTTACTACAAGCTTTATTCTTCTTATCATACCAGCCGTTTATATAAGCTATGCAAATAGTTTTTTAGATTTAATTATTGGAGGATTATTTATTGGGATTGGTGGAGCTGTGTTTTCGGTTGGAGTTACATCATTGCCTAAATATTTCCCCAAGGAAAGACACGGATTTGTTAATGGAATATATGGAGCGGGAAATATTGGAACAGCAATTACTACATTTTTAGCACCAGTACTTGCTATTAAATTTGGTTGGCAAACTACCGTTCAATTGTACATTATTTTACTTCTATTATTTGCCGTACTTAATTTTATCTTTGGGGATAAAAAAGAAAAAAGAATGAAAGTATCTTTCAGTGAACAGTTTAGAAAAGTATATGACAATCAAAAGCTTTGGTTTTTAAGTTTGTTTTACTTTTTAACTTTTGGATCTTTTGTAGCATTCACGATTTATTTACCGAACTTTTTAGTAGGGCATTTCGGATTAGATAAGGTAGATGCTGGATTTAGAACTGCCGGCTTTATTGCGATTGCAACATTTTTACGGCCAGTAGGAGGATGGTTAGGAGATAAATTTAATTCCTTTAAAATATTAATATGTGTATTTGCGGGATTAACTGTAGCAGGGTTATTATTAGCCTTTACACCTACACTAACACTGTATTCTATTGGGTGTATCGTGATAGCCATTGGAGCAGGGATAGGAAATGGTACCATCTTCAAACTCGTTCCTCTTTATTTTTCTGAACAAGCGGGGATCGTCAATGGTGTCGTTTCCGCAATGGGGGGGTTAGGTGGTTTCTTTCCACCATTAATTCTTTCTTTCTTATTTAATATGACTGGAAATTATTCAATTGGATTTATGGCGCTGTCACAAGTCGCCCTTGCTTGTCTTATAATTGTCGTTTGGATGTATCATCAAGAAAAGCTTGAATTATCACAAAATATTGTTGATCATACCATTGAAGGAGTAATGGTAACAGATTTACAGGGGACTATCACAAGAGTAAATCCTGCCTTTACTATGGTAACAGGATATACGATGGGTGAGGTTATAGGAAAAACACCAAAAATTATTCAATCAGGAAAACATGATAAAAAATTTTATGAAAAGATGTGGGTATCTATTAAAACAAATGGTTATTGGAAAGGGGAGATTTGGAATAAAAGAAAAAATGGTGAAATATATTTAGAATGGTTGACAATTAGCCCTGTTCAAAATACAGCGGGTGAAACAAAATATTATGTGGGAATGTTTACTGAAATTAAACATCATAAAGCTTAAGTGGAGGCCAATGTGCCTCCCTGTCATTTTTTAAGAAATATATTATTTTTTTAAAAGATTTCATTTTTAAAACTGTTAATATATAAGTAGGATGAACTCTCCTGTTTGTTAAAATGGGGTGTGTTTAAGGAGATGGGAATATGGACGAAATAATCAGAGATCAATTGAATCGACCATTACATGATCTGAGAATTTCTGTAACAGATCGTTGTAATTTTCGCTGTAGCTACTGTATGCCTGCAGAGGTGTTTGGTCCAGATTATGCTTTTCTACCGAAAGATCAAGTATTATCTTTTGAAGAAATTGAACGATTAGCGAATATATTTGCTAGATTAGGTGTGAAGAAAATCCGGTTAACAGGTGGGGAGCCACTGCTTCGACAAAATCTCCAAGATCTCATTAGGAAATTAGTAAATATAAACGGAATAACTGATATTGGTTTAACGACAAATGGAGTTTTTCTTTCAAAGCATGCTGAAAGCTTATATCAAGCTGGCTTGAGACGGTTAAATATAAGTCTTGATGCATTAAATGATGAAGTATTTCAAGCGTTAAATGGTCGAGGTGTCAGTTCAAAAATTGTCTTAAAAGGAATTGATGCAGCGTTAAAAGCAGGTTTTCATATAAAGATAAATATGGTTGTTCAAAAAGGAGTGAATGATCAAGAAATTATTCCTATGGCAAGATATTTTCGAGAAAAAGGTGTCACACTAAGATTTATCGAGTTTATGGATGTCGGTAATTCAAATGGATGGAATTTCGAACGGGTCATACCGAAAAAAGAAATATATCACATGCTATCGCAGGAATTTGATTTAGAACCAGTGGATGAAGCTTATTTTGGAGAAGTTGCTAAACGCTATAAATATAAAGATAAACAAGCAGAAATTGGTTTTATAACTTCGGTTTCCGAATCTTTTTGTACAAGTTGTACAAGAGCTAGAATATCAGCAGACGGAAAGTTGTACACCTGTTTATTTGCCGGAAAAGGATTTGATTTGAAGTCTATGCTCCGCAATAAAAGTAGTAATGAATTTATACAATCTCAAATTATCTCTATTTGGAATCATCGAAACGATCGGTATTCTGATGAGCGCATGAGCAATGGAAATGCAAAGAAAAATAAAATAGAAATGTCCTATATTGGAGGATAGGGAAGGGAGATTTAATATGGTGGAACGACGCAAGCCTATTAGAATAAAAGATGCGATTGAGTTAGTCATGGAATGGAAATGCAGAGGGGAGATTGAATGGGTTTCAATTGATGAATGTGATGATCGATTTTTAGGTGAAGATATTTGTGCAGATCATGATGTTCCACCATTTAATCGATCACCCTATGATGGCTTTGCCATTCGTTCAAAGGACACCTATTTGGCAAATCAAAGTAATCCTATTCAATTTGAAATTATTGATGAAATCGGTGCTGGACAGGTTAGTTTTAAAAATATTGGTCCGTTTCAGGCCGTCCGTATCATGACTGGTGCGGCTATTCCGACTGGTGCTGATTGTGTCATTATGCTTGAACTGGTAAAGGAAATACAAATAAATCATAAGAATTATATTTCGATTAAGAGGAAACTAAAACCGGGTGAAAATATTTCCTTTCAAGGTGAGGATGCTAAACAAGGACAAACCTTGATAGAAAAAGGGATGATGATTAATCCTGGAGTAAAAGCATTGTTAGCAACATTTGGATATGACAAAGTTCCTGTTATTAGAAAACCAGTGGTAGGCGTTATTGCTACAGGAACTGAACTGCTTAAGGTGAATGAGCCATTAGTCCCTGGAAAGATTCGTAATAGTAATGGGTACATGGTAGAATCACAAATACTTCGGTCAGGTGCCATATATAAAAGATATGAAAACCAGGTAGATGAAATAGAATCACTATTAAGTGTGGTAAAACAAGCTTTAGATGAATGCGATTTGGTCATAACAACTGGCGGCGTTTCTGTCGGTGATTATGATTTGCTACCGCACATATATGAGAAACTAGGAGCAAAAGTTCTATTCAATAAAATTGCAATGAGACCTGGAAGTGTAACAACTGTAGCAAATTGCAAGGGGAAATTTTTGTACGGATTATCAGGAAATCCTTCGGCATGTTATGTAGGTTTCGAATTATATGTTCGACCTATTATTCGTTATTGGTTGTATTCACAAAAGCCATATTTAAGGAAAGCGAAGGCGAGATTACAAACAGATTTTCCAAAGGCAAATCCATTTAATCGATTTGTAAGAAGTAAACTTACTTATGAGGGTAATCGATGCTTAGTTGAACCCGTTGGATTAGATAAATCGAATGTAGTCACTTCAATCGCTTGGGCCGATTGCTTAATGGTATTGCCAGGAAGCACAAGAGGCTATTCAAAGGATGATCTAGTGGATATCTTACTAATAGACGATCAAATAGGAAGTGAAGAACCATGGATAGAGATAGAAAGGTCTACCAAATTGTAGGGTTTCAAAATAGTGGAAAAACCACATTAATGGAAGGCATTATAAATTATTGGAGTAAACATGATCTTAAGGTAGGAACGATAAAGCATCACGGACATGGGGGGAAACCAAGAAAGAGAGTGGATGAAAAAGATACGGACAAGCATGTAAACGCTGGAGCTAGCATGGTTGCGTGTGAAGGAGAAGGGGAGTTAGTACTACTTAAGCAAAATCTAAATTGGTCACTAGTAGATATTATTCAATTTTACGAGAACTTTTCACTCGATTTCATTTTGATTGAAGGGTATAAGTATGAGGATTATCCGAAAGCCGTATTAATAAGAGGTGAGGAAGATACTTACCTACTAGATCAGTTGAGCAATATTCAAGCTATTCTTACGTGGGTGCCTTTGAAAAATACCTACCCGTATAAAATTTTTTCAATAAAACAAAAGGAAGAATTTATTAAATGGCTTTTTACTCAATATAATTAGGCACTTTCCTCGTACATTGTTGCTATTTAGGTAAAGTTTCAACTAATGGAGATGGTTAAAGCCCGTTTTATTAAGAAGAAGCTGTTCAACCCTACAGGAAATGCTAAGGTCATCATCAGATGTGATTTCACGAAAGCAATAAACTGATAAGAAAGCATCTTATATTATAAATAGAAAAAGGTCTAATCCAATATCTTTAAGTGTATTCCCTTACAAACACGAAAAGATGTTTGGATCAGACCTTTTTACATTTGGCTCTTTTCTCAAACATTGTTGCTATTTCAGTAAAGTTTTAACGAATAACTAGCGACTGAAAACTGCTACTCTATCATTTCACTGAGAAAAGAGCGGCAATTTCCATAAGAATCGCTGAATCCTTTATTGGGTGTAAAAGCCGGCCTTAGGTTTTTATGAAGGCAACAAACTATACGAAAACAGCCTTACATTTTTAAGCATGTAGATTAATAAGCCGCTTAAATAAGATATTATTTTCGATGTGAATATGGCTCAATGTGTCTTCTTCTAAATGCTCAAGTCGTTTATATACGAGTTGGAAGGTCCTACAAGCTCCTTCTGGTAAGTGATAGTTATTTGTAACCTTTCTTAATTCTTTTAATATGTTACCCACATTTTGATGATCCTTTTCTAAACGATCTAATTGCGAAACAGCTCTTTCTAGTGTTTCATGAGTTGGATGACGATCATATTCTTTTATTAAAGGAAACTGTGTGTCTTCTTCTAGCATTAAATGTTCTAAAAGCTCAGTTTTTAATTGCTGAAACAAAGTATTTACTTTTTCAAGATGATGATGCTTGTTTCCATGTACTTTATAGACCTTTGTAATATAGGGGGTAAGCTGAGGTAACTCTTCCTTTAAATATTGATGATGTGTTTCTTCAATATAATGGACGATATGGCTGAAGCTCTTTTCTTTCCAATTGATGTAATCATTATTAGGATTCGACTGTTTGTACAATATATTTAATTGTGTAATTAATTGCTCTGCGGAAATCATTTGTTTAGCAGCCGCTTCTTTAATCGTAAGATTACCACCACAGCAAAAATCAATGCGGTTTGATTTGAAAATATCACTAGCTTTTGGAAAAACAGTAACCACTTCACCTACTTTGTTATCAATAGTAAATGGTGACATGATCGTCACTTCCTTTCATATTTATAAGAATATGTTAGTAAAAATCAAGGAAAATAGCAGTGATGGATATCACATAACAACAAAAATCTGATACAATATATTAGTATTGGAGTTGAAAACTTTTGGCTTTTTTATTACTTCTTATGATTATGTTGCTTTTCAAGTATTTCTTTTTTCATAGAAAGCCTTCAGCAACTGCAGCGGGTGCAATAGTAATGGCTATAGGAATTTTTGAATATGATTTATTCCCCATTACTTTATTAAAAGTTTTACAGAATATAAATGGTTCGTGT
Source organism: Heyndrickxia sp. FSL W8-0496 (assembly GCF_038007825.1). Taxonomy (NCBI): domain Bacteria; kingdom Bacillati; phylum Bacillota; class Bacilli; order Caryophanales; family Bacillaceae; genus Heyndrickxia; species Heyndrickxia sp. FSL W8-0496. Next base: position 2,263,371 of record NZ_JBBOXX010000001.1, read on the forward strand.
GGTTTCTAATCATCGCATGGATGGTCATTTCAGGTTCTTTCTTGAAAAGTGTCTTTAATCATACTTTTAAACTATTACATCGACAAAATGAAATTCAAAGCTTTGCTATTGGAACTTGGATTGCTGGTACATCTGTTTGTTCTACCATCATGTTTAATCAAATTCCTGAAGTTAAAGTCATACCAGAGATTGTGATAAGTGTAAATGGTGTATTGTGGGCTATTTTTTGTATTCTCTGTATAAAGAACTTTAGTAAACTGTTAAAATCTGATTCCTATAAACAAACACATGGGATTATTTTACTTTCTACAGTCAGTACGCAATCAATAGTAATAGGTTTATCCACGATATTTGGAACAACCAATAATTTAAAAATGATCAATCAGGGATTCTTTTATTTAGGAATCTTATTTTATTTTGTTAGTTTATCGATAATAGTAAAGAGGTATTTAGCGACATATAAAGTAATGGATATTAAACAGGATTGGTACAATACGAATTGTGTTATACATGGGGCAATGTCGATTACTGGTTTAGCAGGAATTACCTCTGGAGTTATTGGTGAAAAAATAATAATTGCTATTTGGTTCTGGGTCCTAGTGTGTTTTTTCTTAGTTGAATTTATTGAAATCTATCGAGCGGTTATGAGGGCAAAATATTTAGGATTTAGAAAAGGACTATTTCAGTATCATGTATCACAATGGACACGTAATTTTACATTTGGGATGTTTTTGGCATTTACTATAAAATTACCAGTACATTTTCTTTCTACATCTTTTTTAGTCATTCATAAAGCATTGGTGAAATATGGTGTTGTAGTTGTCATTTTATTATTGATGATTGAAATCATTTTATATATTAAAGATAATTTTACGTTGAAATACTTTTGTTTGCGTAATCAAAATCGTCATACCGAGAATCAGTATTTAGAAGGTAGGTGACCGTACGAATGCGGTCACCAATTTTTTTTATGGTAGTCTACTTTCCACATGCTTGCAGATTTCTTCTGCAGATAGACCAGTTGCATCAATAACTGAACCATCAATAATTACATCTTGAATACCCATCACATTGTTGTCACCACCAGTGACTACACAACAATCGCAACCTTTTGCATCATTTTCATTTTTTAATTCGACAACATCATAACCCTTTTCTTTAAGTGCTTGTGAAACATTTGATAATGATTGTTCTACTCCAATTTTTGCCACTATTCAACACCTCCTATGTATAAGTTAGAATGTCTAATTGATATCAAAATCATTCCAAACAATTTTCTATTGTTATCTTCCGTGTTTTTTGCGAGAAGCATCCGCTTTGATTTCTCCAGTTTCTACCGTAGTTGTTCCTTGCCCTTTCACATTTGGGTTACTTAATCCTGTTTTTGATGGATCTTTTTTTCGTTTGCCCATTCTACTCTCACCTCCATTTTTATTATTTCCTTGCCGACCAATAATGTATGTAAAAAAATCGCAGAAAAAACATTTCGTAAATAGAAAAAAGTGTATAATGAGAAAATAAAATATATTTCAACGGAAAGAGAGAGTTATCATTTATGGCAGTTATTGCGAAAAAGCAAGCTCATGGTACCGGTATTCCAACTATTTATGGGATACTATTTGCAATTGGTGCTGGTCATTTTTTTAATGATTCAATTCAAGCAGTAGTTCCCGCAATGTTTCCTATCTTGGAAAAAACACTTAGCCTTTCCTATTCTCAAATTGGTTGGATTGCCTTTGTTGTTAATATGACCTCATCCGTAATGCAGCCGGTTTTTGGGCTGTATGCTGATAAACGACCGAGACCATTTTTACTTCCACTAGGTATGTTTATGAGTATGCTTGGACTAATTGGATTTGGGTTATCTCCTAATTTTTACATTATCCTTTGTTCTGTCTTTTTTATTGGAATCGGATCAGCTGTATTTCATCCGGAAGGCTCAAGGGTAGCATATATGGCTGCAGGAGAAAAGAGAGGTCTTGCTCAATCAATCTATCAGGTTGGTGGGAATTTTGGTCAATCACTTGCACCAGTTTTTACTGCACTTATTTTTTATCCTTTTGGACAAAAGGGAATATTATCTTTCACCTTTGTTGCAGCAATGGGAATTATATTATTAATTTTTGTATCTAAATGGTACAAACAACAGATTTCTTTTGGAGCTCAAATAAAGAAAAAAATAGTGGCTTCAACTACCAAACAGCGGATTCATCCAAAATTAATTGGTGCAATGATTTTATTGGTATTTATCGTTTTCGCTAGATCATGGTATTCAGCTGGCATATCGAATTTTTATCAATTTTATTTAATTGAGGATTATGGCATTAGTGTTCAAGGGGCACAGATCTATATATTTATTTTTATGATTGCAGGTGTCATTGGTACATTTTTAGGTGGTCCATTAGCCGACAGATTTGGAAAACGAAATATTATTTTATTTTCTCTTGTGGGGGCGGCACCACTCGCAATGATGTTACCTTATGTACCGCTATTTTTAGTCATTCCGATGTTTTTCCTAATCGGCTTCATTATTACATCTAGCTTTAGTGTAACTGTTGTTTATGCTCAGGAATTAATGCCAAATAAGATTGGCATGGTATCAGGGTTAATTGTGGGGCTTGCTTTTGGAATGGGAGCAATTGGTTCGGTATTATATGGAAATCTTGCCGATTTCTTTAGCATTAAATTTGTAATGATTTTATGTAGTTTTTTACCATTATTAGGTTTACTGACGTTTTTACTTCCAAAAGATGAAAAGGTGAAGGAATTGAATGAACAAACAAGGTAATTAATTCTTACTTATTCTATTGATCATATCCTTAGTTAATTTAAACGTAAAAAACCGATTATCTTCATCATATTGATTAGATAATCGGTTTTTATGTTTTTGTTTTTGAAGTGTCTCTGCTTTCGTTTTTGTCCTTCTTGAACGTAAATCTGCAAACGCAAAGAAACTTCGATTTTCTTCAGGGTTTCTCCTGCCTTCTCTAATTAACTTATCTCTTTTCTTTTTTGCTAAGCTTTTTCCCATTATAATCACCTCATCTTTACTTTAACAAAACTTTTTCTATAAGACTATATTTTCTCTAATAAACATGTAATTATGCTCAATCGCGAAGTTTTTACGAGTATGGTATATTAAATTAGGTAGAGCGAAAGGATGTATAGATTATGGAAAAAAGTGTTGTAATTGCTGAAAAACCTTCGGTAGCACGTGATATTGCACGTGTACTGAATTGTAATAAAAAAGGAAACGGATATCTAGAAGGTAGCAAATATATCGTTACTTGGGCACTTGGACATTTAGTCACACTTGCGGACCCAGAAAGCTACGATGTTAAATATAAAAAATGGAATTTAGATGATTTACCGATGCTACCCGAACGATTAAAATTAACTGTTATCAAGCAGACTGGAAAACAATATAACGCGGTAAAAAGTCAATTAATTAGAAAGGATATTAAAGAAATTATTATTGCGACCGATGCTGGAAGAGAGGGAGAGTTGGTCGCACGTTGGATTATTGATAAAGTAAAAGTAAAAAAACCGATTAAACGATTATGGATCTCATCTGTTACGGATAAAGCGATTAAAGATGGCTTTGCAAATTTAAAGCAAGGTTCAGCATATGATAATCTATATGCTTCTGCAGTCGCACGCTCAGAGGCTGATTGGTATATTGGTTTAAATGCTACTCGTGCATTAACGACTCGCTTTAATGCTCAGTTAAACTGTGGACGTGTACAAACACCTACTGTTGCAATGATTGCAGCACGAGAGGAAGAAATCAAAAACTTTAAAACACAAACTTATTATGGGATTGAAGCCCAAACGATCGATCATATTAAATTGACATGGCAAGATAAAAAAGGGAATGGGCGTAGCTTTGATAAAGAGAAAATAGATACAATTGTAAAAAAACTAGGTAAACAAAATGCGGTTGTAACTGAAATTGATAAGAAATCGAAAAAATCTTTTTCACCTGGCCTTTATGATTTAACAGAGCTACAGCGTGATGCGAATAAAATTTTTGGTTATTCTGCTAAAGAGACGCTAAATATAATGCAAAAGCTTTACGAACAGCATAAGGTTTTAACCTATCCACGTACCGATTCACGTTATCTATCATCTGATATTGTTGCTACCCTTCCCGAGCGCTTAAAAGCATGTGGGATTGGTGAGTATCGTTCATTAGCGAATAAGGTGCTCAAAAATCCAATAAAAGCGAACAAAGCATTTGTTGATGATAGTAAAGTGTCAGATCATCATGCAATTATTCCGACTGAAAGCTATGTGAATCTATCTGCCTTTACAGATAAAGAACGGAAAATCTACGATTTAGTTGTAAAAAGATTTCTGGCAGTATTATTTCCTGCATTCACATATGAGCAATTAACCTTGCATGCAAAAATTGATGATGAGAATTTTATTGCAAGAGGAAAAACCATTCTATCAAATGGGTGGAAAGAGGTTTATGAAAATCATTTTGATGATGATGAAACAAAAGATGATCTGAAAGAACAAAAATTGCCTCAAATGAATAAAGGTGATCAATTAAAAATAAAAGTAATTATGCAAACATCGGGACAAACAAAACCACCTGCACGATTCAATGAGGCTACATTACTCTCAGCTATGGAAAATCCATCGAAGTATATGGATACTCAAAATAAACAATTGGCAGATACATTAAAATCAACAGGTGGTTTAGGTACGGTTGCTACGAGAGCAGATATTATTGATAAGCTATTTAATTCATTCTTAATCGAAAAGCGTGGCAAAGATATTCATATTACTTCAAAGGGAATTCAATTATTGGATCTTGTCCCTGAAGAGCTTAAATCTCCTACCTTAACAGCAGAGTGGGAACAAAAACTAGATCGTATTGCTCATGGAAAGCTGAAAAAAGATGTATTTATCAAGGAAATGAAAAATTACACGAAAGAAATCGTGGCAGAAATCAAAGCAAGTAACAAAAAATACAAGCATGATAATATATCAACCAAAAATTGTCCTGACTGTGGAAAACCAATGCTCGAGGTCAATGGGAAAAAGGGGAAGATGCTTGTATGTCAAGATAGAGAATGTGGTCACAGAAAAAATGTTTCACGTTTGACGAACGCTCGATGCCCTAAATGTCATAAAAAGCTAGAGATACGTGGCGAAGGTGAAGGGCAAATTTTTGCATGTCAATGTGGACACCGTGAAAAATTATCAGCATTTGAAGCACGTCGTAAAAAGGAATCCCGTGGTAAAGTATCGAAACATGAAGTACAAAAATACATGAAAAATCAGCAAAAAAGTGAAGAGCCTTTAAATAATGCATTTAAAGATGCATTAAAAGGCTTGAAGTTCGATTAATCCATAAAAGAGGCAATTCAAAAAGGTTGTCTCTTTTTTGTAGTTTTATTCTTGAACTTATAAATAAACTTAGGTAAAATATTCTCTTGTTCAAAATTATTAATACATCAAAGTGCTAAGCAATAGAAAAGCTTATTAGCGCTATTGCTCATTCAATGGAGAAGCGGTGAATATGTGAAATTAAACAAAAAAAATTGGCTATTAGTTTTTAAAATTCTTTTTCCTGTTTCAATATTGTTTTTAATCGTTATTGAATCAGAAAATATGGTAAAATCAATTGATTTCAATTTGTTAAAAAGCCATTTTATTGAGTTAACCCCACTAAAATTAATTTTTATTATTATAGTAGGATTAGTCGCCATGGCTCCAACATTATTCTATGATGTTATTCTATGTAAAATTTTAAATTTAAAAATAAAAGTGCAAAAGTTGTTCAGCTTGGCATGGATCATTAATAGTTTTTCTAATTTTCTCGGATTTGGTGGGGCGATCGGTTTAAGTTTAAGAACCTACTTTTTTAAAAATTATGTAAAGGAAAAATCGCTAATTATAAAAAACATTGCAAAGGTTTCTGTTTTTTATTTATCAGGTACATCAATATTTTGTTTAATTACTGCTGTAGGTATGATCAAACCCACATTTTTGACGAATATGAAATGGTTAAAAATTGCTGTTTGGTTTCTTGCCATGTATATTCCTTTTATATTATTAAGCCTTAAACTTAAAAATCGAAATAATCGAAGGTTTTCGTTTAGACAAAGTAAAATATTCTCATTAATCATTGTTTCCATATTTGAGAAAATTGGTTCACTTTTACTCATTTTTGTTATTGCTCGTTTACTAAGTATTCACATTCAATTAATTCAACTTTTCCCTATTTATAGTATTGCAACTTGTGCTGGGTTTCTTAGCATGTTACCAGGGGGAATAGGTTCATTTGATTTTATCTTATTAATGGGATTCCAATACCATCACATACCTTCAGAAACGGCATTATTAGTTTTACTTTTATTTAGAATTTGCTATTATTTTATTCCATTTATTATTGGGTGTGGATTATTTGGAACACGTATATTAAATCAGTTTATTCATTATTTAGTAAAAGGAAAAAATCAAAAAACTGAACCTCAATCCGTAAATTCATAAATGTTTTTATAAATAACTTTCCCTATTTTTATAACAGAACATATTATTTAAATATAAAATTCTCCTTGCAGAAGTGAGATAATTTGTATACAATAATCTATTGTAAGAGACAAGTGTATAAACTATACAACCTAAGTACATTTATATCTTGCAAATATAAATTGACAGGTGGTAATAAAAAATGAGTGAAAAACCATACCGAGTATTATTGTATTACTTCTACACAAAAATTGAAAATCCTGAAGAATATGCTGCGCAGCATCTGGCATATTGCAAAGATTTAGGGTTAAAAGGAAGAATTCTAGTGGCCAATGAAGGGATTAATGGTACACTTTCAGGTCCGGTAGAACAAACAAATCAATATATGGAAATGATGAAAAATGATCCACGATTTGATGGAATTGTATTTAAAGTGGATGAAGCTGATAAGCACGTATTTAAAAAAATGCATGTTAGACCAAGAAAAGAGTTAGTTACGCTTCGCTTAGAAGATGATATAAATCCAAATGAATTAACTGGTAAATATTATAGTCCAAAAGAATTTTATGAGGCTATGCAAGATGAAGATACTGTTATTCTAGATGCTAGAAATGATTATGAATATGATCTTGGTCATTTCAAAGGAGCCATTCGTCCTGATATAGAAACATTTAGAGATCTTCCTAACTGGGTTCGTGAAAACAAAGAAAAATTTGAAGGCAAGAAGATTTTGACTTACTGTACTGGCGGTATCCGTTGTGAGAAGTTTTCTGGTTGGTTAGTTAGAGAAGGATTCGAAGATGTTGCACAACTTCATGGAGGGATCGTATCTTACGGTAAAGATCCAGAAGTACAAGGTGAACTTTGGGATGGTCAATGTTATGTCTTCGATGAGCGCATTGCTGTGCCAATTAACCATAAAGAGCATGTAATTGTCGGTAAGGATTACTTTACTGGGGAACCATGTGAACGATATGTTAATTGTGCAAATCCAGAATGTAATCGTCAAATGCTATGTTCTGAGGAAAACGAGCATAAATATTTAAGAAGTTGTTCACATGACTGTCGTGTACATCCTAGAAATCTTTATATCAAAGAACATGGTTTAACTAAAGAGGAAGTAGCGGAAAGACTTCAAAAGATTGAAGAGGAAGAAACGGTTTCGCAAAGATAATAGGATAAAAACCAAAAAACACTCAAGTAGCAATACTTGGGTTGTTTTTTTGTAATCCTTTAACTGAAAAAATAGTCAGTATATACATATATTAAGAATAATGAATAGTATTAGTAAATTGAAAGAAAATAAATGGAAAAAAGGTAGGTAAAATAGACCGAAAAGGTGAGTGTTGGAAAGCTGGTGTAAATATGAATCTTAACAAAAGAAAGTTATTATCAATATTAAAAATAGCCTTTCCAATCATACTTTTAGTTTTAATTTTATTTGAATCTAAAAGTATGGTGAAGGATTTTAATATTGATTTGTTAAAAAATAATATTTCAGAACTAAATTTATCTAAATTATTGCTTATTTTTTTACTTGGGATTATCGCAGTATCTCCAATGCTATTTTACGATATCATCCTATGTAAATTATTAAATTTGAAGTTACAATTTAAAAAGATTCTATCTTATTCATGGATTGTTAATACATTTTCCAATTTTCTTGGTTTTGGTGGTGTAATTGGTTTAAGCCTAAGAGGGTACTTTTACAAAGACCACTATAAGGAAAAGGACGCTATTATTAAAAGTATAGCGAAGGTTTCGATATTCTATTTATCTGGGGTCTCTATTTTATGCTGGTTCGTTGCATTAGGAATATTTAAACCGACTTTTCTTGAAGAAATGAAATGGCTAAAAATCGTTGTGTGGGTAATTGCTTTATACATCCCGTTTCTATTAATTAGTTTTAAACTCAAAAATCTTAAAAACAAGGATTTTTCATTTAAAAACAACTATTTATTAGAATTAATGGTTATATCGTTGCTAGAATGGATGGGATCGCTCGTTTTATTTTATCTAATTGCGAGATTGCTTCATGTTCAAATTAGTTTTGGACATTTGTTCCCAATTTTTATTGTTGCAGCTTGTGCTGGAATTATAAGTATGATTCCAGGGGGATTAGGCTCATTCGATCTAGTTCTTTTAATGGGATTTGAATTTTATCATATTCCATCTGAACAGGTTTTACTTATATTACTTTTATATCGTGTGAGTTACTATATTATCCCATTTTTAATAGCCGTTTTATTATTTGGCCGTCACTTTTGGAATTTACTTGACATACAATATAAACAAATTTTTTACACAATAACAAAAAATGTTAGTCATATGGTCTTAAGTCTTCTTGTTTTTTTATCAGGGATTATCCTACTTTTGTCTGCTTCATTACCTGGAGTACTAGATAGAATAAAATTTTTAAGGGGTTTTCTATCCTCTCCCTTAATGGACTTTTCACATCAGTTAACAATCGTTTCAGGATTTTTGTTAATACTTCTTTCCCGTGGTATTGAATATAAAGTTAGATGGGCATATTACTCGACATTAATTGTTTTAATCAGTGCATCAATCCTTTGTCTTGTTAAGGGATTGGATTATGAGGAAACTATTTATTTAAGTTTTGTTGCATTAATGCTCGTTATTTCAAAGAAACGTTTTTATCGAATAAATTTTGTAATAACATGGGGAAGGGCATTATTTGATTTTTGTGTAATTCTTTTTTTCACTTTTCTTTATATCATCATCGGTTATTATAATTTGCCAGACAGCAAGTTGAAAATTCCAAGCTTTATTCGTAAATATATGATTGTGGATGCAGGTGACTTAATTATTAGTGCAATCATTGGTTTAGTTATTGCAGCGATCATCATGTTCTGTACATACTTATTTATAAAACCACGAACACTTGAATTTTTTCCAATTGAAAAAGAAAAAGTAAAAGCACATCTTGAAAAGTATGGGGGATCTGTTCTATCGCATCTTGTTTTCTTAAATGATAAAAAGGTGTTTTGGAATGAAACCGGACAAGTTATGTTTATGTATCAAAAATATGCTGATAAGCTTGTTATTTTAGGGGATCCAATTGGTAAGAAGGATGAGATCCTTCATTCTATTGAAGAATTTCAAGATTTTGCTGATTTGTATGGATATACACCTGCATATTATCAAGTGACGAAAGAACTATTACCAAAATTACATGAAAATGGTTATGACTTCTTTAAACTTGGTGAAGAGGCGTTTGTTGATATACAGTCATTTACTTTAACAGGAAGTAAAATGAAAGGTCTTCGTGCTACAAAGAATAAGTTCGAAAAGGAAGGGTATACATTCAAAATCATTGAACCACCTTTTTCCGCTGAACAGTTTAGCATACTCAAAAATATATCTGATCAATGGCTAGGTGAAAAGAAAGAGAAAGGATTTTCATTAGGCTATTATGACGAGGATTATTTAAATAAGGCTCCAATAGCTATTCTTAATGATGCTGAAAATCATACAATTGCATTTGCAAGTATAATGCCAGTATATGATCAGCAAACAACTTTATCTATTGATTTAATGAGATATTTACCAGAAGCACCACCTGGAACCATGGATTTTCTATTTTTAGGAGTGATTGAATGGGGCAAAATGAACGGTTATGAACGTTATAATTTAGGGATGGCGCCTCTTGCTAATGTTGGCTTGTCCAAATATTCTTTTACTGGAGAAAAAATAGCCTCGCAAATTTATACGCATGGTAATTTTGTTTATCATTTTAAAGGCCTTAAGAGGTTTAAAGAAAAGTATGCCAATTATTGGGAACCGAAATATTTGGCTTACCGTAAAAAAACATCCTTACCAATTACCATGGCACAAATAGCCCTACTTATTTCAAAAAAACGCCCCGTTCAATAAAACGGGGTGTTTTTTTATTTCTTTCGAGTACCTTAATTATAACTATTCTCTAATTCTTCGACTAATTTACCTACATAAGAGACTGCACTTCTTATTGCAGCAGGTTTTGACATGTCAACACCTGCTTTTTTAATAAGTTCCAGCGGTTTTAAAGTGCCACCAGATTTTAATACATCTAGCCAGCGCTCAACTGCAGGTTGACCTTCATTCTTAATCATTCCTGCAACGGCAGTGGAAACAGTTAACCCAGCAGAATAAGTATATGGGTAAAGTCCCATATAATAATGCGGCTGACGCATCCACGTCAAGCTTGCACCTTCATCTATCTCAACAGCATCTCCCCAGAAATTTTGCAATAATTCTCTTTTTTGCTCACAAAGTGTAGTAGCCGTGATTGGTTTACCATCCTCCGCTAGCTTATATATACGTCGCTGTAATTCACCTTCTAATAAGTGAGTGACAAAGTTATGATAGTATGTGCCTAATAGTTGAGAAATTACCCATCTTTTCATCCGTTTATCATCAGTAGTAGATAGAATATGGTCTGCAAGAAGCAACTCATTCATCGTTGAAGGAGCTTCAATAAAATAAGTAGATGGCCTTGTATTTACAACTCGCTGATTTTTTCCTGCTAGATAAAAATGACCTGCGTGGCCAAGTTCATGTGCTAATACAAATGCTCCTCTCATTGTATCCGTCCATGTAATTAAAATGAAGGGATGCACTCCATAAGGACTAGAGCAAAAAGCACCTGTAGATTTTCCGATATTATCCGCTAAATCAACCCATCTCTCTGATAAGGCAGTTTGAATCATATCACTATATTCTGGTCCCATGATTTGTAATGCTTCAATAATCAATTTCGATGCTTCTTCATATGTCGTTTGTGGATTGAATTCGGGATCTAGTGGTGCTTTTAAATCACAGAAAAGCATTTTATCAAGACCTAATTCCCGTTTCTTTAATTGAGCAAAGCGCCTCATAATTGGAGCAAGCTCTTTTTGAAGGACATCTAGCTGGTTATGATACATTTCTAAGGTTACATGCTGTGGATGTAACAGCATTTCAGTGACAGAATTATATTTTCTAATTCGGGATAAAGCAACCTGCTTTGTTACTTCCGTAGCATATGTTGCGGCAAATGTATTTTTATATTGGTTTAAAGAATCATTAAAGGATGTATACGCTTTTCTACGTAGGTCCGTATCTGCAGACAATTCATATCGATCCTCATAAAGAGCAAATGACATAGGAAGTAAATTCCCATCCTTATCTTTAATGTCCGAAAATTGCATGTCTGATGATTTACCACGCTGATAGATCATATAAGGTGCATCATGAACTTCACCTAATGAAGCCAATGTTTCTTCTAATTCAGCTGATAATGTATGTGGTTTTTTCGCTAATAAATCTTCTAGATAGTTTTTAAAGACGTTTAATTCAGTTTCTTGTTGTATGTATTGTTCAATCGTGCCAATAGGTAATGCAAGGATCTCTGTATCTAAAAAGGATAGGGCAGCACTAATATTAGCTAGCATCGAAGCCATTCTTGCTGAATTTCCTTGATTTAAGGGATTTGTTCCATCCTCAGATGAGCGTAGACTTGCATAGGTTGCAACTCTTATCAATCTTAAGTGAAGTTTTTCTTCTGCTTTTAAGCAATTTAATAAAGTTTTTCCACCTTCACTTAATTTTCCTCGATATTGTGTAACAGTTGGTAAATCATTTTGTATGGCTTTAAGCTCATTGCTCCATTCATCAACAGTCTCAAACAAATCTTCAAGCTTCCATGTGTGTTCTACAGGGACTTCTGAGCGTGTAATGCGTTTTTGCAGTGTTTTTTCCATAATGTGACTCTCCTTTTTGACGAGATATTTCGATGCACTAATTAATTCTATTATATATGAATCTTTTTATTTTTCATACAATTTTTTATATGAAGTTAAAAAGGATAATATTTCAATTTATAAAAAATATGTTTGTTCATAAAATAACATTGTTCATTATGAACATCCCAATACCTAAACAAAAAAGGGGTTATGTACATGACTGTAATTACAAATATTAAACAAACTGTTTCTGGATTAAAAAGTGCACAAGCGAATTTAGAAACTTTCGCATTACAAACTGACAATCAACAGGCAAAACAGCTATATCAAACATGTGCTCAGCAAACACAATCAATCATTGATACGTTAACTCCAAGAATGAATGAAGTTGAGCAAGAAGAACCACAATATAAACAACAGTAAGGAAATTAATAAAATGAGAAAGGGACTGTCATCCTGCAAATCGGCAGTCCTTTTCCTAAAAAAAGGAATGATGATATGACGATTGCATCGGATGTAAAATCATGTATTGCAAGCTTAAATGGAGCAAAGAACAATTTTAGTCAGCTCGCATTAAAGGCTGTTGATGAGAAAGCGCAAAAAGAATTTCATGAATGTATGATGGAGACCGAAGAAATTATAAATGACTTACAAAAACGATTAGTTATTCTCGAACGTGAAGAACCACAATATAAAAATTAAAAGGAGGGGAGTGTTAATATGTCTGTACCGGCATGGTTTGAGGTCATTTTAAGGTCTATCACAGCACTTATAGTATTATTTTTCATAACAAAATTTCTTGGAAGAAAGCAAATTACTCAATTGACACTTTTTGAGTACATTATAGCAATAACTATTGGAAGTATTGTTGCTGAGATTTCCACAGGTATCGAGAAAAACTTTTTATATGGTATATATAGTCTGTTAGTCTGGAGCTTACTTCCTTTAGGCATTTTATTTCTTTCGTTAAAAAGCAAAAAATTCAGGGATTTTATTGATGGTACACCGAAGGTAATAATAAAGGAAGGAAAAATACAAGAAGATACTTTAACTAAGGAAAAATATACAGTAGATGATTTAACGGAGCTTTTAAGAAAAAAGAATGCATTTAATCTGGCAGATGTTGAATTTGCTGTCTTAGAACCAAATGGTGACTTAAATGTTCTTCTTAAAAAAGAAAACCAACCTATTACTCCGAAAGATATCCAATTACAGGTGGCACCTGAGAAGGAGGCAAAAACAGTTATATCAGAAGGTCAGATACTAGATGAGGTTTTAGGGGAAACGGTTTTTAATCGAGCTTGGTTAAAGGCGGAATTAGAAAAATTAAATGTTGCCCTTGATAATGTTTTTATTGGTCAAATTGATTCATACGGAAAATTAACCGTTGATATTTATGACGATAAAATTCAATTGCCAAATTCCCAGGAACGAGCACTTTTATTAGCGACTCTTAAAAAATGTCAAGCAGATCTTGAATTATTTACATTAGCAACAGAATCAAAACCTGCTCAAGAAATGTATAAACTGAATGCAAAGCGAATTGAAAATATGGTCAACAGGATCAAACCTTTTTTAGTAGAATAAATGTCTCAGGAAATGTTAAGATAAATAATCTTTAACCATATTTATGTATTTTTCTTTTGGATATCCATCGTATAAACCCATACTGATACGAATAGGATCTCCAAAAAAAAATCGCTCGAAATGTGTTTGTCTTGACCCGAATGAACTCATACAGAGATCCCAAGCCAGTCGAAAAAGTTGCACACGATCTATGGCATTTGAATTTGCTCCTTGAAGATAATCGTCTAAATATGATCCAATAGAAGAGTCAAATTGCTTTTTTGTTGGGAGAAGGATTAAACCGCTTCCACCTAATAATTGAAGGATCTCTACGAGTCGGGGATATATTTTAGGGTAATAGCAAATGGCAACATTAAGTGGATAATCATCTGGAACCATTGTATTCCTCGAATCAGCTTTAGCATGTGTCATGGCTGATAATTGTAATGCTTTTATTATTTCAAGAGCTGAGATTATTTCTGTAATCTTATCTTTAACATGTTGATATTCTTTAATACTAATTGTTTCTGCAATGGACTCTGCTATTCCTAACAGGAACTCAGTTTTTACAATCATTCTGGAAATGGCTTGGTAGAGAAGGAAAGTATTAAATTTAGTTTCGGAAAACATTCGTAAAGAGATATTAAAATTTTTATAAAGAAATACTCTTTCCCAAGGAACTAATACATTATCAAATACAACAATAGAATCCATTTCCTCAAATTTTGTACTTAAAGGTGCATCGTAAATGGATTCAGTGGAGACGAATGATTCCCGACAAATAAATTTTAAGCCGGGTGTGTTCGATGGAATAGAAAATGCATAATTATATGGATCTTCAAAGTAATTTCCCCCTGCAGGAAGAACTAAGATCTCATCAGTAATTCCACCTTGTGTCGCTAATAATCTAGCTCCAGAAATGATTATGCCTTCACTTGTTTCTCGAATTACTTTTGCGGCAATAACTTTATCAGATTCCTCGAAATAATTGTCTGAACGGTTGACTTGAGGGTTGATAAATGTATGGGTAAATGTCAAATCATTTTCCATTGCACCTTCATATATTTGGCGTATATTCATATGGAAATGGTGATTTTCTTCTTTAAAAATTTCTTCAGCGACACCAAGACTCATTATTCCGGTATTAATATAATCAGGGGAGCGACCTAGTAAACCTACATTTAATTTGGCCAACTTTTGCGTAGCAATCGATCTTTTCTTTAAATCTTCTTTTGTTTTAGGTTGTTGGTATGAAAAATTCACTCTACTATTCGTTCTTTCTGAAAAAAATGTAAATTCTTCACTATGTTCTACTTGATAATCATATAATTTAGCTTTCATTGCTAATACTCCACTGAAAGCAGGGTGTGCCGAGATTTTTCCAGTTATTCGTTTTCCATCCACCCACACCTCATTATTTAAACCATCAATTCTTTTAATGAAATCATCTCCATTTAAAGACAATTTTACCACCCCACTTTTATGAATAATAAATTGTATGCTCAAATTTAAACGGGACTACCCAGTGAAATTTATAAAATAAAAAAGACTGTCTATTTAAGGGGCCGACCTCACATAAATACGTTATCTTTTAGAACAAAATTCTTATTAGATATCGTATAGTGATGTCAGACCCAATCTTTTAGACAACCTCTTTATCGTTTTTATGCATATAACATTTTTAATTGATGTTGAATTTCGTCATTTTCTAGATATTCATCATAGGTCATTTCTTTATCAATAATGCCATTTGGTGTAATTTCAATGATTCGATTGGCAATGGTTTGAATAAATTGATGGTCATGTGATGCAAAAATCATAGAACCTTTAAAACGTATTAAACCATTATTAACTGCTGTAATGGATTCCAAATCAAGATGGTTTGTTGGCTCATCTAGTAATAAAACATTGGCTCCACTAAGCATCATTTTTGAAAGCATGCAGCGAACTTTTTCACCACCCGATAGAACATTGGCCTTTTTCATCACTTCTTCACCAGAGAAAAGCATTCTTCCTAAAAATCCTCTTAAGAAGCTTTCACTTTGATCATTAGGGGAGTACTGACGTAACCAATCTACTAAAGTCAATTCGCCATTTTCAAAATAACTTGTGTTATCTTTAGGGAAGTATGATTGAGAGGTTGTGACACCCCATTTATATGTTCCGCTATCGGGTTCCATTTCTCCAGCCAAAATCTTAAATAAAGTAGATTTTGCTAATTCATTATGACCTACTAATGCGATTTTATCATCTTTATTCATTGTAAAACTAATATTATCGAGTACCTTAACACCATCGATGGTCTTTGATAGTTCTTCTACACGGAGAAGATCATTTCCAATTTCACGATCCGGTGTAAAATGTACATATGGATATTTCCTTGAAGATGGCCTGATATCGTCCAAGGTAATTTTGTCTAAAAGCTTTTTACGTGAAGTGGCTTGTTTCGATTTAGATGCGTTTGCACTAAATCTGGCAATGAAGCTTTGTAATTCCTTAATTTTTTCTTCCTTTTTCTTGTTCGCTTCTTGGGCCATTTTTTGTGCTAATTGGCTAGATTCATACCAAAAATCATAATTTCCAACATATAATTGAATCTTACTGAAATCAAGATCTGCTATATGTGTACAGACTTTATTTAAGAAATGACGATCATGCGATACTACAATCACTGTATTTTCAAAGTTGATTAGAAATTCTTCTAACCACTGTATTGCTTTTAAGTCTAGATGGTTAGTTGGCTCATCTAGAAGTAAAATATCAGGCTTCCCAAAAAGAGCTTGTGCAAGTAATACTTTTACCTTTTCTGCACCTGTTAACTCTGCCATTTTTTTTGAATGAAGCTCTTCATCTATACCGAGTCCTTTTAAAAGGATTGCTGCTTCTGACTCAGCTTCCCAACCATTTAATTCCGCAAATTCTCCTTCAAGCTCCGCAGCTCTCATTCCATCTTCGTCACTGAAATCAGCTTTCATGTAAATTGCATCTTTTTCTTGCATGACTTCGAATAGACGTGAATGTCCCATAATAACAACTTTTAAAACTTCTTCTTCTTCAAATTCAAAGTGGTTTTGCTTTAAGATAGCAAGTCTTTCGCCTGGTGTTATATGCACATCACCAGTTTGAGGCTCAAGCTCACCAGATAATATTTTAAGAAATGTTGATTTCCCAGCACCATTTGCACCAATAAGGCCGTAACAGTTTCCAGGTGTGAACTTAATATTAATATCTTCAAAAAGTTTACGTTCACCGAATCGTAAGCCTACATTATTTACAGTAATCAAAGACAAATACCTCCAAAAGAATAATATCTTATTAATTATACCATGAGTTGATTAAAAAAGGGAAAAGTCAGTTATATAAAGGGATTCAGTTACTTCTCTAAAAAAATGACTTTCATAATAATTAAAATTATTGTACAATGTTAATGAAAATTTAATGAACGTTACCACAAGGGGAGCATTTTTTTGCTGAGAGTGAACATATTTGTTCTGACCCTTTGAACCTGTTAGTTAGTACTAGCGTAGGGATGTGGATTGAATAAGGGATTGCTTTTTTTACAATATGCAATCGTTTATTCCCCCTTTTGCGGTGCGTTTCTTTAAAAACACTATAGAGGGGGATTTTATTATGAAAAAATTTAGTTTGCTAACTTTGATCGAGATTTCATTATGTGCTGCTTTTGCGTTTGTGTTAGATTTATTACCATCTATAAAACTAAGCTCAGCGATTTCAGTTTCCTTTGCAATGGTTCCTATTTTCATTCTTGCTTTTCGATGGGGTGTGAAAGCAAGCTTTGTCGGGGGATTGTTATGGGGATTACTTCAAATTGTTTTGGGAGATGCAGCAGATGATATATTAACTCCCGTTCAAGGGTTCATAGAATTTTTTATTGCCTTTTCTTTTATTGGTGTAGCAGGTTTATTTAGGTCATTCATTCAAGCGAATATCCATGAGGGTAATAAAGGAAAGACGATTTTCTTAGTTGTGGTTGCAACATTTATTGGCAGCATTGGTCGTTATTTTTGGCATTTCCTAGCTGGGATGATTTTTTGGGGAAAATTTGCACCAGAAGGGCAATCGCCATTCATATATTCATTAATTGCTAATGGAACAACAATGCTTCTATCAGGTCTTTTATGTGCAATTATTTTGAGTATCATCATTACGATGAGCCCAAGACTTGTTAAAAGATTTGCTTAATTAAGCATAATCAAAAATCAATTTTCTAAAATTCTACTTATATTGTATATCGGGGTGGATTTATCCAATTGATTTTTTGCTGTTACTTGCAATAACAATAATCTATGAAATACGTAGGGACGCTTTGGATAGCACAAAAATCAAAGCGTCTTTTTTATATGTGTACATATCTCATTTATAAATTTTCATTCTGTTGCTTTATTTCGTCTCCAGCTATGTTGGTATTTGCCTCTTCTAATTGTTTATGATCAGCCACTGAATGACCAGGATAATATTTTTTTTGGTTATTAGTACTCATTGCTGTATTTATCGTTATTTTTGGCTGCTTTGGTGCATCTGTTAATCTTTTGTCTTCATATGATTCAGTCATTAAGTTTAATTCACCTTTCTGTTTAGTAAGTAGCTTTGAGTATTATTTACTTAATATATGTAAAAATTCAATCGTGGCGATAAAAAAGAATACATGAAATTTCTTCCTTTGGTTAAAAATAGAAAGTATATAATTGCATTTGGAGGAAGATTAGATGCCAAACGAAGAAGTGAAAATGCCACAATTTCCTGAACCAATATGGAAACAGGGGATGGATATTCCTGGTTATTCCGAGTTGCTAGAGGATATCGAGGTAGATGTAGCAATTGTAGGAGGCGGTATTACTGGTATCACCACTGGTTATCTTTTAACAAAGGAAGGGTTAAAGGTAGCCATTATCGAAGCTGGAGAATTGTTGAATGGAACGACAGGTCATACAACTGCAAAAGTCACAGCACAGCATGGTTTAATCTATGATGAATTAATTCAAAATCTAGGAAAAGAACAGGCAAGACTTTATTATGAGGCGAGTACGGAAGCCATACAATTTATTAAAGAAACTATTAAAGAACATGGAATTGAATGTGACTTTAGTGAAGAAGATGCCTATATTTTTACAAATAGTGATGAATATGTACCAAAATTGAAAACAGAGGAGCAAGCGTATAAGGAATTAGGGATTAATGGTGAATTGGTTGAACAATTGCCTATTGATTATTCCGTGAAAGCTGCATTAGTGATGAGAAGCCAGGCTCAATTTCATCCAATAAAATATTTAAAACCGCTTATTGAGTATATCCAGCAATCTGGAGGACTAATATTCGAGCATACAACAGCTACAGATGTAGATTATGCAGAATATCCTATTGTTATCACGAGAGGTGGACCAAAGGTAAAATGTAAATATGTATGTGCATGCTCTCATTTTCCGTTTTACGACGGTCTCGGGTTTTATCCAACAAGAATGTATGCTGAAAGATCTTATCTTATTGCTGTGAAAACAGAAAAAGACCCTCCACCTGGTATGTATATTAATGCTGAACAGCCAACAAGATCTTTTCGCCGTATGAATTATCAGGGGGAGAATGTTCTGTTGGTAGGCGGTGAAAATCATAAGACAGGCCAAGGGATTCCTACCATTCAGCATTACGAGGCTATTGAAGAATATGCACAAACGACCTTTGGAATCAAGGATTTCTTATTTCGTTGGTCTGCTCAAGATTTAACGACTCTAGACAAAGTACCATATATTGGTCGAATTACAAGCAATCACGATAGAATACTTGTCGCAACAGGTTTTAGGAAATGGGGCATGACCAATAGTACTGTTTCCGCATTATTAATAAGAGACATCATTAGGGAGAAGGAAAATCGATTTGAAGAATTATTCTCTCCTTCGCGATTTAATGCTGATCCAAGTGTAAAAGAATTTATTTCAACGAATTTTGATGTGGCTAAGCATTTAGTAGAAGGAAAATTAGAATACCCACTTAGAGATATAGATGATTTAGAAAAGGATGAAGGCTCAGTTGTTAATGTGAATGGGAAGCGAGCAGGAGCTTATCGTGATTCAGAGGGAAAAATATATGTAGTTGATACTACCTGTACACATCTAGGCTGCGAAGTGGAATGGAATTCTGGAGATCGTACTTGGGATTGTCCATGTCATGGTTCGAGGTTCTCGATCGCTGGAGATGTAATAGAAGGACCGGCAGAGACATCTTTAGAAAAATTTGATTTAGAATAATAGAAAGAGCATCACATTGGTGGTGCTCTTTACATTTGAAAATTAGGCATTTTTATTTAATATAGGGATTTGTACTAAGTATGATCTATATATTTGGTTTCTTAAGACTAGCAAATCTAGATTTAATTAGATTGAAACTTTTTTAAGGAAAATACGTAAATATTAATGAATAATAATCTAAATGAGAGAAGGAATTTTATATGAGTGAAAAAGGATGTATAAAGTGTGGAAGTCAAAATGCTGGTCAAAAGGATGTAGCGATGACAGGTACGGGCTTATCTAAAATGTTCGACATTCAAAATAATCAATTTACAGTTGTATATTGTAATAACTGCGGATACTCGGAATTTTATAATAAACAAGCATCAACCGCCTCCAATATACTAGACTTTTTCTTTGGCGGTTAATATATATAAGAGCCTGACTCCAAGTAAACACTCATTTCTCTGAAAAGAGCAGTATGGAGTCAGGCTCTTAATTTGGTTGCGTATTTTCTCATTATCATTGTTGCTTCTTATCTTATAAAAATCAGCTAAAAGCCTAATTTTTTATTTACTATTGTTTGCCCAGTCCGTGTACGTACCACTTCCATTACAACCAGGACATTCTATGGAAGTTGAATAATAATATTCACTCAATGCAAGATGATTAATTCCTTTTCCTCGGCAATCTGGGCAAAAGCCCTTTGATTCCATATTAGCTAGCATTTTTTCATGCCGGTTGCTAGCCCATTCCTGAAATGTATTTAAAAGTCCCATCCATTTCACCTCTAATTTTGTTATTACTACTATGGTGTGAAATGAATGTGAAAATTATACAAATCCCCACTATAAGCGCAATTCAATAAGTGGTTTTGTATATTTTTTTATTAAATAGCTTCCTAATATTAAACAGATAGAGATGGAAAACAAAATTAACAATAAATAATTTTGCGCAAATGCTGCAAGTGATTCATCAGATACAAATGTTTCGATTATTTTAATAATAAATCCATGTAATAAATAGATATACAAGGTACGTTCACCAATGACAGTAAACTTAGATCCACCGGAAGGAACTAATGTTAAAAAGCCAAAAATCACAATAAATGTACTGATATATTGTATTCCTCGAAATACACCATCAATCAGGTTTACATTTCCCATATCTGCATAGGAAGAGGATCCGAGTAACCATGGAACTGCCTCACTTGGAAAAGAATAGCTAAAAACAATAAAGGTAGCACATATTAGGCCGATTCCAATTACACTCGAAAACTTGAAATCTTTTATCCATTGGATATGCTTTGCGTCGATTAAAAAACCAAATAGAAAATAAGGGAAAAATACAAAAGTTCTTGAAAGGCTTAAAAAGCTTCCAATTCGATCTATATAGCCAACAGCTATACCGATTCCAACGGCAAGCAAGAATCCAGCCCATTTTAATCGTGCAAAAACGTATAGGAAGATATTCCAACAAAACAAACTCAGTAAAAACCATAATGACCAATGTGGTTGTAGAAAATCAAATGTTAATGTTTGTTCTTCTCCGTTAAAGAAATAAAAAATGGAATAAATGACTTGAAAAATAACATAGGGTAAAAGTATCTTTTTAACCGATTTCATTAAATATCCTTTTTTTCGATATCCTTTTGCAAAATATCCAGATATTAAAATAAATGCAGGCATGTGAAACAGATAAATCACTGTATATACTGTAAATAAGAAATCATCATTCCTTTTTAAAGGACTAATGACATGCCCAAAGACGACTAAAAAAATTAAGATTAACTTTGCATTATCAAAGTATAAATTTCTTTTAGTGGTCGAAGCCATATTAACACCTCACTATATAATTTTATTTCTATTTTTATATAACATTATTTAATTTGTTCGACTAACAAAACTATAAATCCTAACCCTGTGATATAAATGTATTACTAAAAATATTGTATTTATATAAATAATGTTATCATCTCTATACCCGAATAAAGTTACAATAAGATAATAATCGTATTAAGAATTATTATTGTATAATTATATTTTTTACAGAAGGATTACAATTTTTATCAATCGTATAATGAAAAAAAATGTTGAAATAATATGAAAGGAAGGGAAAATAACAAGAAACGAGGAATCGTATATCGTGGATAAGGAAATGGAGTACGGCGAAGATTACAAATATATACCTGTCACTTCAATTATGAGCGGTTTGGGTCAGGAGGTATCAAATGATCTATATTGTTATACAGTCCAGGTGGTCAATGTAGGGTTTGTTGGGTATCCTAAGAAAGACTCTGAGTGGATTTTAATTGATGCCGGAATGCCGAAATCAGCTGACATGATTATCCGTGAAGCAGAAGATAGATTTGGTCCTAGTAGCCGGCCTAAAGCTATTGTCTTAACACACGGTCATTTTGATCATGTGGGAGCAATTGTTGAATTGGTCGAACATTGGAATGTTCCAGTATATGCGCATGAGTTGGAGTTACCCTATTTAATAGGAGATAAAAGTTATCCAGAACCCGATGCAACAGTAGAAGGGGGACTTGTAGCAAAAATGTCCCCATATTTTCCAAATGAACCGATCCATTTAGGAACGAATATTGAGAAACTGCCATCAGATGGTCGTATCCCAGGGATGGAGGATTGGCGTTGGATTCATACTCCAGGTCATTCACCCGGTCATGTATCTTTGTTTCGTGATAACGATCGTTCGCTGATAGCTGGAGATGCGTTTATCACGGTAAAACAGGATTCGCTTTTTAAAGTATTGATGCAAGAAGAGGAAGTGAACGGTCCACCAAGATATTTAACAACTAATTGGAAGGATGCTTGGGAATCCGTAAGAAAATTAGAAAAGTTATATCCAGATCATGTGATAACTGGACATGGGGTTCCAATGTCTGGAGAAAAATTAGCTAGTGGTTTAAAAAAACTCGTTGAAAATTTTGACCAAATAGCCATACCAGACTATGGACGTTTTGTGGATGGTCATCATTAAACATTAGAAATGATTAACAGGCTCTTTGAATGTATGTAGGTGATATTTGTATGGGTTAAAAATTATCAAACCTTCATTCTTAGAAATGAGCTGCAAACTTCATAAAGTTTACCTTTAATAATTGGAAGATAAGGGAGTAGTTTTGTAAAAGCAACTAACTATACGAAAACAGCCATTAGAAAGATCTTATTAAAAAGAGATCTATTTAAAATAAAATTTTCTAACATATAATTGCGTGTTTTAATATATTATTTTGAATTACGTAAAAAATTTTTTCGTATCATATCGTAAAACGAAAAATCCTATGTACCAATAATCTACTATTTACTGAAGGATATTAATTTGATAAGATGAAAATATGCTCTTCTACCTCCACTAACAATCTAAAGAGGAGGTTTCATAATGGCAAAAACAGCATTAATAATTAAACAAAATAAGGAACATAAATATAAAGT
This sequence comes from Heyndrickxia sp. FSL W8-0496, assembly GCF_038007825.1. Taxonomy (NCBI): domain Bacteria; kingdom Bacillati; phylum Bacillota; class Bacilli; order Caryophanales; family Bacillaceae; genus Heyndrickxia; species Heyndrickxia sp. FSL W8-0496. Next base: position 2,286,843 of record NZ_JBBOXX010000001.1, read on the forward strand.
CCAAAACTATACACGCTGTAAGAATTGTGGACGTCCGCATTCAGTTATCCGTAAATTTAAGCTATGTCGTATATGCTTCCGTGAATTAGCCTATAAAGGTCAAATCCCAGGAATCAAAAAGGCAAGCTGGTAGTCCCCATCATAGTGGGGGCTTATTTTTTTCTAACGTAGTTATAAAAGGAATTGGGGGATTCGGCATCCTCCCAAATATATAGTCTTATGAAGACCCTATTAGACAAAGCTACACTATCCTTAAATTAGTTTTACTCCACTTATTAAGATCATTATAGCCATAATCGTTCTTAACGGTTTAACTGGTAGCTTAGAAGAGAGGATGCTTCCTACGATTACTCCTGGTATTGATCCTAACAATAAGTTAATCGTTAATAGATAATTGACATTACCAATACCTGCATGCATGATACCAGCTGCAGTAACTAATAAAAAAGCATGTGCAATATCTGTTCCTACTAGTTCAGAAGGGCTCATTCTAAATAAATATAGCATGGCTAAAGCAAATAATGATCCCGCTCCTATGGAGGTTAAGCCTACAATGAAACCTAAGACTGCCCCAACTATAATGGTTAACATGCGCTTTTCGTGTATGGATTTTAATTGAAAACGATTGAAGTTCAATTTATCCTTTCCAAAGGTTCTAATAAGGGTCGCAGATGCAACTAAAATTAATACATAACCTAATGCATGCTTAATGATTTGCTCTTGATTATGAAAGAAGGTATCAAATAAATGGAGCATGCCAACAGCAAGGATAGCACTTGGTATACTTCCAATGGCGAGATTTTTTACCAACTGGAGGTTGATTGTTTTCTGCCGCCAGTGTTGAATGGAACCAAAAAATTTTGTAATTGAATTATAGAATAGATCAGTTCCTACAGCAATTGATGGGCTAATGCCCAACAGTATTAATATGGGTGTTAATAAAGCTGCTCCCCCAACACCCGTTAATCCTACCATAAAACCAATTAATATCCCCATTATAATAATTCCAATACTCATTTGCACACGCTCCAAACTTTCAAAGTCTAAAAAGCAAGAAACCCATATCGATAATTTATGAAATGGGTATATACCTTGTTACAATCTAAATTTTAAAAATGGGTTGTATTAAAAGGGTATAATTGAAAAAAGCCTTCTCGTGAGAAGACTTTTACAATTATTTTTTTCCAAATAAATTGGTATCCATAACTGCCTCAGTTTTTTTGACACTTTCAAGGAGGGGAGTTTTTTTTACTGCTTCAATGATCCGATCAATATCATGCATAAGAGGAACTATGGCTAGGATGACTTTACCTGTTTCAAAATCTTTTCTTGTAAAGTGGTATCGCTTAACACCTACCGCTCTTGCTGCTTCAAAAAGTGCCGCTTGTCTTTGACCAAGGTTATTTAATGTAAGGCTGAACTGGTATTCATGAGGGGTAATTATTACTGCTAGTCCTTCATTGTTAAATAACTGGGATGCATAATCAGAGCCAATTAGATTAGAGACAAATAAATCATTGACATAAAGCTCTGAATCGCGTACTTCAATCTGACCTTGTTCCACTTCAGCAATATCTCCAATTGTTTTGCCCTTAGAAAATCTTTTTAAAATATAAAATATAATCAATCCGACAATGAAACCAACTAAAATATTAATCCAATCACTTTTAGAATTTACAATTTGTATGGTCAATGCTGTAACAAATGCGACAACTAGAGAAAAATAATTTCTCGACTCAAAGGATTTTGCTATTCCATCTATATATGCGTTTCCTCGAAATACGTATTCAGTATTTTCAAGGTCTGTTAAACTTTCCTTTTCTGCTTTTCTAACATCTCTAAATTGCTGAATAGCTATGGCTAAAAAGGTCATTGCAACAAAATTTTTTGTTAGAAGAGCAGGAATAGCCACTGCCCCTAAAGCTGCGGAAATAAAGCCAGTAACAATATGAATTAAATATCCATTAGGATAGCTTGGGTACTGACGGAAGTCTTCTTTTAATGAGAAAATTCTTGCAAGTGTTCCTACAATAATAGCTGTAACAATCATGATGATATGTTCGTGTGAAATCGATTCTTGGTTCATTTCATCACTCCGATAGTTAAGTGAAGATGATTATTTGGGTTCATCTTCATTGTTTAAATTGATTTTTTTGCAACCAACATATAAACAAGAGAAAATATCTAGACCCGACGTTGCTTTTGATAAACCTTTTAGATATGGAGTGACCAAATCTTTAAAATCTGAACCCACACCTTCTTCCTCTAATATGCCATATACATATAATTTCTTTTCTTCAAATAAAATAGCAATATTTCCTACTGCTTTGTTTGTTGAATCAACAACATTTAATACTTGAAAATGTGGGTTAATTATCTCAGGTGAAAAATATATTTGCAAAACGATCAACTCCTTATGAACATAGTTCGTCCTATTCGAACGCATTAAGTTAATTGTAATTTTTCAAACAAGGTATCTTTTTTATTTGAAGGTTCTTTTTTACTTACATGAATTAGTACTAAACATAAAAATCCAACAAATAATGTTAAACCTGCAGTTATTAAGAACATTCCTGTACGAGACCACTCCATTAAAGAGCTAAAAATGGGTGGTCCGATAGCCACACCTAGAAAACGTACTGATCCATACAAGGATGTGACGAATCCCCTACGATCTGAGGGGACAGAGCCTGTAATAAAACTATTTATACATGGGAGAACTAATCCTGTTCCGATACTGCTAATCCCAAGTATAGAAAAAAAGGGGACTAAACTCTTAAAAAATACGAGTACTGAGAAAGATACAGTCATGAAAAGCAGTCCTAAAATAATTAAGGATTTCATTAAGCGCATATTCTTACCAATTTTACTACCGGTGATATAGGAGGTAATCGTCATGATTAAAAGAGGGATCGCGAGAATACTCCCTTTTAATAGTCCATTAATATTATGGTCTTTTTCAAGAATATCAGAGATATAAAATAATACTCCAAATAGGGTAAATAAACATACTGCCCCAGTTAAATAGGCTGCAAACAACCAACGCCCTTCTGTCTTAAATACAGAAATTAGTCCTTTAACATATTTTCCAACAGGTGGCGGAGTTTTTTTTGACTTTTTTTCCTTTACAAAAAAAACCGTTAAAAGTATTGAAATGAGACAAAAAATGGGAAAAGCAAAAAAGGCTGCATACCAAAATAATATGGCAAGGAGTGAGCCGAGAATGGGGCTAATGACCTTACCAAAGCCATTTGAAGCTTCAACTAACCCTAAAACTTTGCTTTGTTCTCCACCTTTAAATAAATCTCCAGTTAATGCCATTGCAATAGGGGCAGTTCCTGCCGCTCCGATTCCTTGCATAACTCTACCTGCGAGTATCCATATGTAGGCATTAGAGAACCAAGCTGCTGCCGCTCCTGCTAAAATTCCCCCGCTTCCGTAAAGGATGAGAGAAGGAATGATAATTGCTTTCCTTGAAAAACGATCAGATAAATAGCCTAATATTGGGATGGATATTGCAGCGGCAATAGAAAAAACTGAGATGATTAAGCTAATTTTAAACTGAGAAACATCTAGTTCTGTTCGCATTTTAGGTAGAATGGGAATTAACATAGAGTTTCCTAAGACCAAAATAAGTGGGATGGACCCAATAGCTACTATGGTCAAGCCCTTTTGTTTCTGCTTTGGCAAGAATAGTACCCCCTAATTAAAAAAATGGATTGATTTAGGATTCCCTCATTATCTTTTAATATGATCACATTATTAAAACAAGGATCCATCAAGATTAGTTTTAATTACAGTTCATAACTTTTTACTCCATATACTTAATTGTTTTACATTATTTGAAATGTTCATCTGATTTATTCATTAGATATGAAATACTTCAATACTTCATTAGTAGCCTAAAGATAGTTCCTCTTTCTAAACAAAGTCATTTTTCATACCGTTTGTTGTTTTTTTAGGTAGCTCTTTTCTCAGTGAAATGTAGAGGGCTGACAGTCTTCAATTTATATTTTTTAGTTGAAACTTTATCTAAAAGGCAAGAATGTTTGAGAAAAGAGCAAATTTATTCCTTTCATAGGATCAAAAACATTATTTGAGTAAAGGTTATGATGAAGATTAATAACGAAGTTGTTTTAGATACATTGCCATTTTTTCTTTCAAGTCTGGCCGGTTCAAAGCAAAATCAATGGACGCTTGTAAAAATCCTAATTTATCGCCAATATCATATCGATTTCCCTTGATATTGTATGAAAAGATGGCTTCTTGATGGAGTAATAATTGTAAGGCATCAGTAAGCTGGATCTCCCCATTTTCGTCAGGTTTGACCTTTTCAATCATATCAAAAATAGCAGGCGTTAAAATATACCTTCCAATTATGGCTTGCGTAGAAGGAGATTCTTCAATGGTTGGTTTTTCAATGAGGTGGTTTACTTTATATAGCTCGCCAATCTGTTCTGTATAGCCGACAATCCCATATTTTCTAACCTCTGAGCGAGGAACCTCTTTACAACCTAAAATACTAGTCTTATTTCTTTGAAATTCACGAATCATCTGTTGTAAGGCCGGTTCTTCACTATCAATAATGTCGTCACCAAGGAGGATAGCAAAAGGCTGATTACCGATAAATTTTTTAGCACATAAAACTGCATGGCCAAGTCCCAAAGGTTCTTTTTGTCTTACGTAATGGATATCAGCCAATTGAGAGATATTACGGATCATCTGAAGCATTTCAAATTTTCCGGTTTTATTTAATAACATTTCCATTTCAACCGATATATCAAAATGATCCTCAATTGCTCGTTTATTTTTACCAGTTACGATAATTATATCTTCAATTCCTGAAGCGATAGCCTCCTCAACAATAAATTGAATTGCCGGTTTATCAACAATTGGAAGCATTTCCTTGGGCTGTGCTTTTGTTGCTGGCAAAAAGCGGGTACCTAATCCTGCAGCAGGAATGACTGCTTTTTTTATCATTTAGAACACCCCTTGTTATTTATTAGATGTCTTTTTATTTTGTATGAGAGGTGAAGGTTGTATTATCACAAATGAATGAGGAAGGAACAAGAGCAAAGAAATAGGAATATTATTCTATATTTTGCGAAACGATATTATCGTCAATACAATTTTATGAGGTGTAGCAATTGCAATTGCAAAACAAAAAAAAAGAAAAACTTATATTGATCATAGCATTTCTGTTACTAGCGATTTTTGTTTCTCCACTGTTTATTTTAGGAGAAGACGCTCATATCCGTGTACATGATAATTTGGATTCCAATTTAGCTTGGTATAAAGTTTTAGCAATTAGTGGACAAATGACTGGGCCATTAAATGGCTCTATTTCACAAATTATCAATGGGAATTTATCGCGAAATGCTTTCGGAACGGAGTTTAGTTTAATCGTTTGGCTGTATAAGTTATTTCCTACAATGATCGCTTATGCTCTTAGCCAAACGATTACAAGAGTCGTTGCTTTTATAGGGATGTACCTTTTACTAAAAAAGCATTTTCTATATGAAAAAGGCTGGGAAATTGTTAATGTCGGTACGGCACTTGCTTTTGCATTTACTCCTTTTTGGCCATCAGGTATGTTAAGTACGCTTGGGATGCCATTAGCCCTTTGGGCATTTTTAAATATTAGAAAAGGTGAAAGCTTACTTCGTAATTACGTAGTTCTAACTCTAATTCCGTTTTATTCTAGTATAGTGTTAGGCTTCTTTTTTTTCTTAACAGCAATGGGAATATTGTGGTTAGTAGATGTAATAAAGGGGAAAGGATGGAATCCTCGATTTATCCTATCAATTATTTATATGACCTGTGTCTATTTCCTTGTTGAATATAGACTAGTTTATTCTTTTTTATTTGACCATGTGCCAAACAGTAGAGATGAATATTTTCATGCTAGACTGTCATTTTGGCATTGCATTCGTCTTACTTTTAAAAATTTTATTTTCGGTCATCATCATGTTGCAACTATTCATACACTTGTCATTTTACCAGTTATGATTCTTGCTTTTTTTCTCATTATTGTAAAAAAACTGTGGAAGCAGGAAAAAATGTTTGTTTCTTTATTTATATTAAATTTTGCGCTATCTGCGTGGTATGCCTTTTGGTTTTATAAAGGTTGGCTTCCACTAACGAAAATGTTTCATTTTATGGATACTTTTAATTTTGCAAGATTTCACTTTTTAAGACCGCTTATTATCTATGTATTATTTGCCCTATCATTAAAAATTCTTTTCAAGTATGGGAGCTTTCGGAAGTTAATCCTAGAAGGATTCGTGCTATTACAAATAATTGTCATTGTTTTTTTTAATGAGGAGATTCTCTTTCGGGATAAACCATCAGTTAAGCAATTTTTTGCAGAGGAGCAGTTCAGTGAGATTAAAAATTATATTAACTTGCCACTAGAAAGTTATCGTGTAGCAAGCCTTGGACTTCATCCGGCTATTGCCCAATATAATGGGTTTTACACATTGGATACATACAATAATTTTTATCCTTTAAGCTATAAATATCAATTTCGGAAAATTATAGAAAAAGAACTTGCAAAAAATAAAACCATTCGAGTTTATTTTGATGAATGGGGTGGACGTTGTTATATGTTTTCAAGCGAACTTGGAAAACATTATATGTTTAAAAAACACACAAAAAAAAGAGTGAAAAATTTAGAACTTAATACAGTAGTTTTCAAGGAAATGGGAGGAAGATTTATTTTTTCTGCTGTTCCAATTGATAATGCAATCGATAATAATCTTGCCTTAGAAAAGGTTTTTGAATCAAAAAGCTCAGCATGGAAAATCTATCTTTATAAAGCATTGTAGTAGTAGGAGGAGGGATTAAATGGATCACCCGATTCTCACAATTGTTGTTCCCTGTTATAACGAAGAGGATGTTTTAGAAGACTCCATTTTACAATTAGATCATTTACTAATGAATTTGGAAGAAGAGGGACTCATATCGGATAAAAGTAAAATTCTATTTGTTGATGATGGAAGTAAAGATGATACTTGGAGAATGATTTATAAAGAAACCTTAAAAGGTGGACGAATTAGAGGGTTAAAACTATCAAGAAATGTTGGACATCAGCATGCGCTCCTTGCTGGATTATTTACTGCCAAAAAAACTTCTGATTGTGTCATATCAATGGATGCTGATTTACAGGATGATATTCATGTTGTTCGTGATTTTTTAATTAAATTTCACGAAGGCTATGAAATCGTTTATGGAGTTAGAAGCAACAGAGATAGTGATACCTTCTTTAAAAGGAGTACAGCTCAAAGCTTTTATAAACTAATGAATATAATAGGAATTGATTTAGTATATAATCATGCGGATTTCCGTTTAATGAGCAAACGTGCAATAGACGAGTTAGAACGTTTTGAAGAAGTTAATTTGTTTTTACGAGGAATTGTCCCACTAATAGGATTAAAATCCACGCAAGTTTACTATGTGCGTAATAAAAGGTTGGCTGGTAAAACGAAGTACCCATTAAAGAAAATGCTTGCCTTTTCATTTGAAGGAATTACCTCTCTTTCGGTTACACCTATCCGTTTGGTGATGGTAGTAGGATTCTTGTCTTTTCTTATCAGCCTTGTATTTGGATGTTATTTTTTAGCATTAAAGTTTTTCGGTCATACAACGACTGGCTGGACTTCATTAATTACTTCTATATGGTTAATTGGAGGGTTACAGTTAATGTCTATTGGTTTAGTGGGGGAATATATCGGTAAAATATATAAAGAGACGAAGCGGCGACCTAAGTTTATTATCGAAATGGACACCTTAAATTTACCCATGCCCCGTCATTTAATAAATGCCGGAGGGAAAGATCATGAGCTCAATCGTACAAGCTTTAGAAATTTATCTGAAACGAACTAATTCATTCATTCGTTTTTTGCTCGTCGGAATGATAAATACTCTTATCGGATTATTTATTATGTTCACGTTATTAAATGGTTTTCACCAACCATATTGGCTTTCCACTTTTATAGGGAATGGGACTGGTGCGTGTGTTAGTTATTTTTTAAACAGAGTATTTACGTTTCAAAGTAGAGTGGAGTTGAATAAAAGTGTAATTCTATTTATTGTGACGATCCTTGTCTGTTACTATCTCTCCTATTCGCTCAGCCATTTGATTGTATATAATCTTTTAAGCACCTTGATAAAAGGTTTCTACTTATCTGATGAAGAACAGGCGATCCTAATCGGGACTGGATTTTATACGATTATGAATTATTTAGGACAAAAGTACATTGTTTTTAAAAATTAAATACCTAATAATTCCTGAATGGATTTTATCAAAATGAAAGAAAATAATGAAGAAAGGGTGGGATGTATGGATAAAAAATACAATGAAGAAAGCTTAAAAGTAGCGGGTAAGCACTATCAAACAAAGGATTATCAGGGAAATGACCAAACATCAACAGGCTTAGCAATTACACATGAACAAGTAAGTGATGCTTATATTGAAGGCGAAATCAACGCGGTTCTTGATAATGAGCGAACAGAAATTCCGCACGAAGGTTATGAATCTGAATAGATTTAAGGATACGCCGATTGACTGTAAAACTGGACAATAATTGTCCGGTTTTTTTCATTTATTCAGGGCAAATGCCTATTTTTCATAGAGTCGGGTTATATTTTTACACATTCGCCTAATTTTTGAATACTCTATCTTACGAAAACTGCATGGTAACACGTGTTAATTTTTACTTTGAAAAGTTAATTCTATGTATTAAACCGTGCGTTATCTTTCCTTATAGTAAAAGTTCTTTTCTCAAACACTGTTGGTATTTAAGTGAAGTTTTAATAAAAAAAATAAGTTGAAGTGCCTCAAACCCTTCATTCTATCGAGAAAAGAGCTGCGACCTTTTTATAGAAATATGGAGTACTTTTTTGGTGCAAAAGCAGGCAGCTTTTACAAAAGAAACATACAATATGAAAACAATCAAAAAAATAGAGGAGGTGCTTCTCCTATGGAATTTTTAACTCTACCAGAAAGAACAAAAGGAATCAGAACGAATGGGATTACATCAGTTGCTGATTTCGGAACTCCAATGGGAGAACTAGATCACATATTAGCAGACTATGGCCATATTATTGATATTGCCAAAATGGGAATTGGATCTGCGTATGTTACACCTAATATCAAAGATAAAGTAAAATTATATAAGGAGTATAATATAAGGCCTTATTGTGGAGGAACATTATTTGAAAAATGCTATTATCAAAACAAAATTGCCGAATATCAAACTTATTTATATCAATTAGGTATTGAATGGGTGGAAATATCAAATGGAACACTCGATATACCGATCGAAGAACGTTTAAATATGATTGCTCTTTTTAGGGAGGATTTTCATGTAATTGCTGAGGTCGGATCTAAAGACGCAAATAAGGAAATGTCAGAAAGCAAATGGAAGGAAGAGATGAAACTTTTATTTGATGCTGGATGTGAGTACGTTATTACAGAAGGGAGAGATTCTGGTACAGCAGGAATATATGAAAAAAGTGGAGAAATAAAGTCGAATTTAATTCATGAATTAATAAAGGATTTTGATTGTAATAAAATTATTTTCGAAGCCCCCACAGCAAAACATCAAATGTATTTTATTAAAGAAATAGGACCAAACGTCAATTTAGGAAATGTAAAATTGAACGATGTACTAGTCTTAGAAGCACAGCGTTGTGGCTTAAGAAGTGAGACCTTTTTTTTGGAGGAAAGTGAGTGCAAACTATTACTTTAATAAGACATTTACCGACTGAATGGAATAAACAAGACTTATTGCAAGGAAAAAGAAATATTGATATTTCCTATCCGAACAATAAAATCCAGGAAGAGATTCAGCATAACATAAAGCTTCTTAGTAAGCTTTCCCCATTTGATCTTGTGTTAGCAAGCACCCTAAAAAGAACACAACAAACGGCTAAATGGTATGGTTATCTTTTTAAAATAGAAGAGCTATTGGATGAATTAGACTTTGGTCCATTTGAAGGTGTTTCAAAGAGAATGCTTTATAAAGAGTATGGGAATCAATGGATTTGTAATCCTGGTGAGATCATTTTAGGTGAAAGCCTCAACCATTTAGAACAAAGAATTAGAATGTTTATAGATAAATATAAAGAGTATAACAATCTTTTAGTTTTTGGTCATGGTGCTTGGATACGTGCGTTTGTTTCACTAAAACAATATGGGCATATTAACGAAATGAATAAAATTACGGTTGAAAACAATAAATGCATGGTTATAACCACGACCATTGTTGATTCAGTTCAATAAAGGAGGGATAAATTTGTCCCAACAACTAACCTATGAAACGTTTGATGAAGAAAAAGTAGCTAATTTAATTGATGCTCAACCAGATTTTATCGGTATTCTAAAATGGGCTTTTCAAGAGTATAAAGAAGATGAGATTGTTTACGCATGCAGCTTCGGCGCAGAGGGAATCGTGTTAATAGATTTAATTCATAAGGTGAATAAAAACGCTGAAATTGTTTTTTTGGATACGAATCTTCATTTCCAGGAAACCTATGAGTTAATCGATCAGGTGAGACAACGTTATCCTACTTTGAAAATAAATATGATTCAACCGAAATTAACTTTAGAAGAACAAGCAACAAAGTTTGGTAAGGAGTTATGGGTTCATGATCCAAATCAATGCTGTTATATAAGAAAAATTGTTCCATTAAAAGAAGCATTAGACAATGCGAAAGCTTGGATTACCGGTTTAAGACGAGAGCAATCTCCTACAAGGAGTAAAACTCAATATATTAATAAGGATGAAAGATTTAAGAAGGTGAAAATCTGTCCTCTTATCCATTGGACATGGGATGATGTCATGACTTATATAAAAATCAATCATCTCCCTTATAATCCATTACATGATAAAGGATATCCGAGTATTGGATGTGCGATGTGTACAAAACCAATTACAAATCTATCAGATTCCCGATCAGGACGATGGGCCGGCAGCTCAAAAACGGAATGTGGACTTCATCAAACATAAATAGATTATTACAAATAATAGGAAGGGGAAAAATAATGAGTAAAAGTATTCCACATGGAGGAAAATTGGTTGATCGAATCGACCTTCAGATAGAGGAAAATTATTCTTTAAACTATGTTGAATTAGATTCATTAGAAATAAGTGATTTGGAGTTAATTGCAAATGGCAGCTATAGCCCGTTAGAAGGGTTTATGGAAAGGGAAGATTATGAATCAGTCGTTCAGGATATGAGACTATCCAATCATCTACCATGGTCCCTCCCTATTACGTTAAGTGTCGACAAAAAGAAAGCAGAGGAATTACAAGTAGGAGAAACCATTAATCTTGTTTTTGAAAATACGATTTATGGCCAAATGGAAATTAAAGACATCTATTATCCTGATAAAAATTTGGAAGCATTAAAGGTGTATCAGACGACCGATGATCTTCATCCAGGAGTAAAGAAGCTTATGGAACGACCTGAAGTATATATAGGTGGCCCAATTACCTTAACTAAACGAATTGAAAAACAACAGTTTGCAAATTATTATTTGGACCCTGTTCAAACAAGAAAGCATTTTGAAGAAAAAGGGTGGAAAACAGTGGTTGGATTTCAAACTAGAAATCCTGTCCATCGAGCCCATGAATATATTCAAAAAACAGCCTTGGAAATTGTTGATGGTTTATTTTTAAATCCACTTGTAGGTGAAACAAAATCGGATGATATTCCTGGGGAAATTAGAATGGAAAGTTATCAAGTATTACTTGATAATTATTATCCGAAAGACCGAGTATTTTTGTCTGTATTTTCTGCTGCAATGCGCTATGCTGGGCCTAGAGAAGCTATTTTTCATGCGCTGGTAAGGAAAAATTTCGGCTGTACACATTTTATTGTTGGAAGAGATCATGCTGGTGTAGGGAATTATTATGGGACCTACGATTCCCAAAAAATATTTAGTCACTTTAATGAAGCAGAGTTAGGAATTAAACCGTTGTTCTTTGAACATAGTTTTTACTGTAGGAAATGTGAGAACATGGCATCAGATAAAACCTGTCCACATCATGAAATTCATCGAGTTATTTTATCCGGAACAAAAGTAAGAGGCATGTTAAGAAAAGGTGAACAACCACCTAAGGAATTTAGTCGTCCTGAAGTGATAGATATATTAATTCAAGGAATGAAGAAAGATAACTATGAGGGTGTAGGATATGGGAAGTAACCATCTTACTTGGCATGAGGCAACAATCACGAAAAAGGATCGCCAACGAAAAAATCAACATAAAAGTGTGGTCTTATGGTTTACAGGATTATCTGGATCAGGGAAATCTACGCTAGCAAATGCTGTAGACAATGAACTATTTAAACAACATTGTCAAAGCTATTGTTTAGATGGAGACAATATTCGGCATGGGTTAAATCGGGACTTAACATTCCGAAATGAGGATCGTAAAGAGAATATTCGTCGGATAGGTGAAGTAGCGAAACTTTTTGTAGATAGTGGTCAAATAGTTTCCACCGCTTTTATTTCTCCCTTTCGTGAAGATCGACAATTAGTGAGAAATATGTTTGAAAAGGATGAGTTTATCGAAATTTACGTAAAATGTCCGATTAATATTTGTGAAGAGCGTGATCCAAAAGGATTATACAAAAAAGCAAGACTAGGTGAAATATCTGATTTTACGGGTATTTCTTCCCCATATGAAAGGCCGAATAATCCTGAAATTGTGATTCAAACTGACAGTTTAAGTATTGATGAATCAGTCAGTATTATATTATCACATCTAAAAGATAAAACGATCCTGTATTAGGGATCGTTTTATCTTTTTCGCCAGTTTAATGAGAGAGAACTACCTTTTGGCAATTTCATTTCATTAATAAAATCAATAATATTTGTTGAAAAAAACTGACATATAATTGCATAAATCACGATTTTATAATCGATTACAAGAGAAGTTAATAAAAAGATAAATAGATTAATACCCATCATAACTTTTCCAGGACTCCAATTTTTATAGCTGGCTATCATTAATGCAGGAATGACCATACCGCCGCTTGATGCTCCTAGCCGTATCAATATGCCAACACCTATACCAAAGAAAATACTACCAACTAAAACATCGAATAGGATATGAATATGTGGTAGAATATTTTGAGATGTAAAGACGGTAACAGTAGCTGATGTAGTTGCTACAGAAATGATTGTTCGGAAGGTCCACGCAGATCCAAAATAATTTAAAGCAAATAGTAAAAATACAGCATTGGCAAGCCATAACGAAAAACCAAGTGAAAGATGGAACCAATGATTTAATAAAAGGGCTAAACCTGCTGCACCACCTGAAGGGATAGAATGTGGAAATAGAAATAAAGACATAGCGATTCCTTGTACAGCAGCACCAAATAATAGGCCTAGATAAGTAATGAAAGTATTTTTCATTTCTAATTAAAACGATCTCTTAATTTAATTATCGAAACATCCATGCATATTCCCCCTTCTTGTCCATTTTATGAGGAAGGAATTAAAAATATGTTGTCTTTTAGAACGTCATACTCGGATTATCATATAGTCATTATTTTTTAGCTTTACAACGTCTGCCTTCAAGGCACTAGCAATATCGTTAGTGGTCTCTTTTAGTTCATCTTCAGTGTTAAATGATAAAAAAAGAGGAGCACCTGAAATTTTTCTGTCCTTATTTGCTGTCAAATAGGCTAAAATTTTATAATCTGGCTTGTTAGAAGATTCTTTTCCCATTTTATACTCCTATCCTAACGTTTTTGTTTATCCTTCCACTGGAATGATAGTATTATTCATTTGAACCAATACCTTTAAAATTTGATATACTAAGTATGGATTTATTTCTCTAATAAAAACGTATAAAGCAAACTATTAAATACATAAAATTTGAAAGAAGGTTTTTGGAATCTATGTCTTTTCCATTAATCATTGCTGAAAAACCTGACCAAGGTGCAAAGCTAGCAGCACCTTTTCCTCATAAGAAAAAGAAAGGATACATCGAAATTTCCTCAAACCAAACATTCCCACAAGGTGCCTATTTAACATGGGCGGTTGGACATTTATGTGAGTTAATTCCGCCGGAAGAGTACGATCCGAAGTGGAAAAAGTGGTCACTTGATACCTTACCGATTTTACCAGAATCCTTTCACTATAAAGTAAAACGTGATAAGTGGAATCAATTCAAGATAATTAAGGATCTTTTAAATCAACCGTTAGTTGATGAAGTAATTATGGCTGGAGATGCTGAGCGTGAAGGGGAAGCTATTATTCGCATCATTTTAAAACAAGCTAAAAACCGTAAACCGATGAAAAGGTTGTGGATTTCTTCATTAACAGAAAAAGCAGTCATTCACGGCTTTCAAAATTTATTAAATGAAGACGAGACACGTTCGATCTATTTTGAAGCCATGAGTCGAGCATGTGCAGATTGGTTAATCGGTATGAATGCATCACGTGTTTATACATTGTTACTGCAACAGAAAGGGATTAATGATGTGTTCTCAACAGGACGAGTTCAAACCCCTACACTGGCTTTAATTGTAGAGAGAGAAAAAGAAATAGAACAGTTTAAGAGTGAACCCTTTTGGGAGGTAAAAGCAACTTTTCAAATGGATCAAAAAAAATACGAAGGGATTTGGCATTTAGATCAAGAAACTCGAATCTCTACCCAGGAAAAGGCAGACGATATTGCCGATTTTTGTAAGGGAAAAAAGGCGAGAGTGATGGATATCCAAAAAGAGAGAAAAGAATTTCATCCGCCATATTTATATAATCTTTCTGCTTTACAGGCAATGGCCAACAAATTATTCAAGTTTCCACCGAAGAAGACATTGGACATTGCTCAAAAGCTTTATGTACGTGGAATTATATCCTATCCAAGATCTGATTCCAGTTTTGTAACGAAGGAAGAGGCTGAGATGTTTCCTGAAATTTTGAAACAGATTGGTGAAATGAATGCATATAAAGAATATTTTCCACTCCCATACCAGTCAATAATTGATAATAAGCGCTATGTGAATCCTAAAAAGGTTACTGATCACTATGCTATTATTCCAACGGAACAAGTAGTCGATCCAAGTAGACTTGAGAAGGATGAACAAAGGATCTATGACCTAATTATTAAGAGATTAATTGCTGCCCATTATGAAAAAAGCATTTTTGATTATACAACGATACACACGATTGTTGAAGAACGAGCAACCTTTCTTTCAAAAGGAAAACAAATGATTCAAGAGGGATGGAGAAAGGTTCTCCATCAAACAGATGACAAGAAAGATGAGGATCAATTACTCCCAGATTTACTGAAGGATGAAACGGGTATTGTCAAACAATCAAAGGTGAAAGAAGGAAAAACACAGCCACCCAAACGATATACAGAAGGACAGCTTATTACGTTAATGAAAACAGCGGGAAAATTTACTTCGGACGCAGAATTACAAAGTATACTAAAGAAGACGGAAGGATTAGGTACAGAAGCGACACGAGCAGGGATTATTACTGTATTAAAAGACCGTAAGTATATTGAAGTAACTAAAAATCTAGTCTATGCTACAAAAAAAGGGATTTTATTGATTGATAGTATCGGTAAAAGTATTTTAGCCTCACCGGAAATGACAGCTAAGTGGGAAAAAAGGCTACAGGAGATTGGCGAAGGACAAGCTTCCCCGGCCATATTTATGGAGCAAGCAAAAAAATTGTCCATGAAATTAATTGATGATGCAAAAAGTGCTGAAGGACAATGGACCTTTTCCGAAGACTTACTTGAGGAAATTTCTCATTTTACGAGTAAAAAACAAGGACGTAAACATGCGAAAGCAAAATTAGGAGCTTGTAAAAAATGTGATGGAAGCATCGTCGAAAAAGGAAATTTTTATGGGTGTACGAACTATCAAAAAACAAAATGTGATTTTACGATTTCTAAAAAAATACTCGGGAAGACCATTTCGCAAAAAAATATTTCGAAACTACTTAAGGAAGGAAAAACAGAGCTAATTAAAGGGTTTAAAAAAGAAGAGAGAAATTTTGACGCTTATCTTGAATGGGATCAAGAGAGGCAAAAGATCCAATTTTTATTCCCTACAAAATGAACATATAAATTCGTTAAAAACGAGAAGAGAACCTTCTCGTTTTTTATATAGGCTCCTTTTTCTGTGAAAATATAATGATCTAGTAATAAAACATGTTTTAATATAGTTCTAAAATATGGATGTTTATATGGAGCGAACTTAAAAAGTGCTATTTTTAAGAATTAACCCTTTGCCAGTTTTTATCTGCAATAACGGGAGCTTTGCTCGAACCACGGCTAAAGCCTTTTTCTTGATGTAACGGGTGAGGTTAGATGAAAAGAATGAGTTGCAGCAGCAGCTTTTTTTATTTTTTGCTTAGGTGAAGTAGAAAGTAGAACCCAGAATCCCCCCATAAATTTAGGGTTTCTTCCGAACCTATATTAATATGCTCAAGTAATGTAAAATCCAACTGTAGATTTTTAGAGGTTGATTGATCAACTATGTGAGCATGTTATAGGGGAGTTACTAGGATGGGAATTGTGGTTTGTTATATCTTAGAAGATGATATGAGAAAGAATACTGAAAGAGGCTGATGTTAGTAAGGAATAATTATACAAGAAATAGTAAATAAGATGGAGCGACGTAAATACTTGCTTGCGAAAGGTGACCAAGCGGATTAATCGTACTTCAATCAATTATATAAAAGTTTATGAAAACGATGAACCGAATATTAATCTCATTAAACTATAATTATAGAATGGGCTTTTTATCTTAAATTAACTTTGATTTAATTTACATGGGAGAGAAGATGAATGTCAGAAGAAACCTATCAATCTCGTGAGGAACGAAAAAAAGCGGAAAAGGCAACACAAGATAAACAAAGAAGTAATCGAATACCGAATAAAGGATATTTGTTAAAAAAAGTGGTTATCGTCTGTTTGGTATTTGTTTTTTTGTCAACCGGAATAGGAGCCATTACGTTCGCATCCATGATTAAAGGTACACCTACTTTAGATTCTTCTAAGCTGGTGGATCCGCTTTCTACAAAATTTTATGATAAGAACGGAAACTTCCTTTATGAATATGGGAAGGAAAAGCGGACAAAAATCACATATGATCAAGTGCCAAAAGTGCTGGAACAAGCGTTTATTGCCACAGAAGATTCCCATTTTTATGAACATCATGGGATCGACCTGAAAAGGACGGCCAAGGCGATTTTCGTGAACGTTACAGGAGATTTCGGGTCTCAGGGAGGCAGTACGATTACTCAGCAAGTCATTAAAAACTCGTTTTTGTCTCCTGAGAAAAAATTGAAACGAAAAGTACAGGAATGGGACTTGGCGTATCAGTTGGAACAAAAATATTCCAAGCAGGATATTTTAATGATGTATTTAAACAAAATCTACCTCGGACACCGCTCGTATGGAGTAGCTGCAGCGGCGAAAAATTACTATGGAATTGAAGCAAATGATTTAAAAAAAATGACGCTGGCTCAGGCAGCCATGTTAGCCGGACTGCCGCAGAGTCCCAATAATTACGATCCGACTAAACCGGAAAACAAAGAATCAGCGACGAAGCGCCGTCACATTGTCTTAAGTTCTATGCTTCGAGATGGCTATATCACGGAAAAACAACAGAAAGACGCCGAAAAAGTTCCTGTAACGGAGGGACTTGTAGCAAAAAATACTCAACAAGGCATACCTTATGAAGCATTTTTGGATGCAGTGGTGAAAGAGGTAAAGGGAAAACTGAAGGATGTAGATATCAGTAAGGATGGATTATCTATTTATACTACCCTGGACCCAAAGGCACAAAACTATGCGGACAAAATGATGAATACAAACGAAATCATTGCCTATCCAGATAAAAAATTTCAGGGAGCATTTGTTTTTTTAGATAACAAAACAGGTGAAGTTAGAGCGATTGGAAGTGGGCGGAACGACTATAAAGCGACATTCTTGGGTAACAACTTTGCAGTCGATATAGAACGTCAGCCAGGCTCCTCCTTTAAGCCGATTTTCGATTATGGCCCTGCGATTGAAAACTTAAAATGGTCCACTGCTCATTTGATCAATGACCGGGAGACAACCTATTCAACCGGCCAGTCCATTTCCAACTGGGATCATCAATATCATGGATTGCTGACAATTCGGAGTGCTCTGCAAAATTCGTACAATATCCCGGCTCTGCTCACATTGAGAGAGGTTGGGATGGATAAGGCGAGGAAATTTGCAGAACAAATTGGCATTACGTTTAAAGATGACCAAGTACATGAATCCTACTCGATCGGCAGTAACACAGTTAGTCCTTTGGACATGGCAGGTGCCTACAGCGCTTTTGCCAATAATGGCATGTACAATAAACCGCATTTTGTCCAAAAGGTTGTTTTTCCGGATGGCAAAGTGGTTAATTTTGCAGGGAAGTCCAAGCGAGTGATGGAAGATTACACTTCTTATATGGTAACGGATATGCTTCGCACAGTCGTCAATGCTGGCACAGGAAAAGCTGCCAATGTTCCTGGATTGGATGTTGCCGGGAAAACAGGTACTACCAATTTTGATTCAAAAACGCGAGCTAGATATGGATACCCAAGTTCAGCGACAAATGATAGTTGGTTCGCAGGGTATACACCGCAATATACCATGGCTGTCTGGACCGGTTATGCCCAAAACGGCCAAGGTAACTATATCAGTGGAAATACTACGAAAATCTCGCAGCTAATGTTTAAAGAGATGATGGAATCTTTCGGAACGGACTCCGGCAATTTTAAGCAACCAAAAAGTGTCTACAGAGTAAATAATGAACTTTATATAAAGGGTATTGGTTCTGCAGAAGTTCCACCAAAGAAAAAAATCGACAATGTCATCATGCATCCTAATAAAGGCGGAAATAAAGTGGAGGAAAAACTGAATAAAGAGGGAAAGAAACTAAAAAAAGAGGAAGAAAAGCGCAGAAAAGAGGAAGAGAAGCGTAGAAAAAAGGAAGAGAAACATAAGCATGGTTAAAATAGATATTTTTTCTTGCCTTTGTTTCACTTCCTTAATAGGGTGATTTCACATATCAAGACAATCGATTGTTAATCTGGTAGTGTTAATTCAATTTAACGCTACCAGATTCAAATATTAATGAGTAAGATCGCTGAGTATATAAAGTTGAAGAAAAAGTGTTAATTGTACTACTAATGGGTGCAACAGTTAAAGAATTTAGCTACCGTTTTCGGTGGCCTTTTTCTTTTTGAGCGAAAAACAGCACTAATAAGTACCTATATCACTTTAAAGTACGTACTTTTTATTGTGTTAAATATCTACAAGGATGGCCTGGAAGTATTGCAAAAAGCATTTCTAGATTGATGTGCGTAAAGACGAAAAAGGTCACCTGATTTGAAGTAACCTCCATATATTAGTCAAATAGACTTTTATTTTAACAAATTTAGAAATACCTAAGCAGCCAAGGTTTTTTCAAAAGAGCCTTGGCTGTTGTTATGCTGTACTTAGCATCAACTATAATAGGTAATAATTTTTTTGAGGTACCAGAAACTAGTATGAGTGAAAGTTATTTTGAAAGGAGGGAGCAGGAGATGATTTAAGTATTTGCTTTTGAAGAAGCATAGTAACATGATTTGCTGGCATAATTGTTAAAATTCTTTTTTTTGATCCATTTCCCACGATGATTTTTGAGTGATTTATTATTTTTTACTTTCTTTACCCAATCAGCTATTTGGGGGTATCTCTTTTAATCTAAATCGTTCACGAAACTGCTGTAGAGCCAGCCCTTCTCCAATTTAAAATAACTACTTCACGCTTAATTCCTCATTATAAGTAGTAAATGTTTGTTCTTTTTTGATCATAGAAAGCTTCCCCTCCAGGTAGACTATTACGAACATCATTTCAAGTTCTCTTTTTTTCAAGTCTACCTAGTGGGGATAATACCAAGTTCTTTTACGTTTTGGTATAGGCTTATTCCTTAAACATTGTTGTTATTTAAGTAAACTTTTGACTAATAAATATCTGCTGAGGAACGTTACAAATTTGATTTCACAGGGAGAAAAAAGAAAACTCATAAGAACTACTGAATCCCATTCATTACGTGTAAAAGACGGCAGTGTGGCTTTTACAAAGCAACAAACTATACTAATACTGCACTTTTATAAGAAAAATTAAAAGCACTTACTATTACTCTAATTTATTAGCTAAACAACGTTCACATTCTAGAATATAGGATTCTGCCTGATCTTCTACTTTTTCCCCACATTCCGGACAGATTTTCTTTGAATTCATTAAATTGTAAAAAAATTCAACAGGATTTTGTAACACGATACTCGCCTCCATTTTTTTAATTCACAGAAAAGTAAATGTTTTTTATAGTATAAACTTATATAAAACAGTTGTAAATAATTTTATTCTGTTATGATACAGACTATGAGTAGAACTTCTATTTGTGATAGGTACTTTCCAAGTTTTTAAAAAAATTTTAGTATGCAAATAAATTATTTTTTTGCAACAAGTAAACTTTTTTACCTTTATGCATATAATTTTTAAAAAATAACGTTTATATTGAAAATGGAGGAATGAAGATGAGAAAGAGTTTGATATTTTATACGTTGCTATGTGAAAAAATAGGGATACTAAGTAAGGAAGATGCGAAAATTATATTAGAAAATAACCAAGTTCAAATTAAAAATTTGCATCATAACAATGAACATTAATATAGTGAATTTTAAAAATTCTATTGACATTATTCCAGTTTTGATTTAGTTTTTCACTAAGGAAACATTTTTGTGTTGATATATTTTTTCGTCTAAAAGTTGCACAAGGGAAAGAAAATGTTGTGTGACTAAATAACTTGATGGAGGTAAAATAAAAGGTTTGAAAGTTTTATTAGTAAAAAAGTATGCCTAGAGAATGAAGGAGGAATTGCATTAATGCGTCACTTAAAATATTTTTGTATTTTATTCGTTATAACAATGCTTTTCATTACAGGCTGTGGAAATAGTGCAAAAACTAGCAAACAGCATAAAGGTAAAATTCAAATAACAACTACAATTGGCATGATAAAAGATATTGTAAACGAGGTAGGTGGAGAGCATGTAGCAGTGGTTGGCTTAATGAAATCTGGTGTTGACCCACATCTTTATAAAGCATCACAGGGAGATATACAGAAACTTGAAGAGGCAAATATCATTTTCTATAACGGTTTACATTTAGAGGGGAAAATGATTGATATATTCGAAAAGATGGCGAAGAAAAAAACAACGATCGCAGTGTCAAAGGACATTTCAGAAGATCAGTTACGTGGTTGGGATGATGGGACAGAAGGACATGATCCACACATTTGGTTTAATGTAAAGCATTGGATAACAGCTACAAAAACAGTACGTGATGAATTAATAAAGTATGATCCAGATCATAAGGAGGATTATCAAACGAATGCTGATGCATATATCAAAAAATTGGAGGAATTAGATCAGTATGCGGAGGATAAAATTGCAAGTATTCCTGAGCAAACCCGTGTATTAGTAACAGCTCATGATGCATTTGGTTATTTTGGAGACCGATATGGTATAGAAGTGATGGGACTCCAAGGCATTAGTACAGCTTCTGAATACGGATCAAAGGATGTCAGTGAGCTTCGGGATTTTTTAGTAGCTAATAAAATTAAAGCTGTTTTTATGGAATCAAGTGTGCCTAAAAAAGCTATTAACGCGGTTGTTGAAGGAGCAAAAAAGAAAGGACATAATGTAAAAATTGGTGGAGAACTCTTCTCTGATGCTATGGGTGAAGAAGGAACTCCTGAAGGAACCTATATTGGAATGGTGAGACATAATGTAGACACCATTGTAGATGCATTGAAATAAAAAGGAGGAAATTCAAGATGATTACACCATTAAGTATTCGGAATTTAACTGTAGCTTATCAAAAGAAACCTGTCCTAGAAAATGTTTCCTTTGATATTCCTGAAGGTAATTTAATCGGTATTATTGGTCCAAATGGAGCGGGGAAATCAACACTTATTAAATCGATCTTGGAATTAATTCCTTCTGTTTCAGGCACTGTTGAAATATATGGGAAAACGTATAAAGAGAAAAGGAAAATCGTTGGATATGTTCCGCAAAGGGAATCGGTAGATTGGGATTTTCCTACTAATGCATTAGACGTTGTAACAATGGGAAGATATGGCCATTTGGGCTGGTTTAAACGACCAGGGATGAAGGATAAAAGGATCGCTATGGAATGTTTAGAAAAAGTTGGGATGGAAGAATTTGCACAACGGCAAATTAGTCAATTATCAGGTGGACAGCAGCAGCGTGTGTTTCTTGCAAGAGCATTAGCACAAGATGCCCAACTATATTTTATGGATGAACCATTTGTTGGAGTGGATGCGGCGACCGAAAAAGCAATTATTACACTTCTCAATGATTTAAAAAAGCAAGGTAAAACAGTTTTGGTTGTACATCATGATTTAAATACGGTTCAAGAATATTTTGACTGGCTTATCTTGTTGAACGTTCATCTTATTGCGGCAGGACCTACGAAAGATTTATTTACTAAGGACCATCTCCAAAAAACATATGGTGGCAAATTAACGATGCTTGATTCTGAAACATCACCAATACTGATTAATTCGAGGTGAGAGAAATGAATATCTTTCAAGTTTTTCAAGACCCCAATACTCAATGGATCTTATTTGGTTCCGTTTTACTCGGTATAAGCAGTGGGGTGATCGGATGCTTTGCTTATTTGCGCAAGCAATCGTTAATGGGGGATGCCTTATCTCATGCTGCTTTACCAGGTGTATGTCTTGCCTTTATATTAACTGGAACGAAATCAATCTTTTTTTTCTTAATCGGCGCGATGATCGCTGGTATTCTAGCAACAATGTTAATTAGTTTTATTACAAGATATTCTCGGATTAAACAAGACTCTGCATTAGGGATTATTTTAACTGTATTTTTTGGCATTGGTATTGTTTTATTAACACAAATTCAGCATAGCGCGAGTGGGAATCAAAGTGGATTGGATAAATTTTTGTTTGGTCAGGCGGCATCAATGGTTCATTCCGATGTGTATACGATGGCAGGGATTAGTTTGTTTTTAATTGGAGTAAGTATTGTCTTTTTTAAAGAATTTAAACTACTATCCTTTGATCCAGGCTTTGCAAAAGGAATCGGTTTACCTACAATGATTCTTGATCAATTTATTATGCTACTTATGGTCATAGCTGTTGTGATTGGAATACAAGCTGTAGGGGTTGTTTTGATGGCAGCATTATTAATTATCCCAGCTGTATCAGCTCGTTATTGGACGGAAAAATTGCATATAATGGTTATATTAGCGGGACTGTTTGGCGGAACAAGTGGATTAATTGGTACAATTATTAGTACATGGGCAAATAATTTACCAACTGGTCCATTGATCGTCCTTTCAGCAACAAGTATTTTTGTCGTTTCAATTGTATTTGCTCCTAGTCGAGGAGTATTAGCTAAGGCTATGAGACAGAAAAGGGCAAAAACAGAAATAATGAACCAACAGCAACTTAAACAAGCAATAAAGGATGGAAATGCATGATGAATCATATATGGATTATGTTAATTGGCTCACTAGTTGCTTCTTCGTGTAGCTTGGTAGGTTGTTTTTTAGTATTGAGAAAAATGTCAATGATTGGTGATGCTATTAGTCATGCCATATTACCGGGGATTGTTATTGCCTTTCTTCTAAGTGGAACAAGAGATTCCTTCGTCATGATGATAGGTGCTGCGGTTATAGGGATCATTACTGTTTTTCTTATACAAATGTTTCAAAATAATGGTGTACAATCTGATGCATCGATTGGAGTCGTTTTTACAGCACTATTTGCAGGAGGAGTCGTATTAGTCAGTTTATTTACTAGGCAGGTTGATCTGGATCTT
Organism: Heyndrickxia sp. FSL W8-0496; assembly: GCF_038007825.1. Taxonomy (NCBI): domain Bacteria; kingdom Bacillati; phylum Bacillota; class Bacilli; order Caryophanales; family Bacillaceae; genus Heyndrickxia; species Heyndrickxia sp. FSL W8-0496. The sequence continues at coordinate 2,310,760 of NZ_JBBOXX010000001.1, forward strand.
GATTGTGTTCTATATGGGGAAATTGCTTATGCACCATGGGATACATTTATAATAAATGGGATGGAATTAGGTCCAAAAGCGGTCTGGATCGTGGGGAGTATTTTTTTATTGAATATCCTAGTAATTGGGCTCTTCTATAAACAATTTAAGCTTTGTTCATTTGACCCAGCAATGGCAGCTGCATTAGGAATACCAGTTGTTTTCTTTCATTATTTGTTAATGAGCCTCGTTTCTTTAACAACTGTTTCCTCTTTTGAAAGTGTTGGTGCCATTCTTGTTGTTGGAATGATAATAGTTCCTGCGGCAACTGCATATTTACTTACTGATCGGCTGTTTATCATGATTATTTATAGTATGATTACAGGAATCGTGAGCGCGGTATTAGGTTATTATTTTGCCTATTTAATGGATGCATCAATTGCAGGATGTATGATTATGGTAGCAGGCTTCCTTTTCTTCATTACTTTGTTTGCTTCGCCGAAGCATGGAGTTTTATTTAAAAAATGGCGGAGAAAAAAATTAGTGATTTAATTTCATACCCGTAACTTTTTCTTGTTAAGATTCGTTTATTATATAGAGGTTCAAAAGGAGTGATCACTTTGAAAACCAAGCTTGGTCATGAATCTGGTATTGATAAAACAGAAATAACAAATTTCTATCCTGCTCTAAAGAGGTATTGTCGAATGATGACAAGAAATAACTGGGATGGGGATGACTTGGCTCAAGAAACGATGGAAAAAATGCTTAAAACATATATTGATAAAAATGCAAGTATCAATATAGCCTTATTGTATCGTATTGCACATAATCGATGGGTAGATCAAATGCGAAAAGATTCGAAAGTAGTAAATGGTTCATTAAAAGAACCATCCTATGATCCGATAAAGGATCTTCCAGAGCTATACTCAACAATTGAAAAACTTGTTTCAAATTTATCTTATCAACAGACTGTAATTTTCATTTTAAAGGATGTTTTTCAATACAGTCTTTCAGAAATCTCCGAATCCTTAAATATGACAGAAGGTGCCATAAAGGCTTCATTATTTAGAACTCGTAATCGTTTAAAAAATATTGTGGCAGATAATGATCCTCAAAGGTTGTTGCAGTCAACATATATGAATATTGAACAGAGGGAAGCTTTGCTTCATGCAACGTATGAAGCGATAAAAAATGAAAATCCATCTATTCTTGTCGAATTATTCCGATTGTTTAACTTGAAATCGACATCACCTTCCATTTCGACAAGCCTCCAACTACGAGCAGCTTAAAAACAGGAGGAAAAAGCATGAATACAATTCCATATGTAATAGAGCAATCATCGCATGGTGAAAGATCATTTGATATTTATTCAAGATTATTAAAGGATCGTATTATTATCATTGGCGATGAAATCAATGATTCAGTTGCAAACAGTGTAGTCGCGCAATTATTATTTTTAGCTGCTGATAACCCAGAAAAAGATATCTCCATCTATATTAATAGTCCTGGAGGATCGACATCTGCTGGTTTTGCCATTTTGGATACGATGCAATATATCAAACCTGATGTACAAACCATCTGTATTGGTTTAGCTGCCTCATTCGGTGCAATGCTGCTATTGGCAGGAACAAAAGGGAAACGAATGGCATTACCAAATAGTGAAATTATGATCCATCAGCCTCTAGGTGGCGTAAGAGGGCAGGCGACTGATTTAGAAATATCTGCAAAAAGAATCTTAAAGCTTAAAGAGCATTTAAACAAAATGATTGCTGAACGTACAGGACAATCCTATGACAAGGTTGCGCAAGATACCGATCGAGATTATTTCATGTCTGCTAAAGAAGCTCTTGAGTATGGGATTATTGATAAAATCATTTGATATTAATTTTGATAAAGGGAGTACACTTTAAAATTAGAGGTGTACTCTTTTTTTACGTAGTTAAAAGCCATTCCATTAATTTTAATGTATTGACGTTTTTCAAAGAACTGTGCTATTGTAAATACAACTCAAAATACTTTAGTTTGGTAGAGTGATAATATACTAAAGAATTAGTGGTGTAGGAAGTGAAAATATGTTTTTACCAAGTGGTAGTAAAGATATGTTGGGGAGTAGAGTTAGCCGGCAGAACCAGGTGTTTGAAACATTTCGACAAGTTGTTACTTTAAGGGGGTATCAAGAAATAGCGACTCCGGTTGTAGAATATGCGAGTACATTTACAAATGAATATGTCGGAATGCCCTTGCAAAACATGTTGAAATGGTTTAACAGTGATGGTGATATTGAAGTATTAAGGCCGGATTGGACTACAGCCATCGCAAGAGCTATAGCAAAGCATAGTGACAAGCCTCAAAAATGGGCATATCAAGGCTCTATTTTCAGAAGAAATAAACTGGGGGTAGAGGGTAGACAGGTTGGAATAGAAATAATCAATTATTCCAATCTACTAGCTGAAAGTGAATGCTTATTTATGGCTAGAAATTTTCTTAATGAGATGAAGATATCGGAATACATAACCGAACTAGCCCATACAGGAATTTTTGAAGAATTATCCAAGCAATTAAATTTAAGTGAAAATGATTTTGAGCAATTGCGTTTAGCTATGCATGATAAAAGAAAAGATACGGTTTATCAAATAGCTAAAAACCATGGCAATCATGAGATTGCCGATGAGTTTGTATCTTTGGTCGATGCCTATGGCAACTTTGAGTCAGTAATAGAAATGTATGAAATCCGTTGGAAAAATGACGCCACCTTATTGAACATCCTAGGGGAGATAAAACGATTATCACTGATGCTACAGTCAATGGGTGAAACAGACATAATCGTTGATTTAGGAAGAGTAAAAAATCTTCCGTATTATTCTGGGATTATGTTTAGAGGTTTTCTGAAGGAAAATGGTGCAACGTGTTATTCAGGTGGCCGTTATGATAAATTGTATGAACAATTTGAACAAAGAATTAGTGCTGTTGGTTTAGCATTTGATGCAGATCAGTTAGCTGAACAAATACAAGTAGAGAAAAATAGAGAAAAAATTTGTGTGATTGCAACTGAAGAAACGTATTCAATAGCAGAACAATTAAGGGAACGATATAAGGATTCAATTGTTGAAGTTCTGGATAAGGCAACAAATCTAGATGCGTTTGATAAGGTGCTAAATATAATAGGAAGCAATGGTGATTACGAGGTGATTGAGAAATGAAGATATGTATTGCATTAACAAAAGGTAGGCTGGAAGAACAATTTCTTAATTACTTTCGCACTTTATCTTATAATATTGATCCTTTAGTTAATAAGGGAAGAAAACTATCTGTAGAAACAGAAAATTTTCAATTTATTTTTGCTAAGGGTGTAGATGTAGCAACATATGTTGAACATGGAATTGCGGATATTGGCATCATTGGTGAAGACATTCTTCTTGAATATCAACCAGATGTTTATAATTTATTGCCTCTCCCGTTTGGAAAATGTCGTTTTTCACTAGCTGAACAAGAAAAAAAAGGCGTCAAACGAAAACAGAAACGGACCATTGCAACTAAATATCCGAATGTTACAACAGATTTTTTTCGAAAAAAAGGGGAATCTGTTGATATTGTAAAACTAGAGGGTTCAGTTGAACTAGCACCATTATTGGGTTTAGCAGATGCAATAGTTGATATTGTAGAAACTGGAACGACATTAAGGGAAAATGGCCTAATCGTAACAGAAGATATTCATTGGATTTCTGCGCGTTGCATTGCCAATCGATCATCTTTGAAAATAAAACGTGAGCTAATAACACCGTTAATTGAGGCGATTGTTCCTAAGGAGGAAATTCGATGATTCACAACTATTCACCTGAGCAATTTATCAATAATTTTATTCAATGTCGGTATAAAGAAAAATCAATGCAGGAAGAAATAGTAAACATTGCAAAGGAAGTCATTAAGTCTATTCGTTTAAATGGAGAAGAAGCTCTAAAAGAATATGTTAAGAAATTTGATGGTATAGTACCAAAACAATGGGAAGTTACAAAAGAAGAAAGAGAACTTGCATGGAAAAATATATCAAATGAAATCGTTGTTTCGCTAAAAAAAGCGGCTAAAAATATTAAAGAATTTCATAAAAAACAACTTCAACAGTCCAGATTTATGGATTTATCTGATGATGTCATATCTGGTCAACTATTTCGTCCGATAGAACGAGTAGGAATCTATGTGCCTGGTGGAACAGCCTGTTATCCTTCAACTGTACTTATGAATGCCATTCCTGCTTCCCTTGCAGGCGTTGAAGAGATCATCATGACCACTCCTGCAAGAATGGGAGAAAGGATTTCACCTATTTTATCTGTAGCAGCAGATATTGCAGGTGTAGATAAGATATATAAAATTGGTGGGATTCAGGCAATTGCAGCACTTGCATATGGGACCGAAACGATGCAAGCAGTGGATAAAATTGTTGGTCCGGGCAATGCCTATGTTGCTGCAGCAAAATCACTAGTATTTGGTGATGTTGGTATCGATATGATTGCAGGTCCATCTGAAGTAGCTATCATTGCGGACGAAAATGCGAATCCAACATTTATTGCAGCAGATTTAATTGCTCAAGCTGAGCATGATGTTCAAGCACGCACTTTTCTTTTTACTACTAGTGAGAAATTATTAAGCGAAACCAAGTTGGAATTAATTAAACAATGTGAATGTTTACCGAGGAGGGAAATTGCTGAGAAATCACTAGAATTTCAAAGTGCTAGTGTCATAGTTGATTCGATAGATGTGGCATTTGACTTAGTGAATCAATTAGCCCCCGAGCATTTAGAAATTCAATTAGATCAGCCTCTAACCTATTTAAATAAAGTCAAAAATGCGGGTTCTGTTTTTCTTGGTTATCATACTCCTGAAGCACTTGGGGATTATTTTGCAGGTCCTAACCATGTATTACCGACAGGTGGTACGGCAAGGTTTTCATCCGGACTATCCGTTGATGATTTTATGAAAAAAACTACATTTTTATATTATTCTAAAGCAGCTTTGGAAAATGCCTCCAAAGATGTGGTTACATTAGCAAATCAAGAAAAGTTAGCAGGACATGCACGAGCAGTTCAAGTAAGAATTCAAGAAAATAAACAAATGTAATAGAATATGGCCCGATGGACTTGTAAAGAAGGAGTGAGCTTCATGCGTACAGCAGAAAAAAGAAGACAAACAAATGAAACATCGATATTTGTGGCAATTCACTTAGACGATCCGTCAAATGTTTTAATTCAAACAGGGATCGGTTTTTTTGATCATATGCTTGAGTTATTCGCCAAACATGGAAGGTTCGGACTTCATATTAAAGCAGAAGGAGATCTACACATTGATGGTCACCATACAGTAGAAGATGTAGGAATTGTTTTAGGTCAAGTAGTGAAGGCAGCATTAGGAAATAAAGAAGGAATTTCAAGATATGGATATTCTTACGTACCGATGGATGAGACATTGGGGTTTGTAGCAGTAGATATTAGTGGCAGACCATATCTACATTTTGATGCACAATTTACTAATCCTAAATTAGGTGCATTTGATACGGAATTAGTGAAAGAATTTTTTATTGCTTTTGCTTATCAATCAGCCATTACATTACATGCTAGAGTGTTATATGGAGAAAATACGCATCATCAAATTGAATCATTGTTTAAAGCCTTAGGTCGTGCACTTTGTCAGGCAATTACCATTGATCCGAAAATTAATGGAGTCAATTCAACAAAGGGGTTACTCGAATGATTGCTATTATTGATTATGGAATGGGGAATATCTCAAGTGTATCCAATGCGCTGATAGGTTTAGGCTGTGATGTATGTGTGACTGATAATCAAACAGAACTAGAAAGAGCATCACATATTATCCTTCCAGGAGTCGGTTCATTCCAAGCGGCTGCTCAAGAACTTAATAACCGCCAATTGCGAGAGAATTTACATGAATTAGCCAAATCCAAACCCATTTTAGGAATATGCTTAGGAATGCAATTATTATTTACAAAGGGGTATGAGGGGGAGCAATCATTGGGTTTAAATTTAATTCCAGGAACAGTTGAAAAAATGTGTACAGTTGATCCACTCCCCCATATCGGATGGAATACACTTGATGTTAAGGACGAAGAGTTTGGAAGATTTCAAGATCAATATGTTTACTTTGTTCACTCCTATATAGCAAAAACTGATTCTAAATATGTATTGGCTACTACGGACTATGGTACACAGATTCCAGCAATTGTGCGTAAGGGAAATATCTATGGAATGCAATTTCACCCTGAAAAAAGTGGGGCTATTGGTAGGAAGTTAATAGAAATATTTCTTCAGTCAAATAATATAAAAATTGTAAATAATTAAGTTAGGTGGTTACAAGGTGAAGATAATACCGGCGATTGATTTAATAAATGGAAAATGTGTACGGTTGTACCAAGGGGATTTTCGAAAAACCACTGAAGTGGCAAGTGATCCTCTTATACAAATTCAACAATTTATTGAGGATGGAGCTGAGCTTGTACATATTGTTGATCTTGATGGAGCAAGAAGGGGAACGAGTGTACAGTTTGAATTAATTAGGCAACTAGTAGAAATTTCGAGTATACCTATTCAGGTCGGTGGAGGTATTCGTGATCTAGAAACGATTGATCAATATATTTGTGCAGGGGTTGCAAGACTGGTGTTAGGGACAGCAGCAATTGAAAAACCAGGATTCTTGCAGGAAGCATTAAAAAAATATCATCATCACATTGTCATTGGCATCGATGCAAAAAATGGAAAAGTGGCTACGAGTGGATGGGAAAATATTTCAGATGTGAATTATCTAGAATTTGCAAAAAAAATGGAGCAGCTTGGCGTTGAAACAATTATCTACACCGATATTTCAAAGGATGGAACAATGAGTGGACCTAATCTTTATCAACTAGAAAAAATCGTCAATGAAGTCGGTTGTAAAATTATTGCATCAGGAGGAATACGTCATTATGAGGATATTCTTTCTTTGTCAGGGATTGGGATAACTGAAGCGATAGTTGGTAAAGCAATATATGATGGAAAGGTAACTCTCCGGAGGGATCACATATGATTGCCAAGAGAATTATTCCCTGTCTAGATGTTAAAAATGGATCTGTCGTAAAAGGCGTCAATTTTAAATCTTTAAGGAAGCTCGGTGATCCTGTAGATTTAGCAAAATTTTATTCTGAAAATGGTGCAGACGAGATAGTTTTTTTGGATATTTCCGCAACAAATGAAGGCAGAAGAACAATGATTGATGTGGTAAAGAAAACTGCAGAAGAAGTGTTTGTTCCTTTTACTGTCGGTGGTGGAGTAAGAACGATTGATGATGTAACCGAATTGCTAAGGGCGGGAGCGGATAAGATAGGAATTAATTCTGCAGCTGTTGCTAATCCGCAATTAATAAAAGATGCATCAGATCGCTTTGGTTCTCAATGTGTAGTGGTAGCAATAGATGCAAAACGATTTCCTAACGGTACATGGCATGTGATGACACATGGAGGAAATAAGGATACAGGTTTAAATGCGATCGAATGGGCGAAGGAAGTGGAACGCTTAGGAGCTGGAGAAATTCTGTTAACAAGTGTTGATTGTGATGGAGTGAAAGATGGTTTCGACATTCCCTTAACAAAAACAATAGTTGATAGTGTAAATATACCAATCATTGCATCAGGTGGTTGTGGAAAGCCTCACCATTTTCTTGAAGTTTTTGCTGAAACCAATGTATCTGCAGGATTAGCAGCATCGATCTTTCACGATGGTGTATGTACGATTCAAGAAGTAAAGGAAATTTGTAAGGAAAATGGGGTGAATATTCGTGATGTTCGATTTTTCTAAAGGATTAATTCCTGCAATTATTGTTGATATACATTCAAAAGATGTCTTAATGCTTGCTTATATGAATGAAGAAGCATATCAAAAAACTTTGGAAACGAAGGAAACATGGTTCTATTCACGCAGTCGTCAATCACTTTGGAATAAAGGTGCGACTTCTGGGAATAGACAGAAGGTGCAATCCATTCAATTTGATTGTGATGCGGATACATTGCTTATTTATGTTGAACCAACTGGACCTGCCTGTCATACAGGAAAGACTTCTTGTTTTTATCGTACAGTTCCGGGATTTTCTGAGCCAAATGAAAAGGAGACAGATATCTTTAATAAGATGATGACGGAAATCAATGATCGGAAAGTAAATGCTTTGGAGAATTCATATACCAACTATTTGCTTAGTAAAGGTATCGATAAAATAGGAAAAAAAGTGATAGAAGAAGCTGGAGAGGTCATTATAGCTGCTAAAAATGACGATTTTAAAGAAATGATTAGTGAATGCAGTGATTTATTTTATCATATTTTCGTCTTGATGGCAGAGAAAAACATTTCACTTTCTGAAATTGAAGAAGAATTAAAAAATAGATTCGCAAAAAAGGGAAATAGTAAAGGAGACCGTCAAGAAATTAAAAACTGGTAATAGTAAACAGACCTGAGTCTATGTCGGGCCTGTTTTTTTTATAGCTTATATTTTATAAACATTAATCATTTGAACCGAAACTTCTTAATTTATATAATCCATTCAAGACACATATTATCTAAAAAACAGTATAAGTGCATCAATATAATAAAAAATAGTAAAATTACTTTTCGAATGTCTTAATGGATTAAAAAAACTAAGTTTCTAAACAAACTTAGTGCTGAAAGTGATCAAGAATTTTGGTTCGTAAAATCTTGTAAAAATAAGGTTGCCGATAGGTACTTGCGAGCATACATTTGGAAATATGCTGTGAAAACAGATAGAGTAGCAATAACAATTGTATTCCTAATAGCTTCTCGGTGTTTATCTGAAAGATGAGAATACTCATCCACCAATTGGTTAGCAGTTGATTCAATCATGTTTTCAATATCTTGGATTGTATGGCTTGTTTGATTATGATATTGCTGATTGATTTGATCAAAAATAGTAGAGTAAGCTGCATATAAATGAACGGGATTTATTAAATCATCATTTTCATTTTCCGGATCATTTACGACTAATTTTAATAATTTACGAATCGATTCAAAATCTAGTGCTGTTTTCAAATCTTCAACTAGAAATAATAATGCAGTTTGTTCCAAAGAATATTTTTTCCCTTTCTGAGGGGAAGAAATCATTTCTTTTATATCTCTTTTTACCCAATTTTGAACAGCAGTAGTCGTAAAGTTAGTATTCTCTATTTGATTTCCAAGGGCAACAATCTCATTTAATGAAAATGCAATTTCTGTTTTATCATATTTAATCACTTTTTCAAATATAGGTGCTAAAACGGTTGTAATAAATGCATTTAATGGTTTTTGTTCATCTACTGTGATATGATTTGAACGAATCCAAGCTTCTTGGAGAATCGTTATCGGCCGATTGTTATTCCATCCTTTAAGAGATAATAATAGCTCAGCCATTTCTTTTCTAGTTAATTGAAAGGTAAGCACCATTCCACCTCCATAAAACAAGGTTCTTATGAACTTATGTTATGATTAGTAATATGAAATGTCAAACTACTATTTAAAAAAAAATTCAAATCCTCTATTGAATTTCTACTAAAAGATGTTAGAAATCTTTTGATATTTTTGACTTTTTAGTGTCTAATATAAAAAAATCTTGATTTTTTCTTCAAAAGTTCATATAATAGGTTCATAGGAACTCGTAAAAACTTTAACTAAAAAAGGAGAATCATAAGTGAGAAAAAAACTGATCATGTTTTTAACAGCATTTACATTAATATTTAGTGTCACAAGTATTGGTTTTGTTCATGATGCTGATGCTAAAGGGTATCGTTCAGGAAAACGATCATATAGTCCTTCACAATCAACACCTTTTTCAACGAATAAGAATACAAACACAAATAGATTCCAGCAAGAAAAGAAAAATAATACGTTTTCAAACTCAAACTCAAAATCTGTTACCAATAAAACCAATAAAGGCGGATTTATGAAAGGTATGCTGCTTGGTGGATTAGGTGGATTACTAATTGGTAACCTATTTGGAGGAATGGGAATGGGTGCTTTTGGATCCATCCTTGCAGGATTTGTAAATGTCATCATTCTTATTGGAGTGATTATGGTTATTGTACGAATCTTCAGCTTCTTCAAGCGAAATAAAACAAGAAGGTATAACTAATATGGAAAAGACAGCGATATACGAACAAGATATCATCAATGCGATATGTATCTATATTGCGGACAAAAATTATATTCAACCAGAAGAGGTATCGGTTGAATTAGTTTTCGATGATGATACTGGATTTGGTGCAGAGGTTGAATTAAATGATCGTTTACATCAGCTAAATGAAGTGAAATTGATTGAAGCACTTCGTCACTGGCTTGATACGGAACATGGAGTAGACCCTATGGCTGTAGCATTAGAATTAGAATTAAATGATGAAGAAGGCATTATCGCATATGTAAGTTGAACAGAAATAATTATTTAATGCATATTAAAAAATCTAGAGGAAAAACTCCTCTAGATTTTTTTTGTCTAAACGAATATTCTTGTAATATAGATTTTTGTAAAAGAGCACTTTTCTTAATTTTTGTAATAATCTAGTCAGTTAAACTGATCAATAACATGAAGTACAGGTGTAGATATCTTCGTATTCTTCAGACACATACATCATGGATAGATTCAACTAAGGAGGTAGTTTATGAAAGCAATTATATTAGGGATTGGTGCAGCTTTCTTTTTTGCCATAACTTTTGTACTAAATCGTTCAATGGAGCTTTCTGGTGGCAGTTGGCTATGGAGTGCATCATTACGCTATTTTTTCATGATTCCATTTTTATTGATTATTGTTTTATGGAGAAAAAGTCTTAAAGATTTACTAAGAGAAATGAAAAAGCATCCTGTTCAATGGTTATTATGGAGCTGTGTTGGGTTTGGATTATTTTATGGTCCTTTATGTTTTTCATCTGCGTATGGTCCTGGTTGGCTTGTTGCTGGAACATGGCAAATTACCATCATTTCAGGCTCATTACTTGTCCCATTTTTCTCAGAAGTGATCCAAACACCCAATGGTCCTGTAAAAGTGAAAGGGAAAATCCCTTTTAAAGGATTAATGATGTCCTTAATTATTTTAATTGGTGTCTTTTGTATGCAATTTAACCAAGGGGAGGACATATCTCTAAAGAGTACATTATTGGTTGTGCTTCCTGTTCTGATTGCATCTTTCGCCTATCCACTGGGTAATCGAAAGATGATGCAAATATGTGAAGGAAGATTAGATCCATTTCAAAGGGTATTAGGAATGACAATTGCGAGTCTTCCTTTTTGGATCATCCTATCTGTTTATGCTCTTAAAACAGTCGGAACTCCTAGTGTAAGCCAGTTGAATCAGTCATTAATTGTTGCTATTTCTTCAGGAGTCATTGCAACTGTCCTGTTTTTTAAAGCGACTGATCTTGTTAAAGATGATGTTTCTCAACTAGCAGCTGTGGAAGCAACCCAGTCTGTTGAAATACTATTTGCCTTAATTGGAGAAATTATTATTTTACATGCAGCATTTCCATCAATGTTTGCATTATTTGGTATTTTTCTCGTTATTATAGGAATGATTCTACATAGTTATATTTCACGTCCAAAAGATGTAATTATAAATGAAGAAATTGGTGCTTAATTAAGAAAAATTGGTATGCATGATTTATGAATCTTTAACCGAATTTATATGATAGAGGTATATTCTAATTTGAGGTGAAAATAATTGGATACAACTTTAGCCTACTTAAGAGAATCATTATCAAACCATGTAAATCGGTCAACAGGTCAAAGGATTTATAAAAAATTACAAAATCATTATAAAAACGAAGAAGAATTTGTAAGAGATTTAGATGAGGAAGAAATTTCTTTTTTGAACTCAATTTTAAAAGATGAAATTTCTTATGCACAGAATGAAAAAGATGAGAAGAGAGTACATCAGCTAAATGAAGTTTATGAATTACTTATCTAAAGTTTGATCATCATTTAAAATGGCAAGCAATTGAAATAAAGGGGATGTCAAGCTATGGGTGCAATTGAAAGAAATGGCTATATATTTGAACCTGAATTTAGCGTTATTAGTCAAGATGGGGCAATACATGTCTATAAGGAAGGAAAATTTGTTGAAGAAATTAAATTCGAATTCCAAGGTAAATTCCCTGAACATAATCAAATTGAAGAATTGGTGAATCACTACTGTGCATAGGTCCATCAGTGATGAATTTGATATACTGTAATTTTATTATGTAAACCAATGTCATATTCCTATAAAACAGACTATAAATTGTAGTCTGTTTTTCATTTTTAAACTGGAGTCTCAGTTTATTCATTACTGGATACGTGCTAATATTTAATATAGAAGAATATAAATACAATGAGGTGAAAATCATGTTGAAAATTGGAATTATCGGACTTGGGGATATAGCCAATAAAGCCTATTTACCCGTATTATCTAGTCTTGAAAATATTGAAATCCATCTTTATACAAGAAATCAAATCAAGTTAAAAAATATTCAAGAAAAATATCGTTTTAAAAAGAGCCATGAATCCCTATCATCTTTAATAACTAGCGGAATTACAGGAGCTTTTGTTCATAGTGCGACAGAATCACATGAAGAAATTATCGAAAAACTTCTTGAAAATAATATTCATGTTTATGTGGATAAACCAATTACATATGATCTTGAATCAACGGAAAAATTACTTAGATTAGCAGAAAAAAATAAATTAATCTTAACGGCGGGGTTTAACCGAAGATTTGCACCTTCTTATAAAAATTTAAAAAAGCTTTCCAATCCTAACATGATTATTATGCAAAAAAATCGCCAAAACCTCCCTGAAGATAATAGAAAATTTATTTTTGATGACTTTATCCATGTTGTAGATACATTACTATATATGTTTCCTTATCCGATTGAGGATATTGTCATTAATGGCAGAAAACAAAATCAGCTTCTTTACCATGTAGTTATTCAATTGATTTCAAAATATGGTACAGCAATAGGGATAATGAATCGTGATAGTGGAACAAATGAAGAGAAACTTGAAATGATGAATTCAGAAGAAAAAAGAGTAGTGACCAATGTGGCAGATTTAATCATTCGGAAAGATAGAAATGAAACAAGAATTGGATATAGTGATTGGGAACAGACCCTGTACAAACGTGGATTTGAACAAGCTGTAGCAGATTTTATTCACGCAATTGAATATAATCATGCTCCATCCATTACTAAAGAAGAACTCGTCAAAACTCATGAGTTATGTGAAATGATTGTAAATAAGATTGCAGAAATTTAATTAGTTGTAATGGATTTTTTGAACATGGAAGAAGGGAGGATCTAAGTTGTTAGAGAAATATTTAAATCGAATTCCAAAAATAATTGGTGAAATAAATTATAGCAAGTACGCTGTTTTTTTACCTATTATTAAGAAGAAAGAAGAGTATCATATTTTATTCGAGGTCCGTGCCTATCATATGAGAAGGCAGCCAGGAGAAGTTTGTTTTCCTGGAGGTAGAGTAGATAAAACTGATAGAGATTCCAAAATGACAGCCCTTCGTGAAACAAAGGAAGAACTTGGCGTGGATTCAGTAAATATAGAACAAATATTTCCATTAGATTATGTTGTGTCACCATTTGGTACCATTATTTATCCATATGCAGGAATAATAAGAGACGAGGTAGAAATTATTCCTAACCCAGAGGAAGTAGCAGAAACGTTTACAGTTCCTTTATCTTTTTTTATGGAAACAGATCCAGAATATTATAAGGTACATTTTCATGCAGAACCTGAAAAAGACTTTCCTTTCCATTCAATTTATGGTGGGGAAAAATATAAATGGCAAATTAGACATATGGATGAATTGTTCTATTTTTATGGAAGTTATACTATTTGGGGATTAACAGCAAATATATTAAAAAATTTTATTGAAATAATAAATAATGAATCTAGCGATAGTTAATATATCCATCTAAAGTTGAAATTAATGTCGGTGAAAGGAAAAATAAAATACTTGCAAATAAGAATGATTCCGTATTATTATTAGAGAGGATATTTTGTTTTTCTTTTTCCTTTGAATTGTAAATCGGAATGATTTTGTTTTAAAAAAAGAAAAGATAAAAGAATAGTATACTTATATTTTAATTGTACATGATAAATCGTAATTATGTCGATTCATAGAAACGAGGTACGTATATGCTAAAAAGACATTATATGATCAGTCTAATAGTGGTTATCTCCACTTTATTCATTGTCAGTGGCTGTTCAAGTAGGTCTGCAGTAAAAGATGGGAACAATGGAAAATTGCAAATTGTAACTACTTTTTATCCGATGTATGAATTTACAAAGAATATTGCTAAGGATAAAGCGAATGTCGAACTTTTAATTCCGTCTAATATTGAACCACATGATTGGGAGCCATCACCGAAAGATGTTGGCCGTATTCAAAATGCAGATCTATTTGTCTATAACAGTCAATATTTCGAAACTTGGGTCCCTGCCATTCAAAAAAGTGTAGGGAATGAGAAACTTTCTTTTGTTGAGGCTAGTAGCAAGATCCATTTAGCTGGAAATTCATCGGATAATCATCATGAAAATGTTGATCCACATGTTTGGTTAAGCCCAGTATTAGCGCAGAAAGAAGTTAAAGCAATAACAAGTGCAATAATAAAAGCTGATCCTAAAAATAAAGAATATTATCAAAAAAATAGTGATCAATACATTGAAAAATTATCAAAATTAGATCGAGACTACCGAACAGCCTTAAAAGATGCGAAGAAAAAGGAAATTATCACACAGCATTCTGCATTTGGTTATTTGACAAAGGAATATGGACTTAAGCAAGTTCCTATTGCCGGTTTATCTCCTTCTCAAGAACCAAGTCCGTCTAAATTAAGTGAGCTAAAACAATTTGCTGAAGAGCATCAAGTTAAAATCATTTATTTTGAGGAACTTACATCCCCAAAAGTTGCTGAGACATTAGCGAATGAAATTGGTGCAAAAACCGAAGTATTAAGTACACTAGAAGGTTTAAGTAAGGAAGAACAGGAAAAGGGTTCAAATTATATTACGGTAATGCAAAAGAATCTAGATGCGATTAAAAAGTCTGTAATTGATTAGAATGTTAATCACACTTGTTTCTTAATATTACTTCGCAATTTACTATTGAGGCAAAGCAAAAGCGTGTGCAATGTTCAAACGCACGCTTTTTGTCTTTAATTAGAGAAAGGACTGGTACATGTGAAATTAGCATCATTACACAATATTGTATTTGGATATACTCATACCCCTGCACTAAATGGGGTTTCGTTTGAATTAAATAGTGGAGAGTTTGTTGGAATTACTGGTCCTAATGGTGCTTCTAAGTCAACAATGTTGAAGATTATGCTTGGTTTATTAAAGCCATGGGAAGGTGAAGTGATCATTAGTAAGAAAAATGCTCAAGGAAAACGTCTTACGATTGGATATGTACCACAACAAATTGCATCCTTCAATGTTGGTTTCCCAAGTACAGTAATTGAACTTGTTCGTTCCGGTAGATATCCAAAAGGAAAATGGTTCAGGCGATTAAATGAAACTGATGAGTTAAATGTAAAAAATGCACTTGAAATGGTTGGTATGTGGGAATTTCGAAACCACAAAATTGGCGCATTATCAGGTGGGCAAAAACAAAAAATTTGTATTGCTCGTACATTGGCATCTGAACCAGATCTATTAGTCTTGGATGAGCCGACAACAGGGATGGATTTTGAAAGCCGAAAAGGCTTTTATGAGTTTATGAGTCATCAGGTAAAAAAGCATAATCGCACAGTCATCATGGTTACACATGATCAGGATGAGGTAGAGGATTATCTTGATAAAATCATCCACTTAGAGAAAGGGGAGCAAGGCGGATGGAAATGTTTAACCTTGAATTCATGCAACGGGCGTTTTGGGCTGGTGGACTAATCGGTATTATCGCCCCACTTTTAGGAGTTTTTCTTGTTTTAAGAAGGCAAGCATTAATGGCAGATACACTATCCCACATTTCATTAGCAGGGGTTGCGATTGGATTTTTTATTCATACAAATGTAACGTTTTCAACGATTGTTGTAGTCATCATTGGTGCGGTTGGGATTGAATATATGAGAAGGGCATATCATACGTATTCGGAGGTGTCGATTGCTATTTTAATGGCTGCAGGTTTGAGCTTTGCATTATTTTTAATGAGTATAACTGATGGTGGAATGACTACGAATATTGATCAGTTCTTGTTTGGATCGATTGTAACTATTAGTAGTTCACAGGTTTATACAATGGTTGGTGTTACAATCGTTATTTTACTATATTTCTTTATCCTTCGAAGGCCTTTATATTTAATGACTTTTGATGAGGATACCGCATTTACAAGTGGCATTAATACGAAACTTTTATCCTTGTCATTTAGTATTATTACCGGCTTGGCTATTTCAGTGATCATTCCAACGATTGGTGTATTACTTGTTTCAGCTTTACTAGTTCTACCTGCTGCCTTTGCCATTCGGTTAACGAAAGGATTTAAAATGGTGTTTGCTACAGCAATGATTATAGCATTATTTAGTATTTTTTCAGGTCTTATTACAAGTTATCAATTAGGAACTCCACCAGGAGCTACCATCACGCTATTATTAGTAGTCATTTTATTGGTTGGCTTTTCTGTTCAAAAACTAATCCTTCATTTCGCCAGAAGTTTGAAGCGGAAAAAGCATAAACAATTATATAATAATTGAATAAAGCTATCCCGTTCAATAAAAAAGACACTCCATATTACAATTGTTACTAATTGAAAATTTTTACAAACAAAAACACTTGGGGTATATACCTAAGTGTTTTTTTCTATCTAAATTTATTTGAAATTTCCCGATTGCATTTCGTAATTTCTTACGATCATTCCGTTTGATTTTCTCATTCCAAATTTCTCATAATAAGGAACCAAGTCGTCATCACAACACAAGTCAACCATATAAATATCATCTAGTTCTTTTAATATTCTTTTGACTAACTCCTTACCAATCCCTTTATTTTTATATTCTGGCAACACTTCAAGTAACGGAATGTAGGCAGTTAACACCCCGTCGCTAATAGCTGTTATAAATCCTACTACTTGATTAGATTTATCATCTATAGCAATGACTACTTTACTACTGTTTTTTAATAGTTTTAAATGGGTTTGTTGATTTGGAGGATTAAGCCAATCAACAAAAAAGCCATTCAACATGTCCGAAGAAACTTCCTCAAGAGAATTTTTATATATCATCACTTTCAACTCCTAAATATTTAATTCTTTTTAGGCTGACGATATATCAAAAGTAAAGTAACAAAATCATGACCTCCAAACGATGCATGTGATTCTTTAAGTAATAAAATTCCTTTTTCTATGTACTTTTGGCTATAAAGTATTTCAAATTAAAATTAATTTAATACTTGAAGGGATTACTTAATTAAACTTACTAAGCATTTTGTTACATTGCAATTCTATACTAAATAAAAACCTCAGATTATTACTGAGCTCCCATTAAATTTGGAATAAAAACATTCATAAATAAAAAGTATCCAATTGCACCAACAATTAACGAGATTAGGATTACGACAATAGGTAATTTTATAGCTTTCATTGTTTTCCTCCTTTTCTCAATTATAACACAATCATATTTCTTTAGGAAAAATATTACAAAAATAATAATGTCGAGTTATTAATAAAATAAACTTTTTTATGAATCCTTTGTATGAGTTCTCTTGTACTTTACTATGTCGTAAATTGCTCTATGTGCTAATACGAGTATGGACAATAATATCCAATAGAAATACGAATTAGTACAGTAAAAACAATAACATAGCTTACTAGGTTGACAATTAAATTTGCAAATTCTGATTTGAATATTATAATCATCGCATTTTATTCATTACTAGATATACGTTTGGTAAATATAAATGTTTCATTTGAGGGTAAGATGGAGGAATGAAATAAAGAAGAAGTGAAAGAATGATATTATTGTGGATGTTAACAAAATAGTAATGATGATTAATAAGGGTGGTAAAAGTGAATAAAAAATTCATGGAGGATATGTTGCATTTTTTACCGACTTGGAAACAAGGAAGCTATTACTGAATTATCTGTTTTACTAAATAAGCGTTTATTAGTATATTAAGTGTGTAGCTAGTGAAATGAATGTTTGCTCTAATGAAAATCAGTTTAACAAAGAAAGGATGCAAGGATATGACTCTTGTAGTAACAAATGAATTGGCAAAAGTTTTAGAAGCTGCTGAAATAAATACACTTCATTCAAGATTAAATGCTATTCAAAATATCCATTCAAATCCCATGGGGATTGAAGTCAAAACATTCGGTAATGCTACAGCTTTCTCAACCAGGAATATTCCGGGACCATCATTTAATACTGTAAAGGGTATAACAGATGAAGATCAAAACGAAGTTGAAAATATCATTAATTATTATAAGCAAAAAGATATTCCGGTTCGTTTAGAAATTACTCCAGCACATGTATCCTCTAAGTTCTTAACCTATTTAGCTAATATTGGGTTCTATCAAACTGATTTTCATTCAACTTTATTTGCCGATTTGCAATCAATAAATGATCATGCATATTCAGAAATATGGATACGTGAATTAGAAAAGGATGAATTTCACTTATTCGCAGAAATTTATGCGAATGGATTCCAGCTTCCTGCATTTGTACAGGATGGAATCGCGCAAAATAATCAGGTCCTACATAATAGGGATGGTTGGACCTTTTATCTTGCATCCTTCTCCGACCAACCAGCTGGTGTTGGTGTCATCTTTATTCAAGATTCAATTGCAACCCTTGCAGCAGCTGCTACTGAACCTAGTTTTAGAAATAATGGAATTCATCAAGCCTTAATAAGTTCCCGGATTCAACTTGCAAAAGCACTAGATTGTACAATGATTGTTGGACAAGCGAGGTTCGGCAGCATTAGCCAAAATAATATGGAGCGAGCTGGGATGAAGATTGCTTATACAAAGACAATTTGGGTGCAAAAATAAATATAAATCTACATAGAATGTTGATAAATTCTCAATAACTCAATGAAGGGGGAGTATATATTGAAAAAAGCACTCTCGATTTTTTTAATGTTTACCATACTTGTTTTATCAGCATGTTCGAATACTACGATTCAACAAAAATCTGAAAAGGAAGGAAATGAGCCAACAGAAACAGAACTTTCCTGGTTGGAAATATTAGAAGTTGAAGCACAGGAGAATTATAGTGCCCAGAATTTTTTCGAAACATATAGTCAATATATTGATCAGTTTACTACAACTAGAGCAAGAAATACGGCTAATGAGATGTATAATGAGGTTGTACAACATTTAATAACTTCAAAGGATCATAAAAGACTATATTTCTTGTATACTGAAGGATTTATAGATCATAAGGAAGTATTGTCAGAGGATTTAGTTAAAAGTGTAAAGCAAATTGTTGCAGAAGTGAAAAAAGAAGAAGATGCTAAGAAAGAAAAGATAAAAAGCATTTTATCAATCATCGAAAATGGGAATTTTGATTCTTTACATTCCTATACAGATGATACGCTAGAGAAAGAAACTTTAGATAGTTTGTTATCGTATGGGTATGCCATTGAAGAATTTCAAAAAAATGGAGAAACAAACCACTTCTTTGACTTACTTTCAAGTATTAACCCCATGTATCAAGGAGAAAAAAATAAAGAAATAGAAGCATTTGTTACAAAATATGTAGCATTAGATGAGTGGAAAGAAAAATATATTGTAAAAATTAATAAGAGAATTATGAATCAAGAATATAAAGCTGATCAAGTAAAAAATATCCCGCTTGAGATTGGTATGTCAAAGCAGGAAGTAATTCATTCAGCTTGGGGGAAACCACGACAAATTAAGATATTCCCTACAGAACAAGGAGTATCAGAACAATGGGTGTACTCAGATATTAAACATTTAACCTTTGATAATAATGAGTTAACAGGGTGGCAGGAATAAAGCCATTACCCAGTTATTTAAATAAAACCACTGATCATTTATTTTCAGTGGTTTTGCCATTGTTATTTTTTCTATGGAATATTTGATGAAGTTTTCATCTATCTAATTAAAATCTTTCATTTCTAAAAGATGTAACCGTTCTTGGACCTTTCTTTTTTGATATAACATTTTTCCAACTTCTGCTACATCATTTATCATGGAGCGGTTTGAGATCGCTCCAAAAAGTATTCCGGCAATGGGAACCATTTGAAATAGCTTTTTCCACCCAAATTGATCTCGGAACGTGTAGACAACCTCGCGCCAGCCTTGTAATTGTGACATTACTTCATTAGAGCGTTCATCTTGATTATAAAAGGCGGATAACTCTTTTAAAATGGCTTTTTTCCCTACAACATCTGAAGATGAGAATTGCAAGCATTTTAGAATAAATATTCGTTCGTCTTTATTATTTGGATTAAAACCGTGAACGATTGCGATTTCTTGTAATGTTTTTAATGACAAGCCTAAAATTGCAGGAATATCGATCGCCAATGTAACGATTCCACCAATCCCCGTTGTTGCTCCTTGGAGTGTGGCTACCTTTGTCCGACGTTGAATAAGGTCATCACAAATGGTCCTCATTTCTTGTAAAGAAAGATGATCAATGTCCTCGTAACTTTCGATTCTAACTTCAGTCTCTTTTTCAATTAAGCGAAAAATTTGTTTTTCAGAAGTTAAATATTTGCCACCCGTTTGAATAAAACTTCCTAATTCATCTAAAAGAATGCCAATCTTATTATGGATAAAATGAGGGGTTAACTTGTCCAGTAGTTTAAATGGAAGTCTGCTGATTCGTTCCCAGATCCATAGGCCACTAGCAGATTTTTCCCATTTTTTAATTTTTTTGAGTTCTAGTTCTAGTTCTTCCCTTGATTCCATCTGTTATCTCACTTTCGCATTTTATTTATTATTATACTATATTTTCCAGACGGGTTTTACAACATACGTGACTACATTTTGGTATGTGTACATGTGAGCAACAATACAATAGAAATAGTGAGTGAGAGAGGAGATGAAGGGGATGGCCAATCAGGAAGAACTGAGAAGTTATTTGAATGATGTAAATTCATGGTTGGAAGAGGTATCAATTTTTATTGTAGATTTAAACAATGATACTGGGGAGGAGGATATTCAATTATTGATTAATGAAACGAAAGAACTAGTTAACAAGCAACTTGAAGACTCGCAAACAAATGAATCAAAAATTTTAATGATTCAACGCTCCGTAAGTGACATTAATCAATCATTAAAGCCCCTAGAAGCAAAACGAAACAGAATTCAAACGGCAATTCCAATTGGTAAACATATACTTCCTCCATTACCCTATGAGTATAATGCATTAGAGCCATATATAAGTGAAGAAATTATGAGACTTCATCATGATAAACACCATAAAAGTTATGTAGATGGATTAAATAAGGCTGAAACGATGTTAGAGGAGGCACGTAACAAAAATAGATATGAATTAATCAAACATTGGGAGCGAGAAGCGGCGTTCCATGGATCAGGACATTATCTCCATACAATTTTTTGGGAAGTAATGAACCCCCATGGAGGAGGGATGCCACAAGGTGAATTAGCAAAGCAAATTCGAAATGATTTTAGGAGTTATGATCTATTCAAAAAGCATTTTTCAGAGGCTGCTAAAAAAGTTGAAGGGGTTGGATGGTCCATATTAGTATGGTCACCACGTTCACATCGCTTAGAAATTCTTCAAGCAGAAAGACATCAATTTCTAACCCAATGGGATACTATTCCACTCTTAGTCTTAGATGTGTGGGAACATGCCTATTATTTACAATACAAAAATAACCGCGATCAATACGTTGATGCATGGTGGAATATTGTGTATTGGAGAAATGTTGAAAAACGTTATGAGGAAGCAAAGAAGTTAAAATGGAAACCTTTTTGAGACTATTAAGTCAGTGGAATCTGCATATATAACAAAGAGTATTTTGACCTTTGCAATATTCAGGATGGTATATTCATTCATATGGAATATAAAAACAAGTAAATTTCTATTACACTTGAACCACATGTAGATATAAATAAAAATGCCCTATAAAGGGAATCAAATGGTAGAGTTGGTTATAGTGAGTTGTAGATAAAATAATGATCAAGGGGGTGTCTGAAAGTCCTCAGACAGCCCCTTCATTCTTCATGTTGGAATAGATGATGTAGTAATCTTTCTTTATCATTAAAGAATTGTTTCATAATAGAATAATGGTTGGTTTCCTCTAATGAAACTTCATTTATTCCTTCATCAGTTAACTCAATAATCTTTGAATCTGGATACGCCATAATAATTGGTGAGTGTGTGGCGATAACAAATTGTGATTGCTGATTCACAAGTTCATGGATTCTTGTTAGCATGGATAATTGTCTTATAGGGGAAAGTGCTGCTTCAGGTTCATCCAGAATATATAGGCCATTACCATTAAATCGATTTAAAAACGTATTAAAAAAGGATTCCCCATGTGATTGCTCATGTAAAGAAACGCCTCCAAAAGAATCGATGACCCGTGGACCAGATAATGGTTCATTATCTAATTGTTCAATGTTGGAAGCAACATTATAAAATGTTTCTGCACGAAGAAAAAAACCATCTTCTGGGCGAAAAACCCCTTTGGCTAGTTTTATATACTGTTCCAATTCTGAATGGGAATCATAGGTGGAAAAATTAAAGTTAAAGGTTCCTCCTTCTGGGTTAAATCCAATAGCAACGGCAATCGCTTCGAGTAAAGTAGATTTGCCCATTCCATTTTCTCCTACTAAATAAGTTACCTTTGGATGAAATTGAATCCTGTCTATTGATTTCAGAATGGGAAGATTGAATGGATAATAATTATAAGATGGAATTTCCTTCGTTTTTAATTCGAGGTGTTTAATATATGGTTGATGTAAAATCGGTTCCAAAAAGAATCACCCACTAAAAATTTAATGAATTCAATGATATGTTTTAGCATATCACAAATAAATGACGTCTTTTAGTGTTTTTACTGGGTTATTGTATAAATTAGGTAAAAACCTGTTTGTGATTTTTCATTCTTATGATTTAAAAGAGGATTATTCATAGTAGTAGAGAATACATAACATATAAATGTATAGGGGTGTTTTTTATGGAACGTAAAGAATTTTTACTAGAGCAAATGCGTGCCTGTCATAATGAAAGCGGCTGGTTTTCTTCACTAAATGACGCTTTAAATGGTCTAAATGATGCAGATGCTGTGTATAAAGATGTAGATAAAACAAATAGCATTAAAGAAATTATTCAGCATTTGTTGTTTTGGAATGAACTTTACTTAAAAAGATTTCAAGGGAAAATGGTAATTAAGGAAGATATTATAAATGATCAAACATTCATCTATAAAAATGATAGTGACTGGAAATCCATCCTTCAACAATTTAATGAAATTTTAAAACAATGGGAAGAAGAGATTTCAAACTGTCATGAAACTAAGTTAGACAGCAATCCACCACATGATTCTAATAGTACTTGGTGGGAAGTGTTATTAAACATTCCAATACATCATGCGTATCACATTGGTCAGATCGTTCATATTCGTAAAAGCCAAGGCAATTGGGACACCATGAATGGTGTGAATTAGAACTGATTATATATGTTTTTTAGCTAAAAAGGAGAATGGGAGTATGATTTTAGAAATAAAAAATACGATAGATGATGTGAAATGGGAAGAGATCCGTGAGGTCTATCAATCTGTCGGTTGGAATAAACATACAATAGAAATTATACAAACAGTTTTTAAAAATAGTAATGAAGTTTGTATAATAATGACAGAAGGAAAGATTGTTGGAATTGGTCGAGCACTTTCAGATGGAGTGTTCAATGCAGCAATTTATGATATTGTTGTTCATCGAGACTTTCAAAAATTAGGAATAGCAAAAGAAATCATTCATTATTTTATCGAGCGTTTCAAGAATGTTTCGTGTGTCCACCTAATTGCTACTACTGGAAACGAAGGATTTTATGAAAAACTGGGATTCAAAAAAACGAAAACAGGTATGGCAAGGTATTTAAACTCTTCATTATCAAATGAATATTTAGTGGATTAATATATCATGTAATTTTTATGCTTGATATGAAAAAATGATTTTAAAATTGTTTTAGCAAAAACTTGCATTTTTTAATTATATCTGTTATTCTAAATAAGAATTATTTTTGTTCGGTATGTAAGGAAAAGATAGTGTTTTTAACATATCGCCTGATATCACTTGAGCAAGGATAGTAATACAATGTGTGTATTGCACACTAGGAGGAAGATTTACATGACACAAGGTACAGTTAAATGGTTCAACAGCGAAAAAGGATTCGGCTTCATCGAAGTTGAAGGCGGAGACGATGTATTCGTTCATTTCTCAGCGATCCAAGGCGAAGGTTACAAAACACTTGAAGAAGGTCAAAAAGTAACTTTTGACGTTGAACAAGGTCAACGTGGAGCTCAAGCTGCTAACGTAGTAAAAGCTTAATTGTTGCATAAAAAAACAGACTCATTTTGAGTCTGTTTTTTATTTTCCATTGTTTGATAAGTCATTATCTAAAGCATTGTTAATATTAAGTATAAATAACTGAGAAAAAGCTACAAACTTCAAGCGCCAAAAGCATTTATTCGATTTGAAAGGCCGGAAATAGGGATTTTACAGAAGAAACAAAAATACGAAAACTGGCTATTTGATCAGACTTTTTCGATGACATTTTAATTACATAAATTGTTGAATTGTTTTTTTAAGATTATAATTTTTTATTTTAAGCACACCATAAACTTTGATTGAATTAATGGTCTTTAAGGCTAAATCCGTATCAATATCCTTTTCTAGAATAAGCATTCCGAGTACTTTAATATCAAGTTTCACATTATTATGTATAATTTCTTGAAGCGATTTCCGATTGTATCTGCATATTCCAATTACGAAGGATTTATTTATAATCATTTGATTAACCTCATCGGAATGAGTTGTTAATTGATTTCGAATGGCCGTTTTAATGAAATCCGGAGGGACAGGGGGTCGGTTCTTTCGTCCCAGTGGGACAAAAGAACCGACCCCCTGTCCCTTTTAATGCAAAAGAGGGGAAATCATAAGTATATTTTACTTATGATTTCCCCTCAAAAAAAGGTAACAGTAAATGGTTTGTTTATTATACCATAGAAATAGTATTTTTGATAAAAAATTTTATATTTCGAAAAAATACTCATTTATTTTTATGTATGGAAAAATGATAAGGTGGTATCAATGAATTGAATAATCTTAAAGAATCTTCTGTTTTGTTTAAGTGAAAAGGAGATAGAATTATTGTTCGCACAGGGAACTCTGGTTAGGCTAAATACTCTTTATCTGTTTTTTTCATAAATATCCTGATAAGGCTAATTACATTAACCAGGGGTCTTTTGTATAGTTCTTAGTTATAGATCATCGCTTTTAATTTTTTTTACGGCCGTGTATATTTTAATTCTCCTAACAACTTTTTCATGAAGTTTTTCTTTTAAGAGGCTCAACAAATACTTTTTGATACAAGTAGTTTAGAATTGCTACGGCCACACTTAATAGGAAAAGTTGCTTTCGGCTCATTTTAACCATCTTATATATACCTAGTTTCTCTGCTATTGTTGTTAAAGGATAAGCAAATAAATAGTCAGCAAAAATATTACTCAATAAATACAACCAAAATCTCTTGTACGTCATTTTAAAGACCCAAAAATTTATGATAGTAAAAGGACCAAAAACAAAAGAGACATCTGTTGCTAATTTAGGGAAGATAGGATTTCTTACTTTCCACCATTTTAACTTTTGTGATAGCTCACTTATTAGTGCAATAATCAAGTCACTAAAAATAATAGTAGGGAGGAAGCGAAGAAAGGAATTTTTTCCGAGCTTTCCCACAGATAACCAAGGCAAAAACAGTATCAAATACATTTTCCATTTCCCTTTCATAAACAACCTCCTGAGTAAAGTGAAAAATACTATGCTGGACTACGAATTATTGGTATTTTTACCTAAAAAATCTTTAATATTCAAATTGTATTATTAGTGTAAAATCGATTGTAATTTTAATTGAGTAAGTATGTTATTGAATTATTGAAGCAAGTTTGTAAATGAAGGAATTTATGAAATGTTGGCGAATTTAATAATTGTATGAGTTCATTCTAATTGGATTATGAACCACCAAAACAACCAATTTCTGTTTATGCTTAAGTAAAGAACCAAGATGAGATTTTATTAATTAGGACTCATTAAAGTATTATTAGCGTATTAAGTATTAGAAGATCATAAGACTCGTGAATTTTATGAGTAACTGTACAACATTTAGACTGTTGAGGCTTTGTTGCGAAAGAAACAAAATCCGGGTATACTTTATATAAATCGGGAAGGTGCTATCATGGATAAAAGGCAGCAGTTAATGAGTGAACTTATGGATTTATGCAATGAAATAACCTGGCTTAATAAACCAGAACTAGAATCGGCTATAGATGGCTATACATTGAGTGAGATAGAATTGATCGAAAATATCTCCCTAATCCCAAATGCAAACGTAACAAAACTTGCGGCGGCAAGCTATATGACTCGAGGTGCTATAAGTAAGCTCACCAAGAAGCTTATTGCGAAAAATATTATTGAGAGCTATCAAAATGCTGAAAATAAAAAAGAGATATATTTCCGATTAACAACGAATGGGCAAAAAATAAATAATGTCCATCAAGAATTACATCGGACGTTTCTCGAACGTGACAAAGAAGTATTTAAAAACATGACTGATGACGATTTCAACACTATTTTTCGTTTCATTGGTCGATACAGGCAACATTTGAAAAATATCACTGTGTAAGTGGTATTTTTTTATTTTGTTTTATTGTTGACGAGGAAACAATAAAGGAGTAAACTAATTTTGTTAACGAGGAAACAATAACCTTGGAGGGGAAATATTATGAATACTTCAATCAATAAACACGCACTAACGTTTGGGTTTATCTCTGTCTTTTTAACAGGTCTAGGATTGACTATCGTAAGCCCTGTTTTACCTTTTCTAGTAAAATCTTATACTAGTGATTCAAACAGTCAGGCTACTGCAATAACACTCATTACTTCTATATACGCACTTTCTGTATTCTTGGCTGCACCAGTTTTAGGCGCATTAAGTGACAGGTATGGTCGTCGTCCAGTGTTGATTATTAGCTTAATCGGTTCTAGTCTTGGTTATTTTATTTTTGGTCTTGGAGGGGCACTTTGGATTCTCTTCCTTGGACGTACCATTGAGGGTTTGACAGGTGGTGAAATTTCAGCGATTTTTGCTTACTTTGCTGATATCACTCCCTCCAGTGAACGCACAAAATTCTTTGGTTGGATTAGTGCAGTTGTTGGAGTTGGCACTACTCTCGGTCCTACAATTGGAGGGGCACTTGCAACTTTTGGGAATAGCGTCCCTTTGTATGCTGGCGCTATATTAACATTGCTTAATGCCATATATGGATATTTCTTTATGCCTGAGAGCCTAGAAAAGCCTAGACGCTCTTCTAGCATTTCCGCTAAGGATCTCAATCCGTTTATTCAACTATCAAACATTTTTTCCTTTAAATCTATTAAATGGCTATTAATTACTGGATTCCTAATATGGATTCCTAATGGATCATTACAAGCTATTTTCTCTCAATTTTCAATTGATACCTTTGCATGGAAGCCTGTTCTAATTGGTTTGACATTTTCAATAATGGGAGTGCTTGATATCATCTCGCAAGCGATCATTATGCCACGATTACTTAAGCTTGTGACAGATAAAAAAATTGCTCTTTTAGGTATGATAAATGAAATTATAGGTTATATCTTTATTGCTGTTTCAGCATTAACAGCATTTTATCCACTCTTTATAGTAGGTATGATATTCTTTGGGTTCGGTGACTCTATCTTTGGTCCATCATTTAATGGCATGCTTTCAAAATCTGTTAGCATCAGAGAACAAGGGCGTATACTTGGTGGTTCTCAAAGCATTCAATCGCTAGCTCGAGTTATTGGACCGATTATTGGCGGACAGTTGTATTCAATTGTTAGCCACTCCACTCCAGCCATCATGGGTATAATATTAATTGGAGTATCTGCGCTTGTATTATCAAACCAACATGGTTAGATTCAATAAAAATCGCTCTATTGAATTTGGATGTATAGCTTCTAATTGAATTAGGTTTATGACAGACAAAGAGTCTTCTTGAGATTATTGAATATTGATTAAAGATGAACCCTACAAAAAATTAAAAAATCTATTAGGAGTTATAGATTTTTTTCTTCTATCAATTAAAGAAATACAGTATGCCAATTGCTCTATCCCTAGTTTAATATGACTCTCGTTTACTTGAGAGATACTTAATCGAAGGAGATTTTCCTTTTTATATTCTGGTAAAAACATTCTAGAGGCATCATCAACATATATATGCTGCTCGTTTAGCATATGAACTACCTGTTTTGCTGTCACATTCTCGGGCAAACTGATGGATAGATAGAATCCTGAAGTCGGTTTAGAAAAATGAGTATTAGCCGGCAGGAATAATTCACATGCTTCTTGTAGGATTTGCATTTTTGTGAGGTATACCTCTTTTATTCTTTTGAGATGGCTATTAAACATACCACTTTTTAAATAGATTTCTAGTGCACCCTGAGAAAGTGCTGAACTATTAAAATCCGAGCTAAATTTATATCGTAAAAAGTTGTTAATCATAATTGCAGGAAGAACGACCGCAGCAATTCTTAGCCCTGGAAGGAAAACTTTTGAAAAGCTTTTAATATAAATCACTCTTCCATAAGGATCAAAAGAAAATAAAGAATCTGATTTGGCATTTGGATCAAGGTCTCCTAATAAATCATCTTCCACTATATATACATCATATTTTTTAGCTAAATCAACGATTTTTTTCTTTTCACTATTCGTGTAACAATGTCCGAGAGGGTTGTGAAATCTCGGAATAATATAGAAAAATTTTATATCATTATTTCGAAAAATGTATTTCAGACGATCAAGATCAATTCCTTCCATCGATAACTCAATTCCAAAAGTAGTAGCTTGATGTAGAGTGACGGACTCAATAAACCCGAAATAAGTAGGTTGTTCAATTAGAATATTGTTTTTGCCATTTGGAAATGGCATAGAAACTAATAAATTTAGGGCTTGCTGTGAGCCTGAAACAACAACTACTCTTTCAGGTTGAGTGAATACCTGTAAATTCTGTAAATATTTCACTAACTGTACTCGTAATGAGTAAAACCCCTGTTGATCAGAGTATGTAAAAAGCTCTTCTTTATATTGTTCAATTGCTTGATTTATACAATGTTGAAATTCAATATAAGGTATCACTCTTTTATCTGGACCAGCAGACAAAAAATCAATCGCTTCTTTTTCTTTCTTCCCATTTTGTAATTCATTAACAACATAGTAGCCACTTTTAGGAACAGAATAAATTAGATGCTCTTTTTCTAGTTCAGTGTATGCTTTAATGACTGTATTTTTGCTACATGAGAAATGCTCAGATAACTGACGAACAGAAGGGAGTTTACTACCTGCAATGAGAGATCCATTTATCAGCTGAAGTTTAATTTCTTCCATTATCTTAAAATATTTTAATCCCATAAATTGATTCTCCTTTAACTGTACCATGACAGATAGGTAAAAAAATGGTTTAACTCAGTGTGTGCACCTATTATTATTTAGATTATATCCGAACGGTATTTTAATAAAAATAAAAAATGGTACAGATATGAGACAAAATATATGGATAGGGGTAGGTAATGATGCAACGAGAAAACAGAGAGAAATTTGGATTATTGTTGGGATTAGTAGGTGTCATTTGTTTTAGCTTAACACTTCCCTCTACAAGTATTGCAGTAGAGTATTTTGGGACTACAGTAGTGGGTTTAGGAAGAACAGTTGTTGCTGCTATTTTAGTAGCTGTGGTATTGATTGTTCGAAAAGAAAAATTACCTTCTCCACTTCAATTCAAAAGTCTTCTTATTGTTGCTGTTGGTGCAGTTTTAGGATTTCCTCTCCTCACATCTTGGGCAATGGAATTCTTACCGGTTTCTCATGGAGCTGTTGAATTGGCCCTGTTACCATTAGCGACAACCGGATTTGCTATGTTTAGAGCAAAAGAAATTCCTTCTCTTAAATTTTGGATTTCAAGTATAATCGGTTCTTTAGCCGTAATTGTGTATGCGCTTCATCTTGGATTCGGTCAACTACAATTTGCCGATTTAGCTTTACTAGCAGCAGTTGTTATACTTGGATTAAGTTACGCAGAGGGTGGAATATTAGCAAAGGAATTAGGTAGCTGGCAAGTGATTGCTTGGGCAATCATGATTGGTGCTCCATTTTTCGTTATTCCAGTTGGACTAAACCTCACGACCGATATGCTTCATGTCCCAATACGTGCTTGGATTAGTTTTATTTATCTAGCCGTTGTTAGTCAATTTCTAGCATATGTCGCCTGGTATAGTGGAATGGCTATGGGAGGAATAGCCCGAATTAGTCAGATACAGTACTTACAACCATTTTTAATGATTCTATTTGCAGCTGCATTTTTAAATGAATCGATCACATTATTCACTCTGCTAATAGCGGTGATCGTTGTCTTTTCTGTTATATTAGGCAAAAATGCTCCAGTATCAAAAAAAGGATCTGTATCAGAGAAAAACTAACTATGCGTTCTAAAGAAATTTAAAAGACTAGAGGAATGAAAGATTATGATTGGTTATGTTTCACTAATAGATTGATAATCGGAAGGAAGGACGTGTCATCGGACAAATGGGAGGATGAAAACTTTCCACCATACGGGAGGATAAAATTTAATATTTATGATGTTGTTACATTATATGGAATGAACTAAAAAGATAATCTAACTATAATTGAGAAACTTGTATCAACCCCATGGTGATTTAATAACTTTGTTCAGAACTCAAATGGACTATATAATTACCACTGGTAGTTAGATTCTTTTCCTAATGGAGGGTGTTAATGTTGCACTCAAATGTTAGCTATAAATCTAACATTTTGAGGTGTTTTTTTATGGCTAAATTTGCGATAGAACAAAATTAGGAGCTGATAATCGTTACGAAAATGGTTATGAGTAATAATTAATACTAAACAAGTTCCAACATTATGTGAGAAAAGAAACTTACAAGTTGTGAAATAAACTTAATCCCTTCTCATTATTGAGAAGGGACTTTTAAAATGAAGGGAGTAATAATTGATGAGTGGCAGGAAGTGAAAATGGAACTCATATTACTACTGATATAGTATATTGTTTGTAAGTTATTCTTGCTTGAGCTATTTTACAAAATGATTAAAAATCCCCTCAATCTAAGAAGGAGTTCCTACACAATATCAGGCAGCAGGAATGCCTTGTATAATTGATCATTAAAATCTTATTTTTTCAATATAGTTGTGAAGAAATCCGAGTACATAAGGCAAATTATATTGTAATCGGGTCAAACGTGAGCAACCAAAGTCCTTTTGCTAATAAATACTCAGGAAAGGGTATATATTTATAAAAATCTATTTGACATATTAAGGAAACTTGTTATACTTGAATTAACTTTTATGAATGGAGGCTTCCGAATGATTGATATCCTATCTTTGAACCGTTAATTTTATACGTTCAAAGGCTCTGCTTATGCTCAGAGAAAATAGGATAGATCTGTCCTTTTTATGGGAAGCCTTCATTATACGATTATAAAAGAGGGTGCTTTATCTTTGCTATTTCTATAACAAAAAATGGTTATTTCTGATTGTTTTTTGTAGAAAAAGTGTCATAAAGATGGATTTAATTGAAGTTTCTATATTTTTGGAGCATAGGCAGATCGCCTATGCTTTTTATTTTTTTACTTTTGTTTACTCGTAATAATAAGCATTAAATGCTCCTGAAAAAATATGATTAAGCGGAGGGATTATATATGACATTTAGTAACGTTGAACATGCACGAGTATGGTTTATTACAGGTGCAAGCAGTGGACTAGGATACGAATTCACGAAAAAAGCATTAGAGTTAGGGGATAAGGTTGTTGGCATCGCTAGAAATATTGAAAAACTGAATGAGTTAAAAGGCCAATATGAAGGAATGTTACTTCCTTTAAGTCTTGATGTTACGAAGAGAAGTGATGTTTTTGCTACAGTGGAAACAGCTATTAAACATTTTGGGAAAATTGATATTGTCATAAACAATGCAGGAAATATGATAATGGGAATGATTGAAGAGTTTAATGAAGATGAAGTAAGAAGTCAAATGGAGACGAACTTCTATGGAGCAGTTTGGGTTTGCCAAGCAGTTATGCCGTACTTGAGGACGCAGGGCTCTGGGCATATTATTCAAATATCAAGTATCGGTGGACTGATCAGCGGTCCTATGTCCGGAATATACAGTGCTAGTAAATTTGCTTTAGAGGGATTTAGCGAGGCTTTAGCACAAGAAGCTGCTCATTTTGGAATAAAAGTAACTATTGTAGAACCCGGAGGTTACTGGACGAATCTTTATTTAAAAATGGGCTTTACTGTTCAGAAAAAAGAATATGATTCATTACGTGAAGAAATGGCTAAACAAAATTCAACCGACTCAGTTGATAGTGATCCTAAGTTGGCAGCCGAAGCTATCATAAAAATGATCAATAGTGAGAATCCACCTCTGCGCTTGATTCTAGGAAGCATTGTCTACGATTTAGCTATTGAAAATGCCGAAAAACGTATATCCACATGGAAAGAGTGGGAATCAGTCAGTCGTTCTGCAGAACATGGTATACCTGCACCAGAAGGGTATGGGATAATTGAATAGAAATTGTAAATAATTATTAACCTTCAAAAACTAAGTAATGTTTAACAATAATCAATAAATTATTGTAGTTTGGATTGTTCGTCCAAAAATGAATTAGCTACAATATACAACAACTCGGGCGCTTTTCTTTAGTGAGAAAGCGTCCTTTAATATGGTTCTTTATAATAATTGTGGATATATTCACTTAAGCGATAGAGGGTCTTTACTTCT
This sequence comes from Heyndrickxia sp. FSL W8-0496, assembly GCF_038007825.1. Lineage (NCBI taxonomy): Bacteria > Bacillati > Bacillota > Bacilli > Caryophanales > Bacillaceae > Heyndrickxia > Heyndrickxia sp. FSL W8-0496. Next base: position 2,343,812 of record NZ_JBBOXX010000001.1, read on the forward strand.
ATAAGAAATAATCAAACTTTATGATAAAAAGGAATTTTAAACAAAAATAATCGTTATTTTGGTTAATAACTTTTCAAAATAACGGTTTTTTCAATTCCTGTTGAATATGGAGTTAAGAGGTTTGTGGAAAATATCCTGCTTTAATCAATAATTTACTAATGCTCAAAGAATTAAAAATGAAACGTCTTTTAGCTATTCGATCTATTACACTGTTACCACCTTTCCTTTTCCCCTAGTCAATGCAAAAGCCCTGCCGAAATGATAGCAGGAAGCCTTAAGTATCCATTTACTTGCGACTTTTTCGTCCATAATTTTTAAGGTTTTTGTAAGGTTAACATTAATATCGTGAAAGGTTGGTTCGTTATAATAATATAATAAAAGAAGCTACATATTAAAGGGAGTAATTAGTATATGAATATATCCATAAAACAAAAGGAAAGAATCATTTCCTTAGATATTAATTTTGTCATTTGGTTTAAATTCTTTAAGATGGGTCCATTAGGATAAGTATGGCGATTTAGCATCCATTAAGAAGTAATTACACTATGAATGCATGGAATCCAATTAAACAATAATAAAGCAAAACAAGCTGGGTAAATCAGCGAATATTATCAGCGTTTCAATGGATTCAATGTATAAGAGCAAAGGAAGTGTTTTTGTGTCTGTATATACCCTACCAATAATGACCGCTTTTATTATGTTCTGTATATTGGGTTTTCTACTGGTCATTCCTTGGCTGGTATATAGTTATAGAAAGTATGGATATTTCAGTTTTTGGGCTTCCATTGTTTTTTACTCGTTTATTTTCTATATGTTATCAGCACTATTTTTAGTTCTCTTGCCTTTACCGTCAACTAGAAATACATGTGATTTTCAAAAACCAAATACCATTTATTATTCATTAAGACCATTCACCTTTATTCGTGATACATTGAAAAGCAGTTCAATTAGTTGGACACAACCGAGGTCATATATAAAAATATTCAATCAAAGTGCCTTTTGGCAGGCGGCATTTAATTTTCTGTTATTACTCCCTTTTGGAGTATATTTGAGATATTTTTTCCAAGAAAAACGATATTGGAAAAGAGCATTAGCTTTAGGATTTACCCTGTCTCTCTTTTACGAAGTAACGCAGCTTACAGGGATTTACGGAATTTACAAATGTCCCTATCGTTTATTTGATGTTGACGATCTGATGTTAAATAGTACAGGTGCGCTTTTTGGTTTCCTTATTGCTCCATTCATATTGGCTTTATTTCCTTCGAGGGAAAAACTATTGGCGAAAGCGGAAAAAATGCAGAAGATCCATCTAGTTTCACCACTTTCACAATTACTTGCCATACTTATAGATTATATTTTCATTAAAGTGACATTTTCTTTCACAGTCGGACTACTAACATCAAGTGGATTCGTAGAAATGATCTATACAACTGTGGGCTTTGTGGTATTGTACTTTTTTTTACCTCTTCGATGGGGAGGAAAAACAATCGGAACAAATATTATGGGATTTAAACTTTCGAATTTGGAGGGAGATACCCCTTCATGGCAAGCTGTGTTAAAAAGAACTATTGCCTTATATTTACCTTGGCTGGCATCTGAGTTAGTTAACCTACTCGATCACATTACATTAGAAATAGAATCTCACTTTTACGCTATTCATGTGTGGGTAACGATGGTTATCTTCATATTTGTAATCATCATTTGGTTAGCCTTGCTGATTCATGCACTTATCATTATGGCAAAAAAGGGGAAGCGTACTTTTTATTTTGATTTTGTGTCAGATATCATTCCAATGAAGCGATGATTATAAAAACGGCACATCCTATAATAATATGCTCAACTTATAGTAGACAAAAAGGAAGGCATACTAAACTGTCTACTATAGGAGGATTTTTTATGGGGAAAATTAGTGAGACATATTATATTGTATTACCTTAAAGAAAAGGACCGTTGATCTAGACTTTAAAAAGGGGATTGGTTCTAAAACAGTCACAAAGGAATGATGTATTGATCATTCTGCTATACGACACTGTGTTAAACACTTGATCCAGAAAGATTAAGGGGCTAGAGGGAGAATCAAGAAAGGCTAAAGAGCTAGATAAAGGTAGACTGACAATCCATCTCGAAGATCGTAAAGCTAAAATTAATTTTCAAGAAGTAGAGAATGATGTGCTAAAAAAATCATAAAAATGTGAAAGGGGGAATGGAAGAGGTTCCAATTAATAAAAAATTTTATGAAAAAAAGTCCATGTTAAACTATTCTTTTCCTTTGTATGTATATTGGTAGATGTATCCAAAAGTGGCTATTATTATTGGTTAAAATCTCACTAAAAAACAGCTGAAATAGCTGCTTCTAGATTAGCATCTATATTAAAAATCATAAATGAAAAGAAGTAAAAGGAGGAATTAATTTGGAACAACGAATTGATTATTACAATGTAGCACCAGAAGCACTTAAAATGATGATGGAAATGGAAAAGTATACGAAAACTACAGGTATAGACCGTAAACTACGTGAACTTATAAAAATTCGTGCTTCACAAATAAATGGATGTGCGTACTGTTTGAATATGCATACGGCAGATGCTAGAAAAATGGGAGAAACGGAACAACGTTTGTATTGTATTAGTGCTTGGAGAGAGTGTACATTTTACACAGATGCAGAAAAAGTAGCTCTTGAGTTGACAGAGCATGTGACTTTAATTCCGACAAAACGCTTGCCAGATGAGCTTTATCAACGAGTACGTGAATATTATGACGAAAGACAATATGTTGACCTAATTTTTATAATCAATCAAATCAACAGTTGGAATAGAATTTCTATTGCCATGGGAAATACAGCAGTTGAAAATAATAACTCTCAGTAACAACATCTTCTGGTGTTCGTCTCCGATACATTAATTATATTTAGCAATCGGGCGCTTTTCTTTAGTAAGAAGGCGTCTTTTTCTAATAGAATTAGGTCGTTAAGTTAAATATTAAAAGGATTTGAGTCATGTTAAGATAAAGATGAAATGGTGAAGGATTCTAAATAAACAAACGGAGCAGTTTTGTTCAACAAGGGGGAATTTGGACAATGATTGTGGAATATACCTACCTATAATGCACTGCTTTGTATTTCTTATTCAATTATTTGGGGAATTTAGAAAGAAACAACTTGCAGTAGTAAGTTGGAAATAAAAAAGGGGGATGATTATTTGCTTAAAAAAGCTTTTGTTATACTTCTTTTTTCTTCTTTGTTTTTTAGTGCTTGTTCAAAAACAAAGGAAATGCATTTCACTGGGAGAAGTAAAAATTGGTATGTTAATTTTGAAGCTAAAGTGATCGGTACAAACAGCGAAACCACATATTTTACAATAAAGTATAAAGGTAAGAACACCACCCCAAAAAAAATAAAATATCATTTTGAATATCCATCTGGGAAAATGGATGGAACTAGTGATTTAAATAATAGTGGTGTTTTGAAATTAGGTGGACATTCTTGTAGCGGTTGCGCAGTTTTTCACGAAGATGATGTTATTAAGGTAACTATAAATTGGAACGGAGAATCAGAAACCTTCAAATTAAAGAAATAAATAGTGTATAATTTAACTAACTGTTACAATAGTCACAGATCAAGCTGCTATTTCGGTGCATTGCTTATTGAACTATCGGTGCAGGTTAACGGAAAAAGTAAAACAAAAATACATAAACATTCACAATTAATGTGAGTATAAGATTTCAAATAAATTTCTTTTTAGAAAGGTATTTATGAGTAATTATTGTAAATGTAAAATGCACATAAATTCCGAACTTAAGGATTATGTGCATTGTGAATATTGGATATTTATGAATTTGTTTTTAGTGCCTCGTAATAACCTAATTTATGGAAATTGTAAAGTTGATTAATATGTTCCTTCGGATATGCTTCTAATAATTCAAGAATTTCTTTTGTAAATTCTAATGAAGCTGTTCCATTTGCGGTCACAATTTTTCCGTCAGAAACTGCTTGTTCTAATACATAATTCATTTCATTTTTGTAGTTATCTTTTGCATAAGTTTTCAAATCATTAAGATCATTGCTTGTATGCCTTACTTCATTTAACCATCCATTGGCTCCCATAAAGACTGTTGCATCACATATTGCCCCTATTGGAATATCCATAGTAAGTGCCTTTTCCATTATTGGAATGACGTTATTGTTTAGAGGCTTACGCCAAGAGTTTCCACCAATTAGTATTAATCCATAAAAGATTTCCGGTATACTTTTTAAAGTATAATCTGGAAGGACATTTATTCCGCCGATTGACTTTATTACGCCCTCATCTACACTAACTATCTTAGTGATATACTTGTCTGTACTATTTAAAAAAGCTGCTACATAAGACATTTCCCAATCAGCGAATTCCTCTAATACTACGATTAAAATCTCTTTTTTCTCAGTTTGGTTCATTATTAATCACTCCTAATTAAATTATAAAAATTCTATTAATTTGATACTATCTTCAGTATATAATGTAATAGTGACAATTGATGACACAATTAGCAAAAGGGGTGAAAAAATTTGAGTAAAGCAATTAGATTAAATGAATTAAGATTGTATATTAACCGAGTCAAAAAGTTTAAGGTAGATGATTTAGCAAAAGAATTTAATGTTTCAAGAAGAACGATTCTAAGGGATTTAGAAGAACTAAGTATTTTAGGGGTTCCATTAATTTCAGAGGTAGGGGCTAATGGAGGATATCAAGTTTTAGAAGAAAAAAATCTACTTGCAGTCTCTTTTACAAAAGAGGAAACTTTCTCTATCTTTTTTGCTCTTTTGTCTTTAAAACATTTTATTAGCCTGCCTTTTGAATCGGAATATAATTCCATCATTAAAAAATTCTATCTGAACTTAAACGGAAAGATGAAAGATGAAATAGATTTAATTAAAAATAAGATTGATTTTAAAATAGATAATCAGAGTAAAGAAAGTCCATTATTAAAAGATCTATTTATGGCGGTAATTGGAAATGAACCGCTTTGGATTTCTTACTTGGGGGTTAAAAGAGAAATTCAACCAGTTGGATTATTTTCTCAGTATGGAAGATGGTATTGTCCTTCGTATTGTTATCTTAGGAAGGAATTTAGACTTTTTCGTTGCGATCGAATATTAGAAATAGGATTAAGTGCAAGAAATGACAAGATCAATCTAAAAGATACCAACTTAAATGATATTATAAACATTTTAACAAAGAGAAAAGACTATGAGCTTGTTGTGGAATTAACACCTGAAGGAATAGAAAAATATAAATCTAATGTTTCGCTATATTATGAAATAGCAATAGACAGTAAAGGCTATGGAGTCATTAAGGGGTCAATAAGTGAAATAGAATTAGACTTTTTGACTGATTATTTTATACAAATGGGAAAGCATGCAAAAGTAGTTGAACCCATAGAGTTAAGAGCTAAAATAAAAAAGAAAATTTTAGAATTAAGTGATTTATATCATGATTTCGTATAAGAAACACGAATAAAGTCAAAAACCCATACTCATTTCAGATATGCATGCAGTAAATGAAACATACATCAAATAAGTGAAAATGAAAAAATATATCAACTTTGAATGTAAGATTGAATGTGAAATTATATTTAGGAAATTCACTTCACATAATATTTGAAACAACTCCATCTTTAATTTTTAATAGATTTTCATTGACAAAGCGGCAGACATAACTATAGATCTGGCGTTTTTTTAACATTGACCAAAAAATTGTTATTATATACTACAAAATACCTAAAATTTGATTGATTAACAGGAAATTTGAACTATAATAAAGAAAGGAAGGAGTTGCCATATGAATTTAGAATATTTGAACTTGGGAGAAGTTCTTAATTCATTAAGAGTTTATAAGAAAATAGAAATGGTTGATTTAGCGGATAATGTTTGCTCTGTGGAAGATCTAATCCTTTTTGAGAAAGGAAAAAAATACCCTACACTTGAACAATTAGCAAGTTTTGCCGATAAATTAAATGTAGAATTAAATTACTTTTTTGATTTTTCATATACCAGTCATTTTAATTATGTAAAAAGTGTATTTAACCTAATTGATCATTATAAAAAACAAAGAAACTATATGGCAATCTCAAATATTATTAAAACTGAAAAGAATAACCCTATATTCCTTCATGCATCTAAAAGACAATATTTACTATGGCACGAAGGGATCTGTAGCTTTTATCTAGAAAAAAATAAAGAGTTAGCTATTCAATTATTAAGAGATGCAATTAAACTTACTAATCCGTCTATGCAGAATTTAACAGAAAGTGAAATAGATATTCTTGCCAGTATAGCAATAATAGAAAAAGATGATAACAATTATTATGAAGCAATTAATCTTTTCGAAGAAGCAATTAAAAATATGGACCAATTACCATATTTAATTGACTCTAAAATCAGAATAAAAATTCTCTATTCATATGCACAGGTACTAACCAAGGTAGGGGAGTATTTAGACTCTATTACTTTTTGTAAATTTGGCATTCAAACTTGTATCGATAATGAGGTGAGCTACCAGTTTGCAGATCTTCATTATCAGATTGGGGAAAATTACATAAAAATGGGGAATATCGATTCAGGTATTGAATATATGAATAAAGCTTCTTTCTTATTTGAAACATATGAAGATCATGAATATGCTGATCTAGTAAAAAATGAAAAAAAGAAATTACTAGGCTCATTGACATATTAAAAAAAATTATGGAGGGAATTTATATGAAAAAACTAGTAGCAACATGTATTTTATCATTGGGAGTAATTGGATTAGTTAATGTAGGTGGAAACTCACATACGATAGCAGATCTACCTTCCCGTCATGTAAAAACTATCCAACAAGATAGTATTAACTTAGCGGATCTTCCATCTCGTCATAACATTAATTCAGTTAGTACGTTTATGGATCTACCTTCTCGTCATTAAAAAGAAAATATTAAAGCCATTTCAAATTTTATAAAGTAGAAAGACAGGGACTTTTTCTTATTATTAGAAAAGTCCCTGTTCTACATTATGTTTGGAACTTTTATCATTCCATTTCAGAAAAATAGCAAGTGGTTTTTGGTGGTATATTGTCCTTGTAATCTTAAAAGGTTGGTTCGCTAAAGTCCTTGTAACTGGTTTTTTTTAAGGGAAGGATATTGGATGAATTTGATACTTGTATAGTTAGAGGTAGAAAAAAAGAGCGAATGCATCCCCAAAAGGAGAAAACCGCGTGTTCAAGGTAACGAAAAGCTATGTTCTCCATCACAATAGATTATACCTATCAGGCTATACTTCAATTGGAATCGATGGAGATATCCATAAAAAGGTACTTGGTACTTTATCAGATACATCGGAGAAATGCTCCATTACTTGGAATAACGAGAAATTTATAGAAGGTTGTTTTCATATAGTTTGTTGCATTTGTAAAAGCCTAACTGCCGCTTTTTACACCCAATAAAGGATTCAGGGATTCTTATGAAGTTTGTAGCACTTTTCGCAGTGAAATGTAAATGTGTAGTGGTTTCAGCAGCTAGTTATTCGTTAAAACTTCAACTTGCTTTTTTGTGTCAAAACAAAAAAGGACTTAATTACATTATCGAATGGATTAAACAATTAAATAACGTTACGATTCTCATAGATAAACTGCTTAGTAAGTTCTTAGAGAACATTGGGGCAAAATCAAAAAAAGAAGCCATTTGTGATTATTTTAATACATATCACAAATGGCTTTATCTTTAGAATAGTCCTGCTTCCTTTGCAGCAGCAAAACTATTTCTAGCAAATTCTTCCGCAGACATGCCTAAATTCTCCCAATGTATATACATTAAACGTGGTTCTTCAAAGAGCCAATGGTTATGAAAGGCCGTTACGATTAGGCCTCTTTTCCGTAATGCGGCAATCATTCGATTGAGTTCTTTTTGGAGAACTACTGATTCACCAAGATTTAACCCATTATTTTCAAAGGATAACATAAACGGGAGTGCAAGCGGTGAACGCGTGCGGCGATCTAAAATAGTAGCATTAATATCACGAAGGCGCATGATAGTACACACTGGTGCAGCTGAAATAACTTCACCGCCGATAATATCTGCTAGTCGTTGGCATGTTGAAGCAGTTATATTCCTACTAGCACCACGATCTGTACTTCTCATACGTTCGTTGGAGTGTCGCCCCATAGGATTTGAACTAGATTCAATATCAAAATCCATCTGATTGCTCCCGAATGAGCTTGGATCGATATCACGATTAACATATCTGAACCAATTTTCAAAAACGTCGCGTCTTTCCATTAAATCACCTCCATGTCGTAAACCTAAGAAACATAATCTTAGAAAAGTCTAGCTTCTTTGGCAGCTTCAAAACTATTTACAGCAAACTCAAATGGATCTCCAACGTTTTCCCAATGCATATACATTAACCGTGGTTTCTCAAATAGCCAGTGATTATGGAAAGCAGTTACGATAAGGTCTCTTCTTTGTAAGGCAGACATCAGAGCATTAGCTTCTTTTTGAAGGAGTACCGTTTCCCCAAGGTTAAGGGTGTTTCCTCTTACATTGTTTTCAAAGGAAAGAGCAAATGGAAGGGCTAAAGGGGACTCGGTTTGCCGACCTAAAATCGTAGCATTAATATTTCGCAGCCGCTGAACAACGCATGCTGGGGATGAAGCGATGACCACACCTCCGATAATGTCGGCTAATTGTTGGCATGTTGAGGTCTTCATTCCCCCATCAGAATGCCGGTGGCCATTTCTTTTTGCAGGACGCCATACACCTTGTGGACCTGATCCCATTTCATGATGAAATTCATTTCCTGACAAATCTATCACCTCCTTATAAGTTGTTCACTTAACATTGTATTCAGGATTAATGGACAAGTATGGATTATTGACTCACGACAAAAATCTTTTTTTAAATCAATTTTGAGTAATGGTGTTTCTTTAATTTAGATTCAGCTAACTTCTTTTAGCCAATAGGAAAGAGGCGCAAAGGTGTTGCATCAATCCAAGTGATTAACAAAAAAAATTCTATTCCATTTCAAAATGTTGCTATATTCAGGTGTTTCTTTTAGGAAAAAATAGCTCTTGTTTGGATCATTTATGGTGAATAAGATGGAAATTCTATTAAATTAAGAAGTGTCAAAAAATAAGCTATATTTTTAAAAATGAAAAATAAACTTATTAAAAAAATTATTGACTTATCTTCTTGAATCAATATATAATGTGAAAAATAATAATTATACGTTCGGCATTGAAAGGAACACGAGTAATGTGTGATCTCCCTGTTCAAGAGAGCTGGTGGTGGTGCAAATCAGTACAAAGATCAACATGAATTACAATCCTGGAGCTTCTTTTTCGAAGCAAAGAGTAGTCTTTGTGAAGGAAAAGACGGTCAAATGATCGTTAACAAAATCGAGAGGTGAACAAGTACGTTCACAACTAGGGTGGTACCGCGACAAGTTCGTCCCTACTGGAAAACCAGTAGGGACTTTTTTATTATCAAAATTTAATACGAAGCAAGGCAAAGAAAGGCAAAGAAAGGAAGCAAGTAGTGGATGATCTCCCTGTTCAAGAGAGCTGATGGTGGTGCAAATCAGTACAAAGATCAACATGAATTACAATCCTGGAGCTTCTTTTTCGAAGCAAAGAGAAATCTTTGTGAAGGAAAAGACGGTCATATGATCGTTAACAAAATTGAGAGGTGAACAAGATTGTTCACAACTAGGGTGGTACCGCGACAAGTTCGTCCCTACTGGAAAACCAGTAGGGACTTTTTTATTATCAAAATTTAATACAAAGCAAGGCAAAGAAAGGCAAAGAAAGGAAGCAAGTAGTGGATGATCTCCCTGTTCAAGAGAGCTGATGGTGGTGCAAATCAGTACAAAGATCAACATGAATTACAATCCTGGAGCTTCTTTTTCGAAGCAAAGAGAAATCTTTGTGAAGGGAAAGACGGTCGTATGATCGTTAACAAAATTGAGAGGTGAACAGGTTTGTTCACAACTAGGGTGGTACCGCGAAACAATCGTCCCTACTGGAAAAACCAGTAGGGTTTTTTTTATTTTTATAACCATTCAAATCAATGCAAAGGAGGTGATGTAATCAAGTATATACTTAGGTTCCAATAAAAATTTTTACTTAAAAATCACGAATATTCATTATAAATATCAGGAGGAAAGAATATGACAACGAATAAATTAACGCAATTACGCAACAAAATTGATGAGATTAACTTAGAAATTTTAAATCTATTAAACGAAAGAGCAGAGGTCGTCCAGGAAATTGGAGAGGAAAAGAAGAAACAAGGTGTTACTCGTTTTGATCCTGTTCGTGAACGAGAATCACTTGACTTAATTATTAAACATCACCACGGACATTTCAAAACATCAACCATTCAACATATTTTTAAGGAAATATTTAAAGCAAGCTTAGAGCTTCAAGAAGACAATAGTCGAAAAGTATTGCTAGTGTCCCGGAAAGCGCATCCTGAAAATACCATTGTTGAAATTAATGGTGAAACAATTGGTGATGGAAAACAAAGATTTATTATGGGACCATGTGCGGTTGAAAGCTATGAACAAGTAAGAGAGGTCGCCATTGCTATGAAAGAGCAAGGCTTAAGTATCATGCGTGGTGGTGCATTTAAGCCACGGACATCACCTTATGACTTCCAAGGTTTAGGGGTAGAAGGTCTGAAGATTTTAAGAGAAGTTGGAAATGAATTAGGAATGTCGATTGTTAGTGAAATTGTTTCACCTAATGATGTAGAGCTTTCACTAGACTACGTAGATGTCATTCAAGTTGGGGCTCGCAATATGCAAAACTTCGATTTACTTAAAACAGTTGGAAAAGTGAATAAACCCATACTTTTAAAACGAGGACTTTCTGCAACGATTGAAGAGTTCATCCATGCAGCAGAGTACATCATTTCACAAGGAAATAATCAAATCATTCTATGTGAGCGTGGGATTCGCACTTATGAAAAAGCGACAAGAAATACGCTGGATATTTCGGCCGTGCCTATATTGAAAAAAGAAACCCATCTCCCAGTCGTAGTCGATGTGACACATTCGACTGGAAGACGAGATTTACTGCTTCCTACTGCGAAAGCGGCGTTGGCCATTGGTGCCGATGCAATTATGGCAGAAGTACATCCAGATCCAGCAGTGGCACTATCAGATGCAGCACAGCAAATGGATATACCGCAGTTTAATGAGTTTATCCAGGAATTAAAAACGTTACAAGAAAAATTAGCGTAAAAGCATTTTAAAAATAGATTAGTAGATCCCTGCGGTTCAGCAGGGATGAAAGGAGGATTACGACATGAGACATATTACAGCAGGTGAATCACATGGTCCGCAACTGACAACGATTATCGAGGGGATACCCGCGGGGATGCCTTTAACTACAGAGGATATTAATCATGAACTCGCCCGCCGCCAAAAAGGCTACGGACGTGGAAGAAGGATGCAAATTGAAACTGATATGGTCAATATCACTGGAGGTGTTCGCCATGGATTCACATTAGGATCACCGTTATCCCTTGTCGTCGAAAATAAGGATTGGAAGCATTGGACAAAAATCATGGGAATTGATCCTTTAATTTTGGAAAATCAAGAAGAAGTGAAAAGAAAGGTAACGAGACCAAGACCAGGTCATGCTGATTTAGTTGGTGGGATTAAGTACGGACATCGCGATATGAGAAATGTTCTAGAGCGTTCCTCAGCACGAGAGACAACGGTTAGGGTTGCAGCAGGAGCAGTTGCTAAAAAACTCCTTACCCTGCTTGGAATTGAAGTTGCCGGACATGTTTTAGGAATTGGTGGAGTGAGAGCAAATCCACCACAATATGAAAATATTCAAGAATTACAGCAAAAAACTGAAGAATCACCCGTTCGCTGCTTTGATGAACAAGTGGAAAAACAAATGATAGAGGCTATTGAACAAGCGAAAGCGAATGGCGATTCAATTGGAGGTATTGTAGAGGTCATAGTAGAAGGCATGCCGATTGGTGTAGGGAGCTATGTTCAATATGATCGGAAGTTGGATGCGAAAATTGCCCAAGCAATATTAAGTATTAATGCCTTTAAGGGTGTTGAGTTTGGACTAGGCTTTGGGATGGCGAGATTACCAGGCAGTGAAGTGCATGATGAAATTATCTGGAATGAGGATGAAGGATATGTTCGTTCGACTAATAGATTAGGAGGCTTTGAGGGAGGAATGACTACAGGTATGCCGATTGTTGTGAGAGGGGTAATGAAGCCGATTCCTACTCTATATAAACCGTTGAAAAGTGTTGATATAGATACAAAAGAGTCATTTTCAGCAAGTATCGAACGCTCCGATAGCTGTGCAGTTCCAGCCGCAAGTGTCGTGGCAGAAGCGGTTGTTGCTTGGGAGCTAGCCGCTGCGATAACCGAACAATTTTGCAGTGATCGTTATGAGTTATTGAAGCAATCCATTGAAGATCACAGAGTATATGCTAAGGGATTTTAACATGGATGTCATTCATGTTTCGACCGCATCGAAAAACTATCATGTTTATTTAGGAAGAGAAATCCTCGGGAATTTAAAGGATCATTTAACCGAGTTTTCAAAGCTATGGATTATCACTAATACGGATTTAAAGGAATTGCATCTCGACACACTTACGAACCATCTTCCTAATATAGATAGCCATATTTATATAGCTCCCAACGGTGAGAATGCAAAAACATTTGAGATTTATCAAGATTGTATTTCATTTGGAATGAATCACGGGATGGATCGTCATTCGGTTGTTTTAGCTTTTGGCGGTGGGGCAATTGGTGATTTAGCAGGGTTTGTTTCCGCCACTTATATGAGGGGCATTGCTTTCATTCAGCTTCCTACCACTATTTTGGCTCATGACAGTGCGGTCGGAGGCAAGGTAGGGATTAATCATCCATTGGGAAAAAATATGGTTGGCGCTTTTAAGCAGCCAGATCTAGTTATCTATGATACTCAATTTTTAGCAACATTATCCATTCGGGAAAAAAGAAGTGGATTTGCGGAAATCATTAAGCATGCCATCATTTCAGATCCATTATTTTTACAGGAATTGATAACTGAAATAAAATCACTCAAAGATCTTACTGCATTTCCTTTACAAAGATATTTAAAAAAAGGCATTGAAACCAAGGCAAATATTGTGAAACAGGATGAAGTGGAAAAAGATATTCGCTCCTATTTAAATTTCGGTCATACCCTCGCCCATGCCTTAGAAGCGGAAGCTGGGTTTGGTGAATTAACTCATGGTGAAGCTGTCTTGATAGGAATCGTTTATGCATTGAACCTAAGTATGCAAATCTATCCATTTGCTTTTCCTTATGAAAGCTTTATCAGTTGGCTAGAGGAATTGGGGTATGAGTGGAAAATTCCTGAGAATTGTTCATTTGAGGCAATCTTGGAGTGGATGGTTCGAGATAAAAAATCTATTAGAAATGAACCTGTATTTGTTTTGCTGCAGGATTTAGGAAACCCCGTTAGGCAAAAAGTTAATCAAGAGTTACTCAGAAAAACTTTTTTAGATTTACAAGTTAACAATAAGGAGTGTAGTCAAAATGAAATGGAAAGAACAAATGCATCAACTACATGCATATCAACCCGGTAAATCAATTGCTGAAGTGAAGACTCATCATACGCGACATTCGATTATCAAATTAGCTTCAAATGAGAATCCATATGGTTATTCACTAAAAGTAGATCCTGCATTAAAAGAATTTGGCGGTACATTAAATATTTACCCAGATGGAAAAGCTAGCAAACTAAGAGCGGACACCGCCTCACTTTTAGAGGTTAATCCGAATCAATTAATTTTTACAAATGGAACGGATGAATTAATCCAAATCATTTCAAGGTCTTTAATACAACCTGGGAAAAATACAGTAATGGCTACCCCTACTTTTTCACAGTATAAGCATAATGCAGTGCTAGAGGGTGGGGAGGTTCGAGAAATCCCATTAATAGATGGGATTCATGATTTGGACAGAATGCTATCAGCCATCGATGAAAATACAACCGTGGTATGGGTATGCAACCCAAATAATCCAACGGGAACTTATATTGCTATCGAGAAACTTTGGACATTTTTGAAGAAAGTTCCTAACGATGTATTTGTAGTACTGGATGAGGCTTATTTTGAATATGTGGAACAGCCAGGTAATACGATCGAATTGCTTGAGGATTTCCCTAACGTAATGATTACGAGAACGTTTTCGAAAATTTACGGGCTTGCTAGTTTACGAGTGGGATATGGGATTTCATCTGTCGACATTATTCAAAAATTAGAAGCGGCCCGCCCACCATTTAATACAAATGTTCTTGGCCAAATGGCTGCTGCCGCGGCAATAAGCGATCAAGAATTTGTAAAGGAATGCTTTCAAAAAAATGCGACTGAGAGGGAGAAATATTATGCTTTTTCCTTAGACAATGGGCTAAAAGTTTATCTTTCAGAGGGGAACTTTGTATTAATAGATTTTAAATGGGATGGGGACGAAGTTACAAATTTTTTATTGGAAAAGGGAATTATCGTTCGATCCGGCAAACAATTAGGATTTCCAACATGTGTGCGGATTACGATTGGTTTAGCAGAGCAAAATGAAAGAGTCAGAGAGGCAATTAAGGAATTTATAAAAGAACGCTCAATAAATGGATAGTAATGATGGAGGTTAATGATGAAAGGAAATGTATTAATTGTAGGGTTAGGATTAATCGGTGGATCACTTGCCCTTACAATAAAAAAACAGCATCCAAGTGCAAAAATTTATGGTTTAGATATTCATCAACATGAAATAGAAAAAGCAATTGAACTCAACACTATTGATGAAAAAGTGGATTCTTTACAGCAAGGAGCAGAACTTGCCGACTTAATCATTTTATCAACACCTGTATTAGAACTGAGAAAAATAATGAAACAGTTAGCAAGCATGACATTGAAAGAAAATGTCATTATTACAGATACAGGTAGTACAAAAGGGGAGATAATGGAGGCTGCTAATGAGGTGTTTAATAGAAAAGTAACCTTTATTGGCGGGCACCCGATTGCGGGCTCTCATAAAACCGGAGTAGAAAATGCCGATTTACATTTATTTGACGGTGCGTACTATATTCTTACGCCTTCCCCTGAAATCAGTAATAATAGAATAAGTGAATTAAAGAATTGGTTACGAGGTACCAATGCACGTCTCCATATTCTCGACAAGGATGAGCATGACTATATTGTAGGAATGATTAGTCATCTTCCACATTTAATGGCTGGAGTATTGGTGAATCAAGCAAAAAAACATGCTACAAAAGAACCCCTTATCCGTCAAATGGCAGCAGGAGGATTTCGTGATATAACAAGAATTGCCTCAAGTAATCCAAGCATTTGGAGCGAAATCGTTATGGATAACCGCCGTAATTTAATGGAATTAATGGAGGATTGGATGAATGAAATTCGTAATTTAACTACTGTTCTACAGACTGGTGATGAACAAGCGATCCATCATTTTTTTGAAGGTGCAAAAGAATACCGTGATTCTTTACCAAGTCATGTTTAAAGGTTGATCAATGAATTCAGTGAAAAATAATAGCAGGAGTGAAACTAGTGACAGTAAAAGTAGTAAGGAAAACAAAAAATGGTCTTAATGGAACGATAGCTGTTCCTGGGGATAAATCGATTTCCCATCGAGCTATTATGTTAGGTGGAATTGCGAACGGAAAAACGGTGGTGAAAGGATTTTTGCCAGGAGAAGATTGTTTGAGTACGATTTCGTGTCTAAGGCAGCTTGGAGTAAACATTTTGCAGGAAGGGGATTATGTAGAAATTGATGGGAAAGGGACAGAGCATTTAAGGGAGCCTACATCTGTACTTGAGGTTGGAAATTCGGGAACAACTATCCGATTGTTATCGGGTTTACTGGCAGGTTTGTCTTTATACGCTTGCTTGCAAGGGGATTCTTCCATTGCTAAACGACCGATGAATCGAATTGTTGAACCATTATGGTTAATGGGCGCGAAAATGGATGGACGTCAAGATGGTAAGTATACTCCACTCACCATTAATGGAAGAAGTTTGCATGCTATTGATTATACAATGCCAGTTGCTAGTGCACAGGTTAAATCGGCAATCCTACTTGCAGGCATTCATGCAATAGGAACAACTTCTGTTACGGAGCTTCATTTCTCAAGAGATCACACTGAACGCATGCTCAAGGCATTTGGAGTAACGATACACCGAAGTGGTAAAAAAGTAACTATTGCGGGGAAGCAGAGCCTAACCGCCACAACAATTGATATACCAGGAGATATATCGTCTGCAGCATTTTTCTTAGTAGCTGGTTCTATTATACCTAATAGTCATATTACCATTCAAAGAGTTGGAATAAATCAAACTAGAACGGGGATCATTGATGTTTTAGAGAGGATGGGGGCTTCTATTAAAATAACAGGCAAGCAGGAACAATCATTCGAGCCATTTGCCGATTTGGAAGTTAAATTTGCCCCTTTAAAAGCAACGGAAATCGCTGGTGAAATGATTCCTAGGTTAATCGATGAAATTCCAATTATTGCTCTTGCAGCTACCCAAGCAGAAGGAACAACCATTATTAAGGATGCTAGTGAACTAAAAGTGAAAGAAACTAATCGTATTAATACCGTAGCTGAGGAATTAATTAGAATGGGTGCACATATTGAAACAACTGGAGATGGGTTAATTATTCATGGTAGAACCCCATTGAAAGGGGCTTACGTAAACAGCCGAGGAGATCACCGTATCGGGATGATGCTCTCCATTGCAGGATGTCTTGCTGATGGAGAAACGGTTATTGAAAATAGTGAAGCAATTAAGGTGTCATATCCAACTTTTTTTGAAATACAAAGCAAGCTTCAAGAGATAAATTATACGGTTATGGATAGAATCTTTTTTTATTTTTCATTTATCTAGGTCTATGGAATTGCTCGTTAATGGGTACATAAATCCATTAAACCTGCGTATTTGCTACACGTTATTATAAGTAACTTCAAATGGTGTCCCTTCAATACGTATCTTAATGAACTCTCGCAATCTATAATTTATCCATATAAGGAAGTTGATTACTTTACTATATATTATAAAAAATGATCTAAAGCCGTATATAAATGCCAGGCCATACTATTACATAGATTAGCATATACATTGACTAAAAAGTATACTATAGTCATTCGATTAAAGGTGAAAACCTATTTTTACTGTTATAAATAACAATAAAGTGAAATTTTCTATAATTACAAATATTTATATACAATTCCATATTTACATACTATAATCCAAATGAAAGGAATTGAATAGAACAAAAAAGGAGATTGGAGCAAAGTTCAATGTATTTTCTCTAATCATAATACTAAGTGTAGTATAGTTTGTTGCCTAAATAGCAACAATGTTTGAGAAAAGAGCCATACTAAAAGAGCGGAAATTAAACTTTTTAACTGAACTTGTACCTTCTCTCAACCCGCAAGTTTCAATCATATTTTTTTATAAATATATGTTCACTCGAAAGGAATGAACTTGATGTCTAGAGAGCAGAGAGACAAACTTCAGTCAAAAGAACAGTCAAAAAATCCAGGAGCCATACTAAACAATACTTTTGCAAGAGCACTTACTGGATCTCCAGACGGTGGTTGTTTAATAAATTTACTATCATTAGTAATGATAGTAATACTAATTTTCATTGTAAAAGCATGTACAAATTAATATAAGATTGTATGGAGGAGCACCCCCTATGCCTACGATTCAACATTGTACATATATAAAAGTAGATAGAAAAAAGATTTATGAAGTACTTACATCTGCAGACGGATGGAATGCTTGGTTTACGGATGATACAAGGCTGGATATTAGACCGGATGGAACTGGGGAAATCAAATTAAGATGGTCAAAGTTCGGAATTGATGAAAGGGATATGGAAGATGGTGGAGCAATCCTAGAGGCTATCCCGAATCAACGTTTTGTATTCCAGTGGTCCCCTGTGAAGGGAAAAACGATGGTTTCTTTTAAACTGATAGATTATAAGAATGGGACTCTAGTCCAATTAGATGAAATAGGATACGTCAATACTGAGCATGATATTGTAGCTTGTATAGATTGTGCAATTGGTTGGGGGGAAGCATTAACTTTATTAAAAATTTACTTGGAATATGGAATTGTTATTAAAAACGATTTGTGTTGATAATCATAAAAGGATCGCACTGAATAATATTTGGAGGGTTGATTTTGTTAAGTTATTATAGCAAGCTTTCATCTGAAGTATATGATTTGGATAAGCCAATAGGTCATTCATTTGGTGATATTGAATTTTATAGTAAAAGACTTGCATCTATTAGTGGGCCAATACTGGAACCAGCAACTGGTACAGGACGGATTCTTATTCCTCTTTTAGAAGAAGGATTTAAGGTGGATGGATTTGATATTTCAAACGAAATGTTGACTATATGTCGTGAAAATTGTCTTAAAAGAGGTTTGAATCCAAAGCTATTCGAGGCTAAAATGGAAAGCTTTTCGCTTGAAATGAAATATGAGGCAATTATTATTCCATCTGGAACATTTTTATTACTACATGAAAGAGAAAGGTCCATTCAAGCATTACATAATTTTCATCGACATCTAGCAGATGGTGGGAAATTAATCATTGATATTTTCTTACAAACTGAAGTTGATTTAGGAAAAGTTTCTACAAGAACATGGACCTGTAAAAACGGAGATGTGATTACTTTAGAAACAACTAATGTTGAGGTAGATTATATTAATCAGTATTTTATCTCACATGGACGATATGAGAAATGGAGAAATGGTACACTCATACAAACTGAATTGGAGCGCTTTCCCTTAAGGTGGTATGGAATAGAAGAATTCAGACTTTTATTAGAGCATATTGGCTTTGAGCATATTGTCGTTTCTGAAAATTATCAGTTTGGTAAATATCCGGAAAACCCTAATGTACCAGTAACTTTTGAGGCAGTAAAAAGAGAATAATTGAAAATAAGGAGAGATTTTGGCTATCAAAATCTCTTTTTGTTTTCTTCTATTTTAATGAACAATACATCGTTCCTACAATCTCGAATGGACTCTTAGTCAGTAATTTTTCATTATTTATATACGAGAATAAAGTTAATAAATTGTTTAAAAGGGTAAGATACTAAATAAGGAGTTGATGGTATGTATAAATCTCAAGAAAAGAAACTTATGTGGCTCAGCTTTATTGTAGCTGGGATCATGCTATTGTCAATTATTGGGCGAATATTCGGAGGCTAAGGAGGTTTTATGTATGGACAACGGAAATGCTGTTTATTATAGTCGTGTTTTAACTGAACTTACTTTATCGTTCCACATTATATACGCTACAATCGGTGTCGGCGTTCCGTTGATGATTATGATTGCACAGTGGGTTGGCATAAAGAAGAATGATGAGCACTATATCTTGCTAGCAAGACGTCTTGCACGTGGATTTGTTATTACAGTAGCAGTTGGTGTTGTAACTGGAACGGCTATTGGGCTTCAATTATCTCTATTATGGCCAAATTTCATGCAACTAGCAGGTAATGTGATCGCTTTGCCCCTTTTTATGGAGACATTTGCCTTTTTCTTTGAAGCTATCTTCCTAGGCATTTATTTATACACGTGGGATCGATTCGAAAATCAAAAAAAGCATTTGCTTTTACTAATCCCGGTAGCCATTGGTGCATCCATGTCTGCTGTGTTCATTACGATTGTGAATGCTTTTATGAATGCACCACAAGGGTTTGATGGAGTAAATGGTCAACTAGTGAATATTAAACCTGTTCTCGCCATGCTGAATCCAGCAATGCCAACAAAAGTAGGACATGTTCTTGTTACTGCTTATATGACTTCTGCATTTGTATTAGCTGCAATTGCAGCATTTAGAATATTAAAAGGTTCTGTACATATTTACTATAAAAAAGCCTTATTCTTATATATGAAATTAGGTCTAGTATTTTCGGTAGCTACTTTAGTTATAGGAGATTTTTCTGCAAAATATTTAGTGGAATACCAACCTGAAAAACTTGCCACTGCAGAATGGCATTTTGAAACAGAAAAAGGAGCTCCGCTAAAATTATTTGGTGTAATCAATGGGGAGGAAGTGAAATATGCCATTAAAGTTCCTTATGCTTTAAGTATATTAGCCCATACGAACCCAGTAGCTGAGGTAACAGGGTTAAATGAATTTCCAAAAGATGAAACCCCCCTTTTATATATTCATTACTTATTTGACACGATGGTTATGATTGGAACATTTATGATCGTATTTTCTGCTATATTTGTATTTGGTAAAATCAAGAAATGGAAATTTATCTCTTCAAATTGGTTTCGTTGGATCATCGTAGCCGGTGGCCCATTATCAATTATTGCTTTGGAAGCGGGCTGGTGGCTCGCAGAGGTGGGGCGTCAACCTTGGATCTTGTATAAATATATGAAGGTGGCTGATGCAGCTACAACAAGTGAACATGTTGATCTTATGCTGATGCTCTTTTGTCTATTATATTTAGTTCTTGGAATTGGAAGTGTAGTTGTCTTACTTCGTATGTTCCGAAAAAATCCAATTGAAAAAGAAATTGCCGATCGACAAGCTGATAGGAGTGGTGCTGGATTATGAATTTAGAAATATTAGGTATATCAGTATTGTGGCTATTCTTATTTGGTTATGTCATTATTGGATCCATTGATTTCGGAGCAGGCTTTTTTAATGCATATAGTGTTCTAACGGGGCGCCAGCATATACTAACACATATTATCCAACGTTATCTATCACCTGTTTGGGAGATAACCAATGTATTTTTAGTTTTTTTCTTCGTTGGAACTGTAGGTTTTTTTCCAAAAACTGCTTTTTACTATGGTACAACCCTACTGGTACCAGCAAGTATTGGGATAATCTTATTATCCATTCGAGGAAGTTATTATGCTTTTGAATCATATGGTTCACGGGGACATAAGGGCTACTCATTTATGTATGGTGTGGCTGGATTATTATTACCTGCTGCATTATCTGTTGTATTGACTATCTCTGAAGGCGGCTTTATATCCCTGCAAAATGGACAGCCGGTTTTAGATTACTGGGGATTGTTTACTAGTCCTTTAACATGGAGTATAGTCGTTCTTGCAATTGCAGCAGTTCTTTATATTTCAGCCGTTTTTTTAACCTGGTATGCAAATAAAGCTAATGATGTTGGAGCGACAAATTTACTTAGGAAATATGCCTTAATATGGGCCATACCTTTAGTTATTGCAGTGATTGGTATTATGGTGGAATTACGGAGGCACAATCCAGATCACTATGCACGAATGGTTGAAGTATGGTACTTATTCGTAATATCTGCAATTATGTTTGTCATTACAGTATGGCTCATTTGGCAACGTAAAAATTATGGGATGGCATTAACGTTATTAGTGGGGCAATTTGCATTTGCTTTTTTCGCTTATGGCGTATCCCATTACCCTTTTTTGCTTTACCCACACTTAACCTTGTATGATTCGTTTACGAACAAGGCGATGGCGATTGCACTGGTCATTGCTTTTATTGCAGGTTTTTGTTTGTTAATTCCTTCATTATATCTAGTTCTTAAATTATTTCTATTTGATAAGGATTATATAAGAGGAAAAGAAAATGGTCATGTATAGGGGAGGAGTCTAAATGGAAAAAATATTAATTTTCTATGCGCCATTTATCATCGTTGCTCTCTCAATTATTAGCGCGTTTATCATAGGGTTAAAAGATAGTCCTGTGAAAAATGATGAATGATCGTTATTTAGTTATAAGTAATATGAATAAATTGGAACGTGCCAAAAGCCTGCATTGATAGTCCTTCAATGTAGGCTTCTTTAGGATACGGTTTGCGAATACTAATTTATCTGTATATGTAGCCTTATTTAGACTTTTGATACTGAAGAATTTTTAATAGACATGAAATAGTTGTGAGGTGACTCGTTTCATGTATTGTTGAAAAATTGAAAACCTCATCAAATGTATTTAATTTTAATGGTCCGATTTCTACCGGTGTATCCAAATGTTTAGCGAATGTGCTAGAAGCTATATCTGAAAGATTAGAGAGTTGGTTTGATAGGTAATTGACTAGTTCATCTTTTGTTGGCGGGATCTCAGTCCAATCAGATGGCTTACTGCCTGGTTTGAAAAGTTGTGTATAGTTTTCTGGAAGGCTAGATATGTTCAGTTGGCCCAAAGAGAGAAAATAATTATGAGATAAGATAATATGTCCAATATTCCATCTTATCGAATTGGTGAAAGGTTC
Organism: Heyndrickxia sp. FSL W8-0496; assembly: GCF_038007825.1. Lineage (NCBI taxonomy): Bacteria > Bacillati > Bacillota > Bacilli > Caryophanales > Bacillaceae > Heyndrickxia > Heyndrickxia sp. FSL W8-0496. The sequence goes on from NZ_JBBOXX010000001.1 coordinate 2,366,104, forward strand.
CGGTATAATATCGAAAAGTTCTTCAGGAATCGATTGCACCTGTTGAATGAGCGAATGACGTATTGTTACTGCAGAACTTAATAATACATTTGACATAATCATCAACCTCCATAAATTTAAATATTCGCGTCAAAAATAAAAGGTTATCATGACCTCTATGGTTAATCAATGCATATTATTTAATAATTATGATAAAAATTAAAATTAATTAACTTTAGAAATTTTATTATGCTGACCGAGTGTTACAGTTTATAAAACAATTAAGGGCTGGTGTTTATTTTGACTGGGTTACTCTTTTTCATTGTTGCAATTTTTTGTGTAGCGATTTTTATCGATCGAAAATGGAAGAAAATAAATAATAATTTTCACTTTTACAATTGCAATAAATTATACGAAAAAAAAAGCCTTGTATAAAAGGGAAATTAAGAAGGATTGTAGAATGTAAGGTTTAGGTGATTAGTTATTCCATTAAATAAAGGAGTAGAATGATGAATGAAACGTTTAATCTTAAATTAAATGCATATTTACTGCTTCTAATTATACCGATCTCTATCGTGGGATATTATTTTGCTGTCGAGAAAGAAAATTTATTTTTTGTATATGAATGGATGCTTACAGTTTTTGTCATCACATTAATGTTGTATTCTATTAAAAATGTTCTAATGATCAGAAATAGCTTAATATGGGTGGCTATTTCCATATTCGTTTTTTTAATTCAATTTGCGGTGTTCGCATTATTTTTAGGGCCACTCTCAAACTTTGCAATGATTATTGTTTACTATCTTGCTGCAATCATTTCGTTTATTGTTTATGTGATTACATTGATAAAAAGTAATAAAATGAGAATGGTACCTATCATTTTCATCTTCATCACAGGAATCTTTACTTTTTATATGGTGTTTATAAATGCAATGTGGGGAAATGGTTTTTAATAGAGAATTAGTAAAAATAAGTGGTTAAATTGAAAAGCCGAAGTAGGTATTTCAAAATGAACAAACTATAAGAAAACAACTTTAGTATTCGACGAGATTATGAAACTAAAATACTATTAATGAGGTTAATGAATGAATGATCAACTAAACTTTCATACTAATTTCACAAATGATCCAAATAAACGGGAAAAATTATATCCACTTTTTGAGAAGATATTTGGCATTAAAACAAGCTTGCTTGAAGATTTTTACAATAGAGGTTTATGGAATGATCAATATGTACCCTATACATACTTCGATGGTGAGCAAGCGGTCGCGAATGCTTCTATATTCCCACTGGATATGCAAATAAATGGAGTACGTAAAAAATGTGTGGGTATTCAATCGGTTATGACGGACCCAGTTTATCGAGGAAGAGGGCTGATGAAAGATCTATTCAAGAAAATATTAGTAGATATTGATAAACAGTATGAATTTGCTCTTTTGTTCACCGAAAGCCCATCACTTTATACTCCATTTGGTTTCCATGTTGTCAAGCAATATTATTTTAAAATAGAGTATAATCATGTACCTTTTAATCCTCCACCTAAAATGAAAAATTTGAATCTTTTCAATCAGGAGGATGTAAATATTTTAATGAATATCTTTCCACATAAAGAGGCTCTATCAAAGAAATTTGCTCCTCTTACATATGAACATGCACTTTATTTTAACTTTTACAGTCCAAATTTAAATCAAAAATTTTATTATATTAAGGAATTAAATACAATCATCGTATTTGAAGTAAGCAACGGGGTATGTCGAGTATTCGATATAGTAAGTGAAACGATTCCTGCAATAGAAGAATTATGTGCTTTCATACCATTTCCGTTTCACACGATTGAATTCTACTTTTCTCCTGATGTATTCATGCTTCCGCATGTAGAGGAAATCGAATACAATACTGAAAATCATTTAATGATTAGAGGTCAGCTCCTTTTGCATGGTGAATCTTTTATGATGCCATTAACTGCTGAATTCTAAAAATTAGAAAGTATGTATGAAAGGATAAATCTGATGAAAAAAAGAGGAATATTTTTATTATTAACAATAGTCGTTTCGATTGGTTTATACACCTTCTATTCATTTGTGAATCAAGATCTAGATTATAGTAAGCTTTCAGTCGATGAATTAATGAAATTAGCACAAAAAGAGGATGCAGAGGCTCAAGCACTATTAGGAGCTTATTTTGAACAGGGGATTAAAGTGAAGAAGAACATAAATGAAAGCCTGAAGTGGAACATAAAAAGTGCGAATAATGGCAATACAACAGCGATGGTTAATTTAGGTTATATGTATGGCAATGGAATTGGTGTCAAAAAAGATCACAAAAAGGCTTTTGAGTGGAACTTATTGGCAGCAAAAAAAGGTGATCCGAGTGCTATGTTCAATGTTGGCAAAAAATATGAATTGGGCGCAGGTGTGGAAATGAATAAGGAAAAATCTGATTATTGGTTAAATCAAGCGAGACAAAAAAGAGATCATTTTTAATAAGTCACTATTATATGAACGGCAATTTTCATATAGTTTGATTGCCTGTATAATGCCCAGTTCCCTTTGTAAAGAAGGGCAGACTGGATAGTAAATATTTATGACTATGAAGATTTGTTGGTCATGTTAGATTCTTATGCTTGTTTTCCTTGTAACAATAGAGTAAAATGGGTGCGTAAAGAAGCTATAATCATCATTAACTACTAAAATGAGAAAGGAGGCAATAAGCAATGGATTCTGTTTTCGTTATGTCACAATTTGGAGAAATGGTAAAAGCACCAAGATTGTTAGGGGATTTGCTAGTAAAGGGATTAGTCTGCCCTTTTTTAAGCAAACTTCATATCGAAAACAGCTGTCGGATGCTTTTTGCTCCTTAATTGAAAATATCAATAGATTTAATGAGTTGACATGATCATAATATTTTGGACGCCAGCTGTTTAGGCGTCCTTTTGTGTTTTTGACGATTATTTCTTTCTGGATACAAAGCTTATTAAATTATGTGATAGACGCCGATATATTCGGCGTCTTTTTTTTATGGGCTTATTTAAAGAGTCTTTAATGTTTTTGGATAAAGCTCTTTGGAAGAACAATATTACAAGAATGAGTGTGAAAAAATGTTACTACAACTAAATGGGATTGATAAGTATTACTCAGGGGAGCAGATACTTTCTAATATATCGATGAAAATTGAAGCTGGAGAAAAGATAGGGTTAGTTGGAGTCAATGGTGCAGGAAAATCAACCTTATTAAAAATCATCGCTGGAGAAATTCCTTATGATAAAGGAGAAATCCACATAAAAAAGGAAACAAAAATCGGCTATCTTCGTCAAGATAGCGGTCTGCGAGATAAGCTGACCATTTGGAATGAAATGATGAGCGTTTTTGATCATTTACTTCAAGTTGAAAAAGAACTTCGTGAGCTTGAGGGCATGATGGCAAATCCAGCAATTATGACAGATTCAAACGAGTACGAAAAAACGATGAATCGTTATGCCAACAAATCAGATTGGTTTATGCAGAATGATGGGTATGAAAAAGAAGCAAAAATTCATAGAATCTTAAACGGAATGGGTTTTAGTGATATTTCAACTAGTACACAAATAAATACGTTAAGTGGAGGGCAAAAAACAAGATTAGCATTAGCCAAAATATTACTTCAACAGCCTGACTTACTTATATTAGATGAGCCAACCAACCATCTAGATTTACAAACCTTAACATGGTTAGAGAATTATTTACATTCATATGTAGGAACGATCCTGATCGTTTCTCATGATCGATACTTTTTAGATTCCCTTGTAACCTCAATCTATGAAATTGAGCGCACAGAAGCTCGCAGATATGTGGGTAATTATTCAAAATATGTTGAAAGTAAAGAGAAGGATCAAGAAATTCTATCGAAGAAATATGTTAAACAACAGGAAGATATAGAAAAAATGGAAAATTATATTCAACGAAACATCGTTCGGGCCACATCATCCAAAAGTGCAAAAAATAAACGGAAGCAGCTTGAAAGAATTAAACGAGTAGATAAACCTCTTGGAGATTTAAAGAAAACAAAACTATCTTTTCCAATCGAAAAAAAGTCACATAAAGAAGTAATAGATGTAAAGGACCTATCTCTTTTTGCTGATAAAGAAAATAGCTATTCTTTAATAAAGAATATTACTTTTCAAATGCAAAGCGGGGATAAAGTTGCATTAATTGGACCCAATGGTATTGGAAAATCAACATTGATTAAAAAATTAGTCAATGATACACACACAAGTGAGGAAATTAAATGGGGGAATGAAGTTAAGATTGGCTATTATGATCAAGAACAAGCTACTTTGAACTCCAGGGAGAGCATACTTCAAGAGGTTTGGACTAACTTTCCTCACGAAGAAGAAGCGAAAATTCGTACAATACTTGGGAATTTCTTATTTAACGGCGAAGATGTTTTTAAGAAAATTTCCGCGCTAAGTGGTGGTGAGAAAGCTCGGGTTGCACTTACTAAACTAATGCTGGAAAAGGCAAATGTACTATTACTAGATGAACCGACGAATCATTTAGATTTGTTTACTAAAGAGATATTGGAAACAGCATTATTGAATTATGAGGGTACCATATTTTTTATTTCACATGATCGATATTTTATTAATAAGCTAGCAACTAGAATCTTAGAACTTCATCCAACAGGAGTCACTAATTACAATGGTAATTATGATGATTATATACGAAGTAAATCTCATTCTAAAAAAGTCGAATCAATCGATTAATCAAATAGAAAGTAAGATGGAGAGAATTCAAGTGGATTGGAGAGGTCCTCCAGTGATTCTATATCATTAGGAATCTATTTGACTATGATTAATGTGAGATTAGCAAATAGAAAATGTTTAGTGAATAATAATCCAAACAATTTATTTAATTACAGGAAAGAGGAATCTGAATATGTCAAAGGATAATCAAGTTGCCGTCGTTACAGGAGCAGGTAGTGGTATTGGTAGAGCTACAAGCATTAAATTAGCAGTAAATGGGTATAAAGTTGTTCTTGTAGATTTTAATCAAGTGACGGGAGAAGAAACACTTAACCTAATTCGTAATGAAGGAGGAGAGTGTATTTTCGTCAAAGCGGATGTTTCAAATCAAGATGATGTACAAGCCTATGTTAAAAAAACTGTTGATATATATGGACGTATTGATGTATTTTTCAATAATGCTGGTATCATTCAAAAATTTGCACCGTTTACAACGGTTGAATTAGAGGAATATGAGCGGATTATGGATATTAATGTAAAGGGTGTATTTCTTGGTATGAAATATGTGATCCCTATAATGCTTGAACAAGGGAGAGGCTCAATTATTAATACGGCATCATCTGCTGGAATTCGTCCAGAGCACAGTATTGCAGTTTATTCTGCAAGTAAGCATGCGGTTATTGGATTAACAAAGGGAGCAGCAATTGAATATGCAAATAAGGGAATTCGAATTAATGCAGTATGTCCAGGTGGGATCGTAACTCCATTATTTAAAAGCGTAGGAGAAACATTAGAAAAAACAGGATATGTTCCCGAAGAAATGTCGCCTATGCGCATGGGACGTCATGGTGAACCTGAGGAGGTAGCAGAAGCTGTTTTATTCCTAGCTTCTGATAAAGCTAGCTTTATGTCAGGCTCTATCGTATCAGTAGATGGTAGTTTAACTGTATAGAAAAGATCGAGGAAGATTGGTATAAAATAATGCATGTAACGTATGTTTAAAATGATATGAAGTAACAATTAAATTTTGATTCTATCATCCCACTAGAAATTACTTCCAGTGGGATCTTCTTTGATTAAGAATCATTGAATGGCATTTTAAATACGTTTTTAATAATTAATCATAGGAAAAAATCCAAACAATTTTGTTGTAAATTTCCCTTAAAGTAAAGGAAATAAACCCGTTTTTTAATAAGTATTGAAACTAAATCTATTAAAACGTATAATGAAATGATTCATCAAGGATAGACTAAGGTGGTACGTATGAAAAAAAGGTTAATAGATATTTTGTTTCTAATTGTTGGTGCATTTATATTTGCATTAGCTGTCAATCTTTTTGTAATTCCCAATGATTTAGGTGAAGGTGGAGTTACAGGGACAACGATTATACTTTATTATCTTTTTCAATGGAGTCCAGGACTGATAAACTTTGTTCTTAATTTATTATTATTGCTTGTTGGATATAAGTTTTTGAACAAAACGACAACGATTTATACAATTATTGCGGTTGTATTTAACTCCTTATTCCTTCACTTAACTGAACATTGGAGAATTGATTCCAATGAACTATTTGTTAATGCCATTTTCGGAGGGATATTTGCTGGAGTTGGTATTGGAATGATTATCCGAGTAGGTGGAACGACAGCTGGATCAACTATTTTAGCTCGAATTACACATAAATATCTTGGGTGGAGCATTAGTTATGGCTTGCTCTTTTTTGATTTAATTGTTGCTTTCTCTTCCTATTTTATCATTGGTGTTGAAAAACTGATGTTGACAATTATCATGCTATATATTGGTACAAAAGTGATGGAATTTGTCATTGAAGGTGTAAACCCGAAAAAGGCGGTTACCATCATTTCAAACCAACCTGATTTAATTGCCCAGCAAGTAATTACTCTTATGGACAGAGGTGTGACAGTATTTTCAGGACATGGGTATTATACGAAAAATCAAAAAGATATACTTTATATTGTCATTAGTAAGCAAGAGGTAGTGAAGCTAAAAAGAATCGTAAAAAAAGTGGATTTAAATGCGTTTATAGCAATTCATGATGTCCGAGATGTATTTGGTGAAGGATTTATTGATATTTCAAAAGCATAAGGTTTATGAAAGTTGATTCGAGGAAAAATTCCTGAGTCAGTTTTTTTATTTTAATAGATGTTCATTACGGTTATTTATTAAACAACATTAAACAATTAGTTAGAATTATTCATGTCCACAAACTTGTCATATAGAAATAGTTTGTGAATGGAGATTTTTAAAAGTATAATAGAGTGAATTAATAGAATATTAAATTATTCAGAAAGGGGAAGTTGTAAGTGAACAATATTACGAAAGATAGACAATTAACACATGAAGTATCTATTGATGCGCCTCTGGATCTAGTGTGGCATGCATGGACAATTTCGAGTAGAGTTTCAGAATGGTTTGCCCCTGAGACTGTGATTGAACCTGAAATTGGTGGTGCATATGAGTTATATTTCGTGCCTGGTAATAAAGAGGGTATGAATACAAAGGGATGTAAAGTTCTTCATCTTGCTCATCAGAAGGAATTGCATTTTTCCTGGAAGGGTCCTGACCAATTTAATGAAGTGATGAATAATAATGAATTGACTGTTGTTAAAGTAAGCTTTCAAACGATTGAGGAAGATAAAACTTCTGTTAAGGTTATTCATGATGGTTTCAAAGATACAAATGAATGGTCAGAGGCATTTCAATGGCATCAAATGGCTTGGGTACAGGTACTCAATAGTTTAAAGGCAGCTATCGAAAAAGGTGAAGGCGAATTGTGTTGTCAGCCTGAGTAATGTAATTAAAAAAATTTGATTTACTATTGACAATTCCTTTTTTATGGATATAATTTTAATTAACAAATCGTTAATTAAAGAGAAGGGTTACCAAATGTCAAATGAAGAAGCATTAAGACAATATGATATCAAAAAATTTCGCACACCTGATGGTTATACTTCAGATATCGCTGTATTTACAATTGTTTCCAAACAAGTAGCTGAATACAAACCACCCCTTATGCAATTAAAGCTTATGCTAATAAAACGATCAAAGCTTAATGCGGAAGGACAATTAAATATTGAAGCTGAGAAATGGGCTTTACCGGGTGGGTTTGTACAAGAGAATGAATCTGCATTGGAGGCAGCGGCGCGTGAACTGGAGGAAGAAACAGGGGTAAAAGGTATTCACATAAAGCATTTTGGCGTGTACGATCAACCTGGAAGAGACCCGCGGGGCTGGATTATTTCGAATGCTCATTATGCAATTGTCCCTGAGCAATACTTATCTACACGTCAAGCAAATGATGATGCAGCAGAAGTAGAACTATTCTCCTTAGAAGAAATATTTCGAATTGAATTAGCTTTCGATCATAAACAAATAATTCAGGATGCCATAAAACAAATAACAGGCGATTTACTTCAAACAACAGTTGCCAAAAATTTTTTACCGAAGTATTTTACTTATTCTGAGCTTCAAGCTTTATTATTAACAGTAACGGACGATCCTGCAATTGCAAGTGATCAAAGCTTTGCAAGAAAAATAAAATCCCTTCCGTTTATAAAGCCAGTTGTAGGTCAGAAAACACAAAGAACGTCAAAAATCCCTACTCAATTATATGAATTTATTGAGATGGATATAGTCAAACCTATTTATACAGCAAGATATTAATTTTTACAGGTGGGTTAATACAGCTTAACCCACATATTGATTTTTTTTAATATTTATAATTAACAACTTGTTAAATAAAAGGAGGCTTTTATCATGAAAAAAGCGTTAATTCAAATTGATTATACAAACGATTTTGTTTCTGAGGATGGGGCATTAACCTGTGGTCGACCAGGTCAATTAATAGAACAGGCAGTTGCTGACATAACGAGTACATTTATTGCAAATAATGATTTTGTGGTCTTTGCAATTGATATTCATGAGAGAAATGATAAATATCATCCAGAGAATAAGCTTTTTCCACTTCATAATCTTAAAGGTACAAAGGGAAGAGAATTATATGGGAAAGTAAATGAAATTTATCAACATAATAAACAAAAGAACCATGTATACTGGATGAACAAAACAAGGTATTCGGCATTTGCAGGTACTGATTTAGAAATAAAATTAAGGGAACGATGTATAACAGATCTACATTTAGTAGGAGTATGTACAGATATATGTGTCCTTCACACTGCTATCGATGCTTATAATAAAGGCTTTCAACTTACCGTCCATGAGGATTGTGTGGCCAGCTTCAACCAATTAGGTCATCATTGGGCGTTAGAACATTTCAAACATACATTAGGAGCTAATGTGATTTAATAGGAGGAATAAATATGTATAAATATAAGGATGATAGCTATGCATTACACACTGATTTGTATCAAATTAATATGGCAGAAACATATTGGAGAGATGGAATCCATTTGAAAAAGTCTGTCTTTGAGGTATATTTTCGTAAAATGCCTTTTGGAAATGGCTATGCTGTATTTGCTGGCTTGGAGAAGGTCATTGATTACTTGAATCACTTCCATTTTTCAGAAACAGATATTCAATATTTAAGAGAAGAAGGTTATCAGGAAGATTTTCTCAGTTATTTAAAAACCTTGCGATTCACTGGAACGATGCGAGCAATGACTGAAGGAGAGATTATATTTGCAAATGAACCATTAATTCGTATCGAGGCACCGCTTATCGAAGCTCAATTAATAGAAACGGTCATTTTAAATATTGTGAACTATCAAACGCTTATAGCAACTAAAGCCTCAAGAATCAAACAAGTAATTGGTGAACAAGTAGCAATGGAATTTGGTACAAGAAGGGCGCAGGAAATGGATGCTGCTATTTGGGGAACACGAGCAGCTTATATCGGAGGATTTGAGGCAACCTCAAATGTACGAGCAGGTAAATTATTTGATATTCCTATTTCAGGAACCCATGCCCATTCTATGATTCAAGCATACCAAGATGAATATGTGGCGTTTCATAAATACGCAATGACGCATAAAGATTGTGTATTTTTAGTAGACACATACGATACGTTAAAATCAGGAGTTCCAAATGCAATTAGAGTAGCTAAAGAACTAGGTGATAAAATCAATTTTAAAGGGATTCGCTTAGACAGTGGAGATTTAGCATTTCTATCTAAAAAAGCGAGAGAAATGTTAGATCAAGCTGGATTTAAGCAAGCGAAAATTATTGCCTCCAATGACCTTGATGAGAATACCATTATGAATCTAAAGGCACAAGGAGCAAAAATTGATATTTGGGGAATTGGAACGAAGCTTATTACCGCCTATGATCAGCCTGCATTAGGCGCTGTATATAAACTAGTCTCCATAGAGGATGAGCATAAAAATATGGTTGATACGATTAAAATTAGTGGAAATCCAGAGAAAGTCTCTACACCTGGGCTTAAGAGGGTTTATAGAATTATCAATAAAACAAATAGGAAATCCGAAGGTGACTATATTGCATTAGATCATGAGAATCCACAGGAAGAAAAGAGACTTAAAATGTTTCATCCTGTTCACACATTTATTAGTAAGTTCGTAACAAATTTCGAGGCAAGAGAACTTCATCATTTGATTATTCAAGATGGACAATTGGTTTATGAAGCACCTTCACTTCAACAAGTTCAGAAAATGGTTAAAGAAAATTTAAAACTATTATGGGATGAATATAAGCGTCCATTAAATCCAGAGGAATACCCAGTGGACTTAAGTCAAGAATGCTGGAATCATAAAATGAATAAAATTCATGAAGTGAAAGAAGAAATGAATAAACGTTTAAATATTCAGGGGGAATAATTGTGGGGAAAATTGGAATATATGGATCTTCATTTGATCCAATCACAAATGTTCATTTATGGACAGCAAGTACTGTTGCACACCGATGTAAATTAGATAAGGTAATTTTTCTGCCATGCTCAAATAAGCGGAAGGACAAACAAATGAATACAGAGGATGAACACCGCTGGAACATGGTTCAATTAGCTATTAAAGATAATGAACGATTTATTGCAGATAATTATGAAATGCTACAAGAGGCTTGGAAAATCTCAACGTATGAAACATTAAAATACTTTAAACAAAAATATAAAAATGATGAAATATATTTTATAATGGGGGCCGATCTTCTTATTGATATAGGAGACGGCCGTTGGGGAAATTCTGAATTACTTGTGAAAGAAAATAAATTTATTGTAATGGCACGTGATGGCATTGATATGGTAAAGGCAATTAGCAAATCTCCCATTCTACGAAATAATGATGATGAAAATACATTTCATTTAATTGATAAGGGATTGGCCATGGAAATTAGTTCAACTTATATTAGAGAGGAATTTAAATTAGGTGGAGAACCAAGATATTTATTACCAGGAAAATGTTATGAATATTGTATCAATCACGATTTATATAAATAATATTAATTGTTTGCAGTAATATTTTTATTTACAGGCTGTTTTCGTATAGTTTGTAGCATTTGTAAAAGCCTAGCTTCCGGCTTTTGCTCATATAAACAGGTTCTGTGTTCTTATGATTTTTATTCTTTTAATCCCTACTTAAATAGCAACAAGATTTGGTAAAAGAGTCTTGTTAAAAAAGGATGATTATTGAGGGACTAGCCACAAAAATAATCATCCTTTCTAAAATTAGAGAATAAGCTTGATTGCAGTAATACAGAGACCAATAATAAAACCACAAATAGCTCCATTCACCCTAATCCATTGAAGATCTTTGCCCACATTATTCTCAATCATGTTAATTAACATTTCATCATCCAGTTTATCCAGGTTTTCCTGGACAAGCTTCCCTATTTTTGAATGGTTGACTTCAATTAAGTTTGTAATTTGTGTATGTAACCAGGTTTCGATAGATGCAATTTTTCGTTCATCATTACTATAATTATCCAATATTCCATATAACAAGGGAAAGAGGGATTCATCCCAAAACTTATCTTCATGAATATAAGCAATTGCTCTATGTCTAAAACTTTCGATCATTCCTTCTAATTGGTCATGTGGGTTCCATTTAGAAAGAATAGCATCCTTTAATCCCTCTATTTCATTAATCAATTGCTCGTTATTTTTTAGATTATCTAACCCGGAGTGAATGGATTGTAGAAGTTTTTCACGGTTTTCACTATCCTGATGTTTTAGGTCATTCATAATATTCTTCAACAGGGTTTGAATAATTTTCCCGAGTTTTTCTTCATTTACTAAGCTTTGGAAAGACTTTAAAGCAAATTGTAAAAATCCATCCAACTCAATTTTATTCAGAGCTTTGATTGCTGCACTCCCAAGTTGGATTTTACTCTCTTCTTTTGCTACCCAGCTTTCTGCTTGCTCCAATAGGTAGTCCAATGCTTTATGATCATATTGTCGATCTTCAATTAGTTTAACTATGTTTGGAAGCAAGGTTTTTACCTTATAGGAATGAATATAATTTTTTATCTGTTCAATAATGACTGGAATAAATTTTGTTAGATCTATATGTTTAATTATTTTTTCAATTAAAGAGAGAATTCCTTTTTTAAATCTTTCAGAATACATCTCTTTTTTTGCTACGGCTAATAGCTTTACTGTCAACTGTATGTTTTTAAGTTTATTTACTATACTTTCTTTCGAAAGCCAGTCATTTTCAATTGTAGAAACGAGAGCTTTCGTTATACGTTTTCGGTTTTTTGATAATAAAGAGGTATGTGGTATAGGTATTCCTAATGGATGCCTAAAAAGAGCTGTGACCGCAAACCAGTCTGCTAAACCACCGACGATTCCAGCTTCAAAACCACCTTGTAGCAATCCTAAAAATGGGTTGGAATGCTCAAAGGGGAGGGTGGCTATAAAACCAATTCCCATAACTGCAAGCGATGTTCTCGCTAAATACTTAGAATTTTTCACCATAATCAATCATCCTTTTACTGCCTAATACTTATTTACAATATGTAATTAAGAGCTATTAATAAAAACATTTTAATGCTTATTGCAGATAAATGGAAGAATGATGTATAAAAATAAACATATTATGTTAACTTAAATCAGCTTTTTTCTAATTATTTAAAGTATGTAAAACTGAAATTACAATTTAAACGTACTCCAACCATTCGTCATTAAAGAATGGTTAAGATATATGTTCTCGGTTGTCGAATATCATTCTTTAAAAAAATCAGCTAATAAAGGCATACAAATATCTATTTAAGCTCCTTGTTCATAATACGGTTATGTAATTTTGAGAGTAATAATAGAGAAAGGATCGCACCAATAAAAGTTAATGACATATCCCACTGTGAATCCCAAACATCCCCTTGAGTTGCAAGGAAACTTTTTGCCGATCTTCCAACTATCTTAGCAACAAGCCATTCTATTATTTCATACATCGCTGAAATAGCAAGAATGATGGATAAAGTAATACAAATCAGCCATTTTGAAGGCTTTATACATGTACTCCTAAGAAGAAGCTCGCGGATCACAATAATAAAACTTCCTTTTGCAAAGTGGCCAAAACGATCATAATTATTTCGCTGTAAATGAAATTCCTCTTTTAACCAACTGAATAGTGGTACATCGGCATATGTGTAATGCCCACCAATAAACATAAGAACAACTAAAATAGTGATAATTAAATAGGAAAGCGTTGTTAATCGGAATCGGGTATAGGTAAAAAGGAGAACCAATAGACCGATGATCGCAGGTGAAACTTCAAGCATCCATGTAAAATAGTCATTAGCCTGAATGACAGACCATAGAAGAAAAATGATGATAATAATGAATAAAAAGAAGTGGGATAATTTTACGTTTTTCATTTATCAAAATATCTCCTTTTTGCATAGTGTTACCATCTATCTATTCAAATTATGCGAGGGAGTTAAAAACGGATTTAATAAGTATTTGAATAATTTTAATGTTTGATAAATTTAAGCGTTATTGTATAGTAGTAGGATAAAGGGGTGAGTGAAGTGGTTAGTAATAGGAAAATGAAAAAGTTGGAAAATAATCATATAATTATTATTTCTATTGCTACAGCGCTTTGCTTAATCGGCGATTCAATGCTGTATATCACGTTGCCAATTTATTGGAAAGACGCAGGATTAACATCTATATGGCAAGTAGGTTTTTTGTTATCAATTAATCGCTTTGTACGATTACCTGCGAATCCGATCATAGGATGGATTTATAAAAAAATCACCTTAAGAACCGGTCTTTTAATTGCTGTTATTATTGGATCTATAACGACCGTTGGATATGGAGTAGTAGAAGGCTTTATCGGATGGGTTATTTTACGAGGGTTATGGGGGATCGCATGGTCATTCTTTCGAATTGGTGGTTTATCAGCAGTTGTTTTGTTTGCTGAAGATAATAGTAGGGGCAAGGCGATGGGATTATATAATGGGCTTCATCGCTTAGGTAGTTTATTTGGTATGTTATTAGGCGGAATTCTTGTTCCATTATTTGGCTTTAATATTATTTCCATTTTATTTGGCATTGTATCAGTTGTAGGTTTACCTATCATACTTTTTAGATTAAAAGAACAACCGATTTCATCTGAAACTGTGCCTAAAAAATCTACAAATAAAGGTTTCTTTAAAAATGACATCGGATCCACTATAACCATTATGTTTAGCGGTTTTTTTATTGCCATGCTAATACAGGGGATTTTAACAGCTACATTAAGTAGCTTAATCGAGTACCATTTCGGTGAAAAACCTTCTTTATTAGGAATTGTGATTAGTGTAACGGCTTTATCTGGTATCATTCAATCAGCACGGTGGGTATGGGAACCATTTCTAGGTACGAAGGTTGGCATATGGTCTGATGGAAAAAGAGGAAGGATTCCACTTTATATCGGTTTCTTAGCTCTTTCGTCGATATTATTCGGCATGCTTTCCTTACACCTACCCATTTTAGTATGGTTATTCATCATCCTGCTCGTAATGGCTGCTTCTACAGCTATAACTACTTTAACAGACGCTATTGCGAGTGATGTAGCGAGGGCAACGAATGCTATTTCCTTTTTGACGATTTACTCGATTGTCCAAGATTTAGGAGCCGCAATCGGTCCATTCACTGGTTATTATTTTATTGAAAAAGTAAACGGATATTATTATTTATATTGGGGAAGTTCCATTGTTTTACTCTTATTAATGCTCGCATGGTGTAGCATATTTTTGTATAAAAAATTAACTAGTAATCAAGTGATACATACAGATGGTTTAGGTAAATAGATGGTTAATAGAGCGGAGGGAGTAAATAAATGATGATGAACTCAATTCAAGCTGTATTTATTGATCGTGATGGAACCATTGGAGGGAACGATCAAGCGATTTTTCCTGGAGAATTCGAAATGTATCCATATGTAGAAAAAGCACTTGAACAATTACGAAGCAGTGGTTTAAAGATTTATGCATTAACTAATCAGCCAGGGGTTAGTAGGGGAGAAGTTAATAAAGAGGATTTCGAAATAGAATTAAAAAAGTTCGGTTTTGATAAAATCTATCTTTGTCCTCATGAACAACTTGAAGGGTGTAGATGTAGAAAGCCTTCACCAGGTATGTTAATGGCTGCTGCCAAAGAAAATGACTTGGATTTAAGAAAATGTATGGTTATCGGAGATCGATGGACAGATATGCTTGCTGCGGATTTGGCTGGATGTATGAAAATCCTCGTAAAAACTGGTGCAGGAATGAACGAATATCAAAAATATAAAAATGCTGAGTTTTTTGGAAGATGGGCAGAAGTTTCACCTAATTATATAGCAGAAGATTTGCGAGATGCAGTGAATTGGATCATGAAATGAGTAGTGGCTGGAACAGTCATTAAACTAGCAAAGCGGGAAGCAAAGAACCTGTATTCTCGACTTCCCCCTTATTGCTCCAAGTGAGCATTAAATTTTCTTAATTTTAGACAAATCCCCACTGCATAGTGTATCAAGATTATCAAAAATTTTACAGGCTGGCCAATCCCACCATTTAATAGTAAGAAGATAATCGATGAGCTCATCATCAAATCTTTTTTTTATAAATATGCAGGGATTCCCGCCTGCAATATGGTAAGGGGGAATATCTTTTGAAACGACAGAATTGGCAGCAATAATTGCTCCATCACCAATATGCACACCGGGCATTACGGTGACATTTTGACCAATCCACACATCATTTCCGATTACAGTGTCACCTTTTAGTGGTAAGTCTGATAGTGAAGGAGTTGATTTCTCCCAGCCATTGCCCATAATGTTAAATGGATAGGTAGTGACACTGCACATTCGATGATTTGCACCATTCATTATAAATTCAATACCCTTTGCAATAGCGCAAAATTTTCCGATAAACAGTTTATCACCAATAAATTCATAGTGATGTGTGACATGCTCTTCAAATTTTTCAGCACCATTCATATCATCATAATATGTGTAGTCACTGACAATAATATTTGGACGTGTTATAACGTTTTTAATAAAGCATATACTTTTAATTGCTTTATTTGGGTAGATGGCATTAGGATCGGGTCCATATTGCATATAAAAATCACTCCTTTGCATTATATAGATTGCAAGAATACAGCGTATTACTTGATATACCCTTCTAATTTTTATTACTCACAAACTATACGAAAACAGCTTTTAATAAGTGTAAATTAGAGTTATTAAGAGTATTAAAATGAACTCTCCTTCTTTACTTCGATAGTCATCGTCAAATTCCTTCAAACCTTCAAACTTCATTTAATCTTTCTTGTTATTTAGTGAGTAAATAATTTTAAAATGAAAATTTTTTTGCTCATATCTTCTTTTTTATAAAATCACAGATAATCTGTATGTGATTCGAAGGAAAGGGAAAAATCCCGATTATTATTTGGGTAGGGATAATGGGATCAGTTAGTAAACAATACATAATACTTCTTTGTTTTTACATATGAGGGCTATATACAATAAAAAAAGAAAGGCAAGACAATCTGCCTTTCTATGAATTGAATATTCGTTACTGTTGATGTTCACTTCTGAATGATAAGGAATTCCCTTGGTGATTTTTTCATTTCGAAACTATTTTTTTGTGTTTCTCTAAAAAATGACATAAAGATGATTTTAAAAGGGAAAGACTGTACTCAAATTCTCTATTTCACACAACAGAGTCTTTGAAAGTTAATTAGCCTATTTTGATTGAACATTACTTAGAATAATTTTACTGTGAGGAATGCTTGGAATATTCACCATGCTATAGCTAAGATCTTGGTCTTGTATATCGTATTCCATATGATTCACAAGGAAATTTAGACTTATCTTCATGATTTCTATAGTGACCCATTCTCCTGCACAACGGTGTCCAAGAAGATAATCACCACCACCTTGGGGTATAAAATTGAATCGATTTTCCTCCCATTGAGCAAATCGATTTGGATTAAACTCATCAGGTTGATCCCATATTTTTGGGTCATGATTCGTTCCGTAAAGATCTAATAGGGTTAATGTTCCTTTTTTGAATAAATAGCCGTTCCAGATAAAATCCTTTTTAACTAATGCTGCTACCATTGGGAAAAATGGATAAAAGCGCCGTACCTCTTGTACAAACATCCAAGAATAATCTTCATCATTTTTCACTAGTTTATCCCTTTCATGAGGATAATGATGTAGTGCAACCACAAGAAAATTAATATAAATTGAAATTGCCACAATGGGACGCAATATATTAATGACTTCTACAGCAACAGTTTCAGTATTAAGAAGCTCCCCGTTAAGATCCTTATGCCAGGTAAATTGATGCAATAGTGTATTTTCTGAGATTTTAAGCTTTCCATCCCGAATGTTGCTAATCAGCTCACTCATGTTGGTTTCTACTTGATTTCTTGCTTTCCTCCCACGCCAATGAGTTGGACCGATTTTAGCAGGTGATTCAAACATTGCTGCTAGATCTTTTGTTAGATTTGTCGTTTCCTCATCTTGAACAGAAATACCTACCCATTGGCAGGCGGATTTACATAAAATTTCTTTCACCTCATCAAATAATATCACTTTTTTCATATTTCCCCATTTATCTAACGCATTTTTCCACTGTTTTTCAGCTATAACTTTAAGTTTATTTAGTTCATAGGGAGACATTTGGGACATAAACATTTCCTTACGATGTTTATGTTTTTCACCATCTAATCCTTGAACCCCATTTTTTCCAAATAAGGTTTGAATTAAACGGTTAGGCGCTGCGTCTTTCCTTGCAAACTTATCCGTATCATAAAAAACTTCTGCCGCTTCATTCCCCGTCATACAGATTGCTTTTTTACCAAGCAATCGTGTCTCGAAAATATTGGACTGAAAGCTTTGACATCTATTTGGTATAAACATATAACCTTCTCTAAGCATACTTAAGCTATGGTCTAATCCATCTTCTTTGGGTATCTTTTTAATTTTTTCCATTTGATCCAGCTCCATTTTTTCTGTGGAATAGATAATTATTATTATTTGTTAATTTACCCTAATTACTCTTAGAAGAATCATCTTCTTATGTTTTTGAATATTTCAAGGTTAGTTTTTTCCTAATAATAGAAGAATCTATACAACAGATGGTTGAGAGAATAAAAAAGTTGCAAATGACTCAAATATGAAGTCGGTCACTATCAAAGGCGTAATGAAGAATGATGATAACAGAGGGATCAAGGGTGTATTACCATGCTCTTGCATATGCAATAAAATAATGAAAAAGAATCCTATTGATATTGGAAAAGTAAATATATTGAAAGCTTTGAATTACTATATGATCTATTGATACCTCAAAGTTGATATTATTGGAAGTAGAAAAATAGGATTGTGAATTAAGAGGGAAGGAGTTGAAGATCTAAGAGTTCAGCAGCTTTTTTATTCGAATAAAAGGCAGGTTATTTCATGAAGAATGATGAAGTAAATAGTATGGTTATAAAAAGAAGAGGTGGCAATGGAATGATTAATGAATTTATAACGATTAGAAAAGCTGTTTTAACTGATGCAGAAGGAATAGCTAAAGTACACGTTGACAGTTGGAAAACAACTTATGCCAATATTGTACCAGATGAATATTTAGATAATCTTTCATATGAAAGTCGAGAACAAATGTGGACTGATGCCATTCCTTATGGAGGTGTATTTGTAGCAGAAAACAATGAAGGAAAAATAGTTGGTTTTTCCAAGGGCGGAAAAGAAAGAAGTGGTAAATATAAAGGGTACGAAGGAGAACTATATGCCATTTATATTTTAAAAGAATATCAAGGTCAAGGAATTGGCTCAGCACTTATTAAGCCAGTTATAGATGAAATTAAAGGCATGGGATTGAACACTATGCTTGTTCTTGTATTGAAAGATAATACTTCACGTCACTTCTACGAAGCATTAGGTGGTCAAAATATAGATCGTGTTGAAGTTGAAATTGGAGGAAAAATACTATCCGAACTTGTGTATGGTTGGAAAGATATTCGCACTATATTTTAGTATTCATTCTACTACTAACAGGTGAGATCATTAAAATAAACAATAGAAAAAGACAAAAAAAGGGGGAGTATTACTATATGAATAATAACTTAATTAAAAATATTCAATTGGTTTATTCTGACCTATCCATTGAAGACTTTTATACGAATGAGATTGGACAGAATAATGACGTGCTAATTGTAAACCATTCACTGGTTTTTAGATTTCCGAAATATAAAAATGGAATCATAAAATTAAAAAGAGAAACGGAAATTTTGAAATACATTAAAGATATCGTCTCAACTCCTATTCCAAATCCAATTTATGAGTCCTTTGGAGAGTTAGAACCAGGTAAGGCTTTCACTGGCTATAAATTAATAGATGGTGTTCCATTATGGAAGGAAAGTTTAATAGGTATTAAGAGTGTTGAAATGATGAAAGGATTGGCAGAACAACTTGTTTCTTTTCTTGTAGAACTCCACTCAATTTCAGGAGAAAAAGTACGTCATGATTTGAACCTAAAAGTTCGTAATCCCCGTGAAGAAATGTATAACCTGTATGACAAGATTCAAACTAAATTATTTCCTTATATTAGAGAGGATGCTCAAAAAGAGGTATCACAATCTTTTGAAACTTTCCTAGAAGGGAAATCGTTCTCTAATTTAGATATAACCCTTATACATGGAGATTTCGGTGCATCTAACATCTTGTGGAATCCTGAAACATAGTAGGATTTCTGGGATTATAGATTTTGGTGGTTCAGGTTTAGGAGACCCAGCATATGATTTTGCTGGAATACTCTCCAGCTACGGAAGAGAATTTTTTGATATGTGTATGAACCTGTATCCTAACGGTGATGAAATATCGGAACGAGTAAAATTTTATAAAAGTACATTTGCTTTACAAGAAGCACTACACGGAATTGAAAATGGTGATAGACAAGCTTTTGAAAGTGGAATTCAAGATTATAGATAAATTGCTTATTCCATCATTTTAGATGAATCATTTGAAAGAATAAAAGTCATCCTTAATGATTACCAAACTAAAAGATAAGACCATTGATTATTAATCGAGCTAAAAAGTGCATGAACAGAAGAACAGATCTGTTATTTAGAAGGCTTTTTCATATGCTATTAACGGGATATAGTTCAAAAAGGATTAAAGGTTTTTTTTTTGTAGGGAGTTCAATGAAACAAGGTAAACGTCATTAGGGGGAAAACTGAATATGTTTAGGAATAAATATCACAGAGCATTTGGAGTTTACGGCATTTATGTAGAAGAAGGAGAACTCTTAGTTATAAATAAAAATGGTGGTCCATATACGAATCGTTTTGACTTACCTGGAGGAAGTTTAAAAGAAGATGAAACTTTATCGGAAGCAATGAAAAGAGAATTCCTTGAAGAAACGGGACTTGAAATTGAAATCCAGGAAAACATTGGGGTTGTGGATTTTAAACTGCCATGGTTATGGAAAGAGTTTACGGATGTTCATCATATTGCGGTCTATTATTCTGTTCGTATTATTGGTGGGAACATACAAACACCTGAACAATTTGAAGGACAAGACTCATTGGGAGCCGTTTGGGTAACTGAAAAAGATGTTTCCTTGGATAATGCTTCACCATTAGTTTTAAAAGCATTTGAGTGGTTAAGAACAAAGGATTTAGGGATAGATGCTGAGATATACCAAGATTGGAAAGTAGTAAAATAAATATTTTCTTATACAGTCTAGAGCTGACTAACTCGAGTTAATCAGCTTTTTATGCTGGAGAGGTAGATTAATTCAATGCTATATGTTTTCATTCCTACATATTTTTTTGAGTAATGCCCGACAGCCAGATGAAACAAGACTATAGGTTTCTTCAAAATTGCCTGTGAAAAATGGATCGGGTATATCTTTTCTGTCTTTGGTGAGGTCTAACAACCTTATTATCTTTGGATGATTAGGTTTGCCGGTAATACTATAAATATTTTTTATGTTACTCTTGTCCATACCTATAATATAGTCGAACTTCCAAAAGTCTTCTTTTATTAATGAGCGTCCAATTAGCCCTTTTGAAGAAATATTATATTTCTTTAGTATATCAAGAGTTCCCTTATGAGGAGGTAATCCGATTTGCCATGAACTTGTAGCAGCCGAATCAACTAAAAATTTCTCATTTAAATTTTCTTTATTGACCATGTCACGAAACAAAGCTTCTGCCATCGGTGAACGGCATATATTCCCCAAGCATACAAATAAAACACTAATCATGTACTTTACTCCTTTTATCTATCTTATATTCACAAACACGATCTCATGTACAGAACACCTAATTGTAAAATATGTACTACATAGAAATTTGGAACGGCGTATGCATTCATCCATTATTATGAAGTACTTAGTTTATAAGTGACTCAATGTTTTTTTTATAATTAAGTTATTTTCATTCTATGGTCATTAGTTGTTCTTTCATAAAAGGGACCGCATTCCTGTAATATAAGAGATTAGTCTTTAAAGCAATAGAGACATTAAAGTAGAGGATTATTACGGTATGGACATTACCACCTAATTTTTTTAGGAATTTAAAAAACTTTTCAATGGAGGGCGTCGTCTAATAAATTGGAAGGAGGAACGGATATGGATGAATTAACAGTAGAGGTGTTTGAAATAGAAGATATGGAAGCCCTAATAGACGAGATAATGAATAAGTATGGACAGGAGATCCTACAGCTCGTTTATTCATATGTAAATAGTAAAGAGGTCGCCGAGGACTTAGCCCAAGATATATTTGTTAAATGTTACAAATCTCTTCATACATATAAGGGAAAATCGAAGTTAAGAACATGGTTGTGGAGAATTGCTATTAATCATTGTAAGGACTATATAAAAAGTTGGTATCGCAAAAAGGTAATTCTTACAGATAATGAATCTACGTATATGGGTGTTCAAAAAGAAAGTGCTGAACAGACATTTATTAAAAATGATGAGGATCAAATGCTGGCTTCAGCAGTAATGAACTTACCAATAAAATATCGAGAAGTGATTTATCTTTATTATTTTGAAGAAATGCCAATCAAAGATATTGCAATGGTAATAGAAGTGAAGGAAAACACTATTAAAACAAGACTTAAAAGAGCCAAGGAACTCTTGAAGAAAGGATTGGAGGAATAATCAAATGGAAAATCGATTAATAGGGCTACGAAAATCAATGGAGCAAACAACTTTTAAACATTTGAATTTTTCTGAGCAACAACGTAAGAAGGTTTATGAAAAAATCAATAAAACATACGAAAATGAAGAAGATGTTTTTTTAGCCGTTTTACAACTTCTCATTTCTGAAAAAACAGGATACGAATTAGCTAAGCTATTACGTGGGAGAGGGATTCGAAAATTCGAAGGAAATGAAGGCTTTTTATACACCATATTACATCGTCTAGAACAGAATCATCTTTTACAGTCAAGTTGGGATAATTCAGGAGCGAAATATTATCAATTAAATGACAAGGGAAGAAAGACATTACGGAAGGCAGAAAAAACTTCTACAAAGAAACGATTGATTTTAAAAGAATTGATACAGGGGTGAGACAAAATTGAATAAAAAAGGGGATCACTTTTTAAAAGAAGTCACTAAACATATTAAATCAAAGGAAGCAAGGAATCTTGTGGCAACTGAATTAGAATTTCACTTGAAGAAGGCTAAGAAAATGTGGATAGAGAAAGGCTTATGCGAGGCAGTTGCTGAGGACAAGGCAGTTGAAGAAATGGGAAATCCAATCAAACTTGGTCAAGAACTTAACAAACTACATAAGCCAAAGGTTGATTGGTTGATTATTATATTGTTAGTGACTGCTATGGGAATAGGTTTCTTGCCAATAGTAGCACTTGGATATACGAATCATTTTCTAATCAATAAGGTGATATTTGTTATTCTCGGTGTAGCGGCAGCTTTTGGGATGATGATGATTGATTATCGGAAATTAGAGAGACTTGGATGGTTGTTTTACACAATAGGAGTACTCATCCTGATAATGTTAAGCTATTTTTCAACCACTGCAATAAATGGGGTTCCTTATATTAAAATTGGTTCCATTAAAATTGAAAGCTTAATGGCTGTACCATTCTTTTTTCTAGCTTGGGCTTCCTTCTTTAATAATAGTAGATTAAAGATTTGGCATCTTGGGATAATATACCTATTTTCTTTGTATCTATTCTTATCTATACCAAATGTCTCAACAACCTTTATCTATATAATTATGGTATTCGTTATGCTTTGGTGGAGTTTGTTAGGTAAGAAAAAGACACTGATAATTACGGTTGTACCAATTTGTTTATTTATCATCGGTGGGTTATTTTTCTGGTCTTCAGCAAAGGAATACCAGATAGCTAGAATTTTAGGGTTTTTAAACCCAGAAAGTTACGCAAATGGTTCGGGTTATATGTATTTACGTTTAAAAGAGTTAATGTCGTCAGCAAGGTGGTTTGGTACATCTGGAAATAAAGAGTTTATTCAGGCTGCACATACTGATTTTGTGTTTGCGAGTTTGACTTACTATTATGGGTATTTGCTTGCACTTATCCTTGTCTTCATTCTTTCCCTTTTTGTAGCAAGGATGATCGCCATAACTTATAAAATAAATGGTCATTATGGTAAATTGCTTCTTGTTGGTGGAATGACTCTTTTTGTAGTTCAGTTCATTTATAATGTTGGAATGATCTTAGGCTTATTACCGATCACATCTATATCCTTGCCTTTTATTAGCTATGGGCTGATGCCAACTCTGTTTAATGCGTTTTTAATGGGTATCGTGTTAAGTGTATATCGACGTAAAAATTTGAAATCAAGTAGTTTCATATAGAATTGAATCTAATAAATTCTTTAATTAATTTAATAAAGAAACTTTACACTCACATGGGTATTTAATTTATTCCAGAAAGAGAGTTTTTTTAATAAGAAGGGGGACTGTGAAAGATTGTGAAGGGTTACCCTCAAGCTTTTAGTGAGTATTAATCCAAGAAGTCTGTCTAAGTTCCTTTGTTGGGACAAAGCTTTAAGCTATACGAAAAAATGTGCTTTAATGTATGAAAAGTTAATGTGAGTTAGGCGTAGTAAATAAAATCCTTAATTTAAGACTTTTCAGCTAAATGGTGCGTTAGTAGTGTACCGAAAAAAGCCCAATTTCTTTATCTTAATATTGAGAAACTGGTCAGTTAGCAAAAAAATTTGCGGTATCTTAATGGGAAATCATATTGGGCAGAGGCAGATCCATATGGCTGAACTCTTAAGTTGTAGACAAAAAGCTTGTAGCAGGATTTATTATTTGGTTCTATTTCTATACATATATCGTATGAAAGAAGGTAGTACTGTGAAAACAACAGGAAATTTTACCGACAAGGCTGATATATATGCGAAATATCGCCCTAGTTACCCTGATGAATATATTGATTATTTGATTTCAGCTAACCAACTGAAAGATAATCAGATTGTGGCCGATATTGGTTCAGGAACGGGGATATTTAGCAGCCAACTGCTTGAAAGAGGGTTAAATGTTATTGGAGTTGAGCCAAATGATGACATGAGAAGGATGGCTGAGCAATCGTTAAAACAATACTCTCGTTTTAAATCAATAAAAGCAACTGCTGAAAATACCACTTTAAAAGGGAATAGTGTGGATTTAATAACTGTAGCTCAGGCATTTCATTGGTTTGATAAAAAAGCATTCAAAATGGAATGTCAACGGCTTTTGAAACAAAAGGCAAATGTTGCTCTTGTTTGGAATAGCAGAGATTTAACTAGTCCAATTATTAAAGAGAATGCAGAAATTTGCCAAAAGACCTGTTCAAATTTCAAAGGATTTAGCGGTGGAATAGAGGAAACTCCAGAAGTAATTAATAGTTTTTTTAAGGATGGAAAATATGAGTTTAAAAAATATCAAAATGATTTACTTTTTGATTATGAAAGTTTTTGGGCAGGAATTTATCAGCATCCTATGCTCCGAAAAAAAATGACGAAGAGTATAAAAGTTTTGTTTTTCTCCTATCAGAGCTATTTGAAAAGTACAGTAAGAATGGAAAAATTGTTCTCCAAAACATAACGCGAAGCTATCTAGGCAATGTCTAAACAGCCGAACATAAAGGGGCTATAATTGAAGTTCCCATTTGAATTTTAGATTAACATTTACTAATTATTATAAACAAACCGGGGCAAGAGTTGAAGATCCAGTGAAGATCAACAGCTCTTTTTTTATTCGACTAGAGAGGCAGAATAGTTGAGTAAGAAAATCGTTGATTATGCTTTGTGTATTTAGTTCCTGAAAAGGGAAATTTCGTTAAGATTGAATAATTAAATTAACCAATTGGGAGGGACTTTAATAATTGAGATTATTGATGTTTTAGCGGGTGCTATATTTGATATTCTTAAATTTATTATAAGGTCGATTAGCTATTTACTTGGAGGGATGATAATAGTTGCTGTTCCAATGTATATACTAGTTTGCAGTATGGGATGAATGCCGAATTATACAAGTATATACAGGAAGCATTAGAATGAATTATTTAATTTTCACTGAGAAGGGTAATTTAGGGTAATGATAAGCTGTTAGACTGCTTATATATTTTATGAGGTAATAAATGTTGAAATAGATTTATGTGCAGCTCCTTTAAATAAAAAGAAAGATTGCGAATGATTTTATTAAAGTAGCAGTTTATTTGAACAATTGTCATTAGCTTTTTTCAACAATCGGGTCATTTAACGGATTAAGGAAAAGTATTATTAGTGGTAAAACAAAGCGGTTTAATCAGAGAATATTTTTGTTCGTAAAATAGATTTAATATACCGGAAATTCACCATAATATAAACGCATGTTTGTTCATGTAAAGTAAACGACAAAGGAAGAGTTTATTCTTACCCTCAATTCATGAAATCTAAAAGTATAGTGTTTATTACGTTATAGGGCGCATTTCCGCAACAAGGATTGTGCTCATTTTTTAACTTAGGGGAAAAATTGTTAATGCTTATAGAGGTAAAGGGGCAGCTTGGATTAATAAAAGAGGAAATATACTCATTTTGTTGAATATAGAGGGTAAATAAAATTATAGGTGGGATATCATGAAAGAAGTAATAATCACAAGTGGTGCTCAAAAGCCAGGAGAAATGCCTTATTCTCAAGCGATAAAAGTTGGAGATATAGTTTATGTCGCAGGGCAAGGTCCATTCGAACCAGAAACAGGAATGAGTGTTGGACTTACTCTTGAGATGCAAGCAAGAAGGGCACTTGATAATCTTAAAGCTATTTTAGAGGCATCTGGTGCAAAGTTATCAGATGTTGTCAAAGTAACAGTATTTCTGGGTGAAGGTGCAGAGTTCGACCCCTTCAATGAAATATATAAAGAATATTTTTCATATCCATACCCCGCAAGAACGATAGCACCTGCCAATATGGGATTCATGGTACAAATTGATGCAATAGCTCATATTTCATAATTATTTTTTATTATGATTCAACTAACGGAGCACGATGCTTTAATAGGTATCGTTTTTTGGAGTTTTAATAAACGAAACAGAGTGTGAAATATTGTACTTTAACAAAGTAGTGCAAGAGCATAAGATCCAGCTGCCAATTTGGGGGCTTTTTTTTATTCGGCTAAAAGGGCAGTTTAATGGAAGAAACATTTTGATCTTAAAGCAAAGGTGAATTATAGGAACCTGACCAAAAAAGGTCTCCTCCACATACCTTCGTTTGTTGAATGGAAAAGTTACAAAGAGTGACTCAAAATTAGTATCAGGTTCGGTTGAGAGGTAGGAAACATCAATTTACAACCGCGAATTAGTAAGCATGTTTACACTAGTTTTGAACAATAATTTAGCAATAGAAAGTGCAATGGAATTCGTTCCATTGCTTTTTCTATTTTAATGATAGGTTCGTAAAGATTTAATGGTTATTATTTAATTTTGAATAACTCAATCAGCTTGTGCCATGCCAATGGAGTTTCAACCGCCATATAATAATCTTCGTCTTTCCAGTATCTCCTAGCAAGAGGGTATCTGGTAGGAGTCATTAACCTTTCGGCATTTTTGGCGCACTCCATCGCATTTGAAAATTCTTTATTGTGTTTTATCAAATAAATCACATTCATGCCAAAGTAAAAATTTGGGTATCTTCTATAAGTATGTTCAGCTTACCGATAAAATCATCCAATGCAAACTAAAAATCTCCTTATATTTTCATTAAAAATCAATGAAAATAAAAGAATTTAAAAAAATTGATGATACATTGATGGAGTCAAAGATTTATGAATGATTCGTACTGAACAGGAGATGCACAGATATGAAAAAGATTTTGTTTTTACCCTTTTTACAAATGCGGTCAGGGCATCATCAGGTTGCCGAGGTATTGATGGATTTAGCTGAAAAACAAACAAATGATACGATTGTGAAGAAAATTGACCTGTTAAGCTATATTAATCAACCTTTAGAGAAAATGATTACGAGTGGCTATTTAAAATGGATACGTTATGCACCAGAAACTTATGATCTTGTTTATAAGAAATTTTTCTACACTGCGACTCCAAATGAACATTCATTTAAATGGTATTATTATTTCTTTTTGAAAAAAATGGAGCAGCTGTTAATGGAAGAAAATCCAGATTTAATTGTTTGTACTCATGGCTTCCCATCTTATCTTTTGAGTCAGCTAAAAAGGAAGAGAAAATTCCAGGTGCCGGTTATAAATGTATATACTGATTTCTTTATTAATAATTTTTGGGGAAAAAAAGAAATTGATTATCATTTTCTTCCCAGCAAAGACGTCAAAACAGAGCTCCATAAAAAGTATCATATATCGGAACAAAGGTTGATCGTCACCGGTATTCCTGTACATGAGGAAATGACCAAATATATAAAACAACAAAAACAAGGAAATAGACCTAAAATATTAATTTCTGGAGGAAATAATGGCTTGGGCGGGATTGTAAAACTATTGGACAATTCAAAGGAATCCTCACAATCTGATTTCTTTGTGCTTTGTGGAAATAATAAAAAAATGTATGATGAACTCCTTTCATGGAATGTAAAACATATAAAACCGTTGCCATATATTTCATCAAGGGTGGAAATGAACAAATTGTATGAGGAAATGGATGCGATTGTCACAAAACCTGGGGGCGTTACGATTAGTGAGGTACTACAAAAAGGGTTACCCGTTTTTGTCCAATCAGTTCTTCCTGGTCAGGAAGAACTCAATCTGCAGTATTTAACAAAAAAAGGACTGGTTTTTAGGATTAAACAGAAGAATAACTTTGAACAAGAATTACTGAGCATTTTGAAGGACCCTAGTAAAATCAATCAATGGGAGAGTTCAATTCATGCTTATCAAAATGGTATTGAGATTGAGGGTACAAGAAGCATGGTGGAAATCATGAACGAGATCCTTAAACAGAAATCGAGCACCTTCTCCTCAAGCATAGTGAAACAATTGAAGGTTTACAATTTGGCAAGGGCATAGATGATGAGGGGGAAAAGGCGTGAATAATTGTAAAAAGGATAAATACCTTATACTTTCAGCCACTTTTGGTGAGGGACATAAACAAGTTGCAAATGCGATAAGCGAGACAGTGGAGTATATGCTTGCTGATGCTGAGCCTATCACTATAGATGTAATGGAGTGGATTCATCCCTATCTTTATCCGATTAGTCATTACCTGTACAATAAAGGAATTAATAAGTTTCCGCAAGTGTATAGCTTTTTCTACAGGAAAACTCGGGTAAGAAGTCACTTTTCCGTCAAGTTGAATTCACTATTTTTATTGGGAATGCAGTCTATGCTTAAAATCATACAAGAAATAAAGCCAAAAGTAGTGGTTAGTACTTACCCATTTGCTGCGGGGATTATATCGAAATTTAAAGAACAAGGCTTGATCGACATTCCGACAGTAACCATCATAACGGATTATACGGATCACTCCTATTGGATTTATCCTTATACTGACCAATATGTGGTGGGTTCTACTCAGGTATGCAACCGTTTAATTTCTTTAGGGGTAGAGGAATATAAAATAAAGCACACCGGAATCCCCATACGAAAAAGATTTATGGAGGTCCACCCAAGGGAACTTCTCATAAATAAATATCGGATCAAACCAAATAGATTTACCATCCTCATTATGGGAGGGGGAGACGGTTTCTTTGGAAAAGGATTTTCGACCTTCCGTGCGTTGGAATCCATGTCCACACCGATACAACTTTTTATCGTATGCGGTAAAAATAAGAAGTTAAAAAAACAATTAGAGTATGAATTAAGAGACTCTAAGCATGATTTGAGAATAATGGGTTACTGCGAAAACGTTCATGAATTAATGGCCATATCAGACTTAATGATTAGTAAGCCTGGGGGAGTCACAACCTCTGAGGCAATGGCAATGGAATTGCCATTATTAATCTATCATTCGTTGCCGGGTCAGGAAGAAGATAATGCGAAATATTTATATCGTTCAGGATTAGCATTCCTTGCGAAGTCGGAGAAGGATTTGGGTGGACAAATAGAAAATCTTGTCCAAGATTCAACACCGTTAAAATTGATGAAACAAAGGATTAAAAAGCATCGGACCAAAACATCCACATCAGATGCCCTCCGTGTGATTGTCAAGGCTGCTAATCGTGAGCAAACACAAAAAATTGGATAACCAATTCATTTAAAATCGTGAGTAAATTGAGGTGCGTTTTTAGTATGAGGTTCATTATTTTTGTTATCTTTTTTTTCATTTTATTATATACTGTTATCCCATATTTTCTAACAAGTGGATTAGGGATGAAGGTATTTAAAAGAGGGAAAAAGTCAAACAAAATTGCATTTACGTTCGATGACGGGCCAGGCCCAATATATACTCCAATCCTTCTTGATTTATTAAAGAAAAATGAGGTAAGAGCCACCTTTTTTGTGGTTGGCTCAAAAGCTGAAAAACATCCTGAGTTGATCGGTCGTATGCATCAAGAAGGCCATTTAATTGGGATCCATAACTATATTCACCATTCAAACTGGTTCATGTCTCCTTGGAAGGTTCGCAAGGGGCTGGAGGATACAGCCAAAATTATCGAAAATATTACCGGAGTAAGACCTGTCTATTATCGTCCTCCATGGGGAATGCTCAATCTTTTTGATCTTTTCCAATTAGGTAAATACAAGATCATTCTTTGGTCAGTGATGGCGAAAGATTGGCGGACTTCTGGAGGAAGTGAAAAGATTAAGCATCTACTTGCAAACATAAAAGGGGGAGATGTCATTCTGCTTCATGATAGTGGGGATACGCTAGGAGCAGAGTTAGATGCACCAATGAATACAATTAATGCATTAAAGGACATATTAATACAATTGCGGGCAAAGGAATTGATTTGTGTTCGTTTAGATGAATTATTAGGGTAATTATTATTCTTGAAACCAGAAGTGAAATTATTATTGGATGGTAATCATATTCAAATTGAAATAATTAGGTAGGTTATTTTAATGTATGGACCTGTCATAACAATCGTCTTTCCTTGTTAATACTATGAAGGAGTTTAATAGAAACTTTGAAACAATTATCGGCTATATAAACGAGTTAATCGATTTACTTGTATAAATGGAAAGTAAAATCCAGTTGGTAGTTGATGGCAGTAAATACCGGTCATAGACCTTAATTGATGAGATGATGGAAAGGTCCAATGTGTGAAGGGTTTTAAATTGCCAGAAATGTAGGCCATCAAAAACACCGGCTTTATGACCGGTGTTTATTAACGTCAAAAGATACTTCTTGGAAAATTCACCTATATAGCTTGACATAAAGATTTACATTATCCAAAGTGTGTAATAATAGAGACATTAATATATTATTTGATGTAAGGAGATATTTATGTGGGTAGTCTGATTGATATTTTTTGCATCTTGATAAACATTTAAACCATCTTTTGAATTGCGGCCATAGCTGGTGACATATTGAATTACTCCATTGGGCAGTTTTTAAGTGATAAGATTGTTGCACGTGAAAATATTCGTTTTATTAAAAAAAATATTTGAATCAAACCAGTGAATTTTTTGCTAAGCATGGTTCAGCCACTATCATTTTTGCTAGGTTTATACCAATTATTCTGCCTTTTGTGCCTTTCGTGGCTGGAGTGGGCAAGATGTCGTACTCGAAGTTTATTTCATTCAATGCAATAGGCGGGATTCTTTGGGTTATTATAGCCCTGTTTGACGGATATTTCTTTAGTAATATTCATGTGTTCAAAGACAACTTTAGAATAATGATTATTGGAATCTTAGTGGTTTCCCTATTCCCTGTTGCATGTGCATTTATTAAAAATAAAGTGGTGGCAAAAAAACTTTAGAAGCTTTTTACAACACTGATCTGCTCCAACAGAAAGGGTTTGGTTTGACCGTTAATTGGATACTGCGTACATTTAAAACTATTTTTGCATAGTTTGTTACTACTAAGTATGGGCAATTTGCCAACATAAAAATGGACACTTCAAAATCGAAGTGTCCATTTTACTATATTCGATTAGCTAATCCGTGTTGTTCTTACATTGAAGCGTTACCATCTAATTAGATTTGATAAGAATCATACACGATACGATCCAAGATGGTATCAGCGATTTGCGCATGGCCAGTTTACAATGTCAACCTTTAGATGCAAATAGTGAGCAGTAGAATGTAGAATTTCGTTTTAGTTGAGCTTCAACTTTCTCAGAATATATCAGTGGTTTGATCGAAAATGGATATGGACAAGTAAAGTTGGAATCTGTGGATAATATTGTAAGCCTCTAAAAAAGGCAAAGAAAAGATACATAGCGTGGAGGACTGTTAGCTCTGGAAAATCTAGAAGGACCTAACAGCCCGATAAGCCAACTCCTGTTAGTCAATGTTTTCCTCATTAGAAACACTTCATTAAAGTGATATATATTTATCTCTTTAATGAATGGTTGTAAATGAAAAGACAGCCCTACAGACTGTCTTAATAAAAAAATATTTAGGACTGTATTTTGTCTCGAAATATCCACAAATTCCTATGCACCCTTTTTTAACCAAAGAGAAATACGTCTTTATTGAATAACCGGTGTGTTTACTAAGATTACTTATTTAAAGATTTGGTGCTACTTTCATTTTCACTAGTTTTAGGAAGAAGGAGGATTTGGTTATAAATGTGAATAATGGCATTTGCAATGGGTTCTAAAAATGGTTTCAGTTTAAAAACAATTAAACTAATAGCTAACGAAACGATGAAACTCCCTAAGATATCAAATGGATAATGATGCCCCACATAAATACGCGAAAATCCTGTTAAAATAGCAAACAAGAGCATACTAACACCAATTTTGCGATGAACAAAAAGAACCGCTAGTGCTAATGAAAATGCGCCGGTTGCATGGTCACTTGGAAATGAAGAGTCGGCTGCATGGTCTAATAATAAATGAACTTTATGTGTGACAAACGGACGTGGCTCAGAGTATATGTGACCAATTATAAAATTAATCATTAATCCAAGTACACCAGTAATCGTTGCGTAAACAACGGTTTTTTTATAATGATCCTTTCCAAAAAACCAAATGAGAAGTAAAACAATAGCATAGACCATTAATGCATATTTAGACACTCCAGCCATCAATCCATCTAAAAAGGGATGATAACCAGCAAATTGATTAATCGATTTAAATATATTGTAATTCATTTCAGGCTCCTTATGCTTTGCTATATTTATTATTAAGTTACAAACAATGTAGCAAATATTTTATTCTAATCTAATCCCACACCTGCTTTCTTGTTTAGGTTGATGATCCTTTAAAAGTACTTTTGCCCTAAGTGGGTATCTTAACTATATAAAAGAAACCTGAACAGGCTATGAAAAAAACATTAATAAATGATTAAAAAGCAAAAATTAACCGTGTGTAATGTTACATTAAAATAAAAGCAGTAAATACAGGGGGAATAGTTTGTGAAAACACATATTTTAGTAGTAGAGGATGAAGTTCAAATTGCTCGTGTTTTAAAAATGGAACTTGAGTATGAAGGATATATAGTGACGGTCGAACATAACGGGAAGAGTGGACTGGAAACGGCCTTACATACTGAAGTGGACTTAATCTTATTGGATATAATGCTACCTAAATTAAGTGGAATCGAGGTGTTAAGGAGATTAAGAAAAGAAAACAAAGATATTCCTGTTATTCTTCTAACTGCCCGCAATACTACTTTTGATAAGGTAGCCGGGCTGGATCAAGGAGCTAATGATTATGTGACAAAACCATTTGAGATTGAAGAATTATTAGCAAGAATTCGTTCCAGCCTTCGTCATTATTCGAAAAATGGACTCAAAGGTGATGACTCCATACTTTCTGTAGGGGATTTAGTGATTGACACTGATACAAGAGAAGTGACAAGGGCAGGTACTTCCATCATCTTAACCCCAAAAGAATATGACTTGCTGATATATTTAATTTCAAACAAAAATAAAGTGGTTACCAGAGAAAACATTCTTCTCAATGTATGGGGCTACGACTATGAGGGAGAAACGAATGTGATTGATGTGTACATTCGTCACTTGAGGAAAAAAATAGAAGATGGTTTCACTACTCCTTTCATCACCACTGTTAGAGGCATTGGCTATACCATAAAGGAGAACTCAGATGAGGATCACATTAAAAATTAATCTTTTAACCACTGTTTGGATGCTCCTGATCCTTATGTTGATAAATATTGTCGTGTTTGTTTTATTTATGAGATCGACCGTCAATATGGAAAAAGATATGATGTTCCAAAAAGCAGCGGACATTATAAAGTATATCCAGTCAGACATTACATCTGATCGTATCGAGAATGAATTAAAGGATCATTTAACCGAACATTCATATATTCGAATTCTGCAGCCAAGGGATCGAATCCTATATGAAGTAACTAATGAAGAACCACTAGTCAAAAAAATAAAAGGGAAATATGTGAGTAAACAGAAATCTGAAAGACGGTTAATCAGGATAAAGAAAAAGGAGAAGCAGGTTTTAATCGTCCGTGTCCCAATGAAAGAAGGACATCATATAATAGGAAGTCTGGAGATTGGTGAAGAACTAGTTGGCTTGGAATCAAGGAAAGATATCCTTCTGTGGATTCTTGGGGTCAGCACGGTATTAGCGGTTATTTTATCAT
Source organism: Heyndrickxia sp. FSL W8-0496 (assembly GCF_038007825.1). Lineage (NCBI taxonomy): Bacteria > Bacillati > Bacillota > Bacilli > Caryophanales > Bacillaceae > Heyndrickxia > Heyndrickxia sp. FSL W8-0496. The sequence goes on from NZ_JBBOXX010000001.1 coordinate 2,400,373, forward strand.
TACTTAGCGGCAGATGGTTATCGAATATTATTATGAGGCCAATTTCCAATATGATTAATACGATGGAAGATATTGAACGAAGCGGTGTTCCGAAAAAGATTGTTATTCACAACGGTACAAAGGATGAACTTCAAACTTTAGCCAATACGTTTAACCGGATGATTGACAGATTGGAGGAAAATTTTGAAAAGCAATCCCAGTTTGTTTCAGATGCATCCCATGAGTTGAAGACTCCCTTGACCGTTATTAAGAGTTATGCCAATTTGTTAAGACGGCATGGGTTGAAAGATAAAAAAATGGTAGAGGAAGCAATTCAAGCCATTCACTTAGAGGCAACAAGAATTCAAAAAATGACGGAAACCTTTCTAGATGTAGCTTCATTAGAAAAAGAAATTGAATTAGAAATGAGTGTAGTTAATCTTGTTTCGTTGTGCCAAACTATTTTTAAAGAAATTAAATATGCATATAAAAGAGAGATTACACTGCATTTTGAGGAATCACCAATCCTTATTACGGCGGATGAATTAAAGGTCAAACAAGTCATCATTATTTTACTTGATAATGCCATTAAATATAGTAGTAATAAAATTGAGGTTTTTTTAGAAAAAAATGATGAAAACGTCATTGTTCGTGTGAAAGACGTTGGTATTGGTATTCCGCAGGAAGAAATTAAGAAAATCTTTGAACGATTTTACCGAGTGGACAAAGCAAGGAGTCGGGAAACAGGAGGTTCTGGTTTAGGACTGCATATTGCCAAAAGGATTATGAAGTTGCACAAAGGTGAAATCAATATTAAAAGTAAAGAAGGGGTGGGAACCGAAGTAGAATTGATTATACCAGATCGCTTGGAATTAGATTGAGTACATATATCATTAAAAATATTGATCAAACTATGTGCTTGGTAAAGCAGATATGGGTATCGGTCTTATTCCGAATGCAAATTTTTTTATATAATTTGATGATTATTGTTCAGATAAGCAAGGCACCTATTTAAAATAGATGCCTTTTTCCTTAGGATATGTTAAATTTTAATGTTGGTTTGTGATCATAAGAAAACCGCCTTAGTGAAATAAGAAGGTGCCCTAAAATGCCCAGGAATGTAACACAGTTTGATTTATTAATATCATGTCCTTGTGATGTTAAAGAAAAAATTAGAAAAAATCAAAGAAACTGTCGAAAAATTTAATCCAATGTTTGGTGCAGCTAACAATTGTTCAATCATGCTGTAGCCGTATTTTGGACAAGATTTGGCACTCCAACTGATAATATTGGATCCGGGATTTTGTTCCCGAAAAAGGAAATTTTGTTGAGATGGAAATACTAAATGACAAATTGGGTAGGGACTTTAATAATTGAGATTTGTTGATGATATGGCGGGTGCTATATTTGATATTTTTAAATATATTATAAGGTCGATTAGCTATTTACTTGTAGAGATGATAATTGTCGCTATTCCAATGTATAACTAGTTTGGGTATTTGGTTTATTTCAGTAATCATACCATTTAAATTGGTATTTATAGCGAAGTATTGCTCTTCTTTAACTATAGGATTAAGCAGGAAAACAAAAGTAACTTCTTGAATATTGGATTGATGCAGGTATTGGGGGAATGTAAATGTTATCTGATTTAGAATTGATGGTACAACATGTAAATGTACTATTTAGACACGATATTGAAAATAGAATGACTGTAGTTAATGAACTACCATACGATGTTGCCCCACGAATTTTTATTGGTGCCACCAGATTGGGAAAATTAGTAAGGTTTTCAAAGTCGTTGGATGTTAGCCTTGTAAATAAGTTAGAACAGGTTATAGGATCAAGTCCTAGTACACTTCTAGGAGAAGTAATACAGATTTTAAGCATAGACCGTATAGTAAATAATATATGGATTGGCCCAGCGTATGTGTTTCCAGATGTTAGGTTCATGACTTGTACAAAAGCGATTAAGGTAACTAATAAAAACAAAGAAATTTTAAAGCCTCATTTCCCATATACATTTGAGGATTTTGAGAATAAACAACCTTGTTTTGTAATAATCGAAAATAACATACCTGTTTCAATTTGTTGTAGTGCAAGGCAGACCTCAAAAGCAGCTGAAGCAAGTGTATTTACACATGAAAATTACCGAGGAAGAGCATATGGTTTAGATGTTACAAATGCATGGGCTTCAGAGGTACAAAAACAAGGAAGATCCGCTCTATATAGCACTTCTTGGGACAATTTCGCTTCTCAAACCTTGGCTAGGAAACTACAATTGATTCAGTATAGCAATGACATTCATATGAGTTGATTAATCGAAGAACTCCCTCATTAACGATCCTTAAATTACACCTTTTAAATGTAATGATAGTCAATTATTCTTATATGAAGAACAAACTAAAAGCGATGTTGTGACAACTGCAAAGTATCTTTTGGTAAGTTCAGAAAAAAATTAATAGAGCACTACCAAACAGAAATGAGTATACAAGATGAAACTCTTACAATATCAGAAAAGGATTTTCTTACTAATACTGAAAATGTCCAAACTATTAATCTTAATGAAATGAAGTAAGATCTTAATGATCTTGAACCAACTCCAATGGTTATGAATAAATGGGTCAATGCCAAAGCAAGTATGGGATAATTTAAATATAGCATTGGTGGAGGCAAGGCAAGACATTCAACAAATAAAAAAAGTATCCAAGTACAATAAGTATTTTGATGATTTTACTGACAGTGTAGACAATATGAAAAGTATAGAAAAATAATAATTTAAGAGATGTTATAGGTTTAGGATTAATTGAAGCAGCTATTAAAATGGGAAAAGTTTTTTTAGCAATATTCCAAAAATGTAATTAAGAAGGTTTGGAAAGGGTCTACCAATTGCACTTGTAAAATATATGTATAATTATGATACAGCTGTAACAGCAATAAATAAAAATACCTGGAAGATATTACAAGTGGTAAATAAAAGAAAAGTTGTGGTGAATATAAAAAAAAGATATTAAGGGGATTTATACTTCTAGTTATGTTAGCAGGGGTTTGCTATTCTATTTGGCAGATAATTGTAAGAATCCAGAATAATTTTGTTGGAATAGGTACAATAGTTCCTATATTAATAGTATCTGTATTTGGAATATACATGTTTTTTCCAAAGAAAGGGCAGAAAAAGAACTAATCTATAATCTTTCTAAGAAGAGTATTTATGCATAGAAAGATTTAAAGATCATAGTTATTTGTTTTAATCAATCGAGTAATAGGGGTTATTAATACAGGAGTTAAACAAGAACGAATGAGGTAAAACTTAATATCTTGTTTTTAAAATAATAAAACTTTATTTTGGAAATATTATCATATTACTTCGAAGGATGAAGGAAATACTCTAAATGTGCCCGAATAATAAAGATGTTTAAAAATATTAAAGTCATTTAAAATCAACTCTAACGATTTCCTCATTTACATATTCAAACAGTTTGCATTCATCTTCTTCCTCATGTTTAGTTTTGATATGTTTTGACGCCTCAATAATATTCGCAATTACATCGGTTAAAAAGTGTTTAACTACATTGTCATTGTTTTTTTAACAACACTGAAATGCCCAAAATCCTGTGTCTTTATTAAATTGACGTTCAAAACCATCTATAGCTTGTTCGTTCGGATACTCGTCAATTTCCCAACGTGTCAGCATATATGCTGATATTCTTGATGGTATTTGCTCTGACCTCTTTGATTTTGCATAGTTAGACAAAATTTACAAAGCAACAAACTATATGAAAACAACCTTTTAAGATTTACCAGTCCACAATAACAAATTACCGATAATTTTATTCTATTCTTTAATATTTAAAACAGTAATCTTTTCACGATATGTGAAAAAATCAGGGCTGATTTACATGGGGAAAAAAAGATAATTCTGTAGTCCTATTTTTAGGTAGTTGATAAGCAAGTAGATGACTGTTCCATTTTAATGTTTGGTTGTTAATATGTTATCTTCCAAAACAGAAGATGGATCACCATAATTTTTGACAATATGAGTTTCTCCCCAAGAACATAAAGAGTCTAAAATATCATTTAAGCTCTTGCCATATTCACTAAGCTCATATTCCACTTTTGGGGGAACTTCATTATAAATGATCCGGTTAATAATTCCATCCTGTTCTAATTCACGTAATTGTTGAGTTAACATTTTCTGTGTGATAGCAGGCATAAGACGTTTTAATTCGCATGTTCGTTTCTTCCCATGTTTTAAATGACAAAGGATTACACACTTCCATTTCCCACCTATAACCTCAAGTGTAGCTTCAACTGAAATATTATACTTTTTCGTAGACATACTTTACCTCCTAATTAATATTTATAGGAACTAAAAAGTACCTATATTACTTTTTAGTTCCTATATAACTTTAAAGTAAGTACCTGCTACAGTGGAACACACTCCTTATCATACATCTTGCGGACATTTTCTACCAGACTTTTTGGTGTTTATGCACTTCCAATTTTCGGGTTGCATTGTACGTTATGGAAATTAGAAAATAAAATAAAACAGCCGATTCCTCTATTGTTAAGGAATCAGCTGCTTTATTTGTCTTACAATCAATATCTGGATATTTCCCCCTGTAAAAAATTATCTGGATGAATGGGGTAACCAATCATACTTAATCGTTATCTCTAAATAAAAAGAGTCACTAATCAAACTAATTAATCCTCAGAGGACATAAGGTCCGAATCCATTCACTAAAGATGTTCATTCAACACGCTATCTTCTAAAACAGAAAATTTATCTCCATAAACTTTCGTTAAATGATTTTCACCCCATGTGCATAGTGAATTCAGGATACCTTCTAAGCTTCGTCCATACTCACTAAGCTCGTATTCTACTTTGGGTGGAACTTGATTGTACACAATTCGATTGATGACTCCATCTTCTTCAAGTTCACGTAGCTGTTGGGTAAGCATTTTTTGAGTGATATTTGGCATGAGGCGCTTTAATTCACTTGTTCGTTTTTTTCCATGAGTTAGATGGCAGAGAATCACACATTTCCACTTTCCACCGATGACTTCTAATGTCGCTTCAACAGAAATATTGTATTTCTTTTTTTGCATGTTTGTTTCCTCCTTATAGGTACTAAAAAGCATCTATATTACTCTTAAGTTTCTAAATAACTTTATAGTGCGTACTTTTCTTTAGGATTGATATATCCCATAATAACATTTGCCCGCCGATTCATACTATACTTTCTTTCAAAATTTATTATTTGCTGAAATGATAGTTTCCATTTATGACTATCATCAAGATTAAAATATGGAATACATTTGCTCTAGATACAAAGATAAGTTGGTAAACTAGATTAGAAAATTAACATCTAATTATACTCATCCACCTTTGGTTAAAGTCCTAACTATATTCGTGAAATGATTCCGGGAAACAGGGCGATAAAGACTCCCTTTCAAAAAGTCGTGCATTTTAAGAACGCACGCATTAGAATGAAAAATTCAAATCGATATTTTTTGAAATGAAAAACAAAAATAAAAGTAATTAGGCAGTGACTTTATGGATAAATCACATAAAAGATAAGAAGTTGGGTTAGGTGGTAGATTGAAAACAGTATTTAACAGTTGACTAATTTAACTGTAAAGTTTAAAGTTACAGTAGGTCGATGGAAATAAATTGTGAGAGATAAAACTTATCTGATCATGTAGATACAGTAATATTAATAAAAAATGAATAGGTCAGCTAAGATTAAATAAACATTGCCGATTAGATAACATTATGTGTTTTTGTTTTTAAACTGTAATTTTTTTTGATACATTTCAACATCCCAATTTGATTCTGTCTGGCATACATTCGACAAAAATATTAAAGGAGTGTGTAAAAATATGGTGATGCTATATACTACACCAAGCTGTGGTTCATGCCGGAAAGCAAAAGCGTGGCTCGAGGAACATCATATTGATTATATTGAAAGAAATATAATATCAAGGTCCATTACAGTTGATGAGCTTAAATCAATCCTTCGTTTAACTGAAGATGGAGTTACTGAAATTATTTCAACTAAATCCAAAACTTTTCAGGAATTAAATATAAATATAGATGAGCTATCGCTTAATGAACTTTACAATCAAATAATCAAGCACCCTCAAATGTTACGTAGGCCCATTATTTTAGACGAAAAAAGATTACAGGTTGGCTATAATGAGGAAGAAATTCGCAAATTCTTGCCACGTACGATTCGAACATTTTTAAACTTAGAGTTACAAAAATTAGCTGATTTATAAGTAATTTTTTTGAAAGGAGGAGGCAGCAGATGATTGAAGTGTGTGTAACTGTTAATTATAAAAATAGAAATTATCAAACAAATGTCATTGTAAGTAAAGATACGATATGGGAAAAAATTAGACAGTTGGCAGAAGAACAAGTTAAGAAACAATGGAATCTTTAAAACTTTGAATGAAAATAAAGGAGCTTATTTCTTCAGCGTTAAAAATTATTCATATATCAAAACGTTTGACAAACTAATCTGTAATATTTATCATTACAGTATATTCGTGGTGATAAAAAATTATTTTTCAATGTAAAAAATGATTAGCCATTTATATCTTAGGAGGAAAAAAATGAACAGTGATTTTACACTTGCCATTCATAGTTTAACTTTTCTAGCTTTACAGCCAGACCGGATGTCAACCAGTAATGCTATTTCAGAAAGTGCAGGTGTCCACCCGGTACGCATTCGCAAAGTGTTAAGTTTGTTAAAAAAACACAGGTTTATTCGATCAAAAGAGGGCACTGGTGGCGGGTTTATTTTTCCTTTGGAATTAAGTGAAGTTAATTTATGGCACATTTATAAGATAACCTCAGAAGGCGCTTTACAACCTAAGTGTCCTGAATCAAATAATCAGTGTATTGTAGGTTCCAATATGCAAAAAGTCCTTTTTACGATTTTCTTAGGTGCTGAAGAACATCTGGGTGAATATTTAAAGAACTACACAATGAAGGAAGTTGTGGATCTTATCAATCAAGAACGATAAGCGGTTTGATTGTATATAGCCGTCAAGTTCTTAAACACTTAAATGTAATAAAAAATATTACAGTATATTCAACTCAGTAAATCTTGTTCGCTGTAATTAAGGAATGAGAAATTATTCAAATGTTTATTCATATAATTTAACGCGTTTAAGTACAAAAAAATCATTTTTAAGAAGGTGAAGAAGTATGATGTCAAATAGTAATCCCCATTTAAAAGTAGGAGATTGGGTTCGAGGAAAATCAATAGAGGGTGAATTAATACTAGGTTACATTGAAGCAATTGAAAGAGTAGTTGAAGTAGTTGTTGTTAAATCTGATAACAAAGACACTATAGGTAAAACAATTTCTCTTTTAAGTAAACACGTTAAAAAACTCCCTGATTCAAAGATAATAAACAAAGAACAAGTCCTTTATCTTATCGAATTAGCATTATTAACAGGGGATGAAGAATGGTTTATGGAGCTTTCTTCAAAATTAAAATCGATGAAACAGTTAGTTGATGGAGTAATTTAATGATTACATTAAATATAATCTCTTTCAGTATTTTTTAACTAAAATCAATCGTATGGTTTTAATTTTGTCTGCACTTGAATTGGTTTTGAAAGAATTCTATTAAATCAAGGGAAGTTGAATATCGCATTAACACAAGTTTAGAGCTTAAGTTAAGAGGTAGGATACCATTATAACAGTGTTTTTTTATAATATTATTTAGTGTGAAAATATGCTGGATAGCCTAAAAAGGTCTATCCTGTTTTTTATATCAAATAATATTGTTTATTTCACATAATCTCTAAAACACTAAGGGAACATTCTGTACTTAAAAGTACCTAATACCATCTAGGTGCTTTTTATTTTAGGCTCTTTTCTCAAAGACTGTTGCCATTTAAGTAAATTATAACTATTAAATCTCGACTAAGGATTGCTACACGTATCATTTTACTGAGAAAGAGCTGCAATCTCCATAAGAACAGCTAAAATTCTTTATTGCCGGCAGTTGGGCTTTTACAATAGCAACAAACTATACGAAAACAGCCTTATTTTATGATTATCTTGATATGCGTGCGTTACAACGAGTAATGCCTTCGGCAGTAAAACAGGGTATGGATATTGTCGTTGGTGGTCCATATAGCTCAGGTGTTCTTGCAGGAGGTACTCACTTCGAATATCAAAAAGCGTCACCAGAAATTATGGCAAAAGTTCAAAAAATCAAAAGTATTGCTGATCGTCACAACATCAGTATCAAGGCTGCGGCTTTACAATTTTCATTGGCTAATCCGGCGGTTGCTGCTGTCATTCCTGGTGCTAGTCGACCTGAGAGAATTGTAGAAGACAAAGCTGCATTAAACACAGAGATTCCAGCAGCATTCTGGGAAGAAATGCGCGAACAAAAACTAGTAGCACCTCATGCACCACTACCAATCGACGTTAAATAAATGATAAGGAGAGTAATAAACATGGCACACACAACAACATCGATAAAAATTTCTGCTTCACCTGAACAAGTATGGCAATTAATCGGGGGCTTTGACTCACTTCCAGACTGGTTACCCTATATCCCAAGCAGTAAAGTAAGCGAAGGTGGACGCGTACGTCAATTGGCAAACCCAGATGGGGATACGATTATTGAGCGCTTGGAAGTATTCAATCATAAGGAACGTAATTACACTTATTCAATAATGCAAGCACCATTTCCGGTAACTGATTATTTATCTACCATCCACGTTAAAGAAGATACTGACGGAAAATCTTCGTTGGTAGAGTGGTCTGGCAGTTTCACTCCTGTAGGAGTGAGTGATGAAGAAGCCATTAATCTGTTCCATGGAATCTACAAAGATGGCCTGGAAGCATTGCAACAAGCATTTCTAGATTAATCCGTATAGAACGAAAAAGGTCAACTGATTCGAAGTGACCTCCATAAATTAGTCGAATAGACTTTTATTTTAACAAATCTAGAAATACCTAAGCAGCCAAGGCTTTTTCAAAAGAGCCTTGGCTGTTTGTTAAATTCAAAATAGAAACAGGACTCTTATTGTAAAAATTAGTTAATCTATCAAGTATCTGATTTGGGGAAAAAATAAAAAATGAATTACAAACATGATCTAAAAATCCATTAGCATTAGGAGGAAACGAACGATGGACCATTTCACAAAACAATATATTAATGGCAATTGGAAACTAGGTTCAAGCGAAAAAAACATTGAAAACATCAATCCTTACACAGGACAAAAAATTGTAACGATACAATCAGCGAATAAAAAAGACCTAGATGAAGCCTTTCAAGCAGCTAAAGTAGCACAACCTAAATGGGCTGATATGACAGTAGCTGAAAAGCAAGGACATTTTCAAAAACTTGTCGATGTAATGATGGAAGAGAAAGATGGGATTGTCGATTGGCTGATAAAAGAATCAGGAAGTACTCACTTAAAGGCCACAATTGAATTTGATTCCGCATTAGGGGTTGTGAAGGAATCAATGTCTTTCCCAACTAGAATGGCCGGTAGCATCCTTCCTTCCATTTTCCCGAATAAAGAAAATCGAGTATATCGTATTCCTAAAGGGGTTATCGGGGTTATCGGTCCTTGGAATTTTCCTTTCCATTTAACGATGCGTTCGGTTGCACCAGCATTAGCCACAGGAAACAGTGTTGTGATTAAACCAGCTTCAGATACACCTGTAACATCCGGACTCATTTTTGGAATGCTATTTGAAAAGGCAGGTTTCCCGAAAGGTCTTGTGAATGTTGTAGTTGGAAAAGGGAGTGAAATTGGAGATGAATTTGTTATTCATCCAATTCCAAAACTCATTTCTTTCACTGGTTCAACAGAAGTAGGTAGACGTATTGGCGAAAATGCAGGTAAGAATTTAAAAGACGTTGCACTTGAACTGGGCGGAAATAACGTGATGATTGTTTTAAAGGATGCCAATATAGAACGGGCCGCAAAAGCAGCTGTCTTTGGTAAGTTTCTTCATCAAGGTCAAATTTGTATGGCATTAAATCGAATTATTGTGGATCAGGAGATTCATGATGACTTTGTTAACGAATTTACAAAATTGGTCAGTCAATTAAAATATGGCGATCCGTCTGATCAGTCAACATTTGTAGGTCCGGTTATCAATAAAGAACAAATCTTAAGAATTCAAAAAGACTTGAATGAAAGCATAGAACAAGGTGCAGAGCTCATATACGGAGGAAAAGTCGAAGGATGCTTGATGCAACCGACTGTTTTAAAAAATGTAACGAATGATATGCCAATTGCTCAAAATGAAATCTTTGGTCCAGTCGCTGCGATTATAAAAGCAGAAAATGAAAAGGAGGCCGTAGAATTTGCCAATGATTCGCAATACGGCTTAAGTGGTTCTATTTTCACAGAAGACCGTCATCACGGGGCTGAGTTAGCTATGAAAATTGAAACAGGTATGATCCATATAAATGATCAATCTGTAAACGATGAAGCTCACGTTCCATTTGGTGGAGAAAAAGATTCTGGAATAGGTCGTTTTAACGGAGAATGGGCGATGGAGAAATTCACAACAGTAAAATGGATAGGGGTACAAAGCGGATATCGCGAATATCCAATATTTTAACCTTTATGAATATTCAAGGGATTTTAGGTTGTAAGTATATGTTTGCAGCTTAGAAATTTACATTAATATTATGAAAGTATAGTGATTCTTAAACTATTTAACAAAAGAGCTGCAATAACTGAGAATCAATAATTGCAGCTCTTTCACATTTATCAATATTCATGTATTTTGGTTAACCATTGGTTTCATCAGAATCGAGTTTTATAAAAAAATACAGAAAGACTTACATAACATACTGATTATGGCTCGAAAGATATAAGTGAATACCTCCAAAATCATGTCCGATCAAAAAGAGTAAAAATAGCTTAATCTCAATGGTTGTTTATATGATAATGCCTGTAAGTAATCGAACTTGGATATGACAGGTTCACAGTTTTGCCAAAGAACAATAAAAAGTTAACCTTTACTGTGGATATAGATTATACTTCAAATAAGATTACAGATACCTATAATCAAGGATTAAAAACATATAGAGAAGAGAAAAAGCTAAACAAAGAAATCTCTTCTCAAATACATAATTTAGGTTTTAAGGATGAATTTAGTAACTATATAGACTTACAATTTGTTGCTGGTGGAGAAAATAAATTTATAATACTTTTATATTTATCAACTGAATAACCTATACAATTCAATCCATTTAAAGAAGAAAAACAATACTTTCAATTATTGGAAGTTCTTAAAAGAGGAGAAGATTAATAAATGGGTAAAACAGTTACTTTTTCATTTAATAGTACTAAGTATGAAGGTACAGAGGCGACAGAGACATTCACCTTTGAAAAATTAGGTATTAATGAGGGTATGGACGATAAAGCATTGCAAAAAGGTATAGATGAAATTTTGCATGCTTGGGTATGGGATAATCTTAATATTTCTTATAGTATTGTTATAAACGAGGATACAAGTAGATAGTACATAAAATATTCTGTAATAATAGAGAAACTTCTATTAAGAGCTGCATTCTATAGGAAGTCAACAGAACAGAAAAATTTTTAATTATGGTCAACGAAATGAAAATTTACATTATGAAGTTTTCTTTCTTTTAAAAATATTTGCTATTGGACATATAAACCTATTGATTTACCAATTATAAAATGGTAAAATTTTCTTACAATTACTGAAGGGAGTGAGATGAAGCAATGACTAATTTAATGAAGATAACCTTGGAAATTATATTTATTGCCTCTCACTCATGCGGATTAAATAAATTGAGTTTATGAACGATTGTTAAAAAGAGCATGATAGTAGAAATAATTGGCTTTGTAAAAGAACGGAATATACAGCCACAGGGTTATTTTATATACCCTGTGGCTTTTTTTATTATCTATTTTCGTATGTAAATAAAGGATCTTTAAATATAATTTCCAGTTATTTTCGCAAAATTTATAACTGGAGGCAATTTTTAATGGAACTACATTCACAAGGTTGGAATGCTACTTTTGAGGAATGCTTTAAATCTTTTAAACAAAAAGGTCTTAAATCAGGTAGGATTATATCCAAAAACAAGGACAATTTTTTAATTATAGTTGAAGGGAATACACTTACAGCTAACATAACAGGTAAATTTAGGTTTAAGGCTCAATTCAATAAAGATTTCCCGGCAGTTGGAGATTGGGTCGTGTATGAAATGAAAGAAAATGATAATCAAGCTCTCATTCATGCTATTTTGCCAAGAGAGAATGCTTATGTAAGGAAGCTTCCTATCTCTGGAGGGAGAAAATTTAAAAAGGGTATGATTGAAGGGGGAAAAACAGAGGAACAAGTAATCGCTTCAAACATTAATACAGCATTTATTGTTATTGGATTAGATAATAATTTTGAAATTCGTCGAGTAGAAAGATTTTTGACTTTGGTATATAACAGTGGAATAGAACCAGTAATTATACTAAACAAAGTAGACTTATGTTCAAATGTTGAAGAATATATAAACCAAATTAAAGAAGTAGCAGATAAGGTTCCCGTTTATTCTGTAAGTGCTGAAAAAAATGTAAATATGGATGTTTTCTTTAAATACTTAACATGTGGAAAGACAGTTATTTTTCTTGGATCTTCAGGAGTTGGAAAATCAACAATAACTAACTTTTTAGTAGGTGATGGAAAACGAAAAACACAGTCCATTAGTAAGTCTACGGGGAAAGGAAAACATACAACAATTAATAGTGAACTTATTTTCCTTCAAACAGGCGGCATAATTATTGATACTCCCGGGGTAAGAGAATTGCAACTTTGGGGAGATGAAGAGGTTCTTGAACAAAGTTTTGAGGAAATCAAACAATTGAGTTACGATTGTAAATTTAACAATTGTCAACACCGGGAAGAACCGGGCTGTGCCATACAAAAAGCAATAAATGATAAAAGGTTAAGTCAAAGCAGATTAAATAGTTATAAAAAACAGTTAGCAGAATTGCAAAGATTAAATACTAGGAGAAGAGATTTCAAGAAAAAATTAAACAAAAAATGATGCTATACAATAAAAAGAACAATAGGAGTTGTATGCTAATGTTGAAATTAAAATATCTTTTTAACAATGTGGATTTAGCAGAAATGTTGTTGAGAAATTGGGAATATGATAAACAGTCTCTTGATATGTTTAAATATTACAGAATATCTTCAAATGCTATTTATCCATTTCAAGCCAAAGGTAAGACACAACTTTTAAGATTCGCTCCAAAAACAGAAAAATACGAAGAAAATATTTTAGCAGAACTGGATTTTATTTCTTACCTTCGTTCCAAGCAATATGGAGTTTTAGAAACGGTTGAATCAAAAAATGGTGAGGAGCTTGTCGAAATACAAACTCCATGGGGCGATTACTTTGCTACCGTATTTAAACGTGTTGCAGGTGTGCAGATCAACAAAACTGATTTAAGTGATAAAGTTATTTTCAGTTATGGAAAAGCATTAGGAAAACTCCATCAGTTATCTAGTGTGTATAAACCCTCTAGTAACAAGCGGTGGTCATATAAAGACGTGTTAAATTGGATTCATACGATTCTAGTTGATTTTCCAGATGAAAAATTGGCTATACAGGAAACTATGTTATTACAAGATTATTTTGACTCAATTCCTATGACAAATAACAATTTTGGACTGATTCATTATGATTTTGAGTATGATAATGTGTTTTATAATGAAAAGTCGAAATCTTGTAATATTATTGATTTTGACGATGCTATGTATCACTGGTTTGTGATGGATATCGAGCAATCACTTGATAGTTTGCAAGATTGTATCCCACCAGAGATGATTCAGCAGAAAAAACAATGCTTTTTGAACGGCTATCGGACAGAATTTGAGATTTCAGAGGATATGATGTTAATAATACCAGCATGTAGGCGGTTTGCTAATTTATATGGGTATGTACGTGTATTAAGATCAGTAGAAGAAAAATGGAACAATGAGCCAGAATGGTTAGTAAGTTTGAGAGAAAACTTAACAGAGGCTATGAACAATGATTCGTTGTATTTTGGAACGAAAATAAACTATTAATCTATGGTAACACCATATAAAAGAGAGGATTGAACAATTCACTCTTTTATAGTTGTGATAGCCCAAAATGCCAGATTTCCTTATATTTTTAGAGAAATCTGGCTTTAAAAATGAGTGCGCTCTTATCGTTGTAAATCCAATAGATGAAGTATTTTGGGTAGATAAGGAGGAGGAATAAAAATGGAAAAAATTACAGATGAACGTTTAATATTACAAAATCTAAAAAACATCCGTATTGCATATTTCATACAAACTATTGGTATTCTTGGGATTTTAGGAAATGACTTAGTGACAAAAGGCGTAGAAGGAATGAGAGAGAATCCCTTATGGCTTGTTTTTTTGATAACCACAGTTATTTCCGCATATTTATCAATGAGTATTAGTGCAGATCATGAAAGTAATAAAATTAGCCCACAAAAAAGTCTGCGTTTTTCATTGGTTGTACTTATTTTAATTTCAATTGCTATTAGATTCTTCGTTTCACTCACTGATGGCTTTACTTTAATCAATGGTGTAATTATGGGTGTAATACTATTTATTTGCGGTCTTATTCTAATAGTTTATATCTATAATCTGCGAACAAAACGACAAGATGATGAATAAAACGAATATAATTCCAATTTTACTTCAAGAGTTAAAACTTATATAGTAAGTGGCAGAATGAAATTTAGTTCATAAGAATCAAGGTATGTCTAACAATATAATGGTATGATAAATAAGTGATTTATAGCATTAATTAAGAGAAGAGTGAAAATAGTGAGAATAGGTTTTTTTGATTCTGGAATAGGTGGAATTACTGTCCTTCATCAAGCATTGAGGTTTTTACCGAATGAAGATTATATATTTTATGCAGATACCTTACACGTTCCATATGGTGAAAAACCAAAAGAAGAAGTAAGAGAATATATTTTTAATGCCGTTGACTTTATGGCTAATCAAGGTATCAAAGCATTAGTCATTGCTTGTAATACTGCAACTAGTATTGCAGTGGATGACCTTCGTCAAAAGTATGATTTTCCAATTTTGGGTATAGAACCAGCTGTAAAACCAGCTGTTGAAAACTGTGAGGGAAAACGAAAAAAGGTACTAGTGTTGGCAACTAGTTTGACTCTCAGAGAGGAAAAGTTTCATAACCTTGTGAAAAGGATTGACCATCATGATATTGTTGAAAGTCTACCTCTTCCTGGTCTTGTAGAATTCGCTGAGAATTTTGAATTTAAGGAAGAAAAAGTTGTACCATATTTAAAAGAACAACTATCCTCGTTTGATTTAAAGCAATTTGGAACGGTTGTTCTTGGTTGTACCCATTTCCCATATTTTGAAAATAGTATAAAGAAAATATTTCCTAAAGATGTGGACATTATTTCTGGAAGTATTGGAACTGCAAAGAACTTAAAACGAGTTCTTGAGGCAAACAATCAAATGAATGATGGTACAGGAGATATTAAATTTTTTAAATCTGGATATGAAGTTGAGGATAAGGAAACTTTATCTGCTTATAATGAGTTGTTGGTATTGTTAGACAGGATGAGTTCTATAACAACGCTTGTTTAAATCAAATAAGATTAAACTGTTTCGATATCTTATTTAGAAATAAGTTTGTGAATTTTGTACTTAAACAAACGGTTGCGTTAATCGAGATGACTCCCCCCAAAATGTTAGATTCGTTCTACTATTTAGGGTGGAGTTCAGAAAGATTAACGCTTTTTAAGTTGAATTTTTTAGACTGATGGTGTTGTGAAAAAATGCAATTAAACAGAATTTTATTATTATTGATTTTTTAAGTGCAATACTTTATATTTAAATTACTATATAAGGAGGGTTATAAAAATGCCAGCTTCAATAAGACTACGTTTCCGTGCTTTGAACAAGTAATTTAATATGTTCAAAGGCTCTGTTACCAAATACAGAGTAAACGGGAGTAGTCTGCCCATTTTTATAACCTTCATCGGATTAGAATATATCTTTCCAGAAGTTAGGCAGACTTAGTCTGCCTTCTTTTTATATTAATAGGAAGGTTTATTTCAGCATTCACACATTCTCTTCAATTTAAAAAGGGTTCATCTTTTGGGTACCTACCGTTTACTTTTTTAGACACAGACGCCACGTCTGTGTCTTTTTTTGGTAATTAAGATCGTTATTAACAAGTGAAGGGAACGATTTTTAATGACAAAAAAATCCAATAAACATAAATATAGAAATTTCAACAATGGGGAGCCGCCTAATTTTAATGGGCAACATCTCATACACAATAAAAAATTATTAACTGATATTGTTAAGACAGCTAAAATATCCAATAAACATCTTGTTTTAGAGCTAGGGGCAGGGAAAGGAGCATTAACGACTGTTTTGAATGAGAAAGCCAGAAAAGTATGGGCAATCGAGTATGATTCAAGGTTTATAAAAAAATTAGAATCATTAGGGTTGCAAAATACAATAGTGATTCAAAAGGACATATTGAAAATAAAGTTACCTCGTGAGCCGTTTGTAGTTGTTTCTAATATTCCATTTGCCATTACAACTGATATTATGAAAATGCTTCTAAATGATCCTAAGAATAGTATTCAAAGCGCGGTAATTATTATGGAAAAAGGAGCAGCCAAACGATTTACATCTAAATCCGTTAAAGATTGGTATGTGATGGCATGGAGAATGTGGTTTGACATAAGAATCGAAAGGGGAATTTCTAAAGATCATTTTTCTCCACCACCAAGAGTTGATACAGCAATGGTTTCGATTGTGAGAAAGAAGGAATCGTTAATTTCTTATAAATATGTGAAAACGTTGCACTCGCTATTAGCGTACGGATTAAAATATTCAACTGTGCCTGTTAATGATTTCTTAAGAAGTATTTTTACAGCACCGCAAGCGAAAAAAGTTAGGGCTGCAATTAAAGTTGCGCCAGAGAACACCGTAAAAAGTCTTAATGAAGAACATTGGGCAATAATATGTAATACAATGGTCCATTATGTACCTCCTCATTTTTGGCCGAAAAAATAAGGTATTTAAAATTAGTTGGCTTTTCAAATAAGGTTCCTTTCTCAAACATTGTTGCTATTTAAGTAAATTTTTAATAAATAACTCTCGGCTGAAGACTGTTACACCTTTTATTTCACTAAGAAAAGAGCTACAAACTTATCGCTTAAAAGTTGGCAGTTGGGCTATTACAAATGCAACAAACTATACGAAGACAGCCTTAATTAAAATTTAGAACTTAAATATTGTTGACTTTGATTTAAGCCAAGAAGATATTTTGTGAAAATCGGTACCTTAGTTACGAAAGAAAGCTTGATCTTTTATTATAGGATACTGAGAAAGTGAAATGGATCCGTACTCGTAAACTTGATATTTAATATTCTTCCTCACATAAGTATTTTTGCTTTATTAAAATGTTGAATCCTTGAAAAGCGTGTGTAATCTGCACACGCTTTTTCCATATAAAAAAAGTAAGTGAAAAAAAATGTATCTAAACAAAAGGGGCTTTCCTTTAATAAGGGTTGCTTTTTTTCTTATTCTAGTAAAGATGCAGTTTAATACCATATATACAGACAACTCTTTGAAAAGAATAGTCGGGTAACATCACCTCATACTTAAACAGGATTACGTTTTAACTTATCTGGATTTACTATGTAGAATATTTTATTTATCGATTGGGTTGGTGAATCCCAGTCAAAACAAAAGGCGCCAATAATTTTTCTATTTTCAGTGACTACGATACCCAATTGATTATTTATTATAGCTACATTAGCATTTTTTCCGGAGAAAAATTTCTTTGAAATCCCTGTAATAAGTGCTAATACTCGTTTTTTACCTTTGATAACATTGATTGCTGTCCTTACCTTTCCACCTCCATCAGCAGTGAAAAGTACATCATTAGATAACAAATTGGTTAATTTTTGAATATCCCCTTTATTTAATGCCAATATAAATTGATCTATAAAATATTTCTGTAGATTGATAGTCAAGTCTTTTTCACTTTTTATTCCTATTTTAATTTGCGCTCTACTTAATATTTTACGGCTATTAACTGTAGAAGTTTTTAGAATTTCGGCAATTTCGCCATGTCTAAGCCCTAGGGCATTTCGTAGTACGTAGGCTATCCTTTCTCGAGGTGAAAGGTTCTCCATAAGAACCATATATGAATAGCTTAGTTGATCCGACTGAAT
The DNA here is from genome assembly GCF_038007825.1 of Heyndrickxia sp. FSL W8-0496. Classification (NCBI taxonomy): domain Bacteria; kingdom Bacillati; phylum Bacillota; class Bacilli; order Caryophanales; family Bacillaceae; genus Heyndrickxia; species Heyndrickxia sp. FSL W8-0496. Next base: position 2,418,616 of record NZ_JBBOXX010000001.1, read on the forward strand.
TAGATTCTCTACGGGTTCACCATTGAATTCTTGTAGTAAAGGCTCAGGTAACCAAGTTCCGATATATGCTTCTTTCTTTTTTCTACTTGATTTCAGTTCGTTTTTGCAGCGATTAACAATCATTTTGTTTATATAAGCCTTCATATTAGTAATTTTTTTATCTTTGTTTTCATGTTCTTTAATTTTTAAAAAAGTATCTTGAACAATATCTTCAGCATCTGTTATTGAACCAAGTAAACAGTACGCTATCGTAAGACAATAATCTTTATATTCTTTATATAATTCTTCTATATTGAATTGACTGATTAACATGACTATCCCTTCCATCTGAAACGTTATAACCGTGGTATTGTCATTTTCTATATACATCTTATATGTTTTGAATTTTTTTCTTTCATTTTTCTACAAAATTAATGATTAGCATGAGCGGTAGGTCATCTTTGGAAAATGTAAGCATAAGGTAAAGCTCAAAGAAATGCTTCACCTACATTTTTAGTAATTTATTAAAAAAACGTACGGTTATATCCTATGTTAATAGAACAAGAATAAACGATATAAAACAAGAAGTAAAAAGTCAGGTTAGAATATAAAAATAAAAATCATATTTTTTATTTATTATTATTAATATTGCCTTCTTATTATGTTCAACGTATTATTTACTTTCTATATACAATATTAATGTAACATGTCGAATCCTTTAGTCCATGAAGCATACATAGGCTCCCAGCCATATTGTTTTTTTGCTTTACAATTTGATGCTCCACGTTCCCAGGAATTATGTATGTCTTTTATATAAGGAAGGGGAGCCCCAATCATTCTAGCAAAATAGGGAAGCCATATCGTGCCTTTTACAGGTTCATCATCTACAATGTTGACAGTTCCTGATGGCCAATTTAAAGCTAATACAGCTGCTTTCGCTGCGTCTTTTACGTGGATAAAGGATGTGATCCCATTTGTTGCGTATAACTCCTGTTTATGCAATTGTTTAGCAATTTTACCGTTTCTTGAATACCACGTTCCAGGACCATAGAATGTACCATAGCGAAGTATAATGAACTCAGGCATTTCTTTTACTTTTTCTTCTAAAGCAATGACACCATCAATCGTTTTTTTACGAGGTAATGGGGCATTAATATCTAATGGTGTTTCTTCTGTAGCTAGTGTATTTCCAGGTTCATATGCCCATGAAATACTTTGGGCCACCATTTTTTTCACTCCAACGTGATTAGCTGCATCTACGAGGTTTCGTGTTCCCTCTTTCCTTATTTTTGAATTATCGTCTATATCGCCACTATTTAGTGCGGTGAGTTGATGCATAACAACATCAGGCTGGGTTTCAATTAATGCTGCATAAACACTATCTCGATCAAATGCATCTGCAATTACTGGTTTAACTCCTAACTCTTCCATTGATTTAACATGCTTTTCTGATCGAATCATCCCAAATATATCATGCCCTTCTTGTATTAAAAAAGGAATTACCATTTTTCCAATTACACCTGTAGATCCAGCAAGCAATATCTTCATAAATAAACCTCCTAAATATATTGAATACAAAAATATGATCTCTATAATAAGACAACTGGGCTTTAGGATTTGTGACATAAATTAAAGAAAATACAAAAATTTTTATGCTTAACATAAGAGAAGGTTGATTCTAGGCTATCTATTATTTTTAGGGGAGATAATCATTTACAATCGTTGTACATTCTCTACCTCCTAATAATGGTCGGGCCTTAGTTTTCTTTCTCAACTTCAAACTCGATGCTTCCTTTATAATGAAGTTATTTTCATTGTATGGCAATTAGTTGTTCTTTCACAAAAGGGTTAGGTTAGCTGAAGAAGGTAATTTAGGTGATAGAAAAGAAATATTTTTAAAACCCATTCAGAAAAAACGAATTGATCACATAGGTAATACAGTAATAGCGGATAGGATTACTAAATCTATATTGAATTTAACAGAAACTCGTATTATGAGAGAAATAGAATGGTTTGTCAGTCCGTTTTTTCAACCGGACGAACGAGCGGAGACTCTGTTCCGCCAATTTATCGTATCTGGTATGAAATGTGTACCATGTATACGTATTGTTCCTACTGTGTTTGCAGATGAAGAACTTCAAAATCTAACCGTCGAGACATTCTTACTAGTTGCAGAACACGAAACTATCTATAACCCAACCAAAAATGCTTGAAAGAGCTAAAAGACTTATGCCAAATCTAAAGACTCAAATGATACCAAATGCGGGACATGGCTTATCCATCGAACAGCATGAAATTGTCAATGAAGGGGTTAAAACGTTTTTAAAGAAATAATTTTTTTTGAAATAAATTGTAGACCTTGAGTTATTGTACTCAAGTAACAGTAGGTAAATACGTATTCAGTAAACCCGTACTTGATTAGTGCGATGCTTAATATAGCATCGATATTTTTAACGAAGTAGATTGTAAAGAAATGTATTTAAACTAGATCACAGCTCTTTTTTCTTATTCGACAAAAGGGGTAGGTTAATTTAAGTGCTAGTATTCACAATCTTTATTATTAAATTACCTTCTCCTCCACACAAAAAGACTACCACCGCATGAAAAAGAAGAATGATTTCATTATGAAATCATTCCTTATAATAGTTTGAATATGCTTATACTGATATTATTCATCAATGACTTGCTAAACGTTTTTCAAAATCCGCCTTAAACAACAGAATAGCATCAATATTTACAGCAAAATCGTGGTCACTGATATTAAAATTAGTTATAAACTCGCCAGACTTCTCACGAACCATAATTGTTGGGCGGATATTGTCTCCAATAGCGTCCTTAGTTACAGTACTTCCATAGAAATACCAGTTAGTTTGAGTAGGCACATTTTCTGCATTTTTAGATAAGTCATTTTTTATTAATTCGCATAATTGGACCATAAAATCTTCATTAAGCTTAATGGTTTTTCCATGCTGACCATCAACAGATATATCAGCATATCCATACCAAATATTCCTGCTTGTATATTTTCCGTCATTTGAAGTGTATGTTTCATCAAACAAGATCTTCATTTCATTACCCTCCGCTAGTATAAAATTTCCTCACACTATTATATATCAATTAGAAAATGCAAAATAGCTTGCTGTTAGTCTCACTAAACTTGTAAGAGTAAGGCAAATCTAACATCATGGTAAGGTTCCCCCTAAAGTTGTGAGTTTGAATCACTGTGGTCTATCTTTAATTACTATTAAGACCCCTAAGAGGATAAAAAACGAACCTATCCAAAAAGTTATATTAATTGTCTCACCGAGTATTAACCATCCTAATAATGCTCCAACCATTGGTTGGAAGAAAAAGTAAATTCCTCCACTGGAGGCATTAAGCATTTGTAATCCACGATTCCAAAGTAGAAAACCCCCTGCTGTTGAAATAACTCCCAAATATATGAGTCCTCCCCAAATAGTTGTGTGGGTCAATTGAGATGGATTTATTTGATGCAATCTTGGTAAAACAAAAGGTGTTAAGATAATTAATGCTACTAAAATGGAATAAGTTGTTACAACTATTTGCGAATAATCACTTGGAATACGTTTTACTAAAACAGACATAAGTGCCCATGTTAAAGCTGCAATAACAAGGGAAACACCACCTAGTGTACTGGACATATTCATATCCCCAATTCCAACTATGAGGATAACTCCTACTGTAGCTAAGCAAACAGAGATTCCCTTTTTAATAGTCAAACGTTCTTTTAAGATCAAGCGAGCAAAAATCACCATAAATGCTGGTGTAGAAGAAGTTATTATAGCTCCCATTTGTGCTGTAGAAAGCATCGTACCAGTTTCCTGAGCAACAATTGATATTGTATTCCCTATTACCCCAATAGCTATAATTAGTAAGAAATAACGTTTTTCTATCCTCCATTTTTGTCTAGTAATCAAACCGATAAGGATTAATGCAAAAATAGCCACTATATACCGTAGCCACACAAGTTCAAGTGGTGGTATCACTGATACTACAACCTTCACAACCACGTACATACCGCCCCAAATACTGGACGCTAAAATTAAATATAGTGAACCTAGTAAGGTGTTTTTCATTTTTTATACCCTCCGTTATTTATTTAGGTCAAAAAAACCCTTAACGGAGAGATGTAGTCATTTTCCCTCCATTAAGAGAAGAAGAAGACTACTGGTACATCATTTTCGAATAATGGAGTCCAATACATAATGATTCACCTCTATTCCAAACTAATTACAATCATCTATGTTTTATTGTAACTGAAAATTATATTTTTTGAATATTTAATTTCTTTGTTTTTACTTGTATCTAGTCTATTATTTCTACTACGGAGGAGTTTTATCTCAACGATGTAACAAGTAGTTTAGCAGAGTAGAGAACACAAACTATGTTATTTGTAGGTATGAATATCAATATTAGGTGTTTATTAAACTGCTTAATAGTAATGCCCTAGATAAATTCTACTTTCTAAGAAGAGTTATAGATTCACAGAGGTTCTTCAGATTTTAATTGAATTAAATGGCAGTTCAACTAATTTTGGCTAGTGAATGTCGAATAACAATTACAAAACCTAGGAGGAAATTATTGAAGTATATAGAAATTATTGATTAATTGGCGAAATAGTCAAAAAAATAATAGGGGTGAGAAAAGGTGGAACATAAACAACAAATTAAAGGGAAATTAGGGAAAACCATTCAAGTACGATTAGTCTCCGATTTAAAAAAATCTCAGGAATACTACCGTGATGTATTAGGATGTAAAATTGATGGTTGGGGGCACGCAGAACGAGACGGAATGATTATCATTCTTCAACAGTCAATCTCCCCAGAAGATGTACGACCAAACGCTGTAGCCAAAAAGCGTTTAGATTATCCTACGGATTGGGAAGGTCCTGATTTTGGATGGGACACGTATATTCATGTTAGTTGGGATGACCAGGACACTCTAGTTGAAGAAGTTCGAGGAAAAGGGGGAGAGATTGCAGTCGAGCCATTTATAGGTGCACACGGCAATTGGGAGTTTAAAAATGCCTGTATAAAAGACCCCGATGGATACAATATCGTATTAGGTTCAATGCGAGAAATTCAGCAATAATCTTGAATTCTATTGCACATATCAAAAAAATAAATCATTATCTTGTTCAATTAGAGGGGGGGGGACATATGTAACAACAGACGAAGCTGCAACACCTCCTTTTTTTCGACTAAATATAAGATTTTTTCAATGTTAATGTCTTAGTTCTTATTTAAAATAAATATTTACTGTATGGAAATAGCCTTATGATTATTACTAAGGAGTTTTTTTCTCGTTGAAGTAACTGCTAGTTTGGCAGAATAGAGAACACAAACCATTATATTCTATACTTAATAGCTTTTATGTGTATTAACAATAAGTGTAAGTTGTGTTCAATATACGGTCTATTATTTTTCTGGAAAATGGAGTAGTTAAATAGCATCCATTTGTATTTAAGAAATTTACAGTTCCTATTAGAAGTAAGCGAATTCTAGAACAAATAAGTTTGCTGAAACATCTATAAATTTTAATAACTTTTATAAAAGTTGTTATTAACCTCATTAGCAAGAGTTTAGATCCACAGAGGATTATCAGCTTTTCTTAACTAATTGTTGGTTAAGTTTAAATTGACTAGTGATTTTCGAATAATTATTTCAAAAGCAAAGGAGGAAGTTATTGAAGTTTATAGAATCATTTATTAATTAGCTGAATAGTCAAAAGATAAATTGATAGGAGTGAGGAAAGGTGGAATATAAACAACAAAGGAAAGGGAAATTTGGGCAAACCATTCAAGTACGACTAGTCTCTGATTTAAAAAAATCTCAGGAATACTACCGTGATGTATTAGGATGTAAAATTGATGGTTGGGGGCATGCAGAACGAGACGGAATGATTATCATTCTTCAACAGTCAATCTCCCCAGAAGATGTACGACCAAACGCTGTAGCCAAAAAGCGTTTAGATTATCCTACGGATTGGGAAGGTCCTGAATTTGGATGGGACACGTATATTCACGTTAGTTGGGATGACTTGGACTCTCTAGTTGATGAAGTTCGAGGAAAAGGGGGGGAGATTGCAGTCGAGCCATTTATATGTGTACACGGCTCGTGGGAGGATAAAAATACCTGTATAAAAGACCCTGATGGATACAATATCGTATTAGGTTCAATCCGAGAAATTCAGCAATAATCTTGAATTCTATTGCACATATCAAAAAAATAAATCATTATCTTGTTCAATTAGAGGGGGGACATATGTAACAACAGACGAAGTTGCAACACCTCCTTTTTTTATCGGCCAAACTGGGCAGGTTAAAGCCTATTGAAAGAATCTTCATTGTTTGATGACATGGTTCAACCGCAAAGGATAAAGCGCCAATTCGAAAATTATTCCATTACTGGACGAAGGAATAAAGGTGATTTTAAGCTATATAAATGTTTTTCAAAACCTTTGTACGAATTATTTGCATAGATACAATATTGATTTGTAAAGGTGTTGCATAGCCATCAATATGGGTATCAAACTATTTTTAAGAAATATTGTTGACATCCTTTCTACTCGGTGATACGATGTACTTGTAATTAGTAGTACTGAATAGTGGAATTTTACAAAGCTATTCAGAAAAAATTTTGCTTCAGTACTATGTGATACTGAATATAAGTCAGACTAAATAGAGGTGGCATAGAGCATGGAAAATTTAACTGAAATGCTGAAGGGTTCGCTTGAAGGCTGCGTCTTGGAAATCATAAGCCGCCATGAAACCTATGGCTACGAGATTACCCGCCGCCTGAACGATCTTGGGTTTACAGAAGTCGTGGAAGGGACGGTCTACACCATCCTCGTACGATTAGAAAAGAAAAAACTTGTAAACATTGAAAAGAAACCGTCAGATATGGGGCCGCCCCGCAAGTTTTACACGCTTAATGAGGCTGGACGCAAGGAACTTGAATTGTTTTGGGAAAAATGGGATTTTGTATCATCAAAAATTAATGTCTTGAAGTCGACCTAGCTTCATAAGATATTCCATCCGATATTTTTGGTGTGTCTTGTTTAGCTTTATAAAAAAGGAGGAAAATAACATGATGGAAATGTTCAAAAAAATGATTGGTGATAAAAAAGAATACAAGATGATGATGGCACGTGTTGAAGCCATGCCAGAGGACTATCAGTATGTATTTAAGAAAATTCAAAACTATATGTGGAAATTCACAGCGGGCAACGGGATGGATATGTTACACATACAGTATGAATTAATCGATTTGTTCGAAGCAGGTGCAGCAGAAGGCAGACAAGTGCTTGAAATCACGGGAGATGACGTGGCGTCCTTTGCTGACGAGCTAGTGGCAAACGCAAAAACCTACTTTGCCAAGTATCGTGAAGATTTGAATGAAAGTATCTTGAAGCACTTGGGAAAAAAATAAACTCATAAATAATACCGACTGAATAGCTGGTTATAAATGTAAATTGCCACCTTCGTTATTCAGTTATATTTTTCATTTAGTACTAAGTATTACAGAATATTAGTGAGACTAAGTAGGGGATTAAAGTAATCTACGTTTAAAAGGATCTTTTTAAAAGGAGGAGAAAAGTATGGGTCATGTAGCGATTTCTGTAAAAGCGTTAAAAAAATCCTTTAAAGATAAAGAAGTTTTAAAGGGGGTGGATTTTGAGGTGCGGCCTGGCGAAATTTTCGCTCTGCTTGGCTCAAATGGAGCGGGCAAGACGACGACGGTCAACATCCTCTCGACACTGTTGAAGCCTGATTGTGGTGAAGTAAGTATTTGCGGCTTTAACGTTCAGCGTCAACCGGATCAGGTTCGCCAGAGCATTAGTTTAACAGGGCAGTTCGCAGCTTTAGATGGCATGCTTACCGGTCGGGAAAACCTGATGATGATCGCCCAATTGCGAGGAGTTGCCAACGCCGCACAAGTTGCAGACAATCTTCTCGAAAGATTCAGCATGACGGATGCGGCCAATCGAAGGGTGGACCAATATTCCGGTGGGATGAAGCGTCGTATTGACATTGCCATGAGCCTGATCGGAAAGCCAGCAGTCATTTTTCTCGACGAACCGACGACAGGGCTTGATCCCGAAGCACGGATTGAAGTCTGGGATACAGTCAAGAAACTTGCCAACGGAGGCACAACCATCTTGCTGACGACCCAGTATCTGGAGGAAGCGGAACAATTGGCGGATCGTATCGCAATTCTGCATGATGGAAAAATTATCACGACCGGTACCCTTACCGAACTCAAAGAAATGTTCCCGCCAGCTAAAGTAGAGTTCATTGAAAAGCAGCCGACATTGGAGGAAATTTTCCTTGCAATCATCGGCAAAAAGGAGGAAATGTAAATGAAAAGCAAAACAGGGGTATTACTAGGACGTTTAATGCGCAATATCATGCGGAGCCCGGATACAATTATCACGGTGGCGATTACACCGATTATGATGATGCTGCTGTTTGTCTACGTATTTGGTGGCGCCATAAAGTCAGGCACGGACAACTACGTCAATTATCTATTGCCAGGAATTTTGTTGATGGCTATCGCTTCCGGCGTCGCATATACGTCCCTACGGTTGTTTACGGATGTAAAGAGCGGGCTGATGGCACGTTTCATTACTATGCCAATTAAGCGCTCGTCGGTATTATGGGGTCACGTGTTAACTTCGCTTGTTTCCAATGCACTTACAGTCGTGGTGGTTATCCTCGTCGCACTCTTGATGGGCTTCCGTTCCAACGCTGATATTCTGCATTGGCTCGCGGTAGCTGGAATACTTGGGCTATTTACACTAGCTCTAACTTGGCTGGCTGTCATTCCCGGATTGAAAGCGAAGTCTATGGAAGGAGCGACAGCCTATTCGTACCCGCTAATTTTTCTGCCGTTTATCAGTTCGGCCTTTGTCCCTACCGAAACTATGCCTAAAATTGTCCGTGCATTCGCTGAGAATCAGCCAGTGACTTCAATCGTGAATGCGATTCGAGCTCTCTTATATAAAGGGGATGTTGGCAATGATATCTGGATCGCGCTTACTTGGTGCGTTGGCATCATGGTTATCGCCTACTTCTTCGCTAGCAAGCAATTTAAACGCCAGTTAGGGTAAACTGCACTATTTTGTTGAGCTAGATCAATAATCAACTGATGAATCATTACCCCGACGTGTGGTTTGCCAGTCATGCTGTAGAAGACAGTGGGGTGTTCTCTTTCGCGGAAGGAAAATATAGCCCAAATAATTGACAGTATAAGAGTAAATGACGAAGCCAAACTGCTTTAATGAATGAACTATGGATTACATATTAGTTGGGATGTGATTCATAGTTTTTTCGATTGTTAACTAGATTTTGCCAAGTAATCTATCAGCAGATCATTCGTCCATTCTTTAGATGGATTATTAAACTATTTAACATGATAAATATAATCAGGGATGCCTTTCTGTTATTCGAATGGTTCTGTTAAATTATGAAAATAGGAGACTCTTATTTAAGGCGTTTACCTATATAAAATTTAATTACAATGATTTGTTAACATAGGGGGAGAAATTCTTTAACTGATGCTTTAGGTTTTTCCCTTTATCAAAATCATTGACATCCATCACTACAAAAATATCTTCTGTTGGAGAATGTACGGATTCAAATAAAGTAATCGCCCTATTATAACACCTCAATATATAGGGGTTGTTTGGATAATCATAATCCCTTTTCCACTCTACACCAAGTTCAAAACGAATCCCAATATCCCAACTATAAAATAAAGGTGGTCTAAGCTCTAAATTGGGGTAATTTTTGTGCATAAACTCATTAAACTGCATTTTAACACCTCATAGTTACTATTTATTGGTTCAACTGACCCAAAATTTGGACTCCCGTAAACTATCATTAATCACTGTCCTTTCAAATACAAATGATGTTAGCAGAAATACTTTAATGTGTTGCTTTGTGTTTTCGTTACAACGACTATGTATAAACAAGAAGACCTTTAAAACGGTCAAGCCATTTTGTCATTCGAGAATGAAAGTTGTTCACATTTTATATATAATATAAGCCTTTAAAACGTACTTCCCATCATCTGTCTTGATTTCGGTAATGATCCAATCCTTTTTTTTTCTTTGACATAAGTTTTGTAGGCTCTCCAAGCATCAGTTACAAGTACATTGTCGGAAAAAAGGTTTTTATTATATAAAAAGGATTTGTCTTTGGAAATAAACGATATAAATTAGTATTTAATTGAAAAATGCAATTAAAATATTCTTATTATTTTGATATCTACCAACTTACTGTAAAATTATATTAAAGGAGTGTGATACAAATGAAAGCACAAGTGATTAAAAGATTTGGAGACCCAGCTGTTTTTGAGCTTGCTGAGGTTCCTAAACCTGACCCAATTCCTGGGCATGTTGTCATTCATGTAAAGGCAACGAGTGTAAATCCAATCGATACAAAGATTCGCAGTGGAGCCGTACCTGCAGTTGCTCCAGAATTTCCCGCTGTGTTACATAGTGATGTAGCAGGAGTTGTTGTAGATGTCGGAGAAGATGTAACAGAGTTTAAGGCTGGTGACGAAGTCTATGGTTGCGCAGGTGGTGTAAAAGGAACAAGTGGTGCCCTTGCAGAATATATGCTAGCGGATGTACAACTTCTAGCTCATAAACCAAAAAATATAACGATGGCACAAGCAGCGGCACTTCCTTTAGTAACAATTACTGCGTGGGAGTCTCTTTATAAGCGGGCAAATGTTCAAAGCGGACAAACGGTACTTATCCACGCAGCCACAGGTGGAGTAGGTCATGTGGGAATACAACTGGCCAAGCTCGCAGGCGCAAAAGTATATACAACCGCTTCATCTGAGATAAAGTTAAATATTGGAAAATGCTTAGGGGCAGATGTGTCCATTAATTATCGCGAACAATCTGTGGAGGAGTACGTAAAGGAACATACAGATGGAAAAGGATTTGACATTGTGTTTGATACAGTCGGCGGTGAAAACCTCGATCGGTCGTTCCAGGCTTCTGCCACATACGGAACTGTATTAGCAATCGGAGCTCGCTCGACACATGATTTGTCTCCTCTCCATGCCAAGGCATTATCTTTACATGTCACTTTTATGCTTTTAAAAATAATTGATAAGGAAAAAAGGCAGGAATATGGGGAGATATTACGAGAAGTAACAAAACTTGTGGAAGAAGGAAAACTACAACCTCTAATCGATGAAAGGCTTTTTAATTTTGATCAAGTCATGGAAGCACATACCTTACTGGAATCTAATATGGCCATTGGTAAAGTTGTGTTGACAAATGAATGGTAATTAATTAGCTGGAAAACAAGCTATTCTATTAATGGCCCATATTTTTTTACTTCGCATTTATTCTTGATTAAGGCTGTCGATATTTTCTCGACAGCCTAAGCTTGCATTCTATATTCATTATTTGTTGGCGTAAAATGGTGTATAGTTCAATAAGAAAATAGTTGAATGTATCCTATTAAAAAAGAGGGTGTCTATAAAAAATGTTTAAAAAAACGATTTTCAGAACAACTACTTTTTTATTTATATCTAATCATAGCAATTATATTTGAAACATTTTCAAGAGCCTACTCTGTTAACTTTATAACCAAATCACTCTTTGTATTGATAATACCGGAAAGAAGTAATCCATGTACTCACAATCCTATATGAATGAATAATTAATGTATATAATTATTCATAAGACTATTGATTGAGTGATTTATTTCAGTTATGTTAGGATTTTCTATTTTCGTATCGTTAATGCTATATTTCCTTTTTAGTTGAATAATTCTTTCAATACTTTCATTTAATCTTTGTTCGGAAATTTCCCCATTTTCAACCGCTGTTTTTAAAGAGGAGGTGATCTTTACAACATTATTATAGTCATGTCCTACTAATATAATATCGCTTCCTGCTTTTACTGATTCTACTGCTGCTTTACCAATATCAAAATGTTCTGTAATTGCTCCCATAGTCATATCGTCTGTTATGATTACTCCCGTAAAACTAAGTTGTTTTCTAAGAAGATTCGTCATGACAGCTTTTGACATGGAGGCTGGATTAGTATTATCCAATTCAGGCAATAAGATATGTGCAACCATCACCACATCTGCTCCAGAATCGATCGCACGTTCAAAAGGAATTAACTCTAGCTCTTTAAGTTCCTTAAGGCTTTTATTTACAATTGGGAGCTCCAGATGGGAATCAACCGATGTATCTCCATGTCCAGGAAAATGCTTAATTGTAGAGATGACGTTTTGCGACTGAATCCCTTTCATTGTTTGAATTCCAAGTTCACTTACTATTTCTGAATTGTTCCCAAATGATCGATCCCCGATAACAGGGTTATTTGGATTGCTGTTAATATCAAGAACAGGTGCAAAATTGAGATTTAAACCAAATTCTTTTAATTCGTGACCTAAAAGTGTTCCGACTTTATAAGAAAACTCAGGATCATTTACCTTTCCAATCTGATTATTTGGAGGAAAGTTAACAAGCCCCCCCGGCAATCTTGTTACTCTACCTCCTTCTTGGTCAATGCTTAAAAGAAGCGGTAGATACGAACTATTTTCAGCTTTCAGTTGATTCACAAGTCGAACGGTTTGTTCAGGGGTTTCAAAATTATTTTTGTAAAAAATAATTCCTCCGACATGGTATTGGTTTATTAATTTTTTTGCGTTTGTATCCATTGTGGTACCGGAAATCCCAGCAAGTATCATCTGACCTATCTTATCTTCTAAGTTCATTTTAGAAATCACTTCTGAAATGGTTTTGTTTTCTTGTTGATTCGGCTTTTTTTCAAGCTGTGTATAGAGTGAAATATGGTCAACTTTAGGATTTGGCTCCTGTTTTGTTTTTACAGGTAATACCCATAATAAATCAGTAGAGGTGGTTGCATGATATACAAGTATCATTTGATCATGCGTTGAATCTTTATAGTATCGAATGGTATCGGGTTCTCCACCAGTTTTCTTAATTTCATTTAAAGAAATTTTTTGTATTTCAGAATCATAGGACCGTATATCATTTACAATCTGATCGGCAAAGCCGATTGTAGAATTATGACTTTTGTATTCCTCATATCTGCCTTTAGCAGATTCTGAAATATGGTCTGATTTACCCCATTCTCTGTTTACTTCCTTCCATTTTGTTTTACCGGAAACAAAGGGAATGTTCGGAACCTTTCCATCCTTAGATAAGGCTAATATTTCTTCTACTAATTTCTTAAGATTTTTATTTTGATCATTCTTTGAACCCACCATATTGTTACTGGAAGGTTTAGTTATAGTTGGGCTTTCTTTAACTGGTGCCTGTCCGCTATCATGATCTTTGATTACATAATAAGCTCCAATAATTAAGGCTAACATTAAAAGTAGAATTGTAAAAATACGTAGCTTTTTTCGAGATGCCCTATTTCTTTTCATTTTCCAATTCTCCTTTCTACCTTTTTATGTAAATTTAGAATTTGTATTTTACCGTTTATTTGTCGTAATGCCAATCTAAACTGCTCATAAATTTGTATGTATTTAGGGGAGTCCTCTCTAAATGCAAATATTTTATTCTTCATTTTTTCACCACCATTGACATGTATATTTGCTTATAATTGTACCTATTTAGATGTTAGATTACATTATACAATATCACTGAGAGTTATCAGAAAATAAAGGAGGACTTGGACATGTTTATACCTAAATATTATAAAGTGACAGATTTTGAAAAAATTAAAGAATTTATTAATGCGAACTCATTTGGGACAGTTGTAACAACAGAAAAAGCGAAACCAATTGCTACTCATATTCCATTACAATTAAACAAAAATGGGGAAGAATATTATATCACTGGTCACGTTTCATATGGTAACCGTCAATGGAGAACCTTTGAAACATGCGAGGAGGTTCTCGTGATTTACCAAGGATCCCACGCATATATTTCTTCTTCTTGGTATGGTCATGAAAATGTTCCAACTTGGAATTATCAAGCTGTCCATATATATGGTAAGGCAACCATATTAGAGGAAGACGAATTAAAAGATGATTTGGCACAGCTATTGAAGAAATATGAAAAACATAGAAAAGCACCAATATTATGGGATAATCTATCATCCCAGCTGTTAGAAAAAGAGATCAAAGGTATCGTAGGATTTAAGATTAAGATAAATGAAATTCAGGCTGCTGATAAACTTAGTCAAAATCGTAATGAGGAGGATTATTTAAGTATAATAAAACATCTAAAGAAAGAAGGAAATCCAATGTCTCTACAAGTAGCAGATGTAATGGAAAATAGATTGTTAAAAGATAAGTAATATGATAAAGAAATCATTTATGATATTTGAAGAATTACAACCATTATCTAATAAAAATGGGATGCTCCCTATCTTGGGTGAACATCTAGGAAGTATAATAATGAGAAAAACCTATAAAGGAGATAAAAGTATGCTAAATGAAACATTTCACATTGCAGTACCAACGGCATTTTTTGAAGATGAATCTATTAATATTCAAGGAACTATAGATCATATAAGGTATTTATATAAAAAAGGAGTAAAATCTGTTCTAGTCTGCGGTACAACTGGAGAACAACATAGCTTAAATATTAATGAAAAAATCGAAATACTTGATCGGATAGTAGCAGAAAAAGAACTCATTAATAATATGGAAATTATCTTTGGTGTTTCTTCCATTAAGCAGAAAGAAGCAGAGGAATTAGCTAAAAACATTCGTGATACAAATATATCAGGTATTTTACTTGGATACCCGCCTTATATACTACCGACACAAGCAGAAGCATTAATATATACAAAAACCATTATTAATCATTGTAAAAAGCCAACTATTTTATATAATAATCCAAATCGAACCGGATTTGATTTATCACTAGAAAGTATTATTCAGTTAAGTAATATGGAATTAGTAGTTGGAATAAAAGAAGCAGGAAGAAAAGAAAGAGTTCAACTTTTAAAAAAAGAAATGAAAAGAAATGACTTCTATTATTATGCTGGTGGAGAATCTGAATTGGATGAGAAAGTGATTCTTGGGTTTGATCGTCTTTCCTCGATTGCTGGAAATTTATATCCAATTGAAATCAGCGAATGGTTTAAAAAATTAGTTTCTAGGCAAGAAATTACTAAACAAGAGCGGGTAAGGATAGAAGACATTTTACTAAAGGTTTATCAAGGTTCACCCTTAATAAATATTAAAGAAAGTATTAATAAAAAGGGAATACCTATCGGAATTTGCAGGAGTCCAATCGGAAATCAATAATCAAATAAGAAACGGTATAAACAGGGTGTTTATGCACTCCTGTTAATTACTATCTTGATTTATATTACAATTTTTGTGGTTTTTGTGTCACTAGGTTCATCTTCATGCTTATCTAATGTTTTATGTTCATCCTTTCTTTCTTCATGAATGACGTTAACGGATAAGAGATCTATTGGTAATTCTATTTATGAATCATCTAATACTTTTTAACCTATAAATTATTGTACTATATAAAAATAGCAAAATCAGAGGTAAGCACCTCTGATTTTAGTTTTCATCATTCCAGTGTGAAGCAATAAATTCATCACGACCTGATTTTTTTCGATCTTCCATGTACTCTTCTTTACTTTTTTTATAAAAATCCTGATGGTAATCTTCAGCAGGATAGAATGTAGCAGCAGGAAGTATTTTTGTGACAATTGGTTTTTTAAATTTTCCACTGTCACTTAAGTTTTTCTTAGAGGTTTCTGCTAGTTTCTTCTGCTCTTCGGAATGATAAAATATCGCCGTCCTATAGGAATCTCCACGATCATGAAATTGACCACCGTCATCGGTCGGATCAATTTGCTGCCAGTAAATTTCAAGTAATTTTTCATACGAAAATATACTAGGATCAAATGTAATTTGAACGACTTCATAATGTCCTGAAGTACCCGACTTTACATCTTTATATGTTGGGTTCTCAATATGACCACCAGAGTACCCCGAAATTACACGATCAATTCCATCCCATTGGTCAAAAGGCTTGACCATACACCAAAAACAACCACCTGCAAAAGTTGCTTTTTCTAATTGCTTATCCATTCTTTTTCCCCCGTAGTAAAAATCAGTATAATCGGATAATATCATTTTTCTGCATAATAAAGCAATGAATTAAATTTCAACATGCACATATTGACAATCACATAATTTTCAAGTAATTTAATAAGCATAATGGTAATAAATTTACCAATATTAGCCTAGTTATTGATTCCCTTAATAAAGGAGATAATTTTATGTTTGGTGTCGTTCTTAACTAATCCGTAATTTCATACGGTCACACTTTTCATTGACGTTGCTTGTGAAAAAATTTACCACAACAAACGTTTATTTAAGTATGATAAAAAAGTGTGAATGTTAAGAACGATAATCATGGCAGATAGAAGATCATTCTACGAAAGCTATGTCTATTGACATAGCATTTTTATGCTCTCATGAAATTTGGGAGGATATAACTAGGTAGAAACAATAACAAAGAATTTATTTTGTTAAAACACTTCTAAGCGTAATGAACAATTGTTCATTACGTTTTTTTTATTATAAGGAGGCTATTATTGTGAATTCCCATACGTTTAAAATCCTTGAATTTGATCACGTGAAAGAACTGATTGCGCAATTTACAATGTCTGAAGCAGGAAAGGTAAAGATCGTAAATTTAGCTCCATCTACAAATGTAAAACAAATTCGAGCTTGGTTAGATGAAGTAACAGAGGCAGTCAATATTTTGGAAAAAAGCGCTAGTGTTCCTATCTCTTCATTGAATGGCATGGAGCTAATCATTAGTCAATTAGACAAAGGTCTGACATTAAAGCCTGCTCATTTTAAAGAACTCGCAGAATTTTTGATTAGCTGTAAAAGACTTAAGCAATATATGAAGGATAAAGAATTTCTTGCACCACGTGTAACCTCGTATGTATATGGCATTGAAGATCTTTCTCGTTTACTTGAAGAAATTGAAAGATGTATTCGTAATGGACGAGTGGATGATTATGCAAGCAAAGAGCTTGTGAAAATTCGAAAGCAAATGTCCATTCAAGAGGATAGGCTTAAGGATAAACTAAATCAAATCATTAAATCATCCAAATACAAATCCTATCTTCAAGAATTTATTGTAAGTGAACGAAATGGTCATTATGTAATTCCAATTAAGAAAGAGTACAAAGGAAAAATAAAAGGGGTAGTGTTAGATACTTCTGCTTCGGGAGCAACTTTGTATATTGAACCTGAGGAAGCTGCATTCCTTCGAGAACAAATTTCGATACTGAAAGCCTATGAAGAAACAGAAGTAGATAAAATTTTAGCTGAATTAACTGTTTTAGTCGATGAGCATTTGCATGAAATAAGGTTGGCAATGGAAACGATGATTCACTATGATGTTTTATTTGCAAAAGCAAAATATAGTCGGCTCATTGATGGACGAAGTGTTGAAGTAAATGAAACTTTTAATATCCGTCTTAAGGGTGCCCGCCATCCGTTATTAGAAAAACAAGCTGTACCACTGACCATTGATTTAGGCGAACGATACAATGCTTTAATTATAACGGGACCGAACACAGGTGGAAAAACAGTAACGATTAAAACCGTTGGATTATTAACAATAATGGTTCAATCTGGTTTGCATATTCCTGTTGATGAGGGGAGTGAGATTAGTATCTTTAAAAAAGTCCTTCTAGATATCGGGGATGCTCAGAGTATCGAGCAAAATTTGAGTACTTTTAGTTCACATATAAAAAATATTATCGAGCTTCTTAAGGAGGCAAATGAGTATAGTTTAGTTTTATTAGATGAGCTTGGGTCAGGTACAGATCCTGGAGAGGGAATGGGGTTAGCGACTGCGATATTAAAGCAATTCCATCAAAAGGGTGCCACGATATTAGCAACAACTCATTATAGTGAAATTAAAGATTTCGCGGATAAGACGGATGGATTTATGAATGGATCAATGGAATTTGATATCCATACACTACAACCAACCTATCGTTTAAATATTGGTACTGGCGGTGAAAGTCAAGCATTCGCTATTGCACTGCGATTAGGGATGCATCCAACGATTATATCTGATGCCTATCAAATCACATATAAAGAAGAGAAGGTATATGAAATGGAATGTGATAATTCTTATGAAAAAAGAGAAATGGATAAACAAATTGCTGTGAATCGCTATATAAAAACAAAGCAACAAAAGAAACCTGTTTCAAACCAGCCGGTCGTCATGTTCCAACAAGGGGATAATGTTCACATACTGGCAACAGGTGAATACGGCATTATTTATAAAGGGCCAGATTCATTTGGAAACTATCTTGTCCAAGTGAAAAACGAGAAAAAAACGTTTAATTATAAAAGGTTAAAACTATATATTGCCGCTAATGAATTGTATCCAGAAGATTATGATTTTAATATTATCTTTGAATCAAAAGAAAATCGAAAGAAGGCACATCTAATGGAGCGAAAACATGTCGATGGATTAACGATTGAAGTGAATGATAAACAGGAGGATTAAAAGATATCCATTTCTTTTTTTAGTATAGTAATATAGAATAGATAGGGTTGTCTAATAAGAGGTCAGGCCTCATATTAGATAACCTTTTTCAAGTTAATATAGTAAAAGGATACTAATTATGACGACCATAAAACAATATATTAAAGAATGGCAGGTAGCCCTTCAACATGAAATAGCATATGTGAAAAAATACGGTAGTACTAAATATCATGTTTCTAATGGTCATTTACTATCAAGTGACCAATCATATACCTATTACTTTGAAACAGCTACATCTTTGCGAATACCTGTAGGTTCAACCATCCGACTGGAATGGGAAGAATGGAAACAGACAGGTAGAGTCCTTTCATCGGAAGGGAAAAGTATCATTATTAGTTTTGAAAAAAGCTTCGGAGATTTAATTTCTAATGCCATATTATTTCATGATCCATGGGAACTTCTCGAACAGCTTATTCAACGTCTCGATGATGCTAAAAAAAGTAAGAAAAAAAGAAATCGCATGCTTCAAGTAATCACTCCAAGCCTACTAGCGAAACACCCAACTAATCATATTAAAAGTAATATCCATGAGCTAGTCCTGCGATCAAAGTATAATCCAGTAACTTATGTGTGGGGACCACCAGGTACTGGGAAAACTTATACTCTCGCACGAGTTGCCGCTAATAAGTATTTTAAAGAGAAACGAGTTCTTGTTTTATCCCATAGTAATCAAGCCGTAGATGTATTAATGGGTGAAATTAATCATTTTGTACAAAAAATGGACAAACAAGTTGAAGGAGAAATATTACGCTACGGAATGAGTGGAGCTTCTGTGACGAATGATTTTTTAACAACGATGCAATTAGTTGAAAAACGTGAACCCGGTCTTTTGGATAAAAGACTTCAATTTTCCGAACTAAAACGAGGATTAAAGAATGATTTAAGTCAATCATTTAGCCATAGAGATACAGATCAATTATTAGAGATTGAAGAAAAGTTAGCAAGAGTACTTGAGCGAATTCGTCGAAAAGAAATTGAATTTGTGAAGGAAGCAAAGATTATAGGAACAACATTAGCGAAAGCGGCAGGTGATGCCGCAATTTTCGAACAGGAGTTTGATATTGTCATCATTGATGAAGCAAGTATGGCATATGTTCCACAAATTGCTTTTGCCTCATCATTAGCTAAACGTGTAATCGTGTGTGGTGATTTTAAACAATTACCACCTATTGCTTCAGCAAGAGATTCTATAGTCAATGAGTGGTTAAAGGAAGACATTTTCCATAAGGCTAACGTTGTTAAAGGAATTGACACAGCTGAATTTCACCCACATCTTTTTTTATTAAAAAAACAAAGAAGGATGCATCCGGAAATTTCAGGGTTTACAAATCAACATATTTACCAATCTCTTGTAGGTGATCATGAAAAAGTAGGTGAACAAAGACGTTCCATCGCTTTAAAAAAACCATTTTCAAAACGTGCATCGGTATTATTAGACACCAGTTTTACAGGAGAATTTTGCATTAATGAACAGGCATCTCATTCAAGAATGAATCCATTACATTTATTCCTGTCTTTCCAATTAATCCATGAGGCATATATGGATGGAATGACATCCATTGGATATGTTACTCCATTTCGGGCACAAGCCGTTTTAATGGAACATTTATTGGCTGATCTATATGAAAAGGAATGTGGGGAAGCGGATATTATTTCAGCTACTGTCCATCGTTTTCAAGGTAGTGAACGTGAGATGATTATTTTTGATACAGTCGATGGCTACCCACAAAATCGCGCAAGTATGCTGTTAGCAGGTCGTGAAAGTGAAAGGCTCATTAATGTGGCTATGACAAGAGCGAAAGGTAAATTTATTAATGTGACCGATAAAGAGTTTATTCGTAAACAGATTTATCCTAATAAAACAATTAGGCAGCTTGTTGACTATCAAGAGAAACATAAGCAAAGTGTTTCCCCTTGTGAAATTGGCCAATGGATAAAACATCAGCATCCACGATTACGATGGATTCATGCTCGTAAGTTAGAACCAGTTTTTAAGGATATTCAGCATGCTTCACGATCTATTGTAATTTCCTTACCAGATCACACAGTCCTTTCTAAACAGTGGGTAGAAGTATTAAATAATCGATCGAATAAAATAAAACTAGCGATAATCGCAACAAAGGACATCAAATCTATTAATAAATATAAAAAAATAGATCATTCCTTACCGTTTCCATTTGTTTCTATTGATGAACAAATCATATGGTTGGGACTTCCACTAGAAGGGATGAAAAGGCTCAAACCACCATATATTACTGCAAGACTTGATGCTCCATCATTCTTTGAATATTTTTTAAAACAATTGCCGATTCATTCTGAATGAGTTATTCCTTGTATTTAAATAAAGGGAAGTACTGGAGTTTGCAATACAGAAAGAGGAGACCAACGCTGCAAATGCGTTGGTCTTCATATATACTACTAGATCTACTAAGTATTTTATTTAAAAAATGACCCTTTTTTATTACTTTTCAAAAGGTCTCCAGTCCAGCCTTTCATTTTTAAATAACCATAAAATCCAATGGTTGAGACAACGATAAGTAATAATGATAGTAAGTAGCCATATTTCCATTCAAGTTCCGGCATAGATTTGAAGTTCATTCCCCATAACGCCCCTAAAGCCATTAATGGAGTGAAAATAGTCGTTATTACAGTTAAAGTTTTCATTATTTCATTTCCCCGATGGGAGGAAATCACTTCTTCTAGATTAATAATAGAATCAATTTCATGCTCGTATTCGTTGATTAGCTCGATAGCTCGTTCAATTCTTTTACATGTACGTTTAAATATTTCTCCTTTATTTACATCCTCAAGGAAGGCTTCCTCAATTCCGATTTTCAATTCTTTTACTGGAATTAAAAGACTTTTCCAAACTAATAGCTCATGGCGACGCTTATAAATTTTATCGAGAATGCTCGTTTCATTTTTTTTATGAAAATGCCAAGTCATTTTTTTTAGTTCATCTTCAAATCGATCAATTCCATATAACATCTCATTCATTAGTTCACCAATAATGATTAAAAATCCATCAATTGCATTGTCTGCCCGATCAATTTGTGCTAGAAGGAAGGATTTATTATTTCGTTTAAGAACTGATAAATCAAGATCTACGGCAATGAACTGATCATGAGTTAAATAAAAATGAAAGATTTTGTAATCCTGTTCATCCTTGAAATTTTGTTTGTAAATAAGTGATCCCTTCACAATTCTTTTATTATCATCGTGTATTTCAATTCTTAATATATTTTTCCTATTTTCCTTCACTTGATTGAGCCATTCCTTATTCAAGGAGTAGCTATCTTCTTCAATAATTTGTTTTATTTGATCTATTTCATTTTTCTTAAATTGATACCATTTCCAACTAGTTGTCATATTATCACCCCTATTTTTAAAGTGTTTTCCTACCCATTCCCGATTGCTGAAAAAATAAAACCTCTGATAACTATGTTTTTTTGTGAAAGGAAGGAGGGAATAACAGATTAAAAAATATTAAAGATAGACACCATTCTATTATTTCAGGAGAAACGAAATATCGGCTTATGAAATACGATATTACGAAGCAGCATTGTCTAAAAACGTATCATTATTTCTCAAATTTTATTGTGGGGTGAATAAAATGAATTTACTATTTTTACTCATTTATTTTATTGTCATCACGGCTGTCATAGAAATTCATGTCATACTATTTCGATTAACTGGTCTGAAATTGGAAGTTTCGCGTTTTCAAGTCATCTCGATGATGACAGGTACAGGGTTTACAACTGGAGAATCAGAACTTATATTAGGACATCCAGTTCGTAGAAAGCTAGCGATATTTCTTATATTATTTGGAGCATTTTCACTTGCAATAATTATTTCATCTATAAGTAATTTTCTTTCAGATGATTTAGGAATAAAGGAAACTCTATATGTTGCAACAGGGCTATTAATGGTACTAGGAGTATTAAAATTGACTTCCATCCAAAGGGGATTGTCCCAATTATTTAATAAAAATATGAAGAAAAATATTGAACTAGGTGATTTACCTATGCGAGATATATTTTTAACCGATAAAAAAGATGATCTAGTAAATCTTCACATATATAAAGAATCTTATTTATTTCATAACACCATTAAGGACGTACTCAAACAATACGACCAGTTAGATATGGTTGTATTGTTTATTAAAAGAGGAGAATTGAAAATCAGAAAAAATATCTATCAGACGAAAATCCACGAAGGTGATCAAATATTACTATTCGGTAGCAAAGAGGTAATTAGAGAGAAATTTAAAAATGATCTTAATATAATGGAAGATAAAATGAAAAATCAAGCTCACACACCAATTTCAGAAGATTAATTATCGTAGATTTTCATATTTACAAAATAGTGAAAGGATCCTTCGTGCTGATTATATTTGATACCTACAAAACTATGGGATTTTAAATTGGTATAGGGATGAAGTTGAAAACAGTTAATTCTATTAGCTTGAATCTAGTTTTTTGTTTATGAAATGTAAAAATGGGTATTTTAATTATTAAACAATACTAATTAAAAATGAGGAGTGAAAAAGTTATGGGAATTATTTGGGCTTTAATTGTCGGAGGAATTATAGGATGGCTAGCAGGTTTGATCATAGGTCGAGATGTACCAGGAGGGATTATCGGCAATATCATTGCAGGATTTATTGGAGCTTGGGTAGGTTCATTAATATTAGGGGAATGGGGACCTGAAACTGGTGGATTCTATATTATTCCAGCTTTAATTGGAGCAATTGTTCTCATATTAATTTTAACCTTCATTATGAAGAGTTTAAGAAGAAGTTAGAACAAAAACAAAGTTATCTATAATATTATTATGTAAACAAAATATATAGTTGATGCCAATTGTTTTTTCTATAAATGTAAGGAATAAAACAAATATAACTATACAGCAGCACCTCATGGCGAAGGTGCTGTTCTTTTGTGGATAAATAATTACCAGTACTATTTATGTTATGTTTTGGACTTAATTTTGGATCTTTTGTTATCCAAAATAGATCAATAATAATAAAGGTGAATCTATCAAACTAGTAGGGACATGTCAAACATTATTGTTATATATTAGTTGTAAACGCAAAAAAGTCTTTTTGTAGTACTCATATGTATTTTTAATCTTATTGAAAACCATATTTGCTTTTTTATGACGATAGATCTGTTTGTTTATTGACTCCGATTCAATTTATGTTACGATCATATTAAGTTAAGAAAAAGGAACGTACATGATTGAATCTTATTGTATCGAAGGATGTATAAAAAGGTGATGACAGTAAAAAAAATAAAAAGTTTCCTGTTTATGCTTTTAGGTTTCATCTCTTTAGGGATTGGTATTGTTGGGACTGTACTACCAGGCTTGCCTGGCGGTCCGTTTTATTTATTTGCAACTTTTTGTTTTACGAAAAGTTCAAAACGATTTGAAAAGTGGTTCAAAGGCACGACTATTTATAAAAAATACGTTTTAGCATTTCTTCAGAAAAAAGGAATGACACGAAAAGAGAAAATCCGTATCAATTTAATAGCTGATATCTTTATTTTAATTTCTGTCATATACGTCGATTTCCTTTTGCTAAAAATAGTATTAGTAGTTTTGGCTCTATATAAACATTATTATTTTATTAAAAAAATCAAAACGATTGAATAGATTTTAAACTGCATTTTATTTTTAAATATAGTGAAGCACCTTTCATCAAAAAATGAAATCTATATTTTTACCCCGTCCTAAATATAGAACGGGGTTATTCTCATTTAAGCATTTAATCATTTTCTCGGTATTGGTAGCGGGTAATTAGACATTATTTAAAAGGCTGTTTTGCTCTTATATAAGCAAAACTTTCTGCTGGCTTTCACATAAAAAAATTGGAATTAGCGTTCTTATAAAGGTTGCAGCTTTTATTCATTGAGATGATGGGGCTATTTAGACTTAACTTTTTTTTGGTTAAAACATTACTAAATTAGTAACAATATTTGTAATAGAGCATTCATCGAAAAGCAGTTCAGTGGATGGTGTATTCTAGAATACATTATAGTCTAACCTTAACCTCAGTACCGTCCTTAGCTTTGACATCTACTAGCACGATTCCCTTATATTTTTTCAATTCCTTTACGATAGGCTTTAATGTATTTTTCTCTATTAGTGGTAAGGTAAAGTCCAATTTTTTTCTTTCGAAATGCTCTTTTGTCCATCTGTTTATATTTTGATGGAAAATTTTTGAAGAAAAAATTGAAATAACAATGTTTAAAATAGAGTATGGGATAGGGATGGTAAACCGCACGTCTTTTGCTTTTACTTTTACATGCATCATAAGCAATCACTAATCAATGATAACCGAAACGGTATCCCCGTTTGCCGATTGAATATCAACAATTTGTCCATCTAATTCGTTTTCGATTGCATCAATAATAAGGTCTATGTCTATATCTTTCACATATTTTTCCGCTTGTGGAATACTCGCAGCAATACTATGTCCTGCCATTAATACTACCTTGACAAGTTTGATAGGTAAGTTGACAGTGACATTATCATTTTCGGTTGATACTACACGAATTTTCAATGTTTTATCTAAATATTTACTTGGTTTATCAAAAGGCTTATTACCTGTTTCTTCTTTCTCTTTTAATACTTGAATCAGTTCTGATCCCTTATCTGCATCAATCTTACCTTCTTGAACCATTGTTAACACTCTTGTAATTTCCTCTTTCATGATAAATTCCTCCCTATTCCTCTTTTAAGAGCTTAATGGCTTCTTCTGGTGTGATCTCGCCATTTTCCAACATAGTGACAACTTTTTTCTCGTCTACTTCATTTTTCTTCTTCTGCACATATCCAAGGGATGAAATGATATCTGTTAGCTTACCTCGAACCGTTGGATATGAAATCCCCAGTTCCTTTTCAACTTCTTTGATATTCCCTCTGCAAGTTAAAAATACTTCCACAAAATGAAGCTGATCCTTAGATAAGGATGCCAGCTTTGATAATTCAAACTCATTTTCAATCGTAGTATGACAATGAGAGCACTGCAACTTTGTAATTTTCAATGTTTTACTGCAGACAGGACAATTTGTGATTACTTTATAAGCCATAATAAAATCCCTTCCTATTAGTTGATTCAATTATACAACATAAAATTGAAAATATAAATAATAATATTTAAACATTTCGTTAAATAAAATTAATAATATTAATCAATTGTTTAAAATTATTAATAATGAGTTTGGGTATTTATTCGAAAATAACATTTTTTAGAAGGATTGATGTTTTTCCCTTGTGAACATTCCCATTGTCTCATAACCATATATCGAGACTTTGCGATTTTGTTTTGTAATCAATGATATTTGATAGTTTTAAATAACCAATTCTTATTTGTGTAGCTTAGAAAAATTTACTTGACACACTATGTGTATGAACCATATAATACACACAAGAGGTGTATGAATGCCATAATACATATAATTTTGTCATCTATGTATGAATCACTTAATACACACATCACATAGGAGATGTTTCAATGAAAATTAATTTTAATAATCGTGATCCTGTCTATGTACAGGTTGTACGGTACTTCAAGGAACAAATTGCAATAGGTATGTTAGAAAAGGGCCAAGAAATTCCTTCGCGAAGAGAGCTTGCCTCAATGCTGAAAATTAATCCGAATACTGCACAAAGAGCCTATAAGGAAATGGAGGAACAAGGGTTGATACACACTGAAAAAAATTACCCAAGTAGAATTACAAATGACGAGGTTGTTTTAAGTAAGGTAAGAACAGAGTTAATTGTTGAAGCAGTGGATTCCTTTGTTCAATCCATTCGGTCTATTAATGTCCCAGTTGACGAGTTACTTGAATTAATAAAGGAAAAATATAATTCATCAGAAAACGAAAGGAAGGAACTGGAATGATCGAGGTCCAAAATATTACGAAAAGGTATGGTCGTAAAAAAGTACTAAACGGTGTTTCATTTACTGCTAATAAAGGAGAAATAACCTGTTTAATTGGGATCAATGGAGTAGGGAAAACAACAACATTGAAAGCCATCGTAGGTCTAACTCCCATTAATAGCGGAAAAATACTTATCGATGGTGCAAAATTAACTAAATCTAGCTATGAAAAAATCACGTTTATACCAGATGCGATTACCATGCTTCCCCACATGACAATCCACCAATCAATGGTATTTATGGATGACTTTTATGAAAATTGGAACCAACAGCGTGCGGACGACTTGCTTACATTTTTTAAACTAGATAAAGGAACACGAATTTCTGAGCTTTCTAAGGGAAATGTGGCGAAAGTAAATTTATTATTAGGACTTTGTATTGATGTTGACTATGTTTTAATGGATGAACCATTCTCAGGTATTGATATTTTTAGCAGAGAGCAAATAGCAGAAGTGTTCACGAGTCACCTAGTCGAAGACAGAGGTGTCATTATTACAACCCATGAAATAAATGATATTGAACACTTAATTGATAAGGTTGTTCTCATAGATAACGGAAATGTATTAAAAGAATTTAATACAGAAGAAATTCGTTTGACAGAGGGGAAATCGGTTGTTGATGTGATGAGAGAGGTGTACAGAGGGTGAATAAGTTTTTAAAATTGTTGAATTTTGAATTGAATCGATTTAAAAAAATCTACATCGTGTTAATTTTACTAACAGTCGTCATTCAAATAACTGGAGTAATCTATAAAACCTTAAATTATATGAATAATGTGAATGAAACGATACGAGAAACTTCCATAAATGCATCAGAATATGTTAGCCAAAATGGAACCATTGACTTTAAAATAATGCTGAATACATCATGGTTCTTCTTTTCAGTTGCACTTTGTGCAGCAGCGTTAGTAATCTATTTATTTTTCATTTGGTATCGTGAATGGTTTGGAAAAAATACGTTTATTTACCGATTATTGATGCTGCCTACTTCAAGAGTGAATATTTTTCTATCAAAAGCATTAACGATTTTCTTATTAGTTTTAGGATTAATTGCCATTCAACTTATACTATTTCCGATTGAAAACTTCATCTTTAAGGCCATTATTCCAAATGAATTCAGAATAGAATTGAAGTTAGTTGATGCTATTCAATTATCCGACTATTTCAGCATTTTGATTCCTGGTTCATTTTTAACATTTCTCGTTTTTTATGGATTAGGATTCTTAGCAGTAACAATCCTTTTTACAGGCATTCTATTCGAAAGAAGCTTTCGCTTGAAGGGTATCATCTTAGGTGGGTTATACTGTATTCTTTCAGTTATCGTCTTTTTTGCACCACTACTTATTGAGACATTTTTTATGCCAAACTTCCTCTATCCAATTGAAAGATTCTTTATCGAATTAATTATGGGAATCGTTGTCCTTATTGGATCGATTAGTATGAGTGTCTATTTAATAAAAAATAAGGTAACGGTTTAAGGAGGTATTTGGAATGAAACGCTATATATATTCATCAATTGTCGTAGCTTTAGTTGTTATATGTATCGGAACGTATTACGTCTATTCAAATGTATCAGCGGATTCTTTACCAACGATAAATATTCAAAAAATTAGTGGTGATGAAAAAGAAATCAAGTCAATGATCATTACTGGGGATTACGTCGGGAATACTGATTCTAATCAATTTAAGTTAACCGTTAATGGAGCAGATTTTAAAAAGAATAATCCTTTTTTAGAAGATAATTTTCAACAGTCTCATAAAATTAACCAATTAAGAAAAAAGTATAGGAATTTTATGCGTGGTAAATTGAATGAAGCTTCGTTTTATGAAGATAAGAATTTCTTAATTTATTCGAATATTTTCAATGAAAATTATTCTAACATCGAGGATGATATTAAAATTAAAACCTCCGTGTTAAAAAAGAAGGACAATAAGAAAACATCGTTTACAATATCTATCCCTAATGAAAAGCAATATGGTAGTTTCTATGTTCAGGATGTTCAGTTAGTAAAAAATAATCAATTAAAGCTTATCGCAAACAATACGCAAAACCTTTATTCAAATACTCCAAATAATGAAATACATGTATATACGATTGACCTTGAGAAGCAAAAGCTACTGAGTGATGATGTTCTAACCTCAGATCCGGTTGGAGATACCTACAATCAATATAACAGTTATTCTTATTCTGATCGTACCATTCCAAATAAATATTTCTTATTTAAAAATGATCAATTTACGATGGTTGAACAAAGTGATGGATCCACCGATGAACAACTTTTGCAAAGTCAGTTAATTGCATACAATTTAGAAAAAAATAAAAAGGAAGTCATTGAGCTTCCTGAAAAATTAAAAAATGCAAACATTGAAGCGTATATAGATCAAGTAATTTATTTAACCATTAGAGATAAAAAAGGCGTGAAATTATATACGTACAATCTAGAAAACAAAAAGATTGAAAATGAGTGTACTTTACAATTACCTTCAAATGGTCAAGATTGGAACGAGGGAATGACACTTAGCTTTGACCAAAATAAAGTTTTTCTATTAGGTTCATATATAAACACGAATAATGAAAGTTATTTATTTGTTAACGAGATCAGTACAGGTAAATCACTTTACGAGGGCAAAATCAATAAAAAAGGAAATGATAAGAAGGACTTCATTCATTTTAATGAAATCCAAGTTAATAGGTAATAAAAGGTTGATTAGAAACATTTATGTTAGTAATTTCCTGTTTTTGATAATTATCTGAAACTTTTTCCCGTGTTCAAACGTCTTATATAATAGAGCCTAAAAATAATAAATAGAGGGGGGATCAATTTGATTGTTCGGAATAAAATTGATAAGAAATTAAAACGAATCCTATATCCTGTTTTAAAAGAATATGGGTTTGAAAGTATCAATAATAGAAGATATTATGCTGTTCATGATAACTGTACATGGGTCATAAGCATTAATCATATTGGCAAATATTATTCCGAATTATCAGGTTGGCCTGCCCAATCCTTAAATGTTACTATCGGTATTTATTTTGATTTTATTCCCCCCATCATTGAATTTAATAAATTTCCCAATCATTATGATTGTCAAGTACAGATGGAATTGTGTTGTGTAAATGAAGGAGAAAATAATGGAAATAAACCTGATCGAGAGAAGGAAACGATCTGGTGGTTTTGGTCGAATGGAAAAAATATCGAGGATGTTATCAATAATATTAAATATTCGTTTTTGAAAACGGGCTTGCCGTGGCTAAAAAAATACTCGAATATTGAACGAGCTTTTGAAAAAATCGAAAGAGAAATCAATTCATATCATAAATTTTATAATGCCCAATTTTTTGCTAAACATTTAAAACTTTGGGATAAATATGAGGAATATCATCAATTATTTAAAGCAGAAGCCATTAAGTTTGGTGAATGATTTGATTAGGAGGGAAATTATTCCCTCCTTTTTTTATGTCACAATGGTCATCAATCTAGCCATAAAGAATATGATAGAGGTGAAAAGCAGATGGAGGTGAAGTAATGGCAGTTGTCAAGGCTACTGATTCAGATATTGCACTTTTAGCAAGGCTGCTAAGAGCTGAGGCAGAGGGGGAAGGTATACAAGGTATGCTTCTTGTAGGGAATGTCGGCATTAATCGGATAAGAGCGAATTGCTCCGATTTCAAGGGGCTCCGCACTGTACCGCAAATGGTTTTTCAACCTCATGCCTTTGAAGCTACTATACATGGTTATTTTTATCAGAGGGCAAGGGAAAAAGAGAAGCGCTTGGCTCGTCGATCAATTAATGGTGAAAGTTTTTGGCCGGCAAAGTATAGTCTTTGGTATTTTAAACCACCAGGTGATTGTCCAGCAACTTGGTACAATCAGCCATTAGTTGCAAGATATAAAAATCATTGCTTTTATGAACCAACAGCTGAAACATGTCAAAATGTATATAACACATTTTAACACTTAGCAAGTTTGTAATTGGTGTTTCGTGAATAACTCCTTTAAATTAATTCATACTAACAAAGGTAAAATGAATTAATTAGGAGGTAGGATTCATGCAAAACCAGCAAAACTCAAACCAAATGCATCAAAATATGCATACAGGCAATATTCCACAACAAATGAATCATGGTGGTCATGAAGTATTGGATGTAGGGGAAGTATTATCAGGATCTATTGGCTTAATGGATCAATATACATTATTAAGAGGTCATGTTCAAGACCAGGAGCTATTAAACATTTTAGACCGACAATACCAATTTATGCAACAGGAATATAATACATTGGTGGATTGCTTTCAATCGGGTAAGGA
The DNA here is from genome assembly GCF_038007825.1 of Heyndrickxia sp. FSL W8-0496. Classification (NCBI taxonomy): domain Bacteria; kingdom Bacillati; phylum Bacillota; class Bacilli; order Caryophanales; family Bacillaceae; genus Heyndrickxia; species Heyndrickxia sp. FSL W8-0496. The sequence continues at coordinate 2,449,437 of NZ_JBBOXX010000001.1, forward strand.
TCCAGCGGTTCCTACTCAAAGCTATAAAATGCAGCAAGATAATAATTTTGTCTATGGATTGCAGCCGTCACAACCGAAAAAACCTTTACAATCTGTGTCAGAATTGACTGATGAATGCATTTCTGGTTTAATGCTTGGTGGTGTAAAATCTTCTGCTTCTATGAAGACAGTGGCTGCATGTGAAACGACTAACCCTGTAGTACGTAGAGTGTTAGCAGATTCCATACCAAACTGTATTGAAATGGCCTATGAACTGTCAATTTATCAAAATAAACATCATTATTATCAGGTGCCACAATTTGCTCAACAAGATATGCAGCAAATGCTCCATGCGTATGCCCCTACAGGAGGGCAAATGCCAAACACTAATAATATGACTCACTAAATAATCGTAAAAACGTCAATTCATTGGATTGACGTTTTTCTTATGAAAATTTGGATAGGATCGTTCTAATAATGAAAACTGCTTTTTTATTTAAAGGTGTTTGTGCTAAAATAATATTGGTATATAGAAAGCCTATTTAACTTGAGAAATAAGGAGAATAAAGATGGAAAAGATACTAGTTTTTGGACATAAAAATCCTGACACAGACACAATTTGTTCGGCAATTGCTTATGCAGAATTAAAGAAGAAATTAGGTGTAGAAGCAGAGCCAGTACGGTTAGGAGAAATAAATGGTGAAACAAAGTATGCGTTAGATTACTTTAAAGTAGATGCTCCTCGTTTCGTTCAGACAGTTGCAAATGAAAGTAATGGTGTAATTTTAGTTGATCATAATGAACGTCAACAAAGCGCGGATGATATTGATCAAGTAAAAGTTTTTGAGGTAATTGATCACCATCGTATTGCTAATTTTGAAACAAGTGATCCTTTGTATTATCGTGCAGAGCCCGTAGGTTGTACAGCTACTATTTTAAACAAAATGTACAAGGAGAATGGGGTAGCTATCGATAAAGAAACAGCTGGTTTAATGCTTTCTGCAATTATTTCCGATTCACTATTATTTAAATCTCCAACTTGTACGGATCAAGATATTGCTGCAGCTAAAGAATTAGCGGAAATTGCTGGAGTTGATGTAGATACATATGGTTTGGCTATGTTAAAAGCTGGGGCTGATTTAAGTGATAAATCTATTGAACAACTAATCAGTTTGGATGCGAAGGAATTCCAAATGGGTACACATAAGGTAGAAGTTGCACAAGTGAATGCAGTAGATACAAATGATGTGTTGGCTCGTAAGGAAGAATTAGAAGTAGCATTAACGAACAAAATTTCTGAAAAGAATTTAGACTTGTTCCTATTTGTTGTGACAGACATATTAAATAGTGATTCGGTTGCCATTGCTTTAGGAAATGCAGCAAGTGCCGTAGAGAAGGCATTTAATGTAAGCTTAGAAAACAATACAGCTGTATTAAAAGGTGTTGTTTCACGCAAGAAACAAATTGTACCTCAATTAACTGATGCTTTAAAATAAACAAATTAAAAAGGGGGTGTCTGATATTTCAGACACCCCCTTAAAGCTACTTAGTACTCGATATTTTCTCTAATATGAGTTTTCCTAAACTCCTGTTCATTAGGATCAAAATATTGTTCATTATATTTTGCTACAAATTGATCGTTTTGAACATATCCCGCGCCCCATGTAGGATCCATAGTTAACCATTTTCCATTAACTTTTGCTTCAATCCATGCATGATTATTTTTCAATATACCTGTACCCGCCTTCCCCGAAATTACTCTTGCTTCAATATTACTTGCACGTAACAGAGCTCCCGCTAGATAAGCATAATCCTGACAGACACCGGTTTTTAAGCGCAGAGTTTTTAATGCATTATCATCCCATTCAAATTCATTGTTTTTAAATTTCTGAACATCATAGGAAATATTTTTCGAAGTGAAATCATAAATTGCTTTCGCTTTTTCTCGATCATTTTTACTGTCTTTAGTAATTTCTTTTGCAAGTTTAATAATTTTTGAGTGCTTCGATGGTATCCCTCTTGATGGTAATAGATCTCTTTGATCATTTGTATCAAGATTAGTTACTGAGAAAGAGGCAACTGAAAAATAACGAAAATAATTTGTGTTCTTTTCCCTGATTTCAGGTACATTTACTGATACCTCATATTCACCTGGTCCGAACCGTAAATAAATGGAGCCGTCAAATGTAAAATCCTTTACTGGGATGATATCAAGGGCTTCATCTTGATCTTTTTTTGTTTTTATATAAATATGTGTGGTTTCTTTGGCTAAGTTAGCATGAGGGTCGATTTTCCCTTTTATTTGATAAGTGAGTTTTGTTTCGTCATTACCAAATCTAGGTGTTTCTAATTGAATCCCTCTTTCGTCATATGTTCGATAAAATTCTATTGGTGTCATCTTTTTATTTGAACGATTATTGACAAAAAGTGTAGTGCCATATTGATAACGATTATCTTTCATTTTATCAGGTACGAGGACATTGATTTGATGAAGTCCTTTCCCATAGAAAAGGGGAACATCGTAAGAAAATTGACCATTTTTTACAGGAATTTCGTGTTTCCAATTTTCCATATCTTTTTTTACTTCAATCATAATAGTCGTTGTTTTTTCTAAGTTTTTTACTTTCCCTTGCAAATTTAAATGTTCGGATGCTTCAATCAACCCTGAATCTACATTCTTTAAAACGAGACTTGCATCTTGTGCATAGGGAGTATAGGTTACATCTCTTTGTTTCTCTGGATGAACATTAATGACTTCGAAGGTAGCAAGATCATAATAATAATTATTGCGATCTGTAGCAGGGAGCATGACTCTAATAGAGTAGTTTCCTTTTCCATTATAAAAATGAATATCCTCTTTAAATGTTCCATTTTCTATAGGAATATAATAATCTTGAACTGAATTTGAATCGATGATATCAAGTGAACTTACTTTAACCCATGCATATCTTTCTTTTAATTGAGCTTCTTTTTCAATAACTCCAGAGATGGTGAGTTCTTTGTTTACGGCGAATTTTTTATATTTTGGATTGGTTAATGTTGCACCGATTTTATCTTTATAATTAGTGAGCTCTAGAGGCTCTAATTTAAGCTCATTATTTTTCTCTTTGACTAATTTATCATATTTAGCTAACTCTGTGTTTTCAGTGCTTACTTGGATTGTTTCCTTCTTATCAGACATCTGGGTTTTACTTCCATTACTGCACGCAGAAGTTAAAACTAATGATAATGCAGCAATTGTTAGTAATTTTTTTACATCCATTTTATTCCTCCTATCCCCCTGATTACTGTACTTAAATACAAAATTTCCCACATCTTATTATTTATATCACACAGTTGGTGATAAAAGACATAAGCGAAAAAGCCTATTTTAAAATGGGTTGCCGGTAGATAAAGGGAAAGAGAAATGGTTTATTCAATTGAAATCATTTTTTTATAGTTCTTTATTCACTGACGTCAGACAAAGGAATAAACAAAAAAGACGCACAGGGCGTCCTTCTTGTCCATTTCTTTGTATTCACCTTACCAAAAATGTGCTTTCGCATTGCTTCTAAGAATTATGATATTTTGAGAAACTTGTGTTTGTCCATTTACTTGTGATTTCGTATGTTTTCTTCTTGTGGTACTATAGTGAAATCGTTCAGATTGTGGATCTAAAAAGTTTCTGTAACTCATCGAATATCACCTCTTTGGAAGGATCTATACTTAGAAACGTAAAATACTCAAGAAATGAGTATCAGTAATATTTTGTACTGTAAATGATAAAAAATTCATTGAAATAAACAAATCTAATAGCGGTAAATTCTTTTGATGACTCATGTAAAATGTTATAATAAATATTTAGAAATAATGATTATTAAAAATAAAAAGCAAGGAGCTTTCTATAAATGAAATTCGTATCTTGGAATGTAAATGGTATAAGAGCATGTATAAATAAAGGATTTTTATCATATTTTAATGAAGTTGATGCAGATATTTTTTGTATTCAAGAAACAAAATGTCAGGATGGACAAGTAACTCTTGAATTAGATAATTACTATCAATATTGGAATTATGCTGAGAAAAAGGGATATTCCGGAACAGCGGTTTTTACAAAACAAAAGCCATTATCAGTAAAATATGGCGTGGGTGATGAAACAGATGAATCTGAAGGTAGAATATTAACTCTAGAATTTGATCAATTTTATTTAGTGAATGTGTACACTCCAAATTCTCAGAGGGATCTTGCCAGATTACCATTTCGTTTAGAATGGGAAGAAAGAATTAAAGAACATTTGATCTCATTGGATCAGGAAAAGCCAGTTGTTTATTGTGGTGATTTAAATGTTGCCCATCAAGAAATTGATTTAAAAAACCCAAAATCGAATAAAGGGAACTCTGGTTTTACTGATGAAGAAAGAGAAAAGATGAGTACTTTATTGAACACGGGATTTACTGATTCCTTTCGTTATTTTTACCCAGATAAAACGGACTCCTATACTTGGTGGTCATATATGAATAAGGTAAGAGAAAGAAATATTGGCTGGAGAATTGATTATTTTATTGTATCTAATAGATTAGTAGACTCATTGCAGGACTCACAAATCCACTCTGAAATTTTAGGAAGTGATCATTGTCCTGTTATGCTTGAAATGAAAATGTAAATAAAAATATTCGTTCATTACTAGAGGCTGGGACATAACTAGCTTCAAATAGTGAAAAAGTTGAATTTGAGCGAACTCAAATTCAACTTTTCCTATTTTTGTGTGTTAATTCTTCTATTACCGTAGTTGTTTGGCCGTGAATTTTCTTAAATTCACGGCCATTAATGCGAGTCCCATTTCATTTTCTACCTTCGATTTTCCTCGTACAGAAAATCGAGTGAAACGCAAATTAGCCTTCAAGAATCCAAAAACTGGTTCCACATCGATTTTGCGTTTTCGATAGATGGAGCTCGTTTTCTCTTCTGAAAGCTTCGCTCTCACATATTCCTTTTGTTGTTCCCATTGTTCATTCACCATTAGTTTTCGATTGTTGCCTTCTTTCGCTTTTGTACATGATGAACGGAATGGACATCCCGAACAGTCCTCACACTCGTAGATCTTGAACCTTCGTTGGAATCCCGTACGATCAGTACGGACAGAATGATATTGAAATTCAAGACGTTTCTGGTTAGGGCATATATATGTATCTGTTTCTTCACAATACTGCCAGTTGTCGGGATTCAATGGGTTTTGTTTGTACTTTTTCTTTTGCTCCTTCAAATACAGATTATACGTAATCAGTGCTTCTCGTTTTCTGTTCGAAAGGATATCATTATAGTTTTGTTCACTACCATAACCTGCATCTGCGACAATATGTTTCGGTAACACGAAATAATGGTTCTCGATTTCATCAAGAAATGGAATTAACGTACGTGTATCTGTTGGGTTTGAAAATAAACTATAGGCAAGCGTGTATTGCCCTTCTGTTGCGATTTGTACATTGTAACCAGCTTTCAATTGTCCGTTTTGCATATAATCATCTTTCATTCGCATAAATGTCGCGTCCAGATCTGTTTTGGAATAGCTATTACGTGTGCCTAAGATTTCAAAGTCTCGTTGATATTTTTGTTTTCGTAAGACAAAATCAATCAACTGTTTACGCACTTGTTTCGGGTATTTGCGTTCACTTCTTAAAGCTTTTCGTTCTGGAACGTCTGATGATTCCTCAATTTGTTTATCATACTCAGCTACGACATTGTCCACTTTTCCTACCAATTGAGCGAGCTCTTTCAATGATAATTGTTCATCACCTTCCCGTTCAATTTCAGGTATAATTTCGTTCTCAAGTAGCTCGTTATATAGCTGGTTTGACCTTTCAATTAAACTGTGATGATATTTCTCAATCGATTTCTTCCAGACAAACGTAAATTTATTCGCATTTGCTTCAATCTTTGTACCATCAATAAAAATTGCTTCTTGATCGATTAGTTTTTCTTCGATTAATTGGCAACGAAATTGGACGAAACATTGGCGAATTAATTCTTTCACATCTGAATGAACACGGAATCGATTGATTGTACGGTAGCTTGGTTCATACCCTTGAGCTAGCCACATCATCCGGATACTGTCTTTTAATAAGGCTTCAATTTTTCGCCCTGAAAAAACAGATTGGGTGTAGGCACATAAAATAATTTTAAGCATCATGCGTGGATGATAAGCAGTACAGCCCTCATTTCGCAGAAATGGTTCGAAAACTTCATGAGGAATACTTTCAACTAGATGATGGATATGAAAGGCAATATCATTTTTTTGTAATTTTACTTCTAAATCTAAAGGCAAAACTAATTGATTCATGGTATAATTTTTAAACATAAGGATCCTTCTTTCTGTATAATTTTGTTGTGGTGACTTAATTTTATCAGAAGTGGTCCTTATTTTTATTCAAAAAATAATCAAAGCCGGTGAAATTTTACTTGTCGTAAAATTTCACCGGCTTTTTCATCTCAGAAGTGGGTTTTGTCCCAGCCTCTTTTTTTTAATACTTTTTCTCTGATTTGTCATGATAAGAATAAAGAGAATGTAATGACTACAAAAGGAATTGATATATAACTCCACGAAAAAGGGGGAAAACGGATGCCCGAACTACCTGAAATGGAAACATATAAAAAATTGCTGTATGAAAAAATTGTAGGGAAGACGATTACGAATATTATAATCAATCGTGAAAAATCAATAAATTGTCGGCCGGATATGTTTATTAAAGATATATTACTCCAAAAAGTTATTCGTATTGATCGAAGAGGCAAGCATTTACTTTTCTATTTGGTAAATGGTCGAGTCCTCATTCTTCATCTTATGCTTGGAGGATGGATGTATTATGGTACAGAGGAGGAGAAGCCTAACCGAACGATTCAAATTCAGCTTTCTTTCGGAGTAGAGAATTTATACTTTATTGGTCTTCGTTTAGGCTATTTACACCTTTATCCAATAAATGAAGTAGATGAAGCATTGCCTAATTTAGGACCAGAACCATTGGATATTAATTTTACTCTACCATTTTTTATCAACTACTTACATAAAAAGCGTGGGCGTCTAAAGAACAAATTAATTGATCAAAAATTTTTATCTGGGATTGGTAATTGTTATTCTGATGAAATTTGTTATCACGCACAGCTATTACCTACAAGAACTTTAGAAGATTTAACTGATATTGATAAGAAACAATTGTATGAATCCATTCAATTAATCTTAAGGAAAGCTATACAATATGGTGGATATATGAACCATGCATTTTATCGTGATGATCGGCTTACAGGAGGTTTTGATAATAAATGTAAAGTGTATGATCGTGAAGGTGAATTATGTGAGAGATGTGGCTCAGAAATTATCAAAAAAATGATATCATCTCGAAAAACCTTTTATTGCCCTCATTGTCAATTTTAACGAAATTACTAAATTGAATGTAGATTAAAACTGAAACCTCTACCCATTAAATGACGTCTTACATGTTGATAGATTGAAAATGGGTATGAGGGAGAATGTATGAAAAAAAAGTTATTTATTTCTTGTATCTCAATATTTTTGTTTTTCAGTTTGGCTTGGGTGCTTTTCACTTATAAACAAATAAAAAATGTGGCAAAAGAAAAACCTCCTAAAAACGTTCCATATCTAATTATTTTAGGAGCAAAGGTGAATGGGCAGGTTATGTCAAAAGCTTTATATGAACGAGCAATCACAGGTTTGCATTATTTAAAGGAGAATAAGGGGACAAAAGTGATTGTTACCGGTGGGCAAGGACCTGATGAGGAAATACCTGAGGCTGAAGCTCTTCGCTCCTATTTATTAGAACATGGTATCCCGAATGAGCGAATTATTATTGAGGATAAGTCCGTAAATACGTTCGAGAATCTTCAAAATGCCAAGGAATTTTTAGAAATAAAGAAGGCAGTAATCGTTAGCAATGATTTTCATCTTTATCGATCACTTCAATTGGCAAAATCACTAGGGATCGAAGCTTATCCACTTGCAGGTAAAACCCCTAAAATTGTCAAAACAAAACTATATTTAAGGGAGTATTTAGCCATTTTAAAAATGAAAATTATTGGGAAGTGAGAATTATTAATGAATTTATCCCTTTACTGCCTATTTCGTTTTTGGTAAGATTATGAAGAATCTAAATTTATTTTAAAGGAGAGATGAAGGTCAAATGAGTATGTCCGTTGTTTTTCAAATGGTTTTAGCTTAAGACGGGATAAGTATGCCCATTTTTAGCAAAGCCAATCGTAAAACATCGGATAATTAGACCTTTATTCTTATTTAATATTCGTGTATAACAGGTAATCGTAAACACGAATAGGGCAGGGTCTATTTCCCTGCCTTTTTTATTTGTATAAATGAGACTAATTAAGATATTTCTAATGAATTGTCCATTCAAATTAAATATTAATCGTTTATAACCTCCATGTTTTACGATTGGTTCTTACAAACAGAACTTTTGGAGGGAAAAAATATGAGTATCGTACATGTTGAAAATTTAACTCATTTCTATGGTGATCAATTAGTTTTTAAAGATATTGAATTTCGTTTATTGAACAAAGAAAAGGTTGGTTTAGTGGGCCCAAATGGAGCGGGTAAATCAACACTTTTAAAAATTTTATCAGGTCAACTGTTACCTGATTATGGAAGCATTTCTTGGCTTCCTAATAAGCAAATTGGCTATTTAGAACAGCACATCGAATTGAAAAAAGGAACAAGTATTTTAGATTTTTTAAAAAGCGCATTTCAACATTTATATGTTATAGAAGAAGAAATGTTAGGAATTACAAATAAAATGGCGATATGTAATGAGGGTGAGTTACAAGGGCTCTTGAAACGATATTCGTTAATTCAGGATATATTAGAAGCTCAAGATTTTTACCTTATTGATTCAAAAATTGAAGATGTCTCATCTGGATTAGGTATCCTAGCACTAGGTTTAGATCGGGATGTTGCACAATTAAGTGGTGGACAACGTACAAAATTATTGTTGGCAAAACTTCTATTAACCGAGCCGGATATATTATTATTGGATGAACCAACGAATTATCTTGATTACGAACATATAGTTTGGTTGAAAGACTATTTAATTAATTATAAGAAATCATTTATTCTTATATCACATGATACGCATTTTTTGAACGAGGTCGTAAATGTTATTTTTCATTTAGAGCATAAACATTTAACTAGGTATGTAGGGAATTATCAAGCATTCTTAGAAGCTTATGAATTAAGAAAACACCAAATTCATATTGCGTATAGTAAGCAGCAACAGGAAATTCACAAGCTTGAAACCTATATTCAAAAAAATAAAGTCCGTTCTTCCACTTCTAAACAAGCAAAATCAAGAGAAAAGAAATTAGCAAAAATTGAACGAATTGAAAAGCCGGTGGGAAACCTACATCCAAGATATTCATTTCACGTTTCTGAACGACCCGTTAGTACGATCATTGAAACGAAAGATATTATTGTTGGGTATACCTATCCTTTACTCCCGTCTTTAAACTTTACTTTAAAAAGAGGTGAAAAAGTTGCTATTATTGGACATAATGGGATTGGAAAATCTACCTTACTAAAAACAATGATGGGTGAAATTAATCCTTTAAGCGGAACAATTTCAATAGGTGATAATGTAAGGCCATCTTATTTCGAACAAGAATGGCATACGCCAGTTGAACAAACACCGATGGATTATATTTGGTCTATGCATGAACAAATGAATCAAAAAGAAATTCGCCAAGCTCTTGCACGTGCTGGTATCAATAAAGAACATATATTACAACCACTTCATACTTTAAGTGGGGGTGAACAGACGAAAGTAAGATTATGTCAATTGATGTTAGAAAAAAGTAACTGGCTTATTCTTGACGAGCCAACGAATCACTTAGATGTTCAAGCAAAAGAAGCATTGGCGTTAGCACTAAAGCAATATGAAGGAACATTACTGATTGTATCTCATGAACCTGAATTTTATGAAGAATGGTGCACAAACGTACTTAATCTTGAGGATTACAGATAAAATAAATTAAAGGATTTTAGGGCAAATACATCGAATTTTTTACTAAGTAAGGAGTGATGTATTTTGCCCGAACCTACAAAAATATTTATTAGTTCAGCTGCCCAAGATCGACTTAGACCCTTAAGGGGAAATCTCCATCGATTATTAATGGAGATGGAGCATAGACCTTTAATGTATGAAAAGGATTTTGGACCTTGGCCGCCAGAACAGCTTGTAGAGAATTGTTTAAAGTATGTGGAAATGAGTGATATTTTTCTTCTTTTCATATCTGATAAAGCTGGTAATTATAGCCAATATTATAAGGCGACAATCACTCATTGTGAGTTTCAGAAGGCTTATCAATGTAATAAATATATTATTGTTTTTGTGGAAGATTATATTTATGATCTTTTTTGGTATGAAATTCGTTTAATTATTGGCGAAATGTTAAAAAGCTATAAAGAAACTTTTGGCACTAATCCTGATAATTACTTTGAAATCGCAAAAGAAGCATGGGAAAAGCATCCAAAGAAAAAAGAATATGAAAATATTGAATCGTATATTTGGGGATTTATGTATGACATTTATATCAAAGGTCATTATTTGGAGAAAATATCCTTCGGAATGGATCCTAGCCTTACTATAAAACGATATTTTAGTGATTTGTTTAGAAGAGGAAGTAAATATCTCGCATTTGAAGGAACCATCGAAGAACAACTTCAAGAAGGTCCTATTTATAAAAAACATGCTGATTTTACCTCTAAAATCATAAGTTATATTAAAAATGGTGAATTAATCAATCCACGATTGTTTTTAGAATATCTTCAACGTTTTTTAAAAAATGGGATCATTTATAGTCAGCCCCATACCATGTTCGAAACAGAGCTTGGTGCATATGAATCCTGTTCAGGAACAACTTTATACAAAAAAAAGGGTGATTTATTAACACTTGTAAGTGTATCTGGTATGGCAAGTGATGAAAATAAAACATATCCTTTAGTGGATAGGAGTTCGTATTCTGTTCAAGCTTTTCATAGTCAGTCTGGCCAGGAGTTATTTTTTAGTGAAGAGAAGCAGCAATTTTATTTATCAATTCGTACAGGAAATTATGTCATAAGTTTTCATTATCCAGTTGAGTCATATTGGTCTATTGAGAAGGTTCAAGGCTTTAAGGATGATGTGATGCGTGATATAATGGAATCAGAATCAGCATTGTATCGTGATTTCGCTATTCAATTGTTAGGAGGGATTCGATAGTGGCTGCAGAACCTAAACGGACAAAAAACGATAGTATTATTCATGTCGCCTCCGGTAAAGCGAATGGAAGTAAAAAATATATTCAAGAAAAAGCAAAACGATTCGATGAAAATAATCGCATCTTAAAAGAAGCGTTTTCGAATCATAAAAAGACGCGACACTCCATTATTTAAGCTCCAATAAAGGAGCTTTTTTTCATAAACAGAGGTGGGGAATGGTACTGGATGGGGAATATTGATAAACGCAATCGATTAGAAGATGAGGTTTTCACTTATCGGATTTCAAAGAATAATACGATATTTATTGATTGGTATGGCAAACAAGTTAAGATTTTAAAAGGAAAAGAAGCAGAAAAGCTCCTTTCTAAAATTACACAAGCTGTAAATGAAAAAGAAATCCAACTACTCTTAGCTAAGGTTACAGGAAACTTCAAAAGAGGTAATGAAAAAAAGTAAAAGCTGTTTTGATTAATTTGTTACTTTTTTAAGACCTTTTTCGTATAGAGTGTTGCTTGTGTAAAAAACTAACTGCCGGTCTTTACAAATAATAAAGGTTTCGAGTTCACAGGTCTTTTTCTCAGTGGAATATAGGGAAGTGTCATCTTGATGTTATCACTTGGAGAATTATCTAAATATCGAGAATGTTAGAAAAGAGATAAAAATGAGATCGCAATAAATAAAAATATCTTGATATTCATTATTGTGAGTGGTATGATAATCGAAATATTTGATGTATAAATCGATGAAGAGAAAAAGTACGTAAGGATTGAACTCTTGAAGCGAGCTGGGTATGGTGAAAGCCAGTGAGGAAGCCGAACGGAAAAATCATCTCTGAGATGCAAGGCTGAAATTTTTAAGTAAGTCTTGACGGGAGTCCGCCGTTACAAGGAACGCGTATGATAGTACGTTGACAAGTGCTGTTTGTAATAAGCAGAATTTTGGGTGGTAACGCGGGTTAATACACTCGTCCCTATTTTTAGGGACGAGTGTTTTTTATTTTTCAAAATTAATTAAGGAGGATGCTAAAATGGATAGTCAGAATCATAGAAGTTTTGAACGTGAGAAGCGTTGGCAGGAGTATTGGGATAAGGAAAATATTTTTCAACGTTCAATAGATAATAGAACCGGAAAAGATCGCTACATTTTTTATGAGGGACCACCTACTGCAAATGGACTTCCACATGTTGGCCATGCTTTAGGGAGGACAATTAAGGATATTATTGCCCGTTATCAAACGATGAATGGTAAACAAGTAATTAGAAAAGCAGGATGGGATACACATGGTTTACCAGTTGAATTAGGAGTAGAAAAGCAGCTGGGAATATCAGGAAAACAAGAAATTGAACATTACGGTATTGAACCATTTATCGAAAAATGTAAGGAAAGTGTATTCTTTTATGAAAAGCAATGGAGGGATTTTACAACAGATTTAGGTTATTGGGTTGATATGGATCATCCATATATGACTATGACTAATGAATACATTGAATCTGTATGGCATATTCTCGGAACGATTCATGAAAAAGGATTGCTATATAAAGGACATCGCGTCTCGCCCTATTGCCCTAGCTGTCAGACTTCTTTAAGTTCACATGAGGTTGCACAAGGATATAAAAATGTAAAAGATTTAAGTGCGACGGTAAAGTTTAAACTTAAGGACAGGGAAAACGAATATGTACTAGGATGGACGACTACACCATGGACATTGCCTGCCAATGTCGCACTTGCAGTAAATGGCGATCTTGATTATGCAAGAGTAGAAATAGAGGATCAGATAGTAATTATTGCTGTTGCTAGGTTAGAACAAGTTATCAATCAGCCTTATACACTAATTGAAGTCGTCAAGGGGACAGATCTCGTTGGATTAACCTATGAAGCCCCATTTAATTTTGTTGAGCTAGAAAAAGGACATTGTATTGTTGAAGCTTCATTTGTTACTGAGGATAGTGGAACAGGAATTGTTCATATCGCACCTGCATATGGAGAAGATGATTATCGTTTAGTACAAGAAAATCAATTATCTTTTATCAATTTAGTTGATGAACAAGGAAGATATAATGATATTTTTACGCCACTAGCTGGTCAAAAAGTAAAAGAAAGTGATGTGGATATCGTAAAACTATTACATCAAAAGGGGCTTTTATATCATAAAGAAAAGTATGAACATTCTTATCCTCATTGCTGGAGGTGTGATACTCCATTATTGTATTATGCGACAGAGAGCTGGTTTATCAAAACAACTGCCCTTAAAAATGCATTGATTTCAAATAATCAACAAGTCAATTGGTTCCCTGATCATATAAAAAACGGGAGATTTGGCAATTTCTTAGAAGGATTAGTGGATTGGAATATCAGCAGAAAAAGATACTGGGGAACTCCTTTAAACGTTTGGGTTTGTCATACATGTAAACATGAAATTGCCCCGAAAAGTATTGAAGATTTAAAAAAACATGCAAAGGAATCCGTATCAACGATTGAGCTTCATAAACCATATGTTGACCAAATTTCCTTTGAGTGTCCTAATTGCCATGGGACAATGAAGCGAACAGAAGAGGTAATAGACGTGTGGTTTGATAGTGGTTCAATGCCATTCGCTCAGTACCATTATCCGTTTGAAAACACAGATGTATTTCATTCTCAGTTTCCAGCGGATGTGGTAGTTGAGGCAATCGATCAAACGAGAGGCTGGTTTTATTCATTGCTTGCAGTATCTGTACTCTTTAAAGGGGTAGCTCCATATAAAAATGTCTTAGTAACAGGTCATATTCTGGATGAACATGGACAAAAAATGTCAAAGAGTAAAGGGAATGCTTTAGATCCTAGGGATTTAATTAAAGAATTTGGTGCGGATCCACTTCGCTGGTCTTTAATAGCTGACAGCGCACCTTGGAATCAAAAAAACTTTTCCAAACGCAATGTGCAAGAGGCAAAATCAAAAATTATTGATACACTTGCAAGCCTATTTCATTTTTATCAGTTGTATGCAAAAATCGACTCATTTGATCCTAAAATTCATCACACTGAAGAAGCTACAATCATGGATAAGTGGATATTATCAAGATTAGCCACCACCATCTCGTCTATGAAAAAGGAGATGGAAAACTATCAACTGACAAATGCAGCTAGACTGGCAGGAAACTTCATTGATGAAATGAGTAATTGGTATATTCGTCGAAACAGAGAACGTTTCTGGAGTAAAGGTATGTCACCCGACAAAATTGCGGCATTTCAAACCTTATATCAAGTGTTGAATGAACTTTCGAAACTTATAGCGCCGTTTGTACCGTTTATAGCTGAAGAAATTTTTTACACGCTTAATGGGGATAGTGTTCATTTAACTGATTACCCAACCGTCCAAAACATCAGTATAGATAAAACGCTTGAAAATGAGATGATTGCTGTAATTGAATTGGTGGAGTTAGGCAGAAGTATTAGGCATAGCAAACAATTAAAAACGAAACAACCTTTAGCAAAAATGATTGTGGTCGCTCATAATGGCAATGTAAAAACACTCTCTTCTTTTGAAAATATCATTAAAGAAGAGCTAAATGTAAAACTTGTGGAATGGGTAGATTCTTCGGATAAGTTCATTGAACATCGATTGAAATTGAATTTTAAATCCGCGGGACCGAAATTAGGAAAGTTGGTAAATGAGGTTCAGCAACAGTTAATGAACGCTTCAAAAGAAGACATAAAACATTTTCTAAACCTAGGTACATTACCTCTGTGCATGAAAAATCGTGAAACTTTGCTTTTAGAACAAGAGGATGTCATTGTAACGAAAATTACAAATATCGAAGGATTTACCGAAGCGTCAAATCGAAATTTCACCGTTCTTTTAGATACAAATTTAACAGATGAATTGAAACGTGAAGGAATCGTAAGAGACTTTATACGAATCGTCCAAGAAATGCGGAAAAAACGTGATTTACCGGTCGAAAAAAGAATTGAATTATTTATCCACGGATCAAAAACAATAACCAACTGGTTAAAAGAATTTGACTCATTATTACACAATAGCATTGTTTTACAAACAATACACTATAAGGAAACAAAAGATATGGAAAAAATTTCTCTTGGTGAGGAAGAAATATTCATTCAAATCAAGTAAAGGGACACGGTGGGACACAGGGTCCGGTCCATTGTCCCAGTTTAAAAGGGACAGGGGGTCTGACCCCGTGTCCCTACTTTTCATTTTGCATAGAATAAGGAATATTCTCCCTCTACCTCATTAAAGATAATAAAAGTTAAAAAGGATATCTTGATCATGGTTACCAAAGCCTTTGCCGAAAATCGTTACTCCCCCGACATTTTGAGCATCACTTTCAACACAAATTTTAAAAGTTAGTAATGTTTTCTCTTCTATTCCTAGATCAGCTAACACAACATCAGAAAGGAATTTCCCATCGATACAAGTATCATATTGACTGATTCGTATATGCTTGAGCAACCCATATTGACTATTTTTATCTTCCCACCACGATGGTGTATATCTTCCACGTGTATCTGAAAAGTTCCCCGGACACGTCCATGTCCCTAAATTAATTCCATTAAGATAGAAAGTTATATCGCTCGGCCAAACATTATTAGAATTTGGAAATTCAGAAGCAAGCTCCAAACTAATTTCTAAAAGTTCTGGAGTATCTCTGGCTGTTAGTAAATTCGGAATCTTATATTCAACATACCCTTCTGAAAACCATACTAATGAAGCGTTCATGCGCTCAGAATCCATAAAAAACTTAGGGTCATCCACTTGGCCAATAAAATCCTCAGTTGATGCGATTCCGCATGTAGGTTTTACATAAAAGTCTGTATAATGGCCTACGCTTAGCTGAGTTGTGTGTAATTTATATGAATGGTAGATTTTCTGGGGGAACTGAATTTCAATGGTATCTACAGCTAAATAAGAAAGTTTTTGAATACCTGATTTACCCGGAATTTTTTCCGTCTTTATCAATTGTGCTTTCTCTAATTTCTGAATATGCCTTGTGGTAATTGCACTACTCAAACCTAATTTTTGGGCAAGCTCTTTTATATTCATTCTTTTTTCAGATAATAGCTGAAGTATTTTTAATCTTACTTCACTATTTAGAGCGTCATAGACATGTAATGAGTCTTTCGAAATATCTAATTGCAATTTAATAACCTCCATTCTATTAACTTAAATGTACAATTTTTAGATTATTTTTATTATATCATGTTACATGATTAACCAAAAGGTTAATTAAACTAAAATGGCTATTTATTAATATTGACAGCGCTTTATTTGATGTGTATATTATATTCTATAAATTCAATATATTTTTTAAGTTACTATTTAGTTAACTAAGGTGTAGTAGAATTAAAAGATTATTTTTGACAGGTTAAGGGAGGGATATTTTTTTACAGAAAGTTTTTTGAAAACTGAAAAAATATTTTTAGGGGGAAGGAAATCATGAGAAAACTAGGTCTATTATTTATGACAATAATGCTTGTATTTGCTTTAACTGCTTGTAGTAGTAAATCTTCAAGCACTAGCTCAAGCAAAGAGATCGTCTTTTGGAATCCATTCACTGGTCCAGACGGTACAAACATGAAAAAGATGGTCGATGAATATAACAAAACTAATCCAGCGTATAAGATAAAAAATATCTCTCTAAAAGAAACGGATATGTATAAAAAGATTCAAACGGTTGTGAATTCAGGGAAAAATGTACCAGACTTAATGATTGTTCATGCGGAACGTATTAAGTTGTATAAAGATAATAAAATGTTAATTAATTATGATCAGTACCTAAGTGACTACCCAGAAATTAAGGGAGAAAATTATATGCAAGAAGCTTGGAACATTGGTGATTTAGATGGTTCCAGATACAGTGTTCCACTTGATATCCATTCATTCGTGATGTATTACAACAAAGATCTGGTGGAAAAATATGCCCCAGGTGCACTTGATGATAATATTGTCACATTTGATGAAATTAAAGCTGCTGGTGAAAAATCGCAGCAAGATAAAATTACCGCCCTTGGTATTACATGGACAAAACCGAATTTCCTTTCATTGTACGCCCAAAATGGCGGGAATTTAACAGAAAATGGTATAGATCCCACTATAGACAATGATCAAGCGAAGGATGCCTTCCAATTATGGAATGATATGTTTAAGCAACATATTACAAACAAAGACGGGGAAGACCCAGCACAAATGTTCCTTCAAGGGAAATTAATCTTTTATCCTGAAGGAATCTGGATGAACAATAATTTAAAAGGGGCAAAATTTGAGTATGGATTAACTAATGCACCACAACTTTCTAATGATAAGAGTAAAATGGTCAACTGGTCTTCATCGCATCAATTTGTCATGTTTAACAGTAAAGAGCGGTCGGATGACAAAGCAAAGGGAGCGATTGCTTTCATCGATTGGCTACGTGACAATTCTTTAGAATGGGCAAAAGCAGGACAAAACCCGGCTTCGCTTAAAATTCTAGATGATCCAGAATATCAAAAAATGGCTCAATCGTTTTTACTGAAAGATCCTGAGGAACAAGCCTCACTAAAAATTTTCGACTACAAATATAATGGTTATGTTTCAGAAGAGTTGGATGCTAAAGCCCTTGAAATGATATTAGGTAAAACTCCTATTGAAAAGGGACTCGCTAATATCCAAAAAACTCTTGAGGATAAAATAGCTAAGGATACTTCTAAGTAATAAGAATGAATCATCTCGAATAAATGGAAGCTGTTTCTATAAATATAGTTGCAGCTTTCATAGATTAATAATGTTGGAGGGGTAAGTATGGAAGTACCTGTGAAATCCTTGGAGTTGAAGAAAAGAATAAAACGCTCCAAAGGGAAATCGGTAAATTGGACTCCATGGTTTTTTATTACACCACATTTAGTGATCTTTAGTCTATTTTTTCTAGTGCCGATTCTTTATGGAATCTATATTTCTTTTACTAATTGGGATTTGGTCGGAAAAGCTGATTTTGTAGGATTAGCAAATTATAAGGAAATTTTATTTCAAAAGGATTCATCATTTTATACGCAATTCCATAATGGCCTCAAAAATACATTTATTTTTGTTATTTTATCTGTTCCGTTTTGCGTGATCGTTCCGCTATTATTGGCAAGTGCTTTACATGCTAAACCAAGATTCCATAAGTTATTTCAATCTATTTTTTATATGCCATCCTTATTTTCTATTTCTGCTGTCGTGATTATTTGGACCTTAATGTTTAACGTGAATCAAGGACCTATTAACAAGCTCCTTGGTGAATCAATCGTTTGGACGGGAACTCAGCCATATGCTTGGATAGCGTTAGTAGTTGTCACAGTGTGGTGGTGTATTGGCGGTAATATGATTATTTACCAAGCGGCTTTGAATGGGATATCTAAAGATTTTTATGAAGCTTCAGATATTGATGGTGCAAACTCTATTCAAAAGTTTTTTAAAATTACACTTCCAAGTATTCGTGGACAATTGCTGTATACAGTAGTTATTACAACTATTGCTCAATTTAATGTTTACGGTCAACCACTCATGTTAACAGGGGGTGGTCCAACTGAATCTACGCGGGTTCTGTTAATGGATATACAACAAAATGCTTTTGGGTCAGGTCAATCCATTGCTGGGATCGCCTCAGCTATGGCATTCATTCTTGGTCTATGTATTATGGTAGTATCGCTTATTCAATTTCTTTTTTTACGTAATAAGGACTAGATGAGAGGTGAGGAAAGGTGAAGACTAAACTACTATCTCTTCCAAAATTAGTGGCTTTTTTCTTTCTATTATTGATGGCGATCATATGGGTATTACCTTTAATTTGGGGAATAGTTACTTCCTTTAAAGATGAAATGGAATTTCAAACAATGGGTTTTAAATTTCTACCAGTTGAATGGGTAACTACAAATTACACTTCACTCTTAGTGGATAATTATAGTACACCACTATTACATTGGTTCTTTAATTCCTTATTTATAGCAGTTGCACATACTTTATTGGTTCTTATTGTCGTTTCTTTTGCAGGGTTTGCTTATGGTCGTTTACGTTTTAAAGGGCGGAATATCATTTTCATGTTTTTGATGGCAACAATGATGTTTCCGGGAGTAGTTAATTTAGTACCTTTATATAAAATTGTTGACACCCTCGGATGGGTTAATAGTTATTGGGCAGCCATTGTTCCAGGGGCTGCAGGAGTTTTTAACATTTTTCTTGTAAGACAATTTATGGTGAATATTCCAATTGAATTTGATGAAGCTGCAAGAATAGATGGAGCAGGAGATTTTCAAATATACTGGAGAGTTGTTCTCCCTCTATTAAGACCCATTCTTATGGTGGTTGCATTATTTAGTTTTACAGGCTCGTGGAATGATTTTCTATGGCCGTCCATTATCTTCAATGATATCGAAAAAATGCCAATCACATCCGGCCTTCAGTTATTACAAGGAATGTACATAGCACAGCCAACCTTACTAATGGCAGGAGCGTTAGTGGCAATTGTTCCAACGTTTATTATTTATTTATTCGCACAAAAATACTTTTTACAGTCAATGTCACTTTCAGCTGGTATAAAAGGTTAAGGTGGTATGCAATTAATTTCTTACCGATTCTTTTTCTTCATCAACATACTCACAATATAAATGGTAATAACCGTTAAATCCATCTGCCGATTTTAACTCTGTTTTAAAAAGCTATAATGAGGAAATTTCCTCCTAGTGTTTTAGAAAAAGTAGAAGGTAAAAAGGGGTTGTTGTGATGTCGAATAAAATGGAAAGAATCATTGTTTATACTGCAGCTAGCTGGCAGATATTAGATGGATTCATAACCATCTTTATTTATGGACCATATATAAGAAATAAGGGAGCAAATATAAATGGCTTATCTTTTGAGGAAAAAAAGGGATTGGAATCGATCTTTGGGAGTATCTATAGCTTTGTTTCAATCTATGGGATATTACTCATTTTATTAGGGCTAGTTACTATTTATTTGACAAAAACCTATATGAAAAATGACATCGTGCCTAAGAAAGTACCCTTTTGGTTTCTTCTATGTGGGATCATTTCATATTTTACAATGGATATCATCAGTTTAGTACTTTACATGGGAGCAGGAATTATTATTTTAGCAAAAAATCGTTCGTTAAAAATGTATGTAAAATCTAATGATTTATCTAACTAAGGAGGAAATAATATGAACAAATTACATCCAAGACCACAGTTTATTCGCAATGATTGGGAATCACTGGATGGAGAATGGCGATTTGCCTTTGATGATCACAACAATGGGGAAGTGAATGAATGGACAAAGGGAATTCCGAAGGGGCAAACCATTCAAGTGCCATTCACCTATGAAACAAAATTGAGCGGGATAGGGGATCGGTCGCACCATCCAGTGGTTTGGTATGAACGTACAATTAATGTGACGAAAGACAAAAATGTACTGCTTCATTTTGAAGGTGCTGATTATTATACAACTTTATGGGTGAATGGATTAAAGGTAGGGAATCATCAAGGGGCATATACTGCTTTTGCGTTTGATATTACCAACTATGTACATAACGGTGAAAATCAAATCATTGTTAAAATAGAAGATTCGATCGATTGTTCTCAACCGCGTGGTAAGCAACGATGGTTGAAGGATAATTTTGGTTGTTGGTATGTACAAACAACCGGTATATGGAAAACAGTCTGGCTAGAATATGTTTCACCAGTACATATAGATTATGTAAAAATGACTCCGATATTTGATAAAGGAGAAATTTCAGTTGAACTGTACACAAATAAACGGCAGTTAGGTGCTGGTTTTATGGCTAGTGCTGAAATCTCATTTGAAGGAAAAATAATTAATAAAGTAACTGTAAATGTGATTGATGGGGTTGCAAAGTTTTCTCCTAGCGTAATTGAAAACGGAGACCCTTGGAGCATGAAAAGATGGAGCCCAAATACTCCGAATTTATATGATATTAAATTTGAATTATTTGATAAAAAACAGTCTATCGATCTAGTTAACTCTTATTTTGGAATGCGCAAAATATCTATTGAGGGAAGAAAAATCCTTCTGAATAATGAAGAACTATATCAAAGGCTCATATTAGATCAAGGGTATTGGGAAGACAGTGATTTAACTCCACCTTCAGTTGAAGCACTTGAAACAGATATCGAAAAGGTGCTTGAAATGGGGTACAACGGTGTTCGAAAACATCAAAAGATAGAGGATAATCGTTTCTTGTATCTTTGTGATAAGAAAGGTTTACTTGTGTGGTCAGAGGTAGGTGCAACCTATGCATTCAATGATCAGGCTATTTCTAATTTTACTAATGAGTGGTTAGAAATTGTCAAACAAAATTACAATCACCCTAGTATTATTACATGGGTTCCCTTTAATGAATCTTGGGGAATACAGGATGTTTATGTCAATGATGCACAGCAGAAGTTTACTGAAGCGATTTATTATTTAACTAAAACCTATGATTCTATACGTCCGGTTGTAACGAATGACGGATGGGAGCATACCATTTCCGATATCATTACCCTGCATGACTATGAAGAATATAGCGAAGTATTTAAGAAACGTTATGAAAATGATGAATTACTTCTTTCCAATCAAATTCAGCATAATAAGCATCGTTATCCTTTTGCTAAAGGCTATGGCTATCAAGGGCAACCTATTATAATTTCTGAATTCGGTGGGATCGCGTTTGCATCGGAAAGTGGTTGGGGATATGGCAATCAAGTGAAAGATGAAGTGGCATTTATTAAACGCTTTGATAGTATTCATCAAGCGATTCAGGATCTCGAGTATGTGTGTGGATTCTGTTATACACAGGTTACTGATGTTCAACAAGAAATTAATGGTTTGCTAACCATTGATAGAAAGGCAAAAGTAGATTTAGCGGAAATTCGAAAAATAAATGAAAGAAGAATAAAGTAGCATAGAAAAATGGTAAAGGAAATTGTTAAAAAGGTAGATAATTAATATCTACCTTTTTAACTTAGTAGTTTGTATGAGCTGAATATACTATCAATATTAGGAGGTAGTAATAATGGAAAAACAAACTGATAAAAGAGATACAAGTCGAAAAGATAAGAAATTTATGAATCCCCTACTTGAAAGTGGTCCCGATCCTTATATTTATAAACATATTGATGGTACTTACTATTATACAACGACTTTAGCTGATCATATTGCGATTTGGAAAAGTTCGTCAATAACAGGACTATCCAGAGCAGAGAAAAAAATTATTTGGACACCTCCGGAAGAAGGGCCTTATAGCCACAATATTTGGGCACCAGAATTACATTTTCTTCAAGGGAAATGGTTTATTTACTTTACTGCAAATGATGGTGGTGGAGATGAGACTCGACGTATTTATGTTCTTGAGAATTCTTCAGCTAACCCAATGCTTGGTGAATGGAATTTTAAGAGTGCTGTTAATACCGACCTACCAGGATTAGATGGAACTGTTCTTCAGCATCAAAATCAATTATTCTTTATATATTCAGGATATGGGTGTTTTCCTGATTATGGATCAGCGCTTTATATTGCTAAAATGGAAAATCCATGGACTTTAAAAGGAGAAAATGTATTAATATCGCCTCCAACGAATGAATGGGAGAAACAAGGTGGAATGGCAATTAATGAAGGACCAATAACTCTAAAAAGGAATGGGAAAATTTTCTTGGTTTTTTCTGCTAGTGCTACATGGTCAGATGATTATTGTTTAGGGATGCTTACGGCGTTAGAAACAGCTAATCTTCTCAATCCTGATTCTTGGTTGAAGCATCCAGAACCAGTGTTTTTGAAAAATGTAAAAAACCGAGTATTTTCCCCTGGGCATAATAGTTTTACTCAATCCCCTGATGGGACAGAGGATTGGATCCTCTACCATGCATTTTCATTTTCTGAGACTGAAGGGGATCATAGATTGGGAAGGCTTCGGAATCCAAGAGTACAAAAATTTACTTGGAATCCGGATGGTACACCTAACTTTGGAACGCCGCTGCCAGCTTACACTCCGATGGACAAACCTTCAGGAGAAATATAGGTTAAATAGGGAATCACAACTATCAATCACTCTATAGGTAAAATTTTTGCAAAAAATTAGTAAAATATTGACTCGAATTTTCAATGATATTATGATTTAGGGAAAGTGCAAATATTTTTAAAGGAGTAACATATGGCTACGATCAAGGATATTGCGGAAAAAGTGGGTGTATCAATTTCAACGGTATCAAGGGTGTTGAATTATGATCCCACCCTTTCTGTAAGCGATGAAACCAAAAGGAAAATATTCCAAACTGCGGAGGATTTATCTTATCGTAAAAAAAAGATAGAACAACGTATGGCTTCTTTTCGGATTGCCATTGTAAATTGGTATACAGAAGAAGAAGAGTTGAATGATTTATATTATTTATCTATTCGGTTAGGTGTTGAGAAGCGGTGTGAAGCACTTCATATTCAAATGACAAAACTTTCCCTTGATCATTTGGATTCCGTTCAGAATCAGGAATTTCATGGCATTATCGCTATTGGAAAATTTAATAAAAAGCAAGCGGAGAAAATTCAGAACATTACTGAAAATATTGTTTTCATTGATAGTTCGCCTGATGAAGACCGCTTTGATTCAGTAGTATGTAATTTTGAAAAGGCAACCATTGATGTTCTCAATTATTTTGTGCAGCAGGGGCATGAAAAAATCGGCTATATTGGGGGGCGAGAAACTTATAAGGATGATACTTCGGAGATAATTGATTATAGACAAGAGACATTCATAAACTTTACTAAAAAAAGAAATCTTTATAATGAAGATTTTATATATATTGGTTCGTTTTCTGTAAATGATGGCTACAGGCTTATGAAACAAGCAATATCTGAGCATCATGATCATCTTCCGTCTGCATTTTTTGTCGGTAATGATTCTATGGCTATTGGATGTTTAAGAGCATTACTTGAAGAAGGTATTTCCGTTCCTCAAAGGGTTAGTATTATCGGGGTGAACGACATTAGTGTAACGAAATATGTATTTCCGCCATTAAGTACTGTTAGAGTTTATACCGAATTGATGGGGGAAACGGCTGTGGATTTGTTAATTGAAAGAATAACTGAACGTCAAGTCGCAAAAAAGGTGAGTCTCTCGACTCAACTCGTTATTCGTGGAAGCAGTATGTAGGATGATTTTAATGAAGAAATAATTAAGATATAAATATGACACCTTGATTTCCTCGTACGTTGATGAAAATCAGGGTTTTTTTATTTAATTTTGTTGACTCAGCAGAGTCACAACTCGTGTGGGAGATGGAGTCCAACTTAGTCCTTGTAGAAAGGTAATTAACAGCAAAGTATGTGAAGAATAATCAAGTGAAATTATTAGTAAAATTTTTAGTAAAAATATTGAAATGTTTTTACTTTTCAAATAAAATATTCTTAAGGAGAATTTAGGCACAATTTAATTTGTGTTCATATGACTGAATTTTCCCTCACTAAACTATGGGGGTGAAAGAATAGATGAATTTACATTTTTTATTTGATACATTTCGAGAAATTTATCCGCAAAAAGAAGGTGATGATCCAAAAGCATTCTTTTCTCCGGGAAGAATTAACTTAATTGGTGAACATACGGATTATAATGGGGGGCATGTTTTTCCTGCTGCTATCACTTATGGAACATACGGACTTGCAAGAAAAAGATCGGATCGTTTAGTAAGAATGTTTTCTATGAACTTCGAAGAGAAAGGTATCATCGAATTTACACTAGATGACTTAAACTATAAAACGCATCACCATTGGGTCAATTACTCTAAAGGAATGATCCGTTTTATTCAAGAACTGGGTAAGGAATTGCCATGTGGTCTAGAGGTGCTGATTTATGGAAATATACCGAATGGGGCGGGACTTTCTTCTTCCGCATCGCTTGAAATGTTAACAGGTGTAATGGTGAATGAACTGTATGGTTTTCAACTCGAGATGCTGGAATTAGTTAAAGCTGGTAAAAGGGTCGAAAATGAATTTATTGGTGTCAAAAGTGGAATTATGGATCAATTCGCTATTGGGATGGGGAAGGTCAATTGTGGAATTCTTCTTAATTGTAATACATTAAACTATGAATATGCCCCATTACCATTATCTGAATATAAAATTATTATTATGAACACGAATAAAAGAAGGGTTCTGTCTGATTCAAAATATAATACAAGAAGAAGTGAATGTGAAAAGGCTTTAAAGCTTATACAGCAAGAATTAAAAGTTCAGTCTTTGGGAGAAATTAAAGAAGAAGAATTTGAGGTATATAAATATTTGATAGATAACGATGTTCTACAAAAACGAGCAAGGCATGCAATCTATGAAAATCAAAGAACATTAAAAGCTTTGCAGGCGTTAAAAAATGATGATTTAAAAAATTTTGGTCGATTGATGAATGCTTCCCATGTTTCCTTAAGGGATGATTATGAGGTTACTGGGATTGAATTAGATTCTTTAGTTGAAGCTGCTTGGAAACAGGAAGGTGTAGTTGGGGCTCGAATGACTGGGGCAGGATTTGGTGGTTGTGCCATTGCGATCGTAAAAGAAGAGATGGTGGAAAAATTTATTTTTGAAGTAGGAAAGGAATATCAAGCAAAAATTGGTTATCAAGCAACATTTTATGTAGCAAGTATTGGCAATGGAACAAAAGCGATAGAATAGGAATATTGAAGTTTACGATATGGAGGGAAATGAATTTGAGTATCTTAGTTCTCGGTGGAGCAGGTTATATAGGTTCACATGCCGTTTACCAGTTAATCGATAAAAATGTAGATGTAGTGGTTGTAGATAATTTACTAACTGGACATCAGCAGGCTATCCATCCAAAAGCAAAGTTTTATCAGGGGAATATTAAAGATAAGGTCTTTTTACAACAAGTTTTTGAAAAAGAACAAATTGAAAGTGTGATTCACTTTGCCGCTAGTTCATTAGTATGGGAATCAATGTCTAACCCTATTAAGTATTTTGATAATAATGTTTATGGAACACAAGTCCTTTTAGATGTAATGAGAGACTATGGTGTCAACCAAATTGTTTTTTCTTCAACAGCTGCCACTTATGGTGAACAGAAGATCATGCCAATTACAGAAGATGCGCTAACCAACCCAACCAATACCTATGGTGAAACAAAACTAATAATGGAAAAGTTGATGAAGTGGTGCGATGTGGCATATGGAATTAAATTTGTTTCTTTACGTTATTTTAATGTTGCTGGTGCAAGAGCAACAGGAGAGATTGGCGAGGACCATAACCCTGAAACACATCTTATCCCGGTAATTCTCCAGGTTGCCTTAGGACAAAGAGAGTTTATTTCTATATTTGGTGATGACTATGAAACTTATGACGGGACATGTATCCGTGATTATGTTCATGTGGAAGATTTAATTGATGCGCATATTTTAGCTTTACAATACTTGCAAAATGGTGGCGAGAGCATTGTGCTCAACCTGGGCAGCAGTAAAGGCTATTCCGTAAAAGAAATTGTGGAAGCCGCAAGAGAGATAACGGGGCATCCGATTCCAACAAAAATAGTCGAACGAAGAGCAGGTGATCCAGGCACATTAATTGCTTCTTCTGAAAAAGCAAAACGAGTTCTGGAATGGAATCCAAAACGAACATCAATTCAAAATATTATTCAGGATGCTTGGAACTGGCATCGTACTCATCCAGATGGATATAGCAAGGAGTGATTATTATGAATGCATATTTGTCCATTAACGAACTTGTCTCCAAAGCGATTTCATTAAGGATGATTCAGCCTGAAGATGAGATTTATGCACGAAATCAGATTATGGCGCTTCTCGGATTGACTGATTTCTCAAATGAAAATGAACAGAAAGAAATGCGAAACCTCGATGTTCCTGAGCTTCTGGATGAATTGGTATTGTTCGCTGTACAAAAAGGTTTAATAGAAGACCTATTTGATGCAAAGGAAACTTTGAGTAGTCATATTATGAATGTTTTTTTGCAACGGCCATCAGAAATTAATCAAAACTTCCATCGAAAATGGGAGCAAAGTCCAGAAAAAGCTACTTCCTACTTTTATGAACTAAGCCAAAATAGTAACTATATTCAAACAAAAAGAATCGCCGAAAATAGTCATTACAAAATTACAACAGAATATGGTGAATTAGATATTACTATTAATCTCGCAAAGCCTGAGAAGGATCCTGAGGAGATCGCAAGGGAAAATGAAAGAAAAATAGCATCTAATTATCCGACTTGCTTGCTTTGCGTAGAAAATGAAGGATATTCTGGAAGAATTGGTCATCCGGCACGATCAAATCATCGAATGATTCGATTGGAACTGAATAAAGAGCGATGGTATTTTCAATATTCACCATATGTTTATTATAAGGAGCACTGTATTATATTATCCCATGAACATCGGAATATGGTGATTAATCAAGCAACATTTCAAAGGCTTTTTGAATTTGTTGCGAAGTTTCCTCATTATTTCATTGGCTCTAATGCTGATCTGCCAATTGTAGGGGGATCTATTCTTTCACATGATCATTACCAAGGTGGAAATTATGAGTTTGCCATGGCAAAAGCAAAAGATGAATTGACATTTACCCTTGATAGCTTTCCAAGGATCCATACTTCAAAAATCAAATGGCCAATGTTCGTTATCCGATTGAGAAGCAGTGACGTGAAACAAATGGTTGATGCTTGCAATTATATTCTTGAAAAGTGGAAAAATTATTCGGATCCTGCTGCAGACATTGTCGCATATACTGGTAAAACAAGACATAATACGATAACACCAATTGCAAGAATGCGAAATGGTGAGTTTGAAATGGACTTAGTATTACGAAACAATCGAACCAATAAGGAGCATCCACTTGGAATTTTCCACCCACATGCTGATGTACATCATATTAAAAAGGAAAATATCGGGCTGATTGAAGTGATGGGGCTGGCAGTTTTGCCTGCTCGTTTAAAGACGGAACTGTTAGAGGTAGAAAAATATTTGTTGGATCAACCAAATCAAATTCAACCATATCATCGTATTTGGGCAGATGATATAAAGATTCGATATCAAAATAAAATAACTCCCACTACGGTAAAGGAAATAATCATTCAGGAGGTTGGATACAAGTTTTTAAGAGTACTTGAGGATGCGAGTGTTTTTAAACGGACAGAAGGGCAGAAGGCGTTCCAAAAATTTATTTCCTCACTTTAAAAAAATTATTCGTAGTTTTGTTGCTTTAAAAAAAGCCATACAGCCAGCTTTTCCACCTAATATAGGTATAGCAGTTGTGCTTGTGAAAAGAGCTTTAAAAAATAGGAGGTGGTATCATTGGTAATATTGCAGGAGTATTATGGGGAAATCGATGGTCGAACAATTACAGCTTTTACGATGGTGAATGATCAAGGCATGGAAATAACATGCCTTGATTATGGTTGTATTATTACAAAAATAGTAGCATCTGATAGGAATGGGCATTTCGAAAACATTGTGCTTGGGTTTGATTCCATAGAGGAATATCAAAAATATTCCCCTTATTTTGGTGCAATCATTGGAAGGTTTGCTGGACGGATCAAAAATGCAGAATTCAATCTGAATGGTAAAACCTATCAATTGGCAAAGAACAATAATGATAATCATCTTCACGGTGGTCTCCAAGGGTTTGATAAGGTTTTTTGGGAGACAAAAACAGCTTTAGAGGCGGATTCAACCAAACTGGAATTTACGTATTTAAGTAAATCAGGAGAAGAAGGTTATCCTGGAAATCTGCTTATGAAGGTTACATATACGCTAAACAATAAGAATGAACTTATCATTTCTTATAAGGGAGAATCGGATGAATCTACTCTACTGAATGTCACAAATCACACCTATTTTAATTTAAGTGGTAATTTAAAGCGAGATATTTTGAACCATCAGTTAACGATTAAAAGTCGAAAATTCGTTGAATTAGATGAAAGACTTATTCCAACCGGTAAGATATTATCAGTTGAAAATACTCCATTTGATTTTCAAAATGGCAGAAAAATTAAAGATGGAATGAAATCTGGACATGTGCAAAATTGGATTGCAGGAAATGGGTATGACCATCCCTTTTTATTAACAGAACAACAAAATAAGGAAATTATTTTATTGGATGAAGAAAGTGGTCGGGAACTCATCATAGAAACAGATGAACCTGCGGTTGTACTTTATACAGGTAATCAACTTGAGGCTGAAGAAAGCTATTCCATCAGAGGTGTTCCTTCACGAAATTATCTTGGATTATGTTTAGAAACTCAGGGATTACCAGATTCCATACATAACCCACATTTCCCATCAAGTATCTTAAAAAAAGGAGAGGTATTCCAATCTGTTACGAAATATAAATTTGGCATCAAAAGTTGAATTGGAATAAAGGTTGTTCCGTATAGGTGACCTCAAAGATAAAGTACATATATATACTCATCAGGCATGGAATGATATGATAAATATGGTTGTAATCAAATGTGAAAATTGCTATTTAATAGTAGTAAGGTGCGGTATCGGTAAAACACATTTTCTATTCGGTACCAAGAAAATTTTAAATCAAACAAAGAGGCGAATTATGCAACAAATAACGATCGGAATATTAGCCCATGTCGATGCGGGTAAAACAACTTTTGCTGAACAACTTTTATTTCATACGAAAAGTATCCATCATAGAGGAAGAGTCGATCATCAAGATGCATTTTTAGATAATCATGCAATTGAAAAAGCGAGAGGAATTACAGTATTTGCTGATCAAGCAATTATGGAATATAAGAATTCCACCTATTATCTGATCGATACTCCGGGACACGTAGATTTTTCTCCAGAAATGGAGCGTTCCATTCAAGTAATGGATTACGCCATCATTATTTTAAGCGCAGTGGAAGGTGTAGAAGGTCATACGGAAACCGTTTGGCAATTATTAAGGAAGCATCAAATCCCTACTTTTTTCTTTATTAATAAAACTGATCGAGTTGGTGCAGATGTTGAAAAAGTAAAAAAAGATATTCGAAATCAGCTAACAGAGGATGGTATTGACATAACGGAGACATATAAAAAAGGTGCCATGTGTGAAGAGTTAATCGAGTTTATTGCAGAAAGAGATGAAACATTATTGAATCTGTATATAGATGGAGAATATGACGAGGGTCGTTGGCAGCAGGAAATGAAACGGATGATTAAAGATAACAACATCTATCCTATAGCTTCTGGTTCTGCCCTGCAGGATATTGGAATCCTTTCATTTTTGGAAAAACTGGACGAATTAACTTTTTCCGATTATAACTCCACCGATTCGTTTTCAGGAAGAGTTTATAAAATCCGTCATGATAGCACGGGTGCTCGGGTTACTTTTATTAAATCATTAAGTGGTTCCCTTCATGTACGTGATGTGCTGGAATATGGGGATCAAGAGGAGAAATTAAGGGAGAAGATTACACAAATAAGGCTATATAATGGAGCAACTTATGAAATCGTTGATCAAATGAATGCAGGTGATTTATTTGCAGTAACAGGATTAACGAATGCGGCTGTAGGTGATGGACTTGGAGAGATTCAAGCAAAGGCTACTTATGAAACCGTAGCGACATTAAAATCTAAGGTCATCTATGACTCCTCCTTAAATCATAAGGAAGTATTATCATATTTTCGAATGCTAAATGATGAGGATCCATCGTTAAAAGTAATCTGGGATAAAGGTTTACAGGAGATCCACCTTCATGTTATGGGGAAAATTCAGCTTGAAGTACTCGAGCAAATTGTAAAGGATCGTTTTAATCTTTCGGTTAGCTTTGGCAAGCCGGAAATTTTATATAAAGAAACGATTCAGACGATTGTGAACGGATACGGTCATTTTGAACCGCTAAAACATTATGCAGAAATACACTTATTATTGGAACCGGGACATAGGGGAAGTGGCATTATTTTTGATAACGATTGTCATCCAGATGATTTAATGGTTAGCTATCAAAATTTAGTGAAGCATTATTTATTAGAAAAGGAGCATCGTGGCATACTAACAGGAACAGCTTTAACAGATGTAAAAATCACTTTACTTACAGGAAGAGCACATAATAAACATACTAGTGGCGGTGATTTCCGCGAAGCCACACTCCGTGCCCTTAGACAAGGGCTTGAAAAAGCTAAGAATATTTTATTAGAGCCGGTTTATCATTTTAAAATTAAAGTAGATATAGAACAAATGGGACGGGTCTTATCCGATATTCAAGCGGCATATGGACATTTTCAACCTCCAGAAATGAATGGAAACAAAGCAGTGATATTGGGGAGAGCACCGGTAGCTACTTTTATGGATTATAGTACAATCCTAGCATCCTTTACACAAGGAAAAGGCTCTATTTCTTTGGTGTTCGGTGGTTATGAGCATTGTCATAATGAAGCAGAGGTTATTGAAAAAATTGGATATAATAAAAATGCTGATCCTGAATATAGTTCATCCTCTATCTTCTGTTCAAAAGGTCAAGGATTTTCCGTTTCATGGGATGAAGCTGAAAAAATGATGCATGCTTTAAAATGAATTCTTGAGCTCTTAAAAATAGAGTGTATAATACAAGAAGTATGTAATTTTAGGTTAGTTTTGAAAGGAAGAAGTTGTTGATGGAAATTACTGGTCATATCGTTGAAAAATTAAACGATCCTACAGGTATTATCGTTGGGGATCGTTTTGAGTTCTTTCTCAATATTGAAGTACCTGAAGATGATGAGCTGTACTCTGAAAATGGAGTTTTATTAAAGGTCATTTATGCTGTAGAAGATCATGGATCAAGAATTGCTCTGTATCAATTTATTGAAAGAGCAACGAATGAAGTCCTTGATTTTGCATTAGAAGATGAAGAAGAAGAATTGGTTAATGAATATTGCAAGCAACATCTAGAGTAAAAAAATGATAGCAGGCGATTTGCTTGCTATCATTTTTTCTTTTCTTCTTTCTGTGTTTCGTTGATAATCGAAATTAAATCATCAATATTTATTTTCCAAGGTGCTAATGGCGAAGTTCTAACCAATTGAAAGGAGATCTTCGTGTTTACTCTTCCGCTCTCTTTAATGTATAATTGGAGTTCAACTGGTATAGTGATGGTTAAATCATTGGCGCCATCTTCTATACTATCTTTTCTATTCCAACGAAGAGTTTCAATTTTATCTATTTTATTAATCTGCTTTTTCAAATACTTCTTTTCAGTCAATGCCACTTTCTTGATTAACGCTTTATCCCCGTTTTTAATAAATACGAGTAGGGCATCTGCAACTTGAAAAGGATTTGCTCCTGCTAAATAGTCATCAATTTTTCCTGCTGCTTTCATGATCATAAGCTGATGGGATAAATCCGATCTTTCTGTTCGATGTGTAGTACTTCCGGCAAAATGTATACAAAAATGTCCTGGGAAACCATTTTCTAATGCACCTGCACCATGAGGCATGCCGTGCATAGAAGCCGCAAGTAGTCTGTTTTCAGCTAAGATTAATATGGCTCTTCTTCGCCAGCTCCAATGACCATGATATATCTCCTTCATCACTTTTGTATCTTTTCGTGTGAGAGGCTGAACATCTGCATGATGTGATCCTGCCCGTCTTTGTACGTCAAAGCTTTTTCCCGTTTCAACATCAATAACCGTAAACACTGAATTCTTTGGAATAATTTGGTTTACATCTTTCCAATGAAGCAATTCAATTTGAAAATTGATCGGTTGATGGTTCGAATGAATAGTAGAAGCTGATATAGACGGTGAATAATTAAACATGAGGAAAAAGAAACTGAAAGTTAATGTATATTTAGCCAATTTTACCAGCTCCAAATAAGAATAAGTGTCTTGAACTTATTTTTACCATTCTTATTAAGGCAATAACTGATAATAAATGGAAATTTGAATGAGGTATTGTTTTTATTTATAGATGAATTTTAACGATTAGGAAATCAGTTAAACGCATTCATTCCAGAATAACATATCACCTATGAAGACTTAATTCTTACGAACCAACTTGTGAAAACTGAAAACACTCGATATTACTATGAACAGTTGTTAATGTTTTTATGGAGATAGTGTAAATTGCTCTATTACAAATCGAATAATTAGTAAATAATTACTAGTGTGAATACATTATTAAATATTTCCTGCAAATTAGATTGAAAGATGAAATATAAATCAATATGAATTAATTCCTGCAAAATATAATAACTGTATAATGATAATAAAGTTTTTATATTTTGATTAATAAAAGCTAAGAGCCTTACTACATTCTACGTCGCCAGGCTCTTTAAAGTAGTTTCAAATTACTTCCATCTGTTTTATATAATACTTAAAAAATGAATAATAAAGTTGTTTTACTTCTTATTGAACTTACACATCTTTTCGCTTAAGTGTAACTCTTCCACAATTACTTGATATTATATAGATGAATTGAAAGATAAATTAATATTTAGTTTATTAGTTGTAAAAGTAGATTATTTATATGATTCTCTTATAATTTTTCAAAAAGGAGAGTTTATGAAAAAGATTATTGTTTTTGTATTAATGATATTTATATTATTCTCAGGATTCTCAACACAAAGTTATGCGTTATCAGATTCGAAATCTGCGGCAATACAAGCGTTGCTAGATGATGCCATTCGTATATCAGGTGTGCCGGGAATGTCAATCGCAATACTTGCTGATGATGAAGTGTTCTACTTTTCTTCAGGGTATGCAGACCGTGAAAAGGGGTTGTCTGCAAGTGAAAATACACTCTATGAGTTAGCCTCGGTTAGTAAAGCTTTTACCGGTATGGGTATTATGCTGTTGGAAGAGCAAGGGCTGCTCTCAATGACTGACCCTATCCAAAAATATTTACCTTGGTTTAAGTTAAAGTATCAAGGGAAACCTGTTGATATGCAAAGCCTTACACTAAATAACTTTCTTCACCATACCAGTGGTCTAACAAATATTAGGCATACTCCTCTAAATATTCCACAAGGTAATACACCGGATATGTTGCAAAAGACTGTGGAAATGCTCGTGGATGCTGAATTGGCGTTCCCTCCGGGTGAACAGTATAAC
Organism: Heyndrickxia sp. FSL W8-0496; assembly: GCF_038007825.1. Taxonomy (NCBI): domain Bacteria; kingdom Bacillati; phylum Bacillota; class Bacilli; order Caryophanales; family Bacillaceae; genus Heyndrickxia; species Heyndrickxia sp. FSL W8-0496. Next base: position 2,483,697 of record NZ_JBBOXX010000001.1, read on the forward strand.
TATGGAACCGTTAATTATGACGTATTGGGTTTGGTTATTGAGATTGTGTCGCGACAAAGCTATGAAGATTTTATGAGGGAACAGGTATTTCAGCCATTAGGTCTTCACCAGACGTATGTTTATAAAGAAGATGCTCAAGCCACTGGACAGTTGGCACAGGGCTACCGTTCTTCCTTTTTTATGACAACTCCATTTAATGCTCCGGATTATGCTGGGAATAAACCCGCAGGCTACATCATTTCTAATACAATAGATATGGCGCGTTGGATGGGCATACATATGGGCATTGTTCAGGACATACCCGAAATATTTCACACGGTTATCGAAAAATCACATAGGGGTGATATGTCTGTTTCGGCTGTCAACGATATGTATTATGCGGCAGGCTGGTCGGTAAACGCCGACCAAACGATTATAGAACACACTGGGGGCAATCCAAATTTCAGAACCGAAGTAGCCATACTGCTAAATGAAGGAACAGCTGTCTGCTTGCTGAGCAACGGCGCAAATACCAATATAAACCTGGTACTAAAAGTTAAAGATATATTAGACGGCAATTTAACTCAGTCATATGAAAAAAGCGACACACAGCTTTTGGATATCATTTTGTCGTCTATCACAATTATATTTTGCCTATTGGCTGTTTTACTATTTCTCTTAGGATTACGTAGAAGGAAAACGAATGAGCGGCAGCCAATGTCAAAAAAGAGAATAATTGTAGCAGTTATTTTTCTGATCGCTACGATTGCCCTGGGTATACTGTGCTGTGCTTTCGATTGGTCAACGATACTTATTTGGCAAACATATAGTGTTCTTACAGCTTTGATTTCGTCAGCATTATTAACAGCAAGCATTACGTGGTTTGTATACACTCACCGATAAAATACCTCGCTCCAAGATAAGCATAATGTTAAGTAATTAAATTTCAGTTTATCGGTATGCTTAATTTGAAACACATAAGACACTTTGGTGTCTTTTTTATATCATCGACAATTTTCCCAAACTTAATTATTATTGCTTCCACTAACCTGCTCCGTTCGTTTGAATAAGGATTTTTAAACAACTATATTATTTTTTTAAATGACTTTATCGTAAATTAAACAACTTTATTATATCTGCACAATAACCTCAGATATAATAAATGCTGAATCCAAAAGCTGGCGAGTCAAACTGAATGGAGAAAAAGGTGATTCACCAATAAAAGGTACTGGTTAAATAAATCATCTTAAAGTTCAGTCTTAAATCAGATAGTTCTTTTTATTTAACGATTATAAAATAAGCTTTACTAAGTATAGCTATTAATAAAATGTTTACTAAAAATTTTAGTGTTTTAAGACCGTGATTTGGTTTCTGATTGGTAAATTTACTAATATCCCAATTTTTATTATATACAAACATCTATATAATGAATCGATTCCAATGCAGACATAATCATTTCATCTACAATGTTGGTGAGTATTGAGGATTTCTATAAGCTTAGTATATCAAAGGGTTAGTTTATGATAATGAGCATATGAAAAAGGATATTGTTTTTATAAGAAGATGTTAGTAAACAATTAGTTGCACCTTTGACTAAAATTCATCAATATCAAATGTACAAGCAAATTAATATTATCACTTGGATGTCTAAAATTTGAGGCTATTTATCAACAAATAATGGTGTGCAAAACCTGAGATTAGAAAATATAAAGCATGAAAGTATTGAAAGTATTAATTTTAAGGTATTTCAAATGCTGATCATTTATTGAAAAATAGTAGGTATTACATCTCACATTCGTTATTGACTTTATTTTCCGTCATGTTTAAAATAACTATCATTGTAAATAATCTATAGTAACTTTATCAAAAAATATTTCTTGACTTTTATAATTTATCCATTTACAATTCAAAAAAAACAATTCATTACAATTTGTAAGAAATGAACATTGCTTTGATAAGGACATGAATCATACTTAATTTTCTTCCAGAGAACAGGGTCATTGGCTGTAAACCCTGTAGAAAAATGTTTGATTTACCACCTTTGAGCTTTTATGGGGAAAAGTTTTGCTTAGTATCCATAAACGGGAAAACCGTTATCTTTTTGAGCGTAAAGTAGATTTTGCTTTACGAAATTAGGGTGGCACCACGACCGCACTCGTCCCTTTGTCTTTGGGATGGGTGCGTTTTTTATTTGATTTTTAAAGAGTATACTTTTTTTCGAAAATTATATATATATTGCGATGATAAGGATATGAATTTTTTTAATTTTTCTTTGCAGAGAACAGGGTCATTGGCTGCGAGCCCTGAAGAAAGAGGAAAATTTACCACCTTTGAGCTATTATGGGGAAAAGAATTTACTTAGTATCCATAATCGGAAAAAAACCGTTATCTATTTGAGCGTAATGCAGCTGCATGCTTTGCGAAATTAGGGTGGCACCACGACCGCACTCGTCCCTTGTCTTTGGGATGAGTGCGTTTTTTATTTATACTCTTTTAAAAATTAATAGTTAGAGCACAAACAGCATATTCAATTTTAGGAGGAATTACCATGTCAATTGAAATGGAAGCAGAAAAACGAAATCATCGTAAATTAGGTCAACAATTAGAGTTATTTATGTCATCAGAAGAAGCGCCGGGTATGCCTTTCTTCTTACCAAAAGGAATGGTCATACGAAATGAACTCGAGTATTTTTGGAAACAAAAGCATCATTTAGCTGGTTATCAGGAAATTAAGACACCGATCATGATGAAACAAGAGTTATGGGAGCAATCAGGTCATTGGGACCATTATCATGAAAACATGTATTTTTCGAAAGTGGACGATCAAAATTATGCTATTAAGCCAATGAATTGTCCGGGTGCTGTTCTCATTTTTAATAATAAACGTCGAAGCTATCGTGAGCTCCCGATCCGATACGGAGAATTAGGATTAGTTCATCGGCATGAACTTTCTGGATCTTTAAATGGTCTGCTAAGAGTACGTTCGTTTACACAGGATGATGCACATATTTTTGTACGAGAGGATCAAATTGAATCTGAAATTGATAAGGTACTAGAACTAGTGGATGAATTTTATTCAGAATTTGGATTTAGCTATAAAATTGAACTTTCCACTCGACCTGAGAAATATATGGGCTCTGAGGAAATATGGGACAAAGCAGAGGCGGCTTTAGAATCAGTACTAAAGAAAAAAGAGCTTCCTTATCAAATTAACCATGGAGATGGAGCGTTTTACGGGCCAAAGATTGATTATCATATTTTAGATTCATTAGGTAGAAGCTGGCAATGCGGTACCGTACAACTTGATTTTCAAATGCCGGAAAAATTTAATTGCCAATATATCGGTGAGGATAATAAATATCATATTCCAATCATGATTCACCGAGCTATTTACGGATCGCTTGAGCGCTTTATGGCCATATTAATTGAACATTATGCTGGTGATTTCCCTTTATGGTTAGCTCCTATACAAGCGAAGATTTTGCCTATTTCAGATAAGCACCTTCCTTATGCCGAGCAAATTAAACAGCAATTTCAACAAGTTGGAATACGAATTGAAGTCGACGAAAGAATTGAAAAAATGGGCTTAAAAATAAGAGATGCAGAAACAGAAAAGATACCGTTCATGCTTATAATTGGTGATCAAGAAATTGAAAATGGAGCGGTATCTTTAAGGAAACGAGGAGAGGGAAACCTTGGCCAGATGAGTGTGATGGACGCTTTAGATAAAATCACAAAAGAAAAAAATAATCGAGAAAATCATTCATAGGACTTGTTTGACCAGCGATAGAAATAATCAATAACAATAAAATAAAGGGAATAGCCAAAAATTGAATAAATATGTTTCCATGAATTCGTATGATCCAGAAAGCCAAGCGTTTCGGAGTATCTTTCAAAAACAGCCATGAGCAGGCTTAATAGCATGATCAAGCCTGCTTTCTTCCATTTAGATAAATAACGGATTATATAGAGGTAGAGAATAATTAAACAAGGGAGTCCGACTAGTGGAAAGAAAATATTAATCGAAAATAGTTCAGGAAATGGTCTTTTAGGGAAGGTATATAAACCAACTCCTGTAAAAAATAGATCTAGATAGGTGCCAATAAGCGAAGCATAAGCGAAGCGAAAAGCAAGGTAGGGATCAATTTTCTAATTGAGGAATGTGATCGTTTTTTTGGCAATTCCTGCTCGTTCAAGCTTTTCAAGCGTTTTACAGTAATCATGCTTAATCTCTCCATCTACTTTTTCTTTTGAGTCTACAAGGTATTTGATCACTTGCCAATTTGTGTACCAATCTTTGCTTTCTGCTTTTTCATGAATAGAATTTTTCCAAGCATAAGGTAGTCTAGGACTATAGAAACGAGGACAGGTAGGGTCGATCTGACAAGACTTTAACCTTGTTTTCCATTCAACACCTGGAACTCCTTCATTCACATCATTAAACAGATGCGGCCAGAAGTCTTTTCGGGAACCAGTATGAGGTTGGGTTATTGCCCATTGCACTGTTTTCTTCAATCGATCTGGATGGTCAAATAAGATACTGTATAATCGCTTCCCTAATAGTATTCGTTCATGCAAACTTTGAAAATGATTTAATGTTTGGCCAACTAATAATATTTGATTTTTTTCTAGATAGGGAAAGATAATATGGTTCATTGAAAGGATTTCTTGTATTCTGAATTCAAATGTTTCGAAGACTTGCTTCTTAAATGTTTGATTGTTAATGATTCTTATTTCTAAATAATTTTGTTCATTAATGATAAGAGCGATGGTTAGTAGATAAGGATTTCGATCTTTCCAAAAGTGATTCCAAATGGTGAACATAAATGATGAAATATGTAGGTGAGGAAGAAGATGAAATAAATTTTGGCCACGCTTCATGCTTTCTTCGTACACTAAAAATTGTGGATAAGCATCCTGGAATATAAGCCAATTCCCTCTCTCAAGAAAGGTGAAGAAGGCAATCGCTTCTTTGTTACTTATTAATTTGTAAAGTAGTTCCCCTTTTAAATCGGTCATGTTCCAACCACCATTCCTTGATACCATATGACCTAAAAAGGCCCAATGGATTTCAGGGTGACGTTGGTAAAAATCAAGATATGCCTTTGTTCTCGTAAGATTATTTTTATTATGACGGATGGTATTCTGTTTTATTTCATGGATTAATCTCTCCTCTTTGGGGAGGAGAGGGACTAGTGAAGCATTGTTATGATTTTTGTTTAACTCTTTTTTTATTTTTAATAAAGCATTTGTTAATTCTATTTTTTTCTTCCGCTTGATCAAAAACACAAAGAATGATCCCCTCCTTTGGGAGTCATTTGTACTAGTTATACTCATTTTATTTAGGATGAGGTAGTTTAATGATTATTAGAGGAAAATAACCGAAAAAAAAAGCTAAAGGAACAAAAGATGAACCTTTAACTTTTTTTGATTTTGGATGGATTATTGACTTTATAATAAACGGGAACATCAACAATAAATTCATCATCGACATCTTTTCCTTTAGGAAGCTTCTTTTTGATAATTTTTCCGTCAAATTCAAGAGTGTCACCTTGAGTGAGTTCGTGTTTTTTTAGAGTTTTTGAGTGAGAGCACCATGCATGGCCTATTTCAATCGGAGTATCCTGATGAATCACAACATTTTCTAAAACGACTACCTCATCATTTTCCTCATTAAAGTTATTCCAGGTTAAAGCAAACTGTTTAACATTTGCAGAAAAACGTACCTTTTCTTCTGGAAGATCTATTTTAGGCTTCTTTTCTTGTTTTATCTTTTTCTCTACTTGTGGAGCTGTTGTTTTTTCCGTATTCACGGTTTGATCCTCAAGGATTTCCTCTTGTTGTTGTTTGTCAGTAACTGATTCATTTGTATTTGAATAGGATGTGATATTTGTCTTTTTAAAGCTAGAAGCCTGCATTTCTTTTAAATATGCTGGGTGTATACAGCTTAATTGTCCATCATTGAACTCAATTATAATCGTGTTATATTCTTCTGTTTTTCCATATATTTCATAGCCCTTAATGGTAACTGATTCTTGATTTCTTCCATCTTTATATAAAAATTGTTTTTTTGCTGATAATCCCCATTCTTTTATTTTCTCAGTGTAATGGGATTCATCCGTAAATGTTATGTAATCACCTTTGGGTGGAATGATATTCATAAGTTTAGGTGTTGTCAAATTAGCCTATCTCCTTTTTTCTTAAGATCAACTTTTCCATTTATTATACATGATATTAGCCGATGGTTAAATGTATAGATATAAGTCAATTGATATTGAAAATGCTTGTGGGGGATGGAATAGGACTAATATTAAAAGACACGCAAAGAAAGCAGGAGTATATTACAACTGTATCAAGAGAACTATCTTTCCGAAGAATAAAGAACAGCGGTTAAACAGGCAATCCAAGAAATGAATGATACACCAAAAAATGCAGTCGATATGAAGATTGATAGAAAGAGTCTCAATTTCACTATTGACATGAAATCCATTTCATCTATTACCTTTAATTTAAATGATGATAGGGAGGATGGATAGAAGGATGTATACCGCTTTTATATTTGATTTAGATGGGACAATTATTGATTCGGAAATGATCGGCTTGACAGCCTTACAAGCAACCCTACAAGAACAAGGAATTGATAAGGATTTAGATTCTTTACGTTTTTCATTAGGAATACCAGGGTTAAAAACGTTGGAAATATTAAATATTGCAGACATTCCAACAACTCTTGAATCATGGATGGAAAGGGAAAAACCGTTATTAAAACATGTTCCTCTGTTTGAGGGGATAATAGAAGTCATTGATCAATTACCAAAGATGGGGATTGTTACATCTAAAACAGCTGAGGAAATGAACAGTAGTTTTAATTTATTAAATATCCATCAAAAATTTGAGGTAATTGTTTGTGCAAGTGATACTACAAGGCATAAACCATACCCGGACCCTCTAAATTTAGGGTTAAGTTTACTTCACTGTGAGCCCAATCATGCCATCTATATAGGAGATTCCATTTATGATATGAGATGTGCACATGCTGCTGGGGTTGATTTTGGTTTAGCATTGTGGGGAGCAAGATCAACGGAGGGTTTTGATGAAGCACAATATATTTTCGAAACACCTGGTGATATATTAAAATTAATGAATGATTAAAAATTGAACCTCTCCATGTGTCAGGAGAGGTTTTTTATTATATATTGTATAAAACTGCATCCATCTAAGGACTGATGCAAAATTAATTCGATGGTCTCTATAACAAAAGTGAAAGGACATTTATTCTTTAGATAATAGCTTTTTAAATGTGGAGTGATTCAGATGTTTCATTCAATTTATGCTTTTATTGAAGAGTGGGGGATATGGGGAATTATTTTCTCAATGTTTATTGAAGGAAGTTCTTTCCCCTTTATTGGAACGTTCTTTCTCATAACTATGGGCGTTGTTATGGATCTAACATGGTTTGAAATGATTTTCACCTCGATTTTTGGAAGTTTCTTATATGTAGTGGGAAGTTATATCCCATATTATTTCGGCTACAAGGTAGGGAAAATTACTGAAAACAGATTAACCTCAAAAAGAAGAGAAAAGTATCAAAAAACGAAAGAATATTTTAGTAAGTATGGTGTTTGGAGTGTCGCTATATCAAGTCCACTTCCGTTAGGAAATTTTGTTCCTTTTATAGCTGGGATATCTAGAATGAATATTGGGTTGTATACACTACTAACAATGATTGGAATCATCCCAACAACCTTTCTATATTTGAGTATTGGCCATTTTTATCCTGGTAACATCCAAGAGCTTATTCAACAAATTCAACATTTCCAAATCACTATTCTTATTGGGATTATCGTTATCTTTGGTTTATATATTTGGAGTAAGTTACGACATAAATATCAGAATCACACAGAGCGGATGGAAAGTGACAATTAGCAATATTGGAAGAAGATGAATAGGAGTTGTCTGATCTTTTAAGTATCAGACACTCCTTATTATTTTGTAGAAAGATAATTTAAAGGATTTCAGAACAGTTCTATAGAAAAGATGTCTATAGTGGGGGAATGTATAGGAGTTAGTATTATTTTTGTATTTGACTTGTCAAAGTAATGCCTAGCCTTCCAGGATCCTAAAACAAAATAAAAATTAGATTATTTGTAAAAAGGGGTGATTGGTTTTGATCGGAATTATCATCGGTGTGATTATAGTAGTTACTCTACTTTCTGTTGAGACTCAGTTAAGGAATTTAAATAAAACAAGTGAATCGATTGTTCACTTGCTCAAAGAAATCAAAAAAGAAAATAAAGGTTAAGTGAAAGATAAAATAAATGGATTTTGATATAAGTAAGTACCTTTGGATTATGATGTTTTAAAACTACTCATCTCGTAAATATTGAGGAAGAATGAGCTCGATGGTTGTCCCTTTTTTTACCTGACTAGTAATATGGATTTTTCCCTTGTGTATTTCAATAATTTTAAAACAGGTAGTTAAACCAAGACCAGTCCCTTTATCCTTAGTGGAATAGAAGGGTTGTCCAATATGTTTTATAATTTCTTCCGGTATTCCAGGTCCATTATCTTTAATATAAATCGAAACAAAATCATGACAAGCTAAGCTTGGAACGATTTCAATTACTCCTTCATAACTAATGGCTTCGATTGCATTCTTGATGATATTAATAAACACTAATTTTAACTGGTTTTCTTCTGCTAAAACCCAAATAGGTGTATCTGCTTTATTAAACTTAAGATCAATTCGATGCTTCTGTGCCATCGGTTTTATCAATGTTAAAACATAATCAATGATTTGAATGAGATCATATTTTTTAAAAGAGACGGTTTGAGGCTTCGATAAGGTCAATAAATCTGCAATGACCAGTTCTATTTTCGCAATTTCTTTAAAAATGATTTCGATATATTCATGATCAATCTGTTTTTGTTCATTTAATAATTGAATAAATCCTGAAATAGAGGTTAATGGATTTCTTACTTCATGTGCAATAGCTGCAGATAACTGCGAAACAACTCTTAATTTTTCAGAGCGTTTTGCGAGGTTTTCGTTTAATTGTAGTATTTCTTGCTCTGATTGTTTCCGTTCGGTTATATCTGTAAATGTTCCAACTGTAGAGAATAATTGGCCGTACGAATCATGGGTAACCTTACAATTCATTTCTACTAAAACATAGCCACCTTCACTTTTTCGTAAACGAAGTTCCTGTCTCATTGTCGACTTTTTTGAAACGGCTAAGTCATTATACATATTATTTCCAATCCATTTATCTTCATGATAGATAAAAAAGGTTAGCTGACTGCCAATACATTCACGTACCTTATATCCCGTGAGATTGACCCATGCTTGATTTAATTTTGTAATATGTCCGGTTTTATCCGTTTGAAACACAACTTGATCAAGATTGTCGAATATATAGTCTGTTTCATCTAATAATTTTTTTATATTTTCTTCACTTTTTCTTAAATTTTCATAGAGGAGCTTGGAACGGTCGAAATAAGAACCAAGCCACCAAACTATTATTGCCAAAATAACTGTGTATGAACCATCTAATAAAAAATTAAAATGATAGCCATTTAATCCATAGTAAATAAAATCCCAAACTAAAAATGCGATAATAAAAAATGTAGTTGCTATGATTCTACCATAGTATTTTTTTAACATTATCCATCAGCACCATTCGTCATTGTTTATTTTAGAATAACGAAAAAAATTCATTTTCGGTGCGGAAATTTGTCGAAATATTAAATTATTTTTAGTATATCAAACGGTTTCCAACACATTTTTTCATTAAATGAAATTAATTAAAAAAAAGAAGCAGACATTGGCTGCTTCTTAAAAAGATAAATTAACGAACGTTCATTTCACTTGGTTTCGGACCTTTACGTTCATTACGGTTTAATTTGTTGATTTCTTCCATTTCATTTGTAGAAAGTTCAAAATCAAAAACATTAAAGTTTTCTTCAATTCTTGATGGGGTTACTGATTTTGGAATCACAATTGTATTATTTTGTAAGTGCCAGCGTAAGACAACTTGTGCTGGGGTTTTACCATGTGTTTCAGCAATTTTCTTAACAGATTCATTGTTTAAAACTTCGCCACCTTGTTGTAAAGGACTCCATGCTTCAACAAATATATCATGCTTCGCACAAAATTCTTTTAATTCACTTTGAATAAGGTAAGGATGACATTCTACTTGGTTTAATACCGGTTTAATTTCACATTCATTAAGAATACGTTCCAAATGTTCTATGTCAAAATTACAAACTCCAATCGCTTTTACACGACCATCCTTATAGAGCTTTTCTAATGCTTTATATGTATCCACGTATTGATCATATTCTGGAGTAGGCCAGTGAATAAGATATAAATCAACGTAGTCAAGTCCAAGACGTTCTAAACTCTCATCAAAAGCACGAAGAGTGTTTTCATAACCTTGATCAGTATTCCATACTTTTGTTGTAATAAACAATTCTTCACGAGGAACAGAGGATTGTTGTAGCGCTTTTCCTACGCCTTTTTCATTTTTATAAATCATCGCTGTGTCGATTGATGTATAGCCGACTTCAAGTGCCTTTGCAACTGCATCTGTAGCTTGATTATCTTCTACCTGCCATACTCCGAAACCTAATTGTGGCATTTTTAATCCATTGTTTAATGTTACGTAATTCATTTGGCATTCTCCTTTGAAAAAATAAAGTTTCAAATTCAGTATTTAGAATACCAATATTTATTTCTACTTTCAAATAAAGAGTACTGAATTTTGAAATTTCATGTTATATTTCCTTTAATTTCTAATGATAAAGGAGAAATACCATTTATCTTGAATATTTTATATAGTGGTTTTTACTACGGTATTGTAACTGATTATTCTATGTGTATCGCTAGTTTTAAATCTATGGTGAACAGAGCAAATAAATATACTAGCTTAAATATACGTAATATCCATTATATTTAGTTATGAATAAATAAAACAGGAAGTGGTTGAATGAATAAGGTAATTTTAGAAGCCATACAAGTTGCTAAAAAGTTAAATAGAAAACTAATTTTAGATAATATATCGCTCCGATGTGAGCGGCATACGATTATCGCCATTCAAGGGAAAAATGGATCAGGAAAAAGTACATTGCTCAAACTCTTGGCAGGTATTTATGAACCGACTAATGGACAAATAATAAGAAGAACTGGAAAGATAGGTTATGTACCAGAACATTTTCCGGAGAAATTAAGATTCAAAGTAAAAGAGTATTTAATGTTGATAGGTTCAATACATAATATAGATAAACAACAGTTAGATGCTAAACTTATTAAGTATTTTCAGTTATTCAATATTGAATCATATCTTGAAACATCATTGAAGTTATGCTCTAAAGGGACAAAACAGAAGGTAGGGATTATTCAAGCATTGCTACATGATCCAGACATTCTATTGCTAGACGAACCATTAACTGGACTAGATGCTACATCACAGGATGAACTAATTCTTATATTGGAAAAATTAAAACAAGAACGGACGATCCTTTTTACAACACATGAAGAGATGATGATTTATAGATTAGCGGATCAGATATTTTATGTAGATTCCGGAAAATTAATAACCTTCAATAGGTCACGAAGGAAACTGATGCAAATAAAAATAGAGTGTGATCACAGTGAGAGATTAAAAGAAGTAGATGTAGCTTTTCATATAAGGTCTGTAGGCCAAGAAACAATACTCACGGTGGATGGTGAAAAAAGCGATCAATTATTGTTAGAACTGCTGCAAAATAACTTTTCTATTCGTGAAGTGAAGGAAGTGAATGACCGTTGAAAGGATTTATTCACTACCAGTTAATGAATTATATCCGCTCCTTAAAAATGATCCCTCCATTAACTTTCTTTTGTGTTTGGATAATTGTTTTATACATATATAAGGGTGTTCCAATATTAAGTAGCTATGCAGTTACTAGTATTACTGTGTATTTAATAGTGACATGGTTAACGATGACTGTATTTTCGATAGAGGAAGAAAGCGAGAAACATATATTATTTGTTCATTTAGGTAATAAAAAACGCTATTTATGGGGGAAGTGGGCCACTTGTTTTGTTTTCTCTTTCATTTTGATCATCATTGCTATTATTTACCCAATAATTATGAATAATTTTAGAGGAACAATCCACTTTTTACATATTGGTTTAGCAGTCTATAGTCATTGGACATTAGCATTGTTTGGTATATTTATTGGTTCTTTGTTTTCTTTTTCATTAAAGAAGTACTCGTGGTTATCCGCTGTCTTAGTGATTGTTATTTCATTAGCCTATGAGGGTATTATTGAAAAAGTCTCTTTCGTAAAATGGCTTCTATGGCTGTTTCCACCAGTTACACAGGTCTTAAATTATTTAAATATGGGTGATTCAGTACCGATAGGGGGAGAATTTTGGGTAAATATTGGAATATCTTACATCTATTTGATAATTGGTTTTATACTAATTGAAAGAATGTTTACTAGGAGAAATGGTTAGTTACGCAATTTAACAAAGAAAGAGGCTTATAGGAATATAATCTTGATACTAATGCAAGTTTTAATATAATTTTTAGATAATTGTAATAAAAAAATGTGAAGACAGGAAAGTAAAAAAGCACGAAGAAAATTTCTATCATCTCTATTGGTCATTTTACTAAGCTATTTCGGTCAATAGAGATGATTAAAAGTAATAAGTAATAAATAGAAAAAAATTATGTTATTATCCCTTCGCGAAGTAATATTCCTACAGCTTGAGCACGGTTATTTGCTCCTAATTTTTTTAAAGAGGACTTCACATACTGATTAATTGTAAACTCACTAATCTTCATCGTAGCTGCCATTTCTTTTGCACTCTCTCCCCAGGATACTCTTCGCATTACTTCTATTTCTCTTTTACTTAACTTCATTCCATTATGAATAAATACGGTGCCCGCCATTATCTGCCCAACTAATTTTCCAAATTGAGTGAATGAATCTAGGAGTCCATCATTTAATGGCTGTTTGGGTTCAAATAGAGTTGAGCAAATAAAACCAAATACAAAAGTGCCATAACTTATTGGCGTAACAGAGATGGCTTGTACATTAGAAGCTATTTGATATTTGCTGCTAGTCATTTTCAAGCACTCTATCCCTTTGCAAATCTTTGATCTTCGCTCTTGAATGGCAGAATAAACGATAGGGATGGATCGTATATCATCTCTCATTTCACTAATATACTCAAGTGCTTTCATGTCAATAGAGATAATTCCTTCTCCTAAAAAACCCAATGAAGAATATCTTGATAAGGTAGCATTTAACACTGGATAAAGCTCCATGTACGTTTTTAGAATAAGAAATAATTGGTCCTCATGGGATTCGGCTTGTTCAATTCTTTGTACTTGCTCATATAAAGTATTAAATGGTACCAACATTAATCCTCCTTTTTAGGGAATGAATACGTTAAAAAATAGGAATATTTTAATTATACTAAATTGTTTATGATTATAGTATTAATTCAAATTATCATTTAGTAAGGGGGGATAAAATGACATCAATGAATCTATCAATTTCAAAAAAGATAGAGCTTGATGCTGTTGTTGTGGGAGCAGGATTTTCCGGATTATACATGCTATTAACCTTAAGAGAAGCGGGATATTCTGTCAAAGCGTTTGAAAAAGGGGAAGGTGTTGGTGGGGTTTGGTATTGGAACCGGTATCCAGGAGCACGTTGTGATACAGAAAGTTTTTCTTATAACTACACCTTTTCAGAGGAGCTATTTCAGGAGTGGACATGGTCGTCACGATATCCAGAGCAACCAGAAATTTTAGCTTACTTAAATTATGTAGCTAACAAGTTTCATTTGCGAAAGGATATTCAGTTTAGTACAACGATTCAATCCGCTCATTATAATGAACGGACGAATCGTTGGAATATACAAACTGATAATAAACAGCATATATCAGCTAAGTATTTTATCTCGGGTGTAGGATGTTTATCAGCATCAAATCTACCAAAGATCAAAGGATTAGATGATTTTAAAGGAAAATGGTATCATACGGGCCATTGGCCACATGAAAAGGTTCATTTTAAAGGGAAAAAGGTTGGTATTATTGGTACTGGTTCAAGCGGTGTACAATCAATCCCAGAGATTGCGAAAGAGGCAGAACGATTGTTCGTGTTTCAGCGGACACCGCAATATGTGGCTCCAGCAAATAATTATCCATATACAAATGAAGAAATGAATCGATTGAAAACAAATTTTCAACTGTTAAAGCAACAAATGAAAAGCACAATGTTTGGTATGCCAAATGATGCTCCGAATAAGTCAGCTTTAGATGATTCTGATGAAGAACGGCAAAAGATTTATGAAGAAGCATGGAAAAAAGGTGGTTTTTACCTAGCAACTTCTTATAATGATCTTCTCGTCAATGAAAAGTCAAATGAAACAATCGCTCAATTTTTTAGAGGAAAAATAAAAGAGATTATTAATAATCCTGAGTTGGCTAATGCTTTACAGCCTAATTATTATTATGGTACGAAGCGTCCTATATTAGGAACTAATTTTTATGAAACGTTTAATCGCTCAAATGTAGAATTAGTGAATCTGAAAGAAACACCAATAAAAGAAATTTATGATCAAGGCGTTCGAACAATAAAAGAAGAGTATGATTTGGATATATTAGTTTTTGCAACGGGGTATGACGGTATGACTGGTCCTTTATTTAAAATAGACATTAGAGGGAGAGATGGACTTTCATTAAAGGATAAATGGGACGAAGGTGCATCTACTAGAACCTATTTAGGTTTAATGACCGCTGGATTTCCAAACTTCTTTATGATAACTGGTCCTGAAAGTCCTTCTGTTCTTAGTAATATGCCGCTTTGTATTGAACAGCATGTTGATTGGATTATAGATTGCATCAATTATCTTGAGGAAAATAGCTTTGATGTTATTGAAGCTAAGAGAGAAGCGGAGGATAGATGGAGTCAGCATTGTAGGGAAATAGCGGAGTCTACTTTATATACTAAAACCGATTCCTGGTATACAGGTGCAAATATAGAGGGAAAACCACGAAGATTTCTTATCTATTTACCTGGAATAGGACCTTACCGAAAAATTTGTAATGATGTAGTTAATAACGACTATGAAGGTTTTCATTTATTAAACATGTCAGAAAAAACGATCCACTAGTTAGGAGGGGGACAAGAAAATGAGCTTTGAAGGAAAATGTGGAATTGTAACAGGTGCAGGCAGTGGAATTGGCAGATCGACAGCTGAAAAACTCGCTAAGTTAGGAGCTAAGCTTTTACTAGTCGATTATAATGCAGAAGCTTTACAGGAAACTGTGGAATTGATTAAGCCAAAAAACAGAGAGTTATATGGATTCCAAGCTAATATTGCCGACGTTTCTCAAGTAAGGGGCTATGTAGAGAAAGCGATACAGTTATTTGGTAAAATTGACTTTTTTCACAATAATGCAGGTGTATTACAAAAGCCTTCTAATCTACACGAAATTGAAAATGATGAATTTGAACGAGTCATCAATGTAAACCTGAAAGGCGCCTATTATGGATTAAAATATGTTTTACAGCAAATGGTGAGACAACAATCAGGGACTATTGTTAATACTTCTTCACATGCTGGAATTAGAGCTGAACCATATCTCGGTGTATATGCAGCTACGAAACATGCATTATCAGGTCTTACTGTGACTGCGGCATGTGAATACGGTGCGCAAGGTATTCGCGTTAATGCTGTTTGTCCTGGTGGCGTAAAAACAAATATGACTGTAGGAATGCTTGATGAAAACGATAAGTCCAGCTATGGTCCAATGCAAAGGGCTGCATCTCCTAATGAAATAGCAGATGCCGTTACGTATTTATTATCTGAAGAAGCTTCATATATTAACGGGGTCTTATTACCAGTTGATGGTGGATTATCAAGTTGAGATTGATCGTCGTAAATTGTAAACGTTTACAAATAAAGTGGAGGGAGCGTTAAAATGGAAGAAAGAGTGAATCCAGAATTGAAGGGCGTTTTAGATCAAATGCCGGAATTGATTATTAATAAAGAACAAATGCCATTTATTCAACAAAGTTTTAAAGAAATGTTAGAAATGAATAATCGTGTACCCAATCCTGCTGTTACGATAACAGATAAACTGATTCCAGGTCCAAGCAGAGAACAAGAAATTAGAGTAAGAATATATCGATCAGTAGCACCTAGCCAATCAAGTGCAGGATTGCTCTGGATTCATGGGGGAGGCTATGTTCTAGGGACACCAGAAATGGATGACGGATTGTGTGAACGTTTTGTTTTAGAGGCAAATTGTACCGTTGTATCGGTTGATTATCGCTTAGCACCCGAACATCCGTTTCCTGCACCATTAGATGATTGCTATGCAGCATTAACATGGTTCTCCCAACATGCTGAAGAGCTAGGTGCTAACCCTTCACAAATTGCGGTCGCTGGAGCGAGTGCTGGTGGAGGATTAACTGCAGCTACTAGTTTACTAGCTAGAGATCGAAAGGGTCCAGAAATTATTTTTCAAATGCCACTTTACCCTATGATTGATGACAGACATGTCACACCATCAAGCAAAGAGATCCATGATACTAGAGTATGGAATGAAGAATCCAATAGAAAGGCATGGAATATGTATTTAGGCCACTTGCAGGATGAAGTCTCCATCTATGCTGCACCAGCAAGATGTACCGATTTTTCCAATCTACCTCCGACATACACCTGTGTGGGTGATCTTGATCCATTTAGAGATGAAACCATTGAGTATATTGCCAATTTAACAAAAGCAGGGGTACCAACGGAATTTCATTTATACCCTGGATGCTATCATGGTTTTGACGGATACGCACCATTTACCGAAATTGGAAAGAAAGCAACGGATCAGTATGTTCAAGCACTATGTGAAGCATTTAAAAAGGTAGAAGTTAAACAAGTGTAATAGTAGTTGGTAACGAAAAAAATCCCATTTTGTTTAAGTGGGATATTTTTTCGTTTATAAAAATAAATTTGTTATTAAATTCCCTGGAAGCGAACATACATTCTAGAAATATGGTAAAATATAAATATAAGCATAAAGCTCGAAGAAAGGAGGTATAAAAATGTTTAGAAAACCAGGTATGACAGATGATAAAATTATTAAGTTGTATAAAAGCGGAATGCCATTCAAAGAGCTGCAAAGTATTATCGGTCTATCAGATCGCGCAATTCGCAATGTAATGTATAAACATGGAATTGAAATGAATCGTGAACAATCGTCCGGTCAGCCTCGTAAACACAAAGTAAATGAAGATTTCTTTAAAGTGTGGACACATGAAATGGCATGGGTATTAGGACTGTTTGTGACAGATGGACATATACATAGAAGAACTCACACTATATCTTTTTCCCAAAAAGATGAGAGAATTCTTTATTTGATAGCAAACCTTATGGAAGCAGAGAATAAACCATTAGCTCCTGCTAATACAAGAAAAACATCTATATTAAACATTTATTCTAAAGAAATTAAAAAGGATCTAGAAAACTTAGGAATAACAGCAAATAAGTCATTAACTCTGCCATTTCCAAAAATTCCAACACAGTTCCTACCATCATTTATCCGAGGGGTTATAGATGGAGATGGATGGGTACAACCAACGGGTTACGTAATGAATATTACAACAGGAAGCTTATCATTTGCAAAGGGATTATTATTTGTATTTGATTCTTGGCAACTTCGTACTGACCTTACCATTACATTAAGTGACACAAATAATAAAATATATCGTGTTTGGGTAAAAGGCAAAGAAGATTTACCGAAACTTGCAACTATAATTTACGAAAATTCAAGGGACAATTTTGTTAAATATAAAAAAGAATATATGTGTATACATTTAAAACATTCGTTATGAGGTGATATTATGTGGAAAAATATTAATGGCCGATTAGTACAAGTTACAGATAATTCAAGAGTTAAATTCAGAACAAATATTAGCAAGGCTATATTAGATGAATTACAAGCAATGTCTATTGAATATGACACACATATTAATTATTTACTTGAAAATGGTTTAAAAACAGTATTATCACAAGGAATCATTCATTTTAATAAAGATTTAAGACCAAAAGATCGTGTTCAGTATAAAACCACCTATGATAAAGATTTATTAGCAAAAGTTAAAGATTTTTCTAAACAACATCAATTGTTTATAAATGATGTGATTGAATATAGTGTTAACTTTATAGAGATAAGTAAAATTAAAAATAGCAGCTATAAACATCGGATAGAGTAGGTTAGCCCTGCTATTTAAAAGAACGCCCCGACCATAATATATATTATAGGAAGTTGAATTTTAAAACTATATGATGTCTCATATCAAAAGAATACTTTGTGTTTTGAGACAGAAACAAATTTTTTAATATGTATTTTTATCATGTATTTGTAACAAAGTTAATTATCTTTAACATTTATTTATATCTCAATAGATTTTTTATCAAATAACACGGTTTGACCAAAAAATAAACTCATTTAAAATTTATAGTGTAAATTTACATCAATTTAAATTTTTACTTCTTATAATTTATGTTCTATTTTCATTAGTTCTTCCATGTGGGTATAAATGGAAATTATAATTTATTAAAAAAATTCATCTATAAGGCTTTTTATATGCTATAAATCAAATAATTTGGAAAATAAATTGGAGATATTTATAAATTTCAATTTCCATCTCCCCCATGTTTCTAATAAACTAGATAAAAACAACCGATTTCCACTTTAATTATTAGTGGAAATCGGTTGTTTTAAGTTATTTCTGGTGTGCTAGTTACTATTTAAGAGCTTTAAACACGACTTTTGCAGCACGTGCAATAAGTTCATCATTATAGGTAGCATCTTTTGTATCTCTACTAGAGAGGACGGCAATGATAATTGGTTCCCTATTTGGTGGCCATACAATGGCGATGTCATTACGGGTACCGTAGCTACCTGCACCAGATTTATCTCCTACCTCCCAGTCTTTTGGAGCTCCTGCTCGAATCAACTTATCTCCGGTAGTGTTTCCTTTCATCCAATCTGTGAGCATAGCACGCTTATTACTTGGGAGCAAGTCGCTTAATGTAAAAGCCTTAAGGCTAGTGGCAAGTGCTCTTGGCGTACTTGTATCACGTAAGTCACCAGGGATGGCTTCGTTCAGTTCGGTTTCGAAACGATTGGCCATGGTAATATGATCACCAATTTGTCGCAATGATTCTTCAAATCCACTTGGCCCACCCAACTTCTCGAATAAAAGATTCCCAGCAGTGTTATCACTGTAGCGAATAGCAGCCTCGCAGATTTCTTTTAATGACATTCCTGTATCAATATGTTGCTCTGTGATAGGTGAATAGGAAACAAGATCGTCCTTGCTATAGTTAATTACTTCGTCTAGTTGACCCATCGAATATTGCTGAAGCACAGCACCTACTGCTAAAGCCTTATAGGTGGAGGCGTAAGCAAAACGTTCATCAGGTCGATATGTTATTGTCTTGTTAGTACCTGTATCTATAGCGTAGACACCTAACCGTGCATCGAACTTTTTCTCGAGTTGGGCAAACTTTCGATTAGTCGAATGATCAACAGTCTTATTCTGTTGCTCCTTTGCATCTACTTGTACTGCTTCACTTGATAATAGACTTATTCCTATTAAACCTGCACATATTCCTAACTTTAACATCTTGAAACTTTTTAACATGATTAATCCTCCTATATTTTAGTAATTTCCTAGTGTTTTATGTTCACCTCCGTTCAGTAAAGATTTAATGATTTAAGGTTGAATTTTAAAGTATTACAATTGTAGTATTTCGTGTGAAAAACACCCCAAAAAGAAATATTCTCTTTGGGAGTTAATTTTAGAAAATATGTTGATCTTTCAAAATTCGTCTTGCAATTTCTGCAGCCTTCTTACCTGTGGCATGACCATTCTTATTTTGAATATTAATGGCAAAATAATAAGAATGATTGTTTTTCTTTACAAAGCCAATAAACCATCCGTTTATATTCTTCCCGTTTACTTTTCCGGTACCAGTTTTTCCATATAGTTGTCCTTGATTTTTCTTATCAATGAATAGTGCTTTTTTTACTGCGTGAATATTCTCCTCTTTAAAGCCAAGCCTATTTTCTCCAAGAGCATATAGTAATTGCACTTGTTCGATTGGCGATATTTTTAATGAAGATTCGATCCAATAATTATCTAAACCTCCTGAAAGGTCTTCATTACCATAATTTATTTTGTGGAAATTAGATTGTAATTGCTTTTTTCCAACTTTTTGATCGAGATGTTGAAAATACCAATTAACTGAATTTTGTAATGCAGTTGATAAATTTTGATTTGTATTCCATTCTTTAATAGGATAAACAGTACCATCCCAAATTTGTTTATTTCTCCTTGGAGAAATGACATTCGATTCCAAAGCGAATAATGCTGAATAGATTTTATAGGTACTATCAGGTGAAACTCTCTGTTTACTCATTTCCCGATTATAAATACGATATTGCTTGTTAGCGGAGTCAAATAGAACAAAACTACCTTGGTAGTTATCAAAATAAGAACTTAGATTTTCGTATATAGCATTTTTTTCATTAAAATGATATACATCATCCGAACTAGCTGTAGCTGAGATGAATGATGATGGCAAAACTACTATAATCCCCAAACAAATATAGATTAACTTGTCTTTCCATTTCATTAATTTAGAATCACCTGTATAGTTGGCGATGTTTTGGATTCTTTGTTTAATTTGTTGTTTTGTTCCACCAATTCCAGAGGAAAACTGCCCAAAGGCATAGTTATGTTTTTTATCTGCATACTCTATAATAGTGTATCCATATTCGATATATCCACTTTCATCCAAGAGATTTAAGACAGAAGCATCACAGGCTAACTCACGATCGATTCGCATCCTTTTTAAGGCAATCCATACTAATGGGTTAAACCAATAAATAATTTGAAACGCCCACATGACATAATTTATAAATACATCTTTTCTTTTATGATGACTTAATTCATGTAAAAAAACATATTTTAATTTTTTTAACGAGAATTCTTCTAATGTTTTATGGGGCAGAAATATATATGGCTGCAAAATTCCAAGTGTAATAGGAGAAGTAATAAGTGAAGATTCTTGGACAATTATATTTCTTTTTACTCCTACAACTTTTTTGCATGCCTCTAATAATTCATTGGTTTTTTGATCATGTATCGTAGTAGCTACTTTTTTCATTTTACTAATTTGATAGTTTGCATATAGTGCTACTCCTAGGAAAAAGATCATTCCAATGACCCAACAAACAATAAATGTATGATTGAAGAAATCTGGAGTCTTTTTGTTTACAGATAAGGTGAAATCATGTATTAAATTATTATTCACTGTCTCTGAAGGCTGTACGGCACTTAACTGTTTATGCTTTGGTGTTGTATTGGTGTTAAAGGATAATAAACTCTTAATATACTCGAGTTTTTCTCCAACCTGTAAAAAATTCCATGGAAAAATGAAAGTTATCAGTGGAATAAAAAGAAAATACCAAATTTTATAATGTACTTGTTGAGACATGTGTTTTTTTAATACCTTTTTTATTAAAAGGATGATTAAAATAAGAAGGGACACTACTAGAACACTAAGTAAAAATCTGAGTATACTGGTGCCCATCATTTTTCCCCATCCTTCTTTTGTCTCTCAGATAATATCGTTTTTAATTCAGTAATATCTTCCTCTGACAGCTGATCATTTTCGATAAAATTCAATACCATAGAGTTTATTGTGCCACCGAAAAACTGTTTTAAAAATAATTTGCTTTTTTGTTCAATATACTCATTCTCTTGAACAAGAGAGGTGTAGATAAATGATCTTCCTTTTTTTCTTGTTTGTAATGCTTTTTTCTTTACTAAACGAACAAGCATGGTTTGAATCGTATTCGGTTTCCAATCAATTTTTTCCGAAACCTTCTCCACTATCTCAGGAGTAGAAATTGGCTCATACTTCCAAATTACTTTCATCACTTCATATTCAGCTTCTGAAATTTGTGGTAATTCCTTCATCATGACCCTCCTACTTTTACATCTGTAGTAGTTATTATAGCAGGTTCCGTCAAATGCATAAAGCTTGAATAGGTATTGTAATCTTTTGTAAATGGAAATAGAGTTTCGATTGTTAACAGCTAGTCATTAGTCATAACTTTACTAAATATCAACAATTTTAATTAAAGATTCTTAATGAAAATAACCATATAATTCATTAATAAAAGATTTGTTTAACTGAGTTGCAGAATTGCCTGCAGTATAATGTTCTACTAATGATAGCAAGAGAAAGCTATCATGACCTGTATCAAAGGCAAGTAAGAAACTATTTTCTTCGCCCTTTTCTCCTTGCTTCATTTTTAATTCTGCTGTACCGGTTTTTGCAGCTAACTGAAATTGTGGGTTAAATAGTATATGGGCTGTTCCTTTTGGATCACTTACTACCTCTTCTAGTGATTTTTTCATTTCCTCTGCTGTCGAAGCAGAAATTGCCGTTTTTGTTTTGAAATCTCCTTTATTTAATACTAATCTTGGATATACAATTTTGCCTTCATTTTGAAAGATTGAATACATGGCTACTTGTTGGATAGGTGATATTAATAATTCTCCTTGTCCATATGCAGTATCCGCTAATAAAATATCTGATTTAAAAGTCGGCTGATTAGAAATTTGTGCTGGGTTCATTGCTATAGGTAGGTCAAGTTCCTCCCCAAAGATAAAATGATTCAGGCCATTTCTAAATGTTTTTTCTCCCATTTCCAATGCCTCTTGGGCAAAATAAATATTATCAGAATAAATTAGCGCTTTTCGCATATCTACATTTTGAACATTTGAAACACGAGTGACTGAATACCCTCCCCATGTTTCATCTTTTCTCCAACTTAAACCATTTATTTTTCTGAGCTTCTCAGGGTATGTCACTTTAGCATCAAGTCCAATACTAGAGGTTATAGCTTTAAATGTAGATCCGGGTGCGTAGCCTAAAGCAAATCTTGAAAGAAATGGCTTGTTTTCATCATTAGCATATTTATCATAATCTTGCTTTGAAATGCCTTGAACTAACTTATTCGGATCATATGAAGGGGAACTAACTACTGCATAAAGACCGCCTTCCTTTGGATTCATGACAACGGTGGATCCAGGTTTTTCTTTCAAATGATTGTATGCCTCCATTTGGATATAAGCATCAATGGTTAATTGAATATTTTTCCCGTCTCTCTTTTCGATCTTTTGAATGATTTGCTTCTCTTTCCCATTCTCATCAACAATAACGATTTCTCCTCCATCTTTACCCCGTAGCTCCTTATCAAGTGATCTTTCTAAGCCTGTTTTGCCTGTCACATCCCCTTCTTTTAAACTGGAATTTTTCTCAAGATCTTCTTTTGTTACTTTTCCTATATAGCCAATTAAATGTGCTGCAGCTTCCTTTAATGGATAATAACGAAGTTGTGTATTTTGATAGGAAATCCCAGATATAATTGCCGCTTGGTTCGAATCAATAATTTTAAGTGGAACAAATAAATCATCTTTTACCCAGATTTGATTTAATTTTTGATGAATCTCTTTTATTGGTATGTCTAATTGCTGACTAATGTTTTGAAGTTTCTTTTCTTTTTCTTTCCCTTGAGATAAATCTTTAGGTACAATCCCTGCCTCTTTAAATTCTTTATTTACTGCTAAACCATTACCAAGATGGTCTTTAATTTCTCCACGTTCCGCTTTCCATTCATGATATGCTACCTTATCCTTTCCTTCCATCTCTGGGAAAATTAATGATGGCTCCCATTTTACCAAATATTGATTGTCTGTTTTTAATAGCTTCGTATGATAATTGATATTATTTAATTTCCCAAAAGGAGTAGTAAAGCTTAACCGGTAGGATAATTCTTGTTCATCATTACTTAATTTTTTTACCGTAATGTTAGAAGCATGGATGTTTTGAATATTGATTCCATTAAATATACGATCATATTTATTAATCACATCTTCTAAAGTATAGCCTAATGAACTATATGATTCTGAATTTAGCACATCTCCTAATTTAGCATACTGTTTTTCCTCTATTATATGAATAAAATGATCTACTACTTTTTGTGATTGGCTAGTATTCGTTCTATTTATTACTATGAATAAACTAAAACCGCTAATCCCTATAATCGTGATTATTAATAATACTAAATAGGGCTTGAATCGTTTCTTTTTCCTTTTTACTCTACTATTCATTCTTTCCCCTCATTTCTTTTTAAAAAACTACAAATGTAGTATTTTATACGAACAAGCCTTATAGATTTATAGTGTTTTTATCATTTTACTCATCCTTATTTTTTTCTGATATTGTACTATTTATTTTGGGAGTTGATATTGTAAGCTTCTCTTTTGCCCGCTTTTCCTTTAATTCAAAGTATGCTTCAAACACTTCATTAGCAATTTCTAAGTTTACATGTGATTGGTCTGTAGTGAGCCATGGTACAACTACAGAAACAGCAATTTCTGGATGATCATACGGCGCATATCCACCAAATGTAATATTCCAGAGCATTAGACCAGGACTATGTGATATAGGACCATTATATAATGCCTGGGCAGTACCTGTTTTTCCTGCAATTTTATATTGCTTATTTTTTATTCCATATCCCGTTCCAAGCGGATCATTTACAACTTGTTTAAATCCCTCTTGAACACGTTTAAGCCATTCACTCTTCATTTCGATTTTATTAAGCACTTTAGGTTGAATATCCTGTATAATAGGTCCAAGCTCATTTGCTTGATTACTAGGTTCACGAACTTCTTTAGCAATATGCGGCTGTATCCGATAGCCACCATTAGCAATGGTTGAGATATATTGTACAATTTGTAGGGGTGTATATGTATCATACTGACCAATCGCATAGTCTAATACTTTCCCCGCTTCAGGTGGGATCTGACCACTCCCATATCCTATTTGTTCTCCAGGTAAATCTATCCCCGTTTTTACGCCTAACCCAAACTGTGAGAAATTTTTTCTAAATGTTTCAATAGCAGCTACTTTATCAATGTTTAATCGTCCATTTGGAATATATGTTTGCTGTCCTCCCAATTTCATTGCCGTTAAAAACATATATACATTTGAAGATCGTTTTAGTGCATAGAGATCATTGATCGGTCCAAATCCCGTTGTATTCCATGATTTCTTTACTTTCGTGCCCAAAAATTTTACTGGTCTATCATTTAGTATTTCTCCTGGAGTGATAGCACCTGATTGATAGCCAGTTAATACAGTAGCTCCTTTGACTACAGACCCCATCTCATAGGATGTTGTAAGATTACCTAAAGCAAAATCATTCACATTCGTTTTGCCTGATGTACTATTTTGTTCAAACTGTTTTCCTGCCATAGATAAAATTTCTCCAGTATATGGATTCATCACTGTGACAAATGCACGATCTAAATAGGGCTGACCTAGTCTTGCTTTGCTTAATTTTTCTTTAATAATAGTTTCAACTTTACGCTGTAAATCAATATCAATAGAAAGGACTAAATCATCGCCTCTTTTTCCCTCTCTGATGACATGTGATTCTACCACTTTTCCATTTTTATCTGTTACATTTTTTACTTTTTCCTTTTGACCTTGTAATACTTCCTCGTATTGATACTCAATATAGCTTTTTCCGACACGATCATTTCTGCTATATCCTCTTGCTAAATAATAATCAACTGAATCTTTTGGCAATCCCTCTTTAGATGAAGATACTTTACCTATTACAGAAGCTAATATTTCCTTCCCTTCTTTATCTTTATAAAGATTATACCGATCCCAATCTATTGTTGTATCTACACCAGGAAGGGAATCTAGATTTTCACTTACCATCGCAAATTCTTTTGGAGAAACATTTTTTTTAATGATTTGTGGTGATAACGGGTAGCCGGTAATCATTTCTCGATAAATAGCTAATATCTCTAGTTCTTTCTTAGAAAATGAATTAATTTCCTTACTAGTAATACGATCAAGAGTTAAATGATACATTTTTGTATCGTAATCTTTATCATTTTTTAGTTTTTCTCGATCTGTATCAGTAATTTTTGCTTCTGCTTCGACTGGGTATTTTAAAATCCAATAATCTTTTTTATCAATCTCGGGTATTGTCTTTAAATCCTCTTTAGAATCCTTATGAATAATAGTTGCAAGTTTCTCAGCAATTTTTAAAACCTCTTCAGCTTTAATATTTTGTGGTCTCGTATATGTTATGGCATTTGAAGGCTTATTCCCGACAATTAGCATCCCATTGCGATCCATTATATTTCCGCGTGGCATAGATGTATTTATCGTTACATTTTCTTTCCTATCGATTTCTCGCCTATAATCGTCTCCGTAAATAATCTGCACAATGCCAAGTTTAAAAATAAGCAGTGAGAATAACAAAAATACAATAAAAAATAAAATATTCATACGAAAGGAGACGAATGTCTTTTTCTTCAATTTACACCCTCCATTTTCCTTTTGATTTTCTTAGCCATCCGTAATTATAATGAATGAATTTACATTCCAATCAAATACTACAAATGTAGTATTTGATGATAAAAAATACCTAAAAAAGCATAGTTGAACTTCTATCTTTTCTAATATAAACGATATCAAATTATAATCAACCAAAACTTTTACATTTGTAGTATTTACTATATCATGAATAGAAAATTACTTAAAGAAAAATGATTATTTATTCAAAGATAAATTTTTTTTAAATCCATTTGGGGGTATGGAATTTCTAATTTTTAGATAATATTTTGCTCGTAAACTAATCCAGCCTTTCCATTTAAGAAAAGCTGGATATATTTTTGTTATTATAATTTTTTTATTACCTTCATTTACATGATATTAATCTTTTCTTGTTTGTCATAAGCATCATCTACATTTATATCTGGATTTAGTTCCATCAATTGATTTATGAATTGATTTTTGTCTTTTGGAGAAATGATGATACTATGCCATTTATTATACTGAATTTCAATTCGATCCATAGACAATGCTGGACTTGAAATAAAATTTCTTGTTTTAGTAATTGATTTTATCCCTTTTATTTCAATACTTGTATAATGAAATGGGCCGGTTACGACTTTTAATAGCCCTTTATTTGTAATTTCGTAATAAGTATTCATCCATAGCCAAATAATTAAGACACAAGCTATAGCAATAACAATAAACTCAAATAATGTATCAGAATCATTTAGCCCATGGAACAATAAAAAGATCATTGTACCAATAAGTGTAATAACCAGTGCCCACACAATTAATGACAAGATTGGCCCCTTTTTAGAATAATAACGCATTTCCTTAAACTCCCCCGTCGTACAAATATTTCTATATTATATACGAGTAATAATGGGATAAGTTTCAAAAAAAAAATACATAGGTGCTTTCCCTATGTATTAACCGATTCTTCTATTAAATATTTTCTTGGTGTACCCATGAATAGCGTTTGATAAAGTTGTGAAGAAGTAGATTGAAATTCTATATGAATGGGTGCATCTAATAATAATGGGTAATAGTTAAAAAAGGGTCTGTCGCTATTGATTATCATCTTTATGAGAAATGGAAGTTCTTTTTGATAAATCATATAACGAATTTGCGCCAATTTTTTATCATTTGCTTCAGAATCAATATTAATTTTTCCTAGAAGAACGTATTCACCCATTTTTGTTGTCCATTCTGCCTGAATAACATTCTGCAAATTAAAGGAGGTTATCTGCTTACTACCCTTTAATCCAATAGAAACTAACCACTCACCTGTAGCTTCTGAATGTGATAGAGTATATCTTCTACCTTGTAATGGGGTTAATTTTGTTGCTAATGGAAGTATATTTACCGACAAATTGTCAAATCGATCAATCATATAGCATCCCCTCTTTATCTATGCTCATTATATAGTATGATACTTGCCTATAAAGGGTTAATGTTGTTTCCATTTTGCACTCTTAAGTTTCCAAGAGCCGTTTTCAAAATTCCAAATCGAAGTGACCGTTCCTAATACATCTGCATGATAGGCCCCACTAATTTGTCGATAGGCTTTTAATCCAACCTCTTTTGTCCCATTTAAGTTAATGATTTTATACATTGCTACCGGATCAATCATTAATTCAGTTGGTTCATTTAATTCCCCATTCTTTTGATACAATCCTAAACGAATATAATCTTTTTTTCGATTGCTCAAATCTACTGTTTTTGTAAACTGAGTTTCAGGTATTTGAATAGAAGCTTTAAAATTATTTTCAAAATGTCCTTGAATATTCAATGATTGTGGTAAAGGGAGGATGGAGGCTGTTCCATCTTTAAGCGTAGAAAGATGATAATTATTAAGCCCGCCACTCCCACCTGTTGCACTAGATTGAAATAGGTCAACGACACCATCATGATTTAGATCGGCAAATTCAATTTTAGGTTCATATCCTGGAGCATAGTCAATTCTGTACTTCGTATTTGCTGATGTTGTAATTTCTGCCCATACTTTTTTCATGTATGCGCTGCTAGGATCAATTTGAATCCCTTTTAGTACAATATGGTCATTTTTTTTATCACCTGTAACATCCATATTATATTCATGAATCACCTTTTCCTTAACCGTTTCCGACTCGACAGCATAGGTTATAGCTACTGTACTTAAAGACATAAAGAAAAAGGCTAAAAGGCCAAAAACATATTCTTTTTTCATGTATACTAACCCCTTTCCTGCTTTTGAATCTAGTATTTCCAGTATGTATTTGAATATGTAAATTAATCCAACATCTCGACAAGTTGTTTCTAATTGTTCATGAGTAGATACCATTTATATAAAAGTATAGATATTGTGTAATTGATGGAAGATCTCCCTTAATATCAACTTGATCTGATTGTTAGAATAGATTTTTGTTGTAAAATGTCATAAAATGAAATAAGTATTCAGAAAAGTATGTTAGTCTATATTTAGTGGAAATAAAAAGGGGAGATATTTTTGTATTTTTTAGCATTTACTATATCACTAGTTATTGTACTAATTACAATACCTCCAATTAGAAAATTAGCATTTAAAATTGATTTTGTAGACAAGCCTTCAAAACGAAAAATTCATAAAATACCTGTACCACAATTAGCAAGTATTTCGATTTTTTTAGGATTTTTTATTACCTTTTGGATATTTAACGATCAAATAAGGGATCACTCAATCCCAATCTTTATGGGCTCTCTTTTAATAATAGGCATTGGATTAGTAGATGATTGGTTTAAAACAAAGGGAAAAGAATTTCCTGCATGGCCAAAAGCCGCAGTACAATTATTAGCTGCTGTCTTAATTTACTATTCGGGAATTGTTTTTACAGGTTTTGCAAATCCAATAAGTGGGGAATACATTATTCTTCCTGCCTTTTTACAATTTGCCTTAACAGTCCTGTGGATTTTTGGTGTGACTACTGTTATCAATTTTATGGATGGTTTAGACGGACTTACAGGAGGCATTACGACAATTTCAGCTATCACGCTATTTATTGTAGCCTTATTTAAAGGACAACAGGAGTCTGCTATCTTATCCATCATTTTATTAGGTACAACTTTAGGCTATTTAAAGTATAATAAGCCGCCTGCGAAAATATATATGGGTGATGCAGGTGCTACTTTTTTAGGTTATATGTTAGCAATCATTTCTTTAAATGGCGCATTTAAACAAGCCACTCTTCTTTCTATTTTAATACCGATATTAGTTCTAAGTGTACCA
Source organism: Heyndrickxia sp. FSL W8-0496 (assembly GCF_038007825.1). Lineage (NCBI taxonomy): Bacteria > Bacillati > Bacillota > Bacilli > Caryophanales > Bacillaceae > Heyndrickxia > Heyndrickxia sp. FSL W8-0496. The sequence continues at coordinate 2,513,429 of NZ_JBBOXX010000001.1, forward strand.
ATCTTCGATAATTTGTATGTGATTATTAAAAGGTTTTTACAAGGTAAACCAATTTACATAGCTGATCGAAGTCAAATACATTATCGATTAATTTCAAAGGGACTAAATCCAAAACAATCTACAGCATTTATCTTTTTACTAAGTACATGTTTTAGTTTATTGGCAATCATCGTATTACTGATTGATTCATTTTAACTGTAATGTAATATTTTCAACCAAGAAAAAAGAAGAAGCTCGATATACGGCTTCTTCTTTTTTCTATATTTTATTTCTTATTTAAATCCTCTTCACTATTGGATGAAAGTTCCTTCCAAATCTCAGTTATACTTCCATTTACAGTTTCATCAATTATGAATGATCCATTCGAATACCGATCATTATAACGTAAATTTTGAATTTGAACGGATTCAATTACTTCTTTTTCTGTCTGCAAAAACATAGTATCTTCTTCTTTAACTACGTCTAAACCAATGATTCGATGAGGGTTGTTTTTTAGTTCACGTAGCATAACCACGCCACGTTTAGCACGTGAGGTTTTTTCAAATTCACTTAATTTCATTTTTTTAATTGCACCACGTTGCGTGGCTATGAAAATGGATTCATTTGAATCATTACTCAAGATTTTTCCAGATACAACATAATCATTTTCTTTTAAGTTAATTCCTTTTACCCCTGCAGCTCGCGCACCAACAATATTTACTTCTTCCTCATTAAACCATAGCCCATAGCCTAAATGAGTGGCAATAAAGAGATCAAATGTACCATCAGTTAAGTGTACATCGATGACCTCATCATCGCCTTTTAAATTAATAGCAACTAGTGGTTTAGAATAACGTTGGGCATTATATTGATTGATTTCTGATTTTTTCGTCATGCCATTTTTCGTAATAAATAACAAGTAGCTTGGTTCCTGAAAATCTTTTACTTCCATTACCTTGATTATATGCTCATCCCGGTCAATTGGAATAATATTAGCTATATGTTGTCCAAGGTCTTTCCATCTAATATCAGGGAGCTCGTGAACAGGACAATATAAGTAATTGCCTTTATTCGTAAACAATAGGACAACGCTCGTTGTGTTTATCTCCTCTTGGAATAAGACTCGATCTGTTTCTTTAATAGCTAAATCCATTCCATTTGAAGCAGCGAATGAACGCATACTCGTTCTTTTTACATATCCATCCTTAGTTACCGTAACCATAACTTCTTCATTAGGAATCATTACTTCTAGATTTATTTTAATCTCTTCGATTTCATCCTCGATAACCGTTCTGCGATCATTGACATATTTCTTTTTAATCTCTTTTAATTCTTTTTTTATGACTCCTAGAAGTTTCTTTTCACTTTCCAATATAGACGTGTATTCTGCAATTTTTTTATTTAGTTCTTCAGCCTCTTGTTGAAGAGCGGTAATATCCGTATTTGTTAATCGATATAGTTGTAAAGAAACGATCGCTTCCGACTGTGCCTCTGTGAATTGATATTTTTGTATTAAGTTATCCTTCGCATTTCGTTTATCCTTCGAAGCTCGGATGGTCGCAATCACTTCGTCAAGAATGGATAATGCTTTCATTAATCCTTCAACAATATGCTGACGTTCACGTGCCTTATGTAAATCGAAAGTTGTACGATTTGTAACAACTTCTTTTTGGTGCTCTATATATGCATCTAATAGATCTTTTAATCCCATTAGCTTTGGTCTACGATTATGAATTGCCACCATGTTAAAATTGTAGGAAATTTGTAAATCGGTATTTTTAAACAAGAAGTTTAAGACACCATCTGCGTTCGCCTCTTTTTTTAATTCGATGACAATTCGAAGGCCTGTACGATCGGTTTCATCGCGTATTTCTGAAATTCCTTCTACTTTTCTATCTAACCGAAGCTCATCAATTTTTTTTACCATATTTGCCTTGTTTACTTCATATGGAATTTCAGTTATTACAATCTGTTGACGCCCTCCGCGAATTTCTTCGATTTCAGTCTTTCCACGAACCACCATTTTTCCTTTACCTGTTTCATAGGCTTTTTTAATTCCTTCAATCCCTTGAATAATCCCTCCAGTAGGGAAATCAGGACCTTTAATGATTGACATTAATTCATCCACTGTACAATCAGGATTTTCAATTCTTTTAATGGTCCCATCAATTACCTCACCAAGATGATGAGGAGGGATGTCTGTTGCATAACCGGCAGAAATCCCTGTTGACCCGTTCACTAGCAGATTAGGAAATCTTGCGGGGAGAACGGTTGGTTCCTTTGAAGTATCGTCAAAGTTTGGAATAAAATCCACGGTGTTTTTATCAATGTCTTGTAAAAGTTCAGATGCTATCGCTGATAATCTTGCTTCTGTATAACGCATAGCAGCAGCAGGATCTCCATCAATACTACCGTTATTTCCGTGCATTTCAATTAGTACATTTCTAACCTTCCAATCTTGACTCATACGTACCATAGCCTCATAAACAGAAGAATCTCCATGAGGGTGGTAATTACCGATTACATTCCCAACCGTTTTGGCGGATTTGCGAAATCCTTTTTCTGCTGTGTTTCCTTCTACATGCATCGCATATAAGATTCGTCGTTGAACAGGCTTTAATCCATCACGAGCATCTGGAAGGGCACGATCTTGAATAATATATTTACTGTACCTACCAAATCGATCACCTAAAACTTCTTCTAGGGGTAGGTCTTGAAATTTTTCTATTGTTGACATCAGTCTTCTTCCCCTCCATCAACTGATATATTTTCGTTATCTAATATGTTTTGGTCCTCTTCAAGACCAAAAGCTACATTGTTTTCAATCCATTTACGTCTTGGTTCGACCTTATCTCCCATCAAGGTAGTGACTCTACGTTCGGCTCTTGCTGCATCATCAATTCGAACACGTATTAAGGTTCTTGAATCTGGATTCATTGTTGTATCCCATAGTTGATCAGCGTTCATCTCTCCAAGTCCTTTATAGCGTTGGAGCATATAGCCTTTTCCTACCTTCTTAGTTACACTATTTAATTCATCCTCGGTCCATGCATATTCGATGATTTCTTTTTTTCCTGAACCCTTACTTACTTTATATAAAGGTGGGAGAGCAATATAAACCTTTCCCGCTTCAATAAGAGGCTTCATATAGCGATAAAAGAATGTAAGTAATAATACTTGAATATGTGCTCCATCTGTATCTGCATCGGTCATAATAATGATCTTATCATAATTGGCATCATCTACATTGAAATCTGGACCCACTCCGGCACCGATTGTATGAATGATTGTATTAATTTCTTCATTTTTAAAAATATCTTGGAGTTTTGCTTTTTCAGTGTTAATAACTTTTCCTCGTAAAGGAAGAACAGCCTGAAATCTTCTGTCGCGTCCTTGCTTCGCAGAACCACCAGCGGAATCTCCCTCAACTAAATAAAGTTCGTTTTTATCAGGATTGCGAGATTGTGCAGGAGTTAATTTACCAGATAACAAGCTTTCTGATTTTTTTCGCTTTTTTCCACTTCGTGCTTCTTCACGAGCCTTTCGTGCTGCTTCTCTTGCTTGAGCTGCTTTTATCGATTTTTTAATCAAGAGATTACTTGATTCTGGATTCTCTTCTAAGAAATAGGCTAGATGTTCCGAAACAACAGAATCTACAGCAGATCTAGCTTCACTTGTTCCTAATTTACCTTTAGTTTGACCTTCAAATTGAAGAAGTTCTTCTGGAATTCGCACAGAAACGATAGCAGATAACCCTTCACGAATATCTGTACCTTCCAGGTTTTTATCCTTTTCTTTCAATAAGTTCACTTTTCGAGCATATTCATTAATGACTCGTGTCATTGCTGTTTTTGCTCCGATTTCATGAGTTCCGCCGTCTTTTGTTCGAACATTATTAACAAATGAAAGAATGTTCTCAGAAAAACCATCATTAAATTGGAAGGCATATTCAACTTCGATTCCACTTGAATCTCCTTCAATAAAAACAACTGGGTGTAGAACATCTTTTCCTTCGTTTAAATATTCGACAAATGCTTCAATTCCATTTTCGTAAAAAAATACATCCTTTTGGTCGTATCTTTCATCAATGATTTCGATTTTTAATCCTTTTAATAAAAAGGCAGATTCACGTAAGCGTTCGCACAAGGTATCGTAATTATAAGTGGTTGTGCTGAATATGGATGGATCTGGTTTAAAATGAATGAGAGTTCCAGTTTGATTTGATTTTCCGATTTTCTCCAAAGTGGTTTCTGGCTTGCCACCATTAATAAATTTTTGTTGATATACAGCACCATCTCGCTTAATTGTGACTATTAGCCACTCGGATAATGCGTTAACAACTGAAGCACCTACACCATGTAAACCTCCAGATGTTTTATAACCACCTTGCCCAAATTTTCCCCCTGCATGTAGTACCGTAAAAATGACTTCGGTGGTTGGCTTGCCTAATTTATGCATTCCTGTTGGCATACCTCGGCCTTTATCCTCAACACTTATACTATTGTCTTTATGTATTTTAACGATAATATGATCTCCGTTACCTGCTAATGCCTCATCCACGGAGTTATCAACGATTTCATATACTAAATGATGAAGGCCTCTAGCATCCGTAGATCCTATGTACATACCTGGACGTTTTCTTACTGCTTCTAGACCTTCTAATACTTGTATTGCGTCATCGTTGTATTCAATTAAGTTTTGCTTCTTTACCACAAAGATTCCCCTTTCAAACACACTGCTCTCTTTCTCAAACTCCTTATATAGACAATGAATATATTTATACTCAACTGTCCACCGCTTAAAAAACAAACATCTGTTCGCTATTAATTATAACATCTTCCGTACAAACGTCTATTCACTATTTTAACTATAATTTGGTTTTTTTCAAATAGCATTAAATGTTTAAGTACTAATCTGTTAATTTGGCTGTTTTCTCTAACCTTGTATGTAAGGTTTTATCTAATAACTATCGGCTAAAAACCAATTCATCTTTCAAAAGCAACAAACTAAACGAAAACAGTCTTTTAAAAGACAATATAAGTTAAAACAAAGTATATTTTTTTTACATGATTAGAGTGTAAAGAAAAAGATACAGATAAAAAAGCAAGCGCTAATACCAACGCTTGCTTCAAGTATGAGACTATTTGGTTAATGCATGCTCTACTTTAATACAGCGGTTCATTATGACTGTTTTTCCTTTATCTTTAAGAAATTGATAAGCCTCTTCATTCTCAACACCAAGTTGGGACCAGAATACATCGGCATCTATTTCAACAAATTGCTGAGCAAGCTCAGGCAAAAATTCAGAACGTCTAAAAATATTGACAATATCTACATGGCCATCAATATCCTTCAAGGAAGAGACAGCTTTTACACCTAAAACCTCATCAACCGAAGGGTTTACAGGAATGATTTCATATCCTGCTTTTTGCATCGCTTCTGATATCATATAGGAAGTTCGCTCTGGATTATTGCTCAATCCAACGACTGCGACTCGCTTGGCTTTCTTTAAAATGATACCAATTTCTTCTCTACTTGGATTATCAATCGTCATTAATGTTCACCCCATTAATTACTAACTTATATTCTTTATCGTACTGCATTACTTGCAGAACTGCAAACGAATATCATTTTGCTCTCTTTTTTTTCCAAAGTAAATATTGCTCAGTGATCACTGCAAATAAGGTTCCTAAAATCAGCCCATTATTAATAATTGATGCAACAACGACTGGTAATCCAGTTGTCGCTTCAGCTGGAAGAAACATGACACCAACCCCAATTAAAAAGCCAATTCCAGCAGAAAAATAAGTGATTTGGCGATCAGTCGTTTTATCGATTTCTGAAAGTGCTAAGCCAACCATTTTTGTGAAAATTACAAAGGTGACTGCATAACCAACTGGTGCGGGTAATGCACTCATAACGTTCATAATAGGTGGAAGCAAAGAAATAATGGTTACAATTAAACTACCAAGGATAAATGGTCGGATGGACTTTATGCCAGTTTGACTAACAAAACCTGCTGCTCCTGAAATAGGAACAGGTCCAATGCTAGAAAATAAACCACCAGCTAGCTGATTAATTCCTGAAATAAATCCCGCCTGCTTATAACGTGTATTTTTTTTAGTTTCCTTCTTATTTATTACCTCTTCCATTACTCGAACAGAGGCAATCATATTAGTAATGAGTAAGATGGTAATAAAGAACGAGGTGACGATAATACCTGAGTCTAACTTTGGAATGCCAAAGGAAAAGATTTCAGGGAAGGATATCCATGAATGACTTTTAGGGACTTCGGGTGCAATTCCAAAGATTATAAATAAAAGCCAGCCTACGATCATTCCTATCATAATAGAAAATTGTTTGATCCATTGAATGCGAACTTGTCCTAAATAAAATGTTAATAGAATAATAATCGTACATAATATGGCAGTCGTTATTTGAATTTGATGTACCCCACTTGTTAAACCAAACATCCCTTTTATAAAGGAACCACTTAATTGGAGAATAAGTAAAAATAAATAAATAAAAGTAATTGATGGTGTAAATAACTTTGCCAGTTTTTGTATTAAACCAAATGCTGAAAAAATAAAGAAAAATACCCCACTCAACAGCATTCCGCCGGATAATTCTCTAAGAGTTTCGATATTTGAGGTATATAATGTACCTACAAATCCAGCATAAATAGTAAATACTCCCCACCATAAACCTGCAGGTCCTTCATTAATCGGTAAGCGGTGACCAATGATGCCTTGGAGCAATCCGGCAATTCCTAATACAAAAATCGTACGTTCTACAAACGCAGAAGTCTCAACAGGACTTAAATGGTAAATGTCTGCTATTGCTATAGGTGCAGCAATAGAACCCGCAATCATAAAAGCCATCCATTGGATGGCGGATACTGTTGTTTTCAAATAAATAACTCCTTACTGTATATTGTTAGTTAGGAGGAGGAGGTATTAAACCATCTACCTCCATCCTCCGATACTGTTTAGATATTATTTAAAAGCAGATAATGAGCTTTGAAGCGCTAGCCATGCAGAATCATCTGCAAAATAACGTGCCCATGAGGCAACACCAGCTAAGTCATATTGCGCAGCCAATTGTGCCCTTTTTTTCAATGAAAGAGAATCTTCTAACCACATCTTATAGACAATATTTGTTTTTGCGTCTTTATATTCGATATAATTTTGCCCTGTTTCTGGGTCTTCTTGGGCTTTTAAATTTCTTTCCTTCATCCAAGCATTTGCCTGATCCATTGACAACGCTTTGGAAGATACAGACATTTGCCCATCCTTCATTTCTTCCGACCATAAACGAGTAAAGAAAGGTAATCCTAGTATTAATTTTTCATTTGGAACTTCTTTTAGCAATTGTTCCAAATTGTTTTTCACCCATGGAAGACTTGCTACACTCCCTGCTGTTGGGGAACTTGCCCAATGCTCATCATAAGCCATTACGATTAAATAATCGACAACAGTAGCAAGCTTGTCTCGCTCATAGAATTCAGACCAGCTTCCTTTGGCGATAAAGGTTATATCCATAGATACGTATTTGCCTTCATTGTGTAAATAGACGGAAAGCTCCCTGACAAATTGAGTAACTAGTGGACCGTCCTCTGGTGAAACATTTTCTATATCGATGTTTAATCCATCTAATTTATAGGTTTTTACATAAGTTAGTAATTGATTAATGATCTTTGTTCTTGTTTCATAATGTGTTAAGGCTTCCTTTGTCAATGTCGGATCGAATGAATTAGAGAATAAAGCCCAAACTTGAAATCCATTTTTTCTTGCCCATTTCATATACGAATCAGAAGCAAGATTTGTCACGTCACCTTGATTATTTTTCAATTTAAACCATGTTGGAGAGACAATATTTACGCCTGGCATTTTAGGTAATTGATCTGGATTTGGAGTTTTTGTATAAACGGCCTCCCATGTTAAATGAATCGGCGCATTGTATTTTAAACTTGTTATTGATTCATCCTTAGTGACAGTTGAGATTTGTACCTTTTCGTTTTTAGTAACATATTCTTTTTTAATATACCCACCAATACCCTCAAGAGTTCGTACGAAATAATATTCTCCGATTGCTTTTTCAATCCGAATGTTTTCTCCTTTTTTGATCTCTTCTACATAAGAAGAATGCAAATCCGGTTTTGTTCGTAATCTTAAAAAGGCTTTTCGTGTATCCTTTACAGTAATCTTTCCTTTTTCATATGCCTCATTATTTTTTTCAATCCATATGACTTTATTTTCCTTAGTGATATGGAAATGAATAGGATAGATCTTAGTTAATGTCTTTAAATCGATATAAATATCGTTATTTATAGACTTAACAATTGGAAAATCGGTTTTTTTGGATACTTGATTGGCTGTATAACCTTCTTTGTTCAAAGGCATGTGAATAACCTTTTGATTGGTTGTTAGAATAACAGCGTTGTTCTCAATAAAAAGAGACTGATCAATATTCTTTTGAACGATTTTTATTGGGACATATAGTTGGTTTCCATCTTGTACAGCTGTACCTTGTATTTTTCCGTTAAGTAAAATAGAATTTTTATTACTTATATACTGTACTTTTTCAGAAGATGCAAAAGGATAAAAATAGAATAATAGACAAGCAGCCGCCAAAAGAAGCAGCACTAATATCCCGTAGAATAACTTATTTTTTCTTTTCTTTTTGGTTCTAAATTCTAATGTTGCCATTTAATTTCCTCCCTTCTTCATCCTACATGAGTACTACAATCAAGAAAAGAGAAAAATCTATTTTTAATAAAATTTTTCTTTCCTTAAAGTACATGGTACAATAAGAAAGCCTTATAGTTTCATATTTAAAGGGGTAATGTTATGACGTATGCACTTATTATCATTTTAGCTTATTTATTAGGATCGATTCCATCTGGTTTAATTGTGGGCAAGCTTTTCTATGGAATTGATATTAGACAACATGGGAGTGGGAATTTAGGCGGAACCAACTCTTTTCGAACTTTAGGAGTAAAAGCAGGAATTGCTGTTACAGCTGCGGATATATTAAAAGGAACATTAGCCACTTTATTGCCACTATTTTTCGGTGTGGATGATTCACTTCACCCACTACTCATTGGATTATTTGCTGTAATTGGACATATGTTTCCTATTTTTGCAGGTTTCCGTGGAGGTAAGGCTGTAGCAACATCTGGAGGGGTATTGCTTGCATATGTTCCTCTATTATTTATATTACTTGTTATCGTGTTTCTAATAAGTTTGAAAATCTGTAAATATGTATCTCTTTCATCCATTATAGCCGGTATTTTTGCAATAATTTATTCCGTTGTAGATTTTTTTATTACGAAGGATTGGCCATTGGTCGTGATTGTTTTTGCATTAGCAGGTTTTGTCATTTATCGCCACCGAACAAATATATCTAGAATTAAAAATAAAACAGAGCCAAAAGTAAAATGGATTTAACCAATGACCCTATTTAGGGTTATTTTTTTGTTTTCTTAAATTCTTTCACTACATTTGTATGATTTATTGTAAAATAAAATGGATTCTGAATTAAAAGGCTGGTTATAACATGATAAAACGACGGAACTTATACTTAAGCATGATCATATTGATTTTGCTTCTTTCCATTTTCATTTTATGCTTTATACAATACTATCAATGGAAGCAATCCTTTTTTAAGCAAGCACATAGCTCCTTAACTCATTCTGCACGTACAGTAAGTATTACTCCGAAAGATTTCCATACAAGTGCTGTGATTGGAGCAATTGGAGATATTTTAATCCATGATTGGGTATATGATGATGCTAGAACTCAAAGTGGCTATGATTTTAAGCCGATGTTTCAACCAGTTAAAGCAATGCTTCAGAAACCAGATTTATTAATTGCCAATCAGGAATCTATTCCTGGTGGAGAGAAATTAGGAATTAGTAGCTACCCTGCTTTTAATAGTCCATATGAAATTGTTGACGCGATTATGGATGCAGGTGTTGATCTTGTATCCACTGCAAATAATCATGCTCTAGATAAAGGTGAAAAAGGAATTTTAAGTTCAATTTCTTACTATGAAAATAAGAAGCTACCCTATGTAGGGACATTTAAAGATGTAAATGATCACCAGAAGCTAAGAGTTCAATCAGTAAACGGGATTAAAATTGCAGTTCTTGCTTATACATACGGGACGAATGGAATTCCTGTCCCTGACGGAAAAGATTATTTAGTTAATCTCATTAATAAAGATACGATACTATCCGAATTACAGAGAGCTCGTCAAGTGGCAGATTTAGTTATTTTAAACTTACATTGGGGTATAGAATATAATAGGCAGCCAAATGAAGAGCAAAAGATGTTGGCTAAATTATTTACAGATGGAGGTGCAGACATTATTCTAGGACACCATCCACACGTCCTTCAGCCGGTTGAAACGTTACATACTAAAGATGGCAGAGATGCATATGTCATCTATTCATTAGGGAATTTTCTATCGGGGCAAATGTGGGATTATAAGGATATTGGAGGAATGATTGAATTTAAAGTATCTAAAAATATTTTAAAAAATGAAAAGCAGATAAAAATTGAGGATATTCAATTTCATCCGACATATGTTGCCAATCAAAACTTAAGACAATACCGTGTTTATCCTCTCCAAGAAGCCTATGAAAAAGGATTAATTAATCATACCTACGACGAAATAATTCATTATATGATGTCTAATTAGAATAGCGAATCAATTTAGTAGTAGAATATATAAGAAAGAGCTTATAATGAAGATGATGAATACTCTTTTTGGAGAGGAGCTAACCGCATGGAAATTTACATATCAGATGAAGCAACAAAATGGTTCAAGGAAGAAATGTTTCTAGAAAATGGTGATCATATTCGGTTTTTCGTAAAGTATGGTGGATCTTCACCGGTTCAAGAAGGATTTTCATTAGGGATGTCAAAGGAAGCACCAAGTGATATAGCTGTAAAAAAAGAACAAAATGGAATACTTTTTTATATAGAAGAAAAGGATCTTTGGTATTTTGATAATCATAATTTACATGTTGATTATGATCAAGAACTAGATGAACCAATTTATTTGTATAAAAAATAAGGTGCCTTTTAAAAGTGTTTACTCATTATTATTCGTATAAGATAGGCAATAGAAAAAGGGATATACGTAGTGTTAAATGTCTTTGATAGCTAAAATAAAGAATACGAGAGTGAGCTTCATTTCGTTCACTCTCGTATTCTTTTGTGACAGAACTTGTTTAATTCTTCTATATGTCCCTCTTTTAATAATACTTCCGCCTGTTTATCTCCTAACAAATCAAAATGAGAATATCCATCCCTACGGTGATGAATCCATTCTTCTTTTAAACCGTATATAGTACCCCAGTTGACTAATTTTTCGATATTACGACAACCTACCTTCGTAACTGAGTTACAATTGGGGAAACGCTCATCAATCCAGAAATGAGTAATAATCGCAATTTCTCCTGAATCAATTTTATTTTTCCATTTTTTTAATTGACTTTTTGATATTCCGAAAGCCACAGGTCTCCCCCTCTAATAATTAAAAAGTTTATTTTTTTGCCTTTTCATATGCTTCATGCCAATCAGGGAATCGTTTTCGAATTGAAATAGGACGGAATGTTTCTTTCTTTACACATACATGCTTTGATTTGGCTATAACAGAGAGTTCTCCACCTTCCGTTAATACCTCATACCCATAAACAACACGTATACCATCATACTCTTCAATCCAAGTTTTAACTTTAGCAACTTCCCCATATCGAACAGGCTTTTTATAAGAAATTTCAATATCAACTACAGGAGATAAAACTCCTTCATTTTCCATATCAGCATATTTAAAACCTAAATTCTCTATAAGCTTCGTTCTACCGAGTTCTAACCATACTAAATAATTTGCATGATAGACAACACCCATTTGGTCTGTCTCTGCATAACGAACTTGAATATCTGTTTCTGAAATAATCATTCTTATGTAGTAGCACCTTTCATTAATAATATTATTTATTTTAGCACTGATTGTTGTGAATAACAAAAATAACAGCCGGCATCAAACCGGCTGTTAATCATTATTGATATTGATTATTTTGAGCATGTGCCTCATCTTTTACTTCACTGCGCATACTCTCGATACTTTCACGGCGGCGTTCATTTTTCGCTTCTATTTTGGCACGTTCTTCATTACTTGAGAGACTAGCCGTTTCTTCCGCTTTTTCAATATTCTCAAGTGTGTTATCAATCATATTTTGTAATTTTTCTACATTATCACTGCGATCATCTGGTTTAGGTTTATTCCATGCCATATTAAAGTCCTCCTTACAGTAAGAGTGACCACAATTTTTGTGGACAATGATAGTATGTTGTTTTTACTATCTATTCAAGCGTGGTTTTTTTTAGCACTTACATGTTATTCCCCTTTAGTCTGAATTACCTGGGCGTGCTCTCCTGATTTATCTTGCATTTGTTTTCCTTTGTTCCCACCAAAAGAACGAGGCTGTGTACCTAAATGTGTAGGCCCGTAGTATTTGCTTTTCTTTTTTGGATTACTCATAAAAAAACCCCCTTTGATTTTAAGTTTCACCTAAAATAAAGGGGATATGAGTAGTAAATATAGGTTTATTCCGCCAATTTAATTGAATGCTTTTGTTCAAGCTTTGTTTCAATTCTTTCAATAGCTTCTTGATCTCTTAATAAAGCTTGTTTATTTTCCAACACTAAATCTGAAAATGATTTCTTATTTGTTTTTCTCATCTATATAATCTCCTTAAGTTGTATATTTTTTAATAGTATGGTCATAAAATTAAAAATTTATAATTATTTTTCCAATACTTTTGAAATAACCTAGTTATTTCTACATATTTATTTTAACATAAATTAAAATTTTCTAACAACTTTATCTTAGAACTGTCACAAAATTGTTATAATAATAGTATTTCAAAAAAATAAACACTTCAAAAGAAGAAGTGTCTGTAGTTATTTGAATAATTTTTCTAATTGCTGATCATTTAATGCTCCGTAATGTTTATTAATTATAATTCCCTTCTCATCCACAATATAAGTACTTGGGATCGCTAATACTTGGTATTGTGTATCGACTACATCTTTCTCATCTAAAAGAATCGGAAATGATAAATTTAATTTTTTTACATAGCCTTCTACATTAGATTTTGTATCAATATTAATCGCTAGTATTTCAATATTATCGTGATTCTCTTGATAGAATTTCTCGAGTACAGGCATTTCTATTTTACATGGGTAACACCAAGTGGCAAAGAAATTGAGTATTACGCGTTTCCCCTTAAAATCAGCTAGTCGCATTTTTTTACCTGTTAGAGTGGTTAGTTCAAAATCAGGTGCTTTAGATCCGATTTCTAGTCCTTCTGCAACCTCTTCTTCCTCTTCTTCTGGTTCCTCAATTTGAGATGACATAATAGAATTATATAACTCATTTAAATCCTCATCACTGGCTTTTGATGAAGACGTTTCTGTAGATGCTTTAACTTGTTTATCTTTTTTATGTTCAAGTGCTTGTACTAGCATCGTACAAACTAACAGCATGATTATCATAAATGGAAGGATTCTTTTAAACATTTTTTCCTCCTATGGAATGATCATTTATTTACTCTATTTAAGTATATGTACTTTTTAAAAAATTAGTATAAAAAAACACACTCTGTAAAACAGAGTGTGTGAGATCAGTCGATTATGCTTGTAATTTGTCGCGAAGTACCATTTGAAGAATACCACCATGACGATAGTAATCAATTTCGACATCAGAATCGAAACGTACAAGTACTTCAAATTCTTTCTTGTTGCCTGCTTCATCTGTAGCAGTTACTTTCAAAATATCACGTGGCTTAACATTTTCATCAATGTGAACATCAATGATTTCTTTTCCAGTTAAACCAAGTGTTTCAGCGTTTTCACCTTTCTTGAATTGAAGTGGTAAAACACCCATTAATGCAAGATTAGAACGGTGAATACGTTCAAAGCTTTCTGCAATAACTGTTTTAATACCAAGAAGATTTGTACCTTTTGCTGCCCAGTCACGAGAAGATCCCATACCGTAATCTTTACCAGCAAGAACAACTAATCCAGTGCCGTCTTCTTTGTATTTCATGCAAGCATCATACATTGAAGTTACTTCATTAGTTGGCCAGTAAGTTGAAAAACCACCTTCTGTTCCAGGAGCAATTTGGTTACGAATTCGGATATTCGCAAATGTACCACGCATCATGACTTCATGGTTACCACGACGAGAACCATAAGAGTTAAATTCGCGAGGTTCTACCCCGTTTTCACGTAAGTATTTACCTGCAGGAGTATCTTTACCAATTGCACCAGCTGGTGAAATATGGTCAGTAGTTACAGAATCACCAAATTTAGCTACGATACGAAGACTAGATAATGGCTTAACTTCCTCTGGATTTGGAGAAAGATTTTCAAAGAATGGCGGATTCGCAATATATGTTGATTTTTCATCCCAAGTATATAATGGATCATTACCTGTTTTGATTTCATTCCAACGTTCATTATCGTCGAATACACGCTCGTATTCTTTGCGGAATAACTCAGGTGTTACGCTTTGTTTAACCGCTTCATTTACCTCTTCAGTAGATGGCCAAATATCTTTCATGTAAACATCATTACCGTCTTTATCTTTTCCAATTGGCTCATTGATAAGATCGATGTCTACTGTACCTGCTAAAGCATAAGCAACAACTAATGGTGGTGATGCTAAGTAGTTTGCTTTTACAAGCGGATGGATACGGCCCTCAAAGTTACGGTTACCAGAAAGAACTGAAGTAACAAGTAAATCGTTTTCTGCAATCGTCTTTTCGATTTCTTCTTTAAGTGGACCAGAGTTACCGATACATGTTGTACAACCATAACCAACAAGATTGAATCCTAATTGATCAAGATATCCTAGAAGTCCAGAATCTCTTAAATATCCAGTAACAACTTTTGAACCTGGAGCCAAAGATGTTTTTACATATTTAGGTACCGTTAAGCCTTTTTCAACTGCTTTTTTGGCAACTAAACCTGCACCTAACATAACATAAGGGTTAGAAGTGTTTGTACAACTTGTAATAGCAGCAATAGCAACGGCGCCGGTTTTCATTGTTGCTTCATCGCCATTATCGAATTTAACTACCGCTTCTTTCTTAATTTCTGTATCTTTTAATCCAAATCCTTGGTTACCTACAGGAGCAGTTACCGCATCTTGGAAAGCTGTTTGCATTTTAGATAGCGGAATTAAGTCCTGTGGACGTTTTGGACCTGATAAGTTTGCTTCTATATCAGATAAGTTAATTTCAACAACATCTGTGTAAACAGGTTCTTCATTTTCTGGAGTGAAGAACATATTGTTTTCCTGTAAATATTTCTCTACAAGCTTAATATGCTCCTCCGGACGACCAGTTAATCGAAGATATCCTAAGCTTTCAGCATCTACAGGGAAGAAACCACAAGTAGCGCCATATTCAGGGGCCATGTTAGCAATTGTTGCACGGTCAGCAAGTGGTAATTTAGATACACCAGGACCAAAGAATTCAACAAATTTACCAACAACACCTTTTTGGCGTAACACTTGAGTAACTTTTAGTGCTAAGTCAGTCGCAGTCGCTCCATTTGGAAGTTCCCCTACTAATTTAACACCGATAACTTCTGGAATTGGGAAGTATGAAGGTTGACCAAGCATACCTGCTTCCGCTTCAATTCCACCAACACCCCATCCAAGAACACCGATACCATTGATCATTGTTGTATGAGAGTCAGTACCTACTAGAGTATCTGGGAATGCTTCAAATTCACCATCTGCAGTTTCAATTGCATGAACTACGCTAGCAAGATATTCTAAGTTAACTTGGTGAACAATACCAGTTGCTGGTGGAACGGCACGATAATTATCAAATGCTTTCGTAGCCCAGCTTAAGAATTGATAACGTTCTGCGTTACGTTCAAATTCAAAATCCATATTCGCTTTTAAAGCGTCTGCAGTACCATATTTGTCAACTTGTACTGAGTGGTCAATTACAAGATCGACAGGAATTTCAGGATTAATTTTATCAGGATCTCCACCTAAATCAGCCATTGCTTTACGTAAAGAAGCAAGGTCTACAACGGCAGGTACACCTGTGAAATCTTGGAGAATAACACGAGATGGCTTAAAAGGTACCTCTGCATCTTTTACTTCTTCAGATCCCCATTTTGATAAATTTTCAACATGTTCTTTTGTAATTACACGGCCATCCAGTTGGCGAAGTACAGATTCTAATAATACTTTTACTGAGTATGGTAAGCGAGAGATTTTCGCTAAACCTGCTTCTTCAAGAGCTGCAAGACGATAAAAATGATAACGTTTGCCTTCTAGTTCAAAAGAAGTACGTGCGTTAAAAACGTCGTTTTTAGCCACTCAAGATTCCCCCTCTTTTTCAAAAAATGTCATATTCACTGATAGTTTCACGAAAAGCTCGAATTATGTTCAATTACTTTTCACAATTACCATCTTAATATAAGTAGTTACATAAGTAAATAACAAGAATGTTATCGTTTTTAATAAGAAAATATTATCATAATCGGGGAACCTTTAAATATTAGCTCAAGTTTTTGTTTCTCGTTATATTTATTATCATTTAATGAGTTACATATTTCGTTTTTTATGAAAAAATGCAGATTTTTGTCTATTCTTTTCTTAAACTTTGATTTACGTACATTTTAAAGAATTAATATAATTTTAAGAAAGACCAAACTCTACCATCCACTGAGAAAAGAGTTGCAAACATTGTAAGAACGTTGAACTCTTTTGTTAAGCGTAAAAGCCGGCACTAAGGCTTTTACATAACTAAAATTAAAATATCCATTTAAAGATTCTTTTCTTAAACTTTGATTTAGGTACTGTTTTAACGAATTAAAATAATTTTAAGAAAGGACAAACTCTACCATCCACTGAGAAAAGAAAGTGCTATAAAAAGATTATCTCTGTATTTTTGTGTATAAAAAAAGCGCAGAATCTCTATTAATTAAAAGATTTTCTACGCTAATTTTCGGTTGACAACTACTAATTTCGATGAAACGAACCCATTACTTCAGTTGTTTCGGTAATATTAACAAATGCACTAGGGTCAATATCTCTAATTAAAGATTTAACATCTGTCAATTGATACCTAGTAATAACAGTCATTAAGATTTTTCGATTTTCCCCTGAATAAGCACCTTCACCATCTATTAAAGTGATTCCGCGATATACACTCGAAAGTAATTTTTCTTTCATCTCTTTTCCTTTGTCGGTCACAATCATCACGGTGAGTTTTATATGTTTCGTATGAATTGTATCAACCACTTTACCAGTTGCATAAATGGCTACCATTGTGTTTAAAGCTGCATCCCAACTAAAAATAAATCCTGAAATTAGAACAACAATTCCATTCATAGCAGATAAAATTGTCCCTAATGGGAAATCTTTTTTCTTATTTAGTAGCATGGCTAAAATATCGAAACCACCGGATGAACCTGATACTCGAAAAATTAATCCGATTCCTAATCCAGTTATTACTCCACCAAATAAAGAGGATAATATCGGTTCAGTTGAAATCTGTTTAATTGGTATGATGTATAGTCCTACTGAGATTACCACAACGGATAAAATAGTATAAAGAATAAACCGTTTACCTAATTTAAACACTCCAAGAATCAGTAAAGGAAGATTAAGTAAAAAATTTAATATTCCTGTATTAAATGGAGTAATCAGACCTAGCATAATTGCAATACCACTTAAACCACTACTTAAGATTTCATGAGGTATTAGAAACAAATTATATGCAACACTCACTAATAAGGAACCGATGATAATAGTTATGATTCTGTTCATTCCTTCTCCCCTTTATTTACAATCTTTCACTAGAGAATATTATATTAAAGAAAGAAACAATAAAAAAACTAAAAGTTTTTTCAAAAATATAAGATTCAATTGCCAATTCTAAATTGATAGTTATTTCTAAATTTGATTATTTCTATCGTTCTTGCACAAAATAGTATTGGAGGTGAAATAAATGGTTAAAAGAAAAGCGAACCATATCATTCCAGGAATGAATGCAGCCAGTGCACAAGGAAAAGGTACAGGATATAATGAAGAGTTTTCCAATGAACCCCTAACCGAGAAACAGAAGCAAAATAATAAAAAGCGAAAGAAAAACCAATAGCTTTTAATCGTTCACACATATATTAAAATAGAGACCGTTAAAACACAGCATTACGTCAACCTGTGTTTTAACGGTCTCTTGACCTTTTAATCATTATTTACGTCATTTACAATTTGTTCAATATCTGAACGGAACTTCTCTAGTTGCTGTCTTTGGGTTTCGCTTGCTACTTCCATGGCATTTTCTATTTGTTGATATGTTTCATTGACTTCATTTTTTAAATGTTTTAACTGCTGACCATAGTCATCACTATCGCGAACTAATTGACTATAAACGTCGTCTAATTGCTTCATGCCCTGTTGTGCAGCTTGAAAAGCTTGTTGTTTATTTTTATGATATGGCATCATGTCTCTCCCTTTCAAAGTTCTTTTCAAAAATAGATTGCGCTTATTTACACAAAATATACGGTATAAATCCCTTCAATAAGCACAATCTATGCGAAGGAGGGATGTAGAAATGTCTAATAAAAATGATGGAAAAGATATGAGAAAAAATGCTCCAAAACAATCTGGGCAACCTGAACCATTAAGTGGGTCTAAAAAAGTAAAAAATCGTAATCATACACGCCAAAAGCATAATCAAGGCCATGATATGTAGCAAATAATCACGAAATGGCTCTTTTCTCAAACATAGTTGGTATTTAAGTAAGTATTAACTAATAACTATCTGCTTACTATTGCTAACCTTTAAATTTTACTGGGTAAGGAGCTGGAATTTCCAACAAAAATGCTGAAATCTTGTAATGTCGACAGTTAGGCTTATACAAGAGCAACAAACTATACTTAAAACAACCTTCGAAATAAACTAGAAAAAAGGGAGAATGATCAACTCCCTTTTATTCTGGTTCTGGCTCTGTTTTCTTTTTTATTGGTTTGGCCCGTACATAAAGTCTTAAATCTCTTCGCTCCTTCATCAATGATTTATATAACGAAATAATCATCAAGATAATAATAATTGAAAATGGAAAAGCTGCAATAATAAGGGCATTTTGTAAGCCTTGCAATCCGCCACTATATAATAAAATCACTGCAACTAAAGACTGTAAAATTCCCCAGGTTAATTTCACACTATTTGGGGGAAGTAACGAACCATATGTTGTTTGCATACCAAGAACAAAGGTTGCTGAATCTGCAGATGTAATAAAAAATATAGCAATTAGAATGAGAGCTATGATTGAAAGTATGGTTGTCATCGGGACATTTTCAAAAACTCCAAATAATACTTCCTCTGTTTTCAATGCGGTTAAATCGATTCTCCCTTGTTGTTGAACACGGATGGAAGCGGTGCCAAAAACAGCAAACCAAATAAAACTAACAATGGATGGTGCTAACAAAACACCTATTAGAAACTGGCGAATCGTTCTCCCTTTTGATACACGGGCAATAAAAATACCAACAAATGGGGACCAAGAGATCCACCAGGCCCAGTAGAAAATCGTCCACGAATTAATCCAATTACGATTTTCTGAATTTAATGGGGCAATACGAAAGCTCATTTGAATAATATTTTGCAAATATTTCCCTAACGTATCTGTAAATAGATTTAAAATTAATAAGGTGGGTCCAGCGATAAACATTAGAATTAACAATATTATTGCTAAAACTAAATTCGTATTACTTAAATATTTGATTCCTTTCCCTAATCCTGACCATGCCGATATGATAAATAATACCGTGACTACACCAATAATAATAAGTTGAACTTTGAAATTATTAGGGATATCAAAAAGAAATGATAGTCCTCCATTAATTTGTGCTGCACCAAATCCAAGTGTCGTTGCGACCCCTATGACTGTTGCTAAAACGGCTAGAATATCAATGAGTCCTCCTATTTTGCCGCTTGCATATTTTCCAAGAATCGGTGTAAGTGTTGAACTAATCAGTCCTGGCTCACCTTTTCTAAAATTAAAATAGGCTAAAGCTAATGCAATCAATGCATAGATGCCCCAAGCATGTAAGCCCCAGTGAAAAAAAGTAAAGCGCATCGATTCTTTTAATGCATCATCACTTCCAGGCTCAGACAGGGGTGGATTCGTTGCAAAATGGGACAATGGCTCTGCCGCTCCCCAAAAGACAAGACCAATTCCCATTCCAGCACTAAATAACATAGCAAACCAGGAAACAGTAGAATATTCGGGCTTATCATTCGGTTTTCCTAATGTAATTGCACCAATCGGACTAAGTATAAGAAAAATACAAAAGATAACGATTAACGATACCAAAATTAAATAATACCAACCAAACCTGGACGTAAGAAAAGCTTGGATATTTGAGGTGATTGTTTCAAAATTGTTTGGAGCTGCAACCCCATATACGACGGCAATTAACAAAATAGCGACAGAAACCCAAAAGACACTCGATATGTTTTTCATCAAATTCTCCTTTCTAGGCTTCAATGAAACTGAGTAAAATTTTATTGTTCTTACTCTTCTTTAATTAGCTGCAAAGTTTATATTCCCCTATTTCTACGTATTAATCCCTTATGTATATGGGAAGTTTACCAATCAAATAAATGACCATGACTCTAGTTTTTCCTGGTGCTGAAATATATGATAAAAAAATA
This sequence comes from Heyndrickxia sp. FSL W8-0496, assembly GCF_038007825.1. NCBI lineage: Bacteria > Bacillati > Bacillota > Bacilli > Caryophanales > Bacillaceae > Heyndrickxia > Heyndrickxia sp. FSL W8-0496. Next base: position 2,534,172 of record NZ_JBBOXX010000001.1, read on the forward strand.
AACCCGAATCAATTTTCAATTCGAGTTTATTCATCTTTTTTGTAAAGTCTTGCATAATGCAACACTTCATTTACATAATCTTCACTATGATTATAAGAATAAATCGCTTGCTTAAGGTTTCCTTCTGCTGCTCCATTTTGGGATAAATAATTTGCCGCACTAAAGACAGCATCCTCTAAATCCCAAATATCTGCTTTTCCATCACCATTTGCATCAACACCATATCCCCCATATTTATGAATGACCACAGGATCTTCTTTTTCGTTTTCAGGAATATTGCCTACTCCTTTTCCTGTGCAAGTCGGATGACTCCACCCAACAAATGTACAAGGCATAAATTGCATCGGTCCTTCTGCTCCCACTGGAGAAATCATTGGATCCATAGTAGAAAATCTTGTTTCTACTCGATGGTGTGCCGCAAGTACATACCAGGGTACACCATATTTTTTTTCTGCTGCTTTATAGATTGGAAGGTATTGAGTCGGTACAAGTTGAACTTTTGGTTCTTGTTTTTTAGGTGGTTTCTCTTGTACTTGTTCTTTGTTTTGTAAGATGATATAAGCTGTAATTATTACAATTGGAATCAATAAGATAAGTAATGGTGATTGCTTTTTAAGCTTATGTTTTTGATATTTTTTTTTCTTCGCCTGCTTCATTCTATTGTTTTCCCTTCAACCCTTTTCTATAAAAACAAAGGCACAACTAGTTTAATACTAGTTATGCCATATATTTAATCATTTAATAAACAAATTTATAAATTTTATGTTTATAATAATCATACGAATAAACCTTATCCATTTCAACAAAAAATTTTGCCTATAATATCAAGGGTAAAATATTGGGGATGCAAATAGATGTGAATATAGCAGCTACTCCCATGGCAACACCTGAAACAGCGCCTTGGATCTCGCCTTCCTTAACAGCTTCAGCAGTACCAATTCCATGAGAAATCGTTCCTATAGCAAGTCCTCTTGAAAGTGGGTGATTAATTTTACATAAATTTAGGATTAGTGGACCAAACATTGCTCCAAACATTCCAGTAATCATGACAAATGCAGCAACTAAATATTCATTACCTCCTATGATAGTTGAGACTTCACTTGCTACTGGTATGGTAATCGATTTTACACTTAATGAGATAAGAAATTCATTTGAAATATGCATCATTTTTCCAATTATTTCAGCAGAAGCAATAGTCGACGATGTACCCAAGATAATGCCTAGTAAAGCTGGCTTTAAGTGCTGAAAAAAAATTCTTCGGTTCTTATAAAGTGGTACAGCCAGTGCCACTGTTGCTGGACCCAATAATTTCGTTATGATTTCTTTCGCTATAGAATATTGTGAATACGTAATATGAGAAAGATAGAGGACACCAATGATTAAAACTGTACTTAAAAAGACAGGTGTCGTAAATGGAGAGGGGTATTTTTTGGCTATTACTATAGTAAAAAGATAAATAAAGATAGTAATCATCAAACTATAAACTGTGATAATGCTGCTCATTTGAAGACACCTCTCGTTTTTTTGCTAATAACTGACTCGTTAATCCAGTGCCGATAATTCCAATAATTGCACTCAATACTAAGATAAACAATAAACGAATACCTGATGACATAAAAATAGAACCCAGCGTCATTAGCCCAACAGATATAGGAATAAAAAAGAAAGATAAATGTTTATTTAATAGAGAAGCACCTATATCAACCCATTTTAATTGAATGATTCCGGTTAGTAAAAATATCAATAATAAAAGCATTCCAATAATATTTCCAGGAACAGGAATGTGTAAAATATTTACAATAAAAGTACCTAATTCATTGATCACCCAAAGCAAAAAAATTTGACAGATTAATACGAACCCTTTTTTCATATTGTGTTAGACTTCCTTTCATACCGAATAAATAGTTATTCGATTTTTAGAGAAATTTTCCTCCTTTTCTAGGCTAGATATGATTTTTCAGAACGAAAAAACCTGCAAACGAAGTGCAGGTTATCATCTATATATTTTTCCCCATCCCTTTTAAAAATCCCATTAAAAATAAGACGGCTCGATTAATATCTTGGTCCTTCAATAGCTTCATTACTTGAAAGGAACTTAATTCTTTACCAGAATCAAGTGTGGACATAGCAGATTCTATCCCTTTTCTAACCCCTTTTTTAATTGTATCTAGTTGTGACATTTCTGAAGAAGTTCTATTTGTTAAAAAATCCGTAATGACAGGTAGTAAATTTGATTCCTTTAAATACTTAATTATTTTTAATAGGTCTTCTGTTTCGTTAGTAAACTGTTCCGATTCAAGGCTTCGTTCGGAATTTCTCTTTGGTGTTCCATTCTCTTTTATCATTGATTTTGTCATTTTCCACCCTGCCTTCCATAAGTCTTTGACTTTATAACATATGTACATTTTTGTAGAGAAATGAACAATCATACTAAAAGAAAAAAGAGGCGACAAAAATTGTCATCCTCTACAAGTTTATTTATTGTTTTTTGGCACAAAATTAAAAATTTCTTCGCTTTCAAATGTATCAATTAGACGATTTAACCATTTATAATATTCCAATGTCTCCTTTAACTTAATGATATCGCTATTGACTAAAGCTTTTATCTCCTCGTCAACATGCCCATCATTCAACATGTCAGAAAGCTCTTTCAATGACTTTTCAATTACATGTTTATTCATCGAGATAGCATGTCGCCACTTCACTGTGAATAAGTCAATAAAATTTTGATACCAATCTCCTTCTATTGCATATAAATCTTTTCTACTCCCTTTTTTCCATACTTTATCGACCATTTTTAAATCTAAAAGTGTTCTTACGGAAGTACTCATACTTGTTTTACTCATACCAAGTTCTTCCTTCATTTCATCCAGTGTTAACGGCTCATTATGAAAAAACATCATTCCATATAATCTGCCAATTGAAGGTGTTACTCCATATAAGTTCATGTTTTGTGCAATAGCTTCGATTACCCTTTCTCGTGCTCTGTCTAGTTGATCCTTACCTTCCAATTTATTTTCACACCCCATTTAGTGGTATTTAATTTTGAAATTTTCCAATTGAACTTTAATCTCATCATTCACTTAAATCCATCGATTGATTACAGAAAAGATTCTTAACAATAAATAATCTATCCTTTTGTAGATATAAAGTAAAGAGGGACTTCAAAACGGAATCAAGAGGAATACGGAGGAAATGTAAGAATAAAGTATATTAAGTACGTACAGTTTTTTCTTTACGAACTGTACAATCGGAATATAAAGGAATATCGAGTTTGTGGGAAGTATTACATTTTCGTTACACTTATAAAGTGCAAAGAAATGAGGGAAAAAAATGACTAGTGACGAGAAAAAAATCAAAATAGAAGTAAAAAACGTGACTAAAATTTTCGGCAAACATACGAAAAAAGCGTCACAGCTTCTATCAGAAGGAAAAACAAAGCAAGAAATCTTAAAGTCTACCGGAGCAACAGTCGGTGTAAATCAAGCTAACTTTCATGTAAATGATGGTGAAATATTTGTCATCATGGGTTTATCAGGAAGTGGAAAATCGACCTTGGTTCGGATGTTGAATCGTTTGATCGAACCAACATTAGGAGAAATATTAATTGATAACGAGAATGTAACTAAAATGAACAAGGAACAATTAAGAAATATTCGTAGAAAAAAAATCAGCATGGTATTTCAAAAATTTGCACTCCTTCCCCATCGGACCATTCTCCAAAACACTGAATATGGTTTAGAAATTCAAGGTATTGAAAAATCAAAAAGACAAGAAATGGCACTTGAATCATTAAAGCTGGTTGGATTAGAAGGATATGAGGATCAATATCCCGATCAATTAAGCGGTGGAATGCAACAGCGTGTTGGACTTGCAAGAGCTCTAACCAACGATCCAGATATTTTATTAATGGATGAGGCGTTTAGTGCTTTGGATCCATTAATTAGAAAAGATATGCAAGATGAATTATTAGAGCTTCACAATACTGTGGGGAAAACAATTGTATTTATTACTCATGATTTAGATGAAGCCCTACGTATCGGAGACCGCATCGCATTAATGAAGGATGGGAACATCGTTCAAATAGGTACTCCAGAGGAAATTTTAATGAATCCTTCCAATGAATATGTGGAACGTTTCGTTGAAGATGTAGATTTTTCCAAAGTGTTAACAGCCGGACATATTATGAAGCGTGCAGAAACGGTACAAATTGAAAAGGGGCCAAGAGTCGCCTTAACACTTATGAAAAATCTAGGTATCTCTTCGATATATGTGGTCGATAAACAAAACCGGCTTTTAGGTGCTGTTACAGCTCAATTAGCAAAGGATGCCTTCGAAAAAGGACTTCCCCTTAATGAGGTAATTCAAAAAAATATTACCACTGTACAAAAGGACACATTATTAATGGATTTATTCGATATCGTATCTACTGCAGAAATACCGATTGCTGTTGTTGATGAGCGGGATCGAATGAAAGGAATCGTGATCCGTGGAGCTTTAATTGGTGCTCTTGCAGGAAATGATTCTTATATTCATACAGCGCCAATTGAAGTAACTGAAGCCTCTTTAAGGGAGGTGAATTAAATGAATGAATGGATACCAAGAATTCCATTAGCAGATTGGATTGATCGATTTGTTGATTGGCTAACATCAAATTTTGGAGGAATATTTGACGGAGTTGCTACAGGCTTAGAAGGACTCGTAAATGGAATTGTCTCTGGACTCGGCTTTATCCCCCCTATTCTTCTTTCATTAATTATTGCTGGAATTGCATGGTGGTTAACCAAAAAAAGCATTGCCTTATTTTCATTAATTGGATTTCTAATTATTGATTATTTAGGTTACTGGGATGCCATGCTCAGTACATTGGCTCTTGTCTTAACATCGGTTATTATTTCCGTAGTAGTTGGTATACCAATTGGAATTTGGGCATCACAAAAGGATACGGTTCGCAAAATTGTCACCCCTATCCTCGATTTTATGCAAACAATGCCTGCATTTGTATACTTACTTCCTGCTATTTTCTTCTTTAATATTGGAGTTGTACCAGGAGTAGTTGCATCAGTGATATTCGCCATGCCACCTACTATACGTTTAACAATACTTGGGATCCAACAGGTGCCTGAGGACATTATTGAAGCGACAGAAAGCTTTGGTTCAACAACCAGTCAAAGGCTGTTAAAAGTTCAACTTCCACTTGCCACACCGACTATTATGGCTGGAATAAATCAAAGTATAATGCTCGCACTATCAATGGTCGTCATTGCATCTATGGTTGGCGCACCGGGGTTAGGAGAAGAAGTCTATCGTGCAGTTACGCAATTAAAAACAGGAGTAGGTGTTGAAGCAGGTCTTACTATTGTGATCGTAGCAATCGTTTTAGACCGTATTACACAAAATGCAGGAAAGAAAAAACAAAGGGGGAACTAATATGTGGAAAAAAATTGTTGGAATCGGAGCGGTTGCAGCGTTATCTATTGGGCTTGCAGCATGTGGAAATGATAAAGCAAGTTCAAGTAAAAATGAAACAGTTGGCGATAGTGTAAAGTATAAAATTACAGGAATTGATCCAGGAGCAGGAATCATGACTGCAACTGAGAAAGCTCTTAAGGAATATAAGCTTGATGATTGGGAATTGGTTACAGGTTCAAGTGCTGCTATGACAGCTGCTTTAAAAAAGGCATATGATAAAAAAGAACCAATCATTTTTACTGGCTGGAATCCACACTGGATGTTTGCCAAGTATGATTTAAAATATCTGGATGATCCTAAAGGTGTTTATGGAGAAGCAGAAGAAATCCATACGATTGCTCGAAAAGGTTTAAAGGAAGATCACCCAAATGCGTATAAAGTATTAAGTCAATTCAAGTGGTCTGAAGATGATATGGGTGAAGTAATGTTAGATATTCAAGAAGGTTCTAAACCAGAAGATGCGGCAGCCAAATGGGTAAAGGATAACCCAGATAAAGTAGCAGAATGGACAAAAGGTGTAGATAAAGTAAAAGGTGAAAAAATCAAACTTACATATGTTGCTTGGGATAGTGAAATTGCAAGCACAAATGTAATGGGAAAAGTCTTAGAGGATCTCGGATTTAAAGTAACACTCACCCAGGTTGAAGCAGGTCCAATGTGGACTGCAATTGCCGATGGAAGTGCTGACGCCTCCCTTGCTGCATGGTTACCGTTAACACATAAAACATATGCAGAGAAATTTGACGGTAAATATGAAGATATTGGCACAAGTATGACAGGAGTAAAAATCGGTTTAACAGTACCTAAATATATGGATATAGATTCTATAGAAGATTTGAAATAATTGTAAAAAAAATTGAACGAACATAAGTAAAATTTTTGGCTAAACCTAAAAATGGCTGTCATTATGATAATGGCCATTTTTAGGTTTATTTTATCAGTCTATTAATCCACCTTATTTATTAAAAAAGTTGCAATCTCAGGGAATAATGATAGTAATACAATGAAGAAAACCATTATTATCGCGTAAGGAATTACTCCTTTTACGATCTCACTAATTGTATTTGATTTATCAATTCCCTTTAAAACAAATAGGTTTAATCCAACTGGTGGCGATATTAATGCTAATTCCATATTGATAACCATAATAATAGCGAACCAAATTGGGTCAAATCCCAATGTTGTTACTATTGGATATAAAATTGGTACTGTAATAACAATAATTGATATTGTTTCTAAAAACATTCCTAGAATTAATAAAGCAATATTAATAAGTATAAATATCACCCAAGGTGAGATATTTTGTTCTGTTGCATAATTAGTAATTAGTTGTGGAATCTGTAGTATAGTCATAATATATCCTAGGAGCATTGCGCCTACCATGATAAGTAGAATCATAGCGTTTGTATTAACTGTTGATATTATCATTTTCTTGAAGTTTTTCCAATTTAAGTTACGGTAAACAAATGCAGAAATAACAAAACTAACTACTACTCCTACTGCAGCAGCCTCTGTAGGAGTAAATAAACCGCTGTAAATACCTCCAATAACAATGACAGGTAATAGAAGTCCCCAGATTGCTTTTTTAGTAGCTTCCATTCGCTCTTTCCATGTTGCAGGTATATCTTTTATATGTCTAGTTTGATAAGAGGCAAAAACCATAAATAGTATAGTTAAAATAAGTCCAGGCACAATACCTGCAATAAATAACTTTCCTATAGACTCTCCTGTTACCGATCCATATATAATCATGGGAACACTGGGTGGTATTAATATTCCTAAAGTACCTCCAGCAGCTAGTAAGCCAAGGACATATCTCTTATTATAACCTCGTTGAACCATTTCTGGTAACGCAACTGATCCAACAGTGACTGCTGTCGCAACACTTGAGCCTGATATTGCTGAAAAAATAGTACAACAAAATATCGTTGCTATTGCAAGTCCTCCAGGAAAATGTCTAAACCATCTACTCCCCATCTCATAAAGATCCCTACCAACACCACTTACTAAAAGTACCTGGCTCATTAAAACATACATAGGTAGAGCAGTTAATGTAAAATCATCAAGCGATTTGTATGAGATAATAGGAATTTGCATAAAAGCAAAAGTCCCACCATTAAAAAAGTACATTCCTGCTATAGCTAATAATGCTAAAGCAAACGCCACAGGTAATCCAATTAGTAATAGAGTACCCATCCCTCCTAAGAAAAATAGATTCATAAGTGGTTTCCTCCTTTATGGGCTCCACCATCTACAATTTGTAAAATAAAGGCTAAGCACATTAACACCCCACCTACCGGAAGAAGCATCTCCGGCAGATACATAGGGATTCTTAATAATGAAGCTGATGTAACTCCTAATTCTAATGACTTCATGGAATGCTCGTATCCATAAAATGTGAAAATTAAGCTAAAAATTAACCCTAAAGCATTTGAAATATAGGCAAGAATCGTTTTTATATTGTCATTTACATTGTTTATAAGTAAATCTACAGTAATATGAGAATAGGTCCTTACGGCATAAGCACTTCCTAGAAAACAACTTCCTATGATTGAATAAATAGACATCTCTGTTGCCCAACTGGTTGGATGGTTAAAAAATGACCGAGAGATTACTTCATAAAAAATCATAAATGTTGTTAGAATGATAAGGAATCCAGCTATATATGCCCCTATTTTAATGATCAAATCTGCTAATCTGTATAGTACTTTCATAATTGAATTCCACCTCAATTCTCATCAACAAGATCTAAAAGTTCATCGCCTAACTTTCCAGCATTTTTTGAAAAAGAATCCCATGCAGGCTTTGCTGCTTCTTTCCACTTAGGTAAATCCTCTTTCGGAACGATATATACTTCCATCCCTTTTTCTGCTAATTCTTTTGCAGTGGATTCATCTTCCTTTTCAGCTTGTGAACGAATCCATTTTTCGGTTTCTGCTGCAGTATTACTTATTAGTTGCTGAGTCTTTTCAGGGAGATTATCCCAATATTCTTTATTAACTGCTAAAATAAATTCTAAATATGCATAATTATTAATCGTTAAATATTTAGTAACCTCGTCATATTTACGTTGGACCATTGCAGTTGTTCCAGAGGTTGCACCATCGACTGTATTCCGCTGAAGCCCCATATATACTTCACCCGCTCCCATAAAAACTGGTGAAGCACCATAAGCCTTTATCATTTCTGAGGGAATGTCTCCGATACTACGAATCTTTAATCCTTTAAAATCGGAAGGTGACTTTAAAGGACGTTTATTATTAGCAAATTGGGCGTATCCATAATCTGCAAACATTAAAACCTTAGCACCTTTGTCCTCCATCGCCTTACGTAATTTATCACCAAATTCCCCACTTAAAGCATCTCCGGCTGCTCCATAATCTTTGAATATATAAGGAACATCAAAGATTCCCATAGCAGGAACTGTACTTGCCCAAAGAGTAGATGAGTTTACTCCCATCTCGACTCCACCAGTTAAAATAGATTGATTCATATCTTTATCACTAAGTAATTGACCAGCAGGATATACTTGTACTTTAATTGCACCACCAGACTTTTCAGTTACTTCTTTAGCAAACTGTTCAATCCCTTTCGAAATATGATGGTCTTGAGGTAAATTATATGCCAAACGAATGGTAGTTTTCTTATATCCATTCTCATTACTACTACTGCTTGTTTTAGGTTTTGCTGAACTACAGGCAGCTAATATAAGTATGCATATTAACATCAAAGGTACAATCTTCGTTAAATTTTTCATCCTATTCCCTCCCACTTTCGTTTCTTGCGACATGTCTTATTCGTCCTAGAGGATTCATTGATGAAATACTCGCTGCATAATCCGCTGCATCCAGCAGTTTATCAAAATCAATTCCTGTATCAATCCCCATTCTATGAAATAGATAAACTAAATCTTCAGTTGCTAAATTTCCTGCTGCTCCAGGTGCAAATGGACAACCTCCTATCCCTGATACAGACGTTTCAAATATACGAATACCTGATTGATAGGCTGAGTAAGCATTTGCTAATCCTAGACCTCTAGTATCATGGAGATGAATTGCAACAGGTATATTCTCTGCTGCCTCCAATACCTTTTTCATTAGACTTTCAACTTGATCAGGTGTAGCAATTCCTATTGTATCAGCGATACCTATACGATCAGCCCCAGCATTTCTTGCACGCTTGACTAATTTTAATACATTTTCTTCATTTACTTTCCCTTCATATGGACATCCAAAGCTTACTGCAATAGAGAAGCATGTTTTTATGTTTATATTTTCGGTTTTTTTTACGAGTGATTCAAATTGTTTAAAATTATCATCAATAGTCATTCCAATATTTTTTTTATTAAAGGTTTCTGTAGCAGAGCTGACCCAGTTTATTTCACTGAGTGCATGTTCTTTTGCTCTATCATATCCCTTTAAATTAGGAATCAAGGCTATTGCTTCAAAATTATCAAAAGACATAACTTCATTTAAAAGTTCAGGTGCATCCGCCATTTGTGGTACTTTTTTAGGATGAACAAATGAAGTTACCTCAATTTGTTTTAGCCCTGCTTTTATAAGTAAATTAACCAATTCCTTCTTTTTACTAGTAGCTACAAAGTTAGGATCATTCTGTAAACCATCCCTAGGACTAACTTCGATAACTTTTACATCTGCCATTAGATGACTCCTTGTTCTTTTAGATTTTTAAAATCTTCAAATGTGAAATTCATATATTCCTTAAAAACATCTTCATTATGTTCACCTAATTTGGGACCATTCGATTTTATTTCGCCAGGGGTTTCAGATAACTTTGGTACAATACCTGGAACTAGAAGCTTCTTTCCATCATGGAGCTCAACTTCCTTAATCATTTCTCTTGCTTTATAGTGCTCATCATTGACTATTTCCTTAATTCCGTATATCGGACCTACTGGCACAGATGCATCATCTAATATTTTTTGAACCATTTTTAATGGATATTGCTTTGTCCAATTCTCAATAGCATCATCAATAAATTTCACATTTGCTGCCCTTCCTTGATTCGTTGCATATTTTGAATCATTTGCAATATCTTCTCTACCAATTGCTTTCATTAATCTCTGAAAGATCTTATCACCATTTCCACCAATAACCACATGATTTCCATCCGAACACTCATAGGTATTAGAAGGTGCAATACCGGGCAGAGTAGTTCCGGTTCTTTCTCTTACTATTCCGGCTAAGTCATACTCTGGTAGAATTCCTTCTAGTAAACTAAAAACAGATTCATAAAGAGCTACATCTACTAATTGTCCCTTTTTATCAACTCTTTTTTCTCGTGCACGTATAGCCATCAGTGTGCCAATTACTGCATATAATCCTGCAACAAGATCACCTATAGCAATTCCCACTCTCACAGGAGGTAATTCAGGGTATCCTGTTAAATACCTTAATCCACCAATAGCCTCTGCGACACTACCAAACCCAGGCTTGTGACGATATGGACCGGTTTGACCATATCCTGAAATTCTTGTCAAAATAATACTTGGATTAATGGCTTGTAAATCTTTTAACCCTAATCCCCATTTTTCTAATGTTCCAGGTTTGAAATTTTCTAATACAACATCTACTTTTTGAACTAGTTTTTTAATTATTTTTTGCCCACGTTCATCACGTAAATTCACAGTTATTGATTTTTTATTACGTGACTGAACATGCCACCAAATAGATGTATCCTTGTACATCACTCGCCAATTTCTAAGTGGATCACCTTTTGTCGGTTCTTCTACTTTAATTACTTCTGCTCCGAATTCAGCAAAAATTTTTCCGGCAAATGGTGCGGCAACAATATTTCCTAGTTCAAGTATTTTGATTCCTTCAAGTGGTTTTGTTTTTACCATTTGTCACCCTCCAATGATTGATCACTGAACCTCACAAAGGAATTGTAATCGCTTTCGATATGATGTTTCATTAAACGCCTCGCTTCTTCTGAATCTTGATCAACTATTGCTTGAAATATTTTTTGATGGTCCCTCCTTGCTTCCTCGGCATACATGTGATTTTCTTCTAGAAAAGTTTTTCGGTAAAAACTGTTGACTCCACGTAATTGAGTAATCATTGAAACAAGAAATGGATTTTGACTCGATTGAACGATTGCTTCATGAAAATTTACATTTGCATCATGTACACATTTTAAAGTATTTTTTTCTGAAATTTTCCCCATTTGTAGTAAGTATCCTCTAATCGTTTCCAATTGTTCGCTTGAACGTCTTTTTGCTGCATAAAAGGCAGCAAGAGGCTCAATCTCAACTCTGCACTCATATAAATAACGAAAATCTTCAATTGTAGGCTGAATGATAGTCACTCCACCAGAGGAATGAACCAATAATCCATCTTTTTCTAGCATTCTAATAGCTTCTCTTATCGGGCTACGACTTACCTGTAATTCCTCAGCAATTTTTTCTTCAATCAATCTTTCACCCGGTTTAAGTCCTCCAATAATTATCTGATCTCTAAGGTAATCATAGACTTGCGTTTTTAATGTGATCCCTTTTTTTATAATTTGAACGATTGAAATCACCCCTATTTTTTGTAGACTGTATACAGTATACTCTTTTATTAGAATAGTCAAAATAATTTAAATAGTCAAGAGTATATAATGAATATTTAAAATAAACAAAATATAAAGTTAAAAAAACTGAACTTTTGTTAATCGTCGCTTTATTTTATTTGGGCATAATACCTATAAAAGGAGGGTGAAAAATGTCTAATAGGAGAAAAACTTTAGTCCCTGAAGCAAGAAATGCTTTGGATAATTTTAAAGGTAAAGTAATGAAAGAAAAAGGGTATCAAGTTGATCAAAGAGAACCAAATAATGTTAAATTCGAAGTAGCTAAAGAACAAGGAATTCCCTTAAAAAAAGGATACAATGGTCATTTAACAAGTGAACAAGCTGGAAAAGTTGGTGGTCCAATCGGAGGAAATATGGTGAAGGAAATGATTCGAATGGCGCAGGAACAGCTTAGTAAAAAATAATAATAAGTAAATAAAGTATTAAACCCCCACGAGATATTTTTTCTATTTCGTGGGGGTCAGACTCATTTATTTTGATACAGAATAGTATGTCAATCAATAGTTGTACACGTTAAGTGATATATTTAAAAAGCTTTTCTTTTGTGAAATATTCTCTTATTCCGGGCTGTTTTAAAAAGTAATCAATAATTTCATCTAGACCTAAACCAATTTCTAATAAGCCCTTTGTAATTGTTTTTAAATAGGATGAATGGGGTTTATTAATAGTGATGTTCTTATATAGTTGATTATTTGTAAAAGTAAACATAGGTGCTCCATCCTTATAGCCTAAAAATAAAATTCTTCCATACCAGCCATCATTAATGATTGAATATTTATGATTAATCACTTTTTGAAGATCTATCAGCATCTCCTTTGTATTATTTTCTTGTGCTACAACATCACAAAATTGTTGGTCCGTTATCAAATACATTCTACCTAAAGTACTGCATCGAAAATCCTCGATATAATTGATGAACGCAACGCCCCCTTCTCCCCATTTACTTCTTTCCTTAGAAAAATAAAGTTGATAAGGGAGGACAACGCTCTTAATAGCTTTTGGAGGAGTTTTATCCCTACATCCCTTTTCTTTTTTATTAGATCCTTCAGGTTTTGTTCCATTTATATAACACATAAATCTTTCTAAATTAATATTTGACCCATAGCTTACATACCAAACATTCATTCCTTTTAACACCTCTTTGTTGTACAATAAAACCTTTTACTATTCGTATTCTATAAATTGTTGAAAATTCCTTTATTAAAAAAACTTTACTGACCTGGAACGGATCAATAAAGTTAGATAAAGGGATGATAGTTATTATAGTATTAAGTATGCGATAGGTATCGTAATAATTAGTGTTAAAATCACTCGTTCTAGCCATATGATAAGTAATTTTGGCAATGAAATTGGAATGTCTGTAGAGACAATACATGGAATTAAGGCAGAAAAGAAAATAATGGCTGAAACTGAAACAACGGCAATAACAAATTTTGTAACGAGTGCACTTCCTGTTACAAATAAAGCCGGTAAGAACATTTCTGCAATAGAAACTGCACTTGCCTTTGCAGCTAATAATGGTTCAGGTAAATGAAATAATGCAGTAATAGGATAAAAAATATAACCGATAATATCAAAGATTGGAGTAAATTCAGCCAAAACGAGACCTAATAAACCTACAGAAAGGATGGATGGCAATATCGACATCGTCATAATGAATCCGTCCTTTAAATTCATCCATATATTTTTTCCTAAACTCGGAGATTGTTGGACAGCATCCATTGCTTCCTTCCATGCATGCTTAAAACGATTTCCTTTAACGATCTCCTCTGGTTTTCCAACGCCTTCATAATATTCATCGCTCATTGAACGTAATGGCCAAATTCTTACTGTTAACGCAGTAACGATAAAAGTGATGACTAATGTTACCCAGAAATATAGATTCCATTTATCCATTAATCCAAGTGTTTTTGCAACCACGATCATAAATGTCGCGGAAACAGTAGAAAATCCAGTTGCAATAATTGCAGCTTCTTTCGCCGTGTATTTTCCTTCTTTATATACACGATTAGTGATTAATAGACCAATTGAGTAACTACCAACGAAAGATGCAACAGCATCTACAGCTGACCTTCCTGGTGTTTTCCATATAGGTCTCATAACTGGCTGCATTAATACTCCAATAAATTCTAATAAACCATAACCAACGAGTAAAGCTAAAAAAACAGAGCCTATTGGAACAAGTAATCCAACAGAGATGACCAGTTTATTAAATAAAAATGGTCCCATATCAGGCTCTGCTAACCATTTAGGTTCAAGCTTAAAAACAAGTAAGCCTGCCACAACCAACCCTATTACTTTAAAAATAGAAAAAAAGATCGATATTCCATCTTTATTCCAGGTTTTCGTATAAAAAGGATAAATAGCACCTAGTAATATTACTAATAAAGCATAATACGGTATTAGATTAGGCACTCTGTTTTGGATGAATGTTACTATATGGTCAAGCATAATAGAAGAAGTTCCTTGAATACTGATTGGTATGAAAAACATAAAAATGCCGATTGCACTAAAAATAATAAATTTTAGAATTTCTTTAATATGCGATGGTCTAGTTTGCAATTGAGTGTGTATTACTGGATTTGTTTTCGCCATCCCTATTTCCCCCTTTGTTTAAGGCTCTTTTCTAATATTTGTTGTTATTAAAGTAAAGTTGTAACAAATAACTTTCAGCTGAAGACCGCTACACCTTTCAATTCACTGAGAAAAGAGCTACAAACTTTATTAGAATCGCTGAATCTTTTATATAAGCAACAAACTATACTAAAATAGCCTTGTTTAAAGAAAGGCGATCCATAAAGGGAAGTTCCCCTTAATAGATCGCCTAAATGATCCCCTGAAAATTCAATCAACAGTCATTTTGGTGATTGACTTTCCTTTCAACATAATTGACCATTCTCTAGAACGATTTTTCCATTTTTTATGACCATATCTGTATGATTCATCCCATAATGATATGGAAGCTGCATATAATTTGGCACATTCATCATAACTATATCTGCTTTTTTTCCAACTTCTAAGCTTCCAATATCTTTTCCTCGATTAATCGCATGTGCAGCATTAATAGTACAAGCAGTTATTGCCTCAGCAGGCGTCATTCCCATTTTCATACATGCTAAATTCATAATGAATGGTAATGAAGTAGTAGGTGAAGATCCAGGATTACAATCCGTAGAAAGTGCCACTGGTACACCTTCATCGATCATTTTTCTTCCTCTAGCTGATTCAGCCATTAAAAAGAAAGCTGTTCCGGGTAATAAAACACCAATAACTCCCTTTTCGGCCATTTGTTGAATGCCCTTATCTGATGCTTTTAAAAGATGGTCTGCTGAAATAGCTCCAACTTCAGCAGCAAGCTCAGCTCCTTCATATGGTTCAATTTCGTCTGCATGTATTTTCGGGATAAGCCCTAATTGTTTTCCAGCTAATAGAATTTTACGGCTTTGATCTGGGGTGAAAACACCCCTCTCACAAAACACATCATTAAATTCTGCAAGATTTTCATTTGCAACATTAGGAAGCATTTCCTCGGTTACAATCTTTACAAATTCATCTGGATTATCTTTATATATTGCAGGTACTGCATGGGCTCCCATGAATGTACGAATCACATCAATTACATGTTCCTCATTTAATTGCTTGGCAACTTCCAATTGTTTCTTTTCTGTCTGCCAATCTAAACCGTAGCCACTTTTCGCTTCAATAGTAGTTACCCCATGTTTTAGGAAGGAATCTAATCTTTTTTTGCTTTCGGAAAAAAGTTCTTCATGTGTCGCTTCTCGTGTTTTGGATGTTGTTGCATGAATTCCTCCCCCATTATTCATAATTTCCATATACGTAGCTCCATTTAGGCGCATATTAAATTCATTTTCTCGACTACCCGCATAAACAATGTGTGTATGTGGATCAATTAGTCCTGGCATAACGATTTTTTCTGATGCATCAACCACAATAGCCTCATGTAAACGGTGAGAAAATTTGTTTCTAATTTCTTCAGTTTTTCCAACAGCTTCTATTTTTCCATCTTCTAACCATAGAGCACCATCTATAATAATATGAAGATCATTCATTTGATCTTTGGTCAAAGGTTTTTCTGAACCTCCTGCTACGGTAATTAGTTCATTTGCATGCTGAATTAAGATGGGTTTATTTGTCATGCTTCATCCCTCCATTGCAAATCCATTTATTATTTACCTAACATTGGAATATGGATTCCCTTTTCCTTCGCTGTTTTTATTGCAAGATCATAGCCTGCATCCACATGGCGTACAACACCCATTCCTGGATCAGATGTTAGAACACGCTCTAAACGTTTTTCTGCTTCTTTCGTACCATCTGCAACAATTACCATGCCAGCATGTAATGAATAACCCATACCAACACCACCACCATGATGGACAGATACCCAACTTGCACCACCTACAGCATTAATCATTGCATTCAAGATTGGCCAGTCAGCAACAGCATCACTTCCATCCCTCATGCCTTCCGTTTCACGATTTGGTGAGGCAACTGAACCAGAGTCTAAATGATCACGACCAATTACGATTGGTGCCTTTAATTCTCCACTTGCTACCATGTTATTAATGATCTTTCCAAATTTTGCTCTCTCCCCATAACCGAGCCAACAAATTCGTGAAGGAAGACCTTGAAATTGAATTTTCTCTTGAGCCATCTTAATCCACTTACATAAATGCTCATTATCACTGAACTCACGAAGTATTACTTCATCTGTTTTATAGATATCCTCAGGATCACCAGACAATGCTACCCATCTAAATGGCCCCTTTCCTTCGCAAAATTGTGGTCGAATATAGGCAGGTACAAAGCCAGGGAAATTAAATGCATTCTCAACCCCTTCATCTTTTGCCACTTGACGGATATTATTACCGTAATCGAATGTAATGGCCCCTTTTTCTTGCATTAGAAGCATCGCCTTAACATGTGTAGCCATACTAGCCTTTGACTTTCTTACATATTCCTCTGGATTTGTATTGCGTAGTTGGTCAGCAGCCTCCAATGTATATCCTATCGGAATGTATCCATTTAGTGGATCATGCGCAGAAGTTTGGTCTGTTAAAACATCAGGAATAAATCCTTGTTCGATCATTTTGGGTAATAGTTCTGCTGCATTACCTAATAATCCGATGGATAATGATTTTCCATCTACCTTCGCTTCTTTAGCAAGGCGAATAGCCTCTTCTAATGAAGTCGTTTTTATATCTAAATAACGAGTTTCGATTCGCCGATCGATCCTTGATTCATCTACTTCGATAGCTATACAAACTCCTTCTGCCATAGTTACTGCGAGAGGTTGAGCACCACCCATGCCACCTAGTCCTGCTGTAACCGTTATGGTTTGTTTAAGTGAACCACCAAAATGTTGCCTTCCTAATTCAGCAAATGTTTCATACGTCCCTTGAACAATCCCTTGACTACCAATATATATCCAGCTTCCAGCTGTCATTTGTCCGTACATCATCAGTCCTTTTTTATCAAGTTCATGGAAAGTATCCCAATTTGCCCAAGCCGGAACAAGATTAGAATTCGCAATTAATACTCTTGGAGCATCTGAATGTGTTTTAAATACGGCAACTGGTTTTCCTGATTGAACAAGAAGAGTTTCATAGGATTCAAGCTCATGCAATGTTTTTACAATGGCATCGTAGCATTCCCAGTTCCTTGCTGCTTTTCCTATTCCTCCGTAAACAACTAAATCTTCAGGACGTTCTGCAACATCCTTATTGAGATTATTCATTAACATCCTTAGTGCTGCTTCTTGTATCCATCCCTTTGCATGTAATTCAGACCCAGTATAATTAGTAATTTCTCTCTTTGAATGCGTTTTCATTTTATGTTCCCTCCTAAATTCCTTCTCATTTCATAATCTAATTATAAAGACTAAATATTCTGCGAAGTTTTAAAAAAAGACTAGTTTTTTTATAATTATTCAATGATAATTTTGGTTTTGTTATAATGGTTTGCTATTTTTTTTATAATTTTCTTATATTTTTATACTTAAATTAGAAGGATTAGAGGAGTATAGTTTGGAAGCTTGATTTTCTTATATTTTATTAAAATACTTATTTTCTTTGAAATACATAATTTAACTATGAAATTATTGGGGGTGAAAATAGATTTTTCTATATTCAGAATTATCTTAATATTATATTGACAAGCTGAATCCCTTTACTTTACGATTACAATGTAGGGAAAATAACGAAAGGAGAACGTGTTTATGCCAAAAAAGGATAATAATGACCAAACATCTATTGATTTCGAAAAGATTGCTTCAAGCAATAAATTTCAACAGTTAATGACCTCTAAGAAAAAATTTATTGTTCCATTAACGATATTCTTCTTAGTATTCTACTTTACATTACCATTTTTAACTTCTTACTCAAATATTCTCAATAAAATTGCATTTGGAGACATCTCATGGGCTTGGGTTTTTGCTTTCGCTCAGTTTATTATGACTTGGGTACTTTGTATCGTTTATGTCAAAAAGGCATCATATTTTGATAAGCTGGCCGATGAAGTGATTGAAGAAAACAAGAAAAAAGGAGAAATTGGTGCATGAGTCCTACTGTAATCATCTTATTTTTATTAATTGTTGGAATTACGTTAGTGGTTACGTATTTTGCAGCAAAACGTACGAAAACAACAAGTGAATTTTATACTGCCGGCGGTGGTTTAACTGGGTGGCAGAATGGTTTAGCGATTGCAGGAGACTATTTATCAGCAGCATCTTTCCTAGGTATTGCAGGGATGATTGCTCTTAATGGATTTGATGGATTTTTCTACAGTATTGGCTTTCTTATTGCTTATTTAGTTGTGTTATTTATCGTTGCAGAACCATTGCGAAATCTTGGAAAATATACTTTAGCAGATATGATTAATTCACGATTTGATGCGAAGAAAGTCCGGGCAGTTGCAGCATTAAACACAATAACAATTGTTATCTTTTATATGATTGCTCAGTTAGTTGGTGCTGGTGCACTCATTAAATTATTATTTGGCATTGATTATTGGATTGCTGTGTTAATTGTTGGAATTATGATGACGATATATGTCCTTTTTGGTGGAATGACAGCTACAAGTTGGGTACAGATTATAAAGGCTGTATTGTTAATGGTGGGAACTATTGTCATTTCAATTATGGTATTAGCCAAATTTCATTTTAATATTTTCGAAATGTTTACTGAAATGAAAACAGCTACACCACTTGGGGAAGATTATCTAAAACCTGGAGTGAAGTATAAGGTACCGCTAGATACAATTTCATTAATGCTTGCACTTGTTCTAGGTACTGCAGGATTACCACATATTTTAATGCGATTCTTTACTGTTAAAGATGCGAAAACCGCTAGAAGTTCGGTTATTTCAGCAACTTGGGTTATTGGAATCTTTTATGTATTAACGATATTCCTAGGTTTTGGTGCCGCTTATTTTGTTGGGTTTGATAAGATAATTGAAGCAAATGCAGCAGGTAATATGGCTGCTCCTTTACTAGCTGGAGCACTTGGTGGTGATTTCCTAATGTCATTTGTATCAGCTGTAGCATTTGCAACCATTTTGGCTGTTGTTGCGGGATTAGTGTTGTCCGGTGCCTCTGCATTTGCCCATGATATATATGGTGAGATAATAAAAAAAGGAAAAATTACAGAGAAACAACAAATGCTTGCAGCACGATATGCTTCAGTAGGCGTAGCTATTTTATCAATTCTATTAGCTCTATTTACACAAAAAATGAATGTTGCTTTTTTAGTTTCACTTGCCTTTTGTGTGGCAGCAAGTGCAAATTTGCCCGTAATAATTTTTACAATCTATTGGAAAAAATTTAACACTTCTGGTGCGATTACAGGAATGCTCTCTGGATTGTTATCATCTTTAATTCTCGTAATTATTAGTCCTAATGTGTTTTCTCCTGTTGAAGGTGCTGCCATTTTTGTCGGGGAGCCTTTAATATCACTAACAAATCCAGCGATTATTTCGGTTCCATTAGGTTTTATCGGGGCGTATATTGGAACAGTGGTTTCTAAGAAGCAAGATGCTAAACGCTTTGCAGAAGTCGCTGTTAAAGCAAATACGGGTTTCAAAGAATAAAAATCAATGACGAAGGGGCTTGCTGATTTTATCAGTGTGCCCCTCTTACTTTGCCTTAAAATCTAATAAACGAACGGATATTACTTTCGTATCAATTTATTCTACAGTAACAGATAATGATTTGATACAAAGTGATGGAGAACCAATATTGCTTAAAGGAAAATTCAAATCAGCGCCGACTGCATCAACATCATTCAATAATTCATAAAAATTGCCGGCAATGGTCATTAAGTTAACGGGATATTGAATAGCTCCATCCTTAATATAGAAGCCATTTGCTGCAACGGAAAAATCACCTGATACGGTGTTCACACCAGAGTGTAATCCAGATAGTTCAGTAATGAATACTCCTTCTTTCATATCGTTAACTAATTCTTTGAAAGAGATAGTAGAAGGTTTAATATACAGATTTGATGGACCGACTTTTACCGAACCTTTATATGAGTCCTTCTTTGCATGGCCTGTCGTAACACCTTGATCCTTTTTTGCTGTTTTTAAATTATGCAAAAATGAACGTAAAACACCTGATTCCACTAAGTTTAATGGTTTCGAAGCTACACCTTCACTATCAAATGTTCTTGATGCTAGCCCCTTTTCCAAAAATGGATCATCAATAATAGACACTTTATCACTTGCAATTTTCATTCCTAGCTTATCTTTTAAAACGGATAGTCCTGCTTGTGTGTTTTCTGCAGAAAAATTTGGTACAAAAACAGACAAAAAATTTGCCGCTGCATCATTTTTTAATAATACAGGATAACTTTTACTTTCAATATTTTTAGCTCCTAATTGAGAAAGTGCTTCATTTGCAGCTTTTTCTGCTATTTTATCTGCCTGCAATGAATGGAAATCTTTCGTTATTTCAAATCCTACCCCGGTTTTTGTTTCATTGCCTTCCTTTGCAACAACACTGACATAAACATATAAATAATTCATTTGGTCACTTAATGATAGTCCTTTGTTATTGAAAATCTTTCGTGTAATAGTTTCAGATTGAATTCCACAATAATCTGTAGCTTTTATTCTTGAATCATATGAAAGTACTTTATTCTCTACTTCTTTGATAAATTGTATTTTTTCTGGAATGGTCGTTTCATTTAAAGATTTAGAAAAGAAGTCACCCTTTTCATAAGAATTACTGCCCTCAAATATCTCTTCTAATCCGTCCTCTTGAAGGATTACTGCATTTTCCTTTGCATGCTTTACTAAAAATCGAATGGAATCATCATCAATTTTCTCTGAATAGGCATAGCCCATTTTTCCTTCAATTAACCCACGAAAAGATATTCCACCATCCTCTGCAATTTCATAATGGTCTATTTCCCCTTTATATACTTGGCAGCCAAATACTTCTTTCTTTTCATAATACATCTCAACATCCGTAAATCCTTCATTTAAAGCAGTTTCAAATAGTTGGAATTGAAATTCTCCTATATTCATTCATTACTTCCCCCTACTGTTATTTCACTTACACGAATCATTGGCTGTCCTACATTTACAGGTATACTTCCACTTTGCGAACCGCACATTCCTGCACCATGCCCTAAATTATTCCCAACCATATCTACCTTCTGTAATGTTTTAGGACCGTTTCCAATTAATGTAGCTCCTTTTAAAGGCTTACCTAGTTTTCCGTTTTTCACTTCATAGGCTTCCATTACTGCAAAGTTATAATCACCTGTCGTAGTATTAACCTGTCCTCCGCCCATATATTTAGTATATATTCCGTTCTCAGTATTAGAGATAATTTCCTCTGGTGATGACTTTCCGGGTGCAATATACGTATTGGTCATTCGGGAGGTTGGAGCAAAGCGGAAGGATTCCCTTCTTCCTGATCCAGTTGATTCCATACCCATTCTTCTTGAATTGAATTTATCAATCAAATAGCCTTTGAGAATACCATTTTCAATAAGAACATTTTTTCTTGAAAGTTCTCCTTCATCGTCAATATTGATAGAACCCCATTCATTTTTTAGCGTACCATCATCAATATACGTAACAATGTCTGGTGCAACCTGTTGACCTAAACGATCAGCGAATACAGAATGCTTTTTTGCTACAGCTGTTGCTTCTAATCCATGTCCACAGGCTTCGTGAAAAATAACACCGCCAAATTCATTATCAATGATTACCGGAAACTTCCCACTAGGACATGGACTTGCATCTAACATGGTAACTGCAATTCGAGCAGCTTCTCTTGCATAATGTTCTAAATTTAGATTTTCAATAAATTCAAATCCTTGCAATGCACCAGGTCCAAAATAGCCCATTTCCATTTGGTTATCACGTGTAGCAATAGCTTGAATCAACATCCTACTGCGAATACGTGTATCCTCAACAAAAGTTCCTTCAGAATTAGCGATTAAAACATTTTGCTCCTCATCCAAATAGCGAACATTTACTTGCGAAATACTAGAATGATAGCTTTTGGCTATATCATATGCATTTTTCATCACTGATAATTTCCTTGTTTTTTCAACATCTTGAGGAATAATTTCAATGGGATGCTGATTATTAAAGGTTCTTGGTACAAATGGGGATAATTGTATAATTTTATTTCCTTTAATTGCTTGTGCTGCATTTTTAGCTGTTTTTATTAATCCGTCTCGACTAAAATCTGTTGTATACGCATAAGCACTTTGTAAACCTTTAAATACTCGGATGCCAATTCCAAAATCTCTTCCAGAAAGACTAGTTTCCAATTTTCCACTATGTAGTGTCATATTGTTGGTGAAACGATCTTCAATAAATATTTCTGAAAAATCTCCTCCTGTTGATAACGCTTCGTTAAGTACATCTTCAATGATTAATTTATTTAACATGGTAGCCTCCTGAACTTTCTTTATTATAGAAAGATTGCGAAATATCCATATATACCTTCCTTATGTTTATCCTACTCTTTTCTCTTAAAACTTTGATCCTATTTACGGTTGATTTACTGTCAGTCTTCAGATGGAGATCGATTCAATAATTTTCAATCGTTTCCAATAAACGATATTGCTTTGGTGTTTGATTGACCATTTTTTTAAATACTTTAGAGAAGTAATGCTGGTTTTGAAAGCCTGATAGGATTGCAATTTCCTTAATAGACATATCGGTCTCCACTAATAATCTTTTTGCTTCTTTTATCCGTAATTCATTTAATTTTTCACGGAATGTTTTTTTTGTTTTTTCAACAAATAAATGACTTAAGTAGGAAGCATTTCTTCCTACAAAATTCGCTAAATCCGCTAAATCCAATTCGGGTTTCCAATAATTTAACTCTAAATAATGGATACATTGATCAATAATATTGAGATGTTGACTTTTACTAATTTCCCCAGCCGCATCCAAAATCGTCGAAATGAAGATTAGAAGTTTTTGAACAATACGATAAATAACAGATTCATACAAGATACTATCGAAAATATGTAAATATTCCTGTTCAAAAAATTGATCATTTAAATTCACGGATTTCATATGTCTTCGGATTTGAGCAAGAATACTTGTCAATCGGATCCTTAATAAACCTGGATCCGGGTAGGAGTCTGAAATATCCAAAAAATTAGTGACTAAAAAATCCGATATCCCTTCTTTATTTCCTTCATTTAAAAATCGAATCCATTGTTTTTGTTCGTTAGGTGTTAGAAATGGATCAATAAATTGCCATTGCAATTCTTTACTAAATTCTAACACCTGCTTATAACCTACAAAAAACGTGACTTCTGTCATCTTTTTTGTATGTATATATTTATCATGTAAAGTTAAATCAGGATGATCTTCACGATTAATAATAATACAAATCGATTCTTTCTCTCTTTGTTCCCAATCAAACAATAAGCGTTGACATATTTCACTCCAATTAATAGATGTGGAGGAGTGAAATACACATAATGTCATATCACTTAGCGGAAATATTAAAGGTTTTACCGGAAATGAATATTCTTTTAAAAAACTATTCAATTTTGATAAAAGATCGGATTTTTCAAGCTGAAATGCTATGAATATATAGGGTGAAGCTAATTTCGTTCCATTAATAAATATATCCTCATACTCAATCTCTGGGGAACCTAATAACTTAGCTTCGGTAGTTAAGCTTAAATGTTTATGTATAACATCTCGTATTTGAGTTTGAACATGATGTAAAAGTTCCTGCGGAGAAAATGGTTTAATTAATAAAAAATTCGTTCCTATGTCAATTGCTTTTTTCGCCGCTTCAAATGTCGCTTCCATTGTGAGAGAGATGATAGCAGGCTTAGTTATTTTAATTACTTTTAGTAAAGAATCATCGATTCCAATATTCATTTCATAAATCAGTATATGTGGTTTCTCATTTTCTAGGATCGTTAAAGTTTCAAGTGAATTTTTTCCTAGTATGACATTTACGTTTGAAATAGATGTTTCAATGAGCCATTGAATCCCTTTTGCCTCAAATTCATCAGGATTTGCGATTAGTATTTTGATCAATTAATCAGACCCCCAATCCATGTACTATTAAAAAACTCAAAATCCCTCTTTTCCAAAACGTTACTCACTAATTAAATCGTTTCCAATTTTATTCAGTAATCTTTTTATATTGCCCTTGATAATATAAAAGCGGCTTTCCTTCGTTTATAAGAATATTCTTGACTTCTCCAAGTACAAGCATGTGGTCTCCAGCTTGCTTTAATTCATACTTACTACATGTAATTGCTGCCAAGGGGTTTTTTAAAATTGGTTGACCATCGAAACGATCAAATTGAATGGGGTGATCTGGTTGTTTTTGATTAGCAAAGATCATGGAATAATCTTGCTGATCTTCTCTAAAGAAACAAATAGAAAAATGATTTGCATCTATAATTTTTTCATACATCATAGCTTTTTCATCTATTGAAACCATAACAAGCATTGGATCTATTGAAACGGACATAAAGGCATTCACTGTCATACCATGAATTTGTCCATCAATTTCAGCTAAAACCACAGTAATTCCTGTTGCAAATTTCCCCATAGCGTCTCGAAAAGTACGTTCATCCATATAATTTTCCTCCTTATTTAATTTAGATTAATTTTCTAATATAACTATACAATTTTATGTTAATATTTCAAAATTATTTATTATGATTGGATTGTTCAGACAAGCGACAATGAAATGAACGAAAAAAAACAACAAATGCTATAATAGGAAAAAAGGAAAGGACAAGAATATATGTTACCCACTAGATTAACACCAGGTGATGAGATAAGAGTGTTAGCTCCTTCTACAAGTATGGCCGTTATAAAAGGAAAACAAATTGAAAATGCTGTACAGTGTTTAGAATCATTAGGATTTAACATATCATTTGGAAAATATGTAGATGAACATGATGAATTTTTCTCAACATCTATCAAACATCGATTAAAAGATTTACATGATGCTTTTCAGGATCCAAATGTAAAAGGAATTTTAACAGCAATTGGTGGATACAATGTTAACCAACTCTTGAAAAATATTGATTATAACCTTATTAAAAATAATCCAAAAATCTTATGTGGTCATGGTGACATTACAGCACTTCAACTAGCCATTTACAAAAAAACTGGATTAATTACATACTCAGGTCCACATTTTTCCACCTTTGGTATGAAAAAAACATCAGCATATACACTTCAATCCTTTTTAGAGGCAGTTACGAATGACGCACCTTTTGAAATTATTCCTTCACACATGTGGAGTGATGACAAATGGTATATAGACGAAGAAGAGCGACAATATCATTCTAATAAATACATGATAATTCAAGAGGGAACGGCTGAAGGAAAGCTAATTGGTGGAAATCTTTCTACTATCAATCTGTTACAAGGAACAGAATTTCTACCTTCTATAGAAGACAGTATCTTTTTTATAGAAGATGATGAAGAATCTCACCCACTTTCTTTTGAACGAAATTTACAGGCTTTACTACACCTGCCTCAATTTGATAAAGTTCGAGGAATAATGATCGGAAGATTTCAAAAAGGCTCGAATATGACGGAATCAGCCTTGAAAAGAATCATTGAATCCAAATATGAATTAAGAGGCATTCCTATAGTAGCTAATGTGAATTTTGGACATACAGACCCAATAACAACCATTCCGATAGGCACAAAAGCAACATTAGAAGTATTTACTGAAACCGTAGAAATAAATATCGACCAAAATGAATATTGATTACTTAATTATATAAATAAAGGGATTGTCTTATTCGACAATCCCTTTCAAATTTCTTTTTTTACTTGAAATTGGCCCTTTAATTTTATTTCACCCTCCCGATTTTTTACAGTAATTTTCCCTACATATCTTATCTCGCCGTCCACTTCTATTTCATCAATGATAGAGCCTTCTATACACAGGCTTTCACCTGGCCTCGTCATCGCAGAGAAACGAACATTAAATTTGCGGAGATTTCTTCTCGGAAACCATTTACCTATTGCATCTCCAGCTAGTCCCATGATTAGCATTCCATGGGCAATAACTCCCCCTAATCCTGCCTTCTCACCGATTGGTACAACTGTGTGGATTGGATTAAAATCCCCCGAAGCTCCTGCATATCTTACAAGTTGTGTATGAGTGATTGTTGGCTTATGTATGGTTTCTAGATTATCCATTATTTTCATCCCTTTCTTTCAATAATATTGGAACGACTAATTAACACGACTTCACAATCTCTTTTATAGACTACTTCAATTGTTATAATATCCATTCTTCGTTTTTCAACATGTGCAGTTACTTTAGCAGAACAGGAAATTGTGTCTCCAGCATAAATCTCATCTAAATATTCATATTCCTGTTCACCATGCAAAACCATAAGTGGATCTAGCTCGAGCTCCTGAATGATCGTTTCGAAATCTAATCCACCCCACATTTCAATCACCGTTGGAAACGTAGGTGGAATGGGTATATCCTTATATCCCATTTCTTTAGCGTATGAAAGATCTTTATATATTGGATTTTCATCCCCGATTGCTAGCACAAACTCCTTTATTTTTCCACGCTCTACAATAAATGAATCGATGGAAAAAGTAAGGCCAGTTTTATTCATATAATCAGTTCCTTTCTACTTTACATCTAAAATTTTTCTATAATACAATAATTCTCAATGAATTACTAAAGTCCTTCTTTATTCAACTGAAAAAATACACAAATCGCCACTTCCAAAAATAGGTTGTAAACATATGGAGAAAACAAAATGATTATTGGGCAAAATAACGAATAAAAATTGTTTACATTTTTATAATTATTGAATAAAATAATCACAAACCTAATTTTTCCCTAAGCAAACTTTTTTGTTAAAGGTTTACATTTGGGTGGGGAGGAAACAAACAATGAGTGAGAAAACTTTAACAAAAAAATATATAACAAAAAAAAGTAAAACAAGTGTATCTGCTCATGCAGTCTTAAGAGGTGAGGTTACAGGAATCAAAAAAATTCTTCCCTTTTTAGGACCAGCATTTATTGCTGCAGTGGCTTATATTGATCCAGGAAATTTTGCAACAAACATTACGGCTGGTTCCAAATATGGTTATCTTTTATTATGGGTGATTGCTTTTTCTAATCTGATGGCTGTCCTTATTCAATCATTATCTGCAAAATTAGGTATTGCGACAGGAAAAAACTTACCAGAGGTAGCTAGAGATCGATTTCCAAAAGGAGTTTCTATCTTTTTATGGATTCAATCTGAGTTAGTCATTATTGCAACAGATTTAGCTGAATTTATCGGTGCAGCACTAGGATTATATTTACTATTTGACATTCCTATGATACCTGCAGCATTGATAACTGCTGTTGGTTCATTTGCAATATTAGAATTACAGCGACGCGGATTTCGTTCATTGGAAGCAGGTATCGCAGCAATGGTTCTTATAGTGGTTCTAGCCTTTGCTTTTCAAACATTTTTAGCTAAACCTGATATGGGAGCCGTTTTTGGAGGAATGCTTACACCAAAATTTGAAGGCGTTGACAGTATTTTACTCGCTGCTGGTATTTTAGGGGCAACAGTTATGCCACATGCGATCTATCTCCACTCTTCGCTTACACAGAATCGAATAGTTGGTAGAAATGATGCAGAAAAGAAACGAATCTTTAAATTTGAATTTATTGATATTGTTATTGCGATGATCATTGCCGGTGCAATCAATATGTGTATGCTAATCGTTTCTGCTGCCTTATTTTTTAAAAATGGTTTAGTTGTAGAGGACCTAGATGTAGCATTTCATGAATTTAGTCACTATGTCGGACCAGTTGCGGCAATTTCTTTTGGACTTGGTTTATTAATTGCCGGTCTATCTAGCTCATCTGTTGGAACAATGGCTGGAGATGTAGTTATGCAAGGGTTTATCAATGTAAGAATAAATTTATATTTAAGAAGAGCGATTACAATGCTACCTGCTCTTGCTATTATCATTTCTGGAGTTAATCCAACCGATGCATTAGTCATGAGTCAAGTGATTCTTTCATTCGGAATTGCTTTTGCATTAGTACCACTGATCATGTTCACAAGCAATAAAACAATTATGGGTGGTCTAACCAACCATAAAATTACGACTATGATTGCATGGGTTGTGGCAGTACTAGTGATATTACTAAACTTATTTTTACTATACGAAACCATTTTTTAATAACAGAGATTTGAAAAATCATATACATTAAACTGAAAAGGAGACATAAATGTGAGATTTGATGTGCACCCCAAAAGTTAGACCTAAAATCTAACTTTTGGGGTGCAGTACAATTCACACTTACATGTCTCCTTTTTTGTACTTACTTATAGTAAGGATAAATTATTTATTAGATGCAATATTTATGGCAGTTGCTAGTATAGTCGAACCGGTAAATATTGCTTTTTGATCAAAAGTCATATTAGGATGATGCAACCCAGGCTTTAAGTCACAACCTAATCCAAGCATTGTTGCCTTTAATTCCGGTCGTTTTATTTTATAATAATGGAAATCGTCCCCACCTGTTGTTTGGATTGGAGGTACACATCGATCACTTCCTAAAACATGAAAAATTGCTTCTTTTAATATGTCTGAAGCATCTTCATTGGTTACTGCTGCAGGGACATTAGAACTAATCTGATAAGGGATTTTGACTTCATAAAAACGTTCTAATGCATCAATCATTAAATCAATTTTTGATTGCATTTTATCCATCGCTTCATTCGTTTGAGTCCGCATATCTATACTGAATTCAGCATTACCAGGTATAATATTGGAGCTCTCTCCACCAGCTTGAAACTTAGTTAGTTTAACAGATGACGGTACAAGGGGATCAATGTGTATGGTTTTAAGCATTTGGTCAAGAGTGGCACCTATCTCAATAGCATTTGCTCCTAGATGAGGTCTTGCACCGTGGAGATCATCTCCAATAATATTCCCATTAATAAATCGACAGGCACCATGGATAATCATTGGTGAACAATAGCCATTTGGAACTTCTTGATATGGACGCAAATGAACTCCAAAAAGGTAATCTACATCATCTACAATCTGTTTTTCAACCATACATAATGCCCCTTGCCCTTTTTCCTCTGCAGGTTGAAAAATAAATCTTACAGTACCTTTAAAAGAAGTATTTTTCATTAAGAATAATACCCCTAATACAATTGTCATATGGGCATCATGCCCGCAAGAATGATTTGCTTGAAATATTCCATCTACCTCCTGCCATAATGCATCCATGTCAGCTCGAATAGCAATAACCGGTTTTCCGCTCCCGATTTCTGCAATAAGACCAGTATGATTTTCAAATCTAGAAACTTTACACCCTTCTTTTTCTACAATATCCGCAACTATTTTAGTTGTTTCCCTTTCTTCCCAGCTAATCTCTGGAGTTTGATGAAGCTGTTGAAAAATCTTTAGAAGTCGATCTTGTATTTCATTCGAACAAACAAACATGTCGATCCTCCTCTTAGAAGTAGAAAACTATATATTTATGTTGAATTTTTTCCTTAATATCTTGTTAACCAATCTGTATCTAAGGTTCTTCCCTATATTATTGTTACAATCTTTGACTAAAAATAAAGTTTGAAGATCAGCTTCCTTGATTTTACTAAGAATAGACCTGAAACATTCATAAAAACTGCTTAAGTCTATATAAGGTGTAAAAGTCGGCTGTAAGTTTTTTAAATTCGTAAGATACCAAATCAAAAGAAACTATACAATAGTTTATCCTGTCATTCTTCTTTTAGTGATTTGATAAATTGCCCTTTTAACAATGGATTTGTTAAATGGCTGTTTTCCTATCGTTTATTGCTGTTGCATATGCCTCCTTTTACAACCAATAATGGAATCCAGCGGTTCCTATGGAGATTACAGCTCTTTTCTCAGTAAACGATCTTCAGCCAATAGTTATTCGTTAAAAACTTTACTTAAGCAGCAACAATGCTTGAGTAAAGATCCTTTATAAAAAATAGAAATATTACACTTGGCAATATTTCTATTTATAAGGATATTAGATTGATTTTTTAATTAGTTCAGGCAGCCATTGATGAATGTCTTGAAAGTGGTAGCCTAAATCTCTTGCTTTTTGATTGCTCATCGTCCATGATTTAGGAATTGAATAAGGAGTTTGTTTATTATCACTCTGAGTAATTTCAACTTTCGCTTTTTTGCCAGCGGCTAGTTCAATAAATGAAATAAATTCTCGTAAAGTAACAGATCCATTCGTACAGCAATTGATAGGGCCCTCAAAATTAGTCTGGGCAATCCAAGCCAAAAAATCCCCTGCTTCGTCTTCATTTACAAAACTTATAGATGCATCTAAGTTTCTTAAATAAATCACTTCATCATTTAAAACCTTATTTATATAAAATGTCATTCTCTCAGTATAATCATTACCTCCAAGTACAATCGGAAATCTGACTGCTGTGACTGGTAGCGATGCTTTCTGGAAAAATACAGCCTCCGCTTGACGCTTTCCTTCTTGATAGGACACTTCATCCTTTTCTTTTAGATCAATTGGGTATGTATATGGGTCAAAATCCGTTTCAACTAACTCTTTATCTTGGAGATCATACACAGACAATGTAGAGGTGAAGATATATTTTTTTGTTTTATCTTGAAAAATCTCGATCGCATTTCTTGCATCTACACCTGAATAGCAAATTTGATCATACACGACATCCCATTGTCCACCCTCAAATGCAGTCTGGAAAGAATCGAGATTATTTCGATCAAATGTAATAAGCTTCACCTTATCAGAGAAATGGATATTTGTTTTTCCTCTTGTTGCTACGGTTACCTCTACCCCCTGACGAATGAGTGAATGAACTAGTTTAACCCCAAAAAATCTTGTTCCACCAAGCACTAAAGCTGTTTTCATTTGTAATCCCCCTTCATATATCTTCTTTATATAAGTAATTCTTTATTTATGCAAAATTCCCCTTTTTGAAAACAGAGATTTATACATAAAAAAAGAGGAACCATATTTTTTTCACAATAATTGATTCCTCTTTATAGCCTATTTTATTTTCCGGATTCTAAACTAGTTTGAGCCATCATTGCTAAATGATGAGCATTTTTGCTTATTTCCTGGATTGTTGCACTTATTTCTTGAATAGCAGCGGACTGAGAATCTGTTAATTCGTGAATCCCAGAAAAGGATGTATTTAAGTTTTTCAAGAGATTTTGAATATTTTTTGATATTTCATCGATTTGCGTTGCATTTTCCTTTGAATTGGTAGCTAGTTTTCTTATTTCATCAGCAACTACTGAAAAACCTCTTCCTGATTCTCCTGCTCTTGCTGCTTCTATAGCTGCATTTAAACCTAACAAATTACTTTGATCTGAGACCCCTTTAACTACTGAAGAAATTTGTCCAATTTGATCAGCACCTGTACTAACTTCTTTCATATGAACAGAAATATCAGTAACCTGATTGGCTAGATTTGTTATAGATCCTGTAATTTCCTCAATAGAAGCGGCTGTTTCCTCAACAATAGCAGATAGGCTTTCTGCTACCTCATATAATTTATTCGCTTTTTCTAAACTCGTGCCAAGACCTACTCCACCAATGACTCTTCCGTTTTTATCATGCAGAGGAATTGCTTTTGCCAGAAGCGGAAAGCCAAATAACTCTTTAGGAACGATGGCTGTTTTTTCACGATTTTCTCTAATTGCATCTGTAATAATATCCCCCTCTGCAAGAGGATCACCAGGCTTTACATTAAGTGAAAAGGTATTACCGGGAATATTCAAAATTAATTTCTCAGTATTATAAATACCAATTGTTATATCATCATGCACCAGCTTATTAAGATAAGGTGCCACGGTGATAAAGGCATCTAAAATAGTTGGTTCTGTTACTGTATTTTCTATTGTGCCATTCATCTTTCTTTACCCCTGTCCTCATTAATATGGGAAGCTTCTTTGACTGTAATTAACGGAAATCCATTTTAAAGTCGTAAATTCGTCTAAACTCCATTCACCATTTAATCTTCCTAAACCTGATTGTTTCTCACCGCCAAATGCTACAATAGGTTCATCATTAATTGTAATATCATTTACATGAATCATACCTGTATGAATTTTTTTAGCCAATTCCACTCCTCTTTCAAGATTACTAGTATGGACAGCACCACTTAATCCGAATTTTGTATCGTTTGCAATGGCAATAGCATCAGCTTCTGTTTCAAATGGCATAACACAAACAACTGGGCCAAAAAGCTCCTCTTGAGCAATGGTCATATTAGGAGTTACATCTTTTAATATAGTTGGTTCAACCATATTACCTGATATATTTCCTTGAAGTACTACTTTAGCCCCTTCCTCAATTCCGTTATCTATCATGGCTTGTAAATTATTCGCTTGTCTCTCATTCACAACAGGTCCAATAATTGTTTGTGGATCTTTCGGATCACCGACACTTAATGAAGATACTTTCTCTTTATATTTTTTTATAAATTCGTCATAAATAGATGCTTGAACAATAATCCGATTTGCAGACATACAGATTTGACCTTGATGTGTAAAACGACTAAATGTAGCAGCTTGTACCGCATAATCAATATCTGCATCCTCTAAAATAATAAACGCACTATTTCCCCCTAATTCTAGAAGAGGCTTTTTAAAGTTTTTGACTGCTAATTGCCCAATATGACTCCCTACTTTTGTTGAACCAGTAAATGAAATAATTCTTGGAATTGGGTGTTCAACAAATGAATCACCGATTTCTTTAATATCAGTTACAACAACATTTAATAATCCTTTTGGTAGTCCTGCTTCTTCGAAAATTTTTGCAATTAGTGTTCCGCCAGTAATAGGAGTTTCTTCATGAGGTTTTAAAACTACGCCATTTCCAGCTCCTAATGCTGGGGCGACTGATTTCATTGATAAGAAAAATGGGAAGTTAAACGGGCTAATAACACCTACAACTCCAACGGGAATACGATATAATCGATTTTCCTTCCCATCCTCAGTAGAAGGTAGAATTTTTCCTTCCATTCTTAAAGGGAAAGTTGCTGCTTCTTTAATCATATTTTTTACTAATCCAATTTCGAAGGCAGCTTTTAAGCGTGTCCCACCTAATTCTTCAATAATAATATTTGTAATTTCTTCCTCATGTGCCTCAATATACTGAACTGCTTTTTCAAGAATATCTCTTTTTTTATATGGATTCACCTTATCCCAATCGTCTTTAGCTTTTAAAGCCGCTTTATATGCTAGATCAACATCAGTTACAGTTGCCATCTTTACTTCAGAAAGTATGTCACCACTGTATGGATTTACATTAATAAGGACATGATCACTTTGCCCCTCTCTCCATTGTCCATTAATATATTGATTACTTAGAGATTCAATTGTTAACATCTGAATACCTCCGACATACAATATTTGTCATTACACTATTAACATCGGAAAATTTTAGAAATTGTTTACCTTTTTTTGTTATATTAAATGAATTTTTATTCGAGTGTAGTAAAATAGTTGGATAAAAGGGGATGTCTAAAAAAGAAGAGGAGTCTGACCTCCTATTACTTATTCTCGTTTCCAAATAGGTTAACTTTTCACGAGATATAGCATCTTAAGTTCGGCCAGACTCCTTGTTTTTCTTTAAAAGCTAGAAGAATCGGAATTATATATAGGATTTTTCAATTTCTTTATTTATTTCAATTGATCTTTTCGTTGTATTTTTTACTGCTTCCTTAATTGCTTTAAGACCACCAAATGATTCTAAAGCAACTAGACCCGCTTCGGTCGGTCCATTCGGTGCTGCTACATTCTTTCGTAAGGTTTCAGGTGAACCGTTATTCCCGAGAACCATCCTTGCAGCACCTAAAATTGTTTGGGCAACTATTGAACGAACCTGTTGTTTTGGTAGACCACCTTCAATGGCTACGCTCTCCATTTGTTCCATTAAAGCGTAAAAATAAGCGGGTCCACTTCCGGCGATGCCAGTAAAGATATCCATATGTTTTTCAGCTATAGTATATACTTCACCAATACTTCTAAAGATCATTTTGCTCATTTCAATATGATCATTATTTGTAAATTTTCCAACTGCCATAGCAGTAGCAGATTCACATACCATACTTGAAGTATTAGGCATAACGCGAATAATTGGTTGTTTCATAAGACTTTCTTCAAAATATTCAATGGTCATGCTTGTAACGATGGAAAGAATTAATTGATTTGTATGGATAGTATTCTTTAACCGGTTAATAATTTCTTCGATATTTTTTGGTTGTACTGCAAGGACGATTATACTGAATTCAGTTAAATGAACTTCTGTCTCATTATATACATGTATCTGATACTTTTTCTGTAATTCTTTTAAGCGAGCAGTATTAGATCGGTTTTGAACATAAATTTGTTGCGCAGGAATCACGGAGGACTGGATTATCCCTGAAATGATGGCCTCTGACATTGGGCCAGCACCAATAAATAATATTTTTTGATTATTTAACATCTAACCTCTTCCTTTCAATCTTACAATCATAACATGAAAGTAGAAAAATTCAAGGAAGGGTAAACAAAATATTATCCCAATAATGTAGTAATTTCATTTTCTAATATAGAGGGTTTCACCGTTGGGGCATGTCTTGAAACAACCTTTCCTTCCTGATTGATAATAAATTTAGTAAAATTCCATTTGATCATTTTTGTTCCAAGGAACCCAGCAGATTTTTGTTTTAAGTATTGATATAACGGATGCGCATTTTTACCATTTACTTCAATTTTACTAAACATCGGAAAAGTAACCCCATAATTTAGCTGACAAAACTCTTCTATCTCTCTTTCATTACCGGGATCTTGATGATTAAATTGATTACATGGGAATCCCAAAATTTCAAATCCCTTATCACGGTATTTTTCATACAAATCCTGTAGTTCCTTAAATTGAGGTGTAAAGCCGCATTTACTTGCAGTATTTACTATCAATAGAACTTTTCCTTTATACTCACTTAATGATTGTTTTACTCCCTTAATATTTATAACATCATATTGGTAAATACTCATTTTGCTCTCCCTCACTCTTTTATCATTCAATGAAAAACTATATTAAAAATATTCCTTAATCGTTAGTTTAATATATATGAAAAAACAGTACAAAAATATTGACCATCTTTTCTGTCAAAGTTGCATTATTAAGCAAATTTTAATATATCGATATAGTTTAAAGGGTGAAACAATCGTGTGTCACAAAGTTGTTCCTTTCCAAAAACAATCTAACCCTTTAAAATAACATTAGATATATTTAGGAGTGATCGTGTTGAATAATATTTGGATACCTATATTGAGTATAATGATTATAATCTATGTAGTAATTGGGATATTTCTTTTCCGTTTTCTAAGAAAGAATAAAAAGTCGTCACAATAATACAAATGCATTTTTGGTATAATGATTAAATTATATAATCTTTAAAATGGCTGATTTCGTATAGTTAGTTGCTTGTTGTAGAAGCCTAGATGCATTCTTTTACATTAAATAAAGCGTTCTTATGAAATTTATAGCTCTTTATTTTAGTAAAATGAGAAAACATGTTGTTACTTTCAGCTTTTTTATCTGATAAACAAAATCTACATATAACAATGTTTCAGATAGAGCTAAAAAAAAAACAAACACTATCCAAGAAAAGATAGGGTTTGTTTTTTACTATTACTTTTTATTCTAATGCGACACTCGCTTTAAACATCCATATATGTTTTTCAAACCGTCCTAATAGATGATTAAATAGGTCAATTGTCGGTTGATCCTCTTGTTCTTCTGCTAGCATCTTTCCTGTGTCATTCATTTCCATACACATTTGTTCATAATCTTTGATTAATTGCCTATATAGTTCATTCTCTTCATCATCTGCCTGTGCTTCATACAAGGTTGTTTCCTCTAAGTATTTACTCATAGTGGCTAAAGGTTTTCCGCCAATCGCTAAAATACGTTCTGCTAATACATCTAAATCCTCGGACATTTCATTATACAGCTGTTCAAATGTTTGATGTAATTGAAAAAAATGCTTCCCTTGGATGAACCAGTGATAACGATGTAATTTTATGTACATAACAGCAAAATTGGATAGTTGTTGATTTAAAAAATTGATTAATTTTTGGTTAGACATGAGATAATCTTTCCTTCCTACATAATCTAATCTTATTTTGATTCATCCTTCTTTATTTATTCCTAACAATCTTTATTAACGGATATGCAATCATAAAAAAACTACATCCTCTAAAATTAGATGTAGTTTTTTTGTACTAATATTCAATTTCTTCAAAGTCCTTTGGTTGTGGCAAAGGTTTTTTTGGCATTTTCGCCTTCCGACTTCGCTGAGTATCATCTTTCTTTTTGATGTATGTCTCATTATGATTTTTACTCATTGGTTTCACCTCATCTATAGTTTAAGATGAGTGAATACGTATTATTCATTTACATATCAGTAAAGTTGTTTTTTCCTTTACTTAAATGATTCAAATTAATTCTAACAAGGAGAAGAACAATATATCCGAGTATGCCTCCAATTGTATTTAAAATGATGTCGTCTACATCAAAACCTCCTACATGAAAGACCAATTGAACCGTTTCGACTACCACTGTTGAAAAGAAGGAAAGTAGGAATACTTTAAAAAAACCATCCAATTTATTTATCAATAATGGAGCCAAAAAGCCTAGGGGCATAAAAGCAAGGATATTACCAAATAAATTAGAAAACCAAATTGTAAAATTAAAATGGTCATAGTAATGAATATACATGTGGATGGTTTTAAAAGGAATGATATTGTAGGTGCCTTGAGGATCATTCATCCGATACTGACTCAAGAACAATATATTTACCATGTAGCAAAAGTAAATAAAGAAAATAAACCAAAATACAATTTTCAAACAAATCTTCACCTGTTTTTGATAAATAAATCGAAACATCTTCTTCCCCCGTAGTAATTATGCACACTGTATCCTTTAACGTGATATATGTCCTATTATAGACTAATTTTCTCTATATTTTACTTATTTTTTTAATTACCATAAAATCACATCAAAAATATAAAATTATTTATTCCTTTTTATTTAAGTATCAGCCTTAAATTCACAATAATTTATGTTGTACATATATTATTGACAAGGAGGTGGTAAAAAATGATTCAATTATTTTTAGCTGCTATTGTCGCTGGCTTTGCTTTACTCGGATTAAGTCTTTTAGATGTAGTCACTTCAACATTTGGTACAGTAATTGAATTCATAGGAGCAGGCACTGTTATTCTTTTTGCAATCGTCCTTATTGTAAAAGCAATTATGGCTTTAGTCGGTAAATTAAATGTTTAACTAGGTTTACTTAAAAATGTATTCTTTATGGGGGATGCCCATTTAAATTGGCCTTATTAATATTTTATTTTTTAAGTGGGAGCGAATGCTTCCGCTTTTTCATTGAAATATTTATCCTGCTTATCGTGTTGATTCTTGCTTATGCAAAAGCCTGACTGCCGACTTTTCATCTATAAAAGCATATGAAGTTTGCAGCTCTTTTTTATGTGGTTAAAGGCGGTTGACGGCCTACAAACAATATATATTCGTTAAAACTTTACATAAATAGCACCAATGTTGAATAAAAGAGACTAATTAAACCAGAAATATGTAACAAAACTCTTACATAGTTTAGTAATTAAATCAGATGCTATAAAAAAGGAGGTTTTTTCCCTTGGTAAATCAAGACTTTGAAAAATTCCACAAACTACAGGAACAACATAAAACCACATATTTAGGAAAAAAAACAGACCAAGAACAATTAAATCCAGATCCAAACTATAATAATCAATCAAATACAGATAAAGCAATTGGCTCTACTGGAAGACACCAGTAATTGAAAAAGGAAAACATGAATTGTAAAAACTCATTGTTGCATTTTATAAACTTGAAGCCTTCATAGATAAGGCTTCTTGCTTTTTCAATCGTTCCTAAAGCACTGAAACTGACTTATAAAATATTCAAAAAAAATAAACAGTTAAGTATGCTATACATTTTGACACATGATTTAAACATGAAATTTATGATCAACTGGAGGCAACCTACTAAGTTGTATCAATATATGAATCGAATAGAAAATATACTCCTGATATTTGTTTCTTTTATGGATTTTAAGCATAAAAAAATCAGTTCTCATCAGAACCGATCTAGTAGTTTCATTATTAAAGGCCGCCTTTGCCGTATGAGTAGTAAGAAAGTTTTAAACCACCACTCCTCAAAGTGGGTGTTTGCAAGAACATTCCTGCTTGTCATCCATGCCATATAGGCGGAAGCATGTCATTCCAGTTCTAATATAAAACTCCCTTTTACAGCTTAAAGGTTAAAACTTTATTATCAATACGAACAATGCAGCTTGTAATCATTATATTACTATATTGAAGAGGAAAAATCAATAGGTACCAATGCCTAGGGTTGTTTTATTCATATTCGTTAATACTTATTATATAATAACCAAGAAAGATCCTCCTAAAAATAATCAATTCCATTTTCATATTCCTTAATTTCCCCATTTGCCTTGTCCCAACCGAGTAGGTACGATGAATGTTCATCGCTATCATTTTGAATAATCACTTCTAAAAGTGTCCATCCCTTATCCAAATATTGATTGACAATTTGTCGATCGGATACTCGTTCAAGTTTAATGATTTGATGCTCATCTTTGTTTTTTTCCAAGTATATCCACCTCTTTTTTACTTCATATTATTTATCATTATTCAAATAATATGGCTATTTTCTCAAACAATCATGCTATTTAGGTAATGTAAAAACGAATAAAAATAATTTGAAGAACGACAAGTCTCCACATTTTACTAAAGAAAATAGCTGCAAACTTCGTAAGAACGTCTTCCCCCTTTATTAAGGTGAAAGCTGATAGTAAGGCTTTTTCAAATGCAATAAACTATACAAAAACAGTTAAGGATATTGTCCTTATTAGATCCATCTACTTCTTTTATACTGCTTATCGAAGAATTTTTTTAATCCGATAGCGAGAAGTTGAAAACTTACTGTGGCATATAATAAAAAGAGTAATGGGATAAACAGGACAAACTGATCTCTCCAGATAAAATCTCTTGCTTGTCCTACTAATCCAGCCCATTCTTTCGTAATTGAATGATAGAGAACAGGGTCAAACTCAACTTGTGTACCACCTATAAAAACATTAAACAGAGCTAATTGCCCCATTATTGTTATTGCAGTAACAATTTCAAGGACAAACAAGATAACTATATCCTCTTTAATATGTGGAATGATATGATTTTTTATTATTTTCCACTTTGATGAACCCGTGGTTATAGCAGATTCTACAAAAGAAGCCTGATATACTTGTCTTGTTTTTTCACGTATGGTACCAGCTACCGTTGGAAAACCAATCAATGATGCTACAATGACAAAAATTAGAATTAAAAGGAGGGGCTTAATGTTGTAGTAAAATGATATTGGCCATAAAATAAAAAAAATGATTAAAAATGAAGGTACATATGATAATGAATTTTCTACAGCTTGCCAAGTATTGATTTTCTTTTTCGAAATTCCAGTCCATAAGCCAATACACAAACCAAGCAATAATCTTAGAATAGCGATACCCATTGCTGTAAACACTGTGTATTTCGCTCCATATAATAAAAGTGTCAGTATATCATACCCCCATTTGTCAGTACCTAATGGAAACTCGTTATATGTAAACGGACGTAAAGGTGGAAAAGCCATTTCTTTTTTTCCATATTGATAGATAGTAATGGAATCAGTTAAACGATGTGGAGCCAATGCGGGACCGAAAATAGCGATTAATAGCAGGAAAACTACCATAATGCTACTAATGATTAGATAGAAATTCCATTTTCTTTTATCACTCATGTATAATCACCTTCTCAATTAAAATGAAAAAGATTTTAATAGAAAGATAGCAAATTGCAGCAATCGCAAACAAAATGAGAAGTGAAAAAACTACTTTTTGAAATTCGTAATCAGAAAAAATAAAAATCGTCAAACCTCTAATATTAAATAAATACTCAATAATAAACAAATTTCCAATTGTGAGAGAAATAGCCTTTTTTATATCCCCAGTAAGATAAGGAATTAAATTTTTTAATACATGGCGACTATTTATATATGGGCGACTTAATCCCTTCGCTACAGCTGTTCGGATATATTCAGCACTTATAATTTCCTCGTATTTTGAATTAGTCATTTTAAATAAATAAAAGGAAGGCATTAAACAAAGAATGATAAGTGGAAATGTCAAATTTACTGTATCAGCCAATGGTGATAATGTGATTAAACGAATATTTGTTATTTGATAAAACTTTATAGCTAGAGTAATTGATAAAATGATGATAATAAAATCAGGAATGATAGATAAAGCATTGATTATCCATCTGAATACATATGTGATTTTCCAATGGTGTAAAAAAACACCAAATGTAATTGAAAAGATAAGTGAAACCAACATACTTAAAAATAATAATAAACTTGAGTTTTTTGTATATGATTGAATATCTTTTAGTACAGGATGTGGAACTCCATTAATATAATATGTACCTAATGTCCCTTCTTTAATTGAATGAAAAAAGCTTTTAATATTATATATGATCGCCTCTGGATGTAATTGAATAAAATGTTTACCATTTAATTCCTTTAATCCAAACATCGATGGTACAGCAGCAATAATAAAAATGATTGTTACTATTAATAAGATTTGGAAAACACTTTTTAGCAAATGAGTCACCTTCAATTCCTGAAATATAACGATATGCGTAAAATTTTATCAAATTTATCCGAATTTTTGAACTGTTTTTAAAAATTTATCCATTATGTCAGATACAACTCCTATCAATCAATAATAAAAGGCAAAGCTATATACTTTGCCTTTTTCCTCTTTAAAATTGTGGGAGTTCATCCAAATTATTTTCTTTAATTCCATCAGGTTCACTTCTTAAAATGTCTCGTCCGTATTTATGAAACACGTCGACATGAGCCAGTTTGCCTGATTTTGCTTCTTCTAAAGCAGTCACATAATCTAATTCCCTACCTTGCTTTGTTTTAATAGCTATAATATCTCCATCTTCATTTTTTCTAACTGCGATAATTTCTTCTTTTCCTTCGTTTTCATATCGATTTTCGTTTTCGAGTATAGAATTTTCAGCACCTTGTTGTTTATATTGCTCGTAGATTTCCTCAAAATTCTTTGAACTCATTTATCACACCTCCAATCCTGTAGTATAAGCAAATATTCATTAAATATGTTTATTAGTGGTAGATACAGCCTTTTTTCATATACAGAAAACCCTACTTTTGTCATGATGTACATCTGGAGTTGAATTAATTAAAATAGACATTGGGGCGAAAATTATCCTCTATCGTACAATGACTTATCCATTGTAGAAAGGGTTGTCTTTGTATATAATAAAGAAAGATAAAAAAGAACACTGGTAATATACCAATGTTCTCCTACACAGTATGACTGCCTGATGTGCAGTGGCACTTAGTACTAAGGAAATCTCTTTTTAACCTACCCTTTCCATGGCCTGGCAGGGTGGGTTATTTCTTTTTTGTAAGAGAAATAACAACTGTAATCACGGTAACGATTAATGACCCAAACATCATCATTAGCGATAAGGCCTCGTAAAATGTGATCATCAGTGACCCTCCTTTCAAAAGATTAAGGAGTAACCACTGCCCACCCTGCTATACTGTGTTATCGTTATTATAGCACAAGCTTTTTAACTCTTTTGAAAATTTTTACAAAATTAATTCAATATACCTACCACTTTTTTTTAATGTATGATGAATGGTCTACAGCCATCATTACTTGACATAATACTATTATACTTAACTAAAAAGAAAGCCATTAAACAACGATTGTCGCTTTGAACGGCTTTCTTTTTATCAGTTATTTTATTTTTACACTTAATCGTTCACGAATCACTTGTATAGCTTGTTCCACATTCTTCACTTTAATAGTCATCTTTCGATCATCCGGATATAAATTTGCAGTATGGTTGTATAATGGATCATAGTAATAAATTAAAAGTAATTCTACTGCTGAAGCAAACTCCCCTTTTATTAAATCTGACTCAATTTGCGCAGCGATTGGTGTGTGAATTCGCCTTTTAATCCTTGAAAATGCATCTAAGCATTCTTTTTGATGAATCCATGGCTCATAATCATCTAAAATGTGACGAACTCTCTCTTCAATTGGCATTTCAATAAATAATTGTAATCCATTTTCCTTTTTTTTCATTAATACATCAGGTAGCATAATTTTTCCAATTCTTTTACTTTCACCCTCGAAAAGAATAAATGGAGATTCCTGCAAAGGCAGTAGGGTTTGGATGAACTGGGAGTCAAATGATTTTTGATTATTTGCATGCAGACCAATTTGTCCAAATATGGACCCGCGATGATTGGCCATTCCTTCTAAATCCAATACTGGATAACCTTCTTTTTGTAATTGACGTAAAATCTTTGTTTTCCCTGACCCAGTATACCCATTTAGTACGTAAGCTTCAGGCTTTATTTCAAGCGTATTTAATATTTCTACTACCCAATTTCTGTAAGCACGGTATCCACCACTTAAACGAAAAACTTTGATTCCCATTAGAGACAGAACTGTAGCTGATGTTTTGCTTCGCATGCCACCACGCCAACAAAATACAGCTTTCTTGCCTTCATATTCTGAAAATTCTTTCACAAAGCTAGGTAGTTTAGCTGAGACGATTTCAAGTCCTCGTTCTTTTGCAGCCTCGGGGCTGACTTGTTTATAAATAGTCCCAATCTCTGCTCTTTCTTCATCATTAAAAAAAGGTATATTTATACTTCCTGGTATAGTTGCTTCCTTATACTCAGAAGGGGATCGAACATCAACTAGTGTGACTTCATTATTCTTTTTTAATTTTAATAATTCATTTACTGTTATATCATGGAACACAATGTTTCCACCTTTCTAGGGTTTAGCTATGAGAAAAAAGGGAGTTGTCTATTAAGGATCAAGAACCCTTTTACTTTTTAAACAACCCCCAATACATTTCAATTAAAATTATAATACCGTAATCTTTCCAGGATGTTCTTCAGTAACTTCACCGATTATTGCTGCTTCCACTCCAGCATTTTTTAAATCAGATAGTAAATGTTCAGCTTCATCACTAGATAGAGAGATCAATAACCCTCCAGATGTAACAGCGTCACATAAAATCCATTGGTCAATTTGATCCATTGTTTCAGGGAAAGATACATCCGCTTTGACATGATCATAATTATTTTTAGTTCCACCAGGTACGGCACCTGCTTCTGCTAATTCTCTTACACGTGGTAATGTAGGTACATCATTTTTATAAATTCGAATACCTGTATTGCTTCCTTTGGCCATTTCAGTTGTGTGTCCAAGCAGACCAAAACCGGTTACATCTGTACAAGCATGTACATCATATGCTTGCATCGTTTCCGCAGCCGTTTTATTTAATGTACTCATCACATTAGTTACACGATCAATTTCATCATCAGATAATAAATCTCTTTTTAAAGAAGTAGTCATAATTCCAACACCGATAGGTTTCGTTAAAACAAGCTTGTCCCCTGATTTTGCTCCTGCATTTGTACGTACTTTCTTTGGATTAATGGTTCCAGTAACAGCGAGTCCAAACTT
Source organism: Heyndrickxia sp. FSL W8-0496 (assembly GCF_038007825.1). Taxonomy (NCBI): domain Bacteria; kingdom Bacillati; phylum Bacillota; class Bacilli; order Caryophanales; family Bacillaceae; genus Heyndrickxia; species Heyndrickxia sp. FSL W8-0496. The sequence continues at coordinate 2,578,415 of NZ_JBBOXX010000001.1, forward strand.
TGGCTCTTGATCATCGATGGAATGCCCTCCCACTAATGTAACTCCCGCTTCTTTTAATTTATCTCCCGCACCACGTAAAATATCAGATAAAATTTGTTTATCTAATGTGTGAATAGGAAATGCTACAATATTTAATGCAGTTAAAGGTGTTCCTCCCATCGCATAAATATCACTAATCGCATTCGCAGCCGCAACTTGGCCAAAAGAATAAGGATCATCTACAATTGGGGTGAAAAAGTCGACAGTTTGTACGATTGCTAAGTCATCTGTTAAACGATAGACACCTGCATCATCACTAGTATCTAAGCCAACTAATAGATCTGGATTTGGCGTACTTTGCGGCAAGGTCCGAATCACTTGTGCCAAATCAGCAGGGCCAATTTTACAGCCACAGCCTCCCTTCGTCGTTAATGATGTTAGTTTTACTTGACTTGAATTTGTCATTTTGACAACAACCTTTCTTTTACGATTCATCTATTCATATTATAGAACAACATGTCAATACTTGCATAATGAAGGGATTGATAAATTTACTATGTATCCAAGGAAAATTCATTAATTTAGGTATCTCCCCTATTATTATGATATAATATTATGTCTTTAAAATTTATCATTCTACTTTTCACAGGAGGCTTCACCCTATGTCACAACTAGATCATTCAATAAAGCAGCAACAAGTGAACAGTAGAAAAACTCTATGGTTCATTGTTGCCTTTTTATTGATTACGGTTGCTGGTTTACTATATGTCAAATGGTGGCCGTATTATCATAAAGCTATTTTAGCAGCTGATACTCATTCCATTGGTTCTTCTATCTTGGGGGATTCATCCAATCACCAAATTCCCTTCTGGCAATCAGCTTTGGATTATGCTAAAGTCTACTTCCAATCGGTTTGGAAAGCAGCTGTATTAGGGATTTTACTTGGTTCTCTTCTTCAAGTATTATTGCCAACTCAATGGTTATTAAAAGTATTAGGTAAAACCTCATTTGGTAGTACGGCAGTTGCTGGACTTGCAGCTATTCCGGGTATGATGTGCACATGCTGTGCTGCACCAATTGCAGTAGGCTTACGTAAAAAGAATGTTTCAGTCGGAGCTGCACTAGCTTTTTGGATGGGTAATCCCCTTATTAATCCGGCAACTCTTGTCTTTATGACCTTTGTATTATCATGGAAATTTACATTAATCCGATTAGTATTTGGATTAATTATCACTTTTGGGGTAAGTTATCTTGCCAATCGATTCGCAAAAGATCTACAACCGATTGATCTCGATCAAGTAGTTACAACTGAAGAGCCTAAAGGCAATTTTATGATTAGATGGTTTAAAAGTATCGGTACGATGATTGTGTATATTGTACCTGCATATGTCCTATCTGTTTTAGTTATCGGTGCTGCACGCATTTGGTTATTTCCACATATTGGTGAATCCACTACAAATAGTTTAATGGCGATTATTCTTTTTGCAGTTGTAGGAATGCTTTTTGTTATCCCAACAGCAGCAGAAATCCCGATTATTCAAACATTTATGTCACTTGGACTTGGTGGCGGACCAGCTGCTGCACTTCTAATCACATTACCAGCTATTAGTGTGCCATCGCTGATTATGGTAGCTCGATCATTTCCGAAGAAGGTTATGTATTTTGTTATGGGGTCAGTGGTGGTAATTGGAGTAATTAGTGGATTAGTTGGGTGGATGTTGCTTTAGTTTCGCGTATTTATTTCGTATTTCGCGGATAAAAGTAAAATTTAGCGGATATATTTCATTTTTCGCGGATATCTACCTATTCCGATTAACATATGTATATATTCCTGTTAAGTAAATATAATATAGAAGGAGCATTGGCTGTGAGCCAATGCTCCTTTACACAGCGACTGCAAGAGCTGCAGTGGTCCATGACGAACCGTAACTCACCCAGGGTGGGTTATTTTCTTTTCTCAAGAGAAATAACAATAGTAATCACGGCTACGATTAATGATCCAAAAGTGATCATGAGCGATAACGCTTCGTAAACTGTGATCAATAGTAATCACCCCCTTTTTAAAGGAGTGACCACTACCACCCTACTGCTGTGTTGATATCAGTATGGACGTAATTTAAAAAATACTTACTTTAATTATAAAAATTTTTTAAAATTAAACATTGATTGAACTAGGTTTATGGTTAGTCCACCTTTTATTTCTAAAGGATTTTAGTTTTTGAGAAATGGGTTTTTCGAGGAATATATACACTAAACATCCACATAAAGTTGATAAAGTAATTAATAAGATAGCAATAACAAAATTAGGTAAAGGTAGTTTTAGATAAGTCCTTAAAAGTACACTAATTGCTGACATACAATAAAAATGAGTAAGATAAATAGAAAAAGAAGCCTTTCCTAAGAAATTTGCAAACTTCGGTATCTTTATCTCCTTTTGCAAGTCTATCGCAGAAAATCCTAAAATTAATAATAAAGACGAAATTGTAGTGGTGATCTGAAGATCTATTGGAATAAATGTAAATTGAGAATTTATCCAAGATAAGGGAAAACCGGCTATTCCTAAAGAAACAAAGAACCAAGATACATTAATATTAATTTTTATTCTAGTTACTAGAAAAGCACATAAAATTCCTAAAACAAAGATTAAATTATTAAAATTAAAGAGAAAATTAATAATGTAATTGGAACTATGTAGTAAATGAATACTGAATATGATTGACAAGAAAATCCATAACAAAGGGATGTAGCGAGAAAATAGTTTATATTTTATGAAAAATAGGGTAAAGATTAGATAAAAATAGACTGTATGCACTAGTGACCAAGCAACTCCCAATACTGGTTCAGTTTTACTTGGGATAAGAAGTAAGGATGTAATGATTTTTGCCATATTTACAGTGTGAGACTGTTCTAAAACTGGAAAAATAATAAAGATAATTAAAATACCACAGGTCATCATCCAATAAATAGGATAGATACGAATAAATCGATTATATAAATATTGTTTTATTATCTTATAATTTCCAATTTGCTCTTTGTATAAGTAAAAAATCATAAACCCGGATAGTGCAAAAAAATAATAAACTCCCCCAGATTTCGATACATTTGTTAAACTTAAAAAATTATATTGAAAATAATAATTCATAAATGCCTTTGCATGCAATAATATAACAAGAAAAGGTACAAATGCTCTAGAAAATTGGATCAAATTCAAATGTCTTCTCATATTATTATCCCCCCTTAATAAAGGTAGATTATTGTTAACCATTCATTCGATATTGCGGAAAATAGCTGTTTTCTGAGCTAGTTTTTAGACTATTTTTAACCACTTTTGAAAGATCCTTATATACTGACTTATTTAGAATATGTTTTCCTAAATAATATTCAAAGTTAAAGTTATTCGTAAAAGATGTTTTAAATTTAAATAAGCTATCATTATCCGTATATCCACCTCCTAAGTGTAAAGCTTTTAAATTCATCGATTTAGATAATTCAATCATTTTATCAAATAATAGATTATTAGGTCTATAATTAAGAAACTCCGTTTTAGAGGCGCCTAAATGGTAATGAGCAAATTCTTTACCCATAATTACTATTAAACCTGCAATTTTCTTTCCATCTTTTTCGGCAAAAAGAAGATATGGCTTACTTAGGGCAGTTTCTTCCATTAGGCGATAAAAATATGATTTATTAAAATAGTAGAATGGAGTAGCTTTGTTTCGATCCATCGTTTCATAATATAATGCTATAAATACTTCAATATCTTTTTTATCATTTGAAACAACAGCACGTACCCCTTCTCTTATTGCCTTGTTAATATTTCTTTTATTACTAGAAGAATAATTATTTTTAATTTTTTCTAATGGTTCTCTTAAATCCACTGCAGTTGTATTTCGAATAAAGCCAACAGGAATGATCTTTCTTACTTCATCTGTAATATTTAGTAATGGATGTAACCTAATCGTTTCTGTAATGATGTCCTGATCGATACAGTACTTTTTAAATTCTGAATAAAATTGGTTTAATATTCTTTTATCACCTTCATACATTGGACCGCCATAGCCATAAGGAGTTATTATATCGTAATAATTTTTATTTCCATCTATTTTTCGTTTAACAAAAGGGTAAAAAAGTCTTCCCCATTCATTCTCTAGAAAAATTGCTTCTGGTTCCCCTTTTTCAATATCTGCAGATAAACTTACATATTCCTGTGAATAATAAATGTCTAATGATTGAAATCGTTTAATTAATTCATTCCAATTATCATTTATATTTACTTTAATCATGTATAACATCCTTCATCTATTTTTTTGATGACAATTAAACACGTATAGAACATTTCTAACCGATAACATTCATTGTATCTGTTTGTACTCTCTATTGTTTTCTCTACCAAATTGAACTGACTTAGTAAAATATTCAATGACCGATTGATCAAAGGTTTCATCAAACTTCCTTGCAAAGTAACTATTAGACTCCTGAATCTCCTTAATATCTTGGAAGCTTATATTCAAAGGTGAATTTCCTGTTCGAAATGTTTCGCCCCATTTTAAAAACATCAGATTATCATTGACAACCTGATGTTTAAAATGTGAATTCATTATTAATGTTTGAAAAAACCATTCATCTGGGACCAGTGTGTTTTTAAAATATTCATAGTACCATTCATTATTTTCCAAGAACTCGATAATATATTTCGCTACTTCAAAGGGGATACAGAACCATTGTGATCCATGATAAAATGTAAATTTCTCTGGCCATGGTTTCATATTTGGATACATATTGATCCCCATTTCATATAATAAACGAACACTTCGTCTGTAAAGTCTATATGGATGAGGTGTAGTATATCTTCTACGGGTTATTTTTGGCCAATTCACCTTCATAGAAGCTAAATTTTTTTTTGTTTTTTCATAAAAGGTCATAAAAATGGTTCCTTTATGTTCGGATAAAAACTCTTTTAATCCATTTTTAACTAACAAATCCTGACCACTTCTTAAGATAATAAAGTCGTATGGTCGCTTTGTTGAAAGTGCCTCTTTTAATAATAAAATGGTTGTGTCTATTTGACTTATGTCTCCCCAATCACAAGAAATATTGTTCTGTAAAATATGAATACGATCATTTTGTACTATTTCTCCACATAGTTGGTCATTGTTTTTTTTATCTATATGGACATATACATCTGCATGATTTTCTGAAATTAATTGTTCAATAAATGCATTAACCTGTTCTGGATTTTTATGAACTTGTAATAAGAATGCAGTTCTTAAAGTGTTCAAATTAATATTCTCCTCTTCTACAATTTTGCAAACTTATTAAACTCTGGTCGATTCAACAGTACTAATTTCTCTTTTGCGATTAGTCTTCCTTGTCACTTTTAAGTTAGTTATGTCTATAGCAGGTATAATAAATGCACTAAGTAAAGATACTAATCCGAGCAATAATCCCATATTACTTAAAGATAGTAAGACATATATCAAATACAAGATTGGGGCAGTTAATAGTATAGTAAGAAAAATAAACCCAATAGTAGTCATATAGTTTATTAGTAAATTAAATCCTTTTATTATTAATTGAATATTCAGTCCTATTAAGGCGAAAAATAGTGGCCAGACGAATATATAACTTGATCCTTTAAAAAATACACTCGTGATAATAACTAGCAATAGCCAACTGAAATATGCTCCCATTACCAAATTACTTCCACCAATTTTCAATGAAAAAATTCGATATAGTAATGAAATAATTATTAAAATAACCCCTATAAAAAGTACAAAAAGAGGATTCGTTATTTTGAGATCTGTTTCAAATGCTAATGTATTTTCTGAATTAATAATTAATAATACCTTCCATAGAATACTGCCTAAAATGTATGCGATAATAATCGTAAATAAAAAAATTAAAAAACCTATAAAAGTCCCTCTTAAAGATAGTTTTTCACGGAAATAACCATGAAAAAACGTTATTATATAACCTAGGATAATGATTGCCATAATAGGTAGAACAATTTTTTCTGAGTATGTTATGACATTTTTGCCCAATAGATTAAAAAATACTAACTTTTCAGGTTTTGAATCTATTAAATTCATATTGCCAAAATGTTGTACTAAACTAGTCATGTTTTCACCGTGATGCTGTAAACTATTTAAACTTAATGCCTCTATATTGTCGTTCGAATTATGATATGCATTGAGACCTTCAAAAAAAGCAAAATTAAGTCCGTACATACCGGCGTTTTTAAAAACCGTTAAATCGGTATCATTAGGCATAAATTTATATAAATCATAAATAAACGAATGTGCAATTGGATTTGGTACACTCTTTATAAATTCAGTGACTAAAGTACCATTCATACTATTCGTTTCAAATAAGATGGAGGGACCACCACTTCCACGTGCTTCAAAATTTAATGCTAATCGCACATCATCTGCCCAAGGATGGAATTTAACAAATGCTTGAGCCCCTAATAGCCCACTTTCTTCCCCATCAGTGATTAAGATAATGACATCATTTTTTAATTTTGAAGATTGCATTATTATCCTTACTGTCTCCAAAATAGATGCAACACTTGATCCGTCATCTGCAGCCCCTGCACTTCCCTCCACTGTATCATAATGTGCAGAAACCATTATTGCCCCTGATGAATCTTTCCCAGGAATTCGTGCAAGAATATTTTCAATTTGCCCATTGTATTTGACTCCCCATGCAGAATCAGGGCTATCCACCTTTTGAATTTGTGGAGAAACACCTAAATTGGTTAATGACGAAATTAAATAATCCCTCACACGATCATGTTCTTCTGAACCAAGAGGATGAGGAGCTATTGCAAAATTTTCCAAATACTTCAAAGCATTCATTGCTGAAAATTGGTCTGATTTGATATTTAAAGGGAGAACCTGTGGTAAGCGAAACTGAAAAAAGCTAATCCATACGGTCATAGAAATCACTATTAATAGAATAAACATGAATAATACACTTCTAAAAAATGCTCCAAACCTTGTTGAGGGTGAAGTTTCAGTAGATTCCTTTTTCATAATTTGCTCCTTATATTCATTTACTTTAACAAAATATAGGACTTATTTTGTTTTAAATAATGTAAAACAGTCTTCTTCAATCCTTCTGAAAATGAATTTTTCATGGCAAATCCAACCTCAGTACGTAGCTTGGAATCATCAATTGCATATCTAAAATCATGACCAGGTCGATCTTTGACAAAAGTAATTAATTGCTTATAATTAGTTATTTCTTTATCATTTTTTTGTACAGGCATATAACAATTTAAAATATCACATATCTCATGAGCAATTTCTAAATTTGTTTTCTCATTATGTCCACCAATTAAATATGTTTCACCTACTCTTCCTTTAAAAAATACCATTTCAATTGCCCTACAATGATCAATTACATAGATCCAATCACGAATATTTTTACCATCACCGTAAATAGGTATTGGTTCTATTGCCAAAGCTTTTCTGATAATAGTTGGTATAAGTTTTTCTTCATGTTGCATCGGTCCGTAATTGTTTGAACAATTCGTTGTTATTACGTTCAACTTATATGTATGAAAATAACTTCGTACGATTAAATCAGCTGATGCCTTACTTGCTGAATATGGGCTATTTGGTGCATAGGATGAATTTTCATTAAATAACCCTTTCTCTCCAAGTGAACCATATACCTCATCGGTAGATATATGAATAAACCTAGCACTCTGATAACCTTCCTTATAGCTACCAATTCCCTTCATCCAACTCTTGCGAGCAGCTTCAAGAAGGTTAAATGTACCAAGTACATTTGTCTGAATAAATGTTTGTGGATTATTAATCGAATTATCAACATGTGACTCCGCAGCAAAGTGAATGACTGCTATAAACTGATAGATATCAAATAAACGATTAACAAGCTCAGCATCACAAATATCTCCCTCCACAAAAGTATGTCGGGGATTATTCATAACAGATTCAAGATGCTTAATATTTCCTGCATAAGTCAATTTATCCAAGTTAATGATATTAATATCTTCATGTTTTTTAAGTATATAAGTCACAAAATTAGAGCCGATAAAACCAGCTCCACCAGTAATTAACCAATTCATTAGTTATTCTCCTTTATAATTAAAAAAGATCATTTGTTCCTATTGTATTTTTCCCAACACTATATTGGATATTTTTTGAACGTCCTTTAGAAGTAACTCACTATAGAGTGGTATACATAAAATCCTTTTTGAAATATTTTCAGAAATTGGACAGGAAAATCCGTGCTTTAGATATGGTAAATTGTTTAGAGAAGGATGAAAATATCTTCTTGATTCTATGTTATTTTTCTTTAATCGTTCATTAACTTTTAACAGGTCTTTTTCTGTCTCAAAAATAATTGGATAATAGGCATAATTATACTCAATATTATTAGATTTAAAGGGTCTCTCAAAACGATTGATAAGAATTGAATCATAGACTTCTGTGATGGTTTTTCTACATTCAATTATTTGATTAATATACTTTAAGTTACATAATCCCATAGCTGCATGCATCTCAGAATTCTTCCCATTCATTCCTGCTGTATCAAAATCCTCGTTTATAATGCCAAAATTCCTCAAAGCTTTTATCCGATAATCTAGTTTCTTTTCGGAATTATTTATTACAGCACCTCCTTCCACTGTATGGAAAAGCTTTGTCGCATGAAAACTGATTGTAGATATATCTCCATAACTTAACAAGGAAGTTTCATTAATTCTGACACCAAAAGCGTGTGCAGCATCATAAATCACTTTTAAATTATATTTTTTTGCTATTTTACCTATTTTTTCGATTTCACAAGGAATTCCATAAACATGAGTTGCTAATATAGCTTCAGTTTTAGGAGTAATAGCTTTTTCAATTTTATTCGGATTAATATTTAGTGTTTTCGGGTCAATATCAACAAAAACTGGTTTACAGTTTTCCCACAAAATAGATGTTGTTGTAGCTACAAATGAAAAGGGAGTTGTAATAATTTCATTTTTTATATTTAATGATTTAATTGCGAGCTGTAAAGCAACAGTTCCATTCGTAACAAAATGTATTGACGAAACATTCAAATATTCCAGGAGCTTTTCTTCCAATAGTTGAACGTATTTACCATGATTCGTTAACCATTTACTCTCCCACAGCTCTGTCAACAGATTAAAATACTCATCCTTCGGAGGAAGAAACGGTTGTGATACTGGGATCATCTATTAACCTCCCAACTATTAAATTATTTAAGTAAGCACCATAATCATTTTTATACTTTAGGGCATAATGTAACACATCATCCGCTGTTATCCATTTTTTTCGATAGCTTATTTCCTCTAAACAGGCAATTTTAAATCCCTGTCGCTTTTCTATAGTCTCAACAAATTGACTTGCTTCTACTAAGCTTTCAAATGTTCCTGTATCAAGCCATGTAAACCCACGTCCAAGAAGCCCAACTTTCAATTTTTTTCTTTTTAGATACTCTTTATTAATATCTGTAATTTCAAGTTCACCTCTTTCAGATGGAATTACGTTCTTAGCAATTTCAATAACGTCATTATCATAGAAATATAAACCTGTTACTGCATAATTAGACTTAGGATGCGCTGGTTTTTCCTCAATGGATAGAGCGTTATTAAATTGATCGATTTCTACAACACCGAATCTTTCTGGATCTCTCACTTGATATCCAAAAATTATCGCTCCTTCTTTTAAATTTGCAGCAATTTCTAATAACGGTGTAAACCCTTGACCATAGAAAATATTATCTCCTAACACAAGACAAACTTGATCATCTCCAATGAACTTTTCTCCAATAATAAAAGCATCCGCTAAACCACGTGGATGCTTTTGAACCTCATATTCTAGATTAATACCCCATTTAGTTCCATCTCCAAGAAGATTTTTAAATAGTGGGACATCTTTAGGAGTGGATATGATTAAGATTTCGCGAATACCCGCAAGCATTAAAACCGATAACGGATAATATATCATCGGTTTATCATAGATTGGTAAAAGTTGTTTGGAGACTGCTTCAGTAATTGGATACAATCTAGTTCCACTTCCACCTGCTAAAATAATCCCTTTCATCTATTAAACCTCCTATTTTAAAGCTCAAAATCTTTTAACTAATAGATTCAATGATCACTTTGTAACTCTATCGAAATATATTCTTTAGCCTAACTTTGTATGATTCGAAGAATTATATACATTACATTTATTTCGATACAATGGAAAAAAATTAGGGTTTGGCTCATCAGAATAATAGTTCTCCCATTGATTCACCAATAATTCATATTGTATCGGATTATGTATTTTTCTCCCAATATAAAATTTGAGTACCCCGTGTTGATTAAATCGATACTTGAATTGGAATAACGAATCTCTTCCGATAGTACCCCCATTATGTAATGCACTATGCCCACCACCTAAATAAAATACGTCCAAACCATTACTTCTTCCCCATAAAGCAAGATTATGAAAGAGAAATGTGTTGCTTCCTAGGTTTAAGAATTGTTTATCCGAACATCCTAAATGGTAATGTAATGTGGTACCCTCATACATACAAATAGCAGCCGAAATCATCTTTTCTTTATGAAACACAGCTCCAATTATTGCTTTATTTGTAAATCCTCTTATCAATTTCTTAAAATAGTCCATAGAATAATAGGATTTTTGTGATGCATTCACCTTATCCATCGTTTCTTTATATAACTTAGTAAATTCATGTAACTGGTCATACATTTTTTCATTCTTAAAGACCTTAAATATAAGTTGGTTTTTTATTGCTTTTTTTATATTCCTTTTATGATTTTTATGATATTGTTCAAAGATCCTCTTTTTAGGCATTGTCAAATCAATAAAGACGGTTTCCCTGTCATATGAAATTTCCATTAAATTTTCCATATATCGATGGTTTTGGAGTAAAGGGTGAAATTTAATAAATTCAGAAATGATATTCTCATCTAAACAATATTGATTAAATGCTATCCTAAATTGGTTTACCAAATTTGCATCTTCCCCATCGAATAAAGGACCACCATATCCGAAAGGTGGAGTCGTAATATCATATAACTTACATGTAGAAGTATCATTTTTAAAAGGCAAAATATTTAGTTTCCTTTTAAAAAAAACATAACAAATTTTTTTTCCATGTTCATTTTCAAAATAAAATAAATATGGATCGCCATTTTCTATATTTTTGTATAAAGTAGAAAAAGAGTGATTGTAATATATATCCTTCTTTATAAATTGATTTAATTTGTCTTGCCATTTTGATTTATTACAATGAGAAATTACTTCATACATGATGAGATTCGCTCCGGACAAAAGAATGTAAATCTATTTCTTTTAAATCCTTAATGACAATAAATTTATCTGTTTCTTCTGATAGTACCTTAAAACCAAACTTCTTTACTAAAGATAAAGATTTATAATTAGCTTTATTAATATGAGCCTTCATATATTCCATTCCTACCCCCTTAGAATATTCAATAATAAATTCCGAAGTAATAGAAGCTAATTGCTTTCCTTGATGAGATGTCAATATACCAATCGCATTAACAAAGGATGTTTTACTAACAAAGTCATTAGCATAGATAGATATTAGTCCGATATCACAATTAGATTCGACTAAAACAAAATTAAATGCTTGATTTATTAACTTTTCTACATAAATTTTCAATGGCATATTTTGTTGTTGTGGTATTAAAAAAATGGAATCTAATTGAATAAATAGTTGTTCTAATCTTTCTATATCCTTTTCACTTTTTTCAAGTAAAATTAAATCGATTCCTTTTTTATCTAATACATATTTATATTTTTCTATTACATTAACATTATTACTCACTGAAATTAAGCTCCTTTTGATTTGAAATTTTGACGACTTACTTTATTGAATAGTTGGAAAAGCAAGCTATAAATTACTATAAACTCCTTCATTTTAAACATCCAACCTAGGGATGCATACAATAAGCAACCACTAATTACTTGGAAAATCAATTTAATTATCAAATTTCCAGGTAAAATTACTCCGATAAAAAAAACAAAACTACCCATAAATATTGAAAGCAAAAATAAAGGGAGTATATCTTTAAGTTGTTTCCAAATTGAATAGGATATTTCTTTTGCAGAATAGTACGCATTGATAAATAATGAAATATAAGAGCATAAAATTGCAGCTCCAAGTAAACCAAGAATTCCAAGTGAAAACGATAGAGATATTGCAATCAGTATTGTTAGGAGTATCTTCTTAATTACTTCTAATTTTAGGAATAAGTCAGAGCGTCCTTTTACCTGAAGAATATTAAGATTGACTGCATGTAAAGGGTAGATCATTCCTGCAAATGCTATAAGTTGAAAATAAATAATTGCATCATTCCACTGTGGTCCTAATAATAACGGAATCAAAGATTCTGATATAACAATCATTCCACACATTAGCGGGAACATGATATATGCAGTAATTCTTATTATTTTTTGAAACCCCTCTGATAAAAGCTTTTCTTCATCTTGAATAGTACTTAATACAGGATAAGTAACGCGTTGGAGAGAGCTAGTTGTAGAGTTAATTATGACATCTCCAAGTTTTGAAGCATTTGTATAATATCCTAATTGTGCAGCTGGATATAATCTTCCGATAATGATCGAATAACAATTATTGTATAAAGTATCAATTAGATTAGAAATCAACAGTTTATTTCCAAACCAAAAGAATTTTTGTAAGGATTGATAGCTAAATGTCAATGTTGGTATCCATTTATTACATTTCCATAAGAGAATTGTTTGCGCCAACTGAAAAATGAGACTTTGTATAATGATACTCCATACACCAAATCCAAGTAATGAAAAAATGATTGCGATTATTCCGGCACATAGAGCAGCACTAAAGTTTATTTTGGTTTGTGTTCTAAAATTTATATTCCTGATAAGTATGACTCTTTGTATAATTCCTAATGAATTTATAAGTAATCCTATTGATAAAACTCGTAATATAGTAACTAAGCGAAAATCATGAAAAAATGTACTTACTAGTGGTGCAATCAAGTAAAGGATTATAAATAATAAACTAGCCATGACGAAATTGAAGAAAAAAATAGTTGAATATTCTTCTTGGCTAACTTTTCTTTCCCGTATCAGTGCCTGAGTTAATCCGCAATCAATTAAAGTATTAGAGATTGCGATAAATATGGACACCATCCCAATTAATCCAAAACCTTCAGGCGATACGAATCTTGCAAGAATCAAAAGAACCAAAAATTGAATTCCTTGACTAGCAAATTGATCAGTGAAGCTCCAAAATAACCCTGTAATTGTTTTTTCTTTTAATGATTTTCCTACTTCCATTGTATATTCCTACTTTTATAATTATATTTTTAATTGAAAATCTACCCATTTCCTTTTCAATCATTTCTATACATTATTTTCTTCATCCCAACCATTGCTCTATATGACCTTGGAAAATAAAATTTTGTAAGGAGTTTAAGTTTTTCTATTGTTGTCAATTGAGTATACAAAATCTTATATTTAGTAGTTTTAAGTTTTCTTAAATTATTTTGAAGCAGTAATATTTCAAACTCTCTTTTTAGGATCGTTTCTTCAATAACAGGATTATATTTATTATCTGTCGTTCGATTAAACTCTTTTAATAGTTGAATATCACCCATTTTTACCTTAATTAACTTTTCCTTTAAATCCCCTTCTCGAATTAATTGATTAGTCCATGAACTTTGATTACCAATTCTATAAGCTGCCATAATCTCATCCATATAATATGCATACCCCTGACATGCAGCCCACATTTGCAACGGATAATCGCCTACATGCGCCTTTTGAAAAAAAGCTGGTAAATATTCAATAATTCTTCGCGGAAAAAGTAAGGATGCAGTTGGACAAAATCCGCCTCCGCCCAATATAATATCTTCTGTCGGGCAAATTTTATTATTATTAAATGGCCTTACTAAATTTCCTGTTCGCTTTTCTTTATTAATAACAATTTCAGCTGCATGAAAACATAAACTACAGTCAGGGTGCTCCTCCATATAATCAATCTGTTTTTGTAATTTAAAAGGATCAGTCCAATAATCATCACCTTCACAAATAGCAATATATTTTCCTCGAGAGCTTTCTATTAGTCTTTGAGCATTTTTATTCATACCTACATTATGATCTGACGTTATCATTTTAATTTTCCCTGGATATTCGTTCATATATTTTTTTACTATTTTTCTTGTGCTATCGCTACTACAATCCTCTCCGATAATGATTTCTACATCATAGTTAGTTTGTTGTTGTAAAAACCCTTCTATGGCATCTTCTATATATAATTCATGGTTATAAGTCATACATAGGATACTCACTAATATGCTCAAGTCGATTCTCCCTTCATTCATGCAAAGAATATGACGTAACTTAATCAGAAAGTCGTAATGCAGAAAATACAACAATTAACGGCAACATAATAAAGTAGGGATATAAAAATTGTAATCCCTGAATATATGCAAACATCGTAATTAAAGGCAATAAAAAAACTGGAAGCTGTCTTTTACTATTAGGAGCGTTAAGGCGATACATTCCTATTAACCATAAAGCCAATAAAAATAACCCCACTACTCCCCCTGCTACAAAGATTTGTTGTAATCCGTTATGGGGCACGTTAAAAAGATTTGCCTTTATATTCATGTTTTGAATTCCTATTCCAAAAAGGAAATTTTTTAAACTTGAAAATATAAAATGATTATATTGTTCAAAAATTTGTCCTCGTCCATTTGTAAGATCACTCTCTTGAAAACGTGTAATGAGTAGCTCTAAAGTACTCGGAAAATAAGCTTGAATTGTGACTATCATTAAAATTACTGCAAACAATAATGAGAAAACAGCCTTTATTGAAGTATTATTCAATCTAAGGTTTATAAAGAAATAATAAAAAAATACCAAAAATGATATCAAAATAAATGTTCTTGATAAGGTCAAACTACCGTAGATAAACGTAATTATTGTTAATGGAATACCAATTGTTAATTTTAACCTTTTTGCATATTGTAAAATTAACAAAACAGCAATTCCAATCGCGCAAAAATATCCTAATGTATTCTGATCCATCGTTAAAGTAATAATAGTTGGATCAAATTGTTGATTGACTGAAGCAATATTTCCTATTCTAATTCCTTTTTCAAATACTAAATAAAGTGGCATATATTGTAGCGAATGAATAAGAATAGAGGTAAAAGCAGAAATGACACCAAAACAATAGGATAATAGTATAACTGTATAATTATAGTCATTATTTTTCTTTAATAAGATAAGAGAGAGTAAGATAATATAACTACTGAATTTGAAAAAATCTCCTAATGAAGATAGTGGTAAGAATAAATGCAACATTTCTAATAATAAGAATGCATATGCAGCAAACATATATATATTTATTCTTACATGTTTTTGTTTGAACAAAAGAAATGGAATGGCTAAACCTATAATATAATTAGCAGGTAAACCAGGTAAAAAAGGAATAATAAAAGCAATAAAAGCAACTATTGCCCCTTGATTTAATAACAAGAAAGCAATAACAGATATCATCAAAAACATATATTTATTTATTGGTATTCCATACAAATCACGAAAAAAAACACCTAAGCAAATTAGTAAACAAAATAATACTAATTTTCTCACGTGTGTTTTGCATTCATTTATACTATTAACTGTTAATCCCTCATTCATTACTATCTATTTCACCTGCCTCTCATTGGAAAACTGCTTAATTATATTCAACTATATTTGAGGTAAAGTTTCTTATATTCATGAGCTATTATTGAGATATCGAACTGTTTTACCAATCTAAAAGACGCTTCGGACATTTTCAATCTTAAATCCTTATCTTTTGCAAGTTTCATCATTGCGTTACTTAGCGCTTTTGTATTTTCACTTTCAACTAATATTCCATTTTCTTGTACAACATCTCCAATCCCTCCTACATTCGTCGATATAATTGGTAACCCCATTGCCATTGCTTCAAGTATGGATAAAGGTAATCCTTCATTAATCGACGATAATACAAAAATATCTGAACAATTTAAGTAGTGTTCTACATCATTTATACTACCAATAAAATATACACGATCCTGTATTTTTAAAGAAGAAGCAAGAGCCTCTAATTGCTCCCTTAAATCACCATCACCAACTATTGTTAACGTTGCATGAGTACCGTTTTTACACAATATAGCAAAAGCTTCAAGTAATAATCTTTGATTTTTTTGAGGATCAAGCCTGGCTACGTGAATAAACTTTACTAATGGTTGATGACTTACTGCTATATCTTTCTTTTTGAATTTTTCCAGATTAACAGGATTTTTCACATACTCTATATTATCTAATGGAAGTTTATATAATTTAGCTGCTTCAAGCTTGATTTTTTCTGAGATAGCAATCGGTATGGCTACTCGTCTTTTGTAAAGTATTTTCATCAATCGAATAATTCTTGAAGAAAATTCAAATCTTGGTGTACTATGGATTGTATGAAGTAATAGAGAATTGTGAAAAAAAATCCAAGGAAATACATATAATGATGAATGCAAATGGGTATGAACAATCTTTGGTTTAAATTTGTTTAAATATTTCCAAAGTAAAAATAGTGTGATAATACTCAGCTTACCTTTATTATTTAAATAAATTACTTGTATACCTTGATTTGATAATTCATGTTCAAACATGGTGTTTTTTCTACTACTTAAGCATATGACTATTAAGTCAATATCTGTTTCTCTGTGTAATGCTTTGGAAAGTTGGAATACAACATTCTCCGCACCTCCAATAACTAAAGAAGGTACAACTAAAGCTATTTTAGTCTTACTCATTATTAATTGATCACCTCATTCGAGTTTTTTCATAATGAAAATTTTTTATATATTGCTTCATATTGATTTGCAATGATTGAAATATCGTACTTTTTCGACATTTCAAAACCAAGGCATCCCATTTTTTGTCTTAAATGCTTATCTTCGGCTAATTGGATCATAGCAGATGCCAATCCATCACTATCATTTGGTTCAACTAATATTCCATTCCCTTTAACAATGTCAGGAAGCCCTCCCACTCGTGTTGCAATTACAGGAAGCTTTGCTCCCATTGCTTCAAGTATTGTCATTGGAAGTCCTTCGTAAATAGAAGATAGTACAAAGATATCTGATGTTTGAAGCAGCATAGGTATATCTTCTACATTGCCCAAAAAAACTACATGTTTACTTATATTGAGTTTAATAGCTGCTTTCTTCAACTCTTCCATTAATTCGCCGTCACCTGCCAGAAGTAATGTACTAGTAGGTATTTTTTTATTTACTACTGAAAAAGCCTTAAGTAATGTGAAATGATTTTTTTGATTAACTAATCGCGCTACGCAAATAAATTTAATTCCACCATTGTTCACCGTCGTTTTACGGGGAATAAACAGATCCGTATTAACAGGGTTATAAACGACTTGAATATTTTCTGTTTTTAATTGATAGTATGTACTGATCTGCCTTTTAATCGTGTCTGAAATAGCAATGGGTATAGCTTTTTTTGATCTATACAATATTTTTAAGATGATACGATGCAGAAAAGGTAATTCTTTTAAAGGGACATTATGTACAGTATGAACTAGCTTTTTATTATGGAAAAGTGTCCATGGAAAGGCATATAAACAAGCACCTAAATGTGTATGGACAAGATTTGAATGATGTATCTTTAATTGCTTCCACAATCTCAAAAAAGTAATTAGGCTAAATCCCAATTTTTTATTCAAGTGAGTAATTTTAACACCTGAATTTATCAGCTCTTTTTCAAATGGTGCCCCATTACTAGAATATAAACATATGAAATTCAAGTTAAATATTTCTTTGTCTATTTTCTTTGCAAGCTGATAAGCCATGCTTTCTGCACCGCCAGTATCTAACGAAGGAATAACAATAGAAAGATTAATTTTTTGCAATTTATTTCACCGCTTTATTTCGTTATTTAGACAAAAATTATTTCTATATATTTTAAATAGGTTATCTTTATAAGATTCCATATTATTAATTACTTTTCCCTTTTTGTATACTTCAATTGATTTGCTTTTTCTCAATTCTTCATTATTAATTAATTGTATAGCTTGATTAACAATTTCATCATCTGAATTAAAATAATAACCATTGCTGCCATGATCGATGATTTCTTTAATTCCATCAATAGCTGTTGAAATAACAGGAATCCCAAATAGCATTGCTTCTAATACACACATCGGTGTCCCTTCAGTTCTTGAGGTCATGAGCATTACTTTGGATGATTTTAAATAAGGATAGGGATTTTTTACATATCCAGTAAAGGTAATATTTTTATAAACATTTAAATCTTTTGCAAGTAATTTTGTTTCTTCTAATAAATTACCGCTTCCTATTAAAACAAACGTTGCATTTGGCCTTCGCTTGACAATCATTGAAATGATTTTAATTAATCTTTTTGGATTTTTCGGATACGAAAATCTCCCCAAGAAAATAAAATCAAAATTATACTTAGTTTCGTTCTTCTTAACCAATTCAATAAGGGTCTGTTCATTCACCACATTGTATAAAACAGATCCTTTCTTTTCGAGCGTATGAGAAAAATAATAATCCTTTATGATGCTTTGAGAAACTGCAAATATATGACGAAATCTATAAATACACAATCTATATAAAATTGATTTCACAGATAATTTAGTCATTTCTTCAAATTTACCATGAAGATGTGAAATGATAGGAACTCTCTTTGAAAATTGAGCTGCTATGACACTGGCTCGTATATCATGTGCATGGATTATATCCGGTTTGTATGACCTAATTACCTTTTTTAATTCCATATATGACACTTTTTCTAAAGGAAAGTAATCAATATTTTTTTCATCCAAACTTTCTTTTATTGATCCGATAGGACTACAATAGGCCATATCTATTTCATCCTTAAACATATCAATGATATGGCAAACTACGTTTTCAGCTCCTGAATAACTATTACTAGAAAGCAAATGTAAAACCTTTGTTTTCATTTGACAGCTCCAATCAATAAATTGTAACAGAATTACTTACAAAATAACTTTTTGGTTTTTATTACTTGAAAATTCAATTAATAAGGTCGGTATAAATCTTCTGCATTTTCTTTTTTATTGTTTCTAATGAATATTTATGAATATGCTCTAAACTATTGATGCCAAATGTTTCTCGTAATGTCTGAGATTGATATAACTTTTCAATTGCTATAGCGAATCCATCAATATCATTTATACCTATTAAAAAACCATTTTTTTTATGCATTACTAAATCACGATTACCCCTACAATTTGTTACTACAAGAGGCAAACCGGTAGCCATTGCTTCCATAACATTAACTGGCAATCCTTCTCTTCTTGATGAAGAAACTGATACATCCGATAACAACAATAAATCCCTTATATCATTGCGATAACCTAAAAATAGAACAAATTCTTGTAAATGTAATTTATTTACTTGCTCTCTATAGTTTTCGAAGTAGTCTCCATCACCTACTAGTAAAAGTTTAATATTGGAATACTTTTTACTTAATAAATACATGACGTTAACTAAAAGATCTTGATGCTTATTGTAATTTAATTCTCCTACAAATATTAATATAAAATCTCCTTCATTGAAGTTATATTTTTTTCGTAGCTCATACTTGCTTTTTACAGTTTGAGGAACAAATTTATTCAAATCAACACCAATTCCATTGACTAATTCTAAGACTTTTGAATGGAGCTTATTAGAGGTTTGAAAATCCTCATTATTTATAGTAATTAGACAATCAGTATATTTCGATAGCCATCTTTCAACCGGATAGTACATTAGCCAATTTAAAATGGGAGCTCCATTGTAAAAATGAAAACCATGTGCTGTATAAATTACTTTTGTTCCGTTTTTTTGTGCCTTTCTCGCAGCTAACCTAGTTAACACACTACCCATTGGGGTGTGACAATGAATCATATGATAATCATTACAATTAATGATTTCCTTAAATCTATTCAATGCTTTTAAATTAGCCTTTTTAAATGGAGATCTTTCGATTGGAATATTATACTTTTTGTCAACAAATGGGATGTTCGCATCACCGTTACTAGCTACATGAACTTCAAATCTCTGATCTTTAAACCACTGTAAATAAGGCAAATGAAACGTAAGAATGTGACTATCAACAGTAGCAGTAAACAATATTTTTTTCATTGGATAAGTTCCTTTTCTTATATAGATAATGATTTAGATTTATTTATAGTTATCGATAATAGTAGAATTTAAAATAAGCCTAAAATCTTTTTTCTAGTTATTTTTGGCTTTTCAATAGAGAGATTTTCCCCACTTAAGAGTATTTCAGCATTTTCTTTAAAATAATACATCTGTTGCATTCCATATAAATTTGATATTGTATCATAACCTTCTTGAAGAGAAAAACGTCTTGTAAAAGTGCTATGAGCATCTGTGGCAATAAAATGTGCTAATTGTTTTTCTATTATTTTTTGAGAAAATGATTTAACCTTTTTCCCAAAATGACCAATTAAGCTACCAGAAGTAATCTGGGTTAATGCCCCTCTTTGAACAATTTTAATTAGCTCGTCAAAATCCTGCATAAATCCCTTATTTCGCTCGGGATGGACAATAATTGGGGTGATTCCCTTTAGTAATAATTCATAGATTACATCATGTGTATAAGTAGGAACTTCGAATGAAGGAAGTTCTAATAATAAATACTTTCCTTTATTATCTAAAGTTAGAATTTCATCCAATTCATAAGTTAGAAATATCTCACGATGAATTCTAAGCTCTTGTCCTAGATGAATAATAAGAGGGATATTTTCTTTTTGTAATTTATCATTAAAAATAGCTACATTTTCTATAATTTTATCCTTCTTATTTTCAAAACGACCATTAAAATGATGCGGTGTAGCATATAAATGTGTAATTCCCGCTTCTACTGCTCCTTTTGCCATATCTAGTGCTTCGTCATAACTATTTGGACCATCGTCAATATATGGCAAAATATGACAATGAATATCTATCAAGACTGCGTTTCCCTCCTTTTTGTTTAGGATAGAAAAATTACATTATTTATATTGGCTATAATACACCTCGTTCTTCGATTCTAATCCATTTACAACTACGCCAAGAATTTGTGATTTTGCTTTTTGAAGTAGTTGCTTTGCTTTAACTGCACGATCCTTACGAGTTTTCCCACTATATATCACAAAAACGATACCATCACATTTATTTGCCAGTATTTGAGAGTCAGTAACTGCAAGTACAGGTGGTGTATCAAACACAATATAATCATATCTACTATTCAATTCTTCTATTATTCTTTCCATTGCTTCTGAATTCAATAATTCCGAAGGGTTAGGTGGTATAGGACCACTTGTTAAAATTTCCAAGTTGGGTACATATGTTTTTGATATACCATCCAATAAACTAATTTTCTTTGTAAGTACACTTGTTAGTCCATCAATATTACTTACATTAAATGTATAATGAACAGATGCTTTTCTTAAATCTGCATCCACTAAAAGAACTCGTTTTCCTTGTTGAGCTAGAACAATTGCTAGATTTGCAGATGTAGTAGATTTTCCTTCGGAAGGATCAGGTGATGTTACCATTAAAGTTTTGATTTCTTTATCTACAGAGGAATATAAAATATTAGTTCTTATTAATCGGTACTGTTCAGTAATAGGTAAATGTGGAAGTTTATAAGCTACTAAATCTACTGCCTTAATATCATTTTTTCTCTTCTTACGATTCAAAAGTTTCAACTCCCATTTTTGACTTTTTTATTTTTCTTCTTGTTTTGCGCTGAGGAATCTTTTGAATAGTTCCAAGGACAGGTAAGCCTAGATAAGCATCAATGTCCTTACTATCTTTTAATGTATTATCAAAATATTCAAGCAAAAATGATATCCCAACACCAACCATTAATCCAATAATCGCAGCTAAGGCGATATTCATTATTGGATTCGGTTTAACAGGAATAGGATTTTTATCTAATTCCGCTTTTGCTAGAATGCTGACATTATCCACATTCATTATCCCTTTAATCTCCTTTTGAAAAGTTTCAGAAATTGTATTAGCGATTAATACTGCCATTCCAGCGTTTTTATCATGTACAATTAAAGAAAACACTTGAGAATTATCCCTAGTGTTAATCATTATATTATTATTAAGCTGTTCAACACTTTGATCGATTTGCAACTTATTTATCACTTTTTCTACTATAACTGGACTTTTAATTATTTCTTTATAAGTATTTATTAATGAAACATTGCTTTGCATTTGATTTAGGTCAAGTTGATTGTCCTTATTTTTCTGATTTACTAAAATTTGTGTAGAAGCTTGATAAATAGGAGTTAATAAAAAAAACGTAACTGTGGCGCTAAAAATTATCGCAAACATACTAATAAGTGTAATTAGCTTCAGTCGTTTTCTAATAATAGTTAAAACCTCTTTTAAGTTTAATGTTTCTTCCATACGGCCCTCCTATAAGAGAATGAATAGTTAGAGCTTTTAAATAGTTATCGTGAATGATTTAAATATTTATACACAACTTCATATAAAAGGATATTCCCTTTATCGTTAAGATGAATATAATCATTGGCTAATATATCGACTAATAAGATATTTCTGTCTGTTAATTGATTTTCAATTTCTTTGAAAACGTCAATACTATTCCATTTATTTTGACTGATAAGTTTACTCGAATGATTCAAGTAATCTAAATAACTGAGTCCTAAACTATTTTTATTTTTACTATTTCCAATTGGATAAGGCGACATAATTACAATCTTTGAATTTGGTAAACCAGTTTGTAATTTTGACATTATATTTTTAAGATTAGATACAGTTTGCTCTAGACTAATAGACTGAGAATAGTTATTAATTAATGAATTACCCAATAAAACTAAATCGGGTTGATCTTTAATGAGTAAATCAATTTTCCCCCCATTTAATAAATCAGAGGTTGAATAACCTTCACTACTATAATTGACAATTTGTAGTGCTTCTAATTCTTCGCTATCTGCTTGTAGTTTTTCAAGTAATCGTTCTGTCCATGTATTTGAAAGTGTACTAGCATCTGTCGATGCTCCTGTATTACCTCCAATAATTGAAATAACCACTTTATTTGTTGTAAGAAATCTGTAGCGAAGAAAATCAATGAATGATTGAGTCTGATTGGTTTCAGGATTTAAGCGATCTATAAGAAGTTTCTTTTCAATTCTTTCTTTCTTATTCATTTTCTCAATTGCTAATCGACCTTCTTTTTCAGCGGATGCTTCTATATTTCCCCAGTATTTATAACCAAACAATATAACTCCAATACACATTAGAGCAACTAAAAAAACAATGAAATTTTTCATTTTTCTCTCCAATACATAAAAATCCCACATTCTTCAAATGTGGAAAATTAGAAATTATTTTGCTTAGAATGTTGGTTTTTCCATTTAATAAACTCTATTAAGATAATATATTGATGTAATTGATCTTTTTCTAAACCCAGTTTTTTTAATTCATTGACAAAATCAATCCACTCTTTCTCAATATATGGTTGAGCATCTTGATTGGGAACTGTCTTTGATAACGTTAATATATCTACATTAAGTACCTTAGCTATTTTTTGCATGACTTCAAGGGAAGGGTTATTATTAATATTTCTTTCAATATTGCTTAAATATGACTTAGATATATTTGTGAGTTTTGATAGTTTAGATAGTGTATATCCCCTTTTTTTTCTAAGTTCAACTATATTTTTTCCTATCATTTATATACCTCTTTACATTTTCTTTGCTAGAAATAATAAGATAATACTTGTTGTTACGAACTTAGTAATAAATATTAAAATCTATCTTCCTAGCAGATTTTTAATACATTGAATTACCCTCATTTGATCTTCTAGTGTCATATTAGAACTTGATGGTAGACAAATTCCTGTTTTAAAAATTTTTTCAGAAATATTTTCATTACTCTGAGAAAAATACTTACAATTAGTGAATAATGGTTGCAAATGAAGTGGTTTCCAAATCATCCTCGCTTCAATATTTTCTTTTTCTAAATAGATTAACAAATCTTTATTAGAAATACCGGTAATAGTTTGATTTATTGTCATCGTAGTTAACCATCTATTTGAGAAACTTCTCTTACTTTCCCTCATAAATGATAGACCAGGTATTCCACCGAGTTCACGTTCATAGATTTCGAATATACGCCTTCTTTCCTGTACTCTTTGAGTTAGTACTTCTAATTGTCCTCTTCCAATTCCTGCTAATATATTACTCAGACGATAATTATAACCTAATTGACTGTGTTGATAATGTGGCGCAGGATCCTTTGCTTGAGTAGACAGAAATCTAGCTTTATTTAATGTATTCACTTGCTTGGATATCAAAATTCCCCCACCAGAGGTTGTAATAATTTTATTGCCATTAAAAGAATAAATGCCATAATCTCCAAATGTACCACTTGCCTTATTTTGATAAAATGATCCTAATGATTCCGCTGCATCTTCAATTACTGGAACGTTATATTTTTGACATATTGGTAAAAGCTCTTCCATTTTTGCCGACTGTCCATATAAATTAACAATGATAACTGCCTTTGGAAGTTTCCCTTCAGAACATGCATCTTGAAAGGCTTCCTCTAATGCTAGTGGGGACATGTTCCATGTTTCTGACTCGGAATCTATGAAAACTGGTTCAGCTCCTTGATAAAGAATTGGATTCGCTGATGCAATAAAGGTTAATGTAGAACAAAAAACACGATCTCCTTTTTTTATATCTAAAAGAGAAAGTGCTAAATGAATTGCAGCTGTTCCTGAACTTACCGCTACTGCATCAGCCACACCTAGTAATGATGCAATTTCCCTTTCAAATGCCTCTACATTTGGTCCCTGAGGGGCTATCCAATTCTGTTCAAATGCACTTTTAATATAATTTATTTCTGATCCACTCATATGCGGTGTGGAAAGATAGATTCTATTTTTTACTATTGTATTAACCATTTAAGCACCTTCCATGTTTGTTCAAAATTCATCCATGTTTTCGGTCTATTTGTTTTACATCTCCTTTAAAATGTGGCATTGTTACCTTGTCTGTTTGATCTATTCCTTCTGTTTTAATTACTTTGACAATAGTTAACCATAAAATTTTTAAGTCTAATAGGATGGATTGGTTATTTACATACCAAATATCTAGCTCAAATTTTTTATCCCATGTTATAGAATTTCGACCATTTACTTGTGCCCATCCAGTAATTCCAGGCTTAACCAGGTGTCTTTTTGCTTGTTCTTTTGTATATAATGGTAAATACTCCATTAGTAATGGTCTTGGTCCTACTAGACTTAATTCACCTCTAAGAACATTAATCAATTGGGGAAGTTCATCAAGACTATATTTTCTAAGTAATGCTCCAAATTCAGTTAATCTTTCATTATCAGGTAGCAATTTACCATTATCGTCCATCCGATTATTCATACTTCGAAATTTATAAATATAGAATGGCCTTCCATTTAATCCTGGCCGTTGTTGTTTAAAAATAATTGGAGATCCTATTTTGAATTTAACTAAAACAGCTATCATGACTATTAAAGGAAATAATAGAACTAGTAATAAAAATGAAATTAATATATCCATTATCCTTTTCATATGCTCACATCCAATATCAATTCAATAAAAACATATGGCAGATCCAGAAGTCATAAATAATTATTAAAATAAACTTCTTTTATTCTAATTAGCATATTGTACTTTTTTATAACCGTTTGGATTTTTCAACTTCCATCTCCATGAATCTATACACATTTTTTCTAATGGAAGTTTTGCACACCAATCAAGTTCAAGCTTGGCTTTAGTTGGGTCGGAATAACAAATCGGGACGTCACCGGGTCTAGGTGCACTAACTGAATAAGGTATTTTTATTCCTGTTACCTTTTCAAAAGTTGCTATTATTTCTAGTACGCTATATCCTTGACCAGTACCAAGGTTATAAGTTTCGATTCCTGAAAAATTCAATGTTTTCTCTAGTGCCTTTAAGTGTCCATTGGCCAAGTCATTAATATGAATATAATCTCGGATACAAGTTCCATCTTTCGTTGGGTAATGGTCACCGTAAATTAAAAGTGTATCTCTTTCACCTGAAGCTACGTTTAAAATATTGGGCATTAAGTTATTCGGAATACCTAATGGATCTTCTCCTATCAGTCCAGTTTCATGCGCACCAATTGGATTAAAATACCTTAATATAACTATGCTCCAGGATGGATCAGATTTAATCAAATCCTCTAAAATACTTTCAATAAATAGTTTCGTTCTCCCATACGGATTCAAAGCAGATAGTTGATTTTTCTCCGATATTGGTATGCTTTCAGGAATACCATAGACAGTTGCTGACGAACTAAACACTAAATTTTTCACATTGAATTTTTGCATAACTTGACAAAGAATCAAAGTACTCGTTATATTATGCCTATAATAATAAAGTGGGTTTTTTACAGAATGGCCAACAGATTTTAAACCCGCAAAGTGAATAACCGCCTCAATTTGATTATCAGAAAATATTTTTTCTAATTTTTCTTGTTCCATAATATTCATTTGATAAATTTTAATAGGCTTACGAGTAACTTGTTGAACACGTTCTAACGCTTCAGGTTTACTATTTAAGAAATTATCAATTACCATTACCTCATGTCCAGCATTTAATAATTCAATACATGTGTGACTACCAATATATCCTGCTCCTCCTGTAATTAAAATTGACATAAAGTTCACCTCCATGTAATCCTCTAAATTTCATATATTATTCTTATCTGTTAGTTTTTTGAAAAATAGTAGATAAATAATTTAATAAACCCATTTTTAACTCTTCCCTTTGTAAAGCCATTTCAATGTTTGTTTTTATAAAACCTAATTTCTCCCCAACATCATATCTCGTTCCCTCAAAATCATATCCTAAAATCTCTTCAGTCTGATTCAATTGATCGATAGCGTCTGTGAGTTGAATTTCTCCATTAGCACCTGGTTTAAGATTTGCAAGTATAGTAAAAATGGGTGGTTTTAAGATATATCTACCCATGATAGCTAAATTAGAAGGAGCATCATCAATCAACGGTTTCTCGACCAAATGATTAATCTGATATAACTTATTTCCAACTTTGTGAGCATCAATTATTCCATATTTAGGAACATCCTCAAAATCTATCTGCTTTATTCCAAGTATAGTACGTTCATATTCTTCATATTGCTCCATTAATTGTTTCAAGCATGGTTTGTTAGACCTGACAATATCATCACCGAGTAGAACGGCAAAAGGTTCATCACCGATGAATTTCCTCGCACACCAAATTGCATGCCCTAATCCCTTTGGCTCTTTTTGGCGTATGTAATGTATGTCGACCATATTTGAGGATTTTTGTACTTCCTCTAATATTTCAAGCTTGCCTTTTTCAAAAAGGACTTGTTCTAATTCAAATGAATGATCAAAATGATCTTCAATGGCACGTTTACCCTTTCCTGTTACGATAATAATGTCTTCAATCCCTGATTCGATTGCCTCCTCTACTATATATTGAATAGTAGGTTTATCGACGATAGGCAGCATTTCTTTTGGCATTGCCTTTGTTGCTGGAAGAAATCGTGTTCCTAAGCCTGCAGCTGGAAT
Organism: Heyndrickxia sp. FSL W8-0496; assembly: GCF_038007825.1. Taxonomy (NCBI): domain Bacteria; kingdom Bacillati; phylum Bacillota; class Bacilli; order Caryophanales; family Bacillaceae; genus Heyndrickxia; species Heyndrickxia sp. FSL W8-0496. The sequence goes on from NZ_JBBOXX010000001.1 coordinate 2,606,070, forward strand.
AATCGCTTTCCTTATTTTCATGTTCCATGGCTCCCCTACCCAGAATATTGGATTAACGATTGTGTAACATGTTGATGATTAGCTAAATCTATAAGTCTTCTTTTCAATGTTTCTTTATCAAGAACAGTTAGATTAGAAATAATGTCTTCAATTTCATTGATGTATATTTCTTTTGTTTTCCCAATATAAATATTCGGATAGATTTGTTCTTCATGAATTTCATCAAAATCTAGTAATTCTTCAAATAATTTTTCTCCAGGTCGAATTCCACTATACTGAATTCCAATATCATCTACTGTAAAACCAGAAAGTCTTATCAAGTTTTTTGCTAAATCAACAATTTTTACTGGTTCACCCATATCTAATACAAAAATTTGTCCCCAATTTGCTAGTGCACCTGCTTGTAAAACAAGTCTTGATGCTTCGGGGATCGTCATAAAATAGCGCGTCATTTCGGGATGAGTTACTGTCACAGGTCCACCTTTTTCAATTTGCTTTTTAAATAATGGAACCACACTTCCTCGACTTCCTAGCACATTTCCAAAACGAACGGCTACAAATTTAGTCTCACAATCTCTATTCATATGTTGAATGACCATTTCTGCTAATCTTTTCGTAGCTCCCATCACATTTGTAGGATTCACTGCTTTGTCACTTGATATCATGACAAATGTCTCAACTTTTGCCCATTTAGATGCATTAGCAGCATTCATCGTTCCGACAATATTATTTTTTACTGCTTCTTCTGGATTAGCTTCCATTAACGGCACATGCTTATGTGCTGCAGCGTGGTAAACAACATTTGGGCGATATGTATCCATGACACTGTACATTTTTTTTATATCCTGTATATCTGCAATAACTGGGATGATATCAATTATTGATTGTTTATATGTTTCTTTTAATTCCATTTCAATATTATAAATACTATTTTCACCATGACCCAGTAATATCAGTTTTTTTGGATGGAAGGTGGCAATTTGTCGGCAAATTTCAGAGCCGATTGAACCCCCTGCCCCTGTTACTAAAATTACTTTATTGGATATGTGCTCAGATATGCCTTCAATATCTAATTCTACCGTCTCTCTGCCGAGTAGATCCTCTACTTTTACATCTCGTAATTTACTAACTGAAATATTACCCACTAATAAATCTTCTAATCTTGGTAATATTTGTGTCTTAGCATCTGTTTTGGCACATTCTTGAAAGATGGTATTTAATTCTTGTTTCTTTAAGGAGGGAATTGCAATGATGATATGATCTATATTTAATCTACTTACAATATTTGTAATATTACTCACCGAACCGATTACTGGGATTCCTAATATATCTAAATGATGTTTATTTCGATTGTCGTCAATAAAAGCAATCGGTAACAGTTCAGAATCATTTCTTTTTAATAATTGGCGAACTACCATCGTACCGGCAGAACCAGCACCAATAATCAATGTTCTTTTTTTATTGACATCTTTTACAAGATATCGATCCCGATAGACTCTCCAACAAAACCTTGAACCACCTATAAAAATCATATGTAATAAACACGTAACAACTAGAAGTCGATAAAAAATTTCACCAATAATCATTCCTTGGACAATTGCTGAAATAATAATGGATGCAGTAACCGTTTTTAATATAATGACTAATTCACCTATACTCGCATATTCCCATGACTTCTTATATAAATGAAAATGAAATGAGAAAAAATAATGACTGATTAATATGGCAACACAGCTTAATACAATTGGAAAATTAATAACATTAAAACTTTCATAAACTAAAAAACAGCCGATAAAAATAGCTGTCAATACGATAATAGTGTCTATAAGAAGAAATAAGGAAATTCTTTGTTGATATGTCAAAAACCTCCCCCCTTTTTATATAATATGAATAATTAGTTTAAAAATTGGGCATTTAACCCACCCTCACACCATACTCTTGACGACTTGCGTCTAAGGTTTTTTTACAACCCACAGCATGATCGAGTGCCTCCTTTGATAGTGGCTAGGAGACATCACCAACAACTAGACGTTTTCTTATAAAAGAACAATTATATTCTTAATAAAGAACAATTGTGCAAAAAAATTACGATTGTCTATAAGTGTTCTAATAGTACTTAAATCATCTATTTAATCATCATCTATTCTTAATAAAGAACATATATTGTTAAGAAATCAATATATTAAAGATGACATACAGAAACTATTTTCTTACCTTGCTAATATAATTTATTCAAAGCATTTTTGTTTTATATACAATTACAACTATTTTACTAGTTGTTTAATTCACTTCATTATAGTTCTTTATAAAGAACGTGTCAATATCCTTTTTTAATTAAAATAATGTAAAAAAGACTAAACCAACACGTAATCAATTGGTTTAGTCTCATCTCAGTTATCAAGTTATTGACCTGACTATTTCTTACGCATTAGCTAATAGTGGATTCCCCTTCATACCAATCCATAGATCAGAATCCTCAATTTCACCTGCAATTTTGAATAACCAATGCTCTTTTCCTTTTGGAGCCATAAATTGAACTCCAAGTGGAAGACCATTTTTTGTTATATGTACAGGTACAGAAATAGCGGGCTGACCTGTTAAGTTTGCTAATTGTGTAAATGGAGTATAGGTTAGGCTTGGTTCAAACATATCATAAACCAGCTTTAATTGTTCATTTTTCGTTAACTCACTTATCTTCATTAGCTCACTAATTTCTTTCTCATTTTGAGTTAACTCTCCAATCTTTGGTGCAGAATTAGCCGTTGCAGGTGTTAAATACAGATCATAGTTATTATGAAACTCGGCCATTTGAGCAGCAGCTAAATCCCATTCAGCGATGCTTTGTGTAAATTCAGCGGCAGTAACTGATTTTCCTGCGACAGTTAATACCCATGACACAATTTCCATATCATTTGCTGTTATCGCTCTTCCTAAAGATTTTTCAATTGAATCAACCATTCCTGCCATTTCCCCATTATTCATAATATAATAGTTTTCCATTAAGCGAATTCCGTCAACATTATTAGACTTCTCTTCTACTTCATAGCCTTGATCTTCTAACCATTGGACAGTTTTATATATTGCCTGCTTTGCTTCCTCATCTACTGGCGTTCCCACTGGGGATTTAGTAGTAAAGGCAATACGGAATTTCTTATTTGCTTTCTTTTTCATTTCTTCATAATAACTTCCATCGAACAATGGTATATGGAAGGCTGCCTCCGGTTGAATGGTCTGTAAAACATCTAATAAGGCCGCGCTATCTCGAACGGAACGTGATAATACAAAATCAATTGATGCACCTTGCCACTGACGACCTACACCTGGACCAACAGGTGTTCTGCCACGAGTTGGCTTTAGCCCAAATAGACCTGTAAAGGATGCTGGAATTCTAATGGAGCCACCACCATCGCTTGCCCCTGCAATTGGAACAATTCCAGATGCAACACTGGCAGCTGATCCACCACTTGATCCTCCTGCAGAGTAATTAGTGTTCCATGGATTTCTTGTAGGCCCATAAATTTCAGGCTCAGTTATATTTTTTAATCCAAACTCTGGTGTATTTGTATGACCTAAGAATAGAAATCCGGCTTTACGCAAGCGGTGCACAAAATTGGAATCTCTTTTGGAAATATTATTGATAAAAAGCTTGGAACCTGAAGTCAATGGTTCCCCTTTGATAGATTGAGAAATATCTTTTAATACTATGGGAACACCAGCAAACGGTTGCTCCTCTATATGTAATTGGTCAATTTCCTCCATTACTTTCTCTTTTCGGGTACGTACTACTGCATTTAAATGAGGATTTACTGCTTCCATTTGTTCATACGCTGCTTCAACAAGTTCTTTAGGTGAAACTTCTTTCTTCTTAATCAAGTTTGCCAATGAAACTCCATCATGTGTTAAGTATACTTCTTTATCCATTTCTACACCCCATCAATATTTAACTTATATTTTACTAATATTCAATTATACTGTAACAATATAAGGTTATGAACACTTACTACGTACTGTATAACATAGAATAACCTATGAAAAAAGATGATCATCCAATAAATGAGACAATCATCTTTGAATATTTATTTTATTTTTTTCTTATAATGCTTTATCACGATCAATAACCTCTACAGATGAGATAAAGGTTGGGTTAATGATTAAATTCCCAAATTTTTGTATAACATTAGTCATAAGTCCCATTTGATTTGTAACCTTTTTCATAAAATCGTCGATATGTGTATCAACTAAATATTCCTTCCCATTGGCCATTGTTACTTTTACTGGCATACAATATCCCACCCTTATCATAAGAAATATTTATCTTAGTTTATGAGTTCATGTAAAAAAAATGACTCATATAAGATCATCCATAATCATGGTTAACTGAAGCTGCTACTTATTATTATTTAAGTTACCTTATATAGAATATACATTTAATACAACAGATTAAGTACCAGTCTCTCTCCCCTCACTATCTTGGAGAAAGAAGAATTTTCAAGAAACGAATTAACTGATTATTTATATATTTATTATAAAAATACAACCTTATTTCAGTCAAATATTTATAATAGTTATTTTCATTTTTTTAAAGGATTTCCATTTCATTTGTTGAACTGTATTTATAAACTATAATCTTATACATTAGGGAGGCAGTTTAATGGCAAAAAAAATATTAATCCTTGCTGGTGACGCTGTAGAAGCATTAGAAATCTACTATCCTTATTTTCGTTGTTTAGAAGAAGGTTATGAGGTAACAATTGCCGCTCCATCTAAGAAAAAGTTACATACTGTTGTGCATGATTTTATCGGTTGGGATACTTATACAGAAAAAGCTGGATATTTAATTGAAGCAGGTAGTTCATTCGAGGAAGTTCAACCTGACAAGTATGATGGTCTAATTATTCCTGGAGGGCGTGCACCTGAATATATTCGCTTAAATGATAACATTCCAAGAATTGTAAGTCATTTCTTTATAGAGAATAAGCCGATTGCTGCTGTTTGTCACGCAAGTCTTGTGTTAACAACTGTACGTGATCATATAAAAGGAAGGGAAATGACTGCTTATATCGCATGTAAACCTGAAGTAGAGGCAGTTGGTTCTACATATATTTCAGAACCCCTTCATGTAGATGGAAATCTTGTTTCAGGACATGCATGGCCAGATTTACCAGGTTTAATGCGTGAGTTTATTAAGCAAGTAAATAAAAATTGATTCTTTTTATTTTAATGGTTTTCGAATCGTTTTTTGCTTTTGAAAAAAGCCTAGCGATTGGCTTTTACCCCTAATAAAGATTCAGCGGTTCTGAAGGAGTTTACAGCTCTTTTCTCAGTCAAAATTAGACACCTAGCAATTTTTCAGCTAATATTAATTAATTTTGAAACTTTAGCTAGAAAACTGGAGTAACGTTTGAGAAAAAAGTCTTCTTCTTTACGATTCACTTTGGAGGAAACAATATGGAGATCAGACATTTAAATGGAACTGACGCTATTAGATATCGAACCCTTCGCTTACAAGCTTTACAAATGAGTCCGGAAGCTTTTGGTTCTAGTTACGAGGAAGAAAAAGATGCCCCACTCGAACAGTATATTTCAAAATTAGAATCAGACGTTGCATTTACCTTTGGTGCATTTGATAACCAAGAATTAATTGGAACCGTCACTTTTGTTAAAGAAACAAAACGAAAGCTGAAGCATCGAGGATCCATCTTTGCACTCTTTGTTAAACCTGACAAACGAAAACTCGGGGTAGCCAATGCATTGTTAAAGGAAGTATTAAATAAAGCAAATGAGTTAAGAGTGATCGAACAAATATACTTATCGGTTGTAGCATCAAATATTGCAGCCAAAAATCTCTATTCCAAATTTGGATTTCGCACTTTTGCCCTAGAAAAACATGCACTTAAAATGGAGAATCAATACTTCGATGAAGAACATATGGTATTATTTTTATCACAACAACAGGAAAGCTAAAAAATAGCTTTCCTTATCTTATTTGTACATTATTCTATTTCCGTATTTTTAGTTTCTATACCTAAAAATAATACGGACGCTGCACCAATCAAGATGGAAATACAAAAAATTGTAAATATAATCGTAATAGATATATTTTGAGCAATTAAATAGGGTACCAAGAGTGGTCCTAAAATACCACCAATTCGTCCAAAAGATGTAGCCATCCCTGTACCTGTCCCTCTTATACTTGTTGGATATTGTTCTGGTGTGTACGCATATAATGCTCCCCATGCACCTAAATTAAAAAATGATAAAAGGATTCCGGAGAGAATCAGCATAAATAAAGTGTCGGCATTCCCAAATAAAAAGGCACTAACTGCTGTTCCGATGAGATATACTACAAGTACAAACTTTCTCCCTATCTTTTCAATAAACCATGCTGCAGTAAAGTAGCCTGGTAATTGAGCAAGGGTCATAATTAATACATATTCGAAACTCTTAATCATACTAAACCCTTTCATTACCATAACACTTGGCAACCACAAAAACATTCCATAATAGGAAAACACTACACAAAACCATAGAATCCATAGCATTAATGTTTTTCGTGTAAATTTCCTTGACCAGACACTAGCTACATTTTTTAACATTGAATTTTTTTGTTTAACCTTTGTAAAACGTTTTGAGTCTGGCAAATGTAGCCGAAGATAAAGAGCATAAAATGCTGGAATGACACTTATTAAAAGTGCTATCTTCCAACCAAATTGTGGAATAATAAAATATGAGATAACGGCCGCGAGTAACCAACCAAATGCCCAAAAGCTTTCAAGTAAAACAACAATTCTACCACGCTTCTCAGTAGGTACGCTTTCTGACACAAGCGTTGAGGCAACAGGAAGTTCTCCTCCCAATCCCATTCCAATGAGGAACCTAAGAATTAAAAAAATGGATAGTGTATTTGTAAAAGCTGATGCGCCACTACCTAAAGAAAATAATAAAAGAGTAATGATAAAGACGTGTTTTCTTCCAATTCGATCAGATAATAACCCAAAAACAAATGCGCCTACAGCCATTCCAATAGAATTAATACTTCCAATCCACCCCATTTCTTGAACGGATAAGCTCCACTCTTTTTGCAACGCCGCAATAATGAAGGAAAGCATACCTACATCCATCGCATCAAACATCCAACCTAAACCCGCAATACCAAGTAATTTTTTATTAGATATACTTCTAGCTTTTGACATAATAAACCTCCACATTGATGTACGATAAAAATACTTATCCATACCTTTACTCTCTAATAATTTTGCACTTTACAGGGGTTTTATTATTAGATAATTTTAAAAATCTTGCCCTTGAAATAAATCTCCCTTTCAATATAGAGAATCCTAATAAATATTAACATGTGTCTTTACACATGTCACTACTCTTTTTTATATTTTGATATAGTAGATAATTAAAGTTTTCCCGTAGTAAATTTTTATGCTAATATTTATTGTAGAGTTTTTTCCTTCCATCAAAAGCCATATAATTAAATATCTTTAATACATATAAAGTAGTTCAAGGAATGAAGACAATGAATCAAATAATTATTATTGGAGCTGGAATTCTAGGTGCTTCAACTGCCTATCAATTAGCAAAGTCTGGAGCAAAAGTAATTGTCATTGATCGAATGGATAAAGGGCAAGCTACCGATGCAGCTGCAGGGATTGTTTGTCCATGGCTTTCTCAGAGGCGTAATAAAGCTTGGTATGCACTTGCTAAAGGCGGGGCAAAGTTTTATCCAAACTTAATTTCTGATTTAGAAAAAGATGGTGAACAAAATACTGGTTATGCACGTGTTGGAGCAATCAGTATCCATTCCGATCAAAAAAAGCTCTACGAAATGAAAAAGCGTGCATTAAAAAGAAAAGAAGATGCACCAGAAATGGGAGAAATCACTGTTTTATCGGAAGAACAGACAAAAGCCTTATTTCCTCCTTTAGCAGATGGTTTTGGAGCTGTTCATGTCAGTGGAGCTGCACGAGTAGATGGTCGAGCACTTCGTTCCTCATTAATAAGAGGGGCAGCAAAACATGGAGCAAATATAATAAATGGACATGCAGATTTAGTAATGGATGGCAATAAGGTTAAAGGTGTTATTGTGAATGACCAAATGATACATAGCCATTCTGTGATTGTAACAACAGGTGTTTGGGCAAAACAGCTTCTTGAACCAATTGGGTTACATTTTAAAGTGTCTTCTCAAAAAGCACAAATTATTCATTTACAATTAACTAACATGGAAACAAAAGATTGGCCTGTGGTTATGCCACCTACAGACCAGTATATTCTAAGCTTTGATGATCATCGAATTGTAATCGGAGCAACCCATGAAAATAATGTTGGTTTCGATTATCGAGTAACTGCAGGAGGTATTCACGAGGTTCTAAATAAGGCACTACAGATTGCCCCGGGATTAGTAGATAGTACTATACTCGAAACGCGTGTTGGATTCCGACCATTTACACCAGACTTCCTTCCTGTATTTGGTCCTCTACCAGAGCATCAAGGAATCTTGCTAGCGAATGGACTTGGAGCATCAGGTTTAACGATGGGTCCCTTTATTGGGGCTGAATTAGCAAAGCTTGCACTTGGCTTAGAGTCAGATTTGAACCTAAGCCTTTATGATGTTGCAGGTGCAATTCAAAGTTTTTAGTTACTTGTTTAAATATCCCCTTTTCTAGTCTTTGTTGTAGAAAAGTCGTAAATCAAAAAAGATTTACGACTTTTCTCTTTAATACGTCGAAAAATTCAGAATAATGGTATGATAAATATATCTATTCTATTAATATAAAGGAGAGTTCTATGAATCAAAAAAAAGATCAATGGTCATCGAAAATTGGTTTTATTTTATCTTCTGCAGGAGCTGCGATCGGTTTAGGAGCCATTTGGAAGTTTCCCTACGTCACCGGTATGAGTGGTGGAGGTGCATTCTTTCTTATTTTTGTTATTTTCACCTTATTAATTGGGCTTCCGTTGTTAATATCAGAATTTATTATAGGTCGTGGTTCTGGAAAAGAAGCAATTAGCGCCTATAAAGCCCTTGCACCAAATAGCCTTTGGGCCTGGGTAGGGAAACTAGGTGTTCTTGGTTGTTTTCTATTATTATCTTTTTATAGTGTAGTTGGTGGTTGGATTATCATTTATAGTGGATTATCCATCGTAGGAATGGTAATAAAAGAAGGAACTAATTACCCGGAGCTGTTCGGACAAATTACAAGCTACCCTTTAATTACGATTGGTGGTTTAGCACTATTTATTCTTATTAATATCATTGTCATTTCATTCGGGATTCAAAATGGAATCGAAAAGGCTAATAAATATATGATGCCGATCCTTTTTATCTTTTTTATCATTCTTGTCATTCGTTCCATTACTTTAGATGGAGCATTGGAAGGCATTCGGTTTTTCTTATATCCTGATTTTTCAAAGATTACAGCTGAATCAATTCTATATGCATTAGGGCAGTCTTTTTTTTCATTAGCAGTTGGATTTTCTTGTATGGTAACCTACAGTTCATATTTAAAAAAGGATGTTAGCATTCCAGCATCTGCTTTTTCAGTAGTATGGATGAATATTTTTGTTTCACTGCTAGCGGGTCTAGCAATATTCCCAGTAGTTTTTGCGTTTGGATTAGAACCTGCTGGAGGTCCAGGATTATTATTTAATGTACTTCCTACTGTCTTTTCACAAATGCCATTTGGGGAAATATTCCTTTGTTTGTTTTTAATTTTATTTTTATTTGCAACTTTAACTTCATCATTTAGTTTATTAGAAATAATTGTTGCCGCCTTTACTTCTAAGAGAAACAGATCAAGAAAAAAAACTTCATTGATTTCAGGAGCTATTGTTTTCCTCGCGGGGATTCCAGCAGCACTTTCCTTTGGCCCTTTGCAAAAATTGCATATTTTAGGTAACAATATATTTGACGCGACTGATTACTTAGTCAGTAATCTAATGCTTCCAATTGGTAGCTTTCTTATAGCATTATTCATCAGCTATCGAATGGATCAATCATTAGTAAAGTCTGAATTTATGTTAAGTAATTCCCTGTCCTCATCTTGGTATCTTTCATGGAGAATCTTAATGAAATGGGTTATTCCGATCGTTATCGTCCTTGTATTTCTTAGTTTAGTTGGGGTTTTTTAATAAAAATTGAAAAAAAGGTGATGAATCTAAAAAATAAGATTCATCACCTTTTTTCATTTATTTCGGAAACCCTATCTTTTGAATAGGGAAAAATCTAAGCTTTACTTCGCCGATTATAGAATCTTCATGAATAAATCCAAATTTTCGACTATCATTACTATGTCTACGATTATCCCCCATAACAAACAAAAAGTTCTTCGGCACATCTACTTGAAAATCCTCAGTTAATGTTTCTGTTAAAGAGAGATTTTTTTTATTTTCTTGTAAATATGGTTCTTTGTATAATTCACCATTTATTAACAACTGATCATTTTTCATTTCCACATGGTCTCCAGGTAAACCGATAACCCTTTTAATAAAATCTTCATTTGAAATTGGAGAATGAAAAACAACCAAATCTGAACGGTCAATGCGAGTTAATTTTGATGCGATAAGTTTATTATTTTCTTGAAATGTTGGCATCATTGATACCCCTTGAACAGTAATAGGGGCAAAGATAAATTTCCTACAAATAAAGGCAACAACGACTGCAAATATAATGGTTTTGGTCCAAGAAAGAATTTCTTTTTTTATACTTTTTTTCATCTCCATACTCCCACCTTGTATTTTATAACCCTATTATACCATATTATGTATATTTATTTCTTTTAACCTTTAAAAATAATCTTAATATTTAATAAATGATTCTCCCTTTAATTAAAGGAAACTATTCGATCTTTGGCGAATATATAAATATAAGAAATGTGAAAACGCTTTGTTCATCGGACCCAAGTGAATAAGCCAATATCTTTTATCATAAAGCTAAAAAAAGAATACCTATAAATAGAAACTGGGAATGGACGGAGCAGAACCACTTGATATTTTCATATCTTATAAAAGGGGGATGATGAAAATGAATAGTAAAGTTTTAGAAATTCAATGTACCAATCCTAATTGTAAAAGATGGTTCAAATCACCTTTTACTCATGGAAATTTAGACGGATTTAATGTAAACGCTTTCAAGGGGTTAAAGGCTCAATGTCCAACCTGTGGGAAGATGGTAGCTGGAACAAAGAAAAATGTACGGGTACGACTGTTCGATGACCATAGCCAATTTAATAAAATTTCATAAAAATGACAGGACAGTCTCTAATGATCATTATTTAGGGACTGTCTTTTTTAATTTTGATTGAACGATATTCAAATGGGAATAGATATGTATCTATTTAAATAAAATTATAGATTTTTCAATACCTCCTTAACTTCCCCCAAAAAGCCACCATATATATACCCGTCAAAAATAAGTTCAAATTATTTTGTATGAAAAAATGATGTTCTGATTAAATTTTACTTTGACAGATAGAGTAATTTGAGTTAGTATTACTCTATCAGATAGAATAATCATTAAACTGGAAGGTGAATTATGATTAGAAGTGACATCATTCGTGGACATTTGGACTCCATCATTCTTTGTTTAATTCTAGAAAAAGATCAGTACGGATATGAAATATCTAAACAAATAAGTCTACGTACAGAAAATCGATTTCAAATAAAAGAAGCAACTCTTTACGCTGTTTTTCAACGTCTAGAAAAAAAGGATCTAATTGAATCTTATACGGGTAGCATTACCCATGGCGGAAAACGAAAATATTACCGGATTACTCCACTTGGGAAAGCTTATCTTAAAGAAATGATTAAAGAATGGAAGGAAACAAAGGAAATCGTTGATTTATTTTTGGAGGGATTACAGTGAAATCAGTAAAAGAGCATGTTGATGAATTATTCAAAAGAATTCCAGAAAGTCAAGAAAAAGAGCAAATTAAACAAGAAATAATAGAAAATCTTGAGGAAAAAGTATATGACTTAATTGCCCAAGGTAAAGAGGAAGAAGATGCCATTAATAAAACAATCATAGAATTTGGGGATATAGATGAAATTGAAAAAGAATTAGGAATAGCTCAACCTACTAAGAAGAATATGACCAAATTAGACTTAGGCTTTTCTATATGGGGAAGCGTTCTTATCATTGCCTTGTTTATATTTATTAATTTATATTATACACCAAAAACTATTTGGTTTGTTTATCCTACATTTGCTGTATTATGGTGGCCGTTAAGTATGTTCTATAGATGGTTACGTCGAAAATAAAGGAGAAATGAACATGCAGAAACAGGATATAATTTTCGCTTGGTTAGGGAGTATCCTTTGTATCTTATTCTTCTTAGTGGTTAACTACTTAACTAATCCAGATTATTTATGGTTTATCTATCCAACCTTTTTTATTTTACTTTGGCCAATTAGTATGTACTCTATTAGACATAAAAACCTTAAATTACACTCACTTTTTACAAGTGTAATTCTGATTTTATTTTTCATAACAATTAATTATGTGCATAGCCCGTTTCACCCTTGGTTTTTATATGCCATTTATCCGATACTTTGGTGGCCAACCCTAATGTTTATGGAAAAAGGTCGGAAAACAGTTTCTCTTGCAATAATAGGAAGCCTAATGACAATTGTCTATTATTCTTTTCTAAACGCAACCATATCACCACAGTATCCGTGGGCAATCTATCCTAGCTTTGTTGTTTTATGGTGGCCATTAGCACTATTTTACGCAAAAAAGAAGGAATATTACAAATTTTCGATCGCAGCTAGCATACTAATCATTCTTTTTTTCATTGTTGTAAATACAGTATCTTCCCCTAATACTATTTGGGCGGTTTACCCTATTTTTATCATTCTTTGGTGGCCGTTAAGTATGTATTACTTTCAATATCGAAGAAATTAGTTTTGCTCATAATATATTAAATTGATGAAAAAGGTGATGGAGAAAATGACAAACAAACTAAAGAACGAACTTCGTGAGTGGAAGGAAAAGCTAGCATCATTTGAACGACCGCGTATGTCTGCAAGTGTTAGCCAATTAATCAACTCAGTTGGACTTTTTGTTATATTTTGGGTATTGTCTTATTTAAGTCTAAATATTTCGTATTGGCTTACATTGTTATGCGCTATACCCGCAGCTGGATTTTTAGTTAGAACATTTATTATATTTCACGATTGCACGCATTATTCGTTTTTCAAAAATCGAAAAGCTAATGAAATTGTTGGGATCATAACAGGCTTACTTACATTTTGTTCGTATGAACAATGGAAGCATAGCCACTCCATCCATCATGCAACGAATGGACATTTAGATAAACGTGGTGATGGAGATGTTTGGACATTAACATTACAAGAATATGCAAATGCCCCCTTTCTAAAGCGTGTGTGGTACCGAATCTATAGAAACCCGTTTGTCATGTTCATTATTGGACCTTTGTATCTTTTTTTAATCTCCTATCGTTTTAATCGAAAAAATGCAACAAAAAAAGAGAAGAGACATGTCTGGATAACAAATGTGATATTACTTACTATTGTACTAATTCTCGGCATGACATTAGGTTGGAAAGCGTTCATATTAGTTGAACTCCCGATTTTTTTCATTGCCTCATTCGCAGGTGTATGGCTGTTTTATGTCCAGCATCAATTTGAAGATGGTTATTTTGAGAGTGGAGAAAATTGGAGTTATGTCGAGGCAGCATTAAAAGGTAGCTCTTACTATAAACTTCCAAAACTATTACAATGGTTCTCAGGGAATATTGGGTTTCACCATGTTCACCATCTTAATTCCAAGGTTCCAAACTACCATTTAGAAGAAGCTCATAAAAGTGATCCTCGACTCCAAGATGTACCTACTCTTACATTATGGACAAGTCTAAAGTCACTTACTTTTAAGTTGTGGGATGAGAAATCTAAAAAGTTTATTGGAAATAGAGAAATTCAGAAATTTATTCGTAACAATATTTAATAGACTAGTAGGCAATCAAATTTTCATGGGAATCCCCTAAAATTTGATTGCCTTTATTAGTATATTACGTGCAGAACGCTAAATGAGTAAGTGAAATAAATTACTATCCTTATTTACTTCTGTATAAGGAAATCCCTTTTTCTTCATTCGATCAATTAGTAAATGATAATCTTCCTTTCTTTTTAGCTCAATCCCGACTAGTCCAGGACCACATTCTTTATTATTCTTTTTGGTGTATTCAAAGGTAGTAATATCATCATCAGGGCCAAGAACATTATCTAAAAATTCCCTAAGCGCACCTGCCCTTTGTGGAAAGTTAACAATGAAGTAATAAAGTAATCCTTCATGGATCAATGATTTCTCTTTAATTTCCTGCATTCTCCCTATATCATTATTTCCCCCACTAATGACACAAACGACTGATTTCCCTTTTAACTGTTCTTTATAATAATCTAGAGCAGCAATTGGCAATGCTCCGGCAGGTTCAGCAACTATAGCATGTTCATTATATAATTCTAATATTGTTGTACATACTTTTCCTTCTGGAACTGGAATAATGTCATCTACAAATTGACTACAAATCTCATAAGTTTTTTGACCGACACATTTTACCGCAGCACCATCAACAAATTTATCAATATTTGACAGTGGATAAACACTCCCATTTTCAATAGATGCTTTCATACTTGCTGCCCCACTAGGCTCCACTCCAACTAGCTTGGTATGGGTAGAAACACTTTTTATGTAAGTACTTATTCCAGACATTAATCCACCACCACCGATGCTTGCGAAAACAAAATCTATAGGCTCTTCTACATCGTTCAGAATTTCAACAGCTACTGTTCCTTGACCTGCTATTAATTTTTCATCATCAAAAGGGTGGATAAATACTCTGCCTTCCTTTTCTGCACATTCATACGCACTTGCAGATGAATCATCAAATGTATCACCAATTAACACAACTTCGATATGTTCACGACCAAACATTTTTACTTGATCTATTTTTTGTTTTGGAGTGGTTTGTGGCATGAAAATTTTTCCGTTTATTCCTAGGTCTCTGCAAGCAAATGCTACACCTTGGGCATGATTTCCTGCACTCGCACAAATAACTCCTCTTTCCCTTGCCTCAGCTTCAATTGTTTTAATTTTATAGTAGGCTCCTCTAAGTTTAAATGAACGAACATGCTGTAAATCTTCTCGCTTTAGATATACATTACACTGATATTTTTCAGATAATCGTTCATTTTTTTGTAATGGTGTATGCGCTACAATATCTTTTAGTTGTTGATACGCAATAAGAATGTCTTCCACATGTACTGTTTTTGCTTTCACCATCTCTTGACTCATATTTACCCTTCTTTCCACAGAATTTTCCTATAATTTGTACATTATAACATGTCAAATTTAGATTTTAAACATTAATTTTCTAAATATTCAGATGAAAGCGTTGCCATTTAAAAATTTCTTTAAAGAATGTATAAAAATCGGAAAACAGCCAGCAAGGCTTTTACGAAAACAACTTACTATACGAAAATAGCCACGAAAAAAAGGGAAGAACATAAAAATGTCGAATAATTGTAAATAATATGCTTTTTTTATAAAAGTGATTGATAATCTTTGTAAAATGATTAATCCAAAAGGTGTGATAGTAATGAATTTTTTTTTACAAATGGCAGGCTTCCCTGGTTCTGGTAAATCAACACTGTCGAGAAAAATAGCTCAAGCAATTCAAGCTGTCATTATTGATCATGACATTGTCAAAACCGCTTTATTAGAATCGTTAGATGATCTTCCAATTGACCCTAGGAGAGCTGGGAGTGTGTCATATCATATTGAGTGGGCTTTAATTGATTTTCATCTTTCTCAAGGTCATAGTGTCATCTTCGATAGTCCATGCTTCTATTCTGAAATGGTGGAAAAAGGAGTAGCTTTAGCAAATAAAAATGGGGCAAAATACAAATATATTGAATGTTATTTAAACGATGTTGAAGAAATTAAGCGAAGATTAAAGAGCCGTACCAGGATGGTGAGCCAAATTCAGACGGTGGATTCAGAGGAAGGTTTTTATCAAGCGATTAACCAAAGTAAAAAACCTGATAGCAATCATTATCTCATCATCGATTCGAGCCAACCACTAGAAAATTACATCAATAAAGTTCTCGAGTACATTAAATATTAAAAGGGGCCATTTTTAAAAGCCCCCCTAAATATCTATTCCGCATATAATTCTGAAGATAAATATCTTTCTCCTGTATCAGGTGCGATACTTAAAACTCTTGCATCTTTTGATAATTTTCCCGCGATCTCAATGGCAAAAAATGCCGATGCAGCTCCAGATGCCCCTAGTAAAATCCCTTCTTCCTTACCGAGTCTTCGAGCCATTTTGATTGCATCTTCATCTTTAATTAATAAGATATCATCATAAATTTGACGATTTAAAATACTCGGAATGAAACCAGGACCTGTCCCAGGTATTTTATGTGGTCCAGGTTGTCCACCCGATAAAACAGGTGATCCTGCTGGCTCAACTACAAATATTTTCAAGTGAGGAATCTTCTTTTTTAATTCCTCCCCAACACCGGTAATGGTACCTCCTGTTCCTGCAGTCAGCACAAGCACATCGAGTTTTCCTTCAAATGCTTCAACTATTTCAACAGCTGTTGTTCCTCTATGTGCATCAGCATTTGCCGGATTATCAAATTGCATAGGAATAAAACTTCCTTCAAAGTTACTTGCAAGTTCATTTGCTTTTTCGATTGCACCTGTCATCCTCCTTGAAGCAGGAGTCAAATACACCTTTGCTCCATATGCTTGTAATAATCGAACTCGTTCCATCGTTGCATTATCTGGCATTGTAATTATGCAACGATACCCTTTCGCTGCACATACCATTGCTAAACCAATACCAGTATTACCAGAAGTAGGTTCAATAATGACGGTGTGATCCGGGTGGATCCTCCCTTCTTTTTCTGCTTGCTCAATCATATTGGCTGCAGCGCGATCCTTTACACTGCCCCCAGGGTTAAATGATTCTAATTTAATAAAAACGGATGCCCCATTTGCATGAACTACACGATTTAACCTTACAATTGGTGTATTTCCAATTAAATCGATAATTGATGAAGAATACCCCATTACCACTACCTCCACTATTATTGGATTAACCTATATGTTTGCATTATAACAAAAAATAAAAGGAACATTGAAAATACAATGTCCCTCAATTGTTTACTTGTAAAATACCTTATCAATATTATATTTTGCCTTATATTTATTAATCATATATGTCTCATAAATCTCTCGTTCCATTGGATCTTCAACATATATTACAGCAATTTTTTGAACTTCTTCACGATGTTTTTTTATTGGAGATACATTATCCTCAAAATGTTTCGTTACTCTTTGACGTAATTTTCTTGCCTTACCAACAAACAAGAGCTCATCATTTTTATTATAGAAGAGTATTAAACCTCCTTTTTCTCGTGAAATCTTTCTGAAATCCGTAAAGCCGTACTCACTACTAATTTTATGATCTTTTACATCTTGAAGTGGTTTCTGCTTCACAATCACCACATCAGAAGTTGGTATATCAATTTTTATCATTTAAGTCACTTCCTGTTTTAAATTGAATCTCCATTATAGCATATACTGATGCTAGAGTTTAACTCCATTTCCTTCTCTTTTATAAAATGGCTGTTTTAAGTAGAGTTTATTACTTTTTTAAAAGCCTAACTGCTTGATTTGAAAAATGATAATAAAGTTGATTAATTTTCTTTTAAAAATATAAGAGCCTTGCTACAATTCAGTTGTAGTAAGGCTCTTTAAAATTAATTATTTTTTATACATTTAAAGGTATTTAGACTCAAAAATAATTATAAAAGTAGTTTAATTCTTATTCAACTAAAGCCCCTGTTCGTATTATAAGGTTATCCAGATATTTCTGGTTGACCATTTTTTATATCGATATATGATAACGGTAGCCGGGGTAAAACATAAGCTCCCATGGGAAATAGATCCCGTCAACTTAACAGTTCACCCCCTACTTATAGAAACATGATTGAGGCTGATTGGTACGTAGATCTCGCATAACAAGCGAAGCTGTAATACTACCTGGAGGAATTAGGGGTTACTGGCAAATTACTAGCTTAGGAGGTGGATAAAAAAATGAATCCAGTAATTGGTCTGGATGTTTCAAAGGGAAAATCAAGTTCAGCCTTTTTAGATAAAGGTAAACTATAGAGAAAAGGCTATAAAGTTTCCCATACTATCGAAGGTCTTATTTATTTGAAGGGTTTATAGAGGTAGCTGAGAATGAAACTGAAAAGAAACCACCTATCGTCCCAATTTTTCCAAAGGACGGTTTCTTTTTTGTTTTCAAAGTAAAAAGGGATGTTCCTTAGGTGAATTTTTTGACCTAAGGGACACCCTTTTGTCGTTCGGATTTATGAATATTATAGACTAATACGGGGCCTCGTCTATCCAGCTTTATTTAGATTATTTCCATTGTGCGATATCATCAACTGGCAGTCGCACTGGAGGACGGCCTTCATCCGCCGCTTTACCAATAGAAATAATAACAATTGGGATGTAACGCGTGGCATCAAGCCCAAATGCTTCTGCGATTTTTTCTTTGTCGAATCCAGCCATCGGATTGGTAGCGTAGCCATGTGCGTAAGCTGTTAGCAATAATTGCATAGTGACAAGTCCGCCGTCAACCATTACGGATTCGCGCTTTTCTTGAACAGAGAAACTGTCAAATAACGGTACGATAGTTGAAAGTATTTTTTCCTTAATCTCCTGCGGCATGTGGCCGAGTTCCACCGCTCTGCCGTATATATCATCGGCGCGGTTCGCAAACTCAAGATCACCAAACACGGCAATAACCGCTGAGGAGGTAATAACTTGTGTCGAATTAAACGGTGCAATCTCAAGCAACTTCTCCTTGGCATCCTGACTTTCAATGACAACAAACCGCCAGGGCTGCAAATTGAACGATGACGGTGCAAGCGTTGCCTCCTTCAATATTTGGCTCATTTCCTCTCGGCTAATTTTTACTTCGGGATTGTATTTTTTAATGGTACGCCGTCCGTGAATAACCTCGTTAAAATCCAGAACAGTATTTGTTATAGTCATCATGTTTTCCTGCTTTCCTTTTATTTATTGTGAGTCGAGAGAAGCGTAAGGATCACTGACAAGCAAACGATCGATAATATCAGTCAGTGCTTGCCTTTTCTCTATATATTCTTGTTCGTTCCATGAAAAAATTCCTTTGTCCAACCAGAAGGCAGTACCTACCAGTAAAAATTCTACAGCTAGTTCTGGTTGCCGTGCCTTGAATGATCCTTCTTCTACACCTTGTCTAACGATTTGTTTTGCATAGGGAAGTATGGCCATAATTTCGGCAACAATCCATTTCTGATGCATTGTGCTGTTGTTTTCTTGATGAAGGTATTTAAGTACGTCCACATCTTGTTCATTCGGAGTAGCTTCCGTAAAGATCCGTGTAAGCTTCTCTAAAGCATTCCATTGAGGACTTTCGACTAAGTTCTTCACTTCTTCGAGTCGTGAGGCCAAAGTGCGTTCACATGCTGCATTGATGATTTCTTCTTTAGATTGAAAATAATAGTAGAACGTTCCCTGCGCAACTCCAACTTTCTTGACGATATCTCTGACAGAGGTATGCTCATACCCCTTTTCGGCAAACAACTTGATTGCAGCATTCAAAATCTCATCTCTACGTTCCTGCGGGTCTTTAGAAATTCTTGGCATTTTTTTCAGGTCTCCTTTTTGTTCACTCCTGTCATATTTTTAATTTTACTTGTTGACTGGTAGTCAGTCAACGTTATAAACTTATTTTACACACTGACTGACAACCAGTCAATAAAAACAGGAGGAATTTTTATGAACAAACGAAAGATTTTATTGGTGCTTGGACTTTCTGCCGCGATTGTTTCTCTCGGTCAAAGTTTGTATGTTCCATTGCTCCCAGACCTTCAGCATGATCTGCATACTACTTTATCATTGGTTAACCTCACAGTTACTTTATTTACGGTCGCAATGGCCGTGATGCAGGTTGTACTTGGACCTATCGTCGATCGCAGCGGCCGCAAAAGAATTCTAATTCCCGGGATGATTATCTATGTACTAGCCACGATTGGATGTATGTTTTCTTTTTCTATTGAAATGCTTCTCCTTTTCCGCGTCATTCAAGGGATCGGAGCGGCTGCAGTACCTCTAGTTGCTGCAACCATGATCGGAGATGTATTTGAAGGTGAAAAGCGGGCTGAAAGTATGGCCACATACCAAATGATATTGGGGATATCCCCTGCTGTTGGGCCTTTGATTGGCGGCCTGATCGGATCTGTATCTGGGTACACTGGCGCCTTTGGTTTTGCGGCGGCAAGTGCTGTTCTCATTATGTTTACTGCCTTGTTCTTGTTACCCGAAACTATGCCAACAATTTCAACTACCACAGGAAAACTGCTTGGACTAAAGGCAATTGGACGGATTTTTCAAAGCAAAACCGGTCGTGTCGTGTTGTTGAGCGGTTTCGTTCTTTATGATGTCTTTTACACGTTTATTGTATTTCTCCCCACGATATTGCAGTCCCAATATAATCTGGGCGCTGCCACTATCGGTGTTTTTTCCCTAGTGTTAATGGCATTTAATCTTGTTGGCAGTAAATTCAGCGGAAAACTTCAAACCAAAATTGGTTCTGTAAAATCACTGTTTTGGGTCAGCTTTTTTATCGTGGCCAGTCTTGTTATTTTTATTTTTGCCGCTCAGCTTTCCCTTATAACATTGCTTATGGCATTAACTCTTACCGGTTTTGTAAGTGGACTAGCAATGCCTGCGATGCCAACCTTATTATCGACAGAATTCGTTAAAGAACGAGCAACTGCAATGGGAGTCTACAACTTTGTCCGTTATTTGGGTATGGCAACAGCACCGATGATCGGTAGTGTTTTATATCCAGTCGGCGGTACAGCTTTGTTGATTGGTGTAACAGCTGCCTTTGTTGGGGTCGCCGTAATTGCTACTCGTCAATTATTGCCGAAGAAGAGCGAACAGACAGCTTAACCAAATATCGTGGTAGCATCGAGAACATGCTGATTTACAACGTTGAGAAAATTTCAATATTAAAAATTCTATTTCTCAATACAATGTACCCTATTAAGTAGACACCAAATTAGTCTACCAATAGGGTACTTTTTTGTATAATTAAGAAACACAACTATAGATAACAAAGGAACGGGAAACTAATGAGAAAAAGATTTTCACAGAGATAGTAACAAACAGCTATCAACTTTAGAGACTTTCTATTTTAGATTAAATCAACTTCAATTGAAATGTGCTGCTTCATCAAAATCATTCCTTGTATAGTTATATACATAATAATACATTGCTTTTTTTATTTATCCTTCTTCAGCTAACCTGACCCTTAAGCTCAATAAGCCTTAACATAAAGAAAGAGCACAATTTTTGCTGCAGAATTCCGCCCTATAAGGTAATACACACTATATTTTTAGATTTCATTAATTGAGGGAAAGAATAAACTCCTCCACATCTTGCCACGTGCATTAGAAAACCCATTGTCCTCACCAGTAATCATGAATCCACATTTCTCTAGGACCTTAAGAGATCCGGTATTGTCTTTCGCGGCACGAGCATAAAGGGGACGAATTGTAATGTGCCTTAGAAATTCTCGTAAAGCTTTTGTTGCGATTCCTTTTCCCCAATATTCCTTTCCAATCCAATAGCTAACTTCTAGTTCTCCGAACTGCTCGAAACATGAAATATGCCCAACCACATTCTTTTCGACAATAATCGTCTGCTTAATAATTTCCCTATCAGTAAGAAATTTGTTCCAGTGTGTAGTGAAGCCATCCCAATACTGGGGTCTTTGCTCGTAAAGGCAGCCATATGGTTCGCTTCATGGTTCTGTTGATGCTTGAAAAAAATAGGAAGATCATCCTCAATCACATTCCGAAGCATTATATTACGCATCAAACTCCCCCTTTGATATTTACTTTATTTAACGAACGTGTGTTCCTGTTGCAATGGATTATCAAAATACTAAATCCGTTCTATGTATAAAAATAATCTTTGATCAAACCACTTTTTTGTCACTAATAATACTATACCTTATGATTTTACACCTAAAAAAGGTTTAAGTGTGGCTTCTATGGAGTTTTCAACTCTTTTCTCGAGTGAAATGTTATTAAAAGACCATGTTGCGAAAAGAACAACATGGTATGGTTTATTTTTTATTTGGTTACAAGTTTCAATGGTGCAGGAATATTTTTTTCTACTTTTTTTCCTTGTAAAACATCTCCAGCTGCTTTTACTGCTAGTTTACCGATAAGTTCTGGTTGTTGTGCAACTGTTGCATTTAATTTTCCATCTTTAATGGATTTTAGTGCATCATCATTCCCATCAAAACCTACTACAATTATATTTTTCCCTGAACTATTTATGGCTTCTAAGGCACCTAATGCCATCTCATCATTATGAGCAAAAACAGCTTGTATATCAGGATTACCTTGGATAATGTTTTCCATCACGTTTAACCCTTCTGTTCTGTCAAAATGTGCTGATTGCTTTTCTACGACTTTCAATTTCTTATCTGCTATATTATGAAAACCTTTTCCTCTTTCACGCGTAGCCGATGCCCCAGGAACACCTTCTAATTCAACTACTTTTGCATTTTCACCTAGCTGCTCAATAATATAATTGGCTGCCATTTCGCCACCTTTAATATTATCAGATGCTACTAATGACTCTACTTTCCCCTTATCTGCAGAACGATCAAGCGTAATAACAGGAATACCGATATCATTGGCAGATTGCACAGCCGTTGAAATAGCTGCAGAATCTGTTGGATTAATTAATAGTGCATCCACACCTTGCTGTAACAAGTCCTGAACATCATTTACTTGTTTTGCAGAGTCATTTTGTGCATCTATAACGATCACTTGCATTCCTTTTGCCTTCGCTTCCTTTAAAACACCATCCTTTAATGAAACAAAGAAGGGATTGTTTAAAGTAGAAACCGATAATCCTATTTTAATATTTTTTAAATTGCTCTTTTTAGATGGTTTAGCCCATT
Organism: Heyndrickxia sp. FSL W8-0496; assembly: GCF_038007825.1. Classification (NCBI taxonomy): domain Bacteria; kingdom Bacillati; phylum Bacillota; class Bacilli; order Caryophanales; family Bacillaceae; genus Heyndrickxia; species Heyndrickxia sp. FSL W8-0496. The sequence goes on from NZ_JBBOXX010000001.1 coordinate 2,629,151, forward strand.
CGGGTGGCTGCATCGAGCATGCCCCTAATAGAATCATGGATAAGGCCATCATTAATACTAAGATTTTTTTCATTACATACCCCTCCTATGCTGCTTTTTTGCGGTCAAGTAAAACGGCTATAAGAATAACAATTCCTTTAACGACCATTTGATAAAATGATGAAACACCAAGTAAATTTAACCCGTTATTCAATGTACCAATAATTAATGCCCCAATTAGGGTACCGAAGATCTTCCCACGACCTCCTGAAAGACTTGTCCCACCTAATACAACTGCTGCGATAGCATCAAGTTCATATGAAGTTCCCGCTGTTGGTTGTGCAGAGTCTAGACGAGAAATCAGGATCGCACCTGCCAACGCAGATAACAGCCCTGCTAGTGAGTAAATCATAATTTTTACACGAGGAACCTTAATTCCAGAGATAAGTGCTGCTTTTTCATTCCCACCAATGGCGTAAGTTTTACGACCAAATGGGGTTTTCTGTAAAATGATATATAATATAATAAATGCAATAATCATAGTAATTGCAGGAACTGGTATTCCTAAAAAGTAACCACGACCAAATAATTGAAATAGTCGGCTATCACTTAAGCCTGTAATCGGATTTCCATCAGTATACACGAGCGTTAAACCACGAAATACTGTCATTGTTGCTAATGTAGCAATAAATGGAGCCATTTTTCCTTTTGTAATTAATAAACCGTTAACCATTCCCATTATTCCACCAAGTAAACAACCAATTATTATAGCTAGAATTGGATCTAAACCAGAAACCATCATCCCAGCCATTAATGCGCTTGATAATGCTAATATTGATCCAACCGATAAATCAATGCCTCCGGTTAAAATTACAAATGTCATACCGTATGCTATTAAAGCATTAATGGCAACTTGTCTTAATAGATTCAAAATATTTAAAGGTTGTAAAAAGCTTGGATTTAAAATAGATACGATTACTACTAAAATAATAAATCCGAGTAATGGACCAAGTTTTTGCATAATATTATCTAAATGATTTGCTCGACTCATTGATTTCCCATCGCTAACTGTCTTCATCCTACTGACCTCCTGTTGCTAATGTCATTATATTTTCTTGTGTAGCTTCTGCTTTTGTTAATTCACCACTGATTTTCCCTTCATGTACGACCAAGATTCGATCACTCATACCGAGAATTTCTGGAAGTTCCGATGAAACCATGATAATCGCAACGCCTCTATCAGTTAGTTCATTCATCAATTGATAAATTTCTCTTTTCGCTCCTACATCAACTCCCCTTGTTGGCTCGTCCATAATAAGTACTTTTGGACCAATCCCTACCCATTTTGCAATAACTACTTTTTGTTGATTGCCTCCAGATAAACTGCCTACTTGAGAATTAATGGATTCAGTTTTAACTGTTAATCGTTTAACGAGCATTTCCACAAATGTTTGTTCATTTTTATCCTTAATAATGCCCTTCGGTGCAAAACTTTTTAAGCTAGGCAATACGACATTATCACGGATAGAGAAATCTAAAACTAATCCTTCATCCTTTCGGTCCTCTGTGATAAAACCAATCCCCTGTTCGATGGCTTGATATGGGGTCTTTACATTGACTTTTTTCCCGTTCATCCATAACTCACCAGAATCGAATTTATCTAATGCAAAAATCGCTCTCATAATCTCTGTTCGACCTGCTCCCATTAATCCAGACACACCTAAAATCTCACCGGAGAGAACAGAAAAGCTAACATTTTCAAATACACCTTTTCTAGAAAAGTTTTTCACTTGTAACACTGTTTTTCCTAAATTAGGAGTTCGCTCGGGATATCTTTCTGTCAATTCACGACCTACCATTTTTTTGACTACTTCATCAAAGTTAGTCTCTGGTATAGGCTTCGTATCTACTGTTATCCCATCTCTCATGACTGTGATTCGATCACATATAGAAAATATTTCCTCCATTCGATGAGAAATATAAACGATTGACACCCCTTCTTTTTTTAGAGAAGCAATGACCTCGAACAATTTTTGAATTTCTCGTTCCGTTAGGGCAGCTGTTGGTTCATCCATAATAATGACCTTCGCATCAGTTAGCAACGCCTTTGCTATTTCAATCATTTGCTGTTGTCCAACAGAACATTGGGATGCTTCCTGATCAAGCGGAATCGTAACAGACAGTTTTTTAAACTGCTCCTTTGCCAGCGCTTTCATTTCCTTCGTTTTTAAAAATCCTAATGAGGATTTAAGCTCTTTCCCAATAAATAAATTTTCTAAAACGGTCATATCTGGCCAAATATTTAGTTCTTGATGGATAAAAGTAATGCCATATTTTTCAGCTTCCTTTGGATTCGAATAATACGTTTCGTTTCCATCAACTATTATTTTCCCCTGATCCAAACGGTGGAGACCAGTAAGAATATTCATCAATGTTGATTTACCCGCACCATTCTCTCCCATAAGGGCATGTACTTCTCCATGTTGTAGTTCAAAGTTAACACCCGAAAGCACTTGGTTCGTACCAAATGCTTTGTGAATGTTCTGCATGGAAATTTGCATCATTTTTCACCTCTGTTAAATGAATGTGTTCGATTATTATAATCAGATGAATCTGTGACAAGTACTTATACTAAAAAATAACACCTGATTGCAAAATACAATTCGCATATGGTGTAGCTTCCCCTGTGCGAATAATAGCTTTAGCATGTTGGGTTAATTCTTTGAATTTTTCGTGGGCAACTAATTCTATATTTTCGCAACTAAATTGCTCTTTCATATACTGATATGTTGTGAGATTATGCGTTTTGATTTCACTTGCTAAAGTTACTTTTTCAATTCTCATATCGTCTTTGATTACTGAAACTACTTCTTCAAAACTAGGAACACCCAATCGTAATGCAAGATCAATCTTCAATACTCCTTGAGGTACAGGCAAGCCTGCATCAGCAATAACAATATAATCGGTATGACCAAGATCAGCTAATACTTTTGATATATGACTATTTAATATGCCTTTAAGTTTCATGCTTCCATACTTCCTTCTACTTCTGTACGAATTGGCATCCCGCCCTGAGCACCAAATTTTGTAACAGAAAGAGAAGCTGCCCGATTGGCAAAACGAATACTGTCATCTATATTTTTTCTTTCTGAGAGTGCCACAGCAAAAGCTGCATTAAAGGTATCTCCAGCACCAGTTGTGTCCACTACCTCAACTTGATATGAGGGAATAAGAACTTCACTTTGTCCGTTAAAATAACGAACACCGTTTTTTCCTTCTGTAATAAATAATTTATTTGGATATTTCCTTAAAGCCTCTTCCTTTGTTAAGCCTTCAAATAACAAAGATGCCTCATGCTCATTTGGTGTAATATACCTAGCTTTATCGATAATATTTTGACTTAGTCTTCTAGCAGGAGCAGGATTTAATAGAAGTGAAACATTTAATTCATTACATATATTTGCAACATACTCGACCGTTTCCTCTGGTATTTCCTGTTGGATTAAAACAATATCTGCCTGTTTAATAACATCTAATGCATTTTCAACATATTCGGGAGTTACATAATCATTTGCACCTTTTACAACAATAATACTGTTGTCATCTTCAGCTAAAATAATATGAGCGGTTCCACTTTTTTCGCCGGTAACCGGTTCCACATACTTTGTATCAACATTATTTTTTTGTAAGTTTTCTAATATAACTTCTCCATAATTATCATCACCGATACGACCTATCATTATTACTTCAGCACCCAAGCGGGATGAGGCAACTGCTTGATTTGCACCCTTCCCGCCTGGAATTGTTTTAAATGATTCACCAATAATCGTTTCCCCTGCAATAGGTCTCTTTGGTGCAGTTACAACTAAGTCCATTGAAGAACTTCCAATGACAACAATTTTAGACATGTTCATCAACCTTTCTGGTAGTATCTCTATTAATAAATGTAACCGGTAATTGAATATTTTTCTTCTGCAACTTTTCATTTTTCATTAGCTTAATTAGAAGCTGTGCTGCTTCTTTTCCCATTTCATATGCCGGTTGTCTTATCGTCGATAGTGGAGGAAATAATAAGCTGCTATGTGGAACATCATCAAATCCAATTACTTGAATTTCATCAGGTATTTTTTTACCAATTCGTAATGCCTCATGTATAACTGCCGTTGCAACTATATCATTACTAGCTATAACACCATCGGTATCTGGATATTTTTCGAATAAATCCTTGGCCCATGTTTCCGCATCTTTAAATGAGAAAGATGTTGTAGACATCACATAAAAATTTATATCAGAAGTACTTAATACCTCTAAAGCTCCTTGAAATCGGTCAACTGCAGTTTGCAAATGGCCTGGACCTTTTATTAAAGTAATCCGTTTACTGCCTCTTTTAACCATTTCCATAGCTGCGAGTTTACCTCCTTCTTTCCCATCTGCAAAAACTGAAGGATAACCACTAGAAGTACGGTCAAGAAAAACAACGGGAATTGATAAATCTTGATACACTTTTTTACTTAAAGTATTTGTCATAGAAATTAATCCAATAACATTATTTTGCTGGAACGTTTGTATATAATCTTGTTCTTTTTCTGCATCTTCATCTGTATTTCCAAATATTAAACGATAATCATGAAGTCTCATTTCATCTTCCACTCCTCGAGCTAATAAAGGGAAGAATGGATTTGTAATATCAGGAAGTAAAAGTCCAATTAACCTCGATTTTTTTGTATACAATGAACGGGCTACTTCATTTGGACTATAATTTAATTGTTTAATCATTTCATTCACTGTGTTTCTTGTATCTTCATGTACGTAACCGGTTTCATTTAATACTCTCGAAACCGTTGCAACTGAAACCCCAGCTGCTTTCGCTACATCTCGTATTGTAACCATATGGCTCACCTCTTTGTGTAACCGTTTCCACATTCAGGATAGCACATTATTTATTTACATACAAGAACTTTTAAAACCTTTTATCAACGATTTTTTCTTCTGGCTCTTTTCTCAAACTTTGTTTCTATAATAGCTGTTACAAAAACAATTTACATTACGGAAACAGCCTTATGTTCAACTTTGTCCTTTAAAAAATTATTAATAGTAAAAGAAAAAGCAAATGATAAAGAAGGTCATTGTATGTACCTTTTACAATGACCTTCTTTATCATTTATTCATTTTTTCCATTAACTTTAATGTTGTTTTGTACAATAATTCTGTTCCTAATGAAATGTCTGCAAATGTCGCAAATTCTTTTGGATTATGACTTATTCCATCTTTACATCGTACAAAAATCATTCCATACTCACATATATAGGACATAGCTAGTGAATCATGAAACGGCCCACTCATTAATTCAACGGGATCAAGTCCCATTTGTTTACATTCTGTTCTCATAATTGACATAATCCGATCAGAACAATAACGTGGTTCACTATTTGTATCCTCTGTAATTTTATAAGACAGCTGATGTTCATTTGCAATACTATTTATTTTCTCTCTCAATTGTTCTTCTAACTGATTTCTTCGATTTATATCAATATCTCTTAAGTCTACTGTGAAACTAACTTTTTCAGGTATGATATTACGAGAGTCTGGAAATACATTCATGCTACCGACTGTTCCAACTGTGGGTGAATCTGGATCTTGACTGGCAATTTCATTAAGAGCGACAATTATCTTGGCTGCCCCGACTAGTGCATCTTTTCTCATTTTCATAGGTACAGATCCGGCATGCCCCGCAAATCCCTCAAGTTCAATTGTTAACCATAAGGGACCGGATATACCAGTAACAATACCAATTGGTTTCTCCATTACATCTAATATCGGACCTTGCTCAATATGCATTTCTAGGAAAGCTGCAATACTATTAGGCGGATAAACGGAGTCAGCTAATTTATCAGGATCACATCCAAATTGAATTAATGCTTCTCTTCTTGAAATCCCATTTTTATCTGTTCTATCAAGCTCATCTTCCTCAAGCTTTCCAAGTATCCCTCTTACTCCGAATAATCCTTTATTAAAACGACAACCTTCTTCATCAGAAAATGCCACCACTTCGATAGGTATTGACGGAATAATCATGTTTTCTTTCATAGTTTGGACAACTTCCAGTGCTCCTAGAACCCCAATAACACCATCAAACCGACCGCCATAAGGTTGAGAATCTATATGTGAACCTAACATTAATATAGGGGCGTCAGGATTTTTACCTTCATATCGACCAATTAGATTTCCAAAATGATCAATCTTTGTTGTTAAGCCAGCTTCTTCCATCCACTTCTTCACTGTTTCTACCGCTTGTCTATCTTCATTAGATAAAGTTAGCCGACATACACCTGTTTCGCCAATTTTACCAATTTCAGCTAAAGCATTAATCCTTTTTTTCAACCGATGTTGATTAATTATTAATGTTCGAGTAGTCATCCATATTCACCCTCATTCATTTATTATAGCTGTTTTTGGATAGTATGTTGCTTTTGTGTAATAGCTCTGCTACCAACTTTTACACCTAATAAAGGTTCATCGTTCTTATTTAGTTTTCAGCTCTTTTCTCAGTGGAGTGAAAGACTTGTCGTTCCTCAAACCTATTTTTATTGGTTAAAAGATTATCTACAAAGCCAAGATTATTTAAGTAAAGAGCTATTTTCATAGTTGCGAGGTATAATGCTTTAAAACACCCGTAATATAGAGAAAATTACGAGTGTTTTAATTGGACTATAAAGATTTTATTTCCTCAGTTAATGTATCGATGATTAATTCTAAGTCTTCCAGTTTAATATTTAAAGGTGGGGCAAGTGTTAGCACATTATTAAATCCTGCAACAGTAGCACCATTTTTTCCAATTATCACTCCTTTTTGTTTACACCCAGCAATTACTTTATTAACTAGTTCCACTTCTAATGGTTCCTTGGATGATTTGTCCTTTACAAGTTCCACACCAACCAGTAGTCCTTTGCCCCGAATATCCCCAACCAACGGATGATTTGCTAACGCTGAAGTCAGGCTCTGTTTTAATTGTTCACCTAACTCGTAGGAACGACTAAATAGACTTTCTCGTTCCATAATTTCAAGATTTTTTATTGCTAGTGCACATGCAGCGGGGTTGCCACCAAAGGTATTAATATGACGGAAATAATCATATTCAGCTGAGCCGCTAAACGCTTCATAGATATCCTTCTTCACAGCTGTAGCTGATAAAGGTAGATATGCACTAGTAATCCCCTTTGCCATCGTAATAATATCTGGTTTTACTCCATAATTCATATAACCAAATGCTTTTCCCGTTCTTCCAAATCCACAAATCACTTCATCTACAATAAGTAAAGCTCCATGCTTTTCACATACTTCTTTTATTCCAGCCATGTAGCCATCGGGAGGAACGATCACACCACCACCTGTAATTATCGGTTCCATGATAACTCCGGCAATCGTTTCACTTAACTCCCAAGTCATGACCTGATCCATTTCTTTTACAGACTTCAGCTCCGCTGGCTTATCATCAGCTCTGTCATCATCTCGATATAAATCAGGAGGACTAACATGAATAAATCCTGGTGCTAATGGTTCATATTTAAATTTTCTTTGAGCTTGCCCAGTAGCAGCTAGTGAACCCATGGAATTACCATGGTATGCTCGATATCTGGAAATAAACTTGTAGCGTCCATGATCACCTTTTTGCTGATGATATTGCCGAACAAGTTTAAAGGCAGTTTCATTCGCCTCAGAACCACTATTTGAAAAGAAAATTACGTATTCATCTTCTAGTAATTCATTTAACTTTTCTGCTAGTTTAATAGCAGGAGTATGGCTTTGGGTTAGTGGAAAATAAGCCATTTCTTTTAACTGCTCATAAGCGGCTTCTGCTAGCTCTGTTCTTCCATAACCGACATTTACACACCATAATCCGCTCATTGCATCTAAATAGCGATTCCCATGATGATCAGTAACCCACGATCCTTCAGCCGTTTGAGCAATCATTGTAGCATCAGGATTATAAGGTTTCATCGAATGCCAAAGAAGTTCTTTGTCCTTTGTTAGAAAGTCTCCGGTTTCTTTTAATTTTTCCATTCAATCTACTCCCATCTTATTAATAATCAAATCGTGATGTAATCATCTTCTTTCTCGTATAGAAATTAACGCCATCTTTTCCATTCACATGAAGATCTCCATAAAAAGAATCTTTCCATCCAGAGAATGGGAAAAAGGCCATAGTTGCAGGAACACCTACATTAATTCCCAACATACCAGCATCTGCTTCTTCTCGAAATTGGCGAACCGCCTTAGCATCTTTTGTATAAATGGTTGCTCCATTACCAAAACGTGATTTACGGATATACTCTAAACCCTCTTCTAAGTCCTTCGCCCTTAATAATGATAGAACCGGAGCGAAAATTTCCTCTTTTGCTATTGTCATATCAGGGGTAACTTGATCAAAAATAGTAGGTCCTAAAAAAGTTCCTACATTTTTTTCATTCATTTCTTTTCGACCATCCCTAATTAATGTTGCCCCTTCCTTTAAGCCGATTTTGATATAATCCAAAACCTTTTGACGATGTGAATCTCTAATTATTGGAGTTAGTAATACTTCATCATCTAATCCATTCCCTATAATGAGTTCATCTGCACGTTCTTTAAGGTTCTGGACAAATTCATCTCCATCACCAACAACGACAACCGCGCTGCAAGCCATACAGCGTTGGCCAGCACTACCATAAGCAGAACTAATAATATGGGATACGGCCTTTTCCATATCTGCATCAGGCATTACAATATGATGATTTTTCGCACCAGATAATGCTTGAACCCTTTTGCCCGCAGCAGCTGCCCTTTCATACACATATTTAGCTACTGGTTGGGAACCAACAAATGAAATAGCACGGACATCATCATGATCGAGTAATCCATTTACTACATCATGTGCTCCATGAACAATATTTAACACACCCTTTGGAGCTCCTGCTTCAGTAAACAATTTTACTAATTCATTTGCTAAAATAGGCGTGCGTTCAGAAGGCTTAAGGACAAAGGTGTTACCACAAGCAATAGCTAATGGGAACATCCAAAGCGGTACCATCATTGGAAAATTAAAAGGTGTTATGCCAGCAACTACTCCTAGAGGGTAACGAAACATTTCTGAGTCAATCTCTTCTGCAATATTCGAAAGACTTTCTCCCATCATTAAGGTAGGAGCACCAGCAGCAAATTCCACACATTCAATTCCCCGTTGAACTTCTCCGTATGCCTCTTTATAGGCTTTTCCATTTTCTTGAACAACCAGTTTGGCAAGCTTTTCATGATTTTCTGATAATAAATAGTGATATTTATATAAAATTCTAGCGCGTTTTGGAACAGGAGTGTTTTTCCAAGTCTTCCAGGCTTCTTTTGCTGACTGTACTGCTTTATCAACATCTTCCTTTGAAGAAATTGGAACCTTAATTATTACCTCACCTGTAGCAGGATTGGGAACATCTAAAGTTTCATTACTATTTGCATCTATCCATTCACCGTTTATAAAATTTTTAAGTACTGTAGTTTCTTTTTTTAACACAGTCATAATTTCTTAGCCTCCTCCTTTGTAAAAAGCATAATTATTTCTAAAAATATTTTCCTTCTGCTTGTATAAACTTAAGGAAAAAATAAGATGGCTAGTGTTCTTATCACTTCTTATCGTCTATTTAAAAATGGAACAATAAGCATAAGGAACAGTAGGGATATAAAAAAGAGTTATCCTATTAGAATTATTACTTAATTTGTAAGTGTTTTCATTAGACATACTGTAAAATATCTTAGTTTGTTTTTTCCACATTATGAACAATGTCTTCAATGCCCTCTAACAAGAAGATTTTCACCATACATATAGGCATACTTTCAACTTCAGTGGGACAAAAAGATATTTAATTTGATATTTCATGTTAGTTTGTTGTTTTTTCTCAGTGAAATAATGAAATTCTTATTCTTTAACTTTTCATTTAGGGTCTTTTCTAAAACATTGTTGCTATTGAAATAAAGTTATAACTATCGACTGAAGGCCACTACACGTTTCATTTTACTGAGTAACTTCATATGACCAGCTAGAGTCCTTTATTCGGTAAAAGCCAATAGTTGGGCTAGAAAACAGCCTTACTTAAAAAATTACCTAAATAGCAATTTTTGAAAAAATGCCAACCAAAAAACCTATTAGGGTTTACTAATAGGCTTCATGTTCAGCGTGTTTAAGTTTTTTTGAAGATTGTAGGAATTCATAAGATAATATCATTACTTCAATTGCTATTCTCTTTTCTGGGTTCATAAAATCTTTCCCTAATAATTTCTCCAGTTTTTGTATGCGATGATATAAAGTTTGTCTAACAATAAAAAGCCGTTTCGCGGTTTCTTGTTTGGATCCGTTGCATGCTAAATATGTTTTTAATGTTTGCATTAACTTTCCATTATATTTCTTATCATAATCTATAATTGGTTCCAAATACTCAAGTACAATTTCATTCAAATCTAAGTGACGATTAATTAAAGAAATTAAACGATAAATATGGAGATCATCATAAAAATAGAAATCAGAAGAATTCGATAATCTTTCCTGTATTCGGATCGTTTCTAATGCAGTTTCATAGCTTCTATTTATATTCACTAAATCTGTAACATATTTACCTATTCCAATAAAAGGCATTGGATGTTGATCTATCATTGAAGGATTAGAATTTTTCAATCTCTGAATCGCTTCCTTCATTCTTTTTTTCCAAGATGAGACATTTCTTTCATTGAGAATAATAAAGATGATGCTATTCTTTCTTTCTATAGCAAAAAGAGTAAAACCCTGTTGTTCAAATATCGATTTATAAAATAGTTTTAAATAAGTTAAATCTATATTGCTGAGGTTTTGAAAATTTTCAAGCCTGCAAATACAGACATTTGCTCCTTTTGGTTTAATGGTGGATGATTGGTAGGCTAAATATTCATGAATATCATCTTCAGTTTGATCACCTTCTAACCACCTTGATAGCCATTCTACTTCTTCTGCTCTACTCTTTTCTTCCACATAGAGATCTCTTAATATCAATTGAGCAAGAGCTGTTGCAGTACGATCAAGTATTAGCTGATCGAATTCTGTTAAAGAACGCTCGTCGGAGGTAATAATTAATTGTGCATAGTTACTTCCTAAGAGATGTATCGGAATACTTGCAATTGAATATGAATTAGCAGTTAAGTGTTGGTTATTTTCATTTTTTTCAACTAGTTGCAATAACTTTTTTCTCTCCTGATCTAATACATTTGGGATGAATTGAATATCCTTATTCTTAAATACAATAATCACTTGAACTTGTAAATAATGTTGAATATATTTGAGGATTTCATTGTAATGATCAATCGTTAGTAGTTTTTTACTTAATGTTTGGGAGTATTTTTCAAGATCTGCGATCATTTGATATTGATGGTTGATTAGAAGTGAGTGAATATCTTGAGTGATTTCTACAAATGGTACTTCTCTGTGAAAGAGGATAATAGGAAATTTGTGCTCATTCGCAACATCAATGATTTCTGGTGGAATCGAGGAAGTGTATGTACCAATTTCAATGCATAGTCCAGCTGCCGATGAGTCGATTAGTTGTTCTAATACAGAGATAAAATATTCCTTTTTTTCCTTCCAAGCTACTCCTGTTGATAAAATTAATTCATTACCATTTAGAAGGTTACGAATATTAGTAACTTCTACAACATGTACCCATTTAACTAGGCGATTCAAACCCTCTTTTCCTGCAATAACCTCAATCATCTCAAAATGTTTTCTTTGTAAAATATCCTTTACCGTAATATAAGATTTCAATTTCATATCACCTCTAAAAATTGAGTAGAATATTTGATCTTTTATTAAGGATCTAAGAAGAATATAGGGTCTGTATTTATATACTATTCGATATAATTGAATAAAATCCTTTACAGGTATTTGATTGCAAATAAAAATAGACATATCCTTTAAGTATCCAATACTTAAGGGATATGTCTTTTCAACGTGTTATATTTTCTCTTTTTGTTGGTTGATTAAAACTACTGAAAAGTATTTTCTTGCATCAGCTGTTAAGATGTGTAATGTTTCATTTTCTATTTCTGAATCTAAAGTTTTTTCAAATTCTACAAAAGCACCACTTAAATTCTCAGTGATATTTTTTATTTTGAAACCTTTTTCCACTAAAAAATCAATTCGATCTCTTTCTTGTAAAAACTCTTGATACTCAGACAAAATAATAACCTCTCTTTCCATAAAAAATGTGATTTTATATTTGTGGATTCAAATCTTCAGGTACAACAACCACTTCTTCCACTTCTGAAATTTCCCAATCACGACCAACCGTAATCCCTAAATATTTTTCATCACTTGGGTCTTCAATTTCTGCTTGTTTGTACTTTTTAAACCACCAGTATTTACCTAATATATAATAAATTACGGCACCTACAAGAAAGCCCACGATAAATGAATAGCTTGAGAGAAAATATGAAGCGATTCCCCCAATAATCCATGCAATCATTCCTGCCAAATTAAACCCATTCATGTATTTATATTGACCATTCCCTACAAATAAATCGTTGACATTCACTCTCCTTTTTCTAATTAAATAGTAATCTGTAAACAATATACCTACTATTGACGACAATATTCCTCCGATAATGAGTAAAGCAGGCACAATAACATCAAATAAGCTCCACGGTTGGACCGCAATACCAATAATCCCCGCAATGAGAACTGCTGCCCAAAAAGGTACTTTTGGACCACCTACATTAGAAAAAATGGTCGCTGCAGGTATTACATTTGCAGATGTATTTGTTGACCATTGGGCAAATACAATCATTAATAACAAAATACCCAAGATAAATCCGCTCGCTGCCTCCTGAAGGGCAACAACTGGATCAAAATTTGAAACAGCAATATAAGATACGGCACCAATAATGATCATAAATGTATTGACAATTGGCATAACAATAATACTTCCAACGATTTGTGATTTATTACGTTTAAACCAGTTTCTTTCGTTTTTTGGTGCTTTGAAAAAACGTGATAAGGATGGCATATCAGCTGCTAAAGTTGCCCAGAATCCCATATTACTCATCACAACTACCATAAAGGCTGTAAAAGCTGCACCACCTGTTACTGGACTTTCCACCCATGACCAAATTTCCCTTCCTTGTTCTGCAGCTTGATCCGACAAAGAGGCATACATCCACGCAGAAATTAAGATAATGGTTGGTGCAGCTAAGTCGGCAAATCTTTCGATTGCTTTAATACCAAGTGCAGTGTTAATAAGTTGAAGTGCTGCAAATACAATAAAACAAATAAACCAGTTATTAAAACCAAACAAAATATTTAATATTCCATTCATTGCTGTTGCACCGAAATATGTGTTCAAGCCGAACCAACAGGCTGCAGTAATACCACGTACTAATGAAGGAATATGTGTACCGATCGTGCCAAATGGGGCCCTCATATAAACCGGAAACGATAATCCATGTTCTACACCGATATCACCAATAATGGTCATAAATATGCCGATAGCTACGGATCCTATTAGAGTTGCAACAATTACCCATCCAAGTGGTAAACTTTGAACACCAGAACCTCCAATTGCAAAAGCAGCTAATACAACAGCCATCCCTACCCAAATAACAGCGAAGCCCTTTGGTCCTATATTTCTTTCCTCTGAGCTAATAGGCAATAAATCTGGTGATTTCAAATAACTATCCTTATTATTCATCTGTTACACCTCATTTCTCGAAATGTATTCATAATATTCTGAATAATGCAAGCGTAAAAAATCCTTGTCAATGGATTATTTTTTTTGGGGAGAGCACATGTAAACATTTGCCTCCCCCAAATTACTATTAAAATTGATCCTACAGATCGATATATTTTATTTTAAATAAAAGGCTGTTACATCGTTAATGATTCACTCTCATTCGTATGATTTCTTTCACCATATTTTGCTCGTTTCAAATACTGTCCTGAACCAATCTTTCCAACAAACTTTTTATCTCGAATAACAAATTCTCCTCGTGAAAGTACAGAAACAGGTTCTCCTATTACTTTCATTCCTTCAAAAGCATTGTAGTCTACCGCCATATGGTGAGATTCAGCAGAAATGACCCTTTCTATTGTAGGATCAAAGATAACAACATCGGCATCCACTCCAACGGCAATCGTACCTTTCTTCGGATATAATCCGAATAGCTTCGCAATTCTCGTGGATGTTATATCTACAAATTGATTTAAGGAAATCCTTCCCTTTTTAACCCCTTCAGAAAAGAGAATACTTAAACGATCCTCAATAATTGGTCCCCCATTAGGAATTTTTGAAAAATCATCTCTTCCTAAATCTTTTTGCCCATTAAAATCAAATGAACATTGATCCGAACCAATGGTTTGAAGTTGCCCTGTTTTTAAAGCGTTCCATAGAACTTCTTGGTTCCATTTTTCACGTAATGGTGGAGACCAAACATATTTAGCCCCTTCAAAATTTGGTCTTTCTAAATAGGATTGGTCTAAAACCAAATATTGTGGACAAGTTTCACCCCAAACATCAATTCCCTTATCTCTAGCCTCTGCAATCTTTCTTGCAGCATCAGCACATGATACATGTACTACATATAGCTGAGAGTTTGCGAGTCCAGTAAATGTTGCCGCTCTACCCGTTGCTTCTCCTTCAATTTCAGGTGGCCGTGTAAGCGCATGATAAATTGGTTCAGTATTGCCATTCTCTAGCGCTTTATTCGTCAAATAATCAATGACATCTCCGTTTTCTGCATGTACCATAACGAGTGCTCCGAGTTCTTTTGCTGCAATAAGTGTACGGAATAATGTCTCATCATCCGCTTGAAAAACATTTTTATACGCCATAAATACTTTAAATGAAGTGATTCCTTCATTATCAATGATCGAAGGAAGTTCATTTAATACGTCTTCATTCACTTCACTAATCATAAGGTGGAATCCATAATCAATTACCGCCTTATTTTTGGATTTTGCGTGCCATGTGTCAATCGCTTTCTTTAACGGTTCCCCTTTATTTGTTAAACAAAAGTCAATGATTGTGGTTGTTCCTCCATAAGCGGCTGCAATGGTCCCTGTTTCAAAATCATCCTTAGTCACTGTTCCGCCAAAGGGCATGTCGAGATGTGTATGGGGGTCAATGCCACCCGGGAAAATATAGCATCCTTTAGCATCAATTACTTCAGATCCTTGTGTAGAAAGATTTTCTCCTATTAAACTTATTACACCATTTTCAATCTCAATATCTGCTTGAAATTGATCTGTTGCCGTCACTATTGTTCCATTTTTAATCACTTTTTTCATGTTTTAAACACCCCATTTTCTATTGCTTTTATCTATTTATTTACAACATTTACATTGCATGAAACAGCTCCAAGAGCAGCTTGACGTTCATTCCATGTCATTGGTGGAAGCGTACTTGGAATTTCAACCATGTCAATTGCCCCATCAACTGGACATACGATAGAACAAAGATTACAACCTACACAGTCATCTTCACGTACCTGTAAATATCCTTTTCCTGATTCATCTTTTAACATATCAATACATTGATGGGATGTATCTTCACAGGCAATATGGCATTTATTGCAATTAATACATATATCGTTATTTATCCGCGCGACGATTTTATAATTTAAGTCGAGATTTCCCCAATCGGAATATTTTTCTACTGACTTCCCTATTAAGTCCATTACAGAGGATATTCCTTTGTCATCTAAGTAATGATCTAGTCCCTCAATCATATCCTCTACAATCCTAAATCCATGATGCATTGCTGCTGTACAAACTTGAACTCCCGTTGCTCCCATTAGCATAAACTCCACTGCATCCTGCCAGCTTGAAATTCCACCTATACCAGATATCGGAATGTTGATTCTAGGATTGCGTGCACATTCCCCAACCATATTAAGAGCAATTGGTTTAACTGCAGGACCACAATATCCTCCATGGGCACCTTTTCCAGCAACATGTGGAATCGTATTCCATGTATGAATATCCACTCCTGCTAAACTATTAATTGTATTTATCATACTGATTGCATCCGCACCACCATTTGCTGCGGATTGAGCAGTAACAGTAATATCTGTAATATTCGGAGTTAGCTTTACTATAACAGGTGTTTGAGCGGCTTCCTTCACCCAATAAGTTTGTTTTTCAACAAGCTCTGGAACTTGACCAGAAGCAGATCCCATCCCCCTTTCGGCCATACCATGTGGGCAACCAAAATTTAGTTCCAGTCCGTCCACACCAACATCCTCAACTCTTTTTACAATTTCATGCCATTTTTCCTGCTTAGGTTCCACCATCAGCGAAGCAATAATTGCATGATTAGGAAATCTTTTTTTAGTTTCATAGATTTCTTGTAAATTAACCTCTAAAGGTCGATCAGTTATGAGTTCGATATTATTAAAACCTGCTACCTTTTGACCATTAAAACTAACAGCTGCAAAACGTGATGAAACATTTAGAATGGGATCACCCAATGTTTTCCAAACTGCTCCTCCCCAACCTGCATCAAATGCTCGTTGAACTTGATAACCAGAGTTAGTTGGAGGAGCAGAAGCTAACCAAAATGGGTTTGGTGATTGAATTCCTGCTAAATTAATCTGTAAATCTGCCATTTCCTTACCTCCTGCCCTTTTTAAAGATATGCTATATTGTCCAAACTAAGCAGTCTCTGCGGAAGTTTTGCTTAATTGCTTGTGGATTGCATATGCTGCGTCTTTTCCTTGCTGTGCAGCTGATACAACCATCGCTTCACCTTGACCCTTTCCAAAGATGACATCTCCACATGCATAGACTTTTGCATTAGACGTTTGATAAGTTTGCTGATCAATCTTTACTACGCCACTATTATGTTCAAGTTGAAATTCTTCAATTAACTGATTGTATCTTGATTGTCCAATTGCTTTTATAACAGCATCTACTTCTAATATAAATTCGGATCCTTCAATTGGTATCGGGCGAGCACGACCATCGTCATCAGATTTACCTAATTTCATTTTGATACATTCAATCCCTATGACCTTTCCATCTTCATTCCCGATAATCCGTTTTGGTGCAGTAAGCCATCTAAATTCAACCCCATCTTGCTTGGCAAATTCATATTCAAATTCATAGGCGGTCATTTCCTCAATAGTCCTTCTATAAAGAATCTTCACATTTTCCGCTCCCAATCGAATGGAACATGTTGCACCATCGATTGCTGTATTTCCCGCTCCGATGACAACCACCTTCTTACCGAGAAACGTATTAGAAATAGGTTTTGTTTTCGTTTCTTTTACGAAGTCAATCGCATCATATACACCGTCTAAATCTTCACCGACAATCCCTAAATTAGGAACACTCGCCATCCCTATTGCAAGTAAAACAGCATCATAATTGTCCATTATTTCTTTTACTAAAATATCCTTTCCTACTCTTGTGTTTGTCTTTATTTCAACATCAAGACTTTCTACTTGCTTTACTTCCCAATAGGAAATATCTTGTGGAAGCCTAAAAGACACTATTCCATACGTGTTTAATCCACCAGCATGTTTTTCAGCCTCAAAAATCGTCACATTATAACCTAATAATCCGAGCTCTCGAGCAGCAGCAAGACCAGCTGGCCCTCCACCAATGATTGCTACTTTCCTACCATTCTTCTTTCCCGGTTTAAATAATACTTGTTGATTTTTAATTGCCCAATCTGTGGCATACCTTTGTAAATTGCCAATCATAATTGGTTTCGTCGAATGATTAAGTACACATGCCCCCTCACATAATTCCTCAGTTGGACAAACACGAGAACAGCTTGCACCAACAGGGTTGGCTGTCATAATCGTTTTAGCAGACCCTTTTAAATTTCCTGAGGCAATTTTTTTAATAAATGTCGGAATGTCGATTCCCGTTGGACATGCTTGTATACAAGGAGCATCGTAGCAATATAAACATCTATTCGACTCTTCTATTGCTTCCTGATTTGTTAACCCAGGAAATACTTCATTAAAGTTCTGCTGTAAATCTTCATAAGAAATTCTAGTCACTATGTTTTAGCCTCCTTTGGAAAAGATAAATACTATATGAAGATATATATAAAGGGCTTTACGTTTGGAAAAGTTGTAAAGCCCTTGTTGAAAAATAATTAAGGTAATAGAGCCGTCATGTCTTGATAAGTTTCAGGTCTGCGATCCCGATAAAATTGCCAAGTATCACGTACTTCTCTAATCATTTTTTTATTCATTTCACCGATGACAATTTCATCTTGGTCCCGACTACCGATTGCTACAAATTCCCCTCTTGGGTCAACAAGATAGGATTGACCATAAAATTCACCCATATTCCATGGACCCTCTGTACCTACTCTATTGATTGCACCTAAATAATAGCCATTTGCAACTGCGTGTGCTGGTTGCTCAAGCTTCCATAAATATTCTGATAATCCCGCAACTGTTGCAGATGGGTTTAAAACAATTTCGGCGCCATTTAAACCTAGCAGTCTTGCACCTTCAGGAAAATGTCGATCATAACATATGTAGACACCAACTTTTGCAAATGCAGTATCAAACACAGGATATCCTAAATTGCCAGGCTTAAAATAAAACTTTTCCCAGAAACCATACCCCTGATCTCCAACTCCTACATGAGGAATATGTTGTTTACGATATTTTCCCAAATATGAGCCATCTGCATCTATCACTGCGGCTGTATTGTAATAAGTTGCAATCCCTTCTTTTTCATAAATTGGTAATATTATAACAACTCCTAATTCCTTTGCTAGATCTTGAAATAGTTTCGTTGTAGGTCCATTCGGAATCTCTTCTGCAGCATCATACCACTTTGTATTTTGCTCAGAACAAAAATAAGGTCCATAAAATATCTCCTGCAAACAAATGATTTGTGCACCTTTTTCTTTTGCATCTTTAACGAGTTGAATATGTTTTTCTATAGCCTTTTGTTTATGAACATCAACGGGTTCATTTCCATCTACATCATTTGAAGCTTGAATAAGTCCAATTTTCACGTTGTCTGTCATGGACAATTCCTCCTTTATAAATAGATTGGCCAATATACATATATGAATATATTATTTACCCTATTACTTTATATTCGGAAAACGCTTTCAAAAGATGTTGTCATTTTGAGTTTTTTACCCAAAATAGAAGTTTAAGCTTAGTTTACTTTTTTCTTGCTTGGATTGCATTATACACAATGTTAAATGATGTACATGATTTGTTTTTCATAATGTAACATTTGACAAATATAAACAATATCTACTGATAAATTCGTTATCAGTTATAGTAATCACCTAGTCTAGTTATCTAACCATTTTCAGCATTCCATTCGGAAATGATGGCTTTTTGGTACAATTTCATACGGATGTCTGAAAGAATATCAATTCCATTCACCACCTTTTGTCACTTGGTATCACCTCTAAAAAATCCTTGTATTTCCTTATTCCACCCCTCATTAGCAAGCTTCTCAAGTGCTGACTGAATAAAGATATTGAGGATCATCATTGATATAAATGGATGGTGTATATTTTAATGTTCCATCTATGTAATTAAAGTCTTCTTATTGTATATTTTTTCTCATTTATTCAACTTCCACTTGAAATCGTTAATAATAGAAATAAGTTCTTCTTCTTAAACCTTTTCATGCAAAAGATCATAAAAACACTTATCAATGATATTCCAATGGGTTTATTTTGAATAACGAAAATCATATGCTCAGCATAACTAATTTCCAGCATTTCATAAACTCCCCATATATGAAGTATAGTAAAAAAAGTCGATTTCCTCAGATGAACCTCAGCCCAATTGTTAATTTGTCTAACAATTGAATTGAAGTTCAAAACATGAAATCGACTTTTTTAGATTACCGTCTTTAGTGATGTAATCTTAGATTTGCCTACCTTATAGTAAGTTTTTTTATCTCTTGTATTTTTTGTGGATCAATTGGATAACTAAAACTGGATTGATGATGCACTCCAGAGCCAAAATGAATTTCTGTCACCTTCACTTGTTCTAAAAGGTAGCCAATATTGTTCGGCGTTAAGCCAGATCCTGCCATAATCTTAAGGGATGTACCCTCACACTTATTCACCAATTGTTGCAGCTCACTAGTTGCATCAATTGCTTTATCCTTGCCACCCGATGTTAGTATACGAGAAATCTCCGGATATTGTTGTATTACATTTAAGGCTTCTAATTGATCATTTACTTCATCAAACGCCCGATGAAATGTAATATCTAACCCATTTGAGGCATCCAACAGTTTTTTCAAAGCTTCCTTATCAATATCCCCATCCGTATTCAATACACCCCAAACAACCCCTGCAGCCCCAAGCTCCTTACAAATCTGTATATCCTTCACCATACTATTCAATTCTGTATTAGTATAACAAAAGCTGCGACTATGTGGACGTATCATCACATACACTGGAATCGACACTGCTTTACAAACCGCTTCTATGATACCATAGCTAGGAGTTAGACCACCCTCTGCGACTCCCGTTATCAGTTCAATACGATTAGCACCTGCTTGCTCCGCTAATATTGCATCCTCAACGGTATCTGCAATGACTTCAATTATCATATGTAAGCTCACCTCTATTTTATATCAGTAAATACCCTCTTTATTTTACTTTAAAAGAACAAGGAGAGCATCTAATCTATTTACTTTTTTATTAAGGCACTTTTTATTAAATTATTATTAACGTAATGTTTCAGCTAAGATATAAGCAATATTTCAGTTCACTAAGAACAGAACTCTAACTTAATAAGGAATAAAATAAAGCTTTTATCAAAGGGATACCTTTTCTTTCACAATTTCAACAATGAGAGGAATACTTAGATGATCTGTCTGAATATACTCCCCGAAGTCATATTTATTAAATGCATTTATACATTTCCTTGTTTGCTGGAAGCACCAGTTTCCTTCTTCTTCCCCACGTCTTCTTAATCTTTCATAAATCGTTTCTTCCTCTGCAATCAGACAAAAATGATAGGTATCCTGATTTAACTTTTTAAAACCATCTATTATATAATGAAGATATTCCTGTTTACGAATTGTCATAGGGATAATTAGATTCATCTTGTATGTTTGAATCAACCGATTGGCCAAAACAACTGTTAACTCTTTCCAAAGCTGTAAATCCTGAAAGTCACCAGTATTTGCTTCCTTTTGTTTAATTTTATTTGGAATGATGTTCCTCAGCATAAAGCCAACTTCTTCTGGATCGAAAATCATGCTATTATCCATTTGTTTCACTAACTCATTTGCAACAGAAGTCTTTCCAACTCCAAACGCACCATTAATCATAATAATCATTTATGTAACTCCTTTAATTCTATCAGAAATGTATGTATTCATATCCGTTTCCCAGATAAAATGTGCCAATGTAGATGCTTTGATTCTTGATAATTTCCTAAATTAGTAATCACCCTACACGCACCATACTCCTGTTCTATTTTCCAAGCAACTTTTCGTACAGTATCTATTAACTCATACAATATCTTTTGATCACACTCATCTATTCTTGTTAATGAGGGAATATGTTTTTTCGGAATTGCCACAATATGAATGTGATACGAAGGTTTTGTATGATAGTAGGCTAAAGTATGATCGGTTTCCACTATTTTTTCTACTTCCGTTTTTCCACTTAACACTTCATCACAGTAGAAATCTATCGTCATTGATATTCCTCCAGTTTTTCTATTTTTTACTTCAAAAAGGAATGAATAATTTGTTCGAATTCATCCTTCTCTTCTAAAAATGGATAATGATTACTTTGTTCAAAAATATGTAATTGAGAATTCGGAATAAGTTGATGCATTTCGATAGAATATTTAACAGGGCATTGAACATCGTGTTTCCCACATAAAATAAGTGTTTTTGATGTGATTTCCGGTAGTTTTCTTGTGATATCATAAATTAATGCCTCTCTGCTAAAGAAATTTAGTCTTTTCGCAGACGTTCCTTTATTGATTGAACCATTGAAATAATCTTCATATTTTTCAGGCTTATATAAGGATATTTGTGTTCTCTCTTTTATTAATTTCTCCCTATCTGAAAATGAAAGGTCATCCCTCTTTATTTCATCCATTAATTCTTGCATTCTATAAAAATGAGGATGACGTTCATTATATACAGATTCTGGTGTAGAAGAGTAATAATCTCTGGCTGCCGATCCTACAATAATTAATGAATCTAAGGATGATGAAAAATGAATTCCATATAAAGCACCTATCATTCCACCAGTAGAATGTCCTGCATATGTCCACGATGAAAATCCGAGTCCTTGTCTTATTTCTTCAAGATCTAATACCGTTTCAATCATACTTAACTGATAGGGTTCCTTTGCACTGTCAGAATTTCCACATTCTCTAAGATTAACAAGAATTACTTTGTTTTTATTTATAAAGGATTGTGCGAAATAATCCCCCGATTCATTAAATACTGAATAATGATGGGTTACACAAATTGGATTACCCTCACCCGCAATAAAAATTTCAAAATTTCCTCGTTTCGTTTTAATGATTTCTCTTTTCCAAAGATTCATCTATTTCTCCTTTACACTCTAAAAATCTTCATTCATATTCTTGTATTTTTTTGTGCATCCATTTCTTCTTAATATCAGAATATAGCTAAGGAACCAGGAATTTCCCTGAAGTTTTTTAAAAGTTTGCTCATTTTTTGTTAATTGCCTTAACTATAATAAAATGTGGCTTCTTCATTAATTTTTCATATTTCTCAGGAGCCTCAGTTTTAAAAGCTTGGGTTGGTTGTGGTTCAATCACTTTTTCAATGATAAAATGTGTAGTGGTCACATTTATCATTTCGTTCAAGGGACGTCGGTAAAACGGTACTTCTATTATTTTTCCTTCCTTATTCCAGCGATCAATCAATAATTCATTAGCAAAATAATCTTCATTTTGTGAGATATGTATATCCATGAATGGATGATGTACCGAATATAAAAACACTCCGTTAGATTTTAAGATTCGCTGAAACTCTCCAAAAGTTTTTTCCCAATCTTTAATATAATGAAGAGTTAGTGAACTAATGATCATATCAAAGGAATTATCATCAAATGGAAGCTCTTTTTCTAAATCAACACATACGACCTCAGCTTTTTGTTTCACACGTCTTTTTGTCGCAGCAACCATATCTGGACTTAAATCTGTTGCAACGACACTTGCCCCACGATTACTTAATTGCTCTGTATACCAGCCTGCTGCACAGCCAGCATCAAGTACTCTCATATTTCTTATATTATTTGGGATGTTCCTCAGCATAGAAGGTCTTTCATACTCACGATTATGAAGACTAACTTTATCGACACTATTTTCATAAGCATGTGCAAGCTGATTAAAGGTTCTTTTTATTTGTTCTTTCATTTTTCACCTCGTAAATATGTAAATGAATGGTTCACCTTACAATTTCTCTATTACTTTATGTTATTCCTTCAAATTTATGGATATCATCATCTACATGAGGCTTTATTTCTAATGATTTTAAACTAAATACTATAAGTTTATATCAGTAAAATGAAGATATCTGAAAATTATAAGGAGGTTACAATGGAAGCTTTTTTCTTTTCATTGGCAATTCTCTGCTCTGGAATATCCATCATGATTTTTATTGAGTTACTTTTAAATAGTGGATTAAAGGCGGCTTTATATATTTCAAAGAAGTCAGTTAAACTAATGGTTGGGATTTTTATTATGTATGTTCTAAGTTTTTCCTCCTATATTCTCTACCAAGTGTTATAGAAAAAGAGCAGTCTGCTAAAATAGATCAGACTGCTTTTGAAGGTATAAAAATAGTAAGTAATAGTACCAATGCTAATACAGTTCCAACTATGGAGAAAATTAAACAAACTAATTGAAGTGTAAACCATTCAGCAAATAAGCCTAATAATAGGGTTAATCCAATTTGTACAACACCTTGAAACATATCGGCTATACTACTAAATCTCCCCATAATTTCTATTGGTACATTATTTTGAAAAAAGGTAGCATACCCTGCATTAGCGAATGCCATAAAAAAGCCCAAAAATATAAAGGCTAATGTAGCAGTCAGAAAATTATATGATGAATAAAACCCGACATAACCTACCGAGGTAAGAAGCATCCCCACACCTAAATAGAGTTTGAGTTGTAATTTTTTGGCTAATATAGCCGCAACTGCTGCACCTGTTAATGAACCAATTCCTGTTATACTGACAATTATTCCATAATCTCGATCAGATAATTTTATATTTTGTTTAATAAAAGTTACCTCTTGTGAGTCTAATGAAAAACCTATGAGTAAGGCAAGCTGAAATAACAGATAAATAATAATAAAATTCCTCGCTTTCAGTGCAAAATTTTTAACAATTATCCAATCTTTCATGATCATTTTCCAATGGATTTGTAGCTGTGGGTTATTCGATTTCTCATCTACATTCGGGAGAAGATAGATAAAAAAGGCACAAACTAAAAAAGTAACTGCATTTATAATGATGCAAAGTTCCGTTCCAACATGCATGATAAGAATTCCGGCAATTGCTGGACCAAGTAGAAATGCACCTGAATTCGTCATACTCATGATTGAATTAAATCTCTTTCGATTGTCTCTAGGTATTAGCTTCGTTATATAAACAGATGAACTTGGACCAAAAAATGAACCGACAATATTAATCATTAATAGAATTGTATAAATGATCCATAAGGAACCGATAAAAGGAATACAAAAGACGAGAACTCCTCTTATTAAATCAATTGCAATCATTAAATATCTTTTATTTACGCGATCAATTACACTGCCAGCCCAAGTATTTGTTAGTAGTACAGCAATTGGTCGAATGATATACAGACCGGCTACTGCAGCTGCAGAACCAGTAAGTTCTAAAATAGAAAGGTTTAAAGCAATTAAATAGATCCAATTTCCTAAATAAGATATACCGATTCCAGAGAGTAACAAAATCGGTTTTTTCCAAATGTTCATTTTTTCCCCTTTTCCATATGACATTCTAACCAACTAATCCTTTAATCTTAAAAAATATCCATCTTTATTTTTCGTATATTCACCCTTGATTTTTCCTACTCCATCAATTAATAAACAATCTTTCATGGATATAGGTTCTTGATTCAAAATTATATGAAGCTGATGTATATTTCGCCAATTATGATTAAAGTAAGTTATAACAGGATATTGAAAAAGATATTCCTCATTATTGATAATTAATTTTATAAAATTTCGATGCAAAACTTTTTTACCTCTTAATACGATATTCATTGGATCAAAAGCATTTACTTTCATGGACCCTTCAATCAATAGATGGTAACCAGGTTTATGAATGAATTGACTAAATTCTTGTTCTCTTTGATCGTTTACAAATTCAATTATCTCATCTGTTTCTTTACTAATCTCATCATCTATATAATGATTGTTCTCTAATTGAATCTTCCTACTAAAAAATTCATATAAAGAGAGGTTAGATTGAAAAAAGCTTTCATGCCATCCAGGTGATAGTTTGTCTAGTAGTAAGCAGATGAACATCCCTGAACTATAACAACTTCTTCTAATATTTAAGCAGGATTCTGTTTGATCAATCAGCATTTTTCCATACTTTTGTAAATGATCAGAATCCGATTGCCGTGATTTATCACAATAAGCCTTCCATTCAACATACCATGCTGGACCTTCAATCGTTTCAACTAATGTCTCGTAGTGAAGATATTCCCCTATTAGCTCTTTTCTTTTTTCTCTAATAGAGAAAAATTGAATGATCTCTTCCGCTTGATTTGAAAGAACCGCTCGATAAAGTGAAATCCTTTCTCGATTTCTTAATTCAATATTTTCCCTCGTTAACGGATATGTAATCCCGAGTATTTCATCAGGAAACCGCTTTTCACCTTGTAAGTGCTGATAGCCATGGAATAATTCATGTATAAGAAGCGAAAATAATTCTGCAAAATCACTGATTCTATCAAAATTAACAATCGCAGTAGGATAATCCTCAAATAATATTAAAGTATCGCCAACAAAGCGATCATCCCAAGATAACACGACAAATGTCGAAAACTTAGACACGTATTTCGGATGATTAAATAAAAATACTTTTTCCTCATTATAGATAGCGAAGGCTACTGGTTTAAACCCCTCCCAATAGCGATTTGTAATAGTCGTATTTATTTCATCCATTAGTTGATATAAATTTATTTTCATACCTACAGTCTCCTACCATAGAATAAATCCTCCTATTCAATCAAATATTCGCTTATCAAAAATTGATTGTCTTTTAACCTTGTATTCTTACAGTTATGTAGGGATTCATATTCCTGTAACCGATCTTCAATAGACTTACCCTCTGAATTTAAAAATAAATCTTCACGATCATAATGAGGAAAAATTATTTTATTAGTTAATCCTAATGCTTTAAAATCCTGCAATTTTATACTATTCATTTCTGGTGTAAAATAATGAACAATTTCAATATTAGGACCCAGTACAACTGCTCCGGCACTCACTCCAATAATCATGTTTCCACGGCGTGCAAAATCCCTCAAAATAATGTCCGTACGACTTTTCTTTATCTGGTATAATAAATAAAAAGGATTTCCTCCGTTAATATAAATGATTTGACATTGTTCCAGTAGTTGCAGATTATCATATTCAATATCAATAAAACCAACCTGCGTGAATCCCATTTGCAGAAAATCCTTTTTCGCCTTTAAAGCAAATCTATTATTCTCCTTTTGAATTGATGCTGTTGTTATAATTCCCACTTTATAATATTCGACGTCCTCTTCCATTTGCTCTAAAAACTGTTTTCTAATTCCCTCAGTAAAGAAGCCATTAGAAATTAAAACCATTTCTGTCACGTGGACCATCCTTTTTAATTTTTTCAATTAACCTTGGTAATTGACTTAAATCTTCCAATACAAATTCTGCTTCTCCATGCTTAAACTGATCTGATTTTTTCCAAATGGCTACCATGCCCACAGTTTGTGCTGCCTTTATATCATTGACAGGATGATCTCCTACAAAAATGCTCTCTCTCGCAACTACATTTAACCGCATCATTGCTTTTTGGAAAATGGTTGGATATGGTTTTTTGCAACCTTCCCATTCTGAAATCAAAATTGTATCAAAATATGATTTAATTCCTAATGCCTCAATATTATTCATTTGAAACTGACCAAATCCATTCGTTATTATGCCTAATCTAAATGCCTTTTTTTGTAACTCTTCGAGCATTGTATATAGATGCGGAAATGGAATACAACTATCTTTAAAATTATCTACATAATCATTAAAAAGATGTTTCCAAGAAATCTTTGTAATTTGAAATTCCTTTATTAACTGCTGATACACTAAATCTTTCCAAACATACCCATGGGCATCTAACTCAATAAACCTTGTAGTATATTTATCTTGTGGTATGTGATCGAAGTATTGAATGAATCGATTGTATTGAGAATGAATAAATTTTTCCACAGAGGCATCACGATCTAATAATGTTCCATCAAAGTCAAATAACACTGCTTTAATCAACCTTCTTCAACTCACTTAGCCATTTGTTCACTTTCTTTTCCATCATTTTTTGTAAATCTTTGGCCTTATCACTATCATTAATCGTTGTTTTCGCATATTCAGATGGAAACATTTTCTTAATAGAAGTGACAAAACTTTCTCCACTTTTAGGCTCCTTATAATCTATTACTTTATATTTTTCCCCATCTTTTTGTAAGCGGATGAATACTGGACGTGATCCACCTGATTGAGGTTTTGCCATCGTTTCATGATTGTATCCCTCATAAAGTGAATACATATAAACATCGACCATACCCTTCTTTTCTGTTTTTCCATATATCTTATGGACTTCAAATTGTTTTTCAGTTTCTACATAGGCATTTTTATTGTGGTCGATAATATATTTTGAAATTACTTTATTCATATTTTCAGCATCCTTCTTTTTCTCTTGTGAAGAACTACATCCATTAAGTAGTAGTAATATCATAAATAGAACGCAGCAATATTTGGATACTGTCTTCATTGATATACCTCCTTGTAATGAATAGGGTTCTTTATACAGAAGAAAATTAAGAATCCACTTAATTAGAATACAGATAAATCTTTTATTCCTTTACTCTTTTCAACATTAATCCTTCTAAATCCTTCATCTTCTCTTTGACAATTTCGATCATAAAGAAAATTTTTGGAAAATCATAAAAGAAAAAAGGATTCAATAATACAAATAAGCGATTCTCTACAAAGAATCGCTTTAACCTCAAAATAAAATAATATACTTTTTTCATTCCATTGTTATACCTTCAAATTCTTCCATCGTGTGACTGATTTTAGATTGTGTATCAACCACTTTATTTTGTAACTTTTCTGTTAAATGGCTTACTCTAACAACCTCTCTTGTTATTGTCTCTATATTCGCATTTACTTTTTTTATTGCTTCGTCCACATGATTAGATAAATTTCGTACCTCATCCGCTACTACTTTGAAACCCAATCCATGTTGTCCAGCCCGTGCAGCCTCAATTGCTGCATTTAATGCAAGCATATTGGTTTGTGAAGAGATGTGTTGAATCGTTTTTGAAATATCACTTATTCTATTTGTTTGTTCGTTTAATGATTGTAGTGCTTCGATATTTTCTTTCGAATGAACTACTACAATATTTCCTAATTCTACTGATAAACGATTTAATTGAGAGATGATATGTAATGTTTTATTTTCTCTATCAGTAATATCTGTAGCAATCTTTAAAACAGCATTAACTTTTTCATCTTGATCTAAAATAGGAATATAAGTAGCTTCGAGCCACAATAATTGGCCATTTTTGCGAACTCTCTGTATCTTCTCCTGAAACTTTTTACCCATTCTTAAATCAGACCATAGTTTCGCATATTCCGCGCTATTTCTAAATTCTTCTGTACATAATTGACTATGTAACATATTTTTCATTTCTGACACTTTGTAGCCTAACGCTTGAGCAAAATTATTATTAACCCAAATCACTTCACCTTTTGGGCTAAATTCAATCATCGCTAAATTTACTTCTAAAGCAGATAAAACTGCCTTTTCATTCATTTCCAGAGTACTTATAGTTTGACCTACTGTTTCAGTCATGTTAGAGAACATCCTTTTATTTTTTAATTTTATTATAAAATATTTATTAAATATTGAGTTGCCATTTTTATGATTTTTTGTAAGGTAAACCCATTACCAAATACCTATGTGAAATTTAAAAATAAAAAAAAGAATATCTAAAAATTCCATTTAGAATATTCTAGTAAAATTGAATTCTTCTTTCAGAATCCATATTACGCAATTGAATAAAGAAAAAAGCTACCTGTCAACATAACCAGGTAGCATCTTTACTTATAATTTATATTGTACTGTTTTCTCATTGAATACTGAAGTTTTAAAATACAATACACCATTCTTTTCTTCTATAAATTTCAAGTCATCGCCCCTATATGGTGTATCATTTTCTTCAAAATACTCTAATCTTTCAGGATCATTCTTAAAGATTTCTTTATATAATTCTACTTTTTCTTTTGTATTAGGTTTAACAAGCATTAGTACACCTTTAAGATTTGGTCGAATTAATAGATAATCTTGACCCATTCCCTCGATAAAATAATTCTCATCTTCCCCACCTAAAGCAACCAAGTCATACTCAGTAATTAACTTCGTCGTTTGATCATCATACACATAGAGTTTCTTCCCATCTGTCATAACTACTTTATTTTGAACCGTTGAAATATTCTCCATCCATCGATTGTAATAGAAAACTTTTGTTTTCTTGATGATCTTATTATCTTTTAGATAAATAGAATATCGATCAGTACTTAATCCTGGCTCACCGTGATTATTATCGAGATTGAGAAGCACATTTCCTTTTGGTGTTTGTTTGGCTTCAAGAGAAACACGATAATCTCGTTGAGTTTTTATCGGAACCTTTAAATCTGTTTGGCCAATTTTTTTTGGAAGATTGCTTCCTACTACAAAGTATAAGTCTCCATTTATTTTATTCACCCAATACTCCGAATTTTTGTACTTTGCTTTGACCAAAATATATTTACTGGTAACTGAGATTGTTTTTGATTTTTGTTCCCATTGAACTTGATCCCCCATCATTTCGGAAATGAATCGCAATGGGACATAAATTTTATTATTGATCATTTTCATGGACGGATTCATTTTCATCGATTTTCCGTTTTTTATTGCTAAATTACTAGAACTGTTTAAGACTAATTTATTGTTAATTCCAATAATAGTAGCAGATCGCTTGGAAACATCCCAATCAACTTTATATCCTAAAAGTTCCGATACATTTCTCAGAGGAATATATACATACCCTTTTTCT
Organism: Heyndrickxia sp. FSL W8-0496; assembly: GCF_038007825.1. Classification (NCBI taxonomy): domain Bacteria; kingdom Bacillati; phylum Bacillota; class Bacilli; order Caryophanales; family Bacillaceae; genus Heyndrickxia; species Heyndrickxia sp. FSL W8-0496. Next base: position 2,659,511 of record NZ_JBBOXX010000001.1, read on the forward strand.
ATAAATGGTTCGGATCCCAGTTGTTCATTCCACCCATTCACTTTTAAAGTGATCGATTGCTTCGCATCACTTTTTATACTAAAACCAACCATAAACAATAGAATAAGTGAACATAGAATAGAAGATTTTATTAATTTTGACATACTCTTTCCTCCAAATTTAGTTTTATTCACTATATATGACGAATTAAAAAACAAAAAAGTTTCAATTAATTTCCATTAAAATCATTTATTTGACAGAATTCATGACAACAGGGTATGATTATTAAGGATTTAGACCCATTAATTGACAAGCCCCTCTAATCATTTATATCTATTATAATTTCATCCATCACTAGTTCTTTTCTTTTGCCACTACTTTTTGATGGGATAATCGTTTTCTTGTCACCATTTTCTGAGATCTCTACACCACCATAAGTATCAGCCGTGAAGTTTCTGAATGTAATATGTGGGGTAATAATTAGTTGTTTCGCATTTTCATTAAGTTTCCCAAATGTTTTACTCATAGTTAATTTATTTTCTTCCTCTTTGCCTCCATTAACTTGGCCCTCATACCTATTACCGAGATTATCTTTTATTTCTATGTCTATATCGACCGCATCAAATTGATTTCTAATTGCTTTTAACACTTCTCGATCATAATAAACAGTAAAAGACATTGGTGAAAGGGTTATCTTGGTTATTGTAGCTATAACACCTTCTTTTTTCACACTTTGATTAACTATAAGTAAGTTGCTTTTTGGTGAATCAAGGGTAAAATTAAATTTCCATTGTCCTTTTATTTCTTGATTCGTTTCTAGATTTCGTATTTTATCTATCCTCCAATCAATCGTTACAGTTTGATCTGCTACATCAGAAATATTACTTGCAGTCAATATTCCTACATATTTATTCCTATCAATCCTAGAAACCGTGCCTGTACCAGCTACTCCTTTAGCTTTTTTAATAGTTGGAAAACTAATTTGGGGATTGTCCCCTAAATCTTTAGCGCTTTCAATCGTATAGGTTAAAGTGACAATTTTTCCATCAAATATCGCATCATTCACTGTAAATTTAATACCATTGTCTTCCTGGACTAGATTTAAAGCATTAGAATATTCCTTATAGTGTTCATATTTACCACCTTTTTGATTTGGTGGTTGATTACTAATTTCATTGTTATTATCGAAAAAACGGAAAATATCTCCAATAATTGGAATGTTTCCTGCATATGAAGGAACAGTTAATCCAACCATTGTAACTGCAATTCCAGATACTACGGCAGCGATTGCAGCTTTTTTCCACCATCTCTTCTTTTTTTCCTTTTGTTGAATAGCTATTTGTAATGCTTTTTTTACTTTTAAACATTCATCTTTATTGACTTCTACTTCTATAAATTCTTTTTCATCTATCTCCACTTCAGTTAGCAATTCGTAAATATCCTTCATATAAGACTTCCTCCTAATGTAAGGCTTGTCGCTTTTTTAGATAATTTCTTTTTGCTTCGGTAAATTCGGTTTTCAATAGCCGATCTTGTTATACCGAGCTTTGCTGAAATTTCATCAGTCTTAAAACCTAAAAAGTATTTCATGATTAAAATTTCGCGATCGATTGGCTCTAAGAGATTAATCAAGGCTATGAGTTCGTTCCTATTTTCTAAAAAAATTAATTCATCTTCCACTGATTTCTCATTATTTACTTCTATTTCTCCTGAAATTAGCTCTTTTTTCTTTGTTGCTTTCCTGTAATAATCAATCGATTTAAATCTTGAAATCACACAAATCCATTTTTTAAAATCCTTGGAGTTTCCATGAAACTTTTTAGAATGATTCCATATGGATAGAAAAATATCATTTATACATTCATCGATAAGACCATTGTTCTTTAAAGGAGAGAGAATTTTTTGTGTAATGCCTTTTACTAAAGGTAAATATTGTTCAACAATGTACTCCAATGCATCCTCTTCATGCCGTTTTAAGCGCTTAATAAAATTCTTTTCTGTTGATTTCATTCATTTGATCTCCTTCTATTTTTGTAAAAGCCTTTTACACTTTATATAACGATTGATGCTATTTTTTTCTCTCATTATTTTTGTGCGAGTATGAATATTTTTACAATGATGCAAAGTGGATGATTAGAATTTTTATAAGAAAAAAAGGAAGAAAAATGGGTTTATCCACTCTTCTTCCTCTTTAATTAATGTGAAGGCTTTCTACATGAAAACAATAAAAATAACGGGATTCTCATTCTTCTCTCATATTCTTCTATACGTTTGAAATTTTCCTTCACCGGGGTTGCTTCTTTTAAACCTTCAATAACAAAACCAGATTTTTGTAGTGTAACAAAATATTCTTCAATCGTACGATGAAATTTTATTACCTGCTCACCAATCCAAGGTTCTACCCTTTTACCAGAATAAAAGTAATGATCAACAAGCCAATTTGTCCTCTTTCCATTGGTAGTCATACTTTCAACAGATGAAGTAAGTATTGGATGTTGAACACTGAAAATAAAACGACCATCAACTTTTAATGTTTCATAAACCTTTTCAAATAACTTGTGAATATCTTCTATATAATGAATGGCTAATTGTGACGTCACGATATCAAAAGAGTTTCGTGGATATGTATAATCTAACATACTCGTAAGAAATACTTCCCCTACTGTTCCATAAAGATTTTGTAATGCCTTTTGATACATATTTTTGGATCCATCAATTCCTGTATATGATCGACAATTGCTCTTTATAAATTCTATACCAAGCGATGCATCCCCACAGCCTAAATCCAAAATCACCTGATCGTTCACATCTCCTATTAACTCCAATAATGCTGGCTTTTCAATAATTATATTAGGGCTCTCTTCACGATGCCTTCTCTTCATATACTGTTCGAAAAATAGATTATTATCATAGGCGGACGAATCTTTATATGCCAATTAATTTCACTCCTTACGTATAAAACTAAATATTCATCTATTTCTATTCGCTAAAATTTACCTGTAACCTCTTTTTTGATAAGAATTTTTAAATAAAATAAATAGACCATAAAATTATATTAAAATAGTATAAACTGCTGTTATTATAATTTATTTTTCATTCAATTGTTTTTATACCCCCTATATGAGTCATATTTCCTATTTTCATCTGAAACCATTCCTACTTTTTTTTTTCATTTATGCTATATTCTAAAAGTTAAATTTGTTTGCAGTAAAAACGCTACACCAACCGAGGGTGTCCTTCTAGTAAAAACAACTGTGTTATTCATCAAGAAACGACATCATTTACAAATAGGAGATTAAACAATGAACAAAGAAAATGATGCCTTAAATCGATGGAAATTGAAAATTAATCACTGGCGAAGCTCCGCTTACAAAATACATAATTAATCTAGCACACGATTTAAAAATGAATGTTGTTGCAGAAGGAGTAGAAACGGAGGAACAGCTTCAATATCTTCGACAGTATGGTTGTGATCAGCTACAAGGATATTTATTTAGTCAACCTGTTTCATCTGAACAATTTATTAAATTGTTAGAAAAAGTATATCGGTACTAAAAAATAAAATAATGAATCCTGAAGATAAAAAAACAGGAAGAGTCTGTGTACTCCTTCCTGCTTTATTGACTATTTATAACCCTAAAAACTTTTCAATTTGAATGCGGTAAGGAGCTATTTCTTTTATTTGAGAAAAGTTAGCTAAAACTCCTTTTATTAAAAAGATTTGTGGATCCTTCTTCTTAAACTCTGCATATAAAAAATCAATCGAACTTAATAATTCCTTCGTTTCCCTTATACTTAAGGATAATGATTGGACAATTAGGGTCATTTCTTTTAAAATCTTTTCTAAGCTATCATTATTCCGTGTATTTTCGAAACTATCATGAATTTCATGCATAAATTGTTCAGTTAGAATTGGGGAAACTTGTTGATCGATCATTGCATGTAGAAGATCATAAACTCTTTCCGTAATATGAATAGCTAACTGATCATTATTAATAATTTTTTCATCATAAGCTTTAACCCTTAAATAGCCTCTTAATATGGAAAGAAATAAAATATATCCTTCAGGAATATATGGACGTACCTTTTCTCCAAACTCCTCTAGTAATAACAATTTCAACCAATTAAATGAATGTTCATGTAAATGAATAAATATTTGTTTAACTTTTTTTGAGAATATTTGTTCTTGATGGATCATGGAAAAGAACTCATTATATTGATAACGTTCATTTAATAATACTCTCAATAAATTTGAAAACTTTTCCTTAGGGGTTAAATCTTCCTCAAACGCTTCCCCCATTTTAGTTACAACATGTTCAATATAATACCGAATAATCGAATATAATAAATCATCCTTTGAGGAAAAATAGGTATAAATCGTCCCTTTTGATACATTGCTTGCATCTGCAATTTCTTGCATTGATGCAGCATGAAACCCCTTTTCAGAAAATAATACGGTTGCTGTTTGGATAATTTTTGTTTTTTTATCTTTATATTTATCTCTCATATATTTCACCCTTTAATTTATTCTAACAGAAAATGATCATTACTCATATTTACATATTTTCCACGGATCTCATGAATACCTAAAATTGACCCATTGGTTATTGACTGCTTAGTCGAAATTGATTCTTTAAGGCGTAATCCGACAAAAAATGCAAGTTGATTCCAGTTATTAATTCCATTTTCAAGAAATTTTCTTCTTGATAATAAGGTCATATTCGGTTATATTATATTTTGCCATGACCAGTCAGTCAATTTTATAATTAAGGGAGAGAAGTGTAATATGGTTGTCAAACAAAATCGTAACTCTGGTATACAAACAACCAACCAGATTACAGGTAAAAGAAAGTGGTGGGCACTTGCAACAGTTATGATGACAATGTTTTTCTCATCCATGAATCAAACTGTTGTTTCAACTGCAATACCTACCATTATTGGAGACTTAAATGGATTTGAAATGTATGCATGGATATTTAGTGCATTTATGATTACTTCAGCAGTAACGGTACCTATCTATGGTAAATTATCCGATGTATACGGTAGAAAACCTTTCTATATCTTCGGTCTTATCATGTTTGCTGTTGGTTCTGCAGTTTCAGGATTAGCACAAAATATGCTTATGTTAATTATTGCACGTGCCATTCAGGGAATTGGTGCTGGTGCGATGATGAGTATGCCACGTGCAACAATTGGCGATATCTTCAATCCAAAAGAACGTGGACGTTGGATGGGTGTTATCGGTGCAGTCTTTGGACTCTCTAGTATTCTAGGACCAACAATAGGAGGATGGATTACAGATGAATGGGGTTGGCGTTGGGTATTTTATGTCAACTTACCTTTTGCAGTACTTGCCTTAATTGGAGTTCTTTTTGCTTTACCAAAAGTACGAACAAGTGAGCAAGCAAGCATTGATTGGATTGGTTCGTTCTTACTTGTACTTGGTCTTCTTCCAATTCTACTTGGATTTACATGGGCGGGTAGTAAATACGATTGGAGTAGCCCAGTTGAAATATCTCTATTTGGTGCAGGTATTATTATACTCATTCTATTTTACATTTATGAACGAAAAGCGGCCAACCCGGTTATCGATACGAAGCTCTTTAAAAACCAAATATTTAGCACATCTTTAATTCTAGGAATATTCGTTGCGATGGGGATGTTTGGTGCAACAATGTTTTTACCTCTATTCGTTCAAGGTGTAGTTGGTCTTGATGCACAAAGCAGTGGTCTTGTTATGTCACCTATGATGATCAGTTTTATTGTAGGTTCAGTCGTCTCTGGTCAAATTATGTCTCGGACTGGTAAATATAAAAAGCTGTCCCATATTAGCGCAATATTAATGGCGGTAGGTTTATTTTTATTTACACAAATGGATGTAAATACAACATATCCAACCGTTATTATCAATATGATTGTGCTTGGATTAGGAATTGGATCCTTAATGCCATTATTGAACATTGCCGTTCAAAATGCATTTCCGTATAAAATGATGGGAACTGTTAACGCAACACAGCAATTCGTCTCATCCCTTGGTGGAGTAATTGCTTCCCCTATATTTGGATCAATTTTAAATAATGGTTTTGCAGATAAACTAGAAACTTCATTGCCTAAGCAATTGATGCAGATGAAAGAGAAAATGGGTGATGTAAATCCTCAAGCACTATTAACAAAGGAAGCTCAAGAGGCACTTGCAGCGAATTTTAAAAAATTAGGTGATGCCGGGATCGAGCTATATAATAGTTTCTTACATGCAGTTAAAGTTTCACTTACTACTGGCGTACATCACCTATTCATCGTGGCTGTCGTTTTTGGATGCCTTACCTTTATTGGTACGTTCTTCCTACCGGAAATCGGGTTAAAGGATGATGATTATTTTGCAGAGGCGAATAAAGATACTGCCCCTACCAAAAAAGCTAATTAATAAAAAAAGATGATCTTCAAGGTCATCTTTTTTTATTCTAAAAATCTTCTCTATCTCTCATTGAATGGAAATTTTCTTTTTTTCTTTTAAAAAAGCATGGACTTCTTGAACAGTTATCCCCATACGTTTTGCTCTTTTCATCATTTCAACCCATTCATTATCTAACTGATCGTTTTGCCGCTTCTTTTTTTCTTTATCAACCATTTGTTCCAACGTCCTTCATGCCTCCAATAAAATCATATTTGTAAAAATTAAGGGGCTATACAGACTAGTATCTAATTACTCTAAAAATATAAAATTATATATATATTATGATTCTAGATAAAGAGATTAATTATCTGACAACTTATGATTAATTTAACTTTAGCAAAAACAATAGGGAAATAAACCTATCTAAAGTTATATATTTTAAAAATTTATTCGTTCAATTAGTAACAAGTACAAAATTTCCTCAATTAGATTCAACAAGCATGGAGAATAGTCTCTTTTATATTTTATCTTTGATGAAAGAGCTAAAAACTGCATCTTGACATAAAAAAAGTAAATTCCTATTTTGTACATAGGAATTTACTCGGATTCAAATCTCAATAAATTATATTCCCTTAGCCCCATACTTCTTTTGCCACATCAACAATAAACTTTAATTTTTGCCATTGCTGTTCTTCGGTTAGTTTATTTCCATGATGAGTGGAGGCGAAACCACATTGTGGACTTATGCATAATTGTTCGAGTGGAACATATTTTGCTGCTTCATTAATGCGAGCTATTATTGCTTCCTTGTCCTCTATCTCCCCATTTTTAGAAGTGACTACACCAAGTACAACTCTCGCACCTTCTCTAGGAATGTATTCCAATGGCTGAAAATCTCCTGAGCGTTCATCATCATATTCTAAGAAAAATCCATTAACTTTTTCCTTAGCAAAAAATGTAGGAGCAATTAGCGCATAACTTCCTTCAAATAACCAAGTAGATTGATAGTTTCCTCTACATAAATGGGTAGTTACAACCAAATCCTCTGGTTTCCCTTCCAATACACCATTAATAACACGTAAAGCTAAATCAATATACTGCTCCCTTGAATATCCACCTTCTTCAAAGACTTTATTTGGTGCTGAAAGTCCTGCTATATAAACATCATCTAACTGTAAATACCTTACCCCGGCATCATAAAATAATTGAATCGCTCTTCTATAGGCTTGAATGACATCTTTCGCAAATTCCTCAATATCAGGGTATATAGCTTCATCACGTATTCCAACATGGAAAAGCTGATTTGGACTCGGAATCGTTTGTTTGGCCACTGCCCTTCCTGCTACGATATCATTAAATTCGAGGAAATCTTTAATAAATGGATGATCAGTAGGGAATGTTATTTTTTCCAGTATTCCGAATTTGATATTTTTCCGTCTCTACACCTTGAAATTGATATCCTCTTTCAGGTACATATCCTTCTATTCCATTAAAATGTTCTAGGAAATCTAAGTGCCACCACGTACGTCGGAATTCCCCATCTGTAACTAACTCTAAACCAATTTCTATTTGTTTATCTACTATTCTTTTAATTTCGTTTGTTTCTACTTGGCGTAATTGTTCATAAGAAATTTTTCCATCCTTATATTCATTACGAGCTCTGTGTAAATTGTCTGGTCTTAATAAGCTACCAACATGATCAGCACGGAATGGAGCTTTAGTGAGTGTAATCGAATTTGTCATCATCTTTTCCTTCTTTCATATTGTAATCATTTGATACATTCATATCAATCAGCGCTTATGGTAAAATGGCAAATGATCGTACAGGAAAACCTGAGGCTTTTTCAGGTTTAGGTACAACATTAATAATAACTGCACCTTTTGCAGGTACTTGATCCAAATTCGTTAGTAGTTCTATCTGGTATGTATCTTGGTCAAGTACAAAGTATTCTGCTAAAAGCGCACCATTATTCTTGAAGTCGATACTTGAATCAGTATCAAATGTTTCATGTCCTATTGCCTTTATATTTCTTTCCTTAAATAAAAACTCCAATGCATCGAGTGACCAACCAGGGGCGTGGTTATTACCTTCAGAATCTTGGTTATTAAATTCTGCTATATTCGGCCATCTCTTACTCCAATCTGTACGTAAGGCAACGAATGTACCTTCCTCTATAATTCCATATTCCTCTTCAAAAGCTAGTATATCTTTTACTGACAAGGTAAAATCATGGTTTAATGCTGATTCCTTTGACTTGTCAATAACGATTAACGGTAAAATTAGCTCCTTTAAATCTAACTCATCTAAATATCTTGCATTGCGAACAAAGTGAATCGGTGCGTCTATATGGGTGCCATACTGACCTGGAAATTTAAAATTCTGTGCAAAAAATCCATCCATCATGAGTAAATAGTGTTTGAAAGTCTGCGGAATCAAATGCTGAAAAATGTGGAGAGTCTGGACCAAAAGTATGGGTCAAATCAACCCATCGCTTTTCCTTTAAAAATTGGATTACTTTAAAAAGTTCACTTGACATAATCTTCACTCCTTTTTTCAAATGTAAAAAGCCCCTTCTTATAAACAAGAAGAGGCATTGTAGACATCACATATTCTCTTCTTATCTTCAAGCGTATTGCTTCTGGAATTAGCACAGTACATCAGTCTGTTGCTGAGGCTTCAAAGGGCCAGTCCCTCCACCTCTCTGGATAAGAAAATTACCAATATTTAATTAAATATTACTCTACAATTTCTCCAAAAGAATGTCAATATAAAAAAATAAAAATTTAATGCGCAAATCAACATACTAGTTTTTAGATAAAATATCCAAGCTATGATAGGATATAGATGAATTTTACGATTTAAGAATTAGAATAGAGGATTAAAATGAAGAAAATATTATTGGTGTATGCTAGTATGACAGGCAATACGGAAATCATTTCAGAGCTCATTGCGGAAGCCATTAGAGAAGAAGGATATTCTATTACCGTAAAGGAATCTCTTCGTGCAGATCCAAAGGAATTAATAAAATATGATGGATTTATTTTAGGTTCCTATACATACGAAGGTGGAGTCATTGCCGATGAATTTATGATATTTTATGAAGAAATGGAGCAATTGGACTTATCAGGGAAATTTGGAGCCGTCTTCGGTTCCGGTGATTCTTTTTATGAAGATACTTTCTGCGTAGCAGTTGATTTAATTACGGAAAAATTGATTGAACTTGGCGCTAATATTGTACTTGATGGATTGAAAATTGATTTAATGCCAGAGGGAGATGAAGAAGAACGATGCAAACAATTCGGCAGAGATTTTATTAAGCGGATAAACTCTTAATATAGTAGAAAATCCGATGTTTTATTGTTTTAATTTGCTAATTTTGGATTTATAATGGTAAAATATCCTTACTATTTGGATGGGGAGGCTGACAATTTTGGGGAAAATTAATCTTGCTGAAGCGGTAAAATTAAAAAGTATTATGACAAAAATGATTCATGACCTGGAGGATGAGATTCGTAGAGTAGCCTTTACAACAATCGAAAAAGGAGAAGTTCCTGAAAAACCAATAAGAAATGTTCAGCAGGTTGATGATGAATTAGATGTGGTAAGGACTGATGCAAGACTACTGGATCGTTTAATGTATAGAGCAAATATTGATCATACAATTACCTTTAAAAATGAAGAGCTAACCATTGTTGAAGCGATAGAATTAGCAACGCAACTTCGTGCCAAAGCTCGGTTATATAAAGAATTGGGAACTGCAGTTAAAGAAGAGTTTCAATATGGGATGTCTGAGCATACAAGCATTTATCAAATAGCCCTCTTCGAACCTGAGGATTATCGCAAAAAAGCAATTCAAATAGAAAGAGATGCTCATAAACTCTCAAATATTATTAATGCAAAAAATTATTCCATCATTCTCGATTTTGATGATGAAAACTACTTCTAACCTGGAAAAGATGAGAGTTCTTTTCCAGGCATAGGGTGGAGAAAAAACACATTTTAATTGTGAGAGACAACCGATTATATGTTCCCATTTAAATTGTGACCAATCAATTCCATTACCAACTAATGCAATGGCTATCGAAATCTTTTAGATAAATTAGTTTCTCCCTCTATGATAAAACGGGCCCTTCTGCTACGTCTGTACAGATAGGGCTTGTTTTTGTTTGTTGGATTCTCCGATTTATTTTGTATATACTTAATGAGAGAAAATCTTTGATAAGGAACATTGGTTGCAGCCAATGTTCCTTATCACAGCACTGCTAAAGTGCAGTGGCCCTTAATTAAGATAACCTATCCCCTTTTAAACTCAAGGTCATTAACGGGATGGGTTATTTCCGTTTAACGAGGGAAATGACAACCGCAATAACGGTTACAATTAATGTTCCAAACATTATCATTAATGAAACTGCCTCGTATACGGTGACCAATAGTAACCACCCCCTTTCAAAAAGGGATAGCCACCCTACACGCTGTGTATAATTAATTATAGCACATTTGTTCGCATCTCTTTAACAATTTTAAAAAATCCTACCATTCTACTACCTTTACTTATTACTCCTATTAAACCAATTTTAATTATGAATCTTTTATCTTTCCTTCACATATAGTTTATAAACAAGAAAAGACTTCTAAGTTAATAGAATAGGAACTTGCTTTTACTAAGGGGGAAATGATATGCCAAAAACATTATTCGAGATTGATTTAAGTAAACCTATGCAAGATCAAGCACATCCGGGACATAATCGTTGGCATCCTGATATTCCAGCAGCATTTGCTGTCGATCCTGGTACATCTTTTCGGATGGAATGCAAGGATTGGACCGATGGTCAAATTAGTAATGATGATAATCCAAATGATATACGAGATGTCATCTTATCACGTGTACATGTACTTAGTGGACCGGTATATGTTAATGGTGTTGAACCTGGAGATTTATTGGTCGTTGATATTTTGGATATTGGCGCGTTAGCTGATTCTGAATGGGGATATAACGGTATATTTGCAAAAGAAAATGGTGGGAGTTTTCTAACTGAACACTACCCAAATGCTGCAAAATCGATTTGGGATTTCCATGGTATATACACAACATCCAGGCATATTCCTGGCGTTAAATTTGCTGGGATTATCCATCCAGGTCTTATTGGTGTAGCGCCATCTTTAGAACTTCTCCATAAATGGAATAGACGTGAACAAGAATTAAAGATGACCGATCCTAATCGAGTCCCGGAATTAGCTGCTAGTCCAGATCCACAAAATGCTGTTCTTGGAACACTTAAAGGGGCTGAATTTGACCGAGTAGCTCGTGAGGGTGCAAGAACTGTTCCTCCACGTGAAAATGGTGGAAATTGTGACATTAAAAATTTGTCAAAGGGCTCACGAATATATTTTCCAGTATTTGTTGAAGGTGCGAAGCTATCAGTTGGTGATATTCACTTTTCCCAAGGCGATGGTGAGATTACATTTTGTGGTGGAATTGAAATGGCAGGCTGGATTGATCTTCGTGTAGATGTTATTAAGGGTGGTATGAAAAAATATAACATTAAAGAAAATCCAGTATTTAAACCTGGTCCAGTTGAGCCTCATTACTCTGATTATCTCGTTTTCGAAGGTATATCTGTTGATGAAACCGACGGTAAACAGCATTATTTAAACGCACATATCGCCTATAGACGAGCTTGTTTAAATGCCATTGAATTTTTAAAAACATTAGGTTATACAGGTGAACAAGCCTATATGATATTAGGAACTGCACCGGTTGAAGGGCGAATTAACGGGATTGTGGATATTCCAAATGCCTGCTGTACAGTTGCTATACCAACACAAATTTTTGATAAAGATATATCACCGAAGTAAGTTAATTTTGATAAGGAGCGGACATATACTTGCCAAATTATACTTTTCACTGTAAAAATTGTGGTCAATTTACTCTTTCTTTTAAATCAATGAGCGGAAATAAAACACAAGCTGTTTGTCCGATCTGTCAATTGGACGCCAAACGAGTCTATTTTCCTCCCAATTTATTTTCATATAGTAAAGAACTTAGATCAAGAATTGAAAAAGGGATGGAACCTCGAAAAGTAAAGAAAGAAGAATTAGGGACAAAGCAAATTAAAAAAAGTGCAAATATACAACGGCCATGGCAGGTCTAATTCGAGTAATGCATAAAGGATAGAAAACACTCTCTATCCTTTTATATGTTTTTGTCTAATTTTTAACCAAAAATTATTTTCGTATAGTGAGTTACTTGATAAAATCCCTACTGGTGGCTTATGTAACTATTTATGGATTCATTGAGTTATTATGAAGTTTACAAGATTAATTTGGGTAGGTTAACTTGAGAAAATTTACAGATTGGTCAATTAATGATTTTAAGATAGTAACATCAATATCAGAAAGTTTGTTTACGTAAACACAGGCTTTACCTGTTGTGTGCTTTCCTAATTGATTTAGTAATTCTTCCCTTTTCGGTTCTCCTGTTGCTAAGTACAAGCTAATTTTAGCTTTTCTTGGGGAAAAGCCTACGAATGGAGCATCTCCTTCATGGCCAGATTTATATTTATAATGATATGAACCAAATCCAATTATACTTGTGCCCCACATTTTAGCAGGATAACCTGTAGTTTCTGTAAAAATATCTAATAATTGATAAGCGTCTTCGCGTTTTTTGGGATTTTCGATATTTTCAATAAATTCTATCACACTATGATCATTTTCTTTTGTTTTTAGCTTGTACATAATTTTAAATCATCTCCTTAATTTACTTATTTTGGTAAATAAATTTGCCAGGATATTCCGAATTTATCAACAATCCAAGTAAACATTTTACTAAATGGATACTGATATAAAGGCATTAAAACACCTCCACCTTTCGATAACTTTTCATAAAGTTTTACGATTTCGATTTCAGTGTCGCATGTAATGTAAATGGAAAAGAACGGAGTAAATGTGAAATCATGTTTAATATTTCTATCAATACACATGAATTCTTGTCCTTTCAATGAAAAAGTAGCATGCATGTCACTACCTTCTTCACCTGCTTCAATTTTTTCCGTAACGTGTGATTGTAGTAATTTTTGAATCTGCTATTAAAGAAGTATAAAAATTCATGGCTTCCTCAGCATTTTCTTGAAACATTAAAAAGGTGTAACCTTTGACATCGTTCATCTTCTCCTTTAGACTAATATACTCTTGTATAATCCAATTTCAACAGGATAAATAATTATAGGGATATTATCTATCAAAATTGATTTGGTTAAATGGTATAATGATCCTAAAAAGGGGGATTTTCTAATTGGATGCACTATTACGCTTTTACAAAATCATCATTGGATTAGTAGAATTATTTTTCGGCATTCCTTTTATTGGAGGGCTAATCATCATAGCTCATGCTTGGGCTCCTTTAGGAACGTTGATTTTCTTTCATGTAATCGGACTTGTTTTGGCATTTGCAACAGATAAATCAAAAACTGGATCTATTTTTGGTATTATCGGGAACATATTCGCCTTCATTCCAGTTGTTGGAATGTTTATGCATATTTTAATTGGATTAGTGAATGTCTATCAAGGGTTACGAAATAAATAATTTTATTGGACTGTTCAAAGGACAGTCCCTCTTTGTGTTCCAAATAGTTTTTTTTAATCTCAAGTTTTATTTTCCAATATATTTTTCTAAAAAGTCAGCAACTCTTGTGTAGGCAATAATATTATTTTTTAATTTGACAAAAAAATGACCCTCATCCTCAAATCGAATATATTGAATTGGATGATTGCGTTCTCTTAATTCTGTAACGATTTGTTCCGTTTCTTCGATTGGAACTCGCGGATCATTAGCACCATGCAAAACCATTAAAGGAGCATTGATTTTATCAGTATGATGAATCGGATCAATTTGATCGAAAAACTCCCCATGTTCTTCAATATTACCATATTCTGCTTCTCTTAATTTCCTTCTCCACACACTTGTATTTTCTAAAAAGGTTCTAAAACTAGAAATCCCAACAATATCAATGGCAGCAGCCCAAATTTTGGGATAATGCGTTATCGCTGCTAATACCATAAAGCCACCATAGCTTCTACCCATAATAGCTATTTTTAGGGGATCTGCCCTCCCCTCCGTTTTTAACCATTCTACTAAGTAGGTTAGATCCTGTACTGAGTCCATCCTTTTTTCGACATCATCTAAATGTGAATAACTCTTACCATAACCTGTACTTCCACGAACATTTGGTGTACAAACAGCATACCCCCTATTTAAGAAATATTGCAAGAATGGATTATATACTGCCCTAATTTGGCTTTCTGGGCCCCCATGGACAAATATAACAACAGGTAGTTTTTCTTTGGAATGCTTAGGTTTATAATAAAATGCAGGTATTTCAAGACAATCAAAGGAGTGAAAATGGATCAATTCTGGTTCAACTAGTTCTGGTTCAATTATTGGTGAACGAGAAACATAGGTCAATCGCTTAGTTCTATTCAATTGGATATCTAACTCCCATATATCTAAGGGAAGTGTGGGCCCATTAAATACATATGCTAGCTTTCTATGATCTGGTGAAAAGGTAAGTCTTGTAATTACCCCGATAGGTGTCTCCCATGTGTTTACTCTTTCTTCTTGAACATCGTACAGAATTCCTTTAGAGACACCGCCTTCATTTACCGTATAGGCAAGCATTTTTTTATCAGAGCTTATCGCTAATCCTTCCAAATCCCACTTTCTTGCGTCAATCCATGAAAGTACTTTCGTTGTGATATGTATACTAGCTAAACCAATGAATTCCCTCTCCATATTCGTTAATACATACAATTCATCACCATCAAAGTTAAAATGTGGAGAAACAAATATGGCTTCGCCTTCATGATAGGTAAGCCAAGTCACTACACCTGACGCTATATCAAGTAATCCTAAATCATTATCTAAATTGGTGTTTATTTTTTCAATTAATAAACTGGTCCCTTTGGGATGACATTTTACGGGTTTAAATAATCCATCACCTTTAAACACTCTTTCCATTTCATACGTTTCAAGATTTTGAACATATATGTCAAAATAAGCTGGATGTCGACGATTGCTTGACCAAGCTAGATAATTTCCATCTGGTGAAACTCCACCAAAGTGATGAATATGTTCAGGTGAGTTGGTTAAAGGCATTAATTCACCATTTTCCTCTAAAATAAAAAGTTGCTGCTTCTCATTGACTCCAACATCCATTCCAACTATTCTCCTGTTGGTCCCAGGAATATATTTCACAAAAATAACTCTTTCATCAGTAAATGAAGCCTGTGTCGGCCATCCTCTACTCAAAGGTAGGTCCCACACTTGAGGCAAACCACTATAATTCGTAATAAAAGTTAATTGGTTTCCTTCTGGATGATAAACAGGGTGATCGGCTGTTCGCACGTGTAAAAATTGTTTTACCCCAATTGATTTCATAGATGATTCCCCTTTTTTATAACCGAATGAAGGAGAGGATTGATATAGCCATGTAATCCTACAAGTCCCAAAACAGTTAAGAGTATTTTTTGGATTCCGAAGTAGGCATCCTTTGAATCAAAATATTCATTCAATGTATGAACACCACCAAAGTCCCCTCCACCACCTAAAGTAACAGCAGGAATTCCAAGGCTAATAGCAATATTAGAATCAGTACTACTTGGTGCGTCTAATTCTGGTGTAAATCCAAGGGCATTCGCTGCTGCACATGCTGCTTGAACCAAGACTGAATCAGTACTTTGAGAGCCTGCTGGCCTCTCTCCAACTAATTTCACTTCTACCTGAACCGCTTTATTTCCCCAACGTTTATTTTCAAGTTCTGCAACTTGATACAAGATTGATAGCACATTTTCCTCGACTTGTAATAATTCATGTTCTGACGTAGATCGTAAATCAATCATCATTTCCGCTGTTTCGGCAATAGTATTAACTGATGTACCACCTTTTATCGTGCCAACATTAAAAGTCGTCTTAGGCATAATTGGAGTTTTTAAGTCTGCAATTAATGCTATCGCACGACCCAGAGCATGGACTGCACTCGGTAAACCAAAATCTCCGAAACTATGGCCCCCTGGCCCACGATAGGTTACTTGATAACGACGGCTACCGGTTGCAAGGTAGGTTATTTTCTCAGGGCTCCCAGGTTCAATAGAAATAAATCCATCAATACGATCATAATGTGTGAAAAGATATTTGACTCCCCTCAAATCACCCAGCCCTTCTTCACCAACGGTAGCAACAAATATTAAATTCGCTACCGTATCTATTTCAGCATCGTTTAAAGCAGCGATGAGTGTAAGTAATGCCGCTAACCCTCTACCATCATCTGCAATGCCAGGGGCATAAACCTTACCATCTATAATTTTTGCCTTTACATCTGTTCCTTCTGGGAAAACTGTGTCGAGATGAGCGGAAACGACAAGATTTGGTCCATCCTCCTTCCCAATACGTTCACCAATTACATTCCCCACATGATCTACTTGAACATTCGATAAGCCTAATTCTATAAATCTATTTTTAAAATAATTAGCGCGTTCTTCTTCCTTAAAAGTAGGTGCTGGAATTTGTGTTAATTCAATTTGCTCCATTGTTGTCTGTTCATTATTCAATTTGATAAAGTTTAAAGCTGATTTAACGGACCCATATCTCATTAATTCTTCAAAGTGGTCTTTTATATTTGCTGAAACATGAAAGTCATTGCTTCTATCATTCACTTTATAATCCCCCTTAATATTTTCGATACTAAGAATAATTATATGTGAATGGAACAAATATTTAAACTATTTCGTATGTTGAAATAATTTGGTTTACATAATTATTTTATAGACTATCCGATTTATTTTTTGATATAATTTGGTTTCGCGTTTTGAAATAGTAAATTAGTGAAAATAATAATTTCACAGTTTCTAATGAATCTATTAATAAAAAAAGTTACTCACAATTTATCAAACACATTTTTAGTGGGACCAAAAGTCAAATTGATTTCTATACGGAGGGAAACTATGAAACAAATGAACAAAATCATGCGAACTTTCCTATTAAAAATACAAAAAATGAATCTTCAGTACAAAAAGGGCATTTTAGCTAGTAGTTCCTGTTAACTGAATGATTTTAGTCAAATATAAATAAAAAAGGAGATGTCTTATTTTAAATGTGGCAAAAGCCATTTTAGACATCCCCAGAAGTTATAACCAGTTCCTAATTCAACTTTAGATATTAAGATTAATATAAATCCTTCCTTCTATCCTGAAAAACTGGGATACTTTGACGAATGAGATCTACTTCCTCAATTTCTAAATTCGTATAAAAGACTCCTTCCTTCGTTTCATTGCCCATCAGAAGTTTACCCCAAGGTGAAATAACCATTGAATGGCCATTGAATTCATTATTTGGATCAATACCTACACGATTGACAGCTACAACAAAACACTGATTTTCTATTGCTCTTGCTCTCAGAAGCAATTGCCAATGGTCAATGCGTTTCTTAGGCCATTGCGCTACGACGAAGATAATCTTTGTTCCTTTAATACAATGTGTTCTTATCCATTCAGGAAAACGTATATCATAACAGATAACCCCTCCACAACAAATATTATCCATCTCAAATATATTTAGAGACTGCCCTTTTTCCAAATATAAATGCTCATCCATCAATTGAAATAAATGTACTTTATCATAATCAGAGACAATCTCTCCCTTTCGATTCACTCCATACATTGTATTATAGAATTGGTTCCCTTTTTTTGTCGCCACTGAACCTCCAATAATATTCACTTGGTAATTTTTGGCCAGTTTAATTAATAGTTGTTTTGTTTTTTCTCCATTTCTATCTGCTAATTGATCCATTTGGTCAAGTGCATAACCTATATTCCACATTTCGGGAAAAACAATCACATCTGCTTTGGAATGTGCTGCTTCTTCGGTAAACTTTATGACTTTATCTCGATTTTTCTCTGGTTCACCAAAAGCAATATCCATTTGTATACATGCAATTTTCATTTCCTCATCCCCCTAGACATATTTGTTTAAAGATTATAAAATTTCAATTAAAACTGCAATTAAAAATAGTACTTTTTCAATAAAATTTAAGATGTTCCAAAACAAAGGTGGAGAGTCTATGGATTATTCAAATCGTTTAAAAAAATTACCTAATCAGTTTTTCGCTTCACTTGTCAGTAAAGTTAATCATGCAATAGCCGAAGGTAGAGACATCATTAATTTAGGACAAGGGAATCCTGATCAACCTACACCTAATCATATTGTTAAAGCATTGCAAAGGGCAGTTGAAGATCCACAAACACATAAATATTCACCCTTTCGAGGACTAATCGAATTAAAAAAAGCAGCATCTAACTTTTACAAAAAACAATTTAATGTTGATATAGATCCTGAAACAGAAGTATCAATACTTTTTGGTGCAAAAGCAGGTCTTGTTGAATTACCGTTCTGTTTACTAAATGATGGTGATCTTATGCTCTTACCCGATCCAGGATATCCTGATTACTTATCTGGTGCTGTATTAGCGAATGTCAATTACCAAACCTTTCCTCTAAAAAAAGAGAATAAATTTTTACCAGATTACAACGCTATTCCAGCCGAGCAAAAACAAGCTGCTAAGTTGATGTATTTAAACTACCCTAATAATCCAACTGGTGCTACGGCAAATTATGATTTTTTCGAAGAAACAGTAGATTTTGCATTTAAAAATCGAATTACTATTGTACACGACTTCGCCTATGGTGCGATCGGTTTTGATGGAAAAAGACCCATTAGCTTTCTTGAAATAAAAGGTGCTAAGAAGGTTGGAGTAGAAATGTATACACTTTCGAAAACATATAATATGGCTGGTTGGAGAGTTGGTTTTGCTGTCGGTAACCCAATAGTAATTGAAGCGCTAAACCTACTTCATGACCATATGTATGTCAGCCTTTTTCCAGCTATACAACAATCTGCCATTACAGCACTAATGAATGATCAAAAATGTGTTGAAAAACTTGTCAACCTATATGAACAAAGAAGAAATTCTTTCATTCATGCTTGTTTAGAAATTGGGTGGAAGGTTGATTCACCAGCGGGCTCCTTTTTCGCTTGGCTTCCAGTTCCAGAGGGATTTACGAGTGAAGAGTTCGCAGACTATCTCTTAGATAAAGCAAATGTCGCTGTTGCCCCAGGTATTGGCTTTGGAAAAAATGGAGAAGGATTTGTTCGAGTGGGTTTGTTGGAGGATACAGATCGTCTCGTAGAAGCAGTAAAGCGTATTGGAAAATTAGGGATCTTTTTATAAGGTCCTTTTCTCAAGGAATTTACAAAACAACAACAGAAAACTCATTTTATAACTGAAGAATCATGTGAAAAAATCCCTTTCATTAAAACTAAAATTGAAAGGGATATCTTGATTATTCTACCAATATATTATTCATTAAATTTATTAATTTTTTCCTTGAAAGCTAAGAAAGTTATTAAACTCATCATAGATCGGCTATTTTTTCAGCAATTGAGAGAATTTATTCATTTATGCTAACTGAATTGTTGTTCCTTATATTATTGCTCATTTGATAAGGATCATATAAAACTTTGCCATCAATCATAGTAAGTTCTACGTTAATATCCTTTATTTTCGAAGCTTGAACATTCATTAGGGACTCACTTAAAACAACAAAATCAGCAAGTTTTCCTACTTCTATGCTACCCTTGATATTTTCTTCAAAGCTTGCATAGGCACCATTCCATGTGTATGCTCTTATAGCTTGTAAAACACTTATAGATTGTTTTTTTCCTACTGCTGTTCCAAGATGAGACTCTCTATTAACCGCAGCATGAATACCTAATAATGGATCGACCATTGTAACGGGCGCGTCAGATCCAAAAGCGGCAATGATTCCTTTTTCAATATAATCACGAGCAGGGTACATCACTTCTACTCGATCTCCGTAATATTCCAGATACTTCTCCCCATTTACATACATAAAAACAGGATTAGGAATAATAACAACGTCCAACTCCTGCATCCTTTCCTGTAAATCAAGTGGTGCTATTCCCGCATGTTCTATCCGATGACGATGGTTCTTACGTGGATGTTCAGATAAAGCCTTCTCGAAACAATTTAAAAGCATTTCTATTGCCCTATCCCCTTGAGCATGGGCAGTAATTTGGTAACCATTCTTATGTGCTTCACCTAAAATTCGATTCAACTCTTCTTGACTGTAATATATCACCCCGTAGTCATCTGCCTTATGATTATAAGGTTCACGAGTAGCAATTGTTGGTCCAGTACTACTCCCATCTGTAAAAACCTTTGCTGGTCCAATTTTGAATCGTTCATTACCAAGTCCCGTTATTGGACCCGCTTCAACCATTTTTTTTACAAAATGATGTGAGTTTGTTAAGGAACCGATGATCGCATATACACGAACTTTTATTTCATTCGCATTGATTGCTTGCTGCATAATACGAATCGTTTCCGAACCTTCTCCGTATGCTCCAGCATCATGAATACTAGTAATTCCTTTTTTTATAAATTCGTCAGATGCAAGCTTCATCCCTTTTCTCAATTCTTCCTTAGAATAACTCGCATATTCAAATAAATTCATATGTGCATTTTCTATCAATTTTCCAGTGAGGGAACCATCCTTGTTTCTTTCAATGATACCACCTTCAGGATCTTTCGTACCTTGCGTTATTCCAGCTTTTTCTAAAGCCAAACTATTCACAATGGAGGTGTGGTTACACGTTCGAATCACAACAATCGGATGATCAGTTGAGATTTCATCAAGCTCTTCCTTTGTTGGACATCTATTTTCTTTTACTAAAGATTCACTAAACCCCCATGCACGTACCCAATTTCCTTTCGGTGTTTCTTCCGCTTTTATTCTCAAATCCTGAAATATATCTTTCAATGAGTGAATATGAGGTTCAATGCAGCTAACACCTAAAAGATTTGTCCCATATATGGTCAAATGCAAATGAGCATCTATAAATCCAGGAAGAAGTGATTTTCCATTTAAATCAATACATTTTGTATCCTTTGTGACATAAGGGTGAATATCAGCTTTAGTTCCAACAGCGATGATTCGATTCTTTTTCACTGCTACACATTCCACAATTCTATTTTCGGCATCAACTGTAATAACCTCTCCATTGAAAAAAATAATATCCGCCTTCATATACTTCTCCCTCCATTTCCAATTTGTATTGAATAAATTCGTAATAAATATTTATTGGTTTATTTTTATGCGGCATCCACATAATTTTTAGCTGCTTCTAGTTGTGGTTTTGTTGCATAACATACAATCACCATAACCACAATATTTACAATCAACCCTAATATTCCTGCATGTATCTCAAATGGAGTGGTTGTTGCTACTAGTTGAAAATAGTAATTTACTATTGTTCCAACAATTAGACCTGAAATAACTCCTGAAGCAGTCGCTCTCCTCCAATACAAAGCACTATATACAGCTGGTGCAAATTGAACAATCGAACCATATGCACCAAGTAGTAATGCAACTAAACCTTGCCCGCCAAATACAGTAATATAATAAGATAAAGCCCCGATGACAAAAACGCCTAATCTCATAATAAGCAAGGTATTTTTATCGGAAATATGTTTCCATATATTTTTTATCACACCATCAGTAACCTCTAAGGATGCACTATGAGTGATAGCATCAGCAGTTGACATTGCTGCAGCAAGTGCACCAGCACCAACAAGTCCATAAACCCAGCCAGGTAAATTCATAATGGTTGTAATTAAATATGGTAAAATTTGATCTGGGTTCGCTATTTTCTCTGAATCAACAACACCTACAGCGGCAAATCCGACTAATAATAACGGAACGAGAAAGAGGGCAAAAATAGGATAGGCAAGTACCGTCTTCTTAATAGTTCGAGAATTGGAAGCATATGATTTCGTAAATAAATGGGGCCACATAAGAAAGCCGATGACAGAAACTAAGATGGTCGTTGAATAAGCGACAGTCCCCATATTTGAACCGTCTTTTCCTATTTGTAAAAAAGCTGGCGATTCTTTAACAATTTTAGCGAACATTTCAGTAGTTCCGCCATGTAATTGATGGACAATTGAAAGACCAACAACCCATGAAACAATAATCATTAATAAACCTTGAAATACATCAGACCATGCAGCTGCTCTTAATCCTCCTGTTGCGACATAAATGACAACAATTCCATAAGATATTAGCGCACCTAGCCAGAATGGAATTCGACCCTCAGTCATTACATCAAATATCAAAGCCATCCCCGACATTTGAGTTGCTAAATATTGAACAGAAGCAAATAAAGCAATCACGCCTATAAGAATAGCAAGTAATGGACTGTTGTACCTTCCTTTTAAAAAAGCTGAAATGGTATAATATCGATTCCTTTTTCCGATTTTCCCGACTTTTGGGCCAATAATATACCAAGGCAATATGGCAAATGCGGTATAAGCAATAATATATAAAGATGGAGCCCCTTTTGAATATGCCCATCCCGGCGCTCCTAAAAAAGAAAATGCGCTAAATACTGCACCGCCCATTAAAAACCACATAACAAACAAACTAAGTTTACCGCCTGCAACAGCAAATTCATCGAGAGAGCTACCGTCTCTACCTCTACCAGCCATAACTCCTACAATAAGTGCGATTACTAAATAACCAACCATCATAATAAGTGCGATCTGCCATCCGGGCATTATTCATCCCCCTCTTCATGCTTTTCTGGATCTAGAATAAATAGAACAATTAAGGCAAGAAATGTAATAACTATCCATAAAATGACCCAAAAGAAAGAAAAAGGTAGACCAAAAATTATTGGTGTTGCACGATTCCCAATCTCAAATAGAGGAAAAAGTAAAAGAAAAAAAGGAATCAATGTAGTGATCCCAAAAATTGTATGAAATCTTCGTTTACTCATCGTCCATCTCCTTTTTCGTAAATTTTTATTGATAGCGAGGAGTTTTATGACTATGGTACTCACAAAAAAACGTGATTACTTTTCACCTCTCATCCTTTTCCTCCATTTCGACTATCACTATGAGTATATGAAAAGGGGTTGTATATTAAATGTTACATAATGACTAAAATAATTTATTTACTGTTTCACTTTATGTCTAGTCGCCTAGGTTCATTTTACTTGGACTACCTATTCTTTATAAAACAATTTCTCAAACATTACTGCTATTTAAACAAATTTTTGATGAGTAAATATCCGCTGAGGAATGCTATTTTCTTTATTTCAACTAAAAAAAAAACATCAATCCTTTGTTGGGTGTAAAAGCAGTAGTCAGGCTTTTACACCCAAAAAAATAAAAGCGCCTATGTAAGGCACCTTATTAGTAGTTTAGTATTTTTTCCCTTTTATTTAACTACAAAGTATTCATTCGGATAAGTTCTTCTTAAAATATTTCTAATTGATAGGGTTAATCACTACGTTTGATTAATATTTACCCTAGTTTTATATTCAGTTAATGTTTATGGACGAAAAATTAAATCATTTATATTATAAATAATCTGGAAAAACTTAGCGCTCAGTAATGCATACCTTATTGCTTATACATTTGAATTAATTTGGTTATAATTCTAGTAGAAATGGAGTGAATAAATTTGTTCCGATTACTTTTGTATTTAGGAATCATCTTTTTGTTGATATTTTCCTGGCCATCATTAAAAAAAGAGTTGGCAACCTCTGATTTTCATAAAACGGTGGAGTCTATAGAAACCAATTTAAAAAATATGAAAGAAAATATTAATTTAGAAGAAAGAATTAAACCTGTATCCGATAAGGTCAAGCAAATAATCAGTGATATCGGTTTTGATATTAAGGAAAAGCAAAAAATAGAACAAAAAGAGTTGGATAAGGTAAAACTAACAACACCATCTAATCAAATGTTTTCAATTAATAATATTGAATTAGGTGATGCAAAAAAAGATATTGAAGGAAAGCTTGGTTCAGCAAAGAGGGCTTCGCAAAATGAATATGGTGAAGATTGGTATGCTTATCATAAAGATTATCATCAATTTTTTATGGTAATGTATGATCAACAGAATAGGGTTAATGGATTATATACAAATCAAAATTTAATTTCCTCAACCAATGGGATTAAAATAGGAACATCAAAAGAAATCGTTCGAAACAGGCTTGGAAAACCACTAACCAGCATTCAAAAAGGATGGATCATTTATAAATTTCAAAAGCAGAGTGATTATGACGTTTTTTTAATTAATGATGTGTATATAACTATTTTTTACGATAAATATGAAAATAATACAGTTACAGCTTTACAATTGATTAGTAAAGACTTGGAAGATAAAAAGAAAGACTATTATACAATAGCGAACCAATCATTAGAAAAAGGCTTTGAATATCAATTATTTGATTTAACCAACTCTGCGAGAGTCAACCACCAATTACCAATTCTGACTTGGGATCAGCATGTCAAAGGCACTGCTCTTGACCATAGTAGAGACATGGCTAAAAATAATTATTTTGATCACACAAATCTTAAAGGCCAATCACCATTTGACCGGATGTCTCAAGATCATATTTCCTTCATTTTAGCTGGGGAAAATATTGCATATGGGCAAATGAGTAGTATTTTCGCACATGAAGGATTAATGAATTCAATGGGCCATCGTAAAAACATTCTTCAGAAGGATTATGAATATATGGGCGTCGGCGTTGCTTTCAATAATGAATCACAACCTTACTATACACAGAATTTTTATGCAAAATAAGAATTAGGATTATAGAATAGGATAAATTATATACGAGCAATTATACTTGCTCAATATCTCGTCGGGAGTGATGTATCATGGCAAGAAACAAACTTTTGGTTCCTGGTGCGGACAAAGTTCTGGATCAAATGAAAGAAGAAATTGCCAATGAGTTTGGAGTTCAACTTGGTGCTGATACGACCGCACGTGCTAATGGTTCAGTTGGAGGCGAAATGACAAAACGTTTAATTGCTTACGCTGAACAATCATTAAGAAATCAACAAGGTGAGTAGCCTGTGATTTCAAAAAAAGGGTACCATAATTAATTATGGTACCCGCTTTTCATAAGGCTGTTTTCGTATAGTTTGTTGCTTTTGTAAAAGCCCAACTACCGGCTTTTACTCCCAATAAAGGATTCTAGCGGTTATTATGGGAAATGCAGCTCTTTTCTCAGTAAAATGAAACGTGTAGCGGTCCTCAGTTGATATTTATTAGTTATAACTATACTTAAATAGCAACAATGTTTGAGAAAAGAGCCTTTAATAAAGATAAATACTACTTTTAGAATTGCTTCCTAATCGAATAATTGAGAAATTTCCTTCAAGGCATTTTGAGCATCTCTTTCAGGATTTAAACAATTAATCATTTCTTCATTAATAGGCAATCCTGAATAAATTTGCTTTACTATTTCTTTTTGAATCGTTTGTTCATAATAACATTCAGCCCATTCAATATATTCATCTGCCGTCGTATAAATGGCACCTAATAAAAATTCTGATCCGTCATCCTCTCCGTTAGGAATATGTACATCTCCCATTTCCCAAGATGATGCCCCTGTTTCTCGCCAAATACAAAATGTAACTTCTTCTTTTTCTAGTGGCTCATCTTCAAGATATTTCAATAGAGAATGTGGTGTTTGATCATATATTCCAGGGTATACTTCAAATTCTTCCCTAGCATGCGGGCTTAGAAAAGATTCATGATCGAATCCTTTCATTATTATTCCCGCTTCAGTAAAAATAATAAATAAAACATCCCCTGCACCATTATCAATTGTGGCAAGAGAAATATTCTTATCCCATTGATTATCAAACATGTGATAACGCAGCCAATCTTCTTCACAAAAAATAATGTCTAGGGCAGCATGTATTTTCAATAGATGTTTTAATTCAGCTGGTTCAGGTATTTGCTTCATTATAATCCCTTCCTTATCAACCTAAGAATTGATGCCATATGTCACTTTCCTCATCTGTCATTTCACCAATAATCGTCGAAAAATCAATTTTTCTATGAAAAAGATCTTTTAATATATTAAATTGACTAAAGGATCCTGTAAATCTTTCTAGTGATTCAGACATTGCAACCACTGATAAATTTTGAATGGATGAATGATTTAATTCTAATGCTTTCAAACTAGTTATTTTTCCTAGGAATGTACCATCTTCTATTGTAGTATCTTTTAGCTTAATTTCTCTTAATGTTTGAGAGGATTTCAAACCATCTAAACCGGTTAAATGACTATTGATAAGTTCTAAAGATTGTAATTGAGTTAATTTACCTAATAAATTCAAATCGTCTTCGGAAAAATCGTTCATATCAAAGATTTTCAAGTGTTTTAAAGTATGAATTGTTGAAACTGCCTTAAGTTGTTTTATATTATAGATAGAGATGGAAAGAGTTTCTAGTGAATTACATTGGGATAAAGCAGTATAGTCTTCAATTTCTGTTTCATGCATATCCAATTCCTTTAGTGATGGAAGCTTAGCTAATTGTGTACAATCTTTTACTTTTGATCGATTAATATTCAAAAATTGCAGATGTTCTAAATTTGCTAGAACGTGTAAATCAGAGATAGGCGTATGGGCAAGATATAGCTTTTTCAGAGACAACATATTTTTTAAAGGTTCTAGAGTAGTTATATGATTTCCGCTTAAAATTAACTCCCTCACCTCCGTACACTTTGTTAAAGGCTCAATATTTGTAAGATTTTCGCTCATCAAATAAAGTTTTTTTATCTTTACGAAATCGATTGGATTATTCACTCTTTCTTTAATTATTTCTAACCATTGATTATCTAATTGTTCAAGCCAATTTTTTATAACTATATCTGAGTTACCTGATTTTATAGGTTTTAATACAGGAAGTTCCAATGATCGGATAACATCTAAAAAATGGATATTTTGATTGGCTCCATAACTCCAATATGTGTAATCTTCTTCATGATGAATGGTATATTTCTTATTCTTTAAAGTGTGGTTTATAAATTCTAGTAAATCACTAAGTTGTTCAGCAATCACATATTTTATTTCCTCATCACGACCAAAATTAATAACTTGTCCACATGATCCTTTTACATCTGGATCATTATCTATTCCGATATGGTTGCCCCCGTAATCTTTACTAATGGGTATCCAATTTCTATTAATATATCTTTCTTTAATATAATTAGTGGGAATCGAATAAGAATCTCCTTCTAATGCATATTCCTCCTCTAGATCTGCCCAAATTTTCCACTCTTGTAACATATCTTCTAAAGTAAG
Source organism: Heyndrickxia sp. FSL W8-0496 (assembly GCF_038007825.1). Classification (NCBI taxonomy): domain Bacteria; kingdom Bacillati; phylum Bacillota; class Bacilli; order Caryophanales; family Bacillaceae; genus Heyndrickxia; species Heyndrickxia sp. FSL W8-0496. The sequence continues at coordinate 2,687,133 of NZ_JBBOXX010000001.1, forward strand.
AAATGGTAGACCGAAAAACAAACCGGGTCCGTTTTCATTTTCCCCATTATGTAAAAGATAAAGTGCACGTAATTGTTCTGGGAAAATAAGATTCATTTGCTTTTCCACACTTTGAATTTCTAACTCAGTCGCAGGTGGATTCAAAAATGATGGAAAAACGTGTTTCAGTTTCTCTCTAATTTCACATATAATCGACTGCATTATGGTTACTCCTTCCATAAATTTAAACCAGTTTATATTACTTAATCAAATGGCATTTGATATAAATTATTGCTTACTTCTATAATGAGCTCCTTCAATTCTAATACGTCCATCCATTCTTTAGGAATGACATTTAAGCCATAATGAGCTCCCAAAATATTTCCACAAATTGAACCTGTGGAATCACTATCACCATCATGATTAACAGAGAAAGCTAATGATTTTTTGAAATCTGCTTCTATAAGACTACAGTATAGTGAAATGGCTAATGCTTCCTCTGCTATCCATCCTTCACCAATAATAGAAATTGCTTTTTCAGGTTCAAGTTCTTTTACTGACAGCTCCAGTGCAAGATCCAGAGCAGCTAAACATTCTTCATGATTAGCATGCTTTTTTAAAATGGATAAAGCTGTCATGGTACTATCTAAAATCGTCTTACCATTAACAAGTTCTGCGATTATTATCGCAAATGCACCAGCTGACAGGTAGCCAGTCGGATGCCCATGAGTAATTGCAGCAATATCAGAACCTATTTTAAACGCATATTCAGGTTCTTTATGTAAAAATAAGCCTACAGGAGCCACTCGCATAACACCACCACAACCTTTACTTTGATTAATCGGTTGTTCGATGGATCCCATTTTTCCACTACCGAGTGCAGATAAACAAGTATTTCCTGGTGCACGATTGGAAAATAACTCCTTATAATCAAGAAGACTACTATTCTCTTCATGTAATTGCTTTTTTAGCCAAACTTGATCTGTCTCCGTAGGCAAAGTTCCTGTTTGTGTGTAATACCAACGTAAATAGGATTGATAGGTTCCACTCCCAGCATAGGAACCTATTCCTCTCATTCTCATTCGATTATAGGCCCAAATGAGACCATCTGCAGTAAAAAGTGTCATTTGTGTATCATCGGAAATAAGTGCTTTACCTTTTTGGCTGTTCTTTTCCAATTCTGTTATTCCACTTTCACCGAAAATCGATTTGATTTCTTCAAGTTTTTTAAATTCGACTTCATAGCCCAATGCATCACCGATCGCACCACCAACTAGAGTTGCAATAAATATTTCTCTTGTTGTTTTCAACAAACCACCTTCTTGTAACTTATCATTAAAAGAACATTGATATATTTTATTATCAATGTTCATTATATATTATTTCTCGATAATACTATTTATAAATTGTAATGTGTTTTCAATAATGATCTGCTGGTCATTATCTAGTGTAGCAACATGATAACTATTCTTTAACTCTATTAATTCCTTTTCCTTAGAAGAAATATGCTCAAATATCAATTGGGAGTTATCAGGAGGCACAACATGATCCTCCTTTGATACAAAAATTAAAGCGGGACAAGTAACCTTACTTAAATCCTCCTTAACCACTTTCATTAATTGGACAATTTGTTGAATTGATTTAGTCGGCGTTTTTTCATAGGCTAATTCTTTCACATTTGGCTTTTTAATATCTGAGCCAATCGCATCCAAAAAACGGATCTCAGATTGTGCAGCAACATCAGCCATCATTGGTATATCAATTGCTGCATTAATAGGAATAATCCCTTTAATATCAGGGTATGTCTCAGCCATATAAAGGGTTAAAGTTCCACCCATGGATAGTCCTGTTACAAAAATAGTATCACAACGTTCCTTTAACCAATGGTAGCCCTCCTCAATAGATTTGACCCAATCCCTATAGGTAGAAGCTTCCATATCTAAATAATGAGTACCATGACCTAACAATCTAGGGACGCAAACAGTATATCCTTTTTCTGCATATGCTTCACCAAGCGGTTTCATGCTTTGTGTAGTCCCTGTAAATCCATGAGAAACAAGAATTCCGATACGATTTCCTTCAAAAAATAAAGGACTTGCATCTGGTAATATCATATAATTTTTCGACATAAACTATCCCTCCATGGCAGAATAATACTATTACAGTTATTCGCCACAGTTCATTGAAACCCTTCTTTAATTTTGACCTTAAAAAAGGGACAAGAACCTTTCCCCAATAAAACGACCCCTTTCGATTTTCTTCTTATATGAAATTGTATTAGGCTTTGTAAATTCATCAATATCCCATGGATATCCAAAACGCCCAAGACCACTTAGCTTATTGTCTACAAATAATATATTCGGAACTTTATTAACTGTTTGATCAATGACATGTGTCATCCCACTATCATTTTTCAATCAAAAAATAAAGCCTATCCTTAAAGAATCACCCAAAATTCGATTTTATGGAGATACAATAAAAATTAATGATATATTTATTTCGAAACAACTTTCTTCTCGGTTACGGGTGATTGTTTCTCTTGGTCTTCATAAAAAATGGCAAAGTTTGGTTTATCTGAGCCAACCCCCTAAATATCTTGCCTTATAATCTTTTAGTAGTTCAAAGAACTTTTTGCTTAAAAGTAGAATTCAATATTTAAAATTTTTTTCTTCTCCTAGCCCTTTTTCCATATAGTAGGTCGGTCCTACATATGGATCACCATTTTCATCTGTATTTCTATAAGGATCTTTTCTTAAATATTGCTGTTTTAAGGTACAGTCGTAACTCATAAAAATCCGGTTAAAGACCGCTTTTCCTTAATTTCACTAAGAAAAGAGCTACAAACTTTATAATAACCGATGAATGCTTTATTAAGGGTAAAAGCCGGTAGTAGGGCTTTTACAAAAGAAACAGACTATACAAAAATAGCCTTCTATAATAAACGGATAGGGTTACTTCCACTGTTTTAATTAGCATCCCAATTAATGCGCTGCACCACCTCCAAAACACCGCACCTGGTCAACCGACCGCGATTGCGGTCGCTACACCTCCAATATTTCCTACACCTACTGATCCCCCAATTGCTGTACTGACTGCTACAAAAGGAGAGAGGATGCCTTTTGCATTGTTTTTATCTTTTTTCCTAAGAATAAGTCCAAAAGTTTGTTTCATAATATGAGGAAAATAACGAAATTGAAATAATTTACTCCTTAAAGTAAAATAAAATCCTGCAAATAATATCGTAAAAATTAGTGGCACTCCCTATAAAAAGGTCACACGCTTTCTAGTATTGTTTCCATTTCCACTCCTCCATTTTTAAGTTGAAATTACTGTTTAAATAATTTATATAAAGAAGCTACTAATAAGTAGCCCCAGTCTTTTCATATGTTACCTTTCCACCAATTACCGTTTGTACAACCTCTGTTGATAAAATTTCATCTGGATTCTTGAATTCAAATATGTTCTTTGATAAAACTGTCATATCTGCAAACTTCCCACGAGTAATCGTACCTTTACTATTTTCTTCATTCGTTGCGTATGAACCACCAATAGTAAATAATTTAATAGCTTCATCAATAGATAGTTTTTCTGTTGGATTCCAACCACCATGTGTTTCACCAGGTGCCCTCCTTGTGACAGCTGCATGAATACCTAATAGAGGATCAATTGGTTCTACTGGAGCGTCTGATCCACCTGCACAGATGACACCTGATGATAATAATGTTTTCCATGCATAAGAAAGTTGCGTTCTGGATTCACCCAATCTATCTCGAACCCAAGGGAAATCTCCCACAACAAATCTCGGTTGAATATCAACAATCCTACTAGGTTTTTTCAAACGTGGAATTAATTCTTTACGTAGAACTTGTGCATGGATGATACGATCGCGATAGGCAACGGTTGGGAATTGGTCTAATATATCTAGTACATTTTCAAGTGCTTGATCACCTATCGTATGAACAGCAATAGGCATTGCAAGCATTCTTGCTTCTTGGATAATTGAATACAAGGTTTCTTGATCAAACATTGCATCTCCAACTGTAGAAGGATCATCATGATAGGGACTTGATAATAATGCCGTTCTTCTTCCTAAGGCTCCATCGGCGAAAATTTTTATTGCTCCAATTTGTAAATGATCATTTCCAAAGCCCGCGTACATTCCTGTTTCACGAAGCTCCTTCATATACATATAATCAATTAATAAATTACATCTTAATCCTAATTGTTCTTCATTAATTAATTCATCATAAATTTGATAAGTTTGATAGAATCCATTAAGGAAAGCAGGATCATTTGTATGAACACTAGTAAGTCCTTTTTCCATGGCAAACTTGATTGCCTGATGAACAGCTTTTTTTAATTCCGAATAAGATTTTTCAGGGATATATTTATTTATTAGTTCATACGCAGATTCCAGTAATAATCCCGTTGGCTTTCCAGTCCTCTCATCTAATACTATGGTTCCCCCTTCTGGAACAGCCGTATGAGGATTAACATGGCATATCTCTAATGCTTTACTATTAACTAAAAATGCATGTCCACAAATTCTTGGTATGTATATTGGACAATGTGGAGCTACCAAATCTAATTCTTCAATTGAGGGGATAGAAGAATCGATAAATAAATTTTCATCCCAGCCCCTCCCCAATAGCCATTCCCCTGGTTGAAGTGAATTCGCTCGTTCCTTTATTTTTTCTAGCAACTCCTTTTTGGATTGAACCCCAGTAACATCTAAATTCAAAAAGTTCATCGCTACACCTGCTATATGGACATGACTTTCAATCAATCCAGGAATGACAGTTCTTTCTTGTAAATCTATCACCTTCACATCGTGTCTTCCCCATTGCAGCAACATATCAGATGTTGTACCCATATCAATAATTCTTCCATTTGTTACTACTACAGATTGAACCAACGGAAACATTTGATCCATCGTATAAATCTGACCATTAGTAAAAATAGTAATCGTCATTCAAGCATCTCCTTTACTCCCTCATTTATTTAAATAAAGCTTCAAATAAATCAAATTCACCTTGAACATTCTATAAATTCTTTTATAATTTATTCGCGTCAAAAGAAATATTCCCCTTTAATTAATTCAATTATTTTAAATATTTATATTTTTACAAAACATAAAGTTGCTCAGCCCCTAAAATCTACTATAGATGTATCGTTCACAATCTGGGTTTGTTTCGTTATAATAGAAAAGTATGTTAGAAGTCGTTCATATTGAAATAAATAATAATTGATTAATCAATGCTTCGGCATATCAAATACAGTTAATCACTTTATTTTTGTGAGGAGGAACATTTATTGACTATTACTACAGGAGAATCACTGGTTACAGAAATCCGTCAATTAGATGCCAAAGGATCTGGACAAGCTGTCGTTTGGCGTGAAAATGAACTAGGGAATCCCAAAAAATTAAAACTTACAATCCCTCAAACACTACCGGGAGAAAAAGTAAGAGTAACAGTTGATCAACCAGAAAGAAGAAGAAGAAAGGCGATCCCTGAAGAAATTTTAGAGGCTCATCCGGAAAGAGTGGCACCACCATGTATCCATTTTGAGCGATGCGGAGGCTGCGTATGGCAGCATTGGCAATATTCAGGACAGCTACAGCAGAAAACAAATCATGTAAAACAGGTACTCGAAGTACAAGGTTTTAATCCAGATCTTGTTCAAGATACAATTGGAATGGAAAATCCTTGGCATTATCGCAATAAGATGGAATTCACCTTTGCCCCAGACGGGTCGCTTGGACTTCACGAGCAAGGAAATTTCCGTAAAATTATCTCATTAGAAACATGTTTAATCGCTGGCGAAGAAATGGTAGAAGCGGCAATGGAAGTAGCAAAATGGTCTAAAGAGTATCAATTAACTGGATACGATAAAGATACTCATGAAGGCTTACTTCGTCACTTAATGGTTCGTCAATCATTTGCTACTGGCGAAATGATGCTTGCATTATTTGCAACTGAGAGTCCTAATGAGCATCTTGACAAAGCAGCAAAAAATTTAGTGGAAAGAATTGAAAAAAATTTCCCTCAGGTAAAAAGCTTGTTATGGCTTGAAAATACAGATTGGGCAGATCGGACTCAATCAGAACAAACCCATGTACTTGCAGGCCGTGATTTCATTTATGATGAAATGGCAGGATATCGGTACAGACTTTGGTTCGATACATTTTTTCAAACCAATCCAACACAAGCGCAGAAATTAGTTGAGCTTGCTATAGAAATGGGGCAACCGAAGGAATCCGAAAAAATGATAGATCTTTTCTGTGGCGTTGGTACATTTTCACTGCCTTTTGCAAGCAGAGTAAATAAACTTGCAGGTATTGAAATCGTTGAAACCTCAATTGAATCAGCAAAAAGAAATGCACAAGATAATGGGATCTCCAACACTTACTTTTTGGCTAAAGATGCGAGAAAGGGTATTGACCAAGTCTTAGAAAGTTTTGGCCATCCTGAGTTACTTATGTTAGATCCCCCTCGTTCCGGTGCTGGCGGCAAGGTTATGAGAAGAATTGGTCGTTCCAAGCCAGAAAGAATTGTCTACGTATCCTGTAACCCAGATACCTTTGCAACAGACATCAAAGAGCTAGAACCTTTTGGATACACACTTAAACAAGTACAACCAGTGGATTTATTCCCCCATACAGTACATGTTGAATGTGTTGCATTACTTGTAAGAAATGAAGAATAATTGATTGTAGATAAAGTCAAAGCCCCATAACCAAGTATTTCTTGGATATGGGGCTTCAACTTATGAATTACTTGAACCAAACTGTTTTTTCTTCAGCAGAAATTCTCTTTGCTTGAATATTAAAATCCTTTTTAGAATAACCAATATAAATAAGTCCGATGATTTTGTCACTTTCTTCTAATTTTAAATAAGTATTTAATTCAGGCTCAAATGCAATATCTCCAGTTCGAACGATTGTGGATATTCCCTTCTCTTCTGCAAGAAGAAGTAAATTTTGCATTGCACACCCCGCTGCTACCACTTCTTCTATTTCAGGTACTTTTCCAGAAGGACTTGCTGCTAAGATTATAATTGCTGGTGCTCTTATAGGCCCTTTTTTAGCTTTTTCAATCTTTTTTCGTGCCTCTTCTTCATCTAATCCCTTTGTTTTTCCTTCCATAATTCGTGCCATTTCATTTCCTAACTTTACACGACCTTCCCCTTTCACGACACGAAATTTCCATGGTTCTGTTTTCTTGTGGTTTGGCGCCCATGTTGCTGCTTCTAATAATTCAAGAATGACACTATCGGGTACATCTGTTTGCTCAACTGCACCTATCGAACGTCGATTTTTAATTAAATCTATAATTTCCATAGTTAGTCGACTCCTTATTTTGTACTCACTTTATAAATTATATTTTCATTATAATCGAAAGACGTTGGGTTTTTCCAATATTCTCCCTTATCCGATTTTGTAAACAATTTTTCGTGTTACATCATGATATAATTATTTTATTGATAAGTTTTATAGAAAGGATAATAAAATGAAAAAAATTAAAAAACTTAAAATCATCCTCCCAATTGTGATTATCTTTCTGGTAGGTGTATACTTCTTTATTGGAAATTATTTTTATAATTTTGCTTTAAATGCAAATCAGAAAAAAGATTTTTTAGATGGTAATCCACATTTGGCAGTATCAAAAACAGTAGACAACGAATTGATCGAAAAAAATAAAATGGAAGATGCAACTTTCACTCATAACCATACTGCAAATACTATAAAAATTTCCTCTGCTGATCAATTAAAATTATCTGCTCGATTGTATGAGAATAAACAAACTTCTCATCATTGGGCAATTGTTGTCCATGGCTACAGCGGTAATAATACCCAGATGATTCGATATATTCGCCATTTTCACGAAAATGGGTACAATGTTTTAGCGCCTGATCTACGGGGTCATGGCGAAAGTGAAGGTAAATATATTGGAATGGGTTGGGATGATCGGAAGGATATGCTCCTTTGGATTAATCAAATTATTGAAAAGGACCCAGATGCAGAAATTGCTTTATTTGGTGTTTCAATGGGAGGAGCAACAGTTATGATGACATCAGGTGAAAAATTACCAAAAAACGTCAAAGTAATTGTTGAAGATTGCGGATATTCTTCAGTCATTGAAGAGTTTACATATCAACTTGATGATTTATTTCATCTACCTAAATTCCCATTCATTAATGCAGCTAATACCATTACAAAAATTCGTGCAGGTTATGATTTAAATGATGCAGATGCTGTAAAGCAGGTAGCTAAAAGCAAAACCCCGATCTTATTCATTCACGGTGACAATGATAGCTTTGTCCCTTATAAAATGTTAAATAAAGTTTACCATGCGGCAAAGGTTGAAAAAGATAAACTAATCATTCGTGGTGCTGGACATGGAGAGGCAGAAAAAGTGAATCCTGAATTATATTGGAGTACTCTATGGAAATTTGTTGATCAATATATTTAATTAAAGTTTATTTTCAAATAAAATTCGAGGCTATTTTGAAGCTAAGTACTTTTACTTAACTTTAAAATAGCCTCTCGTATTTATTCTGTGAAATCTTGAAGATTTTCCTCTTCACTTTCCAACATTCCATATAAACCGTTCATAGCTTGTTCCTCGACATTCGCTTTTATTCCACTGTTATTATTAACTTGAGATTCGATTATATTCTCTTCATTATTATTTAAATTTTGTCTTTTCATTCATTTCACCTCTATTATAGATTGTCTAAATGATGGTGAAATATACACAAGCATTAAATTATTATTAGACTAAAAACGTTAAATCTTGATGAGTATTTTTGCTTTTATTCATCCTTTTCCATAAGAAAATAGTATACACGAACAAGATAACGATAATAAGAATTGGATAAAGAGGTGATGCTTCTACATTTCCCATAAAATTCAAAAAATTATTTAATCCATGAAAAGAAATGGTTAGTAGAATGGATTGATTATTTATTATTAAAAGAGAAAGAACCAACCCTACTAAAAATGCGTAAATAATTTGAATAATCGTTTCCTTAAGTGATTGCCCGCCAATGAGCTGTAACATATGCGTAATCCCAAATAGAAAACTAGAGAGGATGACAGCATTCTTCATCCCTTTATATAACAACATTTTTAGCATAAATCCACGAAAAAAAGTTTCCTCAATGAAGGCAACGATCAATACTTGCATAATGAACATTAGAAATACATTCGATAATGACGAAAGATTTAATCCTTTATTTCCAATTACAATAAGGATTAAGATAATCAATAAAGGAAAAAAGAAAAATAAACTTTTCTTCGTTAATTTTATGCAAAAAAAGTAAGTATCCCATTTCCTATTCCAAGTAAGATAGAAAAATATACCTAGAGCAAGAGGTACTAGACCAATAAATTGTAACACAGGATTGGTGGGCACAGTAATCGTTGAATATGCACCATTTCCTGTGTAAAATACCATCAATAAAACCTCTAATCCAATAATTTTCCAAACAATATTTTTGGTCATTCTATTCCCACTTTCCTATAAATGTTTAATAGTCATTATATACTATTAATGCATATATTAAAATTTAATATTCTGAAATTAACACCCAAAAAACCATCATCCGCATTTAAGGATGATGGTTTTTTTTAATTCCCACTAACAATTTCTTTTAGAATTTCGTATGATCTTATTTGTTTTACCGGATCAAAAATATACGAAACTGCCATTATTTCATCAACATGATAATTAGTTTGGAAAGAAGTAAGTTGTTTTTTAACCGTTTCTTTACCTCCCATGAATGTCATACTTGACATAGACTCAATCATTTCCTTCTCCATTGGATTCCAAAGTTCATCCATATTTTGAACAGGAGGCTGCAAATGATCTCTTGTGCCCCTAACGACATTTAAGAAAAATTGCTGCATTGAGGTGGATAAAGATGCTGCTTCCTCATCTGTTTCAGCAGCAATCACATTTAGACAAACCATCATATATGGTCGTTCTAAATACTTGGAAGGCTGAAATTTCCTTCGATATATTTCAATCGCTTCTTTCATATGTTTTGGAGCAAAATGGGATGCAAATACATATGGTAACCCCATGCTCGCTGCTAAATGAGCTGAATCCGTAGAAGAACCTAATATATATATTGGAATATTTGTATCTACACCTGGAAATGCCCTTACATAGCTTTGTTGCTCTTCAGGACCAAAATAAGTAAGTAGTGCTTTCACATCGTCAGGAAATGTATAAACTGAATCACTTTTAGATCTTCTTAAGGCACTCGCTGTCAGCATATCCGTACCAGGTGCTCGACCAAGACCAAGGTCTAAACGATTGGGATAGATTGTTTCCATCGTGCCAAATTGTTCAGCTACTACTAATGGTGAATGGTTTGGCAGCATTACTCCTCCTGAACCTACACGAATAGTTTCGGTATTTTCCAATGTATGCTTAATGAGTATCGAAGTTGCTGAGCTAACGAGAGATGAAGAATTATGGTGTTCTGCAATCCAATAACGTTGATAATCCAGTTTTTCTACCGCTTGGGCAAGTTCTACCATAGAATCGATTGCGTCCTTTGTGGTTTGCCCTTTACGTATTGGTACCAGGTTTAAAACTGATACAGGTATATGAATATTTGTCATATCATCTTGTTTCCTTTCATTAATTGAATACTAATATACTATCAATTCACTTTTAGAAAACAAACTCATATGCTCATCGATAATTTTATTTTTCTGTTAGTTAAAATTTTATTGGATAGGTTTATAGCTTTTTTGAACGCATTCCTTTTAATATAGTAACTTTATTCGATTTCATCATGTCTTTGTATGATTTACTATCAACAGCGTAAACGGCAACTTTCCCCTGTTCATCATAATGTATACCCCAACCATATTTTTTAACTAAAGGAGAAGCTCTAAAACATGCCATGGGCTTACTAGAAAATTCTTCTCTTAATGTATCTAGAGAATTGGATTCAATATTATTTTTTATTAAATATGTTTTAAATTGTATGTCCTGTTCAGTAAATTTATATGGGTTCATACTGATTAAATCATATTCTATTGAAGCTATAGTAGGTCGACCTTCCTTTGGAAGTGGCTTGATAGCCGTTGTCACTTTAGAATCTTCAGATACTGCAATGAAGGTATTTTTATAACTCATAGCTTTATCACCTTTCATTTACTATTTAATATTAATTATTCTAACCATTCTTAAAATTTAATTCCTATTTTTTCAAAAAGCTAGCTAAAGTTTTAATAAAGAATTATAGGTTAAACTTCTTGAGAACAGTCAAAGACTTTATTGGTGATAAAGCCTTTACCAAAGCTACATAAAGTTGTTCAATATGAGAACTTTAATTATTTACTCCGTTCAGTATTTTATTAAGTAAACTACTAAAATATTTTGATGCTTCAAGCATTCTTGGGCCATACCAAAACATTTCTCCGTCAACAATAATCGGAACTACATTTGGAATAAACTCCATAAATTCCTGTTTATATTTGTCACTGTAGGGAAAGGGTTCTGTTGCCAAAAAGACAAAATCTAAATCTGCGTCTTGAAAATCCTCTATAGTAGCAGTTGGATATCTATCACTTTTTGTTGCAAATGGATTTATAAAACCTAATCTTTCTAATACCGAATTAATATATGTATCATTACCAACGACCATATATGGTTTTCGCCATATAACATAAGCTACCCTTTTTTCACACACACTTGGGATTTCTTGAAATTGATTTTTTATCCGATCAATTAATGTTCTCGCCAATTCTTCCCGGTTTGTTACTTCACCTATATCTCTAATCATTCGATAAGCATCTTTTATCGATTGAATCTCTGCAACAAAAACAGGAAAATCACGTTCCAATTCTTCAACGATTTCCTTCGTATTTTCTTCCTTTTCCGCAATAATTAGATCAGGTTTTAATTCGCGAATGACTTCCAATTTAATTTGTTTCGTACCGCCTACGACTGAGACATTTGAAACCTTATCTTTTGGAAAGATGCAGTATTTTGTTCTTCCAACTACCTCGTTTTCAAGCTGTAAAGAATAAAGGGTATCCGTTATTCCAGGACATATTGAAATGATACTTTTTGGTGGAAACTGATATTCAACGATTCTACCAAGATGATCTTCTATTATTTTTTTCATGCAAACAATCCTTTCAGACTAAGTGATGAAGGAAATTCTCGAATCCACCTCCATCACTTTATAATATCTTTTTACTTTTTTGATCTATTAGCCAGTTTACTTACATCTATTTCTCTGAATTGACACCATTCAAACACTTCATTTTTAACAATAATCGGACATTTTTGTAAATCACTGATTTTTCTCGCGCCAAGCATAGTCATAATTACTTGTATCCCTTCCAACCAATCCATTATTTGCTTTATTGTTGATTCGACTCTCTCTGCTAATAAATTGCGGAGAATAGGACCAGCTATGCCTACTGCTCTTGCCCCCAATGAGCAACTTTTTACAATATCTAAAGGATTTCGCACACCGCCAGATGCAAACACAGTCAGCTTATTTAACCAGTTCTGCGCCTCAAGTAAGGAAAATACAGTGGATTGACCCCACCCATTTAAATATTCATAATTAATTTGTGAGTTTCGTTGATTTTCCACCCATATAAAATTCGTTCCACCACGACCACTAATATCAATGTATTGAATTCCTAGTTTATGTAAGAACGAAATGGTTTCCATGCTCATTCCAAAGCCAACCTCTTTTATTATGATTGGAATCTCTATTATTTTTATAAGCTGTTCAATTTTTTTGCTCCAATCTAAAAAATTGCGTTCCCCTTCATACATCACAAGTTCTTGTGGAACATTCAAATGGACTTGTAATGCATTTGCTTCAACCATGTCAATTGCTTTTCGAGCAAAATCAATAGGAACATCTGCACCAATATTAGCAAAAATTATACCATTGGGATGTTTTTGTCGAACAATTTTATAAGTATCTGCCAACTGCTCATTCCTCAATCCAGCATGCTGAGATCCTACAGCCATCGCTAAACCTGTTGTTTTTGCGATTTCTGAAAGCAACGCATTGATTTCTCCAGTTTTTTTACTTCCTCCAGTCATTGCATTAATATAAATTGGCCTACCCAATTGTATATTTGCAAAACTAGTCGTAATATCAATTTCTTCATAATTTACTTCTGGTAAGGAATGATGAACAAAATGAAGATCATCGAAATGAGAGAACGCTTCTATAGTATTTTGTTTGCTTGCTAAATGAACATGTTCATTTTTTCTCATTTCACGTTGATTTTCTGAATTCATCTATACTCCTCCATTTAGCAGGTAAATTAGCATATGTGATTAGTATATGGAGTTTGATAATAATTACTCTTTACCATCGTATATCTTGTGTTAATACACCAGAAGATTCATTTTTCATATTGACAATTCCTGTGATTGTTCCATATGAAAATTTCTTTCTTTTATTAGCAATCCTCCAATTAATCCAATCATAGAAAAAACAATTGGAATAATAAACCCAAAATGATACCCCGTATCAATGGAATGAGCGTGAAAATAATCTAGAACCTTACCGAATAAACTTGGCAATAAAACTGCACTTAGAAAACCACCGGTATTCGCAAAACCAGATACTACACCCACTTCTTTCATTGAAAAAGATTTCCGAACAACGGCAAAAGTTAATGCACTCGCACCATTGCCATATCCAATAATAAAAAATATGAGGACTAATAAATAATAAGGCGGTCTTCCATTACAAAGAAAAAAAGAGATCCAACTACAAAGAGTAACCACGTGAACGACAAGATATGGACGTCTAATGGAATGAATGCGATTGGAGATCCATCCTGTTAAAGGGGCACCAATAATCGCACCGATCAAACCAATCATAATTAATTGACTCGCTTCCGAACGTGTCATATCATATACATTCATACCATAAGGTACAGCCCAAGATCCAATAAACCCAACATATGTGCCAACAACACCGAAATGGCAGAAGAAGGTTGCCCATGCTTGACGATTTGAAAACAACCGACGTAAAATGACTAGTGTTTTTTCATTTTTATGAATCGATTGATCTACTGAAGAACGTCTAGTATTTATCTGATTCTTTATTTGTTTAGGTTTTTTAACCAAAACATAATAAAGAATCAACGCGCAAATACATAGTAAGCACCCTGTTATAAGAAAAGGAACTCTCCAACCTAATAAATCGATCAACGCTGAGAATGGGACTGATGCCATGAGAAAGCCCAGACTACCAGTCATTCCAGCAAAACCAAGTAATTGTACAAATTCATTCGCCTTAAACCATTGACTTAATATGAGGACAAGATTGACCCAAATCGCTGCATCCCCTATTCCTACTAATAATCTCGCCAAAAACAAAAAAGCCTCATTAGGAGCAAGACTATAGATGAGGGTACCTAACCCATTAAGCAACGTCCCCACAATAAGAAAATAATTTGGTCCAAATCGATCAGATAATAATCCAATTGGAATTTGTAATCCAGCATAAGACAAAAATTGTAGACTTGCTAGTAAACCAATGACTACTGCAGATACATGAAACTCCGTCATTAACTGCTCTGATATCAAACCTGGCGCAGTTCTTTGACTTACGATTAGAAAATAGGAAAACAAAACTACACTTAATACAATCCAACGGTAACTGTTTTGCTTTTTTACCAATTTCTCGTCTCCCAGCTGTATTTTTTCTTAAGTATACTCCTATTTTTAAAATATTGAAGAGGAAAAAGTAGCTGTTGGTAAAAGAGACAGAACTTTGATCATAGAAGAATTATTAATAAATTTTTTATTTATCATAAGATCCTTATTGTAAAATTAATTTTCCAAAACTAAAAGATTAGAAAAAGGGAGATTACAAAAAAATATCCCTTTTTCTTGAAATTTTAGGTAACATTCATTCAGTTTTTCCCGTATTTGTCTTCTGAATTTTCACATGTTTAGGTTGTATAGGAAAGTCACCTTTTGCTAAGTCAGGACCAGTTAGGTCATTCCTTTGATTTAAAACATTTTTTGTAAATTCAATTAGCTTCTCGTTTTCCATTTCTTTCACCTCCATTGATTAGCATGGCGTTTCAAAAAACTAATTATGCCCCCTTTGTTTTACAGTTACTATATTTAAGACAGGTTGTTAATAATTGTCGATTAACCATAGCATTTTTTTTAATAATAGTTTGATAGTTTGGTAGAAGAACTTGCTCTGGTGACATTTTCACTTCACCACATATATCCACACCAATGACTTGTTTAGCTTGTAAAATGGATGATAAATAATGAGTTAATGAATGAATACTCATCATTCCTTGGTCCCAATTTGTTGTAACCTCATTTGTATTTAAAACATCTTTATCGATGCTTACATATACAATCTCGGTATGAATAGAAGAAATTATTGATTTTAATGAATATTGTTGGTTTTTATTAAAAGGATAGATAATTGTTCGTGGGACATTCAGGTGGTGTAATTTTATATTTGTCGGTCCTATTATCACTACATTTTTTAAAAGGGGGTTATTTGCTAAAGCAAAAGAAACCCATGATCCACATGAAAGTATAGTTTCACCTTTTTGTTTTATTTCCAGATCAGGATGATTATCAAATAAAACAAGTGTAAACGGTTGACAGATTTCACTTAACAATAAATAGGTTACATAATGATAATTCCCATTTCCAATAAGTGTTATTCCTTTTTGCTTTCTTTTTTCTAGATAGCTTTTTAATAATTTCAAAGAATCTTCTTGGCAAAAGAGATTCACATGAAGTAAATGTTGAATATTAATATTTTCATGGGGAAATTGTTGAAGTTCCTTCTGAGAAATATACGTTTCGTCAAAGTTCATGATGGTTATTCCGTTATTTAATAACCCCATAATCTTTCATCTCCTAAATATTATTTTAAGAGATTGGATAAAACATGATCTTTTTCTCTCCAGAAAGTGAGCAAAATACAGTAAATAATAATTGATTGACATGCACTATCCAATCTCATTAAATACAAGCATGTTTGCTACGTAGTTTTAAAGTGGGTAAAAAGTAACTAGGTAATTCCTTGCTAATTTAAAAAACAACAAAGAATTACTCTAATTATAATACAATTACTTAAACTATTTAAATGTTTTACTTAATATAATAACCTCGCTTTATTTTCAAATATTAATTAGACGAATACTACATATAGAAAAGATTTAGCTTCTAAATCAAAGCTACACATAAAAAAGGGATTGATCTCAACAAAACAACATCTAAAATGTAGTAATTTTCTCTACTTCAGTTAGTGTCCTAAGTCAAGGATCAACCCATATATTTATTTTTTTAGCTTTGTTTCAGTGCTTATTCAAGGAGTTATTTCATGATTTTTAATAAGAAGTGTCATCACATGAACTTGGTTAACCACGCAATGTATTCTGCACCTGGAATTAATAATAATTGTGCAAGTATGGTTCCTAACAAACGCGATGTCACCATCATTAGTGAAACCCCCTTCAAACTATTATAACTACCTCTCTGGTTAACCACATCATCAGCAAGTATAGATATTTTGGGGTCTATAAAAATGGTAAGTAAAATCGTTGCGATCCCATTGATTAGTCCTGATGCCATCGTAGCTGTTGCGGATCTTTCAGGAGCTATAATCGATGCATATAATGCTGACAATACTCCTATTGTATATATGGCGGTAATAAGCATATTAATGAAGAATAATTTAATAGGAATATCTTTTTTCTTTATATCTTTTATGTATGAGAGTCTTGGCAAATGAATATGTTTAATCCCACGCATAAAATACTCTTTGGATAATCCTTTCTTTAATAAAGCTGGGATAGATCCTCTCTCTTCAGATAAGTGAACAATAGCCCTTGAAAACAATGCAATAAAGGTAGGAAGTAATAGTATGCCCATAATTGTCCCTAAAGTTGACGCCCCAATAATCACTCTAAATTGAGATTCAACAAATTGGAACGCATTTTCTTTAGGTGCATTATCCACAAGACGTCCTGTAAAAGGTTGTTGCATCATATTTGCCATTCTCGAAACAATAACCATTACATTAAATAATGATAAAGCAGAGGCTAATAATCGAACCCTTGCTCCAGAAAGTCGAACGGCATATGCTAAAGTTTCAATCGAATGGATGATAAAAATAAATAATGATATTAAAATTAATCTTTCTGATAATATTCCCAATTTATGTACCCACTTTATTTTCTTTTTATATTAGCATATTTTCATATAATGAAGAAAAACTTTTTCCATTAGAAAATGATAGAGAGGATCGCGTTTAAAGCAACCCTCTCTATCATACTTATTAATTTTTTTGTCAATTTCTTATTCCATTAACCTTTTGTATCAAACAGATTCAGTAGCTAATTTTACGTATTCGTTCTCATTGCTAGTCGTTTTCTTACTTTTTAAGCAAAGCATAACTATAAATGATAGACAATATAGTGCCGCAAGATAAGTCATAGCAACAGACATACTTGCATGTTGTAAGATGTAGCCAACGACTATTGGTGATACCCCACCTACCGCTCTTCCAAAATTAAAGATCGTGTTTGTTGCTGTACTTCTAATTGTTACATCGTAATAACGACTGATCAATGCTCCGTAGCCGGCAAACATTCCATTTGAGAAAAAGCCTACAACTGCACCACCTACCAAAATAGCGACGCTTCCTGTTGCAAAAGAATAAAAGAAAACGGCAGCGGCTGAAACAAGAAGAAAAACACCATATGAAAGTTTCAGTCCAAAACGGTCAATAATTTGTCCGAAGGTTAACATTCCTGCTATCATTCCGACAGCTGTGCTAATTGTCCAAAGGGCAGAACTAGAAACTGATAAGCCTTGTGACTTTTGCAGCATAGAAGGCAACCATATCATTAATCCATTATAGCCCGCAATTTGTACAGTGGCCATTATTGCCAATGCAATGGTTGTAAAAGCAGTACGTGGGTTATGAAATAATTGCATTAACTTCCCTTTTTCCTTTTTCATTTCATTTTTCTTTTGTGCTGCTAACCATTCCGGTGATTCCTTTAAATTTCTTCTAACCATAAATGCGAAAATAACTGGTACTACACCAACAAAAAACAAACCTCTCCAGCCAAACATCGGAAGAAGAACTGCACTTAATATGGCTGCAAGAATAACACCAAATTGTGCACCGATACTAACATATGAAGAAGCTCGTCCCTGTTTATTCTTTGGCCACGCTTCTGCAACTAATGCCATACCGATCCCGTACTCGCCACCAGCGCCGATACCGGCAATAAATCTAAATACATACACTTGCTCTATATTTGTCGCAAATCCGGTTAATGCCGTCCCGATAGCAAATAGAAAAATTGTATACGTAAATATCCGCACTCTTCCAAACTTATCTGCTAAAATTCCGAAGAGCATACCTCCAACTAACATGCCGATATTTGTTATAGTTGAGATAAAACCACCTGTTGCTAAACTGATATGAAAATCTGCAACGATTAAAGACATGGCAAAGGATATAAACATAATATCCATACCTTCAAGTGTTAATCCAGCGACGGACGCTACTACTGTTTTATTACGATAATTCATTTTTCTTTTCTCCTTTCAAGCCTCACAGGACTCTAGTTAAAAGAGTTGTAATTTTTTATACAAAAATAAATGCCCTTCCGTCCAAATAAGACAAAAGGGCATATAAAATACTATACAATCATAATATTTACATTTCCACCCTTTTTAGCCTCTCTGGACCAGATTAAAGGAATTATATTTGTACTAATCCTACCATGTGAAAAATGAGTTTGCAATGAATTTTTTAACGTTTTTAACGAAATATTTTTTATTAAGTTATATTAATATAATTCGATTTTAAAAATTACCCTTATTTTTTTACATCAATTAATGTAAAACGTTCACATACCAATTTTAAATCCTCAGAAAATTCCCGGCCTATTTCCTTTAATGCTTCAGTAAAGAATTTTTCATGTGTATCCTTCCAATATTGATAGGTTCGATCTCCTTCTCCTTCTGCTATAGCAAACTCTTCTGGAACTTCATTCATTGGCATAATTTGAACATCAACTGTTTTAATAATAGCTAAAGGTTCATCATGACTATTTAAAATGATACTATAATCATCCACGCATGGTATGCGCTCATTTTCCATTTCATAAAAAATCAAACCAGAACAAGTAGCTGTTTTAATTCCTTCAATTACTAATTGTGCTAAATAGTTTGGATTATCTCCAAATTGCCATGCACTTACGTGTTTCGGTATTTCCTCTACTTTTAATTTCCAGAAATCATTCCAATAGTTTTGTGCAGCTTGATTCATCAATTTTCGCTCCCCAATTTCCAAATAAAATTAAAGATATTTATTTTTTATTTTTATTTCAATCATTCATATGACTCTTCATCGGTTCATTTCTGAACAAATTTAAAAAACCACTAAATTTGGTCCCAAATTCCACTATTTTTCTGTTGATAATACAATCAGATAGAAATAGAACATGAATCCCAATTTATTCAAGCTTCACGCTTTATATGAAATCTTACAAACTTAACGAATTGAGCCTTTAATTAATATATCAAAGTATTTAAAATTTTAAAATCTGGATAAAATAAAAATACTAATTTAATAGTGAAAAGGCCACAAGAATATAACTGTGACCTAGAAATGAACATAATTATTATACTTTTAATTTTAACGTACATTGATATATGAAGTATTAACTAAATACTAACGCAACAATCGGACCGATAATCGATCCTAAAACTGCACATAAAGTCATAGAAACAGAACTCATCGAGAATGATACTTCACCGTATTCATTTGACTTTGCAGTTCCAAGAGCGTGAGAAGTACATCCTAAACCTATGCCTTTGCCAATTGAACTATGAATTTTCGTCCATTTAAATATGACTGGTCCCAATAGAACACCTGTAAAACCTGCAATCATTACGCTCACTACTGCCATTGCTGACGATCCACCAATACCAGAGGCAACTTGTACCGCTACAGGAGTTGTAAGTGATTTAGGAATAATCGAAAGTATCAAGGTTTGGTCAATACCTATTAATTCTCCTAATAATGGTCCTGTGAACATACCTGATAATAATCCTACGATGACCCCTGTAATAATAGGAAACCAATATTTTTTTAATATATGTCTTTGGTTATATAACGGAAATGCTAAGGCGACTATTGCTGGACCCAACAGGGAATTTATCCATTTTCCACCAGTCATGTATTTCGTATAAGGAATATGAGCCAATTCTAGAATCACTATAATTATAATTGTTGATGTTAGAACCGGAATAAAAATTGGGTATGAAAACCGACGATAAAGCTTGTTCATCACAAAATAGACCAACACGGTAAAAAGAATTATAATGATTGTGTATAGTGCGTGTTGCATTTATTCTTTTCCTTTCTTTTTCTGCTATGTTTTTCAAAATACTGACCAATTACTCCAGACATAATTAGCGTTATGATTGAACTTAAGACAATGACGACTAATAAAAATAATCCATCCAATGACAATAAAGATGGATAGTTCATAATTCCAATCATAGCTGGAATAAATAGTAAAGGTAAAATGGCTAAAAGTGTTCCTGCACCACGACTTATAAAGGAAACAGGAATAATTCTAAAGAATAAACAAATTAATAATAAAATTAGACCAATAATACTTCCTGGTATACTTAAATGAAAAAGATCTTGTACTACACTTCCAATATAGGAAAATGCAAATAATAGTACAATTTGCATCACAATTTTTAATAATTTCATCATTTTGTTGCTAAACATATTATTAAGCAACTTCAGCCTCCTTCTTTTGAAGTTAATAATATCTATTTTCTAAGCAAAAATATAGTTGTATTATACAACTATACTATGTTTTGTCAATATGAATTGAAATACTTTAAATTTACTGATATAAACAAATTATAAATAATGGCTCTTTTCTCAAATATTATTGCAATTTAAGGAATGTTATAGCAAATAACTACTGTCTGAAGACCGCTACACAATCCATAAGAATCGTTTAATCTTTTATTTTGTGTAAAAGCAGACAGTTGGGTCCTTACAAAAGCAACAAACGATACGAAAACAGACTAAATAACAAAGGAAGAAAATCATAAATGTCCAATCATTTAAAAATAAATGAAATTAAACAGATCGAATATGAATTAACTACACTCATTCGCAGAGCCGTTTATTTGGAACAAAATAAAAAAATAGGAAATATCGATCGTGCTCTTTACTTACTATTGAGAAAACTTGATGAGGATGGTCCAGCTAATAGTAAAAGTATTGCTAAAACGTTTCATTTAGATATTTCAACTGTAAGTAGACAAACAACTACTTTGGAATCATTAGGGTTTATTCAAAGGTTTTCAGACCCAAATGATAAACGTGTCAGTTTATTCCAGATTACTGATGAAGGAAGGCAAGCTTTACTAGAAGACATTGAGAAGCGTTTAGACAAGTATACAAACATGCTTGATACGTGGAGCATTCTTGAATGTGAGACATTTAAAGAATTACTAACAAGGATGAATCAAGCATTAATTGATGAAAATTGATTGTTTTTAAAAATATGTATCATAGTTAATCATATATGGAAATTTTTGCATAAATGTCCATATTCTTTTATTTGAATTAAGAGAAACTCATCTAGAAATGACTTCTCCTTTTCAACACTTCAAAATAGGGACCGACTACTCTTTATTTCAAGTCCCTTCTATCTTCCTTTAAGAATAAATAACTAGATTTGAGTTTACATAATTATTTTATAGTAACTTAATATAACCCTTTAAGTAATTAGGAGCCGTTGGACATAACCTAAAATATTCCAATCGATGACCTTCAGGGATATGTCCAAACTTTACAAAATTCATAAATGTATCATACAAAAATGTATAAATACATTCGTAAACTTTTCACGGCATCGATGCTTAACTGACATAGAAATATAATATTCCAATGATAAAGCTTAGAAATTTACCGAAAAACATTATAAAATTATAGGTTGTGTTGTATTAATCGGATATAGTTTTCCATCTAAGGAAAATGAAATTTTACCGGTTTCTTCGGAAACAACGAGTACAAGTGCATCACTTTGCTCAGAGAGTCCTATTGCTGCTCGGTGACGTGTTCCATATTTTCCTTCATGTATTAATTTTGAAGTTAATGGAAGTACATTTGCAGCAGAATCAACTACATTTCCTCTGATCAATACTGCACCATCATGGAGGGGGTTCCCTGGATAAAAGATTGACTCTAATAGCTTTGGTGATACCATTGCCCGTATTGGAATACCTTTTTGAATAATATTGTCAAGTGGGTCAAGACGTTCTACTATAATCAATGCTCCATGCTTATCCTTGGAAAGATGCTGAACAGTTGTGGTTAAATCCTCATAAGTGTCAGTAAACGAAGATAAATAACAATTTAAATAAAATGAAGCTGCCATTGATTCAATTGCGATAAGTTGATCTTTTATGCTCTCCAGGTTACCCAAAAGACAATAGTTTTCGTTTCCAAGTAAATCTAAATTAGATTGGAGTTGATGGATCAGGTGTTTCATGTCTGTTTCTATTTGGCGTTTCATTGGGGAAAAATCACAATTATTACTGTCCATATTTGATGTCCTCCATCTATTTTTTTCCTATTTAACATTCTTATATCTGTCTGTTAGATCATAGTGTTTCCAAAATTACCATTATCATTCGAAGACATCTATATGTGGAACATCATCGAAAAGCTATGAAAGGTGCTAAAGATGCACTCAGAAGGATACTACACTTTTGTATAAAAAAAGCACTTTGTTGTTTAAAACAGTGCAATAAAAATGAATCATTTGTTAAACGTCACAGAAGCGTTCTTGTTAGATCTACTTAATTCCTAGGTCGTTGTAATCAATTTCTAAAAGAAAGCCCTTTTTCTTTTAAGGCAGCTCTAAGTTTAGGTATAGATGCGGGTCCCATACCATGAAATTGTAAAATATCTTTTTCACTATATGTTGAAAGCTTTTGTAAAGTAGTTATCCCATTAGTTTCCAAAGCCCTTCTTGCCGGTGCAGATAAACTTGTAAGAAATCCATTGATCGTTCCGCGTTCTTTCTCACAAATAGGACAGGTTGGACAATCGCTACTTTTATAATATTTATGTCCATTTTTGCACGTACGCAGGGTCTTTTTAGAAATAGTCATTTATCAATGCTCCTCTCTCATTTTCATTAATGATCAATATATGTGAAAAATGTATTTGGATAATATTATTTTTAGTTATGAATATTAAATTTAAGTTATCTTCATCTAAAATGAAGTAGTAGCTCCAGACAATTTGTATTTCCAAATTTAAATGCCTTACTAGCTACTACAGTATTATATCGAAAAATTCAATCATTATAAACATAAATGATAAGGTCGATTTTATGGAGAAAAACTCATCTAATTTCACTTATTGGCAAAGCCTAAGATAAATTATATACTTACAATATATTTCAATTTGTAAACATAGTAATAGGCTGTAATTAAATATCAAATGATAGGAAAATGCAAAATGTAGAAATGATCATTAAAGAAATGCTTGAAATACAACAAAAGTCCAAAAGCTTTGTAAACCTCTTTTCTAAAGATGAGCCACTTTCTCAAAACCAACTTATCTTACTTCTTCAGTTAAAAATTAATGGTGGAATGAAAGCTACGGAAATTGCTGGTTTTTTCTCTGTAACACCAGGTGCAGTTACCTCTACCTCTATGTGTGATAAACTGGAGAAACTCGATTTAATACAACGAGTAAGAGAAAGTGAAGATCGCAGAGTAGTAAAAATGAACTTAACGGAAAATGGAGAAAAAAAGTACATGATCTCTTTTTGAAGTTTTCACAAGAAAAACTTGCAGATATTATAGAAGTATTAACAAATGTAAATAAACAAATGAGCAAGATTTTTTAGGGATTTCATATAGTTGAAATCCCCTTTTTTATTGGCTAATGTTGGAACTTCTCTTTCCCATTCATCTTTAAAACATAGGCTATGTTAAATTTGAATGTTGATTTTTAGGTAAATTTAAGGGAAACCTAGATTTATAGAGGTTTCCCAATCTTTATCAAATAGAAATACCTAAAAATTATTACTTCCTTTTTTCTATATGCTTAAATTCCTCTAACCCATTGTTTGCTCGCCCCTTTTGATAGATATTATCCTTACCTTCTACCCAATAATAATAAGTAGCTTCTGGTTCATTTTCAAAAACAACACCAATATAGTAAGGGTTTAAATGTTTAATGCCATCCTTACGGTGAGGAACTGTGGAAATAGTCCATTCTTCATCTGGATAATGCTCTTCTAAGTATGGTCTTAGTAATTTCACTTTTTTGTCAATTTGTGCATCTATCCAAAAAGGACGAGCAACAAAAAATATACAATAAGCTACAAATATAACTAATGCTACTAACCAACCATTTTTTCGCCATCTACCTTTTAAAAAAATTGCAATAATTAAGATTGATACAATTACTGCCCCAACAATCAATAACTCTATTATTTCTTGTGGATGCATTATACCTATCCTCCTCTACATAACCATCCAGAATTAAACATTGAACTTTGAAAGACGAAACAGTTATATGTGTCCGTCATTTCAAATACAAATGATGTGAGTAAGAACTCTTTAATGTTGTGTTTTGTGCTTTCATTGCTACGGTTATCTACAAACAAGAACCACGCAAGATAGTGACGAGATATTTGGTAACCACACCTTTAATACAATCTATCCATTGTTTCATTCGAGAATGGGGACCATTAACATTCTGGATGTGATACAAACCCTTAATAACGTGTTTGCCATCGTTTGATTTAATTCTGTAATGTTCCATTCCTTTTTCTTTTGCATAGGTTTTATAGGCTCTCCAAGTATCTGTTACAAGTACGTTTTCTTTTGAAAGTTTAGAACCAATTATATTATCAACCTGTTGTTTCACAACACGCCCCATACAAGCAACTTTAGATATGCGGTCTCTTGCAACAAGAACTTGTTCGTGACTTATTCCTCTACGCTTAGATTTACAGCCACGCTTACGAGGTTTTCGTTCTGAAATGCCACGTTGACCTTATTGATAGTATAGGAAATAGGTCTCGTCAACTTCAACGATACCATCATATTTTTCAAAATCCATTTGTTTTAATGCACTTAACAGTTTGTGTCTCCAATAAAAAAGTGTAACCTAAGTAATCCCTACGATTTCAGCAGATTTTCGGAGGGAATAGCCTTTGAACATACAATCAGCAAACGTAATCCATTCGTCACCTTTTCGTGTACGGTATAGAACTGTATTAGTTGTATCAGTAAAGGTCTTACTACAACACTTACAACGATAGCGTTGGCGACCATTCTATTTTCCAAACCTTACAATATATTCAGATACACAATGAGGGCATTCAACCCCCTATTTGAAGTGTGAGTTTAACGCATTTCATTAATTAGACGACCACCGACAGAGGAAGGAAATAAACATGAAATTTATACGAATTCATTAATAACATCTGTTCTATCTTATATGCAGGTTTACTTTTAAGTGCAATATTATCAATTCTAGGTGCCATTTTAAGAACCTTTGGATTTGAACAAATAAAAATGAGTATATGGAACGGAATTGATTTACTTGTCGTTTTAAGTATACCTGCCTCTTTTTCATTTACTCGAAATATTTTAAGCGTTCAATTCAATTTTGTACGTCCAAACTAAGATTTTAAAATTTAGATTAGGATATATTTCATTGAAGATAAAAAGAGTCATTTTCCAATTAAGAAGAATGACTTTTATTTAAAACTTATTCAAATAAAAAAGAAATCAATGTTATTAAGATAGAGAATCCTAATATGGTACCTACAACAAATGTATGAAATTTACGTCTCATTATTATAATGGCAATATACTCACGAATCATTGCATTTGGCCAGTAATAAAATGCCGTTTTAGAACCGATACCTTGACTATTTAGACCAGCTTTTTTTGCATATAAGCTAGCTCGGAACAGATGAAAATTGTTCGTCGTAAAGATACTATTATATTCATTTCCTTTTAAAGAATCCATGAGGTGTTTTGAAAAAAGCATATTCTGAAAAGTATTCACAGAATGAACTTCTGTCAGAGTATCTTCTATAGGAATTCCATTGTTTACGGCATAAATTTGCATCGCTTCTGCTTCGGGGAGGTTTTCATCAGGTCCTTGTCCACCTGAAAAAACTAATTTTGGTGGTAGAGTTACCGCCTTTTGTTTCCAATAAAATTCAATCGCTTTATTTATTCTACTTGCTAATAGTGGTGGAACCCTATCATTAATTAAACCACTGCCTAAAACAATAATAAAATCTTGATTGTATTTTGGCCTATTAAACTGGTATAACATATAAGCGGTCAAAAAATTAGTTAAATGTAAAAAGAAATAAATGACAATTAATGAAGCTCCTGCATATAGAGGTTGCAAACTAGTCGATAATAAACGCTCAGGATTTATGATTTGGTTTATAAATAATATTAATAGAAAGATACCTAAAAATAATGTTAACGCATTTGAAAATCGTCTCCCCTCTTTTTTCATTAATACCCTTGCATTTAAAAATAATGCAACACTTAGAGCAAAAAAACCAAATGTTGCTATAAATAGTAAAATAGCAAATGGGAATAATGCAAAGATCATAAGGAGTTTATTACCAGTACTGTATCCTAAAATACAACAAAAAATAAGTAATGAACAAAAAAACAGGTTAAACCAAAAACCATTTATCACTCTTCTTGGATCTGATAAATAAGAACTTATAAATGTAACAAACAATAAAAGGGTAATAATTCCAATTGTTAATAGCATTGTAGACCTCAAATTTTCAAAAATAGTTTTTCGATTCATTATACATGAAAGTTATATTAGTTTTCACCTTTTTTTTCATTTTATGGAATTTAAAAGGCTAGATTTTAATCAGAAATCATAAGTTGAAACAAAAAGGAGATACTATTTTATTATTCCTAAGAAAGGAGCAATTTACTATGACTAAAAAATATAATCAAGGTAGTCACAATCAAAATTCCCCCCATTTACATGGACAAACTCCAACTAGTGGAGATAATAGCAAAGGAAATAAAAGAAATAAGGATCAGAGCACGAAAACAGAATAAATTAAAATCAAACAAACCGATTTTTTTAACCGGTTTGTTTGATTTTTTACTTGGCTTTCCATAACTCTTATAGCTTAAATTAATTACAATTGAGTAAAAAACCTCGAATAAACATAGTTGACAAATCGGATTAATATGCTTTAATCTGTAATTACATAAATACTTATCAAGAGAGGTGGAGGGACTGGCCCTATGAAACCTCAGCAGCAGATTCTTTTTTGAATCCTGTGCTAAATCCTGCAAGCAAATTGCTTGAAAGATAAGTTGAGGTTTATACAGTTGATCATTCCTCTTCTTATCCAATTAAAAGAAACTAACATAAGAGAGGAAATGAAAATGGAAAGATTGTTAAATGAAACAATAGAAAGTCGTCGAAACGATTTAATTAATAAGTTAATTGAAAATGGACAATACAAAAAAGATGGAAAGCATCTTTTTGAATTATCTTTATTAGATTTGGAATATGAGTATTATAAAATTACATCTAAAAATCATCCACATAGTGGAATAGACTCTATTCGATGGATTAATTTTAAATAAATTAGTAATAGCCTCTTTAATTTTAAAAGGGGCTTTTTTATTTAGGCCTTATTTTCAAACCTTCTTACTATTCAACTCATATCTTAACTGAAAAAGTAAGTTGAAGTTTGGCAAACCTCATAAGAACACTGAACTCTTTATTTGGTGTAAAAGCCAGAGATAATACAAAAACAACAAACGACACAAAAACAGGGTGTAGTTTTCATATTAGGGATTACTCATGCTTAAAATTTTCCATTTTCAATTCCAATTCAAAATTTCGTTTTATTACACTTCCTCTGTTTATTTCACTATATATCAATATCCGTACTCATCTACTAATTCTATTGGCCTATATACATGTACTTTCCATTTATTATACAATTCAGTTGGAATAATTAGGATGAAAAGGATGTCATCATAAAATATGGAAAGGTGAAACGATGCAGAAAAAAGAATTTTTTGACTCTAGGGCAAGAATGATTGGCTTTTCAATTTTAACTATAACATTGACACTTGTATTTGGTGGTATCACCCTTGCTATGCTTTTCGGGTCAATTACTTTGGAATTTCCAATGTTCATTCTCTCTCTCATATTAACTATAGTTCTTATACCTGTGTCCATCGTACTACTAAAAAAGGCGACAACAAACGAACCTTCCGTTGTCATTAGTACAGAAGGCATTATGATTAATGGATACATTCCTAAAATTGGATTTATCCCATGGGAAGATATCGATGGATGTATTCCATATCAAATCAATAAACAGGCAATGTTAGGTTTTATATTATTTGATGAAGATAAATACGTGAATAAATTCACTGGTATGAACAAAAAGCTTTTAGAAGCAAATAAAAGCATGGGTTACCCTGCCATAAATGTTTCCATTAATAACTTGAAGGATAAAGAAGGTTTTTTTGAAGCACTTGCTGAACAAAATATAGGTTTTTATCTTGAAGATGAACGACAAGCGTAAATACAAACAGCACCAGTATGGTTTAGTGGTGCTGTTTTTCTTGAACCTCATATTCTATAAGATTGTCGTGCACAAACAACAAACTATCAATTTATATATTAATAAACTCATCAATTAGAATTAGCTACACTCTTCGTAGCTACTTTTCCCAGATCTATTGGGTTAAAAAGTGTTTATAAAACGATATTTTAATTTATAAATTTATCTCTTCTTTTTTAACTTAAATGGAAGCAATAATAATATAAACAAAATCAAGGCGGCCGCTTCTAAAGATAGAATATAATATGGATAGGGGCCAAAATAATCTAATAAGGAACCATTTATTGGTTTATATGATAGAAACATATAATTTCCACTAGTGATTTTATTTAAAAAATAGGCAATTCCTGCACATCCATTCAAAAAGAAAAACGAGCTCACCAAACCTTTAGTGGTAGGAATATACTGATGTACTATAACATAATAAATACAAGTCCAAATGATCAGAATATGGGTAATAAAAAATTGAAAGAAGCGAAAATGCGGATATCCTAAGAATAATTCAGGGGTAATGATTGCCATTAATGCTCCCGAGATCCCCATAAAATAAACGATTTGAAAAACAACCTGAGATTTTGTTAATAACATGATTAAACATAAAATTAGGCTTATCGAACAAAGCTGAAGTGGCAATGCAAAAGATACATCCCATACTCCCCCACTATAAAGCCATATATGATAAAGAAATTCTAAGAGGAAAAGTATTGTAAAAAAGGATATTCGCACGATTTGATTATGTTTCTTCAAAAAAGTGCGTCCTAAAATTATGAATAAAACACCAATAAACATTACAATTATCATCAAAGTATGTGAAAATGAGAATATTTCAAATGGAAAAGCCTCATATTTATGCTTAAAAAAACCCTCCATATTATCCCCCCTTCTCTCATATAAGATACTCTAAGTCTCCGAGATTCATGTTATTTAAAGAAAGGTACTGTATATAGCATAAGAAAAACCCTCCTACCTAAGTATGGAGGGTTTACTACTTTAAGATGCCTGTTTAAAATTAATACTTTTTCCTTCTTTCCGTCGTTGTCTATATTCAGCAGTAGCTGTAAAGAGTACGTCGGTGGAAGAATTTAAAGCAGTTTCACAAGAATCTTGTAAAACCCCTACGATAAATCCTACCCCAACTACTGTCATAGCTACATCATTTGGAATTCCAAATAAACTACATGCTAATGGAATCAATAATAAGGAACCTCCAGCAACTCCTGAAGCTCCACAGGCACATACAGCAGCTAAAACACTAAGAATGATCGCTGTAGGAATATCAACGTGAATACCCAATGTATGAACAGCGGCAAGTGTTAACACAGAAATAGTCACAGCTGCACCAGCCATATTAATTGTTGCACCTAATGGAATAGAAACCGAATACGTATCCTTATCCAAACCTAACTTTTCACATAATCTCATATTAACAGGAATATTGGCTGCTGAACTGCGTGTAAAAAACGCAGTAATACCACTTTCTTTTAAGCACTTAAAAACTAATGGATATGGATTTTGACGAATACCAATGTACACGATAATCGGATTAATAACTACAGCAACAAATAACATACAGCCAAGTAATACAGCAAGTAGCTTTCCATAGCTTAATAATGACTCAAGCCCATTTGTCGTAATTGATTCAATGACTAGTCCCATAATACCTAATGGAGCAAATTTAATGACCCATGTAACCATTTTTGCTACTGCATCAGATACGTTTGCTATCATTGTTTTAGTCGTGTCAGGTGCATTCTTAAGTGCTACACCAAGAAGGATTGCCCAAGCTAAGATTCCGATGTAGTTTGCATTATAAATAGCTTTAACCGGATTATCTACTATATTAAGTAATAATGTTTTTAGGACCTCTATGACTCCACCGGGAGCAGCTAAATCCTCTCCGCTATCAGCTAAAGTTAGGCTTACTGGGAAGATGAAACTTACAATTACAGCCACTAATCCAGCTAAAAATGTTCCTAATAGATAGAGTACAAGAATGGATTTCATATTTGTTTTATGACCACTTTTATGTTGGGCGATGGCAGACATAACCAAGAATAATACTAAAATAGGTGCTATTGCTTTTAATGCGCCTACAAATAATGAACCTAATATAACAAATGGTTTGGCGACAGTTGGAATGGCAACTGCTAGAATAACCCCGATAATCAAACCGATTAATATTTGTTTGACTAAACTGATTTGACTCCATTTTTTCCATATACTTTTCATATACGTTTCCCCCTAGTTGTTAAACCGTTAGAATAGTGAAATTATTCTAACTTCAAGTCGTGTTCTATTAGATGCATTTCTAATTAATAGTATTATAATGAATATTTAGATATATTACAATAGGTTTAATATTTTGTGGTGTCTGTACATTCACCCTACTATTTAATTTGAAAATCATAATAAAACAGTGATAGTTCTACTATTATTATGAAAAAAATCCACTATTTTAAATTATTTGATATAATTTAATCGAATACTTTAAACATAATAAGATTTGGAGTGGTTTCTTGTTAATTTATTTTACACATAATTGGGCAGTATAGGGGACGAATGCCATTGTCAGTGATTGAGGAAGAACACCTACTAGTGGAAGGTGGAGATGTCTGTCTTACAGTGGTTGATACAAATTCATAAAATCAATCGAGGTCCGGATTTTGAGATGAAAAACGCTCAAATGAAGTAGGAACTAGAATTAATCGCATGGTAAAGCCGAGCGGTGAACGGGTCCCTTCTCCTCAAAAGCCTGAAGCTCCATATAGGGGAAAAACAAAACGGAACCCTGCCTCCATAGATGAAAAAATCATCTAGGAGGTATTGTCCTTGAGTAGAAAAACTGAAAATACAGGATTTCAATGTAAGAAATGCAGGATGGTAATTAAACCATTAACAAATGGAAGTTATCGTAATCATTGCCCATATTGTTTATATTCTTTGCATCTAGATCAGCAGCCAGGTGATCGGGAAAGTAGTTGTCGAGGTTTAATGGCTCCAGTAGGTCTAGATTATTCTAATAAAAAAGGATATCAAATTATCCATAAGTGTATAAAATGTGGCAAGGTTGGTAAAAACAAAGTGGCTATTAATACAGAACAAGAGGACCAACTAATTCACTTTTTGAAAGCAATACAATAGAATTTATGTTCAAAAGTATTCAAGAGCACAAGAAACAATCTTGTTAGAAGTTTCTTGTGCTTTCTTTAATTATCTTACTTTTATTTTTATATAATCATCATATCCCCTTTTTCGTAGTTTACAAGCGGGACATTCTCCACACCCTTCTGCAATTATTCCATTATAGCAAGTTAATGTTTTTGTACGGACAAAATCTAATGCACCAAGTTCATCCGCTAACTTCCATGTTTCTGCTTTGTTTATCCACATTAGAGGTGTATGGATAATAAACTGTTTATCCATGGCTAGATTTAAGGTCACATTTAAAGATTTGATAAATATATCCTTACAATCAGGATAACCACTGAAATCTGTTTCACAGACACCTGTTATAATGTGTTTTGCACCTACCTGACTGGCTACAACACCAGCGAAGGATAAAAATAATAAATTTCGACCCGGTACAAATGTAGATGGAAGCTCCCCCTCTTCCCCATCCGTTACATCAATGTCAACTCTTGTTAAAGCATTCGGAGCTAGTTGATTTAATAGTTGCATATCTATAATATGGTGTACAATTCCTAACTCCTGGGTGATATTTATTGCACAATCTATTTCCGTTTTATGTCGTTGATTATAATCGAAAGTCACTGCAATTACTTCTTCAAAACGTTTCAATGCCCAAAATAGACATGTTGTACTATCTTGGCCACCACTAAACACAACAATTGCTTTCTCTTTTTTCAATTTAACTACTCCCTTTATAAAATTGATTTCGCAATAATATACTGGTTTAGTTGCCTCTTTAGATACAGCGATGTTTTGTTTACCCTTTTAGAGAAAAAAACAGTACTAATTAATGTACTGTTCATTAGTTTTTTTAAGAGGGTAGCTAGAACCTCTACCGCCTCCACGGATTTTACTAAACTTGTATGAATTGATTAACTTAATTCTAGCATTTTTCATACTAAAGCAAAAGAGACTATAACCTTTCCATTGGTAAACTATGTTAATATAAATTTATAGTAGAGTTGAGTACTTTAGGAGGGATTCCCTTGAAAATAATTGACACGATACCTTTTTTTATGAATAATTATCACCCTTCAATTCGTTTCTTAAGAAGCTACTACAATGAATATCCTGACATTTTCCAAGAATATTTAGCCTATCATTGTAAGGATACCGATGAACGACATTCTCAATCAATAAAAAAATACCCTCAGTTTTTTTCAAGAATTAACCAAGTTCACCAAAACATAAAACCTATTATCAAAGAAATCAATGAAAAGTATTCCAATATGTATCAACTTACTTTTCCAATTGAAGTAAACTTAATAGTTGGGGGGTTTGGATCAAATGCATATACACACAGACAAATTATTCCTAACATATCCTTTGCATTAGAAAGATTATCCCCTTCACCAGATCATTTAAGAACAATTGTTGCACACGAATTTGGTCATGTTGCACATAATATCCTTTCAGACATGTCAGGAATGGAATGGTCAAAGTTAAATTGGAATAATCCACTTATATGGCTTCACCAAGAAGGAGCAGCTATTCATTTTTCCCGTAAAACCGCAAAAAACTTGGATCCTTCCATGTATTTCTCATTTAACGATGAGGGGAATGATTGGTTAACATATGCAAAAGCACATAAACATGAAATTAAAATGGCTTTTGCACATGACTATGCTATCCATTCACCCGAACAAATATTTCGAGAATGGTTTTCTATTAATGGTGGGCGTACCTTTGGTTATAACAGACTGGGGTATTTTATTTCGGATATGTTTTTTCAACATCAAATCAATCAGTTTGGAGAGAAAAATGCAATAATAGCTTGGACTCACACTGACATTGAAGGTCAAACAGAAAAGTGGCTTTTAGAAAATGTTATGTAAGCAATTCAGCTTTAAAAAATAGTAATGGGACAGCTTTATAAACTGTCCCAGAACTAGTAAAAATGAGATTTTCCAATTAAATTGTTAAAAACCTTCAAAACTTATACCATATTCTGCACCTGCAACGGCCATTCTTCTTGATTTAGAAGCATTTCCCAAAATAAAAATTCAAAACGAGAGGTCGTTTGAAAATGATTTTCTAAAATTGTTAATTCTCTTTCGGGTTTTTCAAAGGTTAATTCATCCATGAGTTGAATTAACCACTTTGCTAGGGCTCCAAATTCATCAGATGAATAAGCCTTAATCCAATTTTTATAAGGATTTGTTTCCAATTCATTATGGTAATTACTATATAATTTCTTTCCAATCTCCCAATAGTCCCATGCACAAGGAAGAAGGCATGAAACCAATTCTGCTAAAGTACCGTTATGGGCCACATTTAACATATAATTGGTATACGCTAAATTAATTGGAGTTGGTTCTGATTGTTCCAACTCTTCCTCACTTATCCCAAATGATTTAGCATATGAACGGTGAACATCCATTTCAAAATGAAGAGTTTCATGCAGTAAGACAGAAAATTGTTTCATAATCTCAATACTAGTTGCCTTTTGTGCCCCTATAGCAAAAAGCTTGGAATACTCAATTAAATAAACATAATCCTGTTTCAGATAGAAAGAAAATAATTCTTTTTCGAGTGTCCCTCGACCAATTCCTTGCACAAATGAATGGTGAAAATTTTGGTGCCAAATAGGTTCAACCTTTTTATAAAGTCTGTCTGTAAATCGTTCTGTTTGAATTCTTTCCATTTTTCCCCCTCTTTTCATATGATTATTTGAAACTATTCCGTAACATTTGTGCAGCAGATTTTGGATCATCCGCTTTCATAATCGCCGAAACTACGGAAATACCAGATACTCCTACATTTGATAACTGATGAACATTTTCTAATGATATCCCTCCAATCGCAACTGCAGGAATATGAATAGCTTGAACAATCTTTCTTAAAGTCGCAAAAGACATAGTGATCGCATCAGGTTTTGTAGTTGTCGGAAAAACAGTACCAACACCGATATAATCAGCCCCTTCCTTTTGTGCAACCAATGCTTGTTCCTCAGTTTGAACAGAAACACCGACAATCATTGAGTTGGGTATTATTTTTTTCACTTCCACTAAGGGGAGATCTTTTTGTCCAATATGTATTCCTTCTGCATTGACTGCCAATGCGATGTCCACACGATCGTTAATGATTAATGGAACATCAAATTTTGCTAGAAGTTGTTTAAGTTTTATTGCCTTTTCAAAAAAGATTTTTCCTTCTGAGTGTTTTTCTCGAAGTTGCACAGCAGTGACTCCACCTAGCACCGCTTTTTCAACAATAGGAAGCAATTCCTCTTCGGACGTTTGTTCATCTGTAACAAGATACAGTTGATAATCAATATTCATGTATTCTCACCTCAAGATTAAATGTTTCAGCATTCATCAGATCAATTTCGTCTATAAGTTTTGCTTTAAATGTTCCTAGACCTTCATTCAGTTTCAGATGTTGTTTTGCCCTTTGACCCGCTATTGACATGACAGACATTCCAACCATCGTAGCATTTAAAGGGTCTTCACTTACTGCAGCAAAACTTGCAATGATGGAACCTGACATACAGCCAGTACCTGTTATTTTTGTTAATATTTCATCACCATTTTGCAGGATGAATGTTCGTTTTCCATCTGAAATGACATCTTCCTTGCCACTTATCCCAATTGAACACTTATATTTTTCCGCTGCACGATTCGCTATTTCTATCGGAGAAACTGAAACTTCACCTGCATCTACTCCTTTCGTTTGACTACTTCCACCAATTAACGCATGAAGCTCACTTACATTCCCACGTATGATATCCATTTTGACCTGATCTAATAGAATCTGTGATTTACTTGTTCGAAAAGAAGTTGCACCTACACCAACAGGATCAAATATTACAGGTATCCCTTTACGATTTGCAGCACGGCCAGCACGAATCATAGATTCAAAAACCTGCTCATGAATGGTTCCAAAGTTTATCACTAGTGCATCTGCTAACTGGATCATCTCTTCCATCTCATTCGTTTCTGTTGCCATTACAGGTGATCCCCCAATTGCAAGTGTCACATTGGCACAATCATTGATGGTTACTGTATTCGTAATATGATGAATAAGTGGCTTCGACTCTTTTACTCTATTAAATAATTCTTTGATATTATTCACTATAACTCCCCCTTATTTTCCTCTCTTTTTCTACTAATCCAGCTTTCTCATAAATATCAAAAAAATGATGGGTAGGACCATGACCAGATCCAATATTAATGCTATATTGAATTGCTTTTGTAATATAGGATTTACCTGCTTTAACAGCCTCCTGCAAAGAGTATCCTTTTGCTATATACGCTGTAATTGCGGAGGATAAAGTACAGCCGGTCCCATGAACATTCTTCGTATGAATTCGTTTCCCTTTTAACCATGTGAATTGCATGCCATCGAAAAATAAATCATTCGGATCTCCTTCAAGATGTCCTCCTTTTAGGAGGACAGATTTTGCCCCAAGCTCTTTTAAATTTCTACATGCTTGATACATATCCTCAATATTTTCAATCTTAGTATTAGTTAAACATTCCGCTTCTGGAATATTAGGAGTTACAAGTGTTACCACTGGAAGCAATTTTTCCTTTAAGGATTGTATGGCATCCGTCAATAAAAGATGATGTCCTCCCTTTGAAACCATTACAGGGTCTAGAATTATCTGTTTTGGTTTATACTTGTTGAGTTCTTCAGCCACATTTTTTACAATTTCCGCTGATCCAAGCATGCCAATTTTCACAGCATCCACCGGTAAATCCTCAAATATTGCTGCAATTTGATCACGAATGATCGAAATATCCAGCATCTGAACCGATCGTACCTCAACAGTATTTTGCGCTGTAACAGCTGTAATAACAGACATTCCATACACACCTAATGCAGAGAATGCTTTCAAATCGGCTTGTACTCCTGCTCCTCCACCTGAATCAGAGCCTGCGATTGTAAGAGCTGTTTTCATAGATGATTCCCCCTATTATTTTGTTTTTGAATAATATTTTGATAAAAACCATGCCAATAATTGCACCGCCTAAGGAACTGATTATGAAAGACGGTACAAACCCGAATAAGGCAACTTTATTCCCTAAAAGCAGAGTTGCAATCGGATAGGCAGCGAGCGCACCAAGAATCCCTGTTCCAGTTACCTCTCCAATAAATGCCCATATAAGCTTTTTGGTTTTTAAAAATAGAAAGCTTGCTAAAAAAGCACCAATCATACTCCCTGGGAAAGCAAAAATAGAACCAGTTCCATTCATATTTCGAAGTAATGAAACGATGAATGACTGTGCTACGGAATAAACCGGACCAAGCAATACAGCAGTCAAAACATTAGCCATATGTTGTACAGGAAAAATTTTCGCAAACCCTACTGGAATAAACACGATATTACTTGTTAGTGTAGTAATCGCAATAATTATTGAAGTCAATGTTAGTTTTCTAGTTTTAGACATTGAATCACCCCCCTTTCCCTTAAGAACTTTCGAAATTTGTTTAATTTCGATAAGAGCTGGCAAATCAAGAACGTTGTAATTTTGAAAACGAAGATAAATTCTTTTTTCTCCACAACAGAAAAACCACTTTCCTAAAAAGAAAGCGGTTATATCCCATAAAAAGACAACCTAAAAAATAGGTTTGGACCGCTTCCCTACGCCGGCATCACCCGGATCAGGTTTAAAGGGTATCAATCTTCTTTGATCTCTCTCAGCCAAACTCGGCTCCCCTAGCAGAATCTATATTTTATTGTTATAAGGCATAAAAAAACCGCCCTAGATATAAGGACGGACTGATTTTCACGGTTCATCGCACCGAAAAATACAGCCACTTCCTTACGCCAGCATCAACTGGATCAAGTTCAAAG
This sequence comes from Heyndrickxia sp. FSL W8-0496, assembly GCF_038007825.1. Lineage (NCBI taxonomy): Bacteria > Bacillati > Bacillota > Bacilli > Caryophanales > Bacillaceae > Heyndrickxia > Heyndrickxia sp. FSL W8-0496. The sequence continues at coordinate 2,724,830 of NZ_JBBOXX010000001.1, forward strand.
GGTCCAGAACCTCTGTCTCAGTCTTCTTAAAAGACTCCCCTAGTGATCAATTTCATTTAATTAAACCCATCTTAGCATATTCTGGATAAAAATCAATCATTTTCATTAGAAAGTTAAAATAATAGACTATACATCCATGACTAATGTATCAATCTTTTTACGTATTTTCATTTTCTCTGTTTTACTCTTCATTCAAACCTTCTATCTCATTCATTGTCATGAATATTAGCTTTTTCAACAGTAATGAAATAATTTTTTCCTTCCATAATTTTTTAATTCTATTATAGAGTGCACAGCAGTCCTTCTGTATCCTCAATCACTTTGTTTACATTTAGAACGAATGCCTTGCCCCATTAGAGGTATGTGTAAATGAGTATAAAAAATGCCTCTTATTCTTTTTTTAGTTGTAACCAAACTCCTTTCCACCCCTATTGATAATAAATTTAGCTTAAATTACATCTAAAAATATTTTTATATGATTTAAAAATAACTGAATAATGTTAATATTATTCTAAAATGATGAAGTTCATATCTAGTTAATCAAAAATTTAGGGAAGTGATTCGATTGAACCAAATAATATTACAAAAATTAGGAACTGCCGATCCTATCTTACAACAACTAATGAAACTTATTGGTCCGCTCAATATAAAAATAAGTGATGATCCCTATCAAGCATTATTACGATCAATAGTCGGACAGCAATTATCTGCAAAGGTTGCTTCCGTTTTAAATGAGCGGCTAAAAAAATTGACGAATTCCAATCTCTCACCGGAGACTATTTTAGCATTATCAGATGAGCAGTTAAGAGAGATAGGTATATCCTACCGAAAGATTTCGTATATACGAGATTTATCCGAAAAAATTACTAAAAAGGAGCTACTATTTGAACAATTTTCATACATGGGGAATGAAACGGTAATACAACAATTAACACAAGTCAAAGGAATTGGTCGTTGGACAGCGGAAATGTTTCTCATCTTCTCACTAGGTAGACTCGATGTATTATCCCTACTAGATATTGGTCTCCAACGTGGTGTCAAATGGCTTTATTCAGTTTCAAAAGAATCAGATGGTAAAAAACTTTTAGAAGAAAAAGGAAAAGCATGGGCACCTTATCAATCGATTGCCTCGCTATACTTATGGGAGGTGGTTAACCAAGAATATGTCGTTTCCTATCCTTCATTTGAGGAATACTTGAGATCTAATTAAATCTACGATTTATTTATAATTATTTTCAATGGATCTCACTTTTTACTGATTATAAAAAAGGGTTGTCTGATGAAAAGATATTGCTACCAGACAACCCTATTTCTATTTTCAGTTAAACATTTTAGAACAAAATATCAGTTATCAAAATTATAACAAAGTAAAGAACCATTGCTGCTAAACCAATTGGAAAAGCAAATCGTGCATATTCTCCACTTGTAATTTTCAGTTTACCAGCAGCTATAATGTTGGGTATATTTCCAGGAATAAGCATCCCCCCACTAATGAGGAGACCCATTAAGATATCTTTGATCGTAGTATCATTCATCGCAGGACTTATTTCCGCAGCAGCTAGTGTCGCATTATCTAAAACAGCAGAGAGCATATTAATCCAATACATAATTAAAGGACTTAAATCAAGTAAGTACGCTTCAATAAATGGTTCAAAACCAGCACCAAGAAATGTTAAAGCCATTACAAATAAATAAATCTTTAAACTGCGAATAATAATCTCCGCATAGGACTCAGTCTGTGTGCCTGTATCTGCTTTTGCGCTACCCGTTTCATTCTCTTTAGATCCTGCTAGTTCACTTGCAGCAGCTATTTCAGATTTCCAGGCAGGTTCATTTAATCTACCACCCGGTTTCACTGCAAAAGCGGCGATAATTCCAAAAACAATCACTGCTGGAATAACAGAAGTTCCAACTAATTTAAGTAGATAAAAGAAATCTTCATCCAATTTACTTACAACAATTGTAGAAAGTGGTTCACCAATCGGAGTTAACACTGCCCCCATACCGATTGCAAAACATGCTAACACAACGAGACGAATCTCGGATTTTCGGTCCAGTCGTAATACACTAATGACCGCAACTAGGATGATAGCAGCTACAATGGCTGTAATAATACTTGATACAATTCCAAGAACGATGACAAAAAGGGCAATAAATAAGCGATATGGCATTACTGAGCTAATCCACAGGATTCCTTTCTCAATCGGTCGTTGGAACCAGCGAAAAACTAATCCGGCTATGAGTACTGCAAGAGTAATATTAATCGGATGGATGATTGCTTCCTTAACAAGTGACCATGAGTAAACTTGGCTTACAACAACAGCTAATATTCCCATTATAAATAAAAATATTTCTAAATTTCGTTCAACAAATTTAGTAAAGGGTAATATTAAAACAAGTAACAATATAATGGATAATCCAATAATCATTGATACATCTCCTCCTTGTATTTTATAATTGATAATTTTGATGATTCTGTAATTTAAAAAAGGCAATTAGGTACCTAATTATTTAATCATCTTCAATGAAAACTCAAAAAAGCCTGTCACAAAAGGGACATACTTATCCCTTGGTGACAGGCTCCTCCAAAAAAATTTATCTATTAAATTATCAATTATAAATCAAAAATTTGTAATCTATAAATTAGTATATCATAAATACATGCTTTTTGACTAGATAACTTCTAAAAAATTTTTCAACAAATAGCAAATAGTAATAATGAACAAAGGTTTATGTAATAAAACCAATCTATATATACTTAAATTTAAATATGAATTTTCTAAAAATAGTCATCCTTTTATTTTACCTTATATTAAAGAATAAAGCTAATAAACAAATGAAACTATCCTTCCTTTTCTGTGTTTATCTTGAATAATTGGTGACAATTCTCTCTCTTTATTCATGAACTTTATGTGAAGTCACAATCATTCTACAGATAAATTTAATAAAACATATTAAGATGATTTCAAATTAGCTTTCAGAATTTTATCTTTAATTGAAAGGAGTTTTTTATGAAAATGAAATGGTTAATCTATTTAGCGATGTTTACTATAGTGACTGTACTTTCAGGCTGTGAACCTTTAATGGTACTAGATCCTAAAGGACCTCAAGCTAAAACACAAGCTAATGACATTATGATTTCTATATTCATTATGTCATTTATTGTCATTGTAGTTTTTGGTCTTCTGCTTTTTATGCTAATAAAATTCCGAGCTTCTAAGCAAAGCAAGGATTATGAGCCACCACATATTGAGGGAAACCCGATTGTAGAAGCAATCTGTGTTGGAGTACCAGTCATCATTGTTATTGTTCTTTCAATCATGTCGGTTAAATCCAATTATAAAGTAGAGGCGACTCCGAAAGGTTATGGAGATCAAGAGCCATTAATCATATACGCGGCAACCTCCAATTGGAAATGGCATTTTAGTTACCCAGAGGAGGATATCGAAACGGTAAACTACCTTTATATTCCAACGAATCGTCCAATTGAATTTCGATTATATTCATATGGGCCAATCACTAGCTTTTGGATTCCTCAACTTGGTGGTCAGAAATATGCAATGTCCGATATGGTCAATACTTTACATTTAGCTGCCGATGTTCCTGGTGAGTACATGGGACGTAATGCCAACTTCAGTGGGAAAGGCTTTGCTGAAAACACATTCAATGTCAAAGCCATGTCGAAAGATAAATATGATGAGTGGGTAGAAGAAGTGAAGAAAACAGCCAAACCTCTAACTGAAGAAAAATTTGATGAGCTGTTAGAACCAGGTCATGTGGGTCAATCCACGTTCACCGGTACTCATTTGGATTATGCACCTGCTCCAGAAGGGGAAAATGCTGGTCATCATCATGGCTCTAACACGAAAGATCATTCTGTTGAGACTGAGGAAGAAAATCATGAAAACCATTAAACAAATAATTCATGATTCACGCCCCCCTTACCTATAAAGCTGTTTAAACTTAAATTTCTTTACTTCTAGAATTTGATCTTGAAAGGAGTTAAAAAGGATGGACTTTTTTGATAGATTTGCCATACCACATCCTAGTTTAGCAATCTATGTTTCTATGGTAGCAATTGGTCTTACAGTTATAGCAATTCTCGTAGGATTGACCTATTTTAAAAAATGGGGTTATCTATGGCGTGAGTGGCTAACGACAGTGGATCATAAACGAATTGGGATAATGTATTTAATTTCTGCTTTACTCATGTTATTCCGTGGTGGAGTAGATGCAATCATGATGCGTGCGCAACTTGCCGTACCTGATAACAAATTATTAGACGCTCAGCATTACAACGAAATTTTTACTACGCACGGAATTGTAATGATTATCTTTATGGCAATGCCCTTCATTATGGCTTTAATGAACTTTGTCGTCCCATTACAAATTGGTGCTCGCGATGTTGCATTTCCACGTTTAAATGCTTTAAGTTTCTGGTTATTCTTTATGGGGGCAATGTTATTCAATATATCATTTGTTGTCGGGGGTTCTCCTGATGCGGGTTGGACTTCTTATTTCCCACTAGCGGGAACTGAATTTAGTGAATCTGTTGGCTCAAACTACTATATGATCGCTATACAAATTGCTGGACTCGGAACATTAATGACAGGAATTAACTTTATTACAACAATCTTAAAAATGAGAGCACCAGGAATGACATTAATGAAGATGCCGATGTTTACTTGGTCTACCTTAATAACGAATGCAATTATTGTTTTTGCCTTTCCTGTTTTAACAGTATTACTTTTAATGGGAACGATGGATCGATTATTTGCAACAAACTTCTTTACAACGACAAACGGTGGTATGGATATGCTGTGGGCTAACCTATTTTGGGTATGGGGACATCCTGAAGTATATATCTTAATTTTACCGGCATTTGGAATCTATAGTGAAATTATTTCAACGTTTGCACGCCGAAACTTATATGGGTATAAATCGATGGTTGCTTCCATGGTAATTATCTCCCTTCTCTCATTTTTAGTATGGGCACATCATTTCTTTACAATGGGTCAAGGGGCACTAGCAAATAGCATTTTCTCAATTACAACGATGGCGATAGCTGTTCCAACAGGTATTAAAATCTTCAACTGGTTGTTTACACTTTGGAAAGGGAAAATTACGGTGACTACACCTATGCTTTATTCACTTCTATTCTTACCGATTTTTACTATCGGTGGTGTAACAGGGGTTATGCTAGGAATGTCAGCTGCAGATTATCAATACCATAATACAATGTTCTTGGTTGCACATTTCCATATGGTAATCATTCCTGGTGTGGTATTCGCGATGCTTGCAGGACTTACTTATTACTGGCCAAAAATGTTTGGCTTTATGCTCAACGAAAGAATCGGAAAATGGGCAGCATCAATCATCGGAATTAGTACTCTAGTAGCGTTTATGCCAATGTTCTTTAGCGGATTAGACGGGCAAGCGCGACGCATGTACACTTATTCAGCATCCACTGGATTTGGCCCTTTAAATATGATCTCATTTATCGGAGCATTAGGACTTGCCGCTGGTTTCATTTTAATTGTTTATAATATCTACTACAGTACTCGTTACGCAACAAGAGATATCGGCTCAGACCCATGGAATGCACGTTCTCTTGAATGGGCTACACATACTCCTGTACCAGAATACAATTTTGCCATTTTGCCGCAAGTTCAATCAAATGAAGCATTTTGGGATTCAAAGAAAAATAAGTACTCCTTATTTAATGGAAAATATGAAAAAATTCACATGCCAAATAAAAGTGGTTTACCATTTATCATGGCTAGCATCTTTTTTGTCTGGGGTTTTACATTTGTATTTAGTATCTGGATTCCATTAATTTTAACAACAATAGGTATTTTTGCTTGTATGGCTTACCGCTCATTTGAGAAAGACCATGGTCACTATATTGATGTTGCAGAAATTATTGAAACAGAAAATAAATTGGGAGGTATAAAAAAATGAAAATAGATCACTCACTCCCTCTTGAATATCGCACAGAAGAAAATCGCTTAAAAATTATTGGCTTTTGGATATTCTTAGGCGCTGAGGTGATGCTATTTGCAACACTTTTCGCCTCATACTTTACATTATATAATCGAACCGGAAATGGTCCTAGTGGTGCAGAGATATTCGATATTACACCTGTACTAATTGAAACAATTTTACTTTTAACAAGTAGTTTTGTAATAGGATTAGGAATCCACGCAATGCGGATCAATAATAAGAAAGCGATGATCATCTTCTTTACGATCACACTTCTCCTTGGATTGGGATTCTTAGGTTTTGAAATTTATGAATTTATACATTACGTACACATTGGAGCAGGATTACAGACAAGTGCATTTACTGCAATACTTTTAACCACACTTGGCACACATGGAGCGCATGTTACATTTGGATTATTCTGGGGTCTATTTATCATTTTACAGGTAAAAAAGAATGGAATAAATTCAGAAACAGCGAATAAGTCATTTATCTTCTCCCTTTACTGGCATTTCCTTGATGTCGTTTGGATCTTTATATTCAGCTTCATCTATTTGAAAGGAATGATGTGAACATGAAGGAATTATTTCCAATGAAACAAGTCATGGGGTTTGTCTTTTCTTTACTATTAACTACTGTTGCACTTGCAGTTTACTTTCTTGATTTGTCATTCTCTGTCGGCATGACAATCCTTCTCTTAACAGCCTTTATACAAGCAGCCGTACAATTGGTCGTCTTTATGCATGCAGGTGAAACAGAAGATAAAAAGCCAATTTATATAAATATTTATTATGGAGTGTTTATTGCCCTAGTTACTATCTTCGGGACATTATTGTGTATGGTATGGGGTTATATTTAAAAATAGCGGTTAAATTTACATTAAAAAAGGGTTGCAGTTCAATTTTAGGTAGTTCCGATAACGTGGAGAAAACTTAAAAATGCAGCCAAATAATATACGATTTCGTAATATAAATAACAAGTAAATTTACAATTCAAATAGCTAACAAAAGGCTTGGGAAACATCCCAAGCTTTTTCCTTTTATTTACTGTTGTGTTCAACTAAAGCTGCTTTGTTAGTTCAATATAATCTCCATTTTTCTACTCTTCGTTGTCATCCCAATTGACCTATAAAATTCAATGGCAGATGTATTTTCCTCAGATACCCCCAACTCAATACTATCAACTTCTACGCTTCTTCCAAAATCAAAAATGTATTTAATAAGTTTTTTTCCGATACCTTTCTTTCTATGTGTTTCAGCAACGCATAAACTCTTTATATATAATACTTTCCTTGCTTTAACAAAAGTATTTTCAGTTACTTCTTCTTCCTTTGTCACTACAACACCAACTATATCATTACCTATTGTAGCCACAAAAATATGCTGTTTACCCTCAATCAATTGACTTTCAAAAAACTCTTGTGCGACTGGAGTGAAATTCTCTTTGTAAATATCCGGTCTTACAAAAACGTGGAATTCATGAACCTGTCTAAATAAAGGCAACAATGACTCATAATCGCTTTGCTTAGCGTTCCTAATAAATATATCCATTTTTTTCACTACCCCCGATATTTATTTTTAATTGGTATTTTCCACTTCTCCTTCATACCCAAAATGTTTTATTAAAATGATTCTGCTCGTTAGTTGAAAAACTAAAATTTCCAATATCCCTAACTCTAAATTACTAAATAATATTATACATCCTTGAACTTACTTTTTTGAAATACTTAGGATATATAAATTTACGTGCAAATCATGAACATATAATTCAATTTAGCCAATAAACTTAAATCCTAGTTCGACTAATTTTCATCTTCCTTTCCCCTTTGTAAAAAACAAAAGGGTTCAAATCATATGTGATTTGAACCTCAAACAGTTATGTCAAAAGTAAATATACCCCTTTATAAAAATTTACTAATTTGTCATTTTCTCTCGATGGTCAATCTTTCCTAATAGCTCCTCAGTGATTACAAAGAAGACACCCATTAAGAAGATAAATACAGCACCCATTACTGTACCTATTCCAATCGCAGTTAAAACACCGGAACCGCTTCCAAAAAAACCAAAACTAAATACAATACTCCCTACAACGAGTAGAAAACTACCGATGTATTTAACAGCATTAAGTAGCTTTGCTTTAGCTCCCATACGATCATCCCCCTTGCATTATATTATTCATTTTCTTCACATAATTGTCAATTATTTTTCAAGTTTTTTTCAATTTCTCTATCCAAAACCACTTGACATTTTCGAGCACCTCAAAAGATTAGACGGTTTTTGAAGTATTCTTAGTGCTGTTACTAAATACATTTAGAATTCTGCTTATGTTTTGCATGTTACATAACATTATGTTAAGCTATAATTAAGTAACATTACTTTATAGTATTTTTCACTTCTTTTCTCCTTTAATAACAAGATATTTTACCACGTATAGCTATAAATATTTAATTGTTGGGAGGCAACTAAATTGGGCATTTGGTTGGCAATTATTCTGTTAACGTATGTCTTAATATTAGTTATGTCCTATGTAACCATTACCTATTTAAATGAAAATAAAGAACAAAGCTGCAAGATCATCAATCAAGCCTTTTATAATGCATTTAATGTGCTCTGTTTTAGCATCCTCACCGTTCTAATCTTCGTAGAACTACCGCATATCACTGTAGATACACAAACAACAAGTTATTTAATACTTGCTAGTAAATTCCTTTCAATCCTTACACTTGGATGTAGTATTTATGTGATTAGTAGAAAAATACGGGATAAAAAAAGCTGAAAGCGAGTGTTTTGTAATGGAGTATGTTGAAGCATTAAAGGATATAAAGCAAATTAATGCAATTAAAAGGTATTTAAAAAAACACTCAGAGAGAGATTATGTTCTCTTTACTTTGGGGATTAATACCGGGTTGAAAATAACCGAAATCTTAAAAATTAGGGTTGAAGATGTTTTAGACGAGGATGGGGTGAAAAACTTCTATATCCTGCCACATCATGATAAAACGAAGGAAATTTATCTTAATCATAAAGTAAAACAAGCGATTATCCATTATATTCAGAATCAAGAGCTTACTAAAGATGACTTTTTATTTAAATCTCCTAGAACTTCACAACCCATCACTCGACAACAAGCCTATCGAATCATTCATCAGGCGGCAGAAGCAATTGGTATTGTTGGAAAGATTGGAACAAATTCAATGAGAAAAACTTTTGGATACCATGCTTATAAACGTGGAATAGCTATCTCAATTTTAAAGGAACATTTTAATCATTCGACCCCTTCTGAAACATTGAAATATATTGGAATTTCTAAAACCGAAAAAATCAGAACAGAAATTGACGTAAACCTATAAAAAAAATTTATATATAGGAGTTTTTAACTAAAGGAGGAATAGAAAATGAATATTCGTGAAATTGAATTACCTGGAATTGGTAAGAAGTTTGAAATTGTTACTAAAAGCCTTGAAAAGATCGTCGTTATTATTCATGATGACGGTCGCAGAGATGTCTATTATTTTGACCCAGATGATTTTGATGAATCAGTAGCTAATATTTCATTAGATGACACAGAGTCTAGACAGATTGCCGCTATAATAGGAGGAATGACTTATGCTCCCAAAGCGTTAGAAACAATTGAAATGACATTTGATGATTTAGTGATTGAATGGTTTAAAGTTGATCCTACAGCAATCGCTAACCAACAAACAATAGGACAACTAAGTATTCGCCAGACATATGAAGTAAATATTATTGCCATCATCAAAATTAATCATCAAAAAATTCATACACCTGGACCTGAAGCCCTTTTAGAAGCAGGAGATACAGTCATCATCTCTGGCCAACGTAATCAGGTGAAAAAATTCGTAAAAGATATTCTTTCAAAGAAAGGTGGATGATTAAATGACAAATCACTTAGTTTTCGAAGTCGGTACAGCACTTCTATTAGTATCAATTGGGGCATTGTTGGCGGGGAGATTGAAGTTTTCCATTATCCCCTTTCTTATTCTTTTAGGTATGTTTGTTGGTCCACATGCTCCTAAAATCGGGATATTTGATTTTACATTTATTCAGAGCTCCGAAATAATTGAATTTTTTGGACGTATCGGTGTATTATTTCTACTATTCTATTTAGGACTAGAATTCTCTGTAGGAAAATTAATCCGCTCTGGTCGCTCAATTGTTATAGGTGGAACCATTTATGTTGTTCTTAATTTCACTTTAGGACTAGTGTATGGTTTTGTTGTTGGATTTCCTGTGATGGAAACCCTGATTATTGCTGGTCTCGTAAGTGTCTCCTCTTCAGCAATTGTTGCAAAAGTACTCGTTGATTTAAAACGAACCGCTAATTCTGAAACTGAATTAATCTTAGGAATTATTCTGTTTGATGATATTTTCCTAGCATTATTTTTATCTGTAATGTCTGGCCTGCTATTAAGTGGATCTACGACTATTATTGGTACCCTCATTTCAGTTTGCATATCACTTGGTTATATGATTCTATTTTTCGTGATTGCTAGAAAAGGTACCCCCCTCCTTAATAAACTACTAAATATTAAATCTAATGAAATTTTTATCCTTGTTGTCTTTGCCTCCCTATTTTTTATTGCAGGGATTTCTGAGAAATTACATGTTGCTGAAGCCATTGGGGCTTTGCTGCTTGGTCTCGTTTTTTCTGAAACAGAGCACCGTGAACGTATCGAGCATATGGTTATGCCTTTTAGAGATTTTTTCGGCGCATTATTTTTCTTTAGTTTCGGTCTAAGTATTGATCCATTTAGTTTAGGTGGAGCAGTATGGCTAGCCTTAGGAGCAGTCATCCTTACTATCCTGAGCAATTTAATTGCTGGCTTAATTTCTGGACGAAAAGCAGGTCTTTCCTATAAAGCTGCTTCAAATATTGGATTGACCATCGTTTCAAGAGGAGAATTTTCCATTATTGTGGCAAATTTGGGGCTTGCAGGTGGCCTAATGCCTATTCTAAAACCATTTACCGCTGTCTATGTATTAATATTAGCGATTATTGGACCACTTTTAACAAAGGAATCCAAGAATATTTACAAAATGCTTAATAAAATATTTAAATGGGATCAATCGAAAACACAGAAAAAATCAGATCGTTCCATTACTAAAAAAAATAATGAAAAGGGAATTGAAACTGATCTATAAACTACAAACATATTTAGTTCATTAGATAAAAAGGGATTGTTCTGTAAATTTCGAACAATCCCTTTGTCATCGTCAAAAATGATTCACAAATACTCCAAGTAAAACTCATTCCTAATTTGTTCGATACCATAATCGATGAACATCAATGAGTTTTGTATGATTAAAGGTCATTTTATAAATATCAGGCATATCAAGCTGTTGCCAAAATTGAAAATCAAATTTATTATTAAAATGATTCATGATGAGGACCATAATATTTCCATGAGTACCAATCACGATATTTTTCCCTTTATATCTTTCTACTACTTCTAAAGTAACCTTAACTCCCCTTTTTTGAGCACTGAGATTCGATTCCCCACCTTCCCAAGAATATGTTGGATTCTCCCACACTCTTGAAATAGCAACCTGGAAAGCTTCTACCTTTTTATCAGATAATATTCTTTCCTTAAAATCTTCCATAATTAGTATTTCTTTATCCAGCAACTTCGCAATTCCTTCAACCGTTTGCTTGGCTCTTAAATATGGACTAGAGATGATTAAGTCTATATTCTCTTCTTGCAAAAGATGAGTTATTTGTTTAACATCAGTAAATCCTCTTGCAGACAAAGGACGGTTGTATTCATCTGGTGAGTACGTTGAGTGTGCATGTCTAACAAAATATAAATTAGTTTCCAAACCTTCCCGCTCCCATCTAAAATAATTCTCCAGATTTTCTACTCCCTTTTTATTAAGCTATTTTTTCTTTAATCAGTTCTGTTAGCGTTTTTTCCGCTTTAAAAAATCCATATAGTGATTCATATTGTTCTACATTTTTCTGAACCTTATTTAACAATTCAAGTGCCTTTGTTTTATTATCTTGTAAGTATGCAATCATAGCTTCGCCCCTGTGAAAAGATAGAGGCTCAATTCTCGAAAGAAATTGTTGATATTCTGAAATCATCTCCAATTGAACATCCTCTGATAAGAAATGTTCGATTTGTTTCATATGAATGATAAATCCTAATTGTTGCTTATTTTTCTTAGTGACAGGAATGGCAGCAAATTCTTTCAACGCATTTACCGCTGAAGAAAATCCAGCTTGTTCAATTTCAAAATAGTAGAGGAACATCGCATATTGTACATGATCAATAGATGGCTGCATTTGTCTCGCTAATTGTATCTGTTTAGAATCCCAGTCTTTTGGTTGCTTTTTACTAAGTAATTCTTTGGATATATTTATTTCATTTATTAGCTTAGTAGTGTCTTCGTTATTCTTTAATAAAGAGAGGACTACATACCCATCTGTTTGCATATTGGTTTTCACTGGGATGATCGTTGCAAAGAAAATAGCACTATTCATGATGCCTAAATATAAATAAAAAGAGTTAGTATATTGTCTATATAGTAGAAAGCTTGTCATAGCTATGATTAATGAAAGTATAGGTCCACCAACTGCATACAGCATCATTTTTTTAATATTGTTTCCATTAGGTGGTGTCATCATTGCCAATCCACCAAAATGAAACCAATGTTTATTCTCTTTTAAGCAAAAACCTTTCTTTGCTTTTTCAATTAGCAATGGTCCAGTTGTAAAAAAGACAAATTGATAGCCACTCATTTTTCCAAATATAACATGCCCTAATTCATGTAAGGTAATTGCTAACCACAATGCCAATAATAGACTTCCTATCTGCATTGTCGCTCCCATGCTTTGCTTCAAATATAATCCTATTGAAAGGATAATAATTACAAAAAGAGTGACCCATTTTGGTGTTAAAATTGATTTCATCTGTCTAAACTCCTGTTTTGTTTTTTTATTGTAATGTCACTATCATCTCTTCAAAGTACTCTCTACATTCACAAACCAGTGTGTTGTTTGTGGGAGTAATGCCATAGTATAAAAAATCTGTGTTTATTAACTATTCTTATCATTTCAATCTAATCATTCAGTTATATATCATTTTATGATATATCATTTTGTGATATATATAAAAGTAATATAGCAGTCACATAGTAAAAACGCAACCATAATTTCTTTAAAATTCCTATAAATCCAAAAAGAAATTTGTTAAAAAAGACAATTTTTTATTTAAGAACTTTTGAAACTTTTGAAATTAGATGACGTATGAATAATATAAAAGACTTGAAACATCAAAATAAAGGAGAGATTATATGATTATTTTATCTTTTCTTTCTATTTTATTTACCCTAATGATTGTTTTCTTGATAGGTCTCATTATCTTTAAAATCGTAAAAAACAGAATGCTCCCGAGTAATTCCTATACTCCTTTTGATTATATTACTGCACAATCTACTGTAGAATTTCATGAGGAAAAGGAGGAATCAATCGAGGAAGTAAAAAGTGGTGATAAAGATGCTACTTTACACTAAGAAATATTTTTATAAATAACTTCAAAAAAAAAGCTTGCATTTATGCAAGCTCCTTTACTTCTATTTTACTAAATGCCAACGATGTTGGCGATTTCTAGTTTTCTTTTCACCTTTATGTTCTATCGTAACAGTATAAGTTTCTAACTCTGGAAGTTTATCCCCTTGCTTTACTTCGACACGTTTTGCGTTTTTTACCTTACCTCCACCGTGTCCTACCTCAACATAAGTACCTGTTTGAGTTGCGGTTTCCCCTGATTTTAATGTCGCCATTAAAACAACTCCTCCTTTACATATATTTGGTTACCTTTCTATTATAAGGAATATAGCACGACGATTGTATAGGCAATTAGTAACATTCTGATAACTTAACTTTTTGGGACGCGGGGTCAGACCCTGTGTCCCACTAAAAAAACTCATCCATTAATTGATAAAAGTTAATTTTCGCTTTGTCATATCTTTGCATTCCATATTCATTGAAAAAATACGGGAGCATTTCTTTACCAAAATTATACGTAATACTTCTTACTGCAAGTGCTAAATCTTGATATCTATCAGATATTCCTGCTCTTCCCATATCAATAAATCCATTTATTTTCCCATTTTGCAAAATAATATTGGGTAAACAATAGTCTCCATGGGCAAATACTAAGTCTTCATCCTTGGGAACCGAATCCTTCAAATGTTGAAAAAGGACATCGGAGGGAATTCCTTTTCTTTCCTCATCAAAATCATCCTCATTCACTAAACCTTTTTCAACTCTTAACCTTGCCTCTTCTAATTTTTTTTGTACTGTCTGATCAAAAGGACATTGATCGATTTTTATTGAATGGATCATTTTCAATCCTAATGCTAATTGTTTCATTAAATCGGGTACAGACGTTGTTTTATCTATTTCAACTGAGGCATCTTTTCCTGCTATTTCAGAAATCAATAAGTACTCATTTATATCATCTTGTTCATAATAAAGTACTTTAGGAACTGGTAATTTTCCTTGAAGCCATTCCAAACGTTCCTTTTCATTCAACAATTTCTCTTTTGCATTTATGGATTGAATTTTTAAGAATTGATGATAATTATCACCTTTTACACGAAATGTATTTGACTCTGAACAGCCAATAGTGATTTCTTCCGAGCTGCAACCTTTTAAAAGGCTCTCGAGATTTTTAGGTAATCTATCCATAGCCCTCCACCTTTTATTTCATCCTATTGTTTTTCAACATGGTCTAAAAAACTTCTTACTCTACCAATATACTCAGCTGGTTCTTCCAAATACGGTAAATGTGCACTTTGTTCATATACATGAAAAATTGATCCCGGTAAACAGTGACTATATCCTTCAACTGTTTGCGGTGTTGCTTCATCATAACGACCACAAGTAAACATTGCAGGTACTTGAATTTCTTTTAAGCGTTCTGTTACATCATATCCCTTTAAATTTCCAGTAGTGCAAAACTCTGAAGGCCCCCACATCGTATTATAAACAATCGAATTCGATTTCGCGTAAGGTGATTCCATTTCCTTTGGTCTTGAATCTAGACGATACACAAACCGCTTATTAAATTCCTTCATCGCAGTTTTATACTCCTCTGTATCTGTGGTCCCTTCACGTTCACATCTAGATAAAATCTCTTGAACCTCTTCAGGCAATTGTTTCAAATGCATTTCTTGATCCATTTCCCATTGTGGTACGCTTAAGCAAGGGCTAGAAAAAATAATACTTTGTACCCCCTCAGGCTGTTTCAGTAAATAGCTTGCTGCTAGCATGGTTCCCCATGAATGTCCTAGTATGTGAAGTTTCGAGAGGCCAAGCGCTTCTCTAATTTGTCCTAATTCTTCGACAAACCGATCAATATTCCATAATGAATGATCGGTTGGCCGATCCGACTTTCCTGACCCTAATTGGTCATAAAAAATTACTTGTCGATCATTCCCCAAATTTTCAAGATGCATAAAAGGAACATGTGTCCCTCCTGGTCCACCGTGTAACAGGATGATTGGAGTCTTGTTTCCATCACCAACTATTTTATAATATACATTCCCGCCTGTAACAGCTATGTATCCTTCTTTCACATTTCTCTTCCTTTCTAATCTTAGACTAGATCTAAGTCTTTTAAATGATATAAAGCTTTTTCAATTGATGTTTCAATATAGCCAATGATTTGATTAAAGGTAAATACATTTAGATTTTCATCAAGAACTGCTTCTTCATATTGTATATCTTCATAAAGAAAGGGCAAAAATGCTTTTATATCTTCAATATGTACTTCATTTAGATCACAAATCCCATCAATTGTATCCGTATTATTTATTTGTACTTCATGGATTTGATAATAGTTTAATAGTTTCCCATTTAATAAACGAAAATCATTATGATATAGCTCTAATATGCCTTCGTCATTATCCATTCTGTTCTTTAGCCACGGTATGTAAAATCCTTTTAACCAAAGGTCATCTGCAATAAGATGTATATAATAGCCTAATAGATAGCCTGAGGGAAACATTTCTTTATACTTTTCGAAAAATCCATTAAAATCAATACTTCTTGAAAAGTCCTTTAAATTTCCGATATAAAAATGGGAGAGTTCCTTTGAAGTTACAGCATCTGGAGCTACTCCACCTAATAAAAATGCTTCCTTATTCGAAATGGAGATTTTATTTGTTATTTGTTCAGCGATAATGAGATGCATGATTCTAGATCCCATCGGTCACCCTCCTTGGAAAAAATCAATTGTCTGAATTAGATATAGTTATTTGCCTTTGTAAGCTTTACTACTAGATTTTTACACCTACCGAATAAGTATTTAAACGTTTTGATCCATTATTTACCTCTCTTCTCAGCTCTATAAGGAGAATTGCAGTTCTTAACCTATTATTAGTTAACACATTATTGAGATAAGATTTTTTTAATTAAACAATTGATGGATCTTTTTAGCCATTTCTTTTGGCCTGACGTCCAATGAGGCTAATCTACTTATGTCAACCCAAATAGGCTCATAGAAGCCTCTGCTCTTATCGGTATATTCCAATCCTTTACCTGTTCCAAATACTCCATCACGTATTTCCGCTAAATAAAAATATTGAATTCCATTAAAGTAAGCACGACCAAAATCATCTATAATCGTTATCCGTACCCCTAATTCTTCGTAGGCTTCTCTCATGGTCGCTTCCTCAGGAGTTTCCGAACTCTCAATACCACCACCTGGAAAAACATAATAAGTGCACCCATCTTTTATCCGTTTAATTAAAGCGACTTCATGATCTTTTATAAGAACCGCAGATCCTCTATGACGCAAAAAATTAAGCTCCTTTCTAAAACGTTGTTGCCATTTAAGTAAAGTATTAACAAATAACTATCAGTTGAAGACCGCTACACCTTTCATTTCAATAAGAAAAGATCTACTAACTATATAAGAATCGCTGCCTCATTTCCCTCTCTGTGGCCACCAGGAAAGTCCCACCCTCTATGATTTAAATCAACTAGTAACAGCTTTCCTTTAAAAAAGCAAAAACCATGCACACTCGTAATTAATTGTAGTTTTGGAGCTCCTTACTAGTAATCCAAGTAAGTTGAACTGTTGAATCTCCCCAATTTACAAGGATAGAAGCCATTATATTTCCTCCTAACACTCAACATATAAACTGCTTTTCAGTATGAATGGGTGCTCATCCACCATTTTAATGCTTTCTTTTCCAGCTCCAATACAAGACTTTCTTTACCATCTATATATGAATCAATATTGAATGGAAAACGTTTAGCTAATTCCATTTTCAAGTCACCGTACATTTTTACTGCATCGGGATGTTCACGCAGATAATCTCGAAACGCAAGATGTCTAATAATCTGTTTATTGTCTTTTTCATAGATGTGAACATGATGGGTTCGCTGGTCTCCACCCTTTTGAAAATATCTTCGTTCAGGTATCCCGTTTTCTCCCTTTGGCACATAACCAAGTGATCTCATTTCTCCATTAAACTTATTCACCAATTGAATATCCTTTACCACAAGCAGCATATCAATAATAGGCTTTGCTTTTAAACCTTTTACAGATGTACTACCAAAATGATGGATCTCAAGAAGCTCTGTGCCAAAGATTTCTGTTAATTTTCGTGCTTCTTCCTGAAATAATACAATCCAATTTTCATTGTATTTAGTAACCTCTACTTTTCTCATCGACATTCATCCTCATATACTTTATGGAAAAAATATACTATTTTATATAACAGTTGATGTTAATACTTCGTTTCTTACTTCTACTATGTAATTGCGATATACTTGTTCTCTACCACCATTTTGTTCATACCAATTAGCTATTCGTTGTAAATGAGAGGAATCACTTTTAATTTTCGCTTCGATCCTTTGATAATCATCATAGCTGTCATATTCCCATATGGCGAATATTTCCATCGTATCGTCTTCATTTGGCTTCATCCATCTTCCGATCAAACGCGAACCATGTTTTAATTGGTTCGGTAAATTCGTTTCATTAAAATGCTTATTAAAAATATCTACAAACTCCTTTTTTACTATATAAAACTTTCGTCGATAAAACATTTTAATCCTCCTAATCAAATTTTATTTAATTGTTTCTCGAAACAACTTATTGAAAGAGATTCATTCACGACTATTTCTTCAATCTTCTGAAAACCATTTTTATAATAAAACTGTACAGCTGGTGTATTTTTGGAACCGGTTGATACTTTCATGGCAACATAATCTTCACTGCGCAAAATGTGATCAAGTAGATGTTGGGCAATTCCTTTTCTAAAATGATTTGGGTGTACAATTAATCGATGTATATCAACTATTCCCTTATTCACTTTAAATGAAATCACACCGCATAATTCTTCTTCAATAATATAACCATAGAAAGTCTCTTGGCATTTTTGGATATGTTCCACTGTGTCCTTTAATGGTGGGATATCATAGTAACCGATAATATCTGCCTCAACACGATATGAGGGAATTTGAACCTTCAAGATTTTCTGAGCAATATCCCGATGTTTATTTTCTAATTTTATTATCATATTAAACCCCCATGTTAATTTCCAACGATTCTTGTAACAGTTCCTAATAAACACTAATTCTCCAATGTACATAATTCATTATAAAAATAAAGTCTATCATTTTGTTCCTTCAAAAGTATAATTATACTTAATTATTATTTAAGGAGTGGTTTACTTGTTTATTAAACTTACTAAAGAACAAAAACAACTTATGATATCAGATATTCAATACTTTTTCTCTCAAGAAAGAGATGAAGAAATATCGGAATTTGCTGCTGAAAGAGTATTTGATTTTATTAAAGAATCACTAGCTCCTCACTTTTACAACGCAGCAGTAAACGATGTAAAAACGGTCGTTGAACAGCAATATGCCTCACTAGAAGATGAAATTCTAACTCTTGAGCGCCCGATCAAAAAATAATTATGTTGAAACTTAAACAGAGTGAATGGAGATCATTCACTCTATCATGATTTAATTAGGGAAATATTCCATTGGTTCTGTACATTGAACATAACCATTTTTATGATAAAAATTTACACTATCATCACTTGGCCAAACAATAACAAATTCATAATTATTGTCCTTTATCCATTCATTTATTCTTGATAGTAATCTGCTACCAATCCCTTTATTTCTATACTCTTTAACGGTATAAACATTAGTGATATAGGCAAAAGGTTTTGTAATCCTACCAGGTCTCGGAACTTTTTGTATTAATTCTATATATATATGGGAAACAATTCTCCCCTCATTTTCAGCAATCCAGATAAACCATTGATCACCATCTAAATATTTCTCCAAAAATGTTCGGCATTCTTGCTTAAAATCTTCAAAGTCAGATGGTTGAATCTTATTCTCATAATCTTCTTCAATAGTAAAATCCCATCTCATTTTTATTAATTGATCAATGTCTTTTTCTTCAGCAAGTCGAATCTCTATAAGGTATCCTCCCGATTAAAAACTTGTAGTTTTTCATGTTCCAGTATTATGTTTTTCTAATAAATACTTCACCTTCAGTATTTTTTTGATTATCCCATTTAACATGGATTTCGAAGGTTCCTTCCTGAAAAAATAACGGAAATCTTCTCCGAATGGACTGCTGCATAGGTAACTGATCGATTTCATCTATATTAACCCATACTGGCTTTCCTTCAGATGAATTTTGCAGTAATTGCCCTTCAAATTCATTGGTTATATAATTAAAAATAATGTATCGATCATTTTTTTCTGGATTAACATACTCATATATGCCTTTATACTTTAGGTTTTTAACATCCAATCCGGTTTCTTCTTTTACTTCTCTGATTGCACATTCAACAAAGCTTTCTGGGAATTCTACTTTTCCACCAGGAGGTATAAAGCCATTAAAATGATCATGCTGTCGATCTAGTAATAGAACTTTATCCTGATTCTGAATCATACATACAGTCCAAAACTTATAATTAATTTCCTCGTTCAAACACTTTTCCTCCAAATTCTTTCTTTAGTAAACTTATAAAATTAAACCCATTCAAATTCAAATTGTAGTTTATATAAGCAAACTTTCGACAATTACTGTAAAAATTCCTGCAAGGACACCTATCCGCATATGACATTATCTATAGTATAGTCTTCAAATAATTTGTACTGATTGATAATTAAATAAATTTTAAAGGAAAATTTCTATCTTTGTCGAATAATTAAATAGTTTACTATGAGGAGGAATATATGGATGAATCAACGTCATGAGGTTTTGTTTAACCAACTAAAGAGCTATCGTAGTTATATTCTAGATGTACTCGAAAATGTAACAAAGGAAGAAGCAGACATCGTTCCAAATGGATTTAATAATAACATTCGTTGGAACATGGGGCATATCTATCTTGATCAGTATTTATGGATTCATGCATTAACAAAGGATAAATTGGTAGAAATAGAACCACTTCAAACTTGGTTTGGCTTTGGAACATCACCTACTCAATTCACCTCTGAAACCCCTTCCTATGAAGAATTAAAGTGTTTATTAAAGAAACAGCCTTCTGATATTAAAGAAACATATGGAGAGAGATTAGAAGAGGAATTTCCACCAACTGAAATGGGTATGCATACAATTGAACAAGTGCTTATTCGAACCATCTTTCACGAAGGAATGCACCTGCAAGCCATTCTTGATTTAAAAAAATGTATATTATAGAAACACCTGTGAGTTGTCTTATAAAATGACTTCCCCTTTAAAGACAACTCTTTTATTCAAATAACTTTTTACACTACTAGATAAATATTGATATAGCAACATATACCAATAGTAAGGCCATTACTATATTAAATTGGTTTTTATATTTTGAAAGAAATTTCTGAAAAACAGAACCGAACATTCCCCAACAAAAAGTACTTAAAAAACCTATAAATCCTAGAAATATCGAATAGAGAGTAATACTAATAGTTGATGATTGAAAAGGAAGAATAAACGTTGCTACTACAGTTAAACCGTATAATATCCCCTTTGGATTGATAAATTGTAGAAGCATTCCTGTAGTAAAGCTATTATTTTTTTTATCACCTTCAGAATTACTATCTTTACTCGTTATAATTTTCACAGCAAGATAAATCATATAAACAGCGCCAATCACTGACATGGCAAGTTCAATTTTGGGAATATAGTTTTTTAAAAGCAAATTAAAATAACTGCATAACATCATAATGATAAAAAAACCTGTACCAACACCTAAGCAAAAACGAATGGTCTTTTTCAGTCCATAATTATGTGCAAATACCATCGCCATTATATTATTGGGACCAGGAGTAAAGCTGGCTACAAAAACATATAGTAAAAACGACATGATCGGCATTTCCTTCCCACCTTTCAAGAGGTATGTTATAATGACTAAAAAGGTCAATATAACGACTTTCTAATTTATTGTATATGAACATCACTATAATGTACAGAAAATTCGGAGGTAATTATGGAAGAAATTCATCAAATACTTGCTAAAAATTTAAAAGGAATAAGGGAAAGGAAAAAATTAAGCTTAGAAAAAGTATCCGAACTTACTGGAGTAAGTAAAACCATGATCGGTCAAATAGAAAGAGGTGAATCAAGTCCTACACTTACAACGATATGGAAAATCGCAAATGGGTTAAAAACATCTTTTACCTCATTAATTAATGAACCACAACCTCAGGCAAAAGTTGTTTTTCGTCATGAAATTCAACCATTAATCGAAGATAATGGCAAATATAAAGTATACCCTTATTTTCCTTTCCAAGAAAATAGGAGATTTGAAATATATACAGTAGAAATCGAAGAAAATGGGTTCCTACAAGCTGAAGCACATCAAGAAGGAACAGAGGAATTTATTACTGTTTATGATGGAATACTAACTTTATATGTAAATGATTTAAAATATACAATAAAAACTGGGGATTCTATTCGTTTCAAAGCTGATAGGGCACATACATATCAAAATACTGGTGATTCAATAACACGTCTTAGCATGACTATATATTATCCCTCCTAGGAGCAATCAAAAAACGTCTAGCAATTTTTTAGTTTGCTCCTTGTTTTCCTTGCCAAAATGGGTTATTGATCCCATTAATAATTAATATTTTATTTTTCCTCGTTACTAATCATAAAAGATCTATTTTCAAATTTTTAAATATTACTATTCTTAGGTCTTAAAAATGCTGATTGATTTATAAATCTGGACAAATCCATTTGAGGATATTCCCTTTGAACGATTTCATATAGTTCTTGAATAATCTCTTCAAGTATTTGAACACTTTTTTTGGGAGGTTCTAGTAGTATAGAAGATAATCGTTTTGCACTATCCTTTGGTGTGATTTTCATAGCCTCTAATGAATATCTTTGCCATTTAAAAGCAGGATGGTGGACATAATGCCGATTTAATCCAAACAACACGCCCATCACATTTGAATGTACCGATACAATAACTTGATGAAGCATCAACCAATCTTCACGTGCAAGTAATGCCTCACGATTATTCCATCGATTCCCCATATCTAAGTAATGCTTAATCATGGCTTTACTCAGCTCATTTGGATAATGTGTCACCTTCTTTTTAAGTTCATTTATCACGTTATTACCAAATAGAACATGACCGTTCTGAACAGTTGCTACAAGACATTGTTTAGCTAATTCAATATCAAAATTTTTGATTACATCATTAATGATTCTTTTAACTGTAGAGGTTAAAAAGTTACTAATTTCCAATTTTACTCCTCTAGTAATATAAGTTTCTGACCATTCTTCCTCTTCATATGGGTAAAATTCAATGATACTACCATTTGTAACCTTTATAGGGGATAATCGATCTTCATCCAAGGGAGCTTCCTTCCAAAAAATAAATAACTCTTTGTCCGAATATTCATCATCCCAATTACGCGAAACGGAGCCTCCAAGTAATACAGCCTCTACTTTTTTATTTTTGCTATAAATTTTTGATAAATCAGACGCCAATAATTTTAAATTCAAAGTTTCTCACCCTTTTGTTCGTTTCTTTCCTATATAATTGTTTTAAATTGAAAACCATAAATAATCATATAACACCTATATTTTTTTGATCTTTAAGTACGATCATACCATTTTCATTTTGTAAGCGGTATAAGGCAATATAAAACATATAAATTTTTATTATTTAGTTCTACTCTTTCAATAAGAGTAAATAAAAAAGCAAAACTTAAAAAATAAGCTTTGCTTTTCTTACGTTTACACTAATAGTAACTTTTTAATTAGACTAAATGACAGGCAACAAAATGATTGCTCTGCACCTCTCGATATTCAGGTATCTTTTGTGCACAAATATCTGTAGCCAAAGGACATCTTGTTCGAAATTTACATCCAGATGGTGGATTGACCGGACTAGGTATATCTCCTTTTAATATAATCCGCTCACGCTTGATGGTTGGATCCGGTATAGGAACAGCGGAAAGTAGTGCCTTCGTATATGGATGTAAAGGATGATCAAACAACTCTTCTTTTGTTGAAAATTCAACGATGTTCCCTAAATACATAATCGCAATCTTTGTACATAAGTGTTCTACTACACTTAAATCATGCGAAATAAATAAGTATGATAACCCATGTTCACGTTGTAAATCACTAAATAGATTAATGATTTGAGCTTGAATAGAAACATCAAGTGCAGCAACAGGTTCATCCATCACAATAAATTCAGGGTTTAATGCCATTGCTCGAGCAATGACAATTCTCTGTCTCTGACCGCCAGAAAATTCATGCGGATAACGGTCAATATGATATGAAGAAAGGCCACATTTCTCTAGAACTTCTAATACCTTCGTTCTTACTTCTTTTTTAGATACTAATCCATGCTCAATCATTGCTTCACCAATTGCGTCGCCTACGCGAATGCGGGGATTCAAAGAGCTGAAAGGATCTTGAAAAACAAGCTGTGTCCGTGTCCGAAGCTCTCTCAGTTCTTTTTTTGATAACGCAAAAACATCCCTACCCTTAAATGAAACCTCACCATCTGTTTTATCATGAAGTCTTAAAATCGTTTTTCCAATGGTTGATTTACCGCTTCCGGATTCACCGACAAGACCGAAAACATCTCCTTTTTCGATTGTAAAGCTAACATCGTCAACAGCTTTTACCGAATCTCCAAATTTTTTAAACATTCCTTTGGATACAGGGAAATATTTTTTTAAATTTTTCACTTCTAATAATGCTTCACCCATTTGTGACACCTTCCTCGAAAAGCCAACAAGCAACATGATGTTCGTCTGATACTGTTGAGAATGACGGTTGTTTGATGCGACAATGATCCATGGCATATTCACAACGATCTGCAAAATAACAGGATTCCTTTAGATCAACGAGATTAGGGACTTGACCTGCAATCGTATAAAGACGATCTTTCCTCTCTCCTATAACTGGTTTTGCTTTTAATAAGCCTTTTGTATAAGGGTGTTGGGGGTTGGAAAACAACTCCAGAACAGGACCTTCCTCCACAACCTTTCCAGCATACATGACGACTACATAATCAGCCATTTCAGCAACAACTCCAAGGTCATGGGTAATCAATAAAATTGATGTATTTAAATTCTTCTTAATCTCTCTTAAAATATCTAAAATCTGTGCTTGGATCGTTACATCCAATGCTGTTGTTGGTTCATCTGCAATAATTAATTTAGGATCACAGCTTATCGCAAGTGCAATCATAATCCTTTGAAGCATTCCACCGCTTAATTCATGTGGATATTGATTTATAATCTTCTCAGCATTTGGAATTCCCATCATCGTGATAAGCTCCATTGCTTTTTTATATGCATCCTTTTTACTTAGTAATAAATGTTCTTGAAGCGGTTCTATCATTTGCTCTCCTATGGTAAAAACAGGATTTAAAGATGTCATTGGTTCTTGAAAAATCATGCCAATATCATTTCCACGTAAACGCCGAATATCTTTTTTATTTAAATTCAAAAGATTTTTTCCAGAGAAATATACCTCTCCGCCATCTATCTTCCCATTTTCCGGAATAAGCTGCATTAATGATAATGCTGTAATACTCTTGCCACACCCTGATTCACCAACAATACAAACCGTTTGACCCTTATGTATCGAAAAGCTAACATCATTCACTGCTTTTACAACACCATTTTCTGTGTAAAAATTAGTTTGTAAATGATTTACCTCTAATAGCACCTCGCCCATTATACTATCCCTACCTTCTCATTTTCGGATCAAGAGCATCCCTCAGTCCGTCTCCAAGTAAATTTATCGATACGACCGTTAGAAAAATAACTGTTCCAGGTGGAATCCATAGCCATGGTCGTTTTCTAAAATCCATGAAATTATTCGCTGCATCCATCATATTTCCCCAAGATGGTGTCGGTGGAACAACTCCAAGTCCAAGGAAGCTTAATGCAGATTCACTTAATATCGCCCCTGCAACATTTAATGTTGCAACAACTAGTAAAAGTGGCACTGTATTCGGAATTAAATGATGTAAAATTTTTCGCTTATCACTTAAGCCTAGTACTTCCGTTGCCATCATAAATGACTGTTCCTTCAGAGACAAAATTTGCCCGCGAACTAAACGTGCAAGACCTGGCCAACCAACAAAACTAAGCATAATCATTATGATATAAAGACGATATTCAGATGGAACCTTCCACTCAGATAAAATGGCAGCAAGAATTAGGAGTAGCGGTAAACCTGGAATAGACATTAAAATATCTGCTAAGCGCATAATTACCATATCAACTATCCCACGATAGTAGCCAGATATTGCACCAAGTAATGATCCGATAACAATCGATAAAAACATGGAAGCTAAACCAATCGTCAAAGAGATTTGTCCTGCCATCATCAAACGAGTCAATACATCCCGTCCATAATTGTCCGTACCTAGCCAATGGGCACTACTTGGAGGCTGATTAATATCGGCAACATTTGTCCGATCAAGAATATAAGGTGAAAAATGTGGGCCAATAAAACTTACTAAAAACATAAATATTAAAAAGAATAAGCTGCACATCGCCCATTTATTTTTTTTCAACCGACGGTATGTTTGCTTCCACAAGGAAGGAGATTTCACTACACGTTCTGTTTTGTGTTTCTTTATTAATGAGGTTTCTGATTGCAATTGACTTCCCTCCTTATTTTAATCTGATTCTAGGATCAACCGCCGCATACGTGATATCAGCCAAGAAATTCCCAATGATCGTTAAACTTGATAGAAATAATGTAAATGCCATCAACACAGGATAATCTCGAAAACTTACAGACTCTAATTGAATTCTTCCAACACCAGGCCAATTGAATATTTGTTCCATAATAATTGCTCCGGAAAAAAGTCCTGGCAATTCAAATGCTAGTAATGTAATAGCTGGAAGAATTGCATTTTTTAGCGCATGTTTAAAAATCACCGTACGTTCCTTCAATCCTTTCGCACGTGCAGTACGTATAAAATCTTGTCGAATAACCTCAAGCATTCCAGTACGAAAATATCTTGTTAACGATCCAACACTAAGAAGGGTAAGAATAATTACCGGTAGTATCATATGTTTACCTACTTCAAGAATATAAGCAAATCCTGTACTATGACTTCCTGTATCAATCATTCCACCGATTGGTAATATTTGTAGATCTACACCAAACCATTTTATGAACAATAGACTTATAAAAAAAGATGGAAAGGACATCGCTGCAAAAACCAAAAATGTAACACATCCATCAAACCATGAATATTGCTTGATTGCCGAAAAAACTCCTGTTAGAAGTGCAATAGTCCAAGTTAAAAATAAAGCGATAATAGCTACAATGAATGAATTCCAAACATACTTATTTAACAGGGATATGACATTTTCCTGATGTTTTAAAGAATAGCCAAAATCACCATGTAGTGCATTTCCGAGCCAAGTAAAATATCTTTGTAAAATCGGTTGATCTAGTCCATATAATGCCTTCAATTCCTGGGCTCTTTCTGGAGATAAATTAATATTGGAATCAATATAATCACCCGGAAGCATCGCGAACAGGAAGAAAATAATAAACGAGGTTCCAAATAAAATGATGATCATCTGTAAAAATCTATGTAAAATATACCTCTTCATCTTCTATCCCCCATAGAATAAGTTAGTTTAAAAAGTAGGCTGTTTTCGTATAGCTTGTTGCTATTGTAAAAGCCAAACTGCCGGATTTTACTTCCAATAAAGGATTCTAGCGGTTCTAATGGAGATTGCTGCTCTTTCTCAGTAAAATGATACGTGTTGCGTTCCTCAGTCGATAGTTAATCGTTATAACTTTACTTAAATAGCAACAATGTGTGAGAAAAGAGCCAAAAAGTAAAGGGGCTGCTCCCTTTGCAAATATCTTGGAGAAAACGTCATTTTCACTAAAATAATATTGCAAAGGGTCAGATCCCATATTTGACAACCCATTATATTCATTATTTTTTAATCGATATATTTGGCAAACTAGAGCTTATACCAGTGTAATTATCTGGATTTAAACCTTCAATTTGACCACTAATCGCTTTAGCACTTTGGCGGTAATGAACAAGAATGAAGGCAGGGTCTTTCCCCAACTCTTTATAAAGCTCATGATAAATCTCTTTTCGTTTCTCAATATCCAAGGTTGATAAGCCTTTTTGAATCAATTCATCTACCTTCGGATTTGAATAGCCCGCTGAATTATTTGGATGATTTGTTGCTAATTCTTCAACGGGATCACTTGGATCGAGAATTTGTGAAGTTGAAACCGTTGCAAGGTCATAATCTTTATCAGATAACTTTGAAACTAATGCATTAAAGTCCATAATTTCCGGCTCAAATTTAATTCCAATATCTTGATAGTTTTCCTTTGCAATTGGTATGACTGGATCATCCGCCTTTGATGTTAAGTAATGTATAATTAGTTTTTTTCCATCTTTTTCACGAATACCATTTGATCCTACTTTCCATCCCGCTTTTTCTAATAAATCTTTTGCCTTATCCGCATTAAACTCGTATTTATTTACTCCCTCATCATTGTATGCCCATGAGACCGGAGAAACTGGAATATTTGCTACCTGACCGAAGCCTTTGAATTTTACATCAACAATTTTTTGGCGATCCAAACCATAAATTAGTGCTTGCCTCACTTCTTTGTCTTTGAACTGTGGACGTGTATTGTTGATATAAATAAATCCGAAGTCATTCACAGGTCCGGTTTGGATTGAAGCGAATCCTAAGCTTTTTAATTGTTCCACTGTATCTTCATCTGCTGAGAAACCAGCATAGTCAAGTTCTCCTGTTTCAAACAACTGCAAAGAGGTGGTTGAATCAATAATTTTATAGATTAAATGCTTTGTTTTCGGTTTACCAGCATAATAGTTTTCATTAGCTTCATAACGAATCTCTTGACCAGGTACATATTTTTCAAATTTATAAGGCCCTGCACCCATTGGTTTAGAATAAAGATCTTTTAAATAATCGAGTTTGCCATATCGATAGTCTTTCCCGTAGTATGCTTTTGATAATATCTGTCCTCCAAGTAGTAGCAAGGATTTCGCATTTACTTTTTCGGTTGTAATTTCAATTGTGGTTGGATCAATTACTTTAATCCCTTCGATTGATTTAGCTTTCCCTTCCTTGTAATCCTTCCCACCTTTTATTGCAGCTAACGATATATCCTGATATCCGGCATAAGCTGGATCATGTAAAAGTGTTAATGTAAAAGCAACATCATCTGCTGTTAGCGGTGTTCCGTCACTAAATTTCAAGTTCTTTCTTAGATGAAATGTGTAGGTTAACTGATCATCTGATACATCCCAATTCTCAGCTAAAATGCCAACTGGCTTCCCTTCCTCATCTAAATTCACTAAAGGAGCAAAAATTGGATCAGTTGCATTTCCGTCCCAACCATTCTCATAAAAGTAAGGAAGGAACACCCCTCCTGGAGCTGAAATACCTGCAATAAATGTATCTTTTCTCGCTTTTGCCTTGTCAGGTAA
Source organism: Heyndrickxia sp. FSL W8-0496 (assembly GCF_038007825.1). Lineage (NCBI taxonomy): Bacteria > Bacillati > Bacillota > Bacilli > Caryophanales > Bacillaceae > Heyndrickxia > Heyndrickxia sp. FSL W8-0496. The sequence continues at coordinate 2,753,803 of NZ_JBBOXX010000001.1, forward strand.
TGCTGATAGATCGGTAGCTTCATATTTTTTACTTTCAGTACTTACTACACCTGCAGCATTATCTACTTTCTTACTTTTTGATTCCGATGTTTCCTTACTGCTTGAGCTATTCAATGCACATGCGGAAAGTACCATCCCTAGTAATATTATACTAATAAAACTGATAATTCCCCTTTTCAATCTAATCACCCCTGTTTACTTGGTTTTAAACCTATCATAATCCATTTGATTTAAACTGTTATGTATAATCATTCCTTTTAAAACCAACCAATCCGATAGGTTTTTACAAAATTAAATTGTACATACGAACTGCTCATATGTCAATTAGTATTTTTCTAAAAAATACTATTTTTGAAAAATATATAAGGAATACAGCTTGACCACTAGGTTGTTCGTTACTTGTCATACTATATCTATTTAAATCTTCTGGTTGCAAAACTATTAAAAACAAAAGAAACAACCCAATCGAAACCATTATCGATGGGTTGTTTCTTTTTATATTAGACTCTATACTCAAATATGTTTGCAGTTTTAACAAATAACTATCGGCTAAAGATCGTTACACCTTTCATTTCACTGAGAAAAGAGCTACAAACATCATAAGAATCTCTGAATCTTTTACAAAAGCAACAAGTATACGAAAACATCAAATATTAATGATTAACTTCAGTTGACTCAACCTTTGTTTCTAATGCAGAAGAAAATCCATTTAACATATAGGCCATATGAACGATACCATCCTCAAAATCCTTTATGCGAATAGATTCATTTGGTGCATGTGCCTTTGATCCAACCCAACCAACACCTGTACTAACTATTGGTAGCTTTAAGTGCTCACCGAAGATATACATTGGCCCTGTTCCTGCAGCATTTGGAGAAAGGATTACATCATTTTCATAAACTTCCTTTGCCGATTCTAGAACATGGTCAATAAATGGGTGGTTATAGTTGGAACGGTAGGCTTTTTGTCCGTTTATCATTTGTACTTCAATATCATTAAATCCATGCTTTTCTAAGTGTTTTTTCACACTTAATAAAATATGATTTGGATCCTGACCAGGTACCAAACGACAATCCAGCTTCGCTTTCGCTATTTTTGGTAAGACTGTTTTAGCTCCTTCCCCAGTATAGCCACTGTCTAATCCACATATGGTCATTGTAGGATGAAATACCATTGCTGTTCTAGGATCGATCCCTTTTGCCTTCGTTATAAGTGGACGTTTTAATCCATATAAGTCAATTACAGCTTCTTCATTAAAAGGCAGTTCTGAAACAACTTTTTTCTCTTCCTCTGTAGGTTCTATAATCCCATCATAGAAACCTTCAACTAATATATCATTTTGTTCGTTCTTCATTGTAGCTAAAGCCTGAACTAGTCTCCAAGCAGCATTGTCGACATAGGCACCTACTGAAGAATGCATATCAATATCTGCCCCAACACATGTCAATTCGAGATACGCCATTCCTTTAATTCCTGCTACCATACTGATACGTTCCTTTTCGTCCTTGCCACCAAATTCCCAAATACAGGCATCTGCTTGAAATAGTTCTTGATATTTTTCAAGATAAGGTGCTAAATTTGGGCTACCAATCTCCTCTTCACCTTCGATTAGAAATTTCACATTGCAAGGCAAGCCACCATCTTGATTTTGTAATAGTTTAATTGCTGTTAAACGGGCCATTAAATCCCCTTTATTGTCAGAGGCACCTCTGGCAAATAATTTCCCATCAATAATCGTTGGTTCAAAAGGATCAGTATCCCATTCTTCAAGTGGTTCTGGTGGCTGGACATCGTAATGATTATAAAACAATAGGGTTTTCGTTGAGTCGCCATTTTCCCCTGCTGCAAAATAACCATAAATGACAGGATTCCCTCCTAAATCATCTAATACTATGGTTTCCCCATTGATATCCTCAATCTGTTTAACTACATATGCGACCGTTTCAGGAATAGCCTTGCTTTGTGCGGAAACAGTTTGTAGGCTTAAATATTTCTGTAAATTTGTTACAGCATCGGTCATATACTCCTTCACCGATTCTTTATAACGTTTCAAATCCTGTTGCCCCATATCCTTTTCTCTCCTTCCATAATAGATTAACTATTTATTTCGGCATTCGAAGGAAAAATCCTTTAAAATTTAATAAATTTTATTTATAAGAATATGAGAATAGTACCTATCAACTGTTTGATGACAAATGAAAGATAAGGATAATATTATGGTATTAAAAAATTTATTTCTTCATCATTTCTTTTACAAGCACTTTATTTCGCTCTTTAAATAATTCATTATGCGAAGAGACCATTCCAAATTTATTCGCTTCAGGCTGAATAAACTGTTTCGCCTTGTTAACTGCATTTGCAGCATCTTGGAATGCACCAGCTATTAGATGAACCTTGCCATCGTGCATAAGTATATCCCCAGCCCCATATAAACCCTCTACTGATGATTCACTCATTGCATTTCCAGAAATATAATAATTATCAACAAGTTCAATATGTAAATCACTATTTTCAAGTAATGTTGCATCACGCTGATATCCATGATTAATAATGACTTCATCTACAGATAACTTCGAAATCTCACCTGTTTCATGATTCTCAAGTTCGACTCCTTCAATAACTTCATGATTACGACTAGCTATTAGTTTTTTTATTGTTGTATTTAAATAACAAACTGCACAACTGTTTAATAACTGTGTAGCTTGTGCTTCATGACCCGCCAGGTTATTCTTTCTGTATGTCAAATAAACATTTTTAGCAACGGACTCCAATTCATTTGCCCAATCAATAGCAGAATTTCCACCGCCTGAAATAAGGACATTTTTATCTTTAAATTGTTTTAGTGACTTAACCGTATAATGTAAATTAGATACCTCAAACCTCTCTGCCCCATCTATTTCAAGCTTTTGCGGATTTAATATTCCACTACCAATAGCAACGATAATTGTTTTTGAATAATGCTTTTCTCCACTTGAACCTTCTAAAACAAATATCCCCTCTTCATTCCTTGAAATGGACTCAACTTTTTCTTTTAAAACGACGGTTGGATTAAAAGTTAATCCTTGAGCAACTAGTTGTTCAATTAATTTTTCCCCTGGAATAGGAGTTTGGCCGCCTACATCCCATATCATTTTCTCTGGATATAAATGCAGCTTTCCACCAAGGTACGGTTGAAATTCAATAATTTTTGTTTTCATTTCTCTTAATCCACTATAGAATGCCGAATATAATCCTGCCGGCCCTCCACCAATGATTGTTACATCAAATAAATCCTGCCGTTCCATATTTGAACACTCCTCAGCAATGAATTCATTAAAATTATTTATCTTATATCCTCAATTTCATTTTCACTAAATCTAGTGTAACTGATAACGATTATCAATTTCAATCGTTTTTTTCTCATTTATAGAAACTTTTTTTATCTTCCACATCCTTTACCTTCCGCAAAAATGATCATTTATAAGTGATTAGGTTAAGTTTGAAATAGATAAAAAAAGTGATTGACAATAAAAATAATACACTCTATAGTTATTGATGAAAATGAGAATCATTATCATACATATTTATCATTTACACTTTCGAAAGGAGGTTTTTAACATGGGACGCCTTTTTACAAATAATTTAAACATTGGATATGGTGAACAAATCATCGTTAATGATCTCAGTGTCAGCATTCCTGATAAACAAATTACAACGATTATCGGTTCAAATGGATGTGGGAAATCTACCCTCTTAAAAGCGATTACTCGAATAATCAATCATCATTCTGGAAACGTTCTTTTGGATGGGAAAGATATTCTTAAAGAAAATACGAAAGCTTTAGCTAAAAAAATGGCGATTCTTCCACAATCACCAGAAAGTGCAAGTGGATTAACTGTTGGTGAGCTTGTTTCATATGGTCGTTTCCCCTATCAAAAGGGTTTCGGACGTTTAACAAAAAAAGATCTTGAAGTTATAGATTGGGCACTAGATGTAACAGGTACCTTTGATTATAAATTTCGCCCCGTCGACGCATTGTCTGGTGGTCAACGTCAACGTGTATGGATTGCGATGGCTCTCGCACAAGAGACCGATATCATCTTTCTTGATGAACCTACTACATATTTAGATATGGCCCATCAACTTGAAGTTTTAGAGCTTCTACAAAAACTAAATATTGAACAGCAACGAACCATTATTATGGTGTTGCATGATCTAAACCAAGCAGCCCGTTTTGCAGATTATTTGATCGCGATGAAAGACGGCAAAATTGTAAAAGCTGGTAATTGTGAGGAAGTCATGAATCATCAAGTATTGAAGAAAGTTTTTCAAATTGATGCTGAAATTGGCAGAGATCCACGGACAAACAAACCAATGTGTATTACTTATAACCTTCTAAAAGGAGAAAATAAACATGAAGAAAATCCTATTCCCTCTCATTTTGCTCTTAGTGCTCATAGTTAGTGCATGCAGTAATGGGACAACCGAAAAAGATAAAGGCAATGCTACGAAAGAAAAGGAACAAAAAACAATAACCTATCAATCTGAAAATGGTCCTATAAAAGTACCTGCCCATCCAAAACGTGTAGTTTTATTATCAGGATTTACAGGTAATGTCTTATCATTAGGTGTGAATGTTGTAGGTGCTGATACTTGGTCAAAAAACAGCCCTGCTTTTAAAGACCAATTAAAAGATGCCCAAGAGGTTTCTGAAGATAATATAGAAAAAATTATTGAATTAAAACCAGACCTCATTATCGGATTATCGACGACAAAAAATCTAGATAAACTGAAGAAAATAGCTCCAACAGTTACTTATACTTGGGGAAAAGTGGATTATTTAACCCAACATATCGAAATTGGTAAACTATTAAACAAAGAAAAAGAAGCAAAAGATTGGGTAGAAGATTTCCAAAAACGTGCTCAAGCTGCCGGAGATGAAATCCGTGCAAAGATAGGTGAAAATGCCACTGTATCCGTTATAGAGAGTTTTGGAAAAGAACTGTACGTTTATGGTGATAACTGGGCTCGCGGAACAGAAATATTATATCAATCAATGAAGTTAAAAATGCCTGAAAAAGTAAAAGAAAAAGCCTTAAAGTCAGGTTATTATACTTTATCTACAGAAGTTCTTCCAGAATATGCAGGTGATTATGTGATTTTAAGTAAATATTCTGATGCCGATGACTCATTCCAAAAAACAGAATCCTATAAAAATATTCCTGCTGTCAAAAACAACCATGTCTTTGAAATGGAAGGAAATGGCGCTTCTTTTAATGATCCAATTACATTAGAAAAGCAGCTTAAATTTTTTGAGGAATCATTTTTAGGTAAGACTCTTTTCTAAAACTTTTGTTATTGAAATATAATTTTTTCTAACCTACCAATATAAGTTAGAAAATAAAATATATATAGAAAAGATGCCCCGTAGCCTAGCTATTTTCGATTTTTTTACCCTTTACTTCATTGCAACAATTTATGCGAAGTAGCCTTAGGTAAATAAATTTGAAAAGGAGTTGTCCATATTTAGGGCAACTCCTTCTTTTCCATTGGCTCTTTTCGTATATGACATAATGCATGACTATTTAAACTACTGGTACTTACCTACTTTTTTACTTAGTAGTGAAAAAAATTGGTATAAATCCTAATAGGAATGCTACGAAATTGCACAGGTAGTCAGAAAATTGCTTTTATATTCTATGTATGAAAGATGGGAAAATAATGAAAAAAAAGACTAAAAACTCCATCCCATTCGTATTTAAGCTTTTCATTGGAATTGTTGTTCTTATCGGGATGTTTGTAGTTGCCATGATATTTGGTGCAGCGGAAACAACCTTAAAAGATGTTTGGCTGGCTCTTACCTCAAATAGAAAAAGTGACACTATTTTAATGCTACGTGAAATACGTTTCCCTCGGGAAATTGCTGCGATTATTGTAGGTGCTGCCCTTTCAGTTTCAGGTGCTATCATGCAGGGCTTAACAAGGAACCCATTAGCCGACCCCGGTTTACTAGGTTTATCTGCTGGAGCCAATGCAGCTCTTGCACTCACCCTTGCCTTTATTCCATCTGCTAATTATATTTGGATTACCATTAGCTGCTTTATTGGGGCAGCAATTGGAACTGGCATGGTGTTTGGGCTAGGTGCACTTCAAAAAGGAGGCTTCTCCCCTCTTCGAATTGTTTTAGCTGGAGCAGCAGTCTCTACGTTTTTATATGCTGTCGCTGATGGAATTGGCATTTTTTTTAAGCTATCTAAAAATGTATCCATGTGGACCTCCGGAGGTGTTATTGGAACGTCATGGGAGCAGCTTAGACTAATGATTCCTATAATTATCATTGGTATCATAATTTCACTATTGCTATCAAGGCAACTAACGATTTTAAGTTTAAATGAAGAAGTAGCAGTTGGATTAGGACAAAAAACGATCCGAATAAAGACTATTCTATTTTTTGTCGTTATCTTACTTGCAGGAACATCTGTAGCACTCGTTGGAAATATGGCTTTTATCGGTCTAATGATCCCTCATATCGTCCGGGCGTTAGTGGGTACTGATTATCGCTATATCATACCATCAAGCGCAATTGTCGGTGGCATCTTTATGCTTTTTGCCGATACTCTCGGCCGTACAATCAATGCCCCTTACGAAACACCTGTCGCAGCTATAGTTGCAGCAGTAGGCTTACCTTTCTTCTTAATTATTATTCGTAAAGGAGGTAAGATGTTCTCATGATTCATCCAGCATTGGTTAAAAAACAGCGAATCATCTTATGCATTTTACTAGTGTTAATTATAATGACAATTGTACTCGGGATGGGGATTGGTGATGCCAGCTTGTCCTATGATCGTCTCCTTCCAACCTTATTTGGAAAAGGGTCATTTACTGAGGAATTCGTTTTGTTTTCCATTCGTCTTCCCAGAATTATTATTACTTTTTTGGCAGGAATTGCACTCGCCCTATCCGGAGCCATTTTACAAGGAATTACCCGCAATGATTTAGCTGATCCAGGTATTATTGGAATTAACTCCGGTGCCGGTGTAGCAATTTCTATCTTCTTTTTATTTTTTCCAATAGAAGTCGGATCGTTTGTATATATGTTGCCGCTTCTAGCTTTTGCAGGTGCATTAGTCACGGCGATTCTTATTTATATATTCTCGTATCAAAAAAACATTGGATTGCAACCGGTTAGATTAGTTTTAGTTGGGATTGGCTTTTCCATGGCACTATCAGGAGTGATGATTCTCCTAATTTCATCCGCTGAGCGCGAAAAAGTTGATTTCATCTCTAAGTGGTTAGCGGGAAATATATGGGGCGATGATTGGCCATTCATTTGGGCATTCCTTCCTTGGTTACTTATTCTCATCCCATACACCTTCTTCAAGGCTAATCGATTAAACATTTTGAGTTTAAGTGAACCAGTAGCGATTGGAGTTGGAGTATCCCTTGAAAAAGAAAGGATCTCCCTTTTATTAACAGCTGTGGCACTTGCAGCATCTGCTGTTTCAGTTACTGGTGGCATTTCATTTATTGGATTAATGGCACCACATATAGCTAAATCCTTAGTCGGTCCACGTAATCAATTATTCATACCTGTAGCCATTATGATTGGCGGTTGGCTTTTATTAGTTGCTGACACGATTGGTAGAAATATTATTGACCCTAGTGGAATTCCAGCTGGGATCATGGTCGCCTTAATTGGTGCACCCTATTTTATGTATTTGTTATTAAAAAAACAAGCATAAGGTCACTGTCGACCAAAATTTCTATATAAAAACCGCTAATTGCGCACTCATTCAATCAACAATTAGCGGTTTTTACTTTATTTTTTATTTTCACTTTTTATAGGTAGGGATCATCAATCCCCTTCCTATTATTAAGAAAAGATAGGTAAACTTGCAAATACATTTTATTAAATAATAAAAACAAAATAGGCTAAAAATGCGATACTTAAAATATAGATTAGCGGATGTACTGCTTTCCACTTTCCTAAAGCAATCATTGTAATAGGGTATAAAATAAACCCAAGTGCAATACCTGTTGCGACACTTGAAGTAAGGGGCATCATAATAATTGTTACAAATGCTGGGAATGTAATCTCAATTTTATTCCAATTAATATGTTTGATTTCTGCTGCCATCAATGCACCTACAATGATTAAAGCTGGTGCCGTTACCTCCGGTGTTATAATAGATAATAACGGAGAAAAAAATAAGGCAATAACGAAACAACCAGAAATGATAATGGAAGTAAAGCCTGTTCGACCACCAGCACCAATTCCAGCACTTGATTCTACCATTGATGCTGTTGTCGAAGTACCTAAAATTGAACCGACAACAATAGAAGTTGAATCAGCAAGAAGTGCTCTTCCGATATTAGGAATTTTATTATCCTTGATCAATCCTGCTTGACTTGCTATCGCAATTAATGCTCCGGCAGTATCAAAAAAGGCAACAAATAGGAATGTAAATATTACCGCTAATACATCTGGAGTAAACACTTGATCCAAGTGGTGGAACACTACACCGAATGTTGGTGACATACTCGGTATTGCTCCAATAATATGGGTTGGTTTATCAATCACATTCCATATTATCCCGATGATTGTTGTGATGACCATTCCATAAAAGATTGCTCCCCCAATTCGTCTAACCATCATCATAACCGTGATGACAAAACCAATAATAGCTAAAATAGTAGTTGGCTTAGAAAGATCCCCTATTGATACAACTGTATCAGAATTCCCGACGATTAAACCCGCATTTTTTAAACCGACGAATGCAACGAAAAAGCCAATCCCACCTGAAATTGCATACTTCAAATCCTCTGGAATAATATTAATAATCATTTCACGAATTTTAAACAAGCTTAATAATATAAAGAGAATTCCTGCAATGAATACACCTGTTAATGTTGTTTGCCATGGAATCCCCATCCCTATACATACTGAGAATGTAAAAAATGAGTTTAGCCCCATACTTGGTGCAATTCCTATTGGAAAATTGGCTAAAAGACCAATTAATAATGATCCAATAATTGCTGATACAGCCGTTGCAGTAAATACTGCGCCCTGATCCATCCCAGACTGACTTAATATCATGGGATTTACTACTAAAATATAGGCCATAGATAAAAATGTAGTAATTCCCGCAAGCGTTTCCTGCTTATATGAGGTTCTACGTTGAGCAAATTGAAAAAAATCTTTCACTATATGTCCTCCCATTCTTTAGAACAAACCAAATGGACTACTCTTCTACCAACTAGAATAGCCTCAATTTCAAAAATATAGTATGAATAGTTCTAATAAAGTTATTAAAACTAGGTATAATAAAACGCCTTGATCCACTCCAACTAACAATTCGCGAGGCAATCAAACTATTTGCTTCATTTTTAAGATTACACAATCTTTGAAGGGTCAGGTGCTTTAGATGGATGGATACAACCTTAAATATGTAATAGTCGATATTCGCATCCTTAATAAATAGACTCCTAAATATCAAAAAAAGCCTCCACCACTGTGGAAGCTGCCATAATATTATGCAAGAAGAAATTGATTGAATAAATGAATGCATTTATCAAAAAACTCCTTGTAGTCAAGCTATTTACGGCAGCTTGGTAGAAACAATCAGGCCTTATTCCTGATCATATACAAGACATGTTGTATATTATACTATAAGTATTATCCATTACAATAGCTCGACAAAAAGCGTAATTAATCTAATAAATGCAACTTTTCAGGGTCTTATAATATATTGATATAATGATAACTTCTAATTTTCTTATGTATCACTAAATGGTTTATTCATTTAATATAAATCTGTATAATCATAATCGAGTTTTCTGAAGAAATAAAAAAGAATACGCTTCTATTAATAAGTTTGGATATGTTAAAAGGAAAGGAACATTCGGATGGATCAAAGACATTTATATATTATTCAACGATTAAATAAATCAGATCTTCCAGTGAGTGGAACTATCTTATCAAATGAATTGAATGTTTCTTCACGATCGATTCGAACATTTATTAAACAAATCAATGAACAACTAAATAAAGACATAGCACAGATTGTATCATTGCCAGGAAGTGGTTATCAACTGAATATTTTTAACTTTATAGACTTCTCTAAGTGGATGGAGGAGGAAAATAGAAAAACTGAACAAGTTTATGAAATCAATAGACAACGATGGATTATGGAATATTTGTGTTATGAATATGATTATTTAAAAATTGATCAGGCATCTCAAGAATTATATGTCAGTCGATCTACCATTTCTCAAGATATTAAAGAGCTTAAATTGATATTGAAATCCTATCATATCACTCTCGAATCCAGACCAAATTATGGAATCTATTTAAGTGGTGAGGAATATAATATTCGCCGTTGTATGCTTCAAGTATTTCCTAATATGGGATTTAGTGAATCATGGAGCCAATTAATAAAAGACATATCGAACACATATAACATTTTACTGCGACCAGAAGCCATCCACTCAATTTTGCAGTATATTCAGATCGCTCAAGCGCGGAATACGAAAGGAAAATGGTTAAAAGCGCTCCCAATAAATATAGAGTTCCTTCAAGAAGAAATAGAATATCAAATAAGTGAAGAACTTAGTAGACATTTAAGCGGAAATGGCCTATCACTCTCAGGACTGGATTCAGCTTTTCTCGCTCTACTGTTTATTAAATACAGAGTAACGAGCATTGAAAACAATCGGTTACCAAAACATGATCATTCACTTTATACCTTAACTGTAGAGATCGTCAGTTTCTTAGAGAAGGAATTTGATTTAGATATTAATCAGGACTGGAGAAATCGCTTTATTCGTCATCTACTCCCTAGTTTAAAACGAGTTAAATACGGAATATCCATTCAAAACGAATTACTTCAGGAGATCAAGAAGCAATATTCACTAGCATTTGATTTAGCATTAAAAGCAATGCTTTTAATTAAAAAGAAATTCGGATTTGACCTTTCAGAAGATGACGGAGGTTATCTTGCTTTGCATTTTCAAGATGCAAAAACGCAACAGCCTTTCAGTAAATTATCAGTTGCAATAGTGTGTGCATCTGGTATTGGTTCTGCACAAATTTTAAAAAGAAAGATTGAAACTATTTTTAATAATGAAATTGAAATAATCGGTGTCTTTGACATGAATGAATTACAGAGCAAAATAAAACAAGCATGTCATTTAATTTTATCTACAATACCTATTCTGGAGGAGATCTGCTATCCTGTAATAACTGTCAACCCTCTCCTACCAGATCAGGATCAAAAGAAAATAAAAGCATTTATTCAACAAAATAATCATTCTTTATTAAGACCTAATTTGTTTTTCCGAAATGTGGAAATTGAATCAGATATTGAATTAATTACTTTTTTAGCACAGTCGATTATTCAGCAAGGTTATGCACCAGATGAATTTTTACCACTAACAATAAAAAGGGAAAAAATCTCTTCTACTGCTTTTGGCGGAATGATTGCATTGCCACATCCCTTTAATCCCTGTGGTTATGAAAATGTAATTGCTATTGCTCTTCTAAAAAAACCGATACTATGGGGCGAAACAAAGGAAAAAGTCCAAGCAGTTTTCCTACTATCATTGAAAAAAGACAATGAACAGGAAATACAAGATTTGTATGACCGTTTACTTCTTATTATGGATCAACCGTCACTGCAAACACAAATAAACAAGCAAGAATCATTTACAGATTTTGTTGAATTTTGGAATAAGCTAAACACTTTCCATACACCTCCTTCCGCTACATAGCGGAAGAATATCAAACTGTAGTTTTCTAAAGCGTTTTCATATAATAAAAGTGTGCTAGAGAAGGGAATGACAGTGGTGAATATAATCTTATGTTGTTCATCTGGAATGTCTACAAGTATTTTATCTAAGCGAACTAAGCTTGCTGCCGATCAACAATCCATTTCTTTACATATTGAAGCAGTGGACAGTACATTAGTTGAACGTAAACTTGAACAGGCAGAACTTATTTTATTAGGACCTCATTTAAAATATAAATTAGAGATTCTTCGAAACTTAGCTCCCCTATCTACAAGGATAGAAATGATTGATAAGGCGATATATCAATCATTTGATGGTAATCAACTATTGAAATTTATTTTATCGCTAGATTTAAAAACAAAAAAAGAAATAGAAAAATCAACAAAAGAAGAAAGCGAGGAAAAAGGATGGACGAATCAATCGCCTTTCAAATCATACTTTACGCCGGAAATGCTCGAAGCACTGCGATGGAAGCGTTAGGCTTAGCAAGTCAAAAAAACTTTCAATTAGCAAAGGAAAAAATCGAAGAAAGTAATCAGGAATTATTAAAAGCTCATAAATTTCAAACAGAGTTAATTCAATCTGAAGCTCGTGGAGAACTTCAAGGTCAAATTTCAATTCTGCTTATTCATGCTCAGGATCATTTGATGAATGCGATGACAGTAAGAGAATTAGCTAATGAATTAATCGATCTACGACAAGAATTAGAATCAAAGGAGAGTAAATAAAATGAAAAATATTATGTTATGTTGTGCAGCAGGTATGTCTACTAGTCTACTAGTAACAAAGATGGAAAAGGCAGCAAAGGAACAGAATATAGAGGCGAAAATTTGGGCTGTACCCGTGGAAGAAGCAAAAAAAGAGATTAATCAAGCAGATGTTTTATTAATGGGTCCTCAAATTCGTTATCTCTTTTCTGATATGAAAGCGTTAGCAAATCAAAACGGAATAGAGGCAGAAGTGATTAATCCGATGCATTACGGCATGTGTGATGGTGAGTCTGTGCTCATTCAGGCTTTACAACTAATATCCAATGGTTAATGAGAGGAGGAAACATCGTCACAGGCGGTGGTCGATATGAATAAATTAATGAACTTCTTAGAACGCTATATTACACCTTTTGCTGCAAAAGTCGGCAATCAACGTCATTTAATTTCGATTCGTGATGGGATCATTATGGCCATGCCATTAATCATTGTCGGTTCTTTATTTTTAATAATTGCTAATCTACCCATACATGGATACACCGAATTTATGGCACATTTATTTGGAACAAGTTGGCAGGAAAAATTAACTTATCCAGTTGGGGCTACTTTTGATATTTTAGGGCTTGTCATTAGTTTTGGAATTGCATATAGATTAGCTGAAAGATATAAGGTGGAACCAGTTTCAGCAGGGATTATTTCACTAGCTGCATTCGTTCTAACAACACCACATCAAACATTATTTACGAATTCCACTGGAAAAACAGAAATAATTAGTGGTGTGTTACCTATTAATCTATTAGGTAGTCAAGGGATATTTATCGCAATGATTTTCGCCTTATTATCAACAGAAATATATCGAATAATTATTCAAAAGAATATTACTATAAAGATGCCTTCTTCTGTACCTCCTGCAGTCGCTAAATCTTTTTCGGCTCTAGTTCCTGCTTTTACAGTTATTGTTCTAGTATGGATTATTCGATTAATTGTTGGCATGACACCATGGGAAGATATTCCTAACATGATTTCTACATGGATTGGAATGCCGCTTAAACATCTTGGTGGTAGTCTTGGCGGGACATTAGTTATAGTCTTTTGTATTTCTTTATTATGGATGATTGGGTTGCACGGCGACAATATTGTTGGCGCGGTAATGAGTTCAATATGGTTGGCCCTAATGGATGAGAATCGCATGGCATTTCAGGATGGGAAGCCCCTTCCCCATGTTATTACCCAACAATTTTTCGATAACTTTCTTAATCTTGGAGGCACAGGAGCAACACTATCAATTGTTCTCCTTATGCTTATAGTCGCTAAAAGTAAACAAATGAAGCAACTCGGTAAATTATCTATTGGTGCTAGTGTGTTTAATATTAGTGAACCAACCGTATTTGGAACACCGATTGTTTTGAATCCTTTTTTTATGATTCCATTTATCTTAACACCGCTTGTTCTAACAATCATTAACTATGTGGCGATGTCACTCGGTCTTGTTGCAGCTCCAAGTGGTGTCGCAGTACCTTGGACAATGCCAATCGTATTAAGTGGATTTTTAGCTACAGGACATTTATCCGGCGCGATTATTCAAATTATTGATTTATTAGTCGCCATGTTCATTTACTATCCATTCTTCCGTATGTGGGACAAGCAGCGATTACGAGAAGAAACAAAAGCGGAACAAAAAGACAAAGTAAGTGCGTTCTCATAAATCAAATTAAAACGGAAGTGGGTTTTTGACCTTGTCATTCTCCCCTTCCCTAATATCAACATTTTACAAAGGAGAGAATAAAAAATGCTTAAGATTGTAACTATTGGTGGAGGTTCAAGCTATACTCCTGAGCTTATTGAAGGATTTATTAAACGATATGACGAATTACCCGTTACTGATATTTGGTTAGTAGATATTGAGGAAGGTCGCGAAAAACTAGAAATCGTTGGTTCTCTTGCAAAACGAATGGTAGAAAAATCTGGACTTCCTATCAAAATCCATCTATCACTTAATCGACGAGAAGCATTAAAAAATGCCGACTTTGTTACAACACAAATTAGAGTCGGTTTACTGGATGCCCGCATAAAAGATGAAAGAATCCCATTAAAGTATGGTGTAATTGGTCAAGAAACAAATGGTCCTGGTGGTTTATTTAAAGCTTTAAGAACAATACCTGTTATATTAGACATTTGTAAGGATATGGAGGAACTTTGTCCGAATGCATGGTTAATAAATTTCACTAATCCTGCTGGTATCGTAACTGAAGCGGTTCTACGCCATACCTCAATTAAGAAAGTAATTGGACTTTGTAATCTACCAATTCATACAAAGATTAACATTGCCGAAATGCTGGGTGTTGAGAGAGAACGTGTGCAAGTACAATTTGCAGGCTTAAATCACATGGTTTATGGATTAAATGTATACCTTGAAGGCACAAATGTGACAAAAAAAGTACTTGATATTTTAACTGGGGATACAAAGGGTGCTATTGATATGAATAATATTCCCGATCTTGACTGGGAACCTGAGTTCATACGTGCATTAGGAGTTCTACCTTGTTCGTACCACAGATATTATTATCAAACACAAAAAATGTTAGAAGAAGAATTAGATGCTTACAAAAAAAATGGTGTCCGTGCGGAGGTAGTAAAACAGCTTGAAGGTGATTTATTCGAGCTTTATAAGGATCCAAATTTGGATATCAAGCCGCCACAACTCGAAAAAAGAGGTGGAGCCTACTATAGTGATGCAGCTTGTAGTTTAATTGACTCAATTTATAATGATCGTGGTGATATACAAACCGTTAACACTCAAAATAATGGCGCCATCGCAGGTATACCTAATGAATCCGCAGTTGAAGTGAATTGCGTTATTACGAAAAATGGCCCAATTCCATTGACTGTAGGTGAATTACCTATTGCAGTCAACGGATTAATTCAGCAAATCAAATCCTTTGAAAGAACGACAATCGAGGCTGCTGTTACAGGTGATTATCATAAAGCCCTACTTGCTATGTCCATTAATCCACTCGTTCCATCAGACACATTAGCAAAACAAATCTTAGATGAAATGCTGGAGGCACATAAAGAATATTTACCACAATTTCAACATTAATTTTGGCATTATTGTTCGAAATGGCCACTTGTTTTGAGGAACCCTCTTTACAATGTGGCCTTTTTAGCTTGTTTAAATATCAATTAATAGGCTGTTTTTCATTTGCAAAATCCGCGTGTGGAGACTATTCTATAATATAAATACTTTAGGGATATTAAGTTTTTGGAGGATATTATGAAACTGCTACCTGACCATTTAAAAAATAACTTGGACATTTTATTTGTTGGTTTTAATCCAAGTATCCGATCAGCAGAAACAGGACATCATTACGCAAATCCTAATAATCGCTTTTGGAAAATACTATTTGAATCCGGGCTAACTCCATGTAAACTGCGAGCAGAGGACGACTACAAACTACTTGATTTCGGTTATGGATTAACAAATATTGTATCAAGACCTACAAAATCAGCTGAAGAGATTACAAAGGAAGAATATCAATACGGTAGAGAACAATTAAAAAGGATTATTCTTAACTATCATCCTAAAATCATATGTTTCGTAGGAAAAGGTGTTTATCAAGAATACAGCAAAAAAAGATCAGTTCACTGGGGTCTCCAGGATGAATCAGTCGTTAAAGGCACATTAGACTTTGTTGCTCCTTCTTCTAGTGGGCTTGTACGAATGAATTTTAATGAAATCACTGAAATTTATAGTGAATTAACAAGACTTTTAGAACAACTCAAATAGAACGTTATCATATAATTAAGTCGTGCCCTCTTTTCAATAATCTATTACTATTACTTTAAGTAATTTTCATCAAGAGTGCCTGTTTGAAGTATTATTGGTATGGAATAACACCTTCGTCTGCCGTCCTCCTACTCCTTTTTCTACCAATTAATAATTGTTTGGCAGTTATCATATATTTTTTACTATGTATTAACTTTCTACCTGTATCGATATCCCTACACTTTGTAACTGCTCAAATTCTTCTTCCCTATTTAAATAATCTCTATTCTTTGAATCTAAACGTATATACTGGTCAGAAGTCACTTCCTTTTTTATTACTGTCCCACCACATATGTTCGCGATATACATAGCTGTTGCTTCATCAATAAAAACATTTGCTACTTCTTCATCTATCGCAAAGGTAAAACTGAAAGAATCCTCATCATTCGGTATTCCAAATATTTCACCTGCAAAAACTAATTTCCCTAATTTTACTATCCATAATTTAAATGTATTGTCCAAGTTGCTTCATCTCCTTTATGCCAATTTTACCATATCTAGTGGTTCTCCTTATTTTAACTAACTTGTTAAAATATTTTTTAAATCAAAATGATAATCGATTAATTATCTACCTTGTATATTATATAGCAGATGAAATATGATTGATGGAATGATGGACGTTAGTAACAAATCAAAGAATAAATGATAATAATGCTAATAGAATAATTAATAATGGTTTGTACATATAACAGACCATTTTGATGAAGTAAAACACTGGAATTTTTTAATAACTAGTTTAAAATAGATAAAAAGTACATAATTTTAGGAGGGGCCTATAATGAAGCTTACCGTTTATTTAGCTGGTCAAATACATGATAATTGGCGGGAAAAATTAATTCAAATGGCAGAAGAAAAAGAACTACCATTAGAGTTTGTGTCTCCACAAACAGACCATGATTTATCGGATTCTATCGGGGAAAACATTTTAGGAAAACAGCCTGGTCCACTTTATAAGGACGATGCTGCATCTAGTATTAATAACTTTCGCACACAGGTTCTTATGCAAAAATCTGATGTAGTGATTGCTTTATTTGGTGAAAAGTATAAACAGTGGAACACAGCAATGGATGCTAGTACTGCAATTGCTTTAAATAAACCAACAATTATTGTCCGTCCAGAGTCTTTAATCCATCCATTAAAGGAGCTTTCAAATAAAGCTAATGTAACCGTTGAAACAATTGAACAGGCTTTAGAAGTGTTAGCATATATATATGAATAATGTAGGTAACGGATTCGATTTTCATCGGATCCGTTTTTCTTTCTCTACCCAAAATCACAAATCATCAAAACGTCTTATTTTTAATTTTAAGGACCTCTTAATACTCATTAATATCCTAATATGTAATTCCAATTTAAACACCATCAGAAAGCCTGTAAAGGTGCTTAAAATCGATATAAAAAGTTAATAAATAGCCGTTTTTACTATGAATTATATGTTATAATTAATAGTGTAATAGCTCTTTATAAATCGAATAATTTTATGAACCGAATTGTTTAAATACAAGTAAAGGAGTTGGAATTTTTGCGCTTTTGTTTTACCATTATTTTACATTAATGGTATATATTTTTAAATTTCAAAAGGATGAGTATATGAATAATCGTATGAACGAACGTTTCTCTAATGAAAGTATTCCTAAATTATTGCTTTCTCTAGCTACTCCAGCAATTGCCGCACAATTAATTAATGCATTATATAATATTGTTGATCGAATGTTTATTGGAAGAATGCCTGAAACTGGTACTCTAGCATTAACTGGTCTTGGTGTTGTATTTCCGATTACAATGATCATTTCAGCATTTGCAGCACTAGTTGGCTATGGCGGAGCTCCACTTGCTTCAATTAGGTTAGGAGAAGGAAAGCGCGAAAAAGCTGAAGAACTACTGGGAAGCTGTTTTCTTATGCTTTTACTCCTATCAATTATTTTAACCACCATTTTCTTAATCTTTAAATCACAAATATTAGTATTATTTGGAGCGAGCCCTGATACATTACCCTTTGCCAATTCCTATTTAGGCATATATTTGATCGGGACAATTAGTGTCTTGATTTCACTAGGCTTAAACCAATTCATTGCTGCACAAGGGTTTGCCAAAACCGCAATGATTACTGTGTGTGTCGGTGCAGTCCTAAATACAATCCTTGATCCTCTATTTATATTTGGTATGAATATGGGAGTTAAGGGCGCTGCAATTGCTACAATTATTTCACAAACCATGTCAGCTGTATGGGTCATTTGCTTTCTCACATCGAAACGCAGTTTTTTGCGACTTCGATTTAAAAATATGTTTCTTAGATCAAAAGTAATAACTAGTATTCTCGTATTAGGACTATCACCATTTATTATGCAATTTACCGAAGGATTAATTCAGATAATATTCAACACTTCTCTTTCTCGTTTTGGAGGAGATTTATATGTTGGCTCAATTGGGATCATGAGTAGTCTTATGCAACTTTTCTCACTTCCATTATCGAGCTTCGCACAAGGTGTGCAACCGATAATTGGTTATAACTATGGAGCTGGTAACTTTTTACGAGTAAAAGCTACGATTAAGTATTGTGTTATCTTTTGCGCCACTTTGGGCTTATTTATGTGGAGTATTGCTATTTTTTTCCCACAGCTTCCAATAAGAATTTTCACAAACGATATAAACTTAATCAATCTAACAATGCGCCTTATGCGAATCTTCTTTTTAGGTACTTGTATTTACGGAATTCAATTAGCATTACAACAGGTATTTATTGCTCTTGGTCAAGCTAAGGTTTCAATATTCATTGCTGTTTTTCGTAAGTTGATCTTGCTTATACCACTAGTATTTATCCTTCCAACATTCATTAGTCCAAAAACAGATGCAGTAATTATTGCGGAGCCTATCTCAGACTTTTGTGCTGCACTAACTTGTTGTGTATTGTTTTCGTTAAAGATAAAAAAGCTACTGAAGTAAAAACATTATATAAAAAAATCACAACCATTAAAAAAAATATGGTTGTGATTCTCTCTTTAAAATATTAATTTACCAACAAAAAATAACGAAATTTTTTCCCTTGCTTATAATTTTATCTAATTATTTTTTAACTCCGTAGAAAATACAAATATCTTAAACTACTTAAAAAAATTCTTAATTGCTTCTAATCGTATTTTATGACTACAATCATCGCAACAATATTTACTCTTTCTATTTATCTTAAACCTCTTATAAGCATTGGTTCCCTCATATACTTTAAATTCCTTTTTACAACTAAAACAAGTAACATCATAATAGTTCATATCATTCTTTGTTTACCTCCTTTCATTTAATATTACCTGGATTGTTTATATTTCTTAATTTCAGTAAATTATCTCAATTTGACACTATAATGTCTCATCGATTTTGGTATTCCCTTTAATTCTAATGTACCGCTATAGACAAGATGTCTAATTCTATATTCAAAAAATATTGGATAAATGGACGGATTGAGATCAAATAGGTGACCGATTAATTCTCCAGTTACTATAAATTCCTTTTGACCACGATTCTCATGAAGATCCTTTAATGTGTTTAGAATAAAGGAATCGAAATAATCCTCAGGAACCTCTTTGATTTCTTGTTTAGTATATATTCGTAATACATTTTTCGAATGCAAAAGGTTTTCCCATTCTTTTACAAATTGGATTCTATCTTGGATTGACAATATTTGATCGAAAGTAAGTTTTTCATAAATGTCTTTCAAATCCTCTGGCGTTAATTGGCTAGAGTACGTTAATTTTTGATTTTTATCTACAGATGTATGCAGTGCATTCGTGTTCAATAGATAGATTTTATTGGGTTTATTTTTTAAAAGATGTAGAATGAAACGAAGACAAATTTGTTCATCTGCATTGTCTCCATACCAAAGATAAATCGGTGATTGTTCAGGAATGTCATTAATTTCTCTAATTGAGTTCTTGAATGTAACTTGATAGGTATAATCATCGCTTTCAAAGTTAATATGCTCAAATAGCCATTCATTCCGATAATTGATTCCAGCTTCTTCATTAATTTTCCACAGTGGTCCGATCGATAATAAACCGGGAAAACCAATAACTCGTTTTGGTTGATCTAAACCTACCCGTATGCAACCAGCTGCCGATTCTGAACAAGCTATATGAATCGGAATTGTTTTATCATATAGCATTTTTTTATGCTTGTGTATTTGGTGATTAATTTTATCAAGCATAATCAAATAACTCTCCTGCGCTATTAAATAGCTCCTTCCCTCAAGAGGCTTACTTTCCGTATGAAGAAATGTATCAAATACATCTCCTTCTTCAAGTATATACGTTTCCCATTGGCCACTACTATGTAATTCATCTATCTGTAAATAGCTGTTAGATTCAATTTTATAAACAAATACTATATTTGAATCAACTAAAAAATAAATGTAAGGATGATAATCTTTTGTTTTCAAAATATTCACTTCCTCGTATAGATTCACAAGATATACTATTCGCTATGAATAAGTATTTTCCCTCTACTTTTGTAGTTTTATCATGAAGAACGAGGCTCTATACGTTAGGCAACTAGATAAATAAAAAAATCCTCTCTAAAAAATAGTTTTTCTACTACTTTATAGAAAGGATTATTTATAGTTTTTTCTTATTATTCTTTAATAAATTCTTTTGTACTTCTTACAGTATCAATTGGTCGAACCAAACTTTCGATTTCTTTTCTTTTTGGTTCAAGAAAAGGTGGTAAAGATAGTTTTTCTCCTAAGGTTTCATAAGGTTCATCACCCATAAAACCTGGTCCATCGGTTGCAAATTCAAATAAAATTTGTGGTGCTACATTTGCATATAAAGATTCAAAGAAATGTCTGTCCACATAGCCAGAAGTTGGGAAACGGAAGGATTGCATTCTTTGAATCCATTCTTCTAGCACGGAACGATCTTCAACACGAAAGGCAGCATGATGTACAGTTCCGAACCCTTGTTGGGCACGCGGAAGGATAACATTGTGCTCTACTATTACTTGCGCACCATTTCCACCTTCTCCGACTTCAAATAAATGAAAAGAGCCTTCATGTGCAATCTCTTTAAATAAAAGAACCTTTTCCAGTACTTCTTTGAAGTAATCAAATTCAGCAATGCGGACAAAAATTGGTCCTAAGCCTGTAATAGCATACTCTAATGGTATCGGTCCTTTTTGCCATGGTGTACCTGAAGCAACCCCTTTATTATTTTCATCAGAAATTAACTGATATTGTTGATCATCAAAATCGACAAATGAAAGAGTTTTTTTACCGAATTGCTCAGAGATGCCTGTATGTTTAACTTCTAAACGATCAAATCGTTTCACCCAATATTCTAATGCAGCATCTGTTGGTACACGGAAAGAAGTTTTTGATATTTCATTCGTTCCATGTTTCCCTTTTGGAATACCAGGAAAATCAAAAAATGTCATATCTGTACCTGCACTACCGATATCATCTGCAAAGAAAAGATGGTAGGTTTGTATATCATCTTGGTTTACAGTTTTCTTAATTAAACGCATCCCTAGTACATAGGTGAAAAATTCATAATTCTTTTCTGCACTACTTGTAATTGCTGTTACATGATGGATTCCTTTTAAATGATTCATGTCTATTTCCTCCCTATTTTCCTCTGTTTCTATAGTAAAGTCCTATTGATTATTCTAGTTTACCCACAAGCTAAAAAAATTATCTTTATTTAACATATCTCGAATTCAAGATAAATATTATCATAAACTCTGTTTTCTGTCAAAAAAATGATTTAGACAAAGGAGCATCAAGTAATTAGCTATCCTTTGCCTAAGTTTCATAAAGTCATTTGCTTCTGAAAAAGGACAATTACTGGCTTTTAATATTTAGCGGTTCTTATGAACGGTTTTAGACCGATTTATTAGTTAACACCCTACTTAAAAAGGCAGCAATGTTTGAGAAAAAACTAATAAAAAAATACTAATCATGTGGATTTATTATTGCTAATACTTGATGATCTTCCCAGTTTCCATTAATTTTAACATTTTTCTTAGCAATTCCTTCTTTATGAAATCCGCCCTTCTCCAATACTCTAATAGAGGGAATATTATGAGGCATTACTCCCGCTTCAATTCTATGTAATTTTAAATGATTGAACCCATACTCGACGATTAATTTAACAGCTTCTGTTGTATACCCCTTACCATTATGCTTTCGATCTAAGAAATATCCGATAAATGCACTTTGAAGTGAACCTCGAAGTACTTGAAAAAGATTGATCGTCCCTATTAATTTCTGATTATCTGTTAAAAATATTCCAAAATAATATTGTTGATCCTCTTCTGCTTCCTTTTCTAATTTTTTAATCCATTCTATTTGTCCATCAAGTGTATAGAAATGATTAGAACGAATCATAGAGAACTTTTCAAAAAACTCGCGATTCTCCAATTGTAGGTTTAGAGATGCCTGAGCATCAGTAGATTTTAATGGCTTTAAAAAAATAGATTTGCCCACCAACAAATGAATCACTCCCACGTCTTTTTATAGTAAAAACAAAACCCATTCCAACAATGAGCAATCTGGAATGGGTCTCCGTTTATTTATTCATAAATGCTTCGATTTCCTCTACAGTTCGAATAATATCCTTCGAAAGAATTTCATTTCCATCCTCGGTCACAAGGACATCGTCTTCAATTCGAATTCCAATCGCTTCTTCTTCAATATACAATCCTGGTTCAACTGTTAGAACCATTCCAGGTTGTAGGATTAAATCCTTATAATTACCTACATCATGAGTGTCTAAGCCAAGGAAATGGCTAACACCATGATAATAATATTTACTGATTTCACTTTCTTCTTTAATCAGTCCCACTTTTATACATTCTTCAGCAAGAACCTTTTTGGTATGCTCATTTAATTTAGCAAATGCTACACCTGGCTTTATTAATGCTGTCGTTTCCTTAAGTGCTTTTAAAACAATATTATAGTAAGTTTTTTGCTTTTCAGTGAACTTCCCATTAACAGGGAAAGTAAAACTAATATCTGCACTATAGTAACCGTATTGAGCACCTAAATCTAATAATACTAAGCTTGCATCCTCCGTTTTTGAATTATTTTTATCATAATGCAAAATCGTCCCATTTTTCCCACTTGCACAGATTGTTGGAAAGGCATTATCTATAACACCATTAGACTTTAATATAAAGTCAAAATATGCTTCAAGCTGGTATTCCATCATACCTGGCTTTGCATGTGCCATCATATGTTTAATGCCTTCATATGTAATATCAATTGCCTTTTTAATATTTTCGATTTCCTCTGGCTTTTTAATTACGCGGAGTTCAGAAATTATTGGATAAACATTTTTGATTTGGACATATGGGTAGTTTGCTTGTATTTTGCTCACAAATTGTTGAGCTTTCGTTGTATATGTATCCCATTCTCTTCTTTCAAGATCGAGATATAGATGATTTGACGAATCTGATAATAATGTCTGAGACAAAAATGAATCAAATTGATCGATATAACGAATGTCAGATATACCTGATACTTCCGTCGCCTCAATTTCTGAAATTGTCTTCCCTACCCATTTTTCCATAAAAGGATCGGCTTTTTTTATAAAAAGATATTCCTCCACCTTGTTATTCAATTTCTTCGCGAGAAACATAATATTCTGTTCATTGATACCTGTTAAGTAATAAAAATGACGATTAGGAACAAATTTATAGGCCTCATCTGCTGATTTCTGTGGGGCAGATCCGGCAAATAAAATAAGTAAGGATTGATCTGCTAGATGATCATATAAATGTTGACGGTTTTGGACAAAAAAACTACTATTCATTGAATTTCCTCTCTTCCAACCAACTTTAATTTTTGTATTCTCTAATTATATCATAATTTCTGAATTTATAAGAATCATAGCTCTATCCAATACCTTTTCACAATATTGCCATTCGGTTCAATAAAATCTGTATCCGGAATTCCGCCATTATTTATGATCGTTTTTTCTGAACCGATATTCGTTTGATCACAAACTACTAGAGCCTTTTGAATCCCTAATGCTTTTGCCTTTTCTAGAGCAAGAGCTAAAAGTTTAGTTGCATATCCCTTTCTTCTTTCCGTTGGTCTAATCCCATAACCGATATGCCCACCATTTTTCATTAATGCCCCTGTTAAACTATGGCGAATATTAACAGCCCCAAGCACCTTTTTATCTCTATTAACTAACCAAAAGGTGGAATCAGGGACCCATTGTTCCGGAAGGTTTTCCCCTTTTTCGGCATCAGTTAGAGATTGTAGCATCCCAATAAAATTTGATGGATCCTTACTAATCACCCATGGTACCATTTCTTCTCCACTTTCTTTCCATTCTTGATAAAATGATAAATATTGAGTTTTTAATTCAATAGTTGGTGAAATCAAGTATACATCTAACATCGAATATTCTCCTTCTTTCATTCAGTAGATTCTAGAATATATTTACTTCCCATTCATTCAGGACGAAATCAGTAAGAGCACCAGCTTCAATATAACTACGCACTAATTTCCAATCGTCATTTATTTCCCGTCTAAATGTTTGAAAGAATAAATTTCCATTATCTAACCGTTCTCCATTAATAATCAATGCAGCAAAAATAATTGCTAATACTTCTCTTTTATTTAACTGAATAATAGATAACTTATTTAATTCCCACTCCGCTCCATTCTCAACGACAAAGTGAAAACCTTGTTCCCAACCTTCAATCGATTCATTAAATCCAAAATCAATAATTTCTTTTCCTGATATTTCCCGAGCTTGATAATCTTCGGATATCAATTCCTTTAATTCCTGTAGCGATGACTTGCCCCAGATCGCCAAATATTTGTTTAAGAAGGGGTGAAAAGTAGAGTCCATAATATTACCTCCAAATACTCACATAATTTATAGAAAGTAATTTAGCGATACCTTGGTACTGATCTAGATAAATTTTTCATTTGCACTAAATCGCCAAGATGTGAAATATCGTTCATACAGATTACTGTTCTTTCATTAGTCTCTAAATTTAAATAAAGTCTAGTTATCCCACAATTGAACATTCTAAAATAATATTTTGCTTCTTCAGGTATTTGTAATAAATGTTTTAATAGCTCTGTTCCAGATTTTCCATGTATGACTACTACTAGTTTTTTTAATCGTTTTGATGCTGCAACTTTGGTAATTTGATCGGCTATATAACCCATTCTCCTATATAAGTCTGACCTGCTTTCATGATTCCAATGTCTAGCCCAACCATCTTCATCAATCTCCGAAGGTAACCGAATCAAAGGGTATTGATTTTCTATAAAAGAACGACTTAATCCATTTTCTTCCCATCCGTGGCCATGTTCAGATAGATGAACAAACGCCCTTGCTGAAGCTTGGGTTTTACTAGAAAGTATTTGTGCTGTTTCTAATGCTCGTTGCATAGGGCTACACCAAATCTCATCAACCTGTTCATTCAGTAAAACTTCTCCCACTAATCGCACTTGTTCTTTTCCAATAATAGATAGTTCACTATCCCATGATGTGACAGCTTTAATATTATGAAGGGATTCACCATGTCTAACTAAGATCAATTCCATTTAATTCACACCCCTTATAAAATTACTTTTCCTAATTAAAAGAAAGACAACTCAAACTATAGTTAATGTATTAATTATTCTACATTTTTAAATTACTTCCTTTTTAAATATGGAAATATTGAAAAAATAGGGATTCTCTCCAATTTATGAATAAGTTCATGTTAAAATTTATGAATGATAAGAAAACAGTCTATTAATGTAATAAAGAGACAATAAGGAGGAATGGACGATGGAAATGATGTAGATTGCGATAGGTCTAATTGGTGCTGCCTATTTTATAGGGGAAGGCTTAAACAACTTTAAAAATCCCAATGTGAAGGGATTACTAGAAAGACTTGATGAAAATGACGAACATGGGCTACTTAATGAAAAAGATGTTCACTATTTTATCGGTATTTCTAAAGAAGATGCTCAAGCTTTACTTAAAGAATATCCATCTATCCTACATATATAAGGTGATTTTCGTATTATTGTTGCATTTTTAAAAGCCCTACTACCGGATTTTACACCTAAAATTACGGCACAGCGTCCTACTCTACTATGCGATCTGTTTTTTCTTTGTTAAATAAAGGACTAATTGATTCTCAACCTATTTTTATAAAGTTAAAACATTACCTAAACAGCAACAATGTTTGAGAAAAAGCATATACAATTAACGGAAACATATATTATCCAAAAAACAAACTTCGTAAGTGGCTAATGAATATTAGCGAATTATATAATTGTACAGACTAAGCCAGTTCTGAGGACAAGGATGGTAAGGTATGAACTTTTTACCATCCTACAAATTTGTTATTAGCAAAGAGTTATAAGTCATTTATGTTAACTATCCAAATCATATGGTCTGTTCCATTTCCCCAGTAATTCCGCAAGACATATTGAGGAATTCCAAATTTTTTCTTCCAAACCTTTTGCGCATTCGAATACCCACTATCCAAGCAAATTTTTTCTTCTCCACTTCGTTTGAGAGTTAGAACCATATTTTTTAAGAGTTTAGTTCCTATGCCTTGCCTTTGATATTCAGGAAGGACAAATACTGTTCCAATTTCAACAAAATCCTTTAGCTCTCCATTTGTACATGCATTTATTAAGCTACTAGAAGGGCCATATTTGATAGATCCAATAATACAATCTTTACTTTCATCAATGGCAATTAAAAAATATCGATTTTCACCATTACTTTCAAGATCACTTTTTAAGTAATTTTTCTTACTTTCGATTTCACTTTTTATCTCTTCATGAAGATGAGATAACCCTTCTTTGGAAAAAGTATCGACAATGACGATTTTAAAAAAATCATTGAGTTCTTCACTATCAGAAATAGTTGGTCTTCTTATATAAATATTATTATGTAAAGTCATACCTACCTCCACTAATGTTTTTCCAATTTAATTTATACTGTTCCATACAAAAATTCTTTCTCTAACCAATCACTCTTTCGAATCTGATAATGATAATAAGATTGATTTTTGATTTCAATCACCTATCAACTTGCTTAAAGCTACATTTTTGAATGACTCGATTCGATCCAATATTATCTGTTAATGCGACTGCATTCAGTATCTCAACATTCGTTTTCTTAAACAAAAAGTTTATTAAACCTCTGGCAGCTTCCGTTGTATATCCCTTATTCCGAAAATGTTTGGATATAGCACAGACAATTTCTCGATTAGGTGGAGGGATCTCTTCCTTGAGTCCAGTTATACAAAAACCTATCAACTGATCAGTCTCCTTCAATATGATTCCAAGCCTCAAATATGTTTGATCATCAATAGCAGGAATTGCTTTCAAAAATGATTGATTTGCCGGAATTTCATAGTTTATGAGCCAATCTAAACGCTGCTCTCTAGTTGTTCTGAAATCAGGTGAAAATGTATAAACTTCAGGTTGTGATGTAATTTCAACTATCGCATCAACGTCATCAATTGTATATTCACGTAGCAATATTTCACCACAGTCAATTGTTAATAACTTTTTCACTTTAATTTTTCTCCAATAGTTTTTTATCTCTTTTGGATTCTATCCCTATGAAGAAAGTTCCTGCTAAACTATTTAATTTCATGTCCATTATTTTCTGTTCAAAGTTTTTTATTTCATTCGATAACTTTTTTCTTATTTAGTTAACAAAGCTTGGAATCTTGCATCTTTATGATAAAATATACTCAAAGTTGATAAATGGGAATTTTCCGATAATTATAGAGAAGCTATTTATATGAAAAATGGGAATTAGTAAACTCATACTTTAATAAGAATACAACTAAACTATTATATATTTTACTTTCATGCATTGGATCTAATGATTTAAATGATATGTGTAATCATAAATAAAAAACTCTATCTCAATACATGAAGGAGCTATAATTATGAAAAAACCAGAAATCATTTTAAATGTCTTCTCTTCACTGGACGGAAGAATTACTACTGCACCCGATAGAAACGTAACAGAATGGACAGCGGTTGGTATAGATGGTGATGCACATGAAGTAACTAACCAACTGTATGATGAGTTAGAATGTGATGGGTTGATATCAGGCAGTGAAACACTAATGGTATATGGGAAGCATTGGATAGAACTTACGCAACCACTATATGAACCAAAGAATTCAAAAGCATATATCGTTTTTGATGGGCAAGGTAGAATTAATTGGTATCAAACAGAGGGTCTAATCGTCGTTACTAAAGAGAATGTAGCAGATGAATACATCCAACAATTAGACAAGAAAGGCATAAACTATATACAAGCGGGCAATGGTCAACATGTCGATATTGAGCTTGCTTTACAAATCTTATATAAAATGGGTTTTCGAAAGCTTGGACTTAGTGGTGGAGGAACTTTTAATGGAGCATTTTTACGTCAAGGATTTATAGATGAAATCAGTTTAGTGATTGCTCCTTTAGCAATTGGTGGAAAACATACACCAACCTTATTCGATTGTGATGATCTTCAGCGATTGGATGATGTCACTAAATTAGAATTACAGAACATGAAGCCTATTGGAAAAGGATCAGTTTGGCTTCATTATAAGGTTCGATAAATCTAGTATAGGTTTGTTCCTTTCACGTAAGATTAATATACAATTTGTATCATATGTATACGAAGACTACTAAAAAGGCGGATTTCTCATAGAAAAAACTCGCCTTCCTTTTTGCTCTACATTAACATCCGTATTCATTTGATTAATTTTTTTTCTTATTTCTAGTTTGTACATATTTTTGTGACAAAATCCCCGCATTAAATACTGATAAAATCATAATAAAGAAAAAGAGTACTCGAGTAAATACCGACTCATTATTACCAACAAAATCTATATGTGAAAAGTTAAAATATATAAAGCCAATAGCAGTACATAAGGATAAAACAAATTGACCTTTGATTGACTTTATCATCGAACCCCTCCGTTTCGCCTTTCCATAAAATAACGAATTTAACGATTATTGTATCCTGTACATTACTTAAAGTGGACCAGCTTCAAATCCAATCGGCCATCCATCCTCTTTAAATTTCACTTTATATTGAAACGCATATGGATAATCTCCATATACAAAATGAATTGAAAAACCTAATAGAATGGAATCGTCAAAATTTACAATTCTACCAATGGTTATAGTTGATATGTCATAATTGTCAATCTCTTGGGAAGGAATAAACTTCTTTAAATACACTAATGCTTTTTCTAGATGAATGCCTATTTGTTTAAATAGTCTATCTGCTAAAGATAGAAGTTCTTCGACTGGGGCTTCATTACTTCCATGGATGATAATCTCAACATCTTCCCATTCTCCGATATCCACGCTACAAAACCATTCTTTAAGTATCCACTCTTTCTCAACAATTGAAATGATATTTGATCTCTTCTTATATTCTCCTTCACTGACAAGCTCTTTAGAAAGGATCAGTTTTTCTTCTAATCTCTCTTTCATATTGTCTATTGTATATTTTGATAGATCCATATTTATAACACTCCAAATCATTCATCATAAGAAAATTTCAATGCAATTCTCGACAATGTTCTCCCAAATTACTTCCATTTTATTATATAGATGGATACTCCTTTTCTCCAGTAACAATTCAATTTTTCAAGAAAAAAGTGCATTCCTACAACAGAAATGCACGCTAATCTTTAATTTATTTGATACCAAAGGATTTATTCAAAATATCTGTAAAACTTTTTTTATCCACTTCTTTTTTATACACCTTACCGTCAATCCATTTAGTATATGATGTATCTGTTAGTGTTAAATTCCCGCTGTCTGTAAGGATAGTAATGAGTGGCTTTTTATTAAATGGAGATTCATCATGCTCAACGATTATTTTTTGTATTTCATTTAACGCTGTTACATCATTTATCGTTTCATTAGATTTAAAAGCGTAACCCATCTTCCAATCATCATCTTTATACTTTAGTTTCATAAAGAAAATATAATCACCATGAACACTATTTTCTTGTTTTACGCGAAATTCTCCATTATCGGAAGAAACGATTTCTCCGTTAAGTGGAATAGGCTTAAGCGGTAAATTTCCTCCAAACCCTGTATCAACTAAAAAACGCTGTTCATTATGTTTCACAATGATAGCTACATGTGTTTTTCCAATTGAGTTCCATTCTTGTTTAGCTTGATTATATATGACTCCACGAAATAAGGTTGCCTGGAAGCCATTCTCCAATAGAAATAAATAAAGAATTGCATTTAAATCATAGCAGAGTCCCCCCTGTTTCTTATGGAGGATTTTGTTTATTAAATTATTTTTTGTCAATTCAGAAGTATTTTTTGACATAATACATAAATTTTCAAATGGAATTGTTTTTGCTGTCTTTTCAAGAATGATATCTAAATCTTCAAACGTTATATTTTTATTAATAGGAAAACCTATTCTTTCACGAAATAATAAATTTAAGTTACTCATAAACCATTCCTCCTACTGTTATATTAAAAGAAAGAAGTGATCAATTAAAGAATAGTGCCTCTAAACAAGAATATAATATTTAGATCATTAATTATTATATATAAATATAGTATGAATCGACCTTTTCTACTTATCCCCAAAAAGACAAAGAAGCTAGCTGATAAGGAATCAGTTAGCTTCTTTAAAATTAATAGTCCTCACTTGACCAATGTCCAGGTCGGATGAGTGATTTTGGTAATTTAGTTCTCGAGTTGCCTTTTGCAGCGTTAATCTGAACTTGGGTCAAAAATATACTACCAGTCAGGTCAGCACCTCTTAAGTCTGCATCCCTTAAATCAGCTCCGATCATATCGGTCATTCTTAAATCAGCCTCTCTCAGATCTGCCGCTATGAGAAACGCACCTCTTAAATTTGCACCTTTTAGATCAGCACCTTTTAGATTTGCTCCAATTAGATCCATTCTTTTACCGAGAAGTTTCTGATGCTTCCTTGATGTCTTAGAATTAAATTTACTTCCTTCACATACAAGATCACTTGTACGCAAAAGTAATCGATTAATCTTTTCCCTATGTAAAGGAATATCTATACCAATCAGTGAATCCGGATCAAGTTCAGAAAGGATTTCTGTTTCCTCCATCGCTTTGCGAAGATCATTATGGATACTTTTCGTAACTTCTAATGACAAAGCCTGAGTAAGGTACCAAAGCATTTCGTGAAGTTGTTGAACAATTGGGAAAACCCTAAACATCTGCCTCGCTGTCTCTTGAGATTCACGCCAATCATTCCCTTTAAATGTAACTTGAGAAACCTTTTGTCCTGCTCCTAAGCAATCAAACACCGTACAGCCCCGAAATCCTCTTTGTCTTAAATCACGATGGATTTGACAACGATAATCATTCTGTAAGTTTGGGCAAGGCTTTCCCCCTTCTTTATCTATAGCAAAATCTGTTGTTGCCGCAAATGGTAACGCAACACAGCACAAACCGAAACAATTCCCACAATCTGCACGTAGATGTGCATAGGTAAAATCTTCTGATGAATCTTGTTGATTGGACAATATTTGCACTTCCTTTGAGTAAGCTTAAATTTTTCTACTTTTAATAATCAATGTAGTTGGTATCATTTTTGGTTTTTCATAAGAATACCAGCCATTTACATGCTTCGGTATGATATCATCACTTATACATACGTCCTCAATCATTTTCTCAATCATAAAGCCATGACTAATTAACGAATTAATGTAGGTACTAAGCTTAAATTGCTGCATCATGGCTGGTGAACTCCATGCCTCATGATCATATGGCCCTTCCTCATGATATGATTTTATTAGTCTTAAATCACCGTCATTGTTCTTGATTCGATTATAGAGTGGGTGTTCCCAACTAAAAATAAACGTGCCACCTCTTTTTAAATACTTATTTATATTGTCTAAAGTTTTTTCTAAGTTTGTGGTCCAACCCAGCGCATAGATGGAAAAGACAATATCAAAATATTGATGTGGTAAACCCGGATCCTCTTCCATTGGTGATTCTAACAACTTCACATCAGATCGAATATCTTTTAGTACTTCTACTGCTGTATTAATTTGAGCTGTAGAGAGATCGATTCCCCAAAGCTCTTTAGCTTGTTGTTCATCTAAATATTTCAATGAATGACCACTTCCACAGCCGATTTCCAAAATTTTTTTATTTGTTACATCTCCAAATAAATGGAGATCATTCTCAAAAGGAGCCAATGGTCCATACTCAGGAAGAGGATTTCTTGCAAAGAAACGATGAGCTTCTTTATCCCAGCTGATCTTATTTTTTTCTAGTGAATTTATCATATATTCTAACCTCCATATCTCATTAGAATATATGTTCTATTAACTATTGATTTTTCCCTGCCAAAGAAAAAATTTTAATTCAACTCTACTTTAAATATAATTCCAAGCTTTCATACACTCTTCCATACTGATCAACACTTGTGCCAATTACATCAAAGCCGAAACTTTCAAAAAGTTTCTTAGATGCTGTATTATATATAAATATTTTCCTCACCACTAATTTACTCCAGTAAAGTTTTCTTGCTCTATCGATTAATAATCTCAATACTTGTTGCCCATAACCTTTTGATCTATACTTTTTAACTCCAATTACAATTGGTAGCATTTCTTTTGATAGTGTAGCATCACCGATAGGAATCCATTCTTCACTCTGCATGATTTCAATAATATAGACTTCACCTATTTTACTAAGGTAAGAATACATTTTACTAATCGTTTCTCTTGTATAGGGATGTGTTCCTTTTCCCTCAGAATAATAAAGAACTTCTTTATCTTGATACCAAGGGTAGGCTATCAAAATGTCATGAGGTAGACGAATTGGCCGGAGTCGAATCTTATCATGAACTAACATAAATTAATCATCACTCCACATTTATGGCAAGATACTACCTTTTTCGGATAGTTTATTACTTTAACAAACACCCAATTACCAGCATTTACACCTAATAATGGCTTACAAAAAGAGTCTATAATATAATATATAAAATTGACATCTTATTTATTATAATCCTAAACCGTTATTTTGTATCCACTGAAAAGGAAGCTACTGATCTATTTAACTGTTTCTGTCTATAGGAAATGACACTGTTCAAGAATAATATACATGAACATATTAACAGTGCAGAAACAGGGTTTATCCATTCTGCAACACTCCCTGCAAATCCATTTGCAAAAATCACTACAATTCCCGTCAGAAGAAGCCCACCACTACTAACTCGAGCTAAAAATTGATTAGGTGTAACCGTTTGTCTTGCTGCACCATTAATAACAAATGCCATGGACAAAGCTCCATCAAATAGTAACATTCCTATAAACGCAAACCACAAATTTGCTGAGAAACTGACAATAATAATACCACAGCTCGAACACAATAATAATGTACCGTAAAGTAAATTCCAATGAGCATTCTTCAAAAGCTTCATCATAAATATTCCAATAATATTTCCCACTCCCGCTCCGGAAAGTAGAATTCCCGTTTGGCTAGCAGATAACTCTAAATTTTGCTTTGCAAGGATAATAACAAGTAAAGTAATAGAGTGGGTAATAAAATGAAGGACTAGATGATTCAATGTTATAAAACGTTGAATTCGTGTAGAAAACAACATCTTTATTCCTTCAACACCTTGGTTAAATAATTCTTTGGACCATAAAGGTTCAGTTTTATTTCTTAAATCACGATTAGTTACTGTGATTAGCATTAAACTAATAAATGACAGAAAAAAGGAAAACGCATCGATGCCTAATGTAGCTGCTGCACCCATTTTAGATAAGGCGATACCTGCTAATACTGGTCCGATTAGTGTACTAATCGCATCCGCTCCTTCCATATAATTGTGGACATCGACCAGATGATTTCTCCCTGCAACCATCGGAAGGAGCGAGTGAAAGGCTATCCGAAAAAATAATCCTGCTAATCCTGTTACTAACAATATAGTCATTATTAAAAAAAGATTAAATTTCTCCGCCATTATAATGATGACGAGGAGGGTCATTGTTACCGTTCTAATAAATTCTGCATACATCGCAGTCTTCTTCTTTGACCTTTGTTCGATAAAAACACCTGCTGGGAGCGATAAAAATAATGGTGCTATTTGCGTACTTATAGCAACCAACGCTGCCTTCATAGGTGAATGAGTGATCTGTAAAACCATCCAAGGAATCACTAGTTCACTAAATCTTCCTCCAAAAATCGAAACAACCTGACCTAACCATAAAAAAAGAAAGTTTCTTTCTTTAAACATAATCATACACCTCAATTAATCATTCTTTATTAAATTGTTTTATCGTATTTTTGATGATTACATTGGGCGTGATCCTCTCTAATTAAGATGGCTAGGTCATTATTTAAAAATCATTTTATATGAATCACAAATAAAAGTGAAGAATTTTCCAAATTTGATTATACTTTTTTCGGTGTTTTCGGTACATTAAATTCGAAATTCCAGAAAAAAACAAGAAGCACCTCATTGGTTACTTCTTGTTTTGACTTTTTGCATTAATGTGTTCTCAAACTTACGCAAAAAACGTTAATACTAATATTAAAATAATTGGACCAAATATACAGAGATAACCAATAGGATTTGCAAAATTCATTGTCCAGCCGACTCCAAACCTCTTTTCAACAAAAATAGATGGATCATTTTTATTAAAATAGAAGAGTCCACCCTTCCAATATTGATCATCATCCATATCTACAATTCCTTCTATTGGTGAAATATTTAATTGATTATCAGATTTTCCCACTTTTACTGAGAATATAACTGTGCCAATTAAAATTAAAATCAAAAATATGAATGGAATAAACATTACATAAGCGTCAGACATTAAACCTGTATGAATTGTCGTTAGCTGTAAAAAGGCAAACAGCATCGAGATAAGAATACTAACAATAAACAAAAACCAACTTGAATACTTTCGTAAGGTTAGTTGACGAATCCGAGATGCATCGGTACTAGTTGCACTTAATTTTATTCCCGATTTCTTGGTCATTTCATTTATACCTAAAAACATAAATTGCATTACCAATAATATGAGAGATAAAATATGGACAGAAAAAGGATTCTTCTCTGTAAAGGAATCTGGTTTGCCATCCGGTCCCCAGTGCATTGGAATTTGTTGAGGCAAATGCTTATATTGAATCAATGTATAACCAATCACTCCTAATGTAACTACCATCGGAATGATGTATATATACCATGGGAGCATTTCATCTTGTGAACGAACTGCTATGTCTGTAATTCTAACCTGTTTAACATTCTCTCCCCATTTCTTTGATTTTTTAAGTTGAATCGTTTTTGCGTGAAAATAAAAATATAATGACATACTTAGAACAATAACCCCAAACTGTATAGCTACCCCTGTTAACACAAGAAATTCCTCAGATGCCTCTCCCTTTAATACCCAAAAAGTATAAATAAGAATAGCAATGACTGATAGCAAAAATACTGTTCTTGAATATCTTCTTTTATAAGATGAAAGGGTTAAATTAGTAATGTATTGATCTGGAATGGTTACCCCAAACACTACGGTTCGTTTAACTAAATACGGAAGTGCTGTTTGTATTGCGATAATAAACAACATTAGGATTAAAAATACCGATATCAACATCTCGCTTCCTCCCTTTTTGCCAATGTTTATTTTGGCTCTCCCTTTAAATCTAAAATGATAGATTGAATATTTTCCCGAATTTGCTCTTTAGTCATCCCCAAAACTAAAGCTTCAGCAACAACTAGTTTAAATTCTTCCTTTATTCTCATAAAGTGATGGGCTTCTTTAACTATAACATCTGGCGAATTAATAACTGCTCCAGACTTTGGAATGATCCTAATTATCCCTTTTCTCTCTAACTCATGATAGCTTTTATTGACAGTATGCATATTTACGCCTAAGTCTGCCGCAAATGATCTTACTGATGGAAGAGCATCACCTGGCTTCATCTCACCTCTCGCTATACCTTCGATTATTTGATTCGTTAACTGAGTATATATCGGGATATCTGAATGAGGCTCAATTTGAATGATCATAACTTACCTCCATTCTGTTCTATTCATATTATAACAAACTTGTTATACAAAGTATAGAACAATCTTCCTGTTTTTTCAAAAATAAAAGCCTCTTTTTAACAAAAGAGGACTGAAAATTTATTGAATCAATTATTTTCGAGTTTAGAATTACGCAACCAACATTTTTCTGTTTAAATGAACTTTTTTCTAATGATATTGTTTATTTAAGATAATTGACTACAGCTGTTGAAGATTCCAAACCGGTGCCCCATTTTATTCATTCAACCTTATCTTATGATAGTTTCCAATTTCATCTTCTCAATATGGCCACTCATACAGGATAGTTTTGTATCATCTCTTCATTATTTTCACAGATTAAGTAATGAATGTATTGAAGTATAAATGCCCTCATTTATTTAAATCTTATTTTACATGACTATCGAGTGGCTCCTTTTCCCTATTTTCTAAAGCTTCCCAACCTTTGCAAACATCTACCCATTCTTTTGCAAAGGAGAATTGAAATAATTCATCAATAGTTAATTCAATTGCGGAATTTGTGCTTCCACAAGCAGGGAAAACAGTATCGAATCGTTTTAATGAAACATCTAAAAAGATGTCTAAATCTTTTTCTAATCCAAATGGACAAACCCCACCAATCATATGTCCAGTTTGTTCTAGTACTTCTTCCGGTGATAGCATACGAGCTTTCATGTCAAAAGACTGGCGGAATTTCTTGTTATCAATTTTTGCATCGCCAGCTGCAACAATTAAAATGGCATTTTCTCCTTCTCCCCTGAAGGATAATGTTTTTGCAATTCGGGCTGGTATCACACCAATTGTATTTGCAGCCTCTTTAACAGTCGCACTGGATGTTTCAAATTCCATTATATCCTGTTCTCGATTCCACTGGTTAAAATGATCTCTCACACGTTCAAGTGACATCATTATCATCCTTTCTTTTTCCATGTGTTTAGGAAAATATTAGCATATGTTATAGTAGGATAAAATAAAAACGATTGATCATTCATCTTATGGCTCAAAACCATGTTTACTGATTAAAACCTGATCTTCAGAAAATACTTGTATAAACCTTTCATAAATTTTCCTATATGCTGAAGGACTATACCATTCTTCCAAGTTAAGTGTTTCATATTTCGTTTTTATACCAAGTCTACTTGTCCTCTTTCCACCGCTACCATCCCCCATAAAAAAATCATCAATACATACACGGTCTACGATTGAACGTAATTGATGAGGAAACTCTTCACTACTAGGTAGAACCGGTGCGATAGTAGCTTGGGTTGGAATTCCTGCTTCACCTAATAATTGTAATGTCTTGAGTCGTGCCTTGATAGGAGGTGCTTCTGGAGTAAAATGTTTACGAATAGATTCTTGATCTGTTTCAATCGTCATACTTACCCTCACTTTTTCTTTTAATTGCTGTAGTAAGTCGATATCTCTGCGAACAAGTGGACTTCTTGTTTGAACAAATAAAAAATCGGGTGATTCTTCAACCATTACTTCGAGCAATGACCTTGTTATCTTCTCCTTATATTCAATGGGTTGATATGGGTCAGTACTGGAAGACATGAAAATGGTTACCCTTCCTTTTGACTTTGCTTTTTTAAGTTCTTTTTTTAGCAACGTAGCTGCACCATTTTTTATATCGACCCATTCTCCCCATTCACCTTCATGAAATAGAGATACAGGCATCTGTCGCACATAGCAATAAGAGCACCCAAATGAACAACCAGTATATGGATTAAGTGTGTGGGAATAACCTGACAAAAAACCTGTTCCTTTGTTTAGAATGGATTTTGGATGTTTATACATATAATCTTTCATGCTTTATCCTTTCTATATAGCACTCCTTTTACCTTAGGCACTATATGCTTATAATATTAAACCTGTACAAATGAATAAGTCACGCTGTTACAAAATGAATCATTCTTTTCTCTATCATTTTAAAGGAAAATTGACAATGTTTGAAGAAATTAGATATTAATACTGATGAAGCAAAAACTATCACTATAGGGAGGATTCAATGAGCATTTTCATGAAACAATTCAATTTACATGTGATAAAAGCGTATTTATTTAACGTTTTCCCTAAAGAAATTCTCGAAAATCGAAAAAAGCTATAACACAATTAGAGAGAAAATCAGATTGGAGCTAGCTTTCCTAATATAGGTTTATGTAATGATAATTTATGAGGAAGAGACCTTTACTCATATAGATGAAAGAATATGGAATAGCATTTAATAGATAATCATACATTTATATCAAGTATTCTTCTTTTTCTTCAAGACTGTTTTCGTATAGTTGTTACTTTTGTCATAGCCCATCTGCCGGCTTTTACGTGGTATTTCGGAGTGTGTGCAGCTCTTTCAGTGAAATAAAAGATTAGCGGTATTCAACTAATAGTTATTTAATTAAGACTTACCATAAATAACAATAATGTTTACACGAACCTTCTTCAAAAAAAAAATAAGGAGGCTTTATATGAAATTACTGGACCCCTCAACATTTCCAGATTGGGTATCACCTCATTCCGTTCATTGGTATGAACAACTAAGTAGCCTACAAGGAAAATATGAGTATCCCTGGAATTCCATATACTCAGAACCTAATGGTGAAACTACTTTTGATAAAGAAGTAGCTAGAATGATTAAAGAAAAAAAGGTGCTAGATATAGGCTGTGGACATGGAGAGTTTACTATGAAGTGTAGTCACTTAGCGAAAGAGATTACTGGATTTGATATGACTGATCGATTTATAAAAGTTGGAAATGAAAATAAGCGCCCAAATATGGCGTTTGTAGTTGGTAATTCTAAAGATCCTCTTCCTTTTGACCAGGAAGCATTTGATTGTGCATACAATCGAAAAGGGCCGACATCCTCCTATCTTTCTCTTAAACAAGTAGTAAAAAGTGGTGGAGAAATTTTGGGACTTCATCCAAGTGATGAGATGGGGAAGGAATTGCCACAATTATTTCCTAATTTCTTTTCACCTTCTCAAGGCACACCTATTTTAAACACTTTAAAGCAAAGACTCGAACAAAGTCATTTTTCCTTTGCAGTCGTAGAAATTGTCAATAGCCTCGAATATTTACAATCTCCAATAGACGTTATAAAATATCGCTGTTTTGGGCAAAATCCTAACATATTTCATAGGATAAAAGAAGAAAACATTGACGAAATAACAAGGATATTTAAACAAAACACATCGGAAAATGGCCTACCAATTACTTTTTCACATTATATTGTTCGAGCTGTTGTTTAAACAAAGCATTTACCATTAATCGATAAGCAAGAAATTTTTAAGAATGAAGCTACGTATGGATCGGAACAATTAATGATGAAGTAAATTTATTTCTGAAAAAATAAATTCTAATTCATTCCAATTGTCACCGATCCACTTATTTTCCTCACAAAATCGTTGTAATGTTTTCTCTGCACTCTTTCCTGCTCTAATCCAACTAGATTCCTTCCACCATGTTAATCGTATCGAGCGTACCAATTTTTGTAAAGTTATGTCGCAATCATCACGATAACCTTCTAAATATGCGGATACAGGCTCTAACTGTAGATAATTATCCTTTAAACAACAAGATAAAATGGCTCTAGACAAGTCAAACTCCGGAAACACATAGTTCATTCGATCAAAGTCAAGGATTGCTGCTACCTGATTTGATGTAAACAATACATTATCAACAAATAAATCCCAATGTGCCCAGCCTTTTTCACATTGAGAAAAGTGTTCTATATGCATCCCTTCAATAATATTACGTTGTTTTTCCAATATAGGAAGAACGATTTCATCTTTTAATTTTATAGCTTCGTCCCATCTACTCAGCCAATTATCCATCATTTGTTTTTTTGAAGGAATCTTCCAATGTAAAGGCAAATCAACTTGCCTTTTTGTATTTAGTAATTTGTGCATTTTTCCTATATTTCTTCCTAAACTATACATTTGGTCGATAGTAGCGGAACCTGCCTTAATCATATTCCCATTTTTTAGTTCCATTAAAACAAATCGTTCACCGCCTATTGAATACTGTACATACTTTTTCTCATAAATAAATAGTTTAGGACATGGTATCCCATTTTCATATAAATAGGCATGCTGGTTCAAAGATCGTTCCAATCCATCTAACATATCGTCTGGATAACGTTTTTTATTGTATTGCTTTACAAAAAAGTTCCCCTTATCCGTGTATATTTTCCATTTATAATTCAAATAACCTTTATTCATTTTTATATCGCCCAAAATATTAAATTTATACCTCATTGTAAGTGTAATAAAAATATCTTCTTTAATTTGTTCACAAGTTTTTTCTTCCATGTTCATTTCCCCTAATGGATATTTAATATTTTATTTATATTTATTAATATCGTCATTTTGAGGATAACGATATCCGATAAATCAATAATATTACAACTAATCTGAATCTTCCATAGCCCCTTAATGATATAAATTCACATCGAATATAAGAAAAGGACCGTCTTAATAAGCGGCCCCGAGGATTTCAATTGTTACTATCAATCTAATTCAATCACATAGATAATATTATCTTACTTACGTTTGCGCAATAAACTAATCAAAGCAAGTAATATAGCAATAACTGAAAGCACTATTGGTAGCCAATTCGTGCTCGCATTATCCGCTTCTGTTTTATTGCTTTCTTTGTGTTCAGAATGACTGCTTTCTGCATGAGGTTTTACTGAGTCGCCTTCTTGGATTTTTGTTATTGAAGCAGGCTCATCAGAT
Organism: Heyndrickxia sp. FSL W8-0496; assembly: GCF_038007825.1. Classification (NCBI taxonomy): domain Bacteria; kingdom Bacillati; phylum Bacillota; class Bacilli; order Caryophanales; family Bacillaceae; genus Heyndrickxia; species Heyndrickxia sp. FSL W8-0496. Next base: position 2,794,881 of record NZ_JBBOXX010000001.1, read on the forward strand.
CCAGCAGGTCCAACCCATTCTACCACTGACCCATCTTGATATGTTTGTAGTGCCTTCCAGCTCACTTCCCCTGGCTTACTCGGGTTTGCACCGATAAAAGAAAACTCAACAAATTCTCCTGACTTAATCCCACCATTATTCGCTTTCCAAACAACAGCAGTGATCTTATCCTTTTTGTTTTTTTCTAATTGATAATCCCATCCAGTCATTGGAAGTACCGAAACAAGATCAACATCTTTGGGAACTTCGAGCTTAATTTCTGTTGTATTGATCTCTTTTTCTACTGGTACTCGAACAGTATATTTTTCATATGCATTGGTTGTACTTACATCTGGTTGTACGGTTACATGTGCATCTGCTACCAAAGGTACGATAAGAAATAATGCGAACATCATTAATATGATTGACATGATTTTACTTTGTTTTTTCATTGCACTTTCCTCCAAACAATTAATTCATCTTTATTCATTTCTACTTAAATTGACAAATACTTGATCCTTCCACTCTTTACTCTCCATTTCAGAATACTCTGCCTGTATCGTCATATCCCAAGTACCTGACATTGTAAATGGTAGTTCAACCTGATAAACTCCATCTTTTTTAAGTGTTGCTATAAAAGGTCCAGATTTCATACCATGCTTAGGCATTTCCATAGAAACTTGTACTCTATCAGGCGCATGATTTTCAGAAGCAGGAAATGTTAATGTCATCTTTTGATCTCCCGCTTGTAATTTAGCGATTTTCACTTGAACTTTTTCTTGTCCAGAGGTTAAAACACTATTATAAGGTTTGCTTGGTATTGGATATGCAGATTGGCTTAGCCAAACACCCAAAAATATTATCACCAATGCAATTAGCCATTCGATCCGTAGTATTCGTGGAGTGGAAAATCGCCCAATCTTTTTCCATTTTAATGTCTGATACAATGCAAATAGTAGCATTAATACGACAAGAAAAATTTTAACAAATAAAATCGTACTCCAATTTCCCCACTCTGTAATGACTGTGGACCATCCCGTTTGTAAAATGACCATAATGATTCCAGAGATAATGACCATTATTGAAGCTGTTAGAACATTTTTTACGAAAAACGAACGGAATGTAGTCGATAGTTTTTCCTTAGAGAACAATTTATTTCTAATTAGATAGATTACTAAATAGCTCAAGGCACCAACCCATAATGCGATTGATAGTTGGTGAATAATCCGTGGAACTGCAGCTATATAAGGATGCTCCATTCCCCAAACATGCCCGCCAAATGCAGGTATAATAACCAGTAAAAGCCAAATAACTAAATACCATGCTTCCACCATTTCAGGTATGAAAAGTAATATGATAAGTAGAAGCTGAACTGCAACCATAACAATGAAAGGAAAATGAATTAATAAATCCCATCGTCCATGGATGATCGTTTGAAATAAGCCATCAGGTAATGATAATGTGTAAATCAGCAATTCCAATATAGTTCCTAGTAATAGAATGAAAGAACTTATTAGTTTAACTTTTTTTGGTAATATATCTTGTTCTACGAATTTTTTCCTTTTAGCTATAAAATGAAACCAATATAATCCTCCTCCTATTAATAAGAGGATTTCAACAATTGTTCTAGTTGCTACTAAAAGAGGAATGGAACTTCCGTCTTTTGATTTAATTGATTCCGCCCCACCTTTTGTTTCCTTACCAACCGCAAACATATATGATCCGCTAACAGGGTGGCCATCTAAGGATACAACACTCCACTGTACGGTATAGGTTCCTTGCTTAAGGTTTGGCAAATTTATATGTAAAATCTTGGAACGTTTCTCTCCGCCAACGGATTGTTTTGAAATTACAGGCTTTGCATTCCAATCATATATCGTAACATCTGCCAAATCTTGTTCAATCGGTTCATTAAAACGAAGTTCTAAAAACTTTGGAGAAGAGTCGGTAACCTCCATCTTTTCAGGTGTCGTCTCAATAAGTGTAGAGTGTGCCTCAGCTTTTGGTGCCTGAATAAATATAAGCAAAAATCCGATAAATAATGTAAAGAATATAGGTAAAACATTTTTTATTTTTTTAATAAGTGTCCCCTCCTTATCTAGTAATCTTTTTTGCTCTGGAAACACTTGTATTTAATGATTGTGACATCCAGTATCACCATTCATTTTTTTTGCTACCACTTCCATTGCCTCTTGAAATCCATAAATATTCCCACCAAAACCTTTTACAAATTTTTCAGCATGGTCTCGGTTTTCAAAAGTAATAATGTGCGGCTGGCAGCAGGAAATATTCAAGCAGGTATCCAAAACATACCATGTTAGGAGTGCACTAATTGTTGTATTGGTGAAAAAGTCATGACAAATTGCTTGTAGTACTTCATCTCCTAATTGACGATGTCGTAATAAACCACAATGTGCACAGCAGGCTGTTTCGATTTTGTCATTGGCAAGAATTAAGCGATACGCCATTTTCTGATTATTTGGTTTGTGGCAAAAAACACAATGGCTATGATCTGGTAAACTAGACTCTTTCTTTTCAATTAAGGAAATTCCACCAAATGTTTTCGTCACTAACCCTTCTTCAACTAATGGTTTAATATCCCGATATATCGTCATTTCTGATACATTAAATTGTTCGCTAAGTTCACTAATCTTCAATGTTTTCTTCATTTGGATAAGTAATTTTATTTCTCTTTGTCTTTCGATTGGTAACAATACAATCACCTCTCTTTTAACTTTATGTTCCCTTTTAACAAACAATCACAATAAAAAAGCAAAGCTTCTGTTTACCTTTTCCCATTATATACTAAAATCAACTATATACTTGTGATATTTATGTGAACTTATGTTGTAATCAAACATAATATAACAAATAAAAAAAAGATTCCCATAATGTGAGAATCTCTATTTTAAAAAAATTGTTCTAAGTCTTTTCAGTTACCGGATAAATACAGGTGCCAATTATGCTTTTTCCGTCTTCGGAAAGTTTTTCATACTTAAGGATTTTCTCTACTATTGTATCTCGCAATATAAGTCGATTAGATGCGAGCATATAATAACAAAGTCCTTCATCCTTTCCTCCTATCCTAAAAAAGGCTGCAATAGATCATTCTATTAACAGCCTTCTAGATTAATGGTTTATTTTATCAATTGCTTGGTCTCCATAACAACCACACTGCTTAATCCAACTAATCCGATTAAATTCGGAATTGCCATGAGGCCATTAGCTATATCAGAGAATGTCCATACAATTCCAAGCTTTAAATTTGCTCCAATTGCTATCATCATGATAAATATATAACGATAATAACGAATCGCTTGACGACCAAATAAATACTCGATACATTTTTCGCCATAGTAAGACCAGCCTAAGATGGTAGAATAGGCAAATAAAATAATAGCTATTCCAAGTACCATACTTCCCGCTTGTCCAAATACTGATTGAAAAGCTAAAGTAGTTGCTTCAACTCCTGTCTTTCCTGACTCCCAAGCACCTGTTGTAATTAACACAAGGCTTGTAATGGTACAAACAATGAATGTATCTAAAAAGGTTCCCGTCATTGAAACTAGGGCTTGTTTTGCCGGAATATCTGTTTTAGCTGCTGCTGCAGCAATCGGTGCACTTCCTAATCCCGCTTCATTGGCGAATACTCCTCTTGCCACCCCCATTTGAATTGCTGAAGCAATGGTTGCTCCAACAAAGCCACCAGCAGCAGCCGTTCCATTAAACGCACCAGAAAAAATTAGTGAAAACGCCTTTGGAACTTGATCCAGATGATAAATGATAATAATTAAACCTGCTATAATATATACAAAGGCTTTAATGGGAACAAAATAGCCTGTCACCTTGCCTATCGCTTTTACTCCTCCTAGGATAACAATAGCAATAAATATCGCCATTACTATACCACTAATTAAGGGTGAGACTGAAAAATTAATTCTCATTGCCTCAGCTACGGAATTAGATTGTACTAAATTTCCTATCCCAAAAGAGGCGGTGGCACCAAAAATAGCAAATAAAATCGCTAACCATTTTTGCTTAAGCCCTTTTTCTAAATAATACATGGGACCACCTGAATATTCCCCATTTGAACCAATGATACGATATTTTACAGCTAGAATGGCCTCTGAATATTTGGTAGCCATGCCAAAAAGCGCTGTGACCCACATCCAAAAAACTGCACCTGGACCACCAATTGTTATAGCCGTTGCCACTCCGGCAATGTTACCCATACCAATCGTTGCTGCCATCGATGTCATAAGTGCTTGGAAATGACTAATATCTCCTGTCGTGGACTGATCCTCTGTTCGACCAAAAGCCAGTCGAAGAGCATGAAATAATTTACTAAACTGTAAGCCTTTCAGACGTACAGTAAGAAGAATTCCTGTACCTACAAGCAGGATTAATGTTGGAATTCCCCATACATAATCATTGATGTGATCTAACACTTGACTTACTCTTTCCATATCTATTCTCCTTTACAAAATAAAAAACCACTTCATCTAATGAAATGGTCTCTGGAGAACAAGGCAAAGAAAAATAAACCGATTCGGTATCGGTCTTTCTCACTTGTCTCTGTCCTTTTTACCTGAGAGATTATCCCGTCTCTATTAAAAGACGGATTTACTCCTTCGGTGCTCGTTTTCCTCCAATGGGAGGGAGTCTCTCCAGAGATTCGTCCCCGTATAGTTTACTTAATGTTTAAGACCTGAGAGTTTCAAAGCTGTCCGACCAGCTCCTTGCCCCATCGGTAGGTCAGATACGACCTTCTCCTACACGGTTCATCCGAATGCTATGAAATTAATAAAATTAATTATAAACGTATAAAACGATAAGTCAAGAATGATAATTTGGTAGAATAATATTTTTGATAAGATGGTTCCATCCACTTTTTGTAAAAAAACTCTTTCAATCGATTCTTTTGGATTGTAAAATAATGTTCAGAATGTAAAAACACAATTCGGTTGGTAGTCCGAATGCATCACATATGATGTCAGTAACCTTCCCCTCCTCGGGATGTCCGTCATTCTAATATTTATTAGAGGAGGGACTATCATGAAGTTAACCATATACTATGATGGTCAATTTTATGTAGGACTTGTTGAAACTGTATCGAACCATCATTTAAAAGCCTATCGTTATATTTTTGGAAATGATCCTAAAGATCATGAAGTATTAGACTTTATTTATCAAGACTTACCTCGGTTAATTGCAAACCAGCAACAAAAAGGAATACCGGTTGAAAAAAAATCTTTAAAGAAAATTAATCCAAAGAGACTTCAAAGGATGGTATCAAAAGAATTAAAGCAAATAGGTACTTCACCAAAGGCACAGGATGCTATAAAAGAAGAGTACACACAACGTAAAAAAGAAAAAATAATAAGAAACAAACAATTAAAAGAGGAACAAAAGGAATTAAAAAGAAAGTTAAAAATTCAAAAGAAGAAAAATAAACACAAAGGTAGATAACATGATTTCAAGCTAACTAACAATTAATATTGTTAGTTAGTTCTTTTTAGTGCTCATTTGCAAAACACTGTTACCAAACTCCCTGCCCTACTTTAATTGGTTCAAAGCTTCTTCCTTTCCCAAACTAAACCCTTCAAATAATTGTCCTCCAAAGGGTTCTAAAATGTGATTAACTAGACGTATCACCTTATTTTTATCTCCCGTTTTATAATAAGTATCAAACGCATCTACAAATAATTCAGCAAAATGAATATCATAATTTTTTAATGCCCGAACGGTCCATTTGGATGTACCGACCCAGTGTTGATTCGTTCGCAAAACAAATTCACTTACCAATTCAGCTAACCTATTTGCAATAAATATTCCTTCTTCTCGATTCAAACAACCAATATAATCTTCCAGTGTATCCGTTAAAAAATATCGTTTTATACGTATGATCTCCTCAGACCACTTTTCGGGTCCATGCGCTAAAAGTACATTCGCTTCATTTTTAATTGTCTCGATGATTCCTTCGTCTTTTATTACAATCCCTTCTGAAACCATTTTTGGTAAAGAAGGGATTGCTCTGTCCCTATCACTATGAAAAAAAACTTGATAAGATGTTAAGTTATGTACAAAAGCTTCAATTGCCCAACCATACTCTATGAAAGATTCTCGATACGAAGAAGAAAAGTTTTTATCAAAAATCACAACATCAAGATCAGATGTTTTCGTTTCTTCATCACGAACAACACTACCTGCCAAAACTGCAGCTTGGCACTTAGGAAAATACCTATTTACATATTTTAATGCAGCATCCTTAGGACTTAACCTCATTTTCATCACCTCAACAAAAATTAATCTATACATATGCTTATTTCGTCATCATACCTTTTACTTCATCGATTGCTTTTGTTTCATTTACTTTTTTAAAAGCCTCGATACTATCAATAAAATAGCTTTTAGCCTTCATTTGCTCTCCTTTTGAATTGAATATTTCTCCAAGGCCACGACAAGAACATCCCAGACAAATCATGTCTTGGGATAGATGTGCAAAGTGTAGTGATTCTTTCATATATTTTTCAGCATTAAGGTAATCTTTTTTATAGAGACTGTTTTTGTAAAGATTGTTGCTTTTGTAAAAGCCCTATTGCCGGCTTTTACACCTAATAAAAAATTCAGCGGTTCTTATGAGCTTGTAGCTCTTTTCTCAGTGAAATAAGGGGGTGAAACCTTTTCAACTGGATATGTATAAATAAATACTTTACTTAAATAGCAACAATATTTGAGAAAAGAGCCTTTATTTAAAAATATCATACCTTGTTCATAAAAATTTGCCGACATTCCTACAAAAAAATCCGGAAAATATTTTTCTAACATTTGTTGTTCATTTTGAAATAGGAGAAGTGCCTCATTAAAATTTTTTGCAAGTCTTTCTACCATTCCAAGTTGATGTAAAGCAATAGCTTCAAATTTTTTATTTAAAGTTGATTGGGCAATTTCGATCAATTCCATATATATTTTTCTTGCCCCATCAAAATCATTATTATGGCTTTTCACATAACCTAACCCATGCAGTATATTACGATATTCCTGCGATTTCTTATCTTGTACTTCTCTTAAACATTCACGATATATTTGCTCAGCCTTGTCTAATTCCCCGTTATCAAAATAAGTAAATGCTTGATTTATTTTCTCATTCATTTTATTCATTGCTTAATTGTATTTCCCCCATTCTTTTCTTTATAAAATAACGCTTTTAAAGCAAATTTAGGTAAAATTAATTGTCTCCTCCATCTTGATGGTTGCTGGATTAATCGATAGAGCCATTCTAGATTTAACTTTTGCCATATTAATGGTGCTCTTTTAACTTTACCTGAAATAATGTCAAGACTTCCCCCTACACCAATCGCAATCTTAGCATTCAGCTTATTTTTATACTTGTATATAAAATGTTCAGCTTTTGGTGCACCTGTTGCAACAATCAAAAAATCAGGTCCTAAAGAATGTATTTCTTCAACAATCCTTTGTTCCTCTTCATCCCTATAAAATCCATGATGCCTACCAAGAATGGTCACTTTTGGGTATTTTGAATGGATGATTTCCATTGTTTTTAAGCTAGTTTGTTCATCTGCCCCTAAAAAATAAAAAGACCATTTTTTCAGATTTCCCATTTCTAGTAACCTAATTAACATATCACATCCAGTCACTCTTTCCGGAAGCTGCTCCCGTTTTATCCTAGATACCATAATAATCCCAATACCATCCGCTGTAACCAGCCCAGCTTCATCAATAATTTTCCTTAATTGCTGATCACTTTGGTATGACATAACGATTTCAGGATTACCAGTAACTACATGAAAGAGCTCTGATTTGTTTCTATTTACAACATCATTTAGAATTTGTAGACTCTCATTTAATGTAAGTTTTGGAAATGAGATTCCCATAATTTTAGCTGATTGATTCATTTTGCCATTCTCCTTTTTTCAGTTCCATTTTTTTACCTCGATCTTCCTACATTCTTTAAAGTCCCACTTTTCTCCTTCATTTAATACTCAAATAAATTTATATACTCAGTTGAAAACAAATTGTTTCAATATCTAATAATTAAATGTTAAAATAAAACTGTAAAAGGTTCTTCATTAAGAAAAATATGGATTATTTAACACCTTTTATTATTTTTATATTTAAGGAGATTAAAAGATGGGACGAGTAGAAGGAAAAATTGCTTTAGTAACTGGTGGAGCATCAGGTATCGGTTTATCAGCAGCTACCTTATTAGCAAAAGAGGGTGCTAAAGTTGTCATTGGTGATTTCAATGTAGAAGGTGCAACTGAAGCCGCAGAAAGAATTATTCATTCAGGTGGAGAGGCAATTGGTATATTTTTAGATGCTTCCAAAGAAGACTCTATCAAAAAAGCGGTGGATATAACTGTTGAAAAATATGGAAAAATTGATGTTCTATATAATAATGTAGGCTTAACAAATCTACAAAAAGATGTAGATGTAGTCAATATGGATCTTGAAGAATGGGATCGATTGATGAATGTCAACACTAAAAGTGTTTTACTTGGGAGTCGATATGCCATACCACATATGATTAAAGCTGGTGGCGGATCGATTATAAATACTGCATCTATGGCTGCTTTTGCAGGAGATGCAACCCGTTCAGCCTATGGAGCATCAAAGGCTGCAGTAGTAAATCTTACTCGTTATATCGCTGCACAGTATGGGAAGAATAATATTCGCTGCAACAGTGTAGCACCTGGACTTATTCTAACACCAGCTGCAAAGAATAATATGCCAGAACCAGTATTAAGTATTTTTGAAAAATACAATGCCCTACCATATCATGGAGAAGCTGATGATATTGGTTATACGGTTCTTTTCCTAGCCTCTGATGAATCAAAATTTATTACTGGACAAACCATCCAAGTTGAAGGTGGCCATTACATGGCAAATCCAAGTATTGCTGATTTTCAAGCGTTAATAGGTTAATAAATTGTTAGGCATCATATATATTTATATGTCTTTATGTTTTCCATGAATATATGGTGTCTAACATGTCCTAGTGACTGCATATCCCAAAAATAAACTTGAAGGCTCTCCTTCTCTTTTTAGTCTTTTTAAATCCTTCCTCCGTGTCAATAATACAAACTGTTTTTGATATCCAAATTCTAAAGTAAGCTGACTTGAAAACAATTGGTCCAGTTACTCCTCTTTCTTCATATTCTGTACCATCAGCTAATTCTGTTTCGGTTCTTATAAACCACTTATTCCCAATTCCGAATTCAATATATTTCAGCGGAATTCCTCCTGTTAAAATAAATTTTCTTTTCCATAGCATTCACTTAACTTCTAATCTTCCTCATTAAATGAACTGTGTTTGCATGATAATTCATTATTCCAGCTAAAAATCAATAACAGGAATATCATTTTCAATATTATTCTTCATATTCCTTAACGCTTTGAGAATATTCGGTTGTGCGTTATCAACTTTTAAATAATTTAATAAATAAATGTATGAATAGATTTGTCTATATCGAAGAAAAAAAGGAATATAAGAAAACCAATCTTTGTTTAGTGAATTCTCTTCTAAATATCCTTCTATAAATGTTTCATAAAAACGACTAGCAAACTCTTGTTTTTTTCTCTTATCTGATGAAGGGATCGTTTGAATGGCATGATACATTGAAATAGCAATGTCATAAACAAACCAATGATATTCAATATCTCCGAAATCAAAAACTATAATCTCTTCTTTATACACATGAAAGTTTTGATGATGGAGATCATGGTGAATAAGACCATAGGATTGTTCATCTTTCGGTAATTTATTTAACTCTTCTAAAAACCAATTCCACTTCTTCAGAATAATCTGTCCAAGATTTTCTGGGTATTCAACTATTATTTTTTCCTTATTCCAATGCTTATAGTGATCTGGTTGATCCTGAAGATAGTTTTTAGCTAAATAATGCATTTTCCCCATTACTTTCCCCCAATTATGTATTAAGGAAAAATCATGATCTATTTCTTGTCTAATCGTTCCCTTTGCTTTTTCAAACGCAATAACGAAATAATTATCTTGATCTGTCTGAACTTCTTCTATTAAATTTCCCATTTGAGATACTATCGGCTTTGCAATAAATAGTCCATTACTTGATAAATAATTCATCCAATTTAATTCCGCTTTTATCGTAGTATAGGAGTGATTTTCACTTGATAAAAATTTAATAATCAAATTTTTATGTAACTTGCATTCATATACATTCTGATCAAATCCACCTAACAGTCGCAGAGATGAAGCATTCGTACCAAACCGTTTTGCACCGATCTCAAGTATTGATATATTCACGTTAATTCACCCTTTTTCTAGATTATTTATCCAAAAGGCATTCATTACATTTTCCGAAATATTCACTATGCAAGTCTTTAAACACTTTTACACTATTTAAAAATGCTTGATTATATTGACCATTGTCCTCTACCGACCAACACGTCGCTAACACAGCATGTGCATAACCCCATAATAGAATTCTTTCTTTATTAAGTTTTAATACTTCTACAAATATATTAATCCTCTTATCTATTACCTCTAACACATTTTCATCTTGAAGATTGTTTAATAAAAACTGGATAATATCATATTCTCTTTCACCAATTAATCCTTTTGGATCGATGGCAGTCCATGAATTATTCCCATCATTCAAGATGTTGTAATGATGAAAATCACCATGAAGTAAAAACAATTTCTCCTTCTTTCTATTCAATAAACTAAAGGTGTTTACTGCGTGATAAAGATCTTCCTTTGAAAATGGACCGAAACCATTAGGGTGCTTATTATAAATTTTCCAAAACTGCTCTTCTCTCTCAGAAATTTTTGGAATATAAGCACTTTTAGGTACATGAGTCCATAATTTTTTAGCTATATTTGCAGCAATATATGTTTTTTCTACATCATTATCTAGAGTAGCAAGTGTATTCCCTGGATATAGCCTTTCTAAAATAAGAATTCCTTTTTCTAGGTCTACATCGAGCATTTTTACCATGCCTCTTCCATCAAATAAAGATAATGCCTCTACCTCTGCTTGAAATTCCTTACCTGGTATTACAAGTTTCACTACCAGCTCAGTACCATCTAGTCTATTGGCAGGGGCTACAAAATTATAAGACAAATCGAAAGGCTGTAGTATTTGTAATTGCCAACGATCCTCACATTCCACAATTAACCTGTGAAAATCGTGTAGCCATAAATCTCCTTTTTCTTTGTGAACTGATTTAATCGTTTTTATAAAATTAATAGGTAGTTGAATCATATATTTCCCCTTTACATATATTCAAATTGGCATGAACATTTCTAAAAATAATTTCATCAACATTATGAAATAGATTTACAAATGATTCACTTGTCCAATTTTACACCTATCTTAATAATGGACTGGAAACCAATCCTTCACATGTTTCAATCAATCCATATTCGTTGTATTTTAGGAATGTAATCTTCAAATACTAAGCTATATACATCTGGATTCGATAATTGGTGCCATTGTTTAAATCCAAAAGATGGTTGAAAATGCTTGATCATTAAAGCCATTAAATTCCCATGAGTGACAAGCATTATATGATTGGAACTACATGTTAAAACGTCTTCGATTACTGTGATTCCACGATTCATCGCCTGTTTACTTGATTCACCACCTGGATAACATAAATCTAGCTCTGTGAATGAATCTTCAAGCATCTCTAACCAATTAGAATGGTCTTTAGAACTTAAAACTCTTTCTGATAAGCGTTCATCCTTAATAATTTCTTTACTGATTGTTTTTGCAAATGGTGTTGCAGATTTAATTGCCCTCTTATAGGGACTAGAAATGATCATATCAATATTTTTTTTCATAAAGTATTCTGAAAGTAAAAGGGACTGTTCGATACCTTTTGGGGTCAGATCAGCATCAAACTTTTGCCCCTCAGCTTGACAATGCCTTACAAGATAAATAATTTTAGACATCTTTTTCTCCTTTTATTGATTCATGCGTTAACTATAGTGTCTTTAGAGTTGTTAAGGATTGTTTTATTTGATAATCTCTGTTTCAATCATTCTTTAATAAAGGAATTACACTCTCATGATTATATAGTTTCATGGTTTCACATATTTGTTTCGGAAGGAGATCATCAATTGAATTTTGTAAGTCAACCAATGCTTTATTAACAAATCCATTTTCAAACCGATCAAGTGATTCAGGCAACTCATCTTCATCCAGAACATAGTGTTGTCCATCTGGAAAAACTAAAACATCAATAATCAAATCCTCAAATGACAAAACTCTATCCTTCACATATGTATTTTTTACAATATTAAAATAAGCTCCTAAATAATTCCCCAACATATCTCTCCATATATATAAATTATAGGGACGATCACACCAATAATGGGCAAGGGTATAACTTCCTTTAGGGATAGTTAATTGATTATTACTAGTTTTCATCGTAAAGGATTCAGCGATTCTATGAAATAAAACGACTTTTTGCTGGTTCGAGTTTAGTAATAGACAAGAATGTTCCACAATACTAGAATCATAACGGATTTTTCTTTCTATTATTGTCTTTGGTGTGTATATCATGTAGATTTCCCCTTTAATATTAACTTCTCTCCAACTAAAGCTTTATAACTTAAACTTATTCACAATTATTTCCGCCACTTCTGTTGCACTTACATTCGTATTATTTATTTTTAAATAATTGTCCTTTTGAATTTCACCGTCAAAAGAATTTAATCTATATTGTTTCAAAGAACTGATTAAATCTTTTTCCGACCATTCAATATTTCTTTTAGAAGGTTTGTGCTTTAATCGATTCGTACTTTTATTTCTTTCAAGCCTTTCTTCAAGATTAGCTTCCAATTCTACAAAATAGACGGTTCCTCCTTTTGATTCGAAAATATTACATATTTTGTTTACCTCATCCCAATCTGATTGAAGATCAAATGCCCATACATATGTAAAAATCAAACCATATAAATCACTTTTTGAAACCTCTTCAAATATTTCCTCCCTAAACAATCCAACTAATCTTTTGCCTTCTTTTGTTCCGTAGTCAAAAAAATGGCTAACTAAATCAATAGTCATATGATTATGAAATAGCTTTAAATCTGTTATCCTTGCTAATTCCTGACCTACTGTCATTTTCCCAACTGCTTGTGGACCAAATATTAAAACAAGTTTCATAGCTCCTCCTTAATTTCCTACTTGAATTTTTTTCATGACCCAATCATAAGACGAGTACAACATTTTACTCTATAAGAGATGTCAGATGATCAATCATGATTATAGATACATCATACTATAATTTATGTAAAATTTGTTATATTCTATTTTTATCAACAACTATGAAACATGTTTAAATTTAGATGTAAACCTCTTCTATTTTAGGAAGATATTTTCTAAAGTTTTTTTGAACATCCACTAGCGTGCACTTTCGTAATCAATCTATCTCCTTCAACAGAAGACGGAAGGATAAGAATATTCCAATTGTCGCCACTGATAAAATTCCTGCTAATATGAAATATCCAACTGATACACCATTTAAGTCAATGATGATTGTAAAAAGGGCTAATAGTAAAAGTCTTAATAATGTACCAATTGATTTAAAAAAGCTCAATACTCTTCCTATTAAATGATTTGGTAATAATTCCATATACATATTCTGTCTAATAAGACGAGTTGAAACATTACACCATCCTATTAAAGCTGAACATAATAAAAAAATCCCTGCCTTTGGAAAGGTGACCGTTAGTATAAGTGCCACGATCATCATAAAATAATTTGCGACCATATAAGAGGATGAACTCAATTTCCGTGTAATAATAGTCGTACATATTCCAGAAATTAGTGCACCAATAGAATACGTAACTTCTCCAAGGGAATAGATTTTTACATCCGCTTTTAAACTATGACTGACAAAGATCGGATTTAATAGATTTACCAGCATAACCGCAATAAAAGGTATCAGTGCTGCCACACCGAATATCATTAATCCCCTTCTCCTTTTAATAAATCTCCAGCTTTCATAGAACATGGATAACCAAGAGTTTCTAGTATCTAATTTCAATTTTTCTTTACTAGTAGAGACATAGTTGATACCTAATAAATTTAAAAATGCAAGTAAATAGGCTAATGCATTAAGTATTAAAACTACATGCAGTCCAAATTTCTCTAGCAATATTCCAGCTAGTGCCCCTGATAAGACTAATGCTGTTTGGTTCTCAATTTCCAAAAACGAATTAATAGATCCGTATAGTTTTGGTTCAAAAATTTCTTGCACAAACGCTGATTGTGCAGATTCATACATATAAAAAATGAAAATACTTGATAAATAAATGAACACCATCATCCATTCAGAGTAGGTTCCCAACCATCCCCATACACTTACGGTCAATAAAACCGTGAAACCCGCTAACTGTTCAAATTGCAGTATGGCCTTACGAGAGAAACGGTCGATCATCGTCCCAGCAAAAGGACCAATGAGTAACGTAAGTATCGCAGAAATAATCATCGTTGAGCCAAGTAATCTAGCAGTACCTGTCAATTCAACCATATACCACGATATCCCTATCATGGTCATACCTTGACCAACTCCTGAGAACAAATTAGACAAAAACAATTTGCGAAAATTCGAATTCTTAATCACTTCTCCCATTTCCTTCACTCCTTAAACTAAATTCAAATTATAAAAAACCCCGTGTAAACGGGGTTTTCTTACGATTGGGAATTATTCGCTCGTATTAGTTACTATTTATAGGTGTTTTTCTCCTTTTGGGGTACAATTTTCTTGCTTTGGTTACTTTGAACACGTTTTTTTCTCTCTTTCGGGTACAATTCTCACGCTTTAGTTACCGTGTAGCGGCATTTTTCTCCTCTTCGGGTACCTTTGTCTCACTTTAGTTACCCTTAACACGTGTTTTCTTCCTTTTGGGGCACCTTTCCTCACTTTAGTTACCCTGAGCACGTGTTTTCCTCTCTTTCGGGTACCTTTCTCTCACTTTTTTTACCCTGAAGCGGCATTTTCCTTTTTTGGGGCACCTTTCCCTCACTTTTGTTACCCTGAACCCGTTTTTTCCTCTCTTTCGGGCACCTTTCTTACATTTTGGTTACCTGAACACGCGTTTTCCTCTCTTTTGGGTACCTTTCTCCCACTTTAGTTACCGTGCATCGGCTTTTTCTCCTCTTGGGGTACCTTTCTTTCACTTTGATTACCCTGAACACGCGTTTCCCCCTCTTTCGGGTACCTTTTTTCTCACTTTGGTTACCTTGAACACGTATTTCCCTCTCTTTCGGGCACCACCTTTCTTACATTTTGGTTACCTGAACACGCGTTTTCCTCTCTTTCGGGTACCTTTCTCTCACTTTAGTTACCGTGAAGCGACATTTTCCTCCTTTTGGGGCACCTTTCTCTCACTTGAGTTACCATCAACCCACATTTCCCTTTTTAAGGTACCTTTCTTTCACTTTGCTTACCCCGAACCCGTGTTTTCTCCTGTCGCGGGCACCTTTCCCTCCCTTTGAATATAAACCTTACCAAAACAAAATGAAGCCTAGTTAGTAATGAAGTTCCCCTTCATTACTAACTAGGCTTAATCCATAAACATTATGTTTTTATAAAAAAAGACGCTGCAAAAATAGCACCGATCCAAAATCGAACGTATGTTCTTTTTGTAGTGCATTCAAATTAAAAAGTAAGATTCCTTGATTTCCATATTAATAGTATAAATTAAAATTAATTATAAGTCTATATTTAATATAAAAAATATTCTATATTTTTATAACCGGCCGGAAATTTCTTTAAAAATGGTGATTTTGTATAGTTTGTTGTTTTTGTAAAAAGACACGATCCTGTAAAAAATCATAGTAGAAACGAGGGATATTTTGAAAATAGCCTTATGGGAATCCAATTTAAAAATTCGATTAGCTGGAGAAACTTTATTTAATTTATTTTATTGGATGTACTTTCCTTTCATAACAGTATATTTTAGTAAAGAATTGGGTAGCCATGTTGCAGGAATATTGATGACATGTCCACCATTAATTATTTTGCTAAGTAATATGATCGGTGGAATTTTAGCTGATTATTTAGGACGAAGACCTGTTATGCTATTGGGTTCGTTCCTTCGAACAATCATGTTTGCCTGTTTCGCTATGGCATCTTCACCTTGGATTAGTTATTTGGCTTTTATTGGAATTGGTTTAGGTGGTGGATTATATGGGCCTGCTAGTGATGCAATGGTAGCTGATTTAGTTCCAGAAAAAGAAAGGAGACAAGTTTTTGCTACGTTTATTACCAGTAATAATATTGGTGCGGTATTAGGACCCGCATTAGGTGCATTCTTTTTCTTTCATTATCGAAGTGAACTTTTATGGATTTGTACCATTGTCATGTTAGTTTACTCAATAACGATCTATTTTAAGATATCTGAATCCATGCCTAACTATACAAAAAAATCTATTCATAGAAGTGTAAATATGCAATTAATCAAAGAACAATGGAAGAGCTATGGAATGATCTTTCGGGATAAAATATTTATTCTATATATAATGGGCGGAGTTTTCTCAGTCATTGCGATTATGCAATTAGATTTATATTTAGCCATATATATTACTGAGCATGTCCCCTCTCAATCTCTGATTTCTTGGAGAAACTTTTCAATAAAACTCAACAATACCGATATACTAGGATGGTTACTAGGACTGAACGGTCTACTCTTTGTTCTATTTGTTATACCTGTTACAAGATGGCTTAAACATTGGAGTGACCGTGATGTCTTTATCCTTTCAGCCATTTTGACTGGGGTGGGTATGTTTTTCGTTGGATTCACAACAAACATTTGGCTTTTATTTTTTCTCACCATTATTTTTACTTTCGGTGAACTCGTTCGTTCACCTGTATTAAATAATTTTATTAGTGACTATGCTCCTAAGAATGCGAGAGGTCAATACATGGGTGCTTCTAAATTACAATTTACGATCGGAAGATTTTTAGCCCCTATTACAGTTTTTCTTTCTGAATGGACCCCACCTATAGGTGTGTTTGGCCTCATACTTTTTTGTGCATTACTTGGTGGAGCTTGTTATATTTTTCTATATAAAATACATGTAAAGCAAAGTATATAATGTAGTTCTTTCATCGTATCCAGAATAGTAAACTACCATCAACTATTCTGGATATGGTAATTTTTACATCCTTGTTCCAACCGTTTTTAGTATTTGTCATGCTTCTCCATTGAACCTTCCTATTAAATTCTTTAAATAGGCTATCCCGTTTAAAATTCTATGACTAAATAAAAATATTAAAATTGATATACTTTATAATCACCATTATCTGATGAATATTTTAATATGTTCCGATTTTCAGGGATACCTTCAAAATAGGCACCCATACAACCTGTAGTACATCTATGTCCTGATATTAAAATATTTACTTTACTCTCAGCATGTTGATGTTCTAATTCCCTCATAAAATTAAAGACTCTGTTCACAAAGCTTTCAGTGTCTTCGATACCTTTATACACACTTGCATCGGGGATGAATCCATCCATTTTTACTTCGCTTATCTTTAAATTATCTGCTTCTCCTAATTCAAACACATCAAGTCTATTATCGACTATTACATTCCGACCTGAAACTATTTGAGCAGTTTCAACAGCTCTCTCCTGTGGTGATGAGTACACATGATTAAATTCTATTCCTTGTAGTTTAGTTCTTAAATGCTCAGCTTGTATGATTCCATTTTTATTTAGTGGATAACCATTGCGTCCTTGCAGTTTTCTTTCTTTGTTTAAATCTGTTTCACCATGTCTGATAATATAGATCATCGTTCCACCTCCGAAAATATGATTTATTTATAACAAGAATGGATATATATTACAACTGTTACATTGCTTTCAATTTAATAGTAGTTCCATTTATTCTTAGGAAGTCTTTCTATAGGTGTTTTAGCAGATTTTTGAAAAAGAAATACAAATCTTAAAATAATAAAGAGAAGAGGGAATTGAGACACATAATTTTCAAATATTATTCTCCATTTTTGGCACATAACAGGTAAAATGTAATTGATTGGATATAGTTTAACAAAAAATTTAACAAGATGATGATATATCCGTGTAACCAAAAGAAGTTTAGGAGTGTTTCAATGTCTACACAATCATTAATTGAGCTGAGCAGTACATCATTATATCTCTCTTTTCTTATTTATTTAATTGCTATTTTACCTTGGGGTTTATCAGTGAAATCAAAACGGAATATATTTTCTAGAGTTGCTCTTTTATTAACTCTATTAGGATTTATACTGCAACTTATTTATTTTATTAGTAGATGGTATGTTTCTGGGCATGCTCCGGTTAGTAACCTTTATGAATTTATGACTTTCTTTGGAATTATGCTAGTTGGTAGTTTTTTTATTTTGTACTATATTTATCGTCAAAGTGTGATGGGACTTTTCATTCTTCCCATTTCATTAATTATTCTTGGTTATGCAAACGCTTTTTCTAAAGAAATTTCACCACTTATTCCAGCCTTGCAAAGTAAATGGTTAACCATACATGTGATCACTGTCGCCTTTTCTAGCGCAGTCCTGTCGATATCCTTTGTTACTGGGTTAATCTATTTATTAAAAAGCATTAATCCTAAAGAAAAGAGTAAAAAATCATTTTTCTTAGAATTAATTATGTATTTCTTAATAGTAGTTATAGGATTTATTACAATTACTACTGCCTTTCAAACCACGAATTATAAGCAATACATAAAGTTCACAAATAAACAAGATCAAATAGAAATATACGAATATACATTGCCAGCTCTAACTGTTCCAAAGAACTCAGTAATTGTCGAATCACCCGATAGTAACAATCATATATCCTTGAAAAATAGTGTGATTGAGACTCCATTACTGATAGATGCTCAAAAATTAAATACGATCATTTGGTCGTTTCTAACAGGCACACTTATCTATCTAGTCATTCGTCTAATTTGTAGACGTAATGTTATTTCTTTAATAAAGCCAGTATCAAAGAAGGTAAATGCTAATTTGATGGATGAGATTACGTACAGATCTGTGGTTATTGGTTTCCCTTTATTTGCTTTAGGAGGATTAGTATTTGCTATGATCTGGGCACAATTGGCATGGAGTCGTTTCTGGGGTTGGGATCCGAAGGAAGTTTGGGCACTTATTACTTTTCTATTTTATTCTGTATTACTACACTTAAGAATAGGAAAAGGATGGGAAGGAGAACGAACAGCATGGATGGCCATTATCGGATTCGGTATTATTATCTTTAATCAAGTTTTTGTTAATTTAATCATTTCTGGTTTACATTCTTATGCTTAATTAAATACACGGCAACTGATATTATAGTTAATAAAAAATTACAGCTTACCTCCTTTACATTAAAGTATAGTTGATAAAACAAAGCATCGAATATACGGATTCGATGCTTTGTTGATAGGGATCATTTTATTTAATCTGGGAAATATTCTTAACTAGAAGAATTCATTTAGTCCATTCACAAAATAATCATATATATGATCATCAATTATTTTTTCTCCATATCCTTCAAAAAATATGAGTCTATCTACTTCGTTTTCAAAGGCATTGGGTTTTTGACGAATGGCTAAGGATACATCATATCTAGGGTCACCATACCCCCCTCCACTCCAATCAATTACTCCCGTAATTACTCCATTCGCTACTAAAACATTATCAATTGTAAAATCTCCATGTATGAGCGTCTGTTTATAGACATTCGGTTTATTATATTTAATTTTTTCTAATAATAATTTGGTTCCATCCACTTTTTCATTTTGCAAATTATATTCAGCTTGAAGTAACATTTCTTCAAGCCATGTTTGTTGAAATTTTAGATCATTAGGGCACGACGTTAAATGGATTTGCGATAAGATACTCCCGAAATTATAAATTATTTCATCGTGTTTCCCCCTATTTTTCTCATTAGTTAAAGCAGTTCTTAAAGTTTCTCCTTCAATATAATCAATTAAAGCCCAGGATTCTTTCGGATTTTTTTGTTGAACAAATTTCTTTACTTTTGGAACTGGCAGATTTGTTTCCCGCGTCAAACAGTTTAGAACTGTTATTTCCCTCTTTAGCCAAGAACAAAATAGTTCTCCCTTTGTCCTTTTTAATGCGTATAGTCCTCGAGTACTTTCTATTAATCCTATATCGGAGGTATATCCTTGTCGTGGAAACCTTATACTATAAATTTCATGGAGATCTTCCATTATTTCATTTGGAATTTCATTAATATGTATTGGCTGCAATTTAATTTCACCTCTACCAATATATTAATTTACAATGTCTTTCCCTTTACTATAAACTAAAATTTCCATTTAAATAATGTTACATATTATTATTTTTTTTAGCCTTTAAACCGTGCCATTAAGATCGTATTATAAAATTTCCATCAGATAATAGCTTATCCTTTTTTAAAATGCCTTCTTGCTCAAAGCCATATTTTTCATAAAGTTTAATCGCATGATCATTAGTTTCTAGAACTTTTAGAGTGATTTTTTTGATCTCATTAGAGTCAGCCCATTCAATGGTTTTTATTAATAAATGAGTACCAATGCCGTATCCCCAATATTTTTGTAATACACACACACCAAACTCAACGATATGCGACTTTCTTCTTAATGTATTCCCTTCACATCTCGAAAATCCTACAATCTTTCCATTTGCTTCACAAACTAAAAATAAATTTTGATCCTGTTCAGTATCATCGAAAATTAATTGTTTAAAACCGCTTTCGTCTATGTAGGATTCGCCTTGTTCTCTATCTAAATTTTCCGTTTCACCATCAATTTGTAGTCGGATCTCTGAAAGGTCTTTAGCATCATTCTCTACCGCTGACCTTATGGTAAAAGATAAATTTTTATTACAAAACTTCTTTGCATTAACTTTCATCACATGTCTCTCCCTATCGACTTTACGAACCTTCCTTATTGGAATAACTGATTTACCTTTTGCTCTTCTTTCAAATATTTTTGTATAAGTTTCCTTAAATCATCTTCATTTTTAACTTCATTTAAATTTTTTCCGTACCATGCTTGGATTTCCTCTTTTGTGATTTTATATTCTCTGTTATTAAAATGAAATCTGATCCAGTCAACATTTTGAACCAATGCAAAGATATATGTAGCATTATTTATTACTGTTTCTTTGTATATTTGTTCTGATTCTATCCAATTATAATTTAAAATCATTCCATATGGTTTTTCTTTAGTTTTAAGTTCAATTCCTTTTAAACTTTCGCCACTTTGTAACTGTTTTACAATGTTACCAACTGCACTGTTATCACCAACATACGAATCTTTAAATTGAAAGATGCCTTCTTGATCTTTATTAGCACTACAGCCAATTAACAAAATTACTACCAATGTTAAAAAGAACAGAAATTTTATTCTCTGTTTCACTCGAATTCCCCCTTATTAACTGCCCACTATTTTTACAGTTCATAAGAAATTATCTTCTTTATACTACCTCTTTCAGTTACGAATTTTCCAGTAAAAGGTTTCAACTTTTTATATTTCTTAAACTTAACATCTCCCTATTATGTCGACCAATTACATCATCTGAAGAGATGAAATGCTAAGAATGAATAAAAGAATATCTGTAAAATAGTTAATCTTCATTAATTTGTGGACAATTTATAAATTTTTGTATGTCATAATAACATTTAATATCCAGGTTATTACCATCCTTTTAGAGTATTAATAAATTATTCTAATTGATATCCTCTTAAAAAGATTAATTTTTTGATTAATGAACAAAAACATATTTACTAGCTCTTAAGTGATAAAAACGGATCAGTTAGGAGACGATGACATGACAAATATACTTAAGTATAAGCAAAGTGAACAATATCTTGCAGCAATATATACCATCATTGAAAAGGGTATGGCTGCAAAAGAAGTGGTGTGTTCTATAACGACAGGTTTTCGATCGATCCCATCTTTACGAACCAATCCTGGACTTAATCCTTATCATGCATCTGTAGCAGATATCGGGTATGGATTTGATGCAATTCAAGGCACGATAAAACGAATTCAGAATGGCGAAAAAATTCTACTTGCATTTGAGATGCTTGTTTTTGATCTTGACACTTTAAGAATAAGCGAAAAGCAATTAAGTCCCAATTTTGAATTAGCTATATATGGAGTAGCTCCTGAATTCAATTATTTAATAAATATTAGTCGATATTTAAATAAACAAATCGGTTTAGCAATCTTTGAAGCTATTTATTTAAGTAAAAAACTATTAGGAGATAAATGGGAAGAAATCCATTCTCGTATTCAGGATATTCAAGCAATTCCTAGACTTTAAGGAGGGTATAAATTGCATAATCAGTCTTTGGTAATGACGAGCGAAGAAAAGACAGCTTTATTAGATTGGTGGAACACAATGGAGAAAGCGAAACCAATGGTAAGAAGATTAATGTCATTAATAACAGAACTTCGCGTAGATCCTAAAACTAGTCATGCAGATGGAATGATTTTATTTTACAGAGCTGCTTCGGAGGTCTCCTATGGATATGCAGGTGTTAGAGGGTGCATAAGAAGAGCATTTTCTAATGAAGAATATAGGGAGTTACTACGAATGAATATGGTAATGTGCCATAGTTTTGCAGAACGGTTTTCTGTTGATACAAAAATATTACTTGAAAGAGTTGCCAAACAAATTACAGATCCAGGTTCACTTATTTTAGTACAAAAAATTAGAGAAACCTTGAAAGAAAATGATGTTATGCAAAAAGAAATTAGAGTAAAAGCTGATATCTTTCTCAAGTAGAAAAATATAAACTGGGTTTTATTCCCACGGAATAAAACTTTCAACCAGCAATTCTAATAAAATATATATCATTCACACCCTTCTCCTCATCTTCATATGCATTTTTAGATATAGATTACACTCAACTTCCTACTTTGTTAGTATAATTAAAAAGTATATGTTTGTATCTATTATCATTCTATAAAGGAGTAATATTAATGAAACACGTATTAGTAGTTGGTGGTTCAGGAATGCTTGCAGATGTATCACTCTGGTTAAATAACCAAGGTTATCACGTATCAGTGATTGCACGAAATCTTCATCGCTTGAATAAGCTTGTAGATAAAGTACCACATAAAAATAGGATTACAGCAATTAGTGTAAATTATAATAACGATGAGTGGTTAAGAAAAGAAATAATATCTACCGTTCTAAAGAATGGAAAAATTGATACAGTTATTGCTTGGATTCATTCTTATGCAGAAAATGCCTTAGAAATTATTTGTAAAGAGGTTTCAAATGATAGCGATGAATGGAATTTATTTCATGTTTTAGGGAGTAGCTCGAATTTAAAAGAAATCCAAAAAAATGTTCCTATCTCAAATAATTGTTCCTATCATCAAGTTCAATTAGGGTTTATTATAGAAAATAGTCATTCAAGATGGTTAACAGATCAAGAAATTTCTGAAGGCGTTATTGAATCAATTAGCAAAAATAAGAAATTACATATAGTAGGAAATATTGAGCCTTGGGATAAACGTCCTAGTTAAGGGTATTCGTATCCTCTAGTGTGCCATTGTAATCGAATAAGAAAAGGCATTTCTTAATTAATAAATGCCTCTTTTTTTCGTTCTATTTATTATAAATTAATAAAATTTCTTTAACTCCATTAGATCATCAATAACGATATCCGCCTGAGAAAGTTCCTCTTCCTTAGCAAAATCAAAATTACATCCTATTGAAACTAGTCTATTTTCCTTAGCTGCATTTATATCAGATAAACGATCTCCTACTACTGCACCAGTAGTAATGCCATACTTTTCAATAATATTTTGAACAAGTTTTGATTTATTCAATGATTCAATTTGTTGGATACTAAATGTTTCTGTCACCCAATTATCCAGCTGATAATAACTAACGATTGCATTTAAGTACGCTGTTAAACCGTTACTTGCAATATATATCATACAATTATTTTCTTTTAAATATCTAAAAATTTTCTTTACATTAGGATATAAGGTACCCTTCCCACTTTTTATATTATCAATTAATCTGTCAAGAAAGTATGAATCCGTTTGTTCTCTATCACTGATTGAATGATCTGGTAATAAATTTTCCCATACTTTCGGTAAAGGGACACCCATTATTTCTCGGTATTTATCAATAGGAGTCTCTTTATCCCATTTATCTTGAGCACGTAAATGATTAAACGTATCTTCAAGTGATAATTCTAAAATCTTATCCGTTTGAAATAGTGTTCCATCCATATCAAAAATTATTGACTGTGTCATCGTTTCTCTCTCCCACAATAAAAGACTAAATTCATTTAAAAGTTTAGCAAAAATATGATTACTTATTAACCTAAAATTTCTAAACTTTACTACTTTATTTAAACAATTCCCCCTTCATACCGATTTTTCATCTGCTTGTATCTATTTGTGCTGTACCAAATATAAATTTCTCTCAAATACCTGTATACTTCCCTGACAATACCATAAAATAATCACTAAATGGAAATTGAGGAAAATTGGAGGTATTCTTTTGGAACTTTTCAAGAAAACAAAATCAAACACTTTAACTGCCGCAGAACTGTCCGGACTTTGGCTTCAATATATGGGCGATAGTATGGCAATTTGTGTTTATAAGTATTTTCTTAACATTGTTGAAAACAACGAAATTAAACCTATTTTAGAATTTGCTTTACAATTATCCGAGAGCCATGTCACAAAAATTCCCGAATTCTTACATAGCGCTAATTATCAAGTCCCTATTGGATTTACAGAAAATGATGTGAATGTAAATGCCCCCCGTTTGTTTTCTGACCAATTTTTACTTTTTTACTCCTATATCATGACCATACATGGATTAACCGCTTACAGTCTAGCTATTACAAACTCGGAAAGACAAGATATACAAAATTATTTTTTCGAATGTGCCGAATCATCAAAAGAATTATTTCAGAAGATAGATGAAGTAGCAAAAAAACATCCAAAATTCAAAAGTGTTCCCTCCGTCCCACCAGTTCGTGGAGAGAAGTTTATAGAATCACCGGGTTTCGTTTCAAATTTAGTGGGAGATAAAAGACCATTAAATAGTTCAGAAATAAGTACCCTTTTCTTTAATTCAACGAAAACTGGATTTACTCAGTCATTAAGCTTGGCGTTTAGTCAGGTGGCTGAGTGTGAAGAAGTTCGAAATTTTATGTTAAAAAATGTGAAATTAGCAAAAACGGATGCAGAGAGTTTTGATTCCATATTACAACAAGATAACTTACCAATTCCTGAAAAATGGGAGACTGAGATTACTGAATCTACGGTCAGTCCCTTTTCTGACAAATTGATAATGTATCACGCAGGGTTTTTAGTGCATGCAGCTCTTTCTTATTATGGAGCTTCATTAGGCTCCAGCTTTAGATCGGATTTACTTTTAAACTATAGTAGAGTATTTGCCCATGTGATGGAAGCTGGTGCACGATCTTACAATATTATGGTTAAGCACAAATGGTTAGAAAAACAACCAGAAGCAATTGATAGAAAATCTCTGATGAAAGATTCATAATATAAGGTATCAAATGATTAATCAGAACTGCTTGTCATATAAGATATACTTTAATTGACCAATATATTAATAAGGACTTATATAGTTGACAGTAGCTATCTTTAGAAAGAGATAGCTTCTTTAGGTTGTTCAAAAAATTCTTAGCAACGCATCATGTTTAATAAGTTTAAATAATTGTTCATCATAAAAAATTCAATTGAGTATTTTACCTGTTAATCATTTTACATTTTATGTCCTTATGTATGAATCCGTTTTGAAGATAACCAATTTCACTCTATATCAATAACTCATTTTAAATGAACAGTACAATTATATAATTGACACTGCCAATGGTCTTCAATTTTCCGAACAATTGTTAGTGAAGTGTTTTCAATATAAGTTGTTTGAAATTCCTCTGGTAATAGACGTTGTAGGGTAAGACCAATTAAGGCACCGTGGCTAACAGCTAATACTCTTTTGTTCTTATATAAGCTTTCAATATCTTCTAAAAAATCAAGCCCCCTAGTGGCGACATTCTCAAAATTTTCTATGCCAAGTTCTAAGGTACGCCAATTCCTTCCCCATTTATTTATTCTTTCTTCTTCAGTTGTTCCTTCAATCATTCCACAATTTATTTCCCGAATTCTATTATCGATCGAACTAATGGGTTGATTGATAATATTTCCAATAATTCTTGCGGTTTCAACAGCTCTTAATAAGTTACTCGTAATAAGCATGTCCCAATCTTCATCTTGCGAAAGCCGCTGTCCGAGTTTTTTAGCCTGGATCTTTCCAAAATCGTTTAAGGAAATATCTGATACCCCTTGTGCTTTACCTAATTTATTCCAATCAGTATTACCATGTCTTATTAATCCTATAGTAGCCATTTCTCACACCTCAAATTTAACAATGCTTTTTGTTGTAATAAGCTCCGCTTGATTTGCACAACAAGATACTTCAACAAAAAAGAGCATTAATCCTGCTTTGATTAACGCCATTAGTTTGATAATGAGAAAGAAACACATTTTTGATCTAATTTTTTATGTTACCACTTAACATTTTTTATTTTGTTTGATAGATGTGGTTATTTTTTATCTCATCTATAGAAATGAGGATGTTATTTTTCTATGTTGTTCTGTATTTTTAGAATTTTATTTATAGATTTTCTTGAACTGATTGATAAATTTCATTGATCGTCTTTCCCCTTGCCCGTGCTAGAATCTCCATTCTTGCCTTAAGTTGTCTCTCAGAGTATTTATTCATTTCAGAACTGTATTCATTTGATTTCTCGCTTTGCCCTATTACGCCCTCTGCATTTAAAGAAATAGCGATAGGTGCCAATTCCTCAAGTTTCTTAATGATCCTGGCATATAAATGAGGATGTTCACAAATCAAACGCTGAAGAAGAAAGGTACCGTATGCTATATGCCTTGATTCATCCCGCTTTAAGTGATCAATTCCCTCTAGAAGTCCTGGCATTTTACCGATTTTTTGAAGTCCATCATAAAATGTTTTATACCCCGTTTCAGCTAAAACTCCTTCAGCAAACATATTATACACGGTAGCTGCGTCAGCTATTACCTCTGGGGTTTGCTCATACCAAAGGCGTTCCATAGTCTCTGGAAGAATTTCATAAAATAGTTTACGATACGATTCGGAATGCAAGTGTGAAAGATCATCTTTTTCACCAATAGCATTTAAGACAATTCGAAAGAATTCAGTATGTTTAGCTTCATCGCATAAAAATGTAGTAAGAAACATCTCCTCTTCCAATCTACCCTCACTCGCAATCACCCTTAGCAAAGGAAGTAAGTCTAATGTTACCGCCTCTTCTCCTCCCTGAAATTGTGCGAGCAGCTTCAGAATCCAATCTTTTTGATTAACAGAAAGTAGTTTCCAGTCTTCTTTATCCTGTGAAAAATTAATATTTTGAGGATTCCAAACTCCAAATTTTTTTGCCTTTTGATACAAGCGATAGGGGTATGAATTTTCCATTAAACCTTCTGAACTCGTAGTTACTAGTTTCTTCCTCAAGATTATTCACCTTCTTCTTTTTTTTAATCTACTGTTTAGAATTTCAATGATTTCTCATTCCATATACTAACTAACCCATCGAGGATCCCTACTAATATTTTCTAAAAGATCATACGTTTTAATATTCTTGATTTAAGTTCTTATGATTTTTTGTTCATTTGATTGTTTTTCTTTTATCATCA
Organism: Heyndrickxia sp. FSL W8-0496; assembly: GCF_038007825.1. Taxonomy (NCBI): domain Bacteria; kingdom Bacillati; phylum Bacillota; class Bacilli; order Caryophanales; family Bacillaceae; genus Heyndrickxia; species Heyndrickxia sp. FSL W8-0496. The sequence continues at coordinate 2,822,609 of NZ_JBBOXX010000001.1, forward strand.
TTTATTATCCATATATATTTTTTCATTTTCATCGATCAAATTTTACTGCCTCCATAAAATTAAAACTGCAAAAATAAACTTTCATTCACTTTGCATTATGGACATCATCATTAGATTGGTCTGTCTTTCCATGTAATGCATTTATAAAAAGCCCATAATCAATAACAACCATTTCATTATCTTGTGATAATGCTATATTTGCTAGTCTTAAATCGACTGGTATGATCCCTCGTAATAAAAACTTCATTGTTAGAGTACTCAGCTTCTGAAGATTTTCCAAATTAATAGGTGCCTTACGCTCCATCTTTTTCATAACAATCCACCCCTGTCCTTTTTCTTTTACTGGACAGAGGTACTGCTTAATATCCGGATGTGCAGAATGATACAGACTAAATTCTTGGCCGTTACTTATCAAGCCTATTTCGGAAAATGCAATTTTCAAGACGTATCCGTTATCAAGATCATAAACTATTCTATTTAAACCATTGCCAATAAGCTTATATGGAAGTTCAAGTGTACGTTGAGCTAGTTTTCTTTTTTTAGTCGGAATAAGGAGAGGATATTTCTTCATTTCGGATATCCATGCATCAATAGATCCAATTTCCTTACTCGATAAAAAAGAGCTACCCTTATCATTTGTAATCGGCATATTTCCCATCATCCTTCTTTATCAATAGTTTTTCTAAAAGACTTTGAAGTTCTGAAAACTACCATTTTTATGAGTATCCGATTTCAATAATGAGTATTAGTAATCTCCAAATTCGATTCTCGTCTTCAGATGAATCTGTTTTTTTAATCTTTTGATTGAATCCTTTAACACAAGACCAGTTATCTGCTGATCATATATCATTGAAATCCGTACACTTCCTGGAAGGGACCAAAATGATCTTTATATGCACCATAATCAGATAATGTTTTTCGAAATTTCTGATTCAAAAAAATGTATATGTGTCCTCTCCATTTCTTTGTAATTACTTCAATTTTATGAAACAAAAGTAGAATTGTTTGTACTTTCGCTGAATATTGTAAATTTTATAGAATGTGATAATCGGAATAAGCCCTTCCAATTTTTGTCGATTTTAAAATACCAGTTACTAAGCCTAATGTTTTTAATAAACAAGTTATTTCGTAACCATGTACTTACTTTCGATTAGTACTAGAATCTAGTCCAAATGCTAAAAGTTTTTTACTACTTATACTTATTACTTAAAAAAATATATTTAGATTTGAATTCTTATTTTTTTAGATTAATAAATTCTCCGCAATAAAATTCACCCACTTGAATATAAAAAGCGATTCTAATTTAGAATCGCAACGCATTGTTTAAAAGTATCATGTTATATCTTCATGATCTTCATTTTATAAAATTATCAGTATATATATAAACGTTTGATCAACATTTCAAAAATATAAGCAGCATCTTTCATCTTTTAATACACCAATATCAAACATAATCGAAACATTATCCTTGGGCTGATCATAACCTTTATTAGATTAACGCATTATAGGTTTACGAAATTTATGAATGAACTTATACATTAATGGAAAATTTTATTCACTTATATTTAAACTTGGAGTTCTAACATTTGAAAATGGGCATATTCTTTGTTGAGAATTTCTCTTAATTTACAAATAAACGGAAAGGGTGAAAAGAAGCTTATGAAGGAAATACCTGTAACTGGTTTTATGGTACATTCACCTGATTCTAATAATGATCATTCTCATATTTTATATCTAACGACATGGGATGGAAGACCACTTCATAAACATAATTTTTCAGGTGTTACGTCATTTAATGTTGGGCATGAACATAGATATGCTGGTACGACAGAGCCAGCACCCACAGGAGTTCCACATACCCACAAATACTTTACTATTACTTCATTAGATGATGGACATAAACATGAAATACGTGGAGTGACTGGGCCGGCTATTCCAATGACTGGTGGTGGTCATTATCATAATTTTCATGGAGTAACTACAGTTAATGGAGCCCGTCCTCACTCCCACAAATATAGTGGTAGAACCAGTCCTAGTGGTTAAATATTAGTAATTTATCACTGAACTAGTAGAAGGTTAATATTGTATCGAGGCATTTACAAAAACTTTCCGTCTTCTAAAAAGACTAACACCATTTTATAATGTGTTAGTATTTTTTAATTTAACAATTCATTTTTTACTAATGATTGACCGTTCATACGATACTCTAAAAGTGCAGGAATCAAAAAATCATTGAGCAATTAGGATCCGATTTTGTAAAAATTATGTGAAGTAAAACAAATTTTTACTTACTGAAATTTCATCGAAATTGAGTTTTAACAATTTTCAATTGACTTTATTTAATAAACTATTGGGCTCTACATGCACATGAACATCATATACCCCTATTTCTTTTATCATTACTTTTTCAATAGCAGTTGCTACATCATGTGCCTCTCTTATATTTAGTGTATAATCTACGAAAATCACAACATCTATCACTTCATTATTTCCATAGCTTCTACCCTTAATTTCTTTTATACCTTTTACCCCATCCACTTTTAATATTACATTCTGATATAATTCGATTTTTTCCTCATCGAATCCATCTGAAAGTTCATGTGAAGCTTCTTTAAAAATGTCCCAAGCAGTTTTACAAATTAATAGTCCAACTATTAATGCTGTTAAAGTATCTAGCCAAGGCATATTTAATTGAGAACCAAAGATACCTACTGCTGTTCCTATACTTACCCATGCATCGGAAACATTGTCTTTTGCAGCTGCCATGACAGCTTTACTTTTGATTTTAAGAGCCAAGCTTTTATTGTACCGATATACAAAATACATGCATATTGAAGCAAAAATGCCTACATAAGCAGCTATAATATCAGGTGACTCACTTCTCCCTCGAAAGATCGATCCAACAGCATCGGACAATACTTGGATTCCAACAGCAAACATAATAAATGAAGCTATCATTGATGCAATTGTTTCACTTTTCCAGTGACCATATCTATGGTTTATATCAGGTGGCTTTTGGGCACTTTTCAATCCTATAAGTACTGCAATAGATGCAATAATATCGGTTATATTGTTAAGACCATCTGCTTTCAAAGCTGCTGAATTACTGAAATATCCAATGATTAATTTTATGATTGATAGAGCAATATAAGCAAAAATACTGATGATTGCCCCTCGCTCGCCTAATTTAAGATCATTATATTTTTGATTATCCATCCTGTACCCCCACTAATCATTAACTCCCTAAATAGGATATCAACAAAAGGACGTGTGGGTCTACAGCAACCTTGTTGAGTGGCTTTATATTAGTAGATGGCCTTTAAAAGTGTTTCTCCAGGTGAAATTTTTGATTATAAACGTGTTATATTTTTATACCATTTTTTGGAGATACGAATAGACAAATTTTCATTGACCGTCTTATATCCTAACTCAAAAAAGAGTAAAGTCATTACGGTTCAAATAACTTTACTCTTTTTAAAAATTAATTTAGGCTTGTTTGATTTTGATCTTCTTTTCATTCTTTTTTCCAATAATAATACCTAAAATAGAAGTAATGAAGACACTTAAAACAACTATTAAAATTTCATCAGAATCAAAATAATGGTAAGAAGTTAATGAGTTATTTATTTTTCGTAATAATAGAACAATGATATATGAGAATACAAAACCTGTGGTAGCACCAATTGTAAAACTATTTAAATTTAGCCACTTGGAAGAAGTTCTTACAAAAATTAAACTTAATATAATTATCATGAGTAAAAGATAGGGACTGTTAATAATTCTTATAGTGTTATCAAGTTGATCCGATTGGTAAAAGAAACCCTGTATAACTTCTAAAACCTCTCTCAACCATAATCCCGTTATGACCCCAAATAGTAACCCTTTTATATTTATCCGTTCATAAAGTCTATAAAATACAATTAGGAAAAGGACCATTAAAACTGGTGTAAGGAGGACTGAAAAAATAATAAAGCCTAATCCGTCCGCTTCACCTGGTGTTGGTTTAGTAATAATCGTATAAGTTGTAAAAATAATGTTGAAACAAACAAGTCCTGTAAGGATAGCTGCAATTGATGAATTTAAAAAACGCATGTTTTCTTCCCTTCTATTGTTTAACTTTATGTATCGCCTTTTATAAAACCTCAACATATCACAAAAATATTATTTAAAGTTACGTTACGACAAATTTTACATTTATTTGAAATTTATAAGAAATCTGCTTTTCCACTTTACCTATCCTACCATAATTGTTCTTTAAAAATAAGACAAATAAATGGGAACGAAAAACAGATTAAAAATAAATATAGAAGGGTTTTTCCTCAATACTCAAGCACATCAATAACTCAATTTTAAAATTTTTATTTTTTATTAAGTTTAGAGCTTCTTCAATTTCATAATAACCAACAGCCAGACTTTCATTACTAACCTGTAGTTCACCACCTACATGTTTTCCTAACCACCACATATTACAAATTCCAAGTTCCACTTCGTGTGAAACTCCACAAAAGCTATCCAGTATAACATCAATTCCTGTTTCCTCTTTAACTTCTCTTATGACGGCAGCTTGAACTGCTTCTCCAGTTTCAACTAGACCACCCGGTAATTCCCAACCCCTAATAGGATCTTTTTTTAAAAGTATTTTGTTTTTCTCATTCTTAATAACCGCTCCTGAAGTAATAGTAAATTTCATAAAACTCACCCTTTTAAACTTCCATATATTCGATGAATTGGTATCATTCAGATATTCAGCACTATAATTCTATAAATTTTATATTTACAATTCCTACCGATACTAAATTCCTAGACTGCAGAGTCGCTAAATTTTACATTTCAAAAGAGTAATCCTTCTCAACTTTACAAACTCTAACTGTGTAATTTTTATACCATTCCTTCTTACCTCTATCTTGGGCAATTTTATGGCTTGAATGTTCTTTCCAGCTCTTAATGTCCTCTAAAGTTTCCCAATATGAAATAGTAATACCTAATTCATTATTTCTTGCACTTTCCATACCTAAATATCCTTGTTGCTTTGTGGCCAACTCTTCCATTGCTTGTGACATTTTGTTATATCCATTGTCACCCTCTGTTCTTTCTGAAGTAAATATCACTGCGTAATATGGTGGTTGTAGAATTTTTTTAATTCCATCCATTTTCATGATCTGCCCCCTATTATTTAGTTACTATTTGAGATTTTTTATATTCATTAAAACTGCAAATATATTTTAATTAGTGTCGAAATCTAATTGTTTTTTTTCTTCAACCTCTAAATAACTTAATAGTAGTGAAAAACTAATTTATAACTCCGTTTAAAAACATTACCTTTACCTTATCGATCAAAATGAGAAGTATCATTAAATTTATGAACAACATTTTGCTGAAAATTATTTTTACCTAAGACAGTAATACCACCTACAGAAGAAGAGAAGTATGCTTTTTCGATCATTTCCGGCTCAAATTTCAACCACCACGCAAGAATATAACCCAAAGTTCCTCCATGTGTTACAATCAACAGATTATTCTCCATTTCAGATTGATAGATTTTATCCATACAACCGCAAACACGAGTATAAAATTGTCTCCACGATTCTCCCGCTTGGAATTCTTGGTAATCTAAATCAAATCTACTGCTTGTTCGAGGCCGTTTATGTGCTCTTGCCCAGTCCTTTGTTTTTCCTGCTGCAATACCATTATTTATTTCACGAAGTCCGCTATCTTTGATTATTTTTAGGTTTAATTGCGTTCCAATTATTTCAGCTGTTTGTACTGCTCTTAATAGGTCAGAAGAATAGAAGACGTATTCATTTTCTTTGACAATTTCTCTTAGTTTCGTTCCTATAAGTTCTGCTTGTTGTCTCCCTATTTTTGTTAAAGGAGTATCAGTCCAGCCACCTGACATCTGATTGATGTGATGTTCTGATTGACAATGCTGTATTAAAATGATGTTACTCATTCCATTTCCCCTTCAAATTTATTTTCATATTTTCCTTAACTGTCATATAAAACGTAAGGACTTGTTGTTTTTTTATTCCCCTAATGCTGTTTTTACAGACTCAATCGCATGTATTTCTGCTGTATCAAATAAAGGAACCTCTGAATCCTCTTGTTTAATAAGCAGTCCAATTTCTGTACAGCCTAATATTATTCCCTCAGCTCCGTTATTTACTAGATTTTTGATCACCTTTTTGTAATAATCTCTTGATGATTGCTGTATACTACCTAAACACAACTCATTATAAATCACCTTGTTTACTAACTCTCTTTCACTATCATTTGGTATTAATACTTTTATACCGTTTGACTCAATTCGAGTTTTGTAAAAGTCTTGCTCCATCGTGTACTTAGTACCTAATAAACCAATTGTTTTAACATTTAATTTTTTTATTTGCTTAGCAGTTGCATCAGCAATATGTAAGATGGGTATGTTTATTTTTTTCTCAATATTATTGACTACCTTATGCATCGTATTTGTACAAATAACAATAAAATCTGCTCCTCCCTTTTCTAATGAAAGGGCTACATCCCCTAATATATTACCTGCTTCTTCCCATTTACCTTCTGATTGAAAACGTTCAATTTCCTCAAAATCAACACTGTATAAGAGACATTTTGCTGAATGTAAACGCCCCAATCTCTTCTTTACCTCTTCGTTTATTATTCGATAGTATTCAACCGAAGATTCCCAACTCATTCCTCCAATTAATCCTATTGTCTTCATACGAATTCCTCCAATTATAGTAAAAATTAATTCTAAAAATCATTTCCTATTAACTTTCTTTCTAAATTCGAGAATGATCATTGAAATTCCTTTAAAACGAATCTGCTTGATAATTTTCAGCGACAATTTTTACTACTAACTTTCATACGTAGAGTAGAACTTTCCCTTTTGAGAGTTAATTTCAAATCCTATACATCCTTGCAATCGCAAAAAAGTAGATAAGAAAGCTTCTTTATTTTATCAAAACATGATATATTTAAAGATTGTTAGGAAAGGAGTATATTTCTCCTTATCCGCATTTCTATAGTGTTGTGTAAAAAAGCGAGGAAAATAGAATGTTTTTTGTAGAATTGTTTAAGAAGTTTCCTGTCGAAATAATAATGGTAGCACTGCTGATAATACTTACAGTTTATTTGATTCGTAAATCTATTAAGCTTTTCTTTGACAATACGAGCTTCTTAGATGAAAAACGAGAAGAGACATTGATCCATTTTGCCAATCAAGTAACTAAGGTCTTAGGCTTTGTGTTCTTCATTATTTTTGTGCTTAGCCATTTCTTTGACCTTACAAAGCTTGTCACTGGTTCAGTTGTTTTGGCGAGTGCTTTGGCGTTGATCCTACAGCATATTATCCGTGATTATATTATGGGCTTGACTTATTTATTCGAGCGTCAGATCCAACTCGGAGATTATGTCATCATCAATGGAAATCGTCAGGGGAATATCGAGGAAATCAGCATGCGGCACGTGAAGATTCGCCAATATGACGGTTACCTCTATACGATTTCCTATAGCAGTATTTCTGAACTTCAGAATGGGAACCGAGGGAAGCGCAGGGTGACTGAAAGCCTTGTCCTCAGCTATAGACAAAATCCGAACGATGCCTTCAAGGTGTTAGAGGAAGTAGCAAAAACATGCAATGAGAAATACGAGGATTATTTGTTAAAGGATGAGTACGGTATTCCAGTGGAAAGGTTCAAATTTAACCAAATTTCCGATCTTAACGTCGATTACAAGGGACACCGTTATACTTTATCAGGTCTGGTGAATGAAGCGGATTTCGCGGAAGCAGGCAAAATACTTAGGTATGAACTAGCGATGGCTGCCTACAAGAACAACTTGATGATGGCAGAGAGCTATGAAACCAGTCATTAAAATTTATTAAGAGCAAGAGTTTATATCTCTTGCTTATTTACTGTTGTTTTTACGAACACAACAAACTAGATTTTTTTATTCTTGGAAGATTATCATAGGCAATTACTCCCCTACTGTTGTAATCCCTCTTCTCAAACATAGGATTCATAACTAATAGTCCAAATATTAAGAATAGATTTTAAAATGATTAACTCTATAGATCAATTAATATTATCCACATAAACACTATTTTTAATAAAATATACCCTTACCAAATTTCCTTTCTCAACCGATTAACTCCTGATTCTTTACATAAAAAACCTTCTAAAACAAGGCTCAATTCTTTAACATTGTTGTTATTTAAGAATAAAGTTTGAATTCATAAGAGGAAAACAAGAGAGCGTATGAATACCGTGAAGGTAAAGGAGGAAATTGCATGTGCACTGTAACCAAAGGGAGGGTTTAATTACCATGAAGCTGAAAATTACGGGTCCACGGGAACCTATGAGTGAGTTTGATTACCTTGAAGCTGAAAATTGTGGGTCCACGGGAACCTATGAGTGGGGTTTGATTACCGTGAAGGAGGAAAATACCGATTCATATAGCTAGTCCCCTTTTATCTAACGTGATATGAGCTGAAAACTCAATAAACCGCTCTGAATTCCTTATCGGGTGTAAAACATGCAGTTGAGCTTTGACAAAAGCAATACACTATACGAAAACAGCCTAAAACAAAAATGGTAAAATTCCAAAAAAAATTATATCTGCTTGAAATTTCCATTTTACTCATTAAATTATATCTCTATTCAGCTCCTGCAATTTTACAGGTCGTTTTCATCTTAAACGCAGAATGCTTTATCCAAGCGATGAAGGAGATCAGTTAGTCTTTATAGAAATTAATTAAATAGCCACTGCATTGATGAAGGGTCGAAGGAGGTATACTATATGACGAGATATAGGAGAAGTTTACGGATTAGCTCTATGCAAAGTTTACACTATGAACAACAGGCGGTTGTTTGTATAGAGCTAGATTATCTATCCGCCTGAAGCATAAATATTGTTTATAGTGCTGACTTTGCTACCTTAAAAATTCCATAATTTTAAGGAGCGGAGCTATTATGAAATATATAAATGCTGAAAGCATCTTTCCAGAAGAATTACTTAACGAAATACAAAAATATGTAAATGGAAAATTAATTTATATTCCAACTCCTAAAGGATTACGTAAGAAATGGGGAGAATCATCAGGGAGTAGAAATTATTTAAGAGTTAGAAATCATGAGATCCGGCAAAAGTTTTCAGCCGGCGCAACTATAGACCAACTTTCAGTTCAATTTTGTCTATCCAGCGATAGTATTAAAAAGATTGTATACTCTAAAAAATAGTTTTACTGTCACATTGGATTAAAATCTAATGTGACATTTTTTGTGTTAATAAATTATTATAATTATTTATTATATATAATTCTCAATCTTGGATTGATTACAATTACAAATGAAGGAATTACTATTGATATGGAAGTAAACTATGAATAACTTTTTCACCTTGGTACTTATAATGATTGGAGGAGAATCCATTGAAAATCGACGTAAAATTAACTGACAAAAGGAATGCATATATAATTAAAAATTTATATCCATTGTATCTTTATGATCTATCCAAACACTATAATAGGCTTCCAAATGTTCACGGAATTTACGAGGATAGTGATAATTGTCAAACGCTAGAAGAACAAGTAGCAATACAAAATATTTGGTGGGAAAAACCAAATATTTTATTTCCTTACTTAATTTTAGTTGATGATATACCAGCTGGATTTGTCCTAATCGCCTCCCCGCCACATTGTAATAAAGGAATTGATTTTTTTGTAAACGAATTCTTTTTAATTCAATCTTTAAGAGGGCAAGGGATAGCTGAACATGCAGCAAAAATAGTATTTGAACAATTAAATGGAAATTGGGAATTGTTCACTAATCCATTAGACAAAAATATAGTTGGGCAAAAGTTTTGGAGAAAGGCAATTTCTAATTATACAAGTGGAATTTACACTGAAGAATATGGGGAAACATTTGACGGTTATAAACTAATTTTTCGTTTTAATAATTCGGGAGTAAAGTTTATTTAAACCATTTTCCGTTTCCTTTAGAAAGTAGCGATTCATTTTGAAAAAACGATGTTTTTTCATTCGATATTAAGAAAGTAAAAAATACAGTTCCCCAGAAAATGAGGTACTGTCTTTTTAAATTACCCCATATTTAGTTCTTTCTTTAAGACAGCTGAAAGGAAATCTAATTGGGGGCGATTGTCATACTTAAGAAAGTCTGATATCGATTCTGTAATTCCAATCTATCAATAGCTAACTGAATCAAATAAACTAGGGCTACACTACCCCAATGTACAATATAACGCGGTTTAACTTTTTCTACCAAGTTAGAATTAGTCAAATCGACCCCAATCTCCTCCTTCGTTTCACGAATCAGGCTCTTGAAAATATTTACAGATTGTTGATTTATATCACTTTCGTCAATTCCCCCAGCAATAAATTGTAAGCGGCCAGGTGAAGCTGTTCTGGAATTCATTTCCCCTAAAACTATATAGTTATCCTTTGTTACTATAAGACCATTAGCAACAATGACACGGCATTCATAATCTATGGGTAATTTATTATATTTCGAGTATAAAAAATGAGCATAGTCAGTTTTTTGTAATGTGATATGTAGCTTATCCCTAGATTTAATCATTTCTTTTATTGAAAATATTGTTCCTCTATGAAAAGTTTTCCCGCTCGCCTTAAGAGATTCCCAATATAAGTTTATTGATTCCTGAAGTGAATGGGGCAAATACATTCGCTCTGGAGAAACTGTAATTCTAACATCTGTAGGTATAGTTTTTATCTTAATCATAGGAATTTTCCCCCATCCCATTGTTATAGACTTCTTAATCTATATAATTTAAAGATCTTTCTCTACGGATTTATCCCCAAACAAAGAAACTCTTTTAATAAATCTACCATGATTAACCTTAAGTCTTTTTACACGATTCCCCTACCGATTATGTATCAGTTTTGAATTTTTAATGTGTTAATGATGTATACATCGAATAATCTACTTCACCAGTAATATTTTTCAATGAATCTTCACTTAACTCCAATGCCATTAAATTATCAACAGAAGGTGGAAGATTTTTATTAGCTGCATAGATTCCAAAGTCTGTTGATGTTCGAAATCCAAATCTTCGATAGTATCGAATATCTCCTTCAACAATTATTCCCTTATATCCCATTTTAGCTGACAATTTAATGCCTTCTTGCAGCATATATTTACCAACACCTTGACGCTGCTTATTCATTGCTACTGATACTGGTGATAACATCAGTAATTCATGTTCGTGCTTCTTACTAATTGGAAATATTGAAAGGATAAAATGTCCTATAATTGATCCTTCGTCCTCAACAACTAAATCAAGTTCTGGAATATAATAATTTTTTCTCGAATCTCTTTTACTAAGGCTTTTTCAACCAAGCCATTTGAGTAACTTGTATTTTTGAATACCTCAAAAACAAAGTCTTCAATATAACGATGTTCCTCTTCTCTTACCGCTCTAATATTCAATAATAACACCTCCCATAACATTTAATTTTTATTCAATCGTTGCCCTTTTCTTTCTGTTTGTAGGAGAAGTCTTCGCGATCTTACAGCTTTAAGATACTAATATATATATATCTACTATTTATTTCATTTTCTGAAGTAATATTTATAAATTATTTGAAGTCCTTTTATAATTCTTATTTCATAGATTGAAAAAAAGAGGCTGAAACGTAAACATTTCAACCTCTACTTAATTTATTTATTAATTATTCTTCATCCATGAATGGATAAGCAATTTCTGCAGTTGGTGCAAAGTTTTCTTTAATAACTCGAGGAGTAGTCCAACGAATCATGTTAAATACAGAACCTGCTTTGTCGTTTGTACCAGAACCACGTGACCCACCAAATGGTTGTTGATTAATCATCGCACCAGTTGGTTTGTCGTTAATATAGAAGTTTCCAGCTGCTCCAGATAAACGGCGTTCTAAGTGCATAATTGCTCCGCGATCTTGTGCAAAAATCGCACCTGTTAATGCATACATAGAAGCTGTATCAACTGCATCCAAAGTTTCTTCTAATTTATCATTTTCATATACATAAATTGTTAATACTGGTCCAAAGATTTCTTCTACCATAGTTTTGAAATTTGGATTTGTTGTCACAATGATTGTTGGTTGAATGAAATATCCAACAGAATCATCATACGTACCACCAGCAATAATTTCTGCTTCTTCAGATGCTTTGGCATATTCGATATAGCTTGTAATTGAATCAAATGCAGCTTTATCAATTACCGCACCCATAAAGTTTGTAAAGTCACGAACATCTCCAACTTTTAGCTTAGCCGTTTGTTCTAGTAAACCAGCTTTAACTTTTTCCCACATACTTGCTGGAATGTAAGCACGTGAAGCTGCTGAACATTTTTGACCTTGGTACTCAAACGCACCACGAACAAGGTTAGCTACCACTTTGTCTGCTTGTGCTGTTTCGTGAGCAAACACAAAGTCTTTACCACCAGTTTCACCAACTAGACGAGGATATGATTTGTAGTTCGCAATGTTTTCACCAACATTTTTCCAAATTGTTTGGAACGTGCTAGTTGATCCAGTGAAGTGGAATCCAGACATACGAGGATCCGTTAAAACTACTTCTGAAACTTGTGAACCACGTGATGGCACGAAGTTGATAACACCTTTAGGTAATCCCGCTTCTTCTAAAATACGCATAAAGTAGTAGTTTGCAAGGATAGAAGTTGTTGCCGGTTTCCAAACAACTACGTTCCCCATCATAGCAGGTGCTGATGGTAAGTTCCCACCAATTGCTGTGAAATTAAATGGAGAAATCGCTAATACGAAACCATCTAATGGACGGTAATCTGTACGATTCCAAATATTTTTCATACTGTCTGGTTGAATTTGATACACTTGATTCGCATAATCAACACCAAAACGTAAGAAATCTGCTAATTCTTGTGCAGAATCAATTTCAGCTTGAATAACTGTTTTAGATTGTCCTAGCATAGTAGCAGCATTCATTAAATCACGATATGGACCAGAGATTAAATCAGCAGCTTTTAAGAAAATAGATGCACGGTGTTCCCATGGCATATTTGCCCATGCTTCTTTCGCAGCCATAGCCGCTTCAATTGAATCACGTAACTCTTTTTCTCCAGCTTGTGAATAGTTTGCTAATACATGTTGATGATCATGTGGCATAACTACTTGCTTCACAGTATCTGTCTTTACTTCTTCCCCATTTATGATTACTGGGATATCCACTACTATATTAGATTGGCGTTTTAATTCTGCCTTCAAAGTTTCTCTTTCTTTTGTACCTGGAGCATATGAATTGCCAGGCTCGTTTAAAGGTGTTGGGATTTTGAAAATTCCGTTACTCATGTTTTCATGTCCTCCTATTTAAATACTCTGATATTTTCATATAATCATATTTAATTGTACTTTACTAGTATAACATGCCTTTTATTAATGCGCTTACTTTTTCTTCATAGAAATGAAAAATCGGCTCAACCAATAGGGTTACCTAGTGTTAATTGTTCTGTCACGAAATACTATCAAATTGATTGTATTTAATATAATAGTAATGATAAGAAGTAGCATAGAGACAAATGCCATTGCACTTGTAATATCCATTAAAGCAGACCAATCTTCAATCTCTACCAAGTAATAGCAATATAATATCTGGAAACATAGTGAAACTGCACAAGAACTAATACTAATAAAAGAAAGTACACCCCGATTCTTATTGTTTTGCTTTTTATTTTGAATGAAAATAATGACTGGAATGGTCAAAGCAATTAATCCTAAAATAAGACTTCCAAAATTAAGCAGACCAGCCATATCTAGTCCTCCTTTTTTACATTTAGTTTTTTCATTTCCTATTACTCCTGCACAATAATGAATAACCACTAAACGTTTCACATTGTCATCTATCGATTGGGTCCATGTATGACTTTTGATCTTTCCAATTCACAAAAACTTTTCCTTACACATATAACATTATAATGACACATTTAATATTATTCCAGAAAATAGGAGGGAAATTACATGGGGAAGTCTGGATTTGTTCCTGATAATACGAACATAAAAAAAACAAGTGGAACTCCGAATCTTTTTTTTGACTCGAAAGATAGTATTGAATTCGAAAAAGACACTGAAAACGTCATTTATAAAGTTTCTTCAACACAACTTCCTGCAATGGTAGGAGGTTCCTTTGCAAACGTATATCTTACTAAAGGACATATTCGCGAGCCACATTGGCATCCTAACGCTTGGGAGCTAGATGTTGTAATTTCGGGTGAAGCCCAAATTTCCATTGTTGACCCAGATACCAATAAATTGCATTCCTATGTAACAAAGCCCGGTCAAGTTGTTTTTATTCCTATGGGTTGGTGGCATTGGATCATTCCTACTTCAGAAAAATTGCATATGCATCTTTTTTTTAACAATGACCAATTTGAAACAGCATTAGGTTCAAATATGTTAAAGCTGACACCGCCTGAAGTTTTCCAACTTTCATATGGAGTTGACGCTGACAAAATAGCTGATGTATTTGGACCGCTAAAAAAAGGTGTTGAAATTGGTCCGCCTGAACTTGAATCTCGTGTTCAAACTTTGTTTTCCGAAACAAACAGGAAATCCGAAGATAGTTCAGACCAAAATGAGATGATAGAAGAAATTGCAATCAATATTAATGGGAAGATTTTAAATTTGTAAATGTAGGAAATCTTTGTCTTTTTTACTTAGAATTATTCAGCATCTATAGGAGAATGAATATAGTCATTATAACAGTCGATATATAATTCTTTGTCGGATAATAAAACTGCGTATACTATATCACTAATTTTTAAACCACGATTTTGTATCTCAGATTCAATCCATCTATATGTAATTCCATTTTCAATGATGTTTTTGTCAACAAATTTCCCATCCATTATTAGTTCAATTGGAAGCATACCTTCTTTTGTATACTTTAAATGTAAATCTTGAATTGTTACAGGACGAAATTGCGGTTTCTTAACAACAGATATAGTGCCGTTTGGTTCAAGTAAAGCGAATAAAACCTCATTAATATTAAATACATCTTTTTCCCTTAATTGTTGATTTAAATAATCTATAGTGTAGTGCATTTTTTTCATATTATTTTCTAAAATTTTTCCATTTTGAACCACTACTGTCGGATTCCCTGCTAAAAATTTTCTAGCTTTACGGCTTTTTAATGAAACATATGAAATAATATAAACAGTAAGAATGAAAATGACATATGCAAGGATTAAGTCTGGAATTTTAACCCGTGTATTAAAACAGAGATTTGCAGTTATCGCACCGATTGAAATAGCCGCTATAAAATTAAAATTATTCATTTGTGAGATTGTTTGTTTACCTAATAAACGTGATCCAAGTAAAAGTATAATAAATGCACTAATTGAACGAATGATTACTTCATAGTGTTCAGCCATAATTGCCTCCATTGACATCCTCTTATTTAGTTTGTGAGAAAAAACAGTTAGCCATCATTAACTAGTGACTAGCCATTAATTTCTAATTTTATATATATAATTATAATGTTTGCACCAATGAATAAAATTTATTCTTCTATATCAAAATGCTATATAAAGTAGAAATTACTTTACTACATGCAATCCGATCAATTCTGCATATACAACTTGATATATGAATGCTAGCTTTAAAACAAAAAAAGCTGATAATCATGAATGATTTCAGCTTAGACCTCTGATTTTAGAAAATATAAATTTGCTTAAAATAAAATAGTATTTTAACACTATCTGATTTAAAAATATTTTTTAAATCCCTTACATACAGAACTGTCATAACCTTCCCTTTCAAAGAACTGATGTGCTCTTAATCGCTGCGAATTACTTAGCAACATTATTCTATGGCAATTTATAGATCTACAATATTCCTCAACGTATTGTAAAAGTTGCTGTCCTATTTTCCTATTTCGATGATTTTCATGTACTATGATGTTTTCGACAATTCCATAAGGTCGTAATCCATGCAAAGCCTGTAAACATATATTCAATGTTAATGTCCCTAATATTTCCCCCTTCTCTTCAAATACAAGCAAAAAATTGTGAGGATCCCTTTTAATAATCTCAATTTGTTCTTCCTGAATGTTCATTTTCTTACTATTTGGCACTAACATTTTATAAAGTTTATATAATTGGACTTTATCTGATCTTTCTGCTTCACGGATCATCTATCATTCCACTCCCGTCAAACATTATTAATAATATTTTTAAGTCAAAAATAGATTACAATTAAAAAACTGAATTCTTATTAATTTCTTTAACTTTTATGATAATCCTCCTATTCGGATTACTTTTTTAAAAAAAATTATTACTAATATATAAACCAATTATTTCTTCACTCTATCTATATATGCATGATTATACAAATATATATAATGGTAGTTTAGAAAATCACGTTTTCATTAAGCTTTTTAAACATTAAAAATAGCAACGCTACATGATAACGTTGCTATTCATTCACTCTTATATATCGATAGGTGACCAATTCCTATACGATAATATTTTACCTATATGAATCATGGGTTGGATTAAATAGCTCTTCCTCTGCATTTCTGACAATTGAAAAGTGTTCAACATTATAATGTCCATGTAGAGTTTGATTATGGTGCCCTATAATTTGCTCCGCACTTAAAATAGAACTATCGACTGTTGAATGGCCATCACCTACAAGTGTAACGTCCATGCCACTTATAGTCGCTGTTCTTACAGCACTATCTATACAGTGCTGGGTTGAGCATCCCATTATAACAACATGCCCAATTTCTTGAGATTTTAAATGTTTTAGAAGTCCTGTCCCATGGAATGCATTTGTTGTAGATTTATCGAAAATTTTTGCCTCTATTGGGACTTTAATTTGTTCATGAACTTGGAACCCTTTTCCCTTCCCCTCTGCGACATCCAAATCCCTTACAAACACTACTGGTACTTCCAATTGTAATGCGTTCTCAATAACTAGATTAATATTTTTAATTAGCTTTTCCCTATTAAAAACCGGACTTTCTTTTTGATTTCCATCTATTAATTCCTGTTGAGCATCAATAATTAATAATGTTTGCATCAAATCATTTTCCCCTTTCAATATGGGGAAACGCTGGATAATAATTTATTTAGACGTATTCCCCTTAATACTATTTATATCTATATATCTTTTGTTTTTCATAATATCTACCCCCTAAATAAATTATTATCTAAAAATTCATTTCCTTAAAAATTATTAGACTTTATAATTTTAACACAACCTTATCTAAAATTACACTAAAATGGTTATGAATTTTCTGATTACAATCACAAAAATCTGTTCATTAATATGTTAATATTCGCCTTCACCAAACTAAATTTCGGAATTAAGCAGGAATATTTGTATAGGTGGCTGGAGAGTTGTTTTATAACTATTCCATTAAAAGAGGTATAAATTTTTTTCTTTAAGATAAATATTATTGATAAAAAACTATATCAAACAGTGTGAATATAGAGTCTAGAAGCAAGAGTCTTTTCCTGTTATAGGTAGTAATAATTTGTAGATCTTTAAAAAGGTTAAACACGAAATATATTAAGAAATGGAAAGTAGTTAAAATTCAACTTTCCATTTCTTTTTTAATTGTCCCATCATTTTATTTACTGGCTTTCAATTCATGCTATTTTTCATTTTCTGAATCAGCGATTTTTTCCTCAATATTAATTTTTTCCTCTTTCCACCACAAGGCTTCGCCCGGATCCTCAAGAATTTCAACAACTTCTTGTTTTTCCTCCACTGCTGGAGCAGAACCCCGTAGTGCTTTCCCAGTGGTTTCCTTCACAAAAAACATTGTTAAAATGCCAATTATGCAAGCTGCCATAATATAATATGCCGGAACCATTGGGTTTTCTGTTATTTTTATAAGCCAAGACATAACCAATGGAGTGGTTCCACCAAATAAAGATACGGAAATATTAAAAGTAATAGCCAATGCAACATATCTTACTTCTGTAAAGAATAATGAAGGAAGCATTGACGGCATTGTTGCTTCGAAAGTTGCTAAAAGAACAGCTAAAATCAAAAGTCCAAAAAACACGGTCACATGGCTACCACTACCAATCATCTTGAATGATGGGATTGAAAGAATAACTAAGCCAATTAAACCTCCTAAAATAAGACGTTTATTCCCAACCCGATCACTAATATAGCCCATGAGTAAAACGATCGGAATCATAATAAACATAATAATAAGAATGAACAATAGCCCCATCGTTTCTCCATAACCTAAAACAACATTTAAATAAGAGGGCATATATGATAACAACATATAGTCAACAACATTGAAAAATAAAACTAAAACTACCCCTTTAAGTAGTTGCGGCCAATGATAAAGGAAGACTTTTTTTATTAGCCCTTTTTCATTTTCTTTATGTTTCCCTTCACTCATTGCTTCAAATACAGGTGTTTCCTCCAAATTGTTTCTCAAATAAAGACCTATTAGTCCCATGGGAGCAGCAATAAAAAATGGAATACGCCAACCCCAATCAAGCATTTTGTCTGGACCAAGTATGTAACTAAGAATAGTTACTATGGCTGATCCACCAATATATCCAGCTAATGTTCCCACTTCTAAACCGCTTGAAAAAAAACCTCTTTTTTTATCGGGAGAGGATTCCGCGATGAACGTCATAGCACCAGAATATTCACCACCAGCTGAAAACCCCTGAACTAATCTTGCTATAAGTAAAAGTATGGGAGCTAGATTTCCAATCCTTTCATAACTCGGTATCAAACCCATACATAAAGTAGAAAAAGACATCAACACTAATGTGATCGTTAATATCTTTTTTCTTCCTAACTTATCACCCAACATTCCAAAAAACATCCCACCTATAGGACGAACGAGAAACGCTACAGCAAAAGTAGCAAACGAAAACACTAATTGGAGAGGCCCGCTTGTGCCTGAAAAGAACACCTTACCTATTGTCACTGCCAAATAAGAGTAGATTCCAAAATCAAACCACTCCATCGCATTTCCAAGGGCAGTAGCCACCACTGCTTTTTTTGCCGCTGTTGTATCTACAATTGTAATATCATCTTTTTTTAATTTTCTTTCCGATTTTTTTTTAAACCCTGTCCATTTTTTCACATTATCAACCAATTATTTCACCTAAATTCTTATTGATAATCAAATCTTAATGTTATTTTGAACTTGCATCTCCATTGCTATTCAGATGGAATTATTATGAATATTAATTTGTCTAATACGACACAAATTTCGAACATATTTTTTCTATAAAGGGGTTAGCAGAACAAAAAAAGAACCTCTCCTGTAAATAAAGTAAGTCCTTTTTAAATAAGAAATATTAATCTTCTTTATATTGAACAGTTTTCTTAATGTAATCCGCATCATCTTTATCAATACTATAATATTCCGTTTGTTCCCAACCTTCTGCAATCCTTTCGCCAATAATGGCACCCTCTTTAGTAAACCAAACCTTAGCGTCAATTAACCCCAGCGCTCGTTTGGGACTCGTTACACGAATATAAATGTCAGGAGTATCCTGTTCGAGATAAAGATTCTCTATTTTTTCTTTATGTAAATAAATCATAAGAAAATTATCTATAATTTCCTGGTTATCCACATCTGTAAATACATTTTGATAATCAATTCGATCTGGGTAATCACTGTGGTTATGTCCGATTCTGATTTCCCGAGAAACTTTACTATTTTTGGTATTCCCAATAAAATAACCACTCAAAAATATGATAATAACAACGATAATAACATAGATTATTTTTAACGATTTCATGTTACCCCCCCTTTTTAAATTTACTCAATTTTATAATAATTCAAACCAAATGTCCTTACTCATTGGAAAAAGTATGAATCCCATAAAATTAGATCTTGTACGATTACATATTTTACCGAAGAATTTCATTTCCATCCTTTAAAGAGAAATTACTACATTTTCTATTGAAAATATAGAAATAAATTGAAATAATGGAAATAATAACTCTCGGGCTGAAGACCGCTACACCTTTTATTTCACTAAGAAAAGAACAACAAACTATACGAAAACAGCCTAAATTGATTAGAAGGGAGAGGAAAATGCGAAATATTAAGGTATATTGCTCTCTTTTTATTTTTTCTTTATTGCTAACTGGATGTGCGAGTCTTGAAAAAGAGAAACCATTATCAAATGAGCTAATAATAGAGCCATATAATGTGAATGACAAAGAAAGCTTGCTGATTAGTAGAACAGGTATAGAGTTTATTGAATATTTTCAGTTAAATGGTACTTTGGAGACAGGTGATGATTTACAATTTTCTGTAGAGGTATATAAAAACGGAGAACTTGAAGAAGAATTGCTAAATACTTCAAATGAACCAAAAGCAAAATTTAAAGATCAACTTATTTCCTTTGGAATAAGTGACAGTAGTGACAAAGACTCATCTTTACAATTAATAGCAGGTATACCTTCTGGACTTGCTACAACGAATTTCTCAAGTCATATGACATCGGCTAGTTTCAATAATCTATTGCATAAAAAAATTGTGTTAAAGAAAAATACTCCCGTTTATTTAGCAGCGTGGGTCGGTACTACAAAAAATGTTCTTAGGTCTGTTGACAGCGAAAATGGCATACTACCCAAAGGTATTAAAGAAGTCGAAGAAGCACTTTTATACAGAGTTTTATTAACGGATAAAAAGAAGTAATCCCCTTTCGATAATCATAAAAATACACAAATTATATACAGATATCGGCAGCTTACATTAGGATTAAATAATTTATACAAATATATATTCAAATCAAAAAACCGTCATTTTGATCAAGTTACTTCCAAAATAACGGTTTATTAAGTGATGAATAAAGGACGAATGGTATATTTCTTTAATGTCTTAACACTTCATTTTCTATATTTATTAAGTAGATTTTGAAATCTTAAACAAAAAAGCTGGATTACGTTTTTGCCTACGTTAATATTCTCCTTTAATGACAAAGTATGAGCCACGGATAGTTCCAGCTAATTTAGATTTCTGCCGAGCAAACTTAAACTTCCCTTCTAACTCCTTTGGTACTTCCATCCCCTCTGATAGCTTAAAACCAACAGCCCGCTTCTTAAGGTCATCAACCGTATACATAACATTGACCGAAAGACCATCCTCATAAAAGACGTAAGCCATTTTGATATTTTCCACTTGAAAACGCGACGTTTCTAAAGGTTTGGCTGTAAATTCAATATCACGTTCTTCTTTCAAAATTCGGTTCACATAATCAAGGGTATCCTGACTTTCGCTAGCTGGTACAACCGTAAACTCATGCTTATATTTGTTCATAAAGTAACGTGCTTCATTCGCACGTAAACCAGCAAGTGCTTCTGCTACTGGTGAAGACTCCAAACCAACTATAGACACATTTTTGAAATCAACAGTATATCCCATTTCTTTCTCCTTTCATCCTTTATTTCTCAACAACAGGAATCCACATTTCACCATACACTAAACCGTTTCGCTGTCCCATCTCAACCGTTGTATTCGGCCCGCCAACATAGGCAAAGTCTTTTGCTTCTGCCAGGGCTTGACCAAATGCAATGCCAGTGAGATTATTGCTCAATTCCTCTGCTGTTTTCGCTTCTCCCTTTACAACCAGGTATTTACCCTTAGGAAATTGGATAACTCTAGATGCCTCTGGTAATGATTCCTCTGTCATTACACCAGCATAATGCATCATCTTGTTATTCACTGCTTCGTTTACGGAAAAAATATAGTCATTTTTGGCAACGTTTTTTAAAGTTTCAAGTCTTCCATCTTGTTTAACTGCCTGCCAAAAGTCAGCCTTCTCCTTGTTTATGCCAGCATAGTCTGTGTAATGGCTCTGAAGCTCAGTTCCTATTCCTAAAACGGTAAAGCTGTCTTTTTCTTCAATGATATAATTTGTCATATTCAAAACCATCCTCTTTTAATAATTTATCAAATGACTTTTCTTCTTCACTTGATGATTATATAATAACTTTAAATCATGTCAAAAAATGATACTGTTTAGGTGAAAAGATGAAAAAAGTTGAACGAATAAATATTATCATGCGGTATATCAACAACCGCTCCCACTTTACAATTTCTGAAATCATGCGAGAATTTAATATCTCTCGATCAACAGCGATTAGAGATATCAGAGAAATTGAGGCTATGGGAATGCCACTTGTCGCTGAAGTTGGAAGGGATGGTGGGTATTTTGTTATGCACAATTCCGTCCTTCCCGAAGTTCGGTTTACCGATAATGAAGTTAAAGCCCTTTTTATTGCTTTTATGGCTACAAGAAATCAACAGCTTCCTTATTTAAAAAGTCGTCATTCTTTAGCCGAAAAATTACTTGGCCTTATTTCAGACGACCAGCAGGATGACCTTGTTCTTTTAAATCAAATCCTGCTTTTTGAAGGCACCAACCCAAATAATCCCGACCTACTTGATCTATCTGACCTTCCTCATCCGATGTTAGAAAGACTCATTCAGGTCCTTCTTCTGGATAGCTATTTATTGATTACGATCAAAGAAGAAAAGATTTTAAAGTCTTATCCCATTTATCTTTTGCATCTCTATCGCGAAAAAAGCGTTTGGCTAATTGAGGGCTTTGACTTACAAGATGAACAAAAGAGGATTTTTCCTGTTGATCATCTCACTGATGTCCAACCCTATTCACCTAAAAATAGATTAAGTAAGAAAAAAATCTTAGAAATAATAAATCAGCAAGAAGAAATATATAACCTGATCCTTGAACTTGGTCCGGAAGCAATTGCCCAGTACAAAAAATATCACCCAGTAAAAGTTTCCATTTCCTATACTAATCCTTTCCAAACCACAGCCATCCTAAAAACTTATATCAATATTAACAAGCTTGATGAATTGACTGAAATGACAAATTGGCTACTTTTTCTAGGTGGGGATATCAAGATTAAGGAATTGCCAAAGGAAATCTTAGAAGCTTTAAAAGTAAGATTACAGTTATTCAGTCCACAAGCAGACATTTTTCCACAGAAAACAGAATAATATTAATGTCTCTTTCGTCAATGGTTATTGAAAGTACAAAAAGGATAGAATAAGTTGGTTGTTACAGATATCTCTTTTCTATCCTTATCATGTATTTCTCGAACAATAGATTTATGTACCACTTGTGTTAAACTCAAAAAAGACTGTTAAATAAAGTGATTATATTAAATGTCACACTTTAACCCTGCAACAAACATTTAAATGTATCAATAAATATTATCTATTGAATAGGTTTATCATTTAGCCCCTTTCCATTAAGAATATGTTGCTGATATTTTTCAATCCTTGACTCACGGGTTTTTGATTGTTTAGGCGATGAAAAAAAAAGAGTATATGCTCTTTGCCGTCCAGGGGTTAATGCCTCAAATGCCGTTTTCAATTCAGGGATTTCATTAAATTTATTCTGAAGTTCCCCTGGAATTTTCATTTCTGTATTTTTTTTAAAATTTACTTCTAAACCAGCCTTTTCTACTTGAATAGCTTCATTAATATAAGATTTTAAGATGGTTTCCAATTCAATGATTTCTTGAACATTAGTAAACCGAATTTGGCGAGCTGCCTGTACATTCTCCGTTTGTTGGATTAGAATTCCATTGGTATCCTGTAACAATGCTCCTTTATGAAATAAAAGCGCACAGTACTCTTTAAACCCATGTATTAAAACGATGTTTTTAGTCTCATATGTGTAGCAAGGATGCATCCATTTATATTCTTCTGTTAGTCCACAGTCAAGAACAATCTCTCGCAACTTCACATATTCTTCTTTCCACTTTTTAGATTTACTAAAAAATTCTTCGACCTTAGGATTCACTTGACTATTAGTCATCAAGAAACACCCCTCTAGATTTTTTCAATCAAACGGTTAGGATTGATCGTACTTGAACATTTTCTTTCTACTCGAATTACATCAAACTTAACTTTACCTATATCCCCCTTGCTGAAAATGGAAGTAACATTTTATTCTGCTTTGCATATATGTAATATACAATTCTCGTAATGTTGAATATTTTCCGTAAGACTATAATAAAAGCTAAAGATTAATTAGAAATTATATCCATAGGGATGGATTTCATACCTCTTTTAACTTCAAAAAAAGCATGCACTTAAAATAAGATCTATTTATTTGTTGGTCCACTCTTCCGATAAAATTCCATAGACAACATGGTCTACATAATGGTCATATAACCATTCCGCTTGACGAATACATCCTTCATTTATAAACCCTAACCTCTCCGGAATACTTCTACTTTTCTTATTTCCGACCGCAACTCTAATTTCTACTTTATTTAAAGCTAATTCTTTAAAAGCATATTCAGTCAATGCTTCAGCTACTCTTGTCATGATTCCAAAGCCTTGGTATTCTTCACCTAGCCAATACCCTATTTGGGCAGTTTTGTTCGACCAATTGATGTTATTAAATCCTGCAACTCCAACGATATTACCTTTAAATAAAATTACTGTATTTATACTTCTATTTTCAGAGAAACCCTTTAAACACATATTGATAAACCCAATAGTATCCTCAAGTTTTGTTGTAGTATCTAACCAAGGAAGCCATTCTCTTAGGTAATTACGTGATGTATCTGTTAATTCAAAAACCCTATTACTATCTTTTAATTCTATTAGTTTTAATGCTAAATCATCATTTATTTTATGTATAAACATGGTGATCCCCCGAAGAATTTTGACTTTTTAATTCTCTTTTCTCAAATTCTGTTAAAATTTTTACTATATTAATTGTATAATCTCACCTCTTTTATTAATATTAACAATATTCTACTATTTAATTATATTTTAGTCAGTTACTTTTACACATATTCACAGCATGATGACGCATATTTCTAATAATTATTAATCAAATTAAATTAAAAAAAGTGCTACCCAAAAAGGCAACACCATCGACAAAATCATTATCTATTTATTTAATTCTTCAAAGCACTTAATATTTGTAGCAAAATTTGGTATGGATTGGGTCTCTTCTGCTTGCTTAACTAGTTTTACAACCATATCATTGTATGGTGTTGGGATTCCTTTGCCTTTAGCCAGTTGTGGAACGAACCCATTGATATAATCAATTTCAGTTTTACGTTTCTTTTCTAAGTCTTGCAGCATGCTTGCCTTTAAAAGTCTAGAAGACTCCATAAACTTCCGAAGCGTTTGAATACGTAGAGGGATCTCATTTTCATTTTTTATTTCTAATGACGAAATATCAAATGAATTCATTTTAGCAAATGTAACACCGTTTGCGTGACCGACTTTGATTGTTTCATCAGCAATGTGCGCTGCGCTAATAACACTAACTTCATGATCGAGTACACCACCAAACTCTGTGTTAAGTGCAGCAGATAAACCACTAAACGCATTGTTAATCAATAATTTTGACCATTTTGTTCCTACTAGGTTATCAGATATATGTGTGCCCCCTACTAGGTCCAGAATGGATTTAATTTGTTGGATTCTTTCTGTTATTTCACCGTTTAATTCCCCAATTTGGAACGCATACTTTTTAAAATGGTCATACGTTGTAGTTAGTTTTGAAACTCCCGGCTCAATAAATGTTGCACCAAATTCAACAGATCCTGCAATTACACGTTCCCGGCCAACTATTGATGCAACCTTTTCTTCAGGAATTCCGTTTTGTAATGAAAGTACAACACTTTGTTCTGTTAAAAATGGTAATAAATTTTCTAGAACTGAATCGTTATAAAGTTGCTTTGTTAATAACAGAACTAAATCATAAGTACCTGACATATTATCAGGAGTAATAGCCTTTACTTTTGTTTGAAAATCTGTCGTGCCGATAATTTTTGCACCTTCTTGATTTAAAACATCAACATGTGCTTGATAAACATCGATTAATTCAACATCTTTTCCTCCGGCAGCAATATATGCTCCGGCGATCGTTCCTAATGAACCTGCTCCTAATACTGCGATTCGCATTTGTATATCCTCCCTATTTTTCATTCGTTAGTTAGCATTTATCTTATTTCAGAAGACCAATGCATTTGCAATAATCGGACCTTTCTTGCATTCTAAAATTATATCCTTACTGCGCTTGATTCGATGATGAATTGTTTTCATTTAGCCTTCTTAGTATTTTATCTAGATGATTGTTGATCTTTAAGCATCTTGAGAACAGACAATTGCTTTTGATCACGACTTTTTTCCAATTGTTCAATCGGCACATTTCCATATGAATTCATCGCATGATTTGATAATGTTTGCACATTAGCCTCATCTAGGTTGGGATTTCCAAGGTTTTCCCATCCATTCTGTAAATTAGGACCTAAATGCTGAAGAAATGCCGGAAGTCCGCCTTTTCCTCCTCCAAGATGGAATGTGAGGAATGGTCCACCTACAGCCCAACGTAAACCAATCGAATTCGTTACAATACGATCTAAGTCTTCCATTGAAACTACACCTTCAAGAACTAAATTTACTGCTTCTCGAAATAATGCTGATTGCAAACGGTTAGCTACAAATCCAGGGATTTCTTTTTCTAATACCATCGGCTCTTTTCCTAACGCTTTGTAAAAAGCAATAGCATCTTGAACCGCTTGATCTTCAGTATGTTCCCCAGGAACCACCTCAACTAGCGGTACGAGATGAGGAGGATTAAAAGGATGTCCAATTAAAAGCCGTCCTGGATATTTCATCCCTTTTGCAATTTCACTTGAAGGTATTCCAGAGGACGAAGACAACAATAATGTTTCTTTACTTACGACTTTTTCAATTTTAGAAAACAGCTCATGTTTAAATTCCAATCTTTCCGGTCCGTTTTCCTGAATCACAGCAGCACCTTGAAGGGCACGATCCAAATCAGGTTCGATTTCTAATCGATTGGTTAAACCTTCTGTAGGTAATCCAAGAGCCTTTAATGTTGGTTTAATTTGATCGATTCCATTAAGTACCACTTCTTTTACATCTGGACGTGGATCATTTACACGTACGGTTAGTCCGTAAGCTAAAAACAATGCAGTCCAAGAAACTCCAATTGTACCTGCTCCTATGACAGTTACAGGATTAAACC
This sequence comes from Heyndrickxia sp. FSL W8-0496, assembly GCF_038007825.1. Classification (NCBI taxonomy): domain Bacteria; kingdom Bacillati; phylum Bacillota; class Bacilli; order Caryophanales; family Bacillaceae; genus Heyndrickxia; species Heyndrickxia sp. FSL W8-0496. The sequence continues at coordinate 2,849,648 of NZ_JBBOXX010000001.1, forward strand.
TTTGTAATTCGTCAGGCAGTGTAATTTTTGATTGAATCATCATATAAGTTCCTTTCTCCTATTTTGCCAAATAATCATAAACAACTTCCGGGCTGGCTAGGGATAATTCAGTTATGATATGTGAAGCAGATACAACCTCTAATACAGGCAAATCTGCCATCGGTGCAAGCGCATGTGCGAACAACTCCAGTCTTGCAGGACCTGACCATGCCCCTAGGATCTTAATATCTGTAATTTGGCTTCTGACCAATTCGCAAATTCTTGGATATCCATCGTACCCTGGCATCTTTTTTAACATATAATTTGGTTTAACGATCTCTTTAAGCGCCTCCGTATGATCAAGCGGAAAATGCTTATACCCCATGGTTGCGGTTGCTACTCGCAAAGTACCATAATCCAATACTCCTACTAAAGTGTCGGAATCAACATAAAGACTTGGTTTACCCAATTTTTTAGGGTATGCTGCTATTTCCCTGCCAGATGCGATTGCTGGAAAGCTATCTACATACATGGCATGAAGATAGTCACCTTCCTCACCTTCAAAGCTTACGGGAATGACCTGACCACACTCAGTGTATGATCCTAGGCCTGTAACATCAGGCATTTTCATTATTTCAAACCTTACAAGTGGATCTTTAACCTCCAATGGTTCAGGAACAATTTTTTTCAATTTTTCAAGGTCAGTCCTATATAAAATATTTAAGTATTCACGATTATAAAAACGATATGGACCTAATGGAAACGCCCCCGCGTCCAACGGTGTTGTAAATTGTCTAACTACTTCATCTTTTTTCATCTGGATAGCACCTCTACTTTTTGATCAAGATTTATCGTTTTCCTCTTTAGCTTGTCCTATTTTCCATTACCTACCTTTATATTTTAAATCGACTTTTACATTTAATCTAATACATAATAATATATAAATATATTTATTCTAATAAATGAAGGAGATGTAACATATTACATGGAGCTGCTTCAATTAAAATACTTTCAGACCGTTGCCTTTACAGAGCATATATCTAAAGCTGCCCAGCAACTAAAAATTGCTCAGCCTTCCTTAAGCCTTACAATTAAAAGACTTGAAGATGAATTAGGTACTAAATTATTTATCAGACAAGGGAGGAATATTAAGCTAAGTTCATCAGGAAAAATTTTCTTAAAACATGTAAACAATATTTTTACTGAAATTGAAAATGCAAAAATGGAAATACAATCGCAAGATGAAGAAAAGATACGTACCATCAAAATTTCAATTTCGAATCCTAGATTCCTAACAGGACTTATAAGTGAATATATTTCACGATTTCCTAATACAAAAATACAACAGGGAATCGGATTAAAGAGCGGGATTCTGAAAGGCTTAAAAAAGGGAGATTTAGATTTAGGAATAGCAGGGCCACCTATAGTAGATGAAGAGATAGAGAGTTTTGTACTGATTGATGAGGATGTTGTTCTCGTTCTGCCTTCCAATCATAAGCTAGTAGGTAAATCTGAAATTGCTCTAAGCGAAGTTGCTAATGAGCCTTTTATTGCCTTAGCTAATAATGAGGAATATAGAAGCTTTACAACGAATCTTTGTGAAAAAGCGGGATTTACCCCCATTAATAATTTCGAGGTTGACTCTAATCTATTAACAGAAATAGTTAAACTTGATCAAGGCGTCGCAATACTTCCGATTTCAGTATGTAAAAAACTCGATTTAAATTACGTGAAAATCGCAGATACTGATCCAACATTTACGGTAGGGCTTTCTTGGATTAAAGATTCAAAATTATCTCCTACAGTAAGGGATTTCCGTGACTTTATTATTTCATACTTTAGGGACAATTATGAAACGTTCAAAGTTCATTAGAATAAAGGTTTCCCATCATAACCTTCACTAGAAATGGGGGATGTCTAAAAGTAAAAGCTCTAAATCCTTAATAGACACCCCTTAAATAAAAAAGATTATCCTACTTTAATAAAAGTGGGTTCTCGTGAAATATCAGTTTTTGTACCTTACATTGCTTATTTATTATTGTATAGTTATCTATTATTTCTAATAAAAATAACCTCTTCTTACCAGTCTAATCGATCACGAAGAGTTGTAATATGGGCAACATGATGTCTTCCATGCCAAGCATAGATGCCAATATTGACACTTAACTTCATATCTCCAAATTCTGGATGATAGAAAGTCTTCTCTATATCTTCCGAAATCATGGATCGTAATAAATACACCCATCTCTTATGTAAGGCATCAATTAGTTGCAAAGAAATTTCTACTGGTAAATTCGAATCTGGGAGCTCGGCCCATTTTCCTTCTTCATACAATTTAATGGTAGGATTGTTTTCTGTGAGAGCCAATTTGAAACGAGTATAACTATTTAAATGACTGTCAGCAATATGATGCACCACCTGACGAATCGTCCATCCTTCAGAACGATAGGCTGTATCTAGTTGAACATCATTTAAACCCTCAACTGCTTCTGTTAATCTAGTTGGAAGCTCTTCTATTTCTTTTATCCACTGCTCTATTATTTCAGTTGTTACCTTCCCATTAACATTAAACTTTCCTATTGGATAACGTAAATCCATTTAAACAACTCCCTTTTCATCAATATGTACCCAATTATACTATTTTATTTTCCTACAAACATAGATCATTTCATAACTATCATTAGTTATAGGAGTTTCTTTCCAATCCCTATAGAGATGAATAATTTCGAAGCCGTTGACAAGCAGCATTCTCTCCATTTCTTTTGGGAAAACATATCTCAAATTTATGTTCGTTCTTTTTTCGTTAATTATTTCTCCATTCTTATTTTTATACTTCCTAATCGTTGTATAATGTTGAATTTGATTTAAGGAGTCATAGTTACTAACAGTATATACGTCAACCGGATATTGTGTTTCACTGTCAATATAAGTTTTCCAATATTCTTCAGTGCTTGATTGTAACAACTCATCAACACTCGGAAACCTTGTTCCAAAGATAAAGATACCTTCATTATGTAAATGTTTATTTACTGAGGATAATAATCCATCCTGGTCTTCATTTGTAAGAAAATGTTGAAATGAATTCCCAACTGAGTAGATTAAATGACTCTTTATATTTAAATCCAGTTTCGTACAATCTTGTTCTACCCAATTTATGTTTAAATTTAGCTCTTCTGCCTTCTTTCTAGCTGCATCGAGCATTCCTCTATGTACATCGACTCCAATTAGTTGGTGTCCTTTACTTGCTAGTGGAATGGTTACCCTACCTGTTCCACAGGCTAAATCAATGATAGGACCTACTGTTTTTAAAGCCTCTTTCATTAGGAAAGGCACATCCTCAATATATAATTCATTTTCCATATCATATAGGATCGGATCATCGTATTCTTCAAAATTTGTATTTAGACGTTCCATATTGTTCCTCCTTTAAATACATTTCAAAAAAATATGTTAAATAGCAAGTATCAACATATCTCAACACTTATTCATAGTTTTCTTTTGTACGACTTGATATCCAAACACTAATGTTGTTTTCCCATTAACTTTGACGCAATCCAAGATTTCACTGGTCTTACTCTCCCTAGCCAACTATGAAGCTTGTATTTTTCAAGTTCATTTCCAATCTTTATTACAATCAATTTTCAGCGTCCAATGCATATTAAACAATATTTGTAGTTTTTCTACTAATCTTTCAAAAAAAATCATCAATTATAATTACTATTGAATTTATACATATCGATACCATTTATTAGATTTACATCTGGAATACCTATATACTTAAAATAGATTTGCTCTTGTTTTACTTCTACGATATGAGGAAAAATTCCTCTATAAGAACATTTTTTAAGAAAAGATCATTTCAAGCTTTTACACCCCCAATATTAACAATAATTTCTACAATATAATTAAAGGAGCGTTCTTAAAAAAAAAAAACGCTCCCATTAATAAAGATTGTAGAACCAATTAAAAATCTTCATCTATTAAATCTAAGATTACTCGCGAAGCCACTTTGCTCCCCTCACTTGCAGCCGTAATTAATTGAGGAGATGTTGAAAGAGAATTATCTCCACTAGCGTAAACTCCTTCAACACTCGTACGTCCAAATTCATCCGTATCTATCCCGCCATTCTTTTTTATTAAGCATCCTAATTTTTGAGCGAGTGGCGATGCTTGTTCTAACCCAGTAACCATAAAGCCACCATCTCTTACTATTTCTTTACCATTTTTAAATAAAACCCTTTTTAAATTTCCGTCTACACCCTCTAAAGATAATATTTCGGATTCAGTAACTACTATTTTTTTGGATAATAATAACTGTTTCTGATCCGCAGTGAGCACAATGTTCCCATTTGTACAAACAATAATATCCTTACTCCAGTTAGAAATCAGTTTTGTCAGATGGAATACGCGCTCATCTTCTCCTATAACAACTAATGCACGATCTTTTAACTCCCACCCATCACAAAATGGGCAAATAAATACACTTGTTCCATAAAATTTGTTTATCCCCTTAATATTAGGTAAGACATCTTTTAGGCCAGTAGATAATATAACCTTTCTAGATTGAAAAGTATTCCCATCTGCTGAATAAATAAGAAAATAATTATTTTCTTTCTTGATATCTACCACTCGTTGATTATGAACGGATATATTGGGATATTTCATTAAATCGGCTTTAGCCACTTTTTTAAATTCAGAAGGCTTGATACCATCTCTCGTAATGAACCCATGAGATTCATGAGTAACAGCATTTCTTGGTTTATCCTCATCAAAAAGCATGATGTTTTTTCTTGCTCTTCCAAGTACAAGTGCAGCACTTAAACCTGAAGGTCCTCCACCAATTACAACACAATCTAATAACATTTTGTCTCCTCCTCAATTAAGTATATTATAGACTTTTAATATCTATAATTAAGCGAAAAAATAATTGAAATGATTAACCATTACAATTATTTTTCATTTTTTACATTCATTTGCTCAGCAATATCAATAATGTATTTTTTACTTAGCTCTTTCTTCATATTATTTTCTGCTTCTAGCATCACATTCTCAATTAAACAATCTTCATTTCTAGATAATTTTTCATGACCTAATGAACAACTGAATAATGTCGTTTGACCTTCAATGGCTTGAATGACATCTAAAAATGATATTTCATTGGACTGTCTTGCAAGGCTATATCCTCCATTAACTCCAGGATTTGATTCAATTAATCCTGCTTTAACAAGTTTTGTTAATATCTTCGAAAGGTATGTAGGTGAGAGATTTTGAATTTTAGCTAACTGTTCAACTCCAACTGTTTTACCCTTTGGTGATAATGTTAAATATACCATTGTATGCAATGCGTAATTTGTAGCTTTAGAATATTTCATGGTCTTACCCTTCCATTACTATATTAAAGATCTTTAATATCTATAATTGATATTAAATCATTCTTAAAATATAATCAAGCTTTTTACATATTATTCTTTAAGCCGAAGATGGACTATACCGAAATATTTTTCATCCAATTTATTTCTTTCCTTGTGTAATAATGTAGTGAAAAGCCAAATAAAGTATCTCCCATCATTATACAATTGATGTATTAAAATCAGATTTCCAAAAATATAAACTCCACTTATTTTAGTTTACATTCTCCCTTTTCAAAGTCATTTAAGCTTCTAACTTTCACTCTTTCTGGATAAAAAATCATTTAACACTCTGTCTAACCACTCATTGACTACATGATTAAAAATTTGTGGTTGATCTATTTGGAGATTGTGACCAGCTGTATCTATGACAGTAAACGTTCCCCGTGAATACGTATCCGTAAGGCTTAAAGCATCCTTATATCCAACCGTGGAATCTTGTCTACCTAATAGAAATAAACTAGGTTTAGTAAAATGAGATTGATCTAGCTTAAAGGAAAAACCATATTGCTTCTTAACCTTATTTAAAAACTCCTCATCACTAATTTTAATCCCACTTACTATTTCATTGTTGTATCGTAACCAAGTGTACTCATTTAATATGACCTGATTATCTGTAAAATCTGCTAGTTCATCTTTCGAAAGCTTCTGGATAAATTTTTTATCAATTTTAAAAATATTATGTTCCTCCACTTGTCTATTTTCTGGACTAGGATTAATGACTGGACATATAAATGCTGCACCAATTATTCTTTCTGGTTGCTTCTCAATGATTCCCCGTGCAATATAACCACCGTAAGACTCCCCAACAATTAGATATTCTTGTTCAGGTATAACAATATTAATAAACTCTAATACTGCGTTCAACATTTCATCAGAACAACTTATATCATGGTAGTTTCTTGTTAATCCCATACCTGGTAAATCTATATAAATACGTCGCCACCCTTCTCTATTTGTAAAGACAGGCTCCATACATCCAGTCATTAATCGATGGTCAGGAGAATAGTCGTGGATCATTATTATCGGTGTACCTTGTCCCATCTCTTCATAATAAATTTCAGCTTGTTGAACTTTACAATATGCCATTTGTAATCCCCTAACTCTTTAATTAACGTATTTTACAGGTTATTGATAATTAACATTTTAATATATGCACAATTTATTATAGGCTGTTTTCGTGAGATAAGAGCCTTATTATAAAACTCAATAAAATATTATTTCTATAAATATACTAATTAATCCTTCTACAATTAGTGGATTAATCCTCTCTTTATTGACATTAGCTTTCAATCCTCAAGTTGAATAAAATGTGGTGTGTTTTTTAAATTATTTTCATTAAATTGATTAAAGATTAGAAACTAACCTTCATTTTTTTCATTTGAACAGAATGAAAATTATATATTGACTTGCTTAACTAAATTTGATTTTATCCTTGCTGATTTATACCATTGAAGACAGAAAATATATATTAATATAATATCTACTAAATCTCCTCCATAATACATGATCATCCCTCCTATTTCCGCCTGTGTTGTTGTTACTCCATTAGGTGGATGAGCATATATGTATTTCGACAAGACTCCATGACTAGCCATTGAAAGGATCATAATAATTCCTCGGTACATGTAACTTGTTCTATGAGGTATTGGGTCAATATATATAAAAGCAGCTGTATATACATATCCTGCAATAAAGACATGTAAATGGATGAATAAATAAAGGAGGAGATTTTGATGCATTTGCGAAAAGAGATTTGTTGTATAAAGAAGCCATAGTCCACCCACATTTAGTAAAGAAGCAGTCAGTGGATCACAAATCAGCCTAATCGGAAAACTCTTTAGCACCTTTGTAATATAACGTGCGTGTTTTACTCTTACTGTTCTTAAAAAAAGTGTCATTGGAGCAGATAGGAGGATTAATAAGGGAGAGAGCATTCCTAGCAGTAAATGACCAAACATATGAGCAGTAAAATTGCTGTGTACACTTTTTGCTAATGGACCTATAGCTACAGTTGCCATACAAAGTACTCCTAGCCCCCAATAGAATATACGGAAGTAAGACCAGCGTTTATAATGACGATTGGATACAATACATGCAATAAGATACAAAAAAAATAGCAATATAAAAGATATTAATAAGAAAGGTTCGGCAATAGTGACTTTAAAATGTTCCATATGTTCATTATTCATTTGCTGTTTTACCCCTTACTGATATTTCCTTCTTTTTCACGAATAATAAAATGATCGCTATTAAAAGTAGTATTAATGCAATGATGTTCCATAATAGATCGTAAATGATTAAATTTTCCACATAACGAATTTGATGAATTCTCATCAGTTTGTGCTGGATAATTCCATCGTATAACTGAAATCCCCCTCCCCCAAGAAACACACCTCCAATCCACCTCTTTAACCAAAATGCGTTCTTACGCCTTAAATCTGCTAAAAGGAATAGCCCACCTATAGTTGCAAACCAACTAAATGCATGGAATAACCCATCTGAAACCAGACCAATACTTAATATACTTTTGTCATAAAAATGATGCCAATATAATATTTGATGAAAAATCGTTTCATCCAAAAAGCAAACTAAACCAACTCCAAATAAAATACCTGACCATATATTTCGAGTTAAAGATGAAGTACTAGTCATAATCATCCCTCCGTTCTTTCATCATATAAAATCAATTATTTGCAGTTGGAAGGAATTTTATCCAAATTTTGTTACCTTCACTAAATACTTTAAAGCATTCGTTTATCCAAAGATTTTTATCGCATTAATAAGGATATTTTCGATGTATAAAACAAATAGTAACTATGTCAAACAGTTACTATCAAAGGAGGTACACCATTGTATTTTTATAAAGAGGATTTAATTAATATTATTGTTCCTGATAAACCGGACCCTTCTGCAGCAAAGGTTTTGCAAGAAACATTGGGTGGCAGATTTGGTGAAATGAGAACGATGATGCAATTTTTCTTTCAAAGTTCTAACTTTCGCGGAAAACAAAAAGAGTTTCGTGATTTAATTCGAGGAGTCTTCCTTGAGGAAATTAGCCATGTGGAGCTAGTTCAAACGACAATAAATCAATTATTAAATGGTTCAGGTGAAGAAGCAATTGGAGCTGGAGGTTCGGGAGCTCCTTTAGAGGAAGCAATTAAACATGCAAATCCCCATCATTTTATTATGGGTGCACAAAGCTCTCTCCCTGTGGATGCTGCGGGAAATCCCTGGAATGGTAACTATGTATACAGCCACGGAAATTTAATTAGTGATTTATTAGATAATGTTGTTTTAGAATCTACAGGAGTTCTTCAAAAAACGAGAATATATGAAATGAGTTCTAATAAAACTTTTAGAGAAACCTTAGCTTTTCTAATTGTTCGCGATAATGCCCACCAAAATGCGTTCGCTAAAGCATTAGAAACCCTTGGTGTTGATTGGGCGAAAATCTTCCCAGTCCCAAATTATGATATCAATAAGTATCCTGAATGTAGAAAATATGTAGAAATGGGATTCCATAATGCACAATTTAATTTTAGATTAGATGAAACATTAATGGGACAAATTTTCCAAGGAGAGTCTCCTAGCAGAAATGACGGCGAGTTAAAAGTAGTTCCACCACCAAAAGGATATCCAGTTCCAATGCTACCAGAAATGCCAAACGAGCACAGTCCTGGTATACAAGACCTAAATAAATAAATTCTTAAGCGTCTTTGATATAAAGGCGCTCTTTAGATTTTAAGATTTGAACAGACATTCAAATGAATACAATATTTTGTTTTACAATGCCTTATAAAGACTTCATAAAAACTTGCCAATCTATACAACAAACATAAAATAAGCTTATATTAAAACTAGAAGACAATTTCCCTATAACAACGGGTGCTACTTTTGGGGTGGATCGGGAAAGAAGATACTCTTCTATGACTTTTATTATATATTGCGGTTAAAAAAGGGCTATTACTTTATTCGAAGCCTTACATTTCCCATCGGATGATATTTTTGTAGTGTTGAGTGTAAATTATTTTTATTTCATTCATCTACACAAGAAATCAATTTTTCACATATACATGTTACCTGAACGAAATTGAACATTTAAATTAATAGAGGCATTGTTCAAAAAAATTATCTATCATATATTCCTCTTCCAATTAAATTGGAAGAAACAGGTACAGCCCCCATTTCTCTAGCCCATATTGATAATTGACCGATATGATGGATTTCATGAGCGATAACATGATGGATCACCTCACCATAGGTAAATTCATCCAATTTATGATTCTCTATATCATTGGACCAGTTTTGAATGTATTCTTCAACCTCAGGTCGACATTTTATAGATAATTCTCTTATAGATTTAAGAGACGGATAATCATTAAAATTATAATGAAACTCAGTTTTTCCTTTTAATCCTCTAATCCATGCCTGCTCAACATCAACAATATGAAATAAATTACGTAAAATACTTCCTCTACCCCCTACTCGCGTGCATTGAAGTTCATCAACAGAAATTTTTGCACACCAATTAAACCATTCATCTCTTACTTGCCAATTATACTGAAACAACTTCAACATTTTAATGATCACTCCCGGAAAATTTAATATCCATCGTATTTTTATTTTCTTAAGTGTAGAATTAGTAAGATGCAAGAATAATAGCTACGCAATAAATGATCATTTTTTATGAACAGTTCTTGTTTCCCATATTTGTTGTATATGCCCACGAGCATGCCCAGCAACCATTTTTATCATATTTCTTACTTCTTCTTTACTACTACCATTTACTAAAACGCTCCTATTTAGTGCATCTGGAATTTCTTCACAGAGCTCCAGCACATGTTCCCTAAGATATCGAAATAACATAATTGTTATATTAACTTTTCTTGTACGATAATTCGTTCCTAACTCCCATAAATTAGGATCATATGGGTTTCTAATATAATCACGTCCAGATTCTGCTAATGCAAATTTAATTTTATGTAGTGTTGTGATATCTGAATCAATCAAATGAAATATTGTTTGTCTAATGGACCATTTCCCTTTTGCTCGAACCAGATCAAAGTCTTTTTCATTCAAACCACGAATCGAATCTTCTAACATTTGTATACCATTTCTATATAATTCAAGTATTTCATTATCTGGTAGAAAAAGCTCCTCCCAAAGGGAAAGAATATAACCATCTGGATCTGTTATAAATAGCGTCTGGCCAAATCCTTCTTCAATGATAAGTTCAACCTTTAGCTGGTTAATCTTTTTTAAACGAAGATACAAATTCTCTATATCCTTTGTTACTATGTAAAACTTCCCTTTAGGTAAAGGCTCAGAAAATATTTTTTCCAGATATGGAGAACAGTCTAAATCTTTTTTTTCTGTGATAATGGCTATTGGTTCACCATTCGATAAATTTAATCTAGCAATCCGTTTGTTCACATCTTCCCAATCACTATACCATCCAACAACATCAGAATAAAACTTTACTGTCTGGTCTAGATTTTTCACTCTTAATAATAAATTAGGCTTCTGTCTTTCCATAGCTTAAAAGATCTCCCTTCTGCGAATTCTACTCTCAAATTGAACATACCAGCATCAAAACATTCTTTTATTATATTTATATTTTTCATTCGAGATATTGAAGACAGAGATTAGATATTATGTATGAAAAACAAATCTTTTAATATGTATTCTTGGTAATTGAGAGAATCCCCTTCTTGTAGATATTATTACGTGGTGACTAGTAATTATGATTTCACAATAAAAATGCATTTTCTCTATGTCATGATGAGAAAATGCTCCTATACAAAATAAAACTTATTTTTTTAAATAAAAATGCTGTAAATTCCTACCTGCATTATCTTTACTTCAAGAAACACACTATTAAAACCTTATATAATTAAACTAATTGATACATGAGAATATCATCCACATATTCATCCTCTTCATTATTGTACCAATACGAATAATGAATCTAATTGTATCATTTTAACTTGATATTTTTATCCTTCTAAGAAATAGCCTCCATTTGATTGACTATTAGGAAAACTAAATATATTTAACCTCTCCATACGTTATTCTCATAAGAGCTGCATAGGTTAGTGAGGAATCTTCATTAAACGTCTGGGAAAAGAAGAATTCCGCATTAAACTGATCCTCTGCTTCATTAATTGTTAATCCTCGCATAATCAAACCATCAATAAATGTTTCTTTATCAAGGGGTTTCGCACCTATACCGTCCTCCTTAAATGAAAAAAACAATTTATCTTTCGCTTCTTGATTCATATTTGGATAAAGTACATTCACTTTATCACTAATTCTGCATTGAACATTTTCCACACCTAGTTCGGTTAAATAGATTGGTATTTTTGCTCCAATATTCCCATCTTTTCTATCTTGTTTCGCATCATTTTCAAATAATTTTTGCAGTGCGCCTAGCTGAATCATTTGTGATTGATCATATCCATCCATATAAAACGATGCCATATTGGAAATCCAATGCGGTTCGAAACAGATGATTTTTCCTTTATCAACTAATGAATGAACCATTTTTTGTAACATTCTTTTTGGGTTTGCTATATGTAAAAGAAATGCATGACAAACAGCCATATCATACTTCTTATCCAATTCAATATTATTCATATCTGCAACAATAAATTCTGCATCATAGGGTAATGGCTTAAAAAGTTCCCTAGCCTCTTTTATAAGCTGTTTGCCTTTATCAATTCCAGTATATCTTGAACCTTCTGGTAATAGGGGGAGTAGTTTAAGCCCTAAGTATCCAAAACCACAACCAAAATCTATGATATTTACTGATTCTGTAATCCTCCAAACGGATTTGACTAAAAACTCTAGGTAATCGTCATTATAATATAAATCTCTTGTTCTCTTTAAATATTCTATCTGACTATCCCAATAATACTCCGACATTTATTTCCTCCTATCTTATTTATCAAAGTTAAATGTTTAAAATAACATTTATAATGAATTAATTATGATAACAGGTTTCAAACTCAGTCTTCATCAGTAAACTACGACAGGCCAATCCGTTTTCATGATAAATTTCTTTGCCAATTTTCAATTTTATACTTCGATCTGAATTCAGATACCCGCGCTCTTTATTGACAATAAGTAGAGTATCATCATCTATCCAATTAATCGAAAAATCACTTTTGGCATCACTATAATAAACGGTCTTTATTTTATTTTTCTCCTCTTTAAAAGTGATATTTACCCATATGTTTACGCCTCCTGCGGCACCACCATACGTCATGTAATACGCATTGGCTACGTATTTTTCAGATGGAGAAATGACAGGTCCTTTAAAAAATTCTCCTTTCAGATTACCGAAAGTAAAAAAATAATTTGAATACAAAATTAGACAAGTAACTACTACTATACTAGATAAAAAAATAGTAAAAAGTCTTATCGGAAACGGTTTCTTTTTTATAAGATTGCCGATGGCTAGAAAACAAAAGGTAATAAAAATAAGAAGAGTAAGGAGAGCCGTTAAAAAGATATAAAAAGGTAAATAGATATGCATGTAATTTCACCTATTATAGAAAAAACCGATTAGATTATTAGATCTCTTATACAGTTTATTTAATCAATTCGCTAGATGGATATAAAAACCCTTTTCTTAGAGTAAATTCACTAGAAGTTTATTTTCCTATTAATATCTTTTTCATGACTATAATTGTTTTATAACTCTCCATTATGAATTTTCCAGCCAATTGACTATGAGTAAATGTACTACGAAGCAAATGCCTTCATGATCAAATTTTGTAGAAGAAGAAACACCCCCCATGCAATGATTCCTAATAAAATTGCTATTACTAAATGAATTGAATACTTTAATCCAAAATAAATCACCAATAACATTACTGCTGTTGCAGGTAAACCCACTAGTACTCCCCATGCAAATTGACTAACATTGTGATTAGGCGTTCCTTGTAGAGTTAACCAGATAATACTTAAGATGCTAATTAACGGTAAGGCAGCAACGATCCCACCATATACTGGGAAGCGTCTTGCCACTTCTGTTACTACACCAATTATGACTGCTGAAGAAGCAATTTTTAACAATAAATACATTTATTTTGATACCTCACTTAATAATTTAAATCCTTCAATTACCTTTGCTCGTTCAGTAGCCGTTAATTTGCTAAGTACTATTCGGAGCTTATTATCATCTAACTCTGTATGCTTTTTTACAATGGATGAGCCAATATCTGTTAAATGTAAAAATACTTTTCGTTGATCATTCTCAGACCTTTCTTTATATAACCAGCCATTTCTCACTAACTTCTTTACATGTTCAGAAGCAGTATTGTGTGAAATCATTAATTCATTTGCAATATCACGAATCATTATATTTTTCTTCTTTTGAACCATTTGTAATATACGGATACTTTGATGGGAAATGTTTTCTTCTTGAACTGGGTGTAAATTAAAATATATATCTGTAAAGTAGTTATTTAAATCTTGTATCATATTTTTCTCCTTTTTTATATCGTTACTTCCGATTATATCGTATAAAACGATATAATTTCAATTTAATTTCGTAATTAAATAATGCCTTTTGCACTTTTATTGATATCCATCATGTCTAAATAAAAAATGCGATACTTTATTAAGTACCGCATTAGGTATAGTTTAGATTGTATTTTAATACACATATTTGTTTTCTAGTATTTCTATTTCGATTTATGCCAACTTTTCCTTTTCAGTTACTAAATTAAAATATCATTAACCCGTACAAATCATGATGATATTCCCATCCGGATCACAAATGTTAAAATAGGCAAAATCATCAAAACTAACAATCTCCGATTGTATTTGATACCCCAGTTTCTGAACAAAATCATAGGACTGATGGATGTCATCTGTATGAAAATTAAACAACGGGTTTTCAGAAGGACGTATTTCCTTTATGACATCAGATGGTCCCGCATCTAATGTTAGCCCAGTATGATGATTCAGCTTAATATTGTAAACGGGTCTAGAAACCTCCGCTAAATTAAATTTTTGATTGAGTAATTGGCAGTACCAGGTAACGGACCTTTCTAAATTACTGACATGTACAAAAATGGTATTAATTTTATTTTTTATCGGACTATTCATTATCAACACTACTCCTTCGAATTGAATTATTTCATATTCTCAAAAATATCATTTGATATATTTAAAGGATTCAATCATTTCAGTAATTTCCTGTTCAGAAAATTTTCCTTTTCTTTCCTTATCATATTGAGTAATATCAATTAGATAGGTAATTTTCGTCTCACGATCTTTCCATATGATATGTTGATTAAAATCATAATCAATATACTCTGCAAAACTTCCATCTTTTATATGAATCTTTTTAATATCTGTTGGTTCTCCATAGACTGTCTCAGCATTCATAGGCTGCGCTAAAATGGATAGTTTAATTTCATCTCCTAAAAAAATCTGCTCAAAGTTTACTTCTTTATATGGCATCCTTGTCATATCTCTCGATGCTTTTTCTTCGTCATTTAATGTTGTTTTTGTTACACTTTTATCTCCTCTATACACCATATCATGCAATTCCGCTCCCGATTCATGCACTTTAAACGGAAGTTTTGATGGCGTTTTTAATAATTCCACTAATTTTGGAGGAGCTTTTTTTATAATATTATCAATACTACTTGTTTTTTCTATGTTTTCACTAATTGCTTCTTCTTTTTCAACTATTCTATTGTTTGAATAGATATATAATCCTACTGCAATTACCAGTATTACCCCAATAATTATCAAACTCTTCTTATACATTATGTTTCACCCTTCAAGTTTTGAGTTTTAATAATAATTTGCACAAAATAGAGAAACGATGCTAGCAGTTACTTATCAATTTATTAGCAAGTTCTTACCAATAGATGAAATTAATAATCAACACCAATAAAATAATTATGCAAATACCACTAAACAAAAAATAGGCTAAATATCTAATTCCTTTTGGAAACTTACTAATGTCAAAACTATTTCTTTTTATCACACCTCCAGCTTCGATCTTCTGTAAATTTTCTACCGGTGAATATAAATCTTCTTCGTTCCAGCCTGTATTTGCTTGGTCAGCTGATTGTGTTTCATGAATATTCTTAATCTTAAACACACCCTTTTTTTGGTCTGTAAAAGTGTTTCCATAATAATGGATTTAATTTAAAGCTTTTTGCCATGCTTCGTAAAATTCTTTTAATGTACAATAACGATCATCCCTATTTTTTTCAGTAGCTCTTATTGCAACCTCATATAATTTTTCACCAGCTTCCCACTTTGAAATTGAGTGATCCATTTCTCCCCCAACTAACCCGAATGCAATAGCCCCCATTGTGAAGACATTCGTTTTTGAATCAATGGGATCACCTAGAATAAACTCCTCTGGAGCCTTGGATCTTACTGCACCCCAATAATCATTTCCAATCTCATTTATAATTGGTGATTTACGATAAAAATCGATATCACAAATTTTCATTCGATTATCTTTAAAATCATATAAAATACTTCCATCATAAAAATCTACAGCAACAAATCCTTTTGCTTCGACGAAAACATGAAAAGAATAAATCATATTGAGAACATTTAACCGTTTATTAATATCAAGATGTTTAAAACGATAAAACGGGGAGTGAGGGTTTATGTATTTTTCTTTTCCACCAAATGACCAATGTGAGTGCAAACATTCACCCTCAAACCATTCAAATATAACTGCGTATCCATTCTCAGTATAAAAATGATCAATCATTTTAGTTAAATATGGATGTTTTAGTTGCTCATAGACTGGAATTGCTTTTAATAAGCGAGCAATTGCATCCTCTGGATTTCCGAAATAATCAATTGGTTTCGCTCCTGCGTATTTTACAAAGAATTTTTGATTATTTTTAGCCAACCCGAATCCAATATTTCCTGAATCTTGTTGATCAAATACACAAAAAACTTCTCCAATTTCCTTTAACCAACTAAAATCATGCACCTCTTGTAATTGAAAACTAACCTTGTCAATTGTTAGATCAATTACTTTCTGTCGTTCTTCATTCTTCATTATGTTCATCCTCCACAATTTGCGAGCATATTTATAATTTATAGAGAGTTTTATACTTTATTGAAGTGGTTCGGAAAGGCCTTTATTTCTTAATCCCTAGCTTGATTGATATGTTCAGGCTTTCTTTAAATACACCTTCTTATTAATTGCTAGTAATGTTTCTTTCACTTCGTTTTCAAATGCTTCTACATGATCCTTAAGAAAACGTTTTAAATCGAAAGATGTCGATTAATGGTTTCCAAGTATTGCATCTATCGTCCAAGTAATTTCAAATGGTGGTAAATCTTCTATTTCAAGTTTGAATTTTGAATTTGCAAGTATTTCTTCATGACAAATGGAAGGATGCGAATAAATCGTTTTTCCAGCCCTTCTTTCTTTGCCGTACCATTTTTCTATAACTTGATTTAATTGTTCCTGCCATCGTGTCGGTTTTTTATTAGGTTCATAATGATCTATGATGGCAACTCCTCCATTATCAGTAACTAGTTCATACAATTCATCTAGAACCCTAACACGATCCATCCAATGAAAGGCCTTTGCTATGATTATGAGATTAAACTTTTCATTAAATTCAGACTTATATTTTTCTAAATTTCCTTCATACCAATGGATATTATTTACTCTCATTTCATTTTGCAGACGTTTTGCTTATTCTAGCATTTCTCGTTCTAAATCAATTCCAACAATTTTCCAACACCAGTCAGAAAATCTCAACGTGAGCTGTCCAGTACCACAGCCTAAATCAAGTAACTGCTGCTCTCCGTTCAATGAAAATTTTCTAATCAAATATCTATTTAAAGAAGGTGGATACATAGGTCGATATTTTGAATAGTACTGTGCTGCCCCTTTAAATAATTCTTTGCCATACTGATTCAAATTTTTCTCTCCTCCAAGATTACGCTTTCATTTTATAACGATCTCAATGAAGATCATTTTGGAAAGCTGAACTCTCAAACTCACTCGCTAATGCCTCCATATAGATAATATCCCATGTCTGACCACGCGAGAAATGTGCCTGTCTTCTACGACCACATCTTATAAACCCAGCTTTTTCATATGCTCTTATCGCATTTTTATTAAACTCAAATACTTTTAAAAAAATATTATGTAAACCTAATGTTTGGAATGAATAATCGAGAACCAGTTTTGCTACCTCTGTTCCATATCCTTTCCCTCTGCTATCTTTTTCACCGATAACTATATTGAATTCTGCAGTGCGATTTTTATAATTTATATCTGATAAAAATGTATTACCTATTGGTTGTAAAGTATGTTTCTCGTAAATGGTAAAAAATAGGAAATTTTTATTTTGGGATATTTGTTTAAATGCGGCTATTTCTTCTTCTAAAATAACAGGTCCAGTGGTTGCAAGAGTTTTTGTCGTTTGAAAATCGTTATTCCATCGATTATATAAAGGGACTAAATCACTTCTTAATGGTCCAAGTGAAACTAATTTACCAGAAAAATTTATATTTATTTCTTTGCTTTTTATATTTTCCAATTAATTAACAACTCCTTTCTTTTCATTGATTCGACTAAAAGATTCATTTCACCTCTATTTCATTTATAGAATTATCCAAGAATATAAAACAAACATTTGATCAGTACTGAATAAGTTTTATTCCTTTACAGTGTTTATTAAGATAAGTAAAGGATACTTTTCATTCAATATGACAAATGATAAACTAGATAGGAAATTTAAATAAAAGAATCTGTAAAGGAAAGTATTTATGCCCACAGAAAAAAAAGATCCCCGTGCTGTACGTACACAACGTTTATTGAAGCAAGCTTTTATTGAATTAATGGAAGAGAAGAAATTTGACCAAATTACTGTGCAAGATATCTCAGATCGTGCAACGGTAAAACGTGTTACCTTCTATCTTCATTATAAAGATAAATATGATTTAATGTATCAATGTATTGATGAAACCTTAAATGAACTACATGATAAGGTAAATGAAAAAGTATCATTTATAGGTAACTTTGATTTTCTAGATGAACAACCACATCCCAGCTTTGTTCAATTATTCCATCAAGTTAGTGAAAATTATCCTTTTTATAATGCGCTACTGGTAAAAAACCGAATCCCTTATTTAACTTCTAGGTTATTGGAAATTATTCATGAATTTGTATCAGAAGGGATTAATCAAATTGAACCTAATGATGAGAATCTCACAGCGAATCGAAGCCTGATTATTAAATATGTTGAATCTGCTTTTTTAGAGGTTATTATTTGGTGGATAGAGAGTGGGATGCATTTGTCTGAGAGTGAAATGGCCTTCCAACTTATGAATCTTTCTATTAAAGGTCCATATATTCATAATCCGATGAAAATAAATCATAATCAGGAATAAAATTAATTTGTTTAAAAAGTCGGCCACTTTCTTAATCTTTTTTTTAGATTGTTTTCAGCTGACCTTGAACACTTATTTTATTCATGCTTTAAGCTACATTATTCATTTTTAAAATCAATGCAAAATAAAAGGGGCAGACCCCACGATACCATCTTAAAGCTTTGTGGTATTTCGTGTGATCCTAGACCCCATAAAGATATTCACTATTATACTCAGAATGCTTATATTGCTGTCCAACCACCATCAATAACTAATTCAGCACCAGTCATGAATCGTGATTCATCAGATGCAAGGAATAGTACTCCATAAGCTACATCTTCTGGTTGTCCAAAATAAGGGAGCTGTGTGAATGTTTTATAAAATGGTAATGCATCTTTAAACGATTCTGCCGTCATTGGTGTTTCAATGATTCCAGGATGGACGGAATTTACTCGTATTTTATCTTTTCCATATTCCACTGCTGCAGATTTTGTTAAAGAACGTAAAGCACCTTTTGCCGCAGTATATGGGCTAGAACCTGCCATTCCAACAATTCCACCAATTGAAGAAATATTAATTAAAGAACCTCCGCCTGCTTTTTGCATTTCTGGAATGACATATTTCATCCCAATTACACAGCCGTTTAAGTTAATATCCATAACTTTATTCCATTCATCCATTTCCATCTGTGCCATTGTTTTTGGACTAGCAATTCCAGCATTATTAACTAATATATCCACTTTTCCATAATGATCAATAGTTGTTTGAATTACCTTTTTCCACTCTTCTTCTGAAATAACATTATGTTTTAGACCGATAGCATCTCCGCCATTTGCCTTAATTTCATTTACTACTTAATGTAGAACATCATCCTTTATATCAGTAGCAACTACTTTTGCTCCTTCCTTTGCAAAGAGCTTAGCTTCAGCTGCTCCCATTCCTAATGCGGCCCCCGTAATAATTGCAACTTTTCCTGATAAACGTCCCACTATAATCATCCTTTCCATTTAATCATGATATAAAACTTCTAAAGTTGAAAACTCAATACCTAGGATAATGCCATTATACATATTTATATCTTTTTTGTGAAGTTATTTACATCATGTAAATAAAGTTCAACATTTAAAAATTACATCTGACTCTTATGTTTGAAAATAAAAAAATCCATCTTGCTATGAGAGTAAGCAAAATAGATTTTTTTCTATCGATATAAAATTTTTATATAGGTATAACCATATTTACGGTTTCTCTTTAATAACCCAATAAACAATTTGGTCCATTTACTAATGACGGTATAATCAATTATTATATGCCAATTTTTCCTTGTAACTAATTATTCAACTTTTTCATTATGGTGTATTAAATCCAACCATTTAATTAATACCAGTTCATCTCGAATGGGAATCCCATTATCCGCTACAAGAGGGATCTCAGGTTTCATTTTTCTTGCTAAATCTACAGCATCAACTAATAGTTCAGCTAATTGATAGCCTCTTTTTTGATAAAACGCCAGTGCGTGTACATTATCATTAGTGGTAACCAATTTAATTTTACTAACATTATTTTTCTTTGCTAGATTTTCCACCTCTTGTATTAATTTAGAACCTATCCCCTTATTTTCAACTAAACTATCTAGTGATATTATTTCACATTCAGACTGATCCATTATGTAAGTGATTAAACCTATAATTCTATTATTTTCATCTAATACGGCAAATCCATCTAATTCATCACATTGAAAGATCCCACTTGATATAACCATTTGCGGGCTACCCCAATTTTTAGAAAAAAATTCAGTGATCATCTCTTTAGCAAGTTTACGAATTTGAACTACAATCATTTATACTCCCTCAATCATATGATATGTTTATAGATGTAATTTTTTATTAAAGTCAAATAGTCTTTCAAATTTACCTCTTTTTTTTAATATGATCCATTAGTATGCCATCAAGTTTATTTCTTTGATGCATTATTTTTTCCAGTAACTCTTGAGTCGCTTGATTGATCCCTTTATTTATTATTAAAGCTAACATACCTCTAATAAACCAAAGATTTAGGTTCTCCCTAAGAATGGACCAATCAAAATCGTTAAATTTTTTTAAATAACCATTTCTGAATTCATTTATATTAGTAATGATTTGATAGTCCTCATCATTCATTTTCAAAGTTGAAGAAAGAATAGCAGCAATATCAAAATGATTATTACCCTTTCTCACCTCGCCAAAATCTATTAAATATATTTTATTTTTATTGATTAATAGATTCCAGATTCCTAAATGGCTATGGATATAACAATTACTTTTATGCTTATAGTTGAAACACTCATTTATTAATTCCACTAATTGCTTCTTTATTTTCATTTCTATAGATTGAATGGAATGTTCAACTTCCTTCCATAAACGATTTAATAAAAATCGATCTTCTTGCTCATAAATTCCTTTAATATCTACCGCTTCAGAGTGGAAAAATGCGATTGTTTCACCTAGTATAGAAAAATTTATTTCTTCAATTTTTATCGGATAATGTTCAATATATCTCTGTAAATTATAAATTCCACTGTTTTTAATTACAAATGGAAGATTATTTTTTGATAATAAAATCTCAGAAGTAATTTGATGCTTTAATAATTTCTTAGAAATAAGATATTCCGTAATTGCTTGTTTCTTATCTTTAATTTTTCTTAAAATATACTTATCTTGTGAAGTATTAATCAGTTTTGCACTGGATGTATTACCTTGGTTCATGTTAGAAGCACTCAGAATATTCCTAATAGAATATTCATTTAAAATGGTAAAATCTTCTCTACCCATCTCTACCTCCGCAACTTAATTTGGGATATTGTAATACTCGCCGTCACTAATATAGTAATTATTTTGCAAAGTAGTAATTATCGCTACTATTATCATTTTCATTCATATTATATATATGACTTTTTACTATTTTAGAAGGGATATTTGCCAAAATATCGAATCCTAAATGTAATCTACAAAAGGAGTGTTTGATAATGAAGAAAACTGCATTACTAATTATAGATGTACAAAATGCCATGTTCGACGATTCTAATCCTATATACGATGGAGAACAACTTCTCAATAATATTCAATACCTACTAAATCAAGCACGGTCTTCTAGCATTCCAATCTTTTATGTTCAGCATAATGATGAGGAATTCATAACCGGAACTCCTCCATGGGAAATTCATCCGTCTATTGCCCCCAAAAAGGGTGAAATAATCATACAAAAGCAAACACCGGATTCATTTCACCATACTGAGCTTCATCAAATGCTTCAAGCTCAACAGATCGATGACCTTGTTATTGCTGGAAATCAAACAGAGTATTGTGTAGATACAACATGTCGTCATGCAGTTAGTCTCGGATATAATGTTACACTTGTAAGGGATGCTCATCGAACATGGGATTCAAATACGCTAAGTGCCAAGCAAATTATTGATCATCACAATGAAGTGTTGGGAAATGCTTTTGTCTCGCTTAGAGCAACAATAGAAATTCAATTTAACAATAATGAAAATATAAAGATTAACCCCCGCTACATATAGATGGGGTCAGCTTTCACGAGGACTGGAACTTCGCTTCCCTACTAATGTAAGCAATGTATCAAAATTAATAAGAATGATTCCTAGCATAATGGTCAGCGCACCAAGTCCAGTTATCCACGAAAAATATTCCGAATAAAGGAACACTCCGAGTATAACAGCAATTAGTGGAGATATATATAGCCATGTAGAAGGAAAAATAGAATTCGTTTTAGAAACCAACCAATAATATAGACTATGTCCAGCAATTGAACCAAAAATAATTAAATACACTAAAGAAATGATTGAAGATGATGAGATTTGATTATTATCAATGTTTTCTGTAAAAAGCGATAAGATAAATAGTAAGATTCCTCCATGCATCATCTGTGTTGCGTTTAAAGCAATCGGTGATGCATGTTTATATTTCTGAACGACGTGCTTTGTATAAATGGTTCCTAGTGCATAAAACATTGCACTCACAAGTATCATACAACAACCAATGAACCACATTGAACTAATTTTAATAACAAAATTAGGCAGGAGTAAGATGATTACTCCGATAATTCCAACCAAACATCCTATAAACACCTTCAAATTTTCTTTTTTCTTAAAAAAAATTGTCTGAAATAATATAATCAATATTGGACTTGTTGCAGACAAAACTGCGGCAATCCCTGAAGTTACAAACTGTTCTGCCCAATATAATGGAGCAAACGTACCAAAGGTTAATCCTACACTTGTGATAAACATCTCCTTTTGGAAAAACAACCGCATCCTCGCTTTTCCTTTCATCACCATAAAGAGAAATAGAAGTAGTCCAGCAATAAAAAAGCGAACTCCTGCAGAAAAAAATGGGGACAACCCTTCATCAATCCCTATTTTTATTGCTAAAAATGTGGTACCAAAAATTAAGCACATGAACATATAATTAACTAATATCATAATATCCCTCCCTGTTTCTATCTTAAACGAGAAGCAATAGAACAGATTGGAGTAAATAGAACAGATGAGACTTATTCATGATAAAATCAAAGTAAGGGGGGATTTAATTGGTAAAAGGGGTTCGAAATGGTGAATTTCTCTTTGAGCAAATATATCAATACGTTCTACGTAAAATTGAACAAAAAGTGTGGAACGAACATCATAAGCTTCCATCGATCAGACAATTGGCAAAAGAAATGAATGTCCATCGATTAACTGTTCATAAAGCTTATCAATTATTAAAAAAAAATGAAGTAATTTACGTAAAAGATAAAATAGGATATTATGTCCAATCAAATGGAACAAAGCAAACCGAAAACTTAGAAAATCCAATTGTTTCTTCTTATGTGCGAAAAAATCATTTAAGTGAAATTCATCAAGTTCCAGTAACTTATAATTTTTCTCAAGCATTAATCGATCCAAATCTTCTTCCAAACCATTTCTTATCGGATTATGTAAAGAAGGTATTTGACCTTTACCCTAAGGTTCTTTCATCCTATTCTACTGTGCAAGGTGATTTAGAACTAAGAGAATCATTGACAAAGTACTTTATTAACCAATACAAAAAACATATTGATGCAACTGAGTTGTTAATAACCTCTGGTTCACAACAGGCTATTCATATAATCGCAGAAGCCTTTGTCAAAGCAAAAGATATTATATTATTAGAAAGACCTAGCTATAGCCCTGCCATTGATATTTTTATAGAGAACGGGGCCAAAATTATTAGTGTCGATATCCATTCCAATGGATATGACTTAGATCAAGTAGAATACTTGATGAAACATTATAAACCACGTTTATTTTATTTAAATCCGACTTTTCATAATCCTACTGGCTATACTGTACCTAATAGCCAACGTAAACAGTTAGTTGAATTGGCTGAGAAATATCGTTGTTTATTAGTAGAGGATGACGTTTATCATGATATTTATTTTGTAGGAAAACCACCGCCTCCCATTTACACATACGATACAGTTGGAACTGTCATATATGTACGGAGCTTTTGTAAATATATATCTCCTGGTTTAAGAATTGCAGCTATTATTTGTCATTCTTCCCTTTTGCAATCACTCATGATTGTAAAATCATTAACTGATAATGGCTCACCCCTTCTTAACCAAAAAATATTTTTGCATTATTTTTCTTCAAAGCGGATGCAGCAGCATTTAGAGAAATTACGCATCGCCATCTCTATCCGAAAAGAAATCATGGAAGAAGAACTAAGCGTAACAAATTGGCAATGGACTAGTCCAAATGGCGGCCTAAATTTGTGGGTACGACTACCTCAGCATATTTCTATTGAAAAGTTATTAACCAAATGTTTCGAGCACTCTATCTCTTTTGTACCCGGACAAATTTGTGATCCGCTAAAACAACAAACCTCGTGGATACGGTTAAGTTATTCCTATATTAATGAGCATCAGCTACGGGATGGATTAAAATCTTTTGTAGAAGTCGTAGAATCACTTGAAGAATAATAAGGATTTCATAAAATATCCCTTTTTTCATAAAGTTAAGTAATAGTCATTCAAGCAACCTGCTTCGAATAGTCAATCCATATTTATACTAAAGGGTATCAACTTTTTTAAATATTGGCTATTCAGCTAACTCTTCAGAAATTTTAATTGCTAGCTTATTTTTTTTATATAATGCTACAAAGTTTAACATGTTAGGTATTAGCAAGTTTATCGCGATCTTCAGATAGTGGTGGTTCTTCCAGCCACCCATTTTCTATCATGATATTTGCACCTTCTTCTGCATATTTTGCAATTTCCGCCGATAATCTTACAAAATCAAGTGATATATCCCTTCTCATACTCGTTGCAGCACTTGTTCCATAAAATCCGATACTTAAACCTATTAAGGTTGTCGTCATAAACATCATCAATTTATCAGAAAATGGAGAGATTTTTGAATCGGTGACTTCTGAATCCCATGTCATTGGGATTGGTAAATGATTTTCACCTAAAACAGTACCTAATATTTCAACATGTTTCGCAGAGATTTCTCTTCCCCTAACCATAAATTTCCCTACTTTTTTAGAATGCGCAACTTGACTGAATCCCATCATTGTTGATTTCCCTAACGCATTTCTTTGTTGATTGGTAAAAAGATTAGTTATTTCAATTACTGTTAAGGGCCTTTTATCCCCAAACCATCCTGCCATAAACTTTTTATTATTTACAAAATCAACTTCTTTTTTAGGATTCAAATATGGTGATCGAATAAATAAGCCCTTTGACAAAAGTACATTTTTCGTCATTGTATCAAACTGATCAAGCTCCTGAACACAATTTGAAAAATATTCGTTGATATCCGAACGTACCGATAATGTCTTAGATAGCGAATAGAAATTAAAAGCAATAATCCCCATATTGTAACTAAAATACAACATAAAACTGTCCGAAAATAATCTTGGTGCGTCTACATTAACATCATCTGCTACTTTGAACCCATATGGTATGGGAAAGCTTTCGTTTTTAAAAATTGAAATTAACTTTTTTTGATGACTATTCGCAGTTTCCAGCCCCAAACTTATGATCTCCTTTATTTCACTATCCTCTACTGTTGCAAGAAATGATGTGAAAATACATTTACACATACTACTATTCATATATGCAGACCATAATTGTGCAATTTCTGTAGCAGTTAATTTTGTATTTTGTTTAAAAGCCATCAAGCTTTAACCTCCTAATTATCAATCCTTATATTATTATTTGATTATTAATATTGTTATATTCGTTGCTTTCATTAAAGAAATCAAACCACTAAGACTAAAATTAAAATTGGATAAATTTTTACTTTGTTATGTGATTGATCATTATTTCGAAAAATAACCCTCAAGCTGTGAGCCCGTAAATAAAGGGCTCTAGCTTGAGGGGAGTGTATGAATACCGTGAAGGGGAAAAATTTCGGGGGTACAGTAACCAATGAGAGGGTTTGGTTACCCTGTTGATGAATATTGCGCCTGTACGGTAACCAATGGGAGGGTTTGGTTACCCTGTTGATGGAAATTGCGCCTGTACGGTAACCAATAAGAGGGTTAGTTCCCTTTCATTTCCCGAGGGAATGAGCTGAAAACTCCATAAGACCGCTCTGAATCCTTATGGAGTGTAAACATGCAATTGGGCTTTGACAAAACAACAAACTTTACGAAAACAGCCAACAATAATCATACTTTAGTCATTAATATATAGTTTATGATCTCCTTTAATGAGTATTTATATGGATTTATCTCATAAACAATTGGTCCTGAAAATTTTTGGTTAGCCAAATACCCATTTAATCCGGCTGATAGGTTGATTCCTTCACCTGGAAGTAAGTGAAGGTCAGATTTCCCATCATTATCAGACAGATGAACTGCACCTAAATAGCTCCCTAATTGTTTAATTGTAGTTTCCAAATCATTTCCCATTACAGCCAAGTGGCCAATGTCTAAACAGGCTTTCATATTTGCAAATCGGATTAATTCTATCCATTCATCAACATTTGAAGCAAAATGATGGCAATAATTTAATGAATCTGGAATTAAATTCTCCAATAATAATTCAATACCATATTGTTCCGCTTCCTCGCTTAGTATGAGCAATCGTTCGCGTACTCTGATTAAAGTTTCGTCACGTTCTTCTGATGACCATGCATATCCTCCATGAATGGTCGCATGCTTCCCACCATAATGAGAAAGAGTAGCTAACCATTCTACTAATATTTGATGGGTCCTCTCATACAGAATTTTATCAGGTGTAGCTAAATTCAAATCATGAAATGGCAAATGTAACCCTATTCTTAATCCAGATTTCTTGGCAAGGTTTAAATACTCTTTCGAACAAGAGTGTTCTGCCCATATTTCAATTCCATCAAAGCCAGATTGTATAATATCAGTAAAATCACTTATATTCCCATTTTGACCAATGGACCAAAGACTAAGCCATTTTTCCATGCTCGTCACCTATCTCTTCATTTGGTGTTGATATAGCTTCATTATTTAGTTCTTCTAATTTTTTTCCTTTAGTTTCTGGTGCTAAAAGGACTGAAATAATTAACCCAACTAAACCTGCGACTGCAAAAAGCCATAATGCTTTACTATTGCCCCAAGCAACAACCAACTGAGGAAAGACTAATATTCCTAAAATTGAACCAATACGACTAACTGCAGTAGCTAGTCCTGAAGCACTCGCTCGAATACTTGTCGGGAATAATTCTGTCGGATAAACAAAGTTAAGAATCCCTCCACCCATATTCGCAAAAAGAACAGCAAGACTGAATAAAATAACTAAAAATACCATTGTTGGATGTGGATTAAGAGCTAAAATGATTAATGCGATTGATAGCCCTGAAAAAGATGTAATAATTAAAGGTCTTCTCCCCATCCTCTCTACAACATTCATTCCAATAATTGCTCCTAACAGACCTAACACACTAACAGTTCCAGACCCAATATAAGCCAACATTTGCGAACCATTAGTAAATGGTTTTAAAATAGTAGGTGTATACATAGAAATGCCATAATACGCTACTGCATAACAGAACCAAAATCCACATACAAAGAAAGTGCGGCGAAATAATAATTTAGAAAAAACATCACGTAATTTTTGCTTTTTGTTTGTATTCGGTTTAATAACAACCCTTTTACCAGTAATTTTCAGCATAATTTCCTCTGCTTCTTTTTCGCGTCCTCTAGAAGCAAGCCATCTTGGAGACTCCGGGAGTGTTACCCTAAAGTAGAAAACAATAAGTGCAAACACAGCGCCGACTAAAAGCATATATCGCCACGCACTTGGACCTAAAGGTGCTAATAATATTCCGCAAATATAGGCAACTACCGCTCCCACAAACCACATTGCTCCTAGTGATGTACTATGCTTCCCTCGACTTTTGGTTGAGCTAAACTCGGAAACGAGCGTAGCGGATATAGGATAATCCGCACCAATGCCAATCCCAAGTAAGAATCGGAATAATATAAGCTGCCAAGGTGCTTGAGCGAATGCAGTTAAAGCAGCAAACACTACAAAGGCTAACAAATCAATAACATACATGGCTTTCCGGCCAAATTTGTCCGTTAAATTACCCAGCCATAATGCTCCGATGAATGAACCGATAACAGCAGATGAAGTAATCAACCCCTGCAATCCTGGCCCTATATCCCATTGATTTAAAATTAGTGGCATTGCTACAGCAATTACCGTTAAATCAAAACCATCAAGAAATGTTCCCGCTGCAGACAAAAGCGTTATTTTCCTTTGAAAGCGCTTTAACTTCGGTGAATCTAATCCCTCAAAACTCATCTCAATCTCCCCTTCCTTATTTGACTGAAAATAAATGAAAGAATAACAAAAGCCATAGTCAAAAAAACATAAAATTCATGTTTTTAATGACTATGGCTTCTCTTTTATCTCCGGCCATTTATCAAATAGTTTTAAAAATTATGATATTTTATTTATAAATTATTCAGTTTAGTTTGTCAACCTGTTTATTTACTATTTTTCTTAGTAATTTTTTATTGGCTTTTTTTGAATAGTTTGTTGCTTTTGTAAAAGCCCAACTGCCGGCTTTTACTCCCAATAAAGGATTTTTAGCGGTTCTTATGGAGATTGCAGCTCTTCTCAGTAAAATGATACGTGTAGCGATCCTCAGTCGATATTTAATAGTTATAACTTTACTCAAATAGGAACAATGTTTGAGTTAAGAGCCTTTTTATTATTATAAAAATTAATTCAAAGTTATTAGCTGTATCTTTATTAAGCATATTATTTTCTACAATGTCTCATACTAATCAATACCCTTTTGACTTCTTCATTCGCTTTTGAATTTTTTCCTTAATACGAATACATTTATTCAAGTGCAAATAATTATGTCTTGTTGCAGGCATTAAAATTAGCCCAGCAATGGTTTTTTTACTCCAGTAGTCAGCTATCCACGCTGATTCTTGAGTGACTGCATTTTCATCAAACAGTCGATTAATTCTATTTTTATTTACTTTTTCATTGAATTGACCTGGCTCCAGCAAAGAGATGATTTCACGTGTTTTTTTACCCACAGCTTGTCTATATGCAATTAATGAATCAAAATCAATGCTTTTACTTAGTTCAGCAATCTCTTCATCTCTCATGTCATTTCCAGAGTGACAAAAATCTATATTCATTTTTTCGGTCCAGTTTCCTTTCACTGAAACTTGTTCGTCATTTGCTATAAGGATATTCATAGTCATGTCTTCTATACGTGCTAAATGCCACAAATGCCATACAATTGAATTCTTTGTATCACGATTTGCTACTGGATACTCTCTATATAATTTTTCTTCTAAATCAATTAATACTTCATCTTCTAAAGTTGGATTTCCACTATTCCCCACCGAGGACGAGTGCAATAATGCATGCTGTGAAAGAAATAATTGAATGGCTTGAGAATGTTCCTCTGATTTCAAAATAATTTCGGTTAACTTCTTATGGTTAGCATTCCATTCCTTTCGCTGTATTACATCCATACTTTTGAACAACTCCCTTACATCTTTTCATTGCTTATTCGAGTTCAATGGCAATAATACCTTTATTAAAAATACATTCATTTCCACTCAAAAGAAAAAGAGAAGAGGATTTCTGTCAATAACAGAAATCCTCTTCTCTTTCATAGTTCAAACTATTTTTCCACAAAAAACATCATTTGCAGTAGCCCGTTTTTATTTTACAATTTTTTTGGCAAGTGAATCCTTTTCCATTGTAAAATCATAGTTATCTTCATTGTTATATTTTGGGTTTATATAGCTAGATTTCGCATCACTTTTAGATGCAGCTTTAAAATCTGAAAATGAAGTATATTCCTTCTCTTTCCATACCCATAAACCAGCTTTTCCTTTTTCCTTATGAAACACATTCCTTTTTAGAATATTTTTTTGATTCGTAGTAAAATCGTTGACGATAAACAAACGCGATGGTCCAGCAGATAGTATGTTTTTTTCAATTACATTATTTTTTATGTCGTGCTGTAATAAAATCTGTCCGCCATCGAGTCCTTTTATGTCATTTCGATAAACAATATTTTTTGAAATAGTAGAGTGAATCGTACCTCCCCGATTCTCATCATATCCACCAATCGATATTCCCGTATAATAGTTGTTATAAACAATATTATCTATAATTATTATATTTTCAGCATATTTATTTGCATGCTCAGAAGTTGCTTCAATTCCAATATCGCTATTAAATATAGTATTCTTTTTAATCGTAATCTTTTTTCCACCATCTACGTAAATACCACCAGCAGAGTATTCCTCTCCATAAGCTGGATTACCAAAAGAAGATACTTCATACATCTTATTCTCTTGGACAACACCGTTTCTCACATAATCTGCATCTTTATCATGAGAAACTCCTTCATAACCTATTAGATCAATCCCGATATTATCCGTATAACGAACTAGGTTATTTTCCACTCTAAACCCATCAATATTCCCATTAAGAACAATGGATTCACTAGCACCAAGTTTTAATTTTTCAACAGTATTATTTAAAATATTTATGTCATTCATCGGACCGGTACCGTAAATAGCAATCCCATGTGCATTTCCATCATCTGCAAAAGTTTTAATTCGTTGTACATGGTTATTTTCCAATGTAATATGGCTACTAGAGCCAGTTACATATATCCCCATTACCGTTTCGTCGGCTAAATTCGTCGTCAAATCTTGAATAGATAGTCCCATTATCGTGACATAATTTTTATTTTTTATTGTCACCAAAGCCGTATCTCCTGAAAGATGGTCTACCCCTTTACCACTAAGAACAACTTTTTCATTTTTATAGGCTTTAAACTTGATCGGTTTTGATTTCGTACCACTATGTCTAATGACAAGCCTTTCATGATATGTACCTTTTCGGATGTAGACAGTCGTACCAGGCTTAGCTTCTGAAGCAGCTTTTTTTAGTGTACGAAATGGCTTTGATTTTGATCCTTCATTATGATCATTTCCCGTTGGAGCTACAAATATAGCCTGAGCGTTTTTTGTATTTGTATTATTCAACACAACTAAAATCACTATCATTGCAATGACCGCAAGCATTATAAAATACATTTTCTTCATTAAATCAATCCTTATATCAAAATCCTAACCAAATCATACACTGCTATCAATAAAATTACTAATCTTTTGTTGTGTTTATATATAATACTAGTTTAAAATAATACTTTTTTTCTAATGATTAATTCTGCAACGAGTAGGTTTATAATCCAACATGCCCATACAGCTATTGAATATGATGTTCCATAAGAAAAATGTAAAATATAATGTGTGATAGTCACTATGATATAAATCGTCATATTGGCAAAGGAAAGAAAAAAACTTCGAATCATCCAACGACTATGTAAGCTTACTTTTTTATCTTTGATATATAGATAACCAAGGAAGGTTGTTACTAACCAAAGTAGATTTAATAATAAAAAACCGATTGTACTAAACCATCCACCCGTTGCAAAAAATGAAACGTATACCCCAGGAATGAAATTTAAAATAATTGACATAACATATACTCGTCCATTCCAACTATGAAAATGGATAGATTGAACTCTTAATCTTTTAAGAATTCCTAAAGGACCAGTAAGTAGAGAAATAATGGCTAGAATAATATGAATTCGAATCATAATGACCCATAGACCTTGATTAGTTATCATTTGGTCTTTATATGAGATAAATTTTTGGAAAGTAGGATCTACCAAAAAATTCTTTGAAAAAGTATGAAAAATCCACATCATAGGGATGATTACAATGGTTACAATTATATATTTTCTCATTATAGTCCTCCATAAAGTTAGGAAAATAAACTCCGATTTGTCATAATAAAGATAGCTACTAGTATTAATAAGGACATGATAATGCTATCTCTTTTTATGCTTAATAATTTGACTATCAACTCTTTATCTGAAAATCCTCCAAGATTTATACCTCTCAATTTTTTATGAATCATTCCTAGAAGCCCACCAATTAGAACTAATAGAGCAATTGCGATGACAACCCAGAAAACAGAGGGGGATGTTGAGTAATATATAACCAAACATGCTCCAGAAAACAGGAGTAACACTAACGCATAATGACCGAATCGAATATAGCTCGTGATCACTTTAGGAACGACTAAAATTTCTTTATTTAATTGAGATACATAGCTATTCCATATGAAAGGGTAAGCAAGAAAGCCACCCAAAGATACAGCGCTCAAAACATGTATAAATACAATAAATGAATACATGACTCTCTCCTTCTATTGTGTCATACGATATCCAGTTAATTTGGAGACAGGTAACATTCCTGCTTTTGCTTCACCATACATTTTATTGCCCTCTACTGATACGGAAAATTTTAATGTAAGACGCATAGGTTTTGAAACTTTAAGAATCCACTTTAATTGATTTCCATCTAGAACAGGGTTTTCTAAAGGGACGATTTCCTCTCCTTGCTTTGCCGTACCTTCGATTCTTCCATCTTTAAAGACAATATCGATTAGTGCAGCGATTTTTCCGATCGGTGTAGAAATAGAGGTATTCCATTTCCCGTCAACATTCATTTCATCATGAACCAATTTAGGGGCCAGGGTTTTAGTTTCTTGTTCAGGTGAATGATCTTGTGGTATTTCTTTAGGCATATCTCCTATTGCTTTCCATGTAGTACCTCTACGTTCATATTCAAATAACTGTTCAACTTCAAGTGCAATACGTGGGCCTAGTTCTCTTTCGACTAAATAAAGAGCAACATCCAGTCCTGAAGTAACTCCTCCTGCGGTAACTAAGTTTCCGTCATCAACAACACGGGAATGAATAGGAATTGCCCCAGTTGCACGTAAAAGCTCCATTCCCATATGATGGGTTACTGCGTGACGGCCTACTAATAAACCATCCATTGCTAATATAAGTGCCCCACCACAAACAGTAGAAAGTACGATCGTAGGTTTCTTTATCGCTTCTTTTAGTAGATGTCTTAATTCTGTTTCAGAAGCTTGCTTCAATTTAACAGGAATAGAATCTGGTCCATCATTATCGACTGATCCAGCTGCACCTGGTACTAGAATGATTCCTTTATGTAATAAGTCGAGTTTACCGTTCGCTTGAAGCTTTACGTGATTAACTCCACTTTCAACGATTCGCTTTCCTTCTGCAGATACAAATTCAACCGTTACTTCTTCGTTTGAGTACATTGCAGCAGCAGTAAATACCTCATAAGGGGCAATTGCGTCTAACAAATCAAATCCATCAAACAAAACTATCTGAATATGCATAATTAAACCTCTTTTCTAGTTTATAATTGAATTAAATATGGGTTAATATCGTTGTGAAGCTTCTCTTCTCGACTGACAATGAAAGCATAACAATCGAATATCTCAAAAAAAGGAGTAAAATAGTCACAAAATAATCAAGAAAGCATCACAAAACGTTTCGCTTCGCTTGGTGCTAGATCGAAAAATGATAAACTTATATTATTATTGATTGAGCGGAAACAGTGAAAGGTGGAATTCTGATGAATAATATAAATACAATTCTAGTAATAGATGATGACAAAAGTATTGTTGAGCTAATGAGGGATTTTTTTGAAAATGACGGATTTCATGTAAAAACGGCTTATGATACTGCTCATGCACTCACTGTATTTGAACAAAATCCAATTCATTGTATCCTACTTGATATAATGATGCCTGGAGAAAACGGCTTTGAGTTTTGTCGGAGAATTCGTAAAGATAGTAATGTACCTATACTTTTCTTAAGTGCACGGAGTGATGATGTAGACAAAATTAGAGGTTTAGGTCTCGGTGGGGATGACTATATAGTTAAAAATGCTTCACCTGGTGAAATTGTAGCAAGAGTAAAGGCTGTATTAAGAAGATCCAATTCTCAGGAAGCCATCAATAGTAAACTATTAGATTATGGTCGAATCGCTATAAATTTAGCTACTAGAGAAGTATTGATTAATGGTAAGAGTATCTCACTTACACCGAAGGAATATGACTTGCTACAATTATTTGCTGAGCACCCAAAATACGTTTTCACCTATGACCAATTACTCGACAAATTTTGGGAGGGAATTGGTGACAAGCATACCATTCGAGTCCATCTCAGCCGATTACGGGAGAAAATTGAATTCGATCCAAATGATCCTCAATATATTATTAATGTATGGGGAATTGGCTACCGTTTCAAGGGAGAATAAAATGAAGACCATACGTATACGAAAATTTATCATACTTTTCTTCTTACTTCTCCTCTTATTGCCGTGGATATTTCTTGTAGCAGCACATCTTATTGGAACAAAAACAGTTAGCTTTCAACTAAATGATACACAGCAAAGAAATTTATCCGAAACGGTCCACCTAATAGAAACAAATACAGAAAACTGGACGAACCAAGATTGGCAACATCAATTCCAAAGCAGATTAAAAAGTATGAACATGGATGTGAAAATTCTTTCCGCAACGGATCAGGAAATTTTTCGCTCTAACTCTAAGGATACCCATACATTAAAGAAGACAGAGCAATTTACTATTATCCAGGATGGAAAAGTGCTTGGAAAAGTGTTTATCTACCTTCCGAATTCAAGAGACATTCAGATTATTGCCGCGTTTACCGGACTATTACTAGCTTTTTTTATCATTGCATATGAGATGCGTAAACATATTCTTAAGCCTCTCGAGAAAATGAGCTTAGCCGCTCGACAAATTGCTAAAGGAGATTTGGATGTTCAATTGCCAAACTCCCGGATCACAGAAATTGCCGATGTACGTGACGGATTTAAAATTATGGTTGGGGGACTCAACGAATCCTTTCGGAAACAAGTTGCATTAGAAGAAGAACGAAGATTCGTAATTTCCGCAGTTGC
The DNA here is from genome assembly GCF_038007825.1 of Heyndrickxia sp. FSL W8-0496. NCBI lineage: Bacteria > Bacillati > Bacillota > Bacilli > Caryophanales > Bacillaceae > Heyndrickxia > Heyndrickxia sp. FSL W8-0496. The sequence continues at coordinate 2,884,797 of NZ_JBBOXX010000001.1, forward strand.
ACATGATTTACGAACACCATTATTTGCTTTACGAGGGTATTTGGATGGTCTTGAACAAGGCATCGCACATTCACCTGAAAAAGTGGCAAAATATATTGAGGTTTGCAAGGAAAAATCAGCACAACTGGATCGATTGGTTGAGGATTTATTCACTTTTACAAAGATGGAATATTTAAAAATGGGGATTGAAAAAAATGGGATCGACCTGGTAGACGTAATACAAAAATCCATTGACAGCCTGTATCCAATTGCGAATGAAAAACATATCTCTTTCAACATAGACTTTTCGCCAGAGGATTGCATAATTTTAGGTGATGTTCATTTATTAGAACGAGTGATGACCAATTTATTAGATAATGCCGTTAGACATACACCCCGTCATAGTAAAATTTTTGTCAAATGTTATAAAGAAAATAATAAAGCTACATTTACTATTCATGATACAGGGCGTGGTTTTGATTTACAGGATCTTCATCGAGTTTTTGAACCGTTATACCGCAGTGAAAAATCAAGAAATCGTTCAACTGGTGGGGTCGGATTAGGGCTTACGATATCACAAAGGATCATAAAACTTCACGGAGGTGACCTTGCTGTAGATAATCATTCCAATGGTGGTGGACTCGTAACAGGGTGGTTACCTTTAGCCAAGATTAACTAAATGGAAAAGACCATTTTCTTTGATATAATCGTTCATTTATTCGTTTTTCCCTCCTCTTCAAACAGGAGGGATAATTAATTTTAAAGTGCTAAATGGAAGAGCAAAAAATTTTTCTTTAACAGTATTAGAAAAATTTTTTCATTTTCTTACTTATACTATTGTTTTCCCATAGATAGTGATTTCACCATTGTATAATAACTACTACCAGGTGGATAATCTTTAATTTCGCCTACTACTTTGTAACCCTTCATTTCGTAAAATGTACGAGCTTGAAATTCAAAAGTAGTCAATAACGCCTTTTCAGCTCCATTTTCCTTAGCTATTTTTTCTGTTAGTTCGAGAAGCTCTTTGCCAATCCCTTCCCCTCTATATTCTTTTTTTAACCAAAAATCATTAATTTCTAACCAATTCCAATAGACCTCTGCATGTATACCACCGATCCATTGTTTATTTTCATCTAGTACAATGATATTTATTGGTTGTACCGCTCCTTTTTTTCGTACTTCTCTATGAAACTTCGAATTTTCATTATTAAATTCTTTGATTTTAGTATTTAAGAAGGTAGCAAACTCGTCGTTATTCTCTAGCAAAATCTCTATTTTAAATTTCATATGTATTCTCCCTAATATAGTTTACATCCCATAAAGTATCTACAGCAAAACTCTACATGGCTTCATAAACATACTAATGACCAATTTTGATTCTTATAATTGGAATAAACAATTTCCCTTATTTATAATCCTCGAATCAAACGATACGCCATATTTCAAATCATTTTTATACCTTTTGTCTAATCCTTCACCATTAACCATCACTTGAACCATTGCAATGATCTATTTATCAAATAATCTCCTCCTTTTAATTTTAAGCTTTCAATTATATTCTTTTCGATCCCTTTATATCTTTTCCCTCTTGATAATTCACTTTGTGTTTCCGAATTATATATGATTGATGAAATACCTTTATTTCAAAAAACAGGAATCTTTATTATTAATTAAATAACCCCAAAGATATCCTTATTGATTTCTTTAGGGTTTTCTTTTAAATATTAATATTAGGAGTAATTATTTTACTGATCACATAAATTCACTTAAATCTGGATAACCACTAACAGCCCATACACCATCTACAATTAGACTAGCTCCATTTATATATGATGCATCTTCGCTAACAAAAAATAATGCAGGACCTGCCATTTCATCTGGGTCAGCTGCACGTCTCATCGGGATACGATCCATGTATGCATCATTAATTGCTTCAACATTCGTTAGTTCGCTTGTTAATGGCGTAGAAACCAATCCAGGTAAAATCGAATTTACTCGTATATTAAGTTGAGCTAATTCTAGAGCTGATGAAAAAGATTAGATATTAGATGGTCTTACTAGGATTTTTGCCTGTTTTACATCGTTAATTAATTGATTAAGTCCTTCTTCAACAATATCATTTATTGTTATTTTCTTTGTAATTACTTGTTTTACATCTAATCTTCCGGTCGCGATCATTTCAATAACCTCTGGAAAAACATGACGATAGGCAAGGGTAGATGTCACATCAGCTGCCTTAAACATTAACTGGCCCATATCTACGCTCACTGGTTTAGCAAATACAGCAATCGCCATCACTTGCCCACCTTGTTTTACAGAAGCAACAGCATTTGTCATAGTTGCCTGTACCCCAGCGCATTCATATGCAACACTAACACCACCATTTGTTAATTGAAGTATCGAATCAGCAATATCATCCCGGCGACCATTAATTATGGTAGTAGCACCTAATTCTTTTGCCTTATTGAGGCGTTCCTCAGATAAATCTACAACAATGATTTGTGTAGCACCTGCAGCTTTAGCAGATAATAATGTTAATAGTCCAATTGGTCCAGCGCCAAAAATAGCAACAGAGTCTCCAGCTTTAAGCTTGCTTTCTCTCACTGCATAAAAAGAAACTGCAGTTGGTTCAACTAATGCGCCTTCTTCATAAGATACATTTTCTGGAAGAACATGAACCATATTTTCATCAACGATGGCATATTCTGCGAATCCACCATCACGATTTAATCCAACAAATCCTACTTTACTACACTGATTATAATATCCTCTTTTACAAGCGTAACAATCTCCACAATAAATTAACGGTTCAACCGCCACTCTTTCCCCAATTGTATGTCCTATTACCTCTTCCCCAACTTCCACTATTGTTCCTGAAAATTCATGTCCAAGTGTAAGCGGTGGTTTTTGACCACTAATTGGATGCGCTTCCATCGTTAATCCATGTTGATAGGCATGAAGATCGCTCCCACAAATTCCTGCCCATTCGACTTTCACTTTTATCTGATTGGGTAACACTTTAGGTTCATCTACCTGTTCTACACGTACATCTTTAATATTATGCCAAACTGCTGCTTGCATTTCCTCATCTCCTCTATATATTTAGACTATAAGTATATCAAGTTGCTATATTTAATAAAAGTTAATATAGTTTAATTTATATTAACTTTTATTAAAGGAAATAAATGACTATGAACATAGAACAATTAAGCTATATTGTGGAAGTAGCGAAAACAAAATCGTTAGCAGATGCTGCTAAAACCTTAAATATAAGTCAATCAGCATTGAGTCAAGCAATCACTAAACTAGAGAATGAATTAAAATTAAAAATCTTCAGCCGAACTAGAACCGGTGCAATAACGACAAAGGAAGGCGATAAAATAATTGAAAAAGCACATTATGCCTTAGATGCTATTTATGAAATCAAAGAAGAAGCACATAGGCAAATGCATAATCTAAATGATTTGCTAAGAATTTCTACTATACCTGGACTGACAACACCGATCATTGATACATTTATATTATTTAAAAATAATCATCCTAATTTAAAGATTGAGGTAAATGAAAAAGCAAGCTTGGAAATAACAGAGGACATAAGAAGAAATAATATAGATATTGGGTTTATTGCTATAAATAAAGCCAATATGGATCAATTAAACGATCTTTACTTTTCTCCAGTAATAAGTGGAAAGCTTTTACTTTTTTCCTCAAAAGAAACCAATTTAGACGATACCACTAAAGTAATTACTGCTGAAGTATTAAAAAAACAAACTTTCGTTTTATATAAGGACGAATATGTACAAAATTTCATTACTAGTTTTCAAAAACTTTATGGTCCAGTAGATATTTTCTTAAGAACTACAAATATTGACGTAATTACTAAAGCTGTAACTGAGCTTGGGGCAGTTACGATAGGGCATGATATTTCTACAATTTTTGACCCTAGCTTTCCATCCAAAAAGATGAAAACCTATTCTATAGGGGACTTTAGTGACACTTCATTCAGATTTGGATGGGTTAGAAAGAATGATTATAAATTATCTTATGAAGCGAAAATATTTATTGAAGAAATTAATAATATTTTATTAAAGAATAAATAATGTCGAAAACCATTCAAGAAATAATCTTTTTTATTACAAGGCTCTTTTCTCAAACATTATTGCTAATAAAGTAAAGTATTAAATCTCGATTTTAGACTGCTACACCTTTCATTTCACTGAGAAAAGAGCGGCGCCTTCATAAAACCACTGAATTCCTAGTTAAAGCCGGCACTTAGGTCTTTACAAAAGCAACAAAAAACTACACGAAAACAACCTATTAGTCAGAGAAAAAATAATGGGTGCAAGTATCAGTAGCACCCTTTCGTTTCATTCAATCCCTAGTTTAATAGTATAAAGATTTTATTGATTCAATAAGTTACTCTTTGTTTGTGGATCATCAAATAACCAATTGTTTCCTTCATTTGCTTCAATTATTTCATGAACTTCATAACTAGCGTAATAACCTTTTTTGATAAATGGATCACTTTCCACTAGTTTTTGTGCTTCGTTCTTTGTTTCGCATATTAAAATCTGCATAGCCTTTTCATTATCTTTTAAAGGACCACAAATGAATAGGTTTGATGTATTATTAAGCTCTTGCAAATGTTCAACATGCTGTTTTAATAATTCATGTGTTAGTTCACCTTCTCTTTTATCCTTTAATAGGATAAGGAATTTTTGCATAAATGCCCTCCTTATAATTTTCTATCAGGCGCACCCGTGAACTAAAAATGTAATTTTAATCCTTCGTGTGTGGCTTTAAAGCCTAATCGTTCATAAAAGCGCAAAGCATCCTCTCTCTTTTTATCTGTTGTTAGCTGAACAAGATGACAACCACGGATCTTTGCACGATCAATGGCCCATCGTATAAGCTCCGTACCTACCCCTTCTCCACGAGAAGATGACGATATTCTAACCCCTTCTATTGTAGCTCTCCACCCACCTCTATATGTTAAATAGGGTGTATATGTAATTTGTTGCACTCCAATTATCTCATTACCCTTACAAGCTACTATTAATTCATTATTAGGATCAGATGCTATTGCATAAAATGCCTTTTTGTATACTTCTGGCAGCGGTTGCTGAAAATTCTCTCTCTGTCTACCTAATTCATCGTCAGCAAGCATTTCAACAATACTATCTAAATCCTGTTCAATAGCAACCCGAATGATGATTTCTTTATTCAACAGTATCTCCTCCTGAATTCTTGATCAAGAACTTACTACTTGTATGCTATCCCACAAGATACATATAAGTGAATGATGATTTCTTTATCACATCATATAAGAATTTCTTATATTTGTTTTCCAATTTATCTATCTTAAGTTTCAAAGTGGATGGAAAATTTACTATTTAAGTGGATGTTCCAAGTGGATCAATCATTCTTTAAAATTGAAGTGAAAAGATAGATTTAAATAAAATTGAAATAAAGATTGGGAGGTACATTCAAATGGCTCTATTTTTGATTCAAGTAATTGGTGTTATTTTCCTTTTAGTTATATGCGCAGGTGCAGTGCTGATGTATGAATTTCTACAGGCATTACCTACTGAGTCTTCTAGAACAATCGATCCTGACCCTACACTTACTACGAATACTCACTCATTAAAAAAGACGGTATAGTTGCCTCTTACCTAATCTATATATTTCATAAAAAAAATGAGAGGCTATCCTCTCATTTTATTTTTTCGTATGCATGAAATAAATGCCTTATACCTTGGTAAATTTGTTCTTCAGTTGCTCTCCCATAGGTGATGCGTATACATCTTTTCCTTGTACCCAAAATACTTCCAGGAGCAAAAATTACTCCTTCTTTAATAGACTCCTCAAGTAAAAGAATTTCATCGATGTCCCTTTTAAATTCACACCACATGTGAATACCACCCATGGGAATATAATATTTAATTTTGTTCCCAAAATAATCATTAAGATGGCTAATTAATGTATCTCGTCTTTTACGTAATTCTTCCCTCAATAAATGAATATGAACATCAAAATAATCTGAACTTAGAAATTGACTACCAACCCATTGTGAAATACTAGAATGGCCAAAGTCAAATTGTTGTTTTGCATCTGCCAATCTTTCTATAACAGAAGTCGGTCCAATAATCCATCCAATTCTCAATCCAGGTGCAGCAATTTTTGATAATGAACTGATATATAGAACATTCCCATTTGAATCCATTGATTTTAGTGTGGCAGGATGATCTTCAGAAAAAGAAAGTAAACTATAGGGGTCATCCTCTATGATCGGGATTCCGAATTTAGAAGAAATATCTAGAATTTCTTTTCTTTGTTTATATGGAAGTAATGTCCCAGTCGGATTTTGAAAAATTGGATTTAAAAAAATCATTTTTATTTGATGCTTTTTATGTAGATCAATAAGCCCAGCGGGGTTAATGCCGTTTTTAGTTACTGTAAGAGGAAACACTTTTAAACCAGCAGACTTAAAGATTGGTAAACTGTAGCTATATGAAGGATCTTCAACCACCACTGCATCTCCTGGCTTTAATAAGCATTCAATCACTAAATGAATCGCTTGTTGTGCACCTGAAGTAATAAGAACAGATGCAGGTTCAGTTACTATTTCACGATATTTTCTGACATGATCCACAATCGTTTTCCTCAATTCAAGATTTCCCTGTTGATGATCATAGCCTAAATTACTTGTAAACTGATTCGCTGCTAATATATCCCGCAAAAATTCATTTGGAAATAAATCAGATGATAATTCACCACTAGCGAGATTAATTAAATCACTCTCGTCTGTTTGTTTTCGAATTCGTTGCATTACTGGTATATTCGGTAAAAAGGTTCCTGCTTCAATGTATCGATTCCAACTTGGTATACGTTTTTTGGTCAGGTCCCAAATATCCCTGCTTATCATCGTTCCACTTCCCTTTTTGCGCTCAATCAGCCCATTAGCTTCTAACTCTGAATAAGCAGCAACGACAGTACTACGATTAACTCCACATAAATCGGCCAAACTTCTTTCTGAAGGAAGCGGTTTATCAACAGGAAATCTACCTTCAATAATTCCATTCTCTATATACTCTGCAATTTGTGTATAAAGTGGTTTTTTAATTTTTCGATCTGGCTTCCATCCCATAGTAAACATTCCTTTACCCAAATATAAATAACAATCTACTTAATCGTTAGTTTAACAATCATTGTAACTGATATTCTATTTATAAATCATCATCATTTTTGACCTTTTTATTACATTTAGTACATTAGACCATATTTTTGATATACTTTACTCCTCAACCTATTGAAATATAAAAAGTGGTTGGAGAAACTTATCAATAATTGGATGGTTTATTACTCAGGACATTATTTTATTATAATAATATAAGCATGTAGTATGAAAATGACAAGCAGATGAGGTATAGATAATAATGTGTTAAAATTTACTATCATTAAACAAATGGGAATATAAAGGGACGAATGATATGGTTAATAAAATTAAAACTATTTAATTGAGAAAAAACGGAGATGAAAGAATATGACATGGTTTATAGTGGTGTTGGCAGTTCTCTTAAGTGCTATAAAAATTATAGTAACTTGTCCTCCTACTTTTGTAGTTGAATGGTTTTTAAAGAAATTTGAACTTCATACAAAACTAAATTTTCAGGACATTACTTTAACAATCAATGAAAAACTGATAGAAGGGGATGATAAACGAGAATTTGTTAACTATTATAATGAAGCAACATTTCTAGAAAAATATTATATTTTCCCTGGTAACGAAAAATTATTTTTACATCCAGAAAACAATAAGACTCCATTTGTCATTGACACAAAAAAAGGTAAGAAGGACTTAAGGCTACTTATTTTTCCATACGGAAATCATGTAGATGTGGTGAAACAATATAAAAAGAAAATAGTTGCATATAGCGTACAATCTGATAATATTCAAAAACTTATCGTATAAATTGATTAGAAGGTCGCTAAAGAATTGTATGACATGATAACAACCTTTTAATCTTTCCACTAAAAATTTAATTCACAGTCATGATGCTCCCATATATCATAAAGATTCCCGTCGATATCTTCTAAAGTGAAAAAGTTTCCATTTTCACCTTCATAGCTAATTTCACTAACTTTTAAATGTTTAGATATTAGCTTTGTATGAAGACTTTCTATATCGTTAGTAAAAAAAGTAGTCACCCATTTTTTCCTTTCTCCTATTTGAAAGACCGCTCTTGATTCATGATCACTTTTAAGTAGATGTAATATTGGTCTATTTCCAATAAATAAGCTTAAGGAATCTTCTGTTTTATGCCTTATATTAAAGCCAAGATGCTCGACAAACCATTCACCGGACTTTTCCAAGTTAGCAACTGGTATTACATTATAAGCAATTCCTAACACTTTGCCTCTCTGATTAGACATTTCTGTTCCCTCCCTTCTTTTTTTCTTTATTTTCTCTAAATATTTTGAAATTCCTTCATTAATTCATCTAATATTAAGCAGGAGATTAATTAATCATAGGAAGATTGAGAAGTTATAAAAAAACCGTATAACACAAGTCAATCAAATTAAATGTTTAACAAATAAAACTCTATCTTGACTTGGTCCATCATAATTTGATATAACCGGAACTCCATCGATTATTTTATCACCGTCTTCCATTTCAAATCCCATCTTTGTATGATAGGCAATTGAGACTTTGTTTATTGGAGAAGTAACACAACGTACTATATTTCGATCATATTGTTTAACCTTATTGAAAAATTGAACATAAAGGAGTTTTCCAATATTCTTTTTTCGCCAATGAGGGTGCACACCTACAAAGTGTATATAAGATTCTTTTGGATGCGATTGCGATAAAAATCCAATAAGAAACCCAATAATCCTTCCATCCTCTTCTGCAATAAAACTTGTTTGTTTAAAATGGTCAAAAAATAGTTTTGGCAACATATCTGACATGTTTCTACCACCCCACCATTCATTAATTAATGGCGATATTATATAGTAGTCCGAACTCTCCACTGAACGGATATTCATCTTTCCCCCTCCAATTAAAATGGATATTTTTATAATTAATAGTTTCTTATCATTATCGTATCGTATGTTTCTATTAGGCTCAATCTCTAGCAATATTTTTTATATTCGCTCAACTATTCAATATTTCTATATTTTAAGTTGTAACTCGCATTGTACCTATTTTCTTCATACATGTATCATATACCTCAATACGTTAATTGTTTGACCGATTTAGTATAGTTTTATTCTGTTGTAGGTTTAGCGTGCTTACGAGGTTTACAACTCCTTTCCTCAATGAATTGAAAGTAGAAACCGGTTTCAAACGATATTTACAAATTAAAACTTAACTTAAATAGCAACAAAGTTTGAGAAAAGAGCCTATTTTAATCATAATAAAAAGCACCCCTTAGGATGCTTGAACTGAACCCCGAATAGTAGACACTTAAAAAAAAGTGCCCTATTCGGGGTTTTTTCTATGGGAAAAGCCCGTTATACTTAACATAATTAATTTGAACGGGAGTTATCTTATGAGTAAAATCTATTTTAATGAACATCAACGTCAACTATTAGAAGCCAATCCCAATGTTGCTTCAGTATCTGACCGAGCGATTCAATATACACCTGAATTTAAAATTAAAGCAGTAAATGAGAACTTAGCTGGGAAAGGACCTACTCAAATCTTTATAGAAAATGGGTTTGATCTTGAAATGATTGGCCCTAAAAAAGCTAAATCAGCTTTGAAGCGTTGGAGAAATACTTTTAATCAATATGGAGAAAATGGTTTTTTGGAAGAACGTCGAGGAAAAGGAAGTACGGGAAGACCAACAACTAGTGAGTTATCCGCTGATAAGAAGCTAGAAAAAGCAGAGGCTCGTATTCGTTATCTCGAAGCTGAAATTGAATTACTAAAAAAGCTAGAGGAACTCGAAAGGAAGGCGAAGAAACACAAGTAGCTCCACATGAAAAATACGCAGTCATCAATGAAGTAATTCGTAAATATCAACTAATCAATAGTGTCTCTGAGCTATGTACTGTCGCACATGTTAGTCGCAGTGGTTATTATGCATGGCTGCGGAATACTGAAAAACATGCCATTCGAGAGAACAATGATTATGAGGATTATCTCTTTTTAAAGTGCATCTATGATGCATTCAAAGGGAAAGTTGGCTATCGTGGACTTTATATGAAAGTATGTGAATTACTTGAAAACCCAATGAACCCAAAGAAAATACGCCGTCTAATGCGCAAGTATAATTTCTTTGCGAAAGTGCGACGTGCAAACCCATATAAAAATATTGCAAAAGCTACTCAAGAACATAAGACATTACCAAATAGATTAAACCGTGAATTTACACAAGACGAGCCGGAAAAAGTATTTTTAACTGACATTACCTATTTAAAGTATCGAGGAAAAACAGCCTATCTATCCTGTGTTAAGGATGTCGCTACACGTGAAATAGTGGCATATGAATTATCACAAACATTGAAAATGTCGATTGTTTACAATACTCTAGCAAAATTAGAAGAGAAATTAGGGAATAATATACATCCAGAAGCCATGATACACTCTGATCAAGGTTTCCATTACACGCATCCAGAATTTCAAAAAAGGGTGAAACAGATGAATTTGAAACAATCTATGTCACGTAGAGGGAACTGTATCGATAATGCACCAATGGAATCCTTCTTTGGACATATGAAAGATGAAATGGACTATAAAGAAGTTCATACATTTGAAGAACTAAAACAATTAGTTAATCAATATATGATTTTCTATAATGCATCAAGAAGACAATGGAATTTAAAAAAGATGACTCCGGCAGAATACCGAAGTCATCTAATCGCTGCTTAAATAGCAGGGTTACTTTTATTAAACTGTCCGAAATTTAGGGCGCAGTTCAGCTCTTCTGCCTTTTTTCAATTATTACTTATTTTCTAGGCAAGGTTACGATTGAGATGGTCTTAGGTCTTTTTCGTTTAAAAATGTTCAAAAAAGGTCTCTTTAATGTTTTATTCCAATTAAGTATATATTTCATTAAAAGGATAAACAAATAAGGCAAAAAAAAGAAAATGATTAATGAGGTTTGCCAGATATTAACCTTGTTTGATTTGTAAATTTTAGATTTCAATTAACACTTCCCCTTTCAGACTACATGTTATGTAAACAAATAATGTTGGTACATTACATTTATCTTAAGGCAAATACACATTAAAAAAGAAGGCTGTTTTCGTATAGTTTGTTGCTTTTGTAAATGCAACACTGCCGGCGTTTACACCCATTAGAAAATTAGCTCTTTTCTAGTGAATTGAAAGGTGTAGCAATCTTCATCCGATAATTATTAGTCAAAGCTTTACTTAACTAACAACAATGTTTAAAAAAGTGCCAAAAAGAAAAAGAATTCACTATCTATCGAATGCTATTAAATATCCAGTTCCACAAGGTTTTTTGAAAAAATTTGCCTACACGTAGATCAATCCTCATTTTTATATTTCTTAAAATTGGAGGCTGATTTTATCTAAGTAATAATTTAGGAACCATTCGACTAAAATCTAAATATTCTTTATCTTTTCGTTCTTTTTTGCAAATCCTTCACTACCTTTATAATGAACTTCGAGGAATCTTCCCCGCATGAAAGGGGGAATACGAGGGTGAAGACTAGTGAACATATCAAAGAATTTTCAGATATTGTCGTTCTTAACATGTATAGAAGTATTCTTAGATATCGCGCATCCAGTAAAAATACTAATCACCAAGAAACAGAAACTCTATTAATGATACTTGAATCAGAAGTTTACAGTCGTGATTTGATTTAGTATTAATAAAGATGTAATGCAATTAGATTGATATAAAGGGGAAGGTTCTTCGCTAACATCTCCCCTTTTAAAAAAATATTCATATTAATTATCATCATGCACTAAGAAGCGATAACATGATTCCCATTACGTTATTCCCTTAAATTACTTCTAGCCATCATACTTTAACTGCAGTTATCAATGTGTCTAAATATTACTTTTAGCAAGAAAATAATCCATAGAATTAGCCGCCAATTTTGAACTTGGCGGCTAGCTTTTAAATTACATTAATTTCAACTTTTTCCCGATAATATGATAGTTTACATCAGCAACATGATTGATGAAGGTTTGATCATGGGATACGAATAAAATTGTACCTTCATAAACAGATATAAAGCGTTCCAATGCATTGATTGTATGAATATCTAAAAAATTGGTAGGTTCATCTAAGACTAAAATATTATATTCTCCTAAAAACAATTGGCATAGTTGTAGACGTATGGCTTCCCCACCGCTTAAAGACATCACACTTTTTCGTAAATCTGTACCACTGAATTGCATAGCATGCAAAACACTTCTCAAAAATCCTTCATCATATTCAGAACGATTCTTCAAAAATTGCAGCACATTTTCATCCATTACAAAACGATAGCTCATTTGCTTAAAAAAACCAATTTTTGCTTTCGGTGAAATAGTTATTCCATCACCATGATTTACAATATATTGAAGCAACGTACTTTTTCCACTGCCATTATCACCACTAATTGCAATATTCTTACCAAGGGGAAGTTGAAAACTCACCTCTTCCAATAGCACTTTATTTTTCACTTGAAGTGTAAATCGATCTGCCATAATTGGAAATTTATTATGAAATGCTAATTGTTGAGACTGTCGAAAAAATATCTGCCTTTCTTCATGTACTTCCTCAATTTCTTGGAGCTTGTTCATTCTCTGTTCAATAGCTTTTGCAGCGCGTTGAACAGCTTTTTGTCTTGTTCCTATTGATTTCGTCATAAACATCTTATTCGGTTTAGCATTTACTTCTTTTTTGGACATACTGCCTGCTTGAGCAATTTTTTCTGCCTTTTTCATTTTTTCCTTTGCTGCATTTTCCAAGCGTGTTTTTTCTTTAATATATTGTTCATATGCTTGACGTTGTTGCTCAATCTGTCCTTTTTTTGTTTCATGTAGTCGCTATAATTCCCTGAATATACACGAACCTTCCCACTATCCACTTCCCAAATGGTTGTCACTAGTTCATCTAGTACTGTTCTATCGTGGCTAATTATTATAAGTGCCCCATAGTAATAACGTAATTCCTCAATTAAAAATGCTATTCCACTTTGGTCTAAGTGTGTTGTTGGCTCATCAATTAGTAATGCCTCATAATAATGGGTAAACAATTGAGCGAGCTTTCTTCTTGTTTGCTCTCCCCCGCTTAATTGTTCAGTGTTTCTTGGCACTTCTAATTTACTTAATAGTGCCTCAACCGCTTCTGCCAAAGATACTTCCATTTGCTCAAAATATCCTGGCTCTACATAAGACTTTACTACACCACTACTTGGATAAAGGTTACCTGCAAGTAAATGTAATAATGTACTTTTTCCCGCACCATTTTTCCCTACAATACCGATACGGTCAAATTGATACACAGCTAACCGATCGATTTCTACTATTTTTTTATCTAAAAAGGTCACTTCTAAATTTTCAATTTCAAAACATATTTGTTCCATGATCGCTACCTCCGAAATTTATAATCATTTCGTATCGATAGCTAGGATCGATACGAGCTGCTAGTTCAAGCTCGTATCAAAAGAACAATAAGAAATGCATCTTTACTCCCCCAATCTAAATTAAATAAATCACAGACATTCTGCCTGTGATTGGGAGTAAAACGGAAATGCCTTTCCTATAGATTGTAGTCAAGTCTTGTTTAGAATAGGCACTTACCTAAAAAAAGAAAGGCAGAATTTTCCGCCTTTCCTCATATTTTTTGCATATAAAGTGAAATGAAGATCATTAAAAAAGGACAGACTACTTCCGTTTACTCTGAATGTACAAACAGAGTCTTTGAACATATTCAATTACTTATTCAAAGCTGGGAATCGAAGTCTCATTGCATGCGTCATTTTTTAATAATCCTCCTAAATTTAGTAAATATATTCACGATTATATTGTATTTATTTATATAAGTCAAAAAAATATAAACTATTACTCATTTTATCAGCTTTGATATTTTTTCATCATTTCAATTGTTTATGTTGATCACCATGAAAAACATTCAAAATAAAATCTTTTGCAGGGACATTCAGCTTTTCATAAGCAAGAAGAAACTGCCTATTATCATAAGGAACTTCATTAAATGTAATACTTAATTGATTTGAATAATTTACATGAATCGTACAGTAAGGAGCAACAGGATTATGATTGCATCCTAATGATCCAGGATTTAAATAAAGACGTTTATTAGATTTAAAATGATGAATCATGTGATGGTGACCAAAACAAATAATATCTATACTCTGTTTCCTATAACATTCATCAAGTTTTTCTAGGGTAGGTCGGCGATCGATTGATTGAAAGGTTTGATTATCATTTAAATGGTAGTGAACGAATAAAAAATGTTTATTACAGATTTTCTTTTCTATTTTTAAAGGAAGATTCGATAAAAAAGGTACATACATTTCATTTAATCTAGAAGCAATCCATTGATGATGTTCTCTCTCTTCACCATAACTGTCTGGTTCTTCTCCATGGATAATTTTTATAATTGCTTGATCATGATTTCCTATAATACAAGATACATCATTCCTTGAAGATAATATTTCTAATACTTCATCTGTTTCATGACCGATACCAACTAAATCACCTAAACAATAAATATGTTCAGTATCATTATCAATATTATTTAATACGCCTTTAATGCAGCACTATTTCCATGAATATCAGCAAGAATAGCTATTTTATTTCCCATTTCTTCACCAACCTATATTTTCTTTTCTATACTTTTTCAATGAAAATAATAAATTTCCTCTTTTTTGCAATCTTTTCATCAATAATGTAGCTTGATTTTATTTGTCTTGAGAAATAAACCCTAACTAAAACACTTAAATATATGTTAACTTAATATAAAATAAAGTTGACATATATTATCTATTTAATGCAAACTACAAGTATAAGAAATATCCATGTTTCTTATTTTAAAATCAAGTATTGAATTTTTAAACGATTAACACAAAAAGGAGAATAAAGATGAACAAATGGAAAATTCTTGCGGATAAAGTACTGGCTGGTGAAGAAATAACAGAAACTGAGGCTTTATCTATACTAAATTGTCCAAGTGACGAATTGCTACTACTAATGGATGCAGCTTTTCAAATAAGAAAACACCATTTTGGAAAAAAAGTAAAACTTAATATGATAATGAATGCAAAATCTGGCTTGTGTCCAGAAAACTGCGGTTATTGTGCACAATCTTCCATTTCCACTGCCACAATAGATTCCTATCGAATGGTCAATAAAGATACCATCCTACAAGGAGCTAAACGGGCGTATGAGCAAAATATTGGTACCTATTGCATTGTTGCTAGTGGGAGAGGCCCTTCCAATCGCGAGTTAAATAGTGTTGTGGATTCTGTAAAGGAAATAAAAAAATTATATGGCTTGAAAGTTTGTGCTTGTCTAGGTCTATTAAAACCAGAACAGGCGCAAAGGTTAAAAGAAGCAGGTGTCGATCGATACAATCACAACCTAAACACATCAAGTAATCACCATTCAACGATCACAACATCCCATACATATGACGATCGTGTCACTACCGTGAATGTAGTAAAGGAAGCAGGCATTTCCCCATGTTCAGGTGTCATTATAGGAATGAAGGAAACCAAGCAGGATGTTATCGACATGGCTAGAAGTTTAAAAGCTCTGGATGCCGATTCCATACCCGTTAACTTCTTACATGCAATTGATGGTACGCCTTTAGAAGGCACAAATGAATTATCACCTATCTATTGCTTAAAGGTTTTGGCTTTATTTCGATTTATTAACCCTTCGAAGGAAATACGAATATCTGGAGGCAGAGAAGTAAATCTTCGCTCCCTACAACCTTTAGGATTGTACGCAGCAAATTCTATTTTTGTCGGTGATTACTTAACAACGGCAGGACAAGAAGAAAATGAGGATCTACAAATGCTTCAGGATCTTGGCTTTGAAATAGAGACGGTCGAAGAAATGAAAGCAAGTTTAGCAATGAAGGGAAAATAGTAATTTTTTACTTTTAATTATACTAGATAGATATTTTGTAAGGAGATTTCATATGAAAGTTCGAGACATTACATATATTTCGTTATTTGCAGCTGTAATGGGAGCACTAGGACTAATTCCACCTATTACTTTATCTTTTTCTCCCGTCCCTATTACGATACAAACCATTGGTGTTCTATTATCTGGAGGAATTCTAGGAGCAAGATTAGGAGCTTGGAGTCAAATTGTATTTTTAGCTATTGTTGCTACAGGAATACCCCTACTATCTGGAGGTCGAGGAGGGATTGGTGTATTTGTAGGTCCTAGTGCAGGATATTTATTTGGCTATATTATCATCTCCTTCTTAGTCGGATATTTTATTTCAAGAATAAACTCCATAGGTTTTTTTAAAATATTGATAATAAATGTATTAGTTGGCGTTTTATTGCTTTACGTTTTCGGAATACCTGTCCAGTCATTCATAATGGATATTCCTATTATAAAAACGATTAAGATTAGTTTAGTCTATATTCCTGGAGATTTGATTAAAGCCGTTGTTGCTTCATATTTAGTTTATAAACTAAAAAATTCACCTGGGATATCTAGTCGATTACCAAATATAAGAAGGGCACAGTAATGTGTCTCTTTCTTTTTAAAAGGAGAACAATATGAACACAATTACTTCCACATATATTCAACATCGAAAAAATCATCCAGAACGGATAGCGATTCAAACTATCAATCATAAAATTACATATAACGAGTTATTTACCTCCGTATCTCAACTTGCAAATTTCTTTTTATCAAAAAAGAAATCTAGTAATAAAGTTATAGCTATCCTTCTACCTAATGAAATTCCTTTCTTGCAAATCTTTGCGGGTGCTTCAAGTGCAGGATGGCTAGTATGTCCGCTAGATTTGAAATGGAATGTAGAGGATTTAAAAAGTAGAATCGATCTTTGCAACCCTTCCATGATCATTACAATTGAAAAGTATTCACATAGATTATCCATTTGTCACAGAAAAGTAGTGCTTTTGGAACAACTGCTAGCTGATGTAGATAGCAAGCCTTTTCCCCCACCCGTACTATTAGAGGATGTTCCTTTTTATATGGGGTTTACATCAGGTTCAACAGGTAAGCCGAAAGCATTTGTCCGGTCACATAGCTCTTGGGTTGAAAGCTTCAAATGCAATATTATTGACCTTCATTTAAAAGAATCTGAAGATGTACTCATACCAGGTGGACTGATTCATTCTCATTTTTTGTATGGGGCTATTAGTACTTTATATTTTGGCGGAACTATTTATCTATTAGAAAAATATTCTGTGTCCCAACTAAAGAAGATGTTACAGAGTTATCCGATTAAGGTAGCCTTTATGGTTCCCACGATGATTGAAAGCTTGTTAAAAACAAGTGAAACCATTGAAAAACCATTAACTATTGTATCATCTGGTGCAAAATGGGAGCATAATTCCAAGTTAAGGATTAAAAAGGCATTTCCTTTATTAAAGCTTTATGAATATTATGGGGCTAGTGAATTAAGTTTCGTCACTGTCCTCTCTCATGAGGACAACCAGCACTTTCCAAACTCAGTAGGAAAACCTTGTCATAATGTGGAACTTCAAATCCGCAAAAAGAATGGTGAACTTGCATTAATCGGTGAAACCGGAAAAATTTTCGTTAGAAGCAACATGTCATTTCTTGGTTACAAATATACAGGAGAAACATCCATTACCCCTATTATTGATAAAGAAGGTTGGATGACTGTTCATGATATAGGCTACTTGGATTCTAATGGTTATTTATATATTCATGGCCGTGAAAATAATATGATTCTGTATGGAGGGATAAATATATTCCCGGAGGAAATTGAAGCTGTCTTATCATTGCATCGTAATGTTAAGCAAGTAGCAGTGATTGGGTTAAAGGATAGATACTGGGGTGAAATTGTAACAGCAGTAGTAAAGGGTAATGTCAAAGTACAGGAATTAAAAGATTTATGTAAAACAAAACTTTCCTCTTATAAAGTTCCACGCAAATGGATTATTGTTGACAAATTACCACTTACTTCAAGCGGTAAGATTGCAAGGGACTTAGTTAAAAAAATGATCATTGGAGGAAACTACTGATGAAAAAAAGCGCAGTAATAATCCGTGCAAATCGAACACCCATAGGAAGAGAAAAAGGAATATTCCAATATCTCGAACCCCATCAACTTATATCCCCCCTTTTGAAATCGTTAGGGAAAGATATCGAACACCTAATAGATGATGTATTATTAGGAAATGTAGTTGGCCCCGGCGGGAATGTGGCTCGATTTTCCGCTTTAGAGGCAGGATTTCCACTTACCGTCACAGGAATGACCATCGATAGACAATGCAGCGCAGGTCTTGATGCTATTCGAACGGCTTGCTATCTTATTCAAGGAGAAGCTGGACAATGCTATATTGCTGGTGGTGTTGAGAGTGTTAGTACATCCCCTTTTAAAAAAAGGGCAAAATTTGCTCCACATCAATTAGGTGATCCAGATATGGGATTAGCAGCTGAAAATGTCGCATTAAAATATCAAATTACTCGTGAAATGCAAGACGAATATGCTTTGTTAAGTTATCAGCGAAGCTGGCAGGCTTATAAATCAGGGATGTATCAAGAAGAAATCATTCCTATTAAAGATATATATCAAGATGAAGAGTTTTTAAGGAAAAGAAAAATGGATAAACTTGTTAAACGGGCTATTCCTTTATTCGATAAAGAAAAAGGTACAGTCACCGCAGCAAATAGTTGTGGTATGCATGATGGGGCATCTGCCGTTGTCATTATGGAAGAAAACTTAGCCCGTAGTTTAGGATTTAAGCCAATTTTACGTTTTGTCGATAGTCAATTGGCAGGGGTACATCCACAATACCCCGGTATTTCTCCTGTCCCTGCTATTTTAGATTTATTAAAAAGAAATAATCTTACGATGGAAGAGATTGATTTGGTTGAAATTAATGAAGCATTCGCATCAAAGGTACTAGCTTGTGCACATCTATTACAAATTCCTATAAATAAATTAAATATTCGTGGTGGTGCTTTAACATTTGGACATCCCTATGCAGCATCAGGTGCTATCCTTGTGACACGTCTATTTTATGAAGTTCAACGGAAGAAAAAGGTAAAATTTATTCTTGCCGCAATAGGCAGCGCTGGTGGAATTGGAGTCGCCACACTATTTGAGGTAATAACATAATACATTGATTAATAAGGATTTATATAAACTTCTCAGCTGTCATAATTTATTTAATCGTAACAGTTGGGATACTCACTTATTTCTTAACTGAATTTTTTGATATGAAAACGTACTAGATTGAATAGACAGTTAAGACAATAGGATAATAGTAAAAAATTGTTTATAGGATTAATGCTCAATCAGTCATTTTCTAATTTAAAGATTTTTACGTTTGAGCTATTAATCCCTTATTATATATATCTCTTCATCTCTATTAATTATAATCTAACACCATTTTTAGTTATTTCCTTTCATCATCCAGTATCCAATGATGTAAGAATTTTATTCTCCACATGATATTTTATCTTCTTAGTTTTAATTCCTCCTGCAATTTTTTTATTTCTTCTGTTTGAATTAATATATTTTGATTAACTCTGCGAATCAAGTCATAGATTCCAAAAACGCCTAAAATAAAAATAATTCCAAAAAAGATGTTCATATAATCTCCTTTAGTTTTAAATGAATTTTTAGACATTCTATTACCAATTTTACAAAAATCAGTTAAAATGGTAAATAGGATAAATTTTACAACCGAAAGGAATGACTACTATCATTAATACTAAAAAACAACCGGTTATAATATTCACATCTATTTCAGCTATATTCTTTTGCCTGATAACTGTTGCAATATCCCTCTCACCCCTATCAGAATTAGGACCAAATGCAAATAAATTTGGTAGTACTGGAATGTGGTCAGCTATCAGTATGATTCTATTTTGTTATTTAGTTCCACTTTTTCTATTTATTATAGGAGTTAAGGGTATGAAACTTCTGATGGGCATTCTATGCGGTTTAGGTATGTTTATATTTTTTTCCACTGCAGTAACCGTAGGTGTTGTGAGTGTATTTACTGGGAAATTTCCAGCTTCAATTTTTATAGTCATAAGTTTATGCGTTGCATCTTTAATCATTAATCTTATTTGGTTTTTCATTGCTTTTCGTCATAAATCTAATTCTGATTTACATGTAACCTAAACCACTCGATAAGGATGTATAATGTTTATGTTTCTTTAGGCTCTTTTCCCCAACTTTGTTGCTATTTAACCAAAGTTTTAACATAACAATCGTCTGAAGTTTTCTACCTTTCATTACATTGATTAAGTGCCAATTGTAAATTTCAGCAGTCAGACTTGTACACTAGCAACAAATTGTACGAAACAACCTTATGAAAAAACAAAGTGGTGCTATCGTTGAAAAATCCTTTGGATAGCACCAATAATAAAATAATTTTTTCCGTTATCTTCATCCTCAATATTTTGATAATAAGTATTTAGCCAAACTGATAAACTAAGATTAAACTTAAGATGGAGCTAAATATATTTTAAGTATAGGAAGGTTTTTTTAGCGGACATTTTGAAGCAGCTTCTTGTAATTCCGGTGCATAATCACTCAGTTTTTTTATAAAATAACAAGTTTCAGGAAAATGATGCTCTAAAAATCGTAGATTCGTTTTATTAAGAATCCTATTTTCTTTATATTTAATTACCATTTCATAAATAAACTGATTCATTTCTATTGTCGTTAATCCAACTTCATGGGCAAATTGTTTTTGCCGAGCAAATCCTGGTTCTTTGAAACGCAAGTAACCTCTTAAATGTCGATTTTGAACAATAAACATTTGATATTTACTTATATATTCTTCTGTCTGCCTCATTGTACTAATTTCAATGGGATCTAGTATATTTTCAAATAACAGCACATGACCTAATTGGTCCTCCAACCACAGATCCATTAAATCGACAAGCGGTAGTGGTGCTGGGTCTTTCCCTTTGACCCAATAGCTTAATAATCGCAAATATTCTTGGTTTTCCGCAAGTGTTCCATTTAGATAGGTTGGTGATAAATTCAAATTTACCTTATTTTCTATGCGAAGAGCTTGTAATTTTCCTTCAAATTCAAAATAACCTTTTGCAACGGGCCACACTCGTTCTGAAAATTGAATAGAAGCTTTATCAGTTGACTTAGTTGTTATGTTTATTTCGTTCAACATTGCTAGTAAATTACCGAATAGATGAATATATTGTTGAGCTACATGAACATGTTCTAGTTCGCTAGGTGATAAATAGTCCCTTACAAAGTAGGTATGATCTTGTAAAATTTCTAACCAAAAGAAGTGTTCTTCCCAAATAGATATCATCTGTTTTGTCAAATATATCACCTCCTCCTTCTTCTCTTTATAATTACGAAAAACTGCAGTAATAAATGAATTATAATTAGAACTTTTTAGATTTTTTCTAACCTATATTACTATATTTTCTCCTTCCTATTTTTACCTTCACTTTTCCGAGTGATAACAACCTATGTTTATTTACCTTTTATCAAATACGTAGAAGATATAATGCTAAGTCACATTTTCTAGAAAAACCTACATAACTCAAGATAAAATAGGCAGAATATACTTATTGAGATCTGGTAAAGGATGTTTATTTTATGAGGAATAAAAATTTGTTTGTAATTTCTATGCTTGTATTACCATGGTTAACTATTCCTTTTATTGAAAAAAAAACGATTAAACGATTTCTTCCTGGTACAATCATGACATCAATATATTTAGTAATTGAAGGAATTCATGCAGAAAAGAAAAAATGGTGGAGATTCAACTATAAGATAAAACCTAATGTAATTGGGGAGCTTCCATTAATATTAGGCCCTTTTTTTGTTGGATCAATTTGGATTTTAAAATACACATTTGGTAAGTTCAAGCTTTATTTCATCTTAAATATAATAATCGATTCCTTTTTTACATATCTTTTTATTCCTTTGATGGAAAAAACACACTATGTCACTCTTGTTAAATTATCAAAATTCAAACTCTCTATCTTGTTTTTAATAAAATCTTTATACATGTATGTTGTTCAATACATCTATGAAAAAGCATTTGATATGTTAAGTTCTTCTTCGAAATATATTGATGAAGAGGAGAAAGTAAAATCGTAGACATCTCTTTAATATAAATAAAAGACACTTAGCAACTACTAAGTGTCTCCTATTTACATTATATTTTATATGTTAAAGGGGGAACATACAAAAATTAATAAAACAATTTAATATTCAAGTTGTTACATTAAGCAAATACATTTGATTGATTATTTACCGGTGCTGGCGATACGACTCCTCGCTCCGCTACTATATTTGTTAAACTATTTACTGGTGCCGGGGACACGATTCCTCGTTCTGCTACTTTATTTGTTAAACTATTTACTGGTGCCGGGGACACGATTCCTCGTTCTGCTACTTTATTTGTTAAACTATTTACTGGTGCTGGCGATACGACTCCTCGTTCCGCTACTACATTTGATAAACTATTTACTGGTGCTGGCGATACGACTCCTCGCTCCGCTACTACATTTGATAAACTATTTACTGGTGCTGGCGATACGACTCCTCGCTCCGCTACTACATTTGATAAACTATTAACTGGTGCTGGCGATACGACTCCTCGCTCTGCTACTACATTTGTTTGTTTTGCTCCTATTCCATTTACCATTATTCCTAATAATGCAGTTGCTGAAATGATACCTACAAATAATTTTTTTCTCATTTTAACCCCTCCATTTTTTTGATTTCATTTTTTGCTTCAATAGCAATTTCGTAGTATTCCGCGGCCTTTTGGTAGCCCTTACAATCAAGATAAAACCTAGCAAAAATTTGAGCATATTCTTCGATATCCAACCACAATTTTTCTTGCTGAAGATATGCAATTCCACTTTTAAACGTACTTTCAAAATCTTTATTATCCAAATACAATGCATTTAATAAAGTAAATTTAACTTTATATTCAACATTATTTAATTCATGTGCTAATGCGATTCCTTTTTCGTACCATTCTTTACCTGCATCAATCTGATTTAATTTAAAATACTCACGAGTTAATAAAAAGATAGTTTTTATGTAACTTTCTGAATAATCGTAATCTTCTTCTCTTAAAACATTTGAAAGATAACGAACAGCAGCTTCTGACAATCCTTGCTCTGCATACATAAAACCTAAGTTATGATTGATACGTGCTAGTAATCCAGAATCATTAATTCGTTGAGCAATGTCTCTGGCTATATGAAATTGGTCTTCTGCTTCTACAAATTGTCTCATATCAATATAATTAAGACCTAGCAGCATTCTACAATCTCCGAGTCGATTTCTGTACTTTCCATTTTTTTCGAAAACTTCTAATGCCTTTTGGATAAGATTTACCGACATTAACGTTTCCTGAACTTGGTAATAGACTGCTGCCACTCTATAGTAGAATTCTGCCGTTTCAATTGGATTGTTTTTATTAAGGTATTTTTCTGCAATACGGTAACAATCCAATGCATCATCGTAGCGCCTTAAATTATAGGCGCGTATCCCTTGAAAAAAATGATGATAGAAACTTAATTCTGGAATATTTCCCATTCTTTCAATGATCATTTTAAGTTCTAGAGAATCATTTTGCAGTAAATAATAATAACCTGAAAGAATCAAATAATTTTTTTCACTTTCGATATCATCTAATCTTTGAAACATAACATCTACTTCTTTTTTTAAATTTTTAGCCTCTTTAATATTCCTTTGAGTAATTTTTGTATTCCAATCTTCTAATATATCTTCTGTTGCTTCAGAAATCAGCAAGTTTTATCACTCCCCATCTATCAGGTTTTGATAATTCTACTTTTATTGTAATAGACTAGGGACGTAATTTGTATTGGGAAAATAGGTTATAAATCTATTAATAATAAGTGTTTTTTTTTCCTATTTTCCTTAGAAAGATATTTACAGTTAATCATCGTTGGTTATGTAATATGCGAAAAGTGTATTCCATTTATCAAATGAACTTCAAATTAACTAGAAAGATATGTAACCCATTCTTTTATAATTCGTAAATCAAATATGAGGAAAGTAGGCAAATGGATGAAAAAAAGTATACCAATAATCACTTGATAATTAGTTTAATTCTCGGTGTAATTAGTATTTCATATCAAGAAAGGAAATAAAAAAATTGAAAGAAATAGTGAGGATGGCAGAGGAATTGCAATTTCGGGGTTGATATGTAGTATTATAGGAATCATTCTCCAGTTTTTCGGAATAGTAGGGATTATTGCATACTACTCCTTGACAACAACAAAAGTTATTACGTTTTAAAGAACAATTGCCCCTCTCAAATGAGAAGGGCATTTATATTAATTAGGAGTGAAATCCATCCTCTTGTACATAGTTTTCGATACTCCAAATTCCTATCGCTTGTTTTTGAGCCTTACTTTGGATTTCACGAAATTCATCTACATAACGAGTGTTTGGTGCATATACATAGGCCACTCTTGCAAGCCCTTTTTCAAGAAGTGTTTCGTTTACCATTTTTCCATCTACATATATATATGCAAGTAAACGTCCATATTTATCACGCTCACTAACGTCAAGCTCTACCTTTATTGCTTTGCCAGCTGGCATTATACTTTTGGAAAAATCACTTGCTTCTTTACCAAATGGTTGGACTGGTTTTGTTGGATGTACAGTTTCTGGTGTATCTACAAGAAGTAAACGAATCGTTTCTTCCGTACCTCTTACAATCACTTTAACTGTGTCTCCATCGATTACATTAATAACACTTGCATCCAGCTTCCCATAATCAATTGTAGTATTGCTTGAAGTCGTCGCTTTGGATGTAATTTTAATTGTTCGGCTTGTTGCATTGTAATCAACAGTTGCCCCAAGTGCTTCACCAACAAAACGTAGAGGCACAAGAGTACGGCCGTTGATAATTTTTCCTTGTACATCAATCGGTACCACTTTACCATTTACTGTTGGTGATTTCGAGCCAATTTTTAATAGAATTTTAGTTTTTGAATTAGTTGCAGTTACTTGCTGCTTCCTTTGATCCCACTGAACCGTTGCTCCTAAACTTTCAAAAATTCCTCTTAAAGGAACTAATGTTCTTCCATTATCGATTACTGGTGGTTGGTCATATGATTGCTTTTTACCATTGATATAAATGGCTATGGCAGGTGCAGCAGGCTTGACTGTTGGTTTAGTCACTGGCTTTGTTAAAGTTATAGAACCATCAGCATTATGATAATGATATTGGCCAGTTTTTAAACCATACTTTGCACAATTCGTACGACAATAATGCCCTCCATTTTTGTCTAGCCCACCTGGACTAGCATTTGCATTAAGTGTAAATGTAACAAATGATAATACAAGTATTAATAAGAATAGTGAAACTCTTTTTTTCAACGTTATTACTCCCCCACTATAGTTTAAGAAATCTAAAAATAATTTTATTACAATAATAAAAAATTTGGAATTACAAGTTATACTTTATGGTGGAGGTAAATTAAGGAAATTGATTGATATTCTCTAACGCTTGTTACGATAATTGTGGCCTTAAAAACACTTAATACCTTTTGACTGGGTTAAAATAACTATTAACTATTTGGAAATATTGAGTCCAGTCTATGACCTAAGTTTAGGATGAATCATGAAATGCAAAAATAATGTTAACTATTTAGATAAATATGTTAACATTATAAGATGATAAATTATTTGTATTTTGGGAGGATTCAAAATGGACAATAAAATAGTTGTTGCACTAATAGGTAGCTTTCTAATTTTTGCTGCTGGCTTATTAAGATTATTTACTGAATCGCTTTCCTCAACCCCTTTGTTTGTAGCTTATATATTCATTATTACAGGCATCCTTGGCATTATTACTAATGGATTAAAATTAGGAAAATCGAAAAACACCTAAATATCTAAAGGAAATAAGTCATTTTTTCTCTACTGACCTTTAATTCAATATGAAAAAGCCCTTCGTACTTGAAGGGCTCTTTTATCCTAAATATCATTGACTTTCCTAAAGCAATATCCCCTAAAAGCTATCCTAAGCTGCTTTTAAGGAAGCTCAAACCTTTAAATTAATTGGTGATCTATGTCATTTGTGCTTTTAGGTTAACGATTTCGTTTATCTTAATTGATCCTAGTTCAAATACAGAGTGTTTCAAAATCAATACCCCTTCTTTGTGAAGGAGCATTTCACTTTCAGTCGCAAAGTAAACTCTAAATTACATTTTTTGAAATTCTATTTATAATCAAAAGTCCATAAATTATTTCGCATTAATTAAGGGAATTAGAGTTATAATAAAGGAAATAGGAGGGTGACTTTCCATGAAAAATCGTGATAAAAGAAAAAAGAGGAAACGTGACTTTCTGAAGGATTATATAAAAAACCGTTTAAAAAATTGGAAACCAAGTCCAGACAAATCTCCGTTATCGAATAGTGAAAGCAAAAAATCGATTAGGAGTTGTAGCAAGTAAAACTCCTATTCTTGAGTGGAAATATTTCTCCACTCTTTTTATTTTGCAATTCTATGCTTATTTTTAACATTTATAACGAGGAAAATTGAAAAAATTTGAGTTATTTATAACTTCTCTAGTTCTTCTTCAAAGTAAAAAGTAGCTGGATACTCCTTTACAATATATGAGTATCTTTTCATATTACTTATATATTTTGACTTTAAAATGGTGACCCGCTCATCAGTTTCGATTATTTTAGCTAAATCATTCTTTTTAAACTTACTATTATCTTTCATATTAACAGCCTCCTCACATTATTATACCATACTTCTACGATTCCTTTTGACTGGAAATATCACTTTGATTTACCAGTGCAATATGTTATGCTTATTTAAAGTGAGGTGTCCATTTTGGCCATTTATAAAGCAAAAAAAAGTAAACTTCATACACTTTTAAAGAAAAACAACATGGATTTGGATGTGTTAGAGCAAAAAACGAAAATCCCTAAAATTCAGCTCGAACAATTCCTAACAAAAAAAGTGATGAACTTGAATTCGGCAATGACTATCTCTAAGGAATTGAATTGTCAGATAGAAGACTTATATGAGTGGAAAACAGAAGATTAATTAATACAGTCAATTATTAACAAATGCCCTGCTTTTGGAAAGCTGGGTATTTGTTTTGAAAAAACTGAAATAACTACATATTTAATGATACTTCAAAAGTGACGAGAATGTAACAAATTTTCACAAATAACATACTAGTCCCCATACGGCTAGTATGAATGATAACTGATTTAAATTTACTCGAGGTATTTGGCTCATTTAGTTTACATAATAAAATTATCATCCATTAGCGTTTGGCCATTAACATACAGTAGATAATATTAAAGGCATCTCTTATATATGAGACATCTTTTTTCCATGCAATTATTGATACATTTGATCACTACTTACGGCAATAGGATTTTGATTTTGAGTCATATATTGTTGAATTTGTGAATGATCCTCCGGAATAACTTGATGCATCGCTCCTATTTTACCAATTACTGCGGGATCTGCTGTTTCTAAAGGATAATAGCCTTTTTTAACCATATATTGCCACATATCATACGCATGAGAACAACTCATCATAAATGCAGTTTGACAGAATGAACGAACTTCTGGATTTGCCATTTCCATTGCTGACCAGGCATATTCACGACCTGCTCGATTTAAAGTTAGTAAATTCGCAGTGGTCATTTCTCGATCATTCATATTTTCAATCATAGTTCGTGGTTGTATAGGAGGATACTAATTCATATTTGAGTTAGTAAAATCCTGAAGTTTTCCGTTCTCCTTTAATAAAGGTAATTCCTTAGTGGCACCGGTCCCATTATGAAGAAATTCTACCTTCATATTATAGTCTCTTACATGTAATGGAAAATGAGTTTCTAATATAGTTTTAAACTCTTGACATTGAACATGTTCCAACATATACGCCATGTTTTAGTAATGGAATTCACACAACTCAACGTTAATTCATTTAAATCGTTTAATTCATGTGCAGCAAGTTTCATAAACTTCCTCCTATTTTTTCAAGTTATTCATCCTAATCATGGCGAATAATTTATTTCTTATGTAAAAAATGCCCACATTAGTCAAAATAACAAATGAGGGCTTTTTGCTTAGTAATATTACACTTTTTTACTTTGAAACAATATCTATGATGAGACATTTAAAGATGTCCATTCAACTTTTTGTACAGGACGAAATCCTGATGTCTGGTTAAAATTCAAATGGTGCTCAAAAGCTTTTATGGAATTTGAATAATCTAGGAGGTCAAGGTTTAAGCTCTGTAAACTATGTTTATCAATCTTGACTGATAGGATGATGAACTTCTCTATACGTCCAGTTGTAGTATTACGCTGTTCATCCATTGCATGGATACAGATAGTCTTTAGAGGAAGTAGTGAAAACATGTCTCTTGCAATTCTTAGTGTGCAGTTAAAGACATAGTCTTGAAGAATTTGAAAGTATTGTTCCTTAGGCATTTGTTCCTTAGATAAATCCCCATTTTTTGTTAATGATAATACCTCTTTTGGTAAAACCGAATCACTATTAACATCAAAATTGACTTCCATTTCATGTGAATTTTGAATCATAAATTCGAATCCACTTCCGAGTCCACTGATATCTTCTAATGGTGCAAATTCATGAATAACGTCAAAGTAAGAATCTACATTCCCCTTCATTACATTCTCAGCAGTATTAATCATCCTTTTCCAGCTTTGATAGTCCCGTAAATCATTTTCCCTAGCTAGTTTAATTTGATTTTGAAGGTTTTCCCTCTTTTTTTCATCTTTATTGAAAAGCTTCGCAAAAAGATTTGGTTTATAGTGATATGCATTTTCCTGTGCTATTTTTTCCATTGGACCAGTTTTACCCATTTCAAAAGGCTCAGGAATACTTTTCACCTTTACCCAATCAATCGGTCTAACAGCTTCTTTTGGTATAGATTGAATCATTTCTAATTTATGTTCAAAGTACTCAACTTCTAATCGATTTCTCTCCAATTCCTGGAGATTATTCTGTTCACGTAATTGACGTGTAATGTCCAACATTTTATTATAAGCTGGACTATACATTTCCCTTTTATTAAAAATTAAGCCAGTAGAAGAGATTTCTGTTCCTGGAACATCTTCAGTTCGTCCTTGCACACTTGAATGAACACGATAACGTAACCCTGTTTCACTAACATTTGCTCCACTTGCCTCATTAGTAACATTTAATCTAATACCTGGAGCAATTTTCAAACTTTTCCTATATCCTTGTCCCATGACATCACCCCTTTTCATAGTATTTTTAGTTAATTATTAAACTTTCATGTATTTCATTCATGTAAATTTATCAAATAGTTTTTTGGAAATAGTGAACAGCCATAATAAATAGTTTAAAAATATTTCACTTTTTAAAAACTGTTTGCAGAACCATTAAAAACCCCACTTATTATTTTAACATTATTCAGATAAAATTACATTTTTCGCGATTGCAGCTTTTCCGATCATACTGAAGATGAATACCCTAGCTGTAAATTCACCTGATTTGGCAGGATATTTTAAAAGAAGAATAGAATTCATACTTAGTATTTTATGCTAAAGGAGAATTTATATGATTTATCAAAAAGGCGAAATACTAGTCCGAAGACTAAGTGAAAATGATAAACATTTACTAATAAAATGGCTATCGGACCCAATGGTACTACAATTTTACGAGGGACGGGATCGACCACATGATTTAGAAATGGTAGATAAACATTTTTATGATCGGAAGAGTCAAGATGTAATTGGGTGCATTATAGAACATCGAGGAATTCCAATCGGATATATTCAGTATTATGCACTAGACGTTGAGACAAAAATTAAATACGGGTATGCAGTTGGATCTGAAATTATTTATGGCACTGACCAATTTATAGGAGAGGTAAATTATTGGAACAAAGGCCTAGGAAAGCTCATTGTAAGTTCAATGATTGATTATTTAACTACTCAGAAAAAGGCGATGAGAGTAGTGATGGATCCCCAAACCTGGAATAAACGTGCGATAGCCTGTTATGAAAAATGCGATTTAAGGAAAGTAAAACTATTACCAAAACATGAGCTACATGAAGGGGAATACAGGGATGCCTGGCTAATGGAATATACGCATCCTAAGGAGACGGATACTCTTTGAAACCAAAAATCAATGTTATAAATAATGATAGAGGAACATTATAAATACTTCTTTGAATTGAGACAGTTATATGGAGAAGGTTTAGACTTGAATTTGGGGGAAGTCTATAATTAAGAAGGATTTTGATATAGATAGAACGAGAGTGATAGGGAAAATATATCCTCAGTATTGAGGTTGGAACACATTTTGTGAGAATATTGCAGATAATCTGTCTCAGGGACGGCGATGGATACACATTATGCGAGAATATTGCAGATAATCTGTCTCAAGGATGGGGATTGGAACACATTTTGCGAAATATTGAAGAGAATGTGTGTCTAGTATGTATTTGGGAACAAATAAATAAGAGTTAATTCCCATGGTACAGAAAATGGTCTAATTATCTTTACTTTTATAGACAACATTTTCGAGGAAGCTTGTAATTTTTATGGAAGTATTACAGGTGGTCATCGACAACTGTTAACTTTATGGCTGATACAAATAAAGGAGCACTGCAATTGAGGAGATAGTTTACAGGAAAGAGCAATATTCTACCTCGCTACAAAAAAATGTACAAAACTTATAAAACCCAGCTTTCACAAAAAATAGGGAAAGAGGATGAATGGAGCATAGCATCATCCCCAAACTTCATCTAATGTCTCTCTAAATAAGTGATTTAATTTGTCCGTTGGGTCAACCACCTTACTATTTAAAGTGTGAGCAAAATCAGTTAAATGAGCCATTTCCTTTTTTAAATAATGGTAAAGCATATCGTTTCTGAGTTCCTGGTCGCTTTCATCGCCATGTTGCTTTCTTTCAAGCAATTGATTAATAGTTGTTTTGATTTCATCCTCTTGAATCATTTGTTCAAGCAACACAGCAAATTCTATTGGTGGGAAAGTGTTGTATGTTTCAATCCATTTACATGCTAAAACAGGGCGAAGTACATAAAAATATTTTTTAATTTTCACATAATCTTTCTCCATAAAATTGTGAAAGTTTCGTTTACCCATATTTAAATAATGGTACATGGAAGCGGTAGGAACAAAAACTTGACTTGATAGATTTTTCATTTTCTCAATTGTTGAATAAGCTTGATAATAAACAATACTAGAATTCAACCACTCAAGAAGCGAAGGATTTGATTTTCGAAAAAGCCTTAAAGCTTTTGTTAATTCCCATCCATTCATATCAAGTAAATCATTAATAGGTAATTCTATTACATCCCGTTTCTGGTCGATAGATAAATACCAATCTTTTGAATGAATATAAATGAACCGAACATCATAATCACTGTCCTTAGAAGGAACCCCCCATGCACGACTACCAGATTCACATGCATATAATATCTTCACTCGATAGGTTTCTTCAATTTTCATTATTTCTTCACTAATTCTTTTTCTCATAAAATCCCCCCTTATATTTGTCATTACTTATTAAAATAAATGATTCTGATGAATACTTTTTTTCGTATAGTTGTTGCTTTTGTAAAAGCCCAACTACCGGCTTTTACTTCCAATTAAGGATTCTAGCGGTTCTTATGGAGATTGCAACTTTTTTCTCAGTAAAATGAAACGTGTAGCGATCCTCAGTTGATATTTATTAGTGATAACTTTACTAAATAGCAACAAGGTTTGAGAAAAGAGCCTTAATTTAAAACACAGTAACATCTTCAATTATGCTATAAACGGATTTTTAATTTGAATGGATCGAACAAAATCATTTAACTGTACGTATAGTCGATTTACGATCTCCACATCAATAATAGGACTATCTTTACTCATTCGATCAATTTGGCTATCTAAAATATATATCCCATGCGTTGGCTTTCCTTTTAAACTATTGATTAGTGGTTTTAGTGCATATTCTATTGCTAAAAGATGGGCACCTGTTCCTCCTACCATTAATGGAAATACAGGTGTTCCTTTTAATGCACCCTCTGGTAATAAATCAATGAGTGACTTTAAAGCTCCTGTATAGGAAGCTTTATATACTGGAGAGCCAATTAGAACTCCATCTGCTTCCTCCATCACTTCTGTAAATTTTTTTATTTCTATACTGTTATAATACTCCTTTATTAAGTTTACCGGTGAAAAATCTAAAACAGATAAAAATGTTATAGAAAAACCTTCGCTTTCAAGTATAGTTTGTATATGTCGAAGAACTACTTCGATTTTTGACTTTTCTTGAGGACTCCCACAAAGAATGACAATTTTATTCATAAGTTATCCCTTCCTTTAGAGCTTTAATGAAAAATTAGCAATAAAAAAGTCCTCCATTCAAAAGAAAAGAGGACTTTACTGTTCATGTGATCTCTCTTATCTCTCAAGACTATGCTTGCTGGAATTAGCACCTTTCTACTTCATGTAGAGGTTGCTGAAGCGTCAACGGACCAGTCCCTCGGCTTCTCTTGATAAGAATTATTTCATTGTGAATATCATATATACAAAGGATAAATTTGTCAAGAATTATTCCAAGTATTTTTATAGGTTATAATAGTATTAATCAATCACTCATTTGAAACTTTTTTATACCTACATACGTAAATAAAAGTACAAATTAACAAATTGGGGGAGCTTTCATGTTACAGGACATAGCAAAACAAGCAGAAAAATTCGTCTCTTCTTTCGATGCCTTAACAAATGCTATTAGTTGGGGTATCGATAAACGAATTTGAATGAGTATTGCTTCACAGTTTATGATATCTGGCAAGGAACTAGAACCTAAAGAATTTCTAAACGTATCTGATTTTCTAAAAAAAGACATAAAGTGGTATTCAGGTATAAATCAGGAGATGAGATATACATTAGCATCTTTATTAATTAATCAATTTCCCGATCCGATTCAGGCATTCAGTGATTTAAAAGAATGTTATAATGCTCTAACTAAAAAAGGATTTCACTAGGGACCATATACTTATTTAGCTGCATATACATTATTATCTCACCCAATGGAAGGGATGGATAGAAGTGATCAAGCAGGTCTAGCGATGGAGCTATATAAGGCGATGAAAAGCAAACATTTCTTTCTTACATCGAATGATGATTATCCCTTAGCCGTATTACTTACCAATATAAACTGTTCTATTGAACATCAAATGGAAAACATTGAATTTTTCTATCACTATTTAGGAGAACGAGTATTCTGCAAAGGAAATGATTTGTAATTTTTATCCCATATTCTTACTTATGGAGAAAATAATAATCGTGAAAGATTAGCAGAAAACAGCGTAAATCTATAAGAGCAATTCCGAAAGCATCACTTAAAAATTAAAGGAATTCATTTTTCCACCATTGGTGTACTGGCTTTATTAGACGAGCCTGAAAAATACATTTCTGAAATCATTTCGATTGATTTAATTCTAAATGAAAAAAACTATTCCGTTGGTATAAAGAGATGAGCTTACTATTCTCTATTCAAATGCTAGTGAAGGATAAAATCCAAGACAAAGATCTTCTTTCCATAGGAACAGCAACTAATATTCAAGCAATTATACTAGCGCAACAAGCTGCTTCGATTGCAGCAATTTCTGCTGCTACTGCAGCCGCCTCATCTTCGACTAGCAATTGATTATTTACAAATATCCAAAATCGAGTATTGGTAACCATACTCGATTTTGGATATACGAAACTATTGATTGAAGTGAATATTGTTTTTAAGTAGTATAAAAAATAGTTGGCCTCATCTCAGATTAAGGTTCCCTGAATCCAAATAACCCCATAAAAATTGGTGATAATGCTATACTTACAAAGAAAAGAAATATAATGGTTATGCCTATATATTTGAAAGGACCTCTTTCCTTCTTTTTCATTCCTATTATTCCATATCCAATGCTTAAAAACATTGAAACTAAACTACCAAAAATGATTATTGCTATTATCATTTTTTCACTAAAAGTCGGGTTATCAAATATTCGATAACTAATAATATATAACATAATTCCCAGGATGCTAAAAATGGTCGACCAAATACTTTTATTCTCAAACACCCAATCACCTCCCTATTTTGACGATTTTTCAAGTATGCTATCAAATCGTTAATAGCTATGAATGATGGAACTATATTTCATGTAAATATAAGCCTTTAGAGAATAAGAAGTCTTCCGCTTTTTTTAACCTTTTACCGTGGTATTTAACAAACAGTTCATAGCGTCTCAACAACCATTTAAATGACCGATCCCTTATATGTGAATCATCTGATCCTTCGATTAAAGGTATCATTTTTGTAAAAGAATCAAAGCTTAGTAATGCCTCAAATAATTCTAAATCCTTTATTTTCTTTCCTGTAATCTTTTTATACCCATCTAACATCGGTTCTTTAAAATCAATGCCGAACCAGGTGTAGCCCATTATAAGAGAATTCGCTAAATCAAAACGATAATCAGCAATTTTAGCTTTTTCCCAATCCAAAACAACTGCTTTTTTATTATTATCCAGTATGACATTCAAAAAATGATAGTCACCATGATTGAGAACTTCTCTATATTCAATGGTTGTAAATTGTTCCGTAAGTTTATTCAATAATTTCTTATATTCCTGATCTGAAAACTGCTTTACTCTATTTCTTAAATTTGTAAGGTACACATTTAGATAATTATCCTGCCTCAAATTAATCTTTAACAAATCATCTCGAAAAAATTTAATATCAATAGAATGAATATAACCTAGAACTTCACCAAATTGTCTATATTGAAAATTTGATAAAAGGAACTGATCAAATGTTACGCCCTGTATTTTTTCCATTAAAATAATGTTCTGTTCATCATCTTCATAATAAACGCATGGAACATTTACAAATTTTTTTAGAGCTTCACTTTTTAAAACCGAAAGTTCTTTCCTATATGTGGAGTTGTAATTAGGTTCAGAAGTATATTTCTTTAGTACGACGTCCTCGGAAAAATGCTCATCACCTCTCATGTAGCAAAGATGGAATATTGCTATATTGTTATTAAATCCAGTATTGTTTATCGCAACATTACTTATCACAATATCCTGCTTGCTTCCACTATGTTTTTCAATCATTTGTATTATCATTTTTCTAATATCATTATTTCTCACTATTCCCACCTATTTTCTAATATATATGAATCCATCATCTCATTTCTCATCATTTTTTACTGTCATTATAGAATACTGGATTTCAGTTGTCTTTCTTGAATAAAAGCACTTCAATTTTAATAGAAAATAAACTAATATAAAATTATGAGTTTTTATAATTTTTAATAAGTATAGATATTACTTAGTGTACCATATTGAAAAAGCTAGGGGATATTATCATGAACAAAGGGTTATTGATGTCACATTGTGTATTTCCGACACCAGATATTTTAAGAACTGCAAAGTTTTACGAACAAAAGCTTGGCTTTCAAGCCGTTCATTATTTGGATACGGTGGAGCCTCACATACGTTTATATCGTGATGCCACCGAGATCATTTTTAACTAAGTCAAATGGGCAAGCAGTAGTACCGAATCGAAAAC
The DNA here is from genome assembly GCF_038007825.1 of Heyndrickxia sp. FSL W8-0496. Lineage (NCBI taxonomy): Bacteria > Bacillati > Bacillota > Bacilli > Caryophanales > Bacillaceae > Heyndrickxia > Heyndrickxia sp. FSL W8-0496. Next base: position 2,920,542 of record NZ_JBBOXX010000001.1, read on the forward strand.
TGTACGGTTATGGGTACGATGCTTATTTTATTACAGAAAACCAAACACAGCTTCAACAAGAATTTAATGATTTAAATGTAAAAATCATTCGACCACTAATAGATACTGATTACAATAATAAAGAATTTGTTATAGAAGATATTGATGGAAGATGGCTTGCCTTTGGAATTAAAACTCAAAAAAGTTTATGATATGCAAAATTTTGGAGGTTAAAAATGGGCTTAACCATAAAGCAAAAAGAAGAAGTTAATGAAGAACAATTAAAAGAATTGATCTTTCTATGTCATGAAGATATTGCTCTACTTAATTTGTTAAAAAGTACAAGGCTAATTCTTACCGTTTCTGCGAATGTAAATAATCAATTGGTCGGGATTTTAATTGTTTGGACCAGTTCATTCCATCCTTTTTGTATGTATTTTAGAATTTTATCACACCCATTTTATCGTGGATGGAATATTGAGCACAAATTACTACCCGAGCTAAAAACACTAAATATAAGTACATATCCTTTTCAAACCTCGATTTGGGAAACAGCTATACATTTAAAAACATTATTTGAAACAAATGATTTTTACGAAATTAGAAGAACCTATATGCCAAAGATCAATGTTCAGGAAATTAAGAAATTAGCCCCTTTTAATGTTAAGAAAGACATGCTTAATATTACAACATTGCACGAATTAATAAAAAATCGCGAACTAATGGATAAATTATTACACTTAGTAAGATTCATATATGAACAAACCCATATAAGTAATCCAGTCGCCAAAATGGACCGCGATGAATGGGAAAACATACTTTTAAATGATGATGTTATTCTAGATGGAAGCTATATTTGTCTTAGCTGGGACTCTAAGGATATACTAGCCTATTCTTTTTTACATGAATCTAACAAAGATACTAGCTTGGAGCTAGGTTGGTGCGGTTGTAAAAATAAGCAGGATAAGAAATTACTTCAAACACTTGTTTTAAAACAGGTAGTCTTTGCAGCTGAACAAGGTTTTCAATTTATTGAGGGAGAGTTTGATACGACCGATGAATATGCGATGGAGCTATTAAATTCTTTTCCCTTTGAACCTTCTCCGACTTGGATTACTTATCAATCAGCAACTCAATAACTTGAAAAGAGAGGAAAAACATTTGTCATATCCCCCCATTTTTTCAGTTAGTGTCTAAACATTCATGAAAAAATTCGATTGTTCTTTTCCATGAGTCTAGACTAGCAGAGGCAGTTGCTTTTTTATTTCCTTGACTATAGTAAACATATGGTATTCCTATTGAATGTCCAGCGCCTTCATAGATAAGGTGTTTATAGTTATAAGAAGTTTCGTAGCTTTTTAATCTATCTATCGCCTTCTTTGAGTATCTGTAAGTAAAATCTTCTTTTCCAGAGACTAATAGAATATTTCCATTTATTTTTTCAACCGGAATCACTGCTTTTTCAACAACCTCAGGATCGGAACAAAGGGCATTGTACCATTTTTCTAAAGGATCTCCCACACCTTTCTGCCTCATTTCGATACATTCAAGTGCTACACTTATAGGATTCTTTGGTGAAGCATATGGGATTGGAATTCCTTTATACGTCCATGCCGGAGGAAGTTCCTCATCCTTACTCCATGGCACTATACCACTGAATGAGATAGCAGAACCATTTAATGATACAACTGCCTTAATCTCCTGAAAGAAACTCGCAGTCAAAAGTGCTAATTCACTCCCTTTAGAAGTTCCATGAATACCGATCCAATTAGGAATGGCTTCTGGTCGAGACTTTATCCAGTCTATAGCCGATTTCATGTATTCCAGTGGAATCCTCACTACCTGCTTAGGTAAATCCTCCATACCAAAATATGCTAGAGCGAATACTGTAAAACCATGGGAGGATAATAGAGCTGGGAGATATTCATTGATCCCTCCCTCTGAACCTCCTAACACAATAATAGCCGGCAAAGGAGTTCGATCGTTCATGCAAAACAAAGTGCCTACAAGCCCATTTTCTCTTATTTCATGACGAGCAATATGGTCCGATTTCCACAGCCTTGTTATCTTAATTTCGTGAACAATTGTCTGATTAATTTCTAGATAAAATGTAAAAATTTGTGGCGCTAAGGGATCTACATTATACTCGTTGTTGAAACTTAACTCCTCTATTTTCGTCAATTCAAGTGACCAAAAGAGACCCATCCCATCAACGCCTGAGTAACTACCGCTTATTGGTTCCTGACTATCGAGTTCTACTTTTCCACTTCGATCAACAATAAATATTGCATATGATTCTAGTTCAAGCTTTATTAATCCAGTTGCAATCCTTTTTGCTTTAATTGTCACTTTCTCTCCAGGCTTCACATCTTGAATCGTTATTTTTACAGGTGAGTCGATTAATGAAATTGATTCACTTACAGCTATTCGCGGTTTATTTTTATTCATAAGTGACATAAAATCATTTACCTCATTTATAATATTTTAAGTTCAACTTGTTGGATAAATTATTTGAATAGTATTCTATCTAATACAGTTTGATTTTCATGTCCATCTATTATGGTTGGTAAATCCTCATCTAATGTATTCAATGTAATATATTCATATACCATTTCTATAAAAGGATAAAATGCCGGATAATATGCACTTGCTTCATTTGATAAATGTGAAGGTATTTTCTCATCCGTTTGAATAATTACCTGTTTTAATTCTTCATTTACTTTTCCAAAAAATAGATTATTATCATTTGATAACCTAATGGTACCCAAGTTTCCATATATTTTTAACTCTGATCCAAACCCATGATTTATTCCCGATAATAGCTGCAGGGAAAAACTCGTATGATTTTTCAACTTTCCATGTAGAAAAAAAGCATCATCTGCATCCCTCATTTCTCCACCCCCTTCGGGAACATGGGTAAATAAATAACTATTCATCGTTTCAATTTCATCATTTGTTAGCCATTTCATACAGTCAATCATATGGTTGCCTAAAGCACCTAGCATACCTCCAAATTTATTTCTTTCACCCATCCAGCCTTTTTTCATTGACCGAAGATTCTGATATTCAGGACTGGAAATATGGTAGTCAAAGTGATGAATCTTTCCAATGCAACCATTCTGAATAATTTTTTTGACCTTCTGACGTATGGGGAGGTATCTCCATTCAAAGTCAACGAATACTTTTATATTATAATAGTTAGATAATGTCAACAATTGTTTCGATTCCTCACTATTTATCATAAATGGTTTTTCACATACAACATGAATACCTTTTTTTATTGCATATTTTACCATTTAAAATGATGAATCGGAATTGAACTAACGAATAAAAGATCAATCTCCTTCTGATCTACCATCTCCCTCCAATTATGATAATGGGCTGGTCTATGCTCTCCACTCATTAATTCATTTGGTATTTGATGACGTTTCATTGTGCTAATAGAAGAAACCTTCATTTTTGGATGACAATGAATAATAGGAGCTTGAACCCTTAATCCAAAGCCACCTCCGATTATTGCAACCCTTAAGTCCTTCCTGGCTTTCTCTTGGACCATCGTAATCAACCCGCTTTTTTTATTTAAATAATTTAGATTTAATCAAAATAAATAGGTTCATTCGGATTATGCAAATGTCTAAATGCTACCTTTATTTGACTTTCCGTATTTCTATCTATTGATAACGGAGGCAGGTTATTCTCTGCAAAAAAATCTATATCACTAGTTTCTATTCCTGTTTTTGGATTACCACCAGTAATTTCACATTGGATAAAAAGCTTATACGTATGATGAAGTGATGGTGGATGTGGATGACATTTCTTATCAAACACACCGATCATTTTTATTGCTCGTACATCATATCCACATTCTTCTTCTACTTCCTTTACTACAACTTCACTTGGGGTTAAACCAATATCTGCCCAACCCCCTGGTAGTGCCCATTTCCCATCAGTCTTTTCCCTAACCATTAGTATTTTGTCCTCTTTAAAAATTACCGCGCGAATATCTACCTTAGGTGTAGCATATCCAGATTCATTTACAAATACATTCTTTATCACTGATTCTTCTATATCCGTGTATTGTGAGACAATTTCAATACTCAACTTTTTAATCATTTCGAATCTCTCTAAGTCATATACGTCTTTTGAGTAGGTAAGTCCAGCCTGGGAAATGGATTGGAGTTGCTTTGCCCATTTTAGCCATTTAGGTTCCAACATTATCACCACCATGTAATGTTTCATATTATACAAGTTAGCTAAATTCCATTTCTATCAAATGAAAGAATGATAGATTTCACCAATTATCCTTTTCATTTGACGTATTCCTATATTAGTATTTATAAGGATAAGAAATCGCCATACATTGATACCTATCCCCAATATATCTTTGTAATTAACCTGTTTATTCAGTTTATTGACTTTTCTTTAATACCTATTGTAGCTTTTTTGAGGATTTTTGGATATATACTCCACTTTCAATAACCCATATAGATCTACATCTTCATATTTATTTAACAAAAATCTATTTTGCTTTAATGTGCCTTCTTTTTGTAATCCTGATTTCTCTAATACTTTTTTTGATGCCTTATTTTTTGATAATACAGACGCACATACTTTATTTACGTTTAATTCGTTAAATCCAAAGTCAATCATTTTACTAACGAATTCAGTAGCAAAACCATTCCCCCAATAATCAGTACCTATCCAGTATCCAAGTTCACCTTTATTGTTCTTCTTATCTATTATTAAAGTGACCGTACCTATTATTTCATTCCATTGTTTATGAACTACCTTTAAAGGGGATTCAGTACCCATAGCTATTACATCTGGCTGCGTAAGTATCCATTCTTGTGCATGTTCTAACTTATATGGATATGGAAGACACAGGATATTAGCTAAAATTTCGTCATTTGCTAATTCTTTTATTCTATATGCAGCATCATTTTTAAATGGCTGTATGTTTAATCGCTCTGTTTCAAATTTAACTGCATATTGCATCTACCTACAATAAATTGAACACTAACCACTACCCTCAAATTGATCCGATTCCACCTAAATCACACTATTTTTAATTCAAGTGAAAATATCTTTTCTATTCGTTTCATGGCCGCTTCCGAACATCCGATATTCAAAAAATGATGTTTAAGCTTTTCCTTCGCATCCTCACGTTCCCAATGATCTTGTACAAGTCCATTTTTCTTCATCCAATAATCAATCGTTTCAAAGGAGGTGCTGCTCCATCCATTCTTTTCACCATTTATATTTTGTTTTTCTTTAGTACCGGAAATACCAATATCTAAAGTTCCTTGTAATTCAACTAATGCTTGATCAAATAATTTCTTTTTTTCCTTTTCTTTCATATCTGATTTTTGTCTTAATAATCTTGTATCGATACCTTCCTCTTGTTCAATTATATTGTAGAGATTGTAGGCTTCCTTAGAGAAATATCCGTCTTTATATCTTTCATTTACGGTGTATTTCGAGCCAAGGATTGCCCTTACTACAGGAAACCACTCACGAGAAATGAATACATTTTTCTTTTTTATAAACTTTCCATATGCTGCAACCCCGTCAGCAGAAAATTTAGTTCGCCAAATCCATGGGTCAAAATCAGTATCTGAATGCCAACTTTCCTTTTGTGTCATGCTACTAAGCGAAGGATAATCTGGTATTAAAGGAGCTAAAGGCAAAATTCCAATCTCCTCTATTATATGAACTGCCTCATCATAGGTCTTAATTTTATATTCTTTCATCTCCAACTACCTCCAGATCTCTAATTTTATAAAATTCCAAAAATAAAACTACTTAATATATATTTTCAATTAAAATGTGTAATAAATTTATCATAGGAGGTCATTATGAAAAAGTTTGTACCCTTATTTATAATATTACTTTTTCTTTTTTCATCGATGGCACATGCTTTATCGTGGGCATACCCTTTTGTTGTCTGGAAAGGTAAAGTCTATGAAGTTAAACATGAGGATTCAATCAATAAAAATAAGTTGGGCAGAAACATAGGAAAAGTGAAAACGCAGCCTAATGATATGACTGGTAAATATTTAGGGATTGCTTCAAATTATTTTCCTATTGGTACTAAATATTATGAAATTAATGGTATTTCCCCGACCTCTGCAATTGCAGTTGAAATTAACAAACAAGAATGGATAAAGGCTGTATATGTTAACAGAGCACCTTTTCACGTAATGAATGTATTTTCTATCCCTAAATTATGTATTGGCCCAATTGTTATAATTGTAATTGTCATAATTATTAAAAGGAGACAGTCAAAAAAGAATAATTAAAAAACTGTTTTCGGAAAGTATGTTGTTTGTGTAAAAGTTCCAATGGTTCTTATCAAGTTTACAGTTCTTTCCTCTGTGCAATAAAGAGGTTTACAATACGATCTTCAACACCTTGGTTATAAATGCTCAAAATTATAACAAAATTAATTGTTGTTCTCTCCACTCTTTTAACTATTTATTCTTCTGCTTTGAAACTTGCATACCTCCGATGATAAGCATGATAACCCCAATTACTGCTAGAATAATCCGAACTAAGAATGGACTCAATGAAAACACCGTTTCACCTTGCCAGTGCAATCCGAACAACCTTTCATTCAGCCCCACAATCGCCAATAATGGCTTAAGAAACAAACTCAGCGCTAATAATACTATCCCCCAAATAATATTACTATTCATTGATTCAATACCTCTTTTCCAATTAAATTAAATGAAGATGAGTTCGCAATAAAACCGTCTATCATTGCCTTCTAGAATTTTATCCGATATTGTCAATGTTTGCTTGATAATATCCACAACAGGTCCATATAAATAATATGTTTATGTTTGTAATGACATTATTTTCTATATATTCGAACTAGATATCTACAATTAATACACTTAGCAATAATGTTAAGTCACAGAAAACAATCATTACTTTTTCCCTTTAAATACTTCTTGCTAAGTATACCAACCAATTGTTTTTATCATTTTTTTCAAATTGAATTTTGTAGCCATTATAGGTATATTGTAAAATAGTTTTTGCATGAACATCTTTCGGTTTACCCATTTTTTTTAGTATTTCATCCCTAGTGGTTGCTATTGATATTGAGAAAGAAAATTTGTATTGAACTTGTTCTTCTTCTATATTTTCTGTGATCATAATTCTCTGACCATTTTTAATATAAATATAGTCTTGAAGATCTTGATGATCGATTGCTTCATCTGGTTTACCCCACACTTTTTCAATATCAGCCATTGTGGACACTTTACTTAAATCTAGTGGAGTATCGAGGATCTTTCCTTGCTTTAACCCATCTACCATTTTATTATTTAATACAAAGCCGCTCTTCTTAGAAGAACTTGGCTCTTCTTTTTTTTCCATAGGTTTAGAGGAACAAGCTCCTAGTAATAAGTTAGTTAGACATAACAGTACAATAAATTTAGCTAATTTCATCTTAAATCTTCCCCTTTTTAGCATCGCTTATCATGATTTACCAATTAAGAGATAACTAATGAAATAAAGCAAACATGTAACTCCAGCTATTGCAAAAACGCTAGGTGTCAAGACTAAATATAAACTAATTGGTAGTGACCATAAAAATGATATGCATAACAAAAATGGTTTAGACAATAGAAAAGCAAAAATGGCTAAACAAGCAGGAAGAAATAACATCAAAAAAGTAATGATCAATAGGCCAAATTCACTGTGATTAGTATAAGGATTAAAAAAATTCAATATAAGCCATAATAATATATTTAAAATTGCAGCAATTACTCCTATATATTTTAAAGCTTTGATTATTTCAATCACCTTCTACTAAAATTTTATGCTAAATCCATTGAAGCAATGGGTGCCTGTTCCAAATTTAATGAGGTCATTTTCTCGAAGAAATTGAACCGCCTTCTTTACTTCAAATAAAATAGTTGCTTCAAGTCCCAAAGTATTATGTGAACCAAAAACTCTAGTCACATTTGGAATTTCTGATATTTTATCTAATGAGTTAACTAAATCGACGGGATTGGTAGAAGGATAAAAAGCATAAATTGGCGTTTGATCATAGAGTAGATCTCCTGTAAATAAATAACCATTGGTTTCATCAAAAATGGCTAGATGCCCTGGAGAATGTCCAGGAGTATGATAAATCACTAATTTTCGATTACCTAACTCAATAATATCACCATCATCCAATATACCTGTCGGCTCTCCTTGGTACGGTTGATATGTATCAGGATCAAACGTTATTGGTATCGGAATTGTAATATCTCTACACAACTCTCTTCTTATTTGATCAATGGTTAAGTCTTGGATTCCATTTATTAACCAATCCTTATCATCTTTATGAACATAAATTCTCTCATATTCCCCATGGCTTCCAGTATGATCTGCATGGACATGAGTAGTAACAACATCAATAGGTAAAACAGTCAGTTGATCTGTCACTCTTTTTATTTGATCAATTCCAAGTCCAGTATCAATTAATACTGCTTTTTTTTGACCCAATAAAAGAAATGAGTGTACTTTTTCCCAGTGCCCATATTCACTAATGGCAAACGTGCATTCATCTATTTGTTGAACGGTAAGCCAAGCATCTTTAATCATCTTATCCTCCAAAATTTTCATATTACCCTTATATCTTACTTCTTCAAAGGTTGAAAAATATCCTCTACATTATAGGAATAAAAAACCAACGATATTTCCTTGATAATTGTTTAAAAAAAAGATGCACCGGATTGAACTGCCCCGTGAATGTTAGACACCAAACTAACATTTGCGGGGTGTTTTTATGTCCAAATTTACATTCGAAAAGAAATTAGAAATGGTTCAAAGATATTTAAATAATAAGGGAGGTTATAAGTCCCCGGTAAAAAATACGGAATTTCGCATAATCTCATTAAAAAATGGGTTCTACAGTATCAATATAATGGTGAGGAAGGGCTTATTAAAAGCTATACAAACTATACAGTTCAGTTTAAACTAGACGTACTTAATTATTTGAACGAACAAGGGACGTCTCTGTATGAAACAGCAGCCATTTTCAATATTTCAGCACCTAGTAATATTTTGGATTGGAAGCTGAAACTTGAAACGAAAGGATTAGATGCCCTTAAATCGAAGAAAAAGGGGCGTCAATCCATGAAAAAAGAGACAAAGAAATCTACTCAACCAGTAGAGGGATCATTAGTGGCCTTACAGGCAGAAAACGAACGATTACGAATGGAGAATGCCTACTTAAAAAAGTTGAATACTTTAGTTCAAATGCAGGAAAAATTACAAACAAAATCAAAGCGCAAGTAATTTTCGAACTAAAGGATGAGTATGAGGTTGTGGATTTAGTTGAAGTCACTGACATTCCACGCAGCACGTATTATTATTGGGAAAAACGGTTAAATCAACCTGATAAATATGAGAAATTAAAAGAAGCTATCAACGAGATCTATCATGAACATAAAGGTCGTTATGGGTATCGTCGTATAACGAAAGAGCTAAAAAAAAGAGGGTTTCAACACGATCCCAAAACCATCAATCGGTTAATGAATGAAATCGGTTTAAAATGCTTGGTACCATGAAGAAGTACCGTTCTTATAAAGGAAATGTAGGCAAAATCGCTCCAAACCTTTTAAATCGCAATTTCTCGGCCGAGAAAATGAATCAAAAATGGGTAACCGACGTTACAGAATTCCACCTATTTGGTGAGAAACGTTACCTCTCTCCAGTACTGGATTTGTGTAATGGCGAAATAATAGCGTATACCGTCATGAAACGTCCGGTTTACAAATTGGTGGGCGATATGTTAGACCAAGCGATTGAATATCTTCAGCCAGGAGACCAAGTAACTCTTCATTCAGATCAAGGTTGGCATTATCAAATGAAACAGTATCAAAAAACATTAGAACAGCACCAAATTACACAGAGCATGTCCCGAAAGGGTAACTGTTTGGATAACGCAGTTATGGAAAATTTCTTTGGCTTATTAAAGTCCGAACTCCTTTATCTACAGGAATTTGACAGTATTGAACACTTTGAACGGGAATTAGCGGACTATATTTACTATTACAATCACAAACGAATGAAGGAAAAATTAAAAGACCTGAGTCCGGTGGAGTACCGAACTCAAGTCTTAAAAGTTGCATAAAAATATTTGTCTAACTTTAATGGGTCAGATCAGATTGGTACATCTATTTTATTATTTATTCAATTATGCCGCTTCCTTATATTCAATTTTCAACCCTTTTTTCTTTTTTACTGGTGATAAGCTTCGTTCTAACCAACCCATGATAAGGTCAGCACCAACAGCCATTAAAGCTGTTGGAATTGCACCTGCTAAAATGATTGATGAGCCATTCGTAACATTGGTTCCTCTAACAATAATATCACCAAGGCCCCCTGCACCAACAAAGGTTCCAATAGTTGCAATTCCAATGGCAATGACCAATGCTGTACGAAGACCAGCCATGATTACTGATAAGGCTAAAGGTATTTCTACCATTCTTAGTACCTGAAATTTCGTCATTCCCATTGCCTTACCTGATTCTAATAAAAAATTATCTACATTGGTAATACCAGTATAAGTATTTTTAAGAATTGGTAAGAGTGAATAGAGAAACAAGGATAGAACCACAGTATTTGTCCCTAGCCCCATAACTAACATTAATACTGATAGCATGGCTAGAGCTGGGATGGTTTGAATAATATTAGCTAGTGAAATGACCCATGAACTTAGTTTACGATATCGTGCGATGATTATGCCAAGTGGAATAGCTACAACCGCTGCAAATAATACTCCATAGGCAGACATAAGAAAGTGGCGATAAAATTGTTCCCAAACATAGCTGCCATTATGAACATAGTAGTCTAAAACACCTTGTAAAGTATTCAATCTTAGCACCCCCTCATTCTTCAAAGTAATTATTTTCTTCTAAAAACTTTTTTGCTACAACTGATGGCTCTTTCATTTTGCCATCACTTTCATAGTTTAATTCCTGCATTTTTTCTGTACTTATTTTCCCAACTAATTTTTGCAAAATACCTTTTAGTTCGGGATGAGCTTTCAATACTTTGTTACTAGCAACTGGTGAAGCATCATATGGAGGAAAGAAATGTTTATCATCTTCAAGTACTTTTAGTTTATACGCACTGATCCGTCCATCTGTTGTATAAGCTAGAACAACGTCCATTTTCCCATTTTGTACTGCTTTATAGACTAAACCAATCTGCATGGGATACGTATGTCCAAATTCAAACCCATATTCCTTCACAAATCCCTCATAACCGTCACCTTTTCTTTTTAGCCATGAATTATCGACACCTAAGCTCAAATCATTCACTAATGGCTTCAAATCTGATACTTTTTCAATATGATTTTTTTCAGCGAAGTCTTTTGTGATGGTAAACGCATAAGAATTAGCAAATCCATATGAATCAAACCATGTTTGGTCAAATTTTTGATTAAATTCCTTTTGCACAATTTTTAATGCCTCTTTCGGGTCTTTGACAGGATCCATTCCTAATGAGCCAGGAAGGTCTGTTCCCGTATAGCGAACCGAGGATATATCAATATCATGATTCACCATTGCTTTATGCATAACAATCGAAGATCCTAGATTATTAACTAGTTCTACATTTAAATCTGTATAATGTTCAATCATTAATTTTTCCATAAAACCTAATATTTGTGATTCTGTTGTATTATGCATGCCAATCGTTATCGATTGATCCGAAGATGCACTTAAGCCTGGTAAGGAGCATCCACTTATGATCAATGAGATTGACAAAACGAACACAACTATCCAATTTCGTTTTCTTCCCATTCTCCATACCCCTTTCTATGCAGCTTCCTTCAGGTTTCGAATTCCTTTTGGCGTTGCCCAATTTTCTAATTTACCTAAGAAAACATCTACTAATAGTGCAAGGATCGTAACTGGTACTGCACCTGCAATAATAAATTCAGTTTGGTAAAGATTCAAACCACTAAAAATATAATCCCCAAGACCACCCGCACCAATAAATGATGCAAGTGTTGCCCAGCCTATTAAATAAACCGTTGATAAACGTACACCTGCCATTATCACTGGAATGGCAAGAGGGAATTCTACATAGCGAATTCTTTCCCATCCAGTCATACCCATCCCACGACCAGCCTCCAATAGATTGGCCTTTATTCCTTTTACACCAATAAAGGTATTTCTTAAGATGGGTAGGACTGAATAGAAAAATAGAGCAATAATCGCTGGAACCTTTCCAACACCTAGTAAAGGAATAAAAAATGCTAAAATAGCGAGACTAGGAAAGGTTTGAACTACGCCGGCTATTCCCATTACGAAACCTGCTACCTTTGGCACTCTTGTTAAAGCAATACCAAGTGGTACAGCAACTATAATCCCAAGAAAAACGGCAATGATTGATATATAGAAATGCTGCCATGTTTTAAACAGTAATTCACTCCAGTTGCTACTTATAAAATGAATAATGCTATCCATCAAACTCCCTCCTATCCTACATGTTTTGAATGGATTTCTTCATCTGTTTCTCCCCAGATAGAATCATAGACAATATCGACCAGACTAGCTCTAGTTACGATTCCAACAAGTCGTTTCCGCTCATCTACAACCGGTACGTATTTCATTCCCCTTTTTAAAATTTTTCGAACCGTATCTCGCACTAATGTATCTTTTTGCACAGCTAAGGTTTCGGTTTCAAGTACATCAGCAACTAGATTCGTTTTTTTACGGTTTTGATCGATCATCTCTACATCTATATAACCTTTTAATAATTGATAACGATCAATGACTAAAAGAGAATCGACTCTGCGGTCTTTCATAATTTGAATAGCTTCGGATAATGACTTATCTTCCGTAATGGTTATTGGTTTCGAATTCATTATTTGCTCAACGGTTTGAATATTTGGCCGCGCTTGAAGTAAACGTTCCTTTCCAATGAATTCTTCAACAAAATCATTCGCAGGTTCACGTAATATTTCATCAGGAGACCCTACTTGGACTAATTTCCCATCACGCATAATAACAATCTGATCTGCCAATTTTAGTGCTTCGTCCATATCATGCGTAACGAAAACAATTGTTTTTCCTAATGATTTCTGTAATTTTTTGAATTCATCTTGCAATGAATCTCTTGTAATAGGATCCAATGCACCAAATGGTTCATCCATTAAGATTAATGGCTGGTCTGCAGCTAGAGCCCTTAGTACCCCGATTCTTTGCTGCTGTCCACCACTTAGTTCATGTGGATAGCGATCTAAATAATCTTCTGTCATATTTACAAGTTTGAGCAGTTCTTTTGCTCGATCACGGCGCTTTTCTTCCGGCCATTTTAATAGTTTTGGAATAAGTGATATATTTTGTTGAATGGTCATATGAGGGAATAAACCTATTTGTTGAATGACGTAACCAATTTCACGTCTAAGTTGTACGGGATCTTTTTCTAAAATATTTTTTCCATTAATATAAATACTTCCACTTGTTGGTTCTATTAAACGGTTAATCATTTTCATCGTCGTTGTTTTCCCACAACCACTTGGACCGATAAAAACGATAAATTCTCCTGATTTAAATTCAAGATTTAAATCATCTACCGCTTTTTTTCCTCCCTTATATATCTTTGTAACATGATCAAATTTTAACAAATCGATACACCTCCGTAATTTTACCAATGAAACAGTTGGAACAATTAACCATTTGGTATACTATGCAATTTTTTTCGTATATGTCACTATTTAAGTATAACGTAAAGTTTGTAAAATAAAAAGTTTATAGATTGCATATATTGCATCAATTTTACATTAATATAAATAGATTAAAACTATCATCCTCTCATTTCTTACTATTTCTCCTTATTGCTTTCATTTCCTCATTCAGAAAAGATTTTATTTTTCATTGGATATATGATACATTGACTTTGTATATGAGGTAATTAAAGGAGCAAACTACCTATGGAAGAAAAGCACTTGCGAGTCATTGATCAAGCTAAGGAACAATATATTGAAAAAATTGCTGATAATATGAAGACGTATGGAGTTTCCCCTACAGTCGGTCGTATTCTTGGTATTATTTATATGAATAGAAAACCAATGACATTAGATGAGCTATCCACTGCAACTGGAATGAGTAAAACAAGAATGAGTCAGGTTGTTAGAGAGATGCTAGATATTAATATTGCTGAAAAAGTTTTTGAAAAAGGGGTTCGTAAAGATATTTATGATGTAGAAACAGATTATTACGAAACCTTTATTTCAATTTTCACATCAAATTGGAGAAAAACGATTAACCGCAATAAAATTTTTGAAAAAAAATTAACACGTGAGCTGCTGATGTTAAAAGATAATGAAGAATTATCACAGGAAGCAGAAGATCAAATCAATGAATTATTAAAGGAAATGAAAATTTGGTCGGATTATTATCAATGGCTTACTCGTTTAGTTGACTTTTTTGAAAGTGGTGAAATATTCGAGCATGTGCCGAAAACCACTGAATGGAGAGGAAAATAATTAACATAAAAGCTCCGTGGTAATATACCCTTTTTATATTGAAATAAAACATAGAAAATATTTCAAGCAGTAGTTTTCATGTAAAAATCTACTGCTTTTTATTAAGCTTTTTTACTAAGTTAAATAAATATAAACGTTATAAAATTTTTCACTCTCATTATTTCCTTTCATCCTATAAAAGAAGGTGACCAATTGACTGGAATTATATTATTTGATGGAGTATGTAATTTTTGCAATGGAAGCGTACAATTTATAATAAAAAGGGACCAAAATAAATATTTTAAATTTGCTTCCCTTCAAAGCGAAGTTGGGGCGAAATTATTAACGGAGTATGGAGTAAACAGCTCACTTGACAGCTTTGTACTTATTGAGGATGGCAAATTATACACAAAATCGGAAGCGGCATTACGTGTTTGCCGAAGTCTTAATGGATTATGGAAATGGGGATATGCTTTTCGAATCATCCCACATCCAATAAGAAATTGGATATACGATATGATCGCGAAAAATCGTTATCGGTGGTTTGGTAAAAGGGATAGCTGTATGATCCCATCTAAGGAAGATCAGGAAAGATTCTTAGTATAGTAACCTATCAGTATGAAAAAATAAAATGGGGTCGTCTTATAAATGTAAAGAACGACTCCATTTTTATACAATCATTTAAGGCTGCTTTTTGAGTAATAACTCTTTTTCCCAATCAGCTTCCAGCATCACTTTTGGCACTGGTGTCGGTTTTCCGTTTTCATCAAGTGCTACCATTGTTAAGGTGGATGTAGTTGTTAATCGTTTTTCTTCCTCCTCTAAATTCTCACACTCGACCTTTACATAAACCTTCATTGATGTCCTCCCAGTTGAAAGGACAAATGCCTCCAAAGTCAAAATGTCGCCAACTTTTGCAGAGGAAACAAAATGAACAGCATCGATTGACGCAGTTACTACCACTTTTCGAGAGTGCTTCATTGCTGAAATAGCAGCAATTTCATCAATATACGATAAGATGGTTCCTCCAAAAATAGTTTCCATATGGTTCGTATCTGGAGGTAATACAAGTTTAGTTTGATAGGTCCTTGATACATTTACAGAAATTGTTTTCTCCATCATTTCTCCACTTTCATGTATATTTACCACTATGAAGTACAGGAGAGAAGAAATTAAAATAAAAGGTACTGACCATTTTTCTTAAGACATACCCCTAACATAAAATAGATGTTTTACCTATCTTAAATGGTAAATCACATATTGTTAGCCAGTCCTAAAAATAAAATACGCTGATAGCAGAACAGACCAAATCATTAATTGTCTATTAATCTACCAATGTACGAATCTTCCCAACTCCCGAGGAAAATAAGTCGCTATAAATATGGCAGGTCTCCTGACTCGTGTATCATTCTACTTTAAGTCCTTCCCATCCAAAATTGGACAGTGGTTATCCTTATTTCGTCAACACTTACAGTTGCGGGTACAGTTCTGGAATTTCACCAGATTCCCTTTTCATTTTTGGCAAACACCATATTTATCGGCAAATATTTCACTATAGTAGTATAGAATTATCATAATATATTATGAATTGACTTACAATTTATAATTTTAAAGATTAAGTTGAAAAATATTGAACGATTTGTTCTCTTTCTGTTGCTTAATCAAATTTTATACTTTCCAGTTCAGGAATCGTTTGCAACATTTTTAATATTTCAGTCTCCTTTTTCTTCAACTTCTTTGATTTTAATTGTAAATCCACGACAAAAAGTGGATGATTATCAACCGACGTTACTTTTACCTGGTACGATTTCACATCTAAATGATTTTCGGATAAAATAATGAGTGCCGCAGAAATCGCTTCATTTGTTCGAACATGAATCGTTAATTTATGGAACTTCGGAAAAACTGGTTGAAATAATCTACTTAAAATTTCTAAAGCAATTAATACTAAGAGCGTTCCAAAAATACTTACAATATACATGCCTGCACCTATCGCTAATCCAATTCCAGCTGTTGACCAAAGTCCAGCTGCAGTTGTTAACCCATGAACGGATTGACGTTGTATAAGAATGGTACCTGCACCTAAGAAACCAACTCCACTGATGACTCCTGCCGCAATTCGGCTTGGGTCTAATTCAATTGTTCCACTATTTACAACATCAAAAAATGCATATTTTGAAACGATCATTGCTAATGCACTTCCGACGGCCACAAGGAAATGGGTACGTAATCCTGCTTCTTTATAACGCTTTTCTCTTTCAAATCCGACAAGTGCTCCCAATATCCCCGCAATTACAAGTCTTGCAATTAATTCAAGCTCTATCATTATATATAACCCCTTTCCCCATTAATGTATGGCTTTGATGATTATGCTATTACAAATCTAACATACATCCATTTTTCCTTTCTAAAGGTTTGATTAGGTTTCATTCTCACTAGCAAAGCTAAGTCACACCATTAAGTTAAACATTATTTCTATTTATATATGTTTTATTAGTTTATCCTACTTAAAAAATAAAAAAACGAGTGTATAAAAATATACACTCGATCTAAGTTGCAGCTCTTTAAATAGAAATCCTGCCTTTAATTTATAACTTATGCGATGAAAGTTGCAATTTTCTTTTGGCAATCGTTCCTAAACGCACAGATAATCCTATTGCAATAATTGTAAAGACTATAATCATTACTATTACACCAATCCAACCAAAATCACTATAGAACATACCTCCCACCGTACCACCTATACTTGAACCTATATAGTAAAAAAATAAATAAAGTGAAGAGGCTTGTGCTTTATCATGTGTCGATAATTTGCCAACCCAGCCACTTGCAATGGAGTGTCCTGCAAAAAATCCAAAGGTAAAAACGGCTATTCCAATAATTTTTAACCAAAGATTTGTATTTAACGTGATACATGCTCCAATTAACAAAATTAATAAAGATAATTGCAATATCTTTCGTCTACCATGCTGATCAGCAAGCATTCCCATCCATGTCGAACTAAACGTTCCAACAATATATACAATAAAAATAAAACCGACGATTGTCTGACTTAATGAATACGGAGGAGCAATTAATTGAAAGCCAATATAATTATAAAGTGATACAAAGCTTCCCATTAATAGAAATCCAGTCCCAAATAAATAGATTAATCCTGGCTCATTAAATTGACTAATTAAAGATTTTCCTAATTTAACAACAGCAAACTTACGCGGTTGGAAATGAGCTGATGTTGGTAATGTAAACCAAAATAATAAACTTGCCATTAAACTAATAATACCAATACCAATAAGGGCAATATGCCAATTAAAATAATCGGTCAATACTCCACTAATAATTCGTCCTCCCATACCACCGATTGAGTTTCCACTAATGTATAATCCCATTGCCATCCCTAAGCTCTTAGGGTCGATTTCCTCACCTAAATACGCCATTGCGATGGCTGGCAACCCCGCTAGAACTATTCCCTGTAATATTCTACAAAGAAGTAATAAATGAAAGTTTGGACTTAATGCTGTAATTATAGCTAAAATCGATGATGCTATTAGGGAGATGGTCATGACCGATTTTCTTCCGAATACTTCTGATAACGAGCCAACTACTAGCATACTTATTGCTAATGCAATCGTAGTAGATGATAAAGTTAAACTAGAAACCGCAGGTGAAATGTGGAACTCATTTGCTATTTCAGGAAGTAATGGCTGTGTACTCCAAAGGATCGCAAATGTATTAAACCCTCCAGCAAACAAAGCTAAATTGGCCATTCGAAAACTTTTTGTTCCACGTTTTATATAACTCATGATGCGTCTTACTCCTTTATAACTACCAATGTCTTTTTGAGGTTATGAACTATTTAATCGATCTTAACTTTATTTTTTACATATTCAATGAACCTCTTAGTAACGGGTGATATATAGCGCCCTTCTTTCCAAGCAATACCAATTGTCCTTTCACAGATGGGATGGATAATTCGAATTAGCTTAACCTTTGATTTATCTAAAATCGTTAAGTCCGGCACTAATGAAACTCCTAATTTAGCGGCAACTAAACCTGCTACCGTTCCAATTTCATCCCCTTCAAATACTACTTGTGGAAAAAAGTCAGCTTCCTTACAAAGCTGGTCAGTAATGGTACGTAAGCCATATCCATTTTTAAAAGCAATGAATGGCTCATCTTTAATCAAATGTAAATCGATTTCATCTAATTTTGCTAAGGGATGATGAATTGAAACAATTAAATATAGTTCTTCCCTTAGTAATGGCTGACGAATAATCCCCGCCTGATCTTGGTCAAAAGAAACGAGTGCAACCTCAGTTTCACCAGCGTCTAATTGCTCCAATACATGCTGGGATGATGCCTGATTTAATCGGAATTTCACATTTGGATATTCGCGCTGAAATGAGCTGACCAATTTTGGCACAAAACTCACTCCTAGCGAGTGTAAAAAGGATAATGAAATAGTTCCACGGTCAGGATGAATACTATCCTGAATTTCTTGAATTCCCATTTCAATTTCTTTTATCGAACGTTCTACACGCTCGAGAAACATTTTTCCATATTGATTTAAACTAATATTTCTTCCTTTTCGATCAAAAAGTTGCACGCCTAGCTCCTCTTCCAGCTTAGCAATAGATCGACTAAGGGCAGGTTGGGAAACCGAAAGCAATTCTGCCGCTCGAGTAAAGTGCTGTGTGCTTGCAACTACTTGAAAATACTGAATTTGATGCCATTCCATCCGTTCACCCTCATTTACTGCTTTGTTCATTCAACTTCATCATACTCCTGAACACTCATAACTTCCAATTGTAAATTTGCATGATATTTATGCATATTGATTATGTAGGCAACAAATATTATTAATACAATATGATGATCATAAAAAACACCCTCCTGCGAAATAAATTAATGGCAGTAGAGTGGTATATCTTTTTATAAGTATTTTACTAAGGCTTTGTTTTCAAACATTGTTGCTATTTAAGTTAAGTTTTAACGAATAACAATCAGAAGAAACCGCTACATCTTTCATTTCTGTGAAAAGAGCTCCAAAAGCCCATAAGAATTGCCCAATCCCTTATTGGATGTATACGCTGGCATTTGGGATTTTTACAAAAACAACAAAGTATACGAAAACAGCTTTTATTAAAAAGCTTATGAGTAAAATTATTGTTTTAACTTGTTAAAATAATCCGCATAATCTTTTGAAAGCTGGTCAATTGGTGCATATATTTTTTCCATCGCTTTAATTACACGTTTGTATACTATTTGTTGTTTTTCTTCATTATAATTGTCTACAATATCCTCTTTTTTTAATTCACTAAGCAGATTCAAATATTTATCCATTCCATAGTTGGAAATTAAATAGTCTGTTAATAGGAAACCGAGACTATAAATGTCTCCCGAATCATTCGTGTAATTTATATTGTTTAATTCATTAATCGGCTTAAATGTTTTAATATTATCTAAGAGAATGTTCTCTCTTTCCTTTACTCCATTTAAATCTATTCGTGGGTTTCCTTGAGGGTCTTTTGAAACCGCACTAGAAATATATATTGCCAGTCCTTCATGCATAAACTCTGTGGCGTTGTCATTACTGATTTCTGCAAGCATTGTGTGAACCACTTCATGCTTCATTATATTATAAGTGACATCAGAATAAGTGGTATCTACGAAAAATTTTAAAGAAATAAAAGACTGACTGACCCCAGGTACTGTTTCCCATGGAACAGAAGCGGATAATTCTTCAAGTGAATCATATAATTTTACATTAACTTCCTTTGGATCCCAATCAAAATATTCTATATATAGATCAACCAACTTTTTAAGATCTTTCATTACTTGGGCAGCCTGATATTCTAATGAAGGTAAATAGTAGAGATTTATTGGTCCATTTGTCATTTTCTTGAATGGAAGATCATTTATTTTCCATTTTCCCCCTTTTTTAATGATCGTATATGTTATTTGATTACTATAGATTTTATCTTTATTTTTCATATCTATTTGTAGTGTTAAATTTCCTTTTGTCAAAGATGTAAGTTCTAATTGCCTGATCTTGGTAGTTAAGCTCACTCCTTCTTTTCGCTTTACATACACGCCCAAAATCCATGCATCCTGTTCTTTATAGAAAAGTTTATTTTTTTCATTTTGAAATGATAAGAATTCCTTTCTATTATTATCATCAATGGCTTCAATCATTTTTGCAAAATACGTTTTGGCAGCTTGTGCTTCTTTTTCAAGTTCCTCTTCATCAATTTCTTTCGTTTGGATTGCTTGACTTTTATTATTATCATTTTTTATGTTTATTTTCTTTGTAGTTGATTCGGATTGACATCCAGCAAGCAGGATGATAAAAATAATAAAATACACTTTTCTCATTCATATCCCTCCTAACATAATTAATAATTAAAGTTCTTCATAATATGAATCTTTCCCTTCAAATATTTTTAATTTTTTCAATAATTTGTATATTAATTTTATCCTTTAAAAAAATGCACTTTCTCAAATATTATTGCTAAGGTTTTAACGTATAAGTATTGTCTGAAGACTGCTATATCTTTCATTTGACTGAGAATAAAGCTGCGAACTCCATAAGAATTGCCCGATCCCTTATTAGATGTAAGTGCCAGTAGTTTGGCTTTTCCAAATGTAACAAGCTTTACGAAATCAGCAAATTTAATAAATTTACCAGTAAATAGACTTTACCTTTCTGAACATTTTGTATATAATACAATAAATTTATCATTATTAATGCTTAGACGAGGAAAAGTAAAATGAGGATGTTTTCACCAGAGAGCTTCGGGAGCTGAAAAGAAGCAAAACTATTCATTTGAACAATGGCCTCTGAGCTTCGAGCTGAACGTATGTATCCATATTAGTAGGTCCAGACGGGTATTGCTACTCGTTATCAAAAGCACAGTATCAAAGCTTTTTTCTTGCTTTCGTACTTGTCGAGACTAATAGCGTGAGCTATTAGTAATTAAAGGTGGTATCACGGGGAACCCAGCCTCGTCCTTATTTGCTTAACAGCAGATTAGGGCGAGGCTTTTTTTATTTTTGGAGTTATGCATTAGAGAAATAGCGAAGAACATATATAAAAGGAGGAAATGATATGAATGTGTTTATTGGTGGGGCTTGGCCATATGCAAATGGTTCATTACATCTTGGTCATATCGCCAGTTTATTACCAGGTGATATTTTAGCAAGATATTTCCGATTGGCTGGTAGAAATGTTTTATATGTATCTGGGAGTGATTGTAATGGTACACCTATAGCTATACGTGCTAAGGAGGAACAAACAACTCCTAAACACATTGCTGATTATTATCACAAGGAATTTGTAGAATGCTTTTCAAAGCTTGGATTTACTTATGACCTCTATACAAGAACAGATTCATCTCATCATCATCAAATAGCACAGAAAATCTTTTTGGCGCTGCTTGAAAACAATTTTATTTATAAAAAAGAAATTGAACAAACCTATTGTGAGTCTTGTTCTCAATTTTTACCCGACCGATATGTTGAAGGTATATGTCCAAAATGTGGGAATGCTGCCCGAGGTGATCAATGTGATCATTGTTCTACTATTTTGGATCCAATTGACCTACTAGAGAAAACTTGCAAAATTTGTGGAACGATACCTGAAATAAGAAAAACCGAGCATTTTTATTTTTCATTAAGCCAATTTCAAGAAAGTCTAGAACTTTATGTTGCTAATGCTAAAACACATCATTCTTGGCGTGAGAACGCCATTCAATTAACAAATCGTTATTTTCAGGAAGGTCTACATGATCGGGCTGTTTCCCGTGATTTACCTGTGGGAATCAATATCCCTGTAAAAGGGTATGAAGATAAAAAAATTTATGTTTGGATTGAAGCTGTTGCTGGCTATCTCTCAGCTAGTATACAGTGGGGAAAAGAGCATCAAGTTGATGACGCAAAATTTTGGGATGAACATTCATTATCCTACTATGTTCATGGAAAAGATAATATTCCATTTCATACCATTATTTGGCCAGCCATTTTAATGGGGATTAAGAAAAAATCATTACCTACACATATCGTTTCGAACGAATATTTAACGATTGAAAAAAAGAAATTATCTACCAGTAGAAATTGGGCGGTTTGGGTCCCTGATTTAATCGAACGATACCACCCAGATTCTATTCGTTATTTCCTAACCATTAATGCTCCAGAAAATAAAGATACTGATTTTTCCTGGCGTGAGTTTATATATAGTCATAATAGTGAGCTGTTAGGTACTTATGGAAATTTTGTACATCGATCATTAAAATTTATAGAAAAATATTATTCAAGTGTTGTTCCAGATGGAAACATTGATCCTTATTTCGATAGTAAAATCGCTAATCTCTATAAATCCGTTGGTAATCAAATTGAAGGAGCACACTTTAAGAGATCTTTAGAAATCATTTTTGATTTTATAAGGGAGGCGAATAAATACTTCGATCAAGAACAACCTTGGAAACAGATTCAAGAGGATAAAGAGGCATGTAATAACACTCTTGCCAATTGCGTCTTTATCATTGCTAATTTAGCACAGTTATTGGAGCCTTTTCTACCCTTTTCCTCTACTAAATTATTTAAAAAATTAAAAATTGCCAATCCAGCTTGGCAAACAATAAAAATTAAATCCCTGCAGTTAGAAATAATTGAGCCATTATTTGAACGAATTGACATCAATCAAATTGAATATGAAAGGGGAAAATTACTAAACCAATAAATAATTGCCAGGCACCTAGATATATCTTCGTGCCCCGGCAAATTCTTTTTTGTAAGAAGGTGTATCAATAGAAATGATTTCTACTTGTTTTCCTGCCTCAGGTGAGTGGATCATTTTTCCATTACCAATGTACATGGCAACATGATGGACTTTTCCTTTTCCATGATTAGTGGCAAAAAATAGTAGATCACCTGGTTGAAGATTTGTTTTTAAAACAGGTTTACCTCTCTTATATTGCTCAGAGGCATCTCTTGGTAAGTGCATGCCATAAGATTTATAAACGGAAAAAGTAAAACCAGAACAATCAAAACCGTATGCAGAAGTACCTGACCAAAGATAAGAAAGTCCTAAAAATTGCTTGGCCGTCATGACAAGATCAGTACCCGTTGGCTTCGGAAATTCTGCTTTAGAGGTGTAAATATTCACATCTGTTTTTTTTACCCATTTTACTTGATTCGTAGGTGTATTAACCTGAACCCAATTTTGCTCCTCACTTATAACAGGTAGTTTCGTATTAAAGCTTATTTCCAAATCTTTTTTCTGTTTGTCATCGTATAAATGGGTTGTTCTTGTTTTAACGATGGCAAACGGGCATTTTTCATATTTTAATAGTCCTATATGAATTTGTTCTTTAGGCAGCCATCCTGGATATCCATACTTATTTTTAGCAGTTGCCTGGTCCTTAATGGCAATTTGTACCCATTCTCCTTTCGTCCTTAAAATTTGAACCTCTTGCCCATATAATGCTTGACTCTCAGTTTTACCGGTTAGCCAAATCCGTTTCTGAACATTTGGCATACTGTTTGTCCATTTTCTCATGTCAACCGGAATGGACAATACGGACTGATCAATGGATCGTTTTGAACCCGGTTCTTTCCAAAGAGTAGCTACAGGTACATTGATATAGCTTTTTTTCACAACTGATGATTGATTACACTCAGAACTAGTTATAGCTTCTACAGTGTTATTTCCTAAAGAAAATACAAATGAAAGAAAAAGTGCAAGAATACTAGTTTTCAACCACTTCATCCCTTTCCCCTCCTTCTAAAAAAATTTTGCAATTATAAAAAAATATAACATACAAAGGAGGAAACATGTATTATTTTTGGATATATCTACCTTATACTATAAATATATGTGATGAAAGTAATAAATAGATGCATCTATTACGGAACTTTCTATGGTAACTTTCGTACATATACTAAGGAGTGGGATTAATGAAATGACCAATAGGTATAAGCATAATTAGCTATTACTATATTTTTGGAGCATTTATTTTATTTATAACATCCATCTTCTATGAATCACATATAAATGAAATCGGTATTTCAGATAGATTTGGTTTAAGTCACGTACCTGAACAATTAATGAGAGTGGTTGTTGCCATTGCAACATTAATTATCATTTATGGATATATGAAATTAAAAAAATGGGGATTTTGGTTAATGATAGTGTATTCTATTCTTTTTGGGACTATAAGTCTAGTGCTGACAATTACCTATAACCAGCAACCTTATATTGGCAATATGATCTGGTCTTTTATTGTATTACTATATACATTACATACACACAAATCTTTCAAACACAGAAAAGTATGCGAGTCCAAAGCTGATTCTTGTTCAGTAATTAGATAAAAAATAGATCAAGCACTATGACAAAGTGCTTGATCCATTTGTTTTCAGTATGTAGTCTCTATACTCTTTTGCTAGATGCAAAGACGAAAAGTTACCTTCTTTTATCTGTTCCTCAATTTCCTTCGCTTCATTCCAGGCTAAATTGTATACGTACTTATCAATTATTCCACTTGCCAAAGCCCCTTCCAATTCATCTGCATCCTGTTGAATCATTTCTCCCGAGGGAAGAACGATGAGGTCTAGGTATAAATCATCCCAAAATGGACGACCATTCTCAACTCCATTTTGTATGCAAATATCAATATACCATTGAATAATTTCCCCACTGTCATTAAACATTGTTGTTACAGCGTGATGCTTATCTTTTGGAAATTGCTGAAGCCATGAGTATCCATTATCGGCAATGCATAACATTTTTTCTCCATAATTTATGTACAATGGTTCTGTTACTTTAATCATTTTCAAGAAAGATAAATATCCCTCGAATGTTTCGGTCTGCACAAATGTTTGGATGTACTCTCTCTCCGTAATACGCTTCCATCCTAGACGATCCCCAAATTTTCTCTTTAACATCCAATCCCCCTTATTCATCGTTAAAGCCACCATTGTTCCTGTGGTAGTAATACAGTCTGAATACTAAATGAATCTTTAAACCAACTTTTCATTAATGTCCTCATTACTAAATATTCTGAAGCGGAATGAGAAACCCCTATAAGTGACATGGTTGTATTTGGGACATATGCAAGCATTTGATTATATTTCATCCTTCCATATTCATTATCAATATGACAATGAATCTCACCAGTTATATAGGCTTGTGCCCCCTTCTTTTCTGCTTCCTTCATCCAGTCTACTTTGTCTCCGCAGCCCGCAATAATAGCAATCCTTTCAATTGACTCTAGCTGCTTACCTTCGAAATCAACATATGGAATACAAAATTTGTTCTTTAGTGTTTCAACAAGCTGATCTGTATCGGTTTTTTGAATCTCACAAAGCAATATTAGGTTTTGATTTTTCTCATTTGGAAGGTATCCATCCACAATTTTTGCATGTAAAGTCTGTGCTATAGCAATACTTGTCCCAAGCCTTTGATGATAGTCTAACGGCTCATGACAGGTATACACAGATAATCTTTTCTTTTTCATTGCCAATAAGTATTTTTCAGGAATCGGGACAAACCCTCTACCTGATTTACCGTTTGGATCACCACATTCCATTAATAATGGATGATGCATGAAAAGAAGATCCCCTTCTTTACTCTCATCAATGAATCGAGTTAATACATCTTCAGTAGGAAAAACAGCTAAAAAAACCTTTTCAACTTCAGCACTTCCCCTGAGCATAAGTCCGTTGAAAAGCTGTGCAAACTCGTTTTCAAAAACTGATGTCCAATCAAATGGTAACGGATCATAAACGGCTGGAATAAATCGACTAAAACCTGGATCACTTCTATAGGAATGGATATCCAGCTCACGATTTAATTGGCGTACTAACTGATCTAGTAAAACCATATTCCCTTCTCCTCTCATTGTAAAGCTCAATGTATGAATCACTGCATTCATGATATAAAAGCATTCAGTTCTACACGTTATAACCAATATTTAAATGAATTGCAGTTCATATTTATCGTACATGTTCAAGTGAATTCCCTAAATCAATATCTTCTGAATTTAAAAAAAGCCTTGAAATACTTTCATTTTAACATTTCGTAAAATTATATAAATACAAAAAATTATTATCGTAGTCAATAAACTATTAAAAAAGTAAAAAAGTAACCTTTTACCGACCTCTATCAGAAAAGATTACTTTATTTATATATTTTTATTAATTCGTCTTTTTACTCCTGTTTTATGTCAACAGACTAGAAACATAAAGGTAACGAGCCACACTCTTCCTTAGAATGAAACCATCTTTCTATGTATAATTTATCGAAAGAAGGTGTACTCCTTTTACTTTTCACTGTTTTTGTAAAGTTTGTTTTTTATTGCAAAAGCCCCAAGGTAGGCTTTACAATCAATAAAGGATTCAAACATTCTTGTGGAGTTTGCAGCTCTTTCTCAGTGAAATGAAAGTATAGTAGTAGATAGTTAATAGGTAAACCTAATTTTAACTAGCAACAATGTTGAGAGAGGTGCTTTACTTCTTTATAGGAGTAACAACTGCGAATAAACTATCTGTTGGATCAGATACTTTTACTTCAATGATTTTATATCCATCTTTGCCTTCGTTTTCCCTTGTTATTTTCAATTGAATATCGCCCATTTCGATTTCTCCTCCTTAAAATTTCTCACAGTAGGCATTATATGAAAAAGCTTAAAAAAGGTTCCAATAATTTTTAAAATTCCTCAAGTTTTCTTCGATTTAATAAAATCATCTAATACTTTATGTACAAAATAAAATAGGGCTGACAAAACATTTTAATGTTTACCCCAAAATTAAATCAGGTTATAATGAAAATTATGTAATTTCGGATATCGAAATGAATTGTGCTTATTTGATAACAAAAAGGACATTACTGGAGGTGAAAAAATCAACTGATAGGTCTGTTATAAATGTGTAAATAAGTACCCACAAAAAAACTAATTTAATGATTGAAAGGCGAGGAAAAATTGAATACACCTAGTGGAAAACAACGAATCCAACTTGCTTTACTTTTAGGATCACTTGGTCTTTTAGGACCTTTTACAATAGACACATATTTACCCTCCTTTCCTACTATTGTAAAAGATTATCAAACTACTGCTTCACTTGTACAAATCAGTCTAACTGCATGTTTATTAGGACTAGGATTAGGGCAATTATTTATTGGCCCATTGAGCGATGTAAAGGGCCGTCGTAAGCCATTGCTATTTTTTCTATGCTTATACTTATTAGCTTCTTTAACTTGTTCCTTTGCCCCAAATATTTATTTCCTTATAGTGGCACGCTTCGTCCAAGGCTTTTCTGCAGCAGGTGGTCTTGTAGTCTCCAGAGCTGTAGTCAGAGATTTATTTAGTGGAAAGGAATTAACTAAATTTTTTACCTTAATGGTGTTAGTTGGTAATCTCGGACCAATTGTTGCACCAGTTGCTGGGGGAATCATTCTTTCCTTTACCAAATGGAATGGTGTTTTCATTGTTTTAGCCTGTATTGGTGCTATATTAATCTTCACGGTTTCATTGAAGCTTAAAGAAACATTGCCAGTAGAAAAACGAGTTCCAAGTAACTTGCCACAGCTTCTGAGCAATTTTGGCTCCTTATTCAAGGACCGTGCGTTTATGGGATATGCATTCACTCAAGGCTTTACAACTGCAGGGATTTTTGCCTATGTGTCCGGAATTCCGTTTGTCTATCAAAATATTTATCATGTAACTCCCCAACAGTTCAGTCTATTATTTGGTGTGAATGGTTTGGCGCTTATTATTGGAAGTCAAACGGTTGGTCGCTTAACGGAAAGAATTTCGGAGCGAACGTTCTTAAAAATTGGGTTAGCAATCTCAAATTTAGCTGGAGTATGCTTATTAATCTCGCTACTTTTAAAAGCACCGCTCATCGCTGTTGCTATTCCGATTTTCTTTTTTGTCTTATCCATCAGTATCATCGGTACAACATCCTTTACATTAGCTATTGAGTCACAAGGACATATTGCTGGTAGTGCCTCAGCATTATTGGGATTATTACCATTCGTACTTGGCTCGTTAAGTGCCCCACTGGTCGGAATAGCTGGATCATACACTGGAATTCCAATGGGAGTAACAATCTTTAGCGCTAGCCTTTTGGCATTTCTTTCCTATTTTGTTTTAGTCAGGAGAGCTTCGATTCGGGTGCCGGGTTCGCAAACTTCGGAACAAGTTTCTAAGTTATAGTTTGGGAATAGCAAGCAATTGGACAATAACAAAAAATCACGACAAAAAGTACCCAAGTAAAGATGATTCACTTGGGTATTTTTCGTCCAATGTAAGACTTGACCATTGGTATATTCAGTTAAGTCCAAACAGAATGAGGCAGTTTGGTCTGTATGTTAGACATATAACTCAACTTTTCGGTGCTAAGAATTTATTACTCTTACTTCTAACATATTTTTGGAACCCAATAATGTTCAGTGATTTCCATTCACTATTTTGAATTAAATAAATTCGTTTGCAAAAAATTATTCCAAAAAAAATATGGTTTTACTTGAAAATTAAAATAAAGCATAGTAAAATGTCCAAAGTGATCATTTAAAATACTATATTACCTGTATAACTTCTAGAATATGGCTAGAGGGTCTCTACCAGGAACCATAAAATCCTGATTACAGAAAATGAACTATTCATTTTTTGTAATCAGGATTTTTTTGTTCTCTGTAAAAAAAT
Source organism: Heyndrickxia sp. FSL W8-0496 (assembly GCF_038007825.1). Taxonomy (NCBI): domain Bacteria; kingdom Bacillati; phylum Bacillota; class Bacilli; order Caryophanales; family Bacillaceae; genus Heyndrickxia; species Heyndrickxia sp. FSL W8-0496. The sequence goes on from NZ_JBBOXX010000001.1 coordinate 2,949,702, forward strand.
CCATTAATCCTATTCCTATTACTACCAATTTATTAGAAAGGATGTTAAGTAATCTATGAATTATAAAGTTTTTATACTAGCTTTATCAACGATCGCTGTTGGATTAGTTGAATTGATTGTCGGCGGGATATTACCAACGATCGCTGACGACTTTAACATTTCGTTAAGCACCGCTGGACAGCTGATTACAGTATTTGCTCTTATTTATGCCATTGCTGGCCCAGTTCTGCTCGTATTAACCAATAAAATCGAACGTAAAAAATTATATCTTGTTTCTTTGTTTGTATTTTTCCTTGGTAATGTCATAACCTATTTTAGTCCAAATTTCACTTTTATGATGGTTGCTAGGGTTTTGACGGCAATGAGTACTGCACTTATCGTCGTACTTTCTTTGACAATTGCAGCGAAAGTTGTTGCTCCGCCTCATCGGGCAAAGGCTTTAGGTCTCATTTTTATGGGTATCAGTTCTTCACTTGTTTTAGGTGTACCACTAGGAATTTTGATTTCTAGTACATTCGGATGGCGTATCATTTTCCTTGGAATCGCAGTATTATCAATAGGATCTATGGTGCTAATTTCACTATTTTTAGAAAGAATTCCAGGAGAAAGGACTATACCACTTGTTCAACAATTAAAAGCAGTAGGAAGTGCAAAATTAGGTACTGCGCATCTAGCTACTATGTTTATGCTTGCAGGTCATTATACACTTTACGCGTATTTCACACCATTTTTGGAAAAAAATCTGCATCTGAATTCCTATTGGATTAGTATTTGTTATTTTGTATTTGGAATTGCAGCCGTCTGTGGTGGGGCTATAGGTGGAACTCTATCGGATAGGATAGGTGCGAAGAAATGCATTATTCTAGTCATTAGCACATTTGCCATTGTACTATGCTTATTACCTTTTACAACTTTTTCTCTTGTTTTATTCATTCCTATAATGATGATATGGGGAGCATTAAGTTGGAGTCTGTCACCACCTCAGCAAAGCTATTTGATACAAACCGACCCGGAAACCTCCGATATACAGCAAAGCTTTAATAACTCAGCCTTACAGATTGGCATTTCACTTGGATCTGCAATAGGAGGAATTGTATTAAACAAAACCGGATCGGTAACAAGTACAGCCTGGGTTGGAAGTGCTGTTGTCATTATCGCCTTACTATGTGCAATCTTTTCTTTAACTAGACCGGCAATCACTAGAGAAACATCAACTGTTTCTTGAAAACATCGGAAAACATGGGGACGGTTCTAGTGCTTCGAAGAAGCATTAGAACCGTCCCTTTGCTTCAAAATGTTCCTCTTCCAATCGAATAATTTCAATTTGGGGATTTAGGACTTTTAATTTTTTCGCTAAGCTTTCGATTCCAAAGATTTCGGTAAATGTATGACTTCCTGCGATTAGATTGATCCTGGCAAACTTGGCATATTGGATTGCATATAGTGTTGCTTCTCCAGTGATGTATGTATCGCATCCCGCATCTAAGGCACGTTTTATTACTTTTGTAGAATCACCAGCACCTGTTAAAACAGCAATTGTTTTAATCATTTGATCATTATTTTTCCATGCACTCACTGGTTCGTTTAATTTTTCAGACATCAGTTTAACAAGGTTTGTAAATGAAATAGGATGATTAAATAATCCTATAGAAGGGAACTCATTTCCATTTTCATAGTGAGAGTACTGTTTAATCACATCTACCTCAAGAATATTCATTAACGATGTACATGTCCCAAACTCAATGTAGTCAAGTGGTGCATGAATAAAGAAATGAGTAATATTATTTTCTTCAAGCTTCTTCATACACTGATCTTTCATACCATACAAAAAGTCCCATGCATCATGATGAGTAATCATTAAATCAACATGATTCAGTGCAGCTTCTTGGATCGTTTCTAAAGTTAAATTTGTTGCGTAACCAATTTTTGAAAATGATGTTTTGGAAATAGAAGTAAATCCATACTCATCATCTTCATGTTTTACTAATTCCTCACCAAATAAATCCTTAATCTGCATTTGAAATTGTTCTAATTTCATTAGTTCTATCCCCCTCAACGGGGACGGTTCTAGTGCTTCGAAGAAGCACTAGAACCGTCCCTTTACTTCCAAGTCTCCATTGTATAAGCCATTTCCCAAAAGCAATATTCATAATACGCACTCCTCCAAAAGAATTCTTTCATTTCGGATTGTTCTTCTTCTGAAGATGCTTCAGCGAGTTCATCTATTCGTTGTATTTGCTCGGTTACAAGCTCCCTGAACCAATCACCGTTATAAGCGGCTATCCATTCTTGGTAAATCATTTCATCTGGTTGACAATCCTTCAAATAACTTCCTATATCTAAGTACAACCAATAACAAGGTAAAATAGCTGCGATTATATAACCCAATTTCCCGCTTTGAACAGCTCGATACATATGAGAGGTATAAGCATATGCTGTTGGTGCGGGTTTAAAGGCTTTTCTTTCTTCCTCTGATATTTCGAGTAGAGCAGAAAATTTACGATGTAAAGACATTTCAGCTTCGTATGTACCTTGTGCATGATTAGCCATCCGATTTGTTGTATATAAATCCCTTGATACAGCTGCACCATATGATTGAACTCTAGCAAAATTAGATAAGTAATAGGAATCCTGTAAAACATAAAAACGGAATTTTTCTATTTCTAATTTGCCATTACCTATTCCTTGTACAAATGGATGTTGAAGACTTGCATCCCACCATTTTTTCGCTTCCTTTCGGCATTCCTTTGCAAACGACATACTCCCTCATCCTTTCCAAAAATAAAAAACCACTATCATACTGGGAAGTGGTTAGAAAACAGAATAAAGATGGAAATATATCATTCTGCTCCACTTCCCTCCGCTAGTATCAACTAGATCAGGTTCAAAGGGTCTTAAAGTTGAACTTTAATCTCAGCCCTTAATAAAGGCTCCCCTAGTGGTCATTATTATCTTATTGTCATAATCATCCTAACATACAAAAAATATTATTCAAGGGATTTTCCCTACCTATAATATAATTTCAATGGAAAATTATAGAGTTTACTTGTAGATAATCGCCCAAACATCCTACTCAGCTCCAATCTTCTCTTTCCAACATATTATTCTTCTTAATTTTTATGATATAATGATACCGGACATAAAATGAGGAGGATTCCTATGAGCCAACAAACTATTCAGATATCAAAGAAAAACCAAATTATTGAACTTCGTATCACACAGATGGCTATATATTTACAAAGTAAAATCATTGAAGCCATGGATAACGAAAAACATGTTTACTATCTTTTCTTCTATAAAAATCACTATATAACTTACGTTAAACCCTCCAAACTCAAACGAAAATCTTTTATTAGTGAAGCATTAACTAAAGGTCTAATCTTACCACCTAATCACCCACTAGTCTTTTCTTCCATCACACTAGAACATCCATTTAAGAAGTATTCCTTTCAACAACTAATTAAAAAAGCCGAAAATCTTTTTACTCCACAAGAAGTTGCCTTTCTTACAACCTTTTTTGAATCATTTATTTCGAAGAAGACCATTTTTTCCTACATACAAACGATCTTTTATGATTACCGTCGCAATGGCAAAATGTTTTCAAGTTATCGTATTCTTCGCATCCTGATGGATTTTTGCCCAAATGAGAGCTGGGTAAAAGGTATTGCAAGTGACTTAAATTTTATCAAATATAGCAAGCTATATGATCAATTAGCAGATGTATTAATCGATAAAGATCCACTCTACATGGAAAATCGACTTTTTCAATTGAAAGAAAATAAACAGGAATATCAAAGGCTAGAGCAATTATTAAAACATCAATCTAGATGGATGGACTTAATCGGATTTTATCTACAAACTATTAATGTGGAAAATTATCCATCCCTTCTCCAATTCATTCAGATACATTTACCGAAAGAAGATGTAATCTCCGTATTAGAGGATTTAATCCAAAAAGAGCAGCACATTCCAGAATTAATTAATGATCTATTAGATTTATATATAGAAAATAAAGATGCAGAGAAGCTGATTCAACTATTAATTCGCAGCAAACTTTCCCTAACTACCTCACAAGCCCAAGCTTTTGAAGAGATACTAAATGAAGTGAATCTAAATCCTAGGTATTTTCAATCCGAACAAATAGATTCAATCCTAGCACCACTGTTTCATATAAATCCTGAAAAAGCTAAAATTTTTCTTCACCAATCCATTACTTTACTTCTAAAAGAACAGAATCTTGATTCCATTATTGAATACCTTGAACCACTAAAAGGCTGTATTCCTGCAATACCCATCTTGAAAAAAATCGAGCAAATGCAGAAGCTTTCAAACGATCCTGATCAACAATTATTACTCGGCCAATTATTTTATGAATTTGGACAATATGATCAAGCAATTGATTGTTTTAGCTGGGAAATGGAACTAAAAGCTTATGATCCGAAACCTGTTAAATGGCTAGCAAAGCTATATAACGAAATTGGAATGAATCAAGAGCATCAAGCCTACACACAATTATATATAGATATGCAAAAAAGAGCTTAGAGAAAAAATGCATTTCATTTTGTAACATGCTGATTGACTGTTAGAATGAAATTACGTATTTACCGAAAAAAGAAAGAAGATGAATCTATGGTTAATCATTCAAAAAAAATAAATGAAATTCGTTATTCTGTGCTTGACCTTTCTCCAATTGTCCAAGGAAGTACTGCTTCGCAGTCATTGATAAATACATTAGATTTAGCAAAACATGCAGAGAAATGGGGGTTTACTCGTTACTGGTTGGCAGAGCATCATAATATGCCTGGGATAGCAAGCTCCGCTACTTCTCTTGTTATAGGACATGTAGCGGCAGGAACTAAACATATTCGTGTAGGTTCAGGAGGGATCATGCTTCCCAATCATGCACCATTAGTAATTGCTGAGCAATTCGGGACATTAGAATCCCTTTTTCCAGGTAGGATCGATTTAGGATTAGGCAGAGCTCCTGGTACTGACCAGTTAACTGCTCACGCTTTAAGAAGGGACGGGCGAATAGATGCGGAAGATTTTCCGCAGCAAGTAGCTGAATTACGTGCCTACTTTAAACCAACTGGCAAAATGCCTGTTCGGGCAATACCTGGAGAAGGATTAAATATTCCGATTTGGTTACTAGGATCTAGCGGTTTTAGTGCACAATTGGCTGGCCATCTAGGACTACCGTTTTCATTTGCAAGTCATTTTTCTCCAGAGAATACTTTACCTGCATTGGATTTATATCGACGTAGTTTCCAAGCTTCAGAAGTATTACAGGAGCCTTATGCGATGGTTGGTGTAAATGTTATTGCTGCTGATTCAGTAAAAGAAGCTGAATTACTAGCAACCTCGATGCAGCAACAATTTTTAAACTTAATTCGCAACAATCCAATGCCCCTTTTGCCGCCTGTTGATAATTTTAGCGAACTATGCAGCGATTATGAAAAAGCTCTACTACAGCAACGAATCGGGGCTTCCATTATAGGAGATAGAAAAATTGTAAAGGAAAAGCTGCAGCATTTCTTAAATGATACACAAGCAAATGAAATCATCATTAATGCACAAATATACGATCACGATGCACGACTTCGTTCATATGAAATTGTTTCAGAAGTTATGAAGGATATATAAAGAATTAATTTACAGGTACCTTAGAATGAAAGGTGCCTGTTTTTTTTCATTTAGTGTTACATAATTGTGAATAGATGGATCATCATTCGGATAATCAATTACTTTATGATAAACTAAGCATAATTATTTACATAGATACAAATAGTTAATCAATAGAAAAATTGTAAAGGATTGTTCATTATGGAGTCTAAAAAGGTACTACCTATTTTATTTTTAATTATGTTTCTCGTAATGGTGGGATTTGGAATTATTATTCCGGTTATGCCATTTTTTGCAAAGGAAATGGGGGCAAATCCGACCGAGCTAGGATTATTGATGGCTGTCTATTCTTTTATGCAACTTATTTCCGCACCTATTTGGGGCCGTGTTTCTGATAAAATTGGACGTAAGCCAGTTATGATGATTGGGATATTAGGTCTTTCTGTGTCATTTATTTTAATGGCTATTTCCAGTCAACTCTGGATGCTATTTATCGCTAGAATCATTGGAGGATTATTATCTTCAGCAAATATGCCAACAACAATGGCTTATGTGGCAGATATTACTTCTGAGGAAGATCGCGGCAAAGGAATGGGAATTATTGGTGCAGCTACTGGTTTAGGATTTATTTTCGGACCAGCTATTGGAGGGTTATTTTCTAAGACTAGTCTAAATATGCCCTTTTATCTTGCAGCTGCCTCTTCATTTATTACCTTTCTTCTTGTTCTATTCGTCTTAAAGGAATCTCTCTCAAAAGAAAAAAGAGGACAGCACGCAGATAAAAAATCATCAATATGGAGCTCCTTTAATGGTTCATTATCTATCTTATATATTTTACAATGGTTTATTTCATTGTCATTGTCTGGATTAGAGGCTTCATTTGCCTATTTTGCAGCCAAAAAGGCGGGATTAGATACAATAGACCTAGGCTATATTTTTATGATTATGGGGTTCGGTAGTGCCCTTGTTCAAGGGGGATTAGTTGGTAGATTTTCAAAAAAATATGGAGAGGGCACAGTGTCCAAGGAGGAATCATTGTATCAACCATCGGCTTTGTTTTAATACTACTAGTAAATAGTTTTACAACTGCAGCAATCTTTTTAACCATTTTTGGATTAGGAAATGGCGTCATTCGACCTTGTGTATCAGCTCTTTTAACGAAAAAATCAACTGCCGGTCATGGAAGTGCTACAGGATTGCTTTCATCCTTCGATTCCTTCGGAAGAATTATCGGTCCGCCACTAGGAGGATGGTTATTTTCGATAACAGCGGGTCTCCCGTATATTTCTGGGGCAATACTTTCCATACTTGCATTGATGCTTTATCAAGTATATCGTATAAAAGAAAAACAGCACCGGACTATATCTTATTGAATGAGGAATGGGTTGTCTACTCAACTTTAAAGACAACCCCTTTTTTTATTTATAAATTTATTATACAGCTCCTATTATTTTCCCATCGCTCATTTTAACAATTCGATCAGCATAAGTGAGCATTTCTTCGTCATGAGTCACTAGTAAAGTAGCAATATTTAATGTTCTTGCCAAATGACGAATTAATGACATGACATCTTTAGATCTTTTTGAATCGAGGCTTGCGGTTGGTTCATCCGCAAAAAGTATTTTAGGTTTATGGATGATTCCCCGTGCAATTGCAACTCGTTGTTTTTCCCCGCCAGATAATGAAGACGGATAAGCATCTCTTCGGTGATCCATTTCCACCATTTTGAGCATCTTGTTTATTTCTATTTTTTGTTCATGCTTTTTTAATTTTGATTCAGAAACATCCAACATAAGGAGCAATTGTTCTTCAACCGTAAGAAAAGGAACAAGATGAGCAAATTGAAAGACGAATCCAAATTTATTTGCTCGGATTTTCCGAATTTGTTCTGAGTTCATACTGATCATGTTTTTCATACCAAGCATTACTTTTCCATCTGTAGCTGGTTGAAGTCCTGCTGCAATTGTAAGGAGTGTGCTTTTACCGCTGCCTGAGGGACCTACTAAAGCAGTGATTTCCCCTTCTTTCAGAGTAAGATCAATACCTTTTAAAATTTCTTCCTTTATCTCACCATTATAAAATGTTTTTCTAACGTTCTTTAAAGTAAATATCGACATCCTACATCTCTCCTTGTTGAATGGCTTGCATTGGTTCAACCTTTTTTATTTGAAAACCAGATAGAGTAGCTCCTAAAAATCCGATAACGATAAAAACTAAAGATAATAGTATGGTTGTTTCCGGTGTTAAATGAAAAGGCATTCCTTCAGGTGCAATCAAATTAAAAACTTGGCTTAATACAGCTGATAAAGCAAGTGCAATGAATGTTATAATAATCATTTGTGTCCACATCATTTTGAATAGGGTACTCGTTTTTAGTCCAATTGCTTTTAAAATACCGTATAATCCAATTTTTTGAACATTCATCATGTAGAAAAAAATAGCAAACAGCATTCCACTTATTACAACTAAAAACAATACAATCATATTTAAAGACATTTGCTCTGCTTTATAACTCGGAATTGTGTTAAGAAACCGTTTCTTCGATAATGTTTGTAAGCCAGCGAACTTTTGATCTGAATCTGCTCCGGGGATATATAGCAATTGCATATCCTTTGCCCCAAAGATCTCCTTATAATCATCCATATTTATAAAAGCAACCGGTGCATGACTAAATTTCTTTTGATTAACAAATGCTTTTACAATAAACTTCCTCCTAAATTGATTGTTTGTTAATGTATCACCAATTCTAATCCCTTCATTCTTCAATGAGGAATCCAGTACTATCTCCCCTTTTTTTACATTTTCGAATATATTTGAATGGGTCGAAGTGAAAAATGTGACACTTCGTTGTTTATTAGCAGCATCTTTTATAAATCCCATTTGCATTGAAAAAGCTACTGCATTTTTTTGTTCACTTAATACACGATGTTGGATACTTTGGTCTATTCGGGAAAGATTATAGCTTCCTTCGGCATCCTTCGTCATATAGAATTGTCCATTTGGTAAATTGTTTATCAATGATGCATTGTCTTGTGATAATCCATTTGCTAAACCAGATATAATAAATGTCAATAAACTAACAAGAAAGATGATAGAACCTAAGATCATAAACCTTACTTTATTTTTCCTTATTTCTTTCCAAGCTATGTTCAACTTAATTCCTCCAATCTCTTCTTAACGCTTTAAGTTTATGATTGGTATATGAACAGAAGATGAACAGGAAATTACATTTAAAAAAATAAGTGCTATCTATTAAGGGGTCAGACTCCTTAGTAGATAGCACTTATTTATCCTAAATAATTAGATTAATGTATGTATTATACAAATTGATAATATCCTCCAAACATCTCCCTTTCCAGGACAATATTATTATTTGCAATCTTTAGAAGACATGGTCCTTCCCCATTATGTTCTAATATCCTTGATATCTCCCCCTGACCATAGGGCGATGCAAATACGAGATTACATCCTTCGAGCTCTAATGAGATACAATTTGCTTTTAACTTTTTGTCCTTATAGGGTGCTTTTTTCTTTAACTGAAACCACTGACTCCATTTTTCAGCAATGACTTCACCATTTTCTACAGCAAATACAAGCTCTTGTAGTTTTAATGGATTGTTAATTTGTTCGATGTCTTTCAATCTTACCTCATCCGCCTCGTGCCACTGAATAATAAAGGGAGTTGGTAGATTTTCGACATGATCCGAAATAAACAGCATCTCCCATTGAAGCAGCTTGCCATCTTCTCTTTTTCTTTTGCCTTTAATAGGACCAATCGTTTTAATTTTAAGCTGATTAAGACGTTTTGTTACTTCGTCAATATCGTTTGTCCGTAAGGCAATTCGTGCAAACCCTTCTTTTTCAGGTAACCATTGGTGCGCTTGAATAATTAAGTCATTATCCTTAATACTACTTGCGATTGTATAATCAAATATTCCAAGAAATTCAATATAACTTAGTCCGAAATAGCTTAGTGCGTTATATGTTCCCCAAAATTCATGTCTCCCACCTAGGTTCGCTTTTAAGCCTATCGTGGCAAAATCTTCAATAGTCTCTTCTGGACGATTGACAATATGCACTAAATGATCGAATGAAAGTTCCAAAAATAACCCTCCAAAAAATTAGATATTACACTATACTATTCTGCATAACTTGCTAAAATCCCCTTTTTATTGAGAGATTTTTTTAAAATCTATTTTTCAAAGGGGCATTTCTCAAACAATGTTGCAAATAAGGAGATGTGCTAACAAATAAAAAATAGGTGAAAGTCCAACAGGTCCCTTCATTCCTCTTAGAAAAGAGCCATAAACTAAATAATAACGTTTCATTTATTAGGTATAAAAGCTGCGGCAGTTCTTCTACAATTACAACAAACTAAAGAAAAAACTGCCGTATAAAATAAAATCGAGAAATAGACAGGTTTCCTCTATATAATAAATGCAGGAACAAAGTCAATACATTTTTAGAAGAAAGAAAATGATGATTAACTATTATTTATAAATTATCTATTATCACATTTATATATTCTATCTAGCATTAAGTATCATTATGTTACAATGAAACTACAATTTTTAAGTGAGAATGGTGAATTCATCCATGAAGAAAAAAACAGATAAGTTATATGAAGTAGACTTGTATAAACCTATTCAAAAGTATTTCTCAAATCTTGGTTATGAAGTATATGGTGAGGTTAATGATTGTGATATAACGGCTGTGAAAGATGAGGAATTAATATTAATTGAATTAAAGCTTCGTTTAAATATTGATTTACTCGTTCAAGCGGCAAAAAGACAAAAATTAACCGAACAAGTGTATATCGCTATCCCAAAGCCTTCATACAATCTTTTTTCCAAAAAGTGGAGAGATATATGCCATTTGATCAAAAGACTTGAATTAGGTTTGATTCTTGTTTCTTTTTTGAAGTCTTCTACAAAAGTAGATATTGTATTTCCCCCTACCAGTTTTAATCGTAAAAAAAGTATGCAACAAAATAAGAAGAAAAGACAAAAGCACTTATTGGAAGTCGAAGGTAGGCACGGAGACCATAATCTCGGAGGAAGCAATAAAACTAAGATTATGACTGCCTACAAAGAAAACTGTATCCAAATCGCATACTATCTTGATTTATATGGGCCTCTAACTCCAAAAGCTTTACGTGAAATGGGAACAGGAGAAAAGACATTATCAATTTTAAATAAAAATTATTACGGATGGTTTGATCGCATAAAAAGAGGAACCTATGCAATTAGTTTGAAAGGAAAAATGGATTTAAACGAATATCCGCAGATCATTGAATATTTTCGATTATCAGATGTTGATCAATAATTAAAGTCAAAAAAAGGTCTGTCATTTAAAGGGAAACTCGCCCTTTTACTAGACAGTACCTTTTTTTATGTTCATCATCCGTATAAGTTGCTGATATACCTCATTGCTTAGTACTTTATAACCATTAGAAGTCAAATGTATCCCATCATCACTAATGAGATCAATAAAATCTCCTGCATCCTTAATGGCTGTTCTTACATCAATTTTCAATACTTCTAATTCATTCGCTAACTTGTTCAAGCTACGATTATACAGCCCATGCCAATGTTCAATACCACCGACGGAGCTAATCCAATGGCTAATTGATGGACCAAATTTCTCAGCAATAAATTTATAATATCGTACAGGATCCAGTGGTGGTAAATTCATAATGATCGGAGTTATTCCAGAATTCTTAATTGAAAATATCAATGTCTTTACATTCTCTAAATATTGTTCTATAGGGACAATAGGCTCATGATGTTGATTAGGATTTTTCGCCACCTCATCCCATTTAAAATTACAATCATTACCACCAATACCGATAATCGTATAATCTGGTTTTTGACTTATGACATCTTTTTCTAAACGAGCAATAAGTAAGTCCGAATTATCGTTAAATACACCTTTATTGACAACTTCAACATGGTCTTCTTCACTGTCGGAAGGGAAAAAACTTTGTAAGAAAGAAGGATAATTCTCCTTCATTATTCGAAGTCTACCCTTTACTAAGGAAACGCCTCTAGTTAAACTATCACCGAAACAGATAATTTTCATTCTTTATCCCTACTTCATATGTTTTACTTAACCCTATTATATCATTTTTCAACTTTAATCGCTTTATTCAAGCTTTTTCTCATAGATGTAGAGAGTATTGTTAAAGTGAATACCGGTCCATACTTACATACTCATATAAAGCTAGCCTTTAAACCAAGGTGTACCACTTTAATGTTTCTTTAATAAGATTATACCGCTGATAAGATATAACAATGATGCTAAATAAAAGATACTTCCAATCGTAATAAAATCTACCATATACCCAGTTAATATGATTGCAAGAGCTGCTCCAACAGAAGTCCAAATATGATACTTCCCGATTTCCATTCCTGCTGTTTCTTTTGCCACTTTTCTAGCTAATGCAGTTTTTTCCGTGTTTTTTTGGATTGCACCTAATATTCCCATCATGATTTGCAAAATATAGACCTGCCAAACTTCTGTGACTAATGGGAAAAACAAAAGAAGTACCGCCATAGACCATGCGTAAAGGATTAGTAATACTTTATCTCCTAGTTTATCTGAGAATTTACCTATTAAAGGATAAGCAAATGCAGAGGTCAAGGCAAACAACCCATATGCCCAACCGAATTGGGAATAGCTATCACCGACATTTTTTAGGAGCAAAACATAAAATGGAAATATCATGCTGCTCGCCATTACGATGATACTTTGAAAATATAAAAATCGTTTATAGGTCATTTCCCATACTCCTTATAAAATAAATTAACAAACCGTTCTTCAGGATCATATTTTCTTTTCATATCAAAGAACTCAGCGGCATGTGGATAAGCCTGATAGAGTTGCTCTTTCGTTGGATATGAGTAATAGGGAAGATAATAACTCCCTTGATGAGCCAGTGTTGCATTGATCATTTTCTGTACTACTCTTTCTGTGCTTTTAATATCTTGCTTTGAACGTCCTTGATTGATAAGTAATACAAGCGCAAACATATTATCTTTAGAATAGGACATGACCGCATGATCATTTTTTGAAACATAACGTATAGTTATATTAAGAAGGTTAAAGTCTTTCTCCTTGTTAAGTACAGCACGCAAATCATCTATATAACTAGCAAACTCACCTACTGGTACAAAGTATTCTTGAAGTACCTCTGTCCTTGTTCCACTATCATAATCCATAAAAGCTGTTTCAGAACGCATGACATTATTTCTCGATTCTAGTTTATTATTTATTGTCTTCATATATTTTTTTTGAAGTTCCCAAAAAGCGTCTTTTCCCCAGTTACTATAACGTGACATTCCGAGTAAAGCCTTAGGTACTGCGACAATATTATCTCTTTTTAATTTGGAGTAATCATTCATTTCCTCTTGATTGGATGCTATTTCATAGTTAGTTACATACATTTCTCGTAAAAACGTTTTTGGTGCAACAGATATACGAGCTAAATGCATTTTCACCTTTTCATTATTTTTTACTTTTTCTTCAAAATATGTAGAATAATTTTGGTAATTCAGTGACTTAGTTTTAGTGACATATAATTCGTCATCTGTTAATTGGATGGTAACATCTAAAATTACTCCAAATAATCCATATCCACCAATAACATAGGGGAAAAGCTCTGCATTTTCTGTTCTACTTACATTGACTATTTCACCCTTCGGATTTAAGAGATGAAAAGATTGAATCGTATCGATGAGGGCATCATTTCTTATATCTCTTCCATGGACATTAACGCTTAAGGAACCTCCGACTGTAAATATATTTTGAGATTGCATTACTTTTATAGATAAACCAAATGGATAAATATAGCGCTGAATATCATCCCATGTGGCCCCACTTTGAACAGTTATCGTTTTATTTTTTTTGTCAAGGTTGATTATTTTATTATACTGTTTCATATCAATCATGATGGCATTTGGATAAAGGGTTTGTCCCCCTTGACTATGTGACATTCCAGCAATCGATAGCTTATCATTTGTTTTTATCGCTTTTTTAACAATTTTTTGGATATCCTTGTCACCATGGGCAGATTGAATACTTTTCAATGAGATTGGGAGTAAATGACCTTTATCTTCAGCCACTGGATGGCTAATCTTATTTTTATATGAGTATATGGATGCTCCAAGAATTATTCCATATACCACAATAATGAGAAAGATATGTTTTCTCTTCAAATATTCACCTTCAATCAATTTGATATTAATAATTTACTATATTAATAGGATATAGAAAAAGGTCCTATTTGTTAATTGTAAATTTACAGTAAATATAAAAATAAGAGTAGAATTAAAAAAAGGAAGATCGAAATCTTCCTTTTTAAAACATGCTTAACATGTATTTTTCAGACATCATTTTAAGAAGCTGCATTCCTGCTACACTATTTCCTTTTTCATCAAGAGCAGGGCCATATACACCAATCCCACATCTTCCTGGTACTGTCCCTAATATTCCTCCGGATACACCACTTTTAGCAGGAATGCCTACTTTAATGGCAAATTCCCCAGATGCATTGTACATTCCACAGGTTACCATAAATGTCTTACAAATTCTCGCAATATTTGCAGGGATTAATTGCACCTCTGTCAAGGGGTCCTTTCCATCAAATGCAAGTACACAACCAATTCTAGACAGATCCAGACAATTCATTTCAATTGAACATTGCCTTGTATATAAATCAATGAGTTGTTCAACCTCTTCATTAATGATGCCATGTTGCTTAAGAAAGTAACATAAAGACCGATTTAGATCAGCAGTCTCAAATTCGGAGCGAGCAATCTCACGGCTATACCCAATGGATGAATTATTAGCTAATTTTTGAATAAGTGTTAATAAACGTTGAAAACGTTCCTCTACACTTTCACCTTTAATCATATGGGTGACGGCTAAGGCGCCTGCATTAATCATGGGGTTGAGCGGTTTAGATGGTTTACTAATTTCAAGCTTAGCAATTGAGTTAAACGGATCGCCTGTTGGTTCTTGTCCAACATGATCAAATACATAGTCTTCTCCCCAATCCATTAGTGCTAAAGCTAAAGAAATAACTTTCGATATACTTTGTAACGTTAAATTTTCTGATACATCTCCAGCAGAATAGCAATTTCCGTCTGGATAATAAAGAGCTATAGACAAACTATCTGGATTCGCCATTTTAAGTGCTGGTATGTAATCGGCAACTTTGCCTTGATCAGTATACTTCTTCGCTTTATTAACTAATAACTGTAATTCCTCTATCGACTGACATTGCAATTTAACCACCTCAAATAAAATAATACTGTTTCAATTTTTCTTCACTAATAAATAGTAATATAGTAAGGCTTTTTTCGCATTAAAAATTAAAGATAAAAATAGATATTTGAGAAAATCCAATCAAAAATTATTAACGAATAGAAAGAACGAGACTAGTGTAAGCCCTATAATCAACTCCTGTTAGAAAATCTCATCGACTTCTTTCCATTAATTTTTTTAATTTATTCTCAGTATTCGTATCCTCAACTGGTGTATACACACTACAACGTAAATCGTGATTTCCTTGGACTTGTAATGAAGTGAGATTAAACAGCATTTTCCCAGCTTTTCCATGACGAAATTCGATAAGCACTTCTGGGGCGGAACTAACTTCACTCTCATTCCATAATTCCTGAAATTCTGGGAAGTCCTTTTCCATTTTCTCAATAAAATCCGAGTACCATGGATCAGCCACATATTGTCCATAATAGGTACGAAAAATAGCAAGAAATCCTTTTACAAAGTGCTCCCAATTTACAGCTAAACTTCTTAATTCCTTCCTTGCAAAAACTAAATAGATGAGATTTCTTTGCTTATCTTCCACCTTTTCAAAATCAAGAAATACATTTGCTGCTGCTTGATTCCATCCAACAATATGACATTTACGATCCGTAATAATAGTAGGACAATATTGAAGCTCTTTTAATATTTTTTTTAAAGATGGACTAATTATTGCTTCTTCTTCATCCAGCTCAGATGATTTTACCCCTTCTTCCATCGCCAAAGCAAATAAATATTTTCTTTCGTCCGTATTTAATTGCAATGCATTCGAAACAGCATCTAAAACAGATGCAGACACTTTAATATCTCTACCTTGTTCTAGCCATGTATACCAAGTTGTACTTACCCCAGCTAGCTGTGCTACTTCTTCCCTCCGCAAACCAGGTGTCCTTCGTCGGGTTCCTGCAGGAAGTCCAACCATATGTGGATGAATTCGAGAACGTTTCGTTTTTAAAAAATCGGACATTTCTTGAAGCCGCGTTTCAGTTTTCATTCGTATCTCCCTTCTTAACCTAGTAGTAATTATACTATGATAAACCACAACTTGTAATAGGATAAATCAAGCGTAAAATAAAAGAAAAGATGTTTTCGAATAGTTTGTTACACTTGAAAATAAAAGACTACTACTGGCTTTTACAAAGTTTGCAGCACTTATCTTAGTAAAATATGAAGAGAGTTGACGATATTTAATCTTATATTTATTAAAACTTTATTTTTATAACAACAATGTTTGAGAAAAGAGCCAAAAGAAAAATACAATTGGAGGAGTTTTTTTATGAAGAGAGTTGTTATCACAGGAATGGGTATTATCTCTCCCATCGGTAATACGGTTGATGCTTTTTGGACGAACTTAATGAAGGGCAAGTCAGGAATTTCTGAGATTGATACCTTTGATGTATCTGATACTAAAACGAAAATAGCCGGTATTATTCGTGAATTTGATGGTGAGAAATTGTGGGGAAGAAAAGAAGCAAGAAAATTAGATCGCTTTTGTCAATTTGCCTTAGCTGCTGCTGAGCAGGCATTAGAGGATTCTCATATTCATTTAGATAAAATCAATCCAGAACGGTTAGGTGTTTATGTTGGATCCGGCATCGGTGGAATAAATACGTTAATAGAAAATGTTCATTTACTAAATGAACGTGGGGCAAAACGAGTAAGTCCTAGCTTAGTACCTATGATGATTTCAAATGCTGCAGCTGCACAAATCAGTATTAGGTTAGGGGCACGTGGGCCATCCATGTCTCCAGTCACTGCCTGTTCTATCGGAAATACTTCAATCGGTGAAGCCTATCGTGCTATCCAAAATGATGATGCAGATATTATTTTTACAGGAGGAGCAGAGGCAGCAATTTCAAAATTATCATTAGCTAGCTTTGGAAATGCCCAGGCTCTCTCAACAAATAATGATGTGCCTGCATTAGCTAGTCGACCTTTTGATGCATCCAGAGATGGCTTTGTCATGAGTGAGGGGGCAGGAATATTAGTACTTGAATCAATGGAACACGCACTAAAAAGAGAAGCCACCATCTATGGGGAGGTCATTGGATATGGTGCTAGCTCGGATGCATATCATATGGTTGCCTCCCATCCAGATGGAAGAGGTGCTTTTCAGGCGATGAAAAGTGCATTAAATAATGCTCAATTATCACCGAACGACATTGATCTAATTAGTGCCCATGCGACAAGTACTCAAGTAGGTGACCACTCGGAAACAAAGGCAATTAAAAATTTATTTGAAGACTATGCCTATAAGATCCCAATTACTGCCAATAAATCTATGCTTGGACATATGTTAGGAGCATCAGGAGGTGCAGAAGCGATAGCTTTAGTGAAAAGTCTACAAGATCATTTTATCCCACCTACAATTAATCTTAATCATCCTGATCCGGAATGTGATCTGGATTATGTGCCTAATAAAGGGAGATCAGCTAATCTTACGATTGGATTATCTAATTCATTTGGCTTCGGTGGACATAACTCAGCGATTATCATTAAGAAATTTCAGTAATATTATTCATGTTTAAGGGGACTGTCAGACTTTTACATTCTGATAGCCCCCTAATCTTTGCTCTTATACAATACATATGTCATCTGTAAATACGAAATAAAGGAGTGTTTGATGAACAGAGGTATGCATGATTCTTTCCCATAATTCACGATACAAGGCTATTTGATGCTCATAATAGGAGGTTAAGCGTACAATACCCTCTCTGTCTTTTGAACGATCGGTTTTATAATCAACAATATACCAATTTCCTTTATATTGATATGC
This sequence comes from Heyndrickxia sp. FSL W8-0496, assembly GCF_038007825.1. Lineage (NCBI taxonomy): Bacteria > Bacillati > Bacillota > Bacilli > Caryophanales > Bacillaceae > Heyndrickxia > Heyndrickxia sp. FSL W8-0496. Next base: position 2,967,427 of record NZ_JBBOXX010000001.1, read on the forward strand.
TAAATCAATCACACCTTTAACTAGCAATGAATACTGTTGATCTTTACTCTTTCGTATTTTCTTGTATAATGGATCTTCACTCGATAATCGAACATTAAATGGGACTTCTGTTAAAACAATTTCGGCTGTCTGTAGCTGATCCCATATTTTTGTATGTTTAAAGCTTTGTATACTTTGATAGACCTCTTGCTTCCGTTGTAGTGAAAAACCATATTTTTGTAGCAAGTCTTCGATATGGTTTTCAATTTTCATGCCTCTTATTAGCTTCTCGAAAGCTTCGTGGATAAGTGTTCCCCAAAGCATTCCACCGCCTTTTTCACGGTCAATATCTAATTGATAGATATCATCTTTTTCATCTGTAGGACTATACGTAGCATATGTTGGCTGAATATGTTTATTAATCCACATACCTAATTCATTAATATAATCATTGCTAACATTAATCTTCCTTTGGACCTCTTGTTCAGTTATTTCACTTTCCATGATATCATCGACTTGAATTCGATTTGGTTGTACAGCAAACACTAGGTCATTCCATGGATTTTTCTTATTAGTTTTCTCGCTTGTACTAATAATTAATGCCTTTTCCGCTCGAGTCGCTGCTACATATACGATCCGTGTTTCTTCCTCAATCAAATATTTGTATTCTTCTGTTTGATGAATACTCCACTCTGGTGGACAAGCGATCATCTTAGTTTGGAATCCGTTTGATTTTTGAACAATAAAATAACCATATGAAGTTGTATTTGTTCGTTTAATATGTAAGGAGATACGCTCCTTCACATCAATTTTTTTAACGGGATTTGCTAGGAAAACAATCTCCGCTTCCAGTCCCTTCGATTTATGGACATTCATTATTCGAACAGCATTTGCCCCAACATCCATATTGAGTACTAAACGTTTTGTAAAAATCAATTCTTTTAGTAATTCTGCTGCTTCATAAAAAGTACTTGCTGATCGAATCGTGGTGATAATAGAGTTTAAATGTTGGCATTCATTTTTTCCATAGCCTTTTAATAACAGCAATGGATAGAAACCAATATCCTCGATCATTTTCTCTACCACTGTAGCCGGAGAATATTGATATTTCCAATTTACGTATGTTTGAAGCCGTTCAAACGCTTGAAGAAAATCAAATGTAGATTCGACAACATTATCTTCACTTGGTGTCCAATAAATATTAAAGCTACCACCACTGTACTTCCATTCAAATAGTTCCTGATCACTCACACCAAAGAAAGGACCTCTAAGTACCGCAAGTAACTGAACAGTATTAGTTGGATCTTTTACAAACTCAACAAGATGAAAAAGTTCCTGAAATTCCGTCATATTTGCTAATGTTATTTCACCACTCAAATGTGCAGGGATGTTATTTTCTAAAAGTGCCTGATAATAAACTTCTAAATTCTCATTATATCTTGTCAAAATCATAAACTCTTTAGGCTGATGTCCTTGTTGAATCATCTTATTAATGGTTTCAGCTATTTGAAAAGCATCGAATTGGATCATTTCTTCCTTATTTACATATTCTTTTGGTATTATCGATTGATATATTCCTGAAAAAGTAGAATGATTGTCATTAAAATAGGCATGTAATGGCTTAAAAGCAGCTTGATATTCTGTCGCTTGAATAGGTAATTTTTCTTCAAAAAATGAATTTAATGAGTTTGTTACCGAATCTAAAGTTCGAAAATTCATTGTTAATTCTAATATTTCTCCACCTTGATTACCTATCAAATCTTTTACTTTATTATAAATGTCTATATCTGCACGACGAAAACGATAAATCGCTTGTTTAGGGTCTCCTACAACAAATAATGAACCCTGTTTCGGCCGACATCTTGTCCAATCCTGTTCATACAGATTCTCTGCCGTTATGTAAAACATGATTTCTGCTTGAATCGGATCGGTATCTTGAAATTCATCGACTAGAATACTGCGATATTTTTCTTGAAAATAACCGCGAACCTCACTATTCTCCTTCAATAAGAGTGCGGTCTTTATTAACAAATCATGAAAATTTACATAGGACATTTGCTTTTTTAGTATTTCATATTCATGCAAGATATCAATCATCAATGGCATAATATGTCCGTGAACATACTCATACCATTTTTCCAATAATGGCTGTATTTTCATTTCAACGAAATCAACAATTTTGTCCAAATAGTACTTTGCATCCTCTTTTGAACTCCATAACTTTTGTGTAATCGTAAGCTGTTTATTAAATGTTTCTAGTAATCCAATCTTCATTGCATCTGTTTCATGATTTTCGTATTTATTTTTACGAATCGCCTGCAAAATAAGCTCTTGAAGTTTATCATATCTTCCTTCTATGGGTTCAGATGGAATCGCATGGTTAGCTTCTTTCAAAAGGTTTAGAAACGAATGGTAAACTCTTGAAATATTCGGGGATTCCTTCTCAACATAAACCCAATCTACATCCGGATAAGCAATTAACCTTAAGAAGCATTGACGTAAATCTGAAACTGGAATACCTAGCCTTTTTATAAAATGATACCTTTCAGAATCTTTCACCATCATCTTTTCAAAAAAGTTGTTCCAAGCTTGTATTGCAATATGTTGGTCCTCTCTTTCCTCAATTTCACGAAATTGCAGATCTAATCCTGCCTCAATTGGACGCTCACGGAGGATACATGCACAAAAAGAGTGAACAGTCCCTAAAAAGCATTGGTCAAAATTAGCTAATGCACTCTCCAAATTTTGTTTTTTTGAGAGATCCTCTTCTACTCTCCATTCATTTTCAAGTTTTGTTTGAAATCTTGTCGTTAATTCTTCAGCTGCTTTTTTTGTAAATGTAATAGCCGCTATTTCCGATATGTTGCATGTCCCCATTTTTATCATATTAACCATGCGGTTAACAAGACTTGTTGTTTTACCAGATCCTGCTCCCGCTTCAACTAGAAAGTTTTGAGTAAGATGCTGTTCGATTTTATGGCGTGCTACCTCATCAATTATTTGTTTACTCATACGCTCTCACCCCCATCCATCTATTAATAGCTTTTACATGCCTCATTTTTTCCTCATACTGCTCCTCTGAATATGAGTTCCGTTTACATACATGTTGAAACGTGCAATACCTACAATCTTTTTTTATATCATCTGTCATCGGAAAGTATCCAGCTTTTAAAAGGTCGAGTAACCTCTCCGTGATCTCTAAACCATTTTCACTAGCTGTTGAATCCTGTAATCGGACTCTCCTCTCTCCTAGTCCTTTAGTTGTTGGAAAAAGATACGTACTATTAATCACTTGCCCCTCGTATAAATTGAACTGATTCTCCAATGCTTTGGCATAAAGAAAATGCTGTAAATGTCGTCCACCATTGAAAAATTTATTTAAAGAATACTCTCTTGCACTTCCCGTTTTGTAGTCAATTATCACGTAATTCATATCCTCTTGTTTATCTACACGGTCAATTTTTCCAGATAGAAAAAAAGACTCACTATTATTAAGGTGAATTTTTGCAGGAGGGTTTCCATCTAATCCAAATACATATTCAAAATATGCAGGTACATTTCCCCATGTATGTTCCTCTTCACTTTTCAAAAAGATATGACAGGATTCAATAATTTCATTCATCTCTTCTTCGAAACTAATTGAACAATCCGGAAATATACGTTCTTTAAAATAGTCTATTTTCTCTTTAGCAATTGTAATCAGCATATCGATGTGTTTTTCATAAGATGGTTTATCTCCAGTTACAAGAATTGTTTTATAAAACTGCTCAAATATCTCATGGAGTAATATGCCACGTGTCTTTCCATCAAGCCATTTATTTTGATTGACAGGCTCGGCTGGGGCTATCTGTAAAATATCCTCTAGAAAATATTTATATGGACAAGTTGCTAGCTTTTCTAATCGACTACTGGATAATCGTATATTTCTATTTTTTCTTGGGTCTAAAACATAACCAACCACATTTACTTTCCCTTCATATTCTGTAAAATTAATGGTCGATCTTTTTTCGATTGCTCGATATCCTTTTACAAAATACTTCAAGCCTTCTGATTTCTCCAAAGAGATATGGCTGTGGTTTCCATAATTAATGAGAGATTGCCACCATTCTTTTTGATTAATTTTATCCGTTTCGAAATGACTCTTGATGAGCAAATTGCCTATCAATTGTTCATTATTTGCTTCACTATTATTTATGAGAATCCGATAACAGGTTAAAAAGAAATGTGATGGTGTGTTCAAACGATTTTCCTGTTGGTTGAAAACAGGATAACTAATTGTTAACCGACCAGTACTACAAGCAAGTGCTTGTAATAAATGAAAAATATTTTCTTTAGCCTTCTCCCTATGCAATGGAAGATTCGCGCACAAGGCTTTTCTCTCATCATCTAATAATAGTGGATTTTCCTTAACCTTCCCCGGAAAGCGTTGATTATCGAACCCAATATAATACAGATTCTTGCGATTTATAAAAAGTGCTTGTTGAAACGAAGTAAAATGTAAGGAACCCGATTTCGGCCCAGATGCACCAATGCGGATCGTCAATAAATACTCCTCTAGGATAGAAAGCATTTCTTTCTGAGAATTTGGTTCAGTTGCATATGAACACAATATCTGTATCTGTTCTACTAAAGCATCTTTCGAAAGTTTATCGTAAACGGACTGTATTTTAGCGAATTCTAGTATAAAATCGAGTAGATCGAGATATCCCTTCCATTTACCCCCACCATAATGAGATGGAATAAATTGAAAAAGTGTTTCAAACCATTGATATAGCCATGTATATTCTGCTATCTTTTTTTCTATAGAGAAATGATGTTCTTCACTATCCCGATTCAATTCTTCTTTCAATTCATGGATTTTAACTTGAAGTTTCTGCAGATATCGCTCTTTTCCAGTACCAATCTCAGAATTTCTAATCATTCTGGTGATAGATAAAATACTTGGAGACTCCGCATCAAAATCAAATACACCTTCTTGAAGCAAGTTCAAAAAGGATGGAGCACTAAAGTCCTGTTTAAACCACTGAAGGATTTCCAATATCATTTTCCCTGGATTCGTAACAGTGATCGGGAGACCTTCTCCAAACGTAACTGGAATTTTCATTTTTTCAGATAGTTGATACATCATCATTTGATATGGCTCTTGTTGACTATAAAAACACGCACATGTATCAAAAGGTATTTCCTTTTGCATCATTCTCCTTAACATTTCATTTATTTCTTCTTCCTCTGTATGACTTGCAAAAAGCTCAAAATCTATATTCCCTAAATGATGATTATTACTTAGTAAATAACTAAAATCGGACGGTTGAGCCTTCCCATGTGCCTCTAGAATAAATGCAAATCTTGCAGGAGGAGTGATTTCATACACTGGGGCAATTGGCAAAATATATGAATGCTTTGATAAAAGCATACTGACAAATTGCTCTTCTATTCCTATAAAAGAAAGATTTGGTTGAAATAAAAAAATACATTTATCCATTTCTACAATATTGACTTGTTCAATTACTTTTAGAAAAGCTTTCGTCTCATCCCAATACGAATTTTTTTCTAAAATCCTCTCATATTCATAAAGGATTTTTTGTAGATCACTCGCTTTATCTTTCATCTTAAATATATCCCTTGGAAAATGAGTACTGGAGTATCCTGAAAGCCTAATCTCTTGTATCGTTTTATACATAGTCATTGATAAGCTTGGTGTTGTTTCGAGAAGATGGAAGTAATGGAGTTTTTGTTTATCCTTTAATGTTTTTATTATGGAAGTCATTAGAATAGAACCGATGGTAGGAGTGATGAATTTAATTTGGATAAACTTTTGAGAAAGAAACTTAATAGCTATATCTTGAATGGTGTGAATCTTAATATTTATTACACAATGACCTGTATTTATAAACTCATTTAATATTTGTTCACCAGTACGATAATGATCGACGATCAGAACCTTTTCTGAAAGTGGATAGCTTGTACAAATTTCCTTCAAAGTTTGGATTAAAGATTTCATAAGATCCCTCCTCATATTAATTATTTCACTTTTCGGAACATTTTATACAACCAAATAAAAAAGTGCATCTATAGATGCACTTTCTAGCTTGATTTTCCAACGATTATTTCATTATATATACTCTTTAAATCATATAATGATAATTCATACAGTTGTTTATTATTTGATTTATAAATTCCTTTATTAAGAAGCTGATCGATAATATCTCGCTTCTTTAGCTCTTTTTCTGCTGTCATGGAGAATTTCCTCCTATCTCTCTATCGCTCAAACATTAGTTATTCCATTTGCCTATCATAAATCTATTTTGGCATACAAAGATTAAAAATTATTTAAGGATTCATTAGAAAAGACCCTTATTAAAAACTTCATCCAAACTATGAAACCCTTTTAACTCTCCATCGTCTGATTGAATGGTCCATTCCCTATTTTTTAAAGTAAGCCTACCAAATTCATCCTTCATATAAGGCATATTTAGCATAAAAACTTTTCCATCCTTACGCACAGTATACCCCAGATAATAGTCATTTCCTGCCCCTTCTTCTTCATATATACCGATATCCTCGAGTCCATAATGATCCATTAAAAGCTGCATTTGATTAGTCATCTGGTCTATTAAGGTTTCTCTATTGATATAGTCCATACACAACCCTCATATCTATTTTTTCCTTAGTATGTCACTAAAGTAGAAAATTTATAATTATAGGGGGGACAGATTTTATCTAAAAAAACCCATTTAAACAAATCTTATCTTTTGCCATTCTCGTACACTATTAATAAAGTAAATATTTGTTGCCTCTTTAATATCTTTGACAGTAAGAATTCTTTCTTTTAGTTTTCCCATTTCTATCAATTCCTCACGAAATGTACCAGGTAATAATCCTACTTGAACTGGTGGTGTATAGTACTCACCTTTTATTTCAAGGACGATATTTCCATTGGTAAACTCAGTTAATTCTCCATATTGATTCCACAATAGTACATCAAAAACTTTAGGTTGGCTTTCCTTATGAAATTGATATACTCGACGGTTCGTCGTTTTGTGATATAAAAAGAGATCATTTTTATCAACTGGGCTTTCCCCTAATTTTACTTGTAATGGTTTATTCAATGATGTGATCGGTTCACTAGTTATTTCAAATGAGCCATCTTTTGCAACGAGTACTCTAACTTTTAGTAATTGATAAGGATTTCTTTTTGCAAATTGCTGTAATGCTTCTGTTAATTCATTTATGTGTAATGAGTAATGAAAATAAGCAGCTGAATTTTGTAATCGCTTAATATGGCGGTCCAGTAAAAAATAATCTCCATTCTCCAACTTTATACTTTCAAGTAACTTGAAGTTTGGTTGTTCTTTCGATAAAATGCTTGCCTTCGTGAGAATTTCTGCATACTCATCCTTTGTCGTGGAATCCCATGTAACACCGCCACCAACACCATATACTGCCTGATTGGTTTGATTATTGATAACAACGGTTCTAATAGGCACATTAAATATGGTTTCCCCTATTGGACTTATAAATCCAATGGCACCGCAATATACCTCACGAGGAGAATCCTCTATTTCGGAAATGATCCTCATCGTACTAATTTTAGGTGCACCAGTAATTGAGCCACAAGGAAAAAGGGCAGAAAAGATGTCTACTAATTCAATTCCTGCTTCTGTCATAGCAGAAATAGTAGATGTCATTTGAAGAACAGTTGGATACTGCTCAATTGTAAATAATTCATCTACTTGTACCGTTCCTGGCACGGCAATATTACCTAGATCATTTCTTAACAAATCCACAATCATGACATTTTCCGCACGATTTTTTTCGGATTGAAATAGCCAAGCAGCATTTTCATTATCTTCCTTAGTTGTTCTTCCTCTCCTCACTGTACCTTTCATTGGTTTGGTAATAATTTTATTACCATCCCAACGGAAGAATAATTCCGGAGAGGCCGATAAAATACGGTAATCTCCCAAATTCAGGTATGCACAGTAATCTGAATCTTGAGATGAAGATAGTTTTTGAAAGAATGAAAAATCGTCACCAGTAAAATTAGCATGCAGCCTTGTTGTGTAATTTACTTGATATGTATGCCCATTTTCTATCGCTGTTTTTATTTCGGATATTCCTTTCTGATATGCTTCCCCTTCAATAGATGGAATCCAATCTGAAACAGAGTAATCGGCTTTCTTATTTGGAGCTGGAATTATTATAGGTTCATCAAAAATTCCAAACCAGAGTAATGGCATTTTTGGATTTTCATGTACCTTGAAAGATGGCTCAAACGCAGGTGCAGCCTCATAGGACACATATCCAGCTGCATAATATCCACAGGATACTTCTTTTTGAATTTGTTCCATACAACCTCTAACTTCATCGATTCGATATGTTTGAATCACTTTTTTAGGTTTACAAAAGAATTTTGGGTGTTTCTTTCCATTTCGATCAGCAAATTCAAAATAGAGTGTTGAATTTTCATGCATGATGTCTTTTCTATTCATTCTACTTATCTTCCTTTAATGATTAATTAAGAACTTTTTCATTTGGCTGAAAAAAATTTTGAAGCATCTTCAGCCCATTCTCCGTTAAAATGGCTTCTGGATGGAATTGAATACCTTCTACCTTATATTGCCTGTGTCGAATTCCCATAATCTCTCCATCTTCTGATTTGGCAGTTATATCCAAATCTTGAGAGAGGGATTTTTCTTCTACGATCAAAGAGTGGTACCGAGTCACTTTAAAGGAATTCTCTAAACCCGCAAAAATCGACTTCCCATCATGGGTGATAAATGATGTTTTGCCATGCATGGGTCTTTTAGCTTTTATGATTTTTCCGCCAAATGCCTGAGCAATAACCTGATGACCTAAACAGACACCTAAGATTGGAATTTTATGAAAGAAGTGTTTGACTACCTCAATGCATATACCAGCATGATCTGGATTACCCGGTCCTGGTGAAAGTAGTATAAATTCAGGATTTAATTGTTCAATTTCGCCTATTGCTATTTGGTCATTTCTAACAACTTTTACTTCTATTCCTATTTGTTCAATATATTGAACTAAGTTATATGTAAATGAATCATAATTATCTATTACAAGTATCATGTTATTTCCCCTAAAATTTAATATGGCTGATATCGTATTTGTTGCTCACTGACGGCTTTTTCACCGAATTAAGGATTATGAAATTGTGAAATTTGCAGCTCTTTTCACCGTGAAATGAAAGGTATAGCGGTCTTCAGTAAATAGCTATTGGTTAAAAGGCTAATTAATAGCAACAATGATTAATAAATAAGCCTTTACTAGAAATATGAAATCGCTTCCCAACTTAATCATATCAAAGATTATTAATGATTTTCCAATTTTATATACGAATAGTTAAAGCAAACAATTAAAAAAATAGATAAGACATTAAATTTGTGAGGTGAGCTTGGAATTATGAAGCATATTAAAGCAATGGGGATTAAATTTGTAGCTACTCTTGTGGTCCTATTTGTCATTTTAGGATTAATCTTCGGGATGTCATTCACTAATATCGTATTTATTTCACTTGTTTTATCTGTAGCATCCTACCTAGTTGGTGATATAGGAATATTACCAAGAACAAACAACACGGTTGCAACGATTGCAGACTTCGGTTTAAGCTTGCTCTTTATTTGGTTCTTATCGGCAGCACTAACTCGAGAAAATGCAACCGCACTATTTCTAATTTCACTTGTTTCAGCTTCTGCAATATCACTCTTTGAAATGGCTTTTCATAAATATGTATCATCCTATACATTTGATCGACAATCTGAAGAATTTTTGCCTAAACACCGTAATTTTCACCATTATCAAACGGAAGCCTCAAAAGAAATCACACCAGAAATCGAAAAAAATAGGGATAATAAATAACTGTACTTTTGCGTCCGACCCCATTTTGGTTCATTAAAAATGATCCATTCAATAAAAAAATGGGTCGGACACAATTATTCTCATCCATCTTTCATAAGTCACACTGACAGAGTTTTTTAAATATAATATATGAATACATTGGATTAAGGTAATGAAGTTTAAAGCCTTTTTCCAAGTGAAATGAAAGGTCTCATCGTATCTTCAACTGATTTTTTATTAGTTAAACCATTACCTAAAATAGTAAAACATCTGAGGAAAAAGCCTTTAAATTAGCGCCTAATAATGAATCAAAATGCTTTTCTTGCCTTAATTATGATTGCTTCACCTTTAAATGAAAGAATGGATTGATCTATTGTTATAATATGAAACCGTTTCTTTATTTCTTGAGAACTATTGAGCATCAGATTTGTAATTTCGTCTTTATTCGTTTTACTTAATTGCATACGATTGCACCATGAATCAAATTCAAATGTTTTCTCAAAACGGTACAATTCCTCTACTAAAAATCCCTGTAATTCAAGCATCTTTAACCATTCAGTTTTTTTCCAAGCTCGAAAATGGCTATAATCCCTCAATTTTTCTACCGTATTATAAAATTGATCCTGTTCGTCACTTTCTGGTGTAACATTGTCATCGAGTAAAAAATAGCCTTCATTTTTTAATACGCGGTAAGCTTCCTCAATAAACTTTTCGATATTTGGAAAATGATGCGGTGCAATTCTACAGGTCACTATATCAAAGGTTTGGTCACTAAAAGGCAGTTGCTCAGCATCTCCTTGAACAAACTCTACGTTTTTATGGCCGTTCCCCTTTATAAACTTTTCTGCTTCTTGGAGCATTGGCTGGGTTAAATCTAAAGCAGTAACATGCTTTACATGTGGAGCAAATAAATTTGCTGTATGTCCGCCACCCGTTGCAATATCAAGCAAATTTTCTTCTCCTGTAATTTCGGAAATTGCTAATAATAATTGCAAATCTTTCCCCTTTTGATGAATTTCACTTGTAACATATGAACGAGCTGTACTACCGAATTGTTTTTGAACATCTGATTTATTATCCATTTCCATCCCTCACTTCTTGTATTTTCTAAGTTTAGAATAATTTGATTCGATTGATAAGTAAATTATCATTTATCAATAGTAATCTATAACAAAAACTTATGGATATTATAAAATTCGATTAGAGAACAAATACTAGTAAAAAACGGAGGTGATTAAATTGGGATTATTGCAATCGTTTTCAAACTGGAGAAATGAAAGACAGGAAAAGTTCCTTAATGAAATGGAGGAATCGGGAAAATGTCCAGATTGTCGCGGCAGGGGTTTTACACTTCCATATAGCGCTTATGTTGCAGGATATGAATGCCCAAGTTGTAATGGCAGTGGATTATATTCCGATTGGGAAGCATTTAATGATTGAAAAATGAAAAAAGACGCCTAAATCCGTAGGCGTCTTTTAAAACACGTTTGCGGCGAGGTACCCATACGACCACATTCGTATGTTTAGCCTAATAGCTAAGTCCTCGACTTACACAAATAGCTCATCGCATAATTATTATACCCTGTATCAGAATAAATTTCAAGGAAATAATTCTCCCTTTTCCCTCTCAAAAAAATCCTTGTATACTTAGACTTCAGAAATGATCAGAATAGCATTTCATGAAATATTTTTATAAAAATGATTACTATCAACAGGCTCAAAGTGGACAAAGTATTAAATTTAGAACATAAAAGGACTTTTATATTTCTTTAAATAAGGCTGTTTTCGTATCGTTTGTTGCTTTTGTAAAAGCCCAACTGCCGGCTTTTACTCCCAATAAAGGATCTTAGCGGTCCTTATGGAAATTGGCTCTTTCTCAGTAAAATGATACGTGTAGCGATCCTCAGTCGATATTTAATAGTTATAGCTTTCCTTAAATAGCAACAATGTTTGAGAAAAGAGCCTTAAATAAAGAACCTCTTTTTCTCGCAACTTTCTCCATTAGTGTAATCATTATTCCCGAAAATACTAAATAAACAAATCTAATCATCATTTCCTCTATCAATAAAGGATACAGTGGTTGCACCTCAATATTGTATATAGTACGGATTGCCTTAATACTATGTGTTAATGGTAGAATATCTGAGATCCATTTGATTGATGCAGGTAATAAATCTACTGAGAAATCCCCCCAAATTAACTATTATAATTATAAAAAATTCAATTATTTTTTTGTAAATAATAGTATGAATTGTAGTTCGTTTTTCTTATTTTAAAATAGTACAAAAATAATGATTATTATTAATTTTTATTGATAAAACGCTTTATATTTGTTTATTTTTATTTTTTATATTATATTTAAATAATAAATTATTTCGTCTGAAAATATTTATATGTTTTATTTGGGGGGATATTATGAAAAAAATTGGATTAGCATGGCAAATATTAATTGGACTAGTCCTCGGAATAATAATTGGGGCTATTTTTTATGGTAATCCTGAAATCAGCAAATATTTACAACCTATAGGAGATATTTTCTTAAGATTAATCAAAATGATTGTCGTCCCTATTGTCATTTCTAGTATAGTTGTTGGAATTGCTAGTGTTGGTGATGGGAAGAATCTAGGGAAACTTGGCGGAAAAACAATTTTGTATTTTGAAATTGTGACAACGATTGCAATTATTGTTGGATTGCTTGTGGCAAATATTTTCCACCCTGGTAAGGGAGTTAATATGCATTCTATTCATAAAGTAGATATTAACTCTTATGTGGACACAGCAAAAAGTGTTGAGAACCATGGGTTTGCAGACACAATTGTTAATATTGTTCCGAAAAATATTTTTGAATCAATTATGCATGGAGATATGCTAGCTATTATTTTCTTCTCCGTATTATTTGGATTAGGTGTAGCTGCAATTGGAGAAAAAGGCAAACCTGTACTCGCATTTTTCCAAGGAACGGCAGAAACCATGTTTTATGTTACAAATTTGGTTATGAAATTTGCTCCATTTGGGGTATTTGCACTGATCGGTGTGACCGTTTCCACTTTTGGTTTAGAATCACTCCTACCTTTAGGAAAATTAGTTATTACCGTCTATTTAACAATGGCGGGCTTTATCATCATCGTATTAGGTGGTATTGCAAAGCTAGTTGGAGTTAATATATTTCACCTACTCCGACTTCTAAAGGATGAATTAATTCTCGGTTACTCAACTGCAAGTTCAGAAGCCGTGCTTCCAAAAATCATGGAGAAAATGGAAAAGTTCGGATGTCCAAAAGCTATTACCTCTTTTGTCATCCCTACAGGATATTCATTTAATTTAGATGGATCAACATTATACCAAGCTCTTGCCGCTGTTTTTATTGCACAAATGTATGGAATTGATCTATCTTTAACTCAGCAACTTTCACTTATTCTTGTGCTTATGGTAACATCGAAAGGGATTGCAGGTGTTCCAGGTGTATCTTTCGTAGTTCTACTTGCTACATTAGGAACAGTTGGTATTCCAATTGAAGGACTAGCTTTCATTGCAGGAATCGACCGAATCCTTGATATGGCTAGAACAGTTGTAAACGTAGTAGGTAATTCACTAGGTGCAATTGTTATTTCAAAATGGGAAGGCCAATTTAAACAAAATAAAGATGCATTAAAATCTTAGTAAAAGCATGGGCAGTTTATTTAGAGTCACATCTCAATAAACTGCCTATTTTTAAATTATAAAAATGTAAATGATACTCCTAGCAAACTTTTAAACGGATTAAAATAGAGAATAAATATAGATTAGATATTATATATATCTAGTAATATCTGAAGAGTCAAATAATTAAAAACATTAACCAGCTTCCTCTTTATTATATCCTTCGTGATGCCTTTCAACTAGACCTGTAAAATGATCTGGCTTTATTTTTGCTTTTATTTTCATTGCTATCCAATAAATGAAAGCAGAAATGATAATGGATTGAACGGCAGGTAAACCAAATTCATAAACATACTGGGTAAGGTACCCGACAAAAGTTCCACAAACCAAAGCAATTGTAGCCATCCAATTCCAGCCCTTGTTATCTTCAAATCGTTGCTTCCGTATAATAAAAAAGTCTGCCATCATAATACCACCTATCGCAGGATAAATAAGAGCAGTTAAATATAAAAAGTCTGTGAAATAATCGAGTATTCCTGCCAAAGCAATAATAATAGCTAAAATTGTCCCTAAAAAGGTAAGGAATGCCCGTCCTTTGCTGGAGTTTATATTAAACATATTTGCTAGAGCTAGACCCATACTATAATTATTTACAAGCTGGCTTGTCCATGTAGCAAACCATAAAACTAAAAATCCCCACACTGGAAATCCTAAATTCAACATCACATTAACTATATCTGCATCACCTACACCGACAGACATAATAGAACCGACGTAGAATAGTGGAAAACCAACAGCCACAATGCCTAATGGAATCAGGATATTATCCCTCCATCTTGGTTTTGCATACCTAGTATAGTCTGAGGCAATGACCCATTGGGAGACATTTGCTCCAATAACTAGACTGATAGCTGCTAAAAATGTTATCTTCGGTTCAGGATTCCAAGCTGTAATTGTTTCCCAACCTGTATTTCTTAAAGCATAAAAAATACAACCTGCAATAAGAGCTAAACCTGCTGGAACTGCTATATAATCAGTCCATTTCATAGATGAATAACCTATAATCGAAGGAATTGCAAATAATACCCCAGCGACAACTGTAATCACAGCCCATAAACCCCATTGTTTTTCATAATCAATTCCAAACATTGCTGCAATCGCATTACCAGCAACAGCAGTTTGTAATGCCCACCATCCTAAGGAAACGATAAATATTGTAAGGCCAACGATTAATCGTGCTTGTACCGAGCCAAAACTGGATTTTGCAATAACAGATGATGATCTGCCTGTCTTAGCACCAATAAATCCTTGAATGGAATTACCAACCCACTGAAAAACAATTAGACCAATGACTAGTATCCAAAAAATACTTCCCATTCCATATGAAGCGGTCAAAGTTGCACCTATCATTAATACAGGAATTGTAAATTCTAAGCCTCCAAATATCATTGCGGGTGTTAACCAATGCTGGCGTTGAGATAATGGAACGGCTTTTAATGCTTCATCATTACCAACAGTCTTCATTCCTTTTGCCTCATCCATCAATCTATCATTCCCCTTTTCAAAGAGGTGTCAAATAAGTAGGATAACTTCCTAACTTATTTGACACCCTCATTTAGTTATTTATGTTCGACTAAAACATAAACAATTTCACATACCTCTTCACCTTCATTTATTGCCCAATGTTTCTCTTTAGCAGGAATAAAAGTAGCTGTTCCATGTTCCACCTTCTTTATGGGACTGTCACCGCTTTGGGTCGTTATACACCCCTGTAGAATAAAGGAATATTCATCCTCATCATGCATCGAAAGCCCTTCTTTTGGGACACGTTCCCCTGGTAATATTTGAACAAATCCCATTTTCACTACTGTATTTTGATCAATATGTTGAAATAGAGTTTGATTCATAACCTCTTGATTTTGTTCTCTATTAACCTTAGATATTTTCATGCCTTGTTGCCCCCATTTATTCGTTTTGTTGTTAAAGTAAAATCATATGTAGCCGGGTCAACAGAAACACCATATACATCTTTAGCTTGGGCTAAAGTAATATAGCCATTTTTCACATCTTCTACAACTTTTTCCGCTGGTCGATTTAATGGATTACCATATCCTCCACCTGTGGCGGTCATTAACTTTATTACATCACCTTTTTGAAGCGGATAACGCGGATATACACCGTAGGGTCCTTCAATCTCGCCATTTGCTTTTTCTACAATGAATTGATTCGTCGATCCATTTTGCCCCCCATTAAAGCCCCATGGCGGATTTATATTTCTTCCATAAGTGATCGTTGCTGATTGTCCATTGGTTAAGGCTCTATATGAACGAATTACACCTTTCCCACCGATAAATTCACCAGCTCCACCTCCATCGACACGTAAACTATATTCATCTAACATGACACCATATCTTGTCTCAGCTACTTCAACTGGTACATTATAGGTTTCCCCATCACCAATACAAAATTGGCCACTAGCACCGTCTTGTCCTTGGCCGGCACCCCATCCCCCAACAGATGGTTCGACAATTAAAAATGCTTCATTTGTATCAGGGTGAAGTCCTGAAAGAGTGACACTACATACTGATGTTAAATGCCCTGCCGATAGTCGTTCTGGTAAAAACGGTGCTAGTGCTTTCCATATTAAGTCCGCTCCCACAAGCATAGATTCAAAGTAATTAGACACTGGCGCAGGACGTTCAGCCGATAGAATCGATCTTTTATCTGTAATAACTTTTAGCGGACGAAAAACACCATCATTAACATCTTGTGATGGATTGGTTATCGCTAAAAAAATTGTTCGTACAGCAGAAATTAAACCTGTTAATGAACAATTAACCGGTCCTGGTACTTGTGGATGGCTTCCACGAAAATCGCATATAAATTCATCATCAGTAATAGTAACTTTTACTTTTAATTTAAATGGACCATTCCCCATGCCATCCGAATCCACAAAATCTTCTGCTTCAAAAGTTCCCTTTGGTAATTTTTTCAGTTCAATTCTTGAGAGCTGCTCACCATGGTCTAAATATTTATCTATAGAGGCTAAAACTATTTCCTTACCGTGTTTATTACAAAGCTCTTTTACGCGTTTATCCCCAGTTTTTAATGCAGCCACTTGTGCCCACATGTCCCCTAGTGAGAGATCTGGAAAACGAACATTAGATTCAATAATATCGACAATAGCTTGATTAACCTTTCCTGATTCAAATAATTTCACACAAGGAAATTGTAATCCTTCTTGAAAAATTTCCGTTGAATCATTTGTAAAAGATCCCGGATCTTTCCCCCCAACTTCTGTCCAATGAGCTTTATTAGCTGAAAATGCCACAATTTCTCCATCATGAAAAATCGGCATAACTAGTCCTACATCTGAAAGATGCGAACCCCCACCTTTATATGGGTCATTGATAATGATAATATCACCAGGATTTAAATCTTTTTCTCCAAATTTGTTTAACGTTTCCTTCACCATAAACGTAAGCATACCGATAAAGCCTGTTACACCATTTCCCTGTGTCAATAAATTTCCTTTTGCATCTGTTAGACCACTAGCATAGTCTAAAACTTCATATATAATTGGACTCATTGACGTTCTTGCTAAAGCAATAAACATCTCATCTCCAATTGCAAGTAAGGAATCTTTTACAATTTCCAAAGTGAATGGATCAATTTTCTTTGTTGCCGTCACCATCTTATTCCACCCCCGTATCAATAATAAGGTTTCCATATTCATCCACTTGAAGTGATTGACCATTATAAATAACGGTCACTGATGCCTTTTCCTCTACAATGGCTGGTCCGTTAATCTTCTGCATTGTAGGAATTTTTTCTCGATCATAAATAGTTGTATCGACCCAGCCCTCCTGTTCAAAATAGACAGGTCTAATTTCTTTTAATGCACTACCTAATTCCCCAGTAACTATATTTTTTTCTAATGTAGGCTTTTTCACCTGACCAAACGCAGTCAAGTGCAGATTCACTATTTCAGTATCAGCCTGCTCAAGCTTAAAAGTATAGTTTTTCTCATGTAGTTGATGGAATCTTCCGATAATTTCTTCTAAAGTTTTCTCATCCCAGTTACCATTTGGTACGGGTACTTTTACGGTATGTTCTTGCCCAAGATATCTCATGTCTAGAAATCTAGTAAATAAGACTGACTCTTTTTGAAGGGCTTCCTGTTCAAACTGATTATAAGCTTGATTTTCTAAAGTATCCCATGTTTGATTAAGCGAGGTAACATCTACTTCACTTAGACGTTTAATTTGAGTTTGAATATAATCATGTCGCAGATCTGTCATTAACATCCCCCACGCTGAAAACACTGGAGATGCTAAAGGTACAACTACCTTTTTAACACCTAATTCTTTTGCTAGAGCTGGAGCATGCATGGATCCTCCACCACCAAATGCAACAAGGGTAAATTCTCGTGGGTTATAACCCTTTCGAATAGAAATTAATTTTAATGCATTTAGCATATTTGAATTGGCAATACGAATGATACCAAGAGCCCCATCTTCCACTGAAATATTAAAATAATTTGAGATAGTTGCTTTGATTGCTTCACTCACCTTTTCCATATCAACCTCATAATCAAAGTTTTTTGGAGAAAGACGTCCGGTTAAAAGATTTGCATCAGTCGTAGTTGGTTCTGTGCCGCCTTGTCCATATGCTACTGGTCCAGGTAATGCACCTGCTGAATGTGGACCTACCTTTAGTGATCCTGCATCATCAATCCAAGCAATTGATCCTCCTCCATTGCCAATTTCAACAATATCAACAACTGGTGTTTTTATCGGAAATCCGGCATGACGATTATCCCTTTCAATGTAATAATCCGTTGATACTTTTACTTCCCCTTTTTCAATAAGTGAGCATTTTGCCGTTGTTCCACCAATATCAAATGCAATAATATTCTTCTCTCCAATAATTTCTCCAAGAACTGCAGCTCCGTAAATACCAGCAACAGGACCAGATTCTACCATATTTATTGGAAGTTCTTTTGCCTGTTCAAATGTTGTCGTTCCACCATTAGACTGCATAATATAGTTATTACTATCTGTTTGCTTCTCAATAAGCTTATCATGAAGTTTATTTACATAAGATGTTGCTATCGGTTTGACATATGCATTAAGTACGGTTGTATTGGTTCTTTCATATTCACGCCATTCTTTAGTAACTTCATAAGAAGCTGTGACAAAGACTTCCGGCCATATTTCTTTGATAAGATCGATTGTTTCTTGTTCATGCACGGGGTTCACATACGAATGTAAATAAGATACACCAATCGCTTCTACTCCTTCTTTTTTGAAGAAGGATATAATCTCTTTTACTTCTTCTTTATTTAATGGCTTCAGTACTTCACCTTTATAGTTTAATCTTTCTTCCACTTCTTGACGTAAGTATCTACTTACAAAAGGTGCTGGTTTATGATAGCGTACATTAAACAAATCTGGTCTATTGCCACGACCAATTTCTAATACGTCACGAAATCCTTTCGTTGTAATGAGTCCGGTCTTTACACCTTTTCTCTCAGTTAATGCGTTTATAATAACAGTTGTCCCATGAATAAAGGTTTTTATTGAAGTTTGATCTATTCCACTCTTTTCTAAAACATTGATTACACCTTGTTCAAAATATGGGGGAGTCGTATGACTTTTTGATACACCAATATGTCCTTTTTCATCTACATATACAAGATCTGTAAAGGTGCCCCCAATATCTGTAGCAACTCTCATGTAACTTCTCCTCCTTCAAAAAACTATATTTGAATCTCCCATACTTAAAAAAGTACGGGAGTTAATACACTTAGAATAACTGTTTCTTCACTTAATGGATTTTCCCATTTATGAAATTTTTCAGATGGAAAATGAATGGATTCTCCAGCATTCAGCACGTATTCATTATTGTCTACATGGATAATGACTTGACCTTTTAACACATAGTGAAATTCTTCACCAGGATGACTGGATGTTTGGATATCCTGTTGAAATGGCCTTAACGTTACAATTAAGCTTTCCATCGATCTTCCTTGAAAATTCCCACTAACTTTAACATATTTAGATTCATTCCCATCAACCTGAAAAACCTTATGGTCATCTAATTTGACCACATAGTTGTTATTCATTTCCTGTTGAAAAAAATAT
This sequence comes from Heyndrickxia sp. FSL W8-0496, assembly GCF_038007825.1. Lineage (NCBI taxonomy): Bacteria > Bacillati > Bacillota > Bacilli > Caryophanales > Bacillaceae > Heyndrickxia > Heyndrickxia sp. FSL W8-0496. The sequence goes on from NZ_JBBOXX010000001.1 coordinate 2,987,055, forward strand.
GACATCTCAACACCCAATGAATCAGCTATTTTTTTTAGTGATGTGATTGCTAGTGAGGAAGTACCTCTTTCAACTTGAGAAAGAAATCCGACAGACAAATTAGTATTTTCACTCAATTCTTTCAAGGTTAACCCTTGTTGTTGCCTTAATTCACGAATTTTCGTATGAATATCTACCATAATTCCCCATTTCCTTAGCCATGATTTTAAGTATAGATTAAATAATTATAGTATTACTAAAATTAATACTATCACAATATACAAAGTTTTCAATATATTTTTAAGTAATATAAAAATAATTTTAGTATTACTAAACATGATATTTATACTTCTCCTATTTACAACCTTCATTAAAAAAGCTGCCTTTATGGCAGCTTTTCCTGTATATAATAGCTTTTAGTCGAAAGGCATTACTTTCTTAATCTACTTTTCAAATCCTTAATTGCCAATATAAAGGAGCGTATAGCAACATAAATCATAATCACAAGAATTAGGTAACTAGCGATAATAACAATGATTGCATCCGAACTTTCAGCTGAAGGATCATCCATTGCAAACCCACCGAGTAATAACGGCAAAATCGGCAACATTATAATATATTTTGCATTAAGAATTGTCACAATCGCAATAATATAACTTAAAATCAATCGAATCATTTCCACCGTTTTATTTTTCAAAAAGTAATAAACGATATCCATCACAAAAAATATTCCAAAAAATAAAAACTTACTAAGTGTTATTATTAATAACATTATCAAAAACACCTCTTTTCAATTATGTTAAAATAACCTCTTTAATGATTTATCCACATGAAAAAAACATGGATTTCTCCATGTATTTTTAGATTTTAATGTATTTTTAGATTTTTATACTAATCTATTTTCTGATTATTTCAACATATACTTTATCAATTTACAAAACGTTCATGCTCATTCCAGTATTCGTTTCTTAGACGGACTTTTTGAATTTTTCCTGATGCAGTTTTTGGGAGCTCATCAATAAAACTAACGGACGTAGGAGCTTTGAAATGAGCCAACTTTTCACGAGCGAATTGAATAACTTCTTTTCCATCAAGCGTTGAACCTTCACGTTTTACTATAACTGCATGTGGTGTTTCACCCCATTTTTCATGAGGTATAGCTATAATTGCTGCCTCCACTATATCTGGATGCTCATAAAGTACGCCTTCAACCTCTATTGAAGAAATATTTTCTCCACCACTTATAATGATATCCTTTTTACGATCAACAATCTCAATATTTCCATCTTCATCTACAGTGGCCATATCACCTGTATGGAACCACCCATTACGAATGACTTCATTGGTTGCTTCTTCGTTTTTCCAATATCCAAGCATGACACCGTTACTTTTTACAATAATTTCACCAATTTCCTTACCGTTCTTTGAAATTTCTTTACCTTCACTATTAACCACACGTACATCACAGCCGATCATTTCATAGCCAGCCTTTGCCTTTAAACGATACTGCTTTTCCATAGGTAATGTCTGTTGATGTACTCTAATTTGTGAAGTAGTAATAAGTGGAGAGGCTTCCGTCATACCATATACTTGTATAAATTCCCAACCTAGTTGCTGCTCTACCTTTGAAACAAATGAAGGAGGTGGTGCAGAGCCAGCAATCACCACTCGGACCGAATGATTAATCTTTGGTTGATGTCTCTCATAATACTGAAGTAAGGAATTTAAAACAGCTGGTGCCATATGAATTACAGACACATGATGGTTTTGGATCTTTTCAAAGATTATTTCTGGACGAACATGTTTTAATGTAATATGCGTTGCCCCATTCGCTGTATAGTAAAAAGGAGAACCCCAACCATTAACATGGAACATGGGCAACACATGTAATACTACATCACGGTCAGATACCCGTAAATGATGCATAGTACTTAGTGCATGTAAATAGTTGTTGCGATGCGTTAACATGACCCCTTTTGGTTTCCCAGTTGTTCCACTAGTATATAAAATATTTGCCACATCCTGCTCATCCAGTTCAACTTTTTGAAAAGTAAATGAGGGATATTGCTTTAGCCATGATTCATACCAAAGATCGCCTTTTTCGAGAGCAATTTTTTCTTCTCCTTGAACAATAATCTGTCTTACACTCGTAAATTGATTTCTTATAGGTAAAAGTAAATGATATAATTCCTCATCAACAAATACAATTTCGCTCTCACTATGATTTAAAATATATAAATAATCATCTGGTGTAAGTCTTGTATTAAGAGGTACCATAATTCCACCTACTTGAAAAACACCAAAAAACCCTTCAAGCATTCCTAATGTATTCGGTGCTAAATAAGCGATTCGATCTCCTTTTTTTACTGCTAAATCACGCAGACCATATGATAGCTGCTGAACCCTGTTATATAGTTGCTGGTAGGTTAAATCATCATTATTATTAATAACTGCCGTTTTATTTCCATACACTTTTACAGCTCTATCCAGAAATTCTGTTAAAACTAATGGAACAAACAAAAGCGGTCACCCTCCATATTTTCAGATAATATAGATTATTATAACATCCAAAAAACAGAATTTGTGAATTAAATGATAAAATTCGATGAAGATCTAATAGTTTATAAGGTTTGCGTGCTATAATCATTCCATATACTGATCCACTCCCTAACCGTTTTCCAGTAAGCATAAAATCAATCACGAAACCATAAAAAAAGAAGGACTTTGTAGTCCTATAACAAAATCCTTCATTAATAAAATTATTGTTGTTCAACATTTGTAACAAACAATTGCTTATTTTTATGAACAATTGAACCTACTACTGCAATTAATAGTCCAGAGATCATGAATACAGTTCTAATTCCCAACATATCTGCTAATATCCCCATAATTAGAGAACTAACACCGAAAATTCCAGTTCCAATGGCACCTAATGAGGTATAAACGGTTGCCAACTGTTCTTTTGATACACTGGTTTGTATAACAGTTTGTTGTGGAATATTTTTTATTTGCCCAAATAGTCCTATACCAAGAGATAAAAGCAACGCAAAAATTGGAATACTGTTTAAGCTAAACAATATTGTAATTAAGGAACTTCCGAATGAACCAACAAAAATAAAAGTACCCAAATTTTTCTCAATAATAGAGGGGTATTTAATACAATAAACGCTTCCTAATATCAAGCCTAAAAAGAATGTACCATTAATAAAACCCCACCATTTTTCGTCAACATTTAAAGCATCATTGACAAACACATATAAAATAGCAGCTATCCAAACAGTTCCTGCAATTGTTTCGAAAAAGTCTATCCAAGCAATCCTTCTTAATACTGGCGTGTTAGATAAAGTTTTCCATCCCTCTTTAATCTGCTCTAGTTTCCTTTTAGGCTCAGTTGTTTTGTGTATTACACTTTCTATAAGACAAAGTAAGACGCTTGCGATTATGAATAAACCTCCAACTAGCCAAACCAGTTGTTGAGGACTCATAAAAATTAGAAATAAACTTCCTATGAACCACATAACTGCTTGTATAACCTGTGTAACTGTTTCTGCTATTCCATTAGCTTGAATTAAAGATTCAGGTTTAACATAGTGAGGAATCAGAGTCTGTCTTATTGGATTTGCACATCCATCAAAAAAAGCGATCCACCCTATGATTAAAAAGATTAAATAATAATTTGAGACTGTTATTCCAACTAACATAAATCCTAGAATAAAAAGCAAAATAGTTTTTCCGATTTGTGATCCAGCCAATAACCATTTAAGATTTACTTTTCCAACCAAAAGAGGTGTTAACAGACTAGATATAAACATTGAGGTAGTAATCGTAAATGGCACAAACGACGATACAGTTGCCGAACCTGTTAAAACAAAAATTGTACTTATAACACTGACCGTATATAATACATCGCCAATATTAGCGAGAGATTGACCAAGTAGTAATAAAGAAAAATTTTTATTCAATTTCATTTTGTATCCCCCAATAGTAGAATTGAATCTTGTCTTGATTAGGGGGAATTTTAAATTGGACTGTTCATTAATTTTTTACTCCTTCCATATATCAGATAAATCTGGGGGATTAGATTTATCGCCATTTTTTCCATCTCACTTATATGAATTTTAGCACAATTAAAACACTTGATAGAAATTTATTTTTGGATTGCCTTACCTTATCCCTTATCCACTCTTATTGAAATATAGTGCCCTTTTCTTCAATAAGAAAAGAGCATCCCTTGTTAAAGAATGCCCTCGATAGTTTAAAATCTTTAAAGTTGGTGAACTAAATCATTTAATACCCCATTCAATATTTATCTGATTTTCTCCGCCAACTCTAAAATAATTCCCTCTGGACCACGAACGTAGCATAACTTATAACTTGCTTCATATTGCTTTATTTCACTAAAGATTTCCGTGCCATTCTTTTTCAATTTTGCAACAATAGATTCAATATCTTCAACAGCAAAGCAAATATGTCGGATACCCAGCGTATTTGCAAAAGGTGGTTGAATATCTTTTTCATCTGACGGCGTATAAAATTTGACTAGCTCTATCCATGCCTCACCATTTGGCATGCACAATCCTACACATGCCGTTTTAACATTATTAAGCCCAACTATTCTGTCCAACAGTTCTCCATCCATTTCCCATTCCGCTCGCACTTCAAGTCCTAAATTAAGAAAAAAAGCTTTAGCCTCTGATAGATCATTTACGTTTATACTCACATGATCTATTCTATTGATTTTCATATCTCATACCTCCTATGTTCCTATTTAAAGTAATTATCTTTATTTTATAAAAGAAAATTTGACCTTATTAGTGCTGCTCAATATTTTCTTTCAGTAGTTATTAAAACGCTGGCAGTTCTATATTAATTCATAATTAAAATTTACTAGAAATAGCGAGTTGACGATAGTCTAATTAGACTCTATAATATTGAAGTCTAATTAGACTATTATGTAAAGGATTGAAAATTAAATGATAAAATCTTTTTTAATGTTAGGGCAATCAAATATGGCAGGTCGTGGATTCTTGCATGAGGTAGAACCTATCTATAATGAAAAAATAAAAATGCTTCGCAACGGTCAGTGGCAAATGATGACAGAACCGATTAATTATGACCGCCCTGTTGCTGGTGTAAGTCTAGCAGCATCTTTTGCACAGGCATGGTCGAATGCCAACCCGGATGAAGAAATTGGTTTGATTCCTTGTGCGGAAGGTGGCAGTTCCTTGAACGATTGGCATCCGCAGGGTACTCTTTTTCAACATGCTTTATCTGAAGCTCGATTTGCTCTTGAAACTAGTAAAATTTGTGGCATACTTTGGCATCAAGGTGAAAGTGATAGCAATAATTCTCTACATGAAACGTATTATGAAAAGTTATCTCTTATCATTGAAACTTTACGTAAAGAATTATACCTTCAAAATGTCCCATTAATCATTGGTGAGCTTGGTGATTTTTTAGGAAAATCGGGTTTTGGAAAGTACTCACCTGAGTTTCAAGAAATCAACGACCAATTACGTCGATTCGCTCATGAACAGCAAAATTGTTATTTTGTATCGGCAAAAGGGCTAACTGCCAATCCGGATGGTATTCATTTGAACGCTGTTTCCCAACGAAAATTCGGTTATCGCTACTTCGAAGCATTTTCGAAAAAGTGTCATATCTTAGAGCCTCTTTCGGATGAAAATCAATCACTAAAAATAAACAATAACTATTCGAAAACTGAACAAATTTATATTCACAGTATGAATTTGGCTCTAGGTAAAACCACATACGCTGAATTTGAAGCACAAATGGCGAAGGTGATGCACCCTTGATTCCCTTACTTATCCTTGGCTTACTTATTCAAAACCCTGGCACTCATGGATACGAACTATTAAGTTTAATGGAAAAACGACATTATAAATATATCGTTAACTTCACTAAAGGATCATTTTATTACAATTTGCAACAACTTGAAGAAAAAGGTTTGATTGAACAAACACATCAAATACGTCCAAACAATGGTCGTGAAATTCACACCTATAAAATCACGTCTTTAGGAATAGAAGAATTCGAAAAATTAATGGCCAAATATGGGACAAAATCCGAGTATGTAAACTTGCAATTCTATGGCGCATTACTCTTTGCAGATGAATTCGATAAAAATAAATTATTAGAATTAATCCAATCACAAATTGATCAAACTGAAGCCAGAATTGCTCTTCTCGATGAATACTTAACTATCACTAAAGAATTGCCGGGTAAAATTGATTATTTTCGTCGCATGAACGAAAATTCTCGTTCACACCATTTAGTGAACTTAAAATGGTTTAAAGAATTGAAGGCCGACATAGAAGAAGCTACTGTGTAAATACAAACTAAAAATCCCGTATCAATATTACTTAGTAAAATTGATACGGGATTTTTAATGTAATCTTTTGTAGTAAATTCCTCCACCATCTCCACCAATTGTTCCATCACGGTCCAAGAACACTCCAATCACATTGATTTACCACCTTTCACTCAAAAAATTTAACTTTTGCTTTAACTATTCTGCCTCTTTTCTACAAAAAAGCCATATACTTTTTTCTCCTTGTACTGAACTATATTTATTTAAGAATTAGAAACTTTTAATGCCTCGTTTATTATATGAATAGATAGTTCATGATCATTTAAAACGTATTGAATTTCTTCAGGTTCTACTCAAATTCGTGTAATAATTTCGTTTTCTCGAAGAAAAGGAAGTATTTTTTATATCTACAAATGTCATTACTTCAATCATTAAAGAAATACTCAAACATTTTTTCTAACGTGTGCCTTTTATTTGTAAATGAGGTCATTCATGAGGTCTCAAAATCAAAAAAGTACACCACTATTTATTAGTGATGTACTGGAATTTGATAATATGTGCAGACATTAAAGACAAGTTACTGTTATTTATATGGAAGCGTGCATTTATTTATCTTTAATTTTACAAAGTATAATAATTTTTTTAGAAATCTTCACTTATACCGGAGTAATCGGATTGTCACCTGATAAAACATTAGTAATGTTTTTAACAGCCAATTTGGCCATCGCATCACGTGCTTCAATCGTTGCATTTCCGATATGTGGTGTTAAGACAACATTTTTTAACGTTTTAAGTTCTTCCGTAATTTTCGGTTCAAATTCAAATACATCTAATGCAGCCCCTGCAATTTGACCTTCTTTCAGAGCCTTAACTAAATCTTCTTCATGAACAACCGGTCCCCTGGATGCATTAATTAAAAAGGCATCTTTTTTCATTTTTTGAATGACGTCTAATGTAATTAAATGATGGGTTTCTTTATTATACGGTGAGTGAACAGATACATAGTCAGACTGTTCAATAAGCTCTTCGAAAGATACAAAGGTTGCATTTAACTCTTTTTCTATTGCTTCATCCTTACGTCGGGGGCCTGTATATAGTATCTTCATCCCAAATGCTTTAGCTTTTCTCGCAACTGCCTGTCCGATACTACCAAAACCAATGATTCCCAATGTCTTCTCGCTTAATCCCCTTCCAAGGAAAAATAAAGGAGCCCATCCGTTAAAACCTTCTGTGCGACAGAGCTGATCCCCTTCAGGTATTCTTCTTGAAATTGCTAACATCAACCCAATTGACAATTCTGCTGTTGCGTCTGTAGAGACATCAGGAGTATTTGATACAAATATATTTTTTTCCTTTGCATACTGAACATCAATATTGTTAAATCCTGCACCAAAATTTGCAATAATTTTTAAATTAGGTGCCGAATCAATTACCTTTCGTGTAACAGGAGTAGATAATGGACATAAAAGTGCATCTTTATCGGCAATCCTCTCCGCTAATTCTTCCTCAGTTATTAGTTTCTCCCCATAGTACACATCAATTTCATGATCTTTTAAAAGTTGGTACCCGATCTCAGGGATTTCTCCAGATATAAATATTTTTGCCATTTAAATCACCTTCAATTAATTTTCACTCAAGTTTCTCAACGGAGTAACTAGCCACAATATGTTTAATCTAAACATAGGTAAGTAAACATCCATTGAAAAACAAACTATGTATTTATTATATGTCATTTTCTATCATATCACACATTGGGAGAGGAATATAAGAAAGTGGATTACATCTATGGTAATAATAAAATTTTAATTAAGTCATTTTAATATATTAAGCAGTACATAGCACATAACTTAGATGTGGATATTAAATAGATCTACCCTAAATAATTATTTTCCCGATTCATTCCAAAAAACTCATCTTCAACAACAATTAGTAGACAACCAAGTAGGGAGAATTATTATAACAGGAAATCAATCAGAAATTTGTGTAGATACTTACATGCAGGCGTGCATTTAGCTTGGGTTATGATGTCATTCTTGTCGAGGATGGCCATAGTACATGCGATCTGATCTTTTAAAAGCCTGCCAAATAATCAATCACCATAACAATATACATTACCAATGGTTTGCTAAGGTAAAAAAACTAAAGATGTTTTCTCTTAGTTTTTTCAATTAAAACATGTCTTTTTTCATGGAAACAAACATCAAACAACTATTAACTTTTCAAATCACGACAGATAAAAAAGAACATAAAAATAGAGTCAGTATCAAAAAAGGCTCCACCGAAATATTGTGTAAGCCTTTTTTCATTAAGCTATAATTTCTTTTCAGCTAGAACAATTTGTTGTTGTACTTGCTCTTTTGAGGTACCACCATAACTATTTCTTGCTTCAACAACATGTGTAGGATGTAATACATCAAAAATATCTTTCTCAAACAATGGACTAAAAGATTGATACTCTTCAAATGATAAGTCAAGCAGGTATTTACCATGTTGAATACCATATAATACAATTTTACCAATCACCTCATGAGCTTGGCGAAACGGTAGACCCTTTGTCACTAAATAATCAGCTATATCCGTTGCATTTGAATAATCTGTAGCTACTGCAGCGTACATTTTTTCTGTATTTACGGTCATTGTTTCAATCATTGGCGCTAATAAACGTAAAGATCCATTTAGTGTCTCGACTGTATCTAGCATTCCTTCTTTATCCTCTTGCATATCTTTGTTATAGGCTAATGGCAATCCTTTCAACACGGTCAATAAGCCGATTAAATTGCCATATACACGCCCTGTTTTTCCACGTAATAATTCTGGAACATCTGGGTTTTTCTTTTGTGGCATAATACTTGAACCTGTACAGAATGAATCATCTAATTCAATAAATTGAAATTCTTGGCTAGACCAAATGATTAATTCTTCTGATATACGAGAGATATGGGTCATCATAATGGATGCAATTGATAAGAATTCTAATATAAAATCACGATCACTTACTGCATCTAAACTATTAGGATATACTGTTTCGAACCCCAATAGTTCTGCTGACCGATTTCGATTGATTGGGAAGGTAGTACCTGCTAAAGCCCCTGCACCAAGTGGAGACCAATTAATTCTTTTTAAACTATCTTTTAATCTTTCCTTATCTCTTTCAAACATCCAAAAATAAGCAAGTAAATGATGGGAAAATAAAATAGGCTGAGCCCTTTGCAAATGTGTGTATCCTGGCATAATCGTTTCAACATTTTTTTTTGCCTGTTCAAGCAATGAAGCTTGCACATGTCCCACCCAATCTATTAATTCATAAGTTTGTTTTTTTAAATAAAGATGCATATCCGTTGCTACCTGGTCATTTCGACTTCTGCCGGTATGTAATTTACCGCCAACTGGACCAATTTCATCAATTAGCATTTTTTCAATATTCATATGAATATCTTCATCTGAAACGGAAAATTGTACCTCTTTATTCAGTATCTTTGTTTCGATCTTTTTTAAGCCTTCCTTAATTAATTCAACATCATGCATCGGAAGTATCTCACACTCGCCAAGCATTTGTACATGTGCGATACTTCCTTCAATATCCTCTAATGCAAGTTTTTGATCAAAAGATATAGATGCTGTAAATTGTTCTACTAATTCATTCGTTTGTTTTGTAAAACGTCCGCCCCAAAGCTTACTCATACCTATTCCTCCTGCGAAAAATTCCTATAGTGCTTCTTAATAAAGAAAAAAGGGACGGAGCATCGCTAAATTTTGTTAGCTGGACACAGCTCACGCCGCCTTGAATTAAACTAAATTAATTAATCATTTTGTCGAAAGTAGATTTTGCTCTTTATTGGTTTTTGATTGGATTTCTGAATAAACTTTAGTAGGTAAGCCCCATAGTTTAATGAAACCAACAGCTGCATTATGATCAAACGCATCACCTTTTGAATAAGTGGCTAATTCCTCATTGTATAAGCTAAATGGCGACTGACGACCAACCACAACATGAGTCCCTTTGAAAAGTTTGATACGAACCTTCCCTGTCACTGTCCCTTGTGTTTCTTCTATGAATGCGTCGATAGCCGGCTTTAATGGTGAGTACCATAAACCTTCATAGATCATTTTTGCTAATTGTTGCTCAACAGTTGTTTTAAATTGTGTTACTTCTCTTGGCAGTGTTAGAAATTCTAATTCTTTATGTGCATTAATTAATAAAAGAGCTGCAGGATTTTCGTACACTTCACGAGATTTTATTCCAACTAAACGATTTTCGATATGATCTATTCTACCAATTCCATGTTTCCCAGCTAGTTCATTTAATGTTTCTATTAACTCAACAATTCCCATCTCTTGATCATTAATAGCTACTGGAATTCCTTTATCAAAAGAAATTTCAATATACTCAGCTTCATCCGGTGTTTTTTCAATTGGATTTGTCCATGCAAACGCCTCTTCCGGCGCTTCATTCCAAGGGTTTTCTAAAACTCCTGCTTCACAAGCTCTTCCCCATATGTTCGCATCGATTGAAAATGGATTATCTAAATCTATTGGAATCGGAATTCCGTGTTTCTCTGCATATTCAATTTCTTCATCACGCGTCATACCCCACTCACGTACAGGGGCTACCACTTTTAATGAAGGATTTAATGCCTGAATGGATACTTCGAAACGGACTTGATCATTCCCTTTTCCAGTACAGCCATGTGCAACTGCAACTGCGCCTTCTTCTTCCGCAATTTGAACTAATAATTTCGAAATCAATGGACGACTTAATGCTGAGGATAAAGGGTATTTGCCTTCATATAATGTATTCGCTTTTAAAGTTGGTAAAATATATTCATTTGCTAATAGTTCTTTCCCATCAATCATCACCGCTTTAATTGCCCCTACATTAAGTGCTTTTTGGCGAATCGCCTCTAAATCCTTTCCTTCCCCAACATCAATACCTAAAGCTATCACATCGTATCCATACTTTTCTTGTAACCATTTAATAGAAACAGATGTATCTAAACCACCTGAATATGCTAGAACTATCTTTTCTTTTGACATGTTATTCGCTCCTTTAACTAAGAAAGGGATTGGATCATCAATCCTTTACTGAAAATTTTCGTTTGCTCCCTTAATATCCCTTTAATTAACTGATGAAAACGATTAGCGCCTTCAATTTATTTTGTATAAATAATTATAAACATGTATTTTTATTCATGTCAATCAAAAAAATATATTATCCTAATAAATCTTTTAAAATAGCTTTTTGAGCATGAAGACGATTCTCTGCTTCATCAAATACCACCGAATGTTCACCATCAATTATTGACGTTGTTACTTCCTCTTCACGGTGTGCAGGTAAACAGTGTAGGAAAATATAATCATTCTTTGCATAACTGCATAATGATTCATTCACTTGATAATCTTGTAAATCAAATAATCTTTTTTTAGCCTCATGTTCCTGGCCCATACTTGCAAATACATCAGTTACCACAACATCTGCATCTTTAATCATTTTAATGGGATCTGAATCAACCTCAATTTTGCTACCATTTTTTTTCGCTTCTTCCTTTGCCTTTAAGAAAATCGCTTCATCCGGTTCATATCCTTTAGGACAAGCAATGGAAATATTCATTCCTACCTTTACAGCTCCTTCTATTAATGAATGGCACATGTTATTATTTGCATCGCCGGAAAAACACATTTTTAAGCCTGTTAGCTTCCCTTTATGTTCATAGATCGTTAATAAGTCAGAGAGTACCTGGACAGGATGATGCTTGTCAGTTAAACCATTAATAATAGGAATTGATGCATATTTTGCAAATTCCTCGATTATTTCATGTTTCGTAGTTCGAATCATTAGACCATCAACATATCTTGACATAACCTTAGCAGTATCATGTATGGACTCACCTCTCCCAAGTTGGAGATCCTTTGAACTTAGAAAAATTGCTTCGCCACCTAATTGCAACATTCCTACTTCAAAAGAAATTCGAGTACGTGTAGATGATTTTTCAAAAATCATTCCTAGAACTTTCCCTTGTAGAATTTGGTTACTGACTCCAGCTTTTTGAAGTTTTTTTATTTTTATAGCATCATCAAGTAGTGCGAAAATTTCCTCTCTCGAATGTTCACCTATAGTTAAAAAGTCCTTACTTGATAAAATATGCTTACTTTCTAATATATTCATAACTTTTGACATTACTATTCTTCCTTTCTATTTAGTATTCACAAGATGGTATTTATATTCAGCAATGGATCGAATCCTAGAATGATTCGTGCCCATTATAGATAAAAATGCTTTAAATGTTTCGAGTGATGTAAATAATGGGACTCCATGAATAATCGTACTTTCCATAAGAAAACTACCCATCGTTATTTGTTCTTTTCCTTTTGTAGGAATAACTAAAGCACAAGCTAGTGAATGATCATGAAAAATCATTTTTATTTCATCCATACAGTTTACCACTTTGATCGTCTTTAGCCCTTTACCCTCAAGTGCATGAGCAGTTCCTTTTGTGGCAATTACCTGGACATTACTATCAGTGATTTGTTCAATTAATGACAGTAGATTATTTTTTTCTCGATCTGCTACTGAACAAAATATAGTTTGTGGACCATTACTAAATCTCCTCCCTTCACCAAGCACTTTATATAATGCTTCATTCACATTCTCTCCTAATCCTAGAATCTCACCAGTCGATTTCATCTCTGGTCCCAATATCGGGTTTACATTCTTCAATTTATTGGAGGAAAATATCGGAAGTTTTATAGCCGTAAACGGTATTTCTGGTGCCAATCCTGTTTCCTTTAATAATGTACCGAATTGTACTGCAATACTTAAATCTATCATTGGAACACCCGATATTTTGCTCAAAATAGGAACTGTTCTTGACGCTCGGGGATTGACTTCTAGACAATATATTTTTTCATCATCAATGACAAATTGGAAATTAGCTATGCCAATAATTCCTACCTCGGCACAAATTCTTTTCGTATAATCTATCAATTTTTCCTTTATATCATTTGCTAGATTTATAGGAGGGTAAATACTCATACTATCACCAGAATGAACACCTGCTTTTTCAATATGCTCGAAGATTCCCGGTACATAGACATCTTTTCCATCAGATATACAATCAAGTTCACATTCTAATCCAGGGATGTATTGATCGACTAGCAATGGCCATAATCTTTCATCCATATATGTTAGAGATTCTATATATGTATCGAGTTCATCAGGTTCATAAATGATTGACATTGATTGACCACCAATTACATATGAAGGTCTAACGACTACGGGAAATCCCAATCGTTCTGTAGCTACTTTTAATTCTACTCTGTTTAATGCAATGTCTCCATTAATATGCGGGATATTTAATTTATTTAGTAATTGGTAAAATTTATTCCTATCTTCTAGAAAATTAATGGCCTCTACAGAAGTTCCAAATGGTGTAATACCTGCATTTTTTAGTTCTTCCGCGAGATTAATAGCTGTTTGACCACCAAATTGAATAAATACACCTTCTGGATTTTCCTTTTCAATAATGTGGAGAATATCCTCAATTGTTAGTGGCTCAAAATAAAGCTTATCAGCAATTGAGAAATCAGTACTTACCGTCTCAGGATTATTATTTACAACGATGGTTTCATATCCTTGTTTTTTTAACGCTAGAACAGCATGAACACTGCAATAATCAAATTCGATTCCCTGACCAATGCGAATAGGACCAGATCCAATGATCAACACCTTTTTCCGGTTTGAAACCTTCACCTCATCCACACCGCGCCAAGTTGAATAATAGTACGGGGTTTCTGCTTCAAATTCTCCTGCACAAGTATCAACCAATTTATAGGAAGGTATTAAGCTACATCTCTTTCTCCTATTCCTCAATTCCTTTTCACTACAGCATAATAAATCTGCTAGATGCTTATCACTCATATTCATTAATTTCGCTTTTTTTAACACTTCATAAGGAAGTTCTACAATGGAGAATTCCTTTATACTTTCCTCGAAATTAACCATTCTTTGGATTTTCTTCAAAAACCATGTATCCACATTTGTTAATTCATGTATACTATTTACCTTAAACCCTCTCCGGAATGCCTCTGCAATTGCAAATAAGCGAAGATCAGTAGCTTCTATTAAATGACTCCGTAACTCTTCGATTGATAGATTTTTCACTAATGGATGGGATAATCCATTCACATTGTATTCTAATGATCTCAACCCTTTGTTTAATGCTCCTTCAAAACTACGTTCAATCGCCATTGTTTCTCCTGTTGCTTTCATTTGAGTCCCTAATTTATGGTCTGCCTCTGGGAATTTATCGAATGGGAATCGTGGTAATTTCACAACCACATAGTCTAGAGCTGGCTCAAAGGAAGCAAAAGTAGTACCTGTCACTGGGTTCTTCATCTCATCTAAGTGATAGCCAATTGCACATTTTGCTGCCACTCTAGCAATCGGATAACCTGTTGCTTTTGAAGCGAGTGCGGAAGATCGGCTTACCCTTGGATTAACTTCGATGATGTAGTATTGATTGGAAAAAGGATCTAAGGCGAATTGAATATTACATCCCCCTATAACCCCTAATGATCGTATAACCTTCAATGATGCATTACGAAGCAACTGGTATTGTACATCGGATAATGTTTGGGAAGGTGCCACCACTATCGAGTCTCCTGTATGAACACCAACTGGATCGAAGTTCTCCATATTACATACAATGATACAAGTGTCATTTTCATCTCTTACTACTTCGTACTCTATCTCCTTCCATCCTTTAATACTTCTTTCAACTAATACTTGGTGAATTGGACTTTGTGATAATCCCCTTTTTAATATAGTTTCATACTCTACCTGATTTTCTGCAAAGCCTCCACCCGAACCACCTAACGTATAGGCCGGTCGTATGATAAGTGGAAAACCGACTTCCTTCGCAAATTGAATTCCCTCATCAGAAGTATGAACGATCCTTGACTCAGGAATAGGTTCACCTATTTCTAGCATTAAATCTCTAAATTTTTCTCTGTCCTCACCCTTTTGAATGGCTTCTACTGAAGTACCCAAAAGTGTCACATCATATTTTTCTAAAATTCCTTTTTCATCCAACTGCATGGTAAGATTTAGTCCTGTTTGCCCACCAAGAGTTCCAATGATTCCGTCGGGTTGTTCCTTTTTAATAATTTCTTCAACAACATCAATCGTCATAGGTTCCATATAGATATAATCAGCAATATGTTCATCTGTCATAATTGTTGCAGGATTATTGTTTAATAAGATAACTTCGATTCCTTCTTCCTTCAGAGCTAAACACGCTTGCGTCCCTGCATAATCAAATTCTGCTGCTTGCCCGATGACAATCGGACCTGATCCAATTACTAGTACCTTATGAATATTTTTATACAATGGCATTTTTCATTACCCCTAAATGATTATTAACCTGCTTGAAAAACTCATAAAAAATAAATTCCGTATCCTGGGGTCCAGGATGCGCTTCTGGGTGGAATTGTACCGTTAGAATAGGAAGTTTCCGATGTTTAAGTCCCTCTATAGTTCCATCATTTACATGCTTAAATGAAACAAAAAACTGACTTTCATCAATGGAATCATCAACAACAACATAGCCATGATTTTGAGATGTAATAAACACTTTACCAGTCATTAAATCTTTCACAGGATGGTTGGCACCACGATGACCAAATGGTAATTTTTTTGTTTGTGCACCGTAGGATAGGGCAATTAATTGATGACCTAAGCAAATCCCTATTGTTGGATAGCTTTCTGTAAGTAACCTTATCTTGTTTAATTCATCTGCCATTACCATTGGATCACCTGGTCCATTACTAATAACAATTCCATCTGGAGATAATGCACTTATTTGTTCGAATGAATAAAAATACGGTACGATACTTACTTTACAATTAGATTCACATAAAAAGTGTAAAATAGACTTTTTATAACCGAAATCCAAAAGAACGATATGGGGTCCCGGATTTTCATAAGTAATTACTTCTTGACATGCAACCCTATCAACTAAGGATAATTCTTTTGAAAACGCTAATTGCACCTCTTGTTGTTCAGTTATCATTGCATTCACTGTTCCCCTTTTTCGAATCGTCTGGACCAATGATCTCGTATCTACGTTTGTTAAACATGGAATATTATATTTATTCACTGTTTCAATCGCAGTTTCTTTCAATTGATAATGACTTGGCTCCGAGCAGATTTCACTAGTTATAATACCACTAACATGTACAGAGGAACTTTCGTTGTTATCCAGATTGATTCCGTAATTACCGATTAAAGGGTAGGAAAAAACAACTATTTGTCCCGCATAGGAAGGATCAGTCATAATCTCTTGATAACCAGTCATACTTGTATTAAAAACAATTTCACCATAAATAGGAGTATCTTCTCCAACTAATTGTCCGGGGAAAACTTCTCCCGTTTCAAGAATGAGATATGCTGTTTTCATTGCGCATCTCCCTCCATTTCAATTAGTACTTTCGTAAAACTGAATAAGAACCTATTTATTTCTTCATTCGTGATCGTTAATGGCGGCAATATACGAATAACATTAGGGCCAGCTGATAGTAATAACAGCTTTTCTTTTCTTGCAATTTCAATTGCCTTTGCTGCATCACTATTAATAACTACACCAATTAAAAAACCCCTACCACGCACCTCCTCGATCATAGGATATTTTTCCATTAAACCTTTAAGCCCTAGCCATAGTTCCCGTATTTGTCGCTCACATTTTTCAAGAATATTCATGGTTTGGAATGCTTCAAGGGTAGCAGTTCCAGCAACCACTGCAAGAGGATTACCGCCAAACGTACTTCCATGTGTACCTGGAGTAAAAGCCAATGCGATATTGTGTTTTGCTAGCATTGCTCCAATTGGAAATCCGGATCCTAATCCTTTCGCTAGCGTCATAATATCTGGTTCAATTCCATATTGTTCATAAGCAAAAAGCGTTCCTGTACGCCCCATTCCTGTTTGGATTTCATCAACCATTAATAGAATATTTTGTTCTTTGCATATTACTGCTAACTCCTGGATCCACTCTTTTTTTGCCGGAATGACCCCGCCTTCCCCTTGGACTATTTCAATTAATACAGCACAGGGATTGATCTCTTTTAACTGTTTTAATGATGAATCCTCATTAAATGGCAAGTAATTGAATCCTGGCATCAGTGGTTCAAATCCTTTTTGAATCTTTTTCTGACCAGTCGCTGATAAAGTAGCTAGTGTACGACCGTGAAAAGATTGCGTAAAAGTAACAATTTCTGTTGACTGTTTATGAGCTATATTTTTCGCATAAATGCGTGCAAGCTTGATAGCTGCTTCATTCGCTTCTGCTCCACTATTACAGAAAAACACTTCATCAAAACAACTGACATCTGATAATAATTGAGCTAATTTTTCCTGTGGATCAATTTGATATAAATTAGAGCAATGCCAAATTTGGTCTAATTGATTCATCAGTGCATTTTTAACTAAATCAGGCACATGTCCTAAGTTACAAGTAGCAATACCTGATGTGAAATCTAAATATTTCTTACCGTCTATATCCCAAACAAAGCTACCTTTCCCCTTTGCTAGTTTGATTGGAGCGCGTTGGTATGTTTTCATTAAGTGGGATCCCGGCGTGTTTATTGTGATATTTTGCATGTAATGTCCTCCATAATTTTTGTTCCAATTGGCATTCCATTAATGAGTTTAATCAAACCATTTTCCTCTAAGCCATTTATGATAACCACTTCCTCAACGCCTGACCGAAGACACTCCAATGCAGCTTGTGCTTTCGGAATCATGCCTCCACTAATGGTTTCATCCTTCAATAATTCCTCTACTTCCGAAATAGATACTTGACTTAGTACCTGCCCATTTTTCAATATTCCCGGAACATCTGATACCATATATAATGGGGCACATAATGCTTTTGCAATAGCTGCCGCCGCAATATCTCCATTAATATTCCAACGCTGTCCATCACCATCGATAGCAATTGGTGATATAACTGGTATAGCCCCTTCTTCCGCGAGCAATTTTACGAACCGTGGGTTAACGGATTCAATTTTACCTACATAACCTAACTCACTTGTAGAACTTATAGGTTTTCCAATTAGTAACATCCCATCTACACCACTCAGCCCAAATGCCATCCCTCCGGCTGCAATTATTTGTCGTACGATTGATTTATTTACTGAGCCTGAAAGGACCATTTCTACAATATCAAGTACTTCATTAGAAGTAACACGTAATCCTTTGTGAAAAGTTGAATGAATCTCTAATTGAGTGAGTAGTTGAGTAATATTGGGTCCGCCACCATGTACGATGATCGGTTTTAATTGTTGATCCTTCATTAGTGACACGATATTCTCAAAAAATGATATAGGCAATTGCTCCAAAATACTCCCGCCACATTTAATCACCAGATACCCCATTTTTCTCCCTCTTTCATGTTCGATATGAAGCATTAATTTTCACATAATCATATGTCAAGTCACACCCCCATGCAGTTGCTTTACCACCTCCACAATATAAATCGGCAAATATTTGAATGACCTCATTTTGTTGGAGGTAATGTTTAGCTTCAGCTTCACTAAATGGAAAAGGTAGACCTTTTTCAATCACTGTAAATGGTCCAAGCCTTACTTTGAGTTGTTCAGGGTTTAACTGTGCTCCACTATACCCGATTGCAGCAATAATTCTTCCCCAGTTCGGGTCCTCACCAAAAACAGCAGTCTTTACCAAATTCGAACCAATGATTGACTTAGCAACTTTTTTGGCATCTTCACATGAGGATGCACCTTGTACTTGAACCTCTATTAACTTTGTTGCTCCTTCCCCATCCTTGGCGATTTGTTTTGCTAAGGAACGACATACCATTTCCAGTCCTTCCATAAACAACTGCCATTGCGGATGTATAATGGATAATTCTTGATGATTTGCCTGTTGATTAGCTAATAGGAGAACCATATCATTTGTACTCGTATCCCCATCTACTGTGATCATATTAAAGGTCTTATCTACTACCTGCTTTAAAGCAATTTGAAGATCGGCTTCTTTAACTACCGCATCAGTAGTAATAAATCCAAGCATGGTTGCCATATTAGGATGAATCATTCCTGAACCCTTTGCTGTACCACCAATCGTTACTGTTTTTCCATCTATTTGTAGTTGTACACAGACATGTTTTGAAAACGTATCTGTCGTTAATATTGCTTTTTCAAATTCACTTGGGTCATTTTGTCTTTGTATATCATCAATTTCAGAAATACCACTTTTAATTTTTTCCATTGGTAATTGTTCCCCAATTACCCCTGTAGAACTGACTGCAACTAAGTATTCTAGAATATTCATTTGTTCAGCAAAAAGCTTTCGCATTTCATAGGCGTTTGAAAGTCCTTGATTTCCTGTGCATGCATTCGCAATCCCTGAATTGACTATTACTCCTTGGATTTTTTGCGACTTTTCAATCCCCTCCTTCGTTACAATTAATGGAGGTGCTTGAAACTGATTAGTTGTATAAACACATGCTGCAGTTGCAGGTACGACCGAGTACAACCAGCCTAGATCTAATTTTTTTCTTTTTATTCCACAGTGCAGACCCCCTGCAAAGAATCCTGCAGGTGTTGTAATACTACCATTTTCCACCACTCGAATTTCTTCATTTATTATTTGTTCAATACTATTCATTTTTACCCTCCACCTTAAGGAAATAATGGAACTATCTCTAGCCCTGTTCTTTCATCCCAACCATTTATAAGATTCATATTTTGTATCGCTTGCCCAGCCGCACCCTTTACAAGATTATCAATTACTGAAACTATGATTAATCGATTTGTACGTTTATCCACTTTTAGTCCAATATCACAAAAATTTGATCCAGATACATTTTTCGTTGCTGGTGACTCACCTGGTGAATAAATTCGAATAAAATGCTCATCTTCATAGGCTAATCTGTATAGATTAGTCATTTCTTCTGTAGTTATTTCTTTTGTTAAATTTGCATACATTGTGCACATAATTCCCCTTGTCATTGGAATTAAATGAGTAGTAAATGAAATATTAACACCTTCCCCATTTACTTCTTCTAATACTTGTTCAATCTCTGGAATATGTTGATGTTCACCAAGTTTGTATGCTTTCATATTTTCATTGATTTCAGCAAATAGATTTCCTAAGGATGGACTTCTTCCAGCACCCGATACTCCAGATTTTGCATCAATAATTATGGAATCTGGATCAATCAATTTTTCCTTTAAAGCTGGGATTAATCCAAGTAGGGTTGCGGTAGGATAACAGCCTGGGTTTGCAATGAGTTTAACTTCTGGAAATTGTAGTTGTTTACGATTTACTTCACATAAGCCATAAACCGCTTTTTGCAAGTAATAAGATGGTGCAGGTGATTTTTTATACCATTTTTCATATAATTGACCATCTTTTAAGCGGTAGTCACCTGATAAATCAATACAGATCTTCCCTTTTTCTAAAAAATAAGGAATCATTTCTTTTGTTATTCCCGAAGGTGTTGAAAAAAACAATAAATCGATTTCCTCATTTATTTCTATTTGATTTAGATCCTCCAACTTCATGTTGTTAATTTTATTAAAATGAGGATACTGCTCTGTTAAATATGTTCCTTTTGTAGAATGTGAAACAACATTTTCAATTTCAATAAAAGGATGGTGATGTAATAGACGAAGTAGCTCTGCACCTCCATAGCCATTTGCTCCAACAATACCAACTTTCAAAACGATCATCTCCATATCAATGTTTTGAATTATTATAACAATACATGAATAAGTATACAATACTTTTTTTATAGAATGATGAAAAATACCTAAAATTCAGTGTTTAACCTCTTTGGCATTCGATTAAATTGAATAAAAATACAAATACCCTTATTTTCTTGTAAACGAAGGATAAGTGATTCATAATAATTTCTAGAGGTGATGAAATGATTAACGTTGGTGATATTGCCTATCAAATTATCATGTTTCTAATGCTTATATTCTTTATCACTTTTATTGTTTTCTTCATTCTTACTGCAGTAAAAAGAAATAAAAGATTAAAAAATATAGAGGAAACACTAAATCATTTAACTGAAGGTAAAGAAAAAAATAAAACGAACCCTTAATTAAAATTGGGTTCGTTTTATTCATTACACTTCTTCTAGATCTTCAATAGCAACTTGAGATCGTTCTTCAAGTGGACCTCTTAAGTGCACAGTTGCGATTTTTCCATCCTCATGCAGTTGATCAATCCATACTGATGTTCCATGGTATTGTACTTCAATATCTGCTGAAGAAGAGAGAATTTGTTTTACTCGTTTCACATCCATAGTTATTCCTCCATCATTTATTCGTTCTATTTTATGAGAATCTCAGGAAATTATACAAATGTGTAAATATTATTTCTCATCAATTTATCATTTATCTTTCATCTAATTTTATTTTTAGTATATTATGATGCTTATACTAGAATTGTTCTTCTAGTTTTCACCCTTTTAATATATATCTTTCCCTTTATTCCAGCAGATAACTGCTGGAATTTTTTTACCTATTGAAATAATCCCTCTCTTTTTATATTCAAACTTCTTACATGCTCATTAATCACCGTTTAACTTCTATTAATAAAATTGGATTGAAAACGAACTTTTTAATAGTTATCCAAAATTCGTATAATTAGTCTCTAGCCAATCACTTTGTGACAAATTTGTTTCTCATTATATTATCATCTTGCTTTCATTTGGATTTAGGAATTAAGAGATATGATAATAACAGTTGCAAGGACAAATGCAGCAAGAACCTTATAGACTAGACTCCCCCCAAAACAGTCTAGTTAAACCCCCTTTATATATACCGGCCATTATTGGCCGGGTTTTTATTTTCTTGTCTATTTTCCTAGATCGAAATTTTCTGATAAAATAATCATGATCGTTTTCAATTGATTTAAAGAAAGAAGGAGGAAATTATGACAATCATTGATATTTCACAACCATTAACCAATTCGATTGCTGTATGGCCAGGAGATACCCCTTTTTCTTATGAGGTAGCTGTTACTAAAGTGGAAAGTGGATCAGTCAATATTGGAAAAGTAACGATGAGCACACATACAGGAACACATATTGACTCACCATTTCATTTTGACAATAAAGGGAAGAAAATTAAGGATTTAGATTTATCTATTTATGTAGGTCCAGCACTTGTTATAGATGTTTCAAACTATCATTGTATTGGAGCAGAGGAATTACAGACGTATAATCTGGACAATTTCACCCGCATTTTATTGAAAACGCATACAACCAATCGTGCTGATATCTTTCCAACCAGTATTCCTTATCTACATCCTAATATTGGTCCTTTTTTACAACAAAGAGGCATTCAGTTAATTGGAGTAGATGTTCCCTCCGTTGACCCTTTAGACAGTAAAGAATTAGAAGCACACCATGCTTTATTCGAGAATGGAGTTCATATTCTTGAGAATATTGTTCTTAAAGATGTCGAACCAGGTGGTTATGAGCTAATCGCGCTACCATTATCTATCCAAGAAGCAGATGGAAGTCCAGTCCGTGCCATCCTAAGATCTTTATAAGGAGAGTTTAAAATGAAACGTGAAAATGAAGTCTATACTGATTTTGTCAATCGAATGACTTACGGAGAGTATTTACAACTCGATACACTTTTATCCAGTCAAAAAAGACTATCGGACCATCACGATGAAATGCTCTTTATTATCATTCATCATGTGAGCGAATTATGGATGAAGCTAATTTTACACGAATTACATGCGGCAATAGATTCTATTCAAGCAGGTAAGCTAGAGCCTGCATTTAAAATGCTCTCCAGAGTCTCAAAAATACAAACACAAATTATACATGCATGGGATGTTCTTTCCACCTTAACTCCTACGGAATATATGGAATTTCGAGAAAAATTAGGTCAGGCTTCAGGATTCCAATCCTATCAATATCGAATGATTGAATACGCTTTAGGCTATAAAACGAAACATATTCTAGAAATCTATAAAAAAGATGAAAGTCTATATTCTACATTGCAAACTGCACTTCATGAACCAAGTCTATATGATGTATCTATACAAGCTCTTGCTGCAGCTGGTTTAGAAATTAACCCAGAAATTCTTCATAGAGACGTATCTAAAACTTATCAGGCGGACGTCAGTGTGGAATTAGCATGGCTCGAGGTATATAAAAATGTAGATAAATATTGGGATCTATATGAATTAGCAGAAAAACTAGTAGATATAGAGGATTGGTTTCAACAGTGGCGTTTCCGACATATGAAAACTGTTGAAAGAATCATCGGTCATAAAAAAGGTACGGGTGGTTCAGCAGGAGTTACCTACTTAAAAAAGGTACTTGATCATCAATTCTTTCCTGAATTATGGGAGATAAGGACAAAATTATAAAATATTCATATATCACCTCCTTCAAGCTATCAAACATATACTGTATGAAACTGTTATAGATACTTGAAGGAGGATCACCATTGAAATTCACATATCACGATGCACTTGCTTATTATGGGATTGGCGGAGCTCATCCTGGAGGACTTTCATTAACTAAAAATATTTTTAAAAATGAACGTATCCAACCATCTAACAAAATTCTAGATGCCGGGTGTGGTACAGGACAAACAGCTTCTTTTCTAGCAGAAACGTATAAATGTCATGTTACTGCACTAGATTCCCATCCGATTATGTTAAAAAAAGCAAAACTACGATTTAAACAAAAACAATTGCCAATTACTGTCATAAAAGGCAGTGTGGAAAACCTTCCCTTTCCGGCCCATTCATATGATATGGTCATCTCTGAATCCGTCACAGCATTCACAAATATTCCGAATACACTATCCGAATATTATCGCATTCTAACAATAGGTGGTGTACTTATTACAATCGATATGACCGCAGAGATCCCTTTACAACAACGGGAACTAAACGTCATTTCTGATTTGTATGGTATATCAAATGTACTAACTGAGGAGCAATGGATACATTCAATAAAAACTGCAGGATTTAAGAATATAGAAATTCTACAAACAGACTCGATCGCCTCACATATTAAGAAAAATATTGAACGTCCAGAATACCATTTATCAGAGTCCATCGATCCACATATTCATGAGTTAATTTTGAAGCATCAACAAGTAACCTTGCAACTTTCAAATAAATTGGGCTACCGTATTTTTCGTTCCACTCGGAAATAACCAATTCATAACTGACGAAGGATGTGTATTTCAGGTTCGTCAGTTATATTTTTGAAAATAAAAATTAGAAATAATGTTATAATAAGTCTGAATATGTAAAATTAACAATTTTTTGGAGGATCAGATGAAAATCATAAAAAAAATCCTATCTCAATTAATATTACTAATTATTACTCTTCTTATTTTGTTCGCCATAATCCTTTTACCAAAAGAGGCTAATATAGAAAGAACAAAGGATGGTGAATTCAAAAAGGCGGAATATATTTATTCTTTTGATAAACATTTTGAAGAAATGAAAGGATTCATCAAATATATTGCTACGACACCCAATCTTGGTATGTATAGTTATGATGTAACAAATGCCGAACTTATTATACAAAAAATGAAAAAAAGCCTATGTGTCATCATTCCCGCCCTTTTGATTGCATTTTTTGGCGGAATAGCAAAAGGCATATTTGATTATTGGACAAAGGATAAAAAAAGAAGATTAATTGGAAAAGGCTCCACATGGTTATTTCTTTCAGTTCCTGATTTATTTGTCATCATATCCATTCAATTAACTATTATGGCATTACATGAATGGGGTTTAACGCCACATATTTCAGTTTACGGTTATGACTCGATTGATATTTACATAATTTGTTCGATTTTCCTATTAATATATCCATTATTCTATGTAGCTAATGTCACCTATCTAAGTATTCAGGATGAAGAAGGAAATGATTATATTCGAACGGCCAAGGCAAAAGGACTGCATTCCTTTAAGATTTTATATACACATGTTTTAAAAAACTCAATCCCTAATATTCTTAGTCAAACGAATACTATCACTCTCTATGTATTATCAAACTTACTCATCATTGAAAAGCTAACAGATTTTAGAGGAACTGCTTATTATTTTTATGAAAGTATTGGTAGAGAAAATTTTTATCTATCCGGGCAGGAAGCATTTAGTTATCCTGTAAGTTCAGTAGGATTTGTTTTCTGTTTTACAATTATTATATTCATAGCGAACACAATTAGTAATATTTGTAAAACACTAGTGACTCCGGTAAGTAAGTATGAAATTTCTTTATGATGAAAAATTGGTCTTTAATTTTCGGTTCAATCTTTTTCTCCTAATTATTTTAGCTGGAATTTTAGCGCCCTATTTGCCATTTGTAGATAAAAACTTAGAAAAGAATCTTGTAACACGTGAAGAAAGTGGAAAACTAATCATTCCTGCATATGAACCATCAGATAAATATCCACTCGGTTCAGATCATAAAGGGATAGATATTTTGAGCACATTATTACTTGGCACGAAGGAAACATTAATGATCATTTTCTCTGTAACCATACTTCGTTATATCATTGCAATTCCATTAGCCATTAGTTCCTTTTACATACAATTCATTCGAACAATATTAGCTGGTTGGAATCAATTATTTTCATATTTCCCACCTATTTTATTTGTTGTCATGATTGTAGAAGTTCCTTTTATATTTTACTCGAAATTCCATGCGGTTTGGATGGTAGTGATTCTTGCACTTATTGAAGTTGGACGAGTATCCGACATTTTTCTGAAAAAAATGGAAAATACTTCACAAAAGCAATTTTTAGAGTCTGGTATTGTTGGAAGTTGTTCTCGTTTTACTTTATTTAAAAATTATTTTTGGCCAGATATACAACCACATGTACAAACTAATTTTTTCAATGATTTAGCAAGAGTATTATTTTTGATTGCCCAGCTGGAAATTATCGGAATTTTCCTTTTTCATGACTTCTTTAGGCAATTAGGTGGTACTTATCAAGCAATGAATACATCGATAAGCTGGCCAGCATTACTCGTAAAAATTCACCAAGATATTTGGTCCTTTGAATGGATCCCTGTATCTGCTATTTTCATGATTACAATCACGTTATTCTCTATCCATTTAATATCTGATGGTTTAAAAAAACACTTCCAACGAAAATATAATAAATCCCAAGGGGTGGGAATATAGTCAGGAATATCGATTAACATAAAAGGGGAAATCACAATGAATATTGTAAAAAAAATTCTATCACAGGCCATATTATGGCTAATAACATTTTCATTACTTGTTGTCTTTATGCTTTTACCTCGAGATGTAGAATATGAGAGTGGGGAAGCTGGAAATTTCATTGATGCACATTATGTATACAAAATTGATTCACATATTAAACAAATAAAGGAATTCTATCACTATATCACGCACAATCCTGGATTAGGGAAATATAGAGATAATATAACAAACATAGAGCATATTACCGATAAAGTATTAAAAAGTATGTGGATTATCATCCCAGCTTTGTTCCTTTCTCTAATTGTAGGGATTGCAAAAGGCATTTTTGATTATTGGTCGAAGGATAAGAAAGCAAGTATTATCGGTAAAGGATCAACATGGTTATTTCTATCCATTCCAGATTTATTCATCATAATTAGTTTGCAGCTAAGTATTATAGCTCTATACGAGATGGGATGGATTCCGCACATAAAGATATACGGTTCAGATTCAATAGATAACTATATCATTTGTATTCTATTTTTAAGTATTTACCCATTTTTTTATGTAGCAAATATCACTTATACAAGTTTTAAAGAGGAAGAAAGCAATGACTATATTCGTACAGCAAAATCGAAAGGAATACATACATTCAAAATTTTATATATACATATTCTTAAGAATTGCATGCCCACCATTTTAAGCCATACCAATACTGTCATTCTATATATTTTATCTAACTTATTTATTGTTGAAAGATTAACCGACTTTCGGGGAGCAGCATTTTACTTTTGGGAAAGTGTTCGGTATTCCCCTATGTTTGCAGTTGGACAACAATTTGCTTTTTTCCCTGTAGATACGATTGGTTTTATCTTTTACTTTACTATTATTATCTTTTTTGCAAACACAATTAGTAATATTGTTACTGGCTGGACAAGTCCTAATCGAAAGGCGGATCTTGAAAAATGAAAAATCGGTCTTTAATTATCGGCAGTACTCTTTTTGCCATTATCATTTTGTTGGGATTATCTGCTCCATACTTACCATTTGTTGATAAAAATTTAACAGAACATGGACTAATAAGAAATAGTGATGGCAAACTTTTAGTTCCTCCATTTCCTCCTTCAATGGAGTTTCCACTTGGATCCAACCATAAGGGAGTGGATATTTTAAGTATTATATTAATAGGAACGAAGGAAACATTCATTGTTGTTTTTGCAACTGCCATATTAAGATATTTACTTGCCATACCTTTGGGGATTGGTGCCTTTTATTTTCGATTTGTAAAGGCACTTTTAAAGGGATTGAATCAATTATTCTCCTATTTACCCCCTATCTTTTTTGTCGGGGTAATCATTGGTCTACCCTTTATCATATTCTCACATTATCATTCATTATGGATGATCTTTGTTATTGCCATTATTGAAGTTGGCCGTGTCTCAGATATATTCTTAAAAAATATGGAGGAAACAAATAAAAAACCGTTTGTTGAATCTGGAATAGTTACGGGCTGCACTCGTTTTACATTATTTAAAAAGTACTTTTGGCCCGAGCTTCAGCCACATGTATTTACTAATTTTTTTAATGATTTAGGAAGAATTTTATTTTTAATTGCTCAGCTAGGTATTGTCGCCATCTTTATTAGTCATGAATTTTTTAGTACTTTGAATGGTGCATATGTAATAGCTAATTCATCAAATGCTTGGCCCACATTGTTAATTGACCTTCTAAATAATATATGGGGGAAAACATGGATACCTTACTCTGCCATCACAATCATTACAATCACACTTTTCTCGCTACACCTAATTTCGAACGGATTAGAAAATTATTTTCAAAGGAAGACAAATAAATCCCAAGGTGTTGGAGTATAACGAAGAAAAAGAAGGTGCTACGGTTGACCAAAGTAGTACCTTCTTCACTTTTAAAACTATATAAAATTAATTAAAATAGGCTGTTTTCGGATAGTTTGTTGCTTATGTAAAAGCCCAACTGCCGGCTTTTAACCCAATAAAGGATTCAGTAATTCTTATGGAGTTTGCAGCTCTTTTCTCAGAAAAATGAAAGGTGTATTGGTCTTCAACCGATAGTTATCAGTTATAACTTTACTTAAAAAGCAACAATGTTTGAGAAAAGAGCCTTAGATTCAAAAGGAGACAATTGTCTCCCTTTTTTCATTATTGTTACTGATTTCGTACACCTTTTTTCATAAATACAATATTCATTAATAAAGATGCAAGACAGATTAAGATTAATATACAGCCGATGACGATCATGCGCATTTTAAAAGCAACTACCATAAATATGATCAATGCAAGGGTGATGAGCCAGCCAAAAAATATCGTTGCATAAAAATAAGTCTTTTCCATGTCTCCTCCACAATAACTATATCATATACATCATTATAGCATAGTTCCCCCATAACAAATATTGAATGACATATGCCCTTCTTATTTCAAATTTTCCCCTTCATGAAGTGCTGTATTCCTTTAGGTTTCAATAAAGATAACAGATTCCAATTAATTGTCTGTATGATACTAACTGAAAGAACATAGTATATAATACCTGGAACAATAAAATATGTTTGATTTCGATTAATGACGATCCACCATACGCACCCTAAAATATGTATAGTAAAATTTATTAAGGTACCTTCAATTAACGGTTTCCTATATATATCAAACTGCCTTAGTCGAAAGATACTCCAGCCTAATGTAAGAAGAAATGCTAATACAACAATACCAAAGTAAGTTAAAAACATTCAATTGCCCTCCCCCTACAATATATGTAGAGGAAGGGTAAACATGACCAGACTTTATAAGGAAACCAGTCTGGTAGGACTACAGTTATTTCGAATTTTTGTTCTACTATTAGGTGAAGAATTGGAATTCTGTTTTACTTCCATTTTGACTAGAGAATACTTCAAGACGGGCATCGATTCTTTCCTTTAATTCTGGGACATGTGAAATTAAACCAACCAATCTACCGCTATTTTGAATATCCATTAATGCCTCGATTGCTTGATCAAGGGACTCTGGGTCCAATGTACCGAATCCTTCATCAATAAACATCGTTTCAAGCGAAACACCACCCGCATATTGTTGAACGACATCTGCGAGACCTAAGGCAAGTGCTAAGGACGCTTTAAAACTTTCCCCACCAGATAATGTTTTCACATGACGTTCCTGTCCGGTATATTGATCAAAAACCAATAACTCTAATCCACTTTGAACATTTCCTTTAGAGCGATCAGTTTTTCGCAATAAATGATATCTTCCACTTGTCATTCTTGTTAACCTAATATTAGCGACAGTAAGAATATCATCTAGAAAGGCAGCTAACACAAATCTTTCAAAGGTTATTCGGTACGTATTTTGTCCTTTAGCGATATCTGAGAGATGTCCAATTAGTTTATATTTTTCCTCAGCGTCTTTAATAGATTCATTTATTGTTTCTACCTTGTCCACTATTTCTTTATTTAGTCTAATATTCATCATGACATTTGTTAGCTCTGTATTCAGTTCAAGTAATTCCTTCTCAAGCGTCGTAAACGTCTCATTTAATATATTTATTTGTGGCTTTTCTGTATTTTTTAAGCGTTCACTTAATTCAAGTAAGCGATCGGACACTGAGCGATATTCCTCTCGATAGTTCTGAACCTCTTGTTCTAGCTGTTTAATTTTATCCATACTTTTTTTCGCTAATGCGAAATGCTTATAGCCATTAAAGCCTTCTTCCTGTAACATATGAACAAATTTTTCACGTTCTTCTTTTAAAGTATTTTCAGATTTTATCACTAAATCCTTTAATTGTTCATTTTTAGCTCTACATCCTGATATTTTTTCCTTTAATTCATTGACTTGCTGTTGTGCATGTTCATAGGCTTTTTCTAGCTCTTGTTTTTGTAATTTTAATTGAATGACTTTTTGATCATATGCTTCTTTTGAACGTAATTCTTCAGGAATATTATTCAGTGATGCCTGGACCTGAGTTTTTTTCTCCGTGAATAATTGACTCGTCGACTTCTCTTCATTGATATAGTTATCAAGATCTTTTCTTGCATTGTGAATTTTTTCGTTTAGAAGTTTAATTTCATCATTGATTAGTTGTAAGTTAGAAATTTTTCTTTTTTTATCTATATTTACTTGCTTCATTTCATGCAATAATTTTTCCTGTTCTAATACTATCACTGTCGTATTTTCCAAAGAAAAAGTAGAAAGATCCATTTTGAGCTCTCTAGTATACTCATCTATTGACTCTTTCAAATGTAATAGAACCGACTTAGTTTCTACTATATTTTTTTCATAATTATATTTTTCTTTTTCTAGTTTTTCAATTTGAAGTTTCGCACTTTTTAAATCTTCTTCGGATGGAATTTCATCACTACCCAAAGCTATTTGAGGATGATGTGTAGACCCGCATACTGGACAAGGATTTCCAGTAATAAGGGTTTGAGCTAATGCCTGTGCTTGTCCCTTTTGCCATCTATGCTCAATTACTTGCAGTGTTTTCTTGTTATCCTCTAGCCTACTTATGACATTTTTATAAAGTGGTTCCTTTTCACTTAGTAAAATCGATTCTTTTTTCCACTTTTGTTGAAGAGTTTCAAGTTTTTTAAGCTTTTGAACATTATAAGAAAGTTGTTCGATCTCTTTTTCGCTCTCAAGCATTTCAATTTTATAGTGTTCAAGCTGCTTTAAATCATTTGTTCTTTTCTCCACTTTTGCTTCAATATCCGAAATTTCTTGCTTTGTCTTTTGGATCTTCGAATCTACTTCCATTAATTTATTTTGAAGCTTATGAAGTTCCTGTTGGCGATCTTCTAATGTGTATACTTCTTCCTGTAAATTAGTGATCGTAATTAGATGATCAGCTACTTGTTGACGTAAATTAGACTTATTCTCTTCATGCTCAAGTTTTTTCTGCGCATATTCCAGGCTCGTTTGTAAATTCTCTAATTGCTGTTTAGAACTTACGTAATTTTTTTGATAAGAGTCCATCTCCTTTTTTAAACGATGGCACAGCTCATCTTGTTGTTCTATCCTCGATGCTTTATACGCTTCATCTATTTCCTTTTTCTTCAATTCATAATAATCTCTTTTTGATATTAATTCTTCCTGTTGGGCTTTCAATTTAATTAAATGATCAAATTGTGCTAATAATGCTTCTGCTTCATCGACCTTTTTCTTAGCTATATCTCGTTCTTCTTTTTGTTTTTCCAATTTACCATTAAGCTCTGTTGTAATTTGCTGCATGTGTATTAATTCTTCCTTTAGCAGCTTCATCACATTTACATCATTTATCAGATCTTCTTCAATCGCCAATTTCAATTCACTATTATCGGAAGTATAAATGGATTTTAAAGCATGAGAACGTTCTTCCATTTTTCCTTCAACAAATCTTTTTAATACAGTTGCTTCTTCTTTTAAATGTTCTTCAATTTTTTTAAATAATTCAGTGTGAAATAATCTTTGCAGAATCGCTTCCTTTTCTTTACTATCTGAGGTTAGTAGTTTACGAAACTCTCCTTGAGGAATCATCAATATTTGACGAAATTGATTAGAGTCTAATTGGATAATTTCTTTAATCTTTTCATCAGCCTCTCGGACATTTGAAGCAATTAATTTTTTGTTACCTTCCTCATCATAAATATACAGCTCCGCTTTTGCACTAACCGTTGTAAAGCCATCACCACGAGCTTTCTTTTTATCCTGCTGTGGGGAACGCCAAATATAATAAGTTTTATTCCTTAAAGAGAATTGTAAAGAAACCTCTGTCAACAAATCATCCGCAGCAAATTGGCTTCTTAGATCACTCCCGTTACGATCTTCTCCGCTCGCCTTTCCATATATCGCAAAACTAATCCCGTCAAATATCGTTGTTTTTCCTGCACCCGTTTTCCCTGAAATGACAAACATCTTTCTATTTCCAAGCTTGGTGAAATCAATGATTTCTTTTTCTGCATAGGGGCCAAATGCTTGCATCATTAATTTTAATGGCTTCATATCTTAAGAAACCTCCCCTTTTACTTGGTCAATTATACTAGCAACTAGCGACCGCTTTTCTTGACTGAACTCCGATGTTGTCATTTCGTGATAAAACTCTTCAAATAGTGTAAGTTCTGTTTTTGATTCTCTTTTTACAAGATTTATATTTTGCTTTTCCTTCAGGTCTACTCGATCTATTCTTCTTTCTAAATGAAGAATATTTGGGTAAACCTGCCTTAACTTGTTTATTGGATCTATTATTGCTCCCTCATCATGGAGAATGACTTTCAAATAATCATCTAATTTTTGATTACTATAGAAAGCAGGATCTAATAATTCATCAAGACATCCTTTTATTTCTCGCATATCTTTATCAGGCATTAAAAATTTCTCTTCAATCGATAACTTACCATTTGATTCGATTTGTACGATTGAAACAGCCTTTCGTTGACTCACTTCAGAAAATGAGTATTTTAATAATGAGCCTGAATATTTGATTCTGTCATGTTTTATCGCATCAGGACTATGTAAATGACCTAATGCTGTGTACGTAAAGGGACTAAAGATTTCTTGTGATACACAACCTGATCCACCTACTGAAAGTACACGTTCAGAATCAGTAGTCGCTCCGCCAATAACAAATGCATGGCCAATGAAAACATTCGGTTCATTTGGATTCAAATGCTTCTCTATTCGTCCAACTATAGCTTTCATTGCATCTTCATGGGAATGAACTGACTGATCATCAAACGTTTCACGCACTGTCCCAGGCTCAGCATAAGGTACAAGATAAAAATTCACTCCGTCTAGTCGAATCGGAGTCAAATCCTTTGTAAGTCTACCCTGCATATAAAATTGACTATTTCGATACCATGAGGAACCAAAAGATAAACGCTCCGCACTATCATGATTTCCAGATATCGCTAAAATTGGGGTTTGTAATTCGACATTAATCCGATACAAAATTTCATCTAGTAGATTAACTGCGTCTGTTGGTGGAACTGATCTATCATATAAATCACCAGCTATAATCACTGCATCTGGCTTTTCATCAGCAACAAGTTCAACAAATTGGTTTAATACAACTCTTTGTTCTTCCGTCATATATATTCCATGAACAAGCTTGCCTAAATGCCAGTCTGCTGTATGGATAAATTTCAATAAAATCACCTCAAGATTCTTTCAACTTATTTATATTATATCAAAAAGGAATGAATTCTCTGAGTCGTAGGTTTAGGAGATGATTAACAGAATATTGGAATTTCAATATTATTTTATTAAAATACTAGAATCAAAGTATATATTTACTTTACAATGCATTGTAGGGGTGATTCAATGTATTCTTTTGGTTATCGTGTAGTTCGAACTATACTTACTATTTTAGGGGGAAAATTAAAAATAGAAAATAAAAATAAAATTCCTTCTTCCCCATACATCGTCGTTTGTACACATACAACTTGGTTCGATATCATCTACTTAGCATTCAGTCTATGGCCTACGCCTATTCATTATATGGCCAAACAAGAGCTATTTACTTTTAAACCAATAAAATATCTATTAACAAAACTAAATGCTTTTCCTGTTAATAGGGATAATCCAGGACCTAGCTCCTTAAAAATACCCTTAAAACTTTTAAAAAACAACAAGGTTGTAGGAATTTTCCCTACAGGAACAAGAACCATCGAACAAGCATCATTAAAAAGAGGTGCAGTAACCATTGCGATGAAATCCGGTGTTCCAATTTTACCTGCCATTTATAAAGGACCATTAACCTTTAAGGAACTGCTTCAAAGAAAAGAGATTGTTGTCCGATTTGGTGAACCAATTACTTTTGAACAAGGGATAAGTACAAATAAAGAAACGATAGATCAAAAAACACAAGAAATGAAACATATATTCGATGAATTAGAAGCTAACAATTAATTCATCAAGTTTATACATAAAAATGGTTGCCTAATTCGGCAACCATTTTTTTATTTTAAATTCTTTGACTTCAAAGAAATCTTTTCAAGTATATTGATGTAATCATTGAATATTTTACTATTGCATGGTTCGTTCTGCATAATCCCTAAAATGATTTGAGTTTCTGCTTGGAGCATTTCAAGACTTTTGCAGTTATCAATTCTTTTTTCGAAGTCCAAAAGATGCATTCAGTCACACTCCAATCCCCAAAGTATTTGATTTTATAATCAGAATATGATAATTCCTCATAAAACGAATAAGCCAAAAGACCTATTCTAGGGATGAATTACTTATTTCCTTTTATAATATTTAAATTTATGCCTCTTTTCTCAAACATGATTCCTAAATAAATAAAGTTTAATTAATTACTTTTAGCTGAAAACTACTACATCATTTAATTCTTTGAGAAGCGAGTTGAAAACTCCATAAGAAGTGCTGAATCCTTTCCTTTGGTTTAAAAGCCTGCAGTAGTGCTTTTCCGTAAGCAACAAGGATACGAAAACAGTTCAATTGAAATAACAAGATAATAATACTTGTCACTATAATTTCAAATTGTCTATAATGAATAAAGATATGCTATTTATACCGAGGTGAAACTAAATGCTTAGCGGCTGGTTTTTATATTTTATTTTGTTCTGGGTTGTTATCTTAATTAGTTTATTCGCCATTGGTGGTTTCTTCATGTTTAGAAAATTCTTAAAGAGACTCCCTAAAGAAGATGGTAAATCGATTTTAGATTGGGAAGAACATTATGTGAAGAAGACAATTGATTTATGGACTCCAGAACAAAAAGAACTTTTAGAAGAATTAGTAAGCCCCGTACCTGAATTATTTAGAGATGTTGCTAGGCAAAAAATTGCTGGAAAAATTGGTGAAATTGCCTTAGAAGATCATGCGAAAGAAATTAATCGTGAACATGTGATTCGAGGTTACATATTAGCAACACCAAAGCGAGATCATAAATTTTTGCGAAAGAAACTTCGTCAAATGAATATTGATGATTCTCCGTACGAACATTTATTTCAGTAATGATATTCCTTCTTAAAAACCGCTAATAAGCGGTTTTTTTCTATTACCTTTTAGCGATAATAAAAGATAAAATCATATCAAACTTTGACTAGTATTCTCGCAACATATTCCGTAGACTTCTAAATTCTTGAACAATTCAAAACATAATATATATTTAATTGAGATAATATGGTAAAATTTCCAATAGATATATATATTTCAACTAGATTAGTTTTACGAGCCTATATACCGAAGCGGTATTATAGCGTAAAACAGATAAAGGGGGAATTCTCATGCGTTTTGAGAATAGAAAGTTTACCATACTTGTTTCTATCGGAATTATTTGCATTCTAGGGTCATTCTTATTTCCTTTGTTTCTCGGATCACTTATTCGTGAGATGATATTTTTTCAAAAGGGAGCATTTGCTTTTAGTTCTGACTCTAGTTCTTATTTCATTTTTAGTATAGCATTTATTATTATTGGGATTACCCTAATTCTATTAGCAGTTGATCGAATTAGTGCAAAAATTCGTTCAGTAATTTCCATTATTTTATTTCTTGTAGCAGCAACTTCGATAGTTTTAAGTATTGATAATGTTTACTACGGAACTCAAAAAGGATTCTATTATAATGACATAAAATCATTAGGGACAACAGAAATCCCGTGGGAAAGTATAACGGAGATGGAAGAAATATATATTAAAGGAGAATACGATAGGAGAGCACACCAACTAATATTTAAGCTCAATAATGGGAAAAAGTATGTCATTGATTATAATCCATACCTTTCACGTTATCATAAAAAAATCGAAGAATTGGTAAAATTCCATGGTGGTAAAACAATTATCACCGAAATTAAAGAAAAGGATAGAAAATAATAAATGAGAAGGGCTGATCTAACGTTGGACAGCCCTCCATCTATTATTTTATATCCCTTTTGTTTGTATTTCTAAATCGTTAAGTAGCTTACGATATTGTACATACATTGCTACGCGCCACGGAACGATCATTCCGAAAGCCAGTAAGAAGAACATACCACTTAATTGTCCAAGATCGATTTCAGAACTTAAAATGATTTTGGCGACAACTCTGATAAGTAGTAAACCGATTAAAATAAATCCAAATGCTTTTGAGCGTTTCAAATAAATATCATTATCACGGATTTCAAACCTCGATGTTTTAATCAATACTATAGAGAACAACATCCCCACTAAGACTGCTTCAAGAAGTTCAGAAAATGTTACTCTAAAAACTGGAACAATGAACATTAACATCCCAGTACTCATAAATATCGGAGGTAAAATAATTTTTTTCGCAGAAGCAGGTTTATTCGATGCTTTTGTCCGAATAAAAATAACAAACAAACCCATTGCTAGTGCAACAACAGTGGAAATTATTATTTCAAGCATAGAAATCATCCTCTTTTTTACTTTTGATGTCAAATTTCTCGATAATAACAATCTATATTATAACGGATATCTAAAAAAAGCGAAATTATTATGTAAAGAATTAAAAAAGTGGATGTTCAAACAAGTAATTATTTGTGAATAATTTGGACTAACGAGCGTAACTCTAGCTGATATTTTCACAAAGGAACACTCCTTTTTAAGTTGACTGACTAAGATATATTTTATAAGCAACAAAAAAACCACTCTATACGAATGGTTCTATCCTAATACTTTGTCAATAGCTTCATTTACACGATTTTCATTAAATGGTTTTACGATATAGTCTTTTGCACCAGCTTCAATCGCATCCATTACCATCTTTTGTTGACCCATAGAAGAGCACATGACAATTTTGGCATCAGGAAATTCCTTTTTTATTTCCTTTACAGCATCCAGTCCAGTCATTTCTGGCATAGTAATATCCATTGTGACTATTTCCGGCTTTAATTTACGATAAAGCTCGACTGCCTCCCGTCCATTTTCAGCCTCACCAATCACAATATGATTTGCCTTTTTTAACATATTTGTTAAAGTGACTCTCATAAATTTTGCATCATCTACCACTAAAATTTTGGCCAAAGATGTTTCCCCCTCATATCCTACCTTAAACCATTTCTCTCTGAGTGGTTGTTAATAACATATATTAAATATATCAAAAATTTTCATAACTTTCCATTCAATTTCAAATAATTTCAATTCTATCATAAAGCAGGATTTTTTAATATTTTTCAACAAATCTTATATAAGGAATCTTTATCGGTATTTTACGAAAAATGATAACTAAAAACCTTGAAATCCTCCGAATAGTGCAGACATATAGCTAGTAAGAATAGTCATCCAATTAAAGAAAAGAAAAATACCCATTACGATCATTAAGTAACCGCCAACCTTGACTATCTTATTACTATATTTCCGAATCCAAGAAA
This sequence comes from Heyndrickxia sp. FSL W8-0496, assembly GCF_038007825.1. Classification (NCBI taxonomy): domain Bacteria; kingdom Bacillati; phylum Bacillota; class Bacilli; order Caryophanales; family Bacillaceae; genus Heyndrickxia; species Heyndrickxia sp. FSL W8-0496. The sequence continues at coordinate 3,024,921 of NZ_JBBOXX010000001.1, forward strand.
GCTTTCCAATAAAGAAAGACAAAATAAAAAATGGTATAGCAAACCCTAATACATAAGCAACCATATATGGGATAGCAGAACCTGGATTTTTTGCCCCCAGTGCCATAACTGCTCCAAGAATCGGGCCTGTACACGGTGTCCATCCTGCAGCAAATGCCAAACCTATCAGTACGGAGCCTAAATATCCAGATGGTCGATTTTTAAATTGAAAGCGGTGTTCTTTCATTAGAAATTCTGGTTTCAAAAAACCTACAATTATAAATCCAAAAAGAATAATTAGAATGGCTCCAATTTGCCTAATAAGATCTTGATAGTTTTTGAATATATTCCCAATCAAGGATGTTCCAAACCCTAAACCAATAAACACAATTGAAAATCCTAAAATAAAAAATAACGTATGTAAGAGACTTCTTTTTTGTAGCATCGCGTTCTCCGCTTTTAGTTCATTTACAGACATACCAGTTATATATGAAACAAATGCTGGATATAGTGGTAAGCAACATGGAGAAATAAAACTTAAAAAACCAGCTCCAAGTGCCAAAAATATATTAATGTCAGTCATAAAAAACATCTCCTGATCCATTTTTATTCATTTTACCAGAGTTTACCCTAGGTTATTACCGAATATTGTGTGAAAAATTTTCTTTAAGTTTCAAAAGACAATATATGGGTAAACAGAAAATACCATTACTTTTTCAATAAACCACAAGAGAAAAGTTTTGAAAAAGTGTAAAAGATTGGTTATACTTTAAATAAATAGGCTCTTTATACTAAATCTAGTGGTTATCAGCCTAATAGACACAACATTCATTAATAACAATTATTAAAATTATGGACGAAAGGAAATCATCCGTGAACAATAATCAACTTTCAAAACTAATTGAAAAAAAACGGGCTGATTTAATAGAAATCGTTAAAAACGAAGGTCTTAATTCCACTTTGGCCATAAAATATAGTCAAGAATTGGACGGATTACTAATAAAGTACATCCAATTAGATATGAAAAAGAAAACGGCCATTGGTTAATAGAAAATCCTCCCTATATACTACTAAATATATGCACAAAAATGCAAAAAACGAGTATTAAGATACCCGTTTTTTATTTTTTTGACCTTTTAATTTGCAGCTCTTTTCTCAAAGGAATGAAGGACTTGTCGATCTTCAACCTTTTTTTAGTTAAAACATTACCTAAATAGAAACAATGGTTGAGAAAATATTTAGTAAGAAGTGGTCATTGTTACATTGACAGGCAATACGTTTCTAATTACTTTATAGTAAGGTTTGGTTAACTTTCAACCGCTTCTTTCAATCCGTTTTGTAATAGGTACATTTTATGGTATAACCCGTTTAATGCAATTAATTCTTGATGGGAGCCTTGTTCAACAATTTCTCCTTGATGAAGAACTAAAATTAAATCTGCATCTTGAATCGTAGATAAACGATGTGCAATCGCAATTGTTGTTCTCCCTTTCCGCATATCTGCAAGTGCCTCTTGGATTGCCTCTTCTGTTTCAGTATCAATATTAGCTGTCGCTTCATCTAAAACTAATATCTTCGGATCTGTTACCATTGTTCTTGCAAAAGCTATAAGCTGTCGTTGACCACTTGAAAAGGTAGAGCCTCTTTCTACAACTTTATGATCATAGCGGTCTTGTAATTTTTCAATAAAAGTGTGTGCTTGAACAAATTTGGCTGCATCTTCAATTTGCCCATCTTCAAGATTTGGATTATGAAGACGTATATTATCCTTGATTGTTCCAAAAAACAGAAATGGATCTTGTAATACTAATCCTAATTTAGTTCGTAATTCTTTGATGGGATACTCTTTTATTGATTTTCCATCAATTAAAATTTCTCCACGTTCAAATTCATAAAATCTCATCATCAAATTTATAGTGGAGCTTTTTCCACTACCTGTGTGACCAACTAAGGCAATAGTTTGACCAGGTAATGCTTTGAAAGAAATGTTTCTCAGTACATCACGTTTCCCATCATATGAAAAACTGACATTTCTAAATTCAATCTCTCCATTTTTAATTTGTAAATTCTGATTACTTTCTTGATGAGGTGCGACTTCTTTTTCATCAATAATACGAAAAACTCTTGATGCTGCGACAATTGCTTGTTGAAACATCGATAAACGAAACATCATTTGATTCACAGGTTCAAAAAAACGATCTAAATAATTTACAAAAGCATAAAGCACGCCTATTTCAATTGTATGATTAAAGGAAGATATTCCAAAATAACTAAGTACAATAATTAAAGCGAAAACATATACTAAATCGATTGCGGGACGCAACAGTAATCCATCAATTTTAATATTCTTCATTCCAGCATTATAATGTTTATTATTTATATCGGAAAACTCTTTACGAAATCTTTTCTCTTGACGAAATACTTGAATAATAGACATTCCTTGCAATGATTCACTTAATTTTGCATTAAGTTGGCTTAACCTCTCTCGCAAATCTTGGTAAAAAGCAGAACTATATTTCCGGTATAGTCCCATGATAAAAACGAGTATGGGTAAAATACATAGGCAAAAGATTGCTAGTTTTACATTTAAAGCAAACATCGCTATAAAAATCCCGATAATTAAAAAGAAGCCTTGAATAAAGGTAACCAATACATTCACAAACATATCATTTATTGCCTCAGTGTCGTTTGTGACTCGTGATACAATACTTCCAGCAGGAGTTTTATCAAAATATTTCATTCCAAGACCATGGACTTTTGAGAAAACGTCAATTCTAAGTTGCTGGATGATTTTCACGGCAATTTCTTGAAATTTATATAATTGAAAATAAGAAACAACCACCTTAAATACTTGTATAAAAATATATAATAAAGCAAGATTTACTAATGGTTGATATGGGAATTCCTTAGGTGTTAAATAATCATCAATAAACACTTTTACCAATATTGGACCATATATATCACCTATCGTCGCTAATAGTAGTAGAAAAAATGCAAATATAAGCATTTTCATATGCGGTTTCGTATAGCTCATTAAGCGAATTAAAATTTTTCTTTGCTCTTTTCCAGTCATTGTTTTCTGCTTATCCATATCTCTTTATCCCCCAAGCTCAACAAGCTCCTCAAGTTGTTGACGTTCATACATTGACTTATACCACCCATTTAGATTTAATAATTGATCATGTGTTCCACGTTCGATTATTTTTCCTTCCTCTAAGACAAGAATCAAATTGGCATGTTTAATTGCACTTAGTCGATGAGTGGCAATTATTGTTGTTTTCCCTTTCCTCTCTGACTTCAGTGCATTGAGAATGGTTTCCTCTGTTTTGGCATCAACTGCTGATAAGGAGTCATCTAATATGAGTACTTCTGGATTCATTAATAATGCACGGGCGATAGAAATCCTTTGTTTCTGCCCTCCAGAAAGCGAAACTCCCTTTTCTCCAACCATCGTATGATACCCCTCTGTAAACTGAAGGATATCTTCATGTATATTTGCTGTTATAGCAGCTTTTTCAATATTGTCTTGATTAGTCGATGGATTTGTAAAGGCGATATTTTCACCAACGGTGCATGAAAACAAAAAGTGGTCCTGTGGAACATAGCCTATCGCTTCTCGTAATCGATCCATCTGATAATCTTCAATGAAATGTTCTCCAAAACGGATCTTTCCATTTAACCCATCGAATTCTCGTAAAAGTAGTTTAATAAGAGTCGTCTTTCCTGACCCTGTTTTCCCTACAATCCCTAGTGTCTCCCCTTGTTTTAGATGAAAATGAATATTCTCTAGCACTGGTTTCGATTCATTAGGATACTTAAATGACTGTATTTTAAATTCAATATCACCCTTCGGTACAATATTCAAAGCCTCGGCCTTATCAATCATTTCGATAGGTTCAGATAAAAGTTGATCTACCCTAGCATATGAGGCTCTTCCACGTTCCATAATATTAAATAAACTTCCGAAGGCAAGCATTGGCCATATTAATAGCCCGAGATATGTTGTAAAAGAAATGAGCTCCCCAAGTGTTAATTCATTTGCTAATACATATTTTGAACCAAATACAATGGATAGAAAGAAAGAGATGCCAATGACAATTGAGATGGTTGGATCAAAAAGTGCATCTATTTTTGCTACTGCAATATTTTTTTTGACAACGTCTTCTGATTGGGTACGGAACGATTCAATATCTTCCTTTTCTTGACCAAATGTTTTAATTACTTTCATTCCTGAAATGCTTTCTTGCGTCTTATCATTTAATGATGAAAACGCTTCTTGAGCTTTATGAAATCGTTTATGTAATAATGAGCCATAATAGTTTGTTAATATTGCCATTATAGGCATTGGTAGTAAGGCAATAATCGTAAGCTTCCAGCTAATCGTTGTAGCCATTGCGATCACTACAAAGCCACCAGTCATAAGTGAATCTACAAAAGTTAAAACACCTGACCCTGCAGTTCCTTGGATTGCTTGTAAATCATTTGTCGCATGCGCCATTAAATCCCCTACTCTTTTTTGTTGATAAAAAGAGGATGACATTTTTGTAAAATGACTAAATAAACGATTTCTTAATATACGTGCCAATTTTAATGACGAACCAAAAATCATAATTCTCCAATAATAACGAAGAACATACATGGCAAGTGCGGCAATAATTAATACAGCAATCCATTTTGCTAATATTACTCCCGTTAATTGATTCTCTTTAATTGTATCAACAATTATTCCTACAATTTTTGGAGGTATCAGTTGAAGAAACGCCACCATTGCTAATAATATTATTCCGGTTATATAAGCTTTTTTCTCTTGCTTAAAAAACCACATTAAATCAATAAAAACCTTCATCCCAATCCCTCGCTGTCTTCCTGAATAATAACAATATTTATTCTATAATATCAGAATTACAAATGCTTTCTAATTTTACCAAATGTTTTGATAATGAAAAAGAGTATTTATAAAGATTATTAAAAATCTCCCTTTCTTTTCATTTCTACCTCAAAATATATTACATCTTTAGAATTATACTAATTGAGAAATCTACCAAAGCTGTTCACTTCAATCGAATTGAGGAACACTTCCACTTTTAAACCCCAGAAAAATGGACAGCCTCCTAATGTGGTGGCTGTCCTTAATACAAAAAACTTAATACTTTTACAGGTACACAATTCCCAATTACTGCTGCCTTTTGTGTAAGTTAAGTAAGCATCATCTAATGTTGATTAAGCTTTACCATTTTATAAAACTCGGGTACTTGTTCAGCTAATACATTTTCTTCTGAACGCCACTCAAATGCAGGTCCAACTCCACCGTATTCCATCGCTACAACCCACGGCTTTGAAAATTCTGCGTTCTCTATTTTTCTTAATACCCAAGAAGCTAGTTCCCAATCATCTTTAGTCATTGGCATACTATCACGTAAACGCCCGTTTTCATCTTTTTGAATACCCGTAATATGAAGTTCTTTAAGACTAGATACTGGAAGTTGTGAAATATACTCTTTTACATTTAAACCAAGGCATATTGATGTCATTTGAGCGTGAGCAGTATCTAATAAGAATCCACATCCAGTTCGTCTAACAATTTCCGAGAAAACAATAGGATCAATCACTGATTTCATCATATTATCACCCTTGCCTCGACAGATAACGTTTTCCATTATTACATTTTCCATGCCGATCTTATCAGCAACTATTTCAATATCACGTATTACTGCATCCACCACTAAATTAATGTGGGACGGTTCGTGAGTTAGTACATCAAGCTGAGCGTAATGTTTGGAATAGGCAACTGCATGAACATTTACATAAGGGACAGTGTATTACAAATTGATTTGTTCACATTTTGAAATATCCCGCAAAATTTGATAACCTCTATATCAATACCTGTTTCTTCTTTGGTTTCCCTAATTGCAGCATCTTTCAGAGACTCTCCTTCTTCCACTTGCCCACCTGGCATTTCCCAACCTCTCCAAGGTCCCTTGATTAATAGTATTTCCTTTTCTTCATTAAGCACAATGGTTGCTGCGGAAACTATATGTTTTGGTGGTATGAAAATATTTTGTTCCAAAAAACTCCCTCCTTAACTACATCTATTAAAATATATTAACGTTTTTCCAATCTTTAGAATAGAAACATTTCTTATCAAAACATTATCACAAAATTTCTAGTTTAAAGACGTTTTACATAATAGCTTTTAATTTCCAAATTATCATTACCAAATTTTTGTAACCTTTCCGTTAGTAAATACGTCAATTCAGTAGTCGCTATCTAAAGGGGAGAAATAACAATAATGACTAATGATAATAATGATCGTTTGGATGGAATCCAAAATACAGATCAATGGTTAGAAAACATAATGATGGATTACGGTGAAAAGTTAATTCGTGTTGCTTATTTGTATTTAAAGGATTGGAAATTAGCTGAGGACGTCGTACAAGAAACATTCATTAAATGTTACCTCAAACAAAAGGATTTTCGAGGACATTCGTCTGTTAAGACGTGGATATATTCTATTTTAACTAATGTTTGTAGAGACATATTAAGAAGTACAAGTTACAAAAAAACAATAATAGTAAATAAACTTTATCCCCATCAACATACTTATACAGAATCACCTGAAGATGCTGTTATTCAGAATGAAGAGGAATATTATTTATCAGAATGTGTACTTTCATTACCAATAAAATATCGGGAAGTAATTATATTATTTTATTATGAATCACTAACTATAAATGAGATCAGTGATCTACTCAAAACGAAGAATTCCACAATAAAGGTCCGTTTGAAAAGAGGTAGGGAAAAGTTAAGAAAACTAGTAGATAAAGGAGTGGAAATTTATGCGAAGTAGCCAGGATGAGTTTAAAAATTTGAAAGTTGCTTTGGATAACACGATCTTATCCGGAGAACATTTTACTGATAAGCAAAAAGAAGATATTCGTGAAGGGATTAAGAAACAGCGTTATTCTAAAAATCAGTATCGTTCAAAAACATTGTTTCCACGTTTCTTTACTATTGCTTTTATGATGCTATTTATTAGCTTCGTAGGTATACTCCTTACAAATAGCATGAAAGATATAAGTGAATCTACAAAAGAAACTTTACCAAATAAAAATAAGGAATCGACATTAGCAGAAACCAAAGATACAGATATTTATGATTTTCCTCCGGCACTTGACGGCTGGACTCAAACAAGTTTAAAAGTAGGTGAAGCGGTTAAAGGCTACGGAGATCTTGTAGTAAGAGTTAATAAAATTCGTGTAGTACCATCAAATGAACAAGAAACCAACAATGGGCTTTTAAAAATAAGAGTATTAATAAAAGTAGAGAATAGAGGGAGTAAAGAATTGTTCATTTCACCAGAAGTGACAATGAAACTTTTTAATGATCGAATGGAAGAACAAATAGATATTAATAATGTTGAATCGATCAAAGGTCCACTTAAAGTATCGGAATCAAAAAGTAGTGAACTGTTATTTAAAATACCTAAAGCTAAAAAGTATAAATTTATTTATTTAGAAAAAGAATCTCAAAGTTTTACTGAATGGTACTTTCCGGAGTAACAATTATTTATTTATAATCTACAGAAGTGAAATCGTTTTGAATTTTTCAAAATGATTTCTTATTTTATTTTTTCACAAAGCTTTTCTTTTTAGTTATTCGAATTTCAAAAATCTCCATTTTAACATAGACAGGCTACTAGAATGCTGGCTTAGTTCATAACTATATACGAACTGTAAGTTATTGTTAGCATCAAATAAAAACGGGATATGGTAATTACCCCTATCCCGATTTAATGGAAATTTTTATGGATTGAGAACATATCATCTATTTTCTGTTTTCGTTTTGAAGGTGAGCCGTTACTTGAACAACCCGTTCACCTAATGCTCTTCCCAGTGCTTGATCTTGCTCATTTAATAGTACGGAGCTTTCAATGGGGCACGATATTCCCACACCATAATAAGAACCGTAAAGAGCATTTTCTGGTATATTACCTGGCAAACCTACAATAATCATCCCTTGATGAAGCATGGGAGTAATAAGATTTAGCAAGGTCGCTTCTAGTCCCCCATGTGTTGTGGCTATTGTACAAAAAACAGCACCCACTTTATCCACTAGTTTACCGCGTGCCCATAGATAACCAAGTTTGTCCATCCACTTTTTTAAACCAGAACTAATACTGCCGAAATGGCCGGGGCATCCCCAAATAATTGCATCCATTTCCGGCAGGTCATGGACATCGGCTTCATCAACATGTTTGACGTACACAGTAGCTTTTCCAGTCTGTTCTGCCCCATGACCAATCGCTCTCGCTAAAGCTTCCGTATGTCCGCCTTCACTATCGTATACAATAAACACCTTCATTTACTATCTCTCCATTACTTTAAAGAGTTTTAATATTGTAGGAAGCGTGATTTTCTTTTTATTTCTTTTTATGTAATGATTTTAATGCATTACGGAACTCATCGTCGTCCATTTCCTGCTTCTCCTTTTGTTTGCCTTTTGCTAGATGGCTTAATGCTTGACGAAACTGTTCATCTTTCTCTCCAGTATGGTAAATCTCCCTATTCTCATGATTATGTGATTTATGAGGAATTTCATTCTCTACCTCTACTCCAATTTTCTTTCCACTTTCAACTGGTTTAACTTCTTTATATTTCTTAATATTAGCAATGAATGTAATAAGAATCGCTAATGTCAAAACAAAATAGATGGAAAGTGCACCTAGGGCTTGACCAAGGCCTGCTTCTAATCTTCCGTCATAATAAAGCAAAGCCCTAATACCGTCTACAATATATCGTGTAGGTAAAATATTACTGAATAGTCGATGGACAATTGGTAGCGTTGATAATGGAAATGCTCCACCACTCGAGAATATCCCCATAAAATTCACCGGGAACATTACTAACATTCCCCATCCACCTAAAAATACCGCTATCGTTTTAAATAACAGAAACATGGTTGTACAACTAAAAAAAGTAAAGAGGAATATCGCCCAAATGCTTGAAGCATGTGCACTTCCAAAGATTCCAAATACCCCTAGTTGAATAAATATTGACACACAGAATGTTAATATGAACCCAAAAATTATTTCTGAAGTAAGGACTTCAGATTCACTTAATGCCGATCCTCTTTTTTTCAAAGTACTATTACTGCGCAAAAGATATCCATGAATCATATTTGCTCCTAACATCCCAGTAATGGAGGATATAAGAGCCATAACAAATGGTGTCATTCCTTTATTAAGATTAACCGGCAGCCCCAGTACATTTGTTGAAACAATCTTCACTGGATTGTCCAATAGTGAAGCATTCTCCGGCGCTAAGCTCATTCCTTTTTGCAGCAGTTCTTCTTTAAATTGGCTGCTAATTTCTTTTGAGGTAGATAAAGCAACAGTTTGAAGGGTGTTACTTGCAATCATAGTGGCAGTTTGTCCAATCCCTTCATTTAATAAAACTTCTAAATCAGCTGGTTGACCATTCGTAAGACCAGAAAGAAGGGTATCATGAACTTCACCAAGATTTTTAGAATAATCTGAAGGGATAATTAATGCTCCATAAGCTTTGTTATTTCTTATATCGTTGAATGCATCTTCCCTATTTTCGTCTACCTTCCATTTAAAAGAGTTACCATTTTGTTTTTCGATAAGATTTAATAGTATAGCATCACCAATTTTTCCTTTATCTTCATTTACAATAATTAGAGGTACATCAGACATGTTTTGTTTTGCACCTTTAAATATTGGCAGATATACAAAGACCATGACTAGCATTAATAAAGAAATTAACCAAATTGGAAACCAAGAGGAGCTTAATTTAAACAATTGATTCACGATTGAATTCCCCTAACACCGAATATATTTTAGTCATGTTATTATGTCCATCTTGTTCGTGATTATTAGGATTCAAAAAAAAACGATTGAATTAAAAGGAGAAGTGTTGGTAACTCTCTTCCTTGCACCGCTACGTCTAAAGCAGTGAGGCTGACTCCAGTTCATTCATTAAGAAGTAAAAGAAGGGATTTTTTTTTAACCAATTATTGATATAGCCATAGTCGCATTACAGTGAAATACATAATCGAGGATAAAAGTTAAATTATTAACAGTTCAGTGCCAGATGAATAATATAGGGTTTTAGACTGGTGCGTTTGAAAAAAGTATCACTCATATCGAGGACTAGTAAGCAGTATTGTGCCTATTAAATAAAACGTGACTTTTACAACTTCTATACTAAAGAAGAAATGGATGTAACTGAGTTTTATTTTCATGGAGAGAAACTATATTTATCCCCAATTCTAGATTTATATACTTTATGGGGTTACTTATCAAATACACTCCCTAAATGAATAACTGTTGCCATTGTCCTAAATACCTATACCTTGATCGATTAATCACACAAAAAGGAATAAATAAGCCTAATAGTTTAAAGGCAATTTTTCTATTATTCCTGAACAGGAGAAAGCGAAATTAGCTTCGAAACTACTTTGGGAACGATGTTTAGTAAATAAAAAATTAGATAAACAAAAGTGGAGCTATGAAAGCTCCATTTTTTATATAGTTAGTTCTCAATTTTTATTTGTTATGTTCTTAATAACCATATTATCTTTGCTAATTCTACTAAAATTATTAATTCTTTTATTATTCTCTAGTTTTTGAGAGCTTAAAAAGAATTTCTAAAGATGGGTTATATTTAAATTCCAATGGACACCCAAATAATAAGAAATTTTATCTGATTTTTTTAATTATCTATTTTTTTATCAAGTTCATTGATGTTAGTCCAATCTTTGAAATTGAATGATTATATATTATTCTTCTATTCTTATTTAAACCATACCAAACCCATGTAGCAGTATGACCCTCCATGGTGTTTGGATTATCAACGACAACTTCTTATACATGGATAATAAAATTATTGCCTTCGTCGTGATCATGCTTAATATCTAATATTGTCTCACTAAACTTCCGCTTGTTTATTAATTTTAGTATTTTTTTACTTTTGTTATTATTGTGATATTATCTAATATGAGGGGTGGGGGTGAGATTTTAATGCATTATTTTTCTGAAGTTTTTTATGGGAATCTAACAATTTTTGTTCTATTAGAATCTCTTGTATTTGGTATGGTAGTTTCACTATCTATTTATTTCTTTTCTAAGAATAAATGGGGAAGTATTCTACTGAGTGTTCCTTTAAGTGCAATTTATCTTTACATGATATATCGCTATTCTTTTCATTTGTACTTTATTGCTATTGAGCTTTTAATGCAGTATGCTTTAATAAATATAATAAGTATTGTAGCAAATCAAAAGAACAAAAAATAGATCAATCTTTTTAATAAAACTAAAGGAGTACTTTAACTCCTTTTTTATTTGCAAACATATACAAATAAACGGTCATGAATTCAAAAAAGTTCATAAAAAAAGAGTACATTCAATTACACTCATTCCAAAATAAAGTAATAAATAATTATCTTAAATTTAAGAGGATAATAAGCTAAAGTAATTACCGCTGCCATTGTAACAAATATCCATTGCTTTGTTTGTATCGATAACATTTTTTCTAGATAATCCCGGAAAAGGAATGACTATGCCTAGCAGTATAAAATCAATAAAAATCACATAAGTTCTTTCAAATTTATTTCCGACTCTTCTATCTTAATTTTGAATTTCAACATGTTTTTAGCAAGAATTCTTTTAAAATTTAACCCTATTGGAATCATTTTGTTTATTCTTATTGTCGTGACAATGCTTTTATATCTTTAACAATATTGTCAAAGGGTACATTGTTATTTCCATCATAACTTTTAACTACAACTCCTTTTTTGTTAATTAAATAAAACTGATTACTATGTATTACCTGTCCATTTTCCGGTTTATTTGCAATAGTTTTGAAATTCTTCAAAGCAAAGTCTTTTATATAATCCTGTGAGTATCCACTTAACAAATACCAATTATCAGTATTCTCTGTAAACTTCTGTACATAAGAATTTAAAATCTCAGGGGAGTCCACTTCTGGATCAACACTAAACGAAGCGAAGTTTACTTTTAAATTCTCTTCCTTCACCATTTCTTGAATTTGTGCCATATTTGCAGTCATCTGAGGACAAAATGTAGCACAACTGGTAAAAATGAAGTCTACTAGCCATATATCTCCTTTTATATCCTTTAATTGAAAATCTTTATTATTCTGGTCTTTCATGTGAAATTCAGATAATTCCCAATCCATATCTCCTTTAAAATTACTACATCCTATTATTGCAAATATGGTTAATAAAAATAAAATGTATAGGATAGATTTCTTAATCATTGATCACACTACTTTCATTCTTTTGTTATACTCACTTTAACACAATTCGTAATAGAGTTTTATGTTATAAATAAGGCTTTTCCTTTAAGTGATCTATAAATTTTAGAATAATAACTATCTATTTATATTAATTTTTTATGTGTCCCACGTTCAATTATTTTTCCTTTTCTTAATATTATAATTTCAACAGTTAAATGTGCCAAGTTAGAAATATAGATAATTGATGTTTCTTTTGAGACACTCGATCCTTTGCTTTATACCTTCTCTTATGTATTTTTCATTCCTGGTTTTACATTAATTAATGAAATCTATTAAATACCTCTGATAAGTTAAACATCTGTTTTTATAATTGTTAAGCTTGTATTCTAAAAGTATCTAACAATGCTTGGAGTAATCTATTATATTGTCTCAAAAGGTTTTATTTTCCAATTTATTATTTACACCTTCTGCTAAACAATAATAATTATATCCCTTCATTACCTCTTTAAGTAACATAAAAAGACCGCTCCTTTCTAGTTAAGTTTCTAACCGAAAAGAGTGGTCTCTTTACAAATGTGAAAGTTAAACCATTTATACCTTAATAATTATGGAGAAAAATTCACTAATTCATAATATTGATTTCAATAACCATCAATATAAAATTTATGATGTCACTGTTACCCTATGTATCCAGGGGTTTTAGGTCCTACTTCATTTGCTGTTTATTCATAGCATTCATCATCTGATTGATTTTCTTTTGCGATGGTTTCATGCCCATTTGTGTCATCATCATTTTAAGCATTTGTTCATTGATTGGTGGATTTTTCTTTAAATAGTTCATCATATATTTACGAGCTAAGCTATTTAAAGGAAGCCTTAATCACTCATTTTCAGCAATTTATCACCAAATTTTCGGTCACATTTTCTTTGAGAAAAGTTAACCATATTTTAGTACAGTATGTCAAGGAAAGTTTAACCAGTTTAAAAGATTTTGGTTAAACCTTCACCCTATTTTTGGGTAAAAAATGAATTAGTAATTATCACTTCTAACAAAGCGAATTTTTCATGGTTTAACAACTACCAAGAAGAATACCTCTTAGAATAGTATTATTACTTCCAACTACATATCTGTATATTTTTTTTTAACACCGTATGCTTTTTCTTTTTAGAAGTTTGTCTTCTGAAGATAAATAATCAATTAAAAACTCGTTTTGCATCTCTTCTTCGTATTCATCATATCCACTTGTAATTAGTATTTGACAATCTGTATCTTTAAATTCCTCAATATAAGTGAATAATTTTTTTAAATGCGGAATTTCAATTCCTTCAGCCTTTAAAGTATCTATTATTAAAAATTTTGGGAAAGCGATTTGATAATCTGGATTTAATGATAGTTTAAGTAAAGATAAATAAAAGAATAGTCTTCTTGGTACATTAAAACTTTGCTCTTTATAATGACCAATAAACGGATAATAATTTCTGTCTAATTTAACTATATATTCGTTTTCACTAGCATCAAAAAAATCTCTTAGATATTCACTATATATTTTTTCAAACTGTTCTATATTATTTTGGAACATATTATCTTTTTCTTCTTCTAATTGATTTAAACGCTCTCTAGTCTTTTGAATTTTATCCTCTAACCCACTAATTATATTTTTAGAATTATTTATATCTTTTGCCTTCTCTTTTAATATCGCTAATTCAGAAGCAGTTTCTTTTAAAGGGATTATTTTATCAGTAATTTCTTCAATAGCAGAAACATTTGAGTTTACTTCTATATCACCTGTAATTGCTTTAACTTCATTAACTAATGTTTCTATTTGTTTTTTTGTATTTTCGATAATTTCATTTAATTGAGCATAATCTTTTCTATATCCTTCAATGACTTCAATGATTGTTTTTAAAGATTTTACCTTTGACTTTAACAACTGGATATATTCCTTATCAGAATATATAAATCTGGAAAAATCTAAATGATTATTGGAACCACAAATACATTTATTTTCATCTAAATCAACTTTTTCTAAACAAAATGGACATTCTTCGTTATTAATTAAATCTATATACTGTGCGGTAAATAAAACTTTGTCTATATGTTCAATTTCACTTGTTAAATCATCTTTAACTCTTAATGATTTTGATAAACCTTCAGAAATTTGGTTTAGCTGGTACTCATAATTTTTTAATTTATGTGTTTCAATAACAATATTCTTTTGGACTTCTTGAATTCTTGAAACTACTTCTTCACCAAAATGCCTCTCCTTTTTAATATCTTCTCTTATATTATTTAATCTTTTTAATTCAGTTTTCGTAGCTATCAATTCTTCATTTATATTTTCAATATCATGTTTTCTTAATTGTTTAAGTATTTCATGTTGAATTATTTCAATAGATTTTAATTTTTGTTTCTCTATTTGTAATTCTTTAGTTAACTTTTTTAATTCAGAGTACTTTTTATAATACTCGTCATTATAACCTGACATTAATACTTCAAAAATACTTCTTTTCATAATATTACTGTTCTTAAAATAATCAGAAGGTTGTATTCCAAATTCACTAATTATCTTTTTATTTTCAGTTAATTGGTCATAATAAATATATCTAAATAGGTCATCAATGTTTAAGCGATGAGTCGTATTATTTTGTTCTATCTCCACAAATTCAATACCTAATTTATTCATTATCCAATCAGAAAATGTCATATCTTCTTTTTGATAAATAAAGCCTTTTCTATACACACTATATGTTGTATATTCTTCTGTTTTAAAATCATAAACACTAATAATGTTTTCGCCGATTTGTCTTTTTAATATAAAATTTTCACTATTAATACTTATACTTAACTCAATAATTTTATTGGAATCTTGCAAAATTTCATTTATAGGCTCTTTACTACTCTCTTTAAAAAATTCTACATCAATACCTAAGCAATAAACAATTAGGTAGGTAAAAGTAGATTTTCCATTCCCATTATCCCCCACCAACAAATTTAAACCTTTAGTAAATTTTTCATTACTATAAAAATATGTATCTCCTTTATATTTTAAAGAATTAATTACTATTGCTCCCATATCGCTACCCCATTTGCTTTAAAAAAGTTATCTACGAAAGTCATATAATTTAATCTTTTCAAAGACCTGACCTTTCCTTTAATGTTAATGATTCGTCTATTTTCTTTTTCAAATTTGGTATCTTGAATAAACATATTAATAGTTTCATTTTCCAACAAATAGATATTAACTTTATTGTCTTCAACATCAATTTTAATGATATTTCTTTTTTCTAAAATTAATAATAAGTATCTAATTAGAGTTATTGTTTCTATCGCATCATAATATATTCGGTTTAACTCTTTAATAATATGTGCATTTGGCTTTATATCATTTTTGTAATAGTTTAATAAAAGCTGTGTATTTTTCTCATTAGATATAATTGGGATTAAAAAGATTAGCTTTCTATAATCTTTAAAGCTGCTTTTATCAGTTTTACAATCTAACACAGATAAAATTAGAATTAAATTATAAGCTAGAAAATATAAATCTTCGCTATTATTATATAAAAGTCTCTTTTCCTTAAAATTATCGTTCATTTTTACACCTCATCAAACGAATAAAAACATTCATCTATTAATGACATTGCTACTTTTTGAACTGTAATATCATTTTTTACTCCATAATTATAATCTTTCTTCAATTGCTTAAGGTCTGCGACTACATATTCTCTTAATTTTCTAATAACTCCATTCAAATGTTCATATGTGAAACTTTCAATGTATTTAAATTCTTCATCGAAAAATTTCCCCATACTTTCATAAACTCGATATTTTAGAGAATTAATCTGCCTCTTATCAAATCGCTTAATTTCATCCTTTACTGTTGCAGCATCTCTAGTATATCTTTTTATTGTTTTATCTTTAAATTCTGGACATACTGTAAGAATTTTTTCTTTTAAATTCCTAAATACTTCTCCTTCTAATTCATTTTCAACATCATCCCAATATGGATAGATTTCATCTATCTCTAATTCACTATTCATACTTTCTGTTTCTTTATAAATAATTCTGACTGAATCTACATTAATGATTTTTTGCGTCACATGTTTTTGCGTCATACGTTCATCTATAACATCTAATAAATTTCTTTTAATTAGATTCTCTTTCCCAAAATGTTCAGTGGAGAAAAACTGACATTCTTTAATTTCTTTATCTAGCTCTTGAGATAAGGTTTCTAAGTCACTTTCATCAAATTTAAATGATATTTTCTCTAAAAACTCAACCCATTCATCATTTGCCATTTTTTTTATTGTTAAATAATTTATGTGATAAGTTTCTGGTTTATCTTCTTCAATACTATATGTTTCTTGATATGTATGAATTAAATATTTAGAAATAAAATTTACAACATCGTCATTAAAACTCTTTTCCACCAAGTACTCAAGAATAGGCTTTTCTAATACATTTAGTCCTAGTTTAGTTAGTTTCCTTGTTTGATTTTCACTAACATAGCTAGTATTAGTAAAAAAAATAAAATTTATATACGGGTCTTTTTTTAGTTCAATATAATTGTCCAAAAAATTAATCATAGTTTTTAGAATTTCAGAGGAATTGAATGAAAAACCCTTCTCATATAATTTATCTTGTTCAAGATGTTCGTGACCTTCGTCATCAATAAAATGTCCATCTTCTCTAGACTCTGGAAGTGCAATTATATTGTTTTTGCTATTTAATTTTATTAATTGCAACATTTTTATTGCAACTCGAAATTTTTGATATCTAAATCCTTTATATTTATCACTTGCATCTCTATTAACGGTTTCAATATTAAAATCTCGCATACAATTCACCTTTCAAAAAACATATATACATATTTCACTACATGTTACTATTATTTATTAGCCTTCCTATCTATTCGATATAATTGTTTTAAAGATGGCTATAACGATGGCTTTATATAGATGCCTTTTGCTGTAATCCGATTGGAACAAAAATTTATAAAATATGTTCTTCTTATGTTTTTAATAAAGTTACGCAAATTAAATTTCCAGTTAACGAACACTCTAATACCACAACCAAGAAATATATGTAAATTAACTATAACATTTTCCATAAAAAAAAGGATATAAACATGTAGTTTATACCACTTAATTATATCGTACAACTGTTTAAATGCGTCATTGCATAAGAGCATTATAAGCTCCTCACTAATTTGCCTAGCAGTGCCTATGAATAGACATGGGTGTAACTTGATATAAGTCTGCAAACAAGATAACTTTTGATTTTAAAGGTAAAATGAGGATTATAAAGTTGAGATATTTCACATATCCTTTAAATTACGCAATGTTTTATCGTAATTTTCAAAAAGAAAATCAAGTGCTTCTTGATTTAAAGTTTTATCATCTTTTACAAAAATAAATTTTTGAATCAATTGTTTTAATTCTAATAAATGTTCTTCAGGCAAATCATCAATAATTTTATTTATTTCTTTCCTTATTGAAGACAAATACAATCACCTCGTTTTTTAACTATCTGTTAATAAAAGCCAAACATAAAGTTATTAAAAACCTACCATATTTTATTAGTTTGCTTTTTCATTTTTATATTCATACTACTCAGGTAACCGTTACTTTACATTTTTTCCAAATTATCTTATAATTATTTTAAGAAGAGCAGTGACCTAGTATTGAAATAAAAGAAAAACCTATCCTTTGAATACTTTGGTCGGTGTAGGGTAGGTTATTTCTTTTTTATCATAATGATAGAATTAACTAAAACGAAAACTGAAACGACTAATGATGAAAAGCTTATCATAATTGTTAGTCCTTCATATACAGTCATATGCGAGGCAGTATACTTATGATATAATATTGATAAATAAATTCCACTTATAAACCCCAACAAGGTTATCCCTAAAATTAACTCATAAAATTTATAATCTGCTATTTCTCATTAAGTAGTTTTCTTCTTGCCTCTTTTTGTTTCCATTTTTCTATATGGTTTTCTACCCAATGTATATCTTTACATTTAATCTTAAAATCATCTGCTTGCTTTAATGCTTCTTTTGTATAAGTCGAAGTTGTAATAAAAGTTGCCAAAATACAACCATGATTCCTCTTCGATGAATTTAATTCTCTTATATCTTTTACAGTGATTTTATTTCCAGAATGAAAATAATGTTTTATTTGAATAGCCTCATCAGTTTGATGTTGACGATTAAAAATAATTAAATCTACACCACCATCAGAACCCTCCGAAGTTTCTCTTGGTTTATATCCTCTTGCCTTGTAATAAAGGAAACATAGCCGCTCAAATTCTCTCCATGAAAGCTCATTTAGAGGTAACTTTAAAATAATATTATCGGAACGTAAGAGCTTATCATTTTTAACGTTTTGCTTTTGTTTCTTATCTTTCTGTTTAGATTTTTGAGATTTTGCAACAGGAAGCAGCATTAATAATATCCCTTCAACTAAACATACCGTAATAATGATTCCCAACAAAATATAAATATTATTACTTTTAAAAACTATACAATAAAAATACAAAGCGACTATTAAAAATAATCCTGCTACTAAATTCGCTATCGATTTTCTTTGTTTTTTAGTCATATTATTCACCTATGTATTATTACTCTTAAATTTCACTACTCTTTTGATGTTCATAACAATAAACACTTCCATTAAATGGTTTTTCATTTGATAAGCAAAACTGCTTTACTTTTTCTGATACTTCCTTACCACAAGTTTTACAAACCACTCCCGTCTTTTTATTTTCGGATTCCTCCTCATTTCTATTTTCTTTTAACATTTGTACATGCTTCTTTCTTATCTCCGAACCTGTTATATTAGCTTCATATAATTGATTGTACATATGTAGAATTTCTTGTTCTGTAGTATCTATCCACATCTAAGATTTCCAAAGAACGAAAACGATAATTACCATTTACTTTTTCAAATTCTGCCCAACTTGGATTTAAACTAACAGTAGCGACTTTTGCACTTCTAAACCTCCCAAATGCAATTATAGCGGTGCTACCACTAACTATCGTACAATTTTTACGTTGCTCTTCTCTTAGTCGTTCCTTAATAATCAGTTCTAATAAGATGCTCCCCCATTTAATATAATAAATCTATTAACTATTATTAAGTTATTTATAATAGTTTAATAAATTTTCTTTTGTTAACTTAATTCCACATTTTTCAAGCCTAGAAATTCTTTCTTCATATAATGCGATTAAAATATCCTCTTTCTCTTCAAATACAGCATGATGCACTTTTTTATGACAAAGAGGGCATAGTGAAAAAATATTTGCTTCAACATCCAAGCTATTTTCAAACTGGTCTTGGAACTCCATAGGAATCAAATGATGTGCTTCAACATAATTTTCACCTGTTGTATTGGATTTAAAAAAGATATGGGACTCATCATATTCACACCTATACTTTGCTAATATTATTGCATTCCTTGAAACGATAGGATTTCTTTTCCACTTTGTTAATGGAGTTATTTTGTGAGTCCATTTGTTTATTTCTTTAGGTTTATCAATTACTATGTTAGAACAGTCAGCATTTGTTTTCACAATTTCTTTTTGAAATGTTTCTTCATCAATGTCTTTATCAAGTACATATCTAATGTTTTTACTTAATAAAAGCTTACTCAGTAATTCGTACATATTAACATCTAATTCTTGTAAAGATTGATTAAAACCTTTAAATTGCCCCCAAATAACTTTTATCTCCTCAGATGTAATTGGAGTAAAAACAGCTATAGATTCTGGAATAAAACTATATGCTCCTTTATATCCTCCCTTTTTTTCCTCATCATACCTTATCTTTTTTTCAAGGATAGCAGAAGCAATAACATGTGCCTGATATTGAAATAGAACAAGCGTTCCAGAATCTGTATTCATTCCTTTCTTAAAATTGTATTTTCTATTTGGAAGTACATTGACAAACCATTCCTGTAAAAACTCAATTGATTTCCCAGTAAACTCTGGGTCAGTTTCAGACATTGGTAATAGTCTAATTGCAGGTATGGTAGCTATGTCATTTGTAGAGGTATTTAGTCTAGACTCATTGAGTAAATCTTCTATGCTACGATACCTTATTTTCAAAGGATTACCTTTAGATTTTTCTCTTCTAAAAGGAGAATACGAACAAACGGCAATCATTTTACTATATTTATTAAAGGCATCCCCGTATTTATCACCAAAATACCTTAACGCTTTCTTTCTGGTTGAATGTTCCCCTTGCATTTTTTCTAAAGGATATTGTAAATGTAGGTAATCTAATTTATCCCTAATGGATAGTAAATACTTTTTAGAGCCTACTTTAAATTCCCAAATTTGATATTCAGCATCTACTTTTTCTTCAGCAAACATCTTTTTAAAATCCTTATAACTGTACATTACATGTAAATCGTCGTTAATCAACTCGATTTTTGGAAAATCGTTGTGAAAACCTAAATTACTATGCAAAACTATCCCTCCCTTAAGTCATTTAGTTTAAATTCTCTAGTTAACAAGCCATATTGTGGAAATTATAATGATATACTTATTGTAACAAACCAATTATCAAATATAACTTTTTATCTTATCGAATTAGTAAATTAACTAAAATAATGTTTGCCATAACGATAATTCATTGGTAAAAAGGGCAAGGTGGGAGTATATTGGCAACCTTTACAACAATATACGTAATGACTCTTGTTATAATAAAATAATTGAAGGAAGTAATATATTGGATGATTCACCTATTAAAAGCTAGTCGCTACTTAAAAAGGCGGTAATTAGATGACAAACACACTTACTATCGATGACATGAGACAATTTGCCATTAAAAAAGGTGGTTGGTGCTTATCAGAAGAATACGTTAATCAATCAAACTATTTAATATGGAAATGCTCAGAAGGACATGTATGGGAAGCAAAGTATAAGCGTATTAGAAATGGCAGTTGGTGTCCTATTTGTTCTCGTAAAAGTAGAAGAGGAAAACAACGTTTAAATAGAACTATCGATGATATGAGACAAATAGCAAAAGACCGTGGAGGAGATTGTCTCTCGGAAACATATATTAACGTTTCTACCAAACTTTTGTGGAAATGTAAAGAAGGGCATACTTGGGAAGCTCCACCAAGTACCATTAAAAAGGGCAGTTGGTGTCCTATTTGTTCTCGCAATAGTGAGACTAGAAAACAGAACTTAAAACTAACCATTGATGATATGAGACAAATTGCTAAAGAACGTAGTGGAGATTGTCTCTCAGATATCTATGTTAATTCACATACTAAGCTTCTTTGGCAATGTAAAGAAGGACATACTTGGGAAGCCATTCCAAGTAACATAAAAAAAGGCAGTTGGTGTCCTACATGCTCAAAAAAAAATAATGGGAGTTATTTACGCTATGATATGGAAAGACTTCATCAAATCGCTAAATCTAAAGGTGGTATTTGTTTAGTACAAGAGTACACATCTTCTGAAATAAAAATACCATGGAAATGTAAGGAAGGACATATCTTTAATACTCGACCATCTGAAATTGTTCAAGGTACATGGTGTCCCTATTGTGCTGGACGGTTCAATCATTCCATTGAGAAAATGCATAATATAGCAAAGGAACGTGGTGGGCAATGTTTATCTAAAACCTATAAAAATGTATTCTCAAAACTATTATGGGAATGTGCAAACGGACATCAATTTTATGCCATTCCAAAACATGTTTTAAATGGGCATTGGTGTCCAAATTGTAGTATTTATTTAAACGAACAACGGTGTCGATATATACTCGAAAAATTATTTGATGTGAAATTCATTAAAGACCGTAATATTCTAGATGGCTTGGAACTTGATGGATACAACGATGATTTAAAACTTGCCTTTGAATATCATGGACAACAGCATTACGAACACGTTGACTTTTTTTATTCTCGTGGAGATGTTAATTTAAACGATAGAATAGAAAGAGATAGATTCAAAGAGGAGCGATGTAGAGAATTAGGAATTGAGCTTCTGATTATTCCTTATACAATTGAAGCCGAGAATCATATTTCGTTTATTGTAAATGAAATTACAAAAAGAGGTTTTGAATTCAAAGTGAACCCTGATGATATAACATTTGATAACTTTTACCCTACCAAACAGGAACTAAAGGACATACAGGATATTGCTGAATCAAAGGGAGGTAAGTGTTTATCTGATGTTTATATTAATGTTGATACTAAAATGGATTTTGTTTGTAAAAATGGGCATTATTTTTCAACAACTCCATGGCGGATAAAATTAGGAAACTGGTGCAGGAAATGCTTTGAAATAGAACGGGCTGGAGCTTCTCAACGCCTTGATTCTAATGAAATGTACTTAATTGCGAAAGAAAAAGGTTGGGAGTGTCTTTCTAAAGTATATAAAAACGCTAGAACAAAACTTACTTGGAAATGTGCAGAAGGTCATATATTTGAAAGAACTCTTTCACACGTCAAAGAAGGACGTGGATGTCCTTCTTGTAATAAGCGTAAACGTAATACTTAATCTACTACGTTAAATTTATTTTGTATTTATGGAAATAAATTGATAAACCTACTTCCATTAAAATATCTACAGGATAATAAAATTTTAGAAGAAGAAATATTGATACATAGAAATTCCTATCGTTTATACTTATATGCACTACAAAAAAGTAAATCAACCTCATCATTTAGTGATGAGGTTTTGATGTTCATAACAATAAACATTTCCATTAAATGGTTTTTCATTTGATAAGCAAAACTGCTTTACTTTTTCTGATACTTCCTTACCACAAGTTTTACAAACCGCTCCCGTCTTTTTATTTTCGGATTCCTCCTCATTTCTATTTTCTTTTAACATTTGTACATGCTTCTTTCTTATCCCCGAATTTGTTATATTAGCCTCATATAATTGATTGTACATATTTAGAATTTCTTGTTCTGTATATATTTCTGATTTATGTTGAAGCTTTAGAACATTTATCTTTCTATTAATAAATTCCGACAACTCAATATCATAAACAATCAAATCATTCGATTGTATCTTTCTTAGCTCCTCATTAACTTTAAAAGTGCTTCTTTTCGTAAAGGAAACTATCGACACAAGATTACTGTCATCAAGTTTTTTTAAAATGGATTTAATAGCTAGTATATGCCCGTAATTTTGATTAAAAGGATTTAGCATTGGAAACTTACCATTTACCGTCCATTTCGCACGTCCCCTATTTCCATAAATTGTTCCAGTGTAATTCTTTGTTTCAATAACGAAAATTGCATATGGACTAAAAACTACATGGTCAATTTGAGAGTATCCTGACTTTGCTTTAGGGTTTGGAATTAGGATGTCGCTTATGTATTTACTATTTTTAGGAAGCTGGTCTAATTGAATATTTATTTTATATTCTCCTAAGTCTCCAATTCTATTAGAAGTAATTTTCGGTTTTAGGTCAATTTTATTTTGTAAATGCTTATTTTGTTCATCCTTATTTGAAATTTTTTTTAATAGTTTAGATAGCATTTCGAATTACTCCCTTATTGTTGGCTGTCATTTATCTCTATCAATTATATCGGACTATTTTTAAAAATTAAAATAGCACACAGTTTTATTAATTTAATATATATAGAATAATAAATAGGTATGAACTTACGATTATTCATCTTTAAAATAATCAAAGTCAATTCCTTTCAGAACGATAGTATTATTAATTTCAACACCAACATTATAATCAATCATTAATTTTGATAACTCTTTTCCATCAATTAATATGATTTTTTTAGATTCAAGTCGATGTGCATAGTTTTTTGCACCCTCTGTAAAATATGAAGTTGTAATAAAGACTCCCTTCCTTGCACCTTTTGCATCCAATGCACCAGAGAAACTCTGGACTACCTCTCTTCCAACAGATTTATTTGATGCCCATTTCTTAGCTTGCACATAAATATTTTCTAATCCTAATTTATCTTCTTTAATAATTCCATCCAAACCACCATCATTACTCCGTTGGGTTACTTCACCATCACCGTAACCCATCGCTGTTAATAAATCTACTACTATATCTTCAAACTTTTTCCAATGAACATTCATTAATTGCTTCAATAAATTATCTGATAGTTCATTTTTTAATTCTTCTATTTTTTCATTAACGACAGTTAAAGGGTCAACAACTTTTTCTAATTCATTGATTTCATTTTCAATTTCTCTTTGAGTATCATTTAAAAGTCCTATTCCTTCACTTGTAATTTTATAAGTTAATTTACTAATTTCTTCGACATAACCTTCCTTTTTTAAACTATATCTGACACTTCTTATTCTTGAAAGAAGAATTGAATCACTCTTATTTTCATAGCGCATTAATCTTTGGTCTTCAGTTAAATTTAAGAAATGAACTAATTTTTCTGTAATCTCATGCGCAGAATAGGAATTACCATCTTGTATCATTTGTAGAAAAGGAATTAACAAGTTCCTATTTGAAGGAATAGTATCAGCTATATTTTCATTATAAGATTTATTTGATTCATTTTTTTCATATTTACTTTTTATTTCCATTGCATTTTTTTTAACTTTTTGAATACCTTCTTTTTTTAAAATATCCTTAATTTCCAGCATAGTAAATCCTTCATTACTAAAATTTTTAAGAAGTTTTACTATTTGTAATGATTCCGATGTATACAATTCTTTATTATTATATTTAATAGTCGGTATATATTCTTTAAAATATTTAACCCATCTACGCCCATTTGCTTCAGACCATCCAACTAGTTCAGACATTTTAGTTTTTGTTAAATACTTTTCTTTGACCAATAGATTCACTACCTACCTTTTAAATTTATTGATAATTTAAACATTAATATTCTTCAATTAATTTTAACACAATTATCCAATTATAAATTTTCTAATTTAATACAATATATTGCAATTGATAAAAAAAAACACTCACAATTCTCATGAGTGCCTATTGTTAATAATTATAGTTATTTTTCAATCTTTTACATGATTCTCAGCGCAATAAATATACCCATTAATTCTCTGCCTTTTCTCTACAAACTAAACTGGTTCACTTTTTTCAGCCACTTCTATACCCAAACATTACTTTTCGCAAACTGTTTTCTTACATTAGTATCATCTTCATACAACTTTGCTTCAACAATTCCGAAAGTATAGCTTTCATACTGTATAAACCTCGAAATCAAATAAATATTCCCACAATATCTTCTTGCCAAGTAATATAGAAAATAAATTCATTCAAATTCTCTTCATGAAATTAAATTTAAAGGTAAATTTAAAGATAATTTTACTCAGAACGTAAGATTCACATACTTCTTTTCCATATACATTACATACCGTTTTTTATTTATTTTACATGTAATAGATTCAAATTTATCAATTACAAAACTATAATACAACTAAAAGCAAAAAACCAAGGCAACTCTTTAAAATAAAAGAATTGCCTTTAATGGTTTCGAAACACTAACCGATTCACATCATTAGTCGTTTCAATATTCGTTGTAATAATTACTAACGTAAGATAAAAAATAACCTGTCCTAAATAAAGTTGTTAGAATAGATTTTCTTTTAATCATTACGAATTACTACTGCACTTTACAGTGTAACTATTATTATTATAACCTAATTTTTTGATTTATATACATGTCAGTCAAGCCTTTAAGTTATACGAATTAAAATGAATTTTTTAAAACGGTTAATAAATAAAATTATCATTTTATTTATTAATACTTTTAACCTTCAATTAAAAGTTAACAGTAAAACCCTTAAAAAATTTCAGTGCTAAGTATTACTGAAATTTTTTAAAAGTTCTACTTAAATTTAATATTTAATCCAATGTGGATAAATTTTATCATTTCTTTGTATCAATCCTTCTTCATATCCAATGTAATTGAAGCTATGGTAATCCTCCAATTGTCCTTTTTTTTCTACATACATAGCAATTAATAATTTACAGAGATTTTCATTTTGTTTGATATCCTTCTCCCATAAATATAAGATATTTATTCCTTTATTTTTGAGGTACGTTTGTTTTCTTTTATCTCTATTTATATCTTTAATTTGGATAGAATTTAGTTGTTCATAATTTGGATATTTTAAAGGACTTCCATGCCAGTAATCTCCCATAGTCTCTATTACAAGATTAAAGTCTGTTAAATAATGGTCAACAGAGTAGTAACCAAAGTTTTTTTCATTTTCATACAATATGTCCATTTTATTTAATAATTCATTAACTTTATTAAAAATTTTAGAATCTTTTTTCATTTTTCCATCTGTCAGCATCTTCAACATGTTATTCCTAGAGGATTCAGCAAGTTCAGGTCTTTTTTTCCCTAACCAATACGAATTTTCTCCAACATAATATTTACTTCTAAATTGCCAATAACATTGTTGTGTACAAAAGTTGTGTTTATTTTTTTCTAATTCACTATCCGTAATATCCATTTCTGTAAAACAATTATCACACTTCACCTTATTTCTTTTATATTGTGGATGATGCTCTGCAGAAATATGTATTGATTTCCATGACCAGTAACATTCATGTGTACAAAAATGTCCAAATTTATTTTTTTTGAATACACTTTCAAACACAGCAATTGGAAGTCTACATTGCAAACAATAAGTAGATATTTTAGGTTTTTTCGGATTAGGATTATAAATTTCATTAAAATCAGATATGAACAAATTTCTGCATTCTCTATCGCAAAAGTTATACTGTTCATTTATCAAAGTTATTCTTCTACTAAACTTCTCTTGACAATAACTACATTTTATTTCCTTATACTTGTGATGCTGTGCATGGATTAGTTTGTATTCAGCACTTCTTTGCCACTCATTTTGACATGGTTTACCACAAAAAAATCTTTTGGTCTTTTTTAGCCTGTAAGGCTCTATATTTATTCCCTGCTTACAACTATAACAGTGAACCTCCACTGTATTTCTTTTCTTCATATAATCACTCCCAAGTTAATTTTAATATTCATATATTCTAGTTATTGTCAAGAAAAACAAACGATATACTACTATAAATTTTTTAGTTTTTCCCAGTACTAAAAACAATATTCAAATTTAGATTTTTTTCCATAGTAAAAAAATTAGGATAGTATTAAGAATATTGATTACTAACCGATTTTTTGTATATCTATTGAGATTTAGGTAATACCAATTTAAATTAACAATAATCCCAAATTTAATAATAATTCGAGTTAAATGTACCTTTGATTAATAGGTCAAATAAAATAGGTTATGGATTCAATCCATAACCTTTGACTTTAATCATTTCTTATGAGCTTTTGCAGAATTTTGACCAAATGGCAGCATCTGAATATTTTTAATAAAGTAATGTCCCTTTTCATCTATTCTATCAATAGTTGGTCTATAAGCTAGTTTTTTCTCATTTTCAATATATAGTTTTGTTATTTCTAACCATGCATCATAAAGTTTTTTATTATCTCTAATGGATTTAAAAAACTTTATTGGCGATTTAAAAGAACATCTGACATTTTTATAGTTCCCTACTGTTTGTCTACTTCTCTCAATAGCTTTTCTACAAGAAATCTTCAATAACTTATTTCCCATTTGTATAACTTCTTTACTATATTTCATTTGTAAAAACATCTCCTTTCGTTCTTAAAGCGAACGATGAGGATGTAATGTTTGATTATTCTCGATTA
Organism: Heyndrickxia sp. FSL W8-0496; assembly: GCF_038007825.1. NCBI lineage: Bacteria > Bacillati > Bacillota > Bacilli > Caryophanales > Bacillaceae > Heyndrickxia > Heyndrickxia sp. FSL W8-0496. The sequence goes on from NZ_JBBOXX010000001.1 coordinate 3,052,848, forward strand.
GTAGTTGTTTATAAATGTTTTATTTTTATTATCTTTTTATGTTTTTACAACCATGTTTTCAACAAATACTAATCCAGAATATCATTTATTTTAACATTCTCAAGCGGTTGTATAACTCGATTTGTTTTATGTTATTTACTTTTTGTTATTTTTATCTCTCCTCATCGTAATTTCAAATTAAAATTTTTTTCTAATAATCTTTGGAAAACTAAACTTACTCATATGTTCCTCAGTAATTCCCATTTCTTCTTTAATCGTTTTCTTACATGATACGATTTCTAAATCATAGGCATCTAACATTTCCCCTAAACATCGTTTTAATTCTGTTAATTTAAATTCTTGTTGTCCCTTAAATGTAAGAATTAAATTCTCAAGAATTTCTTTTTGTGTTGTCCATCCTTTAGAATTAATAAAGGTCAGGGCTATATAGTGAATCCTAGAAACAATATCTTGATTGTGTTCGGAAATTTCTTTACCTTTATCCTGCGGAAAAACTCTATCAGCCTCACTTTTACCAAATGTGCGATATATACCCTCATATGAAATTGTTCTTGAAGTACAAGATTTTTCTAACCATTCTCTACATAATTCATCGACTTCGCAAAAGAATTCATATGTGTACATTGGAATTTCATATGTACTACTATGATATTGGTAATGATTCTGTCTTTTATTTTTTTTCTGTAATTTTAAAAGTGACTCTGGTATTTCTTCTTCATCTAATTTTCTTACTATCTTAAATAGGGTAAAAAAATTCATTCTAGTTCCAGTTGAGCTAGTACTTCTTCTGAATTTTTTAGCTAGTGTACCAATACTATGATAAAAGATACTTCTTGGCTCTGAATCTGCAGTAATATATTCTTTTGAAATATCTAACAATAAATAAAAGTCTGTTAAATAACCATATGAATTGAACACTTTATAAAAATTTGGATGAATTTCTTCTAACTCATCAGATATTAAAAGAGACTTATATATATCTATTGATTCTTTAAGTTCTTTTACTTCTTTACTTTCATAAATATTAATATCATAAACCTGTTCCAAAAAGTCCTTCGCCTCATACATTGTACAATTTAATAGTCTTTGAACTATATGAAGAATTGTTCCTGTAAAAGGATGTGACTGTGAATGACATTTATACAGCCAATGTCCAGTTCCCTTATTTGATAAATAAATTGAAGCACTTGGATTTTCTTCATCATGGAAAATATCTTTAATATTACCTACACTATCTACACCTAAAAATTGTCTTAAGTCTTGTCGCTTAAGGTAATCTAAAACTTCGTTTTTTGACAAAGTAATTGGTACAATATTAATACGTTTACGCAATGTAGCTATATCTTTAGAAAGAATCAACTGTATGTTATTATCGTTATATATATTTTTAGAATGATTGCTCTCGAAGGGTGTGACGGACATACTAATATTACTATTTATGTCCTGCAAAGGGGTTCTATCAATATACTCATCTAGTATTAAACGATTTTCAAAGCTAAATATAAATAACTCATTACCCCCAAAAAATAAGCGACTTCCATCTCTACATGCTCTATCAGCAGAGGGATACATTTCCAATAGCATTTCGATTACAGTATCATATTCTTTATAACTGGTTACTACTTTGTCTAATATAAACACAACTCGAAATTTGTTTTTTTGTTCAGTATGATTAAAAGTGGTATACAGGAAACTAGCATTTTCTTGAAAGAACTTATCTCCTAGGGCTTCATCTAATGTGAAATTATCATCGAAATCTAATGCAAACACCTGTTGCGATGACCAGAATATTTTTGAACGTTTCATACTACCGTCAATTACTTTAAAAGAAGCTGGAACGAATGTTTTTCCTTTTATAATTTCATTAGCTAAATTTTCAACACTAATTTCGGTTGGATGCTTAATAATTCTTTTACTAATTACACCAATTTCTTTTCCTTTTGGTTTAGTAGAATATTCAAATGTATCCAGATATACCTTTACCTTATTATTAAATTTGTTAGTCAATGGGAAATCCTTAATTATATTATTTAATACGTGCACTTCTTCAAGAACGCTTTGTTCGGAAATATTTTCCATTTAATCAATCCTTTCATTTATTTTTTATTTTATAAAGCTATTACTTATAAAGTGAATAGAATCTGTTTAGTAATGCGAAAAAGTTTGATTTAAAATAAAATGAGTTATTGTCTACTATTTAAAGTTAATCTAGTTCTCCCTTAGTTAATCCGTGTTTACTTAGTATTTCAAAGAATTCTAAACCTAGCTTTTCATTTCTATAACTGGCAAAAGGATGTCCTCCATAAAATTCATCAAAACAAATTAAAAACATTTCAAGAGCCTCTATAACAGAGTCTTTTTTATTTTTAAATATGTTACTAACTTTATTTAATACTTCGTAGCTCTGAGGTTGTTCATTTAATACTTCTTGTAACTGAACAATAAGTTTTTCATTATTTAAAGCATTATTGAGAAGATAAACTATATGTTTATTTTCTTCATTCTTTTGTTGTCTCAACTTAGAAATTCTTATTTCTATTTTTTCTGCTTCGCTTAACTCTTTTTGAAAATACTCCTCTTTAACATTGAAATATTTAGATAATGTTTTTAGATGTTTCTTTGGTATAGGCTGCCAACCATTTTTCCAATTACTAACAGACTTTCGAGTGATGCCTAGTAAATTAGCTATATCTGTAAAGCTCATGTGATATTCCTTCACAATGAATTCTAAGCCAATCATAATATACTCCTCTCACTAATGGACAATGTCCATATTTTAAACAAAAATTATAATGGACATTGTCCATTTGTTCTAATATAAAACTTTTTTTTCTGATTGTCAATTAATTTTATATAAAAAATTAATTGAGGAGAACCTGATTAGTGGTTATCGCAAATTTTCTGATATTATTAGGGGTTTACACAGAACGAGTTATATATATTATTTATAAAACTAAACAATTACTAATACAAAAATAATAACGTTTCAAGTTAAATTTAATTATACCTTGCTGTGTGAAAGTACTCTCAGCAATTTAGCAAAGGGGTTACATAATTTATACTGTAAACTATCCCCCACTACATAAAAAAAAGAGCATTTTTTTATCTCATTTCAAATTCATTAGGGGGCTAGAAGTATTACTTTGGTTAGTAATTGTTCATCACCCATAGAATGTAAAAAGCGTTGAGGAACGGAGATGTAAGAATGTACCAATAGACGAGTTAATAAATATAAACATTAATATTGCCATTAGCTTTAAATATTCCTTTTTAATAGATTAACTATTCTTTTCGATTTAAAAAAATGTAACGAATTCAAAGCACTATATCCATAATAGTTTTAAAGATAATCTATTTAATTAAGGTTTAACATTCATCAACAGTGTTTATTACATTAGATTATCATTTACAATTAGTTTGGATTGTTAACTACCAACACCATTTTTATTTAACCAGCAAAAAGTATATAAAAAAATAAAAAACTACTCGCCTGATTAGACGAATAGAATAGAATAAAATAATATTTAATTATTATTTTTGAATAGTAGTCAAAATTCCATCTTCAAAATACAAGAATTTGTAACCATCGTAAACCCATTGTTCATCTGTTCCATTTACAGTAATAGTTTGGTTAATGTGATTCGGTCTGCCCCATTTTGTTTTGATTACTTCATCTTGTGACATCCCGATTTGTGGTTCAATGCTTCTCAGTGCTGAATTATTATTAGCTTCATTTTCAGCAATTTCTACCCAATCTTGTTCTTTATCATTGAAAATATTTATCCAATCTTCATCTGAAATATAGAAAAAATTTTCTAATCCATCTTTAAAATTAGTCATTACATATGGAGGTAAAAATTCACCTTTATTCGTTGGGTCTAATTCCATCAAATGTTTAACCATCGAAGATTTGTATTTATCTGCAAATTTTTGACTGTATGTTTCATGATTATCATATTTTCCCATTTCATTAAATCCTTTACCATCCATATTGTCTCGATACAATTGAATTAACAAACTCTGTTCTGCATATAAATATAGAATATGTGCATCAACTTTATACTCACTTTTGAAATCCGAATATTCATAAACCTTTTTCTTTACTTCTTGAAGTAATGATATCCTTTCTTCTTCTGAAGCGGAAAGGGCTTTATTCCAAAGTAAATCAAAAGCTTCTTCAACAATTAATTTTTCTTCCTTAACTATTTCTGGATTAATATTTTTTTGATTCTCATTTGAATTTTCTGATGCTGGATTTTGTTCTTTTACTACATTATTAGCAATTTCAGTTGAATCGGGAGATGAACTACATGCTGTCATTATAATCAACAATATGATTATCATTAATATTCTCATATTTTACCTCCTATAAAAACTATAGTAATATTTTACCATGTAGTTCATCACTCTGTACTGAAAACTCTTATATTTCTAAATACATATGTCTAATCTGAGCATATACTTGTAATAGTCAATAAAAAATGCTATTGATTTTTAAAATGAAGATAGCAGATAATGTGCCAAAGTCCTAGCAAACTTTTCAACTATATTATAACCTGAACTTTTAGAAAGTGGGATGAGTCATTCTCCCCCAAACTATAAACTATGTAAAAATATAAAATATCAGCCCATATTATTTCAAAAAAAGAGACCCCTTCGAGGAGTCACTTAACGCACTTGTTGATGCCCTTTGATTAACTTATCTAGTGTTGGTCTTGATACTCCAAGTTCTCTAGCAAGCTGTGACTTTGATAATTCTCTGTTCATATATCGTTGATAATGCTTGTCGAAGTCTGGAATTGATACTTCCTTTCGTCCTTTGTACTTTCCTTCTGCTTTTGCTATTGCAATGCCTTCTCGTTGTCTTTCAAGCATATTTTCACGCTCAAAATCGTTAATAGCACTTATCATCTTTAACATTAGTCTACCTGTTGCTGTTGAGGTATCTATCTGCTCTTTGATTGATACTAGCTGAACCCCTTTTGATTCCAATCGGTCGACTAGTTCTAATAAGTCTTTTGTAGAGCGTGCTAATCGTGAAAAGTCTGCAACGTAGATTGTATCTCCTTCTCTTGCAAATTCTATCATCTCTTGTAATTTTGGTCTTATGGTGTTTTTGGCTGAGACCTTCTCTTGATATACCTTATCTATTTTATATTGCTTCATGGCTTCAACTTGTCTTGCTTCGTTCTGTTCTACTGTCGATACTCTGATATATGCTATATTCATGTTCATCTTTCCTTCCGTGTTTATCAATAATAGCATAAGTGTAAATTTAGAATCAAATACTTTACTTACATTTTGCAATTTAATTAGAATAACCACTTTAAATTTACAGTTTTACAATGATTGTTAGTTGTAAATTTAAGGCATGCTCTAGATTTGCAACTAACTTTGTAAACAACTAGTAAAACCAGCTCCCCCACATAGAAAACACACTTATCCGTAAATAAAAGAAAAGAATCAGAATTCTCACTATTTAGTAAGTCGGAGAGATATGGAAACAGTGTCCTATTTTTCTTTCCCTCCTTCACCTGCTATATAATTATAGTTTTCGAGTGTTTCCAAAGTTCTATTGATGGAGTATTGCTGATTGGTAATTGTTCCGTAGTTCTTGGGTTAGTAAAACACTAGTTTACAAATTCAAAAGTAATCTTCCGCACTTAAATCGTGTTTTTCTGCCAAGTATCATATAAGGTCGTCCCAACGTTTAAGCGATAGACTTGGTCTTCTTTGTTGTAATTCTCTAAATTAGCAAAAAAGAACAGCCATTGCGTGACTGCTCCCTTTTTCCTTATTTACATAAAATCAACTAATAATGAGCCTTTGTTCATTCAACATTTATATATAAAATAGTAAGGGATTATTTCAATAGGAATTTCTAGACCCTTTATAGGTAGTCATTTTCATTCTGTCATAGGTGAATGAAGAGAAATTATATTAATCACTAGGTTGTTAATAAATATATTTTCACACTACCATTAATCTCTAAACCTCAGACCCCATTGTTTTTACTTATATTCATTTCTATCACTACAAAAAACTTAAACCATCAATAAACGCCAAAAAACTACTGTGTTTACAGAGGACTCAGAGAAATATCAAACCTTTAGGCTTTTTCCAAAGTTCATTAATGGACTAATATCAATCCCCCTCTGAATCAACGTCTTATCATCCAATGTTTGAAGATAACGTTGTGTTGTAGATACCTCAGAATGCCCCAGAAGCCTTGAAAGTGTGTATAGGTCTTTTCCGTTTAACAATGCATTCACAGCGTAGTAATGCCTAAATGTGTGAGGAGAAACCCTTACCTCTTCAACATTAGCTCTATTCCCTGCATCCCTAATGATATTCCATAATGCGGTGTGGGAGATTTCACCACCAGTGTAGTTTAAAAAATAATTATCTGCTGTTGATGCAAAGTCTTTAAAGTATTTTGATTTTTGTCTTTCATATTTGATTAAGAATTTTTTTAATGCAGGAGTTATTGGAACGTGTCGCTCTTTATTACCTTTTCCCATGACAACTATATTATCTTTATCAATAAGTGTTTTGACCTTGAATGTACGAATTTCTATGGCTCTAACTCCAGTGTCAGCAAGCATGGCTATGATAGCCTTATTACGAGCTTCTAAATACGTCCTAGTACCGAATGAATCTATCATTGCCTTTACTTCGTCATCAGTAAATCCCTTAAGCTTTAGTTTTGGCTGCTTCGGTCTTTCTACCTTGTCCATTGGATTATATTCAATGTAATCTTCACTAACACACCAGTTAAAGAAAGCATTGACTGCTTTGAATGTAGTTAAAATAGTCTGAGGTTTATTGCCCCTGAGTTTCTTGGCTCTGAAATATGCCTTTAAATCATCTACAGCAATGTCTATCAAAAACTTATCCTCAGTTCCCCTTTTCTTTGTTATAAAGTTGCAAAGAAATTTGTATTCCTGCCTTTTATTTTTCATTGTTTTGTTAGTATAACCACATGCTTGACAGTGAACTAAATACTCTTCCATTGCATCAAGAAATTTAATTTCATCCATAATAAAAAGCCACCTTTTCTGTTGAAATTTGGTTAATCCTTCATCAGAAAATGTGACTTATTGGTAAAAAAATAAAAATGAGTGAGAGGGTTTAAGCATTTTTTACGTTTTTTTCGGGGAAGGTTTCAGAGTTACTAGAAGCTCTCAACCATTCTACCTAAATTCACTCCCTAAAAAACGCTTCAAACCCTTGACACATAAGGTCTTACTTCATTTGCTGTTTATTCATAGCATTCATCATCTGATTGATTTTCTTTTGCGATGGTTTCATGCCCATTTGTGTCATCATCATTTTAAGCATTTGTTCATTGATTGGTGGATTTTTCTTCAAATAGTTCATCATATATTTACGAGCTATGAAAAATCCTAGTGCAATACCAGCAAGTAATGCAACTAATATTAGTAAATATCCCCACCAGGCCATACTATTCCTCCTTCATGTTGTCTATGTACAGTGTACTAAATCCTCAATCATTATACAATATTTCAATAGTGTTTCAAACGTATTTTCTTTCTTTTATCGGTTTTATCCAGCCATAACGTTCATTTTCGAAGTCAATTGCTAATAAACGACCATCATATTTTCTTAAAATTTCTAAGAATGCTGATTCAGAATCAAATTTCCCCCATGCCTGTAACCTTAAACTATTTTCTCCTATCATTAATTCTACACCATTTGTCCGATCACTATCCCTAAATTTATACACATGACCCTCTACAATTAATTCTTTTTTCTTTGCAAAGGCTTGTCCCACTAAATACTGGATATGTAAAATAGGAATTGGTTTTGTAATATATTCAATTTGCCTTCGAATGATTTGTTTAAGTCTACCGCTTACATGAAAATATTCAATAAACAAGTCGTAAAACATTCTTTCCCGTCCATAATAATACTCTGCAACCTCATCTTCTATTAAATAGATTTGATAGGCACGCATTATACCTCACTCCCGAGTTTGAATCGTTTCAACCTATTATAGACCCTATTTTCTGATTTTTTTGTCAAATACTGTATCGTTTGTCTGATTTTTTTGTCGAATGACCATTTCTTTTAAAATAGGTATACTATAATTAGAAATTAGTAGAAGGGGTGAGTTTTTTGAATATTCTTTGGGATTTTGATGGAACACTTTTTGATACATATCCAATATATACAAATAGCTTTAAACAAATTCTTGGAAATATTCCCGTAAAAGTGATCTATCAACAATTAAAAATCTCCTATACTCACGCAGTAAGTTATTTTCAGCTAACAGAAGAGCAAACGAAAAGGATTAAAGAAATCGATAAGGAGGTCACACCTGAAGATATACGTCCTTTCCCAGATGTTGAGAAAGTTCTACAGTTCGCTAATTTAAATGTCATCATGACCCATAATACGAGGAAAGAAGTAGAAAATATTTTAACTCATTATCAGTGGGGACATTATTTTAAAGAAATAGTTACTATTGATAATGGTTTTCCACGGAAGCCCCATCCTGCATCTTATGAATATTTACATCAAAAATACGATCTCGACTTAATCATAGGGGATAGAGAATTAGATATACTTGCGGGCAAGAACTTAAATATTAAGACTTGCCTCTTTCAAAATAATCAAGCTGGAGCAGATTATTATCTTTCCCATTACAAAGACTTTTTTCAGATTATACAAACATAAAATAAGGCAATCCATTGTGTACACAAATGGATTGCCTCTTTTATGTTTTATTTATTCATTAATGCTTTTACACGAGAAACCACATTCTTTACAGTAAATCCATACTCTTCAAGTACTTTACCACCTGGGGCGGATGCGCCAAAGCCATTAATTGCTAGGATTTCTCCTTCATCTCCAACATAACGTTCCCAGCCTAGTGGAGCAGCCATTTCGATCGCTAAGCGTTTTTTCACTGTTTTCGGAATAACTGATTGTTTGTATTCATCGCTTTGTTCTTCAAAACGATCCCATGATGGCATACTTACTACAGATGCATGAATCCCTTCATTTAAAAGTACTTTTTGAGCTTCAACTGCAAGATTTACTTCAGAACCAGTAGCAAGTAATAATACATCAGCTGTTTCTCCTTCAGCAGGTGAAACAACATAAGCACCTTTTGCCACACCCTCATTTGCCAATTCTGCAGATGATTTCAGTGTTGGTAATCCTTGTCTAGTTAAAACAAGTGCTGTTGGCTTATCCTTAGATGTTAATGCTAATCTCCATGCAGCTGCTGTTTCATTTCCATCTGCTGGACGGATAACAGACAGATTTGGCATTGTTCGTAAGGATGGCAATTGCTCTATTGGCTCGTGAGTAGGCCCATCTTCACCTACAGCAATACTATCATGAGTAAATACATAAGTTACTGGAAGTCCCATTAATGCTGCTAAACGAATAGCTGGACGTAGGTAATCGGAGAACACGAAGAATGTTCCACCATATACTTGTAATCCACCATGTAAAGCCATACCATTCATTGCTGCACCCATTGCAAATTCACGAACGCCGAACCAAACATTGCGTCCATCATAATGTTCTGGAGTGAAATCTTTTTCTTCTTTGATCATTGTATTATTTGAGCCTGCTAAGTCAGCTGATCCACCAATAAATGTTGGTACATGTTTAGCAATAGCATTTAATACTTCTCCGCTTGAAGCTCTGCTTGCAAGGCTTTTTCCTTCCTCATAGACAGGAATTGCTTGATCCCAGTTTTCAGGAAGTTCACCTTTTATCGCACGGTCTAATTGCTCAGCTAATTCAGGATAAGCTTTTTTATATTCAGCAAATAATTCTTGCCATTGTTGTTCTTTTTTCACACCTGGCTCAACGATTGTTTCATTAAAACGATCATATACTTCATTTGGAACATAGAAATCCTCTTCAAATGTCCATTTATAATATTCTTTTGTTAATTTTAATTCATCTGCACCTAATGGAGCACCGTGCACTGCTGATTTTCCAGATTTATTTGGAGATCCATAACCAATGACTGTTTTTACTTCAATCATCGTTGGGCGTGTAACATCTGCTTTAGCTTCTGCTATCGCCTTTTCAATTGCCTCAAAATCATTCCCGTCTTCTACACGAATATATTGCCATCCATATGATTTAAAACGACCTTCAATGCTTTCAGAGAACGATTTATCTAGATCTCCATCTAAAGAAATATCATTTGAATCATACAAGACAACTAAACGTCCTAATTTTAGATGTGCAGCTAATGATGCAGCCTCACTTGAGATACCTTCCATTAAGTCACCATCACCACAAAGTGCATATGTATAATGGTCTACAATATCAAATTTGTCCTTATTATAAACTCCAGCAAGATGACGCTCTGCCATTGCCATACCAACTGCCATTGCAATTCCTTGTCCTAAAGGACCTGTAGTCGCTTCAACACCCTTTGTATGACCATATTCAGGGTGACCAGGAGTTTTACTACCCCATTGACGAAATTGCTTGATTTCATCCATGCTTAAACCATAACCAGCTAAATGTAGTAAGCTATACAATAGCATAGAACCATGTCCAGCTGATAAAACAAAACGATCTCGGTTAAACCACTCAGGATTTTTTGGATTGTGATTCATCATTCTTGTCCAAAGAGTATAAGCCATTGGAGCTGCTCCCATTGGTAAACCTGGGTGCCCAGAATTAGCTTTTTCAATTGCATCAATGGAAAGTGTTCTAATCGTATTTACGGCTAATTGATCTGTATTATCGAACATTTTGTCAACATCCTCTCTTACATGAATTCATCCAATTAATTATATTAGATATGTTTGTATTATAACTCAACTGTTAATACCTAAGAAAGTAACATAAGCTGAACTGTTTTATAGCAAACTTTCTTAAAATTATGCGAAATGATAAAAAGACTGAATACTCAGCCTTTATATAAATCATTCCATATAATTAATGTAACCGTTTTCTGTCCTGTACATCCCGCACTTTTTGTGGTGTTACGTCATTACCATTTGGATCAATCACCCGAACAGTTTCAATAGTGTTTTTCATTGATGACCGAAAACTCTCAAGATATTCACGACGTAAACGGGATTGTTCCTTTGCTTCATCTTCTGTTAAGCCTTGACCTTTTGCCTTTTTTGAAAGCAAATTAATTCTTGCAATTTTTTCTTTAGAAAGCATGTATGGCTACTCCTTTATATAAAAACTAAATAGCTATAAAACGATAAGGTTATCGTACTAAATATATTTGAACTTATCAAGGAAATAGCCCTATAAGATTAATTTTCACTTTTCATATATTCCTGATATCTTCGATTAACTGTTGCTTTCGATACATTATACCCAAAGCCTCTTAAGGTAGCAGCAATTTCAGCAAAAGTTAAGTCATTTTTGCGTAGACGAACAATTTCTTCAATAGGAAGTTCAATTCGGTCTCTTCCTTGATCATTACGCTGTCCATTAAGATTATTTTCTGGGTGAAAACCCTTTTCTACAGCTCGTTTCATGCCTCTTTTTATTTTTAAATTATGTAATTTTCTTTGATATTCTTCAACCATACTGACAATATTAAGAACCATAGAGTCTGATTCGGACAATTCCAGTTCACCTTGATGGGATACACAAAAGACCTTTACACCTTCCTTTTTTAAACAGTGAAGCAAAGCAATTTTTGCATTTCCTCTACCTAATCTTGTTTCATCCTGTACTAAAATAGCTTTTATATCTTCTTCTTTTATAAGATCAAATATTTCTAGTACTCCAGGTCTATCCAAATCGTATCCGCTAGCCTGATCTTTTATTATCTTAGTGACTTCAAATTTCCAATGATTAGCAGCATCTATTAATTCTACTTCTTGCCGTTCTAAAGAAGTTTCCTGTGTTTGTTTATTTGTACTGACACGACAATATATAATTGATTTCATCCTTCTTTTCTACTCCATATCATATGCAAGCTTGCTATTATCATTTAATAGGTGTTTCGCCTTTACCGGGATAATTAATTTCTCTCCAGCTTTAATATTATCCTCATTTAATTGATTTTTCTTAGAGACCCACTCAATAAACTCCTGTGAACTTAAAGAATGATTATCAGCATAGAGGTTAGCTATTTCCCATAGAGATTGTCCTTCATTAACGACAATTTCTTGATAGCCTGATGTATCCTCATCACTCGAGATCAATATATATAATCCTAGAAGGATCGAAATAACTACTAACATAATAACATAAGAGTATTTTTTCCATAGAGTAATCATATAATAACCCACCTTCGAATGTATGTTCGTTTATTTGATATCATTATAAAACGAACATACATTCGAAGTCAATGTTTTTTTCGAACTTATGTTTGTATTGGTAAAATATAAATGCTATACTAGTAATAAGTAAAGAGAAGTTTAATAGCCGGGGGTGTATATTATGACAAAGCTTACAAAAAGACAACAAGATATTCTTGATTTTATTAAGACTGAGGTAAAGTCAAAAGGATATCCTCCATCCGTACGTGAAATTGGGGAAGCTGTTGGACTAGCATCGAGCTCTACTGTTCATGGACATTTGTCGAGATTAGAAACTAAAGGTTTAATTCGTAGGGACCCAACTAAGCCACGTGCGATTGAAATACTTGATTTGGAAACAGAGAATATCCCACAACAAAGGGTTACTAATGTTCCATTATTAGGAAAAGTAACAGCAGGATTACCTATTACAGCAATCGAAAATATAGAAGAGTATTTTCCTCTTCCAGAACAATTAGCACCAGCTGATGAGAATATTTTTATGCTTGAAATTGTCGGCGAAAGTATGATTGATGCGGGAATTTTAGATGGCGATTATGTAATTGTACGCCAGCAGCATACCGCCATTAATGGAGATATCGTTGTAGCAATGACAGAGGATGATGAGGCAACTGTAAAACGTTTCTTCAAGGAAAAAGATTTTTTCAGATTACAACCTGAAAATTCAACTATGGCACCAATTATTTTAAATAATGTAACCATTTTAGGAAAAGTAATAGGATTATACCGTAACATCATCCACTAATATGTACGAGGGACCAATTTAACAAATAATTGGTCTTTTTTATATCTATTTATTAGCAGAATAAAAACTCGAGATTTGTAGGATATTAATAAATGTCTGTTTATAAAGTTTTACTAAATCATCGCATTAGAAATAGCCCCATTTATGGTAGCATTTATTTGTATTTTAATTTTTTATTTAGTTTAATCCCTACGATTGTATCGCTGGAGCTATTTAGGTGCCGTCTTTGTTTTTATTATGATGGGAGAAATGATAAAAGTTCTATCAAATTCAGCCAACAAAAATACACTTACTATTAAAAAAAGCCATTCTAATAATACATTTTATTAGGAATGACTTTTTCATTTTGATGGATTCATATTTTCTATTTAGAAGTAATTCTTATTGTTCGCTTTGATGTATTGTAATCAACAGTTGCTCCGAAGGCTTCTCCAACAAATCGTAAAGGGACAAGCGTTCTTCCATTCCTCACCTTTGCAGGAACATCGATTGGCGAAACTTTTCCATTTACTGTTGGGGACTTAGCTCCAATTTTTAAAACAATTTTTGTATTTGTTTTTATAGCGGTAACTACTTGATTCTTTTGATCCCATTGAACATTTGCTCCTAGACTTTCAAATATCCCCCTTAAAGGTACCAATGTTCTCCCATTTTCGATAACTGGTGATTGATCATAGGATTGTTTAACACCATTTATATATACTACTAATGCAGGAGTAGCCGAGGGTTTCGACACGCGTTTAGCAGTTTGTTTTGATAATGAAATGGAGCCATCTGAATTGTGAAAATGATATTGCCCAGTCTTCAATCCATATTTGGCACAATTTGTTCTACATGTATGCCCACCATTGCCATCCAATCTACCAGGACTAGCACTCACGTTTATTGAAAATGGGATACCAATCAAAATAGTAGTTAGTAAAGCTATTAAACCTTTTTTTCTCACTTTTTTACTCTCCTTTTAATCTGTTACTATTAGTCGATAACTTTTTATCGATAGTAATACTGTATTTGTTTATTCAATCGTATCAAATAATTCTACATCTATATTGTCAACATCTTCCCAGCTATGATATTTTTCCAAATGCCATTTATTCTTTAACCTTTTATAACCGTTTTCTTCAATCCACTTATGTAACTGATTGTAGGATTCTCCAATAAGACTATTCTTTCCCTTATGCCTCACTACAGCATAGCTTTGTCTTGGAATTGTTAATGCGACCATTTCTGTTGGTATATCTTTATAATCTGATACTTCAACACATACCCAATAGCCATCCTCATCCTTCGTTTCATTATCTACAACAAACGCTCCATAAAGTTGAAATGGATCAACAACCGTTTTAATATCTTTGATTTGTTCAAATAGTCGCCTTGTAGCTTGAGTAATTTCGATTATGTATTGTTCTGCTTCACATAATACCCTATACCCTACTAGCTTCAATTCAGCAAGATCTTTTATAATAACCTTCACTTCGTCCCCCCGTTCCAGTTTTCTATTGCTCATAAATAATCTTACACTTGTTTAAAACATTGTTGAAGTATTAATTTATCATCAATTTTCTTAATAGTCCATCATTATCAAATAATTAGAATATCCTTCTCCCAGAAAAGGAGAAGGACCATTTTTATTTATCCAATAAACCTAGATTATCTAATACTGTTACAAACTCTGCTCTAGTTAATGGTTGATCTGGCTTCCACGTTCCGTCTGAATAACCCGTCATTATTTTTTTATCTATCGCCTTTTGAATTGCTTTACTTGCCCAGTGTTTCTTTAAGTTTTCTTTTTCTGGCATTTTTACGTCCTCCTTTTTAATATCTGCTTTCACCATCGTGATAAAATCTTTCCATTCAATCCCTTTGGCTCCACTTCTTAAATTACGAGGACAATTCTTTCCTGACCAATGATGATGTTGAACAACCTTTGAAACCGGAATATTATGATCATTCATGAGCTTTCTGGTTAACCACACTGCGTTTTCTACTGCCTTATTAAAATTCCCATCACTATTCACACAAATTTCGATAGCAATTGACTTCATGTTACCATCTCCATTACCATCTCCAGCATGCCAACCAACCTCGTTTGTTGGTAGTGATTGGTAAATAGAGTCATCATCAACAGTGAAATGCCATGAAGCCTGCCTCGAATTCCCTCTATATTGTAAATTAGCATGGGCTTCATCATCAGCCCCTCTGCTAGTGTTATCGGTTTCATGAATGGTGATATATTCCGGTTTCATTTTAATACCTGGTCGTGTAAATGTATTAGAAGCAGGGATAAATTTTTGATGTATGATCATTTTAATTTATCAACTCCTCTTTAATACAATATTCCGATATATCATTATTCGGAAAGGCTATTAGTCAAAAATATTAAAATAAATACAAATCATTATTTTATTTATAATATTTCACTAAAAAAAGCACCCATGATGGATGCATCAAAATTATTTTTCTCTTTTAAAAATAAATTTTATTTCATCTGTAAAGACTGAAGTTCCTTTCCCATCACTATTTCCATCAATGATCGGCAATGCTGAAATTAACTCCCAACTTTCTCCCCCTAATTTATCAAGATCTGCTGATAATGTAATATCATTATTAATAAAAGTTTGATTGTTGAAAGTAAAGACTTTATATTCAAACTTCTTCATATTTTCACCACACTCTTTTAGGTTTATTTTTTTATTGAAAGGTTATTTACTTTTGATAATATGATTTATTATTTTTGTATAAATGATCTATTGGAAAATTATTCTTAGTATTTGTTCAAACAAAATTATTTATGTAGCACAACTTTTTTACGAAAAATAAATTTGTGAATTAATTTTACAAAATCATAATTAGTGTGACCTGCCCCTCAATGAAAGAATTAATTTGTGAATTCCTTTCATTACTTCTGTTCCGATGTAACTCCCTGTCATACCCAATAAGAAACTTGATGAAATGAAATATATTATGTAATATACCCCTGATCCCATAAACATATCTATAAGAATATACCTTTTAATTGTCGATCCTTTAATTGAACAAAAAACGACTTTATTTGCAGTAAACATATGTATCACATCCCACTGACTTTTTATTAAAATATGAATAAAATAAGTTGTCATATTCTAATCTCTAGATGATGAAACATTAGAGTAAACATATATTCTAACTTTGTTAAGAAAAATACGAATACTACTCCCCAAAAAAACTCCAACTAATTATAATTAGACAATAGATTTACCTCATGTAAGCATAATTAGTTCATTACTATGAAGCATCTGTGCTGCATATATTTAATCCATTTAGTAGACAAAAAGGTAAACTTATGGAATAATTATCTCTAATTCAAAATACTTAAAGGTGAGGTAAATTGTCATCATTATTACATGAAATTGAAAAACTTCGTAGTAAATTAATTGAATATGCGATCCAGTATGGTCTAAATGATTCTTATTCTATAAAACTTAGTCAAGAGTTAGATCAATTATTGAATTTAGAATTAAAACAAAGATAAATCATAATTACTAAACGAGATGTAAGTAAATAAAACATCATTAAAAATAAAGATAATTAACTAATTTTAGGCCCACCTCTAAAGAGATGGGCTTAAAATTTCATTGATGGGGCGAAGTATTTTGGCCGACAATCAAATACCCAACACCATCCGAAGTTTACCTGAAGAATACTCCTCAAAATAAATTATTAGATTCTGTTGTTTTTTGTTTGGGTTGTCACATAATTTATTTTAATTTTCCTCTTTTTCTCCTTATGATGCACCTGCTTCCAAGCCTTTTTTTATGTTAATTAGGTACCTACATGTTATTTAATCCTTAATTCTTGTCCTATATATTTTAATTAAACGCTTCAGCTAATCCATCTATCTTAATATTCAAACACAGAAGCGTTTTATACTACTATGCTAACTAAAACATGCATTTTAATTAAAAAACGAATTTAATATTTTATAACTTTTCGTGACGTATACTTTGAGCAAACTTTATTGGGTCATAAAGTGAAATAAAAGATGTGAGGTCTTCAATTGATAGTAGTTAGTTGAAACTTTCCTTCATTAGCAACAATTAAGAGCCTCAAAAATAAATACATCGGATATGAATTTTTAGTTTTTTTAGGAAGAAAGATTGTAGAGGTTATTGACTAGGGGTGTAATTAATAAACAAATAAAATGTAACTTCATTGATTAGGTCTAGGTGTTTATAACTAAAATCTGATTTTAAGCTATTTTATATTGATATTTACTATTTTTTGACATATAATTCCTTAAATGCCTCTGTAGCTATAGAAGGGAAGAGCGCCGGAAAACAATTGTTACCACCGGGTCGCAAGGCAAAGGTTTCAGAAGCACCGAAAAGCAAATTAGCTAAGGCAGGTGAAATTCCTGCCGGTGAAATTCCGTAGGGAAGCGTGTTGCCCTTAGCCTATGCTTACGAAAGGAGTGCGGGTTCGAATCCCGTCAGAGGCATCTATTACATCAGTAGGAATAAGAATGAACATCCGCAAGCCTAGTACTATCAAGGATTTACGGATTTTTTTATTTTTGGAGAATCCGATAGCAAAAAAAGGTTTTTGAAAAAGTTTTACATTTATTTTGCACGAGATTTCCCTATCTAATTTCATGAAATGTATGGACTTCACATCTGATTTTATACGAATGATCCCACGTTTCTATCGTTTGTTTTCCCATTGTTGTTGTAAAAAAATAAAGAATTGGTTGTCAATGTTTCTTTATATTGTTCCACATATCAGCATACTTTTCTATTGTCTTTCATAGAACGAGTATTATCTATTTCGGCTAAATGTAAATATCCTTTTCGGCTAAATACTGCATCACTAATAACCTCCTTTTTGCTGGTGAAGGTTAACCCTTTAATTTGTATTCCGAATTGATATTCAGGCTCATTTTTAGATTCAATTACATATTCTCTACTCCAATCCAAAGGACAACTAAAATAAATATAGGCTTGGTTAGTCAAAAGCATGTGATCAAATATACTAGATTTTTTTATCTCCTTTTCAGACTGCCCTCTAACAACATGAAGGAAATTTTGATAACTGATTAACAATTCTACATGTTTTCTATAGGTTCCCAGCTGCAGATTTCATGTAATTGTTTAACTGTAACTATGCCTAAATTCAACTATAACTTGTAGAACTTTCTCCATTCTTTTTTGATTCATAAAAATACCTCCTAATTGTTTCATCATCAATAGAAGATAAGTATCACCAAAAGGGAGGACAATTATCCACACCACCTTTCAATGGTGCTGAAGACGCTTCTAAATACGTAGGGATATAAATATTAAACAATTCAAAAGGGAACACGGTAATAAGAGGTTGAAATTGATAAGGATATATATGAGGGATCAATTGATATTACTACTGATGTACAAAAGATATATAAGAACGAAAATTTATATCGGGTTAAATAACATTAATCCCCTCTCACTTAAAAACATTTTCTAGAACGCTCTATTAGCAGCTGATACCCATAAATGATAAAAGCAAAAATATAATAATATATAAAAAGGTGGATCCGTTTGAAATTAACTAATTTATAAACGTTAAACTTTTCAAAAAGATAAGTAAGTGGGTAGGAAAAACTAAAATTAGAAATTAAATTCAAAAGGATATAACGTTTAAATTTTCCAAATGATAAATGAAATATCCATATTGTACCTGCAAAAAATGGGCCAAAAATAAAACTTAAATCATGAAAAATAAGCTCTGCGATTCCTCCTTTAACTCTCCACCATTTATACCTATAGGAAAAAAAGCATCCGCATATAACAAGCAACGAACAAAAAATGGAAACAGGCAAATATTTGCGAAATGCACTTTTGGGCAAAAATATAACAGAAATCCATGAAATGAATAATATAACCATTCGAATTAGATTAGGAATCATTTCTTCTCCCCCTTTTTTAGATATTCTTTATTATTTATAGTGAAACTATTCATCTAAATGGCTTTGATATTGAGAAGGTCTTTCCATAGTATGGGGTGCATTTCTTGAATAAGGAGGTGTCTAATTGTATTGTACTGTTTTTTGAAACAACACTTATTAGAGATTGGAATTATATTAAGGTGGAGAAGAGATTGTGAAGGATTATACATTAAACAATGTGGACTTTAGTTAAATAAGACAAAGTACCTCTCAAAATCTCGGACAAGATCATGATATATTTGGACGATGTAACTTCAGTTTATTATCGATTAAGCACACATAGGTGATTAATCGAATCGCCTTAATAGCAATATAGAATAAATCATACCTTTTAAAATATGTTACAATTCTACCTAATGTATCGTTTTAGTTATTTTGTAAGATTTTAACATGAAAGAGGAGTTGAATCGCATGGCAAGTATTGAACAATTGCAAAAAATAAACACACCAGCCCACCTGGTATACTTAGCATTAACAACGAAGGAAGGCTTGTCTGAAGTATGGACAAAGGATCTGAAAGTGGAAGCAGTCGTTGGAAAGGTGAATGAGTTTCGCTTTGGCCCTAATGATACAGCCAAAATGAAAGTCATTGAGCTTGTTGCAGACAAGCGAGTCAGCTGGGAATGCGTATACACCGATGCCGATCCGGAATGGATCGGGACTACAATCACATTTGAATTAACTGAATCTAATGGCACCACAAAGGTTGATTTTAGCCATGCCCAGTGGAAGGAAATTACGTCATGTTACAAGTCTTGCAATTACAACTGGGCAATGTTTTTGCTGAGCTTGAAGCAGTACTGTGAGCTTGGAAAAGGCACACCTTACCAAGAAAGAACTCTTTAGAGAATTTAGGGTGAAAGTAATAAATATATAATGATGAACGTTTTTATTCAACTCAACCAGCTAATTGTTTGTCAATATTTTTTAATAAAAAGATTAATATGTTCTGATATACTAAAAATGTTCATGCCAAATAACCTTCCTCTATGTTTTATTTGGAAGGTTATATTGTAATTAGTTAGATATAGATTTTAAGATATAACTTGGAAAGTAGCTTTGCTTTTTAGTAAAGCTTAAATCCAGTGTAATAAAGCGTTTTTTAATTTTTCTATAGTCAATTACGTAATTAATCCGTATTTGTTAAATATTTCATACATGATCAAAATACGAAAAAAGCCTTGATTGGTTCAAGGCTTTACTGATTCTTAGCGATTTGTATATAAAAAAGCTTCTTTGCTTTTTAATCAATTATGTATTAAATGCTTGAATCCAATCTTCACCATAAAAGTTAATGCTCAATAAATTATTTTCTCTAACAAGGTTGGCAATTTCCTTATATACTTCTGGAGAATCAGTAGTAATTTTAAAACCAACATAATATTCTGTTTTTTTCGTAGCATCCACTTTAACATTTTCAACATAACGTAATTTGCTAATTAGTTTAGCAAAAAGAAATGCTTCTGTTTTATCAGATGTATAGCAGGAATCATACATGTCTGCAACCTCCTTTTCCAAAATTAATTCGACAAAAGGAGAAAAATCCCTCTACACAAGCAAAACATTTTTTATCTCCATTAAGTTGATTTGTCCACCCCATATTTTGGAGGATGGACATCATTTACCATTATTATCTTGAGAGTAAAACAATTCTTCTTTGCTTAAAGAACCTACTTAATAAATCAATCATCCTTTCATCTTAATCAAAGAATATTAAAAACGTACATGCCCGAACAAAATTTCTAAAACAAGCATTTAATATTGTAATCTTAGAAGAAAGGAGCTAATCATGGATAATAATCAAAGGTTATTTAATCTGGATGACATGAATAAAAACCTTACTAAAAATACTAGAATGCAGATTATGAATAACCAAGTTTTCACCTTCGTCTGTGGTGCATTCCCACTTATCACCTTTCCAGTTTTATTGCAAAGAGGACAATTTATAGATATTACTTGTCAGTCTGGCCCTATTACTATTAGAATTGGATGCGGAAACAGATTCGACTTTCGGGTTGCAACATTTAACTTACGTGCCGGACAAGCAGTTCAAGTATCTTGTATCGGTTAAACATCTACTTCAATTGTTTTATGCATTCTAGACACAGTACCCAAGTGGTACTGTTTTTTTTAATTATTCTGTTTGAGACAAACAAGTTACCAACAAATGGTTACTGGATTCCACTGTTATGAGAGTACTTGTCACCGGCATCTTTTAAAGCTTTTCAGCGTGCGGTAATTCATCACTACCTCTTTCTTATCATCCTTTTGCATTTTAATGAATAATACGTTTCTTTTATTTATGGACTTTAATTAGTTAACTGATCTATCATTTTGTCTCTATATTATTTATATCTTTTACTATTGCATTGCCTAATGAAGTTAATCAATCTTCGTCCAATCCTGTGAAAATCCCATCAACTTTTTCTATATTAGTTTAGATGCTTTACATTGGCTCACTACCAGTCTAGTAAACGTATTAATTATTTTACAAGTAACTTCCTTATCGCGAAAATTATGGTATAATCTCCTAGAACTACAACAAAAAACTATTAGAAAATGAGGTAAAATCTATGCCAGAAATTAAATGGGGATCCCCATTGAGCTTAGCTTGTCTAGGTGTTTTCTTAGGTGGATTAGGAATCTTTTTTAAGGCGATTTGGAGTACTTTTTTGTAAACAGACTAATTTAGTCTGTTTTCTCATTTAATAATTTGGAAATATAATAATACTTTTGTTCATATATCCCCCTGTAATCTCTTCATATAATTTATGATTCGTTTTTGAAAAGCTTGTGCGTAGGGAACACCCTGCATTGCTCCAATTTCATCTAAGGTTTCAACTGATAATCTAGTTAATTATCCTACTTCACACACTCCTCGTCTATGTAACCTCAGATATTTATTCACACATAAGCAAGAAAATCGAAACAAATAATATGACCAAATACGAGGAGTATACGAAAAATTGTATATGACTGATATTTTTATTTTAAGGCTCTGTTAAAGGTACAGGAAAAGCCTGTAAAGAAACAAAACATATAGTATATTCGTCAAATAAAAAGGAGGTAGGTGTTTTTGAGAAAGTTAGTGTTGATTACAATATTGATCGTTTTATCTACGACCTTAATGGGTTGTAATTTAATTCAACCAAAGGATAGTGTGCCAATTGAATTGATTGCATTCAATAGTCTTACAGATGAAGAAAAGGATTTAATTCCTGCAAGTCCAAAAGATTCAATCATGGAAAAAGTAACAGTTAATGATGAAAATAAATCTTTTATTGACAAGAATTACGATAAAGACCAAGTTTATACAGTTATATTTAATAATACTGAAACAAATTCTTCTGGAAAACTTACGGTTTTTGTTGATTTGGATAAGGAAACAGTTGTCGGTAAAGGATTTACGAGCAAGTAAGTATCAAATAAAACATCAGTAATGGCAGCAACCCCCGAATTGTAGAGGTTTCCTCTAACTTTGCTCAATTATCAATATTAAAATTTAACAGAGCCTATTTTAAATCGGGCAGGGTGATATTAATATTTATAATAGTAATATAAAAAATACAAAAAACCCCTTAACACCAATGGTATCAAGGGGTTTCTCTATTAATACATTTGCATATATTGCTCGCGTTCCCATGGATGAACAGTTGTTCTGAACATATCCCATTCAATCTCTTTAGCCTCTAAGAAATGTTCAAGGATGTGCTCACCTAAAGCACTAGTCATTACTTCATCGGATACTAAGTTATCTAACGCTTGCTTTAACGTTCCTGGCAAATCAATAATGCCTGCTTCTTCACGTTCTTGTTTATTCATTACATAAATATTTCGATCAACAGGTGCAGGTGCCTTTAATTTATTTTTAATCCCATCTAAACCGGATTTTAATAATACAGCCATAGCGAGGTATGGGTTTGCAGCAGGGTCTACACTACGCACTTCAATACGAGTACTCAAGCCACGTGAAGCCGGAATACGTACTAGTGGGCTTCGATTTCTTGCAGACCAAGCAACATAGCAAGGTGCTTCATAACCAGGTACAAGTCGTTTATACGAATTTACTGTTGGGTTTGTAACTGCTGTGAAGTTCGTCGCATGTTTGATTACTCCAGCGATAAATTGATAGGCTGTTTCACTTAATTCAAGATCACCACTTGGATCTACAAATGCGTTTTCGCCATTTTTAAATAAAGATAGATTACAGTGCATACCAGATCCGCTTACACCGAATAAAGGTTTTGGCATAAATGTGGCATGAAGTCCATGCTTACGTGCAATAGTTTTTACAACAAGTTTAAAGGTTTGAATATCATCACATGCTTTTAAAGCGTGGGCATATTTAAAATCAATCTCATGCTGACCAGGGGCAACTTCATGATGTGATGCTTCAACTTCGAATCCCATCTCTTCAAGCTCTAATACAATGTCTCTGCGGCAATTTTCACCTAAGTCTGTAGGAGCTAAATCAAAATAACCACCATTATCATTTAATTCTAATGAAGGTTCGCCTTTCTCATCTAATTTAAATAAGAAAAACTCAGGTTCTGGCCCAAGATTGAAATCTGTGAAGCCAAGCTCTTCCATTTCCTTTAAAATACGTTTTAGATTATTACGTGGATCACCAGCAAATGGTGTACCATCTGCATTATAAATATCACAGATTAAGCGCGCAACTTTTCCTTTTTCTGCAGTCCAAGGGAACACTACCCACGTGTCTAAGTCTGGATATAAATACATATCTGATTCTTCAATACGAACAAAACCTTCAATGGATGAACCATCAAACATCATTTTATTATCTAAAGCCTTCCCAAGTTGGCTTATTGGAATTTCAACATTCTTAATCGTTCCTAAAATATCAGTAAATTGCAGTCGGATAAATTTGACGTTTTGTTCTTCGGCAATCTTTTCAATATCACTACGAGTAAACTTTGACATGGATAATTCCTCCCTGAGGTTTGAAGTGTTTTATAACTGAAGGTTCTCTCTAATAATACTTTGCTACAAAGCAGCCTTTATTAGATTAAACCTTAGTGAAAAAATCTTGGTCTTTCATTTTGTCTCATTGATGGACGTTGAAATCTTCCAGCTTGTAAAAGTTCTTCCCTTAAAATCTTTCTAATTTCTTCATTTGTTACTTCTTCTTTTGCCATACTTACTTCTTTTTGCACTTCTTCATTCTTCATTACTAAAATTTTCTTTATACCTGCCATGTTGATACCTTGATCCAAAAGATCTTTGATCTCCAATAACTGATCCACATCATTTAGTGAATATAGACGTCGATTTCCTTCAGATCTGACAGGATGAATGAGCTCATGTTCTTCATAATATCTAATTTGACGCGCTGTTAAATCAGTTAATTGCATGACAGTACCAATTGGTAAAATAGGCATTGAACGTCGTAGATGATTATTACTCATTCAAATCTCCGCCTTTCTATTTAATTTATATTGTCATTATATTATGATGTAATCTTAGTTGTCAATTAAATGTTAGATTTTCTTACATGATTATTTTGATACAAAAAAAACGTGCGAAATATCATTTTCACACGTTCCCATCATGGACTATATTAATCCTTTTGAAATTAACCGATCTAATGCAGAACAAACTGCTATCTTCACATGAGAATAAGTTAATCCTCCTTGTACATATGCTGTATAAGGGGGACGAATAGGACCATCTGCTGATAATTCGATACTTGCTCCCTGAATAAATGTTCCTGCAGCCATAATCACATCATCCTCATATCCTGGCATATAACTTGGATACGGAGTAACATATGAATTAATCGGTGAGGAAAATTGGATAGCCTGACAAAATTCAATCATTTTATGGGGATCATCAAATTGTACAGATTGAATAAGGTCTGTTCTTTTGGCATCCCATTTCGGATCCGTATTCATCATAAAATGTTCAAGGATAGCTGATGTAAACACAGCACCCTTTAATGCTTGCCCAACAACATGAGGGGCTAAAAAGAAACCTTGATACATTTCTTGTAAACTATAGAGGGATGCACCTGCTTCTGCTCCAATACCAGGCGAAGTCATTCGATAAGAACAAGCTTCTACCCATTGTTTTTTCCCAACAATATAGCCTCCGGTTTTAACAATCCCACCACCAGGATTTTTAATTAATGAGCCGGCCATTAAGTCTGCACCAACATGACACGGCTCTATATCTTCAACAAATTCACCGTAACAATTATCAACGAAGACAACTAAGTCTTCTTTTATCGCTTTAACAAAAGAAATCATTTCTTTTATTTCATTTATTGTAAAGGAAGGACGATTCGCATATCCTTTTGAACGCTGAATACCAATCATTTTTGTATTCGGCTTAATCGCATTTTTGACTGCAGCAAAATCCACCTTTCCTTCGGAGTTTAGGAGTACGGCATTATAGTCAATATTAAATTCTTTTAAAGAGCCAATTCCACTACCACGAATTCCCACAATTTCTTCTAATGTATCATATGGTTTACCTGTTATATATAACAATTCGTCTCCAGGTCTCAATACACCAAATAATGCTATCGATATAGCATGTGTGCCAGATATGATTTGTGGCCTTACAAGTCCAGCTTCTCCTCCAAAAACATCTGCATAAATTTTCTCAAGCGTATCTCTCCCAATATCATCATATCCATAGCCTGTTGAAGGGAAAAAATGCGAATCGCTTACTCGATGTTTTTGATAACTTTGTAACACTCTAAATTGATTTTCTTCAATTCGCTGATCAATCTTTTCATGTATCGGTTTTATTTGTTGTTCTACATTTTCGACAACTTGCTTTAGTTTTGATTCATTCTTTAAATACTGAAACACTTGAAATCTCCTTTTATTGCTAATCTATTTTTTCATTTGAACGTTAAAATTGTATCATAAATTATTCGCCCATTTACGAATTAGGAATTTATCTAACTTTGATCCGTTACTATTATAACAAATCGTTAAACTGATGCATAATTAACCTATTTTCAAAATTTTCGTTTGTAATAAGTGTGTCTCATGATAAAATCAATTTTGGTAATCATTTATTTCCTTTATATTCGTTAAAAATATATTTCTAATGATCTATTATCAGCTTAGAGATGAACATAATATTGGGGTGAGTTAATGACTTGGGAAATATTAAGTATTTTTGGTACTATTGCCTTCGCAATATCCGGAGCTATCGTTGCTATGGAGGAGGAATATGATATTCTAGGAATCTATATATTAGGAATCGTTACTGCATTTGGTGGAGGTGCCATTCGAAACCTGCTCATCGGTGTTCCTGTATCAGCACTTTGGGAACAAGGGGTACTTTTTCAAATTGCTTTACTATCGATAACCTTAATATTCTTATTTCCTCATAATCTTTTACGACATTGGCAAAGATGGGGAAACTTCTTTGATGCAATAGGTCTCTCAGCGTTTGCTATCCAAGGAGCAATCTATGCAAAAAATATGGGACATCCTATGAGTGCTATAATCGTTGCAGCTGTGTTAACAGGTAGCGGCGGTGGAATCATTCGAGATGTTCTCGCAAGGAGAAAACCATTAGTCCTTCAATCAGAGATTTATGCTGTATGGGCTATTCTTTGCGGGGCTGCTATTGGATTAGGCATTGCCAAACAACCAATTGAGCTTTATTTATTATTTATTTTTACCACGATTTTAAGAGTCCTTTCTTATTCATATAAATGGAGACTCCCGAACAAAAGTATCATTAAAAGAGGATAACTAGTAGAAGTAAAAACTACTAGTTATCCTCTTTTATTTTTTTCATCCTATTCTAGTTTTCAGGAAAAAACAAATCATTACTCCTAATGGTTAATAGATCATGACGATCATAAATATTATTTGTCAATAATCTCATTGCCTGAGAACGGATTGATTTCTCAATTATATTCCTTACATACCTACCATTCGAAAAACTTGTTGGATTCATCGTTTTTACATAGGCTAAATGATCCTTAAGCTTTTTTTCTGCTTCATGGCTTAGTAAGTATTCCTTTTCATTTAACATTCGTTTTCCTATTTCCATCAATTGTTCCACATTATAATCAGGAAAATGGAAAACTAACGGAAAGCGAGAATGCAAGCCTGGATTTAAACTAAGAAAATAATCCATTTCTCTAGAGTAACCAGCTAATATTAATATAAACTCATGCTGCCGATCCTCCATATGTTTAACAAGTGTATCGATGGCCTCTTTACCGAAGTCTTTTTCTCCTCCTCGACCGAGTGAATAAGCTTCATCAATAAATAATATACCTCCTATTGCCTTTTTCACTAAATCACGTGTTTTTTGGGCTGTATGACCAATATATTCACCTACTAAATCTGCTCTTTCTGCCTCAATTAAATGCCCTTTTGATAGAACATTCATTTTTAAGAACAGTTTCCCGATCAATCGAGCAACAGTTGTTTTACCTGTCCCAGGGTTCCCCTTAAACATCATATGCAATGCTTGTTTTCCCGCTTTCAGCCCTGCCATTTCCCGCTTTTTATTAATATAGATCCAAGCATATACTTCTTTAATCATTTTTTTCATTTCTTCCATACCTACAAGAGCACTGAGTTCATTCTCAATTTCCCTTAGTGCCTCGTGCTCTGTTGAAATCGTCTTTGGAACAACTTCCTTTTGTAGATTAGTATTAGAGGCATCTCTTGGTTGTGCATTAAGCACAATACTTATCTGGCCATTGTTTTTCATACGTATTGGTTGATCCAAAGCGTTCACCTCACAATCTAAAAAACAGTATACGCGACGAGGTAAAAATGTGTGACATACGCCTAGATTCAAGCGCTACATTACTACCAATCAATTATCCTATGAATTACGATATGTGATTATTTACCTGAATATGTGAGTTATTTTTCTAGTATGCTTTTATTAGCATCTTCATGTATATTAATTATTACTGATTCTTCTTTCGATTTTTTTCCTTTTTCACGTAAAATCACCTCATTTTATTCTATTCCTTCGTTTGGCCAAACATACCTTTGTACAGATAATAATGATTAGGTGTCTTATTAGGTGCATAAATAAAAAACAGCTAAACCAAAATTAATGGTTTAACTGTCTACTTACAGGAATTTCATCTATACAATTAATTATTCTTCAAAATTGATTTGCACATTCTTTTGTGGCGAGAAGGTTGAAATCGCATGTTTAAATACAAGCTGTTGTTTTCCTTCTGACTCGAATAACACGGTAAAATTATCAAAACCTTTGATTTGTCCACGAAGCTGAAAACCGTTTAAAAGAAATACCGTTACTGAAGTTCCATCTTTCCTTAATTGATTAAGAAATTGGTCTTGAATATTCACTGCTTGTTTCATAAAATAGTCCTCCTCTTCTATCTCTATAATTAGTAATTCGATTTTAATTGAAGCTTTCCTGCCACAAATTTAGATATTTCTATATTTTTTTTGTGTCTATCCATTTCATTCGTCATATCAAACCATGTGACATTCAATTTATTTCTAAACCAAGTTAATTGGCGTTTTGCATATCTTCTTGAATTTTGTTTTAAAGTTTCAATTGCTTCTTCTAAGGAAACCTTACCATCAAAGTACTCATATATTTCCTTATAGCCAATGGCTTGGATGGACTGTACATTTCTAATATGGTGATCATATAAGTTTTTCACTTCTTCTATTAGTCCTTGATCAATCATCATATCTACTCTTCGATTAATACGGTTATACAGTTGTTCTCTTTCCATCGTTAATCCAATTAATGCTACATCATATAACAGATTTGGAACTTGTTGTTTATGGTATTCGGTTGCAGTTTTACCTGTGCAATCAAATATTTCAAGAGCTCTAATAACTCTCCGTATATTATTCGGATGAATATTACTCGCACTTTCAGGATCAATTTCTTTTAACATTTGGTAAACATATAAATTACCTTTTGTTAGAGCCAATTGCTCATACTTTTGGCGGATCGATTCATTACTAGGAGCTTCACTAAATTGATAATCATATATAACCGATTGTATGTATAGCCCTGTCCCACCAACAATCATAGGAACTCTATTTCTCTCATGGATTTCATCAATGGTTTTTCTCACAATGTCTTGAAATTCAGCAACAGAAAAAGGTTCATCCGGTTCCTTAATATCAATTAAATGATGTGAAATACCATCCATTTCTTCATCTTTTATTTTTGCTGTTCCTATATCCATTCCTTTATATATTTGCATGGAGTCCCCACTAATAATTTCTCCATTAAATTCCTTTGCTAAACGAATACTTAATTCTGTTTTTCCAACTGCGGTTGGACCAATTAGTACGATTAATTTTTTTTTATCTGACAAAATCTTCACAGCCTCATTTCTAAGATATCTTAATCGTACCATAAACAGTTATACATTCTTCCCTATTTTTTTATTCATATACAATTTTTTTAAATAATTTGTAGGAATTTTAACAAATATAAATCATTTAATTCTCATAATAAGTAAAAATAAAGACAGTATTTTCCCACTTTTTATTATTTTATGTAAAATGATGTTGATTTATTATATTAAATTTTTTATAATTTTATTTGTTGTTTGGATTATTTCTTCATCTTTCATATTTGATTGAGACCCTTTTAGATACTAAATTTTGAATAATCACTATCGAAAGGAGATTTATAATGCAACGGTACTTAACACTCTCTAATGAAATTCTTATTTTAACCTATGAGAAGGCAATGAAGTTAGAACTACCTAAGGAATTCATCGAATTATTACAAGAAGAAGTTGAAAAAAGACAACTTGTTATCAAATGAATTTTTCTTCCTAGAAATTTACCTTTATCATTCTACAGTATTAAACTTAAGACCTCTCAAGAAAATCCTTTAAACATGTGTTTTATAATGTATTAAAAAATTTCCTTATAATTTTTTATTTGTCCCATTTTTTTCTTAATAAATGGATATAATAACCTCCGTACATATTTACACAGAGGAGGTACTTCAATGAAAAAATATTTTTTAAGCGTTTGTGTTTTAAGTATTTCATTATTTTTGAATTCCTTTCACACATTTAATGTCTATGCTCACCCTCATCCACAGTTAGATGAAAAGCATAAACATCTACATATGAGTGATCAAGAAATAAATGATTTAATAAAAAAAGGCTATACAAGACATGAAGTTTTTAGAGCATATTTTATCTCCAAGCATTCCAATGAAAAGAATCTAGAAAAAATTCTTAAAGTTTATAGAGAGAAGCAATCATGGAAAGAAACAGCAAAGCAATTTGGTGTTGACCTTGAGAAAGTAAAAAAAGAACATTTAAAAAAGCATAAAGAATTTTATGAAAAAAACAAGGCACAAATTATCAATTATTTAGCAACATACACTGGTAAATCTACTGCTACTATAGAACAATATTTAAAAGAAGATGTCGATCTCCATTTTTTAATTTTTGCAGCTGCTTTATCCAAAAGAGGAAATATGGATATTTCTAAAATTATCCAAGATAAGAAAAGTGGAAAAAGCATGAAAGAAATCACGGAATCAGCTAAATTAGATCCAAAATCAGTGTTTCATGAGGTTAAGAATATCCAACATGGCATTTTTGAAGCCATCAAAAATAAAAAATAAACATTAAATTAAGGTTGTCTATTAATGAGATAAATCTCTTTAGTGGACAACCCATTTTTTAATTCTTACTGTGACAATTCAATCATTTTTTTATCATTCAACCAACTGTCCATTCAAAACACATGCTCATTCCATAGTATATATTAAGCTTTTGGATGGAGGTGAATGAAAAGATGTCAGGTTACTCAGGTGGAGGCATGGCTGCTGGATTTGCATTGATTGTTGTATTGTTCATCCTGTTAATCATTGTAGGTTCCGCTTATATTGGCGGAGGTTACTAATCTCTAATTAAAATGATTCTTCAACAATGTTGATTAACCGTTGAGGTAGATCAACAATCACTTCTTCATTAATTTATAAAGAAAAACGCACCAGTTTATAAACTGGTGCGTTTTTCTTTAGTGAATATTTTTTTTCTTGAAATTACCACCACGAACCTCTGCAATATCCCCTACCGCTAGGAACGCTTTATCATCTATTTCCTCTAAAATAGCCGTCAGTTTTGCTTCTTCAAGTCGGTTAATAATACAAAAAATCACTTTTTTTTCATCTTCAGTATAAGCGCCTTCACCTTTTAAATAAGTGACCCCTCTTCCTAAACGGGCAAGAATAGCGTCTCCCACCTCTTTGTGTTTATCTGTTATAATCCAGATTGATTTTGACTCATCAAATCCTTTAACAACCGTATCAATCGTTTTTGTAGCAATGACATAGGCAATAATTGAGTACATTGAACGATCCCATGAAAAAACAAAGCCTGCTACTCCTAAAATAAACACATTAATAATCATTATAATTTCACCGACAGAAAATGGAAGCTTCTTATTAAAAAGAATAGCTAGTATTTCGGTTCCATCTAACGCACCACCATATCGAATAACGATCCCTACACCTGCTCCTATAACAATTCCACCAAAAATAGTAGCTAAAAAGATATTTTCTGTAAATGCCGGTACTGGGTGAAATAAAGCTGTGAAAATAGATAGTACGATAATTCCAAAAAGGGTAGAAATTGCAAAGGTTTTACCAATTTGTTTTCGACCAATAAAGAAGAATGGTAGATTTAAAACGAAGATAAAAATGCCAAGAGGTAAAGTAGTAATATGCGAGAGCATAATTGATATCCCGGTTATTCCTCCATCAATAACACTATTCGGGACTAAGAAGATTTCTAAACCAACAGCCATTAGGATTGCACCGATTGATATAGCAATTGCTCTTTGGATGACTTTTAGCTTAGACATAGGTTTATGCATGGTTCTTGACTGTTCTTGCTGATAGGTCATTCATTTCTCTCCTCCATCTTATATATAGTCTAATTATAACAAAAATATTAAATTTATAAAAAAGATAACCTAGTACAAATTAATATTTTTTAATTTATCTCTTTCCCCTACATTCAAAATGAAGTATAATAATTCATACAATTATATAGTAAATAGGTTTTCTAGGGTTCCGCGTATTTGGACGGACTGGTCCGAGAGAAAACCCGCAAGAAGTTTTTTGCGTCACGGAAGGATAAAAGCCTGGGAGAGTAATCAATTATTCCCCTAGGCTTTTTTTGTTTTCTAATTTTTTCTTTTGGAGGTGCATGAAAGGTGAACAGACAATGGGGTTCTGTATTCATTGGAGCTTTTTTTGAGGTGATATGGGTGATTGGTTTAAAACATGCAAATACTTTTTTAACATGGACAGGTACAATCATCGCCATTATCATCAGTTTTTATTTATTAATAATGGCTGGTAAAAAACTGCCAGTTGGTACTGCCTATGCAGTGTTTGTAGGTCTCGGAACTGCAGGTACAGTTATCTCAGAAATATTATTTTTTAATGAATCTTTTAAGTTAGTAAAATTAATCCTGATTATCATATTATTGATTGGTGTCATTGGTCTAAAAATCTTGTCAAATGAAAAAGACGTAAAAGGAGGCGAAGAATAATGGCATGGATTTACTTAATATTGGCAGGAATTGGTGAAATGTTGGGTGTCATGTTCATTAATAAACTTCATAAAGATCGAAATCTACTATCGTTTCTTTTACTCTTTTTAGGTTTCGGAGGTAGTTTTTTATTTCTGGCTTTAGCTATGGAAAGTTTACCTATGGGTACTGCTTATGCCATTTGGACAGGAATTGGAGCTTCAGGAGGAACAATTTTAGGGATGATTTTCTATGGTGAACAGAGCGATTGGAAACGAATTTCCTGTATTGCCCTTGTTGTTGCTGCCGCAGTAGGACTTAAATTAATCTCATGATGCAAAAAGTTGATTACAGTTTTACCTAATAGCCGATTCAACGAAGCTTACAAGGTCAGATATCCAACCAAAAAGGCAAATATTTTATTAATACCTTTTATATAATACTTAAAATATAAAATGTTACGAAATATAATGGGAAAGAGAAGAAGGATAGGAGAATATATGTTAACCTATCCTTTTTTTGTACTACATTAGTTCACATATACCACCATAAGAAAAAGTAATGGACCTGTTTAATCATGTACAACATTTCACACATTTTGCTTTAAAATAGAAAGAATCAATCTGCTAAATTAAGACCTTACCCAAAATTGAATATGTATGATCATTGTTTTCTGGTCTGAAAGATTCTTTAATAACACCCCATCCCAAATCTTGATACAAATTACGTGCTATTTCGTTGTTTGATTGAGTTGTAAGGACAACCGTTTTATTCTTTACTTCCCTTAATAACTCATTAATAAGTAACTTTCCGTAACCTTGATTTCTATGTAATGGATGAACTGCTAATTCAACAAATTCAAAACAATCTACTAGCCATCTATCATACTCAATTTGACTAAGCTCGTTTGAAATTAAGTCATGATAATATTGTCCAGATGATGACGTATATCCATAAGAGAATCCAATAATATCTCCTTCAACTGAATTAATTACATAGACCCTAAACCACTTGTAATTTGAGTGTTTTATCAAGCGTTCCTTAATTGAATGATTCCATACTTGTTTATAAAGAATATCAATAGTTTCTAATAAATTTTCGTTCTTATCTATTTTTTAAACCTTACCATTTAATCTCCCCCACTGTATACATTTTGTTAATAAATATACCATATATTAGACAGCATATCCTTTTTAGCTAAACTACCTGTTAGTCGAACTAGAAAAATGGGCTGCTAAATAAAAAAGTACACCACTAAAATAAAAGTGATGTACTACAAAGATGTGTAATATGAAAGATAAGGTATTGTTCTTATTTTTAAAACATATAATCACTGATCATTTATTTTTCAGATTAGCTACTTCCTTATTATTTATACCTCTTTTGAAGTTGTTCGATAGCCTGATTTCTTTCACCTCCGTCAGACAGTTCCTCCGAAAACTCATGAGTGTTGTTTTGTTCTGGATTAGAGTGTTTTCTAGATTTCATTTCCACCGTATTTAAATTATTATTGGGCGCTGCTTCTTCATTCCATTTTCCCATGTAATCATCCTTTCAAAACTAATATCATTCCATATTATTAGTGTGTTTCATTTTATCAAGAACATTCTCCACTATTACTTATTTTCATCCTTATTTCTTCGATTTCTTTCCTTTATTCCATCTGTGTATTCTACTAGCTTATAAAGAAGATAAAAGGGCCATATTAATATGAGAATTACACTAAACCACAAGGTCTTTTTCGTTACAAGCATCATTGTGATCGTTCCAAGCAATAAATAAATAATGAGTTCTAGCATAGCTTTTCTCCTCTCATTATTTTCTCTCCAATTTATCCAACTAACTATTGATTAACTTTTTGGATGATCTTATATTCATCATATCCAACCACCACTTGTCTTGTTCATACTCAAAATTTTTTCCATAATATGTATCATTCAAATAACAAGTAATTTAACAATGCCATCATTTCATTAAATTTATTACAAAAAAAGCCTTAACAATCTTTCATAAGATTGCTTAGGCTTTTTAAGTATTATGCGAGGTGGTTTTGTTTTTCTATCTCTTGCAACCTTGTTTCGAGGCGTTGTATATCTTCTTTGTCTTCGGCTATTAATTTTAAAAAGTTGTTTCTCAATCGATTGACAACAATTGCACTTTCTTCCCGTGTCAAGTTTGCACCAGGACGTGTGCCATCGTAATAGCCATTGGAGGTTGCTTCTTTCCAATCTTTTTCTGCCCATGTGCTTACTTTGTTAATATCTCGAACAGTCACTATCGGCACCTCCTTATTTAAATTTTTTGAATCAACACGAATAGAACTAAGTTCTGTGGAATCATATTTGGTCAATTCATTTGATTCAATAATCTCGATAATTTTATTTGCATAATTAGGATCTGTGGCATAGCCGCTATTTTTGACTTCTTGAGCAGCCTTTTTATAATCCGTTTCTCCAATTATTTTCTTATACCGACCACGACTGTCACCAGTATTATATAAGTTCGCTAAATCGACCATAGATTCAAACCATGTAGGATATTTTCTAAATGCTTTATCAACTTTTACAGGCTTACCATTCACATACTCAGTGGTTTCTAGTATGATTGATTGCCCTTTGTATTCACCCTTTATCCCAAAGATATTCTTACCTTTTACTGCTAACGTACTTCGTCCCCAGTTTGATTCAAGAATGGCTTGAGCTATGATCAATGATGCTAAAATACCATAATCATTTTGAATACGTTGAGCATATGGAGTGATTTCATTTATAAAGCTCATAATCCACCTCCTTTTTATTAGTAGATGCATTGAATTGCAATATTGCAAAGGCTTATTCAATGAGCAATTAATTGAATAAATAAAAAAACGGTGGGCTAGTCTTTATCATGAAATTATATGCACTAGCTTTTTATAAGTTGGTTTTTATGCCAATAGTAAACATATTCCACTTTGTATATATCCTTTGCGACAGTTAAACCTAAATTTAAACAGGAAAGGAGAGTAAGTTTAGTATGATTGTTTCCCTGGTTCGGTTTGGATTCCTTTTGTCATGGTTAACGATTTTTTTCATTCCAAAAAAAACAGTTAAAAGATACCTTCCAGCTTCTACAATGTCAGCATTATTAGTCATGACCACAGTTTTTATAGGAACCCATTTTAAATCTTGGAAGGTCAAAGGTGATTCAAAAACTAGAATTTATAACATATTAAGTGTTATTTTAGGTCCTTTTGCTGTAGGTACATTGTGGATTTTTAGATTAACTTTCGGGAAATTTTGGTTATTTATTGTGACCAATTTCATTCAAAATTTAATTTATGCATACCCTATATTAAACTTTTTAGAAAAAATAAAATTCATAAAATACGTTAAATTCACTCGAGTACATCATCTTATTGCATCAATGTCTTTTGCCATAATCATATACTGTTTTCAATCGTTTCTTGAAAAACCTTGTATAACATATTATCAATCACAGAATAAACAAGCACTCAAATAACGAGTGCTTGTTTATATCCTATTTAACGTTCCATAGTACCTTTTTGAATTCTAATATAAATGAGTAATCTCATTTGATGTTTTTCCTTGAATACATTTCTTTCAATAGCTCAAACTATACAATAAACAATATAAGGGGACCTCTTTTTTATGGAAACGATTAAGCCAATTCAGATAAATACTAATAAAGAACTAAAAAACGAAAAATTAACTTCTGCAGAAATGGGGAAACTTTGGGCGACGTATATGGGAAATAGCATGTCTATACAGATATTATCCTATTACCTAAAAAATGTTGAAGATAAAGATGTCGAAAATTTGTTAAACAATGCATTAAACTTATCTAAAGAGTTTCTAGCAAAAATCACAGAAATTTTTCAAAAAGAAGGCTTTCCACTCCCTGTTGGATTTTCAAGTGATGATGTAAATTTAGGTGCTCCAAGATTATTTGAAGATCCATTCTATGTGCATTATTTAAAGTATGTTGCTAAAGCAGGGTTAAGTATTTACATGATTGCAATCCCATTAATGTATAGAGAAGATGTGAAATCATTTTTTCAAGATAGTATGGACAAAACCATGCAATTGATGGAACAAATAAATTCCATCTTAATGAATAAAGGTCTAATTAAAAAGCCTCCAACTATTCCAACACCTGATAAAGCAACATTTGCTTCTGAGCACTTCTTAAACGGATATATCGGTGATGTCCGCTCTTTACATGCGCTAGAAATAACCCATCTTTATGATAATATCGAAAATAATGTAACAAGTAAGGCTCTAATTACAGCATTTTCGCAAGTTGCCAGGAATAAAAATATTCGAGATTTATTTATTAAAGGGAAAAGAATGACGGAAAAAAATGTGGAACATTATATACAGAAGCTACATGATGAAAATTTACCCTCTCCATCATTACTTGATGATCTAATTACCAAGTCAGAATTCCCCCCATTTTCCGATAAACTCATGTTATTCCACAAGGTGGATATGTTTTCAATGAAGATTAGGACTATGGGAAACTCCTTGGCCGTAAATGGGAGAAGTGATATTGCACTAATGTATGTTAAATCATTAACAAATATTGGTCGGTTCGTAAGTGAGGGATCTAAGATTATGATGAAGAATCATTGGATGGAACAACCTCCTTTTGCTTTAGATCGAGAAAATATAAAATGATGAATGAAGAAATTTCAAATTATGTATTCCCCTTTTTTTATAGAACTAACTTGAAACCTTTTCTAATCTCTAATCGTATATATCAGTTACGTATACGAAGGAGTAGAAAGATGAAATTATTACGATATTTTTTTTGGGTGACTGATATAGGTTTTATATTATATTGGACCATAACTTTTTTACATATTATTCCTGATGAATATCTTTTTAAGGATTACAAAAATCCTATACTTTCAGCTTGGAACTGGTCATTTTTTCCTTTAGATATCCTAATTTCAATTACTGGATTCACAAGTCTATACTTATATAAAAAAGGAAAGTCAGCATGGAGTAAAATGGCTATTGTATCGTTAGTTTTAACATCATGTTCTGGTCTACAAGCAATATCCTTTTGGGTACTAAGAAGTGACTTTGATCCATCTTGGTGGATTCCTAATTTATTTTTACTTGTCTATCCCATATTTTTTCTTCCAGGACTATTTAAAGAGAATCAGATATGAAATTCTGGTTCTCTTTCTATTAAAGCTTTGTTTTTCCTTTTAAAAAACAAGGCTTAGCTTAAATGAAGAAATCCTCGTAAGTATGAAAGTAATTTTTAATTTGACATTCCTTAATGAGGTGGTGCTTATGAGAAAGCTAATATGGAATTTATTTATTACATTTCATCTGCTAGTAAAAACTAAGCAATTTCATTTTGAAAACAAATGCCAATGTCACTTTCCTTTGGTCATCCTGCCCCAACTTCAAAGACTGTATTAAATGAATCTATGGAATATAATAATTTTTATTTGGTTTTCAGACAAAGTAGAAATACTTTTCCATTTACCCTTTATTCTCGTTTTAGAGCACTGCCTTAATTTAGAACAATGAATACAGCTTATTATTGGTAAAAAACAAGGATAAATCCTATTAAATAAAGAGTTTATCCTTGTCTAAAATTACATGGCTCGTTTCATATGCAGTTTCATGAGCATTCATTCTCATTGACTCTCCATAATAGCCAGCCATTTTTAAAGTTTGCACTAACCATTGTCAACAAATCCGTTTTGAATTACATCTATTTTGTTCCGAAAATAGTTGTATTTTCAATACGGATTGAATCAACTTCCCCACACTTTAAACAAAAGGTGTAAATTTTATTTCCACCACTCATAGACATTTTGTTCGGTTTAATGGGCATATAATCTGTGCCTTCCGCGAATTCCGTACCACCACATTTAAGACATTTTTTATTCTCCATACCACAATACCTCGTTCTCTAAAATCTTTTTTATTTGCATTGCTTGCTTATCCTCTTCTTTTATACGATTTAACTTCCGAAAAGTTTCAAATGATAGTGCCTTTGCTTGCTTATTCTAGCCGTGCATATGCACGTGTTAATAAAGGACGAGGGGGCTAATTGTGGCCAAAGTACTGGGAGGTAGCATCATTAATAAGGGACATGACACCAAAGAGCACCAGCAGGAACATTAGCAAGCCAATTCTGAGTACTCCTGTAACGTCCATTTAGCAAATAAAAACATCTATGCCACGTCCCATATCTATTACTACCATCACAGTCTTTCGGTAAAAACGATCAACCAAAACCCCAGCTATTAATCACAAGAGTACAATGCTGAAACCCATCCAATATCAAACTACTTTTTTGAATGAGAGGAGAGACCCCGTCAAATAAGGTTTGCAGAAACAGGCTTTCTTCCCAATTCTCTCGCCCAAATGGATAGTTGTCCTATATGGTGAATTTCATGAGCAATCGTATGTCTCATAATTTCACCCCAAGTATCCGTTACAGTTCTTCCATCTGGCATGGTATCGTAAAATAAATGGTTTTTCCATACTAGCATCCCAATTGTTCACAAAGTTCTCCACTTCTACATGAAATTCTGCGTCCAAATTTCGAACCTTGCTCAAGCTATTAAAGTTATCGAAACTTTCCTGAAAATCAGTTTTACCTTGTAATAGACGTATCCAGCTCCACTCGACATCAACAATATGGA
The DNA here is from genome assembly GCF_038007825.1 of Heyndrickxia sp. FSL W8-0496. Lineage (NCBI taxonomy): Bacteria > Bacillati > Bacillota > Bacilli > Caryophanales > Bacillaceae > Heyndrickxia > Heyndrickxia sp. FSL W8-0496. The sequence goes on from NZ_JBBOXX010000001.1 coordinate 3,092,041, forward strand.
AAAGTGTATGAAATATACTTCCCATACCACCTGTACGTTTTTGCAAAAGCTCTTCTTCACTTAACTCTTCACACCAACGATACCAGTCTTCTCTTACCATCCAGTTATATCGAAAAAAAGTCTGCAACAATCCCCCTCCGAAAAAAGAAATTAAACTAGCGTTAAAATTAACTTTAAGAATAATAAAACATCTTATTTAGTATGACTTTTTCGACAAACATAGGATAATTTCCTTCTTCAACAAATCTCCTTCACCAAAGAAAAAATATCTCTTTTTTTCGCTGTTTTTGCTTAATATTTTACCGTACTTGATCAAACCAACTAAGATAGGCTCATCTTATCCAAAGGTTTTGATATATTAGGGCAATTTATCTGAAGATTATTAAGAATACTATGTTAATATGATTGTATAAATTTTAAGAATATTTTTAGTAATGAAGGTACCTTTTATAAAAAAAGGAAAGGAGAGTAAGATTGTGAAAAGGACTGTTTCGATCGTACTAGGTTTTATTATTCTCATCATTTTGATATATTTACCAAGTATAATTGCCCAAATGAAGAAGTATTCGTTCGACCATGATAAACAGTGGACAATTGAGACAAAAGTTATAAGTTATAAAGAGTTTCGTGAGATGTATTATCAACAAATGAAATTAGCCCAGAAATTAGAAGGCACAATAAAATATTCATTAATAGCAAAAGAAGTAAGAAAAGGCTATGATGCTGTTACTTATGATGTATTTTTTTAGAGGATAGACCTCAAATAAAGGTAAAAATTGAATTACCAATAACAAAATACAAGGATAACAATATGACTATTAACTTTATATCGGGCGCAGGAAATATTTTGGAAATAATGAGGATGGAAAATGGAAAGCTTTTAGTAAAAAAAATTACACCAGTGATGATTAATAACAATGAAAACAAGTAGTGCAAAGGAAATAATTGTTTTTTAAAATAAATCGCTATTTTCTTATTAATTATCATGCTAACTAAGTGAATTAAGATTTTATCTATATTATAAGTTTGTATTGAACGTTTTTATTCTTGTAAATCCCCCACACCTTAATTTTGAATGGATATTTAATATAATCTTCTTTAACGAAAACCTTAATCTGAACTGTTAGTTAAAAATACAACAAATTTATCATTTATTTTCCAATCCTTTTATACAGTAGACGCTTATCCACTATTTCCCTCTATACAACTATTTTCCAGTTTTATAAAATTATTAGGTACATCAAGACCAATCTGGAGGATATTAAATATGGGTTTATTCGGAAGTTCTTTAAAGAAAACAGATACTGAGTTTTCCTGGAACAAAAACAAAATTCTTATTGAAAATGGATACTTAAGAAGCGAAGGACTTATTAACACATCAAGAATCCCACTGAAACACATAGATACTGTAACTTATTCTTTTGAGGGATTAAAAATTGGACCGGAATTAAAAATCATTGGACAGGGCACTGTATTAGGTACATTAAAAGTGGGTGCTGATCTAATAAATGAAATTCAAGATTGGATACTTGCTAAACTATAAAAATCTATTTTGCTCCCAATGTGGAGCATTACCTGTTTTTTAAAAAAAATTATTGCTATGTTTAAATTTTTGGAGTATACATATATGACTTGGTTATTATTATCTTTATTTGGTTTTATATTGATTGTTTTAGCAATTTTTTATTTTGTTTATGAAGCTAAATCCTATAGAAATAAAGCTTTAGGAACTATGTTTTTAGTATTTGATCTTATATTTTCATTTGGAAGTGGGATCATTTTATTTGGATTACTTCTCATAATTATTGGATTGGTTAAAGCTACTGGTTCTTGATAATAAATAGAACAAAATGTTTAGTATGTTTCACTTTATTTTTTGCGCTACGACACACCTTAATAAGGGGCACTTTTCCATCTCCACGAAGTATACCCATTAAGTTATCTTTAAAACAGAAGAAAATTTTTACAAATCATTTAATGAAGGAAAACTAACGTTGAACAATAAATGTGGTCATTTTGTGGTCAAATCATATAAAATAGCAAGGTCAAACCTATATATATCAATGGTTTGACCTTGCTAGAAATTACATGACTCGTTTAAACATTTTTTCCATTTCATAAACGGAATAATGAATAATGATTGGTCGACCATGAGGACAGGTAAACGGATCAGACGAAACTCTTAAAGAATCGAGTAAAGCCTGAATTTCATCATTTCGCAAATGATGGTTGGCTTTAATCGAGCCTTTACAGCTCATCATAATCGCTGCTTCTTCCCGAAGCTTTTTAATATCAACCTTTTTCATTGACAAAAGCTGTTCAATCATATCCTCAATAATCTCCTGCTCATCTCCTTTTGGAAACCAAACAGGATGGGAACGAATAATGAAACTATTATGTCCAAACGGTTCTAAGAAAACTCCAACTTTCTCAAGTTCATGAAGGTTCTCTTGAATTTTTATCGTTTCATCTGTTGAATATTCGAATGTAAGAGGAACAAGCAAATCCTGAAGTTCCTTTTCCACTCGACCTACCTTTTCTCGGAAATATTCGTACTTAATTCTCTCCTGTGCTGCATGCTGATCAATTATATATAATCCCTTATCATTTTGAGCAAATATATACGTTCCATGCATTTGTCCAATAGGGTATAGGGGTGGTACCCTTGGAGAGTCTGGTGAAATATCCTGTTCGGCTGGAAATTCATAATGCTCATCATAATCCTCAATTTTTTCTTCGATCACTTCCGGTAATAGTGGTTCTTCGGGAAGAATGGACTCCTCATTGTTAAATTCCGGTTTATTTGATTCAACGATTTGTTTCACTTCATCAACTGGTAATTCATTCGTTTGATAGGTTGGAGGTCGTTCTGATTTAACCGTTTCAGGCCGATTCACTATTCTCTCTGGTAAATGATCCAACTGCATGATCGTTTGTTCAGCTTGTATCTTTTGTTTTTTTACAGGAGCAAATCCACTAGGAATCAGCTCCTTTTTCTTAAAGGCTGCCTTTATCGTTTCAGATACTAGTTGATTTAATTCCTGTTCTTTACTAAGTCTGACTTCAAGCTTAGCTGGATGAACGTTCACGTCTACTAAAATCGGATCCATCTGAATTGAGAGTAGCACTATGGGAAAGCGTCCTATTGGCAGTAATGTATGATATCCTTCTTGAATAGCCTTTACAAGTGAGTAATTTTTGATAAAGCGCCCATTAATCATTGTAGATATATAGTTTCTTGAAGCTCTTGTAATTTCAGGCATAGAAATATAGCCTTCTAATTGAAAATCTAATGAACTAGCTTTGATGGGAATCATATTCCTTGCAATATTTACCCCATATATTGCAGCAAGTACTTGACGCACATCTCCGTTCCCGTTCGTTTGTAGCAACATTCGTTCATTATGACGAAGCCTAATAGAGACCTCCGGATGTGCTAATGCCAAACGATTGACCACATCTGTAATATTACCTAGCTCAGTATGAATGGTTTTCATATATTTTAAGCGAGCAGGAGTATTATAGAATAAATCCGAAATGGTAATATCTGTTCCACGGCGACTTGGTGCTTTTTCTCGTGTTGTTACTCTTCCACCGTCAATGACAATCTTTGAACCTGGATGATTGTCTGTAGCCGTCACCATTTCCAAATGAGAAACAGAAGCAATACTAGGAAGTGCTTCTCCTCTAAAGCCTAAAGTCTTGATTCGAAAAAGATCATTTTCATCTTTTATTTTACTTGTTGCATGACGCTCAAAAGCGAGAGGAACGTCTTCCTCATCAATCCCTGAACCATTATCGATAATTCGAATTTTACTTAATCCAGCCTCTTCTATTTCTATTTCAATGACTGAACTCTTTGCATCAATGGCATTTTCAACAAGCTCCTTAACAACAGATGCCGGTCTTTCTACCACTTCTCCTGCAGCGATTTTATTGGATAGGACATCATCTAATTGAATGATTTTCCCCAAAGGGAGCACCTCCTAACCCTTTAATTTTTTTTGCAACTCATAAAGAGTATTCATTGCTTGTAATGGATTCATTTCTAATAGATTTATATTTTTTAACTCTTCAACAATTTTTTTCTCTTTTGAGGATACATCTTGTTTTGGCTTAGCCTCTGGCACCTCGAAAAAGGACAATTGCTCTGAAGATTGATTTTTTTGCTTAATCAGGGTGGATGTTTCCTGAGAATCTTGATTCTCTAATTGAATTAAAATTTCATTTGCACGCTTAATTAATTCAGCTGGTAATTCCGCTAATTGAGCGACATGAATACCATAACTTTTATCAGCTGGCCCTTCTTTTATCTTGTGTAAAAAGACTACATTCCCATTTTGTTCTATTGCACTTACATGAACATTCTTCAACTGATTTAGAGATTCATCCAAAATCGTTAATTCATGGTAATGAGTGGAGAATAATGTTTTTGCACCAATACGGGAATGAATATATTCAATGATTGCCTGAGCAAGTGCCATCCCATCATAGGTAGATGTTCCACGACCAATTTCATCGAATAAAATAAGACTGTCCTTTGTTGCATTAGTAATTGCATTTTTAGCCTCTAACATTTCAACCATAAATGTACTTTGTCCCGAAATCAAATCATCTGCTGCCCCAATTCGCGTGAAGACTTGATCAAATATTGGTAAGGTGGCTTCACTTGCTGGTACATAGCATCCGATTTGTGCAAGAATGGAAGTCAAAGCAATTTGTCTCATATATGTACTTTTACCTGACATATTTGGACCGGTAATTAATAATAATTCACGATCTGAATCCATTAAACAATCATTTGGAACATATTCCTGTGCATTCATGACTTTTTCAACAACTGGATGGCGTCCTTCTTTGATAACGATCTTTCTTTCATGGTTAAATTTAGGCTTTACATAGTGTCGCGCTTCACTAATTGTAGCAAAACATTGAAGACAATCAATTTCACTTACTGCTTTGGCTACATTTTGTAGTCGTGGAATAAACTCTTTGACAAACTCCCGAACTTGCACAAATAAATCATATTCAAGTTCTACACTTTTTTCCTCTGCTTGTAAAATTAACGTTTCTTTTTCCTTCAATTCCGGAGTAATAAAACGTTCTGCATTGGCTAATGTTTGTTTTCTTTCATAGCGGCCATCTTCTAATAGGTGTAAATTAGACTTGGTTACCTCTATATAGTACCCAAATACACGATTATAGCCAATTTTTAAGGATTTAATACCTGTCTTCACTCTTTCCTCTTGTTCCAGTGCAGCTAACCAATTTTTACCGTTTCTGCTTGCATCACGATATTGGTCGAGCTCTTGATGATAACCATCCTGTATGATTCCACCTTCTTTAATGGATAGTGGAGGATTATCAATAATCGCCCTTTCTAAAAGATCCGTTAATTCTTCACAAGGATCCAAGCTCTCAACAATCTTGCCATTTTCAATATTCATTTGAGCAAGAATTTGACGAATGATAGGAATCTGTTGCAAGGAATATTTCAATTGAATTAAATCACGTGCATTCACATTTCCAAAAGCCACTCGACCTGCTAATCTTTCTAAGTCGTACACTTCTTTTAATTTCTCTCTTAAATCTTGGCGCTCAAAAAAGCGTTCAATCAATGTTTCGACCAATTGCTGTCTTCGTTCAATTTCCTTTTGATCAATTAATGGTCGATCTAACCATTGCTTTAACAATCTACCGCCCATCGCTGTCATCGTTTCATCTAATAACCAAAGTAATGAACCTTTTTTCCCCTTAGACCGAATCGTTTCTGTAATTTCTAAGTTACGTTTTGAGAAATAATCGATTTTCATAAATTGATTAATCTCAACTTCAGATACAGGCTGAAGATGATCTAAGCTTCTTTTCTGAGTACGGAATAAATAATTAAGTAAACGAATAACCGATATTCTCATTTCTTGATTTGAAATGTCTGAAAGTAGATTTTGATAATCCATTTTTTCAGTTAGATCATCCTCGATCGAAATCGTTGCCTGGATCCGTTCAATTAATTGCTTTTGATAGTTGTCTTTGAACTGTGAATATACAACAATCTCTTTTGCCCCAATAGTCGCCATTTCATTAAGTACTATATCAAAGCTACTAGTTATAAGGGATACATGATTTTCACCAGTGGATAGATCGGTATAGGCAATACCGAATGAACCTTCGAAATCAGAAATAGAAGCAATATAGTTGTTCTCCTTTTCAACTAACCCTTTTCCATCCATTTTCGTTCCAGGTGTTATCAATTGAACTACTTCTCGTTTTACCATCCCTTTTGTTTTCTTGGGATCTTCCACCTGCTCACAAATTGCTACTTTAAAGCCCTTTTCTATTAAAACATCAATATAATTGCTAGCTGCGTGATATGGTACTCCACACATAGGAATACGTTCACTACTTCCACCATCACGACTTGTTAGTGTAATTTCTAACTCTTGGGATGCCTTAACCGCATCATCGAAAAACATTTCATAGAAATCACCTAATCGAAAAAATAAAAAGGCATCCTGATAATCTGCCTTTACTTGTAAATATTGTTGAATCATCGGCGTATATTGACTCATTATCGACAAAACCCTTTCCGTGCATCTATCTATTTGATTCTCATATTATAACATAATCTCACAAATTTCAGCATGGAAGTATGTTGGAAAATCATACTTAGATACATAAAAACGATGCAATTGTCCTGTACTTTAGCCGTCTGACCAACATATTATTCTAATTTTTGTAGGTAACGAAAGTAAAATGTTCAGAGGAACTGACTACTATATTTTCTGGAACAAAGAAAAAACTAGGAGAAATTCTCCTAGCCTACTTTTCAAATCCCAGATAAGGTCTATAAACCTACTCCTCTTCGGCTCCAACTAAAAAGTCCGGATTTAATTCTTCAAATTCTTCATCTAATTCGTCTTCCCATTCATCATCACAATCACAGCCATCAGGATGAATAGCAACACAAACCTTTGTTTCTCCAATAACCTCAACAAGGAATTCTCTTTCAACATTAACTATCACTTTATTCCCATTTGGGGAAATAACTGCTTCGATACAATTAGGTTGCTGTATGGCTCTTGCTACAACTTCCCTATCATCAAGAAAATCAGGGTCACGATAATTTAGCTTCACAATATCGCGATAATCCACTTTTTCTGTGACAACGGATGTTTTTGTATTATCACTGTGGGAATACCAGACATTTATATCGTATGAACCGAATACTTCAACCTTTTTATCTGTCTTCTTCGCTTCATACTTATGATTTATAATCCAGCAACCTAATATGCTCGATGGATGATGCGGTGGGCATATCGTATGATTGGACTGTGTAAATTTACGTCCTTTCGCTACGACTGCTTTTGTTATTATTTCTCTGTATTCTGCCATTCGAGCGAAACCTCCTCATTTATTTTCATTTCATCCTATGCATGGCATTCATCTATGGTGCGAATATTTTCAGTTGTTCTGGTGAATCATAGTTGCATAGTTTTCGATATACAACTAGGTGAGAAGATGTAAAGTAGATTCATTACTAATACTGTTTATAGGTTATTTCATTATATGTAAATGCCTTGTTTATGTTCTAGGCGCATAAATAGCAAAAAATAAAGGGATTGACAAAATAAGACAGATTAAACCTCGAAGACCTTTTATAATTTTCAAATATTATAACGTAAAAAAGGGGGTCTGACCCCACCACACAAACATTAGTATAGAAAAAGCTATCTCTATACGGAATGATTGTATGGGGTCTGACCCCTTTTTTAATCGCAGCTTCCTGGCGTACTATTTTTTATTTTTGACCCAGTTTCTCCGGATAATAAGTCTCCTCCAGTTGAGGTGATTATTTCGTCAGTTACTGTATTTGATATTGTTGCGGCAACGATTTGTAATAAGTCGTTTACATCCTCTTGTGATTGTTTAAATTCTTGAACAATTGGGATTTCATCTAATTCATTTTCAATCTTTTCAAGCTTGGCTTCTACCATTTTTAGAGCTTCTGACTTTCCATAGTGTTGGAAGTTTACTGCTTGTTTTTGTAAGCTTTTAATACTTGCAATCATTTCACGAACCTTTTGGTTTTCGTTAATTTGAGCTTCAGCTCGCTTGAAAAAGTCTACCTCTTCTGTTTCACTAATCATTTTTGCAATTTCTTTTGCACGTTCAACAATTTCATCTTTTGTATATCGTTTCATTTATTTCACCTCTACCACTTCTAATTCTTCAATCATTTCCCCATTTAAAGACCAAGTTTTAGCATCTGTGATTTTTACATTTACTAGTTTTCCAATAGCTGATTTTGGTCCAATAAAGTTAACCAATTTATTCTTTCGTGTATATCCAGCTAAAACATCAGGATTATTTTTACTTTCACCTTCAACTAGTACCTCAACTACTTGACCTTTATACTTTTCTAATGCTGCACGAGACATTTCGTTAACTAATGCATTTAGTCGTTGAAGTCGTTCCTTTTTAACTTCCATTGGAACATTATCCTTCATTTTGGCAGCAGGTGTTCCTTCTCTTGGTGAATAAATGAATGTATAGGCCATTTCAAATCCAACTTCACGATACAATGACATCGTTTCTTCAAATTGTTCTTCTGTTTCATTAGGAAATCCAACAATAATATCTGTTGATAATGCCACATCTGGGATCGCCTTTTTAATTTTTCCAACAAGTTCTAAATAACGTTCTCTTGTATATTTTCGAGCCATTATTTTTAGCATCGCACTTGATCCAGATTGAACTGGTAAATGAATATGCTCAACTAAGTTCCCTTTTTTCGCTAACACTTCTATTAAACGGTCATCAAAATCACGTGGATGACTCGTTGTAAAACGGATTCTTGGAATGTCGATTTTATGAAGTTCATCCATTAAATCACCAAGACCATAATTGATATCCTCAAAATCTTTTCCGTACGCATTAACATTTTGTCCCAAGAGTGTAATCTCTTTATACCCCTGTGCAGCTAAATGACGTACTTCTTGAATGATATCCTCTGGTCGTCGACTACGTTCTTTCCCACGAGTATAAGGGACAATACAGTATGTACAGAATTTATCACAGCCGTACATAATATTAACCCATGCTTTAATTTGGCCCTTTCGAACTTTAGGAAGATTTTCGATGACATCGCCTTCCTTGGACCAAACTTCAACAACCATTGCCTTAGACATATAAGCTTCTTTTAAAATTTGTGGTAAACGATGGATATTGTGGGTACCAAAAATCATGTCTACATGATGGTGCTTTTCAAGAATCTTATTTACTACTGATTCTTCCTGAGACATACATCCACATACACCCACTAAAAGATCAGGCTTTTCAAGCTTTAACGGTTTCAAATGACCGATTTCACCAAATACTTTATTTTCAGCATTTTCACGAATAGCACAAGTATTAAGTAGAATAACATTAGCATCATCGACAGAATCAGTCGGCTCATACCCTAGCTGCATAAATATACCTGCCATAACTTCTGTATCATGCTCATTCATTTGGCAACCATAAGTACGAATATAGAACTTTTTGCCGTTGCCCATTCCTTTAAATTCTTCAGAAATGTGAAAGTCTTTTTCATATTTTACTTCTTCTTTCCCACGTCTTTTTGCCTCTTTTAAATTCGGTGGGATGTATACGGATTGAAAGTATTTGCTATAATCCTTTTCGGATTTTTTGTCCGTAGGAGTAGCTGTTTTGATTTGTTGTCCCTCTAAGCGTTGCTTTTCGTTCATGGAGATCCCCTTTCTCTTATTAATAAATTCTATAATTTAATGAGATTCTTGCATTTCATTTCCATTATAATTATTTATATGCACATTATTCTAGTATAAAGCCTTTTCTATTTGAACACAATACTGCTGTCATATTGTCGAAAAAAGGTCAAAAAAAGAAGCTTTATACGCATCCTGCTAATTTGGATTAATGACCGGGACCATTAGTCGACTTAAAAAATTACAAAATAAAAGGGCCTAGTTACCTAAGCCCTCAAAATAAAAGTTTATGCGATTATCTTGGCTCCACAATTAGCTTGATTGCCGTCCGTTCTTCTCCCTCGATTAGAATATCAGTGAAAGCTGGGATACAAATTAAATCAACACCACTAGGTGCGACAAATCCTCTGGCAATCGCTACCGCCTTCACCGCTTGGTTCAATGCCCCCGCACCGATAGCTTGAATCTCTGCTCCACCTCTCTCACGAAGAACACCGGCAAGTGCACCAGCTACAGAATTAGGATTAGACTTTGCTGAAACTTTTAATATTTCCATTTCTTCTCCTCCTTGTATTTTCCCAATACCGAATGTCCATTCGAAAGTGAACAATCCTGGTATAATCATTCCATTGCTACTATATTCACTAAAATTCGTTTGTATTCCGGCTTGTTCGAAAAAAAGGAGGATTTTTATTTTCTTTTTGTCTCTTTTCTATAATTTTGATTATTTTTTATTCAGCTATAAATAAATGGTCATCATTTATAAGCAAAGTATCTATTTTTCTGGCTTTTCCAGTCTTGTTATCCACATCTATTAGACATGCACTCAATTGCTTTCTTCCATCTTTCGGTACCTCAAACCTAACAGGAAGACTAGTTAAAAATCTTTTAATTACAGCTCCCCGCTCCATTCCTAATATTCCATCATATGGACCAGTCATTCCAACATCAGTTAAATATGCTGTTCCATTCGGTAAAATACGATTGTCTGCTGTTTGAACATGGGTATGTGTTCCAATGACTGCAGTCACCTTCCCATCCAAAAACCAGCCCATTGCTTGTTTTTCACTAGTAGCCTCTGCGTGAAAATCTACAAAAATAATATTGGTTTTATTTTTCGCTTGATTGATTAGCTCTTCTGCAGTTTCAAATGGACAATCGATAGCAGGAAGAAATGTTCTTCCTTGTAGACTAATAACAGCTGCCTCTACCCCACCTGACTTTACATAAGTTATCCCTGTACCTGGTGTTCCTTTTGGGAAGTTTCCAGGTCTTACAATTGATTTAGCTTCATCAATAAATTCAAATACATCCTTGTTGTCCCATGAATGATTCCCTAATGTCACAGCATTTGCTCCATCATTAAGAAATTGCTTATATATTTTCTCTGTAATTCCTCTTCCACCGGCAGCATTTTCACCATTCACAATAGTTAACTCTGGACGATATTTTGATTTTAATTTCGGTAGGTACTCTGTAATCATTTCACGGCCTGGGGAACCTACAACATCCCCAACAAATAAAATCTTCATAATTTTTTCCCTTTCTAGCTGTTGATGTACAATTTATTAGTACAACTCAATCATTTATGTTGTTTACATTTACATTATAGCAGTACATCTGTATTTATAACAAAGCCCTAAAATTCCCTTAGCCTAAAAACAAGGATATTTTCGTAAGTTTATTGCTTTTGTAAAAGACCAGCTGCGGCTTTTACACACAATAAAAGATTCAGTGAATCTTATGGAGTTTGCAGCACTTTTCTCAGTGATATAAAAGGTGTAGTGATCTTCAGCCAATAGTTATTAGTTAACACGTTACTTAAATAGCAACAATGTTTGAGAAAAGAGCCATAAACAAAAATAAAGCGGTGTAGAGTACACCGCTTTATTTTGCATATTCAACAGCCCTTGTTTCACGTATCACTGTTACTTTTATATGACCTGGATAATCTAGTTCACCCTCGATTCGCTTACGAATATCTCGCGCTAAGCGATGTGCTTCAAGATCATTAATTTGTTCTGGTTTCACCATGATCCTTACTTCTCTACCAGCTTGAATCGCAAATGATTTATCTACACCTTCATAGGATTCTGAGATTTCCTCAAGCTTTTCAAGTCTTCGAATATAATTCTCTAGTGTTTCACTTCGTGCACCAGGTCTAGCAGCTGATAACGCGTCTGCTGCTGCAACTAATACAGAAATAATGGATGTTGGCTCAGTATCACCATGGTGAGAAGCAATACTGTTAATAACAACAGGATGTTCCTTATATTTCGTCGCTAATTCAACACCAATTTCTACATGGCTTCCCTCTACTTCATGATCGACAGCTTTTCCAATATCATGAAGCAATCCTGCACGACGAGCTAATCTTGCGTCTTCTCCTAGCTCGGCTGCCAGAAGCCCTGAGAGATGAGCAACTTCAATTGAATGCTTAAGGACATTTTGACCATAGCTAGTACGGAATTTCATTCGACCTAATATCTTAATTAAATCTGGATGAAGTCCATGTACATCCACTTCAAAGGTAGTTTGTTCACCAATTTCACGAATATGTTCGTCTACTTCTCTTCTTGCTTTATCCACCATTTCTTCAATTCGTGCTGGATGGATGCGTCCGTCTTGAACTAGCTTCTCTAATGCAATACGAGCCGTTTCTCTACGAATCGGATCAAAACCTGAAAGGATTACCGCCTCTGGCGTATCATCTATGATAAGGTCGATTCCAGTCAACGTTTCTAATGTTCGAATATTCCGTCCTTCACGACCGATAATTCGCCCTTTCATTTCATCATTCGGTAAGTTTACTACAGAAACTGTTGTTTCAGCAACATGTTCTGCAGCACAACGCTGAATGGCAAGAGAAAGAATATTTTTCGCCTTTTTATCCGCTTCTTCTTTCGCACGATTTTCGCTTTCTTTAATCATCATTCCTAAATCATGTGAAAGCTCATTTTCAACTTTTTGAATAATAATTGCTTTTGCTTCATCGCGGGTAAGGCTAGAGATACGTTCTAATTCAGACTTCTGTTTCTGTACCATCTCATCCACTTTGCTTTCCATCTCTTCAATATGTTGTTGTCTGAAATTTAGAGAGTCCTCTTTCTTTTCAAGTGTTGCTTCACGCTTGTCAAGTGATTCATCCTTACGATCGAGGTTCTCCTCCTTTTGCAATAATCGATTTTCTTGTTTTTGCAATTCATTTCTTCGTTCACGAAGTTCACGTTCAATATCAGTACGAAGCTTATGATTTTCATCCTTCGCTTCTAACAGGGCTTCTTTTTTCAAGTTTTCAGCATCACGAGTTGCATCTTCTAAAATTTGCTCTGCTGCATTTTTTGCTCCTGTTATTTTTGCTTCAGCTATGGATTTGCGTAAAAGATAGCCAACAACTACACCGACGAGGCCAAGCAAAATGGAGATGATTACACTTAATAATTCCATTATTTCACCTCCCCTTGCTATGAACTTTTATCATGTCTCAAACATGTCGGCTGCTACATTGTTACATAGGTTTCAATATACAGCGCTAGGGCTTAAAAATCAAATTTTAAAAAAATAAAATTATACATATTAATTTTATAGTTGTGTCATTTTATTGTCAAGGACTTATCCAACGTGATTAACATTTTATGTAAAGTTGTCCAACTGTTTGTGCTTTATTTAAACTGATCATTTTTTTATAAAGGAAGGAAAGAAACATTATATTTGTTTTGATAGTATGTATTATTTCTTGTCAATCTATTATTGGGCCACTAAACCTACTATATTAATTCAATGAAACTAGTCATCCTAAACAATAGAAAAAGCAAAGCCATCAATAAATGAAGTGACTTTGCTATATATTTTTCGTTCTATAAATTTACTTTTCATTCTTATTTAGATTTTTAAATCTAGATAGTCAGCTAGAAAAATTTCACTTTTATGAGAACACTTTTTTAGGAGAGAACAATGATTTAAATATCAAATTCCTCTTGCTCTTCCTCAGCAGGGGCAGTTTTTTGATCATCTAATCCATAATGATCGCGTATTTTCATCATAACCTCATTGCGCAATTCAGGATTTTCCTTAAGGAATAGCTTCGCATTTTCCCGACCTTGACCTAAACGTTCATCATTATAAGAATACCATGATCCACTTTTTTGAACGATATCTAATTCAGAAGCCATATCAATGATTTCGCCTTCTTTAGAAATTCCTTCACCATACATAATATCTACTTCTGCAACGCGGAAAGGTGGTGCCACTTTATTTTTTACTACTTTTACTTTTGTTTTATTTCCAACAATATCATTTCCTTGTTTCAACTGTTCTGCACGACGAACCTCAAGACGTACAGATGAATAAAACTTAAGTGCACGGCCGCCAGGAGTCGTTTCAGGATTCCCGAACATAACCCCTACTTTTTCCCTTATTTGGTTAATGAAGATCGCGATTGTTTTTGACTTGTTGATTGCACCAGATAATTTACGCAATGCCTGTGACATTAAGCGTGCTTGTAATCCGACATGGGAGTCACCCATTTCACCTTCAATTTCCGCTTTAGGTACAAGTGCTGCAACAGAATCGATAACGATAATATCAATTGCTCCACTACGAACAAGAGCTTCCGCAATTTCTAACGCTTGCTCCCCAGTATCTGGCTGAGATAACAGTAGTTCATCAATATTAACACCTAATTTTTGGGCATATACAGGATCTAGTGCATGCTCAGCATCGATAAACGCTGCTTGCCCACCCTTAGCTTGTACCTCTGCAATAGCATGTAGGGCAACAGTTGTTTTACCTGAGCTTTCTGGACCATAGATTTCTATTACACGTCCTCTTGGGTATCCGCCAACACCTAACGCTACATCAAGGGCCAATGATCCACTAGGAACAGTTGAAATTCTTCTATCAGTTTGTTCCCCAAGTTTCATTACTGAACCTTTACCAAACTGTTTTTCTATTTGTTTTAACGCCATATCTAAGGCTGCTTGACGATCATTCACTAAATTTCCTCCTTTATGATTAGAAATTTCAAAGAAATTTGCTTAATAAATCTATCTTTACTATAACCGTTTTTTCATAGTTTGCCAAGTAAAATGACGAACATTTATTCGTCTTTTTTTTAGGTTATTTTCATTAGAATTACTTTTTTTAACCAAAATATATGTAAAAATAAGTACCTATCAAAGTTAAAAATTGATTTTTCGTATTCTGCAATTCTCTGGTAGAAAGAGCAAAAAGAACGGTACAATCATACCGTTCTGCTTCATACTAATTCTTTTAATAGATAATAACAACCATATTTGACCGTTCGAACTCGATTTCCATTTCTACTGCTTGCGAGGTCTAGTAAATAGGTCTTAGTTGGTTTATTTTTTCTTGCAATTCCAATCCATACCGTACCGGCCGGCTTATTTTCCAGCTTATCAGGCCCAGCAACTCCTGTAAAACTAATTCCAATATCAGAATCTAGTAATTGGAGAATATTTTCTGCTAGCTCAATAGCCGTCTCTCGGCTTACTGCACCATATTGTTCAATCGTATTCTCTTGTACCTGAACAAGCTTCACTTTTGCTTCATTCGAGTAACAGACAATTCCACCTTTGAAAATTGAACTGACTCCAGAATGGGACGCCATTTCCGATTGAAACAAACCAGCAGTTAAACTTTCTGCACATGCTATCGTTAGTTTTTCCTTTTCCAATTGCTTAATTACTTCAGCCATGATGGTTGTCTCATCATAACCATAAAAATAATCGCCGACAAGATGAAGAATTTCTTCCTCAGTTTTATCGATTAATTTTTTCGCCTCTTCAATTGATGTGTGTTTTGCCGTAATTCTTAGCGTTACCTCACCATTTGCTGCAAGAGGGGCAATAGTTGGATTAGATTGGCGTTCCAAAATACTTTCAACTCTAGTTTCCAGCTCAGCTTCACCAATACCAAAAAACCTTAAAACTCTAGATTCGATTTTTTCAATCGTTCCCATCTTTTCTTGGATCGCAAGAATACCATAATGAGTAAACATCGGTTCCATTTCATGTGGAGGTCCAGGAAGTAGCATATAATATTGCTCTTCTTGCTGTAACAGCATCCCAGGTGCCATACCATAATCATTTGGCAATACTTTGGCACCTTCCAAAATCAGTGCTTGTTTTTTATTATTTTCTGTCATCACTCTTTTTGTTCGTTGAAAGTAGGCTTCAATTGAATCCATAGCCTCATCGTCTTGAACAAGCTTCGTATTCAGATGCTTAGCAATCGTTTCCTTTGTTAAATCATCTTTTGTCGGTCCAAGGCCACCAGTAAAAATAATTAAGTCTGCTCGTTGTTCAGCGATTTCAATACTTTTCTTTAACCGTTCAGGGTTATCCCCTACAACGGTATGATGGAATACATTTACACCGATTTCGGCCAAGCCTTTCGAAATAAACTTTGCATTGGTATTAACAATTTGACCTAATAATAGCTCTGAACCAACAGCGATAATTTCAGCATTCATATCAATCACCTCCACTGATACTTATTTTGAATTGACAAAAATGTGGCGATTTTTATAGAAATAATCCCATCCGGACCAAACAGTAAAAAATAATGCAACCCATAATGCAATCATTCCAAGGGGAAATCCACCTTCTCCAAAAGGAAAATTATGTAACAACAATAATGCGATGGCAACAATTTGTGTCCATGTTTTAATTTTTCCAAGCATAGCAGCAGCTACTACTTCTCCTTCACTTGCTGCTAGAATCGCTCGTAAACCAGTTACTGCAAATTCACGACTAATGATCACTATGATCATCCAAGATGGAGCAAATCCAAGTTCAACTAATATAATAAATGCTGCAGAAACTAGTAATTTATCTGCTAAAGGATCTAAAAACTTCCCTAAATTCGTTACTAAATTCAGTTTCCTAGCATAATGTCCATCAACCCAATCAGTCGCAGAAGCTACAATAAAGATTAATGCAGCCACAAAGTGGGTAACAGGCATCTCAGCACTTAATAAGTTTATAGTACCCCAATCAAACGGTGCTACCATAATAATCACAAATATTGGTATTAAACAAACTCGTAATACAGTAATTTTATTTGGTAAATTCACGAATCTTTCCTCCAGAAAAATAGCCATCAATCGATGACTATTCAGTTTTAGTTTTTTCAAATTGAATTGTTATATTTTGACTGGTACTTTCACTAGGTGGAACGGCAAACTCTAGCTTTTGATCATTTATGTAAATTTCAGTTTGGGTAGCATTACCAATAACTAGATATGCTTCAGTTTCATTTGAAAAATCAACAGCTTGACTCTTTCCTTCTTCTAATGTTCCTTGGAAGAATGAATGACCTTGGCCATTCTTCATGTTTACCCATGTACGACCAGTTGAAACTAATTTCACTTCAAATTTTTCACTATTCACTAATTGATAAGTAGAATTTCTCCCACTAGCAGATATCACTTTTACTTCCTGGGCAGGAGTTTCTGCTTTTTTATCTTCTTCATCTTTTTTGTTTGCATCATTTTGATTGTTATCATTTTTATCTTGAGTAGTATTATCTTTCGTTTTATCTTCTTTATCCTGTGCTACCGGTTTATTTTTTTCTTTCACTGGCTGTGTTTCTATTGGTGTATCCTTTGAGTTACCCAGCTTATCCTTTGAACCAGAACCAGCGAAATTAGTAACTAAATAATAAACAAGAGCAATTGCAGCAATAATAAAAACAGCAACAAGTATTTTTGGAAAAATGTCTAACATTTTTGAAGTACTAGGTGCAACTGTTTTTCTTGATTGTACACGAGAAATTTGCTCTGGTAAGTCTTCATTGTAAACATCAGGTACTTCCCGTTTATATTCTTCAAAAATCTGTTCAGTTTCTAATCCAACTGCCTCTGCATATTGTTTAATAAATGCCCGAACATAAAACTTTCCAGGCATCATATCATAATTTCCTTCTTCGATCCCTTTTAAATAGCGTTTTTGTATTTTGGTGATTTCCTGTAAATCATCTAAACTAAGTCCTTTCGCTTGTCTTGCTTCTTTCAAGCGACTTCCTAATTCTGTCACACCTGAACACCTGCCAATCTAATAATCAAATCCACCAAAACCCGAATCACTAAAAAAGTTATTTTTCTGTATTACTTCATATGTAATTTCTTGTTCCGGATTGTCACGCAGTTCTATAATATAGTCAAAATCCTCTAATGAGTATTCTGAGTTCTGAACAAATATATCAGGATGTTCGATTACCTTAACTGCAGGTAAACGCATAATTTCCCGGACAAGCTGCCAGTGACGTTCATCAGCTCTCTGTGTGGAAACTATTCCATCCAATATAAATATATTATTTGAACTATATTCATCTTTAATTAATTGATTTCGTATCGTTTGTTTTAACAATGTAGATGAAACAAATAACCATTTTTTACTTGCACAAACACTTGCAGCAACTACTGATTCTGTTTTCCCTACACGTGGCATTCCCCGAATACCAATCAACTTATGTCCTTCTTGCTTAAATAACTCTGCCATAAAATCGACAAGCAAACCTAATTCATCCCTGATAAATCGAAAGGTTTTTTTATCGTCGGCATCTCTTTGTATATATCGACCATGCCGAACCGCAAGTTTATCTCTTAATTTTGGTTCGCGAATTTTCGTTACTTTAATGGTTTCCATTGTAGCTAAGATAGATTCTAATCTTGCAATTTGTTCTTCACTTTTTACTAATAAAAGCAGGCCCCTTCTACCATCATCAACACCATTAATGCTAATAATATTAATTGATAGCATACCAAGTAATGAAGAAATATCCCCTAAAAGACCTGGGCGGTTTATTTGAATTTCATATTCTAAATACCATTCTTTACGATTCATAAACTCCCCACCACGACATTATTCTATATCCGTTAGCTTCTATAATAAATGATTTCTCTATAAGATGAAAGGAAAAACTAGCCATGTTTCGATAAAAAATCGTTTATTTTTACTATATAAGAGGATTTTTACAGTTCTTTATACAATTTTAGACATTTTTGGATGTAAAAAAAGAGGGGTGTTTTCCCCTCAGCGTTTACAGCAATTAATGTGTTCCATTATTTTGGACAAGCTTAACCATAACATTTGCAATGGCTTGTTGTTCTTCTTGTGATGCAACGGACCATAAATCAGAAAGTACTCGTTGCTGTTCATTTTTAGGATCTACCTGTTGTGCTAGGTAATCTCCAACCTGTTCAGCTAGTTGGTTAATTGTTTCCTGAGACATTCCTTGTTGCTTCGCTTGATTTAACCGATCACCAAGAAAGTCTTTCCATTGATCCCAGCTTTCTAACACTGACATACTTTCAACCTCCTTAAATTAAGTACGATGTTATTTTGTTCTGAGAACGGAGGTTTTATTCATTTATTATTATGTATACCAGCCCCCATTTACTGCCAAAACCTGACCAGTAATATATGAGGCCTTTTCTGAAAGAAGGAATTGGATAGTTTCAGCAATTTCACATGGATTCGCAAGTCTTCCCATTGGAATTTCCTCTTCCAGTGCTATTTTTTCATCTTCTGAAAATATCCCCATCATTTGTGTATTAACAGCACCCGGTGCTACTGCATTAATTCTTACACCACTTTGTGCAACCTCTTTACTTAGTGCTTTTACAAAAGAGATTTGAGCTCCTTTAGCAGTTGAATAGATTACCTCACATGAAGCACCCGTTTGTCCCCATATTGAACTAACAAGAACAACATAGGATTGTTCATTTTTCATTAATTTTGGTAATAATTTTTTTATAATAACCATTGGTGCATGTACATGTATTTTCCACATTTTTTCAATGATTTGGTCATCAGTATCCACAAAAAGCCCGTAATGGGATATTCCACTTACATAACAAATCGCATCAATATGAAAAATATTATTCAATAGCTTATCAATCCCTGAGTCAGTAGATAGATCTGCTTGAATCGGAATCAGTTCTAGATTATATATTGAAAGCTCGGCTAATAGTCTCTCCATCGCCACTTTATTGTGGTTATAATGTAAGTATAAGTTCCAGCCTTCTTTAGCCATTGTGTGAGCTGTTTCCGAACCAATTCCCCCACTTGCACCAGTTATAAGTGCATATTTCTTCATTTATCTATCCTCTCCTATTCAAAGCATACTCCTTTTTAATAAAAAGACATATCTTCCTGAAATTTTAATAGTATTTCCAATTCAATAAGTTTTTCCATTTTAGAACAAACAAAATAGAAAAACCCGGAATCTCCGAGTTTCTCATTTACTTTTTTAACCTTTTATTTATTTGGTATTACCTGACAAACGGTAAAGCGATCTTCTTCAAAAAACTGCTCTGCTGATTTTTTTAAATCATTAAAAGTAATCTCTTCTAATGTCGGTACAACATCAAAAAGATTCATTTCATTAAATGAATACCTTGTAAACTGATTCGCAATATAGTCAGGTGAATTTAATTGACGTAAAAATCCACCTATTTTTTTCTTCTTCGTTCTTTCTAGGGATTCTTCCGTTAAATATTTCCCACTTTTCGCTTCCATCATAATCGATTGTATACGTTCTGAAAGTTCATCAGGCTTTTCGGTATCTCCACCAACCATTGAAAAACCAAAACCCTCTTCCTGTGTGTAATCATATGAAAACGTTTCATCAATTAATCCTTCATTATATAGTTCATAATAGCTCTTTGAGCTTTTTCCAAAAAGGATGTCTAATAATAAATTAATCGTCAGCTCATTTTTCAGCATTTCTTTTCCACTTTGTGCCACATCACAAGCTTTTACTCCTACCAGACATTTAGGTGTTTGAACATTCATTTGTAGAACCTTCTTTTTCTCAGCAACGCTAGATGGTTCATCTTCGAAACGACGCTTGATTTCCGACATATCCTTATAATCTTTCTTATTTTGATTATCTCGAATAAGATTCATGATTTGATCAGGATCAACGGGACCAACTACAAATAAAAGCATATTACTCGGATGGTAAAATGTATTGTAACATTCATATAGTAGCTGATCTGTAATATGGGAAATTGATTCAATCGTTCCAGCAATGTCAATTTTTACGGGATGATGCTGATACATATTTTCTATTACCCCAAAATATAAGCGCCAATCAGGATTATCATCATACATGGTTATTTCCTGACCAATAATCCCTTTTTCTTTCTCTACTGTTTTTTCTGTAAAATATGGACTCTGTACCATATCGATTAAGGTTTCTAGATTCTTTTCCACATTAGATGTACTCGAAAACAGATAGGCAGTCCGATTAAAGGTCGTAAAAGCGTTGGCAGATGCACCTTGTTTACTAAATTGCTGAAACACATCGCCATCTTCTTTTTCAAATAGTTTATGCTCAAGAAAGTGAGCAATTCCATCTGGAACATGATTATATTCAGTTGAATTCAACGGAACAAAGTCATTATCAATTGAACCATATTTAGTCGTAAAAGTTGCAAAGGTTTTGCTAAACCCTTGCTTCGGTAATATATAAACATTTAACCCATTTTCCATTTTTTCATGATAAAGTGTTTCCTTCAATTGGTCAAAAGCAATTTTCTTCATTCTCCATTTCCCTCCAATCCAGTTAGAAAATAGATTGTATCTAATTCAATTTTTTTCGCGACATCAATAATATCATGTTTCGAAATTTTATTTATCCCTTGAATCCAATCATCCACAGTAAAATTTTGATTGGCGATTACGTTATGATAAAGAATTTCAACCAATCCCCTAGATGTATCTGTCGTTTCAAGGAGCTGATTATTTATAACTGCTTTTGTTTGCTCGATTTCTTGATCTGTGAAATCACCTTTTTTCATCGCGTCCATCTGTTCTCTTATGATGGTTATTGCTTGATCATAATTTTTTGCTTCTATTCCGCTCATTACCATCAATAATCCTTTATGGCTTTCTAACCTACTCGCGGCATAATAGGCTAAACTAGCTTTTTCACGTACATTAATAAATAACTTTGAATGTGAAAACCCTCCAAAAATCCCATTGAATACTTGGAGTGCAAAATAATCTTGATCGCCAAAATGGACGTTTGTACGATATCCGATATTCAGCTTTCCTTGTTTTACATCTTGTTTTTCCTTAATTTCTTTTACTTCTTTAACATTACTTCCTTCTTTACGTTCTAGTTGAATAGGTGAACGATTTTCAAACTGGAGGTTCCTACAAAATGTTTCTACTTCATTTTCATTCACATCACCAATGATGTATAAGTGTAGTTCATCTTCACTTATTGCTTTTTTATAATAATCAAATAGATTTTGCGGTGTAATCTCTTCTACTTTAGATGCTATTCCGTTTGCATCGAGTGCATAAGGTTCACCCTTACACATTTCCTCCACTAATCGAACATTCGAGTAACGCATTTTATCATCATAAATGGATTGGATTCTTTGCTTTAAGATGCGTTTCTCTTTCTCAACTGTTTCTTGATGAAAGCTTTCATTCTCAATGTTTGGATTCAATAATACCTCTGCTAAAAAATCTATACCTTTTTGAAGGAGTGGGGTGGAATCCTTAAGAAACTTTTCATTTGCAATATCAATTGAAAACGACATAATATGTTGTTCTCCCTTCTTTGCTAAATCAACAAAGAAGCCTGCACCATATAAATCATCTAGATATGTTCGTAATGCTGTAGTTGTTGGATACTTTTTTGTACTACTTTGTAATACATTCAATAGAAGTGCACGAAGAGTTACTGTTTCGGCATTCAAGGGGGCTTTCATTTTCCATACAAGTGTATTGGTTTTATATTTATTGGTTTTTACTATATGTAACGTAAATCCTTCAGTCTTAATAACCATTTCATTTGCAACAGACATAGCCAATCCTCCTTTAGCTTTCTTTTACTATTTTGTTATGAAGTTATTCTTACTATACATGTTATAGATAATGTCCTACAAGTATTTACCGTTTAAAAATAGCTTAGCGCATAGTTCATCCGATGGATTTAAAAAAAATGGTTCTTCCATCTATTAAGAAAGCTTTCTAATAAACAAAAGACCCCGAATGATTCGGAGCCTTTTGCTAAACCTATCTTTGTCCCTTAATATAAGGAATTCCGCTTGCCTTTGGTGCATCTGCACGCCCTATAAATCCAGCAAGAGCTAAAATTGTTAATACGTATGGAGCAATAAGTAAATAAACACTTGGAATATCCTTTAAGAAAGGAATATCTCCACCAACAATACTTAAACTTTGAGCGAATCCAAAGAATAGTGCAGCGCCCATTGCACCAAGTGGATGCCATTTTCCAAAAATCATTGCAGCTAATGCCATAAAGCCTTGTCCTGTAATTGTAGAGTGGCTAAAATCAAGTGTGATTGTTTGTGCATATACTGCACCACCTAACCCTCCAAAAACACCAGATAACATAACGCCAATATAACGCATTTTTGTTACGTTAATCCCCATTGTATCAGCTGCGGCAGGGTGTTCACCCACTGAGCGAAGTCTTAATCCAAAAGGGGTTTTGTATATAACAAACCACACAACAAAGGACAAAATGATAGCTAAATACGAAGCATATGTGACCCCACTAAAGAATAAATCTCCTATTACTGGTATATCACTTAGAAACGGTATATCTATTTTTCTAAAATTTTCTTTAATAAAATCAGTTTGCCCTTTGTCATACCATTTCTTTACAAGAAATAAAGATAAACCAAGAGCAAAGAAGTTAATCGCTACACCACTGACCGTCTGATCCGCCCTAAAGGTTATCGATGCTAATGCATGTAGTAAAGAAACGATTGCCCCTGCAATCATAGCAACAATAAGTGCAACCCATGGTGTTGCAGCTCCAAAAGTGTCAGCAAATGTTAAGTTAAAAACGATCGAACTAAAAGCTCCGATTATCATTAAGCCTTCCAAACCAATATTAACAACCCCAGAACGTTCAGAAAAAACTCCACCTAGTGCTGTAAAAATAAGTGGTCCAGCAACTAAAAGGGAAGATGTTACAATAATTTCAAGTGCAGTCATTAAATCCACTTATTTCGCCTCCCTTTTAAAACGAGTAATGAGCCATTTAATCATGTAGCTTGAAGCAACGAAGAAAATAATTAATGCAATAACAATTTCAACTAATTCATTAGGTACATTCGCATCAATCGGCATATTTAAGGAACCTACTCTTAAACCACCAAAAAGAATGGAGGCAATAACCACACCGAATGCCGTATTTCCCCCTAATAATGCAACGGCAATACCATCAAATCCAACACCAGAAAAGCTAGATTGTAAGAATGCAAAGCCAAATGTCCCTAAACCTTCCATCGCACCAGCTAGACCTGCAAATGCTCCTGAAATGGCCATTGAATAGATAATATTCCGATTCACATTCATCCCAGCATAATGTGATGCATGTTGATTGAAGCCTACAGATCTAAGTTCATAACCTTTTGTTGTTTTTTCAAGTAAAAACCACATGATAATTGCAGCAATAATTGACAAATAAATTCCATTATGAAGACTTGAAAAATCTGTAATGCTTTGTAGAAAGTCCGATTTTAGTGAAGCTGAAGCTGGTACTTCTGCAGTAGTGTCTGATTCATCAGATAGTACATTTCTAATAATATAATTGGATACATGCAGTGCAATATAATTCATCATGATTGTCACAATTACTTCATGAACTCGGAACTTTGCCTTTAATAATCCAGGAATAAACCCCCAAATAGCCCCTGCAATAACCGCTGCAATTATGGCTAGAGGTAAATGGATGATCTTTGGTAAATCAAAGGTCAATCCAACCCAAACCGAAACAATCCATCCAACTAATAGCTGACCTTCTACACCGATATTAAATAGACCTGTTCGGAAAGCAAATGCGACAGCTAAGCCCGCTAAAATATATGGTGTTACTTGACGAAAAGTTTCACCAATATAAAAGGAATCACCAAACGCTCCATTCCATAAAGCAAGATATCCACTTATCGGATTATATCCACTAATAAGCATGATAATTGCTCCTGCAATTAGCCCTAATAAAACAGAAATGATTGGTATAAGTATATTAATTAAACGATTAGACATTTGTTTGTTCACCTGCTTCCTGACCTTTCGATCCAGCCATTAATAGGCCTAGCTCTTGCTCTGTTGTTGTTTTAGGATCAACTATTGCAACAATTGTTCCTTCATATATAACTGCGATTCTATCACTGACATTCAAGATTTCATCAAGCTCAAAGGATATAAGCAAAACAGCTTTTCCATTATCTCTTTGTTCAATCAGTCGCTTATGAATAAATTCAATTGCCCCAACATCCAATCCCCTAGTAGGCTGAGCAGCAATTAATAAATCGGGATTTCTATCTACTTCGCGTCCAATAATAGCCTTTTGCTGATTTCCTCCAGATAAAGAACGAGCTAATGTATATTCACTTGGTGTACGAACATCAAATTCTTGTATTAGCTTTGTTGCTTTCTGATAGATTTGTTTAAAATTCAATATCCCATTTTTCGAGTAAGGCTTCTGATAATAGGTTTGTAATACAATATTTTCTCCAATAGGAAAATCTAAAACTAAACCATGCTTATGCCGATCCTCCGGAATATGGCCTACTCCGGATTCAGTAATTTTCCTTGGCTTTAAATTACGAATCTCTTTTTCATTTATTTTAATCGAACCGCTTTCCGATTTTCTCAAGCCAGTAATTGCCTCAATAAGCTCTGTTTGTCCATTTCCATCAACACCAGCAATTCCAATAATTTCACCAGCACGAACATTTAAGTTTAACCCTCGTACAGCAGGAACTCCTCTAGAATCCTTGACAACCAAATCTTTTATTTCTAATACATTTTGTTTTGGATTGGAAGGGATTTTTTGTGTAGTGAACACTACTTCACGTCCAACCATTAAATTCGCCAGTTCATTAGGATTTGTTTCTTTCACATTAACAGTTCCTATGCCTTTCCCCTTCCGAATAACTGTAACCTGATCACAAACCTCCATAATTTCCTTCAGTTTGTGTGTAATTAATATGATGGATTTCCCTTCTTTAATAAGTGTTTTCATTATTTGAATTAATTCGGTAATCTCTTGGGGTGTCAACACTGCTGTTGGTTCATCAAATATAATAATTTCTGCCCCGCGATACAATGTTTTTAAGATTTCAACACGTTGCTGCATACCAACTGAAATATCAGCTATTTTTGCTTTTGGGTTAACTGATAAACCATACTTTTCAGATATTTCACGAACTTCCTTTTCTGCTTTTTTAATATCTATCGTACCCGATGATTTAGGCTCTTTTCCTAGAATAATATTTTCAGTGACGGTAAAAGTATCCACTAGCATAAAATGCTGATGAACCATTCCAATTCCTAAGTCATTGGCGATATTAGGATTAGTAATATTCACTTTTTTACCTTTAACTCGAATTTCTCCTTTTTCAGGCTGGTATAAACCGAAAAGAACATTCATTAAGGTCGATTTTCCAGCTCCATTTTCACCTAAAAGTGCATGAATTTCCCCTTTCTTGACTTGCAAGGTAATGTCATCATTCGCAACAATACCAGGAAATTCTTTGCGAATCCCTAACATTTCTATAACATACTCCACCCTAAACCCTCCTTTTAAAGGTGACCCGCTTTTTTATTAAGGCTCTTTTCTCAAACAACGTGGCTATTTAAGTAAAGTATTAATAATAACTTTCAGCTTTAGACCGCCATCCCTTTCATTTCACTGAGAAAAGAGCTACAAACATTATAAAAGTCACTGATTCTTTTATTGGGTGTAAAAGCCTGCAGTTTAGCTTTTACAAAGCAGCATTCAACACCCTATCAATAAAATTTTATAATGGCAAAAGATTCTAAATAAAAAGTAAAAAATGATTTTACTTTTTATTAAAAATCTTTTTAGGACTGTCTAAAATGATGTATTAGACAGCCCCATAATTACAATTATTTTGTCGGTTTTAATGGCACTTCAATTTCACCATTCATAATTTTTTCTTTCCATTCATCAACAGCTTTAAGCACTTCAGGTGTTAAATTCTCTTGGGAAGGTGCAATACCTACAGCATCTTCATTGATACCATATTCAATATGTTCTCCACCAGGGAATTTCCCGTCTTTTGCTTTTTTAGATAAATCTTCAACTGCTAAATCTACACGTTTAATCATAGATGTTAAAGTTACATTATAGTCTTTGCCGTCTACTTTTACTTGTCCTTCATCCACTTGGTCGCGGTCAACACCAATTACCCAAACATTACTATTCGGATCTTTTTGTTTTAAGTTTTTCGCTTCTGTGAATACGCCATTACCAGTTCCACCGGCCGCATGATAAATAATATCAATACCTGATTTGTACATCGCAGATGCCATTGATTGACCCTTATCTGCTTTGTCAAATGCACCTGCAAATTCAATTTTCACATCTGCATCAGGTTTAACCGCTTTTACACCTGCTTGGAATCCAGCAGCAAATTTATTAATAAGGTCACTATCTGTACCACCAATAAATCCAACCTTATTTGATTTAGTTGTCAAGCCTGCTACTACACCAACTAAGAATGAACCTTCATGTTCTTTAAACGTAATACTTGCAACATTATCTCTATCTGTAATCACATCATCAACAATCGCGAAGTGACTGTCTTTTCTTTGTTTAGCGACTTCTTCTATAGCTGGCTTTAATTTATAACCAATTCCATAAATTAAATCAAATTTATTACGAACTGCTGTATTTAGGTTTGTTTTATAATCGGCGTCAGATTTTGATTGAAGGTAGTGATAACCATCTGTACCTTTTTCCAATCCATTATCTTCACCAAATTTTTTTAGACCTTCCCATGCTGATTGGTTAAATGATTTGTCATCAACACCACCAACATCAGTCACTAAAGCAACAGTAAATTCCTTTTTCTTGTCTCCCTTGCCTGTTGAACCTTCTTCCTTATCACTTGTACCACAAGCACCTAATAGTGTTCCTGCAGCTAGCACTAGTGAGAGAGCGAAACCAATTTTGCGCTTTTTCACTTTTTGTACCCCCTATTTTTATGATTTAGTAAGAATAAAAACTAGATTCGTTTTCTAACAACGTGAAAACTGAATTTATCTGCCTTGAAATAATTAACAGAGTATAGAACTGGTTTATCGTCCTCATTGTAATGAAGCTGTTTTAGAACTAATAGAGCGGTTTCAGGATCACATTCGAGTATGGGTGAAATCTTTTCATGGTAGCCTATTGGCTCTATTTGTGTCACCGCATGTGTAATCCTTTTGCCGTTTTTTTGCTCTAAAATATTGAAGAACGAGCTATCATTATATGAATATTCCCAAGGAAAGAGCTTTTCTGGTATTTTATCAATACAGTAAACTACTGGATTACCATTTGCAGTTCTTACCCTTTCAATGACAGCGATATCCTCTTCTTCATTACATAAAAAACGATTCATATCTTCCTCTGTCGATTCCTGAGTCTTTGAACTTAAAAAAATCGTTCCAGGTTCCATTCCGCCATGGATAATCATATCGGTCACACTATATAAATGCTCAATACCTGAAGTAAATAATGGCTTTGGATTTACAAATGTACCAACACCATGACGACGGGTGATAACGTTTTCTTCCTCGAGAATTCGAAGTGCCTCACGCAATGTCGCCCGACTAATCCCTAACTGTTTTGCTAAGTCAAATTCAGATGGCAATTTTTCCTTTTCTTTATATACTCCTGTATCGATATCTTTTTTAATTCTATCGATCACTTGGAGATAAAGATGCCGACTATCTGATTTAATTAACATAAATGGACCCCCAAACATTCTTATAAGTCATCAGACCTCTGATCAATTATTCCTACTAATCGAAATTACTATATCATTTTTTTGAAGGATAATAAATATAATTTTTCGCTTTTGTCGAAAAAAAGCGACTAAAGACGAAAATTGGCAATAATCCTAATAATAAAAAGTGTAAACGTTCACTCCAATCCGACAGACTGCGCAGGAAATTTTCCTTTAATTCCAATAATAGGTATATGAAACTGATTATGTAGCTGAGGAGTGAATTATGTGTTCCATAAACAGTTCTGGATACACATTTTGGAGCCGATTAGGGAATTATGTGTTCCACAACCTGAATTGGAGCCACACATATTGTCCAACACAAGTGAAAAAATCGTGTTTAAATTGTTGTTTTAAATATAGAGTATAAAAAAAGATGAGGAAATTAACTTTCCTCATCATGAGCTTTGTTCTTCTGAAGGTTTTGGTATAAGAACGACCCTTGGTTTACTTCCTTCATAAGGACCAACTACACCTCTTACTTCCATTTCATCAATTAATCGAGCTGCTCTTGTATAACCAATCCGAAACCGCCGTTGCAACATTGAGACTGAGGCTGTTTGCATTTCAGCAATCAGTTGAACGGCATCATCATAAAGTTCATCGTCGACTTCCTCAATTGTTTCAGTTATATCATCTGGAATCATTTCCTCTTGGTATTGGGCCTTTTGTTGAGATATAACAAAGTCTACCACTTCCTCTACCTCATCATCTGAGAGAAATGCCCCTTGTACACGTACTGGTTTCGATGCACCAACAGGAAGAAACAGCATATCTCCTCTTCCTAATAGTTTCTCAGCTCCACCCATGTCAAGAATGGTCCGAGAATCGGTTGCCGATGAAACAGCAAATGCAATTCTAGATGGTATATTTGCTTTAATAACCCCTGTTATAACATCAACTGATGGTCTTTGAGTGGCAATGATTAAATGAATTCCTGCTGCACGAGCCATTTGAGCAAGTCTAGTGATTGAGTCCTCCACATCATTTGAAGCGACCATCATAAGATCAGCCAGCTCATCCACAATTACGACTATGTATGGGAGTAATGGTTGCTTTTCTCCAGTTTCTAAATTATGTTTTTTTACATGATCATTATACCCTTCAATATTCCTAGTTCCCGTGTGCGAAAATAATTCATAGCGACGTTCCATCTCACTTACAACTTTTTTAAGTGCTTGTGATGCTTTTTTGGCATCTGTAACTACGGGTGCCAGTAAATGGGGAACACCATTATACACATTTAATTCAACCATTTTTGGGTCAACCATCATTAATTTGACTTCATGTGGTTTTGCCCTCATAAGAATACTAGTTATGATTCCATTTATACATACACTTTTCCCACTACCGGTCGCACCAGCTACTAAAAGATGGGGCATTTTATTTAGCTCTGCCAGGACTGCTTCCCCTGTGATATCGCGTCCTAAACCAATTTGTAATTTAGATTCAGGCTTGTCCAATTCTTTTGCTTCTAGTACTTCTCTTAACGAGACAACTGCTACTTCTGAATTTGGCACTTCAATACCAATCGCTGATTTTCCAGGAATGGGTGCTTCCATTCGTATATCCTTTGCAGCGAGCGCAAGAGCAATATCATCACTGAGACTGACTATTTTACTAACCTTTACACCTACATCTGGATGCACTTCATATTTTGTTACAGCTGGACCTAAATGCACCTGCGTCACACGTGCTTTAACTCCAAAGCTTTGAAAGGTTCTTTCTAATTTTGCAGCATTCGCATGAATTAAATTATATTCTCTGCTTTGATCTGTTGCTTTTGGTCTTTTCAATAATGAAATAGGTGGTAATTGATAATCTTCATTTTCAACTTCTGTAAACGTAATATTCGGTGCTAAATCTTCTTCTGCTATTTCTTCACTTTTTGTAGAAATAGAAGGGTTATCAGGTTCATGTTGTGGCTTATCCATTTCCTCAGGAGTATAAGCTCTTTCTGTAAAACTCGATATAATTGGTTTAATTTCTTTGTCAGAATCTACTTGTTGTTTTTCCTCAATAACTGATTCCTCAACCATAGCGTCTATTTTTTTCTGTTCTTTCTTTTCTTTTCGATCTATTTTCCATTCTTTTAAATCATTTTTGGACATTTCCCATTGATGGCTGACAAACTCTTTTATACGAGCACCCAATTTTTCAAAGACAGTACCAATGGATTTCCCAGTTATAAGAATGAAGCCAATTACAATTAGGACCATACACAGTATTTTTGTTCCTAGAGAATCAAATAAGAAGTGAGACACAGCAAATAAAATCGCACCAATTATACCACCACCCATATCTGGTGTTGATGTATCTCCCTTCACTTCTTTCCAAAATAATTCCCAAGTACTTTGTAACACACTTGGATTTTTCACATGTCCCTCACGGCTTAATAATTCAAATAATTTCACATGACTTAATAACAATAAACTGATTAGAAAAATATATATACCGCATAGCTTACGACCAAAAAAGAATGGCCATTCTCTTTTAATCATTAAATAGACAGCTAGCCAAATGATGCCTATTAAAGCGACCATATACCATTCACCTAAAAAGAAGCGAAAAAAGAATACACAAGCTTTACCAACTGCACCAAGCTTTATAATTGATATTAAACTTAGAGCAATTAACACAATTCCTACCAATTCAAAACGTATATTTATCTTTATCTGCTGAGACTTCTTGCTCCTTCGTTTCCTTTTAGCCGCCATTTCTTTCACCCTCACGAATCACCTTATAATAAGAAAATGGAAGGGTTGTCTATTAAGAGGTTTAACCCCTTTACTTTTAGACAACCCCACAATTTACCTTATTATATCATAATCATTTCAGTGAAGAAAACGACTGTAGCAGTATTTTATTGTTGCATAAAGGAATATATGTGAAAAAATATCATTTAGAAGAAGGATATCATTTGTCCTGGATTCAACTCACTGTTTAAGAAATCAACTGGATTACTACTAAGTATTCGTACAATCCGATAATTATGTTCTAATTGTTCTACTAGCATTGGTACATTATTGTAGACGATGGTTTTATATTTACTATATTCATTTGCATCCGTTTGAAAAATTAATTCATGTGGAACAGTTGTATAGAGGATCATTGAATCATTCCTTCAGAACTATTTTGATTTTTATTTACTTCGATCAATTCATTTAATTTTTTTATTGCAGCTCCTACCCCGCCGACTTCATTAATTAGCCCTGTTTTTACTGCATCAATGCCAACCACGTTTGTTCCAATATCCCTTGTTAAATTCCCTTTCGCGAACATTAATTCTTTAAAGACATCTTCTTCAATATTTGAATGCTCTGTAACAAAGTTTATGACCCGTTCTTGCATTTTGTCTAAGTATTCAAATGTTTGTGGGACACCAATTACTAGTCCCGTTAAACGAATGGGATGAATAGTCATCGTTGCTGTTCCAGCAATAAAGCTGTAATCGCATGAAACCGCGATCGGTACACCTATTGAATGTCCGCCACCTAAAACGATAGAAACAGTCGGTTTTGATAATGATGCTAGCATTTCTGAAATCGCAAGTCCCGCTTCAACATCTCCACCTACCGTATTTAAAATGACAAGAAGTCCCTCAATTTTAGGATTTTGTTCAATCGCCACGATTTGTGGAATAACATGTTCATATTTTGTTGTTTTATTTTGTGGTGGCAACTGCATATGCCCCTCGATTTGTCCAACAATTGTTAAGCAATGAATATTTGTGTCCTGCGATAATTGTGGGACATTTGTTTGGCCTAGCTGTTGAATTTTATCAATAATTCCCGGCTTATTATCTTTATTCTCATCGGATTTCTCTGGAGAAGGCTGTTGCTCCATTTGAAATTCTTTTTCCATTTTAAATCTCCTTTATCAATCACAATTTATCTTATACCCCTCAATATGATTAGTATCCACTACCACTCTTTTTTCATTCATTCAAATACCTGATACCCAAATAACATAAAAAAACCAGGAAAATATTTTATTTCACCTGGTTTTTTATTTGCTATTAAATTTCCATAATAATTGGCAGAATCATTGGTCTGCGCTTTGTTTTTTCATATAAAAAGTAATTTAATTGATCACGAATATCTTGTTTAATGCTTGACCAATCAAATGCATCTTTTAACATATTTTTTTCAACAATCTCACGTACTAAATTAGTTGAGGCAAGCATCAATTCTTCTGATTCCCTCACATAGACAAAACCTCTTGATATAATTTCTGGTCCTGAAGCAATTGTTTTTTCCGCTTTATTCAATGTAACAACAACAATAAGAATACCATCTTGTGATAATAATCGACGGTCTCTTAGAACAATATTACCTACATCCCCCACTCCAATACCGTCAATAAGGACGTTCCCAGAAGGAACCCTTCCTCCGATGCTCATTTTATTATTTTTGTATTCAATAATATCCCCTTTTCCAGGAATGAAAATATGATCTTGCGCCAATCCAACTTGGCTTGCCAGTTTACCATGTGCAATAAGCATTCGATACTCCCCTTGAATAGGGATAAAATATTTAGGTTTCATTAAGTTTAACATCAATTTCAAGTCTTCTTGTAAACCATGACCTGTTACATGAATTTTATTTGAACTTGATAATACGGTTGCACCAGCCCTATAAAGCATATCAATCGTTTTTGACATATACAATTCTAATCCTGGTGATGGGCTCGCAGTAATAATTACCGTGTCACCCTTCTCAATTGAAATATGTTTATGTGAACCTTTCGCCATTTTTTGTAAGACTACGAATGGCTCTCCTTGATTACCTGTTGCTAATACGACCACTTTGTCTTTTTCATATTTCTGTATGTCTTGGACAGGAATGATTAAATCCTCTGAATCCATTTGTAGATAGCCAAGTTTTAATGAGATTTCATAGATTCGTTCCAAACTTTTTCCAACAACAGCAATTTTTCTACCATTTTCCCTGGCTGCATCAAATACTTGTTGGATACGCAGAAGATTTGATGCGAAACAGGCTAGAATAACTCTGCCTTTAGCTGAATGAAAAGCACTGGACAATTGGTTTGCTACAGTTGTTTCAGATATAGAGTATCCAGGGTGCTCGGCCTCCGTACTATCGGATAATAAACAAAGAACTCCCTGTTCACCGATATTCGCCATTTTTCCTATTTCTGCTTGGTAGAAGCCTTTAACACCTTGATCAAACTTAAAGTCACCCGTATGTACAATATTTCCTTCAGAAGTATGAATACATATCCCTACTGAATCAGCGATGCTATGGGTAGTCTTAAAAAAAGTAATGGTTACTGTATCAAACTCCACTTTTGAATTTGATTGTATAATAGTAAACTCTACTTGTCGTTTAAGCTTTACCTCTTTTAACTTTTCCTTCGCTAATGCAACGGTCAAATTGGTACCATATACAGGTACATCTATTTTCATTAAAATATACGGAAGGGCACCGATGGCATCCTCATGGCCGTGAGTTAAAAATATTCCTTTAATCCGTTCTTTATTATTTTCTAAATAAGTTATATCAGGAATAACAATATCAATTCCAAGCATTTCGTCTTCTGGATACATTAAACCGGCATCCATCACAAAAATGTCTTCATCAACTTCAATTACATACATATTCTTCCCAATTTCCCCTACTCCTCCTAGGGGTATAATTTTAATTAATTCATTTTTTCTCTTTTTCAAATCTTGTTCCTCCCAAGCTGTATTTCCGATCTACATCAGTTATATCCATTATAATCGAAGATGAATTTAGACATCAATCTATTTATTGATAGGCAGAAATTGAAAAGCTTTGATCAATTATTAATTTTTCCATTACTCGAATTAAACTTTTAAGCTGTTTTAAATCATTGTTTGCATTCATTAAAGCAATTTGTATCCAATTATTTTCTATTAAATATCGATTACGATAATGGACTAAAAATCCATTTAAATATAAGTCTTCACCAATTGCAAGGGAAGATAGGTCTTTAGGGATTGCGATCGTTAAAACACATGGTGAGGAATGTTGATTATCAATAACAAAATGGAAGCCCTTATCCTTGAACATTTCACATGCTTGAATAAATATCGATCTTCTTTCTTTAATAAAGGATGGATCCAAAAACTTGTCTAAGGCAACATTTAAAGCATGGAATAAGTTTGAGCTTTGGGAAAAAGGAATACCTTCACACTTTTCATAATAAGAAATATCCAAATATCTCGGGACAGGATATGATAAGTTTTCCAAAGAATTATAAAAAACAAAAGATAAACCGGTATAGCTGCCAATGGCTTTTCCCGAAACTCCTGTTGCTAGGTATGTATGTTGCAGGTCCAATGGCACCGCTCCTATAGAACTAATAGCATCTACACATAACTTAACAGAATATTGCTTACATAAAGATTCAATCTTTTTAAAATCATTGAGCATGCCAGTGGAAGTTTCACAATGAACAAACCATAGCCAATCATAATTACCTTCCATTAATTTATTTTCTATTTCCTCTATTAGAAAAGAGGTTCCCCAATCATAAGATATATGGTCAAACGTAAGCTGAAATCTCTCTGCATGATCAACTAAACGATCACCAAATTCACCATTCGTTAGTATTAATCCTTTCGAATTTAAACCTGCTAAATGAGCTGCAACCGCATCATTGCTTAAAGTTCCTGAACCTGTCAGGATAGCCACTTGCTTAGCATTTGTCATTTCTTTTAATTTCGTTTTAACAGCAGCTACCATATTACTATGTTCTTCTGAGCGATGCCATATCGGTTGCTGATCAAAAGCTGTTTGTACCTCCTTATCAATTGCAACAGGACCAGGTAAGAAAGAACGAACATGACTGATCATTTGTAGTGCATCACTAGTTAAAAATGTTCTCTTTGTTAAATACATTGGTTGAAATAAAGCTTCATCTTTCCCTACTAAATGTGCAAAAGGCTGAAATCCTAAATGGCTATATAGCTTACTTTGTCTAGTTGTTCCAGATATAAATGCGATATCATGACCTTTTTGAAGGCAATAGCGAATAAGCCCTCCTGTAAGTGCTGTAAACACACGACCATTTCTATAAGTTTTTTTTACAGCTAGCAATCTTACCTCACAAGGTTTTATGAATGAAAAATTTAAATATTCCTCTATTACTCCTAATTTTTCGTCAAGCGAGAACGGTCTAATATCTCGGATTGCCATCATTCCGATAACTTCGGAATCATGCTTACATATAATATATTGATTTTCTGCATGGAAACGATCGAGTAATTTCTTCTTATCATTTTGCTCATGCTGTGGTATTTCCTCTACAAACGTTTCATAATTCAAATCAAAAATTTGATCAAACTCATCTTTATCCCTTGCCATTTTAATCGTAAAACTCATTCTCCATCCCCCACAATTACTTTTTTTCTCTATGTCTTAATATAATGATGAATGCAATTATGGCAATAATAATGCTCCCCCATATATTTCTATCGTAAAAAAACAAAAAAAATGGTGTTGTCATGATTGCTATAAGGCCTGACTTTGTAAATGATCTATTCAAGAGAAATAAAATTAGAAATACAAAAACAAAACTAAATGTTGAAAAGGGGGATACAGAAAGTAATCCTCCTATAAACGATGCAACCCCTTTTCCTCCTTGAAATTTATAAATAATAGGATAAATATGTCCAATGACTACACAAAATAAGGCAATGGATTGGCCCAGAATTCCCAGACCAGCTACTTGGGCTACCCAACATATAAGATAAGCTTTTAGCATATCCCCAATTAAAACTAGTAAAAACCCCGTTTTTCCAAAAGATCTTCCTGCATTCCTTGCACCTGGATTGCCACTGCCTAATTGAAAAACATTTTTGCGATAAATAAGGAGACCTATTATATGAGCACTTAGAATTTGTCCCACACAATAAGCAAGTATGTAAATAAAAACTGTCTGCAATCTTCTCTTCCTTTACAATAATCTATTTCCTAAATAAGTTATCAAAAATTTACTAAAGGAATTTATATAATATTATGTTTCTATATTACCATTATTTTCAGATATTTGAACAAGAACAGATAAAAAAAGATTGGCCCACCTAAAAAATCACTTTGGTAGGCCAATCCATTTTTATTTATAACTATTTAACAGTTCTGTCAGACTAATTCTTTCAGACTCTGAAAGTGGCACGAGTGGTAAACGTACTGATCCGACATCCAATCCTTTTAATTGTAAGGCTGTTTTTATTGGTACAGGACTTGGAGCCGTAAATAGCCCCTTCATTATTGGTAACAGCTGTTGATGAAGTTTTGCAGCTTCTTTATTTGAACCATTTAAAAATGCCTGAATCATTTCCTGCATTTCATTCCCAATAATATGAGAAGCTACAGAAATAATCCCTTGCCCTCCAATTGATAGTACCGGTATAGTGATTCCATCGTCCCCACTATATAATTCGAAATCATCTGGAGTATTTGCGATAATATGTGTCATCGCATCTAGGTCGCCACTCGCTTCTTTCACAGCGACAATATTAGATATATCCGCCAATCTAATTATTGTTTCAGGATGGATATTGATGACTGAGCGTCCTGGAATATTATAAACCATTACAGGCAATGTTGTACTTTCAGCAATTGCTTTAAAATGCTGAAATATTCCTTCTTGATTTGGTTTATTGTAGTATGGGGCTACAATCATAATCGCATCTACACCGGAAGCCTCTGCTTTTTTTGTTAATTCAATCGAAGCATATGTGTTGTTACTTCCTGTTCCTGCTATGACTGGAATCCTTCCATTAACTGTTTTTACTACATGTCTAAAAAGGGCTACTTTTTCTTCTGTTGATAAAGTAGGAGATTCCCCTGTTGTTCCAGCAACAACTAATGAATCCGATCCATTATCAATTAAATATTCAATTAGTTGACTCGTTTTCTGAAAATCGATATTCCCTTTATTATCAAAAGGGGTGACCATTGCGGTTGATACTCTACCAAAATGAGCCATCTATATCACTCCTTCATAACCTTAACATCTGATCGTTCTTCTTGAAGATTAAATTCATCATGAAGAGCATTGACTGCTTCGACTAAATCCTCTTCTTTCACTAATACCCAAATTGTCGTATGACTATCTGCTGACTGAAGAATTCTTATCCCTCTTTCAGATAAAGCAGATACTATTTTGTATGTCACACCTGGGACACCTGCTATTCCTGCACCTACAACCGATACTTTTGCACAGCCTCTTTCTACAATGGGAGCATGGCCAAGAGATTTTAGAATTGCTTCAGCTTTGTCAATTAAATCTTCCGCTACTGTATATACCACTCCAGTTGGCGAAATATTGATAAAATCAACACTAATATGCTCATTAGCCATTGCTTTAAATACTTCTGATTGCAAATCATATTGTCCATCTTTTGCTACCACTTTTATTTGTGATACTTTTGATAAGTGTGCGATCCCAGTTACTAAACGCTCTCTAATAGCATCAGCACCCTTGTTTTCCCTGTAGACAGAAGTAACTAATGTTCCTAAATCATCTGAATAGGTTGACCGAATCCGTATTGGAACCTTTGCCTGCATCGCAATTTCAACAGCACGAGGATGAATGACCTTCGCACCTTGATAAGCCATGTTGCATACTTCATTATAAGTTACTACAGGCAATCGTCTCGCGTTCTGAGCAATTCTAGGATCTGCTGTCATGATTCCATTAACATCAGTAAAAATATCTATCCATTCTGCATTTAAAGCTACTCCAAGGGCAGCTGCAGATGTATCGCTACCTCCACGCCCAATTGTTGTTACATCCCCATTAGGTGCTGCACCTTGAAAACCTGCAACAACGATACAATCAAAGATCTTTAATTCACGAAGAATACGATCTGTCTTCATTTTTATAATTTTTGCATTTGTATGCTCTGAATTGGTACGAAACCCAGCTTGAAAACCGGTTAAAGCAGTGGATCGAATCCCGTTTTCTAATAACATATTAGAAAAAACCAAACTTGAAATAATTTCGCCACAAGATAATAAAGAATCCTGTTCTCTTTTACTTAAATGTGTATTAGACCCATTTACCATTGACAATAATGTATCAGTTGCATAAGGGTCACCATTTCTTCCCATCGCAGAAACAACTACCACTACTTTATAACCATCATCCAATGCACCCTGAATATGTTTTAGGGCATATTGTCGACTTTCTTCATCACGTACTGATGTACCACCAAATTTTTGCACAATCAGTTTCATCATAACACCTCAAGAATTGATATAAGAATTAATACAACTATTAATCATATCACTATTTTACTAAACCAAGCTTAACCAAGCTTTCGGCAATCTGTACTGAATTCCATGCAGCACCTTTTAATAAATTATCAGAAACAACCCACATATGGAACCCCTTATCTTCATCTAAATCTTTTCGGATCCTTCCAACAAAAACATCACTTTTTCCAACTGCATATGCAGGCATTGGATATAACTGCTCCTTAGGGTTATCCTGAAGAGTTACACCATCTGCA
Source organism: Heyndrickxia sp. FSL W8-0496 (assembly GCF_038007825.1). Lineage (NCBI taxonomy): Bacteria > Bacillati > Bacillota > Bacilli > Caryophanales > Bacillaceae > Heyndrickxia > Heyndrickxia sp. FSL W8-0496. Next base: position 3,131,093 of record NZ_JBBOXX010000001.1, read on the forward strand.
TCACGTAATAAGGATCGAATATCCTCTACTTCAATGCTCTCATGTTGTACCTCAAAATAAACCGACTCTGAATGTCCTGTTTCAACAGGAAGGCGTACACATGTAGCTGCTACCTTTAATTCAGGCATATGCATGATTTTCTTCGTTTCATTAATCATTTTCATTTCTTCAAAGGTATATCCATTTTCTTCAAATTTATCTATTTGCGGAACTGCGTTGAACGCAATTTGATAATGTTTTTTATCCCCTTTAACCGGTAATATTTCCGGGTTAAAGGATTCACCCTTAATGATTGAATGTGTCTGATTGTGTAATTCAGCAATGGCTGCTGCACCGGCTCCAGATACTGCTTGATAGGTTGACACGATTACTTTGTCTAATCCATATGCCTTTCGAATTGGTTCTAAGGCAACAACCATTTGAATAGTTGAGCAATTTGGATTTGCAATTATTCCGTTATGGGATTTTAGATCCTCTTCATTCACTTCCGGTACAACAAGTGGGACTTCAGGATCCATTCGGAACGCACTTGTATTATCGATTACAATCGCACCACGTTTAACTGCTTCCTTTGCAAACAGCTTAGAAATATTTCCACCTGCACTAAAAAGTGCAATATCCACACCTTCAAAACTTTCAGGTTTCGCTTCCATGACAACAATATCTTCATCTTTAAATTTCAGAACTGTACCAGCTGACCGTGATGAAGATAAGAGTGTAAGTTTCTTTATTGGAAAATCCTTTGTTTCTAATGTACGAAGCATTTGTTGTCCAACTGCTCCAGTTGCTCCTACTACAGCTACATGAAAACCTGTTGTTGCCATAAAACATTCCCCTTCCACTTTTACACCTTACTTTTTTATTAAAGGTTATTTTTCTTATAATAAATGCTTAAATAATAAATTTTATTTTATCATATATATCGTTGTTTCTATACTTTTTTATGCTAATTTGCTAAAAAGAGAATGTTAAACTTATTTCATTGCAGAAGGGCTGTCTCATAAATTGACTTATTGAGACAGCCTCTATTTTATTTATTGGAAAAATTTTTATTTTACCTATTCATCACGAAAACGTTCTACAATGACTGGTTGAAGTTGCTTCCCTTCGAGAGCAGCTTCGACTGTGTCTTGTAAGGATGACATTCTCGCTACCATTGAGTTAGGCTTCTTTTCAGGATCATCCTGTCCGTAAGGTATAAAATAAATATTTTTTGTAGACATTAAACGCATTAAATTCACGCCATTTAAACCTAGTGCATCATTTGTTGAGATACCCAATACAACAGGTTTCCCATTTCTTAATGTAGCTTTAGCAGCCATAAGAACAGGTGAATCAGTTAAAGCATTCGCCATTTTACTCATCGAATTACCAGTTAATGGTGAAATCACCATACAATCGAGCGGTAGCTTTGGCCCAAGAGGTTCAGCATCTACAATTGTATCAATCACCTTACGACCTGTCACTTCTTCAATTTTTTCGATCCACTCTTCACCTGCTCCAAATCTTGTGGTTGTACTTTTGACAGTAAATGTAACGACGGGAATCACTTCTGCACCTGCATCTACCAATTTCTTTATTTCAGGATAAACAGCATCGTAAGTGCAATGAGATCCTGTTAATCCAAATCCGATTCTTTTCCCTTGTAAACTCATTTATAATGACCCCTTTCTTTTAATTACATCTTCATCTAAAAGCTGTACTAATACATTACCAAGGATTTGACCTGCAGATTTAGGCGCAACAATACCAGGTAGACTTGGTGCTAATAATGCTTTAATTCCTCTTTTTTCTGCATAACGAAAATCTGTTCCACCTGGTTTAGATGCTAAATCAATAATTAATGTTTGAGTGGGCATTTTTTGAATGATTGCAGCGTTAACAATTAAATGTGGAATTGTATTAATACAAATATCAAGATCCTTTACTTCATTTCCCAAATCATTTAAATGAAAAGGCTGTAATCCCATCTCTTGAATTCGTGCAATATGTTCTGTCTTTCTTGCGCCTACCTTCACCTTTGCCCCTAAATGGTGAAAGGCTCTAGCAACACTCATTCCAACCCTACCTAAACCTAATACTGCTACAGTGGAACCATGAATAGTAAATTCAGTATGTTGAATAGCCATCATAATGGTTCCTTCAACTGTTGGAATTGAGTTGTATATTGCTACATCGTCGCGTTCAAATAATTTCACCAATTTACGATTCGCTTTTTTAGTTATATGATCTAAATAAGAATTACTGATCCCCGAATAAATCGTGCAATGTGACGGGGTTTTTAAAAGGATATCTTCCGTTAATATCACTTCTTCATTGGAAAATATCGTATCTACTTCCCCCTCTTGATTTGTTCCTGGAACAGGTAAAATAATGGCATCAATTTCGCTAAAATTCACTTCATTTATCTTTTCTTTATAAACTCCTGAGAAAACATGATCTAATTGCTCAAATCCTATTAAAGACAGTCTTGCGTCTAATTCTGCTAATTTGCGGATTACCTCAAGCTGACGAGCGTCTCCTCCAATTACGGCAATCTGCAATCCTGTCAACATCAATATCGTCACCTTCTTAAAAGATTATCGCCTATCACTTCAATATCTTATGTGGAGTAATTGAATTCGGTGATTTATCTAATAAAAATAAAAACAGATTGACTTTATTGCCAATCTGTCCTTTTTCATATTCTAATAGTTATTTTCAGGCACCTCGAGAATAATCATTTCTGAGCCAATGGTTCTAATATGCTGCCAAGGTACCCTTATTTCACTGCTTTGTTTCCGCATCCATTTACCGGTTGGGATAATTAACGATTGAATTTGTCCAGATTTTTCGTTAAATTCAATATCAGTATGGCCTAATACTCCTAATCGTTCTGCTTTTTTAAAATCAACAATTTCCTTTCCACTTAATTCACTTAATCGCATAAAATATCCCCTTTCTCACCCCACTATTCTATTACAATATATCGCTTGCCATCGTTTTTTAGAACATGCTTTCAATCTTCCATATGCACAATAAAAAAACTGTCTGAAGGATTACTTCAGACAGTGCAGTGTATTAAATATTTTTTGGTAATCTTCCGTCAGGGCTTACTAAAGAAACAGAATAATGCGGAGTAAAGATTTTTTGAGCTAATTGATTAACTTGATCAATTGAAACTTTGTCAATCACTTCGACAATTTCATCAAGTGACCGATGTTTCCCTAATAAGAGCTCATTCTTACCGTTTCTACTCATGCGACTATTCGTGCTTTCTAAACTTAGCATTAGGCTTCCTTTTAACTGCTCTTTACAATTTTGAACTTCTTTGACGGTTACACCAGTATTTTTTAAATTGTTTAACGTTGATTGGATAGTATCAAATAAGTGATCTAATTGTTTAGCACCAGTACCGGCATAAATCGTTACCATCCCTGTATCCTTAAATGATGAATGATAGGAAAATACGGAATAAGCTAGTCCTTTTTGTTCGCGTACTTCTTGGAATAGTCTAGAAGACATACTACCCCCTAATATATTATTTAAAACAATCAAATCGTAAATGTCCTCATGACCTATAGGTAACCCCTCAAACCCGAGGCATAGGTGTGCTTGTTCCGTATCCTTTTTTCTAACGGTCTTATTTGTATGAAAGGTAGGAATATGCTCATTTCTATCAGTATTTCCTCCCTCATATGAACCAAATAGTGATTCAATTTCTTTAATAAAGGAATCAGACACATTTCCTGCAACAGATATAACTACTTGGTCCGGTGTATACATGTTGTGCATATATTCCTTAAGTGTTTGTCCCGTAAAAGTATCTAAAGTTTCCTCTGTACCTAGGATTGGATAACCTAATGGATGATTTTCATAGACTGCCTTACTTAACAGATCATGAACAATATCATCAGGGGTATCTTCATACATTTTTATTTCTTCATAGACTACATTTTTTTCCTTTTTTAATTCCTCGTCAACAAATGTAGAGTTGAAGAACATATCCGCTAGTGTATCTAAAGCGAATTGTGCATGATTATCAAGTACTTTAGCATAATAGCAAGTATATTCTTTTGAAGTAAATGCATTAACTTGTCCGCCTATTGAATCAAATGCCTCAGCAATTTCCTTGGCACTCTTTGTTTTTGTACCTTTAAAAAACATATGTTCTAAAAAGTGGGATATCCCATTATTATCTGGATTTTCATTTCTTGAGCCTGTTCCTATCCATATTCCAATAGCAACTGAGCGAACCGTTGGGATTTCTTCATGTACAATTCTAAGTCCGTTTTGGCATGTATATTTCTTTATCAATGTCTAATCCTCCAAACTAGGTGTATTCACTATTAGGTCTTCTGAGATACCTACTTCTTTTCTATTTTTAGTTTTCCATCATTCACTTTAATAATCCGTTCTTCGTCCAATAATTTTGATACAGTTCCTATTCTTAGATCCTTTTTCCTGATTTCATTAATTAATTGATCCAGAGCTTTTGCAGTTGATTCTGTAGGATGCATAAGAATCAGTGCCCCAGGATGAACTTTTGATATGACGCGGGTAACAATGGTTTCAGGTGATGGTTTTTGCCAATCAACTGTATCAACACTCCACATAATTGTTTGCATATTCATAGAATCAGCTATTTTGACAACTTCATCCCGATAACTTCCACTAGGTGGGGCGAATAATCGAATTTGTTTTTCTGTCGTTGCTTTAATAACTTGATTTGTATTAATTAATTCTTCACGAACACGATCAGATGAAAGTGTTTTTAAATCTGGATGAGTATAAGAATGATTCCCTATTTCGTGACCTGCTTCTACAATCATTTTTGCCATATCAGGATTATTTTTCGCCCATCTGCCTTCTAAGAAAAAAGTCGCATGAATATTGTGATCCTTTAATGTTTTTAGCATTGATGGAATATATTCATTTCCCCATGCCACATTAATTAAAAAACTTACCATTGGTTTATCAGGGTTTCCTCGATAAATGGGGGCAGCAGGTAAGTCTTTTAAATGAACAGAAGGTGGGACTTGTTTGAATACTAATTTGTTTTCATCAAATTGTTTATCTTGCTTCATATTTTTATATGAGGCTTTTATATCGACTTCAATCCCATTGTATCCAGGTATCGCCTTCCAAACCTTATCAATTCGTGCATCCTGTGGTTTAATTGAATATTGATCCGCCTTATTAACTATTTGATTATATAAATCATTTTGATCAGTAGATATGTATTCTGCATCTAATTTTAAAGTTGCTAAATAGGTTTCCGTTAACGGATTATTAATGATTGACAATGTAAGGATAGCAATCAGAATGATTCCAATCAAGTTTTTTATTTTATTCACCTTATTTTCCTCCCTTATCTAAAAAATATGATGAAGTAGGACAAGGTAGAACAACAAAAGAAACATACAGATTGGGATCGCCAAAAAACTAATTAAAATGAAAAAAGCCAGGTTCATTCCTGACTTTACTCTTTTTTATCACTATTTTCATTTTGTTCTTTTAAAACGGCTTTACGTGAAAGATTCACTCTGCCTTGATTATCGATCTCTAGTACTTTTACAAGGATCTCGTCACCGATTTTCAACACATCTTCAACCTTCTTAATGCGTTCCTCGGCAATTTCAGATATGTGAACGAGTCCATCTTTTCCACTGAAGATTTCAACAAAGGCACCAAATTTTTCAATACGTTTCACTTTGCCTAAATAAATTTGACCAACTTCTACTTCACGAACAATATCTTCAATAATCTTTTTCGCTTTTTTATTCATTTCTTCTTCTGTAGAAGAGATAAAGATTGTTCCATCTTGTTCGATATCAATTTTAACGCCTGTTTCCTCAATAATTTTATTAATTTGCTTACCACTTGGTCCAATTACATCTCTGATTTTATCTGGATTAATTGTCATTGTTAAGATCTTAGGTGCATAAGCAGATAATTCACCACGAGGATTAGATATTGTTGACATCATATGATTTAAAATTTGCATACGACCTTTTTTCGCCTGTTGCAAAGCTTCTTCAAGAATCTGTCTAGATAAACCCTCAATCTTTATATCCATCTGTAGCGCTGTTACACCTTTTTCTGTTCCAGCAACTTTAAAATCCATATCACCTAAATGGTCTTCCATTCCCTGAATATCTGTTAGGATCGTATAATGTTCACCTGATTTTACAAGCCCCATAGCAATACCAGCTACCGGTGCCTTAATCGGTACACCCGCATCCATCATAGCTAGTGTACTTGCACAAATACTAGCTTGTGATGTTGATCCATTCGATTCTAGAACTTCCGAAACTAATCTAATTGTATACGGGAACGTTTGCTCGTTAGGAATAACTGGCTCTAACGCTCTTTCCCCTAATGCACCATGACCAATTTCTCTTCGTCCAGGTCCTCTCATAGGTCCGGTTTCACCCACACTAAATTGAGGGAAATTATAGTGGTGCATAAAACGTTTTGATTCTTCAATACCTAAACCATCAAGAATTTGTACATCTCCAAGTGCTCCAAGCGTACATATACTTAATGCTTGGGTTTGTCCACGAGTAAACAATCCGGAACCATGTGTTCTTGATAAAATACCCACCTCAGAAGAAAGCGGACGAATTTCGTCAATTTTCCGACCATCAGGACGTACTTTTTCTTCTGTAATTAAGCGACGTACTTCACCTTTAACTAATTTATTTAAAATTTGTTTTACTTGTTTTAATGTGTCTTCTTCTAATTCTTCTTGTTCTTCATATTTAGCAATGACTTCGTCTTTTACCGTTTGGATGGCTTCCTCACGTGCATGTTTTTCTTGAACTTGAATCGCCTTGATTAAGTCAGTCTCACAAATGGAACGAACTTCTTTCTCTAGTGCTTCATCAATTTCATATAAGGTGACTTCCATTTTTTCTTTGCCAATTTTTTCAACAATTTCTTCTTGGAAAGCAATTAATCGTTTAATTTCCTCATGACCAAACATAATTGCTTCTAGCATATTTTCTTCTGGTACTTCATCTGCACCAGCTTCAACCATGTTAATTGCATCTTTCGTACCCGCTACAGTTAGATGCATATCACTTTTTTCCATCTGTTCAACAGTTGGGTTAATCACGAATTCACCATCAATTCTTCCCACAATCACACCAGCAATTGGACCTTCAAATGGAATGTCTGAAACAGATAATGAAAGTGATGAACCAAACATAGCAGCCATTTCTGATGGGCAATCTTGATCTACGCTCATAACGATACTAACGACTTGAACTTCATTTCTAAATCCATCAGCAAATAATGGACGAATAGGTCGGTCGATTAAACGACTTGCAAGTATTGCTTTCTCACTCGGTCTACCTTCCCTTTTGATAAACCCTCCTGGTATTTTACCTACAGCATATAGACGTTCTTCATAATTCACTGTAAGTGGGAAGAAATCTACAGATTTTGGTTCCTTTGAAGCTGTTGCCGTACTTAATACTGCTGTATCTCCATAACGTACAAGAACGGCACCATTGGCTTGTTTAGCAAGCTGACCGATTTCAACAGTTAATTTTCTGCCGGCCCAATCAATACTAAAAATTTGTTTTTCTTGATCCATATAAAAACTCCTTTCCACCTTTCTCCCTTTTTCTCCATCTAAAAAAAATGGGACAAAGAATAAATTTATTTTATTATTTTTTCTTTTATTACACAAAGGCTGTTTTCGTATAGTTTGTTGCTTTGTATAAGCCTACTACCGGTCTTACACCTAAAAAAGGCTTTCGACGGTTCTTATAAAGTCTGCAACTCTTTTCATCATGAAAGGAAGGAGCACATGTCAACAACCTATATTAGGCTAAAACATGATCTAAATAGCAACAATGTTAAAAAAAGAGCCTAAACAAAAAACAACTTACAAAACTTTTGTGTTCTATTTTTTTGACTTTATATTATGTATTGTAAACAAAAAAATCGAAAAGTTTATCACTACTTTTTGGGAGTTACCGAAAAATAATTATTTTTTCTATCGCTTTTATTGCTAACAAAAAAGCGGGAATTATCCCGCTTCTCTTGTTAAATAAGCAACTTAAATTAACGACGTAAGCCTAATTTGTTAATAAGCTCACGGTAACGTTGAACATCTTTGTTACGCAAATAAGTTAGTAAGTTACGACGCTTACCAACCATTTTCATTAGACCACGACGAGAATGGTGATCTTTTTTGTGTGTACGTAAGTGATCATTCAAATTATTAATATCCTCAGTAAGGATTGCAATCTGAACTTCTGGAGATCCAGTATCAGTTTCGTGAACTTTAAATTGGTTAATAATTTCATTTTTGCGTTCTTGTGAAATTGCCATCCTTTTCACCTCCTAAAAAATAGATAATCCCCTGTTACTGAGCAAGCGTCGGTGATTCGACTTGCCAAGCAAAGGTTCATTACACTGTACTAGAATACTACTATTTAACAAAAAAAACAAGTCTACATTAAATTTTTTTCAAAGTATTTGATGGTTTCTAATGTATCGTTAGAAATTTGTTCCTTAAGTTGGTCGATTCCATCAAACTTTTTCTCATCTCTAATTCGTTTATGCCATTCAATCTTTACTTCTTCCCCATAAATCGATTGATCAAAATCAATAATATGAACTTCGATCGTTAACATATACTCTTCTTCTTTTTTAAATGTTGGTTTAAAGCCAATATTACAAACTCCATTTAACCATTTATGATTTACCTTGATTTTTACTGCATAAACTCCTGGTTTCGGTAGAATATAATCACTATTCAATTGAATATTCGCTGTAGGAAATCCGATTTGTCTACCTCTTTTTTCACCATGAATGACAATTCCATTAGTTTGATAGAAACGTCCTAAAACATTTTGTACCCCAAGCATATCACCATTACTCAATAATTCTCGCGTTAATGTCGAACTCACTTTTTCTTCCCCTTCTTCATTTACCACCAATTTATCTACCTTAGAATAAGTAAATCTTTCTTTTGCATGAATAGGTAATGTTTCCATCGTACCTTTCCCAAATTTACCATAAGAAAAATCAAATCCTGCTACAACATGTTGCACATTTAAACCACAAATATATTGATCAACATATTCTTCTGGCGAAAGATTAGCAAAGCTTGATGTAAATCGAACAATAAATAAATAATCAATGCCCATTGTTTGAATTAATTGTTTCTTGTCCTCTAATGGTGTAATCAATTGGATTTGCTTATTTTTTTGACTTAGCACTACTGAAGGGTGCGGATCAAAAGTCATAACTGCACTCTTCCATTCATTTTCTTCAGCAATTGCTTTCGCTAACTTGATTACTTTTTGATGGCCTAAGTGAATACCATCGAAATATCCAAGGGCCATAACTAATGGAGGAAAATCTTCTTTTTTTAAATCATGTGGATGATGTATTGTAATGACTTTCAACTATCTCACCTTTTTCTATCCATTCAGAACTTTAACTGGTTTAATTAAATATGGTTTTTCTGGATGAATTTTATAAATTGCAATCACTTGATTTTGATAAATTACAGCGACCTCTTGTTCTCCATAAGTCCAAAAATCGTCTTTTGGTAACACTGCACCATTTAACACTTTCTCTGCTAATGTATCATTTATCACCATTTTGGGCAAATGAGAAAGACCACGATCCAACGGCTGGATATAATTTTCTAATTTATGATCTTCTAATCCCTTTTCAATATCAGAAAATGTGACACACTCTTTCTCAGAAAAAGAACCTGATGAGATACGGGTCAGAGCTGACATATGTGCAGGATAGCCTAAAAGCTCACCCATTGTTACTGCTAAGGTTCGAATATATGTCCCTTTTCCACATTTTACACGAAAGCTAAATGAGATATTTTCTCCTGTAAACACTTCTCGTTCATCCAATAATTCGATTTCATAAATATGAACCCATCTAGATGGGCGCTCTACTTCTATCCCTTTTCTTGCATATTCATATAAACGCTTTCCATTCACTTTTACAGCTGAATACATCGGAGGAGTTTGTTGAATTTCTCCTTGTAACGAATTTAGTACATCAATAATTTCCTGGCGATTTATATCCCTAGTTACCTGTTTTTCTTGTACTACTTCACCACTAGCATCTTCTGTTGTCGTAGAGAATCCTAAAGTTACTTCACCAACATATTCTTTACCTGCATTTGTTATGTATTCGGCAATCTTTGTTGCTTTTCCTAGACAAATTGGTAATACACCAGTGACATCAGGGTCAAGAGTTCCTGTATGTCCAACCTTTTTCATCTTCAACATTTTGCGAATTTTGAATACGCAATCATGGGAAGTCATTCCTTTGGGCTTCCATAGCGGAAGAATTCCGTCCATATGTATTGTTACACTCCTTTTTAAAGGCTCATTTCTAAAATTGCTATTTAAATAAGGTGTAGAAAAGAGCTCGTAACTTAATTTATTGATTACACAAAATATATGCAAAATCACGCATATACCTTTTAAAAAAGCTTTAAAAAATGGATAGACGAAGGGTGTCTATCCATTTTTTCTCACTTATCTGGGTTGATTTCTTTTAACAATGTTTCAATACGATTTCCATATTCAATGGACTCGTCGATAGCAAATGATAATTCTGGAGTCTTACGTAAACGAATTCTATGTCCAACTTCAGAACGAATAAACCCTTTTGCTTTTTCTAATGCATTTAATGTATTTTCTCTTTGTTTATGATCACCTAATACGGTTAAATAGACCGTTGCTTGCTGTAAATCACCTGTTACTTGTACATCTGTTACTGTAACAAATCCTATACGTGGATCTTTTATTTTTCTGCCAATGATTTCACTAAGCTCTTTCTTCATTTGCTCACCGACACGATTTGCACGAAGGTTCATAAATAAAACACCTCACATTACAACCATTCGTAAATGGTATCTAATCTTTCCCATTCAGGAAAGGAATCTAAAAATCTCAAGGAATTTTCCAGTTCTCTTTCTGCGGAAAATTGAGTTGAAGATACAGTAACAATCGCAATCTTTGTACGTTGCCACATATCTTGATAATCAATTTCTGAAACAGAGACATTAAACTTTTGTTTTAATCGACTCATTGTCCTTTGTAGAACAGCTCGTTTTTCTTTTAACGAGCTTGTTTCAAAGATGCGGAATTCACATTCCACATAGCCTATCATGCACGCTCGACTTCTTCCATAATAAAGGCTTCAATGATATCTCCCTCTTTAATATCATTGTAATTTTTAATCGTAATACCACACTCATAGCCTTGGCTAACTTCTTTTGCATCATCTTTATAACGTTTTAGTGTATCAATTTCACCTTCAAAAATAACGACGCTGTTACGGATAATACGAATTCCACTATCACGTGTTATTTTTCCATCAGTTACATAGCATCCTGCAATTGTACCCACTTTTGATACTTTAAAGGTTTGACGTACTTCCACTTGTCCAATGATTTTTTCATGGAATTCTGGATCAAGCATACCTTTCATCGCAGATTCAATTTCCTCAATTGCCTTATAAATAATGCGATGTAAACGAATATCAACATTTTCTGCTTCCGCTGCACGTTTAGCATTTACATCTGGTCGTACATTGAAGCCAATAACAATTGCATTTGATGCTGCTGCAAGTGAAATATCAGATTCATTAATTCCACCAACTGCTGTGTGGATGATTCGAACATTCACACCTTCAACATCAATCTTTTGAAGGGAAGCTGCTAACGCTTCTACAGATCCTTGAACATCTGCTTTAATAATAATATTAATGTCCTTCATTTCGCCTTGTTTCATTTGCTCAAAAAGAGTATCTAGACTAACTCGAGCTGTCTCATTGCGTTGTGCTTGAAGAACTTGTTGCGCTCTTGCTTCACCCACTTGACGGGCAGTCTTCTCATCATCAAATACAACAAAACGGTCTCCTGCTTGAGGAACATCATTTAATCCAGTAATTTCTACTGGTGTAGATGGTCCAGCTTCTTTTACACGACGACCTAAATCATTTACCATCGCGCGCACACGCCCAAAGGTATGACCAACAACAATTGGATCTCCCACATGCAATGTACCATTTTGTACTAGTAGAGTCGCTACCGAACCACGCCCTTTATCAAGCTGTGCTTCGATCACAGTCCCAACAGCTTTTCGATTGGCATTTGCTTTATATTCCTCAACCTCAGATACAAGGAGAATCATTTCAAGCAAATTATCGATTCCTTCACCTGTTTTTGCTGAAATAGGAACAAAGATAGTATCTCCACCCCAATCCTCGGGAACAAGACCATGCTCTGTTAGTTCTTGCATTACACGATCAGGATTAGCTGATGGTTTATCCATCTTATTGACAGCTACGATAATTGGAACATTTGCTGCCTTCGCATGATTAATGGCTTCAACTGTTTGTGGCATAACACCATCATCTGCAGCCACAACTAATATAGTGATATCTGTAATTTGTGCCCCACGAGCACGCATAGTTGTAAATGCAGCATGTCCTGGTGTATCCAAGAAAGTAATTTTCTTCCCATTCACTTCAACTTGGTAAGCACCGATATGTTGAGTAATTCCACCTGCTTCACCAGCAGTAACCTTCGTATTACGAATAGAGTCTAATGTTGTTGTTTTACCATGGTCAACATGCCCCATTATTGTAACAACAGAAGGACGTTCTTCTAGTTCAACTTCATTATCTTCAGTGAAATACACTTCAAGATCTGTGGTATCAATTTGGATCTCTTCTTCCACTTCAACACCATAATCTGTAGCAATAAGTTCGATTGAATCTTTATCAAGCTCATTATTAATAGTTGCTACAACACCTAGCATGAATAGCTTTTTAATTAATTCTGATGGCTCTCTGTGGAGCTTTTTCGCAAGTTCTGCTACAGTTAAGGAACCACTAAATGTAATTTTACTTGGGAGTTCCTTTTTCTTAGGTGGTTGTGATTGTTGTTGCTGCGGTCTTTGTTTGTTCTTACTATTTTTATTATTTTTATATTGATTATTTTTTTGTTTTCCTTTATTTCCGTCGTTCTTATTTGACTTTACATCATTATTTTTTGGTTTATGTTTTGGTTGTGTAGTTTCATTCACGAGGCTCTCTTCAACTTCCATTTCTTTTTGTCTATTTTTTTTCTGGTCTTCCACTTTATTTTGATTCTTTTGATTAGAATTATGATTTGAATTAGATGCTTGTGTTTTATTCTTTGAGCTTAACCATTCATCTAATTTATTAATAGCATTCCCATCAATCATTGACATATGATTAGATACTTCAACATTCATTTCTTTAAGCTTTGAAATGATTTCTTTACTAGATACATTTTTTTGTTTTGCATATTCATATATCCGAACTTTACTCATATGTTCACCCCCACCTATGATTCAGCCGAGCAATAATTCTAATTTTTTTGCAAAGCCATTATCCATCACAGCAACGACAACTCTTGCTTCTTTTCCAATCGCTGACCCGAGAGTTTCTCTTGAACTAATTCGTTTAATCGGGACCTGATAATACTGACATTTGTCTTGGATTTTTTTGGCTGTATTTTCTGATGCATCATTTGATAGAAGAACAAGCTTTGCATGTTTATTTTTTACTTCTTTTACAACAAGCTCCTCACCCGAAATAACCTTCCTTGCTCGATTCGCTAGCCCAAGTAGTGACATTGCTTTTTGTTCACTCATTAATTTAGAGATTCTCCCTTTCAACGAATCGGATTAATTCGTCATAGATTGAATCATCAATAGCTACTTCTAGATGGCTAGCCAATATGTTTTTTTTCTTGGCAAGTAGGATGGCATCTTTATCTTTAGACAAATATGCGCCTCTTCCTGATTTTTTTCCATTCGGATCAATTGATACTTCCCCATCTTTAGAACGAACAATTCGTATCATTTCTTTTTTAGGTTTCATTTCGCCTGTTGCAACACATTTTCTTAAAGGAATTTTCCTTTTTGTAGCCATTTAGATCGCCTCCTATTCGAAATCATCCTCATCTATTTCGAATGTATCATCTAGCTGATCTTCATTACTGAATAAATTATCTTCTCTTGGATATATCCCTAACTCGCGAGCTTCAGATTCACTTTTGATATCAATTTTCCATCCAGTCAATTTTGCTGCTAGACGGGCATTTTGACCACGTTTACCAATCGCAAGAGAAAGTTGATAATCAGGGACGATAACAGTTGTCGCTTTTTCTTCCTCATCAACAATCACTTCGAGAACCTTTGAAGGACTTAAAGCATTCGCAACAAACGTTACTGGATCATCAGACCATTCGACAATATCAATTTTTTCACCTTTTAATTCATTCACAATTGCCTGAACCCTTGCACCTTTAGGTCCAACACATGCACCAACAGGGTCTACATCAGCTTGATCAGTATAAACAGATATTTTCGAACGATCTCCAGCTTCACGTGCAACAGATCTAATTTCAACTGTGCCATCGTAAATTTCCGGAACTTCAATTTCAAATAGACGTTTTAATAGTCCAGGATGTGTCCGAGAAACAAAGATTTGTGGCCCTTTTGTTGTCTTTTCAACTTTCGTAATGTACACCTTGATACGGTCATGAGGACGATAAGACTCATTAGGCATTTGTTCACTTTGCGCAAGCAGCGCTTCAATTTTACCTAAATTCACGTAAATAAATCGAGGATCTTGTCTTTGAACGATTCCAGTCATAATATCATCTTCACGATCGATAAATTCACTGTATATGATGCCTCTTTCAGCTTCACGTACACGTTGGGTGACTACTTGTTTTGCTGTTTGTGCAGCAATTCTACCAAAGTCCTTTGGTGTTACTTCAATTTCTACAACATCTCCTACTTCATACGCAGGATTAATTTTTTGTGCATCCTCAACTGAGATTTCTAGTCGTGAATCAAAAACTTCGTCGACTACATCCTTCCTTGCAAATACACGCATCGTGCCGTTCCCTAAATTCAAGTCTGTACGAACGTTTTGCGCTTGATTAAAATTTCTTTTGTATGCTGACACTAGTGCAGCTTCGATGGCTTCTATGATAACATCGCGAGAAATTCCTTTCTCTTTTTCTAAAATAATTAGAGCATCCAAAAGTTCTGTGCTCATGGAAACGTCATCCCCCTCAAATATAAATAAAAAACTCTATGAGTTAATGTTGTTAATTCTAACGTAAATTCGTCAGAATGAGCTTTTGTAAATTAGATAAATATTAAAATACAATAGCTAGACGGGCTTTGGCCACTTTTTCAAAAGGTATTTCTACTTGTTTCGTTCTAGTTTTCACTTTCATTTCAAGTTTGACATGATCACCTGTAAATTCAAGTAGTTTTCCCTCAAATTCCTTCTCACCATCAATTGGCTCGTAGGTTTTAATATTTACATGCTTTCCTACAGCTTTTTCAAAATCCTTTTCCTTTTTCAAAGGGCGTTCAGCACCAGGAGAGGATACTTCCAGAAAGTAATTATTAGGGATTGGATCTAATTCGTCCAATTTTTCCCCAAGACGTTCACTTACTATCCCACATTCTTCAATATCGATTCCATTATCCTTATCTATAAATACGCGAAGAAACCAATTCTTTCCTTCCTTAACATATTCAATGTCAACAAGTTCAAGATCCATATCTAGAATGATTGGTGCAACGAGTTCTTCTACAACGTCCGTAACTTTGCTCATAAAAACCTCCTGA
This sequence comes from Heyndrickxia sp. FSL W8-0496, assembly GCF_038007825.1. Lineage (NCBI taxonomy): Bacteria > Bacillati > Bacillota > Bacilli > Caryophanales > Bacillaceae > Heyndrickxia > Heyndrickxia sp. FSL W8-0496. Next base: position 3,146,758 of record NZ_JBBOXX010000001.1, read on the forward strand.
TTAACAATTCGTAAATTTGATAAAAGTAAATTAATCATCATAGAAGCAAAATGGACAAATCCCTGAGTAAACCGTGTAATAAACACGAAAGAGTGGGTATGAAGCCCCACTCTTTCCAAGAGTTATCAGTAGTATTTCCAATAAAAATATACCATAACCAAAATTTATATGCAAATAGAAATGCGGAAGTGACTGGGTTAGACCCGACTAGCAAATGGGATAATCCGCTTTTTTGATTTCCCTAATGGGCGAACCTTCCTTTTTTATATTCCTATACACGTCTTGTTCAACGATTTATAGAATTTAGAACAATGACAGCTGATTTTGCTCTGGAAGTGATTCTAAGCAGCCATGTTTATCAAGGTATTCAATAATCGTCTTCGATACTTTTCCACGTTGTTGTAGATCCTCCTTGGAAAGGAATTCCCCATCCTCACGTGCTTTAACGATATTTAATGCCGCATTTGTTCCAAGCCCAGGAATGGCATTAAATGGTGGAATGAGAGAATTACCATCTATAACAAATTCACTTGCCTTTGATCGATAAAGATCAACTTTTTGGAAATTGAATCCTCTTTCGCACATTTCAAGACATAGCTCTAAAACAGTCAATAAACTTTTTTCTTTCGTCGATGCATCCAGCCCTTTTGCATTTATTTCTTCAATTTTTGAACGGATAGAAATTGATCCACGTACCATTGACTCTAAATCAAAATCTTCTGCTCTAACGGTAAAATATGCAGCATAGTATAAAAGTGGTAAATGTACTTTAAAGTACGCAATTCGTACTGCCATTAATACATATGCAGCAGCATGTGCCTTAGGGAACATGTATTTAATTTTCTTACAGGAATCAATATACCATTCTGGAACATTCTGATTGCGCATTTCTTCTTCCATTTCCGGTTGAAGACCCTTCCCTTTACGGACAGATTCCATGATTTTGAACGCTAACGACGGTTCCAAACCTTGATAGATTAAATAAACCATTATATCATCACGACACCCAATAACTTCTGGAAGTATACAAGTTCCATTTTGAATGAGCTCCTGTGCATTTCCTAACCATACATCCGTTCCATGTGAAAGCCCAGATATCTGAACCAATTCTGAGAATGTTGTTGGTTTAGTATCCTCAAGCATCTGCCGCACGAACCTCGTTCCGAACTCTGGTATTCCTAATGTACCTGTTTTACACATGATCTGCTCTTGAGTAACTCCTAATGAATCGGTATTGCTAAATATTTGCATAACCACAGGATCATCTGTTGGAATTGTTTTCGGATCGATTCCGCTTAAATCCTGCAGCATCCTTATCATCGTAGGATCATCGTGTCCCAGAATATCAAGCTTCAAGACATTATCATGAATCGAATGAAAGTCAAAATGGGTAGTTTTCCATTCCGATTCTCGATCATCTGCAGGGAATTGGATTGGAGTAAAATCATATACATCCATATAATCAGGAATAACAATAATCCCACCTGGATGCTGTCCTGTTGTTCTTTTTACCCCTGTACACCCTTGAACAAGGCGATCAACTTCAGCTCCACGTAACGTTAAGTTATTGTCTTGAGTATATCCTCTCACATAACCATAAGCAGTCTTTTCTGCAACCGTTCCAATCGTTCCAGCACGATAAACATACTCCTCACCGAATAAAACTTTCGTATAATTATGAGCACGGGGTTGATATTCACCAGAGAAGTTTAGATCAATATCCGGTACTTTATCTCCTTTAAAACCAAGGAATGTTTCAAAGGGAATATCATGTCCGTCTTTTTTGTATTTTGCTCCGCAATTTGGACAATCCTTATCTGGTAAATCGAACCCAGACCCAACTGATCCATCATTGAAAAACTCAGATGTTTTGCATTTAGGACAGATATAATGTGGGGGTAACGGATTTACTTCTGTAATTTCGGTCATCGTTGCAACTAAAGATGAGCCAACAGATCCCCGTGAACCAACTAGATAACCATCATCCAATGATTTTTTTACAAGCTTATGCGAGATTAAATAAATTACAGCAAATCCATGTCCAATTATACTTTTTAATTCTTTTTCAAGTCTTGCCTCTACAATTTCCGGAAGTTCTTCACCATAAATACTTCTAGCCATTGTATAGCTCATATTTCGAACTTCTTCTTCTGCACCTTCAATTTTAGGTGTGTATAAATCATCTTTAATTGGTTTAATTTCATCTATCATATCTGCAATTTTATTGGTGTTAGTTACAACTATTTCTTTCGCCTTTTCCTCACCTAAGAAAGCAAATGCTTTTAGCATTTCATCCGTTGTTCGAAAATGAACATTTGGCAATTGGTGGCGATTCAGCGGATTTGCCCCTGCTTGGGAATTAATTAATATCTTTCGATAAATCTTATCTTCTGGATTTAAATAATGGACATTACCAGTTGCAACGACTGGTAAATTTAATTTTTCGCCAAGCTTTACGATGTTCATGATTATTTCTTCTAATGATTTCTCATCCTTAACAAGTTCCATTTCTATTAAATGGGCATAAACCTCTTTAGGATGCACTTCTAAATAATCATAGAATTTCGCTGTTTCTTCCACCTCATCAGGTGCCTTTTGCATCATTCCTTCAAATACTTCTCCTTTATCACAGGCGGAACCTACAAGTATACCTTCACGATATTTTTGTAATTGGGACCTTGGAATCCTTGGCACACGATAAAAATAATCTATATGAGCTAATGAAATAAGTTTAAATAAATTTTTTAACCCTTTCTCGGTTTGGGCTAGTAATGTGCAGTGAGAAGGACGAGCACGCTTATACGCACCACCTTTACCCATATAATCATTAAATTGATCATGGTATTCAATTCCTTGCTTACTGGCATCTTTTAATAATTTAATTAAAATATACCCTGTTGCTTCAGCATCATAAATCGCACGGTGATGCTGTGTTAATTCGATATCGAATTTTTTTGCTAATGTATTTAAACGATGGTTTTTAAATTCTGGATATAGCAATCTAGCAACTTCCAATGTATCAATAACTGGATTTGTGGCTTTTGGCAAACCAATCTTTTGATATCCGACATTGATAAACCCCATATCAAAGGAAGCATTATGGGCAACTAGAACATCATTTCCAGACCACTCTAGGAATTTTCGCAAAACAATGTCTACATCTGGTGCACTTTCAACCATATCATCCGTTATTCCTGTTAATTCAATGGTAGTGTTGGACAAACGATGGTGTGGGTTTGCAAAGGATTCAAAACGATCGATGATTTCCCCATTATGAATTTTGACGGCCGCAAGTTCAATAATGGTATCATAAACTGCAGATAACCCCGTAGTTTCAACGTCAAATACGACAAACGTATCATCACTTAACAGACGATGGGCATCATTATATGTTATCGGTACTCCATCATCAACTAAGTTTGCTTCTACCCCATATAATATCTTTATATCATTTTTCTTTCCCGCACCAAATGCCTCAGGGAAGGATTGTGCCACTCCATGGTCTGTAATGGCAATAGCTTTATGCCCCCATTTTTTTGCTTGTTTAACTAAATCACTAACTGAAGTGACCGCATCCATTTGGCTCATCGGTGAATGAAGATGAAGTTCAACTCTTTTCTCATCATCTGGTGCTACATCTTGTCTTAATCTAGGTTTGATTTCATTTAAGTCATTGGCTATCATGACCAGGTCGCGAACGAATGTATCGTTTTGGATACTTCCGCGAGCACGAAGCCACATACCCTTTTTTACTTGATTAAGGATTTGTGCATCCTCTTTATCACGGGAAAACACTTTAACTAGGATAGAGCTCGTATAATCAGTGATTTTAAAGGTTAATAATGTTCTACCACTACGAAGTTCCTTTGTCTCAGCAAAAAAGACATAGCCTTCAATCGTAATTCTTCTTTCTTCATCAACGATTTCTTCCATTCTACGGAACGTATCATCATCCTTAATCGTCAAGCCAATCATCACTGGACCTTCCGGAGCACTAGCATCATTCGGTTCTGCATCCTTTTTCTGCATTTCCATGACAGCAAGCTTTGCTCGTTCTTCATCCTCTTTTTGTTTAGCCTCAATAAACTTCTTATATTCTTCATTTGATTCATTTTGCCCGATTTCAGAATCAATCATCATTAATGGAAATCCAAGATTTTGATAAATAGTTGAGATAATTTCCCCATATTTTTGCTTTAATGTTCTTGCCTCTGTATCGTTTCTTGCTTGTATGGTAAGTTTATTCCCTTTTAATTTTGGTACTTGTCCATTTAAAAGGGATAAAAGCATAGGTGAAATACCATCTAATTCTTTTACACAATAACTCCAGTAATCTAATACTTCTTTTTCAGAAATTTGTGTATCCATTACCCGTATGGAAAAATCCACTTGTGCAATATGATGGAACACATGTCTTAATTGTGTTGAAAAACGATAAAAAATTTCATACGGTAAAACGCGCTCTAATAAAAAATAAAAATGCCAACTTTTTTTATTTTTTTCAACTACTAGTTTCTCAATCTCAGCATTCGCAAACGATTGAACAACCATATTATCAGTCAAATTTAACTGCTGTAATAATACGCGAAATCTTTCTTTCCTGTCGGCGGGATTATTCGTCATATCTACCTCTCCCATCCATTTATTTTTATTTCTATTCCTTACACCAATTTGGTACTTACCTAATAATAAAAAAAGCCCTAACGAATTTCAATGTAAAACATTAAGGAAAATTTGCCTTTTAATTGATGTCAGAAGGATCAATTGCTCTTTATTACAGATTTAGTGGTTATTATGAAAGTTACAGCTAGCTCTTTTCCAAAGTAAAATGAAGAGGATTAGCGTTCTTCACCAGATATTTATTAGTAAAACTTTACCTAAATATATCAATGTTTGAGAAAAGAGCCTGTATAAAAATATTCCTTCTTAATACGTAATAAAAGCAATCGGTTTAATTTCCGATTGCTTTCAATTTTAAAGGAAGAATCTTTGTATATCATTCCATGTTACGATAATCATTAACAGCATGAGCAATGCAAAACCAATGAAATGCACCATACCTTCTTTTTGACGATCAATTGGTTTCCCTCTTAATGCCTCTACCCCGAAGAATAATAGTCTTCCACCATCAAGTGCAGGGATAGGTAGTAGATTCATGATTCCAAGATTAATGCTAAGGAGTGCTCCCCATTTCATTAAGTACAACACACCAGATTTAGCAACTACCTCTGTTGATTTGTAGATACCAACAGGTCCTGAAAGCATGTCAATAGAGAATTGTCCAGTAACAAGTTTACCTAGCATACGGAATATCTCAATTGTCCATTGATAGGTTTGTTGAACACCATAAGTGGCTACCTTTAAAGGAGATTTTTCAACAGGATTTAGTACCCCAATTCTTCCTACTTCCTTTTCACCTTCTTTTTCTGCTTTCGGTGTTACGGCAATATCTTTTGTTTGATTATTACGTTCAATCGTGAACATTAATTCTTCACCTGGATGCTTTTGAATAACATCCACAATATCTTCCCAACTTGAAATTTCAGAGCCATCAATACTAATAACTGTGTCCCCAGTATGCAGTCCAGCCTGTTTGGCAGCACCATCATTTGTCAACTTGCCTAGTATTGGATCATTTGTGGGAACACCTTGAATGATCGCTAAAATGGTAAATATAACAATTGCCAAAACAAAATTCATCATCGGTCCGGCAAATATGGTCATCGCACGTTTTCCTAATGACTTTGAGGCAAATTGTCGATCCCACGGTGCTATTTGGGTTTCCACTTGATCCTCAACAATAACAGCTTCTTTCATAAGGGAGAAGGTTTTTAATGTTTCATCGTCCTCTTCCTCATATCCTTTAATGATTAGATCATGATCTAAATCAGCAGATTCTACCTCAATTAGTCGAATATTAGGATATCTGTTTTTACCGTTAAGAACAATTTTCTCCACTTGTTCCTTATCATTAAAAATCAATCCAACACGTTGACCAGCTTTCAAATCGAGCATTTCCTGATCTTCACCAGCCATACGCACATAGCCACCTATAGGTAGTAATCTTATCGTATAAAGGGTTTCATTCTTTTTAAATGACAAGATCTTCGGACCAAAGCCTATCGCAAATTCGCGACAAAGTATTCCCGCCCTTTTGGCAAAGTAAAAATGACCTGCTTCATGGAAGAAGACTAATGCGCCAAAAATAATTATAAACGCTATGACAGTAGTCAAATGTAAAACCACCTTTTTAGAAGAGTGTGTTTATATATACTCTTGTTTCTTGATCAATTTCTTTAATTGTATCCAAGTCAGGATGTTTAATCACATTATGCCTATCTAAAGCTCTTTCTATCAATTCATCAATTTGTAAAAAGGCAATTTTTTTATTTAAAAAGGCATTGACCGCAGCCTCATTAGCTGCATTTAAAACTGTAGGTAATGATCCGCCAGTCCTCCCTGCATCATATGCAAGTTTTAAGCAATGAAATCTCTTATAATCCATTTTTTCAAAATTTAGTTTACCAATGTCCTCTAAATTCAGTCTCTTTCCTGATGGTAAAGGAAGTCTGTTCGGATAGGATAATGCATATTGAATCGCAACTCGCATATCAGGCGAACCCAATTGTGCTTTTATACTTGTATCTTGGAATTCTACCATGGAATGAATGATACTCTCTCTATGCAATACTACATCAATTTTATCAAAAGGTATATCAAATAGCCAATGTGCTTCAATTACTTCCAATCCCTTATTCATCATTGTTGCTGAATCAATGGTAATTTTAGCACCCATTGACCAATTCGGATGATTTAATGCCTCTTCTACTGTGACCCCAATTAAATCCTCTCTAGTCTTGTCCCGAAAACTACCGCCAGAAGCGGTGATAATCAGGCGATCAATTTCGCTATCCTTCTCTCCTTGCAGACACTGAAATATTGCAGAATGCTCACTATCTACTGGAAGAATGCTTACACCATGTTGTTCCGCTGCAGACATAACTAAATGTCCAGCCGTTACAAGTGTTTCTTTATTTGCAAGTGCAATGGTTTTTCCCGCTTGGATGGCATGTAATGTTGGAAAAAGTCCGACACTCCCCATTACAGCATTAACTAAAATAGTTGCTTTCTCATAGATGGCTACTTCCAATAAGCCGTTTTGACCATATGAAAGGCGTATAGAATGTCCGTATTCCGCTTTTAATTTTTCATAGTCATCTTGATTTTGTACTGAAACTAATTCCGGTTTAAATTCAGAAATAATTTTTCTCGTTAATTCGATATTTTTACCGACTGTAATTGCAACTAAACAAAATTGTTCAGGATGATTTCGAATTACGTCTAATGTTTGAGTACCAATAGAACCTGTAGCACCCATTAAACTAATATATTTCATGTTTTCAACTCCTAATTTCTAAAACCGCTTGATTAATTACCAATAATATGAAGTATATGCAATAAAGGCCATACAAATAATAAACTATCAAAACGGTCTAAAATTCCGCCATGTCCAGGAAGGATTTTTCCTGAGTCCTTTACTCCATAGTGACGTTTATAGGCTGATTCAGCTAAATCTCCAATTTGTCCAAAAATCGCTAAAACAGCTGAAACGAATAATAACTTTCCTATAGATACATCAATGTTTGAGAAAAAGTGAAAGAGAATGCCCACAACAACGGCACATACAACCCCACCTACAGCACCCTCAATAGTTTTATTTGGACTAATTTCTGGCCAGAGTTTCCTTTTCCCCATAGAACGACCAATAAAATAGGCACCCGAATCTGTTGCCCAAATAATAAATAAGGAATAGAGAATATATGTAAGACCGCCAGTTTCTCTTGTTTCAATAAAATAATAGATCCCCATTCCTACATAAAGTACTGTTAGTAATAAAAAGGAGATATCATCAAACGTGGTTTTATTTTTTGTTATAACGGTAATAACAAGAAATAAAAGTATGGCAATAAAGATATATTCCAGTTTTGAATAGCCTAAATTCTCTATTACATTAATATATTGTTTTGGTATTAGAATAATCCATAATAATAAAACAGAAATAATTCCTTGAAATGAAACGATAGAAATTTTTCTCATTCTTAATAGCTCATAAATAGCTACTGTTCCCATTAAATAAGAAAGGATAATAAATGGGATGTTTCCATAAATAACGATTGGTATAAATATAGCTGCAGCAATCACTGCCGTAATTATTCTTTGTTTCACTGTTCTTTTCCCTCACTTTGTATGCCGCCGTAACGTCTTGATCTCCGTTGATATTCTTCGATTGCTTCTAGAAGGTCCTCTTCACTAAAATCCGGCCATAATACATCTGTAAACACAAATTCGGTATATGCAAGTTGCCAAAGCATAAAGTTACTTAGACGTATTTCGCCACTAGTCCGGATTAATAAATCAGGATCCTGTAAATTTTTAGACATTAGATAGTGGGATATTGTTTCCTCTGTTAAATCCTCAGTACTGATTTGACCGTTTTTTGCATCTTGTAAAATATTCTGTACTGCATTGACAATTTCATCCCTACCACCGTAATTTAAAGCAAAGTTCAATATAAGTCCACTGTTATTACAAGTGTCATCCATCGCTTTTTGTACGGCTTTCATCGTATGTACAGGTAATTTATCTTTATGCCCCATCATTTCTACTTTCACATTTTCTTCAATCAATTCAGGTAGAAAGGCACTAAGAAATTCTTGTGGAAGCTTCATTAAATAATCTACTTCCATTTTTGGGCGAATCCAATTTTCAGTAGAAAACGCATAAAGAGTTAATACCTCAATACCGAGCTTGTTTGCTAGACGTGTAATTGGTTTTACTTTTTGCATTCCTTCATGATGCCCTGCAACTCGAGGAAGTCCTCTTTTTTTGGCCCATCTCCCATTCCCATCCATAATAATCGCTATATGCTTGGGAAGTTCTTGCTTTTGTATATGCTGAATTCTTTCTTCAATACTTTGTGTTCCTTTGGAAGTTTTTTGTAACTTCATTTTCTTTAACATAACTTGCCCTCCACTGGAATACTGCACTTAATAAATCTATAACATATAATATGATATCAAAAAATCGGATGAATATCTTTATTTACAAAAAATATGTTTTAAATGTGATTTCTATTATAGATAAAATTAATATATTTGTGTAGTTTTTCCATCCATTTTTTCAAAGTACAAATTGTCCCGTGTAGTTTAAATCCCTTGTATCAGTGAAAGGATGGAAGGTACAGCTTCTACCTATAAAATTTGTCATCACTTAATCAAAATAGCAGCAATGTTTGAGAAATGAGCTACTAAAACAAATCAAGTAGTCTTTCATTTAAAAAAAGCTCTCGATTTCGAGAGCTTTTCGTTATACTTCTAATATATCTTGTTCTTTTGATTTAGTCAGTTCGTCTACTTTATTAATATACTCGTCTGTTAATTTTTGAACATCATCGGAATAACCTCTTAGATCATCTTCAGAAATTTCACCGTTTTTCTCTAATTTCTTCAAATCATCATTCGCATCACGACGAATATTTCTAATTGCTACTTTTGCTGATTCTGCCTCTTTTTTCACTTGCTTCACTAATTCTTTACGACGCTCCTCTGTTAATGGAGGAATTGCAAGACGAATTAATGTGCCATCACTATTCGGTGTTAGACCTAAATCAGATTTTAAGATAGCTTTTTCAACATCTGATACAATAGTCTTGTCATACGGTTGGATAACAAGTAATCTTGCCTCTGGTACAGATACCGAAGCTAATTGGTTAACTGGTGTTGGTGCTCCATAATAGTCAACAACAATTCTATCTAATAATGATGCACTTGCTCTTCCAGCCCTAATTGAGCTTAGCTCACGCGTATATGCTTGAATCGCCTTAGTCATTTTTTCCTTTGTATTTGCAATTACTTGTTTCGGCATTATTCCTTCCCCCTTACAATAGTACCAATATTTTCACCCATTATAACACGTTTGATATTCCCCTTCTCCATAATTGAAAAAACAATTAATGGAATATCATTATCCATACATAATGATGAAGCAGTAGAATCCATTACGGCTAAGCCATTTTTAATTACATCTAGATAAGTTAATTCATCGTATTTAATTGCATTTTTATCTAATTTTGGATCAGCAGAATATACACCATCTACATTGTTTTTAGCCATTAATATGACTTCTGCCTCAATTTCTGCCGCCCTAAGTGCTGCTGTTGTATCTGTAGAGAAATACGGGTTCCCTGTACCTGCTGCAAATATGACAACACGTTTCTTTTCAAGATGTCTAATGGCGCGTCTACGAATATATGGCTCGGCCACCTGACGCATATCTATAGATGTTTGAACACGAGTTTCGATTCCATTTTGTTCTAAACTGTCTTGAAGTGCTAAAGAATTCATAACCGTAGCCAACATGCCCATATAATCAGCTGTAGCGCGATCCATTCCCATCTCGCTGCCGATTTTGCCACGCCAAATATTCCCGCCACCTACAACAACAGCAACTTCAACACCAAGTTCTGCTAATTCTTTTACTTGTTCTGCCACTGATTTAATAACTGAGGGATTGATACCAAACCCTTGTTCACCAGCTAATGCTTCACCACTTAATTTTAAAACTACACGTTTATATTTTGGGGTGCTCATTTATGGACCTCCAATTGGTTTAGAGTATGTAAATTTTCATCGATGATATCTTTTATGTTATTAATGCAATGATTTCCATGCAATAATAATAAAAGCTTGGTACTCTTTTCTTGATTTTATACTTGATTAGTCAAAATTATCAATTGTAATTTATGTACAATGTCAATTAGAAAAGAGCCTTCTTTAAAAATAGGGAACACAGAGTGTTCCCCATCATTAAAGCTTATTTCTTTACTTGACTCATTACTTCTTCAGCGAAATTATCTTGACGCTTTTCAATACCTTCTCCAACTTCGTAACGAGTTAAATCAGTAATTGTAGCACCGTGTGATTTAACAAATTGACCAACTTTTTGATCTGGGTTTTTTACGAATGCTTGGTCAATAATACAAATTTCTTCGAAGTATTTGCTTAAGCGGCCTTCAACCATTTTAGCAACGATATTTTCAGGTTTTCCTTCATTTAATGCTTGTTGAGTAAGAACTTCACGTTCATGGTCAACTTCTTCTTGAGATACTTGATCACGAGAAATATATTTAGGATTCAATGCAGCTGCATGCATAGCAACATCCTTCGCAACAGCTTGATCAGTTGTTCCTTCTAATACTGCTAATACACCAATACGGCCACCCATGTGTAGGTACTCACCAAATGCTGCATTATCAGATTTTGTTTTTACTTCGAAACGACGTAGCGTGATTTTTTCACCAATTTTTGCAATAGCAGCATTGATTGTTTCAAGTACAGTACTACCATTTTCCATTTTTTGTTCTAATGCTTCTTCAACAGTAGCTGGGCTATTTTTCAATAAATGAGAAGCTAGTTCTTTAACAAGATTCATAAATCCTTCATTTTTTGCAACGAAATCAGTTTCAGAGTTTACTTCTAAGATAACTGCTTTATTTCCTTCACTTAAAATGAAAGTTGTACCTTCTGCAGCGATACGATCTGCTTTCTTTGCAGCTTTAGCAATCCCTTTTTCACGAAGATAGTCGATTGCTTTATCCATATCACCATTTGTTTCTGTTAATGCTTTTTTACAGTCCATCATACCGGCGCCTGTTTTTTCGCGTAATTCTTTTACCATTTGTGCAGTAACTGCCATGGGAAGTCCTCCTTTATTGTATGTAAATATATATTAGTTATATGTTCACTCACTCTTTAAAAAAAGGTGATAAGGTTGAAACCTTCTTATCACCTTTTTTCATACATTTTTCCACAAAAGTAGATAATTTTATTCAGCAACTTCAGCTGGTGCTTGTTCAGGTGCAGATGTTTCTTCAGCTTCACCTTGTTTCACTTCTACAATTGCATCTGCAATTTTACCAGTTAATAATTTAACCGCACGAATTGCATCATCATTAGCTGGAATTACATAGTCGATTTCATCTGGATCACAGTTTGTATCAACAATACCTACGATAGGAATGTTTAATTTACGAGCTTCTGCAACTGCAATACGCTCTTTACGAGGATCAATGATGAATAATGCATCTGGTAATTTCTTCATATCTTTAATTCCGCCTAAGAATTTAACTAGACGTTCATGTTCTTTTTTAAGTTGAACAACTTCTTTTTTAGGAAGAACTTCGAATGTTCCATCTTCTTCCATCTTTTCGATTGCTTTTAAACGTTCAATACGTTTTTGGATTGTTTCAAAGTTTGTTAATGTACCACCTAACCAACGGTGATTAACATAGTACATACCAACGCGTTCTGCTTCTTCTTTTACAGATTCTTGAGCTTGTTTCTTTGTACCAACGAAAAGAATATTACCACCGTCAGCAGCAAGCTCTCTAACAAAGTTGTATGCTTCTTCAACCTTTTTCACTGTTTTTTGAAGATCGATGATATAAATGCCGTTACGCTCAGTGAAAATATATTTTTTCATTTTTGGGTTCCAACGGCGAGTTTGGTGTCCGAAATGTACACCAGCTTCTAGTAATTGTTTCATAGAAATTACTGACATTTTATTTCCTCCTAATGGTTTTGTTTTCCTCCGCTCCATTCATTTTTAAATAAAGACTATTTTTTTCAATAGCACCCTTCATTTAAATCCTGAAGCGTGTGTATTAACACCAAAAATTAATATAGCATAAAACTGTCTATCAATCAAGATTATCTGTAGCTTTTTTATAGAATTTCAACATTAATTCAATTTCCGTTATTCCTTTGTTTAATTTTTTTGCGATTTCTTCATTAGTTAAACCCTCTTTTTTAAGAGAGACAACTCGTTCCTGAACTGTTTTCGGTTCAGCTTCCTTTGCTTCAAGGTTTGTTACTATACTACTAGGTTCCACTCTATTTTGATAGGACTTAACTGCAGTCAAATGCTTATATGAATGTGGAGTGATGCCCTTATTATCAATTTTTTGTTTTTCCTCAGAAGTTTCGATATTGAAAGTCTCATTAACTTCACTGACTTCCGTTTTTTCTTTTTGACTTTGATTTTCCTGAAGATGTTTTATGTTATCGATAAACTGATTATTTTCCTCTTTTAATTCTTCGATGTAAGCTGAAAATAAATCTTCCATTTCCTTCATAGCGTGTTTTTGTGTGTGATCCAAAGCAGTTATGCGATTTTGGCGTAAGTAAAGAATAATAACCGCAAAAATTGTAATTATGTTTAAAATAATAGAAAAAAATAACATCATGTGTGTCATGATAAATCCCTACCCGCTAAAATCAATATTATTTCCTTTGTATGGATGTTGCTGTTCTTGATCCTTTTGTTTGTTTTGTTTCTTTCTTTCATGATCAAGTTCATCATGATCGTTTTGTTTCCTTTTTAGGTGCACACGATCTTTTTGTTCATTCTTCATCACTTGTTTGCGCTTTTGTTGTAGTTCTTTTTCCATTTGGTTTAGAGCATGGTCGTTCAGCAACTGTCCCTCTTGATGTAGTTGCTGAACCTGTTTTCCGACATCAATACTTTTAGGTAAGGCAATTTGCATTTCAATTGATTTTAATTCCATGCAAGAGAAGCCTCCTTGAGAATATTATAGTTGTTTCTCTAAAATATTTTTTAGCTTAAACAATGCTTTGGAATGTATTTGTGATATTCTCGATGTGGATAAACCCATTATTTCACCGATTTCAGTCAGTGTTAATTCTTCATGATAAAAAAGGCTTAATACAAGCTGTTCTTTTTCAGATAATTGAGTAATAACCTTTGATAACTCTTTAATTTGCTCACTTTTTACTAATAATTCTTCTGGATTAGGTGCTTTTTCATCCTTTAGAATAAACCCTTGCATTTCACTGTCATCCATTTCGTTTACATGCTCATCCATTGATAAGACATTAGCAAAAAAATGCTCATTTACCGTTTGACAAACTTCTTCTTCCGTCAATCCCATATGATTAGCTATTTCCTCAGCAGTAACTGGTCTCATATATTCTTGTTCAAGCAATTCGGTAGCCATTTCTATCTTTTTTGCCCGTTCCCTCGTCCCTCTTGGTAACCAGTCTTCTTTTCTAAGTCCATCAAGAATAGCACCACGAATTCGAAAGGATGCATAAGTATCAAATTTAAGATCACGTGTAGCATCAAACTTGTTTAATGCGTCTAGCAACCCTAACATCCCGAGACTTTTCAAATCATCCTTTGAAACGCTTCGAGGAAGGCCAACCGCAATCCTATGTACATGATATTGAACAAGTGGCAGATATTTTTTCACTAAAACATCACCTGCATGTGTATCACGCGAATGTAACCAAAGATCCCAGTATTTTTTTTCTTCAGTAGCTTCTTTGTATAACATTGTTCTCCCTCCTCGAGTTTCTTTTATTTCATAATGGAGCCGATTCTTATCTTTAGCAATTATCAAGAAGACAATAGAAATCTACTTATAAATGATCAAAAAAAAGGCTGTTTTCGTATGGTTTTTGCTTTTTACACCTAATAAAGAATATTGGTTCTCTTTAAGTTTGTAGTTCTTTTCTCAAAGGAATGAAGGACTCGTCGATCTTCAACCTATTTTTATTAGTTAAAACATTATCTAATAGCAACTATGTTTGAGAAAAGAACCAAAAAACAATTTGGAATAATTCCAATAGCCTTTTGCAAATATCATCCTTTTTTCATACGTTTATATATTAAATATCTTTTGTACCTTTATTAACTGTTCTTATTTGCAATAAACAGGTAGATGGATTGAATTCAATCGTCCGCCCACTATTACCACCAGTATCCTCAGCAACAATACGAATATTTTCCTTTAATAACGCCAGTTTTACTGCTTCAACGTTTCTTGGACCAATTCTCATCATCTCATTCTGAGAAGAAAAGGAGAACATTTCTGCACCACCAGCTATTTTCGCTTTTAATTTATGCGCTCTAGAACCTTCCATTACTAGTTTTGATAAAAGCTCTTTTATTGCTGTATCAGCAAATTTTGCTTTATTTATAGTTGTAGGATCCTTTGCAATGCTTGAATCTGGTAACATCACATGAGCTAATCCAGCTAAACGTTGGGATTCATCATATAGGATGACACCGACACATGACCCTAAACCTGTTGTACGAATCGTGTATGGGGATCGAACAATATTTAAATCAGCAATCCCAACTTTAATGACGGTCTCCATTGTTATTCCACTC
This sequence comes from Heyndrickxia sp. FSL W8-0496, assembly GCF_038007825.1. NCBI lineage: Bacteria > Bacillati > Bacillota > Bacilli > Caryophanales > Bacillaceae > Heyndrickxia > Heyndrickxia sp. FSL W8-0496. Next base: position 3,162,010 of record NZ_JBBOXX010000001.1, read on the forward strand.
CCAGCGCTTTAAAAATAATTTGGAAAGAATCTGGATTTGGGAGTAGAAAAAAGTGCCCATTTACACTTGACAATGTATCTGCTTCATATAGGGCCGTATCTATGACAATGGCATAATCACTTACTTGTGATACCTCTAATAATCCATAACTAATAATTGCTCCAAACATGTCAACACTAAGAGCAGGTACAGAAGGATATAAGTCTAAATTTGTAAAGTCTGATAATGCAGTTAAATAAGATCCTGCCATAATATTTCCAAGCTCGTGAGCAGCTGAAATTCCTAAATCATTTTGGAAATCTGCAAGAAATGAAAAAGATTGATCACCGGTCATTTTTCTAATAAACCGTTCACCTTGCTCAATAGGGAGGATAAAAAACATATTTCCATTTGCATCCCCTTCAATCTTTAAAAAGACACTAACAACTACATTTTCCGATCCACCAGCAAGCTCCGTTATTTCATGAAAAGGTACAATTCGCACATTTGGAACATTCATTTCAATTTTCTTATTAAGAAGGGTAGAAAGAGCAGTTGCGGCATTCCCTGCTCCAATATTCCCTATCTCTTTCAAAATATCCAAATGAATCGTTGTAAACCCATTATCTATAGACATCAATATTTCTCCTATTTAAGTGGACTAAGCACTTGTTCTAAATTTATTAACAATAATAAGCGTTTGTCCACTTTGGCAACACCAGAAATAAATTCTGCTTTTGCCATGTCAACTATATCTGGTTGTGGTTCAATAATATCTTTTGGTATATCAATCACATCATTGGCCGCATCTACTAATAATCCAACTTCCATTGTTTCCATTTGAACAATAATGATCCTTGTGTCATCATTAGGTAATATTTTTCCAATTCCAAATCTCTTTTGTAAATCAATAATTGGCAATACGATCCCACGTAAATTTATAACACCTTTTACAAAGCTTTCAGTACGAGGAACCCTTGTAATATGTAATACTTTTTCAATCGCACGTACTTGCTGAACAGGAATAGCATATTCTTTATCTAATAAGCGAAATACGATTAACTTCACATTTTCAGTTGCAATGACATCTGTCATTTTTCCCACTCCAATCTTTCCTCCAAGGTAGATAAAATTCCTTTTATTTTATCAATGCATTACAATCAATAATTAACGCTACTTGTCCGTCACCAAGGATCGTTGCACCTGAAATGGCAAAAACATTAGTTAAGTAATTTCCTAATGACTTCAACACAATTTCCTGTTGACCAATGAACGAATCAACGACTAAAGCAGCCATTTTATTCCCTTTTCTAACAATAACTACTGAATGATACTCATCTTCATCCGATGTATTCGGAACACTAAAGACATCCTTAAGAAATACTAATGGAACGATATTTCCTCTAAAGTCAATGACCTTTTGATTATGTGCATTTAAAATATCAGTTTGTTTTATGATGGCTGTTTCTATAATTGATGAAAGTGGAACGGCATATTTTTCGTCACCAACTTCTACCAACATAACTGAAATAATTGATAATGTTAATGGCAGTTGAATAATGAATACGGATCCATCGCCTTCAGATGAATCGATATTGATCGTTCCACCTAAGGATTCGATCGTTGCTTTAACTACATCTAATCCAACACCTCTACCAGAAATATCAGAGATCGTTTCAGCAGTAGAAAATCCAGATGCTAGAATTAATTCGAACACTTGTTTATCAGTTAGCGCAGCAGCTTCTTCTTCAGACAGAATTCCTTTTGATAAGGCTTTATTTAACACTTTTTCACGATTGATTCCAGCACCATCATCTTCTATTTCAATAAATACATGATTTCCACTATGATATGCTTTTAATTTAATCGTTCCTTCTTCAGGTTTTCCTTGTTGTATACGTTTTTCGGGCATTTCAATTCCATGATCGATAGCATTTCGCAATAAGTGTACAAGTGGGTCACCTATTTCATCAATTACTGTACGATCTAGTTCCGTTTCAGCACCAATAACCTCTAAATTGATCTTTTTATTTAAATCTCGTGCAAGCTGTCTCACCATTCTAGGGAATCGATTAAAGACAGTTTCAACTGGAACCATTCTCATATTCAGGATAATATTTTGAAGATCACTTGAAATACGTGTCATTCTTTCCACTGTCTCATCTAGCTCTGAATGCTTTAATTCCTTCGATATCTGCTCTAATCTACCACGATCGATAACTAGCTCTTCAAAAAGATTCATTAAAATATCTAATCTTTCTATATTCACCCGTATCGTTTTGTTATGATTTGCGGAATTAGTAGATGACTGCTTTTCTTCTCCCTTTTTCTGAGGAGTTTTTTCTTTTACCTTGTTAATAGGTTGATTTGTTTGCTCTTCCTTAAGTTCTTGCACTGTCTTACCATGGAATCGCTCGACATCTTTTATTTCTACTATTTGGACATTTTCAATTTCAGAAACCTTCATCACTTTCTTTTTAATTTCATCAGCTGACTCTTGTGTAATTAAAGTAACTGTAAATTCACTATCAAATTGTTCTGCCTCTAATTGATCAACAGACGGAGTGGAATTAATAATTTCACCCGATTTTTCTAGAACTTCAAAAGTCATAAATACTCGTGCAGCTTTCAATAGGCAGTCACTTCTTAATGAAATTGACAATTCTAAACAATTGAAACCTTGTTCAAGTGATTGCTTAATAATGGTTTGCTCATATTGATCATAACTATTTTTTAGGTCTTCCTTAACAACTTCTACTGTAGCACCAACTTCCTGTTGTGCTGATGATTGAATGATAGGTGATTCTCCTGTTTCGATGATATGGAGCTTCTCAATTACTTCTGTTACATCTTTTTTTCCATCACCACCACTGGCAATCGATTCAACCATCGTTTCAAGATCATCAACTGCTAAAAAGACAACGTCTAAAATTTCTGGAGATACAGAAATTTTTTCATTACGAATTGCATCAAGAACGTTCTCCATCTTGTGGGTTAAGTTGGCTAAATCTTCAAACCCCATTGTTGCAGACATTCCCTTTAAAGTGTGTGCTGAACGAAAAATTTCATTGACAATAGATAAATCATGCGGATTTTTTTCCAATAGTAATAACTGTTCATTACAGGATTGTAAATGTTCCTTACTTTCCTCGATAAAAATCTCTAAATATTGACCCATTTCCATGTGATCCCACACCCTTCTACAACATGTACTTCATGATTGTATTTGATATTTGTTCAAGATCTTTAATTTCATCTACTAAATTCGTGGCAATTGCTGATTTCGGCATTCCGAAAACAATACAACTATTCTCTGATTCCGCAATTGCCTTAACATTTCCATTATTCTTTAATTCTATCAAACCTTTTGAACCATCAGAACCCATTCCTGTCAATATTACTGCTATTTTATCGTATTCAGATAGTTTACTAACTGACTGAAACATAAAGTCAACAGAAGGTCGATGTCCTTTTATCGGTGGTGAATGATCTAAAGATATAGAAACTTTAGAACCATGCTTATTTAACTGAATATGGTCATTTCCCGGGGCAATATAAGCCACTCCATCCTCTAATATATCCCCGTCTTCTGCTTCTTTTACCTTTATATTACTCATTGAATTTAGACGATTAGCAAGCGATTTTGTAAATCCTGCAGGCATATGTTGGACGATAAGAATTGGTGCTTTAATGGATTCTGGCAGATTCGTTATAACCTCTTGTAATGCCCTTGGGCCCCCCGTGGAGGAACCAATACAAATTAGCTTTTTCCTACTTTGATTCCAAGAATTATGATTTGGAACTAAAATTGATTCAACGGGATTCTTATTCAATTTAGTTTGGACTAACGGTCTGCAAACCTTATCCATGTTCACTTGACTTGCATGTTTTACTTTTTGGATTAATTCTTCTTTTACTTTGATTAAGTCTAGTGAAATGGGGCCAGACGGTTTAGTAACAAAATCAATTGCACCGTTTTGCATAGCAATAATTGTATTTTCAGCACCAATTTTCGTTGTACTCGATAGCATGATAATTGGAGTTGGCGTTTGTTTATTAATAATGGTTAAAGCATCAAGACCATTCATCTTAGGCATTTCAATGTCCATGGTGATGACGTCTGGTCGTAATTTATTTACTTTTTCAATTGCTTCAATTCCATTACGCGCAGTTCCAATCACTTCAATAGACGGTTCCTCTTGTAAAAAATCAACGATTAATTTCCTCATAAATGCAGAATCGTCAACAACAAGTACTTGAATCGTTTTCATCATCATCCCTACCTTTCAAAGAAGCTCCGCAATTTACGTATAAATGGATTAGATTGTGATGAATGCATTGCAAGTTTTGCTTCACCTAAATATGTTTGTATAATTTTTTCTAGATATTCTGTTATTGATGAACGAGGAAACTCTGATAAGAACGGAACCTGTCTAATGACAGACTTTCGTACATGAGAATCCTCGGGCAATACCCCAAGAATAAGAATCTCTTTATTTAGAAACTTTTTCATTGCTATTTGCAATCGTTCAAGTGTTTGGAAGCCTTCCTTTTCTCTTTCACTACGGTTGCAAATCAAAAATAGCCGATGATCCGCTTCTACTTCATTTAGAACAATATACTTCATCATCGAGTAAGCATCAGTTATGGCAGTCGGTTCAGGTGTAGTAATAACGAAAATGTCATCAACTGATAATAAGATTTGAATATTTGCTTTTGTCGCTCCAGCTCCCATATCAAAAATAATATAATCATAGATATATTGAAGCTCTTCAAGTTCAGATAATAATCGATCAATTGCTTCTCGATTAAGCTCTACGATATTATCAAAGCCATTTCCAGCGGAAATATACGATATCTGGTTCGGTGCTGTAAAAATAATATCTTGGATTGGAATTTGTTGTTCGAGAAAATCTGAAATCGTATATTTTGAATCTACACCTAAAAGTACATTGACATTACCCATACCGATATCAAAGTCAAAAATTAAAACTTTTTTCCCTCTTTTAGACAAAGAAATGGCAGTATTGACAGAGATATTAGTTTTTCCAACGCCACCTTTCCCGCTAACAACTGCAATTGTTCTTGCTGTTACCGAGTGCTTTTTCTTCAACATTTTCCGTAAATTTTCTGCTTGATCCATCATTGGTCGATACCTTCAAATAAATGCTTAATAATGGCTTGTGAACTTCCTACTTCAACATCATCTGGGACATCTTGTCCATAGGTTAAATAGGCAACCCCTTTTTTATTTTGAACCATTATATTAACAATTGTTCCATAAGTTGAGGTCTCATCCAGCTTAGTGAAAATAAATTTATCTATAGATAGTATTTCAAAGTTTTTAATAATCTCCTGGATATCCCTTTCTTTCATTGTCATTGAAAGAGTAAGAAATGTTTCAATATCTTGCTTAAAATCGATGAGATTTTGAAGTTCCTCAATATATTTCATTTCTCTATAATTTCTTCCTGCAGTATCGATAAAAACATGATCATAATCCTCATATTTTTTTACCGCTTTTTGAAAATCTTCTAATTTATAAACAACTTCCACGGGGACATTTAACAAATTAGCATATGTCTTTAATTGCTCAATTGCAGCAATTCGATATGTATCCGTCGTGATAAATGCTATTTTTTTTCGGTTATTAATCACTTCACCAGCTGCAATTTTTGCAAGAGTAGTCGTTTTTCCTACTCCTGTAGGTCCTACCAAATTAATATATTTTTTCCGAACATTGCTTCCCCCATTGTCATATTGTGAGAGAATATCTGTAAAATGTTTCTTCGCCCATTCGGAAATTTCCTGTTCTGAAGGGTCGACCTGTGAACTTCTCCATTGCTTGAGAAGCTCCTCCCCTAAAGAATGGATAATATTCATATTTAAATCTTGACTATATAATTTTTCACAGAAAATTTGAATGGGTTCAGGATAATTTTGCATTTGAATTGGCTGGTTAATCGTAATATCTTGAACCATCCGTTTTATTTCATTAATTTCTTCATGTAAATTTTTATTTGACTCCAAAGACTTTTGACTAGTGTGTTGAGGGAGTTGCTCCCTCTTCTTTTCTTTAACAAATACCGTACTAGGTTTTCTTTCCATATCTAATGCAGCTATCACTTCTAGTTTTTTCTTTTTAAATAAACCAAGCCAGCCGCCAGTATGTGTCACCTTAGAATTGAGAATAACTGCTTCATCCCCTAAGTCCTGACGAATTTGTTTCATGGCTTCAGCCATGTTCTGAGCGACATATTTTTTTACCTTCATTCTACATTCACCACCCCAATACTTTGGACTTCAACATTTGCTTCCAATTCATTGTAGGATAAAACCGGAACACGTGGAAAATACCGCTCTGTCATTTGGCGAACATACATCCTTACTGCAGGTGAACATAAAATTATCGGCGTTTGACCGATTAATGATAATTGCTCAACTTGATTCGCGACTGCTTCAAGAATTGCCTGGGAATCATTCGGATCAATTGATAAATAATTCCCATGCTCAGTTTGTTGAACACCATCCGCTATCATTTTTTCAATTTTTCCAGAAACCGTTACTACTTTTAGAACATTTCCTTCTTCAAGAAATTGATTCGTAATTTGTCGGGCTAAAGCCTGACGAACATATTCCGTTAACAGGTCTGTATCAGTAGACATTTTTCCAAAGTCTGCTAACGTTTCGAAGATAATAGTTAAATTACGGATAGAAACATTTTCTTTTAAAAGTTTCGCAAGTACTTTTTGGATATCTCCTACTGAAAGTGGATTTGGTGTTACTTCCTCCACTAATATCGGGTACGATTCTTTCACGTGATCAATAAGCTGCTTTGTTTCCTGACGACCTAATAATTCATAAGCATTCATACGTAAAATTTCTGTAATATGTGTGGAAACGACTGAAGGTGGATCAACCACCGTATACCCTAGAATCTCTGCTTGTTCTTTCATTTCTTCGGTAATCCACTTCGCTGGTAATCCGAACGATGGTTCGACAGTATCAATTCCCTCAACTGAATCATCATCCATACCAGGACTCATGGCTAAATAGTGGTCAAGAAGAAGCTCACCTCTCCCCATTTCATTGCCTTTAATTTTCAATATATATTCATTTGGCTGCAATTGAATATTATCCCGAATTCGCACAACTGGAATAACTAAACCTAATTCTAAAGCAAGCTGCCGCCTAATCATGACTACCCGATCGAGTAGATCACCCCCCTGATTGGCATCAGCGAGAGGAATTAATCCATAACCGAATTCAAATTCGATCGGATCAATATTCAATAAATTAATCACACTCTCAGGACTCTTTAATTCTTCAGATTGAATTTCTTCTTCCATCTCTTGTAATTCTATATCATCCTTTTTTGGAATTTTCGATAACCGGTATGCACCAATAGCAAGAGCTGCAGCAATTGGAATCGTAACAATATCATTAATAGGTGTTGCAATTCCCAAAATAAATATAGTCGCCGCAGCAACATATAACATTTTTGGAAACGCAAAAAGCTGGGTCATCACATCCTGACCTAGGTTTCCATCCGATGCAGCACGCGTTACAACAATACCGGTTGCAGTTGATATGATTAACGCAGGTATTTGACTAACAATTCCATCCCCAACTGTTAGGAGAGAAAACCTCATAGCTGCTTCAGAAATTGGTAGCCCTAACTGGGTCATCCCAATAATGATTCCAAAAATTAGATTGATTAGTACAATAATAATTCCGGCAATTGCATCCCCTTTTACAAACTTACTCGCACCATCCATTGCTCCATAAAAATCTGATTCTCTACTTACCTTTGTCCGTCGATCTCTCGCTTCTTGTTCAGAAATCATCCCTGCATTTAGATCTGCATCAATACTCATTTGTTTACCTGGCATCGCATCCAAAGTAAAACGTGCTGCTACTTCTGATACACGTTCAGATCCTTTTGTAATAACAATAAAATTGATAATAATTAAAATTAAGAAGACAACAAGTCCTACGATTACATTCCCTCCAACTACGAATGTACCGAATGTTTCTACTACACCACCCGCTTCTCCTTTTGATAATATAGATCTAGTAGTCGATACGTTTAACCCAAGTCGAAACAAGGTTAAAATTAAAAGTAATGTAGGAAAAACAGAAAATTGCAATGGCTCGGTCATATTCATCGTTGTTAATAGAACGAGTAATGCAAGAGAAATATTTATGATAATTAGAAAACTTAATAGACCTGGCGGAAATGGTATGATCAACATCGCGACGATTAATATAACACCTAGGATAACGGATAAATCTTTTGTTGACATACACTTTCTCTCCTAACATAAAAGCACTAAATTTTATTTTTAATACGGTAGACATAAGCTAATATTTCTGCAACGATTTTGAAGAATTCTTCTGGGATCGTATCGCCAATTTCCGTCTGAGCATAAAGCGCTCTAGCTAATGGTCGATTTTCCACCATAATTACTTCATTTTCTTTGCCGATTTTTTTAATTTTTTCTGCTAAGAAATCTACCCCCTTTGCAATAACATAAGGTGCATCATGTTTGCTTTCATCATATTTCAAACAAATTGCATAGTGGGTAGGATTCGTTATAATAACATCCGCATTCGGAACCTCCTGCATCATTCTGCGCATCGCCATTTCTCTTTGTCTCTGTTTGATTTTCGATTTAATTAGTGGATCACCTTCAGAGTTCTTGTATTCATCCTTAATATCTTGTTTTGACATTCGAATATTTTTTTCAAAGTCATACCGTTGATATAAAAAATCAAAAACGGCTAGAAATAATAAGGCGATGGATGCGGCTAGTCCCATTTGTAAAACCAAATTGATAATAATCTTAATTGCTTGTCCAACCGTTTTATAAGACAAACTTAGGACTTCATCAATTTTCATCCATAAAACGATAAAGGTAACGACACCAACAAATGATATTTTTAAGATTGATTTTAATAATTCAACAATTGCCCGCATGGAGAAAATACGTTTAAATCCCTTAATTGGATCTAATTTTTCTAATTTAGGGGCAATACTCTCTGTCGAGAACATAAAACCAATTTGGGCAAAGTTTGAGGCAAACGCTGCGATAAAGGCAACAATCATGATAGGCCCTAATATAATCGCCACTTCTTTTAATACCTCAATAAGAATGTGCTGAATATTGTTTTCTGTTACATCTACCAACAGATAATGTTGAAATGTATACCGAAAAAAAATATAAATATGATTGCCAATAAAGGATGAACCAAACATGAGAAATAGAAAAACGGCTAACAGACCAACCGCAGTATTAATATCTTGACTTTTTGCTGTTTGGCCTTTTTTTCTAGCATCCTGACGTTTTTTAGGTGTTGCCTTTTCCGTCTTCTCTCCAGAAAAAAACTGTAAATCAAGTGAAATCCATTTCATCATGTACCACCTACTATTTTCATTACATCCCTCATCGTATAAAACATCAATTCAAATAAGCGTTGAGACACAGAAAAAATTACACCCATGACAATAATTAAAACGATAAAGCTTACAGCAATTTTCACCGGAAAACCTACTACAAAAATATTTAATTGAGGTACTGTTCTAGCAATAATACCGAGTGCAATATCTACTAAAAATAAAGAAGCAACTACCGGTATGGACATTTGAAAAGCAATCACAAACATTTTACTAAATGCCTTAATAATAAATTCGATTAAATCTCCATCGCCAAATGGGATTGCTTTATCAATGGGTATAAAGTTATAACTATAAAAAATTCCATCTAAAATAATATGATGACCATTTAGAGCAAGTAAAAGCAATAATGCAAAACTATATAAATATTGACCCATTAATGGACTTTGAGTCCCTGTTTGTGGATCAATAACATTAGCAATCGCAAAGCCCATTTGAAAATCTATAAATCCACCTGCAATTTGAATGGCTGCTAATATTAAATAAGCAATAAAGCCAATAAAGAGACCAACCATCGCTTCCTTAATAATAAGCATGAAATAATGAGCGTCAATTTCAAAGCCAGGTACGTCTAATGTATAATACATTAGCCAAGCTAATAGGAAGGCAAATCCAATCCGATATATAGCTGGTATCGTTCGATACGAAAATAAAGGCATTGTTACAAAAAAGGCTGACACACGAACAAATATTAATAAAAATACAGAGAAAGATGGTATAAGCTGTGCCATTCTATCAACCTACATACCTAGTTAAATTAGAAAAAATATCTGTTGCATAGGATAATAAGTGACTTAACATCCATGGTCCAAAAAACACAAGTCCAATTAAGACTGCAACAATTTTTGGAATAAAAGCTAAGGTTTGCTCCTGAATTTGTGTAGTAGCTTGAAATATACTGACGATTAATCCAACAATTAAGGCTACAAGAAGAAGCGGTCCAGCAACAATTAATGTAATATATATCCCTTTTTCAGCAAGGGAAATGACCATATCCGAATTCATTTTTCATTCTCCTTCTATGTTGAATACCGTTAAAAGCTTTGCAGCAATGATTTTACAACCAAATACCAGCCATCTACTAAAACAAATAGTAATATCTTAAAAGGTAAAGAAATCATAACTGGTGGTAGCATCATCATCCCCATTGACATTAAAATACTAGCAACAACCATATCGATAACTAAAAATGGAATAAATATCATAAAACCAATTTGAAAGGCGGTTTTTATCTCACTTAACGCAAATGCTGGTACTAATGACGTAATCGGAATATCTTCTACACTTTTTGGCTTATCTGCGTGAGAATATTCCAGAAACAGCTCCAAGTCTTTTTGCCTCGTGTATTTACTCATAAATTCCTTAAAAGGTACAGATGCCTTATCATAGGCTTCTTCAAGTGTAATTTTGTCATTGAACAGCGGTGTTAATGCTTGCTGATTCACCTCATTAAAGGTAGGTGCCATTACAAAAAAAGTTAAAAATAATGAAAGTCCAATGATTACCTGATTCGGCGGCATTTGCTGTGTTGCTAAAGAAGTACGCACAAAAGACAAAACAATAACAATTCTTGTGAATGATGTCATTAAAATCAAAATACTAGGTGCGAGCGATAATACAGTTAGAAGGAGAAGTAGCTTTACTGCTGCTGAAACATTATCAGGTGAACTATTATTAAAAAACTGCATAAATTCATTCATCTGTTTTGGACTCCTTCTTATCTAGCTTATTTAATGCTTTATTCCTTTCCTTTTTCATATGGGAAAGCTGATCTTTTAATATATTTTGAAATGAGTCAGCATGGTTTGCTTCCTCATTTTTTTTTCTATTTTTAATCCCATTTGCTAGTTTTGAAACCAAGTCTTTCGGCTCAAGTGATTGATTTAATTGATCTTCATAATAATGGATAAATTCATCCACTTCCTTCTGATTATCAATTTCCTTCAGCAAATGGATATCCTCTCCTACCCCTAAAATCAAGATTCGATTCCCTGCCTTAACAATTTGTAACGAACGGTTTCCACCTAAAGGTGTACCACCGAAATTTTGAATCATACGATTTTGTTGATAAGAACGACTTTTTTTATTAATAAATTTTAATAAGAAATATAAAAGTGCAACAACAAAAATTAGTGCGAAAATCATTTTGGCAACGTCCATAAAAGTTATAACCGAGCCATTCGTTTCTTTATTTGTTTCTATATTTTTGTCTTGTTTTTTCTCAATTACCTTATCTTCTGCTTTCTTTTCCTTAGAAGAAAAATAATCAGACACAGTACCATTGACCGACTCTGCATGGGCGACGATGTGCTGCCCATACAGAGGTGTCAATAGTAACAGGAAGATGATTATTTTCAAAAAATTCTTTTGCAACGTTAGCACACCTTCTTATCTACATTTAAGCAAGAGTTTTTTGGATTGCCTCAATAACACGGTCTGCTTGGAAAGGTTTTACAATAAAATCCTTTGCTCCCGCTTGAATTGCATCAATTACCATTGCTTGTTGTCCCATAGCAGAACACATAATAATTTTTGCATTTGGATCGAACTCTTTAATCTCTTTCAATGCTGCAATTCCATCTTTTTCTGGCATAGTGATATCCATTGTAACGAGATCTGGTTTTAATTCTTTATATTTTTCAACTGCTTGAGCGCCATCAGCAGCTTCTGCCACTACTTCAAATCCATTCTTCGTTAAAATATCTTTAATCATCATTCTCATAAATGCTGCATCATCTACGACTAAAATTCTATTTGCCATTTTTATTAACTCCCTTATCTCTATAATTTCTTAATTCTATCTCTTTGACTTAGTATATCTGTAATTCTGACACCGAAGTTTTCATCAATTACAACTACTTCTCCTTGTGCTACAAGCTGCCGATTCACAAGGATATCAACAGGTTCCCCTGCAAGCTTGTCTAATTCAATGATTGATCCAGTACCCAGCTCTAAGATTTCCTTTACGGACCTCTTCGTTTTACCAAGTTCAACTGTTACTTGGAGTGGAATATCTAGTAACATATTTAAATTTCTTGTTTCAGATGGTGCAAGCTGAACCTCTTCAAAACTTGAAAAAACGGCTGGTTGAACATTTTGCGCTTGATTCATATGGCCATTCCCAGTTTGATAGGTTTGCTGTTGTCTAGGCTGTGATTGAGGCATATCATATGAACTTGTCTGCATATGCATTGGTTCAACGGCTGGTTGTTCTATTTTTTGAGTATCACTCATCATAGTACTTTCACTTGGTTTTACAGCCTCTTCTGATTCACTATTATTAAATAGGTCCTCTACTAATCTCTTACCAAAATCTAATGGTAATACTTGCATAATGGAAGAATCAATTAAATCTCCCACCTTTAATCGGAAGGATATTTTTATTAACAAATCTTGAGCAGGTATTTTCTCTGCACCTTCACCTGCATTTAAATTTAGAAAATCGACGACAGGTGGAGAAATATCAACTCGTTTATTGAATACAGTTGACATTGATGTAGCTGCTGAACCCATCATTTGATTCATTGCCTCTTGAACTGCACTTAAATGGATTTCATCAAGTGTTGTTTCTTCGGTAATTTCTCCTGTTCCACCAAGCATTAAATCAGCAATGATTGAAGCATCCGATTGTTTAATCACAAGCATATTTATACCGGAGAATCCTTCTGTATATTTCACCTGGATTGCTACATATGGATGTGGAAATTCATCATTTAACTTTGATTGTTCAATAACAGATACGGTTGGAGTCGTAATTTCTACCTTTTGTGATAAAAGAGTTGATAATGCTGTTGCGGAACTACCAAATGATATATTCCCAATCTCTCCAAGTGCATCACGTTCCATAGATGTTAAATAATCATCTACAGATAATTTACTGTTTTCTTCAGTTTGTTCATTTTCTTCATCAGCTGTACCTCGTAGGAGCGCATCAATTTCATCTTGTGAGAGCATATTACTCATCATCGTCTCCTCCTTTCACTTCATTTAAAATTTGAATTGCCATCTTTTTACTACTTTTTCCAACCTGTGCATAATATTTTGGTATACCTTCTAATTTCACAATCACAGGCTCATCAATTTTCTTATCTAATTGGATGACATCACCCATTTGAATACTTAAAAAATCCTCAATTGAAATCTCCGCATTACCTAATTCCACAGCAAGTGGAATTGGCGCATGCTTAATTCTTTTCTCTATATTTTCAGCCTCGATTGGCTCTTTTTCTTTATTATTATTCTGCATCCAATAATGGACAGATAAATTAGGTATAATGGGTTCCAGCACAACATGTGGAATACAGAGATTAATCATTCCACTTATTTCACCCACTGTTGTGTTCATGGATATAACAACAACCGTTTCATTTGGTGAAACCATTTGTAAAAACTGGGGATTTACTTCGAAGTCTGCCAAAACAGGATTAATTTCCGCTATATTCCCCCATGCTTCTGTCAAATGTTCAAACGCACTTTCAAATAAATTTGACATAATTCTTTGTTCGATTTCGGTTAAATTATCAACCTTATTGACACTAGTTCCTTTTCCACCCATTACGAGATCCAGCATGGAATATGCAATATTTGGATTAATCTCCATTAGAATTCTTCCATCAAGTGGAGGTACATCAAATGAGTTCAAAATCGTCATTTTTGGTACAGATCGTATAAATTCTTCAAATGGAATTTGGTCTGCAGATGCTACCGTAATTTGTACATACGTTCGTAATTGTGCTGAAAAATAAGTGGTTAAGAGTCTTGCAAAGTTTTCATGAATCCTCGTTAAACTTCTAATCTGATCTTTTGAGAAACGTAAAGCTCGTTTAAAATCATATACTTTAACTTTTTTAGTCTCTTGTTCTTTCTTTATATCATCGGCATTCATTTCGCCTGTTGATAAAGCACTTAACAAGGCATCAATTTCGCTTTGTGATAATATTTCACCTGACATTTTATCCACCTCCCTTTTTTAAAAGAATTATTTTTATTGAACCACATAGGAGGTTATATAAATCTTGACGATTTTACCGTTTTGCATATATTGATCAACGGTTTTCTTCAAGTTATTTAAAAACTTTTGTTTGCCTTCTTTGCTATCTAAATCCTCAGAAGAAGTTTCAGATAGTTCATCAATCACGGCATCTTTCACTTGAAAATCTCTTTTTTCAAGTTCCTTTTTCGCTTTTTTGCTATCTGTTTCAATTTTTAAGGCAATTTTAATAAAATTATTGTTTTTTAAATTGGTCGTGATCTCAGGAACATCGACAGAGCTTTCAACGACTTTATCGATGGATGGGCCATTATTAGCACTTGTATGATCCATTTTATAAATAACAATAATTGCAATTGCTCCCGCTAATAAGATCACAAGTATAAGTGTGATCATTGTAGCCAACATCTTATTCTTCATGTTGGGCGACCTCCTGATTCATATTTCCTAACAAGTTGATAGAGTTATAAAATGCTAGAATTCTTTTTTCAATTTGTTCAATTGTTTCCTTTACAACGTACTTATGACCATTCGTTAATGTAATCGTTGAATCCGGGAATGCCTCAATCGTTTCAATATACAGGGCATTTAATAAAAATGACTTACCATTTAATCTGGTGAGGGTAATCATACTTTTACCAGTGGAGCAGACTGGCATATATCAGTCTGTCCCACTGTCCTCCTTATCTTATCGTTTTAAGTTAATGAGTTCTTGTAAAATTTCATCTGATGTTGTGATGATTCTTGTATTAGCCTGGAAACCACGCTGAGCAACAATCATTTCAGTGAATTCCTCAGAAAGGTCTACGTTGGACATTTCGAGGTAACCCGCATTCACAGAGCCGCATCCTTTATCACCGGCTTTAGCATCAATTGGATCCCCAGAGTTATTACTCTTTTGATATAAATTACCTCCAACCTTGGTTAAACCAGCTGGATTGTTAAATTTGGTAATTCTAATCGTTTTATCTGTTACTGTTTTCCCTTCATTTGCCACTCCTGAGATAACTCCGTTTGAATCAATAGAAAAACTTGCATAATCATCAGCAGATATAGTAATGTGATTTCCAGCTTCATCCAATACGAAAAATCCATCACCATTTACCAGATTTCCTTTTTCATCCAAATAAAAATTTCCAGCTCGAGTGTAATAGATTTTATTAGGATCAGTTCCTTCCTGAACTGCAAAATAACCATCACCATCTATAGCTAAATCTAGCGTTCTACCAGTAGTCTGCATACTTGATTGAGTATCAACAATATCAATTGTTGATAAAGTAGAACCCAATCCAACTTGCGTAGGATTTGTTCCACCACGGTTTGTACCTGCAGCACTAGCACCTGAAATCGATTGACTAATTGCATCCTTAAATGTTACACGACCTTTTTTGAAGCCGTATGTATTGACATTGGCGATATTGTTTCCAATTACGTCTAGTTTTGTTTGGAAGTTTTTCATTCCACTAATTCCTGAGTACATTGAGCGTAGCATGTATGATCATCCTTTCAAAGTTAGTTAGCTGTATCTGTCATTTAACAGCTAGACGACTTCCTCATCGGTCCAGTCGTTTAATTTACAATAATTGCACCGTTTATATTGGTGAAAATTTGATTGCTTGCTTCTTGTAAGTTCATTGCTGTGATCACTGTTTCGTTTTTTGCACTAACAATTAATGCTGCATTATTTACTATGACAAGAGATTCATTGACACCTTTCCTTTTTGCTTCGGATACTTTCAAACCAATCTTGTCCCATTGGCTAGCATTTATTTGAATGCCTCGCTGCTCTATTCTTTCACTAGCATGCTTACTAATCGTCAACTGATTAGTCTCATGGGATAGAGCTTGATTAAAATGCTGTGAAAAAGGTGTTTGAACTGTATTTAATTGTTTTGGAACTTGTACATTTGCTTTAGACGTAATTGGTTGTAATGGAACTTGACGATATATTGGCCTGTCCATTCAACCACTTCCTATTCTTTATTTTCGTTATCGGGCTCTGATGGTTCTTTGTTATCGTCACCCGTTTCTGGTGGGGTATTTGTCGATATTCCTACTTCAGAAATATTTGCTGGATCAAGCTCTGTTCCATCTTCTAATACAAACTTTACTGATCCATCCACGAAGCGAACAGTTTTAACTACTCCACTACCAGTAGTTGTTTCCGGTTTCCCATTTGGATCTTCACTTGCTGTAATCTTATGCCAAGTTACATTTTTTCCGACAAATTCAGAATAAGCGATTAATTGCGTTTGCTGCTGCATCCCAACTAAATTTTCTATCGATCTATTCATATTTGTCATTTGTTCTAAGGAAGAAAAAGTGGCCATTTGCGCAATAAAATCTTTATCCTGCATCGGATTTAATGGATCCTGATTTTGTAACTGAACCATTAGTATTTTCAGAAAATCATCTTTACCTAAAATATCTGACCCCGTTTTTCTTTCCGTCTTTTTAATACTTGAATATTGCAAACTTGGATCAATTGTATTTGCCATTTCATCACCTATATTTTCTCTTCTATTAAACTATCATTTAAAACCTCTGAGAATTGAACCTTGGATTTATCCTCTTTATTCTGCTTATTTTTTTCTTGTTCATCATGGAATGACTGTTGTTCAGCCTCTCCTTGATCAAACTTCTGTGCTTCAGTTTCACCGAAAACAACATCAAGCTTATCCACTTGAATATTTTGCTGTGTAAAAGCATGCTTTAATTGATGTAATTGTGAATCAAGGATATCTTTAGCCGCACTTGTAGTAGCAATCATTCTTGCTGTTAAGGCACCCTTATCTTGTAGTATTTCAATTCGTAATGAACCTAAATGTTCAGGGTACAGTTTAATCAATAACTTATTTGTACCATCGCCTTTAAAGAATTGAGATTTACCTAATATGTTCGTAAAATCCTTCACAAACTGTTCGTAGTTAACTGGCTTGGAATCTTGATTCACCTGTAAAACAAATTGTTCAATTTTTGAAACTTGTTGCATATGCACAGGATTGGTACTAATTGATTGATCTACAAACTGATTTCCTAGCTCTTGAACTTGAGTCTGACTTGTTATCATTTGGTTTTGCAATGGTTGAGGCATTCTTGGCTTTGCTATGAGTTTGTTATCTGACATTCCTTGGTCTAATACCTTTTGTTGTTGACTTAATACTTTATTAAAAGCATTTTCTAGTACGGTATTTTGATTGGGTCTTTCATTGTTGATGATTTGCTCTAGCTTTGTAATAACTGTTTCCATATTTTCTTTAAGGATACTCAAAGATTTCAAGTCATTTTTAGCTAGATCCATTTGCTGTGAAAGTGTTTCAACTGCTTTTGATGCATTTGCAGCAAATTGAAACAGATCCGGCTTTAATTGCTTGAATGATTCTTTTGGAAGATTAGCTAGTACCCCGAGCAACTTAGCTGTAGCATGTATAAACTCACCTGAACCAATATGTTCTTTTATAGTTTTTAACTGATTCACGTTTATTGGATTATTTCCCAGTAATGATAAAAGTTCATCCATTAACGTTCCAAATTGCTCTTTAAAATCATCTACTGAAATTCCCATAGCATCCGCTATTTGTTGTTCAGAAAGCTTTGAATCGTTTAAAAGTTCCAGACTATTACCTGTTCCGCTACTGCCACTCTTCAAAATGGTAAGAATATTATTGAATAGATCCATTATATTTACATCAATCTCTCCAGTAACTGATTCACCAAGACCATTTTGTGAGTTTAAAAGGCTATCAAATGCACTTTTAAATCCATTAGCTTGTTGGGCAACCTGACCTAGTTTCCCGTTTACAGGCATCAAACTTGCAACTTGCATGGCACCTATATTCACTTTTTCACCTCCCTTCATTTAAGAGTCACTTAATCATTTGTTTTTGCACTTAACATTTCAGTATATTTCGCCGCACGATCAGCTGGCATCTTTTCCATAATTTTGGCTAACACATCTGATTTTAAATTGGAAAGAATTTTTAATGCTTCCGGATCTGTCATACTAAGAATGATAGGTGCCGCACTCTTTGCGGACATCGATTCATAGGTTTGTACAATTTCTTGAAATGCCTTTTTATTTTGGTTCTGTATTTGTTTTAATTCATCGATCTCGTCTTCAAGTCTTTTTTGTTCAAGAAGCATTTGTTGTTTTTCATTATCTTGACTATCAATTTTAGATTGCAATTGAGTTAACTCAGTGTCCTTATTTTCAATTTCCGCTTGTAGATCGATGATTTTGTCTTCATATTCTTTTAGACTTTTCCCGCTAGTTTTTTCAACTTTAGAAGAAATAAAAGGAAGTTTGCCACTTAAATCCTTGGCTTTTTCAAATACATTCACACCAGCAAATTGGGCAACAATTAATGCAATCACGATTGCAAATAATAAAGGAATAAATATTACATATAGGAACCACTGAAATCTGCTCCTTGGTTGATCTTCTATTTTTTCTTTTACTTCTCTATCCATCCTTATCACCTAATTTCCAGTGTGATGAAAATAGCTTCGCGTTGAGATTTCATCTGCTTGCTTATTCTCTATTTCCTTTAATAAGTCTTGATATCTCTCGAAGTCTTTTTCCTTCATTTTTTCATATTTTTTCATTTCAATATTCTTTTCCTGTAGTTGTTGTTCACACCAATTCATTTGAGTCCGAGCATTTATTACAAGCTCTTGATAATGTTTAATTGAAATCTCCAAATTAGCAATAAAGCGTTGGTAATGTCTAATTTCTTGTACTTGAAATCCAGTTTGTAGTTTAGCTGCTTGAAATTCGACTAAATCTTCTTTTTTCTTTAACAATTGGTACAGTTCTTCAGCAACATTTTCAAAACGTTTCACAGCTTTTTGATAAGTAGCAAGGGCCTCATCTTTTTCACGTTCTTTTAATGTTAGTATCTTTTCAAATTTGTATTGATATTTCATACCCATTCCCCTTTATTCGCAAGCTGGATAATTGATTGAACACTTTGCTCCATCGTTATTTTTTCATCTGTACGTTGTTTTAAGAAAGAAATAATATTAGGGTATCTTTCAATAGCCTCATCGATTTCTTTTGAGGCGCCACGTTTATATGCTCCAATACTAATTAAATCTTCAGAGTGTAAATATGTACTTAATGTTTCCCTTACTTTATTTGCAGCCTCTTTATGCTCTTCTGAAGCGAGATGATTCATTAAACGACTAATACTTTTTAATATATTGATAGCTGGAAATTGACCTTTATTGGCTAGATTACGATCAAGAACAAAATGACCATCCAATATTCCTCTAACGGTATCAGCGATCGGTTCATTCATATCATCTCCATCAACTAATACTGTATAAAAACCAGTGATTGTACCTTTTTCATTTGTTCCCGTTCTCTCTAATAATTTCGGTAAGATAGCAAATACCGAAGGAGTATAGCCTTTCGTTGCTGGAGGTTCACCTACCGCCAATCCTACTTCCCGCTGTGCCATGGCAACACGTGTTACAGAATCCATCATAAACATGACATTAAGGCCTTTATCACGGAAGTATTCAGCAATAGCAGTAGCGGTAAATGCCCCTTTAATTCTCATTAGAGCTGGTTGGTCTGAAGTTGCTGCAATGACAATGGAACGGCTTAAACCTTCTGGGCCAAGATCCCTCTCGATAAACTCTCTTACCTCACGACCACGCTCACCAATTAATGCAATGACATTTATATCAGCCTTCGTATTTCTAGCAATCATTCCTAGTAGTGTACTTTTTCCCACGCCACTTCCTGCAAATATCCCTATTCTTTGTCCTTTTCCAACCGTTAATAAACTATCAATAGCACGAACTCCAACTTCTATCTCCTCTGAAATAGGCGGTCTTTTTAATGGATTCGGAGGACTTTGTTCAGTAGGAATTGATTTTAATCCCTTGGGTAAAACAGATCCATCCATTGGGTTGCCTAATGAATCAATGACCTTCCCGATTAATGTTGAACCCACCTTTACTTCAAGTGGTTTTGATGTTGCTTCAACTAAACTTCCAGGGGCAATATCTTGAATATCAGCATATGGCATTAGAATGACATACTCGTCCTTAAAGCCAACGACTTCGGCTTGAATTTTCCGATGGTGTTTTTTTCCGCCAACATGGATCCAGCAAACATCACCAATTGAGCTCTCCGGACCTAATGATTCAATCATTAACCCAACGACACGCTTTACTTTACCGTAACGCTTATATGTTTCCACTTCTGGAATAATCGAAAGAAGTTCTTCTGCCTTCATATTGTTTCACCCTCAACGAATTCCATTAACTTCACTTTTAATTCCGTCAGTTGACTATCTACACTTGCATCTACACGGCCATGACTTGTCTCTATCAAACATTGGAATTCATTTAATTCATCATTCGCGTAAACATAGCATTGCTGATTACTCGGAAATATTGCATCTAATTCATCCTTGCATTGAATGACAAAGCTATATTGTGTAGGATGTACAAGGATATGAACCTCTCTATGCTCTTTTACTTCCTTTAATGCTTCTTTAACAATGTTAAGGAATTTCTCTGGTTGTTCTTCTATCGTTTCGTGTAATATTCTTTCGGCAACCTTCATTCCCAAGTCTAAAATGACCTTTTCAGCTGATTCGATATATCGAACATATTCGCCTTTTAAATCAGCTGTCATTTGATTGACCATCTCTAATTGTCCATTATATTGTGCAAATCCTTGTTGTTGCCCTTCAGTTAAGCCTTGTTGAAAACCAATTGCTTTTGCTTCTTCGATTAACAAGGCTTTTTCTTCCTTCCACACTTGTTTTTCTTCTAAAGTTTGGTTTTTGATTAAAAGAGCTTCTTGCTCAGCTCTTTGAATGATTTCATGAGCCTGTTGTTGAAATTTTTCCAGTATTAATTTCTTCTCTTGCTCTAATGGATCTGTTTCATCAATTTCTTCAACTGGCTGAAGGCATGAAATATCTTTAATCCCTATCACTTTTGCTTTTATTTCACTCTGAACTGCGGTGCGTGATTTTATTATCTTAGACAATAATGTCATCTCCTCCACCACGAGCTATAATAATCTCTCCAGCATCCTCTAATCTACGGATTGTAGAAACAATTCTTGATTGAGCTTCCTCAACATCCTTCAAGCGAATTGGTCCCATATATTCCATTTCCTCTTTTAATGTTTCTACCATTCTCGTAGACATATTTCTAAATACTATATCCTTTACCTCATCACTAGATACTTTAAGTGATAATAATAAATCTTCATTTTCACAATCACGTATAACACGTTGAATCGAGCGATTATCAAGTGTAACGATATCCTCAAATACAAACATCCGTTTCTTAATTTCCTCAGCAAGCTCAGGATCTTGTATTTCTAGTGCATCTAAAATCGTTTTTTCTGTAGAACGATCCACTCCATTAAGCACTTCAACAACAGATTCAATTCCACCCGTTTGAGTGTAATCTTGGGTAACTGTCGCTGAAAGCTTTTGTTCTAATATGGTTTCAACCTCACTAATAATTTCTGGTGATGTACGATCCATAATAGCAATTCTACGAGCAATATCTGCTTGCACATCTTGGGCAAGTTCTGAAAGAATTTGTCCGGCCTTTTCAGGATCTAAGTAAGATAAAATTAAAGCAATTGTTTGCGGATGCTCATTTTGGATAAAGTTTAGAATCTGACTTGGCTCAGCACGTCTTGCGAAATCAAAAGGTCTAACCTGCAATGAGGAAGTTAGGCGATTGATAATAGTTGCTGCTTGTTCCGCACCTAAGGCTTTTTCAAGAACGGTTTTGGCATAGCCAATACCGCCTTGCGAGATATAATCCTGTGCTAGGGCAATATTGTGAAATTCATCAAGAATATCTTCTTTCGTATTAGAATCCACTTTTTTCACACCTGATATCTCTAATGTTAATTTTTCTATTTCTTCTTCTGACAAATGTTTATAAACTGACGCTGAAACATCAGGTCCAAGTGAGATAAGTAGAATAGCGGCTTTTTGCTTTCCTGTTAACCCTTTTTCTTTAATCGCCATTTTCCATCCCCCTTTAATCCTCTGATATCCAAGTTCTTAGTAATTTTGCAAATTCATCAGGTTTCTCTTTTGCCATTTTTTCAAGTTGTTTTTTCCGTAGAGTGCTTTCTGTTTCATGCTCTTCATTTACATCTGCAATTTGAATTGGTGTAGATTCGATCATTGGCTCTTCCATAAGTTCTTCCTCTTGCTTCTTCCGTCCACGAATCATCAAAATAATTAAAAGAACAATAACAAATAATAAGATTCCACCGATTAGGTATATCCACCAAGGTAATGATGAATCTGATTTTGTCCCTTGTTTCACTTTTCCAGTAAATGGTTGAACTGAGACAGCGATTTTATTTTGAAGTTCTTGATCAGTTAGATCTGTTCCTACATTTTTATCTATTGATGTACGAATAATCGTTGATAATATTTTTGTAATATCATCCTTTGTACTTTGCGGTAATGAATTAACATCCTTTGGATTCGGTGGCTCAACCATTACTTGAATGCCGAGATCTCTTATTTTATATGGACTTTCGGCAATTTGCTTATGAATTTTATTCACTTCATAATTGATTGAATCCTGGGTTTTTTCATAATCTCCATCAGAATCCCCATCAGTTTCTACATACGTGTTTATGGAATCATTAGGGTTTTCAGCTTGTGTAGTTCCCCCGGCAGCTGCACCTTTTCCTGAGTATGTTTCAGTAATCTTTTGGGCGCTTATTTCAATACCCTTCATATTTTCCTTATCGACTGGCTCGACTAAATCTTCTTCTCTGTTTTCTTGGGTGAAATCGATATCAGCTGATACACTAGCAACAATCTTGTCATAGCCCATCATTGTACCGAGCATAGATTGTACTTGTCTTTGAATATCTCTTTCAATTTGATGTTTTATATCCATCTGTTGAGTAAATGTATTTCCGGTTCCACTTTGATTATTCAAGTCAAAATACTCAAAATTTTGATTCATAATTACGATGTTATCATTTGGTAAATTAGGAACACTTTTTGATACAAGATTATATAAAGATTTAATTTGCGTTTCACTAAATTCATAGCCTGGCTTCGTCGTTAAGACAATTGATGCAGATGCTTCCTGACCACCATCACTCACAAAGATTTCCTTTTTAGGCATATTGATCATTACTTTAGCATCTTCTACACCATCTATTTCTTTCATTAAATTTGACAATTCCGTCTGCATTGCATCTAATTTTACGACATCAAATTCATTGTCGGTCATTCCAAATCCCGCATTCTGACTAAAAAAGGAATAATCGATACTTCCCGATTTTGGTAAACCTTCTGAAGCTAGTTCGATTTTTAATGTATCTACTTGCTCTTTTGGTACTTTAATTGTTTTTCCATTATCAGCGATCTCAGATTTAATTCCTTTTGAATCAAGATTCTCTTTAATGGATCCCGCTTCAGCTGCTGATAAATTGCTATATAACGGTTCCATTGTAGTTCTAGTAGAAAAATAACCGATTAATATAATGATAAGAATAATAAGTGCAATGGAGGAGATTCCTACAATTTTTTGCTTTTTCGATTTACTTTTCCAAAAATCACTTAATTTGTCTGAATAGCTTCTTAATTTCTCATTCATTACTATCCTCCAATTTTTGACCCCAATAAATTATTTCAATTGTTGAGCGTAAAGTAGGAATCTTCTGCATTCAATGCGCGAGAGTTCCTACGATACCATTTGGACAACTGGTTTACTTTAACTCAATAACATATTAAACTTGCATTCTCATTATTTCTTGATAAGATTCAACTACCTTATTTCTTACTTCTATCGCAGCCTGCAATGTTATGCTTGCCTTTTGCGCTGTAATCATCACTTCATGAAGATCGACATTTTCCCCTTTTGCCAATTTCTCTGTTAAAATATCCGATTGAATTTGTGATTGATTCACATCGGATATTGATTTCTTAAGAAAATCCGAAAATTTCACTTGAGATTGATAAGGTGTTGTAACTTGTTGACTATTTTTTTGTTCCAACGGACGTAAAAAACCTGTTGCAACCGAATTTATATTTTGAATAGACATATCGTCTACCTCCTAATCATTATTACTTTCCGATTTCTAATGCTTTCATCATCATAGATTTGGATGCATTAAATACCGTGACATTTGCCTCATATGAGCGAGTGGCACTCATAAGATCAACCATTTCTCTCAATGGATCTACATTAGGGAGACTCACATATCCATCCTGGTTTGCATCAGGATTTTCAGGGTCATACACTAATTTGAATGGTGTATCATCCTCATTAATTTTCGTTACTTTTACACCACCACTTACATTTCCACCACCCATGGCAGATTGTAAATGAGAGGAGAATGAATTATTTTTTGGCTCAAGAACAACTGTTTTTCGACGATATGGTTGCCATTGGCCATTTTCAAATGTTGCTCTAGTAGTATCAGCATTTGCCATATTCGATGATATAACATCCATTCGTAATCGTTGTGCCGTTAATGCAGAAGATGTTATACCCATGCCACTAAACATTGACATTACTATTTCCCTCCTCTAATAACCGTTTGTAGTGTTGAGAATTTCCCATTAATCCGATCTGTTAGCGCATTGTAATAAATTTGATTAGTAGCTAAATCAGACATTTGCTTATCCACATCTACACCATTTCCATTTGAGTTATATTGAATATTTTGTTGTGTTACAATCGCTGAATTACTTTCTATATTCTGAAACTCAAAGTGTCGAGGATCTGTACGTAATGCACCAAATGATTGATTTAATTCATTTTGAAATACTTTCTGGAAACTAACGTCCTTGGGTTTATAATTTGGTGTATCCACATTTGCGATATTGTCCGCTATCGTCTTTTGTTTCAAAGAAGAATAATCTAGTCCCCGTTCTAATGTAGTAAACGTATTAGAAAATAATTTCAACTTTTACACCTCTTACTTTTTTACTAGACATAATCCGATTTAATACGACAAACTCTTTAAAAACTATTATTATTTTAATGGTAAAAAATCACACTGTCTATGCAATTAGTAGATTTTTCATAAAAAATCACCATTTTTTCTTTTTTATAGGACTTTAGTTCCATAAAAAATCAGGTCTTAATTTGTCAATTTTTTTGCTCATGAGATTTATTTTATCAAGTGGATTATCATTTCTCTAGTGGATTTTAATGGAAAAAGTCGACTGAATATTTGTATAATAATGGAAAACGGAAGGGACTTAAGTTTTGAGGATTTAGGCTAATCTCTGGAAATAGATTAGTCAAAATGACATTATATAGAAATAACAAAACCGCCAATAATGAATTATTGGCGGTTGCATTTTGTCGAAAACTATCATTAATTAGATTTTAATTTTTCTAATTCAACAAGGAATTTGTCATTTAATACTTTTATATATGTTCCCTTCATTCCTAGTGATCTAGATTCAATTACACCAGCACTTTCAAGCTTACGTAGAGCGTTAACGATTACGGAACGAGTAATTCCTACGCGATCCGCAATTTTAGAAGCAACTAGTAAGCCCTCTTTACCATTTAGTTCTTCAAAAATATGCTCAATAGCTTCTAACTCACTGTAAGATAGTGAGCTAATTGCCATTTGTACAACTGCTTTACTTCTTGCTTCTTCTTCGATTTCTTCTGATTTTTCACGAAGAATTTCCATTCCTACTACAGTAGCTCCATACTCAGCTAAAATTAAATCGTCATCATGGAATTTTTCTTGTAAGCGAGCAAGAATTAATGTACCTAATCTTTCTCCTCCACCAATAATTGGAACAATTGTTGTTAAACCGCTTTGGAATAATTCCTTATTCTCAACAGGGAATGCTGTATATTCACTATTTACATCCAAATTAGAAGAAGTTTCATTAATATTAAATAAGCTATTTGTATATTCTTCAGGGAATTGACGATCCTCTAACATTTTTGTCATACGCTCATTTTCAACTAATTGGTTAATTGCAAATCCTAATAATTTTCCACGACGACTAACTACAAAAATATTCGCCTCAATCACGTCACTTAATGTTTGAGACATTTCTTTAAAATTCACTGGTTTACCTGCTGCTTTTTGAAGCATCGCGTTAATTTTTCTTGTTTTGTCTAATAAATTCATTTTTATTTCCTCCTATAATCTCATACAATTGTTTAATATGTCCCTACCGATAGGCATGCTAATAGCTCTAGAACCTAAAGGATAAACTGACTTAGATCTTTATTTTGTGAAATGGCACTTAGCTTTTCATCCACATACTGTGGGGTTATACTAATCCGTTCTAATGTGATGTCTGGCGCTTCAAAGGATAGATCTTCAAGAAGCTTTTCCAAAATCGTATGCAGCCGTCTCGCCCCAATATTATCAGTATGTTGATTAACTTCGTAAGCAATTTCAGCTATTCTAACAATAGCATCGTCAGAAAATTCAATTTGTATACCTTCAGTTTCTAATAATGCAATATATTGCTTAGTTAAAGCATTATCCGGTTCAATTAATATTTTTACAAAATCTTCAACAGTTAATTTCCCTAGTTCTACACGGATTGGAAAACGTCCCTGTAATTCAGGAATTAATTCAGATGGCTTCGCCATATGAAAGGCACCAGCAGCAATAAAAAGAATATGATCTGTTTTAACGGAACCATATTTTGTTACAACTGTAGAACCTTCCACAATCGGAAGAATATCTCTTTGCACTCCTTCTCTAGAAACATCTGCTGAAGAAGAACCATTACTTTTGCTAACTATTTTATCGATTTCATCAATAAAAATAATACCTGCTTGTTCTGCACGTACAACCGCTTCCTGAGTAACCTCATCCATATCAATTAACTTCTGAGCTTCGTCATTCGTTAATACGATTCGTGCTTCCTTAACAGTAAGCTTACGCTTTTTCTGTTTCTTAGGGACTAAATTACTGAATGCATCCTGCAAATTCATCCCCATCTGCTCCATACCAGAACCTTGAAGCATATCAAACATAGATGGTTGCTGCTCTTCAATTTCCACTGTTACTATCTCTTGTTCTAATTCACCATTTGCTAATTTTTCTTCAATTATCTTACGTTTTTCCTTCATTGAAACATCTTCTGCTTGTTCCTCTTCATGATCATCTGTTTGATTATTACCGCCAAAAATCATCTCAAACGGATTCTTCGTACCTGAAGATTTCTTTTTTGAAGGAACAAGTAAATTTAATAGCCTGCGATTTGCATTCTCTTCCGCTCTTCCTTTTACTTGAGCGACTTTTTCTTCTTTGACAATACGAACAGACGTTTCAACTAAGTCCCTTACCATAGATTCGACATCACGACCAACATAACCAACCTCAGTAAATTTTGTAGCCTCGATTTTAACAAAAGGGGCACCAACCAATTTGGCCATACGTCTAGCAATCTCTGTCTTCCCTACACCAGTAGGTCCGATCATTAATATATTTTTCGGAATAATCTCATCCTTTAATTTATCATCTAATAAACTTCGACGATAACGATTCCTTAATGCAACAGCTACAGCTCTTTTTGCATCTTTTTGACCTACAATATATTGATCAAGTCGATCTACAATTTGCCTTGGGGTTAAACTCATCGCTTTATTCATATTATTCGTCAAATAAGTTCACTCCTTATTGTTCAGGTTAGGATGTATTCGTATAGCTTATTACTATAAGACCGTTTACTACTAATAATCATTTGTTTACAAAAATTTATCTGTAAAGACTAAACCTCATAGCTCTTCCACAATAATATTTGTATTCGTATATACACAAATGTCCGCTGCAATATCCAAAGAGGCCTTTGCAATTTCTTTAGCAGTCAAAATATCTCCAGCATGCTGCTTTAAAGCTCTTCCTGCTGAAAGTGCATAATTACCTCCGGAACCGATTGCTAATATCCCATCATCAGGCTCAATCACTTCTCCAGTACCTGAGATTAAAAGAATTTGCTGTGCGTCCATCACGATCAGCATTGCTTCGAGTTTGCGTAAAACCTTATCGCTTCTCCATTGTTTAGCAAGTTCTACAGCAGCTCGAGTTAAATTACCGTTAAACTCCTGGAGCTTTCCTTCAAACATTTCAGATAATGTAAAAGCATCTGCAACCGAACCAGCAAAGCCAGCAAGCACTTTGCCATTAAATAATTTTCTAACCTTTTTAGCTGTATGTTTCATTACAACCGCATTTCCAAAGGTTACTTGACCATCTCCAGCCATTGCACTTTTTCCTTTATGCTGAATAGCAAATATCGTTGTGGCATGAAAATCTCCCATACGAACACCTCCATAATTAATGCAAAAGCAGTTCCTAAACATATAGAATATCGAATAAGCTTTTATGCTTTTCATTCGTGATAGTGCGATAGAAACATGGATCCAATTTATTTTTATATTTTTACTAATCAATATTACATGATGTTAAGCTCTTGGATGGTGAGACAAATAGGTTTTTCGCAAATGCTCTTTTGTGACATGGGTATATATTTGTGTAGAAGACAAATTTTCATGTCCTAAAAGTTCCTGCACAGTTCTCAAATCTGCCCCGTGATTTAATAAATGTGTTGCAAATGTATGTCTTAACATATGTGGATGCATTTTTCCAGTTAATGCAGCTTTATTGATTAAATCATTTAAAATGTATCTTATGCCTCTTTCTGTTAAGGGGGTGCCCCGAAAATTTACAAAGAGATACTCATGGTTATCTTTGTTTTTCATTAGCTTATGCCTTGAATGATCTATGTAATTGCATAATGCTCTATTCGCGAAATCACCAAATAACACAATTCTCTCTTTCTTCCCTTTTCCCCTAACCAGTATCGTATCAAACTCAAGATTAATATCTTTCAATTGAATACTCGCACATTCACTGACACGGATTCCCGTTGCATATAGTATCTCAAGTAATGCCAGATTTCTTACATCTAAAGCTGAATCACCTTCACAGGCTTGAAATAACTTTTCCATCTCTTCTTCATAAAAGAATTTCGGTATTTTTAATTGTCGCTTTGCTTGGGAAAGGAAAACAAATGGATTTTCTTTTACTATTTGTTCCCTCATTAAAAATTTATAAAAGCTCCGCAAACTTGAAATTTTCCGAGCCAAGCTAGGCCTGCTGTATTCTTTTTCAAAAAGTGTTGTTAAATACAGGCGGGCATCAAAATATTCAACATTCCCAAGTTCTGTTATACCTTGTTCATTCATGAACAAATAAAAGTGCTCAATGTCTTGCCGATAAAACTTAACCGTATACTCTGAATAGTTCCTTTCTATTTGAATATACTCCATAAAAGCATAAAGACAAGCTTCTAAATTTTCATTCATCTTAACACCTCACAAAGGCTACTAAATATTATCACAATTTAGTAGCCCTTGCAATGAATGTTACAAATTTTTCACAAAGTTTTGAATTGTTTATAATTCATTCTATAATAACTTGTTTTAAAACAAGAATAGCAACAGCTGCATAAAACATAAATCCCTATTTCAAACCATCCATCTAAATAATTCGACAATATTTTCATTTGATCCCCTAAAGCATTTTACAATACTAATCGAAAGAAATAAAGTAATAGTATATATTTTTTATAAAAAATTAATATAAGTATAATAAATAGGTCCTATTACAGGTTGAAGACCGACCGTCCCCGTCATTTTAATAAAAATACATGAAAATATAAAAGAGTGGGTATTTAATCCCACTCTAATCTCAAGTAAATGATGTTATTCAACTGTCTTTTCTTTATAATCACAATTGGTACATTGAACCTGTACACCCTTCTTCAACTTTTTCTCCACTAATAAATGATCACATTTAGGACATTTTCTTTCGATCGGTTTATCCCAAGATAGAAAATCACACTCCGGATATCTATCGCATCCGTAGAATATTCTTTTCTTTTTACTTTTTCTTTCAATAATATTTCCCTCATTACATTTAGGACATGTAACTCCAATCTCTTTTACAATTGGTTTTGTATTTCTACAGTCGGGAAAATTACTACAAGCCATAAACTTACCATAACGTCCCATTTTGAACACCATTGGACTGCCACAGTTTTCACAGTCCTCACCGGCTTCCTCATCCTTAATCTCAACCTTTTCCATTTCAGCTTCGGCTTTTATAAGATTTTCATGGAATCCTTTGTAAAATTCATCAATGATCTTAACCCATTCAATTTTACCCTCTTCTATCTCATCGAGATTACTTTCCATTTTCGCAGTGAACTCGACATCTAATATTTCCGGGAAAAATTCCATGATTAGCTCTAATACTATTTCTCCTAATTCAGTAGGAATAAATCGTTTATTGTCCAAGGCAACGTAACCTCGTTTTTGAATGGTATCTAGAGTTGGTGCGTAGGTTGAAGGGCGTCCTATGCCCAATTCTTCTAATGTTTTCACTAAACGTGCCTCTGTATATCTTGGAGGTGGTTGTGTAAAATGCTGTTTAGGATCAATTTCCTCAGAAGTGACTTGATCTCCTTTCTCCATTTGAGGGAGAAAATTCTCTTTTTCTTCTGTTTGGTCATCTGTTCCTTCAACATACACCTTCATAAATCCAGAAAATTTTAGTTTAGATCCATTTGCTCTAAAAATAACATCTCCATTTAATAAATCGACACTCATTGTATCCATTATGGCCTGAGACATTTGACTTGCAACGAAACGTTCCCAAATTAATTTGTATAACCTTAATTGATCACGACTTAAATATTCCTTTAATGAGCTTGGTTCCCGCAATGTACTTGTTGGACGGATTGCTTCGTGAGCATCTTGTGCATTTGATGCTTTTTTATCCTTACGTTGTTCGGAGCGGGTATATTCTTTTCCATATTGGCTTTCAATATAAGAGAACGCTTCCGCCTGGGCAATTTCTGAAATACGGGTTGAGTCCGTTCTCATATAGGTAATTAAACCAACTGTCCCTTCTTTTCCTAAATCAATTCCTTCGTATAACTGCTGCGCTAGCATCATTGTTTTTTTCGCCCTAAAATTTAATTTACGTGCTGCTTCCTGCTGCAAGGATGATGTAGTGAAAGGAGGTGCAGGGTTCCGTTTTCTTTCCTTTTTAGATACAGAATTAACGGTAAATTCTTTCCCACTAATTTTTGAAAGAATATTTTTTACCTCAGCCTCGGAATGAAGGGATAATTTTTTCCCATCCACTCCATAAAAAGAACCCTGAAAATTTTCTTTTCCTTTTTTAAAATCTGCAACAATCGTCCAATATTCTTCGGGTTTAAAGTTTTTAATTTCATTCTCACGATCAATAATTAAACGTACGGCGACTGATTGTACCCTCCCCGCACTTAAACCTTTTTTTACTTTCTTCCATAAAAGAGGGCTTATATTATAACCGACTAAACGATCCAATATCCTTCTTGCCTGTTGGGCATCTACTAAATCTGTATTTATTGGTCTAGGGTGTTTAAATGATTCTTTAATTGCATCCTTCGTTATTTCATTAAAAACAACTCTGCAATCTGAGTGAATATCCAAATCTAAGCTATGTGCTAAATGCCAAGCAATTGCTTCACCTTCACGATCAGGATCGGCTGCAAGATATATTTTCTTCGCTTTTTTAGCAGCTGTCTTTAATTCTTTTAAGACAGGTCCTTTTCCTCTAATTGTTATATATTTCGGTTGAAAATTATGCTCTGTATCCACACCCATTTGGCTTCTAGGTAAATCCCTAATATGGCCCATAGATGCTTTAACCTTATATTTTTTTCCTAAATATCTTTCAATCGTTTTCGCCTTAGCTGGCGATTCCACGATAACCAAGTACTCTGACATTAAGAAGCCTCCCAGAGGTTTTCATTATTTTTTGTTATAGTTTAAAGGGTAGAGTCGCTAGCTATCTCGTTATTTTAAATTCAGTAAATTTAGCTTCCGAATTATTCATTAAATGGTATAGCCCTAATTACTCACACCTTATGTTGCATACAAGTACGAATTCTTTTTTTCATTCAAGCTAGGATAATTAATGATTAAATTTTCGTACTCAAAACTGTTTCGTAAAATCAAGTGTTCATCTTAACGTTGATTAATTTATTTGTCAACACAAATGGATTGTTATAAAAAAACAGTTACAATGGAGCTAGAAATCGTTTTCAACTTTTTATTTCTTTATTTTGTAATTATATTAATACAATTAAACATAAATGTATCTGTTGGAAAATGTATAACAGATTTTTCAAAATTGCAACCTTTTTAAGCTAAAATAGGTAATTATTTTAAAAAACTATGTTTTACCCAAGGAATTTTAAACGTACTTTTTATTCCTAAAACTACTATTATAATAATTACTCCTATCAAAACATTTTATTAATATAGGACTCTTATCCCGCTTTTTTAGTCTAATATATTTCTTCCAAAATATCATCACCCGTTAAAACAAGTTTAGCTCCCTGTTGTATGAGAAAATTGGTACCTTTTGATAACGGGTCTACGACACTTCCAGGAATAGCAAAAACCTCTCTATTCTCTTGGAGTGCAAAATCAGCCGTTATTAATGAACCGCTTTTTTCTTCTGCTTGAATGACAACAATTCCTTTCGACAATCCACTAATAATTCTATTTCTCATTGGAAAATGCCATCTCTGTGGTTTTGTATTTGGAGGATATTCAGACAAAAGAAGGTGTTCCTTTTTCATATTCTCTGCAAGGCGTCTGTTTTCCTGCGGATATATATGAAAAAAACCACTTCCAAGAACACAAATTGTTTTTCCTCCATGCAAAATGGTCATTTCATGTGCCATCGTATCAATCCCTTTTGCTAATCCACTGATGATTGTGATCTTTTTCTTAATAAGAGCCGGAAGAATTTGTTCAATCGCTTTTCTACCATATATATTGCCTTTTCTAGAGCCAACAATAGCAACGCAAGGTGAATTCAAGAGTGAGACATTGCCGATCGCATACAGGGCAAGAGGAGGGTTATAGCATTGCTTTAATAAGTAGGGGTAATCAGGGTCAAAAACAGTTAAGCAGTATATATGATGTTTTTGATAGTTGAATAATATTTGATCAATTTTCAGATGATGTAGATCATAATAAAATTTTGAGAAGTGTTCAGGAGAAGAATGAATGATTGATTTCAACTTGGATGGAGGTGTCTTATATAGATTTTTTAGAGTAGGATCAGATTGGATGATTTTAATAATACCTTTAGAATTAATTCCCCTACAGTGATGGAGATGAATGATCCTTTTTTTAAACGCTTTCACATGATTCCTCCTTTATATAAGTTTAACAAATAGAGGATGACAAAAGACATCCTCTATTTGCTTTAAAACTTTTAACCTAGTGAGTTTTACATTTTTCATAAAGTCCTTTTTCTTTAAGAACTTCAATTAAAGTTTCACCCATTACAGAAGGTGTTGCAGCTACTTTAATGCCACATTCGTTCATGACACGAATTTTTTCAGCAGCAGTACCCTTACCACCAGAAATAATTGCACCAGCGTGGCCCATACGTTTTCCTGGAGGTGCAGTTACTCCACCTATAAAGCCTACAACAGGTTTAGTCATATTGGCTTTCACCCAAATAGCAGCTTCTTCCTCAGCTGTACCGCCAATTTCACCAATCATTATTACAGCTTCTGTTTCTGGATCTTCATTAAACGCTTTTAATACATCGATAAAGTCTGTACCATTTACAGGATCTCCACCAATCCCAACTGCAGTAGTTTGTCCAATACCAGCTTGAGATAATTGATGTACAGCTTCATATGTTAATGTTCCAGAGCGGGATACTACTCCGACATGACCTTTTGTATGAATATAACCCGGCATTATACCAATCTTACATTCTTCAGGTGTAATCACTCCTGGGCAGTTAGGACCAACTAAACGAGTCTTTTTGCCTTCCATATAGCGTTTTACCTTTACCATATCCAATACTGGAATATGCTCTGTAATACAAATAGCTAAATCTAATTCAGCATCAACCGCTTCCAAAATTGCGTCTGCAGCAAAAGGAGCAGGAACATAGATAACAGATGCATTTGCACCAGTTGCTTTAACAGCTTCAGAAACTGTATTAAATACTGGTACTCCTTCCACTTCTGTTCCACCCTTACCAGGTGATGTTCCACCTACGATTTTTGTACCGTATTCAAGCATTTGTTTTGTATGGAAAAGAGCTGTTTTACCAGTAATACCTTGAACGATTACTTTTGTATCTTTATTAACAAATACGCTCACAACATTCCCCTGCCTTTCTTAAATATTAGCCTACTAATTCTACGATTTTTTGTGCTCCGTCTGCCATTGACTCAGCAGCAACGATATTAAGTCCAGATTCATTTAAAATCTTCTTACCTAATTCCACATTTGTTCCTTCTAAACGAACAACTAAAGGCAATTCAAGTCCAACTTGTTTTGTAGCCTCCACAACACCTTCTGCGATAATATCGCATTTCATAATACCACCGAAGATATTAACGAAGATACCCTTTACATTTTTATCGGAAAGAATGATTTTGAATGCTTCTGTTACTTTTTCTGCAGTCGCGCCGCCCCCAACATCAAGGAAGTTGGCTGGATCTCCACCATAATGCTTGATAATATCCATTGTCGCCATTGCAAGACCTGCACCGTTTACCATACATCCAATTTTTCCATCTAACGCAATATAGCTAAGATCGTACTTAGAAGCTTCGATTTCCTTTGGATCTTCTTCTTCTAAATCGCGATATTCAACGATATCTTTTTGACGGTATAACGCATTTGAATCAAAGTTTAATTTTGCATCAAGTGCCATGACATTACCGTCACCAGTAACTACAAGTGGGTTGATTTCTGCAATTGAACAATCTTTTTCAACATATGCAGTATATAGACCCATCATGAATTTCACTGCTTTGTTTACTAGAGCTGCAGGAATATTGATATTGAATGCAATACGACGAGCTTGGAATGCTGTTAAACCAACAACTGGGTCAATTGTTTCCTTGAAGATTTTTTCAGGTGTCTTTTCAGCAACCTCTTCAATTTCAGTACCGCCTTCTTCAGATGCCATTAAGACAACACGTGAAGTAGCACGATCTAATACAAGTCCAACGTAATATTCTTTTTGAATATCACAACCTTCTTCAATAAGAAGGCGCTTAACTTCTTTACCTTCTGGACCTGTTTGGTGTGTAACTAAAGTTTTTCCTAAAATTTCGTTCGCATATGTACGGACTTCATCCAAGTTTTTAGCGACTTTAACACCGCCAGCTTTACCACGACCACCAGCATGAATTTGAGCCTTAACAACACAAACATCTGTACCTAGTTCTTTCGCAGCTTCTACCGCTTCTTCAACAGTGAAGGCTACTTTCCCATTTGGTACAGCTACCCCGTATTTTCTGAGGATTTCTTTACCTTGATACTCATGGATATTCATTTTCCATCCTCCTATCAAACTATACAAAAAATAAACTGCGCTTCCATTGTATTAAATGGATGAAAATATGTCTAGCCTTCTGAGCCTAATTCAAGCACATTTCGGCATTATTTTTAATCAATTGTTTGTTTTGACCTAATTATTTCAATATTGAGTGAATTAGTTTGATTCCTTTTTCTCACGATCTAGACGATAAATAAATGCAAATACTTCGGCAACCGCTTCATATAATTCTTCTGGGATACTTTCATTAATATTTAATTGACCCAGTAATTCTACTAAGTTACGATCCTCTTGAATAGGGATTTGTTTTTCCTTCGCAGTATCGATAATTTGATCAGCAATGAGCCCCTTTCCTTTTGCAATTACGGTTGGTGCTTTTTGCTTATCTGACTGATATTGCAGTGCGATTGCTTGCTTTCTTTCATCATTTTGCTTCATATTCGTATATCAACCCCCGAATATTGTGAATGAGCCTTTTGTATGTTTGAACGTTCCATTCCACCATTCCCTTTATTAGGTTGGTCAAATTGTATGGCCGAAAGTGTATAATTAATTTCCATTAATGCTTGTTTTAAAGGAGGAATAAATTTTTGCGATAACTCTGGAAGATATTCACCTTCATTTATTATTTTTATCGTGATCACACGATTTTGCACCTTCATATCTACTATTGTTTCTTTTAAATGCTCTAACTCTAAATAAAAAAGGATCTTACAATAGTTTGCATCAATTTTTCCATCCTCTTTGCTTTTCCCGGACCATTGCATGGTGACTTCTGTTTGATAACCAAATAATTGAATCGGGAGCTGATAAACAATATTAGTTATCGGATTATTTGGATTGGATAATAATAGTTGACCATTCATTTTATTTACCAATTGTTCAGCAAGCTCCTTAGATTCCAGCGGATGGTTGGTCTCTTGTAAATATTTAACTAGTAGCGGCTTTAATATATTATCAGTTTGGTTTAATTCTGCATTACCTTTAAGCATATCAGCTTCGTAATTTATTCCTAGTTTTTTAGTTACTGTCTTGAATAATTCCAGAATGTCCTTACCTTTTACAGATTCCTTTACTTCAGTTTCTACTTGTTTTAAAAAATGTTGGTCTTCCATAGAAAGAGCTAATCTTTCATTTTTGAATGGCTCGACACGATTTGTATACTGGGATTCTTTTCTATTTACTTTTACCATTTCTGGAATGAAAGTTGTTGCTCTATTATTTTCTGTACTTTCATCGGTTAGGTAATTCTCAAGAATTTGAACACTTTTATTCATCTGATCATATGATTTT
Organism: Heyndrickxia sp. FSL W8-0496; assembly: GCF_038007825.1. Taxonomy (NCBI): domain Bacteria; kingdom Bacillati; phylum Bacillota; class Bacilli; order Caryophanales; family Bacillaceae; genus Heyndrickxia; species Heyndrickxia sp. FSL W8-0496. Next base: position 3,199,135 of record NZ_JBBOXX010000001.1, read on the forward strand.
TCTTTCAAATTGGTTAAATGCTGTACAAGCTCGTTATATTTATTTGTTGCTTCGACTTCATTAGCTTTAATATTCGATTGATTAACAACATTTCCGTTTGTTAACATCGTTTGTTTTTCTATATTCGTATTGTTAATCATTCCTAATTTTTCTAATAAATTTATTGCTTTTATTTTGTTTGGATCAGTTTCCTGAATTGCTTTGTCAATTATGGAAAGTAAAACTTTCTTAGCAATTGGAATATCCTGCTGTACAACATTCCTTATCATTGAAAGCAATGATTGATTAGTTTTACTAGTAGGTTCCAGTTGTAGTTGCTTTTCAAATAATTGCAATGTATCGTGAATGCTTTTTTGCGGCTTGACAGTTTCTAGAACAGATTGAAAAATCGTTTCTGCTAATGGAAATTTATTTTTAAACATTACTTGAAGCGTGTTAAAGCTGTCTTGTGAATTTCCTTTATTTTCAAGCCATTGGGCAATTTTTACGATCGCATCTTTTGTCAATGGAATTTGTTCTTTAGATAAAAATGCAAGAAGTTCGTTATTCACTTTATTATTCGGGAGTGAAAGTTGGTTTAATAACATGGAGTTTGCATTATTTTCCTTCGAGTAGGAAGAGAGCATTTTAAGGATTGTTTCCCCTTCTCGTGAAAGAACTTGAAACCAATATTGATTGCCATTTATTAAGGGGACTTCAAGCTTTGCAATTATATTTTGCTGCCCTACTTGGACGAGAGCTGTTTGATTCGGAAATATTTTCTTTATATCACCTAAAAAAATTTGTCCAGACCGAAATTCGAAGCGTGGCTGAATGGTTTTTATATCTAGTTTTGCTAATGATTGAAGCGTTAGTGGCAGCATTGTTTCCCCTTTCCTCCAATACGTTTAATGGATTTACTGTTTATTTAATTTCCTAAAAAGCTATACCTATTAGTAAAATCTCAAACTGTCGTGTCTAGTTTTATTGCAAATATATCATTCATGCTTAAATTTTTTATTATATTTTACTAAAGTGATGAGTGGCCACACATATTGATAACTATGGTAATGAATATAGAACTGACCACCTAAACCTTGTCCCACAGGATAAGCATTATCCCTCTCTTTAATATCGGCTTCCTTGATTAAAAAGTTTATCCCCTTTCGAATCTGTGGTGTTTCCTTATCAGATATCGTGATTAATGCATCTAATGCCCATGCTGTGTGTGTCAATGTACTCTTCTTGAGCGCTACATATTTTTTGGCGATATCACTCCGACAAGATTCACCCCAGCCACCATCATCATTTTGTATAAGAGTTAACCAATTTTTTGCTCTAACGATTGCTGGATGATCCGAACCAATATTAACTGCCAGTAAGCCCAAAACTGCGGTCCAAGTTCCATAAATAAAGTATATTCCCCATCTGCTGTCCCAAGATCCCTCTTTGTTCTGACGCGTAAATAACCATTTCGTCGCTTTTTTTATTTGAGGATGATCCTTGCGAATATCTGTGTACATTCCTAAAAATTCCAAGGTTCGTCCAGTTAGGTCTGTTGATGAGGCATCCAATAATAGTCCCTCACCATAAGGTAAAAAATTCAACAGTGGATTATCCACATTTCTTTCAAATGAAGCCCAACCGCCATCATCATTTTGCATGGATAAAATCCACTGAATCCCGCGATTCCAGGATTGCTGGTATATTGGTTGAATATGGATCAATCTAGAAAGTGAACGAAGAGAAGCAGATGTATCATCTATATCTGGATTGATCGTATTAATATTTGAAAACCCCCACCCACCAGGTAAAGTCCCAGGAGAATGAATCTTCCAATCACCAAATTTATTATGCTGTCTTTTTAGTAGATACTCCGTTGCTTTAATAATGGTGGGATGGGATGTCGGGACACCTGCATTTTGAATGGCATCTGAAAGTAAAGAGGTGTTCCAGACATTTGCCGTTGTATATTGACAATGATAATTTCCATTTATTACACATATCATTGATTTCAATCCTGAAATCGCTTTTATAATTTTGGGATCATTTTTACTTTTTCCCCTTGCCAAAAATGCATATATCATGTAGAAAGTAGCACTAAAATAACTATATAATGTACCATCCGCTTCCGTATGCTGAATCATATAATCTTCCAAATACTCAATAGCTTTTCCATGGAGATCATTGTGCCATTCCTCAATTTCTTTTATTCCATGTTCAATAAAATCGATAATTGAGCGAGTTTCTTCCATTTCTTCTTCCTTCCTATTTTTATTTTCCCCAATAAAAAGATCATTTAAGTTTGGTGAAGATAAAGGCTTTATAACAAATTTAGAATCAGCAAGAATTAGTAATGGGGCAATATTAGCCCTCCCAAATACGGAAATATCAAAAAAATTCACTGGAAAGCTTTTAGGAAGTAATACAGCTTCAACAGGAATTGGAAAAAGTACTTCCCACTCCTTTTGTCCAGTGAGAGATAATAACACATTTGTGAACATATTTACAGATTCAATACCACCATTTTCAATAATGAATTTTTTTGCTTGTAGTAGCTTTGGATTATCTCTATCTACGTATCCTGATATTTGTAACGCATAATAGGAACTTACTGTCAGTGATATATTTCCTCTTTCCTCATCCAAAAATAATCTCCATGCTCCATCTTCATATTGTTCATTCAAAATCCTTCTTGCTAAGCTTTTTATGAGGTCTTCATCTTCCTCTAATTGAAGTGTTCTTAATAAAATAATCATACAGCAATCTGTAAGAATCCCTGTTTCAAAGGGATACTTCCATGAGCCATCCTCTGCTTGTTCAGTAATTAATTTGTTAATTATATCATTAATCTGTCCTTCTACATTAACACCCAAATCATATCACTCCTCATTTTTTCAAATGCTTTATGATTAATTTCTATTCAAACGAATGTAATAATTGCCTAAAGAAATACTATTTAAAGCACGAAAATAAATGGTTAATTAGTTTAAGAAATAGAGTCATCTTTTTTGCATTTTGATCATGACTAACTCATAATGTTTTTAAAGGAGTGAGCGTTAATGAACAATTTTACATATTGGAATCCAACAAAATTAATTTTTGGTAAAGACCAATTAGAACAGCTAAAAACAGAAGTACCCCAATACGGAAAGAATATTCTACTTGTTTATGGCGGTGGCAGTATTAAAAGAAGTGGCTTATACGAACAAGTGATCAATATTTTAAAAAGTTTAAATGCAAACATACATGAATTATCAGGTGTAGAACCAAATCCTCGCATTTCAACTGTTAGAAAAGGAATAGATATTTGTAAAAAAGAACAAATTGATTTCATCCTTGCAGTTGGTGGTGGGAGTGTCATTGATTGCACAAAGGCCATTGCTGCTGGAGCAAAATATGATGGTGATGCATGGGATTTAGTTACAAAAAAAGCATTTGCTACAGACGCTCTTCCCTTTGGCACTGTTCTTACCCTTGCTGCAACTGGGTCTGAGATGAATTCTGGTTCTGTTATTACCAACTGGGAAACAAATGAAAAATATGGTTGGGGAAGTCCATTTACTTTCCCGAAATTTTCTATCCTTGACCCCGTTAATACATTTACAGTGCCTAAGGATCAAACGGTATATGGGATGGTCGATATGATGTCACACGTTTTTGAGCATTATTTCCATTTAACAGAAAATACTTTAATGCAAGATCGTATGTGTGAATCTTTATTATTGACTGTTATGGAAACTGCACCAAAGCTTATCAATGATTTAGAGAATTATGAATATCGTTCAACTATATTGTACAATGGGACAATGGCATTGAATGGTATGCTTTCTATGGGATTTAGAGGAGATTGGGCTACACATAATATTGAGCATGCGGTATCTGCCGTTTATGATATTCCCCATGGTGGTGGTCTAGCAATTCTATTTCCAAATTGGATGAAGCATAACTTAAAGGTGAAACCTTCTCGCTTTAAACAGTTAGCTGTTCGTGTATTTGGTGTTGATCCTGAAGGAAAAACAGACGAAGAAATTGGACTGGAAGGGATTGAAAAGCTTCGTGCATTCTGGAATAGCATAGGTGCACCATCAAGACTAGCTGATTATGGGATTGATGACAGTAAATTAGATATTATGGCTGATAAAGCAATGGCTAATGGGGAGTTCGGAAACTTTAAAAAGTTAAATCGGGATGATGTATTAGAAATTTATCGGTTATCACTATAATTTAAATAGGCTGACACCATGTCAGCCTATTTTCATGAATTTTTAATGGGAGCAAATGTTTTACGGTGAATGGGACAAGGCCCATATTTTTTAATCGCTAATAAATGTTCTTTCGTACCATATCCCATATGTTGCTCAAATTTGTATTCCGGATATGTAATACTATATTTTTTCATTAGATTATCCCTTGTTACTTTCGCAACAATTGATGCTGCAGCAATGGATACACTTAATGCGTCACCCTTAATAATCGATTGCTGTGGATAAGGAATATTTAGTTTCATCGCATCAATTAAACAATAATCAGGACGGATTGATAAGTTAGTGATCGCTTCTAACATCGCTTTTTTTGTTGCCTCATAAATATTTAATTGATCAATTTCTTCTGCAGTTATTAATCCAATACCTACAGAAATGGCGTTTTCAACAATATAATGATAATATTCTTCACGCTTTTTTTCCGATAGCTGCTTTGAATCATTAATACCAAGTAATTTAAAGCCTTTAGGTAGAATAACTGCAGCTGCCACTACAGGTCCTGCTAGTGGACCTCTACCGACTTCATCAATCCCAACTATGTACTCAAAACCCTGCCTCGCAAGTTCATCTTCATATTTCATCATTTCGTTAAATTTTTCATGTTGAACCTTAATATTTTCTTGCTCTTTATACCAATTTTGTAAGAGCTTTTGTACCCCTTTCCGTTCATCTAGTTCAAGTTGTTGAATAAACGGATCATCTAGGGTTTCAACTGTTTTTAGTGCTTCTTTTATATCTTTAATTGTGTTTGATTTCATCTGTATCCTCACTACTACTTTGAATGCAAATAGATCGTCAAATAGGGAAATTACACATGTCCCTTATTATTCAATCCTCTTCAGCTTGATCTTCTGGTAAATCAAATGATATGCTACCTAATTTTTCAGAGCGAATATCCCTAATGATGGTTTCAGCTGTTTTATCATAGTCTACTTCACCTTTTGACATTAAACATCCCCTTAATGTCCCTATATGGTTAAACAGAGGCAAAATATCGTTAGGGATCTCCGATAGCTCATATCTTTCCATTAATCGATTCGGATAATGGTTTTCAAGAAAACGTAAAGCATATACAGCAATATCTTGTAAATTTAATATCGTATCTTTAATTGCACCTGTCAATGCTAATTTATAACCAACCTCTTGATCCTCAAATTTTGGCCAGAGAATCCCAGGGGTATCGAGAAGCTCTAGTTCCTTTCCCACCTTAATCCATTGCTGTGATTTAGTAATTCCAGGCATATTACCAGTTTTCGCAATATTCTTTTTCGCAAGACGATTAATCAAGGTAGACTTACCGACATTAGGAATGCCAATAATCATTGCTCTGATTGCTCTCGGCTTCATTCCTTTTGCTCTCATACGGTCAAATTTCGGCTTAAGTATTTCCTGTGCAGCATTAACAATCTGGTGCAAGCCACTGCCAGCTTGTGAGTTTATCGCTAATGCCTTTTTATCGTTTTGTTCATAGTATTTTAACCAACTATTTGTGATCTCTCTATCTGCCATATCTGCTTTATTTAATAATATTAAGCGTGGCTTCTGTTGAATGATTTCTTCTAGCATTGGATTGGCTGATGAAACAGGAATCCTTGCATCAACCAATTCAAAAATAATATCTACTAATTTAAGTTTTTCTGTTACTTCCCTTCGAGCTTTCGCCATATGCCCTGGAAACCATTGTATCGTCATCCTATGCGCTCAACTCCAACTATTATTTATGTCATATTTTTATGTAATTACTTTACAATCCTAATATCAGAAATTGGCCACCATATTAATTTCGTATCACCAATTACTTTTTTTATTGGGATTGTTCCAATACTTCGACTATCCTTACTACCTCGACGATTATCCCCCATTACAAAAATTTCACCTTCTGGGACAGTATCTCTGCCAATATAGTCCCTCAACGTAAAATCTTCTGTTAATGTACCAACCGCGATTTCTTTCTTTGCCTCATCTAGATAAGGTTCTTTATAGGCTTTACCATTTATGTAAAGAATATCATCTTTATATTCAATTCTGTCCCCAGGTAAACCAATCACTCGTTTAATATAATCCTTCTTTTCTGGTGCATGGAAAACGATGATATCAAAACGATCGGGCTTTCCAAATCGATTAACAATCATGCGATCTCCATTATGTAGTGTAGGCATCATCGATGACCCATCAACAACAATTGGTGCAAATAAAAAATAACGAATAATAACTGCAAGAAGAACCGCAATTAGTAAAGCTTTTGTCCATTCCCATAATTCGTTTTTTTGTTTTGACATTATCCCGCCACCTTTGTTAAATTGCCAAGTATTATTATAAATATATCAGCTTCATCCAAAAAAGTGAAAGATTAAATTAAGATCATGATTTTATTTATCATTAATATTTCTTTAGAAAAATATATCAATAAAAGTCGAAAAGGAGCTTGATAACCAAGCTCCTTTTGTCTTTGAATCGTAGCTATCTTAATATTCTTTAAGAAATAGAATAGCTTCTTTTCATTATTAACGAATTTCTTTAATACGAGCGGCTTTACCACGTAAATTACGTAGGTAGTAAAGTTTCGCACGGCGAACTTTACCGCGACGCACTACTTCAAACTTCGCAATCTTAGGAGTGTGAACAGGGAAAGTACGTTCTACACCAACACCATAAGAAATTTTACGAACTGTGAAAGTTTCGCTGATTCCACCACCACGGCGTTTAATTACAACACCTTCGAATAACTGGATACGTTCGCGAGTTCCCTCGATAACTTTAACGTGAACACGTACAGTATCACCAGGACGGAACGCTGGAATATCAGAGCGAAGTTGATCTTTTGTGATTTCTTCAATAATTTTGTGCATCGAATTCAACTCCTTCCAACAGATGCTCATACAAATCCTTTATTGCAGCGGAACATCGTTTTCATATGATTTATGCGTTCATAAATCACAAGAAATATCTTACCATATCACTAGTTGTATTGCAATAACAACTTTTATTTGTTTTCTTTATGTTCTTTTTTCCAATCGTTGATCCATTGTTTATGTTTGTCAGTTAGAGGGTAATTTTCAAGAAGATCTGGTCTTCTTTGCAGTGTTCTTAATATCGATTCTTTTTCGCGCCATTCGTCAATATTCTTATGATTTCCGGAAGTCAGGACATCTGGAACTGTCATCCCTCTAAAATTAGCAGGTCTCGTATACTGTGGATGTTCAAGTAACCCTGAAGAAAAGGAGTCCAAAATAGGAGAATCCTCATTACCTAATACTCCAGGAAGAAGTCGAACAACGCTATCTATGACAACCATTGCTCCAAGCTCTCCTCCAGTTAGAACATAATCACCGATGGATATTTCATCCGTCACAACATGTTCACGTATACGTTCGTCATATCCTTCATAATGACCACAGATAAAAATAAGATGTTGTTCTTGAGCTAATTCTTCCGAAACTTTTTGAGTTAAAACCTTTCCTTGTGGACAAAGGAGTATGACCCTAGGCTTCGTATGTTCATTCGATTTCGTTAAATGATCAACTGCATCAAAGATAGGCTGTGGTTTTAAAACCATGCCAGCTCCTCCCCCATAGGGGTAATCATCAACAGTTTGATGTTTATTATCAGCATAATCCCGAAAGTTGACTACATTATACTCTACGACATTTTTTTCTGCTGCTTTTTTCAAGATGGACGAACCAAATACACCCGTAAACATTTCTGGAAATAATGATAGTACATCTATTTTCATGATAATAAACCTTCCATTAATTCAATCGTAATTGATTTATCTTTTACATTTACAGACTTTACGACATCATCAATATAAGGAATTAAATATTCCTTACCATTTCCCCCTTTAACTACCCAAACATCATTCGCACCAGGTGTTAATATTTCTTTTACGATTCCAATTTCTTCACCATCTGTTGAAAAGACTTTACACCCGACAATTTCATGAAAATAAAATTCACCTTCGTCTAAACTTGTCAATTGTTCTTCAGAAATTTTTAAAATTCCATTTTTCCATGGTTCCACTTCATTAATATTATTGTATCCTTCAAAAGTAAGTAAATCGAAGTTTTTATGTGTACGATGAGTTTTTACTGTTAACTGAATCGGGGTATGATCATTAAGAAAAAGGTATAAAATATTTCCCTTTTTATATCGCTCTTCTGCGAAATCAGTCTTAGAAATAACCCTTACTTCTCCACCAAGACCATGGGTATTCACAATTTTTCCTACATTAAACCATTTAGTCATTTAAATCCACCTCTAACGTATTTCTATGATGATCCCATCTTTTACAATGATCATTTGTTCTTTTGTGATTTGATCCCAGCTGTCACCAACATTGACATCAACAAGAGCCTGTACTTCCTTCTCTTTGATTTCACTTCCTAATGGCAATAAGTTAAGCTGTTCAATTTGAAAATCAATTAATTTTATTTTTTCCTTCCGCCCATTAATTTCTTTCTCAAAATGTGATTTTAAACTAGCTGAAGGAAATTTCTTTGTTCTATCAAGTTTTTTTAATTCAAACCTTAATTGATCACATTCTTTTTGCAACATCATTTTTTTTTGATAATAGGATTGATGGAGTTCCTTTTTACTTTGTTCTGTTAATACCTGCTTTACCGTAACTGTTTGTAACAGCTGCATTTTTTACCTCCTTATATTTTACTGATTGATCTATTTAAAAACCTATTTAATGAAATAAAATAATAATAAGGAGTATGTGTGAGGTTTATGTACGATATTTATTTATTTATTATACAGAAGGCTCTTTTCTCAAACAATATCGCTTTAACTTTAAAAATAAGGTAACAACGACAAATTCCTTATTCCACTGAGAAAAGAGCGGAAGTCTTCTTAAGTACGCCGAGCCCTTGCTTAAGTTGTAAAAGCCGAGGTAGGGCTTTTACTAAAACTAGACAAAAACAGTCATACAGAAAAAGGGAGGTATTAAACCTCCCTTTTTCTGAACATTCATTAACAATGTTCATTCGACAATTTCCAAATAAATTTTCTTATGTTGTTTGGATCCTGCTGCAGCATAGACAACAGTTCGAATGGCTTTCGCAACACGCCCTTTTTTTCCTATGATCTTACCGATATCTGCTTTATTAACAGATAGTTGATAAGAAATATGATGATCTTCTTCAACTTCATGAACCGAAACATCCTCAGGAAAATCAACAAGGGGCTTAACAATCGTTAAGATTAGCTCGTGCATCGAAATCACGCTTATTTGCTATATTTCGCGTTGTGGAATTTTTCCATGATGCCTTGTTTTGAGAATAAGTTACGAACTGTGTCAGATGGCTTTGCACCATTTTGTAACCATTTTAATGCTAATTCTTCATTGATTTTCACTTCTGCTGGTTGTGAAACTGGGTTGTAAGTACCAACTGTTTCAATAAAGCGACCATCACGTGGTGAACGAGAATCAGCTACAACAATACGATAGAAAGGAGATTTTTTTGCTCCCATACGTTTTAAACGAATTTTTACTGCCATTTTAAATAGCACCTCCGAATAGTTTTACACAAGATAGTATATTATCAAATAAATACTTAGTTTGTAAAGTGTTTTTTCTTAACACTTATGATTATATCAAAAATGATGGACAAAATCATTACAAATTCGCTTTTTTTATATAAAAATAGCTTCTGCACTTGTCACTTAATCCCAGTGAGCTCAAGGCATATTGATATCAACCTACATAAAAGGAAATTTAAAGCCTTTTCGTTTACCCTTTTGCATGCCGGTCATTTGTTTCATCATTTTTTTCATGTCTTCAAATTGCTTTAACAGACGGTTCACTTCCTGTACAGAAGTTCCACTGCCTTTTGCAATTCTTTTCTTTCTACTGGCATTCATAATCTCAGGATTGATTTTTTCTTGTTTTGTCATCGATTGAATAATAGCTTCAACATGACTTATTTGTTTTTCATCAATTTGAAGATTCCCCATGCCTTTAATTTTATTTGCCCCTGGCATCATTTTTAACAACTCATCAAGGGGACCCATTTTTCGAACTTGCCCTAATTGATCAAGAAAATCATCAAATGTGAAATTCATTGTTCGTAACTTTTGTTCAAGTTCCTTTGCCTTCTCTTCATCTACATTAGCCTGTGCTTTTTCAATAAGTGAAAGCATGTCTCCCATACCTAAAATACGAGAGGCCATTCGTTCAGGGTGGAATGCTTCTAAAGCATCCAATTTTTCACCCATACCGACAAACTTTATAGGTTTTTCCGTAACAGCACGTATAGAAAGTGCAGCACCACCACGGGTATCACCATCAAGCTTAGTGAGAACGACACCGGTAATTCCTAATTGTTCATTAAAGCTATCGGCAACATTTACGGCATCTTGCCCAGTCATGGAATCAACTACTAGAAAAATTTCATCAGGATTAGATAATTCTTTAATTTCCTTTAACTCCTGCATCAATTCTCCATCAATATGCAAACGACCTGCGGTATCTATTAATACATAATCATTATGATCTTCTTTCGCTTTTTCGATCGCTTGTTTCGCAATTTCAATTGGACTTACTTGATCTCCTAAAGAAAAAACGGGCATATTTAGTTGTTTTCCAAGTGTTTCAAGCTGTTTAATAGCGGCTGGACGGTAAATGTCAGCAGCAACTAACAACGGATTACGATTATACTTTTTGCGTAGAAGATTTGCTAATTTACCAGTTGTCGTCGTTTTACCTGCTCCTTGTAGCCCAACCATCATTATGATCGTAGGTGGTCGTTTCGAAACAGCAATTTGGCTTTGCTCCCCACCCATTAAGTTCGTTAATTCTTCCTTAACAACCTTAATGACTTGCTGTCCAGGAGTTAAGCTTTTCATAACTTCCTGTCCAACAGCGCGTTCACTAACCTTTTTGATAAAATCCTTAACAACCTTGAAGTTAACGTCAGCCTCTAACAATGCTAGACGTACTTCACGCATCATTTCTTTTACATCGCTCTCCGATACTTTCCCTTTGCCGCGAATTTTCTGTATTGTGTTTTGAAGTCGGTCGGCTAGTCCTTCAAATGCCATTCATCCCGCCTCCTAGTCTAATTTCTCAAGCGCTTCAATAAGTGTCGAAATTTCTTCCTTCGAAGTAGTTTCAATAGCTTTTTTCAATTTTTCAAGAATTAAATTTCTCTCTTGAAATTTTTGGAATAACAAAAGCTTCTTCTCATATTCCTCAAGCATTGCTTCTGTACGCTTAATATTATCAAACACTGCTTGTCTGCTTACTTCATATTCTTCAGCAATTTCTCCGAGAGAAAAATCATCCAAGTAGTAGAGGGACATATAGCTACGTTGCTTTGGAGTTAACAACGATTGATAAAAATCATACAAATAATTCATTCTCGTTGTTTTCTCTAGCATAACCTTCCCCTCCCTTGTTAAGTGAAAAACCTTTACATATGAAGAATACACAGTTTTCATTCTTTTGTCAAGCAAACGAAAGAAATGCCTGGGGTTAACTGAAAAGAAGAACTATGGATAGACAAAAGAGCTGTGTATTAATGGGTCATCCCATCATACTTTGATCTATTCATATTGCGAAGGCTCGTCATTTCCTAGACAACTAAAGAGGGCTGTCTAGCCAATAACTTGTCAGACAGCCCATCTTTAATTATTCTTCTACTTCTGTTTCTTCAATAACCGTTGAGAACAAACCGTACACGTATTTTTCAGCGTCAAATTCTTGAAGATCATCCAATTTTTCACCGAGACCAACAAACTTGACTGGAATATGGAGTTCATTGCGAATGGCAAGAACAATCCCACCCTTTGCAGTTCCATCTAATTTAGTTAATACGATTCCGGATACATCTGTTACTTCCTTAAAAGTTTTAGCTTGAAGCATTGCATTTTGTCCTGTTGTCGCATCTAAAACAAGCAGAACCTCATGTGGTGCTCCTGGAATTTCTCTTTCAATTACCCGCTTTACTTTTTCTAATTCATTCATTAGATTTACTTTATTTTGCAAGCGGCCTGCTGTATCACATAATAATATATCTGCTTTCCGGGCTTTGGCAGCTTGTACAGCATCAAACATAACTGCGGCAGGATCGGAGCCTTCTCCTTGTTTAATTACATCGACTCCCACACGATCTCCCCAAACCTCTAATTGATCAATTGCGCCTGCTCGGAAAGTATCACCTGCTGCTAATAACACTTTTTTCCCTTCACTTTTAAATTTATGTGCAAGCTTTCCAATAGTCGTTGTTTTTCCAACACCATTTACTCCAACAAATAAAATGACCGTTAATTGATCTTCTTGAATATTAATTGAATTTGGTGCATCTTCATTACCTTGATAAATTTCTACAAGTTTTTCGGATATAACAGATTGAACTTCCGCTGGATTTTGAATATTTTTCTTTTTTACTTCCATTTTTAAATCCTCAACAAGCTCCATTACAGTATTAAACCCTACATCTGCTTGTATAAGAATTTCTTCTAACTCTTCAAAAAAATCCTCGTCTACTTTACGATAACGTGCAACAAGATCATTCACCTTATTCGTAAAATTATCCCTCGTTTTCGTTAATCCCTGTTTAAATTTTTCAGTTACAGAATCTGTCGACTTTGTAAATTTATCCTTCAACTTTTTAAAAAAGCTCATATTTTTTCACTTCCTGTTCAATTCTATCTTTAGGATTGTACTAATTCTTTTGAAGCCTCAAGTTTGACAGATACAAGTTTCGATACTCCGGATTCTTGCATTGTTATACCATAAAGCACGTCAGCACCCTCCATTGTTCCTTTTCGATGGGTGATAACTATAAATTGCGTTTCTTCGCTAAATTTCTTTAAATATTTACTAAAACGATACACATTGGCCTCATCAAGTGCCGCTTCCACTTCATCCAGAATACAGAATGGCACAGGGCGGACCTTTAATATAGCAAACAGAAGAGCAATCGCCGTCAACGCTCGTTCCCCTCCAGAGAGAAGACCTAAATTTTGCAACTTTTTCCCAGGTGGTTGTGCAACAATTTCAACACCTGTATTTAATAAATCTTTAGGATCTGTTAGTTTTAATTCAGCACGTCCACCGCCAAACAAAGCTTTAAAAATCGGTTCAAAGTGGAACTTTACCGCTTCAAAGGTTTGCTCAAAACGTTTCTTCATTTCTTCATCCATTTCGTCGATAATTTGCAGCAGTGTTTCCTTTGCCTCGACCAAATCCTTTTGCTGTTCATTTAAGAATTGATATCGTTCAGAGACACGCTCATATTCATCGATGGCACCAATATTAACAGTCCCTAATTCATCAATTGCAAGTTTAATTAATTTCACTCGTTTTTGTGCTTCTTCTATCGGTACCTGTAAAGGATATTGTTCTTTAGCTGCTTCAAAAGTTAGCATATATTCTTCACGTAAACGTGTAAGTCGATTTTCTAAATCAACATCTAACCGGTTAATTTTAACCTCTTCATCCTTAACAACTTCTACTAACCCTTTATGCTGACGCTTTAATTCCTTTAGGTTTATTTCTGCATCCTCAAGTTTTGTTTGAAGTTGGATTCTTTCTTCACGTCTTATAGATATTAACTTTGTTGTTTCATTCTTATCTATTAATTTTTTTTCTGCTGCCTCCGAAAGTTCTTCCTCACCTGAATGATTATTTGTCATTTCTCCTTCAAGCCAATTTAAATCTTCGGAGTAGACAGCCCTTTTTTGCAAGCACTCTTCTATCTCAATCTCTGTATTATTTAATCTTTCACGACTCGAAACAAGTTGTTCATTTTTTACTGCTAAATCTGCTTTTAAATCACTGATTTCCGCTAAAAGTTCATCCTTAGAATTTTTTTGATTATTTTTCTGTAATGTAAGCGTTTCGATTTCCTTCTCAAGGCTTTCAATCTTAACAGTGATATCTTGTAAATGAATTGTTAATTCTTTGATCCGTTGGTCTATATTTGAAACAGATTGAATTGATTCTAATCGTTCCATGTCATAGATCTGAAGCTTTTCATTTAAATTTTTCTCCGCTAATTCAATCTGTCTCATCTCGGATTTTAGTTCTTGTTCATTTAAGCGAAGCTTTTCGCCTTGTTGTCTTGCTTCTTCAAGATTTTTTTCGCTTTGAACAACTGTTTGCTTTAACGTTTTTACTTGTTGTTCCAGTTGTAAGGTCTTATCCTCCATTGAGACAATTTTTTCTTTTAGATCCTCTAGTTCACCTTTTCGACTAATAAGAGAGGCTGTCGTATTTTTAGCCGCTCCTCCAGTCATCGATCCTCCTGGATTAACAATATCACCATCTAATGTCACAATTCGATAACGATATTGTAATAACTTAGCTACTTCATTGGCTCCTTGTAAATCTTTGGTGATTACTACATTCCCTAAAAGATTGGAAATAATTGTCCGGTATTTAGAGTCCACTTCTACAAGATCGGCTGCCATTCCAATAAAAGATTGGGAGGAACGAACGATTTCTAGCTGATTTAGAGGCAATCCTTTTCCCTTAATAATATTTAGCGGTAAAAATGTCGCACGACCATATCTGTTTTTCTTTAAATATTCTATTGCTTTCCTTCCATCTTCCTCTGTCAAAACAATGATATTTTGTGCTGAACCACCTAAAGCTGTTTCAATCGCTAATTCATATTGTTTAGAAACTTGAATAAGTTCTGCTACTGCGCCTTCTATCCCAGATAATTTGGAATCTCGAGCCTTTAACACCTCACGCACACCCTGATAGAAACCTGAATAGTCTTCTTCCATTTCCTCTAATGTTTCTTTTCTTGATTTTGCCTTTTGTAAATATTGATAAGCTTGGTAAAGTGTTGTTTCCTGTTTTTGATATTGGTTTTTTAATGTTTCTAGTTTGTTTTGATGTTCACGGAATTGATGAACTTGCTTCTCTATCTCACTCCGAATATGTGTGAGTTGTTCCTCCGTGTTCCGTTTCTCCTCTGAAATCATTTGTCTTTGATCGATATATTTTTTATTCTCATCATCAAGTTTCTGATTTTTTGATTCATGTTGATTAAGCTGTTGTTCTAATAGGTTTTTCTCATTTCGACTTGATGCCTTCTCATTTAATAATTCGATATAATCCCCTTTTAGAGATTCAATTGTTGCTTCGATATCAATATTTAATTGATTGGATAACTCTATTTTTTCCTTGAGCAGTTTCCTCAAGGATGAAGCAGATTTCGTATGATTATCAACTTCTGCTGTTAATAAACTTTTTTGCTCTTCAAGTTTAGCTAGTTTTGTCGTCATTTCTTGAACATTTTTTTCAAGTTGTTCTTTATTATTACTAGCATTCTTCTTTCTTTCTTTAAGAACTTCTTTCCTTCCCTCGAGCTTTTCTAACTCTTCTGTTGCTGAAAGTAATACATTTTGTAAATCATTAATCGATTCGTCAAGCGCATGAAGACGATCTCTCATTTCCTCAATGATTGCTTCTTCCTTTTGAACCTTCGAAGAAAGACCCATTTCCTGATCTTGATGAATATCTAATTGTTTTTTCAAAATTTCCCATTTATGATTCAGTTCCTCAATCTCATAAACAGTTAGTGCCACTTCAAAATTCTCTAATTCATTTTTTTTATCTAAATAATCCTTAGCGATAGAAGACTGGATTTTTAATGGTTCAACCTGACTTTCTAGCTCATGGAGTATATCATTGACGCGATTTAAATTTTCCGCCGTTTCACCAAGTTTTGCTTCTGCCTTTTTCTTGCGTGTCTTATATTTTAGTACACCTGCTGCCTCTTCAAAAATGGTTCTTCTTTCTTCTGCTTTACTGTTCAAAATCTCTTCTACTTTTCCTTGACTAATGATGGAAAAAGCTTCTCGACCAAGTCCAGAATCCATGAACAAATCAATGATATCCTTTAGACGACAGGATTGCTTATTTATGTAAAACTCACTATCGCCTGACCGATATACTCTTCTAGTTACACTAACCTCATTATATTCAATAGGTAATCGATGTTCTTCATTATCTAAAGTTAATGTTACTTCAGCAAAATTAAGAGGTTTTCTTGAATCACTTCCAGCAAAAATTACGTCCTCCATTTTGCCACCGCGGAGGGATTTGGCGGATTGCTCTCCTAATACCCATCTAACAGCATCAATAATATTACTTTTCCCACTGCCATTTGGACCTACAACTGCCGTTACTCCAGGTACAAATTCAACAGCAATTCTTTCGGCAAATGACTTGAATCCTACTATATCTAAGCGTTTAAGAAACAAGCTTCTCCCTCCATTTTCTTTTCTTCCTCTTCACATATTCATGCTTCTAGGAGAAGTGATACTGCCATAACTATTGTTCAATTATTGGTGTTTTAAGTTTACTTAAGGCAATTTGAGCAGCATGCTGTTCTGCCTCCTTCTTTGATCTTCCCGTTCCTACTCCTAATTCTTCACCATTAAGTGTGACTCGAGAGACAAATTCACGGTTATGGGCAGGACCCCGCTCTTGAAGAACGATATATTCAAGTAAACCAGAAGCATCCTTTTGAACAAATTCTTGCAATTGACTTTTAAAATCCATCACATGAGAAAAAGCACCGGCATTTATTTTTGGGTATACAACCTTTTCTAATATAGAAATAACTGTTTCAAGACCTTGATCTAAATATAAAGCACCAATGAATGCTTCAAATACATCTGCAAGCAAAGCAGGACGTGTTCTTCCCCCTGTCAGTTCTTCCCCTTTACCTAAAAGAACTAGCTCACCAAAATTTAATTCATTAGCAAATGTAACTAGTGATGGTTCACAAACTATTGCAGCTCGTAACTTCGTTAGCTTGCCTTCACTCATCGTAGGATATTTATTATAAAGATATTGTGAAACAGTAAGTTCTAAAACGGCGTCACCTAAAAATTCTAGTCGTTCATTATCAGCATGAAGTTTTTTACGATGCTCATTCACATATGATGAATGTGTAAATGCTTGTTTTAATAATTGTAACTGATTAAATTCTATTCCCATTTTCTTTTGGAATTGGTTAAATTTCTCGTCTATTTTCAATGAATATTTTTCATTTGCACGATATGATCTACGCATTTGGTCATCCACCTTGTTAATCTCTGTTATTTAAAACTACATATAAAGTTTATTAAAAAATTGCCTTTAGTGCAAAGGTCATTTTTTAAATATCATAACTAAACTAAATAGTCATTTCATAGCTTTCTCTATTAAATCTTTAATATATCAAAGTTTAGCAAAGAAAAAAGTAAAAGAGGGTGTCCTAAGTGAACAAATCACTTAGGGCACCCTTGTTCGATCATTATTGAACGATTATGCTTGAGCTTGTATGTAATTAACAGCGTCACCCACTGTTGCGATTTTTTCAGCATCATCGTCAGAAATTTCCATGTCAAATTCGTCCTCAAGTTCCATTACTAATTCAACTACATCAAGGGAATCTGCGCCTAAATCGTCTTTAAAAGAAGCTTCTAAAGTAACTTTAGATTCTTCTACACCTAAACGATCCACGATAATTTTCGTTACACGTTCTAATACGTCTGCCATATGGTTCACCTCCCCTCAAGACATTATAGATGAATTTGTTTAAATAATAAAGTGAAATTTATAGAGGAGTTGTAATTGCCTCTACCAACTACATTACCATGCCACCATCAACATGGAGGGTTTGACCTGTCATATAATCAGATGCAGTAGAAGCTAAGAATACTACCACACTTGCAACATGTTTTGGATCACCAAAGCGAGCTAACGGTATTTGCTTAAGCATTTCAGATTTAACTTCCTCAGGAAGCTTATCAGTCATATCGGTTGTTATAAATCCTGGAGCTACAGCATTAACATTTATCCCACGTGATGCAAGCTCCTTTGCTGTCGTTTTAGTTAAACCTATCACTCCAGATTTTGCAGCTACATAATTAGCTTGTCCAGGATTACCACTTACACCAACAATGGAAGCAATATTAATTATTTTTCCAGAACGTTGCTTCATCATTTGCCTTGTTACTCCCTTTGTGCAAAGGAATACACCTTTTAAATTGATGTTAATAACGTCGTCCCATTCCTCTTCCTTCATTCTCATCAATAAATTATCTCTTGTAATACCTGCATTATTAATAAGAATATCGAGTTTACCGAAAGTCTCAATTGTTTCTTTGACCATATCTTGCACTTCATTATTATTAGCAACATTACACTGAATGGCTTTGGCCTCTCTACCTAAAGCTAATATTTCTTTGACAACTTCCTCAGCTCTATCTTTACTCCCTGAATAATTCACAATAACATTAGCGCCTTCTCTTGCTAGTTCTAATGCAATTTCACGTCCAATTCCACGCGATCCACCCGTAACAAGGGCAACTTTTCCTTCAAGCTGCATCTTTTCTCCTCCTAGCTATTATTTATGCTATTTTCTATAACAATACTGTTATTGTAGGTAATACTTTAACGCATAGAACGGAACGACTGTACCTTATTAGAAAGTACGCCTACAGTAGGGCTATTACATAAGCAACAAACTATACGAAAACCGATTTCATTCATATTTGAGCGCTCAGTTACTACTTAGTTCACTAATAAGTTTTTCACAGCTTTCAATATCTTGAACGGAGTATGTTTTAACATCTCGATTTATTTTTCTTATTAATCCAGATAAAACTTTTCCTGGCCCTATTTCTATAAAAGTATCAACACCATCTTCGATCATTGTAACGATTGAATCCTCCCATAAAACAGGTGAATACAATTGTTCAATTAGTTTTGCTTTAATATCTTGAGATTGATGCATTGCTCCTGCTGTAACATTAGCAATAACTGGTGTTTTAGCATCTTGTACAGTGATTTCATCAAGAACCTGGACAAATTTTTCTGCAGCTGGTTTCATTAGCTCAGAATGAAATGGTCCACTTACTTGTAAAGGAAGTACACGCTTTGCACCTGATTCTTTTGCTTTTTGTGAAGCAAGTTCAACACCTTTTACTGTCCCAGAAATAACGATTTGTCCTGGACAATTTAAATTTGCTAATTGAACAGAATGACCACTTAACGTAATTTCTTTTGTAATTTCTTGAAGTGAATCTCGATCCAAGCCAAGTACAGCAGCCATCGTTCCTTCACCATTCGGCACAGCTTCTTCCATATATTCACCACGTTTATGAACAGCATAAACGGCATCCTCAAAATCAATTGCTCCAGCTGCAACGAGTGCTGTGTACTCTCCAAGACTATGACCTGCTGTATAATCTGCACGTATTCCTGCTTCTTCAAGACAATTTAATATAGCTATACTCGTAGTAAGTAATGCTGGCTGTGCATTGGTCGTTAATGTTAATTGATCCAATGGTCCATTTAAAATAATAGTTGATAAAGAATATCCCAAACGCTTGTCTGCACGTTCAAAGATTGATTTCGCATCAGCATTATTTTCAATTACTGATTCTCCCATACCAACCGTTTGAGAACCTTGACCTGGAAAAACAAATGCAATTTTCCCCATGATAATCTCTCCTTACTTGTTTTCCTTTTTTATCGTATCTTTAATAATTTGTGTCACTTGATGACTAGCCATTTCTCGTGCTTGTCTTACTGCATTATAAAGGGCATTGGCATTTGATGAACCATGAGCCTTAATAACCGGTGAATTTATACCAAAAAGACCTGCACCACCATATTCAGTGTAATCCATCATATTTTTTAATTCTTTAAGCTCATTTTTTACTAAACCAGCAGCCAATTTACTTTTAAAATTCGTCATAAATGCTTTTTTTAAGAGTGAGAATAACGATCCTGCTGTACCTTCAATTGTTTTTAACACCATATTACCAGTAAATCCATCTGTTACGACAACATCAGCCGGACCTTGTAAAAGCTCTCTTGATTCAATATTACCTACAAAGTTTAAATCAGCTTCTTTTAACAATTCAAATGTTTTTTTCGTTAATTCATTTCCTTTTTTCTCTTCCGTTCCAATATTCAATAAGCCAACCCGTGGTTTAGCAATACCACGTACCTTCTCTGCATAGATGGACCCCATAATGGCATATTGGAGTAAATGTTCTGGTTTCGCTTCAGCATTTGCACCCAAATCTAGCATAACAAAACCTTTACCATCAATTGTTGGTAAAGTAGGGGCAAGTGCAGGACGTTCAATTCCGTCAATTCGTCCAATAACGAATAGCCCTGCAGCCATTAATGCTCCTGTGTTTCCGGCTGAAATACAGGCATCTGCCTTGCCATCAGCAACTGCCTGGGCCATCAAGACCATGGAGGCTTGTTTTTTACGTCGAACGGCTTTGACAGGCTCATCAGTTCCTTCGATTACTTCATCAGTATGGACAACCTCAACACGTGGATTTTCTTCTAAATATTGTTTAATTTCATCTTCTTTCCCGAATAGTATTATTTCAATATCGGGAAATTCTTTAATTGCTTTATTTACACCTAAAACTATTTCCTTAGGAGCGTTGTCTCCACCCATTGCATCAATAGCAATTTTCATATTTGTCACCTTTTCTATTTCAAACTCTATCTATTATCGAAACAATCACATCTATTTAAATTAATGACTATTTCGATACATTTCGAACTCACCTTTAAATACAAGTTCATTTCCAACAAAACTATTAACCTCTACAACAGTTCGGTCTTTTTCATTATGTACATCGTATACTTTTGCTTTTGCAATCACACGTTCTCCTAGCTTTACCGAACGAGTAAAATGAATATTCGCTTTAGCTGTCAATGCTAATTCATCATTGATCACAGCAACTGCTAATGAATTTGCCTGTGCAAAAAGATGATGTCCTCGTGCAATCGCATTTCGTTTAAACACGTGTTCTTTTTTTACCTCGAAAATAGATATTGCACTTTTATCCAGGTCAATATCTATAATTTCTCCGATAACCTCATCGATCGGAAGTGAAATGACCTCATCTGCAAAACGTTTCTCCGCAACATTCTTTATCCTTTCCCTTAACTCTGGAATAGATAACTCCAGTCGATCTAAGCGAATGGTTTGGACACTTACATGAAATTGTTCTGCCAGTTCTTCATCAGTAATAAATGGATTAGTTTTTATCGTATCCTGTAATCGTATTTGCCGTTCTTTTTTCATTATCTTCATCAACAATCATCACCATTCACGATATTAGGACTTGGTACTAATAGTAGTATATAAAAAGAATGAGGAGAATGCAAGATAAGTAATCTTGCATTCTCCTTCAGTCTAATTTTTCTCCTGCTAATACTCCGGATTTCTCAATATAATTTCTTAATTGAGTATATTCATCATTTGTCCAGAAATCCACCTGATTTATAAGTAACTGCGCATCATTTCGTGCTACTTCAAGTGCACGATAATCATGTACCATGTCCGCAACTTTAAACTCAGGCAACCCACTTTGTTTTTTTCCAAAAAAGTCTCCAGGTCCACGAAGCTCAAGATCTTTTTCACTTAATAAAAACCCATCATTGGTTTCTGTCATTATTTTCATTCTTTCTTTACCAACATCTGTTTTTGGGTTTGCAAGTAGAAAACAATATGATTGATCTTCTCCTCTACCGACCCTGCCTCGAAGCTGATGCAATTGTGAAAGACCAAAACGTTCTGCATCATAAATGACCATAATTGTTGCATTCGGTACATTTACCCCAACCTCTACGACTGTTGTAGAGACAAGTACTTGAATTTGATTGCTACTGAACTCTTTCATTACTTGCTCTTTTTCATCTGGATGGAGGCGACCATGCATAAGCCCAACATGAAATTTTGATTGATAGTAATCCGTTAGCATATGATATACATCGATCGCATTTTGAACATCAAGCTTTTCAGATTCCTCTATAAGCGGACAAATGACATATGCCTGTCTCCCTTTAGATAACTCTTTTTCTACAAATCCTAATACACGCTCTAGCATCTCATGTTTTGCCCAATAAGTTTCAATCATTTTTCTCCCAGCTGGCAGTTCATCAATAATTGAAACATCCATTTCGCCAAAAGCAGTAATGGCTAATGTTCTTGGAATTGGAGTAGCCGTCATAAATAAAACGTCAGGAGCAATCCCTTTTTCTCTTAGAATTCTCCTTTGTTCAACCCCGAATCGGTGTTGTTCATCAGTTATTACTAAACCTAGACGCTGAAATTGAACCTCATCCTGAATCAATGCATGAGTTCCAATTAAGATATTTATCTCCCCATTTTCCAGTCTCTCTAAAAGCTCTTTTCGTTTTTTTCCTTTAACTGAGCTTGTTAGTAGAGCTACTTCCAAACCAACCTGTCCTAATAGGGCTTGTAAAGAGCTTGCATGTTGCTCCGCCAATATTTCAGTTGGTACCATTAAAGCACCTTGATATCCCGCGGTCCAACTAGCATATAATGCAACTGCAGCTACTACAGTTTTCCCTGATCCAACATCCCCTTGCAGTAAGCGATTCATTCGATAGGGGGATTTCAAATCTGCACATATTTCATTAATGACTCTTTTTTGTGCACCTGTTAGTGGGAAGGGCAATTTGTCGAAGAAATCACGTAGTTTTTGTAAATCATATTGCTGCGCAATCCCCGCAGAATGTTCTCTTTCAAATTTCCTTAAAGCCTGCATCTTTAATTGAAAGTATAGAAATTCTTCATAGACGAATCGTCTTCTGGCGTGCTTTACATCTTCTTGAGATTCGGGAAAATGCATCATTTTCATGGCGTCTTTCCTTGCCATTAATTTGTATTTTTCTATTAAGGAAATTGGTAGATTTTCATCAATTTCATGACCATAATGTTGAAATGCTTGAAGTATAAATTTCCTCAATGTTTTGACCGTTAATGATCCTTTAACAGAATAAACCGGTTCAAATTCAGCTGTATTTTGATGAGGGCCCAGCTTACATTCTTGGGCAGTTATTGCTGCACGATGTTTATCCCATTTTCCAGTCACTGTTATTGTATCAGCAATATTTAGCTTCTTTTTTAAATATGGTTGATTAAAAAAGTAAACTTTTATTAGATGCCTACCTACAAATAATTGAATAGTTAACCTGGAACGTTTGCGACTATAAAACATAAGAGAAGGCTCACTATGAACCTTCCCCTCAACAGTCACTTTCTCTTCGTGCTCGACATCTTGTAAATCTCGTAATCGATAATCTTCATAGCGATAAGGGAAATGCTCTAGTAAGTCAAAAACAGTAAATATCCCCATAGATGCAAGGATACTCGCGGTTTCCTCACCAATACCTTTAATAATAGATACAGAATCCTTTATATTAGTCACGGTCACCTAGTGGCATTCCAAAAATTTTAGCCTCTAATCTTCGGCCGGTTGGAGTTGCCGCAAGTCCTCCCTGAGCAGTTTCTTTTAAAGCAGTAGGCATACTCTGCCCTATTTTAAACATTGCATCAATCACTTCATCACATGGAATTCGACTTGTAATTCCAGCTAAAGCCATATCTGCTGCAACCATTGCATTTGCAGCACCCATCGCATTTCTTTTAACACATGGTACTTCAACAAGGCCTGCAACAGGATCACAAACAAGTCCGAGCATATTTTTCAAGGTAATCGCCATGGCCTCTGCACATTGAGAAGGTGTCCCACCTGCCATTTCGACAATTGCAGCAGCTGCCATCCCTGCTGCTGATCCAACCTCTGCTTGACAGCCACCAGCTGCACCAGAAATGGAAGCATTATTCGCAACAACGAAACCAAATGCCCCTGACGTAAAAAGGAATTGAACCATTTGTTCTCGTGTTGGATTTAATTTGTTTTTCACTGCGAATAGAGTACCCGGTACTACACCTGCAGATCCAGCAGTTGGCGTTGCACAAATCGTTCCCATAGCAGCATTTACTTCATTGGTTGCTACAGCCTTACTTACTGCATCTAAAATGGTTTCACCTGATAAAAAATTCCCTTTTTCGATATATCGTTGCATTAAAACAGCATCTCCACCTGTTAAACCAGAGTGAGAAGTCACTCCATTTAATCCACGTTCTACAGCATCTTCCATCACTTTTAGACTTTTGTCCATCTGAGAGAAAATTTCTTCACGTGATCTTCCTGTCACTTCCATCTCTTGTTCAATCATGATTTCGGAGATTTTTTTATTTTGAGTTTCTGCCATTTCCACTAATTCTGCTACATTTTTAAACATTTTAAAAACCTCCTTACTAGTTGCTATACCGTAAGCGCTCCCAAAACTTTACTTTTCAAATATAATTAAATTAATCCACAACTCTAGCAACTTGTGTGATATTTGGTAGTTCTTGAATTTCTTTCAAAATGAATTCATCAATATTATGATCAACTTCAATGACCATTAGTGCCATTTGTCCTACTTCCTTACGAGAAACTTCCATATGTCCAATATTGATTTCATATTTTGATAATACATTGGAAACTGCTGCGATAGCTCCAAATCGATCATTATGAACGACTAATATGGCTGGATGATGTCCTGTTAATCTAAGTTCAAAGCCATTCAGTTCAGTTATCTCAATTTTACCTCCACCTATGGAAATTCCCACAAGTTCCATTTCACCAATCTCATCACCAATAACAAGTCTTGCTGTATTAGGATGGTCTGGAACAGCGGTTTCGGTAAAAAATTCGATATGCAATCCTTGTTCCTTTGCAAGATTAATAGAATTGATGATCCTTTCATCGAAGGTATCAAAATCTAGTAAACCACCAACTATTGCAACATCTGTTCCATGCCCTTTATAGGTTTCCGCAAAAGAACCGTAAAAATAGATTTTCGCCCATTTAGGAACTCTGCCAAAAAGTGTACGAGCCACTCGACCAATTCTAGCAGCTCCTGCAGTATGCGAACTGGATGGTCCAATCATGACCGGACCGATAATATCAAATACGCTTTTATATTTCATTCTTGGCCAACTCCCTCGACTAGATATTATATTCACATTAACGATTTTTGTCGATAAAAAGGAAATAGAAGGGTTTCCCCTTCTATATATTATATCTTCAATTGTTTCATTGGTAAAATTATTTTAGCTGGTAAGAAATATTATTCAACAGAAATAATGAATGAATATAAAGGCTGTTTTCCATTATGAACTTCAACTTCAATATCTTCATAATTCTTCTCAATAAATGCTGTCACATTTTCTACCTGTTCAGCTGAAATATCTTCGCCGTAAATAATTGTAATTATCTCATCATCTTCATTGACCATTTTATTTACCAATGAAGTCGTTGCTGAAATAAGATCTTTACTTGTCTCAACAATTTTTCCATCAGCGATGCCCATATAATCATCTTTTTCAATGGCGATCCCATCAATAGTTGTATCCCGTACTGCATAAGTTATTTGCCCTGTTTTCACATGTTGGATAGCTTCTTTCATTAACTTCTCATTTTCCTCTAAAGATACAGATGGGTTAAATGAAAGTAGTGCTGACATTCCCTGTGGTACGGTTTTCGTAGGTAAGACAATTATTTCTTGTTCAGACACTTGTGCAGCCTGCTCAGCAGCCATAATAATATTTTTATTATTCGGCAAGATAATTATTTTTCTCGCATTTACTTCTTTTACAGCAGTCAATATATCTTCAGTACTAGGATTCATCGTCTGACCGCCTTCAATTACAGCACTAGCACCAATACTTTTAAATAAATCAGCAATTCCCTGACCCATCGAAACAGCAATAATTCCGTATTCCTGTTCTTCTTTAGGTACCGTTGTTTCTAATGTGTTATGCATATCTCCAATAATTGAACTATGCTGTTGTCGCATATTTTCGATTTTCATATTGATTAAGTTGCCGTATTGTTGCCCAAATGTTAATACTTCACCTGGTTGTTCAGAATGAATATGAACCTTAACCAGTTCATCATCGGAAACAACTAGTAATGAATCGCCAAAACGACTTAATTCATTACGAAACTTTTCCTCTGAAAACGGATGTTTTTTTAATTTATCTTCTTCAAATTTTACCATAAACTCCGTACAATACCCAAATTCAATATCTTCGGTATTCATGAAACTTTGAGCATTTTTATGATGTTCTGCGCTTACCATCTCATTCATGGAAAAAGAAATAGTTGATTCATTTGGTAACGCTTCCCCTTTTAATTCCGCCAAAAATCCTTCATAAACAAAAACAAGTCCTTGTCCACCACTATCGACTACTCCTACTTCTTTTAATACAGGAAGTAATTCTGGTGTTCGATTTAAAGACTTTTTCGCTTCCTCTACAATAGATTCCATAAATGGAATAAAATCAATTTCAATTTGGGCAATTTCTACAGCTTTTTTTGCAGCATCTTTTGCGACTGTTAAAACTGTTCCTTCAACAGGCTTCATTACTGCTTTATATGCTGTCTCTACACCTGCCTCAAGAGCAGCAGCAAATTCCTTTGTTGTTACTTCTTTATTATTTTCGATTGCTTTACCTAGCCCACGAAATAATTGAGAAAGAATGACTCCAGAGTTCCCTCTTGCCCCCATAAGTAATCCTTTAGACAGGGCAGCTGCTACATGTCCAATATGGTCTTGTACATTTTTTTGAACCTCTTTTGCACCTGATGTCATTGATAAATTCATATTCGTTCCAGTGTCTCCATCTGGTACTGGAAATACATTTAGAGCATCAACTATTTTCGCATTACTTGCCAAATGGTTGGCACCTTTTATAACCATCTCCGCGAAACGTTTTCCATCCAAAGATGTAATTGCCACGAATCTTTTCCTCCTTATAACGGGTTTGTCACCCTGACTCCTTGAACAAAGATGTTTATAGAGTCTGCAGATATTCCAATCGTTTTATCAAGTGTGTATTTCACTTTTGATTGAACATTATGTGCGATTTCTGAAATTTTTGTTCCATAGCTAACAATTATATACATGTCAATATGTAATTCATCATTTTCATGACGTACAATGACACCGCGAGAGAAATTTTCTTTACGCAAAATGTCAGTGATTCCATCTCTAATTTGATTTTTAGATGCCATACCGACAATACCGTAACAATCGATGGCAGCTCCACCTGCGATTGTTGCAACCACATCGTGAGAAATATCTATATGACCAAAATTTGTTTTCATTTCAATGGACATTTGCTTTTCCCCCTAACTGGATTCATAACTTTAACCTAGCTATAGTCATTTTACTATAATATATTTTTATTTAAAAGTCGAATAAAAATCGATACTTTGAAGTCAAAGACTCAATTAGGAACACCAAAAGGAGGATTTTTCCCCTCTGCCTGTCGGAGCAGACCAGTCGCCTTCGCTTTTCGTTTTTGTCTAGTTGCGGCTCCTTGCTCCTCGGGGTCAAATAACCTCCCACTCATTAAAGTCAAAGAGCTGACTTCATTGAGTGGGAGAACATTTGCCTGTCGGAGTAGACCAGTCGCCTTCGCTTTTCGTTTTTGTCTAGCTGCGGCTCCTTGCTCCTCGGGGTCAAATAACCTCCCACTCATTAAAGTCAAAGAGCTGACTTCATTGAGTGGGAGAACATTTGCCTGTCGGAGCAGACCAGTCGCCTTCGCTTTTCGTTTTTGTCAAGTATTTTTTCTTGAAAGGTTTTAGTTGGAGTCTTGCATTATTGAGGGTTGTATGATAAATTATTAAGGTATCTTTTTATGATGAATATTGAAGTGATGAAACATATGATATTTCGACTTCAGGGTAAGGAGGGAAATAATATGCCAAAAAAATGTGTTGTAACTGGACGTAAAACTCGCTCAGGAAATTCACGTTCTCACGCAATGAACGCAAATAAACGTACTTGGGGAGCTAATCTTCAAAAAGTTCGTATTCTTGTAGATGGTAAGCCTAAACGTGTTTGGGTTTCTGCAAGAGCATTAAAATCAGGAAAAGTTGAACGCGTATAATCGTTTCAGCATGATCCTGGCATAGTAAAAAAAATGCCGACAATCGGCATTTTTTTTTACTCTTTTTTAAACGTTCCTAGCATCGCACGAACAATTCCACCTAAAAATTTAGGTAACTTAATTGTATAAAATTTCATACATGTCCCTCCTCATTTAACTTACAAAACCAATATCGAGCAGATTACCACTAGTTTAGAAAATCAATAGTTTTCTAAAAATGGTGTAAACAAGCTAATCAAGTTGCCCAAATATATCGGGTTAAAATAGTTTATTCATAACAAATAAAAATGAGTACGCTCCCTGAAAAAAGGGCTTATAAAATTATCAATCTTCACTTCTTATCATCATTAATATGCCTGATGTGAAAGAAAAAGTACCGGTTTCTTCAATAAGTTCATTACTGATACATAATGTCGATCCCATTTGTATGTGTTTATTTTCTAACGGATATTTAAACCCAAGCAATGTTAACCCCTCTACATGTTTACTGAGGGGAATAAAAGAAATATATGATCTTTTATCTATTTTATTTATCGTGTACTGACCTGGTGAAAAAACGGAAATTATATTTTGTTTATCAATGACTTCTATCGTACATCCAATACTTTCTTCCCTTGTTAGTATCATAACATTAGCCATAAAATGATCCATTCTTCCACCGGTCGCGCCAAAAATTCTTATGATCCGTGGATTTTGATTTATTGCCCATAAAAAAGCAAGCTCCATATCTGTTTCATCTTTTTCTGGTTTATATTTTTTAATATTATTCGTAATTTGTTTCATTTGTTCCCATTGGTCTTTTGTAACGGAATCAAAATCACCAAACGCCAATGAAGGGTGAATATTATTTTGAATTAAATACATCACGCCAAAATCCACCCCAACCCATATTACTTCGGATGAATCATAGTCGGAGAGATCAGGAATATATGTACGAGGTCCACCTGCGACAATATGTATAATTGGTTGCATGTTTTTCATTCCTTTCTTGCTTTTTAGATAAAGCTTTCACGAATTAATAAAGGCTAAAAAGCGTCACTAGATGTTACTTAAACTAAACAAAAAGCC
Organism: Heyndrickxia sp. FSL W8-0496; assembly: GCF_038007825.1. NCBI lineage: Bacteria > Bacillati > Bacillota > Bacilli > Caryophanales > Bacillaceae > Heyndrickxia > Heyndrickxia sp. FSL W8-0496. Next base: position 3,228,260 of record NZ_JBBOXX010000001.1, read on the forward strand.
AGCAAATAGCTGACTAGTTTGTTATTATTATAATGTTTTACGAATCTCATTGATTGCTTTTTTACGGTCTTCATGATTATAAATGGCAGAACCAGCTACTAGTACATTCGCCCCTGCATCAGTGCAAAGTTTCGCTGTTTCAGGATTAATTCCTCCATCCACCTCAATCTCAATATTTAATCCTTCTTGGTCAATCAGCTCTTTAACTTGTTTGATTTTTGGAAGTACACTCTTAATAAAACTTTGGCCTCCAAAACCAGGATTTACCGTCATAAGTAATACCATATCAATATCTTTCAGAACATGCTTGATCATTTCAACTGGTGTTGCCGGGTTCAGAACTACACCCGCTTTCACACCAAAGGAGCGGATATGTTGAATCGTACGGTGTAAATGTTTACATGCTTCAACATGAACAGTTATATAATCTGCCCCTGCCTTTACGAAAGATTCAATGAATTGATCCGGATTTTCAATCATTAAATGAACATCTAAAGGGAGTTTTGTAATAGGACGAATTGCTTCAACAACTAATGGACCCATCGTAATATTTGGAACAAAATGTCCATCCATCACATCAATATGAATATAATCTGCTCCTGCCCTTTCGACATCTTTTATTTCATCAGCTAATTTTGAAAAATTTGCAGATAAAATTGATGGTGCAATTTTCACCATAATCAGTACCTCGGCTTTCTATCTTTTATTTCCTGCAAAAACTGTAAATAGTGATCATAACGATATCTAGGTATCTCTTCATTTGCCACAGAATCCTTAACTGCACATTTAGGTTCATTTAAATGTAAGCAACCGCGAAATTTACAATCATTTCTCAATGCAGCCATCTCAGGGAAACAATTTGATAAGTATTCCGCCTCTAAGGTATCGAATTCTAAAGCACTAAATCCTGGAGTATCAGCAACTAGACCATTCTCGATATCAATTAATTCAACATGGCGGGTAGTATGCTTTCCTCTTCCTAAATGAGAGGAAATATGGCTCGTCTTTAATTCAAGATCAGGTTTAATTGCATTTAATAAAGAAGACTTCCCTACGCCAGATTGTCCAGCAAATACACTAATTTTCCCTTTTATATGTGGCAAAAGCTTATCTAATCCTTCTTCTGTTTTTGAAGAGGATAAAGTGATTTCATAACCAATTTTTCGATAATCGTTAACAAAATCACTTAACTTCAATCTTTCTTCATCCGTTAATAAATCCATCTTTGTAATACAAATGATGGGCCTAATCTCATTAGATTCAATAATTACTAAAAAACGATCAAGTAATATCGAACTAAAATCTGGTTCTTTAGCAGAAAAAACAAGAATCGCTTGATCTACATTGGCAATTGGAGGTCGAATTAGCTCATTTTTTCTTTCATATACCTCCATAATGTATCCTTCCCGGTCATTTTCTGCCTGATAAACAACAGAATCTCCAACAAGAGGGGTAATTTTATTTTTTCTAAAAACCCCTCTCCCTCTACATTGGATAATTTGATGACCATCTAATACATAATAAAATCCACTTAATGCCTTGATAATTTTCCCTTCAGGCATAGCATCGACTCCTTCAAATTTAGTTAATCATTAGGATAATGAACGACATCTTCCAGAATTACTTCATTTCCTTTCATAACACGATATTTGGCAGTTTCTCCTTCTTTTATTGTAAATTGTAAAAGCCTTTTAGTCGGTTCGGTAATTGTAAACGTATCAAACGGAACAGATAGATTATTATTCATGTCTTCAATGAAAATTTGAATCTCTTCGGGCTTCTGCTCTTCTTCGTCCGATTCATATGGGATAGATATTTCTTTTTCCACTGTTTTCGGTGGTTTTTCTTTTGGCCCTTTAGACATTACGACTTGAACCCTATCTCCCTTGATTAATTGTGCACCAGGAGCAGGATATTGTGATATGACCAGTCCTTCTTTTACTGTATCATTATATTCTTCTTTTGACATATCAATAACTAGGCCCGTTGACTCCTCATAATCCCTTAAGCCTTTTTCATTATAATCTCTTAAATCCTTGAGACTAATTTTTTCTAATCCTTTACTCACAGTAAATGTTAACACAGTCTCACTAGGAACAACATCTCCAGATATAGGATCCTGTTCAATAATCGTACCAGCGGGGCTATCACTGTATTCTTCTGTCATTTTTATATCCTTAAATTTTAACTTTTGATTGTTTAAAAGATCATAAACCTCTTCATAGGACCTTCCTGTATAGTCAGATAGGGAGAATTTCTCCTTACCACTACTGACATAAATATCAATTTCGGCTCCTTCTTTAACTAATTTCCCTGCTTTAGGATTCGTTTTAATCACATATCCTTCAGGTATTTTTTCATTAGACGTTTTAATTTTTTTACCAACTTTTAGATTAGCATCTCTAATCGTCTTCACCGCGTTATCCAAACTAACTTCCTTAACTGAAGGGACTTTAATTTCCTTTGGCCCTAACATTGTTGGCAAGAAAAGAAAGCCGAGTACAGCAATGATGATTAGAAAAACGAAAGACCCACCAACGATCCACGGCCATTTTCTTTTTTTCTTTTTTTTGTCTTTTTTCTTATCCTCATTTACACCTGTTTGATCTATATCCTGTGATCCGCTTTCTTTCGAATGAATAATCGTTTCCTCTTTGGGATTCATTGAGTGTAAATTTGTAATAATAGGAATCGCTTTCGTTGCTTCATTATCCTCAGGAATTGTAAATTTAGCTTCATTAATCCTTTCCGGATCTAATGCCGTTCGAATATCCTCCCCCATCTCATCCACATTATCATAACGTTGAAAAGGATCTTTTGACGTAGCCTTTAATACAATATTCTCTACACTTTGTGGAATATTAGGATTCCATCTTTTCATTGAAGGGGTTTCCGTCTGTAGGTGCTTCAATGCAATGGAAACGGCAGATTCACCTGAAAATGGCAATCTGCCAGTTAATAATTCGAACATGACAATACCGAGAGCATATATGTCTGATTTTCTAGTAGCCATTCCGCCCCGGGCTTGTTCCGGTGATAAGTAATGCACTGTCCCTAATACAGAATTAGTTTGAGTTATAGAAGTTGCACTTAATGCCATCGCTATTCCAAAATCTGTGATTTTCACAACCCCATCATGATCAATTAAAATATTTTGTGGTTTGATGTCACGATGAATAATTTGATATTGATGGGCATGTGAAATAGCAGAAACAAGCTGTGCCATTATATCAAGTGCCTTCTCAATCGATATTGGATAGTACTGCTGTATGTATTGCTTCAGTGTCATCCCATCTACATATTCCATCACTAAATAATAAATATCCTCTTCTTCCCCTACATCATAGATATTGACTATATTAGGATGATTTAAGCTTGTCGCAGACTGGGCTTCCCGTTGAAAACGATGGATAAATTCTTGTTCATTTGCAAAATCTAATCTTAATATTTTTATTGCTACATCTCGATCTAGAATCATATCTCTGGCTAAATAAACATTAGCCATACCGCCGCCGCCAATCATACTAATAATTTTGTAGCGGTCACTTATTCTTTTACCAATCAACATTCATTACACCCGCCTTCATCAGAAGAAGAAACTTCGATAATAACAAGTGTTATATTGTCTTCACCACCATGGTCATTTGCCATGTCAATTAAAATTTGTGCTTTCTCTTCGATGTTATTTTCATTTTCTAAAATTTCTTTAATTTGGTCTTCGGTCAATTTGTCTGAAAGACCATCAGAGCATAAAAGTAAATAATCCCCTTCCTCAATGATAATCGTTTTTACATCAGCTTCTATTGACTGTTCAGTACCTAATGCTTTTAGAACGACATTTTTACGGGGATGATGCTCTGCATCTTCCTTTGAGATAATTCCTGTTTTCACCAATTCATTAACATATGAATGATCTTCAGTAATTTGTTTAAATCCATCCTCATTAAATAAATAGCAACGACTATCACCAATATTGGCTATTGTTACAAAATCATCTGTATAGGCAGCGGCAACTAATGTAGTTCCCATACCTTCACACTCAATATTATTATTAGCGTGCTCAAATAAAGACTGGTTAATTTCTGTCACAATTTCATGTAAATATTTTTCAACCATTTCAGCACTAGTCATTTTAGGTGCTTGTGTCCAATTTTTATACATTAAATCTACCGTTATTTTACTTGCCACATCACCTGCATTATGACCACCCATTCCATCTGCCACAATCGCAAGGTGATCACCTGCTGAATTAGTAAAAATTCCCCCATTGTCTTCATTCCGTTGACGAATTTTCCCCTTATCTGTTCGAAAAACAGCCCTCATCTTTAGAGGTCACCCCATTTCTTCTTTTCGTTACTTAGTTCTTCCCCTTCTTTCTGAAGCATGAGATAAAAAATCCATCTCCACCAAAATCTTGAGGAAAAATTTGCACTCGATTATTGTTAACTAACGGCTGGATCATTTCAGTTAGTTGTAGTGGATATTCTTCGAAATCATTTGCCTCTTTTAAAAACTCTTGTACATTCCCTTCATTTTCCTCTTTATCAACAGTACATGTACTGTAAACAAGCAAACCACCAGGTTTGACTAAGCGTGATGCTTCAATCAAAATACTTTTTTGAATGGTCTGAAGTGATTGAAGATCCTGTAATGTCTTGCTATATTTTATATCGGGCTTTTTCCGCAACACACCTAAACCTGAGCATGGTGCATCTACCAATACTCGATCAAAGGATTCGCCTTTAAAATTCTCGCTTACCTGCCTACTATCCATTGCCCTAGTTTCAACATTATTTAATCCTAGCCTGTCCGCATTTTCACTTATTAATTTTATTTTATGCTCATGTAAATCTAATGAAATCACTTTACCTGTTCCATTTAATTTTTCGGCAATATGCGTCGTTTTTCCTCCAGGAGCTGCACAACAATCTAGAATATTAAGATTCTTAGTTAGGTTCATAGCATAAGCTACTAGCATTGAGCTTTCATCTTGGACCGTTATATAGCCATTCTTAAATGCCTGTGACTGGGCAAGGTTTCCCTTTAATGATCTAAGCGATTCAGGAACAAGCGGACTATATTGAATTTCATATCCTTCATCTTCTAACATTTGCTTCACTTTCTCTACTGAAGCTTTAGTCATATTTACTCGTGCTGTTTGTATAGGGGCTAAAAGATTTACTTCACACATTTCCTTCGTTTTTTCCAATCCAAATTGTTCGGCCCAGCGCTTGACCATCCATTTCGGATGACTAGTCTCAATCGAGATTTTTTCAATTGGATTATGTATCTCCTCTAAAGAAGGGAGACCCTTTCTTTGAACAGCTCTTAAAATGCCATTAACCATTCCTGAAATCCCGCGATGTCCTCTTTTCTTGGCAATTTCAACCGCTTCATAAATAACTGCACGATCTGGAATTTTATCTAAATAGACCATTTGATATAAAGATAGCCGTAAAAGTATCTGTACCCATGTTTCTATCTTCTTATTTATAAATGGTTTTAAGAAATAATCCAGTGTATATTTTCTTTGTATTGTCCCATAAGTGATTTCCGTTAATAGTCCAATATCAGGACCACTAATAGAATTTCTTTGTATTACGTGGTTTAAAAGTAAATTACTATAAGCCTGATTTTTCTCAATTGCTTCTAATATTTCAAGCGCAGATTCACGTACATTCTTCTTTTTATTTGCCATACTATTCTCCTAATATTGTTCCAATAGGTAAAGTAGAACCAGTTCCATTCAAAAACTGTTCTCCAGACATCTTTTTCTTTCCTGATGGCTGTAACTCAGTTATCTTTATACCTGTTAAATTACCTGTAGCAACGACGATTCCATCCTTCTCTTTTTCTACAATACTACCTGCTGGATGCTGTTCTGATAAAGAAACTTTTTTAGATTCCCAAATTTTCATGACATTCCCATTAAGGGTTGTATAAGCAACAGGCCATGGGTTTAAACCTCTAATATGGTTGTAAATGTCTTCACCTGTTTTAGACCAGTCAATTTTTTCCTGTTCACGTTTAATATTTGAGGCAAATGTTGCTAGTTCGTGATTCTGTGGAATGGATGTAAGCTCATGATTGATAAGCTTTGGTAATGTATCCGATAATAAATTCGCTCCCGCTTGGCTCATTTTAATATGTAAGGTACCCACATTATCTTCCTCTGTAATTGGGACTTCAACTTGACTAATAATATCACCAGCATCTAGTTTTTCAGCCATATACATAATTGTTATCCCTGTTTTTTTCTTTCCTTGCATAATTGCATAATGGATTGGAGCACCACCACGTAGCTCAGGCAATAATGACGCATGTACATTAATACAACCAAGCTTAGGAGCATCTAACAAATCTTTTGGCAAAATTTGACCATATGCTGCAGTAATTACTAAATCTGGTTTTAATTTGATAATAGTGTTTAATTCTTCAGATCCACGAAGCTTTTCGGGTTGATAGACAGGGATTTGATGTTTCTCTGCTTCAACTTTGACAGGGGTTGGAGTAAGTATTCTCTTTCTTCCGACCGGGCGATCTGGTTGTGTAACGACAGCTAACACCTCATACCCGTCTTGTATAATTCTCTCTAATACTGGAACAGAAAAATCTGGCGTTCCCATAAATACAACTTTTGTCATTCTCCTTCATACCCTTCTAATTCTTCTTCATCAATATATTTAAGAACTTTTGATGTAAACAAAATGCCATGCAAATGATCAATTTCATGCTGAATGGCACGTGCAAGATAATCTTCCGCTTCTAAAAAGAACGTTCTTCCCTTTATATCTTGTGCTTTTACTTTTACGTAATAGGGACGTGAAACTGTTCCATATAACCCCGGAAAGCTTAAGCATCCCTCTATATCTGTTTGTTCACCTTTTGTTTCAAGAATCACAGGATTAATTAAATTGATTCTACCTGCTTCATCACCGATATCAACTACAGCTATCTGTTGATCAATTCCAACTTGTGGTGCTGCTAATCCTACACCATCTGCTGCTAGCATCGTATCATACATATTATTGAGTAATGTTTTTAAGTTTTTATCAAATTGCTTTACCGGTTCACATTCTTTTTCAAGAACCTCTGCCGGATGTTTTACAATCGTTAGTATCGCCAAGATGTTACCTCTTTTCCTCTATTCATTCCAGCTCTGTGCAAACACTATTATTTTGGAAAATTATACGGCAAATTTTCTTTGGAAAATTAAACTACAAATTTTCTTTGGAAAATTAAACTACAAATTTTCCTACATCATCATATAAGGATTGACATCTATGTTGATGGTTAATCCTTCTGATGTGATTTGTTGTTGGTAATGTTCTAATAGATTACGGAGCTGTTGTGTTAAATTTGGTTCCCGTTTGTATTTTATCAAACATTGATATCGATATCTATTATTGATCTTTGGAATGGGTGATGTGGCAGGTCCTAGTATAATTGCTTCTTTAGATAATTTTGAATGAAGATAGTTCGATATTTTTTCTGTTATCGATACGACCTTCATTAAATCCTCATGACTAACAGTTATCAATGCAAGATAATAAAATGGCGGATAGGAGCCCAATTTTCTCATCATCATTTCTTTTTTATAAAAATGATCATAATCCTGCATTCCTGCAAGCTCGACACTATAATGTTCAGGTGTATACGTTTGAATCACAACTTCGCCGGCTAAGTGATGTCTACCTGCTCTTCCACTCACCTGAGTTAATAATTGAAAGGTTTTTTCTGAAGCACGAAAGTCTGGTAAATGCAGCATCGTATCAGCACTTAATACTCCTACAAGAGTAATATTAGGAAAATCAAGCCCCTTTGCAATCATTTGTGTTCCTAATAAAATATCTGCTTTTCCCTCCTGGAATTGTTGTAACAATCTTTCATGTGCCCCTTTTCGAGTTGTCGTATCTACATCCATCCGGATCACTTTAGCCTCTGGTAAGAGTTTTGCTATTTCCTCTTCTACTTTTTGTGTTCCAGTACCAAAGTATCGAATATGCTCACTATCACACTCTGGACAAACAGATGGAACACTGGCTTCGTATCCACAGTAATGACATTTCATCTGACTAGTAAAACGATGATAGGTAAGGCTAATTTCACAATGAGGGCATTGTAGAACATAACCACAATCACGACACATAACAAATGAAGAATGACCTCGTCGATTTAAAAAAAGGACAGTCTGTTCCTTTTTAGATAGACGATCCTGAAGCTTTTCAAACAGTTCTCTTGAAAACATAGAGCGATTACCTTCGCGAAGCTCTTCCCGCATATCCACAATAGAAACAGAAGGCAATGCTTGGTTATTCATTCTTTTTTTCATGGAAAGTAGTGTATAAACACCCTTTTGGGATCTTGCAAATGACTCTAGTGAAGGTGTTGCACTCCCTAGTATTACCGGGCATTGATGAAGCTTTCCACGGTAAATGGCGATATCCCTAGCATGATAACGGGGATTTTCTTCTTGCTTATAACTATTTTCATGCTCCTCATCAATAATAATAATCCCTAGGTTTTCAAAAGGAGCAAATATAGCTGATCTTGCTCCAACTACGACCCTTGCTTCCTTACGTTCAATTTTTCTCCATTCATCATACTTTTCTCCGATGGACAACCCACTATGAAGGACAGCGACATCATTCCCAAACCGTCCTTTAAATCGTTCAACCATTTGTGGGGTTAAAGAAATTTCAGGTACAAGTACGATCGCCTCTTTTCCTTTGTCTAGCACACTTTGAATAGACTGTAAATAGACTTCCGTCTTCCCACTACCAGTAACCCCATTTAATAGGAACGTTTCTTGATAGTTACCTTCAATGGAACGAATAATTGGCTCCATTGCCATTGACTGCTCCTCTGTCAATTGAAAGGGTTTAGTTTTCTCAAAGATTCGATGTTCATAAGGATCACGATATTCCTCTTTATTTTCTTCTTGAAAGTAACCTTTATTTATTAATGAACGGATAGTAGTAGATGCTACACCTGTAACTTCTTGTACCTGCTTAACAGATATATACTCATTTCCATTCTGGAGAAAATATTCTAATACTTTTTTTTGTTTTAAAGCATTTTGTGAAAGACCTTCAATTGTTTGAAGAAGTTCTTCATTCGTTAATAGACACTTAATTACACGTATTGTTTTTTTATTCGCTTTATTTTTTACTAAATATTTTATTTCAACTGTTCCATTTTTTATTTCCTGCTGTAGTAATGGAAGGAGTTTTCTTTCGGAAGCAGCATCCCATTTTAGCTCCATTTTATTTCCAAATATTTCATCTAAAAATGGATTAGTTCTATCGTCAATACGTTTAAACACTTTCTCATATTTTGCTTTCATAGCTGCTGGTAACATTGCTTGATATGCAGATATTTTCAAGCATAATACTTGTTCGGATAACCATTTACCAAGATTTAATAATTCTTCGTTTAATACTGGATATATATCCAATGGTTCATGAATTGACTTTAATTTCATTACTTCGGTGTGTTCTTTTAATTCAATTATGAATCCTTGGATTAATCGTGGACCAAAGGGAACAGACACCCTCATACCAGGCTTGATAAAATCCTCCCATTGTTCAGGAACAAGATAATCAAATAATTTATCTGTATTCATTGTAGGAACATCTACAATTACACTTGCTATTCGCATGCTTGATCACTCTTTTTAATTTCCTGAATCACTTCATCAAGAATCGCTTTTGCTGTTTCATTCTTACTTAAGAGTGGTAGGGCTCTTTTTGTATGATTCTTTTTGTACATAGTGACAATATTCGTATCCCCAGCAAACCCTGCCCCTTCTTTACTTACATCATTGGCTACTATCATATCGGCATTTTTTCGTTCTAGTTTACCCCAAGCATATTCATCAACTTTTTCAGTTTCTGCCGCAAATCCTACTAAATATGGTTTGTCCTGTTTTAAACCTAATTCTTTTAATATATCTTTTGTACGCTCTAATTCAAGAACTAAATTTCCTTCTTTTTTCTTCATTTTTTGTGATAAAACTACTTTTGGACGATAATCAGCTACTGCTGCACTTTTGATGACAATATCTGCATGTTTATAGTGCTTCATTACTGCTTCAAACATATCCTGTGCACTCACAATTGGAACATGCACTACTTGATCAGGTATTTTTAAGCCTACATCACCTGAAACAAGAATAACTTCCGCTCCCATTTTCACTGCTTCCTCTGCAAGAGCATAACCCATTTTACCAGAGGATCGATTTGTTAAATAACGCACAGGATCGATAATTTCTTTTGTTGGGCCTGCAGTAATAAGAATGGTTTTCCCTTTTAACTCTTGCTTTGATTCTTTAAAGTACTCACCTAATAATTGAACCACTTTCTCAGGTTCTTCTAAACGTCCTTTACCTACATAGCCACAGGCTAGATAGCCCTCACTAGGCTCCACAAATTGATATCCAAAGTCAGCCAATGTAGTAATGTTTCTTTTTACTGCTGGATGGTCATACATATGTACATTCATCGCAGGAGCAATCCATATTGGTGCTGTTGTTGCTAATAATGTTGTTGAAATCATATCATCAGCAATCCCGTTCGCTAATTTTCCAATAATATTCGCTGTCGCAGGGGCAATAAGAACTAAATCCGCCCAATCTGCTAAATCTATATGTGCAATGACTTCAGAATTTTTTTCATCAAAAGTATCCGTATATACATCATTTCTTGAAAGTGCTTGAAAAGTTAAAGGTGTGACAAACTGGCATGCTGACTTACTCATAATCACTTTTACCTTTGCGCCTGCCTGTGTTAACTTACTTGTTAATGCTGCTGCCTTATATACTGCTATTCCACCAGTTACACATAATAATATCTTTTTGCCTATCATGACTATTCCTCCATTTAAGCATTGTTCTTATATTATGAATGATTTTGTTCCTAGTTAAAAGAATCCTGTCTTTGCAATAACTAATTTTCGAAAATAAATGTCCTTTTAATTAGCTCTATCATCAATGACTAACTTAAGATATTTACTCTATTATAAATAGCAGTCAAGTCCAAGAAAAGAGCTTAAACAAGAAAAGCCGTTTTCATATATTTGTTGCTTTTGGGTAAAACCATACTGCAGGCTTTTACACCTAATAAAGAATTCAGAGCGGTCTTATGTAGTTTTCAGCTCTTTTCTCGTGAAATGAAAGGGGACTAGCTATATGAATCGGTTCCTTCACGGTAAGCAATCGCTCGCTTTAGTTACCCTGCACGTGCTTTTTCGTCATTCACGGTAATCAATCACTCCCTTTAGTTACCCTGCACGTGCTTTTTCGTCATTCACGGTAATCAATCACTCCCTTTGGTTACCGTACCTACGCAATTTTCTCCTTTACAGTAATTAATCAGTCTCTTTTGTTACCGTGCTCAGGTGATCTCCTCTTCACAGTATTCATACTCTCAGCTTATGGATTCAAATTTTACTCTTAATAGCAACAATGTTTGAGAAAAGTGCTTAAAAAAACCTTTTTCTTATATTTGTTGCATTTGTAAAAACCCCTACTGCCGGCTTTAACACCTAATAATGGATTCAGTGGTTTTTATGACGTTTGTAGCTCTTTTCTCAATGAAATGAAAGGTGTAACGTTCTTAAGATAGGTTTTTGTTAAACTTGAGAAAAGTGCTTAAAAAAGAAAAAACAACCTATTTGATAGGTTGTTTTCACCTTATTATGCTTGTTCTTTGTCTGTATTTGTTTTCATTACTAATGTTTTCGCATAGATTTCTTCAAGTGCTTTGCCTACATATTTTTGCGAAACAAAATGATCAAGCGTTTCTTTTCCATCTTCCTGAAGATTCCGTGCACGCTTAGCTGCTACAGATACTAAGGAATATTTTGAATCAATAATTTTAAGTAATTTGTCAATAGAAGGATATAACATATCATTCAACCTCCAGCATTTTTTTATATCTTGGTGCAATTCTACTTGTCTTGCAATGTTCGGCCAGTACAATTGCCTTAATGCGATCACAAGCAGCTTCCACTTGATCATTTTCTACAACATAATCATATAAATTCATCATTTCAATTTCTTTTCTTGCTTCTTTCATACGATTATTAATTAGTTCATCAGATTCTGTACCACGTGTAACAATTCGAGATTGTAATTCCATAAGACTTGGTGGGGCAAGAAAGATAAACAGGCCTTCAGGAAATTTTTCTCTCACCTGTTTTGCTCCCTGAACCTCAATTTCTAGAAAAACATCCTTTCCAGAATTTAAAGTTTCTTTAACATAATCAATCGGAGTACCATAGTAATTCCCTACATACTCAGCGTATTCAAGTAACTTATCCTGTTTAATTAACGCTTCAAATTCATCTCTAGATTTAAAGAAATAATCAACGCCATCCACTTCACCTTCACGAGGCTTTCTTGTTGTCATAGAAATTGAATATTCAAAGTTTGTATCTTCATGGGAAAATATAGCCTTTCTGACTGTTCCTTTTCCAACACCTGAAGGTCCAGAAAGTACAATTAATAATCCTTTTTCTTTCATGAAAAAAATTCCTACCCTTCTTCACCATTATCGTCTTTACTACTAAGACGATGAGCCACTGTCTCAGGTTGGACAGCAGATAAAATAACATGATCATTATCCATTATAATAACTGCACGTGTACGTCTCCCGTAAGTAGCATCAATTAAATTTCCACGATCTCTCGCTTCCTGCACCAACCGTTTAATTGGGGCTGATTCAGGACTAACAATCGAAATAATTCGATTGGCAGAAACAATATTTCCAAAACCAATATTAATAAGTTTTATAGACATCATAATCCCCTACCAACTAATAGTCTATTTTGACCCGATAATGAAAGATTAAACTCTTTATTCAATATTTTGTACTTGCTCCCTCATTTTCTCCAATGTAGTTTTTAAATCTACTACTAACGCAGCAATTTGAGAGTGATTTGCTTTTGAACCAATCGTGTTAACTTCTCTGTTCATTTCTTGCATCATGAAATCAAGTTTTCTTCCAATCGGTTCCTTTAACGATAATATATTTTTAAATTGAGAAATATGACTTTCCAATCTAGTTATTTCTTCATTAATATCTGCTTTGTCTGCAAATATCCCTACTTCAGTTAATACTCTAGATTCGTCAATTATGCCTACCGTAAATTCCTTTATTCTTTTTTCCAATCTTACTTGATATTGTTCGATAACATATGGTGCAAATCCTTTTACCTTTTCAAGAAGTTCCTCAAAACGATTTAACTGGTTCGTTAGATCCTTTTGGAGTTCATTTCCTTCTATTTCTCTCATGCTCATTAATTGATGAACCGCTTCAGATACTGCCTCGATAACAAGATGATTAACCTCTTCATTTTCATCTTCTTTTTCTACAATTTCAAGTAAATTATCATTCGATAATAGATCCTCTAAATGAATTTCCTCAGCAATATCATATCTCTTCTTTAATTGGTTTATAAACTGATAATAATCATCAAGCAATTTCCAGTCAATATGTAAACTTCTATGTGTCAATCCTTCACCATCAATTGTTACAAAGACTTCAATTCTTCCTCTATTCACATATTCCCCGATTTTCTTTCTTATTTTATCATCAATTTTCATTAATTGTCTTGGCATACGCATATTTATTTCACAATATCGATGATTCACAGATTTTATCTCAACTGTTACTCCAAATAGAGAGGATTCCTTTTTACTACTCCCATACCCCGTCATACTATAAACCAATACAATCACATCCCTTGTCCTATTTGGAAATGTATTTACAAAGTATATGTAATGCAAAAGAAAGGTAATAGAGTGACACTCTATTACCTTTGGAATTATATCATATATTAAGCCTTTTTTCTTACAAAAAGTGATCCAGCAAGTAAAAAAGTTGGAACTGAGCTTAAACCAATGATTAGCATCCAGTCCTTCGGTTCAATTGGTATCGTGTGGAAGATCGGCTGCAATGCTGGTACATATATCGCAAGTAACATCAATAGTAAAGAAGAAATTACTGCCCAAACTAAATACATATTACCAAATGGGTTCCTCGAAAAAATTGATTTTTCACTACGGCAATCAAATACATGGATCAGCTGTGTCAATACAAGAGTTGCAAATGCTACTGTTTGCGCATATGCTAAATTTTCAGGATTTTTATGGTAAATCGTTAAAAAGGCAAGCAATGTAACAATACCTATAAGGAAACCTCTTGAAATGACTTTCCAACCAAGCTTTCTTGCAAATATTCCTTCTTTAGGATGTCTTGGCTTACGCCTCATCACATCATCTTCTGGTTTATCCAATCCTAAAGCCATGGCCGGTAAACCATCAGTCACTAAGTTTACCCATAAAATTTGAATAGGGACTAATGGTAATGGCAGTGATAAAAGCATCGCAAATAACATAACTAAAATTTCTCCAACATTTGAAGCGAGCAAATAGCGGACAAATTTACGGATATTCTCATAAATATTTCTTCCTTCATTAATTGCCGCTTTGATTGTTGCGAAATTATCATCTAACAGGATAAGAGATGATGCCTCTTTTGCCACATCCGTGCCTGTAATTCCCATAGATATTCCAATATCGGCAGATTTAATTGCTGGTGCATCATTAACTCCATCACCAGTCATTGCAACAATATGCCCACGATTTTGCAATGCTTTCACAATTTTTAATTTGTGCTCAGGTGAAACCCGGGCAAAAACTGCAACATCTTCCACTACTTCCTCCAACGCATCTAATGAAAGATTATTTAATTCAGCCCCTTCCATCACTTTTTCCTTTCCTCTAAAGATCCCTAATTGTCCTGCAATTGATTTAGCAGTGATTGCATGGTCACCGGTAATCATTATTGTCTTGATTCCTGCCTCACGACACTCCTTAATAGCTTGCTTTACTTCAGGGCGTGGTGGATCAATCATCCCCTGAATACCAACAAAGGTTAATCCCTTTTCGGCATCTCTTTCATTTAGTATTACTGCTTGTTCTTGAATGGGTTTAAACGCTATTGCTATGGTCCTTAATGCCATTGAAGCTAAATGTTCCACTGAGGATTCGATAGCATTTTTCAATTCTTCATTTAAATATTGTTGTTTTCCTCCCCACAATACAGATTCACTCAAACCAAGGAGAACATCTGGGGCACCTTTGGTTATAACAAATCGCCGTCCATTCTTATCTTTTACAATTACACTCATCATTTTCCTTGTTGAATCGAAAGGAAATTCTTTTTCTATTTTAAATTGTTTTAATAAAGAGTCTCTCGTTAATCCTGCCTTCAACGCGGATACAAGCAAAGCTCCCTCAGTTGGATCACCATCAATAATGAATTCATCATCTTTCTTTTTTAATTCTGCATGATTACAAAGTAGACCGAATGTTAAAAGCTGATATAAGCTTTTTTCATTTTGCGGTGTAATTTCTTGATCCTCTATATAAAAGCTTCCTTTAGGATTATAGCCCGTACCTGTTAAATTCCATGTGTTACCCCCACTCCACAAATGAGTAACTGTCATTTTATTTTGGGTCATTGTACCTGTTTTATCAGAACAAATGACGGATGCACACCCCAAAGTTTCAACGGCAGGCAATTTTCTAACGATTGCATTTTTACGTATCATTCGTTGAACACCCAATGATAATGCAATCGTGACAATAGCTGGTAGGCCTTCTGGAATGGCAGCAACAGCTAGAGAAACTCCCGCTAAAAACATAGTGTACAAATCATGTCCGTGAACGACGCCAGCAACCACAACTAATAATGTTAATCCTAAAGCTACAGTAATAAGGATTTTACCCAATTGCTCTAATCTTCTTTGAAGTGGAGTAACTAAGTTCTCTGCATTTTGAATCATGTCCGCAATTTTACCCATTGCCGTGTTCATACCAATTCCTGTTACAATACCAAGACCATTCCCTCTCGTAACCATTGTTCCCATAAAGGCCATATTTTCAAGATCACCTAAGCTTGCATGACTATTCGAAAGAGGTGCAATCGATTTAACAGCAGGTACTGATTCACCAGTTAAAGCTGATTCCTCAATTTCAAGATTTACTGTTTGTACCAAACGAACATCTGCACCTATTCGGTCCCCACTAGAAAATCTAATAATATCTCCGACAACGACTTCCTTTGAAGGGATTTTCCGCCACTGTCCATCCCTTAGCACGGTAACCTGTGGTGCCGACAATTCCTTTAATGCATGTAAAGATTTCTCAGCTCTTCTTTCCTGAAAAAAACCTAAAAACCCGTTAATCAATACAATTGCAATAATAGCTATAGCGTCAATATATTCACCTAATAAACCAGAAATAAGAGTTGCCGCTAATAGAACTAGAATCATAAAATCTTTAAACTGGCTAATAAAAAGCAGGAATGCAGATTGTTTCTCACCTTCCTGGAGCTCATTCCATCCAAACTGCTTTCTTTTTTTCTCAACATCACTAGCTGTTAGACCATTTTCAATACTCGTATTCAATATTTTTTCTACGTCTTTTTCTTTCATTTCATGGAACATCATTCACAATACACTCTCCCCTTACCAAACCCATAGTTGTCCACCTAGTATCAAGATATTCAGCCCTGTCCAAAAAAATGATATAATGATTAAGAAAAAGCTAAAATGTAATGTCTGCCCCGATAACCAAGTGAAAAGACAGACTACTCTTTCATTTTCAATAGGAAAATTTTCTACAATAAAACGGGGATAATGTTACAACCGCAGAATTAGAAATATAGTAGTAAGGGATTGTGAACAAATGTCTTTTGACGGATTATTTACAAGAGCAATGACAAAAGAGCTTACAGATATATTAAAAGGTGGAAGAATTAATAAAATTCACCAACCCTATAAAAATGAAATGATTATGATTATTCGCGCGAACGGAAAGAATCATAAACTGATTCTTTCAGCGCATCCCAGCTATGCCAGAATTCAATTGACGAAAGAACAGCATGAAAATCCCCAAGAACCATCGATGTTTTGCATGCTTCTCAGAAAACACTTGGAAGGATATTTAATTGAGGATATTTATCAAACTGAACTTGATCGTGTAGTTATTTTTGAAATAAAAGGTCGAAATGAGATCGGGGATATATCATATAAACAACTATATATTGAAATTATGGGGAGACATAGTAATATCATCCTAGTCGATAAAGATAGAAATATGATATTAGATAGTATTAAGCATGTTCCACCTGCTGTTAATAGTTATCGTTCAATTCTTCCAGGGCAAACATATATTGCTCCACCAAAACAGGATAAACTGAATCCACTATCAGCCTCAGAAGATGATATTTTACGGACACTTGATTTTAATAGTGGAAAAATTGACAAGCAAATAGTGGAGCACTTTTCTGGAATGTCACCATTATTAGCTAAAGAGATCGTTCACAATGCCGGCTTAGCCAATCGAGTGACGATACCTCAAGCATTTCTAAGTATAATGAACGAATTGAAACAGCATAACTATTTACCATCTATCACTAGTTCTACAACAAAAGAAGCTTTCTATCTTCTCCCAATTACTTATCTAGAAGGGGAAGTCAAATCATTTGAAACAATTAGTGAGATGCTTGATCGATATTACTTCGGAAAAGCAGAAAGAGATCGTGTAAAACAGCAGGGACATGATCTAGAACGATTTATTAAGAATGAAAAAGAAAAGAACGAAAGTAAGATAGAAAAATTAAAAACCACTTTGATCGATGCAAAGAATGCTGATCAATATCAACTATATGGAGAATTGTTGACAGCTAATCTTCATTTAATAAAAAAAGGAATGGAGCAGATTGAGGTTGTCAATTATTATGATGAAAATGCCAAAACTGTGAATATCTCTCTAGATCCGAGAAAATCACCATCAGCCAATGCACAAGCCTATTTTTCGAAATATCAAAAAGCGAAGAATGCGATTGGAATTGTACAGGAACAAATAAATAAAGCTGCTGTTGAAATTCAATACTTCGAACGCTTAATGCAGCAGATGGAATCTGCATCACCAAAGGATATTGAAGAGATTCGAACTGAATTAGCTGAAGAAGGATATATAAAATTGAGACAGAAACGAGGAACAAAAAATAAAGCTCAAAAATTAACGGTTGAAGCATATTCTTCATCGGATGGAACCGAAATATTAGTCGGTAAAAATAATAAACAGAATGATTACTTAACAAATAAGCTAGCAGCCAGAGATGAAATTTGGCTACATACAAAAGATATTCCAGGTTCTCATGTCGTTATTAGAAGTAAAA
Organism: Heyndrickxia sp. FSL W8-0496; assembly: GCF_038007825.1. Lineage (NCBI taxonomy): Bacteria > Bacillati > Bacillota > Bacilli > Caryophanales > Bacillaceae > Heyndrickxia > Heyndrickxia sp. FSL W8-0496. The sequence goes on from NZ_JBBOXX010000001.1 coordinate 3,246,514, forward strand.
ACCCAAGTGAAGAGACATTATTGGAGGCAGCTAATTTAGCCGCATACTTCAGTAAAGCAAAAGATTCTAGTTCAGTACCAGTCGATTATACAAAAGTTAGAAATGTTAAAAAACCGAATGGTGCTAAACCTGGATTTGTTATTTATGAGCAACAACAAACCGTTTATGTTACACCGACCGCTGATAAAGTTTTAAGCATGAAGAAATAATAAGCCGTTTGACGGTCTCATAGCACTATTTTTTAATGTAAATTTCATCTAAATACAACAATACTTAGGCGAATAAATATTAAATACGCTATACTCAATAAAACAGGGGTATCTTATAACTAAGATACCCCTCTTACTCTTTTATCGCTTCCATTCAGAAGGATTTTTACGCCAGTCATTCAGTGTAGTTAGATCGGAGTCTAAAATGATTCCTTTTTGCAAAGCAACCTCAATTAGAGTGGAATACGTCACTAAAGAATGTGTAGGAATATTTGCTTCCTTTAATTGTTCCTTCCCTTGCACAAGTTCATAAGTAAATATTGAAACCACACCTAATACCTCACAACCAGCACTTCTTAAGGCTTCTACTGCGGTAATGACACTACCTCCTGTGGAGATTAGATCTTCTACTACTACAACCTTTTTCCCTGTAGATACTTTGCCTTCAATTTGATTTCCTTTCCCGTGTGCTTTAGCTTTTGAACGAACATAGCACATAGGAAGTTCCATCAAGTCACTTATCCAAGCAGCATGCGGAATTCCAGCAGTTGCGGTTCCGGCAATAATTTCAGTATCTGGAAAGTAATTCTGAATCAAATCCACTAACCCTTTGGCAATTTCCTTTCGAAGTACGGGATATGAAAGCGTTAGTCGATTATCACAGTATATGGGAGATAATATTCCGGAGGACCAAGTAAATGGTTCATTAGGTTTTAAAAATACTGCCTCGATAGATAATAGTTTTTCTGCTATTTCTTTAGATGTTGTCATGTTCAATATCCCTCCATAATTGTTTAACATGTAAATAGGTTTGCAAAGGCTCGACTGACTGAGTAATGGATCGACCAACTACTATCGCACTTGATCCAATCTTTCTAGCCTCTTGTGGTGTAACAACTCTTTTTTGGTCATGAGTGGCATCCCCTTCCAAGCGAATACCGGGTGTCACACAGAGGAATTCATGACTAGTACGTTTTTTTATTTCATTAGCCTCTAATGCTGAACATACTACTCCATCTAATCCAGCCTGATAAGTAAGCTTCGCATAATGCAGAACAGAATCTGTTAATGAATGCTGAATTAATTGCTCCTTTTGCATCTCCTCTTCAGAAGTGCTCGTTAATTGGGTTACAGCTATTAATAATGGACGTTTTTCCCCATGCTTCGTCCCAGCCTCCAAGCCAGTTAAAGCAGCTTTCATCATTTTCAAACCACCTGCAGCATGTACATTGACCATATCAACGCCTAATCCTGCTAATCCTTTCATAGCACTATGAACAGTATGAGGGATATCGTGAAGCTTCAAATCTAGAAATATCTGGTGACCAGCACGTTTTAAATGCTCTATTAACGAAGGACCAGTCTGATAAAATAATTCCATCCCCACTTTTACATAAAGCGATTCAGCTTCAAATTGTTTTAAAAAGTTCATTGTTGATTCATAATTTGGAAAATCTAATGCGATAATCGGAGTATTTACCATGTTATTTCCAGCTCCTTCCTATGAGTTCTGATATATGAGAAATTCCTAATTCATCTAATTTCTCCGGAAGCTCCTTAATTAATTTTGGACATATTAAGGGATCGATAAAATTTGCTGTTCCTATGGCTACTGCACTTGCACCCGCATAAAAAAATTCAATGATGTCCTCAACCGATTGAATACCACCCATACCTATAATCGGAATTGACACTCTTTGACTTACTTCATAAATCATTCGTATGGCTACAGGCTTAATTGCTGGTCCAGATAACCCACCAGTCCGATTAGCCAAAATAGGTTTTCCAGTGCGAATATCAATATTCATTCCTAAGAGTGTATTGATCATTGTTAATCCATCCGCTCCGGCTTCTTCTACTGCCTTAGCCATATCAACAATATTACTAACATTTGGTGACAACTTAACATAAACAGGAACATCGGAAACAGCTTTTACTTTCTTTGTTAAATCTTTTGCAACTTCTGGAATGGTTCCAAATGCGATTCCTCCTGTTTTCACATTTGGACAAGAAATATTTAATTCCAATGCCTTCACATTCGGAGCTTTAGAAATCGCTTCTGCAACTTCTACATAATCCTCTACTTGAGAACCCGCTACATTGGCGATAATTGGAACATCATAATGTTCAAGCCAAGGTAATTCATTTTCCAAAACAGATTGAAGTCCTGGATTTTGTAACCCAATGGCATTTAACATTCCAGCTGGCGTTTCCGCAACACGCGGCGTTGGATTGCCATATCTAGCTTCTGCAGTTGTCGCTTTAATCATGATTGAGCCTAGTTGACTTAGATCATAAAATTGACTATATTCTTTCCCAAAGCCAAAGCATCCTGATGCAGGCATTACAGGATTCTTTAATGATAATCCTGGCAAATCTATATTTAAACGATTCATATGATCACCTCTCCAATACGGAAAACAGGTCCATCACTACAAACTTTTCGATATTTTGTTCCCGTTGAATCATCTACTAAATGACAAACACACGCTAAACAGGCACCAATCCCACAGCCCATTCTCTTTTCTAAAGATATATAGCCTTCAACCTCTGGATACATATTTTCCAATGCTTTCAACATTGGCATGGGACCACATGAATAAAAACAATCAAATTGGATATTTTCATTTTCCAACACATTTGTAACAAAACCTTTCGTTCCCAATGTGCCATCAACCGTTGCAATATATGTATTTCCTAATTGTGTAAACTCATCGTAATAGAATGCTTTAGTTGCTGTCTCATGTCCAAGAATATGTATAACCTCTACACCTTTTGCAACTAGCTGTTTTGATAGTTCGTAAAGGGGAGGAACACCAATTCCTCCACCCACTAAAAGTGCCCGTTCTCCTTTTTTTCTTTCCATAGGAAATCCATTTCCTAATGGTCCAAGCACATCGATTGTTTCTCCGGATCTTTTTTGAGATAAAATTCGTGTACCTTTACCATCCGCTCGATAAATCATCGTGAATCGATTGTTTTCCGCATCTATGCTTGCAATACTTATTGGTCTTCTTAGTAATGGATCCATTGTATCATTGATGCGTAGATGGACAAATTGACCTGGTTGATTCATCTCGCTAACGAGAGCTCCTTCTAGTACTAATTCAAATATATTTATTGCAATTACCTTTTGGGATACTATTTTCATATTCTCTTGTTTAATCATTGTAGGACCACATCTTTTCGATTTTGACTTGTTGGCATTGCTTCTGATGAAAAATTAATGGATTCTAATACTCTTAGAATGGCATCAGCAGTGTCTAAAGATGTTAAACAAGGAATATTGTTTTCCACTGCCGCTCTTCGAATTCGAAACCCATCTCTTTCTGGCTGTTTCCCTTTTGTTAATGTATTTATAATGAGTTGGACTTTTCCATTTCGGATCATATCTAACAGAGTTACACCCACAGATCCAATTTTATCGATAATTTCAACGTTTAATCCTTCTGTTTGTAAAATTTTTGCCGTACCTTTCGTTGCCATAAGAGTAAATCCGATCGCATCAAAACGCTTAGCAAGTTGGATTGCTTCATGTTTGTCTTTATCTGCCACAGTAAAAAGAACAGTTCCATAATTGTGTATCTTCATGCCTGAAGCTATAAATCCTTTGTAAAGTGCTTTTTCAATTGTACGATCCTTCCCCATTACTTCACCTGTAGATTTCATTTCAGGGCCTAAAGTAATATCCACACTTCTAAGTTTCGCAAAAGAGAAAACAGGTACTTTTACAAACACCCCTTCTTTCTCCTCAACCAATCCTGTTTCAAAACCTAGATCAGTTAATTTAAAGCCTAGAATCACTTTTGTTGCAACATTTGCCATTGGAATATTTGTAATTTTACTTAAGAACGGTACCGTTCTACTTGAACGCGGATTAACTTCAATAACATATAATTCATCGTTTGAAATGACATATTGTATATTTAAAAGACCGATAATATTAAGTCCTTTTGCAAGCCTTGTCGTATAATCCACAATTCTATCTTTCATCTGTTTTGAGATACTTTGGGTAGGATATACAGCAATTGAATCTCCAGAATGAACTCCAGCACGTTCGATATGCTCCATAATTCCAGGAATGATAATATTCTCTCCATCCGAAATGGCATCTACTTCGACTTCTTTTCCTACTAGATATCGGTCAATAAGGACAGGATGTTCTGGATTCACTTGTACAGCATGTTGCATATAGTAAAATAATTCTTTTTCTTGATAGACAATTTCCATTGCACGACCACCGAGTACATAAGATGGACGAACAAGCACTGGATAACCTATATCCTTTGCAATCGTTATAGCTTCTTCAACTGAAAATGCTGTTTTGCCAAGTGGTTGACGGATATTTAATTGTTTTAGAGACTGCTCGAATTTATCACGATTTTCTGCACGATCTAAGCTTTCTAATGATGTACCGAGAATTTTTACCCCTCTATCCACTAAGCTTTGTGCAAGATTTATCGCTGTTTGACCTCCAAATTGAACCACGACACCTTCGGGCTTTTCTAAATCGATAATATGCATGACATCTTCGATTGTTAGAGGTTCAAAGTATAACTTATCTGAAATACTAAAATCTGTGGAAACTGTTTCAGGATTGCTATTAATGATGATCGCTTCATAACCAGCTTCTTGTATCGCCCAAACAGAATGGACTGTTGCATAATCAAATTCTACCCCCTGTCCTATTCGAATAGGACCTGAGCCTAGAACAATGACACTTTTCTTATTTGTAACAACCGATTCATTTTCCTCCTCATAGGTTCCATAAAAATAAGGAGTTTCTGATTCAAATTCTGCCGCACATGTATCAACCATTTTATATACAGGGAGTAAATGGTTTTTCTTTCTCCAATTATAAACCGTGTGTTCTTCTGTTTTCCAAAGCTCAGCTAGCTTAATATCTGAAAAACCTAATTTTTTTGCTTTTGTCGCAATGTCAAGATCAAAGGGATGATTGATTAATCGTTTCTCAAACTGAATAATTTTCTGGATTTTATGTAAAAAGAAAAGATCAATTTTGCTCCATTCATGTATAGTTTCGATGGAAGTACCTCTACGAATCGCTTCGCTTATATAGAGAATCCTTTCATCACCAGCTTTTCTTATCCTTTTTTCAATAATTTCATCACTGTAATGGTCTGCACCCATAAGATCTAAATGATGTACATTACTTTCTAAGGATCTAACGGCCTTTAATAATGACTCTTCCAGTGTACGCCCTATTGCCATGACCTCACCGGTTGCTTTCATTTGTGTGCCTAATCGACGGTTAGCAGATTCAAATTTATCAAATGGCCAACGAGGAATCTTGGTTACAATATAATCAAGTGCAGGCTCAAAACATGCATATGTCTTCCCAGTAACGGGATTCATCATTTCATCTAAACTCAATCCAATAGCAATTTTAGCTGCAAGCTTGGCAATTGGATAACCTGTTGCCTTTGAGGCTAATGCAGAGGAACGACTAACTCGAGGATTCACCTCAATAATATAGTAGTTAAAGCTATACGGATCAAGGGCAAGTTGAACATTACATCCACCTTCAATTCCTAATGCACGAATGATTTTCAAGGAAACATTCCGAAGCAGGTGATATTCTCTATCGCTTAATGTTTGACTAGGTGCAACCACAATAGAATCACCTGTATGTATACCAACTGGATCAATATTTTCCATATTGCAAACAACAATAGCATTGTCTCTTGAATCTCGCATCACTTCATATTCAATTTCTTTGTAGCCGGCAATACTTTTTTCTAGTAAGCATTGGTGAACTGGACTGTTTTTTAGTCCACTCGTGACTATTTCAATTAACTCTTCCTTGCTTTCACAAATACCACCACCTGTACCACCTAATGTATACGCAGGACGAACGATGACTGGATAACCGATCCTTTTTACAAACTCCACAGCCTCATCCAAACTATGAACGATTGCACTTTCCGGTACTGGCTCACTTAATTCATTCATCAGCTTACGAAATTCATCACGGTCTTCCGCTTGTTTAATGGCTGATAATTTCGTCCCTAATACTTCTACATTACACTCTTTTAATACCCCTGCTTGTGCGAGTTCCATCGCCATATTTAATCCTGTCTGACCACCTAATGTAGGCAGAATCGCATCAGGTCTTTCTTTTCGTATGATTCGCGTAACAAACTCTAATGTAATAGGCTCAATATAAACAATATCTGCAATTTCGGTATCAGTCATAATAGTTGCTGGATTAGAATTCACAAGGATGACACGATATCCTTCCTCTTTCAATGCTAAGCAAGCCTGTGTCCCTGCATAATCAAATTCTGCCGCTTGACCAATAATGATGGGCCCAGATCCTATTACTAAGATACTCTTTATATCCGTACGTTTAGGCATGCTGCTTCACCGTTCCTTTCCATTTCTCAATAGATAATAAAAATTGATCAAATAAGAAATTCGTATCTTCTGGTCCTGGTGCTGCTTCTGGATGATACTGAACAGTAAATGCTGGATACAATTCATGTTCGAGACCTTCAATTGTACAATCATTTAAATTAACTTGAGTAACTTTTAAATGTGTCGAATGAATAGATTCTTCGCTAACCGCATAGCCATGGTTTTGTGATGTAAAATATATCCTACCCGTTTTCAAATCTTTAATTGGATGATTTGCACCTCGATGGCCAAATTTTAATTTATATGTATCTGCTCCATTTGCTAATGCAAATAATTGATGTCCTAAACAAATCCCGAAAATTGGACATTCCCCTAATAAGCCTTGAATCATTGCTACTCCTTCTGGAACATCCTTTGGATCTCCAGGGCCATTAGATAACATGACTCCATCTGGCTTTAATGCAAGAATTTCCTCCGCATTTGTGTTATAAGGAACAACTGTAACGTCACAATTTCTTTTATTCAACTCTCGTAAAATCCCATGTTTAGAGCCGAAATCTACTAATACTACATGATGTCCTCTACCTGGACTTGGATATGGTTTTTTAGTCGAAACCTGTTCAACCTGATTATTTGGCGTGTTATCTTCTAGTAATTGTTTAATTATTTCATTGGGATTTACAGTATCAGCGCAAATTGCCCCTTTTAAGGTCCCGTGTTTACGTATAATTCTTGTTAATTTTCTCGTATCCACTCCAGAAATACCGGGGATATTTTTTATTTTTAAAAATTCATCTAAACTCATATCATTTCGCCAATTTGATGGAAAATCTGCAGCTTCCTTCACGATTAACCCTTTAATTGCTGGTTGAATGGACTCGTAATCATCACGATTTATCCCATAGTTACCAACAAGCGGATAGGTTAATGTAACAATTTGACCACAGTAGGATGGATCAGTTATCGTTTCCTGATAGCCTGTCATTCCGGTTGTAAATACGATTTCACCAAATGTCGTTTCATTACTCCCAAATGCTTGACCGATCATCACGGTACCATCCTCTAATATGAGTTGTCTTTTCATTACTGTGCACCTCCTGCATTCCATTTCAATTTTCCATCAACAAAGGTTGCAATTGGCCACCCTTTACAATTCCATCCAGAAAATGGTGTGTTCTTTCCTTTGGATTTAAATTCTAAATGGTTAATCTCTTCTTTTTGCTCTAGATTGATTACAGTAATATCTGCTGCTGCGCCAACCTCAAGTTTCCCGGATGTAAGTTGGAAAGCCTTAGCAGGTGCGATTGTCAACCAATCAATTAATTGTTTTAATGTAAAAATGCCTTTTTCTACGAAATGAGTATAAAGTAATGGAAATGCTGTTTCTAACCCAACAATACCAAATGGTGCATGTTCCATTCCTTTCCCCTTCTCCTCACTTGTATGAGGTGCATGATCTGTCGCAATGAAATCAATTGTTCCATCTAATAAGCCTTCTATTAAAGCATCACGATCTTCTTTACTACGAAGAGGTGGGTTCATTTTATAATTAGTATCGATACCAGGAATATCATCTTCACATAAAAGTAAATGATGTGGTGTTACTTCAGCAGTAACATGGATCCCTGCTTTTTTTGCATCTCGGACGACTCGTACAGATTCCTTTGTACTTATATGACATACATGATAATGGCAACCTGTTGCTTCAGCGAGTAGAATGTCTCTGGCTATATGTACCGATTCACATACCGAAGGAATACCAGGTACGCCATATTTCTTTGAAAACTCGCCCTCATGAACAGCTCCTCCGTAGATAAGGGAATTATCTTCACAATGTGCTACGACTGCCATATTAATAGCTGCTGCACGTTTCATGGCTTCATACATCATTCCAGCTGTTTGAATACCTACTCCATCATCAGTAAAAGCAAACGCGCCTTTTTCTTTTAAACCAGAAAAATTCGTTAGTTCCTCCCCTAGTTGACCTATTGTAATAGATGCATATGGTAATACTTTTACATGACCTGATTCATTTATTCTGTTCATCATCCATTCCATTTGTTCAGGCGTGTCAGGAACTGGCTTCGTATTGGGCATACAAGCCACCGTTGTATACCCTCCTTTAGCTGCTGCCATTGTCCCAGTTTCTATTGTTTCTTTATGTTCCCCACCTGGTTCCCTTAAATGAATATGTAAATCGATAAAGCCTGGAGCAATTAAGCAACCATTTGCTTCATAAATGTTCTCTCCATTTGCTTCTAAATTAGTCCCAATTTCTTTTATTACGCCATCTTGTACTCGAATATCCACAAATACTTGCTTATTGTTCTCATCTAAGATATATCCGTTTTTAATTATGTAATTCATGTAAACAACCCCTTAATGAATGTTCTACTGCTCGCTTTAATACAGCCATCCTAATATATACACCGTTTTCCATTTGCTTAAAGATTCTAGATTTCTTACATTCTACTAATTCATCTGCAATTTCAACATTTCTATTAATAGGTGCTGGATGCATAATAATGCTTCCATTTTTCATCCTATTCACACGTTCTAATGTTAAACCATATTGGTCATGGTATTGTTCTGCAGAGTAAAAGGATTTACCTTGATGTCTTTCATGCTGAATCCGTAACAGCATCACTACATCTGCGTGTTCTATTGCTTGATTAATAGGAGCATAGTTCCCTAAAGAGAATGAATGATCAAACCATTCTGGTGGTCCGGAGAATGTTACATTCGCGCCTAGCTTAGTTAATGCTTCCATATTTGAACGAGCCACACGACTATGAGATATATCTCCAATAATCGTTATATTTAATCCCTTAAACGTTCCAAACTCCTGTTTAATTGTGAATAAATCTAAAAGTGATTGGGTAGGATGCTGTCCACAACCGTCACCGCCATTTATAATAGGAATCCTTATATTTGGAATTAGCTCTCGATAGTAATGATCTTGATTATGACGAATAACGGCTAAGTCAACCCCTATCGATTCTAATGTTCTAACAGTATCGTATAATGTCTCACCTTTATGAAGACTCGATGTATTCGTTTCAAAAGGAATAATCTCCATCCCTAATTTTCTTTCTGCCATTTCAAAGCTACACTTTGTTCTTGTACTTGGCTCAAAAAATAGATTTACGGAATACATTTTTTGCGGTGTAGTCCATGTATTTCCCTTCCAAAACCACTCGGCATCCTGCAAAATTTCATTAATATCTTCATTTGTTAAATCTGACATTGTTAATAGGTGACACATCGATAAGTCCTCCTTTTTATACACACACAAGTTGTTTTTCTACACGATTAAATAAAATTTAGATTTTAAATATCGAAACAAATAAGCAGCTAATTCTTATAAATTGAGTGCGTAAAAAAACACCCTACCAAATAGGTGGGTGTTTTTTTAAATATGTCTTCATTAATCAGTATAAATGGACATATTTAATATAACACCCTTGTAAGCCTCTCTGGACTTTTCTTAAAAGGTGATCTCCTTTTTACTTTTCTACTTCTCCAAATAAATCAATTTCTTCATCTTCCTTTGGACGTCCTGGCAATACAAGATTGAGTATGACTCCTAGAATAGCTGCTAATGCCATTCCTGAAAGTTCAAATTTATCTGTAAACCTGATGAACGCACCTCCTATACCTATAACAAGGATGACAGATGAAATCAGTAGATTACGATTATCAGCAAAATCGATTTTGTGTTCAACAAGCATTCTTAACCCACTCGCTGCAATCGTTCCAAATAAGACAATCGACACTCCTCCCATTACGGCTGTTGGTATAGAGCTCAGGAAGGCACTAATCTTTCCAATGAAGCTAAATACTAATGCAAAAACACCTGCACCACCAATTACATAGACACTATATGCCCGTGTGATGGCTAAAACACCAATGTTTTCACCATATGTGGTTGTAGGTGGTCCGCCTATAAGTGAAGCAATAATGATTGATACTCCATCACCAAGTAAGGAGCTGTCCAATCCAGGGTCTGCAACTAAATCTTTATTTACCACTTTACCTAATACGATTTGATGGCCAATATGTTCAGACAAGGTTACGATGGCAACTGGTACGACGAGCATCACGACTTCCCAAGAAAATTTTGGCTCATATGACACAAACGGAATTACAAAATCAGGTAATGCTATCCACTTTGCTTCGATAACTCCCGAAAAATCAACCAATCCAGCAAAAATTGAGACAATATATCCACCAACAATCCCTATCAAGATAGGAATAAGTTTTAGGAATCCGCGGAAGTAGGTGGAACTAATCACAATGAACGCAATCGTACATAACGCAACAACGATATGCTTAGTACTATAGACAAGATCTTGTGATGCTGCACCAGGATTTTCATACATTGCCATGCCAACTGCTGTTCCTGCCAAGCCTAATCCAATGACGATTATAACTGGTGCCACTACTATAGGAGGCAAGAGTCTCATTAACCATCGATAACCTAATTTATTTATAAGCAAAGCGACCAAACCGTAAATGATTCCAGCAAAGAAGGTTCCCAACATGGCTGCTCCTGGACCACCTAATGCCTTAGCACTAATTAGGGGGGCAATAAAAGCGAAGGAAGATCCTAAATAAGCAGGAACTTTACCTCTAGTAATAAGAATATATGCTAACGTTCCTAAACCGCTTGAAGCAAGTGCTACTGCTGGACTCAAGCCGACTAGAAGCGGAACTAAAACAGTTGATCCAAACATCGCAAACAAATGTTGAATACTTAAACTAATCCATTGTGTTTTATTTGGTTTATCATGTATATCTAGTACGATATCTGGATTTCTACCCATAAGATTCAATCTCCCTTTACATTAAGTTTTCCTATAATTTATTTGTGCTTCAGTCAAAATAAAAACCCTCTTTTATAGCGAGAAGCTACAAAGAGGGCTAGACAACCTATCGAACAACATAATGATTCAATAGAAAGTTTCCACCTTTGTCAGCCTCTCTGGACTGCTTTTAAAAGGTTTTTTTATTTAGTTTTCATAAATACTTACTTGATCTAATCCATCTACTTCCTCAAGGGCTACAACAATTCTTTCACTGCTCGAGGTTGGTATGTTCTTACCGATGAAATCTGCACGTATTGGAAGTTCACGGTGACCTCGATCAACTAATACAGCTAGCTGAATTTGGGAGGGTCTGCCAATGTCCATCAATGCATCCATTCCAGCACGGACAGTTCTTCCAGTATATAATACATCATCTACTAAAATGACTTTACGATTATTAATTTCACTAGGAATATGTGATCCCTTTACTTCAGGTTCAGCATCTTCATTTTTTTTCGATAAATCATCACGATATAATGTGATATCTAAAACCCCTACATCAATAGGATGGCCTTCAATTTGTTCAATTCTTTCTGCTAAACGCTCTGCGATATGAATACCTCTTGTCTTAATTCCGACTAAAATGCAGTCTTGTATCCCTTTATTGCGCTCAATAATTTCATGAGCTATACGAGTAAGTGCTCTTCTAATTGCTTGCTGATCAAGAACGATAGCTTTTTGAGACAATTTTTCCACCTCACAAATTAAAAACCCTCTCACCTTGTCGGCGAGAGGGTCTACGAATTTATAATTGAATCAACTATCCGTTTCCTTCTCAGCCTCACAGGACTGTATTAAAGGGGGGATATTAAGTTATTAATAGATTAATACTAGATAGCTAATTTGTCAACCTTATCTTTTTAGCTCGATTAACAGTTTTTCAAATTCCTCTGGTATTGGGGCCTCAAATTCAATATATTGTTTCGTCCGAGGATGAATGAACCCTAGGATACCTGCGTGCAATGCTTGCCCACCGATAGATAATGTTTTTCTAGGACCATATTTAGGATCACCAACTAATGGGAAACCTATATATTTCATATGGACACGTATTTGGTGAGTACGTCCTGTTTCTAATTCACATTCAATAAATGTATATTGATTGAATCGTTCTAATACACGAAAATGGGTCACAGCATGTTTTCCATTATCAACTACCGTCATTCTTTGACGATCATTTGGGTCACGTCCAATCGGTGCATCAATTGTCCCATAATCATGAGGGACATTTCCGTGAACGATGGCGAAATATTTACGTGTCACGGATTTATCGACTAATTGATTAACCAGTCCTTCATGTGCCATATCATTTTTAGCCACCATTAATAATCCTGATGTATCTTTATCAATTCGATGTACAATACCAGGTCTTAACACTCCATTAATCCCTGATAGATCCTTACAATGTGCCATCAAGCCATTAACTAGTGTACCTGTTAAATGTCCTGGTGCTGGATGAACAACCATGCCTTTTGGTTTATTTACGACGAGTACATCCCCATCCTCATAGTAAATGTCTAAATTCATTTCTTCTGCCTGAACATCAAGGATCTCTGGTTCAGGGATATCAATGACAATTTGATCATTAATCGTGCATTTATAATTTGCTTTAATTTGTTTTCCATTTACTTTAACATGTCCATCTTTAATCCATTGCTGAACTTGTGAACGGGACCATTCTGCATTCATAGTGGAAATAATCTTGTCGATACGTTCGTTATTCTCACTTTCAAGAATGATGTGTTCCATTTTTTCCATATGTTTTCTCCTTTGATTTACGCTCTTCTATAAGCATTTGAATAAGTAGTAGAATCACACCAATCGTTAAGCTTGCATCAGCAATATTGAAAATTGGAAAATCAATAATTCTGGCATAAAGAAAATCCACTACTTCTTGGCGAATTAATCGATCAATAAAATTCCCAATTGCCCCCCCTAACATAAAGGCAAGACTGATTCCTAATAAGGGTTTTCCTTTTGCATATTTATAAAGATAATAAATAATTCCACCAACAACAATGATGGTAATCAAATAAAACAGCCACATTTGGCCTTCTAAAATCCCCCATGCTGCACCTCGATTTCGATGGGAAGTGATGGAAAATACATCTTCAATAATATTAATACTTTCTCCTATTTCCATATTTTTAACGACCAACATTTTTGTTATTTGGTCTAATGCAATTACAAATAAAGCCAGTATGTAATAAATCACAAAGGATACCCCCGTATCTACTTTTTCATTATAATTATATAGTTTTACGATTCTTCTTTTGAATTGTAGCATACAGGGGGATTTTAGAAAAGTTTAAGATGTACTCAACTATAAGGTATGGATATTTTCCCATATGACCATAGTTGATTCCATTCATCGGAGGATTTTAATGTAGGTATTGTTTCCAGCCATTCTTTCGGGATTGGATCACCACTGTGCTCACACTTTCCATAATTACCTTTATTCCATTTAGAAAGGGCTGTATGAATATCTTTTAATTCTTCATTAATCATATCTTTAATTAATTCGTCCTTTGTCTCATATGCACTTAATTCAGCTTTTAGATCATGAAGTAAATAAAATAATTGATCATCATTTCGGCACATTGAAATTCCCTCCTTTAATGAATTAATGTTAGTTTACCCGAATCATGATAATGATGATGGAGTAAGTCTTTCATGTAGTTACATAAAATAGAAAACCCTCGAAGATTTACCTTCAAGGGTTTTTTAGCAATTATTTTATTGAACATTTTCATAAGATTCTTTAACAACTGAAGCACAACGTTGGCATAAGGTTGGATGATTCTCGTCCTCACCTATTTCAGTTGTTACAATCCAGCAGCGTTCACATGTCTCACCTTCAGCTTTTTCAACAACAATTGCTGCATGTTCAAGTTTTACAGCATTTTCAGGAGCATCAGCGATCGCTCCACCTACCTCAAATCCAGAAACAATAAATAATTGCTTCATGTTTTCAGAAATGGAATCTAATAATTGTTTCATTTCATCATTCACATATACAGTCATTTTTGCAGTTAATGATTTTCCAATAACTTTTTCATTGCGCGCTTCTTCTAGTGCCTTTAGAACATCATCACGTAATTTTAAGAAATTCTCCCATTTTAATTCTAATTCCTTAGCATTTGGAATTTCAACATATTCAGGCATATTAGTAAGCTGAACACTAACTTCTTCAATGCCAGGGATATAGCCCCAAACTTCATCAGCTGTGTGTGGAAGAATCGGTGTTAAGAGCTTAGTTAAAGCTGTTAAACATTCATATAGAACGGTTTGCATCGCCCGACGTTCTTCATTATCTTTTGCTTCAATATATAATACATCTTTTGCAAAGTCTAAATAAAATGAACTTAAATCTAGGGTACAGAAATTATTAACATTATGGTAGATCGTTGAATATTCATAACCTTCATAGGCATTTCGAACTTGTTTAATTAAATTATTTAATTTCACAAGCATAAATTGATCTACTTCACGAAGGTCCTCATACTTAACTTTATCAGTTGCAGGATCAAAATCTGATAAATTTCCTAATAAGAATCGGAACGTATTTCGAATCTTACGATATACTTCTGATACTTGTTTTAAAATAGCATCTGATACACGGACATCTGCTTGATAGTCAACAGATGCTACCCATAAACGAATGATGTCTGCTCCTAGTTGATTGACTACCTTTCCAGGCAAGATCACATTTCCTAATGACTTACTCATCTTTCTGCCTTCACCATCAAGGACGAAGCCATGACTTAGAACACCTTTATACGGTGCTTGACCTGAAACGGCAACAGAAGTAGTTAATGATGAATTAAACCATCCACGATACTGATCAGATCCTTCAAGATAAAGATCTGCAGGACGCTGAAGATCATCACGTTCAACCAGTACACCTTGATGGGATGAACCTGAATCGAACCATACATCCATAATATCCGTTTCTTTTGTAAATTCCCCATTTGGACTACTTGGGTGTGTGAATCCCTCAGGCAATAGATCCTTTGCTTCACGTTCAAACCAAATATTTGACCCGTGCTCACGGAATAAATTAGAGATATGCTCGATTGTTTCATCAGTGATGATCGGATCACCATTTTCTCCATAAAATACCGGGATTGGTACACCCCACGCACGTTGTCTTGAAATACACCAATCGCCACGGTCACGGACCATATTAAATAGGCGCGTTTCGCCCCAAGTTGGTACCCATTTTACTTCCTTTATAGCTTGTAATAGTTCTTCACGGAACTTATCAATAGATGCAAACCATTGCGCAGTAGCTCGGAATATAACAGGTTTCTTCGTTCTCCAATCATGCGGATATGAGTGTGTGAAGAAGTTTAATTTTAGTAATGCTCCAGCTTCCTCTAACTTCTCAGTAATCGGCTTATTTGCTTTATCATAGAATAATCCTTCAAAGCCAGGTGCTTCAGAAGTTAAAACTCCCTTATCATCAACTGGACATAAAACATCTAACCCATATTTTTTACCTACAAGGAAATCATCTTCCCCATGACCTGGAGCTGTATGAACACATCCAGTACCAGATTCTGTTGTCACATGGTCACCTAAAATCACTAATGAATCTCGATCATATAATGGATGTTTAGCTACAACATATTCTAGCTCTTTCCCTGTAACTGTTTGAACAATTTCAGGAGATTCCCATTCTAAAACTTCAGAAACCGTTTCTAGTAATGCTTTCGCAATTACATATTTTTCGTTATTAACGCTTACTACTACATAGTCAATTTCCGGATTTACTGCAATTCCTAAATTGGCCGGAATTGTCCATGGAGTCGTCGTCCAAATAATAATCTTTGTATTAGCTTCTAATACACCTTTTCCATCTTTTACTTCAAAGGCAACATAGATAGATGGAGATTTAATATCTTTATATTCAATTTCTGCTTCGGCTAAAGCAGATTCACTAGAAGGAGACCAGTATACAGGTTTCATTCCTTTATAAATATATCCTTTTTTAGCCATCTCACCAAAAACCTTAATTTGTTGTGCTTCATATTCAGGTTTTAAAGTGATATATGGATTTTCCCAATCTCCACGTACACCTAAACGTTTAAATGCTTCACGTTGATTATCAACTTGTTGATAGGCATATTCTTCACAAAGTTTACGGAATTCGGCAACAGACATTTCCTTACGTTTGACACCTTTGTTCGTTAATGCTTGTTCAATTGGTAAACCATGTGTATCCCATCCAGGAACATATGGAGCATTGAATCCTGTCATTGATTTAAATCGAACGATAAAATCCTTTAATGTTTTATTTAATGCATGCCCCATATGAAGATCGCCATTAGCATATGGAGGTCCATCATGAAGGACAAATAATGGTCTACCTTTTGTATGCTCTTGCACCTTTTCGTAGATATTAAGTTCCTTCCATTTTTCTTGAATTTCCGGTTCGCGTTTAGGTAGGTTTCCTCGCATTGGAAATTCTGTTTTTGGCATTAATAACGTATCTTTATAATCCATATTACTTCCTCCTTGATATCACAGGGACCAACAATTTGAAAAATCCCGAATTCACTATACACATCATTGCCTATTTAGAACTATTCTATAGGCTTTTTTCTTACTTTTGTATGGATATGTTTAAACAACAAAAAAACCTTCACATCCCTGTAAAGGGACGAGAAGGTTTTCCCGCGGTACCACCCTAGTAGATAATCATTGATTATCCGCCTCTTAGCATTCGTATCGTGAATGATTCGCTATTATCTACTAACCATAAAGGTGTTCAATTCAAGAACTCTAGGGTGATGTTCCAATTATTTGCTTATACCAAGCTTTCACTATCCTTGGTTCGCTATATATTATAAGACATGTAAATAATTGTACTGTCCCTGTCATCGTTTAAAATATTAGTTTTATAAATTATATGTGAAATAATTTCATTTCGTCAAGATTATTTCATTTCTTCTTCAAGATTTAATTCTGTAGCATCAATTTCAAATTCCATTAAATGGTCCCAATCATCATTTTTTAACAAATCTAATTGAGCTTCGATTAACATCTTAAATCTTGTACGGAAAACCTTTGATTGCTTTTTCAATTCTTCAATTTCTAAAGCAATTTTTCTAGCCTTTGACAATGCTTCATTAACAATTCTATCTGCATTTTTCTCAGCTTCTCTAATAATTAACTTCGATTCCTTTTGCGCATTGCCACGAACTTCCTCAGCCGCTTCTTGAGCAACAACTATAGACTTATGCAGTGTTTCCTCTATGTTGGTAAAATGTCCTAAGCGTTCATTAAGAGAGTTTAACGTTTCTTCCAACTCTTTTTTCTCACGAATGATAATTTCATAATCCTTAATAATTTGGTCGAGGAATTCATTTACTTCGTCCTCATCATATCCTCGAAAACCTCTACTAAATTCTTTATTATGTATATCCAATGGTGTTAAAGGCATTCTGCCACCTCCACAATGTATTCAAATTTAATCTTTAATAACTTGTATGATTAAGTCCCAGAAACAAGACCAGAAAACATTTTATCTATAATCAATAGATATCAAGGCGCTTGCCTTTAGCTTCAACGCTAGCCCCTGAAAGTTAAAAACTTCAAGCTAAGACGGTTGAACTCTTAACTCTATTATACCGATATTCGACAGTTTGTGGGGATTTTCCTGCAACTTTTTCAAATTATTTCAACACACCAGCTTTTATTCGCCATTTTTCTTTTTTGGTTTTCCCGTCGAATGAAAGCAGCTTACACCTTCCATGTCCTCTTGCAGACAATACGTCCCCTTCTTCACAAATAAAGGCTGATTGTTCCACAATCCTCCAATTTATTTTTACCAAACCATGGGCTATAAGCGTTTGTGCTTTTTGTCTAGAAATATTGTATACAGAAGATAGAACAGCATCCAAACGTAATGAACTCACTGTCGTTTGAATTTCTTGCCAAACTTCTCCAGTTGATATTGCATCACTTAGCGGGATTTCTAGAAGTTGAATGGATGTTTTACCGATCTGTTGGAACTCAAGCTTAATATAATCCAGCAATTCTTTTGCAATAAAAAACTGTATACGCTCATTTTTGCATAAAATATCGCCAAACTTTTCGCGTTTTAATCCAATAGACATAAGCGTCCCCAACACCTGTCGATGCGTCAATGTAACAAATTTGGATGGATATTTTACTTCTAGTAAAGCAATTTGGTAATCTTCAGATGATGGAGAATAGTAATCTGGATATAGGAGAACTCTGTTTCGCTCACAATCAGAATTCCCACCAAAAATCCCGTATTTCACACTTTGTTCATTGCCAATGATTGATTTC
Source organism: Heyndrickxia sp. FSL W8-0496 (assembly GCF_038007825.1). NCBI lineage: Bacteria > Bacillati > Bacillota > Bacilli > Caryophanales > Bacillaceae > Heyndrickxia > Heyndrickxia sp. FSL W8-0496. Next base: position 3,265,289 of record NZ_JBBOXX010000001.1, read on the forward strand.
AGAATATGTATTTGCCGAGGATCTAAAAAATCAATTAGCTTTGGTGCATAACGATCTTCGACAAACTGTTTCCATTGAATGACTTGATCAATAAAATCTTTTTCCTCTGATCTAAAATGTTGATATATATTATCCATAAATACCTCTTATACTTATTGATTACTATAGAAAAAGAAGACTGTTTTCGTATAGTTTGTTGGTTGTGTAAAAGCCAAACTGCCGACTTTTACGCTCAATAAAGGAATCCAGCGATTCATATGGAGTTTGTAGCAGCTCATTTCTCAGTAAAAGAAAGGTGTAAGGTCTTCGGTTGATGATTTTACGTTAAAACTCACTTAAATAGCAACAATGTTTGAGATAAGAGCCAAAAAGAAAAAGGTAGTATGATTACTACCTAGATGGTCCATAAATAAATCTGTCTAATCCCATAGCTAGCTAATCTTAATACGATAATAGCTACAATTGGAGAAATATCAATCATCCCAATAGGTGGAATAAACCTCCTAAATTGTTCTAAATAAGGTTCACAAATTCGCCCGAAAATTTGTCCAATAGAAGATTGTTGAGCATTAAACCATGACATAAAAATATAAATAATAATAATATACGAGTAAATTTTAACTGCTTCTAATAAAATAGTTACTAAAAATAACATTCCTTTTAAGACCACCTCGAATCAAATTCACTATGTTGAATTAAATCGGAAATATTCCCTGATACTTCTACATTATCTGGAGTACATAAGAATATATCCGTACCAATTCTTTGGATATCTCCACCAATTGCATAGACTGTACCACTTAAGAAATCTATAATTCTTTTGGCTTGATCATGCTCAATTCTTTGCAAATTAACAACGACAGCTCGTCTATTTTTTAAATGATCTGCAATATCTTGAGCTTCTGCATAAACCCTTGGTTCAAATAAAATCACTTTAGAAGATGAAGACTTTTGAACACTTTGGAGGCTCACTACATTTTGCCTCTGATTAGCAGGCTTTGTATATTGTTCCCGCTCTGGCTCACTATCCATCTTTTCTTCTTCTGTATATTCATATTCATCATCTAATAAAAAAAATGATTTCAACTTTGTTTTTATCCCCATGTTCACACCTCCAATAAGATGACCTGCTTATTTCATCCTTCATCGCCAACTAATGACGTACCAATTCGAATATATGTAGCACCTTCTTCAATCGCTATTGTATAGTCATTAGACATTCCCATTGATAATTCATTACATGGTGCATAATCAAGCTGTAATTCTTGAATTTTCACTTGAAGTTCTTTCAATCCACGAAAACTTTGACGAATGATTTCTACATTTTCAGTCAGTGGTGCCATTGTCATTAAACCAATCACTTTAATGTTTTCGAAATCTTTTAAATCATGTATAAAATTTACCACATTCTCTGGACTAATGCCATGCTTAGATTCTTCCCCTGATACATTAACCTGTACAAAACAAGATATTGGCTTATTGGCACGCTTATTTATTTCTTCTGCCAGAGAAAGTCGGTCTAGGGAATGAATAAAAGATACTTTATCAATAATATTTTTGACTTTTCTAGTTTGCAAAGAGCCTATGAAATGCCAAACTGCATCGTTTCCTATTGTTTCCCATTTATTTAATAGACCTTCATCACGATTTTCTCCCAAATTGTTAACCCCTGCCTGAAGTGCTTCCTGTGCACGTTCAGTTGTTACATATTTCGTAACTGCAATAAGTTTAATTTCTTCCGAGTTTCTATTAGATCTTTCACATGCTGCTTTAATTTTTTCATTAATGATTGAAAGATTTTCAACCACTTTCATTTAAATATCTCCTTTCAAACCAATAAAACTAAGCATTCTTCCTGTTTTTCCATGATCACGTCGATGAGAAAAAAATTCTTGATGATCACAACTCGTACAATAATTAGTGAGTTCAATATTTTCCAGTTTAACTCCTGCGTTTAAAAGAATCATTTGATTTAATTTTTTTAAATCTAAATGATATTGTCCACCAGATATTTCTTGGTATGGACAATCATCTTCTACCCAGGTATTTACTTTCTCAATCACTCGATCATCGACGATATAACAATTTTTGCAAATAGATGGACCAATTACCACGTTAATTTCTTCTGGTTTAATTCCTTCCTGATTCCATTTATCAACCATTTCTTTGGCAATCCCATTTACTGTTCCTTTCCAGCCTGCATGAGCTATGCCAATAATATGATGATTTGGCGCGTAAAAGAATAAAGGCACACAATCAGCAAAACAAAGAGTGAGAAGAATATCTTCTTCCCCTGTAAATAGTCCATCAGTCCGTTGGATACTGCTTGAATAATCAAGTGCTCCTTTTCCAGCATCAGCATGATCCACTTTTGCTATATATGTATCGTGTGTTTGCTCGGCTCCTATCCAATGATCAAGGGGGAATCCAAGCTTCTTAGAAAGTAGTTTCCGGTTTGATTGTACACTCTTTTTGTCATCACCTACATGAAATCCAAAATTTAATGAGGCATATTGTTCTTCACTTTGGCCGCCTAGCTTTGTTGTAAATCCAGCAATTAGCCGGGAATTTATCTGATTCCAATTTTCAATGATAAAAAACTCTTTCTCTTTTTTTTGGAAAGGTTCGCTCATAATCGTAACTCCTAATAAGGTTCTTAACCTTAGATTCTTTTTTATAGTTTATCACAGATTACGTTTTGGTTCATTCAAAAACTGTAAACCAATCACTCGTTCAAAAAGAGATTGTGACAGATAAAGAGGAATTGAGGAGAAAAAATGTGTCTCAAGACCTGTGTTTGAGACACATAAATGGTGGAGAACTGAATAATCTGTCTCAAACCTAATCATTGATTATTTCGGTTCTGATAATTGTTGTTGCATGTAATTTTGATCACGAAATCTAACAAGAATGACGTCCGCGCCAATTTTTACAATATTACTCCATGGTATAATGAATTCCTCCTCTTTCCCAAAGAATCCTAATATTTTTCCAGAACCTCCAACGATAATACTGTCTATTTTTCCTGTATCTAGATTAATATCAATATCACCCACATTTCCTAATTTTCGGCCATCAGAAATACTCACCACATCTTTTACTTGGAATTCTGATATTCTCACCAAATTTACCACTCCTTAAAAATCATTCCAATCAATGATATTACATGTATATGCTTTAGTTGATTTTTTTAGGAATGGCTTTAGTTGATCTTCTCAAAAGAATAAAATAGCTTTCATTAAAATAATGTAGGACAAGTACCCCGCCAAAAACGGGATACTTGTCCTACTATTGGATATTCTTATTCATTTGTTTAATGGCAGCCTTTTCTAAACGTGATACTTGAGCTTGGGAAATACCAATTTCTTCAGCAACTTCCATTTGCGTTTTCCCTTGAAAAAATCGTTTTCTAATAATGAGTTTTTCTCGGTCATTTAACCTGCGCAACCCTTCTTGTAATGCAATTTCTTCCACCCAATTCGTATCACGATTTTTTTCATCACCTAGCTGATCCATTACATAAATAGGGTCTCCCCCATCATTATAGATAGGTTCGAATAAGGATACTGGATCTTGTATTGCATCAAGAGCAAATACAATTTCCTCGTGTGGTACTTCCAATACCTTTGCTATTTCTTCTGCTGTAGGCTCCCTCGATGTTTTACTCATTAGTTTTTCTCGTACTTGCAGCGCTTTATAAGCAATATCTCGTAGTGACCTTGAGACACGGATTGGATTATTGTCACGTAAATATCTACGTATTTCTCCAATAATCATTGGCACCGCATAAGTAGAAAATCTCACATTTTGACTTAAATCAAAATTATCAATTGATTTCATTAGTCCAATACATCCAACTTGAAAAAGATCATCTACATACTCACCACGGTTATTAAAACGCTGTATAACACTTAATACAAGTCTTAAATTACCGTTTACAAGCTTCTCTCTTGCATATAAATCTCCTTCATGCATTTTTTTTAACAATTCTCTCATCTCTTCGTTTTTTAACACAGGAAGCTTTGATGTATCGACCCCACAAATTTCAACTTTATTTCGCTTCAAGTCTTTTCCCCCCCTTATAGGAGCTGCTGTTCAAAATTAAGTATCTCCTTGGGTGGGAAATTTATGCATGAAATGAAATTTGTGATAGATGGTTAAATCCTCTAATTACTGATAGAAATAGCGTTTCAAAAAAATATTTTTTTAAACCATTTTATTAAATTCTTTTTTTAATCGTTTAATGATTCTTTTTTCCAACCTTGATATATATGACTGTGAAATACCTAACATATCTGCTACATCTTTTTGTGTTTTCTCCTCTCCCCCGAGTAGACCAAATCGGAGCTCCATGATTTGCTTTTCACGTGGAGATAATTGATGCAGAGCATTAAATAATAACTTTTTATCCACATTTGCTTCGATGTCTTTTGTAATAATATCCTCTTCAGTACCAAGAACATCTGATAATAATAATTCATTCCCATCCCAATCAATGTTTAATGGCTCATCAAAGGATACTTCTGATCGAATTTTATTATTTCTACGCAAATACATTAAAATTTCATTTTCGATACATCTTGATGCATATGTAGCTAACTTTATTTTCTTTTCAGGGTTAAATGTATTTACTGCTTTTATTAATCCAATTGTTCCGATACTTATTAAATCTTCAATATTGATACCTGTATTTTCAAATTTTCGGGCAATGTATACAACTAATCTTAAATTTCTTTCAATGAGCAAAGATCGTGCAGCCATATCACCTTTTGGCAGCTTTTCTAATAAAACTTCCTCCTCTTCTTTTGTTAGGGGTGGTGGCAATGCTTCACTTCCACCAATATAATAGATTTCATCTGTTTTTAACCCCAATTTTAAAAGTACTTTGTACCAATAATAAGATAATTTTATTTTTAATTTTTTCATCTCATGTCCTCCTTCTAAATAGATAATCTTAGGAGTATAGTTATAGTAACAATTGAATTTAACTTTTTTTCGTTTAGGCAAGAGTTACAAACATCTAATACCACTAAAGCCTAGTTGGTATAGCAGGCAGCAGTGCTTATACAAAAGCAACAAACTATATGAAAGCAGCCTTCGTTTAAGATACTGATTTTATTGAGATACCTGTTAACATTTTGGGATGAACGATGCATTGGAATGCATCTTCACTTGATAAGGCATGATTTGAAAATGATATTAACGCTTTTTGTACATTCCATCTTTCATGATCTTTTTGAATAATCATTTGATCTGGTTTATACGCAAGCAAAAGTTGATTTCCTTTATTAACAGTCTTTGCGGGTATGAATCGAACTCTTTCACTCCAATCAGAAGGTAATTCCGTTTTCCCTTGCAAAAAATTCTCTGAATGCTCTATAGCCTCTATAATTTCTATAGGAAGCTCGTTTCTAAATGATTGGGTTGAGATGATCATTACAGGCTGCCTTGATAATGGATCGTAAAGCTGGTTTCCACTATCTATAAGACCTTTCACTTGAATAGAAACTCCATTTATCTCGACCATGACATCTACTAATTGATCAAATTGAATGGTCGTTATTTCAAATGTTTCAATCCTTTTCTTAGAGAAATACCACGCAATTGGAATGCCAAATAGTATGAACAGCCAACTAATCGGATCACCAAATCCTCTAACTGATGCTAGGAACACTGAACTTTGCAATTGAAAATCAAATTGAATAAAATAATGAACTCCGATTAAAATGCCACCAGTTAAAAAAGTAACAAAATAAAAGGTAAGAACATTGGATATAAAATATTTCAAGCGTTTATAACCAAAAACTGTAAAGACCATTACGAAGGAAAAAAGTAATTTGATGAATGGGTTTCCTGCATAAGCTGATAACGGAGTCAGACTCATAACAATTAGTAAAGATCCGATTAAACCTCCAAGTAAAAGCTTCCATTTTGATATTGGACGTTTCATTATAATGGCAGTTATCCAGAGTAGCATCACGTCTACAATGAAGTTTAAAAGCCATATCACGTCCATATAGACGACCAAACCTATCCCCCCAATTGCTATGTTTTTTTATTCATACCAGCTTTTCTTAATGGTATCGTACATACCTGTTTGAAGTGTGTCATTTCTTGTATGGGAAATTAGAGAAGTTTTCAAGATTTCGTTCGAATTTTGTCAAATTAAAATTCGTTGTCTAATGACCTTAAATAGGGGCTATCATAAGAATTTTGAGGATAAAAAAAAGAATTGTCTGGTAAGGGAGTGACCCCTTATTAGACAATTCTTTCTTTCTTATTGATTTCTACGATTTCTATTTCTTAAAAATGTAGGGATATCTAAAGTATCCTCCACTTGTTGATTTACTTGTCGAATAGGTTCCTGTACTTCTTCACGCTTCGGTTCACGTTCACGTTTAACCGTTGGATTAACAGGTTGTTTTTGCTGTCCAACACCGAAGGATGGTCTACTTACAGGCTTTTGCTGTCCAATTTCTTCTGTAAATCCTGTTGCAATAACTGTTACAACAATTTCATCTTTTAGATCTTCATTGATTACTGATCCAAAAATCATATTTACTTCCTGATCAGAAGCAGAAGCAACAATATCGGCTGCCTCTTGAACTTCGTAAAGACTTAGATTTACTCCACCAGTAATATTCATTAACACGCCTTGTGCTCCATCGATTGATTTTTCAAGAAGTGGAGAAGAAATTGCCTTTTTCGCTGCTTCTGCAGCACGATTCTCACCTGTTGCCACACCAATACCCATAAGTGCAGAACCCTTATTGGTCATTATCGTTTTAACATCAGCAAAGTCAAGATTAATTAATCCTGGAGTTGCGATTAAATCTGAAATACCTTGAACCCCTTGACGAAGTACATTATCTGCCTCACGGAATGCTTCAAGCATTGGAGTACTCTTATCAACAATCTCTAATAATCGATCATTAGGAATAACGATAAGGGTATCTACTGCTTCCTTCATTGAAGCAATACCGCCTGCAGCTTGTGTTGCACGTTTTCTACCTTCAAAAGAAAATGGTCTTGTAACAACACCGACAGTTAAAGCACCTAAATCTCTAGCAATTTGTGCAATGACAGGTGCCGCACCAGTTCCTGTTCCGCCACCCATACCAGCAGTAACAAATACCATATCTGCTCCTCTTAAAGCTTCTTCAATTTGTTCCTTGCTTTCTTCAGCAGCCTTTTTTCCTACTTCAGGATTAGCCCCTGCACCTAATCCTCTCGTCAATTTTGCACCAATTTGCATTTTTATTTCAGCTTTTGATAGATTTAAAGCTTGCGCATCAGTATTAACAGCAATAAATTCAACACCTTGAACATCATGTTCGATCATACGGTTTACAGCATTATTACCGCCACCGCCTACGCCTATTACTTTTATCGTTGCTAATGAATCTAAATTTGTATCGAATTCCAGCATGACAGATCCTCCTAATTCGTCCATATTTCAACAAGATATTCTTTTTCTTAAACGGCTACATCCGAAATATCATTGAATATTTTATATCATTTTTTAATTATAAACTTAACCTGTGTCCAACTATTTAATTTGTTAGAAAAAGCTTTACTCAAAAAAGTAGCCAAAGAATTTTTTCATTCTTGTCGAAATTTTCTCTTCTGGTTGTTTTTCCGTTTTTTGCTTTGGTTGCGGCTTTTTAGCTGACTTTTTTTCGACATGTTCAAAATGAGCAGGTGCTGCACTGACATTTCGCCCTTGCAATCTAGCATTCTTATAAGCATATTGGATCAATCCAACCGCAGTAGTATATTGAGGTTCTCTTACACCAATATAATCAGGTATTGCTATTCTTACACGGTTTTGAAATACCGAGGCAGCTAATTCCATAACACCTGGTAAATTGACACTTCCACCGGTTAATACAATTCCACCAGGGAGATCTACCATTCCCATGCGTTTCAACTCTTCTAAAACAAAGTCAAAAACTTCTTCTAATCTAGCTTCTATAATATCAGATATTTCTAATTGATTAAATTGCTGATGTTGATCGCTACCTATAATTGGGACACTAAATACTTCATCAGCTTCTGCATCTTCACTAAAGGCATGTCCATTTTTTACCTTAATTCGTTCAGCATCTTCCGTTGAAGTTCTAAGTACAATCGATAGGTCCTTTGTGATATGTTCTCCGCCTATCGGAAGTACACTAGTGCTTTTTATAAAGCCATTTTCAAAAACAGCTAGAGTGGTAGAACCTCCTCCAATATCGATTAAAACAGTGCCAAGGTTTTTCTCATCTTTAGATAAAGCTACTGCCCCTGCTGCTAATGGTTGAAGGACAATTTCAGTTATTTCTAAACCTGCCCTTTCAACACAACGTAATGTGTTATGTAATATAGTTTTTGATCCTGTGACAATGGTGCCTTCCATTTCCAAGCGAACCCCTATCATTCCACGTGGATCATTTATTTCATCTAACCCATCAACAATAAATTGTCTAGGGATTACATTAATAATTTCTCGTTCAGGTGGAATGGATATGACTTGTGCCGCATCCATGACCCTTGCCACATCTTCATCAGTTATTTCTCGATTTTCACTCGAAACAGCAACTACCCCATGACAGCTTTGAAGCATCACATGGTTTCCTGCTATTCCAACAATGACATGATTGATATTCATGCCTATCATTCTTTCTGCTTGCTCAACTGCTTTTCGAATAGATTTAACTGTTTCATCTATATCAACAATAGAACCTTTTCTAATTCCTTCGGATTTTACATTCCCAACACCAATGATATTTAGCGAGTCATTTACCATCTCACCAATAATCACTTTAACGCTGGATGTACCGATGTCAAGACTTACATATATTTCATTGTTGTTCATACCATGGCACCTCCCTTTGCTAAATTTCTTTGCCACATTCATTTTTTTATTTTAATCATTAGTTATCAAACATTATCTTTTGAATATATAATATAAAATAATTCGACATATGAGAAGAATTCCCTTTAAAAAGTTTAACTTTTTTTCATATTTCCTTTTTTAGTCGTCCATTTAGCAAGTAATATTCTCCGTATAACTGCAATATTTTGAAACAGTCTTACTCCAAAGGCAAATATTGCAGCTAAATATAAGTCTACACCAAGATGAACTCCTAGAAAAGCTAAACTTGCAGCAAGAATTATATTAAAAAAGAAACCTGAAACAAAAACCATCGTTTCGTAGATGTTTTGAAGATAGGCTCGAATCCCCCCAAATAATGTGTCTAATGCCGCTAGAACAGCTATGGAGAGATAGTTGGCATATTCTTCAGGGATACGGATATCTGTTAATAATCCTAAAATAACCCCTATTATTAGACCAAAAACTGGTAGCCACATTTCCACCCTCTCCTTTTTTACAATTAGGCTACTATCATGATTCAAAAATATTTTTCCAATATATCTTCAATCAATCAAGTGTACGAATACAAAAATCTCCTAAAGAAAATCAGTAATTGAACAATCCATGCGACATAATCCACTATTTAACGGGCTTCATATAACGAATTCTAATGCTATCATCATACGCCGGTATACTAATTGATTCCTCTGGTTTTCCTATCATTACCTGTAAATTATCAACAAAAAATTCATCAATAACAGGTGAAACCTGAATTCGGTTATAAAGTTTATCTGCTGATTCACTATTTTCTGCAATAACTTTAACCTCAAGTGGGTATTGATTAATGGAATGGCCATTAATCTTTGTATCACCATTAATATCACGAATTACCGTAGTATTTATAACTCTTTCACCATCAATGGAAATCTGTTTTGCCCCGTACATATTCAGATCATTAACAAGGCGTTTTAAAAGAACTGGAGAGACATCCTTTACCTTTTCTCCCAACAATAAAGCCTCTTTTAGGACATCAATTTTAATAACTATACCAGGACCATTTACTTCGGTTTGTCCTGCCTCTTTTTTTAGTTCATCTAATGTTTCTTTTAAGGCCTGCTCTTTACTATCCTTTACCTTTGCCTCATATTTTTCTATTCGTTCCTCATTTGAGGAAATTTCTTTTAGTAATTTGGATTGTAAATCCTGCTCCTTTAATAAATCCTCCCTAAGCTCCCACATATCACGTGTGTCTCTAACCTTAGGCTTTTTGATCGTTTGAAATTGAATAGCTAGCATAAAACCAATGATAATCGAAATGACGGTCATACTCAGCTTAAACTTCGTGCCCACTCCTTTTCACCTTTTCTTCTCTTAGGATTCGCCAAGAATAGGCTCTATTTGTATTTGATTCTTCTTTTCCATCGTAAAAATTATATTATCGTTTACTAATTGGTCTTTTACACCACCAGTAATGGATAAGGCAGATTCTAGAATACCAGGGTCTCCAAGGGCTGTTATCGTAAAGGGCTCAGGAAATGGTATACCATCTACTGTGATAACAGGTCCGGTACAAATAATGTACGAACTATGGTTTATTCTTTGTCCATTAACAGCAATCGCAGTAGCCCCTGCAATATATAGTTCATTAATTACTTTAAAAACATGACGGTCATGTACAATGTAATTATTTACATTTTCCTCTTTTGGATCATAATCTCCATCCTTTAGGGTGACGATTAAACCTTTTCCCTGGACTTTTACCTTTCCTAAAAACATCCGATATTTTTCAGCGTCTTCAGCAAGATTATAAAAAACTGTCTCTTCTTTCGATAAATCTTTTTCTATGGAACGAACTTTATTTTGCTTTTCATACAATTCCTTTTGTAATTGACGATTTTCCTTTTGTTGCTTAAGTAATTGATTACGTAATTCATTTTCCCTAACAAACTGTGGATCCGAAAAATGATTTTTAGTCTTTTCATCCTTATTTACTGTGTTATATGAAAAAGCAAGCATAAAACCTAATACGAGACTGACAAATGCAAGTATGACATATTTACCTTTCATTTTCTTGGTTTTCAACATTCTTTTGGCCATCTTCCTCCTTCACCTCCGTTTTAAAAGGTTTGAAGGTTGAACCAACTTCTAAATCGATGACCCCTTTTACATTCGGATCAAGTTGGTTAACAATAGATGGGTAGTAGATAATTTTACTTGCTAACGTTCGAATCGTTGCTGAAACCTCGAAACCATCATTCATATATAAGGTTATATGATATATATCGGTTTTTTTAGGAGAATAGTTAATCTCTGAAATTGAATTGATAATCTCTTTAGGCAACTGTTGAATTTGCTCCACCATTGCTTTAAGAATTTTCCCTTTTTTAAAGTTGGTTAAAATCGGAATATTACTTTGAGAATTGCCTTTTTGATTAACTATATTTCCGCTTTCAAGTACAGTTAAAAGTTTTGTACCATCGGATAAGTTCGCTACAGCAGAGTGTTCCTTAATTTGCACCATCACATGGTTTGGAAAATTTATCTTAACCGTTGCTTTTTTTACTTCGGGAATAGTTAATAATTTAGAAGTCGTTTTTTTCTTATCGATGCTCCAAATATTTGTTTTATTTGAGATCCCCATCTTTTTTATTACTGTTTCTGTATCAACTAATTGGTTACCTGCTACTTTGATATTTTTAACATGACTTAGAGGAGATTGGAAATAAACAACAAAGAGGATTAATAGAAAAAAAATTGAGATTAAAAATATTAACCTTCGATTGGCCTTCCTTTTCCTTTGCTCTTTCAACTTTGGAATCCGATCTTCTAAAGATACAATTTTTCTTTCAGACATAGGTGTCCCTCCTTTCATTTTTCATTCATTCAAAAAATGAAGAACGGCTCAACCGTCCTTCAATTTTTTATAAGATCATTGCTAGAGAGATTATTATTCAATCACATCCTGCATGACTTTAAATAACCGATCAGATGCATCCGGTATGCCCATACCTTTTGCTGCTTTTTTCATTTTAATTATTTTCTCATCATTAAGTAAAATTTCATCGATCGATTTAATTAATTGCGGCCCGGTTAAATTGTTTTCAAGGAGCATTGTAGCTGCACCTTTTTCTGTTAGTGCACTGGCGTTTTTTTCTTGATGGTTATTGGTAACATATGGACTAGGTATTAATATACTTGGCAGTCCAAGTGCAGTAATTTCAGCTAAAGTAGTTGCACCCGCACGGGAAATTACTAAATCAACCCCTCTTAAGAGGTCTGGCATATTATGTATGAAAGGAGCTACAACAATATTTTCTGGCTTTCCTACTAATGAAACTTCCTTTTCAACTTCATTGAAATGGACTTCACCAGTTACATATACGATTTGGTATGGTTTTTCTGCAAATTCAGCTAATGATTTTATAACTGCTTCATTTATCGGCCTTGCCCCTCTACTCCCGCCAACTATTAGTACTGTTTTCTTGTTGGCACTTAAGCCTAACGATTGAAGAATGTCTTTATTTTGCTCACCAATTACTTCAGAAGCGCGTGGATTACCTGTTAAGACTACTTTTTCCTTTGGGAAAAACTCACCTGCAGAATCAAAACAAGTCGCCACCTTATTTACATATCTACTTAAAAACTTATTTGTTAAGCCAGGAATACTGTTTTGTTCATGAATAATAGTTGGAATTTTTTGCTTTGCTGCTGCGTATACAACAGGACCACAAACATAGCCACCTGTTCCTATGACTACATCAGGTTTAAAAGATTTTAATAATCTTTTACAATCTTTAACACCTTTAAAGAAACGAATGAATGTTTTTATATTTTCTAAAGATATGGATCTTTTTATACCTGTAATCTGAATCGATTGAAAGGGAATATTTTCTCTTGTAACTAATTTAGATTCTAGCCCTTTTTCTGTACCTATATATAAAAATTCAGTATTCGGATGTTTCGCTTGTATAGTTCTTATTAAAGCAAGTGCAGGATAGATATGTCCTCCTGTACCACCACCGCTTACAACGATTTTCATTTTTTCACCTCAAAAATATTAACACAGTTTTTTAATTGTAATATGACTTTCCTATCATACTATATTCTAAACCAGTTTTCTTGCCCAGTAAAAGAATATTTATATGATTGTAATACTACTGTAGAACAAATGTAAAAAAACCCTTAAATAGGGTTTCTTCTCTCAATAAATAGAATAATATTAAATTCTGTACTTGCCAAAGTTAGGTTAGTCCAACTTTTCTCTGCTCCCACACTTCCTTACAGCACTAAAACAAATTAAATTCTTGAATAGCGACTAATATTTAGAAGGACACCTATAGCCATTAGCATAAGTGTAAGTGAAGATCCCCCATAGCTTAAAAATGGTAAAGTAATCCCCGTTACTGGCATTAAACCAGTTACTACGCCAATATTAATCATTACCTGAATAGCAACCATGGAAATAATACCAACAGCTAAAAAACTACCGTAAAGATCTGGAGCCCCAAGAGCGATCCGAATCCCGCGCCAAAGTAATAGAGCAAATAATAGTAAGACAAATGTTCCTCCGATAAAGCCTAGTTCTTCAGCTAATATCGCGAAAATAAAATCTGTTTGCGGTTCCGGGAGATAAAAGAACTTCTGGCGGCTTTCCCCTAAACCAAGTCCAAATAAACCTCCTGGTCCGATTGCAAATAGTGATTGGATAATTTGAAATCCTGCACCTTGTGGATCTTGCCATGGATCTAAAAATGACGTGATACGGGCCATTCGATATGGTGCAGAGAGAATTAATGCAACAAACCCAGCAACACCTATTAAACCAAGTATTGCAAAATGCAAAATTCTTGCTCCCGCTATAAAAATCATAATAACACAAGTTCCTAACATAACCGTTCCAGTTCCTAAATCTGGTTGCAGCATAATCATTCCAAATGCAAGGAAAACAAGGGAAAGCGAGGGAACTAGTCCTTTTTTTACGGTCGTAATATACTTTTGCTGCTCCGATAAAAACTTTGCTAAAAAGGCTATCATTGCTAACTTAATAAATTCAGAAGGTTGGATTGAAAAAGCCCCAACTCCGATCCAACTTCTTGAACCATTTCTCTCCATTCCGATCCCAGGTATAAGAACTAAAACTAGCAGAACAAAGCATATAATTAAGATCGTTTTAGCCCATGAGCGCCATGTCCAATAATCGACATTCATTATGAAAAACATAGCTAGTACACCCACACCAGCAAACAATAACTGGCGTTTTGCAAAGAAGAGGGAATCATCAAATTTATAGTTTGCCCATATTGCACTAGCACTATAAACCATTATAAGTCCAACTGTTAATAATAATAATGTGACGATAATTAACATGATATCAGGATTTGATTTTTTTACTGGCAAAGTCAACACCTCGAGAGTGAAATATTTGAGCTAGGTGTTCATTCTCAAGATGTTAAACGTAAAGGAATCTTCAACGACCAATACGTTCTTCTTTTTTGCTCTTATTTTAACTTATGCACGGCATCGATAAAAATATCACCGCGAACTTCAAAAGTTTTATATTGATCCCAACTTGCACAAGCAGGTGAAAGTAAGATAACATCCCCAGGCTTTGACAATTCAAAAGCAACTGGTACTGCCTTTTCAACATTATCGACACGATGAACGGTTTCTATTCCCGCTATTTCTGCAACCTTTTCTAGCTTTTCAGCTGTTTGACCAAATGTTATCATCGCTTTCACATTTTTAAGAGATGGAATTAACTCATCGAATCCATTGCCTCGATCAAGTCCACCAGCCAATAAAATAATGGGTTCAGAAAATGCGTTTAGCGCACTTTGTGCAGCTAAAATATTCGTTGCCTTTGAATCATTATAAAATTTTCTACCAGCAATTTCCTCAACAAATTGTGTACGGTGTTTAACCCCTTTAAAAGTAGTTAATACTTTTCGAATGGCTTGATTTTGCACCCCCATCAGCTTGGTTGCAGCAATAGCAGCCATAATATTCTCCAAATTATGTTCTCCTGGAAGAACAATATCACTTCTAGGAATGATTTCTTCTCCTAGAAAAGTAATCATACCATTTGCAATCGAACACCCTTCTGCTAATGGTTTATTCGCTGAAAATGGAATGATTTTCGCTTTCGTAAATGAAATGAGCTCTAATAATTCCTCCTGATCAGCATTAACAATTAAATAGTCGTCTTCTAATTGATTTCTAGTAATATTTGCTTTTGCCTGTGCATATTCTTTCTTTGTTCCATGATAATCTAAATGCGCTTCATAGATGTTTGTTATTATTGCAATATGTGGACGGAAAGACCGAATCCCCATTAATTGAAATGACGAGAGCTCTACCACCATTTGATTATCTTTTGTCGCAGTTTCAGCAACTTCCGATGCGACGGTCCCAATATTTCCAGCAATTAATGGATTGGTTCCTTCATTTGCTTGTAGTATTTCAAAGATCAAGGTTGTAGTCGTTGTTTTACCATTTGTACCTGTAATTCCGATTAATTCAGCTTCAGAAATCTGATAGGCTAGTTCAACCTCGGTGATAACAGGTATTCCACGTTCAATCGCTCCTGCTACTAATGGATTAGTGTATGGTATACCAGGATTTTTGACAATTAATTCGAAACCCTCATCTAATAATTCAATCGGATGACAGCCACAAATTACTTTAATCCCTTGTTCTAATAACCCCTGTGCCTCAGGATTTTCATTTAATGGCTTATAGTCATTTACCGTAACAAAGGCTCCTAATTTATGTAAAAGCGAGGCAGCACTAACCCCGCTCTTCGCTAATCCCAATACAAGTATTTTTTTATGTTGATAGTTATTAATTATTTTCACTTACAACCACACCTCGATATAAATTGCTAAAATTGCGCATAATAATCCTACTGTCCAAAAAGTGACAACTACTCTCCATTCAGACCATCCAACTAATTCATAATGATGGTGCAATGGACTCATCCGAAAGATTCTTTTCCCTGTTGTTTTAAAAGAAATGACCTGTAAAATAACAGATAATGTTTCAATAACAAATACTCCACCAATTATGATAAGTATTATCTCTAGCTTTGTTAAAATAGCAATAGTAGCTATAGCACCTCCAAGTGCTAATGATCCCGTATCACCCATAAACACTTTTGCTGGGTGAGCATTAAATACAAGAAAACCAAGGACTGCCCCCACAACAGCAACTGAAAAAACGGCCACATCATAATTTGACTGATTCCAGGCTAATACAGCTAGTGCACCAAAAGCAATTGCTGAAGTTCCTGACACAAGTCCATCCAGTCCATCTGTTAAATTAACCGCATTTGAAAATCCGACTAACCAAAAGATTATAAACACTAAATAAAACCAACCTAAATCAAATGAGTAACCAGTACCTGGAATGGTAATCTCAGTTGAAAATTGGGATTGGCGAAAGACAACATAAAATATGACGGAAATAATAATTTGCCCGAGCAGCTTTTGCTTTGAAGTTAACCCTAAGTTACGTTTTAGGACAACTTTAATAAAATCATCTAAAAAGCCTAGCAACCCAAAGCCTAAAGTTACCAATAGGAGAAGATAGGTTTTTACCGATGGCTCAGAAAATTTATATGTCATGACTAATGTCGTAATAACGATTGATAAGATAATTACGATTCCACCCATAGTCGGTGTACCCGTTTTCTTTTGATGTGACTTTGGCCCCTCCTCACGAATACTTTGCCCAAATTTTAATCTTCTTAAAAAGGGGATAAATATTGGGGATAGAAGTGCTGTAATTAAAAACCCCATTAAAATGGTAAAGAAAATCACTTGCTCCATCATTTTATCCCCTCCTTTTACTTTCTATATAGTTTTCCAATAAGCTTGCAAATTCATCCTTTTCTTCTTCTACTGCAATATCATATGTAAATGCTTGAGCATTAAGAAGTTCAGGAGAATAAAAGATAAATTTAGTCATTGTTTCACACTCTTCTTGTTTTAATTTTCTAGTATATTCTTCACATAGTTGATGAAAGGCACTGACGAGATCATCCACAAAAATAACTGGAAAATGGTTAGGCGTATAATTAGGCAATGACTCATTATTAAGCCAAACTGCTGCAATTGCCCCATTTTCTATTGCTTTATCTAAATTTTTATCATGAATTGGGATGAATAAACCTTTCGCCTGTAACTCATCAGAAAATATTGACACAGTATCAAACTTCATATCTGGTTGTTGGATTCCACGCGTATGTGTAGATAGATGATATACGTCATTAAACGATAACATTCTTATCTCTCCTTTACTGCTTCTAAAGCTACTACACGATCATCAAAATCCAATATTTGACCACCAATTTCTTGATATGTTTCATGTCCCTTTCCTGCAATAAGAACCACATCACCTTTTTTTGCGTTCTTAACTCCGTAGTAAATCGCTTCTTTTCGATCAGGAATTGTTATATATCTTTGCCCTTGAACTCCAGATTCCATATCACGAAGAATATCTAAAGGATCTTCACTTCTAGGGTTATCAGATGTGAAAATCGGATCTGTTCCGTACTGACAAGCAATTTGAGCCATTATTGGGCGTTTTGTTTTATCTCTATCTCCTCCACAGCCAACGACAACAAATACCCGTTTTTCTGCAAAATGCTGAATCGTCTTTAATACATTTTCTAAACTATCAGGAGTATGGGAGTAGTCAACAATGATTGGGAATTCTTGACCCCCATTGACTAATTCAAATCTTCCAGCTACGCCTTTAACATTCTCAATCGTATGGATGATCTGATCTAATGAGATATTGGAAATATAGCCTGTCGCAATTGCAGCCAACACATTATATACACTAAATTTTCCAATCAGCTGTAAATTCACCTTATGCTTTCCTTCAGGTGAATGTAAAGTAAATGTAGTACCAGATGCACTCATATGAATATTTGTAGCAAAAAAGTCGGCTTCATTATCAATTCCATAAGTGATAATATGTGCAGCAGTTTCTTTTTGAAATTTTTCTGATGCTTTATCATCAATATTAAGTACGGCGTATTTTGGCTTTTTATGGTCATAGGTATTTCCAAGCTGAGAAAATAGTAAACTTTTCGCCCTTCTGTATTCCTCCATTGTATGGTGATAATCCAGATGGTCCTGAGTTAAATTTGTAAAAACTGCAATATCATAATCACAACCAAATACTCTTCCTTGATCCAGTGCATGTGAAGAAACCTCCATTATAGCAGTTTTCACATCCGCATCAACCATTTTCTTAAATGTTTTTTGGAGGATTGTGCTATCGGGGGTTGTTCTTTTAGCTTCATGTACTTCATCACCAATTTTTATGTACATCGTCCCAATTAATCCTGTATTTACCTGGCTATCACGAAAAATTTGATCAATTAAATGACTCGTTGTTGTTTTTCCGTTTGTTCCTGTAATCCCAATTAATTGGAGCTTTCTCGTTGGTTGATTGTAAAATGCATCAGCCAAGATCGCCATGGCTCTTTTTGTATCTTTTACTACAATGACAGGTATCGAAACATTTACAGGTTGTTCAGCAATAATAGCTGCAGCACCTTGTAATTCAGCGTCTTGAGCAAATTTATGACCATCTACCGTTAAGCCTTTAATACATATAAACAATGCACCTTTCGTTACTTTGCGATTATCTTGAACAATATCGGTAATCGTTGGATTTTCGTTTGGAAGTTTTACGAGGGGTAAAACATTTAATAGTGTATGTAAGTTCATTTCTACAGTCCTTCCTCTGTTTCAATTACAGAAATACTAACTTTATCATATCTTTAATGAAAAATAGTACCTACCCATTTTACTAAAAAAATGCGGTGGATGCTATTAGATTATAATATATTGATTGATATTGGAGGGATTTTCTAAGTAAAAACATTTTCATAAAAGAAGCGGCAACCATTTGCCGCTTCTTCATTGCAATAAAGCTTACAATAACTTCTAATTCATATAAACTCGGATGGTAGAACCTTCCTCCACTTTAACACCAGGCAAAGGATCCTGCTTAATAACCGTTTCTCCTTTACCACTTACTTCTAATTTCAAATTTACGAGTTGTTCCATTAATTTATTCTTCGTCAATCCTTTTAAATCTGGAACTTCAATCGTAGGTGTATCTAAGTAAGGGGTAATTTCTTTTTCCATTTGATTTTTTCTCGGTTTAACTCCCATCGCACGAAGACTATCACCTATAATAGTACCCGCGATTGGTGCTGCTACTTGTCCTCCAAAAAGGACTGTATTTTTTGGATTATCTACGGCAAAATAAACGACAATTTGTGGATCGTCTGCTGGTGCAAACCCAATAAATGAGAGTACATAGTTATTTTCCATGTATCCTCCACCCGGTTTCGGCTTCTGGGCTGTACCTGTTTTTCCGCCAACTCGGTATCCTTCGACAAATGCCTTTTTTCCGGTACCATTTGCTACTACACTTTCTAACGCTCTTCTAACCTCTTTAGATGTTTCCTCGGAAATAACTCTCCGTTTCGCAACTGGTTCTTTTTCCATAACAGCTTTTCCTGTTTTGGGGTCTACTAACTCCTTTGCAACAAAAGGCTCATATAAAGTTCCGCCATTTACTGCTGCTGCGACAGCTGCAACTTGTTGGATTGGAGTAACCGACACCCCTTGACCAAAGGCAGTTGTTGCTTGTTCCACCGGTCCAACTCTATCCATATTAAATAAGATTCCTTTTGATTCACCTGCCAAGTCGATTCCAGTTTTTTCGCCAAAGCCAAAATTTCGAACGTATTTAAATAAATCTTCCTTTCCAAGGCGTTGTCCTAGTTCTACAAATCCAGGGTTGCATGAATTTTCTACTACTTCTAAAAAAGTTTCCTTCCCATGTCCCGATCGTTTCCAACATTTTAACACCGCATTCGCTACTTTTATCTTACCTGTATCTACATACGTATCCTTATCAAGATCTACTTTCCCTTCTTCCAGTGCAGCTGCTAATGTAATTACTTTAAAAGTTGAGCCTGGTTCATAGGTGCTCCATATAGGTAGATTACGGTTATACACTTCTTGCGATACATCTTGGAATTTCGCAGGATCAAAGGTTGGACGACTTGACATTCCTAATATTTCTCCTGTTTTAGGATCCATAGCAATCGCGATTAAGCCATCTGGATTATATTTCGTTTCAGCAATATCAAGTTCTCTTTCGATAATTGTTTGTACCTTTGTATCAATCGTTAATTTTAAATCTAGTCCATCATGAGGTTGTTTAAAATCATCGGACATATCTGGCATTCTTCTTCCTTTTGCATCAGAATAAAATTGAACCGAACCCTTGTCCCCTTTTAATTCCTCATCATAATATAGCTCAAGACCCATTAGTCCTTGATTATCTATTCCCGTAAATCCTAGAACATGTGATAAATAACTATCGAAAGGATAATACCTCTTCGAATCTTCACCAATATATACTCCCTTTAACTTTAAGTCTCGTACAGCTTTTGCTTTTTCATTTGAAATTTTTCTACCTTCTTTAATACGTTGTATATTTACAATAGTTGAAACTTGTTTATAAATACTTTCTTTTGATGCGTCTAATACAGCTGCTAGTTTCTCTGCCGTTTCAGCTGGGTTTTCAACCTGTCTTGGAACGACGAAAACAGTTGGTGCACTTTTATTGGTAGCAATCGCTACCCCATTACGGTCGACAATTTTTCCTCTTTCAGGCTCAAAAGGGATTTCACGACTCCATAATTCCTTTGCACCACTTGTTAACCAGTTTCCAAGAGCTAATTGCACATATCCTAATCGTATATCAATGACCCCGAAAATTATTATGCCAACTAAGAGTGTGATGACTAATCGTTTTCTTACTGTTACATTAGAAACACGCTTCACCTAAATGTTCCTCCTCTACAAACCCATTCTGGATATTTTAGGGACTAACCTCATTATTAGAAGCTTATGCTTGTACAGTTTCCAATAGAACAGAGGCATAATAAAAACAAAAGAGGGCTGAGCCCACCATACAAGTGGGATCAGCCCATTAAACAGCAAATCCTTATGAATCTTTTAATCGAGAGGAGTGTCTTCGTCTTTCTTTTTTTCTACTTTACTTTTTTGCTTGATTGTTTGTTCAGTAGATTGGAAATTAACAACTAAATGATCACCTTTTTTAACCGGTGAAGTAGGTTGAATATTTTGCTTAGTGACATAGCCGGAACCTACCATATTAAGCTTTAACTCTAGTAATTCAGCTACTTTCATTACATCACTTTTCGACCAATTGATCATGTTTGGTACCGTTGGATCTCCATCAGTTTTTAGAATAATTTTTTCCCCTTTTAGTACAGCTGTTTGCGGTCGAGGTAATTGATCAACCACTTTGGTTCCTGTTCCAAGTGTCACAACTTCATATCCTAAATTCCCTAAAGATCCTTTCGCTTCCTCTACTGTTTGCCCTGCTAGATCTGGAATTTTTGTTTGCTTGACCTTTGCCATTTTTTCCGGTTTGATATTCAAATATTGCAAACTATTCTTCATGACAGGATTAAAGATCATTGCTACTGGTTCCGACCCTGTTTCTGTTTCTGATAAGTGCGGCTTCTTCACAGCAACATACACAATCAATTCAGGATCATTCTGTGGGGCCATTCCAAGGAAAGAAAAAATATAATTATCCTTCCCTGTCATATATCCTCCCCCACTAGAATTTGGTATTTGGGCAGTACCCGTTTTCCCTGTAACAGAGTAACCTTCAATATTATAAATTCTTCCAGTACCTTTTTCACTTGTAACGACAGTACGCAGTATATCCCGAACCTCTTTAGCTGTATCTGAGCTAATTGGAGTACCCACCACTTCTGGTTTTGTTTCTTCTACTTTATCATTATTTGGATCCACAATTTTGTCTATCACATAAGGCTTCATCATTTTTCCATCATTGGCAACAGCCGTTGCCGCTTGTATCATTTGAATAGGTGTTACTGTAGTTCCTTGACCAAAGGTAGTCGTGTACTTCTCAATTGGCCAATTATATAATATATTTCCGCTTGACTCATTTGGCAAACCAATATTCGTTTTTTGACCAAAATGAAAACGATCTAAATACTTCCTAAAGGTATCTTGACCAATTAAATCAAGTAAATTAGCGAATGCTACATTGGATGAACGCTGAACACCTTCTAAATAAGTAATTGGTCCCCAGCCTCTTCCCCAGTTATGATCTTTAATTGGATTTGGAACATTTTTAACAAAATATTGTCCTGATTGATACCATGCATTTGGGTTAAATACACCCTCTTGTACTGCGGTTGCTAATGTGAAAATTTTCATTGTTGATCCTGGTTCAATTGATGATTCAACAGCTAAATTTTGCCACTGCTTTTCAATTCCATCTCTTGTCATCGAATTAAAGGTTGGTCTTTGTGACATTCCAAGTATTTTCCCAGTTTTGGGATCTGCTACAATAGCAACAATATTTTCTGGATTGTATTTTTCAACCGCCTTATTCATCGCATCCTCTAAAAAAATCTGGATTTTTTTATCAAGAGTTAAATAAATATCCTTACCATCTTTCGGCTTGGTCACCTTCTTTTTAGAACCAGGCAGTAAATAACGCCAATAATCACTTTCAAATTGAATTTTTCCATTTACCCCTTGTAGATCCTGATCATAAACCTTTTCTATCCCCATTTTTCCAGTTGTATTGACCGACTCCCCATCCTTCTGTGCATAGCCAATTAAATGAGAAGCGAATACACCATTCGGATAAAAACGTTTAGATTCACGGATGAACTGGATACCGGGCAATTTAAGCTTATCTATTTCATTTTTTGTTTTCAGCGGTACATCACTGCCCGCCTTACCAAATTCAACTTGTTTTGCACCTTTTTTAGTCAATATTTTATATATTTCGGCTTCTGACATATCAATATACTTTGATAATTCAGTAGCCGTTTTTTGAGGATCGGTTATATGATTTGGTTTCTTCGGATCAATCGTCATTTTCTTATCAAGAATCGCAACCAATCGATATGATGTAGTATCCTCTGCAATAACCTCTCCATGGCTATCAAAAATATTTCCTCTTTTTGCTTCAATAATATCTTTCCGTAAATGTTGTTTAGCTGCTTCTGTAGTTAATTTAGTGCCATTAACCTCTCCAGTGACCTGAATAGTTAGAAAACGGATGATTAAGATAAAAAAAAGCAGACCGAATATCAGAAATAAAACGGCCGCTCCTATGTTCATGCTAACTTTGCTTCTCTTCATTTCTCTTCAACAACCTTAACATTATTTTCATTTAATTTTAATCCTAATTCTTTCGCTTTCTTCCAGATTCGTTCATATGTACTCATATCACTGACCTGCATTTTCAAATCATCATTTACCTTTTTTTTACTTTGAATGGAGGTTTCTAGTCCATGAATGTCCTTATTAATAAAATAAATCGATGCTTGAGTCGAAATAATTTTGATGGACATAAAACATACAAAAGCAATAAATAATCCTGCAATCAGTTTTTCTCCAGGTGTAATTTTCCTTCTCTTATGTACAGGTTTTATCTGCGTTTCAGTTTTTGGTTTCGGTTGTACATATGTTTGTTGTTGTTTTCTTGCTAAGTTACTCAAAGAACTCCCTCCATTCAAACACTATTTTTAGTTAATTTTTCTCTGCAATTCTGAGTTTTGCTGATCTTGCACGATTATTTTCGACTAATTCCTCTTCTGAAGGTATAATTGGTTTTCTAGTAATGATTTTCAACTTCGGTTTAAACTCATCAGGAACGATAGGCAATCCAGGTGGTAATTGTGGACCTGTACTCGCTTCTTTGAAAATGGTTTTGCAAATACGATCCTCTAATGAATGGAATGTGATAACACTAATTCGACCTTGTGGATGCAATAACTCAATCGCATCTTTAAGTGATTCCTCGAATACTCCTAATTCATCATTAACAGCAATCCGAATTGCTTGAAACACACGTTTCGCCGGATGGCCACCCTTTCTTCTTGCAGGGGCTGGAATTCCCTCTTTAATTAAATCAACTAATTGACTAGTTGTTTTAATTGGTTCCTTTTCTCTAGCTGCTTCGATTTTTCTAGCAATTTGTTTTGAAAATTTTTCTTCACCATATTTATAAAAAATTCGAACTAAATCCTCATATGGCCATGAATTAATAACTTCATATGCAGAAATATCTCCTTCGAGATCCATGCGCATATCTAACGGTGCATCATGATGATAACTAAATCCTCTCTCAGGAGTATCTAGTTGTGGAGATGAAACACCTAGATCATAAAGAATTCCATCTACTTTTTCTACACCAAGTCGATTTAATTCGTCCTTTATATAGCGAAAATTACTTTTTATAAAAACAACTTGATTTTCGTATTTTTTAAGTTTTTCTTTTGCATGTGCAATGGCTGTTTCATCTTGATCAAAAGCATATAATCTTCCTTCGGATGATAATTGTGAAACCAAGTATTCACTATGTCCAGCACCACCAAGTGTACAGTCAACATAAATACCATCAGGTTTAATATTCAGTCCATCGACTGTTTCTCTTAATAAAACGGTTGTATGTTCAAACATGTTGCAATCACCTTTCTAACGAATAGTAAATAGAGTAAAGTTAAATATCAAAGCCAATCATATTTTCCGCTATTTCCGTAAATGATTCTTCCGACTCTTCAAAGTAGTCTCCCCATAAATCTTTACTCCAAATCTCAATTCGATTAGAAACTCCCAAAACAATGCATTCTTTTTGTAACTGTGCATAACTAACGAGTGGGGAAGGAATATTAATTCTTCCTTGTTTGTCAATTTCACTTTCGGAGGCACCTGAAAAGAAAAAACGGGTAAATGCTCTTGCATCTTTTTTTGTTAAGGGGAGGGCTTTTAACTTTTCTTCTACTTGCTTCCACTCGTCCATTGGGTATCCAAATAAACATTTATCTAAGCCCCTAGTGATAACAAATGTCTCACCAAGAAGTTCACGAAACTTTGCAGGGATAATTAAACGTCCCTTTGCATCAATGTTATGTTGGTATTCCCCCATGAACATAGTACAAGCCCCCACTTTCTATAAATAATGTACCACATTCCCCCACCTTTCACCACCTCTTTTTAACTATTTCCTACACTAGCAAATAATCCCTTCTTTTTTTTAGAATTTTTTAACTTCATTTTTAGACACATCTATGCAGTAATTGCAAAAAAACAGTAATATTAATGAATTTTTCGTCAGAATAAACAGGTCTTTTTACCCATATAATTTAACAACAATGGCGAAAAAAGAAAAAAAAATAAACTAGCTATAAAAGCTAGTTTATATTCGTATCAATTTATGTGTTCCATCAAATACATAATTTAATTTCATTATTTGACTTAGAAATTCTTCACCATATTTATTCATAAAGTAATAAATATTCCACAGTCGCTCTTGTGGGGCCCCATTCGGCCTTAATAATCTTTCCATACGATTTAATCTTTCAAGTGAGTTATCATTTTTTTGCATGGTCAGTAGGTTTGCTTTTCTTTGCAAAAATTCAAGCTGCTTTAAATGAAATTGCAAATTCTTTTCAACAATAGGCAATAAACTTTTATCTGCAGAATCCTTTAAATATTGGTATTGTTTTTCTAGAAAAACACTTGTCTCATCGATAATTGTTTCAGTCGTTCGGTCTTTAATTGAATTCCAATATTGCTGACGTTCTATTTCTAATCCATTACGTATAATCTTTTCAGCAGATAAATTCAAATGTTTGATATCGGATTCTATTGAACGCTCCAAAAAAGTAATATTAAGTCTTGGAATAATTGGGGGCATAAGTATGTTTAGACTTTCAAATGCAAGTTTTAATTCTCCCCAGTAGGCAATTTCACCTGGTCCAGCAATAAATGCTAAAGTGGGAAAAAGGCTTTCTTGCATTATGGGTCTCGTCACCACATTATTACTAAATGCTTCAGGTTTTTCTTCTAATAAAGTGAGTAAATCATCCTTTGTAAAGAAGCAATCACCACTTTTTCCCACAAATCCATTTTTAGCCTTGTTAAATTCTAATAGTTGTCTTTCATGACCATCATAATAAAATAGATTTAATGCATTTTCACTAATGTCAATTGTATTAGGAAAATCAAACCCATTAATTATATTTTGTTGTTTAAGAACTTGTTCAGTAATCTTCTCGTAGTTTTCAATCATGTTTCGAAAGAATGGCTTTTCTAATTCACGAAGTTGTTTATCTGCTGAATCAATTACTAATAAGCCATATTTTTTAAACATATCAACGACTAGATAGGTAAAAAAATCAACAATTGTTCTAGAATGATTAATGGCTTCGTCAATTGATTTCATTATTTTCCTTGTTTCTAGCGTTTCACCAAAATGCTCAAAAACCTTGTTTACCCATTTCTGCATATGCTCTTTGTCAAATTCAAGATCTGATACCATTCTCTTGTCAATTGGTCCTTCTGCATAACTGATTTTTTTAATGGATCTTTCACTTTCAGCATATACATGATTCACTTCCAAATAATCGTGATCTTCACCAGCTATCCAGAAAACAGGAATAACAGGACACTTTAATTTCTCTTCTTGTTCTCGAGCTAGAATAATAATAGAAATGATCTTATGAATGGTATATAAAGGACCTGTTAATAATCCAGCCTGCTGCCCACCGATTACAACCAAAGAATCATCCTGTTGCAACTTATTCAAGGATTGCTGGATTTCATTAGATTTAGGAAAACGATCCATATATTGTTCAATACATTTAACAAGTTCTTGCCTTGCAAAATTTCGATTATGTAAATCTTCCATCCTTTTTTTAAAGACAGTCTTTTCCTTTATATCATAATGAAAAAAATGATTCACTGGTTCCTCTTGTTCTAGATAAAGTGAAGCAAAACGATTTGTTGCTGGAATCGAAATATTTTCCAGTTCCATAGAGTCAATTCTCCCTTTCTTTACGCAATACTAGTATGGAGCTTATGTCGGCCCCACCATTAACGATAAACGCATACATTCTTAAAGAGTATAACATCACCAGATTAGAAAATAAAAAAACTTGCCTTCAAATTTTTTTAGCTCATAACAGAATCTAATATTCTTGAGGTCATTCCATAAACAAACAAAATTATATATATTGTGGTAAAAAATAAAAAATTCAATCTCCAAAACCCTTTAAAAACTCGCGAATACTCTATTTCATCTCGAACAGATCGGTAAAATACGACAAATACTAATCCAATCATCAAGATAATTAACATAATTAACCACAGTAAAGATTGGCCCCATATCCCTTTAATTAAAAAGTGTACGGAGATGATTAAAATTAGAGTAGTAATATCAATTGCTATAGACACTGCCCTACGATGATTTCTTGTTAATTGTTTTACTAGGATAAATGAAAGGAAATAGCCAAGAAAAGGGAGCATAATAAAAATTGAAATAAATGAAGACAAAAAAGCACCCATTCAATGATCCCTTCCTTTCTCTAATCCCTTTACCATATAATATAAGGTATTTGTTATCGGCAGTGGTATTCCTTTTTCTTGCGCAAGATTTAATATGTATCCAATAATGGCATCTATTTCGGTTGTCCTATGAGCTTTAATGTCCTTAAGCATGGAAGACTCATTATCTGCTGTATTTTTACAAACAGAAATAATGTCCATTAATAACTGATCCTGATTCATATGAGGAAATAAAAGGATGATTTCTTGATATAGTTCTCGAAAAAGCTTATGATAGTTTTCATTTTTGATTAATTCTCCATTTTTCACCTGTAGGATCGCCGTCAAAGGATTGATCATTGCGTTGACTAAAAGCTTTTTCAAAAGAACATCTTCATGGCTTTCATACAGTCGAAAAGGGAAATTTAGAATCTCTTCTTTAACAAGAAATTGAACCGAATTTATCGGACCTTTATAAGAAGCAATATTGGTTATTCCTACACCATTATGGATAACCATCGTTTCATTTAATTTTAGCGCTCCATGTTCAATTGACCCAACAAAAATGGATTGATGTTTCAATTTATTAATCAATGTCAAATGCATCATTCCATTTTGCAAAAATAAAAGGGGAATCTTTGTTTCAATCTGTTGAATTGTTGGGAGAAGATCTTCTAATTGATATTGTTTCACTGCAATAATCATTAAATCTTGGCTGTTCATTTCCTCGCGTTTAACTGTTGCAGAAACGTTCTGGTTAATGTTATTTTGCCTCAATTGGACAGTAATTCCTTTATTATTAATCAATTTTGCCTGTTCTTCTCTACGAGGAAAAATAGTGACTTTAAAGCGTTGACTAAGGTAGGCAGCAAATAATAATCCAATTGAGCCTGCACCTACTATTCCGATTTTCATAGAATCCCTCGTTTATCAATGTAATATGTAAGACTATTGTATCAAATTGTTGTAAAAGTGGGAAAAAATAAAGGATTGTCTATATAAAAAAAGGTTGTTTTCCTATCATTTGTTACTTTTATAACAGCCCAACTGCCGTCATTTACACCAAAAAAAGGATTCAGCATTCTTATGGAGTTTCCACCTCTTTTCTCAAGGAAATGAAAGACGTAGCTGCTTTCAACTGATAGAAATTAGCTGAAACTTTCCTTAAATAGCAACAATGTTTGAAAAAAGAGTCTAAAAAAAAAGAGGCAGGCCTCACAAATAATTATCTGCTAAATAGAATGATATTCTAGATAATTATTTTGTGCGCAGGCTGCCCCTTATAAAAAACAACTCATTTTTATACTGGATATACAGGATGTTTTCTTGTACTAAATGTTAATTCTTTTGACTCATAATAGTTAAAGCGCTGGATAAGAACATTCCTCAATTCATTCGGTTGTACGACATCATCAACAATAAGCTCAGATGCTAATTTATAGATATCTATAGTTTGTTGATATTCTTTTTGCATTTCTTGTACATAGGATAGTCTCTCTTTTGGATCTTCAATTGCTTGAATTTTATTAGAATAAACCGCATTAACAGCAGCTTCTGGTCCCATTACAGCTATTTGTGCGGTCGGTAGAGCTATACAGCAATCCGGCTCAAATGCAGGGCCTGCCATCGCATATAAACCTGCACCGTATGCCTTTCGCACTATAACAGAAATTTTAGGGACAGTCGCAGAACTCATAGCGGCAATCAATTTAGCTCCATGTCTAATAATACCCGCTCTTTCAACCTTAGTTCCAATCATAAAACCTGGAACATCTGCCAAAAATAGCAATGGTATATGGAATGCATCACATAACTGGATAAACTTTGCCGCCTTATCGGCGGAATCAACAAATAAAACTCCACCTTTTATTTTTGGTTGATTGGCAATGATCCCGACTACTTTTCCGTCCATTCGAGCAAGACCTGTAATAATCTCCGGTGCAAATAGTTTCTTTATTTCAAAAAAACTATTCTCATCAATCAATGCTTCGATACATTCATACATATCAAAAGGTGCATTTTGATGCTTAGGCACAATCTCTTCAACTGTTCGCCCAAACTTTGGTTCTATTCCCTCAACTACTTTTGATTTCTCTTTAAAGTTTGCAGGAAAATAAGTTAAATATTTTTTCGCTGCCTCTATTCCTTCCTGTTCATTAGTAACTAGCATGTCTCCACAACCACTTACTGAACAGTGCATACGAGCACCGCCCATTTCCTCTAAGGATACTTTTTCTCCAATTACCTTCTCTGCCATCCTCGGAGATCCAAGGTACATCGATGCATTTTTATCTACCATAATCACAATGTCACAAAAAGCAGGAATATAGGCACCACCTGCTGCTGAAGGTCCAAATAATAAGCATACTTGTGGAATAACTCCTGAAAGTTTAACTTGATTATAGAAGATTCTACCTGCACCACGTCGATTTGGAAACATTTCTAATTGATCAGTGATCCGCGCACCCGCTGAATCTACTAAGTATAGTAGTGGGACTTGTATTTTTTCAGCAGTTTCTTGTATGCGAATGATTTTTTCTACTGTACGTGCTCCCCAAGACCCTGCTTTGACCGTTGAATCATTTGCCATTACACAAACTGTTTGGCCACCTATCTTACCAATTGCGGTTACAACTCCGTCTGCAGGTAGATTTTCCGCGCTATAATTGGCAAAAATTCCATCCTCTTCATATTCCCCATTATCAAAAAGAAGTTCAAGTCGTTCTCTTACGAATAATTTATTTTGAATGGCTAATTTTTCATGATATTTCTCGGGACCGCCACTTTTAATTCGGTCTTTTTTCAGTGAAATTGTTTCCTCAGTATTAGAAACAGACATCTCTTCTCCCCCTTATCCTGATTTATTGAATAGTGACTAATACATCACCTTCGTTAACAAAATCCCCGATGTTAACTTTAATTTCGGATACTATTCCCGCATCTATAGATTCGATTGGAATTTCCATTTTCATTGATTCAAGCATAATCACTACTTGACCGTTTTCTACTTTATCCCCACTATTAACCATTATATTTAGAACAGTTCCCGCCATTGAAGCAGTTATTTCCTTCATCCTCATTTCCTCCCTAATTCCTAATTTTAGGCTCTCATTTCATGAACTAATTCCGTAGTATATTGACCACATTGAAAATTATATTCGTCTAATACTTGAATTAAATATGGAATGTTCGTCTTGATTCCTTCTATGGATGTTTTCAATAAAAATTCTTTAGCTTTAAGAATACAAGAATCACGATCAGCAGCAAATATTATACATTTGGCTATCATTGGATCATAAAATGGTGTAACCTGTAAACCTTCACTATATCCCGCATCAATTCTTACCCCTTCCACTTCTCCCCATGACAATTGTGTAATGAGCCCGGGTGAAGGGTAAAAAGTTTTAGGATCTTCTGCATAGATACGCAATTCAATTGCATGTCCTCTCATGTCAATTTCTTCTTGAGTTAATGGAAGCTTCTCTCCTTGAGCAATGAGTATTTGCCATTTTACGAGGTCAATATTTGTTAACATTTCCGTTACTGGATGCTCCACCTGTAATCGAGTGTTCATTTCTAAAAAGTAAAAGTTTTCATCGTTATCAACGATAAATTCTACTGTTCCTGCATTTTCATATTTTACGGCCCTAGCAGCTTGTAAAGCAGCTGCATACATTTCCTTTTGTGTGTTTTTCGATAAATTCGGTGATGGGGCCTCTTCAATTACCTTTTGATTCCTGCGTTGTACAGAACAATTTCTTTCATATAAATGAATGATGTCACCATATTGATCTCCAACTATTTGTACTTCAATATGTCTGGCACAATCAATGCATTTTTCAATAAATACATCTTCTGATCCAAAATATGCTTTTGATCGATTTTTGGTAGATTCGTAGTGTTGATTGAGCGCTTGCTCATCTTCGCAGCGAACCATACCAATCCCACCGCCACCGCCACTTGCTTTTAACATAATGGGATAGCCAATATGTTTTGCTAACTTCTGCGCTTCCTGTAGTGTTTTCACCCCATCTACACTACCTGGTACTATAGGAACACCAGCTTCTTTCATTAATTTTCGCGCATTGATTTTATCCCCCATTTTTTCAATTGTTTCAGAAGAAGGTCCAATAAATTTAATCCCACTTTTTTGAACCTTAGAGGAGAATTGACTATTTTCAGATAGTAAACCGTAGCCTGGATGGATTCCATCTACTTTTTCCTGTAATGCTATTTCTATTATTTCATCCATATTTAAATATGATTTATTTACCGGTGCTTCACCAATTCGGTAGGAATAATCAGCTGCTTTAACAAACGGCATAGAAGAATCTGCATCTGAGAAGACGGCAACAGTTTCGATGCCCATTTGTTTACATGTCTTAATAATACGTAATGCAATTTCGCCACGATTGGCAATTAAAATTTTCTTCATGTTCATCCCCCTTCCCAAAAAGTTTATGCAAAGATTTATTACTATTGATAGTAAAAATTGCATTTATTTATTTTGGTTCAATAACATCAGGTCAAAGGAAAGAAAAACTCCTTCCTCTAACCATCAAATATAAAAAAAGAAAAATTTCTCTCCCCATCAGTTATATTTCTACAAAATTTTTATATTTCCTGCAAAAAATGAAAACGTTTTCTATACAATTTAAAAAGTATATTGATTTTAGCTGCAAATTTTTTAAGCTAAACAAAGGTGCAGAATTATTTGCAATTTTGTTATATAATTATATTAATTAGTTTGTTTTATAAGAATCAATTCTTAATTATTTTATTTGATCATTTTGCAATGTTTTTAAAATCATTTGATATTTATGCAAAAGGAGGAATTATCATGGCTATGAAAGTTGAGAGATTAAAAGTAAATTACAAGACACTCGAAGAATTTAAAATGTTTAAGGAATACGGTGTTCAAGAGTTGTCCATGCTTGAGGATTTACAGGAAAATATTATTGAAGATAATTGTGATTCTCCTTTTTATGGAATATATTACGGAGACAAATTAGTAGCACGTATGAGCCTTTATGAAAGAAGTGCCAAATATGATCTTTATTTTGATCCTCCACAGAATTATTTGGAATTATGGAAATTAGAAGTACTTCCAAACTATCAATTTAAGGGATATGGAAAAGCACTTGTTGAATTCGCCAAAGAATTCAATGTTCCAATTAAGACAAATTCAAGAATGAAATCGAAAGAGTTTTGGGAAAAAATGGGCTTCCAAACAGTCACATATGATATGGATAGGGACCTAGGACAAAACCCATTAGTTTGGTACCCTTCCGGTGTCAAAGAGAAAAAAACAAACAGCTAAGCTGTTTGTTTTTTTATTCGCTATGTTGCAATGATAATTTCCGTGCCCTATCTAAAATGGCTATCATAGAAGAGTATTCTTTTTGAAGCGCTTCATAATCATTTTTTTGTTTTTCATATCTTTGTTGAAGCTCTTGATAGGAGTTTTGTAATCGTTTTATTTGATCTTGTAGGATTAGATTTTCTTTTTCAGTATTATCATTAATCCCTACTTCATTTTGAAGTTGCTGCAAAAATGAAATAACTTCCTGAATATGTTGATTTATTTTTCCATTCTCTTCTTTTTTCTGTTCCACATGTACAGTTTCATTCAATGGTGGTTCAGATAGTTTATTTTTACCCTTCTGCTCTTTTCTTTGTTTTTTTGCTAGTTCAATTCCAGATTTATATTGTTTTCGTACATATGAGTTCCAACGAAAGCCACATGCAGCAGCCGTTCTATTCATTTGTTTTCCAACTTCTTCGAAGGCTTGAAGTTGTGTTCCGCCATCACGAATATGTCTTAAAACTACCTCTGCAAGTAATAGGTCTTCATCATGTGTCCATGCATCTTGTCGAGTTGATGACATTTCTATCCCTCCTAAAGCATTTTATTATTCATACATATGCGCTTAGTAGAAAAGATAGACTAAGATTGCATGAGAATTATAGAGTGGACTTTTATTTTATTTTAGCATGATCGATCCTTAAACTTACTTAACTAGGTAATATTTAGCAGCTATTAACTACTCCTTTTTTCTAGTACGGAATTTTTCGACGGCTTGATGGTGTTCCTCTTTTTCCCATAATATCGAACAATTTCTAATTTCCTTTTCCATTCTAGATTGTAGTGCTGAATGTTGCCATTTGGACACGAGTACCTCTTTATAACACATTAATACATGTAAATGATTCTTTACTATATGAGATAAATAAACTTCTGCTGTATGAATATCAATTTTTTCAAAAACCTCTTGAACAAATCCTAGTTCTTTAAGCTGGTCTGTTGAATAAGTATTCGCTTCCAATAAAATTTTCATTGCTTCATGTGGTGGTAATTTCTCATACAGTATCGAGGCACCACCCCAACCCGTAGTAATTCCCAATCTCCCTTGAATGAATCCCATATTGCATTCTTTCTTAGCAATACGAAAGTCACATGCTGTAGCTATTTCACAGCCTCCACCAACTGCAGAGCCATTAATCAAAGCTAATGTTGGTTTATTAAAAGTAGCTAATCGGTATAGAAGATTTCCCATTTTCGATAACATGGAATACGCTTCATCCGATGTTTTTAATTGGTGAAATTCATCTAAATCCCCCCCAGAGCAAAACGCTTGTTTACCTGTACCCGTAATGACAAGAGTTTTTACCTGTTGATCTTTCTCTGCCCAATCTAATGCTTCTTCTAGCCCTTTTATTACATTGAAATTTACCGCATTTCTCTTTTCTGGTCGATTGATCCTCCATTCTAAAATTCCTGATGGATGTGAAGTAATAATGAAATCATCCATTTCCCCTACCCCCTTATCTATTAATTACATATTTAATACACAATAAAAAAACGTGAAGAGCCATGGTCTCTTCACGTTTTTCTGCCAATGAAATAGAAAACTCAGGACTATCCCTTCATTTATTTCATTAGTCTAAAGGTATAAAGGTTACCCTTAGTTATTTACTACATCTTTGCCTTTATATGTTCCACACGCTTTACATACACGGTGTGCAAGTTTCATTTCGCCACAATTAGGGCATTCAACCATGCCAGGAACTTGTAGTTTGAAATGTGTACGGCGTTTTCTTTTCGCTGTTTTAGATGTTCTTCTAAAAGGTACTGCCATTCTTCCCACCTCCTTATAGAGATCACTGTTGTTATAAGATCCAATTATGCTGGTTCTTCAAATTATTATGATTGTTCATCAAAGAATTTTGCTAATCCAGCAAGGCGTGGATCAATCTTCTTTTCTTTGTTTTCCTCGTCTTGTTTAACTTGATCTTCCGTTACAACTTCCCACTCAGTACCAGAAGGAAGATGCTGGTCATCTTTAGCTTGTTCACTAAATACCTGAATCGGAATTTCAAGTAGGATTAATTCTATAATGACAGGATCTAAATCTACTACATCACCCTGAGTATGGTGTATCTCCACATCATCCTCTTCATCATAAGAAGTAGAGGACTGGTAATGAAATATTTCAGTAGAATGAACGTCAATTGGATAATCCACATCCACAAGGGTTCTCGAGCAAGGCAATATTAATTTCCCTGTTATATGTAAATGAAATGTTACTTTCTCCGAAGTAATATTTGCATTCCCGATAACATGAATAGGCGATACATCTCGAATTTGAGGATCCCTATTTTTTAGGGCATCAGCTAAATCGATTGTTTCATTAATATCCATGCTCTTACCACGATACTTTTGTAATTGAATTGTTGACCACTTCAATGAATTCACCCCAAGACAACAAAGGTAATTATAGCTTTCATTATACCTTTTGTCAATATTTTATCTTTACGCTATTTTGTGCATCATTTAAAACTTGCCCTATTCATAGTATTGTATATTCTTTTCGCTAAAATTCAACTATCTAGTATGCAAATCCTATCAAAAACATCATTGAGTTAATCGCATTGCATTGAAAAGCAAATAAAATATCATCAGGCACCACTGATGAAACAGTTATAGGCGTTGTCTAACACATAAGTAATAACAGAATCCATAAGGAATGGTGAACTCCTTCCTATCAAGTAGACAGCGGAAATAATAATAGTGCTTGATGTACTATAATCCTGTTTATCAATGGGCTTATGCCATGTAATTTATCTTGTTTCTCTCTACAACAACTTATTCTAATCTCAGTTTTATTTTACCCTCACTCCGAATGAACCGGTCTCCTTGCATAAAGCAATTAAATTCTATTGTACAATCTTCACCCACAGTCTAACTGTTTTGTGCTTGCATGAGTTCATATATCTTACGAGCTGTGTTGACATTTCTTATAGTAACTTGTTTGTATAACTTGGATCCAATTATCTTTAACATTCCACTTTTGGTTACATCTTTCTTGTCAACAGACCAAAGAATCGCACCGGGAACATATTTTACCGTATCAACATTTGGTTTGATGACCAGTTTCTTAAGTACTGATTCATCATCAATTTCATCCCATAAAAACATGACATCACTTTTCATGTCTTTGTCATTTTTCCATGTGTCAGGAATTGCGTTAATAATTGCTCTTACATTATCGAGACTACGAACTACTACTTTAATTTGTAATCCGAAATCATCATGTATCACATCTTCCAAAATACGGGATAGTTCAGTTTGGGATTTACCTTTGCATGAAAAAATAATATTACCAGTATTGATATATGTCACTACATCATTCATCCCGGCCTTTTCAAATGTTTGTTTAAGTACTTTCATGTCAATTTTATTTTTACCACCTACATTAATTCCCCGCAGAAGAGCGATATATACCATAAGTATCTTCCTTTCGACATTCACTTTTAATCCATCCTGTTAAACTTAACCTGCAAATATAGTTAAAAAAGATCTTTTTAAATAGGTTTTTTAAACATTATTTCATTTAAAGAGACAATTCGTTTAATTGTTAGTAATCTAAAGCACTTTCTAACCAGCAAAGCGATATTTCTGATATGTTTAAATTTTACAACATTCATATACTAGTGTAATTGAATCGAATTTTATAGGCAATTACATACACTAATAAGACAGGAATGATTAAACCTAATTAAAAAACCGTTTCACTCAAAATTGCTGTATTTAGGCTGGCTATTTCTTTAAACCTAAACGCTTACATGATATATTTAGTCAAAACACTTTTTATTTCTGGAGGAAAAAATGAAAAGCACTGGTCTTATTGTAGAATATAATCCGTTCCACAATGGACATCTTCATCATGTTGAACAGGCACGTCAATTAACTAATGCAGATGTCATTATTGCAGTAATGAGCGGTAATTTTCTCCAGCGTGGAGAGCCTGCTATTGTATCAAAATGGGCAAGAGCTAAAATGGCATTATCTGCTGGAGTTGATTTAGTAGTTGAATTACCTTATGTCTTTGCAGTCCAGCATGCAAAAAAATTTGCTTTTGGTTCAATCAATATCCTCAAGGCATTAGATTGTGACAATTTTTGTTTTGGAAGTGAATCAGGAGATATTGATGAATTTTATCAAGCATTAAATTTTATAAAAGTTAATCAAGTGACCTATGAAGAAAATGTAAAAAAATTAATGAAAACTGGAATTAGCTTTCCATCAGCTCTCACAAATAGTTTTACAATGATTAATCATCAAGGTGAGTTTGTCGATCTTACCAAGCCAAATAACATTCTAGGTTTCCATTATATCGAAGCAAATCATGAATTAATAACACCCATGAAAGCCTATACTATTAAACGAAAAAATGCCAATTACCATGATAAAGAGTTTTCATCATCCACCATCGCAAGTGCAACATCTATTCGGAAAGCTACTTTTGAAGGAAATCAATCCCTACAGAAAATTGAACAGTATATTCCTGACTCAACACTTAAAGCTATGGAAGAATATTTATCTGAATATGGCTCGTTTCATCATTGGGAACAATATTGGCCTTTTCTCCAATATCGTCTACTAAATATAAGCAGTGAGGATTTAGAAAAAATATATGATATTGAAGAAGGACTGGAGCATCGTCTACAAAAAATGGCTAAAGAATCACAAAGTTTTCATGAGTTTATGAATAAAATAAAAACAAAAAGATATACATGGACACGTCTCCAAAGAATATGTGTTCATATATTAACAAATACAAAGAAAAATGAAATGAAGAAGCTACACGATGAGATTCAATACATACGACTTTTAGGAATGACACACAAAGGTAGGGAATATTTAAATCATAAAAAAAAGGACCTTCCATTTCCGATTATCTCTAAACTATCTTCATACCCAAATAAAATTGTTCAACTAGACGTTCGTGCAGCAAATATTTATGCTCAAGGACTACAGGAGCCATACCGATCATCTTTATTTAAAATGGAGTATGCCCAACCACCATATTATTTTAAATAAAGGCTATTATCGTCACGTTTATTGCTTATATAAGCCCAATGCCGACGTTTAAAATCCAATAAGGGTCTTTAAACCTCTCTTAGGAAGTTTACGGCTCTTTTCCAGTGAAATGAAGGGGAATGACGGTATTTAACTTATTTCGGATTAGTTATCTGTTTATCCAAAGAAAAATGATGGTTATCCCAAACTTCACAAAAGTGAATGAGAGATAACCATTTGTCTTTCCTTTTATTTCAATGCTTTTAAATAATTTAATGCATCATCAAATGTTTTTACAGGTACAATTTTCATTTTCGTGCCAATATCTTTTGCAGCTTTTACAGCTTCTTTATAATTCGATTGAATATTAGGGTATGCTTTTTTCATTTCTGGTGTAATTTCATCGTCTGGGGCAAAAAAGATTTCGGCTCCTTCTTTATCAGCAGCAACCACTTTTTTATCGATACCACCAATCCGCCCCACTGTTCCATCTGGATCAATCGTTCCAGTACCTGCAATACTATGACCTTTCGTAAGATCATTTTTGGTTAATTGATTGTAAATTTCTAAACTAAACATTAATCCGGCCGATGGACCTCCAATACTTTCTGTTTTTAATTTTACTTTCGGATCTGAAATTATTTCACGATCATCGACAAGTCCTATTCCCATACCGATTTTTCCATCTGCATGATCAAATTTCGCTAATTGAATAGTTGAATTTTTTTCTTTTCCCTTCCTAACAAATGTAATCGTAATCGTATCAGCGACTTGTTTCTTTTGTACATAATCAATAAATTTCTCAGATGACTCAAAAGAATGACCGTCAATTTTAGTAATTCGATCACCTGGCTTTAATACTTTTGCAGCTGGCATATCTGGATACACATCAAGAACATAAACACCTTTATAATTAGAATCAACAAACTTCCCTGCTCTAGAATATGCTACTTGAATAGCATTATTTTTCGAAGATTCCATTAAATATAATTGATAAACATTATACTCTTCTTCAGTTTGGTCTTTATCTCGAACTTCATTTAGAGGAACAATATCTTCATATTTTTTTACTTTTGCAAGTAAATAATTATAAATATTTGCCCTTCCCATACGCACCGTAGTAAGCATTAATTTGCCTTTATCATGATAACCATTTTCGACCTGAACTACCGTGTCTAGTTCATGTGCCATTCCTGGCTTCTCTACATAAAATGGTAACTGATAAAAAGTAAGAGCTAGCAAAATAATCAACACAATAAAAATTATACGAAGCCATATTTTACGTTTCATTCTCTTTATTCACCTTCCATTCCTCTATCATTTGCCTTATTTCAGGGATGAATTTTTTCGTTTCCTCTTCTCCTATCTTAATGATTTCTTCGATATTTGTAAAAGCACGTGAATCATAGTGTGAAGCGTCAGGTTGAATAAAGATATCTGATGCACCCTCATGATTAGCCAAAGCCTCCATTTGAAGGATATCAATACTCTGCATAATCACATCATAAATATTTGTGATTTCAGCATCCTTTTTCACTCTGGAAACATCAACACCGATTATAATATCTGCCCCCATCTCTTTAACTACAGAAATGGGAACACGATCAATAACTCCACCATCAACTAATAAACGATCATTCACCTTTTCTGGTACAAATATTCCCGGAATTGATAAACTTGCACGAACTGCATCCGCAATTGGACCTTGTGCGAAAACAACTTTCTCTCCTTTGATTAAGTCGGTAGCAACTACTTGAACAGGAATTTGTAAATCCTCCAAATTTTTATTATGCGTAAATGTTTTTATTAAATCCTTCACCCTATTCCCAGCAATAAACCCCATTTTTGGGATGGTAAAGTCTAAATAGTACTTACGTTTAAAAGCGGTAGAAATTTTTATTAGTTGTTCCATACTATGTCCAAAACTATAAAAAACAGCAACGAGCGCTCCCATACTGCTTCCTGCAAGATAATCAATAGTTATCTTATTTTCTTCTAAAACTTTTAGCACACCTAAATGAGCAAATCCGCGCGCCCCACCGGAACCTAATGCTAAGCCTATTTTTGGTTTCATCACCAATATCCCCCCAATAAAAAGGATCATATTTTTCTATTAAATTTTCACTGTTCCTTACATAATATGGTCTAAAATATTTCTCTATGAGTATATTGAGTTATATGAGGACAAGTATAAATGTAATATCAATAGGGGAGGAACAAAGCTTGATACTGTCAAAACTTAAAACGATATTCTTAGCTTCAGGGGCAACTTTAATGGCTATATCCATGATTATCCTTCCTGAACAAACATTTGGAGCATCTGTAAGAGGCTTAAAAATTTGGTGGGAAACGGTGTTCCCTTCTCTTTTTCCCTTTTTTGTTATTTCAGAATTACTAATCGGCTTTGGTGTCGTGAAATTTATCGGTGTTATCCTCGAACCTCTTATGAGACCATTATTTAGGGTTCCAGGTGTTGGCGGTTTTGCTTGGGCAATGGGGATGGCTTCAGGGAATCCCGCAGGAGCTAAGATCACTGCACGATTGAGGCAAGAAAGACAGCTTTCAAAAATTGAAGCAGAAAGACTCGTTTCCTTTACAAATTATTCAAGCCCTTTATTTATCTTCGTTGCTGTATCTGTTGGTTTTTTTCACGATAAGAATTTAGGAATTCTTTTTGCGATTGCTCATTATTTAGGAAACTTTTTTGTTGGAATCATCATGAGATTTTATGGGTATTCACGATATGAACGTATGACAGCAAAGAAAAGGAAATTTCCAATTTGGGAGGCAATTCGTGCCCTACATAAAACTAGGATAGAAGATAAAAGACCAATTGGTAAATTACTCGGTGATGCAGTCACATCATCCATACATACATTGCTCATGATTGGTGGATTTATCATTTTATTTTCTGTAATGAATCGATTACTCTATCACCTTCACATTACCGCTCTATTAGCCAGTGTTATTGAACATTTTTTCGCGGTTTTACATTTTCCGAAACTGCTTAGTATTCCTTTTATATCAGGTCTTTTTGAAATTACAATAGGCAGTGACCTTATTAGTCGAGTTAAAGAATCAACGCTTTTCCAACAAGCGATATTAACTAGTTTTATACTTGGATTTGGCGGTTTTAGTATCCAAGCACAGGTAGCAAGTATTCTTGCACAGACAGATATTCGTTTTAAACCATTCTTTATCGCTCGAATATTTCATGGTATCTTCGCAGCTGTTATTACGATATTTATTTGGGAACCAGTTTATATGAATCTACGTGAAACCTTTAATCCGTCAGTTACTCTTCCTGTCTTTGGACAAGATCAACAGGGCATACTAGAATATTTATATCATTTGAGCGTCCAGTTAGGTCCACTTATTACGATAACATCATTAATCATTTATATTTTGATTTATCAAAGATCCTTATTTTCCAATCAAAAAAAATAGACGCAAGTCTCGCGTCTATTTTTCTTTATATTTACTATATTTTTCATTTAATGCTCTTTCTACTTCAGGTGGAACAAGTTCAGATATGGAGCCTTTATACTTTGCAGCCTCCTTTACAATGCTCGAGCTTAGAAAGGAATACTGATTATTCGTCATAATAAAAAACGTCTCAATTTCCTCATTTAGAACCCTATTCATTGATGTAATTTGCATTTCGTATTCGAAATCAGAAACAGCTCTAAGCCCCCGAATAATCGCATTGGCTTGAACACTTTTCGCATAATCAACCAGTAAGCCTTGAAATGAATCAACAGAAACATTTGGAATAACCTTGGTTACCTCTTCAATTAAACGAACTCTTTCTTCCACTGTAAATAAAGGATTTTTAGCTGAATTATTTAAGATGACGACATATACCTTATCAAATACTTTAGCCGCCCTTTTTATAATATCTAAATGTCCGTATGTAACAGGATCAAAACTACCTGGACAAACTGCGATACTCCCCATGTTCAATTCCCCCTTAGTCACCTTTGCCAATCGTACTATAAATAGAAATACTTATAATTCCATATTGCGCCTTTTTCACCTGTTCAAGTTCTCCCACATTATCTGGTAATTGAATGTCTGAACTATGTTCACAAACAACGTAACCGCTTCCAACTAGTAATTTCTTCCTATCAATAATTTCTAGTAAAGAAATTAATTTCTGCTTTTTATATGGTGGATCTAGGAAAATAATATCAAATTGTATATTTCTTTTTATTATCGCATTTAGTGCTCTTTCTGAATCATTTCGATATATTTCACTTTGTTCTTCAAAACCACATGAGTGAATATTCGATTTGATCGTTTGATATGCCTGGTGATCTCGGTCAACAAAAATAACCTTTTCTAACCCCCGGCTTAATCCTTCAATACCAAGACCACCACTTCCAGCAAATAAATCTAATCCAATGCCTTTTTCAAAATAAGGTCCTACCATATTAAAAATAGCTTCTTTAACCTTATCAGTAGTTGGTCTTGTTTGATTTCCTGAAACAGATTTCAACTGCTTGCCTTTTTGGCTGCCAGAAATTACTCTCATTCAATTCACCACATTGCTCCTAAATTTTCATTTCTTATCCTACCACAATGTTGAAACATGGAAAAGCGAAATGTGAAATCGTTTATCTGCTAGTCTCTTTTCTCAAACTTTCTTGCTATTTAAGAAAAGTCGGAACTCATAACTATCAACTGTAGACCTCCGTACCTTCATTCCACACAAATCAGCTGCAAACCCCATAAGAACCTCTGAATCTTTTTGTGGATGAAGAAACTTTTTTTACAAAAGCAACAAACTATACAAATACTGTCTTCTTCTAAGTAGTATACTTAATCCTTACAATTGTATTTTTTTGTTTTTGGCTACCTTAAAACATTATGTATAATTTTGCCGATGATGGTGATACTTTAATTAGCAACATCATTTTGCGATGTTGTTGCCAACCGCGGAGAAGACTTACGTTTCCCCATAAGTTCTTCCTCCGGTTTCTCCTCTCCCTTTGCCTTCTGTCCTTTACATAGGATATAGAAGGACCCTGCAGCGATCTGCAGGGTTTTTTATTATTTGACTCTTTGATTAAATATTGTCCAAGGGAAGTTTAAACGAATTAATATCGGTTGAAGACACCAACCTTCTTTTAGCACCAGAAAGGAGTGACAAACTTCATACATGCTTTAATCAAATATTTGTATTTCTTTATTTGTTTCACTAATTTTTGTATTAAAAATTTGCTTAGCCCAATTTATATCAATAAAATATTCATGATTCAATTTTAAAAAAGGATTAGAGAGTAAACCATACTTATCCCCATTAAATGTAAATGTTTTTCCTTGCAAATAAAAATGAAATTGATTTTCTCCACTTGTAAGTATAATAGATTGTTCCTGTTCATTATTTTTTATCTCATATCCTAAAGCCTTAGCTAATTTTAAAAAGGAAAGGTATTTCTTATCTTGATAAGAATACAGATGTAACCCGCTTACCTCTTTTCCTTTTACACTAATTGATCTTGGGTCAAATGTAATAAAAGGCTTCATTGGAAATTCATAGATATGATTATCTGAAAAAAATGTTGTGCCATATCCTGTTGTTTTTTCAAATAATTGATCTAACTTTTCACTGGTCATATTTGAGGTTTCACTGAAAATCCGTTCTACCCAATGGTTTAACTTTTCCTCGCCAATCGTTGCCTTTATATTTTCGTACATATTCTTAGCTTTATTAGAACCAACTGCTCTTTTTAACTGTGCTGAAACAATAATATCTGACATCCACTCTTCTTTCGTTTTAAAGGTAAGAGCTTGCTTAATGACCTCTCGGCTAATCCGTTCCTCTATCTCTTTAGGTGAAGCGTTTGGATTCAAAATAAGAAGTGACGGCAGCAATGTTTGTGGATAGGAATTAGTCATAATAACCGCGATCGGGTTAGGTTTTTTAATTAGATTTTCTATTAGACTCGTATTAATTGATGGGAGATTTATAGTTTTTTGATGATAAAACGTGAGCCAATCATTTAACTTTTCTCCCTCTAATTCATTATTTTGCCAATAAAGATTGGTAGCCTGTCCTTTAAAATCAAAAACAAAGTAATTAATCCATTTTTTTTGCTTTATCGTCGTATTATTAGAGGGCGTTATCCAGTTCCCATGCTTATATTGCTTTTCTATTAAATTGATTTTACTATCTGCTATATTTAAAGATGAAAGCTTAAAAAACCAATCTTTTAATAGGAAGGCAACCCGGTTTCCGTTTTCTTTTAATTCATATTGAAATGTAATACGATCTGAATCGACCTTTAATTTAGACTTATTTTCATTTTCCCAGACACATTTTTGTTGTTTTTCTCCAACAATACAAATTAGATTTTCAATGCCACTTGGCCATTCAATTGAATACGTACCACTTGATAGTGAGTGTATGACTTGCTTAATATAAAAGGTACGATTATTATGTTCAATTGTAATCGTTTGACTTGCTTTTTCTACTTCTTGCTTTTTTTGTTCACTTGAATAACCATGCCATTGGAAATAAAGTATACTACCGATGAAAATGAACAGAAAAAAAATCAAATATTTTACCACTGACTTACGAAACATCCTTTTTCCCCTTTAATTAATTATTTCTAATTTGATCTCGAATACTTCTCTGTTTGCTATCACAATGATACAATAATGAGGAGCTGTTTTTCTAGGTGTAAATATTTATTGGATTTTTATAGAATCTTTTATCATTTATAAAAAATTAATATAAAGAGGAAGAGAACATGTTACAACGTTTTATAGAATTAGGTGAAGGATACTCAGATATTTATGAACTTATCGAATTAGCTAATGCTAATCAACATCGTTTAGCACATTTAATGGCGTTACACACAACAATTGAAGAAAAACCTATGACTTCGCTTGTTGTTGTTCTTCAGCCTACAGATCCAGGAGAGTTTCAGGCACTATATATTTGCCGTGAGGGCATTCCAAATCCACATATATTGCCAAATAAACGTTTTGATTTATTTAATCAGATTGCTGAGAAATTAGGCAAACAAATAATCGAAATTGAAGTCAAAAATTCGCGCGAATTCGCTGAAAATGCTTTATTTTATCAATATTTGATTGGAATCCTTAGACTCAATCACTATATTCCACCGATGCAATAAGTCCTTGTAATTC
Source organism: Heyndrickxia sp. FSL W8-0496 (assembly GCF_038007825.1). NCBI lineage: Bacteria > Bacillati > Bacillota > Bacilli > Caryophanales > Bacillaceae > Heyndrickxia > Heyndrickxia sp. FSL W8-0496. The sequence continues at coordinate 3,310,110 of NZ_JBBOXX010000001.1, forward strand.
TTCAAGAAAGACTGTTTTTGTATAGTTTATTACTAGGTGTAAAAAATTCATCGATTCTTATGGAGTTTGCAGTACTTTTCTAAGGAAAATGAAAAGTGTAGTGGTCTTCAGACGATAGTTATTTGTTATAACTTTCTTTAAATAGCAACAATGTTTAAGAAAAGAGCCTAAATAAATAAAAAAAGGTTGGTGCTTCACCAACCTTCTTGTATTATAATCCAATTTTATAATCATACTCTTTTGCCTTATCTGGTTTTGAATTTTCATATTCTGTTTTTAAGAATGGCTTCCAGGAAAGATCTACTTTTCGTACAAATGGCATTGAAGAAAACTTTTCCTGCAATTCTTCAATTTCTTGTCGATCACAATAGAGAACAACGTATTTCATTCTTTTTGAAACATAATGAACATTTCCAAACCTTCTCAGAGTCTTTGCATGTTTTAAATTATAAAGCCAAATAATTAAGCTTTGTCTTTCATTAAACATATTTTATCCCCTTAATCCCTCATTCACATCATTTTAACATATTTTGCATATCTCTATCAATGTCAGAATCTTTTTTGCAAATAAACTCTGTATTGGTTACTAACTTTATGCAGAACAACTACAACCTCCGCCAGAACCACATCCACCTGAACATGAAGAACCGGCATCGAAAAAAGGATTACCTGTTGGCACCTTAATATGAGGAGACACAGATTTCCCAACAATTACACTAATTTGGTCTAGAATATCCTGTAATGCATTTTCCGCCTTACGAAATGCAGCAACGTTTTCATCTAGATCCATTTCCCGCTTTGCTTCACGTGTCCTGATGTTGATTGTTTTATAATCCGGATGATATCGACCAAATCTTTGTACCTCTGAGTATAAATCTTTCATCTTAACAAATTCTTTTATTTTTTTCTGTGTCTGTAGATCATTGTTTAATTTTAAAAAGCTCTTTCTATATTCATCTGCAGCTTCAGATTGTAGCACCATTTCGGCTAACTTCTGCGCTTCAGTAATTATTTGTAATCTTTCCATAGTTGCAAGCAAAAAGCTCACCTCCAACTTTTATTTTACCATGTTTTCAGTGAGCATGCGAATGGTTGACTCTAATCACCAAGCAAATATTAAATATTAAATCGTTACATAGAATTCTTTTGATAATCCATGACTTTTATTATTTAACTTAACCACTTCAATTTTAATATGATGTACGCCCTTGGATAGTCCCTTCATGACAAATGCAGCTGTATAGTACTCCCCATGTAAGGCACCATCTACATAAACTTTTATTTTTCCACGTTCAACGTTTTTATTCATACCTGAAAATGAGATGCTTGGTACCATACACTCTACAAAGACATCAGAGCCTTGAATTACATGTTTTATGGTAGTTTTGGGATTGGACTGTACTACTTTATTGTTCTCAGAGGCCTCAGCATTATAAGACTCTGGTTTTGGTATAGTTTGTCTACATCCACTCAATACAATGAGAATAAGTATTAAACAAATTAGACCACGCATGATTATCACTCCTTATCATTAGCATCTGCTAAACAAGGATTTTTACTCAAAAAAATACACATTTTTTAATGAAAAATGTGCGACAATTTGTACTATGTATGGCCCTCTTCTACATTTAGATCCATATATTTTCCCAACACCATCATCCAGGTCTAAAGTTAATTAACGAAAAGGAATTATTAATAATAAGGCTCTTTTCTTAAACTTTTTGCTATTTAGATAAGGTTTTGACTAGAAAATATTAGTTAAAAACCTCAACTCTCCTCATCTTCATGAGAAAACTTCATAGTTACGCCCAGAGCCTTGGTTAGATGTAATAGTCGGCAGTAAGGCTTTACAAAAGCAACACATTAAACGAAAAGAGCCTAAATAAATTATTTTTGTGAATATAGCCCTTGTAACATCCCCATCATCATTGATGCCATTTGAAGATTGCTTGAAAGTTTCTCGACACGCTGAGGTATGGTCTTTTCAAAAAAATGTAAGGAAGCAATTTCAAATTTTTTAATTTCCTCAGGATTTCTTGTCAACTTTCTATACCAAGCTGGTTGATTCCTCAAAAACTCTTTTAAATCATTTTTTGAATAAATATAATCAATTATTTCCTTTCTCATTTATCATCGCCTCCCTCAATCTTTTCGGAAAGAAAATGGATTTTGAGTAGTATTTTGTGTAGTATTTACACTTGAATTTTGTCCTTGAAATTGGGAAAGTACCCCTTGAACGGAGGCGATTACTTGGCTCAAATTATTTAAGTGATTTTGCATCTGATTAGCATCAACCTTTTGTATAATGTTCCCAATTTGATTCATCCATCCTCCACTTTTTGTGTCTTTTTTATTCGCTGTAGAATCTAAAGTTTCATTCCCTTCACTTTGAAATTTTTCCCAGTATGGATCTTCTTCTCCAAGTAGATACCATTCTTCATAAAGTTCTTGCAAGGTATGATTTCCATTCCTGACATCTTGGATAATTTTTGGATGGGTTTTCACAAAGGCTTTAAATTTCTCAACTGAAGGGTGAAGTTTACTATTCCCCATAATCATTCACCTCATATATGATAAAGCTAACGATATATAACATGTTTTGGATGAAGAGGTTTCCTTCAACATAACAACTATTTACTTAAAATAATCAATGGTTTTTTGCCTATCCATTAATAGAATATGATTGATTCAAAAAAAGGTGAGTATGTTTTCACTATTGATTTTATTTGATAAGATAAAAGAAATACTAAGAATAGTAAAATAATTCACAAAGAGGGATAACAACATGAAGGAAAACTTACTTGCTTTATTTAATGAATGTCTTCAAAATGCAAATGAGGATGATCTAAAGGTTATGTATCAGCTATTAAATGGAGTCAAACGCAAACAGGAAAAGGTTAATTATACTTTTATTGACGGAATCCTACATATGGATCGAGATATAAGTGACCAAAAGTGTGAGATTACCATCCCAATTAGTGCTCTAACTGAAAATTCTTTACAAATTGTACATGGCGGGGTAACGGCTACTATTTTGGATACAGCAATGGGTACATTAGCCAATAGTCTTTTACCTACCGGGTATGGTGCTGTTACATCCAACCTTTCAATCTATTATATTGCACCTGGAATAGGAGAATCTTTAAGAGCATCCGCTGAAGTTATACACAAAGGGACAAAAACTCTAGTCATTGAAGGTTCAGTTCATCGAAATGATGGAAAGAAAATCGCTCATTGTTCAGGAACTTTTTTTATTATAAAAAAATAACAAAAAGGTTTTTTCTTTCTCCGCTACTTCTGTAATACCCTTATTAAAATTTTGCAATTATTTTCAGCTGTATAATAAAGTATATGATGTACAAAAAAGAGTGGTCAAAAAATGCGTTTTTGAAGTAAAAAACCTTGTATAACCTCTACATGTAGAGTTATACAAGGTCCAATAACAAGCAGGTTTATTTTTCCCAGCTTTTCTCTATAAAATTTTGTGTATAATATTTCTGATAAACCCCAACCCCTATGTGTGTAAATTTACTTTCAAGTAATGATTCCCTATGCCCCTCCGAATTAAGCCAACCTTCAACAGCTGATGGTCCATCCATGTATTGTGCAGCGATATTCTCGCCTGCTAGTTGATAAAACACTTGTTCAGAATCTAAGCGTTTCTTTAAGTCACCATATTTAGGAGATTCATGTGAAAAATACTTTTCAGAGAACATATCCTTGCTATGTTTATACGCAACATCAGCAGTTTTTTGATCCCATTCTAATTTATTTAATCCAAACCGTTCACGAATAATATTAGTAAGATCAAAGATTTGTTTTTCACTTCCCAATTCAATTGGACGCCATTTCGAATCAACAATTGGCATAGGATCTACTAAGCGTCCACGGTAGCTCATTTCATAGGGACGTTGTTTAATCAAGGTTTCTTTGTCCATAAAACGAACACTGGATAGTGTTCCTTTAAATTTATCAAAAGATAATTGGGCATAAATAGATCCTAATTGTACTAATGGTCGAATATTTAAATCCTCTTCAGTGAGTTCAAAACGATAAGTACCTTCTTCATATTGAACAGTAATATCTGTATCCAAGAAGATATTTTGATAAATTTTTTGTATGTTTTCTCCTATAGAAAATGGTGTTATATCATTATCTTTTCCGATAGCGTAAATGGTTACAATTTTCCCTTTATACACTCCTACCTGGAAATATGACTCACCTGTATTATAAATCCACCATTCATAATCATATGCGGACGGATCTTTTCTTATAGGCTCACCGTATTTTTTAATAATTTTGTTTGAAGATTCACCAATATAAGTAGATATACCTACTTTTGGCCTTTCATATCCTTGCTTTAATTCAGAACGTGAATTTTTGGCTTGTTCATTATCCATAGGGGTTTCTTTATTAATATTGCTATCAAGAATAACACTTTCATTGTCAGGTTTTAAATGGAAATATAGACTTAATATAAATATAATAACGAGAATGATAAAAACTTTAAAAAGTGTACGCAGATCCGCCCCTCCTTCTAAATATTCTGGATATTCCAAGGAATATACATTATATGAATTTATATTAAAAGTATCTCTACTATTTTATTTGTTTTTATTGAATAAATCTTTATTACTATACTTATTATAGCATTTATACTTTATGAATGGTTAGAAAAAAAGAATAGTGGGAATACATAACTATTTCTGTTATTGATTATAAAAATATATAAACGTTTCATCCTTCTTTTTCTATAAACCATTCATGAATTTATTTCATACGCACATAATATGACTAACGGATTCTTCAAATTTGAACGTATTGATAATCACTGATAATTCACAATGTATTCATTGCAAGAAAGATTATTTTAGACTATTATTAAACATGAGAGAATTTGGCTATTTTTTATTTTTGTTCTTTTTAGCATTAGGAGGGAAATAAGAGATGAACTTCGAGAACATCGGGATTCAATTATTTAAAGCAGATTTAAACAGACTAGATGATATTATGAAAAAATATGGTATGATCCGTGCAGAGCAGTGGGATTACGAACGTGTTTCTTATGATCGTAAATTTATCATAAGAGAAGGAACATATTATCTTCGTGTACAAGCCTATGCAGTTGAAGGCGATGTTGATACGTTTGATGCACATATGCAATTAATGACACCTATTTTAGGTAAACATTATTACCCACATGGGGTTGAGTATGGCGATGACGAGGTATATCCATCACATCTTGTTAAGCAATGTGAAGAATTACTAAATTCATTGAAGAAAGAGATAGAAGCATTTGCGGAATAAGAAAGAAAGAGTGCAGAGAAGATTATCTGCACTCTTTTTACTTTTATAAACATGGAATTTTCCCCATAAATATTAAAGAGCATTCTCTATTCCAAAAAAACTTTAATAAAGAATGGTTTAAAATCCTAAAATTGCTTTTATTACTGAGGTAGTTTCCCCTCCATGATAAAAAACATAAAGTAGAAGATAGACTACAACGCCGGTAATCGCAGTAAGAAACCAAATAATACTTGTAATAGGCCCTAACTTGCGATGGAACGAAATACGATCCTTATAACCGCTCCATAAAGAAATAATTCCAAGAACTGCGCCTATAGTTGCAAGACTGATATGAAAAATTAAAAATACTGTATAATATATTTTTAAATTATCTGGGCCACCAAATGAAGTGTTTCCAATAAAAATAGTTCTTGATGAGTAAATAAGAAAAAATACTACTGCAAAAATAGCAGCGATTGTCATTGCTCTCATATGTTGATCTATTTTTTTCTTTCTAATTAAATTCCATCCAATGGCAACAAATATGGCACTAATAACAATACACGAAGTACTTATAGTAGGTAACACAGGAACTGACATAGTTTCTCCCCTCAAAAGAAAATAATTAAGTTAAAATTTTATTCCGTTGGTTGCGGATGTTGTTCCATCATTGCTCGTTGCGTAAACTCTTCCGCTTCTATTTGATCCTTTTTGAACCATTCATAAAAAATTCTTGCAAGGACAAATCCATAAATAACCTCTTGAACAAGTTTCATAATAATGGCACCCAATTGTTGATCCTCTGTTACTGGAAGCGTAGAGAATAATTCTGGTCCACTTAAATTTAAACCTGCTAATGTATCTGTAGGTACACAAAGTGTCATAGCCTGCAGCCATACTGCCCCATTCGAATAGGTTTCATATAACGGTTTTCCCGCAAATATAAGTATTCCACAGGCAGGTGTTAGCAATATTGCACTAGCAAATAGGTAACCTACCCGCTTAATTCCACTCAACTGTGTTTGATCAGGTAGACTATTTAATAATGGCCACCACATAAACAATGCAAAAATGAATAATAGCATTGTATACCCACCATGCAATGTTTCACTCATCTTAATTGTGTCAAATATAAATGGTATGTGATAAAAAGAGAATAAAACATTAAATAGAACGACAGCTAAAATGGGCTTTGTAAAAAAACGAAAGATTGGTTTAATAACTGGTAACTTTAAAAATGCCTCCCATAGCCAATTAGGTATACTTAACATCAATAATGGAGTCATGATAATCAATAAAATTGACATTTGAACCATATGATAGGTGAACATAATATGAGCTAATAAATCAATAGGCGATCCCTTCACAAGATAAAGAAGGATCATTGAAATTATAAAATAAATGGCTTGCTTTTTGGTTAATGGTTCACTATTTTTAAAATCTTTTCGCCATTTTATTGTTATCAGAAAATATAAAACCGTCATAAATAATATTGTAATCATAAAAAATGGACTCCATAGCGCTTGAAAACCAAATATACTTATAGGCAAATGCCTTCACCTCTTTTTTCCCTTGTACGCTAATTATAGAGTACTACCATACAAGTTTTTTATCTTTCATCCTTCATTATACTTTTGTCCTAACTAATGTTCAATCTTGCCAGATGACAAGTTATTGACAGTTTTTTATTAGAAAACTTGTCCATGCAACTTTACTATTAAAATAAAGGACTGTTTTTATATTTTTTTTGCTTTTATAAAAGAACTACTGTGCCTTTATTCAATTTCTTATACAGGAGACGCTCTTTTCATAGTGGAATGAAAGACTTATCAATTTAATTATTAGTCAAACGTTTAATAAATAAGCCCTTATAAAAGAGAATCCTATTCATTTCTAAAAAAATTTTTTATCGACTAGTACCGAAACGAGGATCAGACTATTTCTGAACCCGATCGCTAAATTAAAAAATCCAGTCTTTCGACTGGATTTTTTTCTTACCACCAAATAATCGTGAAAAATGTTAACAGAGTTAAAAATCCCACTAATGCACCAGAATACATGAATAGCTGTGGAGCTTCATGACCTTTATGGCTCATATGCATGAAGTAATATAGTTGAAATATTACTTGCACAACAGCCAACAATAATATAAATGGAATGATAAACCATTTTGATAAATCCGCAGCTACTGCACCAAAAGCTATTAGTGTTAGTAATATCATTAAGATAAATGAGATTACTTGATACTTCATTTCCTCTGCATTCTTTCTGCGACGATATTCATAATCTACACGAGGGTTACCGGAATTTAATTGTTCATTTGTCATATTCTTATCCCACCATTCCCATTAAGTATACGACTGTGAAAATGAATACCCACACAACGTCAATAAAATGCCAGTATAAACTTGCAACGTAAAACTTTGGAGCGTTGTATAGACTTAAACCACGACCTGCATTACGAATCATTAATGACAAGATCCAACATAATCCAAAAGCAACGTGGGCACCGTGGAAACCAACTAATGTATAGAAGGCAGATCCAAATGCACTGCTTGTAAATGTATGACCGAATTCATGAACATAATGATTGAATTCATAAATCTCTAATCCTAAGAATGCAGCACCTAAGATAACTGTTACAAGTAACCATGCTTGCATCTTCTTAAAGCTATAGTTTTTCATATGATACATTGCATATACACTGGTAATTGAACTTGTCAATAACAGCATTGTAGCAATAAATGATAATGGTAATTCAAATAGGTCTTTCGCATGTGCCATTGAAGGATCTGGTACTTTATCCTTTAAGGCAATATATGTTGCAAAAAGGGAAGCGAATAATACAGTTTCGCCGCCAAGAAATAACCAGAATCCTAAAAATTTATTTTTCCCTTCGAGGGTAGCTTTTTCAGGTGCTTCAGGCCATGTTTTTGGTGTGAATTTTTCTTCAACATGCATTTACGCCTTAACCCCCTTATCGTTATCATCTTCAATTAATTCTTCTTTATGAATGTGGAATCCATGATCATCTTTAAGAGATCGAATGAGCATAGAGCCTAATGCTATAGCTAAACCAATAACTAAAACTGGAATTCCCCAAGTATTACCTTCGTCACGATGATGCATAGCACCAAAGGCAGCGATGAATAACCCAAAAGAAATAAATACTGGTAATATAGATCCATTTGGCATATGGATATCACCAAGTGGTTCAGCAGGTGTTAATTCTTTTTTACCTTCCATTTTTTCAATCCACCATGTATCAACTCCACGCACTAATGGAAGTTGTTTAAAGTTATAGAAAGGTGGTGGTGATGGGAGTGCCCACTCAAGTGTACGTCCATCTCCCCATGGATCGTTGCCAACTTTTTTATTACGTACAGATGTAATGACAATATTGATTAACATGACAATTACACCAAAGGCCATGAAAGCAGCCCCAATAGAACTGATTAAGTTTCCTGTATCTAAACCTTGATTCGGAAGGAACTTCCAAATACGACGTGGCATACCCATTAATCCTAAGAAATGTTGGATAAAGAATGTTAAATGGAATCCAATTAAGAATGTCCAGAATGTTATTTTTCCTAGTGCCTCATTTAACATCGTACCAAACATTTTTGGCCAATAGAATTGAGTACCTGCGATTAGAGCAAATACAACACCACCAACAATAACATAGTGGAAGTGAGCTACTACGAAATAAGTATCATGATATTGATAATCTGCTGGCGCTGCTGCTAGCATTACACCTGTTACCCCACCCATTAGGAATGAAGGGATAAACGCTGCAGCCCATAACATTGGAGTTGTAAATTTAATATTACCGCCCCACATAGTTAATAACCAGTTAAAGATTTTCATCCCTGTTGGAATCGCAATCGTCATTGTTGCAACAGCGAAGATTGCATTGGCTACCTCACCAAGACCAACCGTAAACATATGGTGAGCCCAAACCATGAATCCAAGGAATCCGATTAGGACCGTTGCAAAGACCATTGATGAGTATCCGAACAATCTTTTTCTTGAAAATACAGCAAAGATTTCCGAGAAAATACCAAACGCTGGTAAGATTAAGATATAAACTTCTGGGTGTCCAAAAATCCAGAATAAATGTTCCCAAATAATCGTGTTACCTCCACCGGCAACCTCAAAGAATTGTGCCCCAAACATCCGGTCAAAAGTTAACATAAACATTCCAACTGTTAATGGAGGGAATGCGAAAAGAATTAATGCAGATGTAACAAATGTTGTCCAAGTAAACATCGGCATACGCATATAAGTCATACCTGGCGCACGCATATTAATGATGGTAACTAAAAAGTTAATTCCCCCCATTAATGTACCAAAACCAGAAATCTGTAATCCTAATGCATAAAAGTCTACACCATGTCCAGGTGATTCAAGTGAAAGTGATGCATATGAAGTCCAACCTGCATCAGGAGCGCCACCTAAAAACCAAGATAAGTTTAAGAAAAGTCCCCCAAAGAAGAATAACCAAAAACCTAAAGAATTGATAAATGGAAACGCAACGTCACGCGCACCAATCTGTAACGGCATGACAGCATTCATAAATGCAAATACAAGTGGCATCGCCGCTAAGAATATCATTGTTGTTCCATGCATGGTAAGAACTTCGTTATATAGGCCTGCACTTACAAAATTACTATCAGGAAATGCAAGCTGAATACGAATAATCAATGCCTCAATACCACCGATTAAAAAGAACAATCCCCCAGCAATCAAATAAAGAATTGCAATCTTTTTATGGTCTACCGTTGTTAAGTAGTCCCAAATGACAGCACCAAAGCCTCTTTTCTGAGCTTTACTACTCACAGTTAAACCTCCCTTTATGCCTTAATAACCAATTAATGTTGCACTTTTAAACCCATTAAATAATCTGCTAAAGCATCTAAATCTTGTTCATTTAGCTTATCTTTAAAAGCAGGCATTTCATTACCAGGTTTATATGCCTGTGGGTCTTTAATCCATTTTTTTACATTTTCTTTATTATGATCTAAAATACCTGCAACACGTTCACGTTCACCAAATGTTGTTAAATTTGGAGCTAGACGTGCTGTTTCAGGAGTACCGTTGTCTGGTGAAATAGCGTGACAACTAATACAGTTTTTCTTAAATATTTCTTGTCCTTGTTCTTCAGAAGCTGTTGTTGGTTGTACTCCATCCTTACCAACGTTCTTCATATCTTTAACCCATTGTGAAAAATCAGCTTGAGACATCGTTTTTACTTTAAAGTCCATTAAAGCATGTGATGGTCCGCAAAGCTCAGCACATTTTCCATAAAAAAGATTTCCTGCTTCTTCAGCTTTTTTGCTGTCAAACTTTAACCAAAATTTATTAATGTTATCAACATTCGTATCCATTTTCCCACCAACTGCTGGAATCCAGAATGAATGTTTTACATCAGAAGATTTTAATGAAAAATAAACTTTTTGATCTGTTGGAACAACTAAATCTTGGCTCGTTACAATTCCTTGGCCTGGGTACTCAAATTCCCACCAATAAAGGTTAGAACGGACATTGATTACAAGCTCTTTCGGATTGCCATCTTTGTCTTTTTTCTCCATTGCCTTTGTATCACCAAAATTAAATGTTGCTGCAACTGTTGGAACAGCTAGAATAACCAATAAGATAATTGGAATAACTGTCCATACAATTTCAAGAACGTGGTTACCTTCAACTTGTTTTGGAATCATGTTCTCTTTTTCTTTTGTACGTCGGAAACGAATGATAGCTGTTAAGAAAATTACTACAACTACTAAAATTACAAGTACCATTATACTTACGCTCAAAATCATTAAATCGAATTGCTTCTGAGCAACTTCACCGGCTGGCTTCAATGTTGATAAGAATGGCTCACCACAGCCGGAAAGAGCAAGCGCCAATACAGCAAGAACTGAGACAAGACGCCATTTTTTCAGCCATTGTTTCATAGCTTAATCAAACCCCACTTTCATTTTATGTCTTTTAGTAACAAGGACTGTTATATATGTGGACTTCTTAAAATAAAGAAAGAATTCCCAAAGTTAAATGACGGTAACGATTACCATTGCTACAAATAAGATGGTTAGATAGTTTAAAGAATAGACAAACATTATTTTTGCCCACTTCAAATCATCTTTCATTTTAAACCCTGCAATTCCCATCACTAGCCACCCGATATTAAATGCAGTTGCTAAAATAACAAATGCTATACCAAGAGGCATGAGGAAAAATGGTAATGGTAGTAAACACGCTACCCAAAATACAATATGGCGTTTAGTCACTTCAAATCCTTTAACAACCGGTAGCATTGGAATGTTTGCTGCTCTATATTCCTCGCAACGTTTCATTGCTAATGCATAAAAATGTGGAGGCTGCCAGATAAACATCATTAAAAAGAGTACCCATGCCATGATATCCAAATTGGGATCTACAGCTGCCCAACCAATAAGTGGCGGTACTGCACCAGAAATGCTACCAACTATTGTATTACTTACATATAAGCGTTTTGACCACATGGAGTAAAGAACTACATAACTAAATATTCCTATAATACCTATAACTCCTGCAGTTATCGATGTAAAAAATAATAGAATAGTTCCAACAGTAATGAAGGATAAACCAATAGTTAAGACTTTCGCTCCACTCATTTTACCAGTTACTGTCGGTCTGGATTTGGTTCGACTCATAATAGGATCAATGTCACGATCAATATAGTTATTAATACTACAAGATCCAGCTATTATTAGTGCAGAACCCAGCAATGTGAGAATTACTGTATCTAAAGACTGTAAAAAATGTTGATTGGTTACTACTAAAGCTAACCACATACCCGTAAACGTTGTGATTAAATTTGAATTGACAATTCCAATTTTAATTAAAGATAAAAAATCTTTTAATGCTGTTGTTTCTGCAACACCGGAGCTGTCAATTTCGATAACTCGACTGTTCGACATACTTCCCCCCCCTTTCTCTACAGCATTGATCCTCGCTATGTACTAGCAATAAACTTTTAACTAAGTGACTTTGTAAACAACATATATAATATTACTATAAAACAAATTTCCTTGTATTTCTATATTTCAACAAATTTTCGCTAATTGTTCACGATTACTATTATTATGTATAAAAGTAATATTATATATGTCATGATTCTAGTCAAAGTTTACCACAAACTACATAAAAATAGACTTTATGGTTGATAATCCCCCACCCTTTTTTAATCCATCAACTTCATATTAAAACATATCCGAGCCGATTTTTGTGACATTTTTCCAACGCTTTTATGTCTAAAATGTGTCTATTTCTACTCACGCTTCCTTATTATAAATATACTCTTAGCAGATTGTCCATGTAATTAACTCAAAAATACTTTTTTACTAGTAAAGGTCCATGAATTGTAACATTTTATCGGTTGTCTTTTTAGCAGTAATTATGTACTATCATTAAGTGAATCAATTTTATTAATCATTCATTTGCATAGATAAATAATATAGAATGACAATTAGAAGAAGGTGAATAGATTGCATCGAGGATTAAGATGGCTCGCGACCTTAACGTCTCTCGGTATGCTCTTCGTTCTTATTGGCGGGGCATTAGTAACCAAAACTGGTTCTGAGATGGGATGTGGTAGATCGTGGCCATTATGTCATGGGCAGGTTATTCCGAGCCATATTACAATAGAAACAGTTATTGAACTTGCCCATCGTTTAGTATCAGGTGGTGTAGGAATTCTATTACTCATATTATCAATTTGGGCATGGAAAACAATTGGACATAAAAGGGAAACAAAATTTCTAGTAATTTTATCTCTTTTCTTTTTAATTTTACAAGCACTAGTAGGGGCTGCAGCAGTTGTATGGGGACAATCTGACTTTGTATTGGCACTGCATTTCGGAATATCACTTATTTCTTTTGCCTCTGTATTTTTATTGACCTTACTCATTTTTGAAGTGGATCAAAAATTCGATGCTTCAAGTATCATTATTGATAAACGAATGAAATTTCATACGATTGCTGTCACAATCTATAGTTATATGGTTGTATACACTGGGGCTCTTGTTCGCCATACTCATTCAAGTTTAGTTTGCAGGGATTGGCCATTTTGCTTAAACGATTCTATTGGATTACCAACCAACTTACATCAATGGATTCAAATGGGACATCGTTTAGCTGCAGGGATTATCTTTCTATGGATTGCTTATATTACTTATTTAAGTATTAAACACTACAAAGATCAGGTAGTCATTTATAGAGGATGGATTATTGCATTTATTTTAGTCTGTTTACAAGTAATTGCAGGAGCTCTAGTTATCTTCACGAGATTGAATCTATATATTGCACTTGCACATGCATTATTTATTTCTTGTTTATTTGGACTTTTAAGCTATTTCATATTATTAATAGGTAGAAGTAATAGTAATTCAAAACAAACTAAATAATCATAAAAAAGGTGGCCCATTCTCGGCCACCTTTCCTATTATTCTCTATTCAGTTCAATTAATAAATCATTTGTTTGAATAGCTTCACCATTTTGAACGTAAATTTCTTTGACTACACCTGTAAACGGTGCTTGAACAGTTGTTTCCATTTTCATTGCCTCTGTTATCATTAAATGATCACCTTGATTGACTCTATCCCCTTTATCAACCATTAGTTTAATGACCGTTCCTGGCATCGTTGCACCAATATGTTGTTCATTTTTCGAATCTGCCTTTACTTTATTTGCAACAGCAGATTTAATACTCTCATCCTTAATGATCACTTCTCGTGGTTGACCATTTAATTCAAAATAAACAACTCTAGTCCCATCAACACGTGGTTGACCAATAGAGACTAATTGAACAAATAAGGTTTTTCCTTTTTCAATTTCAACTTCTATTTCTTCACCGAGCGTCATTCCATATAGAAAAGTTGGTGTATCAATCACTGAAATATTACCAAATTGTTGCGTGACTTTTTCATATTCTAAAAATACCTTTGGATATAATGCATAGGACAATGTGTCATATTCAGATGCTTCCCTACCTATTTCTTTAGATAGTTTTTCTTTTAGTTCGAGTAAATCTACATTCTCCATTAATTCACCAGGGCGAACAGTGATAGGTTTACGATCTTTTAGAATCACTTTTTGCAATTCTTTAGGGAAACCTCCAACAGGCTGACCTAAATAACCCTGGAAAAATTCGACGACAGAATCTGGAAAATCTATCTTCAATCCTCGAGAAAGAACTTCATTTTCAGTTAATTCATTTTGAACCATAAATAATGCCATATCTCCTACAACCTTTGAAGAAGGAGTTACTTTGACGATATCACCAAACATGCGATTCACTATTTGATACATTTCCTTTACTTCATCCCAACGTTCACCAAGTCCAACTGCTTTCGCTTGTTGTTGTAGATTACTATATTGTCCGCCAGGCATTTCATGACGATAAACTTCAGTATGAGGGGAATTCATACCACTTTCGAATCCACTGTAATATTTTCTTACATCCTCCCAATAATAATTAAGTTTATCTATGGAATCGATATTTATATTTGGTTTTCTTTCCGTACCTTCTAATGCATAAACGAGACCATTTAAGCTCGGCTGTGACGTTAGTCCTGACATCGAATTAAGTGCTACATCAACAATATCAACACCAGCTTCTATAGCTTTAGCATATGTGTATAATCCATTACCACTCGTATCGTGTGTATGTAAATGGATTGGAAGATCCGTTGTATCTTTTAATTCAGAAATTAATCGATAAGCTGCTTGAGGTTTTAAGAGACCTGCCATATCTTTTATAGCAAGTATATGTGCCCCTAAGCTCTCTAATTCCTTTGCGAGGTCTTTATAGTATTGTATGCTATACTTTGGTCTCATAGGATCATTTATATCCCCAGTATAGCAAATAGCAGCCTCGGCAATTTTTCCTGTTTGTCTTACTTCATCAATTGCTACTTCCATTGCTTTTACCCAATTGAGGCTATCAAAAATTCTAAAAACATCTATACCTAAATTTGCAGATAAGCGGATAAATTCACGGATGATATTATCAGGATAATTTTTGTAACCAACTGCATTTGATCCTCTAAATAGCATTTGAAATAAGACATTAGGGATTTGTTCCCTTAATTTAATCAATCTCTCCCATGGGTCTTCTTTTAAGAAGCGATAGGCTACATCAAATGTCGCGCCACCCCACATCTCTAATGAAAATAACTCAGGTAGTAATTTGGATGTTTGCTCAGCGATTTTCTGAATATCATGTGTTCTTACCCTTGTCGCTAATAAAGACTGATGAGCATCCCTGAAAGTTGTATCAGTTAAAAGTACCTCATCTTTTGATTTAATCCATTTTATTAAACCATCTGCACCACTTTGGTCCAGGATTTGCTTTGTTCCCGAATTAGCTTTCTCAATATGATTAATTTTTGGTACTCTACTTTTTTCAAAATTTGGTTTTTCGCGCTTTTCTAACCCTGGAAAACCATTAATGGTCACATTTCCTATATAGCTAAGCATTTTAGTACCGCGGTCACGGCTAACTGGAAATTCAAATAATTCTGGAGTCGTATCGATAAAGGAAGTATCATACTCACCAGTAATAAACTTTTTATGTTTTATTACATTAATAAGGAATGGAATATTTGTTTTAATCCCCCTTATTCTGAATTCCTTCAAATTTCTAACCATTTTTGCTGCCGCTTGATCAAAAGACATAGCAGAGGTCGAAAGTTTAACTAATAAAGAATCGTAGTACGGTGTAATAACTGCTCCTTGAAAACCATTCCCAGCATCTAATCGTACACCGAATCCACCACCAGAACGGTAAGCCATAATCTTGCCAGTATCCGGCATGAAGTGATTTAATGGGTCCTCTGTTGTTACCCTGGATTGGATGGCAAAGCCGTTAATTTTAATTTCTTCTTGGTTAGGTATACTAACTTTATCACTATGTAGTGAATGGCCCTCTGCAATCATTATTTGAGATTGGACAATATCTACGCCTGTTATCATTTCAGTAATCGTATGTTCTACCTGTACACGAGGATTAACCTCAATAAAATAAAATTGATCACCAGAAACCAAAAATTCTACAGTTCCTGCATTAACATAATTGACTTTTTTCATTAAATGGACCGCGGCTTGACAAATTTTTTCGCGTAATTGATCAGAAAGTGAAACACATGGGGCAACTTCTACAACTTTTTGATGTCGCCTTTGTACCGAACAGTCTCTTTCAAATAAGTGAACAATATTCCCTTCGTCATCACCTAATATTTGCACTTCAATATGTTTTGGGTTTTTTATAAACTTTTCAACATACACTTCATCATTTCCAAATGCAGCCTTCGCTTCAGATTTAGCACGAGAATATGCCTCTTCTACTTCTCCTGCATGATTGACTATCCTCATTCCGCGTCCACCGCCCCCTAGGGAGGCCTTAATAATAATCGGATAGCCATAAGACTCACCAAATTCTTGAACCTCACCTAGAGTATGAACAGGACCATCACTACCTGGAATTACTGGTATTTTTGCTAGTAGCGCTTGCTCCTTTGCTTTTACCTTGTCACCAAACATATCAAGATGATGGTTTTTTGGACCAATGAATGTGATCCCTTCCTCTTTACATCGAATGGCGAATTGGATATTCTCAGATAAAAACCCGTAGCCTGGATGAATTGCATCTACACCAGCATTTTTTGCTATTTCTAAAATCCCCTCTATATCTAAATAGGCATCAATTGGTTTTTTTCCTTCACCAACCAAGTATGCCTCATCCGCTTTAAATCGATGATAGGAACCTGAATCTTCCTTCGAATAAATCGCAACCGTCCGAATATTAAGTTCAGTACATGCGCGAAATACACGAATAGCAATTTCTCCTCTATTCGCTACTAATACTTTTTCTATCTTTTTCATTATTGATCTCTCCCCTTTGTATGATCATCCTGATGGGCATTAATTTTGTTAATGAACCTTAAATCCTCGATGATTTATACTTGTCTTCTGCATAGTTGTGTGTTCCTGTTTCTTTTTATATTTTTCCTCATATTTAACAAACATAGATACATTAACTAACACACCAAGTGAAGCTGATAAAAGTAATAATGAAGATCCACCATAACTTATTAATGGTAAAGGTACACCTGTAATAGGGATTATTCCAGACACCCCTCCCAAATTAATAAATGCTTGAATACCAACCATACTTGATATTCCAATAGAAAGTAAGCTGCCAAAAGGATCCCTACATTTGACGCCAATATATATTCCTCTTAAAACTAGATAAGACAGGCCTAATAAAACAAAAGCTACACCAAAAATGCCTAACTCCTCAGCAATAATCGCCATTATAAAATCTGTATGAGGTTCTGGTAGATAACCTAGCTTCTGAACGCTTTGACCGAGTCCTAATCCTTTAATTCCCCCAGTACCTAATGCTAGATAAGAATTATATAATTGAAAGCCTTCACCTGCCTTAGTACCAAAAGGATCCATAAACCCAGTAAAACGACCTATTCGAGTCTCCGAAAAAATTTGATCTTTCTTTAAGAAAATTACTGGAGAAAGAATAAGAACGACAAGAAGTCCTAAACCAAATAGCTTCATCATCGTTTTCAACTTCATCCCCGAACAAAGGATAATTGTTAAGCCAATAGCGAAGATAATACTAGCTGTACCTAAATCCGGTTGTATCGCTATAAGAAAACAAACAAATATTAAAAATAAAAGTGGTGGAATAACTCCTTTATTAAATTGATCAATATAAGATTGTTTCTTAGCATACACTGCTGATAAATAAATAATGACACTTAATTTTACAAATTCTGATGGTTGAATAGAGCTTGTCCCTAATCTAAACCAACTCTGTGCATTATTAGATACATGTCCGAAAACAAATATACCTGCAAGACCAATTATCGAAACTAGCATCATCAAGCCTAGAAATTTATTACTTTTATACATTTTATAGGGCAAGAAAGCCGTTATAAAAAATGCAATGAATGATAGAATTAGGCTTTTTACTTGTTTAACATAAAAATAGTTGCTTTCAAAATTATATCTTTGCACAGCTACAACCATACTAGCACTATAAATCATCACTAAACCAAATAAACAAAGAAGTATGTACACGATGACAATGGAATAGTCATAAGACTTTAAGATTTTTTTTAACATATTACCCTTCCAATCCTTTAGTCTATTAAAGGTATTCTTCAAAATATTTTTATTTCCTGCTAGAAAATAGCATTATTTTATTTCCAATTTATTCATTAAACATATGTTGTCCCCTCTTCTAATTTCAATAAAACTCATTTCATTCATCATTCTAATTGATAAAAATACTAAACAAATATTCTCTTTACCAATGGCTGTTTTCGTATAGTTTGTTACTTTTGTAAAAGATTCAGCAATTCGTATAAAGTTTGTAGCTCTTTTCTCAGTGAAAGAAAAGGTGTAACGGTCTTCAGCACATAGTTATTTATTTAAACTTTACATAAATAGCAACAATGTGTGGGAATAGAGCCTTTCCAATTTACTAACTAACAACTAAGTTAAAGTAAAGTGCCTCTACAAAAAAACTCAAACAATTTCTGTGAACTGTTTGAGTTTTTTATTTTAGCTGTTTGAACAAGATAGTTTTACATGTGATTTATCATTTGAGTAAAATGCCCCTACTCTATATTCATCAATAAGATAAATACAATGTATGTTTAGCCATTTATTTATTTTTTAGTGGAAGCATCATGTAGAGCGGTCAATTCTCTTTCTAATGAATCTAAAAGTTCCTTACCATCCTTTTCGTCCACTAAGCCTAATCGAACTGCAAAATCTATTTCACGGGATAGTCCAAACATTTGTGTATCCAATACTTCTTCATATAATGGACATTGGGGCATCGTTAAATTATCCATTTGGACTTTTATTAGGCGCAAAATTTTTTCTGCGTCTATCTTTAGAAGAGAATAGGCTTTTTCCCGGTGATCCATTTTAATTTCAGACGCCACGTTGATCCCCCCATTATTCGTACAATACAAAAGACAATCTTATCTAAAAATTTTACTCTGAAAACCAAGAAAATGCAAGGGAAACGTCTAGAATTTATTTTATTCAATCTATTTTACAAAAGGCGGAAAAATAAAAAATGTTCATGTGACAATCTATTATTTTAAGGGTATAATTTTCATAGTGTAAGGAGGCGGAAGAATTGATTATTCCAATTAAAGGGAAAGTTAAATTTCCTATTACTTTAGATGCTGGAACTTGGATTTTTGATGACCGAAAAATTGATCTGACCACATACTTCGATACCAATCAATCAGAAGTTGATGATAATGAGGAGTATACCAAAAATGTCGGACGGTTTTTTGATCGCGAAATAAAGGAAGGGGCTATATCCCCACCCACACTAAAGTCTGAACGTAAGTTTTTAAAGCAAAAACTTTTAACAGGTACATTCGGAATTCGTTTCGAACCTTTTTTAAAAAATGCAGAGCCGTTAAAAGAGGCGAAGCTTTTAGTACTGGAAACCGATTCAGATGATGTTCAAATTCCGTTAGAAGATGCTTACCAGCTTATATTAGCATTCTCAAAAGAGGGAAAAGCGTTAAAAGACGATGGACCAATCCATGTTATTTTTAGTGATGGTTCCAATCGAAATAACCCGATTAAATTTGTAAAAGGTTTTAGAGTAGAATAATGCAAAACCAAGCAGTAAAATGGTTTGCTAATCATTCTACTGCTTGGTTAGATGAATACATACTTAGCAGCAAATCTAATATTACTATTTTTTATTGGATCCATACAAAAGCTTGCTAGTTCAATACTATTTGGGTTAAGAAAATCAATTGGTTTCTAAAGTAAATCAGCAGCAAGCTGAGCTAATCCGGATCTTTCTCCTTTTAAAAGTTGAATATGCCCTGCAACTTTTTGATCTTTAAATTTTTCTAGAACATAGGTCAGCCCATTATTGTATTCATCTAAATAAGGGTGGTCTATTTGTTCAGGATCCCCCATTAATACGATTTTACTCTTTTCTCCTACACGTGTTAATATCGTTTTTACTTCGTGCTTTGTTAAATTCTGTGCTTCATCAATAATAATATATTGTTCAGGTATACTCCTCCCTCGAATATAAGTTAACGCTTCAACCTCGATGGAGCCCATCCCTGCTAAAATCGCCTCTAACTCACCCGGCTTTTTCGTATTAAATAAATATTCAAGATTATCAAAGATCGGTTGCATCCATGGTCGAAGTTTCTCTTGCTTCTCTCCAGGTAAATATCCTAAATCCTTTCCTACAGGAACAATTGGCCTTGCAACAAGAAGCTTTTTATATGAATGTAGATCCTCTGTCTGCATTAACCCTGCAGCTAAGGCAAGAAGTGTTTTTCCCGTCCCTGCTTTTCCTGTCATCGTTACTAAGGGGATATCTTGTCTAAATAGTAGTTCCATCGCCATCGTCTGCCCTACATTCCGTGGCTTTATTCCCCAAATTGATTCTTGATTATATACTAATTTTTTCACCATTTTTCCCGTTTCATCGACAATTCCTATAGCAGATGCCGAGCTACCTAATGCATCTTTAATTATTAAAAATTGGTTTGGATAAAAAGGATGATGAGTGATTTCTGATAATTTGATTTCACCTTTTTCATAAAATAAATTCAATAATTCTTTATCTAAATAGATTTCTAATAGACCTGTATAAATATGATCAATTTCAACGACACGATCATTTAGAAAATCCTCCGCCTGCAATCCCAATGCATCAGCCTTTACCCTGACTAATGCGTCTTTACTCACTAATATTACAGGTCTGCCACTTTCCTTTGTCCCCTCCTCAATAGCTAAATTTTTTGCAACAGCTAATATTCGATTATCATTCGTCTTTTCAATAAAAATATCTTGCAATTGTTGAAATGATCGATGATTCAATTCAATTCTTAGAATTCCACCATTTTCAAGGGGGATTTTTTCATGGAGCTTTCCCGCTTTTCTAAAGCTGTCAATCAATTTGGAAACTTGTCTTGCATTTCGCCCGATTTCATCCATATATCTTTTTTTGGAATCAACCTCTTCAAGCACTACTGCAGGAATTACGATTTCATTATCCTCAAAAGAAAATATGGAGTTCGGATCTTGTAACAAGACATTTGTATCTAGTACGTATATTTTCTTCAAATTGATGCCTCCTGCTCCTTATTGGATTATTCTATAATATGATTTTTTTCCTCATCCGGTTCAGGTGAAGAGGATGGACATTGCTAAAATATATGTCCAAATGTATAAAGATAGAAGAAAATTGCACACTAAAATTAAAAGTGGAGGTGTGGCAAATTGAAAAAAGCATTTTTAGTAGGACTTACAATAATATTTATGACTGCATGTGCAAATCATGAAATGGGGCAAAATAATAATCAAAACAATAATAGAAATAGTGCTAGACCAATATCTGTTAAAGACAGTAATATTAAATCAGTTGATCGAAAAACAGGGCAAGATATTTCAAGAAGACTTGTAAAACTAGCTACAAGTGTTCCTAAAGTGAAGGATGCAACTGCTGTGGTTTTCGGCAATTATGCGATTGTAGGAATTGATGTAGATGATAATATTGACCGTTCTCAAGTGGGATCAATCAAGTATTCAGTCGCGGAAAGTTTAAAACATGATCCATATGGTGCACAAGCAATTGTTGTAGCTGACCCGGATTTCACCGCAAGATTAAAAGAGATTGGACAAGACATTCAGTCAGGCAAGCCAGGGCAAGGCATACTAAATGAGCTTGCAGATATTGTTGGAAGAGTTATGCCTGAAATACCGAAAAATCTTGTTCAGCCAGAATCTCCTCAGAACGGAACAGAAAAACCTAAACAAAATTTAAATAAACAAAATGAAAAACAACTTAATAAACAACAAGAGAAGCAATCCAATTATCAAAAATAATGGCTCCTTTCTCAAATTTAGTTGCTATCTAAGTAAAGAATTCATTAATCACTATCGGTAGTAGACTGTTAAATCTTTTTAATCCACTTAATAAGAGCGGCAAACTCCATTAGACCGCTGAATCATTTATTGGATTGAAAAGCTGACAGTTATACTTTTACAATAGGAACAAATTACACGAAGGCAGCCCAAATAATAAACGGAAAAATTTTCAGACATTCACTTACATGATATACTAATTAAAATAGAATTTGAGGTGTGTTAGTGAATGAAAGTGAAATGTATACTCTGTGAAAAGCTTGAAACTATTGATGATGATTCAATTGTAGCTAAACGGTTGAGAAATAGACCTATTCACACCTATATGTGTGACGAATGCCATGATCGTATAACTAGAAAAACAAACGAAAGACTTCGATTAAAGAAAGTAACAGATGAAGACGAAAACATTTTATAAGAACTTTGCAGACTTGTATTTTCTTGCATAAAAAAATCCACCTAATGGTGGATTTTTTTATGCATCGTTTGATGCTTCTTCTTTTTTAAAATTATGTCGTCGAATTCTATAGATGATTAAAATTAAAGCAGCAACTACTAATCCTTCTGTAATTGGAAGGAATATAGCCAAAAACGTGAGTACTGTACATCCTAACACTAAAAATAGATACACCATTGCTGATTTTAGCAAAGGAAGTTTTTGAGCAAAACCTAATTTAAAGACAAGTATACATAAGGCAACAATGGTTAAATAAAGCATCCACATTCCTAATTTAGGAAATTCATCTACTCTATATAAACCAGCAAAAAAGGAAAGATGTTCTTGCACATTGATTTCAGACACCTTACACTCCCCTTTATAAAATTAATTTACTTCTGCATGTTTCAATTTCTTAGCGGCTTTTTCACGCTCATTTTTGTTTAAGATTTTTTTGCGTAAGCGGATGGATTCCGGTGTAACTTCACAATATTCATCATCATTTAGGTATTCAAGGGCCTCTTCTAAAGACATTTTTCTTGGTTTCTTAATAACCGATGTTTGATCCTTAGTAGCTGAACGGACATTGGTCGCATGCTTAACCTTCGTAATATTTACGGTAATGTCATTCTCACGAGTATTTTCTCCAACAATCATACCTTCGTAAATTTCAGTTCCAGGTTCAACAAAGATTGTTCCTCTATCCTCTACCTGCATAATTCCGTATGTGGACGCTTTTCCAGTTTCCATTGAAACTAGAACACCTTGGTGTCTTCCACCTACACGTCCAGGTTGCATTGGTTGGTAGCTATCAAACGTATGATTGATAATTCCATAACCACGTGTTAATGTCATGAAATCTGTTGTATAACCAATTAAACCACGAGCTGGGACATTAAAGATTAATCTAACCTGGCCATTTCCATTATTGATCATATCTAACATTTCACCTTTGCGTGAACCAAGAGATTCAATGATTCCACCAACATGCTCTTCAGGGATATCAATTTGCACTCTTTCAATTGGTTCACATTTCACACCATCAATTTCTTTAATAATGACTGTTGGCTTAGAAACCTGAAGTTCAAAACCCTCACGACGCATGTTTTCAATTAAAATAGATAGATGTAGCTCTCCACGACCTGAAACAATCCATGCATCAGGAGAATCAGTATTTTCTACTCTTAAGCTTACATCTGTTTGAAGTTGAGAACGAAGACGCTCTTCAATTTTCCTAGCAGTAATATACTTTCCTTCACGACCAGCAAATGGGCTATTATTAACAATAAATGTCATTTGTAGAGTTGGTTCGTCAATTCGTAATGGTTGTAACGGCTCTTGATGGTCAATCGGACATACTGTTTCCCCAACATTGATATCTTCCATTCCAGAAACAGCAATAAGATCTCCTGCATAGGCTTCTTGAATTTCTTGGCGCTTCAATCCAAAGAATCCAAATATTTTAGTTACCCTAAATTGCTTAACAGTTCCATCCAGTTTCATTAATGCTACTTGTTGTCCTACATGCATCGTACCTCGAAAGACACGTCCAATTCCAATTCTACCAACATAATCATTATAATCAAGTAGAGCTACTTGAAATTGTAGAGGTTCTTCTCTCGTATCTGCCGGCGCAGGTATATGATCTATGATTGTATCAAATAAGACCTGCATGTTTTCATCTTGTTTTGTAGGATCGACACTAGCTGTTCCATTAATACCAGATGCATAAATAACAGGAAATTCTAATTGATCCTCATTAGCATCTAATTCAATAAATAATTCGATAACCTCATCTACTACTTCCTCTGGGCGAGCAAAATCACGGTCAATTTTATTTACAACGACAATTGGTGTTAAATTCTGTTCTAGTGCTTTTTTCAACACAAAACGTGTTTGTGGCATACATCCTTCATATGCATCCACTACTAGAAGAACCCCATCTACCATTTTCATAATACGTTCCACTTCGCCACCAAAATCAGCATGTCCTGGCGTATCCATTATGTTAATTTTGATATCTTTATATTGAATAGCGGTATTTTTCGCTAAGATGGTTATACCTCTTTCACGTTCAATATCATTTGAATCCATCGCACGTTCAGCAACTTGTTCATTTGTGCGGAATGTACCTGACTGCTTTAATAGCTGATCTACGAGAGTTGTTTTCCCATGGTCAACGTGTGCGATTATAGCTATATTTCGTAAATCTTCTCTTATTTTCAAAAGTTGTTCCTCCTGCCTTTAAGACCGACTAAAGTTAGTATACCAATAACTTATGTATTATATCATAATTAATAATAAATCGCCAAATACATAGTTATCCAATCTTCTTTGCTAAAATCGACATTTTCAAGTAAAATAATAAAAGAATGTAACCATGGAGGCAATTGTGATGAAAGACATTAAGTGGATTTTCGTACTTTTTGCTGCAGCAGCTGCTGCATCTATGATTGGAATTGGGGTAGCAATCGGTGAAAAAAGTCTCATTGGTATTGTATTATGCATTATTGCACTGATACTCATAATGGGATTCGGATTTAAAACAAAAGCTAAAATGAGACAAGAAGGTCGGTTATAACATCTAAAGAGGGATCCCGAAAATTCGGGATCCCTCTTTAGTCATTTGAGGTATTAAAGTAGTTTGTTAAAATTTCATTGTGAAGTGCCTTATTACTTACAAAAACCGTACTACTTTCTAATAAATTTAATGTTTCACCTTTGACTGTTGTAACTACTCCACCAAGTTCCTCAATCAATAACTTGCCTGCAGCAAAATCCCAAGGAGAAAGTCTCATTGCAATATACGCATCTAATCTACCTGTGGCAACATAGGCAAACTCTAGAGAAGCAGCACCTAAAGATCTTGTTGCACGTGAATCTCTTACTAGATTGTGTAAATTTCCAACAGGAATATGTCTATTTGAAATAATCCAAGAAGAATTAATACCAATGATAGCATTCTCAACTTTTGTTACTTCTAAATGGGGAA
The DNA here is from genome assembly GCF_038007825.1 of Heyndrickxia sp. FSL W8-0496. Lineage (NCBI taxonomy): Bacteria > Bacillati > Bacillota > Bacilli > Caryophanales > Bacillaceae > Heyndrickxia > Heyndrickxia sp. FSL W8-0496. The sequence goes on from NZ_JBBOXX010000001.1 coordinate 3,335,817, forward strand.
TTGGTTGTCCATTAAAAAATGCTCCTTTGCCTGCTTCAACGAAATATAATTCATCTTGTACCACATCATAGATATAGCCGAATTTTCCTTTTCCGTTTTCATATATACCAATTGAAATAGCAAAATTGCGCTGTTGATGAACAAAATTGACCGTTCCATCAATCGGATCAATAATCCAAATAATTCCATCTTCCTGATTAATATCTTTCCCATGTCCTTCTTCTCCGACAATTCGATGATTTGGAAAATGTTTCATAATATTATTCACTAAAAATAACTCTGTCTCTTTATCAATATTGGTAACAAGATCATTCCGATCCGATTTTGTCTGTATATTTAAAGTTTGATTAAAAGAATCTAAAATATTTTCCCTTGCTTCTTTTAACCATTGTCTAACATATGTATCAATTTGTATCCAATCAGTCATGATCCAAGCCTCCATCACATGCTCATGTAACTCATAGCTTAAAGGAAAAATTTATGTAATTCAAGTAAATCACCTTATTATTGCAATAAATTTGCGCTCACAAAAACGAACCCCATCTGTTTGATCTGGAACAGGGAGTCCGCAATCAAAACTTACATTGCTTTCATTTTTAATAATTCGTCCCTAATTTTCATGAGCTTTTTCTTTGATGATTCCTTTTTTCTATCATTATTTTCTTGGATGGCTTCAAATAGGACAGCTAGCTCATAGTCCATTTCAAGTCGTAATACAGCTATACGTTGCTGATCAAATTTTTTCTTTTTTGATGTATTCATTACTTGCTTCATGAACGTCACATCCTTTCGATTTATAAGTATTAATAAAAGCCGAAATATTCTGGATGTTATCTTTTTATATCTTATGTCGCGAAAATAAATCATGTAACAAAAATGTGTAAATGCCTAATGATTGGGCATTTTATTTAATTATTAGAATTGATTATGATAAAATATTGTAAACATTGATTTGAACACTATTGGAGGCTTTTTAATGAATTTCCCAGGTTTTACCGAAGAAGATTTTAATGTTTTTAAAATTGATGGCCTAGATGCTAGAATGGATCAATTAATCAAACACATTCGGCCAAAACTAGACTATCTCGGCAATTATTTTGCACCAACCCTAAGTGCATTGACCGGGGATGAAATGTTCCCTCATGTAGCAAAACATGCACGAAGAACCATTAATCCACCGAATGATACATGGGTAGCATTTGCTAATAATAAACGAGGTTATAAGATGCTCCCCCATTTTCAAATTGGACTTTGGGAGACACATCTTTTTGTATGGTTTGCTCTCATATACGAAGCACCAAATAAAATAGAATATGGTAAAACACTTGAAAAGAATATCACAAACATACGAAAATCAATTCCGCCCCATTTTGTATGGTCAGCAGACCACACAAAGCCTGAAGCAATGATCATGGGGGATCTATCAGACGAAGAGCTACTAGCATTATTCCATAGACTACAGACTGTAAAGAAGGCTGAAATTTTATGTGGATTACGTATTCCTCGCAATGAAGCAATAACTATGGATGGTGAAGAAATAATTAGCCGATTGAATGATACTTTTCAATATTTAATACCCCTTTATAAGATGTCTTAAACTAAGGCAGGTTTTCTAGAGCTTGTTGCTTTAAAAAAAATTCCTCCTGCTGGCTTTTACAAAACAACAAACTAAAAAAACAGCCATAAAAAAAGAAGAGGGTAACTTCATTGTTACCCTCTCATTGAAATCAAACTTCCAGTTTCGGATTCTTTTAATTTTTTTACAACCTGATATGAAGAATATCCGCTTTCTTTTTCAAATTCATTACAATATCTTTTCTCATCAGCTTTTCCAGGCACAATTTCCTTAAATCGACGATATTTCTCCATTAACTCGTCACGATTAATTCCTTTTTCATATGCCTTTTCAATTGCTTCAAAAAAATGGATTACATCAATGACCTCTGTAGTAGACCAATCCATAGAAAAAGGGTATTGATACTCCATTTCATCACCGTCTTTCAAGATGTATTTTCTATTTTTACTTTCCCCATTTTGTTCGGATTTCATTAGCCTCTTGGATCATTCGAGTGATTAACTCATTAACAGTAGGAATATCTTTTATTAATCCCATCACTTGACCAGCCCATGCAAATCCACTATCAACCTCTCCATTATATATATAATTTTTATTTGCTTGTCCACTAATATACTCTTTTAATTCTTCATAGCCACCATTATTTTTTTCAATTTCAAGTATTTTTTCAGTCCACTTATTTGATATTGCACGACCAGGAGCACCAAGTGTACGCTTTATCACTGTTGTATCTGTTTCGCCACCTGATAAAAGAGCATCCTTATACGCTGTTGCGGCGTGCACACATTCTTTGGTAGCAATGAATCTTGTACCCATTTCTATGCCTTCTGCACCTAAACTCAAAGCAGCCATTAACCCTCTTCCATCTCCAATTCCTCCAGAAGCAATGACTGGAATAGATACACAATCAACAACCTGCGGAACTAATACAAGCGTACTAATATCATCTTTTCCAAGATGACCTCCCCCTTCTTGCCCAACAACCATAACTGCATCTGCTCCCAATTCTTCTGCCTTTTGAGCTTGACGTTTTGCAGCCACAAGGACTAATTTTTTTATATCAACTCCTTTTAAATAGTCAAAGAATGGTGCAGGGTTACCTCCTGTTACTGAAACTACTGGAACATTTTCTTCAACTGCAACATCGAGAAAATGTGTATAAGAACGTCCGTGCTGACCAATAGCAAAATTAACTCCAAATGGTTTATGTGTTAAAGTTTTTACTTTCCGAATTTCATCTCGTAATGCCTCTGGGCTCTCAAGAGACATTGCTGTAATTTGCCCTAAACCACCCGCATTTGAAACAGATGAAGCCAATTCTGAGTAAGCGAGATAGGCTAGTCCTCCTTGAATAATTGGATAATCGATGTTTAATAATTTCGTTATTCTCGTATTCCAATTCATAAATATATTCTCCTCATCCTAAATTTTTTCAATTTCAATAGCTAAGCAGCCTATATACTTTATTTCTTCTCTCTTCATTACCCAATTTCCTTTAAATGAAGAAGATTTTATTTTCAAAGTACTTTATAAATGCTATAATTCATATGTTTTTGATCACAATAAGAAACAACTACAAGACTGACTAAAAAGAGGTGTATAATTCATTGTCACAATATGAAACCCCATTATTTACTGGACTCGTTGAACATGCAAAAAAAAATCCAGTACAATTCCACATTCCCGGACATAAAAAGGGAGCTGGAATTGATCCCGACTTTCGTCACTTTATTGGCGATAATGCCTTATCGATTGATTTGATTAATATTGCTCCACTTGATGACTTACATCAACCAAAAGGGATGATAAGTAAAGCACAAGAGCTAGCTGCACAAGCATTTGGAGCCGACCATACATTCTTTTCCGTTCAAGGTACAAGCGGTGCAATTATGGCTATGATTATGGCTGTTTGTGGACCAGGAGACAAAATTATTGTACCTAGAAATGTCCATAAATCTGTCATGTCAGCTATTGTCTTTTCAGGGGCAATACCAATTTTTATTCATCCAGAAATTGACCCAAACCTTGGAATTTCACACGGAATTACTACAGAATCCGTGTCAAAGGCATTACAACAAAACCCCGATGCCAAGGGTGTTTTAGTTATTAACCCTACGTATTTTGGTGTTGCATGTGATTTAAAGAAAATCGTAGAAATTGCGCATTCATATCAAGTACCAGTCTTAGTTGATGAAGCACATGGTGTCCATATTCATTTCCATGAAAACCTTCCTATATCTGCTATGCAAGCCGGTGCTGATATGGCCGCGACAAGTGTCCATAAATTAGGCGGTTCTATGACGCAAAGTTCGGTATTAAATGTAAAAGAGGGGTTAGTATCTTCAAATCGTGTATCAACTATATTAAGTATGCTAACAACAACTTCTACTTCGTATTTATTACTAGCTTCACTTGATGTAGCACGTAGAAGATTAGCTACACAGGGAAAAGAGCTTTTAGATAAAACCATTCAGCTTGCTCAAGATGTACGGTCAAAAATAAATACAATCGATCATTTATATTGTGTTGGTGAAGAAATCCTTGGAACAAAAGCAACATTTAATTATGATCCAACCAAATTAATTATTTCTGTAAAAGATTTAGGAATAACTGGTTATGATGCAGAAAAGTGGTTAAGAGAAGTTTATAATATTGAAGTAGAACTTTCCGATTTATATAATATCCTCTGCTTAATTACACCAGGAGATACAGAGCATGAGGCAAACTTATTAGTCAAAGCACTTCAAGAGCTTTCAGATCAGTTTTCTCACTTGTCAGGATCTGTGGAAATACAAGTCTTACTTCCAGATATACCAGTTCTCTCATTGACTCCACGTGATGCTTTTTATGCTGATACTGAAACTGTACCGATTGAAGAATCTGCTGGTCGCATTATTGCTGAATTTATTATGGTTTACCCTCCAGGAATCCCTATTTTTATACCTGGGGAAATTATTACAGAAGAAAATTTAAAATATATTCAAAAGAATATTGAAGTGGGATTACCTGTTCAAGGTCCAGAGGATTTCGAGCTTAAAAAGTTACGGGTCATTAAAGAACATAAGGCAATAAAATAAACTAGTCGGTTCATCAACTAACGGATATTGTTTATAAATGATTACTTTCTATTCTAAAGGAAATGGCAGCCAATTGGCTGCCTATTTATTATTATTATTCAAGTCCTCAGAAATTTCACTACATGTTTTACAGTTAGAGTATAGAACTGTCACCTTCTCATCCTCGAAATGATCAATAATTTTATTACAATCCTGACAAACTAAGGTTCCCATTCTTGTTTCCCCTTTCTAATTAAATTAAGAAAGCGCTTTCTAACTATTTATATAATAATACATATTAAATGATTTTTAAAGGGTAAATTGTATAACATATTTATACATTTTCTTCAAAGAGTATATATTATTAAGCAAAAATAGTGACCTTAAAAAGTCACTACTTACGAAAAGGGGGAAGGGAATATTTCTTGAAAAATAAATTGTAATAAAAAATAGATGGATAGACTGGATAAAGTAATAAAAAATGTAACACGATTTGATTTTACAATGATTCTAGCAAGGAGAAATGCTAAATAGAAAAAGACTATAAACACAATAATTCTATAGATCAAATGATCCCTGTCAGATAACCAAACAGCTAGAGTGAATCCACTCCATATCATTAATTGAAATAGAAAGGCAATGTATTTTTTCATCCTATCACCAACAATTTTTTGTTATGCATACAAGCTTCTCCATTTTACTTTAAGCAATTACTCTTGTAATTATACTATGAACGTTAGATGGTATTTTAAAACCTAATATTACTTTATAAAAATAAAAAAAGGTAAACCATTGGTTTACCTTTTTTTAGAATAAATTATTTTACAATGTGAATTGGTGTTCCTAAAGCTACTTCTGCAGCTTCCATTGTAATTTCTCCTAAAGTTGGATGCGCATGAATAGTCATAGCAATATCCTCTGCTGTCATTCCTGCTTCAATTGCTAAGCCGATCTCAGAAATCATATCAGATGCACTTGCACCTGCAATTTGACCTCCAATGACCAAACCATCCTCTTTACGAGTAATTAATTTCAAGAAGCCATCGCTATTATTCAATGCTAAAGCACGACCATTTGCAGCAAATGGGAATTTAGCAGCAACTACTTCTAATCCTTCATCTTTTGCTTGTTTTTCATTATATCCAACAGTTGCTAATTCTGGCTCAGAGAATACAACAGCAGGAATACCTAAATAATCAATTTCAGAAGGGTGGCCGGAAATAGCTTCAGCAGCAATCTTACCTTCGTAAGAAGCTTTATGAGCAAGCTGTGGACCTTCAACAATATCACCAATAGCATAAATGCTAGAAACATTTGTACGACATTGTTTATCAATCTTAACAAGGCCACGATCTGTCATTTCAACGCCCACTTGTTCTAATCCTAATTCATCTGTATTAGGGCGACGACCTACTGTCACAAGAACATAATCAGCTTCAACAGTTTTTTCTTCACCTTTTACTTCATAAGTGACAATTACGCCATCTTCTTTTTCTTCTACACCTTTAGCCATTGCATTTGTAACAATTTCCGCACCTTTTTTCTTTAAGTTACGGGAAACAAGAGTAGTCATTTGTTTTTCAAATGCACCAGCAAAAAGTTCGCTGCTACCCTCAAGAATAGTTACTTCAGTACCAAAATTAGCATAAGCAGTACCAAGTTCAACCCCGATAACACCGCCACCAATAACAACTAATTTTTTTGGAACCTCAGGTAAATTTAATGCACCTGTAGAATTAATAACGCGTTTAGAAAATTTGAATGTTGGGATCTCAACAGGACGAGAGCCGGTTGCAAGAATCGCATTTTTGAATGTATAGGTTTGTGCTGATGTTTCATTCATTACACGTAAAGTGTTCGCATCAACAAAATATGCTTCACCTTTAACAATGTCAACTTTGTTCCCTTTTAATAGTCCCGCCACACCAGAAGTCAATTTATTTACTACTTGGCCTTTCCATTCTTGAACCTTAGAAAAGTCAACAGTTACATTCTCTGCGGTGATACCAATATCATCCGAATGTTTTGCTGTTTCATAACGGTGACCAGCAGTAATTAAAGCTTTTGATGGGATACAACCTACATTTAAACAAACCCCACCAAGCTCACCTTTTTCTACAATTGTTACTTTTTGTCCTAGTTGTGCTGCTCTAATTGCAGCAACATACCCACCAGGGCCTGCACCAATTACTATAGTGTCTGTTTCGATTGGGAAATCTCCAACTACCATTTTTTACGCCTCCATTAATAATAATTCAGGATCGTTCAATAGTCGCTTAATATGGTTTAGCGCGTATTGAGCGGTAGCTCCATCAATTATACGATGATCAAAGCTCAATGATAATGCTAACACAGGTGCTGCTACAATTTCACCATTTTTTACTACAGGTTTTTCAGAAATTCTTCCAATTCCTAAAATAGCAACTTCAGGATGGTTAATTACCGGAGTAAACCATTGGCCACCAGCTGAACCAATATTCGTAATTGTACATGAAGCACCTTTCATTTCATTTGGAGCTAATTTACCATCGCGTGCTTTACCAGCTAATTCATTAATTTCTTGTGAAACGGAGAATACAGATTTACGATCTGCATTTTTCACAACTGGGACTAATAAGCCTTTATCTGTATCAGCAGCGATACCAATATTATAATAGTGCTTTTGAACAATTTCACCTGCAGCGTCATCAATGGAAGTATTTAATGTAGGGAACTCACGCAATGCACTTACAAGAGCCTTGACAACATATGGTAAGAAAGTTAGCTTGATGCCTTTTTCAGCTGCTACTTCTTTAAATTTCTTACGATGTGCAACAAGCTTCGTTACATCTATTTCATCCATCAACGTTACATGTGGTGCTGTTTGTTTAGAGTGAACCATCGCTTTAGCAATTGCCTTACGAATTCCACTCATTTTTTCACGTGTTTCTGGGAATTCACCTTCAGGAATAGCTACATGAGCAGGTGTCACTGTTTCATTCGCTTGAACTGTTTCTGTTTGTTGTTCTGCTTGAACAGGTGCTCCACCACTTAAGAATGCATCAATATCTGACTTTTGAACACGTCCATTATTACCAGTACCCTGAACTTGTCGGATATTAACGCCTTTTTCCCGTGCATACTTTCTAACTGATGGCATAGCGATAACACGTTTGTTCGGATCTGCTTCTGCATTTTCAGCTGATGCAGTAACATTCTCAGGTGCAGCCGCAGGTGCTGAAGCCTCAACCTTTTCTTCAACTTTCTCTTCTTGTTCTGAATGACCGTGATCACCTTTAAATTGAAGTCCTTCATAACCAGGGGCATCAAATTTAATTAAAACATCACCAACAATAGCAACTGTTCCTTCATCTACTAAAATATCTTCAACCGTTCCTTCTACTGGAGAAGGAATTTCAACGACTGCTTTATCATTTTGTACTTCACAAAGAACATCGTCTTCTGCAACTTTATCGCCTGGTTTTACAAACCATTTAACGATTTCACCTTCATGGATTCCTTCACCGATGTCTGGTAGTCTGAATTCGAATGACAAGGTTGTTCACCCTCCTATTAATAATTCTTCTAATTAAGTGAATGGAGGCAGTTTAATAAAAACTGCCTATATATTTCAAATAGATAAATCAAAAAGATCTAATTAAAATGTAAGTACTTTTTTTGCTGTTTCAATAATATCTTTATAATTAGGTAACCAAACAGACTCCGCTTGAGAGAATGGATATACAGTATCTGGCGCAGTCACACGTAATACAGGCGCTTCTAAGCTAAGAATAGCTCTTTCATTAATTTCTGCAATGACATTTGCAGCAATACCTGCTTGTTTTTGTGCTTCTTGAACAACAATCGCACGATTTGTTTTTTCAACAGAAGCAATAATTGTATCAATATCTAATGGACTTATTGTACGTAAATCAACTACTTCTACAGAGAATCCTTCTTTTTCTAATTCTTCTGCAGCTTTTAAAGATTCATGAACCATCGCACCATAAGTAATAATAGATAGATCCTTACCCTCACGTTTTACATCCGCTTTACCTAATGGAATTGTGTACTCCTCTTCCGGAACTTCTTGACGGAATGAACGATATAACTTCATATGTTCTAAGAAAATAACTGGGTCATTGTCTCGGATTGAGGAAATTAAAAGTCCTTTTGCATCATAAGGTGTAGACGGAATAACAACTTTTAAACCTGGTTGTTGAGCAACTAAGCCTTCTAAGCTGTCAGCATGCAATTCTGGAGTATGAACCCCACCACCAAATGGTGAACGGATTGTAATTGGTGCATGTAAGCTTCCTCCAGTACGATAACGCCAACGCGCCATTTGTCCACTTACTGAATCCATTACTTCGAATAAGAAACCAAAGAATTGAATCTCAGGTACTGGGCGGAATCCTTCTAATGTTAAACCAATAGCAAGACCTCCAATTCCAGATTCTGCTAATGGAGTATCAAATACACGATCTTCTCCGAATTCTTTTTGAAGTCCTTCCGTAGCACGGAATACCCCACCATTAAGACCAACGTCTTCACCAAATACTAATACATTTTCATCGTTTTTAAGTTCAGTTCTTAACGCATCGGTAATTGCTTGAAGCATAGTTAATTGAGCCATGGCTTATTTCGACTCCTTTGCTTGATAAATTTCATTTTGCTCTTTTAAATTATGTGGCATTTCTTCAAACATAACAGATATTAAATCGGTTACTTTTTGTTTTGGAGTGTCATCAGCTTTCTTAATTGCCACTTTAATATCTTCTTTTGCTTGTTCAATTACTTCAGTTTCTTTTTCCTCAGACCATAGGCCTTTCGCTTCTAAATACTTACGGAAACGAATAAGAGGATCTTTTCTTTCCCATTCATTATCTAGATCAGATGTACGATATTTTGTAGGATCATCACCTGACATTGTATGTGGACCATAACGGTAGCATAGTGTTTCAATTAATGTTGGTCCTTCACCATTGATCGCACGCTCACGAGCTTCACGCACAGCAACATATACTGCTAGTGGATCCATACCGTCAACTAATTGTCCTGGAATACCAGCAGCAACAGCCTTTTGAGCAATTGTTTTAGCAGCAGTTTGTTTTTCACGTGGTGTTGAAATAGCAAATTGGTTATTTTGAACTACGAAGATAGCAGGAGCTTTATATGCACCAGCAAAGTTAATACCTTCATAGAAATCACCTTGTGATGAACCGCCATCACCTGTATATGTAATTGCTACTGCTTTTTTACCACGTTTCTTTAATCCAAGTGCAACCCCAGCAGTTTGAACATATTGGGCTCCAATAATAATTTGTGGTGGTAAAATATTTAAACCTTCTTGGATTTTCATTCCTTCAACATGACCTCTAGACCATAAAAATGCTTGGTGTAATGGTAAACCATGCCAAATGATTTGAGGCACATCACGATATCCTGGAAGAATGTAATCTTCTTGCTCAAGAGCAAAATGTGAAGCGATTTGTGATGCTTCTTGACCTGCTGTCGGTGCAACAAATCCTAATCGTCCTTGACGGTTTAAAGAAATTGAACGTTGATCTAAAATACGTGAATATACCATTCTACGCATTAATTCTTGAAGTTCCTCATCAGAAAGATTAGGAACTGCAGATTCGTTAACGACTTTGCCTTCTTCATTTAAAATCTGGAACATTTCGAATTGCTCTTCTATCTTTTCGAGCGTTTTCTTCGCATCGAATTGTGCCTTCTTAGTTGAAGCCATATTAAGTCACCAATCCTTTCTCACTAAAAAAATTAATTTATTTTTTATTACATACAAACTATAGGTTACCCAAAAACAAACCAGTGTACCATGAATTAATCAATGGATTAACCTTGTTTTTATGCAACCATTTTCATATTAATCTGATGACAAAAGAAATACCTATTCTATTCCATCATCAATGAATCTGTATTAATTCATTTACAGATTTAATTAATACAATTTCATATAATTACATTATTAGAGTACATCAAGTTATGAAACCCGTCAATCAATAAGTTTTTCTTTATAATTTACTTTTTTAATATAGTAAACAGTTCTGTATTAGCGCTTTCATTTAAACTGTACTAATCACATTTTTCATCTGTACTACAAAAACTTATACAGATTTGCATTCTAAATTAAAGGTTCTTTTCTCAAACTTTGTTACTAATGGGTTTTGTTTAAATAATGTAAATTAGGTGAAGATCTCCTAGTTTCTTCATACCACTGAGAAAAGAACTGCTAACCTCAAAAGATTGCTAAACACTTTTAATAGTGTAAAAGCCGGCAGTAGGGCTTTTACATAAGCCATTATCAAAACGCAAATTTCTCAAATGGTTCTTTTCTCATATTTTTTACTAATAGGTTTTATTTAATTAATGTAAATTAGGTGAAGATCTCCTAGTTTCTTCATACCACTGAGAAAAGAACTGCTAACCTCAAAAGATTGCTAAACACTTTTAATAGTGTAAAAGCCGGCAGTAGGGCTTTTACATAAGCCATTATCAAAACGAAAATTTCTCAAATGGTTCTTTTCTCATATTTTTTACTAATAGGTTTTATTTAATTAATGTAAATTAGGTGAAGATCGCCTAGTTTCTTCATACCACTGAGAAAAGAACTGCTAACCTCAAAAGATTGCTAAACACTTTAATAGTGTAAAAGCCGGCAGTAGGGCTTTTACATAAGACATTATCAAAACGAAAATTTCTCAAATGGTTCTTTTCTCATATTTTTTACTAATAGGTTTTGTATAATTAATGTAAATTGTGTGAAGATCTGCAAGGCTTCTCATACCGTTATAAAAGAACTTCTATCTTCATAAAAAAAAGCTTATCTCTAATTAGAGATAAGCACTTAATCAATATTTATTTTTGCGAGCTTATAAAATTTTTTCTTTTCATCATTAAATTTTTTTGTTTGTTCATTAAATTGTTCATTCATCTTTAATACCTCTGAATAGGCTTTATTTGTAATTTCAATTTGATTTTCTAAATCATCCATACTTACATCTTTTTTCATAAGAAGTTCATATAATTGTATATTCGTTTCAATCCCTTTGTTATATGCTTCATATAATCGGTCATGAAAAGCATATCGTTTTTCCATCAATTGAAACAGATCTTGAGCTTCTTTTTTCAGTTGTTTCGACTCGATTTTCTCAATGGGATCTTCAATTTTTGAAAATTCCTTTTTTGAAGCATTCATCGACTGTTGTTCCAATTCCATCTTTTCTTTGCGTTCTTTTAAATTATCAAGGGCTAAATTCGCAAGTTTTGTCATTTGCTCCATATCCTTCATCCCTAGATCCATTATTTCTTCAAATATTTTTTTTTCCTTTGATTCTAACTCCGTTAAAGGCTTTTGCTGCTTTTCAAAATCCTTTTCTTTCACTACGGTTTGTTCCATAATATCGTATATTTTTTCTTCCGGGACAACTTTGCATCCTGTTAACAAGCCAAGAATTAGTACAAGCAGAAGTAAAAGTTTATATCGAGCCACGAATGTTCCCCCTTAAACTACAGTATATAAGCTGGATTGTTGTGAAGTAAGGCTTGTCCAAATAATAAAATATATAACTATACCTATTCATTTGGAACTATCATATGACAAATTTTTTCTACTGGCATTATATTTTTTTGTTTAACTTTTTACTATGGATTTGGTATTCTAATCAATATGTAAATTAGTTAGTGCGAAGGGGGATATTATTATGATTACAATGAAGGATATCATCAGAGACGGACATCCAACATTACGGAAAGTAGCAGAAGATGTAAAAATGCCTCCGTCTAAAGAAGATCAAGAAATTCTAAAGAGCTTACATGAATATATATTAAATAGCCAAGATCCTGAAATTGCAAATAAATATGGATTACGTCCTGGCATTGGGTTAGCTGCTCCACAAATTAATGTATCAAAAAAAATGATTGCTGTTCACGTTACAGATGAAAAAGAGCAATTACATAGTTATATGTTATTTAATCCTCGAATTGTGAGTCATTCAGTTGAAAAAGCCTACTTGAGTAGTGGAGAGGGTTGTCTTTCGGTAGATGAGGTTATTCCAGGTTATGTTCATAGATATGCAAGAATTACGGTAAAAGCGAATGATATTGATGGAAAAGAAATTAAGATTCGTCTTAAAGGACTACCTGCCATTGCGTTTCAACATGAAATTGATCATTTACATGGAAAAATGTTCTATGATTATATTGATGAAAAAAATCCATTCACACCGATGGATCAGGCAATTGCCATTGATAGGTAATCATGATTAAGGGTTGACTACACAGGGAACTGACCCTAGGTAGACAACCCTTTATTCTTTAAATTCTAGATTAATTTAAAATGCTTTAAACCATTTGCAATTCCATTATTCATTACATCTGTAGTGACATAATTTGCATGTTGCTTTACTACATCAAGAGCATTGCCCATTGCAATCCCAGTTCCCACAGCTTCTAACATCTCAATATCGTTTAATCCATCTCCAAAAGCGTAAACATCTTCAAGTTTAAACCCAATCTTTTCAATCATCTTTTTGATTCCCTCTGCTTTTGAACCACCTTTTGGAAGTACGTCCATTGAAAATTCATGCCAACGGAGAAAGTAAAACTTCTTAAACTCATCAAGATAAAGAACCTCATCCTTTTCTTCACAAAATAAAAGTGATTGGTAAATTTCTCGACCCTTGTAGAAATCTGGATCAAATGAAGGATGTTTAATTTTTAGACTCTCAATACTGCTTCTAATAAATTGATGATTTTCTATATTAGAGGTCATTTCCTTTTCATTTAAAAACACAAGTGGATGTTTGTGACTTGCAGAATAATTGATGAGATTTTCTAATTCGGTAGGATCCAAAGGATTTTTATAAATGACTTTATTTTCAAAAACTACGTATTGACCATTAAAGCTCACAAAGGAGTCAATTTCTAATTCTTCACGTAGCTCTTTAAACATGAATGGAGCCCGACCCGTAGCTATTGCAACAAACACTCCACTTTCTTTTAACTTCCATATAGCTTCCTTTGTTGATTCAGGGAGTTTTTTATCGTTATCTAACAAAGTACCATCGATATCAAAAAATACAATTTTCTTCATTTTTTAATTCTCCTAACTATCTTTGGTTATATTCATTTAGCACATTGAATTTTAACACAAGCTTCTACTTTATTGAACTAATCCAAAAACGAAGGCTGTTTTCGTATCGTTTGTTGCTTTTGTAAAAGCCCAACTGCCGGCTTTTACACCCAATAAAGAATTTAGCGATTCTTATGGAGTTTGCAGCACTTTTCTCAGTGAAATGAAAGATGTAGTGGTCTTTTAACCGATAGTTATTCTAAAACTTTACTTAAATAGCAACAATGTTTGATAAAAGAGCCAAAAAGAAAAAAGAATCAAAAACGAATAATTCCCATAAAAACCCATGATAATACTTGTCTAAAAACATATAATACAAATAAGAATCTTTCTGACCGACTTTACTTTCAGAAAAATAACATTAAAATAGAAGTAGGGAGTGATCTTCCATGTTAAAAAGACTAAGAAAAAAATTAGTCAAACAATGGAAAGATTTATTACGAAAGAAGAAATTAGTAGCATAAATGATAAATTTTTGCCTAAATAAAAAATCCCTCAAAAATAAGAGGGATTATTCTATATCAATATGCCAATAACGCCCTAATTGTAAGACTTAAGGAGTACAATCAGAAACCATTTTGCAAAAATCTTTAAAATAACGCACAATGAAATGCATGAAAAAGTTGTTAACTTTTTATATAATAGAAAAAGTTACCTTTGAAAACGGAGTAAGGAGAGAGAAAGATGATTTATAAAGTTTATTATCAAGAAAACAAAAATGAAGTACCAGTTCGTGAAAATACGGATGCAATTTATGTCGAGGCAAGCTCAGAAAGAGAAGTTCGCAAATCTTTAAAAAACCGTCAAATAAATATTGAATTTGTACAACTTTTAAAAGGTTCATATCTAGAATATGAAAAGAACCATGCAAATTATGAAATAACGGAGACTAAATAAACAATATGAAATTTGTAAAAAATGATCAAACAGCCGTATTTGCCCTTGGCGGTTTAGGGGAAATCGGAAAAAACACATATGCGGTCCAATTCCAAGATGAAATTATACTTATTGATGCTGGAATCAAATTTCCTGAAGATGAATTACTAGGAATTGATTATGTTATCCCTGATTACACGTATTTAGTTAAAAATGAGGATAAAATTAAAGGTTTGTTTATCACACATGGTCATGAAGATCATATTGGTGGAATTCCGTACTTATTAAGACAAGTAAATATACCAATCTACGCTGGTAAACTTGCTTTAGGACTCCTAAAAAATAAACTTGAAGAGCATGGACTTTTAAGACAAACAACTTTTCATGAAATTCAAGAGGATGATGTAATTAAATTTAGAAAGACTTCTGTTACTTTCTTTAGAACGACTCACAGTATTCCAGATTCCTACGGGATTGTTGTTAAAACGCCTCAAGGGAATATTGTTCATACAGGAGATTTTAAGTTTGATTTCACTCCAGTTGGTGAACCTGCCAACCTGACAAAAATGGCTGAAATCGGTAAGGAAGGCGTTCTTTGTCTTTTATCAGATAGCACAAATAGTGAAGTTCCTCATTTCACCATGTCTGAAAGACGTGTCGGTGAAAGCATTCAGGACGTTTTTAGAAAAGTAGACGGCCGCATAATCTTTGCAACTTTTGCTTCGAATATTCACAGATTACAACAAGTTGCGGAAGCTGCAGTAGCAAACGGAAGAAAAATTGCAGTTTTTGGAAGAAGTATGGAGGCAGCCATTAATATCGGACATGACCTTGGTTACATCCAATGCCCAAAAGATACCTTTATTGATGCACAGCAAATTAATCGTTTACCTGCAAATAAAGTCACTATCTTATGTACAGGCAGTCAAGGAGAACCAATGGCAGCCTTATCTCGAATTGCTAATGGAACACATCGTCAAATCCAAATTCAACCTGGGGATACGGTCGTCTTCTCTTCTTCACCAATACCTGGTAATACTATTAGTGTAAATCGGACCATTAATTTACTATACCGTGCTGGTGCAGAAGTCATTCATGGTCCATTAAATGATATTCATACTTCTGGACATGGTGGACAGCAGGAACAAAAATTAATGCTTAGACTAATAAAGCCGAAATTTTTTATGCCAATTCACGGTGAATATCGCATGCAAAAAACTCATGCACAACTAGCTATGGACTGTGGTGTTCCTGAAGAAAACTGTTTCATTATGGATAATGGTGAAGTTCTTGCTTTGACAAGTGAGAGTGCACAGGTAGCAGGCAAAATCCCTTCCGGAAATGTCTATATTGATGGAAATGGAATTGGAGATATCGGTAATATTGTTCTCCGCGATCGACGTATATTGTCTGAAGAAGGTTTAGTTGTTGTTGTCGTATCGATTAATATGGGCGAATTTAAAATAGCATCTGGTCCTGACATTATTTCTAGAGGATTTGTTTATATGCGTGAATCAGGAGATTTAATTAGCGAAGCACAAAATCTCATCTCTAAGCACTTAAACAAAGTAATGGAAAGAAAAACTTCTCAATGGACTGAAATTAAAAATGAAATTACCGACACTTTAGCACCTTTCCTTTATGAAAAAACAAAACGACGTCCAATGATCATGCCAATTATTATGGAAGTATAAAAAACGAAAAGGAACCACTCAGTCAACAGTATGAGATGGTTCCTTTTAGTTATATATAAATAGTTACTGAGAAAGTTTTTTCTCAAATCTGTTGATATCCGAATCGGCACCGATAACAATTAAAATATCATTCTTTTCGATAACATCATATGCTTGTGGAGAAATAATCATTGAATTTCCTCTTTTAATAGCGACAATATTAATTCCATATTTAGCGCGAATATTTAAATCCACAATTGAATTACCAGTAATACGCTCATTTACAGCAATTTCAACTATGCTATATTCATCTGAAAGCTCGATATAATCTAACACATTATTCGAAACAATGTGATGAGCAATCCGTTTTCCCATATCTCTTTCTGGATGGACAACATGGTCGGCACCAATTTTATCTAAAACCTTTGCATGATAATCATTTTGTGCTTTTACAGTTACATTTTTCACACCAATTTCTTTTAACATGAGTGTTGTTAGTATACTTGCTTGAATATCAGCACCAATTGCGACGATGACATGATCAAAGTTTCTTATCCCTAGGTTTTTCAATACGGTTTCATCAGTAGTGTCCGCAATGACAGCATGAGTAGCAATCGAAGCAAATTCATTTACACGATCTTCATCAACATCAATAGCCATAACTTCCATTCCTTGTTCTGCTAATTCTTTACAGATACTACCACCAAATCGCCCTAGTCCAATGACGACAAATTCTTTTTTCACTTTAAATCCCCCACTATTAAAAGAGTTCCTAATCTTCCCCATTCTAGCATACTAATTTCATAAGGAGAAGATGACTGACAAAAAATCTCGTTTCTTATCAAATATAGTAATAACCTGATGATAAAAGCTATTACATAAATCACTGACATGAAAATAGATGGATACAAAAAAAGAGACAAAGGATGTTAAGATCCCTTCTCTCTACTTCTTGATTAATTGGTGTTGAAATGCATAAATGACCGCTTGGGTGCGATCCTGAACTTCTAGTTTACTTAATATATTACTAACATGCGTTTTTACCGTTTTTAGTGCAATGAATAATTGATCCGCAATTTCTTGGTTTGTCATGCCTTCAGCCATTAATAGCAGAATTTCAAGCTCACGATTTGTTAAATCATCATGTAAAGGCCGTTTATTCCCTTGTTTCATTCGCATCATCATTTTCCCAGTAACTTGAGGCTCCAATACTGATTGTCCTTCATATGTAGAGCGAACAGCATCAGCAATATCATTCGCCTTTGATGTTTTTAACATATAACTCGTTGCTCCTGCTTCTAGTGCTGGATACACTTTTTCATCATCAATAAAGCTCGTTACAATAATTATTTTTGCCTCAGGCCACTGCTGGATAATTTCTTTTGTTGCTTGTATTCCATCCATCTCATTCATGACCAGATCCATTAAAATAATATCTGGTCGCAATGATAAGGCCAGTTCAACACCTTTTTGACCATTTTCTGCTTCACCAACAACTTCAATATCAGGCTGAATGGATAAAAAAGCAGAAACACCTATACGAACCATTTCGTGATCATCAACAAGTAATACCTTTATCATTATGACCTCATCCTTTATTTAATATAGGAATCTTCACTTCTATACTAGTTCCCTTTGCCGGAAAACTAATCATTTTAATCGTTCCACCTATTTCTGCCGCTCGTTCACGAATATTCTGTAATCCGTAAGAACCCGCTTTTTCTTTTCCCATTTCAAAGCCAATTCCATCATCTATTATTTTAAGAAGAACAAATTGATCTAATTTAAATAAGTGCAATTCTAACATTTTAGCTTTCGCGTGGCGCAGGGTATTCGAAATTGATTCCTGCATAATTCGAAATAAATGATCCTCTACTCCCTTATTTAGAATGACATCATCTATTCTCCACGTTACCTTTAGAGGAAGTTTAGCTGTTAATTCATGCAATAACTCCTCTGCCCCTTCTTTTAGGCTTTTTCCTTCTAATTGAATCGGTCTCAAATGAAGAAGTAGCGCTCTCATCTCTGATTGTGACTCATTAATTACTTCCTCAACTAATTTCATTTGTTTATTTGTTATTACTGGATCGGGATTAGGGTTATCATTGATAGCAGATAATAGCATTGTTGCAGCAAAAAGCTGCTGGCTAACAGAATCATGTAACTCTCTTGCTAAGCGATTTCTTTCCTGGGATAAAATCTCCTGCTTCATTTTTTCATTCCAGTCAGCCCGCTCATTTGCAAGTTTTTGCGATGCTTCAACTTGATCATCCATACGATTTTGAATTCGTTGTATTCTTTCATATAACATTGAAATTTCATTTAATTTCTCTGGCTGCAATTTTGATAAATTGAATTCACCTTTCTCAAGTTCAAATAAATGAGCATCTACGTCCTCTAACTTCTTCTTCATAATATAGCCAATAACTAATCCACAAACGATTCCTATAATAATACTAGTTACAATAATAAAAACAACGACAGGGACAAGAAAGATTTGTTGAAAAAATAATGCTTGATACCAGTCCGTTTGAACCGTTTGAATATAAATAGCTGAAATAAATATAGCGATAACAATGGAAAACGTACTAAAGTAAAATATAAAGGATTTTTGGATACTCATACGTGCCTCACCTCTAAATTTCCAAATGGTAATGAGGTGATAATCTTGATTTTTCTCGTTGAATCATCGTAATTATCTGAGTAGTAAATCGTATTTTGATTAAAAAGATTCTCTTCTAAACCATATATATTTACATTTCCCGTAATCGATGAATGATTAACTGATATCGCTACATCATATGGAGTAAGTAATTGGATATTTCCAATCACTCCTCTAATAACTACTGTGGATTCTCCAATCGGAAGCATGGTCATACTAAGGTCGATGACCGTTGTACCAAGCCCACATTGAATATTTATATCATCCCATTCATAAATATTATTTTCAATTCTTTGATTACCAAAGAATTTATTTTTTATATAGGGTTGTTTTCGATTGATTTTTGATTGATTCGATGAATCTACTGTTTCTACCTTGATTATTTTTGGATGCTTCTTTTTTTTCCGATATCTAAATAAGAGATAAATTAATACACAAAACAATACAATTTTAAAAAACACTGTGGAAATAATTGTAATAACAAAAATTGAAATGCCGACAATGATATAAATAGCGCCAGAGGATTTTGTGCTTTTCTTTTTACCAAAATAAATAAGTAATGCAGAAACCCCAAGAAACACTAAGGATTCAGTATTAAAAGAAATTTCAAATAAGATTCCGACAAGGGCAACTAAGATTAACCATGTTATAGGATTTTGTTCAGATCTTTTTCCCATGTTGCCTCCTTTTTGTCACTACTGACGAAATATTTTTAATTAGGTAGTAAGATACTCAAATATGAGGAACCTACTACCTGATTTCATTACTATATGCTTTTCTATATTATCATGAATTTACTAGTCATTAATAGTAGTTTCATCCTTTTTTAAACCTTTTTCAAGCTCTTTTATACGAGAATCAAACATCGACATATCATATCCTGCACCCATTCTAGTTTCTAAGTGATCTAAGTACCTTTCTGTTTCTTCAAATCGAGTATTAGCTTTACTAATAACAGAGTTATCCAATACTTGATTCATTTTCTTTGTCACCTTTATTACATTTTCTCTGCCCATCAGTTCTAATCTTTTAATTTGCATTTCTTTTAATTTCATTTTCATTTCTCGATGCTTTTTCTCTAATATTTCTAATTGTTCTACGGCTTCACCATGTGCTTCTCTTAAACTAAGTACTTGCACCTTATAAAGTGCCTCCTCATCTATAGCAATTTGATGCAGGGAAAGTTCATTTGCCTGAAGAGCTATTTCTGCTTGTTGACATCTTTTTTCAGCCATATACTCAGTTTGTTTTAATTCACGAGCAAATTCTTCTTTTAATAAATATTGTCTTTCAATAAGCTTTTCTACTTTCTTAACCTCATTTTCACTTTCACGTAAGTATTGATTTAACTTTGAAATCGGATTTTTATATTCTTTTTTATCCATAGTATCGTTTAGATCTGCCATCACTGTATGTTTAATTCTTTCAAATAAAGTAGTCATCATCATCGCTCCTCTATTACAATTTCATTTTTTATAAATTTGCCTTTTTAGTTATATTTCTTTTGAATTTCATTCCATTGCTGGTCGAAACTTTCGAATGGATCATATATTTCCTGTTCAACCTTTACCTTTTCTGGTTTCTTCCAATTTTTATACACAACGTATAATATACATATTGCTGCTATTCCTGCTACTGCTGGCAAGCTTGCAAGTACAGCAAATAGGCTGCATATTCCAACCATCGCCCAAAATAATTTACCGAAGAATGATTCTGTCTTAATAAACTGTTTAAAGGAAAAATATACTAACAGGAGACTAATTGCCATTCCGATTATATGGCCTAAGCTTCCTAAAGCAACCATTACAAGAGTACCTGCCAGTATAAACAAAAATACATTTTTCAATTTATTCGACCTCCTTTCGTTACCATAATCATAAAAGAAATCATAAATTTCCATAACAAACTCTAGATTTATTTTTCTATACGACCTAAGACGTAGTTTAACTCCCAAAAGGATTCAATTGGTTCTTATGTAGACTGCAGCTCTTTTCTCTGTAAAATGAAAGGTGTAGCGATTTCCAGTCGATGTATTAGTTAAAGCTTTACTTAGATAACAGCAAAGATTAAGAAAAGGGCATAAAAAAAGAAGAAGATATAGTCTTCTTCTTATATAGCCTCTAACATTTTAAATTGTGCTTTTACTAGTCTGTAATACTCTCCTTGATGCTCCATTAATTGATCATGATTTCCTTCTTCGATGATATCTCCATGATCAAGAACAAAGATTTTATCAGCCTCACGAATCGTAGATAAGCGATGGGCAATTATGACTGAAGTTCTTCCCTTTAATAACGTTTTTAACGCGCGTTGTATTTGGACTTCTGTTTCAGTATCAATACTAGCAGTCGCCTCATCTAAAATAATGATCCTTGGATTAGCAAGCAACGCCCTAGCAAAGGATAATAGCTGCCTTTCACCCACAGATAATATATTTCCTCTTTCTTCTACTTGTGTTTCGTATCCATTTGGAAGATTTTCAATAAAAGTATGGGCTCCGATTGCCTTTGCCGCTGCAATTGCCTCTTCATCTTTCGCATCTGGACGACCAAATTTTATATTTTCCATAATGGTTCCAGAGAAAATAAATGTATCTTGGAGGACAACACTTATTTGACTCCTTAAACTTTTTAAGGAAATATCACGCAGATCATGGCCATCAATTTTCACGGAACCACCTGTTGGATCATAGAAACGACTGATTAAATTGGCAATCGTTGTCTTTCCGGACCCAGTATGCCCAACTAATGCAATGGTTTGCCCTGCATTCATTTCCAAGCTTACCTCTTTTAAAGCTTTTCTTTTTTCATCATATGAAAACTCAACATTTTCGAACTGAATATGACCTTTCATATCTCCTAATTCGATTGCCTCATCCTTCTCATGAACAATTGGCTTTTCATCTAGATATTCAAAAATTCTTTCTGATGAAGCCATTGCCATTAACAATTGATTATACACTTGGCCGATACGAGAAATCGGTTCCCAAAACATACCTAGGTAAAAAGCGTAGGAAACAAATTCACCTAGTTTCAATGATCCTGTTTGAATAAGGTGAGCACCATACCAAATAAGAACGGCGGAACCAACAGCATTAGTTAATTCAATAAGAGGGCGGAAAAACGCATTTTTTTTCGTTGCAATTCTCCATGCCTCATAATTTTCTGTATTAACCCCATCAAAAAATTGCATATTTTCTTTTTCCTGTGTAAACGATTGTGTGACACGTATTCCTTGAATGCTTTCATTTAAATGTGAATTTAGTTTTGATTGTTTAATTCTCATAAATTGCCAAGATCTACGAATATTTTGCCTTAATTTAGTTGATATCAAGAACATGATCGGCAAGATAATTAAGACAGCAAGTGTAAGCTGTGGACTAAGAGAAAATAAAATAAAAATTACCCCTACTAGCATGATCATATCCATTAAGAGATTGACAACACCATTTGTAAACAAATCCTGCAACGAATTCGTATCATTCATGATACGAACAAGAATAGAACCTGCTGAACGTTGATCAAAGAAACGATGAGACAATCGTTGTACATGCGTGAATAGATTTTTTCTAATATCGTAGATCACTTTTTGTCCAAGCTCATTCATCCAGCGAATTCGTAATATATTCGCTAAATAAGAGATTATATACAAGCCTGCAATTATGACGACAATGAGCATCAAAAACTGCCCATCTTTCCCTTGAATACCTTTCTCAATAGCATAAACTCCGATTAAAGTAGGAATGATGAGACGAATAATCGTGTTTATAAGCATAGCTGTAAAGGATTTAGGTAGAAGATTTTTCGAATATGGTTTTAGATAATTCAATAACCTCAGCATTTGCTTCCAGTTAAATGGCTTATCAATAATTTGTTCAGTCGTATAGCTAAATCGTTCCACTGACCCTTTATTTATTTTTTTTGCTTTCGCCAATGTTCTCACCTCAACCTGTCTGAGTTTGCAGAATCGCTTGCTGATCCTTATATTGAATATGATAAATTCTTTCATATGGACCACCATTTGAAAGGAGTTCTTCATG
This sequence comes from Heyndrickxia sp. FSL W8-0496, assembly GCF_038007825.1. Classification (NCBI taxonomy): domain Bacteria; kingdom Bacillati; phylum Bacillota; class Bacilli; order Caryophanales; family Bacillaceae; genus Heyndrickxia; species Heyndrickxia sp. FSL W8-0496. The sequence goes on from NZ_JBBOXX010000001.1 coordinate 3,358,835, forward strand.
CAATCCCCTTTCAACAATTCTACCGTTTTCTAATACTAAAATTTCATCTGCATGTTTTAATGAAGAAATACGATGGGCAATAATAAATGTCGTTCTTCCCTTCATAACTTCACGCAAACCTTCCTGAATTTTGAATTCTGTATCCATATCAACCGCACTTGTTGCATCATCTAAAATAAGGATACTTGGGTCTAAACATATCGCACGTGCAATGGCAATTCGTTGCTTTTGACCACCTGATAATCCAAGACCTCGTTCACCAAGCATTGTATCGTAACCATCTGGTAATTCCATAATAAAATCATGTGCTTGCGCTCTCCTTGCTGCCGAAATAATTTCTTCCATTGTTGCATTAGGTCGCCCATAAGCAATATTGGCTTTAATTGTAGACGAAAATAAAAAGGATTCTTGTAGAACAATCCCTATATTCGAACGTAATGACTTAATGGAATAATCACTTACTGATTTCCCATCAATTTTGACACTTCCTGAAACGGGCTCATAAAACCTTGTCATTAATTGAGTAATTGTTGTTTTACCAGATCCAGTGGCACCAATTAAACCAATGACCTTGCCAGGTTCAGCTTTAAAACTAATGTTTTTAATTGCCGATTTTTCATCCCCAAAATATTTTAGAGTTACATCCTGAAATTCCACTTCACCCTTAAAACGATCTGCATCATATGCATTCTCTTTATCAAAAATTTCATTATCAGCCTCAAGAATTTCAAGTAATCGTTCACCTGATGCTTTTGATTGGGAAAATAGATTGATAGTGAAACCAAGATTAATAATAGGCATTAGAATATAGCCCAATAAACTATAAAAGGCCACGAGTTCTCCTGGCTTCAAGCTACCGTTTATAACTAAATATCCTCCATATGCCAATAAAATGATAATCCCTGAATTACCTATTAACTCCATTAAAGGGAAATATTTAGCCCATATGTAGGAAGTATTGATTTGTTGGTCGCGATAATCATCATTTGAGACATTGAATTTGGATGTTTGAAAATCCTCGCGTGATAAAGATTTAACTGTATTTATTCCACTAATATTTTCTTGTACATTTGTATTTAATTTTCCAAATGATTTTCTTATTCCTCTAAAAGCAGGATGGACAACTTTATCAAATTTATAAACTGAAATCGCTAGAAAAGGAAGCATGAGCATAGTCATTAATGTTAATGAAACCGAATAATAAAACATTACACTAAAACTAATGCCTAATATTAGTATAAATCTGAATGCCTCTGAGAATCCAAAGGATAGAAAAAAGCGAAACCCTTCAACATCAGCAGTTAATCTCGACATTAAATCTCCAGTTTTAGCATTATCATAATAACGAAAAGGCAAATATTGAAGTTTTTCATATAATGCATTACGAAGACGGTAAACGGATGTTATTCCGAAAAGGTCTCCTGTATATTGTTGAATGAATGTAGCCACTCCTTTTATTAGCATGATCAAAACAAATCCAATAGCTAAGTAAGGTATTAGTCCATATTTTCCCTTAAGTATTACTTCATCGATGGTTTGTTGCAATATGACCGGATAAACAATGGTTATTGCCGTAACAACCAATAAAAAGAACATGGATGTTATAAACAAGCGTTTGTAAGGCAAATAAAAACCTTTTAGCTTCTTAAACGTATCCATTTCATTCCCCCCATTTTTTTAAAATAATTTGAACGTAATATTAAATATAACGGCTTTCGAAATATTTTTCCATGTTTTTGTTATAATTTTTACAAAATTTTTTTGTTTCATTCTTTTAGGAATAAACATACTAATTATTCTTTTTGAATTTAAATAAATTGTACAGAAGGTGCAGCTGAATTTCTTTCTGCGCTTTCTAATTCTTCACATACATAAATCACTCCAGTTAACTAAAAGATTTCTTAAATTTCACATAAAAATAAACACTAAAACAAGGATGCATTTTTCATAAAATACGTTTATCATTTCTAATGAAGGGAATAGAACAAATTGCCTTGTTCAAAAAGAAGCAACCCAAAATGAAAGGATGTAACAAATGGAGCAAATAACGCAAGTGGATCAAATTACTGATAAAATAACAAACTTCGATTGGACAAACTTCTCCATCGATGCAGGATTATTTATTATTAAGATTATTATCATTTATGTTGTTTATAAGATTATTAGAGCAATTGGAATGAAACTCATACACGGAAGTTTTGAAAGATATCAACGAAAAAACAGTGTTTCAGCAGGCAGATCGAAAACATTACAAAATTTAGTAGATAGTATTTTTTCCTATGTTCTTATATTTTTCTTAGTCATTACCTTATTAAAGCAGATAGGCATAGATACAACGGGAATAATAGCTGGGGCAGGTATTGTAGGATTAGCTGTAGGATTCGGTGCACAGGGACTTGTTAGTGATATTGTTACTGGTTTCTTTTTATTATTAGAGAGGCAAGTGGATGTAGATGATTATGTGACAATTGGTAGCTTTTCAGGAGTAGTTGAGCAGGTCGGTTTACGTACAACACAAATCCGTTCTACGGATGGGACATTAATCTATTTACCTAATCGTCAAATTACAACGTTAAGTAATCATACGAGAGGGAATATGCAAGCATTAATTGATTTTACTGTCGGGAATCAACTTTCCATTGATCAGGCCATGACGGTTATCCAAAGAGAATGTGACAAAATGGCTGAACACGAAGAGAATATTGTTGAAGGACCAAATGTGCTTGGTGTTCAATCTATTGGGAGTTCAGAGGTTGTTCTTAGGGTAATCGCTAGAACAAAAAATGGCACACAGGCTGAAATCGAAAGAAAGCTTCGTAAAACCATTAAAGAAGCCATTGATGCAGAGCTTAATAAAGTAGAAAGAGAAAATTAATCAGCACGAAATAATAAATGGGGTTGTCTACCAAGGGATTGGTTCCCTTTTTCAGACACCCCCATTTTATTTCTACATTAATAATTTCCAATATATGATAGAAAGAAAAGTAGATATCCATGACACAAATCCAAATACCGTAACAATGACATTCTCAGACCAACCATATTTTAAACCAAAATGAAAATGGATAGGTGTCATCCGAAAGATTCTTTTTCTTGTCAGTTTATAAAATGTAACCTGTAATATGACGGATAACTGTTCTGCAAAGTATATAATAAAAAGTAAAGGAATTAAGATCTCCACCTTTTCCAGCACTGCAAGAAAAGCAAGGGACCCTCCTATAGCTAAAGAACCAGTATCTCCCATAAATGCCTTTGCAGGATAAATATTATAAATAAGAAAACCTAAAATACAAGCAATCATAATTAATGAAAAAACTTGCACCTCATGCCGTTCTGAAATGAAAAAGAAGAAAAAATAAGTAGGTATGGCAACAATACCAAGAAGTCCATCCATCCCATCCGTGAAATTTATCGCATTAGCAGACCCAACAATAAAAAACATAATCACAAAAAAATAGAGAGCATTCGGTAAGGGAATTGAGAAATTTTGTGTCAAGTGAATCTCAGGATTGATATGAAAATATTTGACTAGAATAAATAATAATGTCGCTGTAAATAGAAATTGAAATACTAATTTCGTCTTTCCAGAAACGCCGCCTGGATCTTGTCGGGACGCTTTCCAATAATCATCTAAAAAACCGATAAAACTAAACAGCATAAAGGTAGTCGCTAAAAATATCATAAGTGGATTTTGTTTATATAATAAAGCAACAAATATTCCCACTAGAAAGATACTCCCAGTCATTAAAGGGGTGCCCTTCTTCAACTGATGGTCTGCTGGTAGCTCCTTCCTTATCGGCTGAGTTAATTGTAACTTTTTTAAAATAATAATTAAAAATGGACACAAAACAGTGACACTAACAAAAGAAATAGCTGCTGGAACGAATGAAATAAGCACTACTTTTCCCCCTTAATCAAACAAACATTAAAATAATATGCAGGTTTTAAAGAAATGTGCAGGAAATAAGAAAAAGTGAGGAGAAATCAGTAATATAACTGATTCTCCATTATCTTCTTTTTCCTTTTTTTGCATTTAATAATCGCTGCATTCTATCTTCTTGATCGGAACCTTCTGTTTTTGGATAAGGTTTTTCTTCTTTTTTCTCTTTATGTCTTTTTTCCGTTTGCTTCTCCTCTGTTCGTCTATTTAACACTATTTTCGGCTTACTTTTTTGTTTTTTCGTATTGATTAGTGTTTGAATGGGATTTACTGTAGTTTCTTGTTTATCTTTCACATTACGATTTTTCAACTTTATAAGTGGTTGAAATCCGAATCTTCTTAATGCAATTTCAATGAAGAATACTAGAAAAGCTGTTAACAGCAACCATTCAGTAATTGGACGTCTATGATAAGATTCCCCTAAAGTTGGTGAAAAAGCAGCTTGTTCATTTTCTAATTCTTTACCATTCACCACCCCTACCAAATCTTTCAAAAATGGTTGATTTACTTCCTTTAATAAATACTCTTTTGAATATGGAATAGTAAATCCTGTTTGAAAAACCTGTTCAGTCTCCTCTCCGGTATGCTGTTTCACCATTAAAAAGTACATACCTGGAGTATCCTCCATCTTTAATTCATATTCGCCTGGGGCAACCATTTTAGTTTGGACGTTCATCTCATTCCCCGATTGAGAAACGACTACTGCCTCTAATGGTAAAATGGCTGCTTCATTGGATTTTAATTGAAGCAATGTCTTGCCATTTTCTTCCGTTACCCTCATATCATAAGGAATATTTTCATAGGATGGAAAAGTTTTTGTGATGAGATGACTCCAAAAGTTTGGCCACTCATTCCAGCGTGCCCAATCACCTGCCCATTTTCCGCCAGTATCTGAGGTATAGGCAATTGTTTTTCCAAGCCCATATTGCCATTCTGCTAAAATCGGATCCTCTTTTTCACTTACAACAGACACTTGAGCAGCTTGTTTAGGTGTCACTGCAATATAGGCATTCATTTGTGGAACCCCATTCTTAAAATGCTTGAGCCAATCTGGATAAGGCTGAATGACAGGATAAAAAGGATTATCCTCTATATAGGTTCTCGATGCCATAACCGTTTCACGTGATAGTATACTAGGGATTACAGTTGAGTCGGTTACGTTATAAAATCGACCTGAACCATATTCAGCTAGGCTTTCTAATAATCGAATATCCGCATCCTGTCCTAAGGCAACCGTTGAGATCGTAATATTTTCTTTTTTCCCTTCCTCAATAAGTGTTTCGTAATCCGCATTAGAGGATTGTCCATCTGTTAATAAAATAATATGCTTCCTCTGTAACTTTAATGGCATTAATTCATCATAAGCCATTTTTAATGATGTATAAATCTCTGTACCACCGCCTTCAGTGACAGAACGAATTTTTTTCATTACCTTTTTCTTATCTCTGATCGGTGCGGTCTCAACTATGACCCATGGTCGATCATCAAAGGCAATAAAGCCAAGTGTATCTTCTTCACGCATTAACTCTACTGATCTCGCAGCCGCTTCTTTTGCTAAAGAAAGTTTTTGCCCACTCATACTACCTGAACGATCCATAACAATCACTAATCCAAGAGTTGGCATTTTTTTCTTCCCTTTAATATCCATCGTTACAGGAAGAAGTTTTTCTATAGGTGTTTTAAAATAGCCCCCCAGACCAAAACTATTCTCTCCTCCTGTCATCACGAAGCCCACGCCAAATTCCTTTACCGCTTTTTCAATAATTTTCATTTGCTTTTCACCAATGGAGGTTGCGTCTACATTATCAAAAATTATTGATTGATAAGGTAAGTAACCAGATAATGTGGTTGGTAATTGTTTCGCAGTGAGTAAATCGACCTGAATATTTGAAGACCTCAAGATATTCGATAATTGGTCATTCCCTTCACCTTGTACAATTAGAGCCTTGGGTATTCCTTTGACATTCGACACAGCAAATAGTTCATTATTTTCTAAATATGCTTCATCATCAGCAATAATCTCTGCCTTATATACAAACATTCCAGTCTCGTCTACCTCATGTGAAAAAGTAAATTCATTTTCACCTTTATTCACTTCTACCTGCTTTTTCATTATTTCACGATTATTTAAGGAGATTCGAACAGTAGCTGCCTTATTTGTTGTACTATTAGCAATTAGTTTTAACTGGGCTTTTTCCCCTTGGAATAAAGATGCAGGAGCTTTGAATTCTGTTAATGCAACATCACTACCTGATTCACCAGATACTTCCACATAATCAAGCTCAATATTTTGATGTTTTAAAAGTTTTGCTGCCTCTATAGCTTTTCCATTCGTTTCATTCCCATCTGAAAATAAGATGATTCTTCCTTTTTGATGATTAGGAATTAAGGCTGAGGCAAGCTGTATTCCTTGCTCAATATTTGTTTTATCCCCGCCAACTTGTGTTGAAAATTCTTGTATTGGATCCCCCATTTTTGTTAAAGATTGCTCAACAGCTGCATGATTACCAGTCGCTACAATGGCATAGGAATCCATCTTATTCTTACTTTGAACACTTTTATTAATCCATGTTAGAATTTGCTCTTCCGAACCCTTCATACTTGCTGAACGATCAACGAGAAAAATGACATTTTCTCCTTTTATCGGCAATAGCATTTCAGGTAAGGTTAAAGCAAAAATTAAAAGGGAAAAGATGAATGCACGCAATAAAACAATCCATTTCTTTTCTAACGAATTGATTCTATTTGATTTACGATAAAACAAAATTAAGACAAATATAACAGGAATCATTAATAGAAACAGGATGGGATATTTAACGTCTATGTGCACGACTATAAACCTCCCATTCAATAAATAAAATAATAAAGGCAGCCACTGTTAACCAAAACCAAAGGAATGAATACTTCGTTGCCTTTGTAGATTGACCTACTTGATCATTTGGCTGATTCATTACAAATGATGGTTCGACCTGCACCGACTGTTCTTCTTCATCCAAAACAACTGAAATATACATGGATTGTTCACCGGCAGTAATTTGATAAAGACCTGGCTTTTTCGGGGCCACAAAGCTTTCTTTGTCCAATTGATAAGAGCTTAAAAACTTCCCGGATTCATCAAATACTTTCCAGTTAGAGCTTCCACTTGTAGACATCCATTTCTTTTCACCCGGTAGGAAAAAACCTTTGAAATGTTGTTGTTCAGATAGCCATTGAAAGGATTGATATAAAAAGATTGGAAACCCCGGCTTTAGTGGCCAATCGGAATTTTCAATCGCAAAATCAATACTGACCACACGGTTTCCCTTATATTCACCTTTTTCTAACAATGGTAAATCTCCACTTCTAGCAAGCGTTTCTAGATGAGGGTGGTTTGTCTTTGTTCCCTTTTGAATATAGGTTTGATCAAACTCAACATATTGCAGTAATGGATCATCTATCACAGAGATAGAACGTTTAAGAGCAATTTCCTTTCCTTTTTGTGGATTGAATATAATTAAAGGTGAACGTGGCCATTTTTCTGGCGATCTTCCTTCCATTAAAATAATTCCGTCCGAACTTTCTTCATTCCAATCCTTTTCTGATACCTGCGTAACAGGGATTCCAATCGTCTGAAAACCTTTAATAACAAACGGATTCACTTCTCCGACTGCATATAGCTTTGAGAGTGATTTTGAATAGACAGCCGTTCTTGTATTATCAATCGGATATATATCATTTCCTACAATTTTCGCTGTATAATAATCTTTTACAACTAGGTTCGGAACCTCAATCATCTTTTGACCATTTGCTGGAATGATTAACTTTTTTGAAAAAAGTGTATCATCGTTATTCTGAATAAGAAATTCCACCTTCTGTTCACGATTGCTTTGATTCTCAATGACCCCAGCACCAATGATTTTTTCCTTCATCTTTGTCACTCCAAAGGATAGTAGGGATAGATTGTCACCGTTTTTTCCCACATTATGAACATGAAGGGGAATCTTATTTTTCATTTTTGGTACAGTATCTTTTGTTACAGCATCAGAAAAAATATGTATAGACGTATGATCTTTTCCTGTCAGCGAATCAGCTAATAGCACCGCCTTATTCATATTACTAGTTTGATAAGATAGCGACAGCTCTTTAATTTTTGATTGGATCAAGTTAAGATTTGTTTCATTTTTCAATTCAATTTTCGCTTCATTTCCAATAGTAATTAAAGTAACATCTTGTCCATTAAGTTGATTGACTAAATTACTAATTTCATTTTTTGCTAGTTGAAATCTCGTTTCTCCCCCGTATTTTGCCGACATAGACGCTGATGTATCGATAATAAAGATGAAATGCTCACCCTCTATCCCTTTTTTCAACCAAAAAGGATTAATAAGGGCAAACATTAAAAGTGTAAGAATCGCCAATTGCAGCCATAATAATAAGTTTTTTTGCAGTTTTTCAATCCATGGGGATGCTTGCCACTCATTCATTACCTGATCCCAAAATAAATTGGATGGGATTATTTTTTTCTCGTATTGCTTGCGAAATAAATAAAAAATAATGACTCCCGCTATAAATATAGTTAATAGGAAATAGATTGGATTAGTTACACCCATTACATATCACCTCATCTAATCCAACCATGGGAAATACAATCTCGCAGAAGGATTTCATCCACTGTTTTTTCGTCATTCACTAGCAGGTAGCGAAAGCCATATTTATCACATATTTTTTTTAAGTTTTTAAGATGTTCATGTAGACGCTGCTCATATTGGCTTATGATTTTGGGACGCATACTTATATTCAATTCACTAAATGTCTCACTATCAATCAATTTCACATCACCTTGGTAATCCGGCTCTAGTTCTAGCTTATTTAGCATTTGGATAAACCAAACATCGCCATTGAGAAAAGCTAATTTCTTTAGCACTGTATCATATTTCTCTAATGTTTCTAATCCATCTGTAATAATAATCGTCAGCTGTTTATCCTTCAGCAGTTGTGTATGCAATGATTCTGTAAATGTTAGAGTAGTCGATTCATTTGAAAGATTGATAATATCAAATAAAGTTGCCTTCGCCTGAACAGCACCTTTCCGTTGAATGACTCGTGGATTGCCATTGGCAACAGGAGTGAATGATACTTGATCTTCGTTTGATAATGCGATATAGCTAAGTGTAGCAGCTAGCTGTTTCGCTCGTTCCCATTTGCTAGGGATGATGCTAACCGACTTTGTACAGTCTAAATAGATGGCAGTTTTCACTTCCTGTTCATCCAAGTACCTTTTAATATAGTGCTTTTGAGTGCGACCATAAATATTCCAATCAATTTGTCTCAAATCATCACCTGGTTGGTAGGCACGAAAATCCGAAAATTCTAATGATGAACCGAATTTATGAGATCGCCTTAATCCTTTATGTGCACCACGTTTTCTCGTCTGAACAACTAATGTCGTTTTTCGCAGCCTTCCTAATAGTTCGTGTGAAACACCGTTCATTTGGATACAACTCCAGCTCTCTGGGCAGCTTCAATACATTCATGAATCAGTGCATCTGACTGGACTCCAGCGGCTTCTCCTTCAAAATTAAGCAATAAGCGATGTCTAAGGACAGGATTGGCGACTTGCTTAATATCACCTATTGAGACATGGAAACGTCCAGCGAACAAAGCACGTGCTTTCGCCATTTGAATAAGGCTTTGCAATCCACGAGGACCACTCCCTAATTGAACATACTGATTCACCTTATCCGGTGCATTCTCTGAAAGTGGATGAGTTGCCGTAACGAGATCTACTGCAAAATTAAGAATTTCATCTGAAACAAGAATTTCTTTTACAAGCTTTTGGATAGTTAAAACATCTGAACGCAACATCACCTTTTTTAATGGAGGAGTTTCCGTACCTGTTGTTCTTAAAATAATTTCTTTTAATTCTTCCTTTGATGGATATTCGACATTAATTTTACTAATAAATCGATCCATTTGGGCCTCTGGTAGAGGATAGGTTCCTTCCATATCAATGGGATTTTGAGTGGCTAACACAAAGAATGGAGCCTCCAATGTTTTTGTATCTCCAAGTATCGTAATGGTTTTTTCTGCCATCGACTCAAGCAAAGCACTTTGCGTTTTGGGTGTAGCCCGATTAATCTCATCCGCTAAAACGATATGAGAAAATAGCGGTCCACGATGAAAGACAAATTGCTGTTTCCCTACTTCATCTGGTTCAATGATCATTGTTCCCGTAATATCGGAGGGCATGAGATCAGGTGTAAATTGTATCCGCGAAAAAGAAAGATCGATAACCTCTGAAATGGTACGAATCAGCATCGTCTTACCAAGACCGGGAAGACCCTCTAATAATGCGTGACCACCAGCAAATATAGTCCACAGCACTTGGTCAATTACTTCTGATTGACCAACTATGAATGATTGAATTTCTACTATCGTTTGCCTGAGCAACTCAGTAGCTTCCTGAAAAATTTCTTCTTTTGTTCTCTCTTGCATCCTTTATCCACCTCTTAATCAGGATCTAACTCGGAAAAATATTGCTTAACGATTGACTCTAGTTCTTTTGGTAATTGAACACGCTCCTTGCTATTTCTATAAGATTTCTCATATTCCCGAAAAACCTCTTCATAGGATCGTACAGACCCTTTTAATATGGGACTATTCCCAGAAAACTGCTCTTTGCTATTTCCTTGACCAAGTCTTCCAAAGTCGTTCTCTATATTTTTTTTACCTGAAATGTTTTCAGGAATGGTAAGAAAATCTCTGGAACCTTGTCCTTTCCCTGCTCCTAATCCAGTTCCACCTTGACCTTGACCTTGACCTTGACCTTGTCCCTGGCCTTGACCTTGACCTTGGCCTTGGCCTTGACCTTGGCCTTGACCTTGACCTTGGCCTTGACCTTGGCCTTGGCCTTGACCTTGGCCTTGGCCTTGACCCTGGCCTTGACCTTGACCTTGGCCATGTCCCTGGCCTTTTTCACCTTGACTTTGACCATCACTACTACCTTTATTATTCTCATTTGCTGGAATATCAGAGTCTTTCTGATTCGAGAAATCAGTGCTAGACAAGGCAATCTGCTCATTAGGCAGGATGCCATTTTTCATCATATCTTGTTGTAAGCTAAGAGCGATATTTTTTATTGTCTCTTGTGATAAATTGGCGTCATTCAATTGAGCTGCTAATTGGATCGCCATCTTTAACTGCTTTTCTAATTGAGCTAATTGTTCTTTTGTTAATTCATTTTGATTTGTCAGCTTCGCTAATGCCTGTTTTTGCTGTTCAGTTAACTGGTCCCAATTGTTTTTTAGTTTTTCTAACTGTTCAGTAATCTTTTTCATCTCTTTTTTATCAATGGCATTTGCTAATTGCTTTAAATTAGCACCGTTAAGCTCATTTCTTAGCTGATTTAATTGTTGCTGTTGTTCTTTTGCCTTTAATTGTTTTAATTCTAGCTGGTTTAATTCCTTAGCCAATTTTTTTAGTGCTTCTTCAGCTTTGTTTTCCTTTTTTACTTCTTGCTTCATTTTTTCTAATTCTTTTTTTACCGTTTTATTTTTTTCCTTTTTCTTTAGTTGATCGATTTTCTTCTCCGTCTTTTTCACGAGCACGGTTTCTTTTTCCATTTTATCTGCCAGTTCCATCTTTTCATTTGGGAAGACAATAGATAAAATCATTCCCCCAAAACAGACTACTACACTAAGGATCATTTGAGGATGGATCCATTTCTTCTTCCTTTTTAAGACGATGTTTCGCTTCTCTTTCATTAGTCTAATGGCATCTTTTCGTTGAAGTTGATAGATTTCTCCCTCTTCCGCAATAAAAGATAGTGCCGTTTTTACCCGATCTTCAGCAATAAATTCGTCATAAATGTTTGCAGCTTGCTTTTTTCTTGGTCGAAATTTAATGAAGAAAATACTTACTCCGACAAATATACAAAGGCAACCCCCAATTAAATAACGTTCTGGATAAGGAATAACTATCCAGCGCGCAAATAAAAATAAAAGGAATGAGAAGATGCCAATTCCTAATAGGTAAAACTGAATAAAACTTGTAATATGTATATACCACAGCTGTCTTTCAACATCCTTCAATATCGAAAATAATTGTTTCTTCTCATTCATCTTAAATCACCTATTTTTTCACTTTCATATTAGGTCTAAGCTTACGAATGCTTAAATATAAACAAAGTATAACAATGATTGAATAGCAAATGATATGGCTAATCCATAATGGGAAGTCAATGCCTGTAGTTCTGTAAATCTCATCAACAATTTCGGGCATAACAATTCCTGCCAATACCATTGGTGCATTAAACATCGCAATAAAATAACCTACTGGATTAGTTGGTGGAGTTTGCATAGTATAGTTGTGCATTTGGCTCATGCTTAGTACGATCATAAATAAAAAAGCTGTACCTCCTGCTAATAGAAGGGTAACTCCATATGTCGTTACCATCGATACAACGGTTTTCCGGATAATTGTCGAAAAGAATACCCCGATACTCGCAAAGACAATTATTGTAAACACATATAAACCGAATACAGCAAGCAATGTCGCAGGTGCCACTCCACCGAAGAGAAATACCATACTATATAGGGGCAAACTTGCAACAATTAATAGAAGCAAATACAAGAATGATGAAAAAAGTTTGCTTAAAATAATACTCGTTGAACTTTGTACAGTTGTTAATAATATATTTAAAGTTTGCTTTTCCCTTTCCCCACTAATCACACCTGCTGTTAAACCAGGTGTGATAAATAGAATAAGTGCTAGCTGAATAAAGGACAGCATGACAAATAATTCCCTACTTTGTTCAGGACGGAAATAACTGCTCCCCCTGAATTCTGTCATCAAAAGTATAAACCCGACGACAATCAATGCTATGGCTAGGAGATATGCTAGTAGCCCGATAAATGTTTTCAAGGAGCGAAACCTTAGTTTAAACTCTTTGTTCAAAACTGGATTAATAAGAAAGGACTTCATCCTTATTCCACCCCTTTCGTAATTTCCATAAAGACATCTTCTAAGTCCGTTTCGAACTCTTTAAAGCTAACAATCTGTATTTCCTGTAAAATTGCATGTCTTAACAACTGTGACTGTTCTTCATCATTGCCATTAAAGTAAAACTGGAAGCAGTATTCATCCTCTAATTTTTCCATTTGAGATACTTTCGGATGGTCTTCAAAAAAGGCAATAGCTGGATCTCGCTGTTGATTAACCTTAACAATAATTATTTTCTCTGCTTGCAATTGCTTTTGTATCTCTGCAACAGATCCATGTGCTACAAGCTTACCATTGTCAATCACACCAATTTCATCACACATCTCAGCTAATTCTGGCAAGATATGCGAAGAAATCAAAATGGTTTTACCCATTGATTTTAATTCCTTCAGAATCTCCCTCATTTCGACTCTTGCTCTTGGGTCTAAGCCTGATGCAGGCTCATCCAAAATAAGCACTTCTGGATCATGGATCAAAGATCTTGCCAAACAAAGTCTCTGTTTCATCCCACGTGATAGCACATCGACATAGGAATGCTGTTTATGTGATAAATTAACAAGCTCAAGTAATTGAGGAATTAATTTCTTCCTTGTATTTGCATCAATTCCGTAGCTTGCACCGTAAAAATCTAAATATTCATCAGCTTTTAAGTGATCATATACACCAAAGAAATCAGGCATATATCCTATTTGTTTGCGAACTTGTTTTGGTTCCTTTGTAATATTAAAGCCATTAATATATGCAGTCCCTGAAGTAGGAGATAGCAATGTCGCCAAGATGGAAAAAGTGGTCGATTTACCAGCACCATTTTGCCCAACAAAACCGAAAACGCATCCTTTTCCAATTGTTAAATTTAAAGTATCTAATGCCGTAAATGAGCCATATTTTTTAGTCAAATTTTGAATTTCAATCATGGACGAACCTCACCTTTCACAGTTAAGTTTGGTAAAAAGACATGTGGGTCGCCTTGACCAAGCTTTAATATTTTTATCTTAAACGTACCATTTTTGTAATATCGATCTATTTGTTTATCAAATACAGTTACTTTATTTTTCTCATCGATTGGTATATATTTTTTTGCAGTAAAATCAAACAGTTGATAATCTACAAAATTACTAGGCTCTATTTGTAAAGACAATTGTTCAATATCTGTTCTGTCAGAAATCAATTGTTTTGGCAAATAATAATTAATCTCATATTCCCCATCTTCTAACATCATTTCATTGCCTCGGCCCACGTTTTCTTCATAAATATTTCCTTTAATCACGGACGTTTTCGTTCTAATTGAATTTTGATTCAAAGTAAACGGGCCATTGATAACTCCAGTTATTTCAAATGGTTGATAAATGAGAGAAAGATTTCGCATCTTTGCCTTCTTTTTTTCTAACTCTGCTTCAATTACCGGACTTTTGGTAATTCCATAAACGACTGGTAAACTATCTTTATTCATACGTTCTGAAAGATTTCCAGCAATCCATTGTAATCGATCTTTTTTCAATCTAAATATTTCATCTTTGGTAACATTAGAAGGATATCCGCTCAGATTTCCATTATGAATTGGTGCTAATAAATAGGAATCAAGCATTTTTTCATTAACAGTTAAAGACTGCCCTTTCGACAATTTACCTAATTTATATGTTCGATAACCTGACCAAATATACACTTCCTCAAAATCATACGGAAATTGATTTTTAATTTCACCAGTTATTTTCTGATTATTTATAGATAAATGAACTTGAAATTGTCCTGCTTTCTTAATGTGCGTAAACCCTAACAAGGATCGCGTCGACCAATATTCAACATTATTAAATGTAATTTGGTCTGTTTTCAATTTATTTTCAACAACCGCTTGTTTGGATAGGCTTTCTATGCTACCCGCACCATGTCTGTCAATTGGACTTCCATTAAATTCACCTTTCGGATAAATAAATGTATAATCCCCACTTGTATTTGACATTAATGTTGCTCCATAAATACCGGATAAACCACCATTGCCATCTGCCTCAAGGGATGCCATTTGATTAATTTGCGGCGATGCAATTCTATCCTTTGCACCTGTTAAGAAGATGCCAAGTGAAAAGAGGATTGAAATAACAGGAATGAGCCACCATGCATGTTCACGCCTGTCCAATTTGCGTAAAATAATATAAAGAAGTGGAACGATTACGATAAAGTAACCTGCTAATACAGATAAAATAACTCCTAACGAAAACTGTGAGGATTCAAATAATTGATTGATATCAACAAGTTCATAGGAGAAACTATCATAAAATCCCATACCATTATTTTGCATGATCGATTGTAAATGTGAGCTATCGGATTGTGATAACAAACTTCCTAGCCAAGTATTATAGTTTTTCCAAGAAGAAAGTGGTTCATCTCCTAAGGAAAATGCTGTCTGGATTATTTCCCCTTTGCCAATTTGTTTTCGAGCAATCACTGGGGTAGAGTCTACCTCTGTCATCACTATTGCTTTTTCATTGATGTTGCCTATAAAAATAGGTAATTGAGAAAAATTCGGTTTCTCCTCATTATTCACCGCTAAAAATGATAGATTCGTAAGCTCCTTCTCACTATTTATACCCATTGGCATGTTATCTTTTAATAAACCAAAAGAATCTAAGCCTTCTGGTGTGGCACCTGCAATTAAGACTCCACCATCTTCGATCCAATCATGGATCGATTTTTGTTGTTTTTCATCTAATTGTGTTAAAGCATATTCATCTACGATGATATAATCCAATAAATCTAACCCAAGCGAATCAGTGGGAATAAGCTTCTTCGAAAGTGGATATACTTCCACATTTCCTGCTGTAGCGGGAATCGATTTTAATTCTTTTAACCGATCAGGATTTTCACTTAAGATTCCAACCGATTTTTCATCCTGTTGGACAAATTTTGGACTAAAGGTTCTTTTTCCGTTCACCTTTACTTCATTGTCTTTTCGCCAATCTCCTTTATATAGATGAACAATCGGATTTCTTGTCAGTTCATAGCCAATATCCTCCGAAAGCCCAGGTACAGCTACCGTATACTTTTTTGTCGTTCCAGCAGGTAATTCAACATGGATTGCTTTCATACCGCCTGCATTATAGGAAGGAGCAAAGTTTACAAGAAGAGATCCGCTAAAATCTTCACCATTATTTTTGATCGTGAGAAAGATAGGGAATCCCCTACCACTTTTGATATTTCCATTCAATCCCGCTTCGACATCTATTTGTATTGCTTCTCTTGCAAAAGCAGGTTTGATTGAAAAAATAGAAAATAAGAAAATGATTGCTAGAACGAATATTGTCTTTTTTGATTGCTTCATTATTTTCCCCCTAATTTTTCTTCTCTTTTTAGACGTTTATCAAACAAAAAGGTTTTCACTTTTTTTTCAATTTGAAATATTCATCTCTTATTCAATATTATTTTACATTAAATTCTGGATAATGAAATATTTCCCACAAAAAAATCTTAAATCGTGAGTGATTTAAGATTTTTAACAATTAATTTCTATTTTGTTTTGACCGTTTCGCCTAAGGAAAGCCAAGATCTATTCTCCTTTTGATCAACTGTTATTGGTACTTGAAAAAATTCAGATAAATTTTGAGCATTTAATAGAGTTTTCGTAGCACCTGATTGAAAGATCTCACCATTTTTTAACAGAATCATCTTTTCGAAACATGGGAGAACTTCCTCGACATGATGAGTTACATAAATTAATGTTGGTCCATCTGGCTGTTTCGCTAAACGTTCAATGGTTTGTAAAAAATGCTCTCTTGATATAATATCTAAACCCGTACACGGTTCATCAAGAATTAATAGTTTAGGAGACGCCATCATCGCCCTAGCAATCAAAATGCGTTGCCGCTCACCTTGTGATAAGGTTTCATATCTTCGCATCGTTAAATGATCACAATTAAATAATGTTAGTAATTGAAGTGCCTGATCTTTATCTTTTTTATTTGCATGTTCATACAAACCAATACTAGCAAACTTTCCACTTAGTACAATATCCTCAACAATCTCGTGATCAGGTATTTTTTGCTGTAAAGAAGAACTGACCCAGCCGATTGATTTACGGAGTTCGCGAATATCCGTACGTCCAAAAGAATGATTTAATACGTGAACCTCCCCCTTTGTCGGCCATATATATCCATTAATCATATTTAAAAGAGTGGTTTTTCCAGAGCCATTAAGACCTAATAGACACCAATGTTCCCCTTCGTTCACTTCCCATGAAAATTCCTTCAAAATCCACTTCTCTTCCCGTTTCCACGAAACATTCTTCATATTAATGATCACTGCATACACTCCTTACAACTCAAAATTATTCAAATAATTAGACTATTTAACGCGTACTGTAACACTTTAAAGCAGTGGGGGTCAGACCCCCACTAAATAATCTGTTAATACAGAAATGGCAAAGTCTATGGCGTCTTCATTTGGTTCTAGTTTGGAGTGGTGTAAACCATAGGGGGAGTCTACTCCTAGCCAGAACATGAATCCAGGAATTTCTTTTAGCATGTAGCCAAAGTCTTCTCCTGTCATGGCTTCTTTGCATACATATAAATTTACATTTTGTTTTTTTTCCAAGTACTTCATAAAGTCTTTCGTTGGTTGTTCGTGATTATACACTTGATGATACATGGAACCATAGTCAATTTTCACTTCACATTCGAACCCATTTTCGATGCCTTTAACTAATGCCTCAATTCTTTTCTTTACTTTTTGCATTGACTCAACAGATAATGTACGAATTGTTCCTTCTAATCTAGCGGTTTCGGCAATTATATTTTGGACCGTTCCTCCGGTTATTTTACCAACGGTAATAACCGCACTATCCAGTGGATCAACATTCCGTGAAATGATGGATTGAAGTTGTGTGACCAAATAAGAAGCCGCCACGACCATATCATTCGTTTGATGAGGATACGCAGCATGTCCTCCCTTACCCTTCAGATCAATAAACAATTCAGACGTGTTCGCAAATAATAAGCCCTCTTTTATCGCAATCGTTCCGACAGGATATTCTGGTGCAATATGCAAGGCAAGAATTAGATCTGGCTTCCACGCCTGAAATTCCTCGCTTTTTAACATCGGTTCTGCTCCACCAGGACCTTCCTCGGCAGGTTGAAAAATAAACAGCATATCATCTTTAATTGGATGCTCTACTATATGCGTTAAAACCCCCAGTGCAATACTCATATGAAAATCATGTCCACAGGCATGCATTCTTCCTTCATGTTCTGATGAAAAAGGAAGATTGGTTTGCTCCCCAATCGGAAGTCCATCGATATCAGTTCTATAGCCAATAGTTTTAGTGGGAGCTGTTCCAAGCACTTTCACAAAAAGACCAGTACGCCATATACGAATTTCATAACGATCTTTTGGCAGTGATTCAATATATTTTAGGAGATAGTTTTGTGTTTTTACTTCTTGGAAGCCTAGTTCAGGTATTTGATGTAAATCACGTCTGATTTTTATAAATGGACTTTGACTCATGTAAGATTCCCCTTTACAAAAAGCCTGGCAGCTGCCAGGCTTTTTCTTATAAATTACGAAGTTCTTGCTTAATTTCGATTTTTGATTTTGTTTTTTCATCAATATTCTTTAATTTTTTCGCTGGTACACCTGCAACTAAAGTATTCGGTGGTACATCATTCACTACGATCGCTCCTGCAGCAACAACAGAACCTTTACCAACCGTTACACCTTCCAAAATAACCGCATTCGCCCCAATAAGAACATCATCTTCAATAATAACAGGCTTGGCAGAAGGCGGCTCAATGACACCAGCTAAAACAGCACCTGCACCAACATGGCAATTTTTTCCTACTGTTGCACGTCCACCTAAGACAGCATTCATATCAATCATTGTACCTTCGCCAATTACTGCACCGATATTGATTACTGCACCCATCATAATAACAGCGTTATTACCAATTTCAACCTGGTCACGTATAATTGCACCTGGTTCAATACGTGCATTAATATGTTTCATATCTAGCAATGGAATAGCAGAAT
Source organism: Heyndrickxia sp. FSL W8-0496 (assembly GCF_038007825.1). Classification (NCBI taxonomy): domain Bacteria; kingdom Bacillati; phylum Bacillota; class Bacilli; order Caryophanales; family Bacillaceae; genus Heyndrickxia; species Heyndrickxia sp. FSL W8-0496. The sequence continues at coordinate 3,377,766 of NZ_JBBOXX010000001.1, forward strand.
TACGACGATCATTTTCAACGACATAATCTACAATATTTTCTTTATTTGCTTCGATAACAGCTGAAATTTCAGACCATTCTCCAAAAACAACTCCGCTATTTTCGTTAATAAAAGTTTGGATCTTACTTCCGAAATCAACTTTCTTTAGATCACCTTTTATATAAACCTTTACAGGTGTCGTCTTTTTACTATTTGAAATAAAAGAAATAATTTCATTTGCATCCATCAGCATTAATCCCCCTACTAATTTTTAATATGTATGAAAATTACTTTAACAAACTAAATCAATATAAACAAGAAATATGTCTAAAAAGTATGTGGCTGAGTTTCTAAAAATTCATTGACGATCTCAACAAAAGCCTGAACCTGACCTAGTTCAAAGGCAGATTCATATCCTAATAACCATGTATCCCTTTTCAGACGTTGATCATGATCTCCTTTCAGAGGAATCTTATACATATTATTTGCAGATTCAGTTAATGTAATCGCAGGTAATATCGCATATCCGATTCCATTAAAAGTCATTTGCTTACATGTTTCAATTTGATCAACCACAATCGTATTCTTAGGCGTTGTTTGAAATTGACGGTGCCACCAATCTTGAATTTCTTGGTAATAATTCGAATCACTTTTAAACTGTATAAATGGGCGGTCTGTCTTTAATACATCCTCGACATGCTGAATCTCTTTATCAACTAAATACAGTGTATCCTCGAATAAATGGAGTTTCGGTCCCTTCCAATCCGTAGACCCACGAAGAATTCCTATATGAACCTCATCATCATATAGAGATTTTAAAATTTCACTACTCCACCCAGTAATTAATGATATTTTTGCATGGGGATATTTTTCAACAAACTTCTTAAGTACCTTAGGAAGCCAGTTCTGACCAACGATAGACGCACATGCAATCTTTAATGTACCATGAACCTTAGACTCGAGAGATTGTATACTTTCCTTCACCTTTTCCTCTCGTTCTAATACATCATTTGCAAAGCGAATAATGAGCTCCCCTGAGGGTGTTAGTGTTAATCCCTTTTGTGTTCGAATAAATAATTTTGTTCCCCATTGCTTTTCAATATTTTGCAGCCTTTGAGACAAAGCAGGTTGTGAAACAAAAAGACGTTCAGCAGCCTTCCTCATATTCATTTCTTGTGCCAGAACTGAAAGTAATTGGAATTCATTCGTTGACATGTACATACTCCTATAAGTTTTACTTATATTATATCTTAAAATAGTAGAAATTTCATGATTACTCTCTATCAAAATTAAATGGACTTTCGATTCTATTTTCCAAAATTTATTTCAAACTTTTTCTTCTTTCTATACGTCTATTTAACGTAACACCAAAAAGATACCGTATCAAAGAAAAAGTCAAGGTGCTTTTGGAGGCGCCGAAGCAGCACATTGTAGAAAAAGGAGCTCTTTTTTCATGAAGACAAGCAAGGCAATTGACCAATTAACACAATTCATCATTGAAAATAAGGAAGATTTTTATCGGCTAGCTTATAGCTATGTAAAAAATTCTGAAGATGCATTAGATATCGTTCAGGAATCAATAAAAAAAGCATTAATAGCAAAAGATTTTTTAAAAGAATCTCAGTCTATAAAAAGTTGGTTCTATAAAATTGTTGTCAATACATCATTAGATTTTTTAAGAAAAACAAAAAAAATCTCCTTAGTTGATGAGGAAACATTAGATTTCTTTAGTACCGGGAAAGAGGATAGTTATCAAAACATTGATTTAAAAAGATCCCTCGAAGATCTCCCAATAAAATATCGGAGTGTCATCATCCTTCGATATTTTGAAGATTTAAAAATAGATGAGATTGCTGAAATACTTCACATAAATGTAAGTACAGTGAAAACTCGTCTATACAAAGCACTTGAAATTTTAAGGATTAAAATGAAAGACGAAAGAATTTAAAGTAGAGATTATCTCAATTATACCGGAGGCAATAAAATGGATAAAAAATTAGAGGAATTAAAATATGAATATAAAAATACACCCATTCCTAAAGAGCTCGATGAAGTAGTAAATAAAGCTTTACAACACAAAAACAAAAGACCATTCCGTTATCACTGGCTTGTTGGAGCAGCTGCAGCCGCAATCATTTTTACAGCAAGTGTTAATATTAGTCCAACGTTTGCGAAAAATTTATCCAATGTCCCAGTTTTAGGTTCAGTTGTAGAGGTGATCACCTTCAAAGAAATAAATGTGGATGACGAAAATTACAATGCTCACTTAAAAGTTCCTAAAGTAAATAACCTTAACAATAAAAATTTAGAAAGTAGTCTTAACAAAAAATATATAGCAGAAAATCAAAAACTATATAATGATTTTACAAAAGAAGTAGAAAATCTTAAGAAAAAAGGTGGCGGCCATTTAGGTGTAGACTCTGGATACGAGGTTAAAACAGATGATGATAAAATCCTATCAATTGAACGCTATGTTGTTAATACACAAGCATCATCCTCGACAACCGTTCAATATGATACCGTTGATAAGGAAAAGCAAATCTTGCTAACACTTCCAATTCTATTTAAAGATCATGACTATATTAAAGTAATTAGTGAAAATATTAAGGATCAAATGCGGGACCAAATGAAAAAGGATCCAAATAAAATTTATTGGGTTGATAATGCAGGTATCGAAGACCTTGACCTAACGGAAGCTTTTAATCAGATTTCAACAAATCAAAGCTTTTACATTAATAAAGATCATAAATTAGTCATTACTTTTAATGAATATGAAGTTGCACCTGGATACATGGGCACTGTGGAGTTCATTATTCCAACAAAGGTCATTTCTAACGAACTAGTAGGTCATGATTATATTAAATAAATTCATTAGCTTTGATCAAAAAAGAACAAATAATTTTTGAAAATGACCTTTTGGGGATAGAAAAACTATTCTCGATTCATGTAAAATAGGTTTTGCACAAATAAACACCATTTGAGGCTGTTTAATATAAGGGGATCCTTTATAAACAGCCCTACATATTTAAAATTTTTAATGAGAGTAACTAACATATTGCTTAATTAGTAGAAAGGGATAAACATCTATGTACCACATCATTATACTAAAGAACAAATATTCCTATAAGTTTTGGGGGCGGATTGCATGATTCAATCTGCAGCACCAAAAAGAAGATATATTCTAGGTCTGGACGGACTTCGCGCATTAGCGGTACTTTCAGTCATTTTCTATCATCTAGGCTTTAAATGGGCTAGTGGTGGATTTTTAGGAGTTGTCGTTTTCTTCGTCCTCTCTGGTTATTTAATAACCGATCTCCTCGTTGAAGAATGGGACCGACATCAACACATTCACTTGAAAAAGTTTTGGCTAAAAAGGGCTAAACGTCTTCTACCAGCTATTTTCCTGTTACTGTTAATTTTAATTGGTTGGGTAAGTCTTTTTGATCGATCCTTTCTTCACTCATTGAGAGAGGATTGTCTTGCAGCATTATTTTATTTTAGTAATTGGTGGTATATATTTCACAACCAATCCTATTTTGATAGTTTTGCCAATCCATCACTACTCAATCATTTTTGGTCACTTGCTGTAGAGGAGCAATTTTATCTAGTCTGGCCATTATTACTAATGCTTGGATTTCGTTTCATTCCGAGACGTCTCCTTTTCCTATTGATTGTTATTGCAGCAACAATCTCTGCAATAGCAATGGGAGTCTTGTATCAACCTGGCTTGGATCCAAGTCGAGTCTATTATGGTACCGATACCCGTGCTTTTTCACTTTTAATTGGAGCGGCACTAGCATTATATTGGCCTAGTCAGAAGCTTGCTTTTGACATTCCAAAAGGATTAAAATATTTCCTAAACACTATTGGAGCAGTAGCACTATTAGTAATTCTATTCATGCTTTGGAGGACCAATCAATATGAAAGCTTCCTCTATCGTGGTGGGATGGTTCTTGTTTCTCTTATTACTGCCATACTCGTTGCGGTATTAGTGCATCCTGCTAATAGTATTAGTAAACTTTTTAGTATTAAACCATTACAATGGTTAGGAATACGCTCTTATGGGATATATTTATGGCATTATCCTATTATTACCTTAACTACACCTCCAGTGAATACCGATGGAATATCACTAATTAGAGTATTGATTCAACTAGTACTCATTATAGGTCTATCAGCGTTATCCTATAAATATATAGAAAATCCGATTCGACGTCATGGATTTTCAAACTCATTTAAGAAGATGAAAAATTGGTTTGAGGATCATCACATCTCCTTTGCTCGCGTAGCAACATTAGCTGGGGCCATTCTCATATTAATGATTTCCTTAGTCGTTGTATCAAATGAACCTTCAGCAAGTGGTAATAAAAAAGAATACACTAAAGCAGCCATGAAAGAATTTGACCCAAAAGAACCTATTAAACAAATAAAAAATAAACCTATTGAAAAAAATGAAAAACAACAACATCAAGACGTTGAGAGTGAAAATAGTAAAGAAACAACTAGTAGCAAGACTGAAAATACAAAAGAGGAAAAACAAACTGTTACTGATTTGAAAGATATCCATACAACAGCTATTGGAGATTCTATACTACTTGATGTAGCTCCATTTTTAAAAGATAAAATTCCTTCAATAACTGTTGATGCAGAGGTTGGAAGGCAAATGTACCAAGCTATTCGTATTGTTGAACGTATGGTAAAAAACGGAAGTTTAGGTGATGCGGTTATTATCGAGCAAGGGACAAATGGGGCATTTACAAAAGATCAGCTCGAATCCATGATTCAAACAATCGGAAACGATAAACAGATCATTTTAGTTAACACCCGGGTCCCACGTCCTTGGGAATCAGTAGTGAATTCAACCTTAAAAGAAGTTGCTCCTAAATATTCGAATGTCACATTAGTAGATTGGTATACAGCAAGTAAAGGACATAATGAGTATTTTGCTCCAGATGGAGTCCATTTAAATAAATCAGGCTCTCAAGCATATGCTACTCTCGTACTTAATAAGATAAAAAAATAAGCCCCACTATGGAGCTTATTTTTTTGTTCTTATAAATGATTTAATTTTTGTACATGTTTTTTTAATTCTTTTAATAACGATCTTCTAGTGAAAATTCCTGCAAAATAGCCCTCTTGATCTTCGACACATAAAAACGGATGATCTATCAGTAGACCTAAAGCTTTTTCAAAATGATCATCAATTTTTAATCTTGGAATTTTTACTGTCATAACATCTTCTACTTTTTTTTCACTTAATTTTTCAAATTCAATTCGTTCTAAGCCTAAAATAGATTCAGTAATTAAAGATGAACTAATGAGTCCATGTAGTTTGTATTTTGCATCTAATACTGGTATAGCTGAATAGCCGCTTTTTGTAAGTACTAATAATGCATGTTCTAAACTATTTCCCACTTGAACATGTGCAACTTTTTCTGAAGGAATCACGAAATCCATGATTTTCGGTTCTAAAAATTCATTACTTTGTAAGGAAATCATTGTAAAACTCCCTTGTTATGTTTTAAGGTTTCCCTCCCTTATTTTATCATAAGAACATCAACTTTGAACGAATTAACATTTTAATTATTGGCTCTTTTTTTTTAACATTGATACAATTTAAGTAAGTTTCACCCTAAAAGCTATCTGTTAAAAGACCCCTACATCTTTCATTTCAATAAAAAAAGAGCTGCAAACTCAATAAGAGCCGCAAGATCCTTTTGGGTGTAAAAGCCGGCAATTTGGCTTTTACAAAAGCAACAAACTATACTAAAAACAGCCAAATATTTGAATTTTATTGTCTATAGCTATTTTTAGATAAAAAAATAAAGAGCCTTTAATTAGGCTCTAGGATGGGTTCTTCTCTTCTTGTACTAAATCAAAAATTTCTATAGCGGTAATATCAATATCATCAAATTGATATTTGTTTACTTTTTTATCTTCATCATATTCCTCTAATTCAAAGGTATCTGTCGCTGGAAAAAACTTTACTTGACATAATGTTTTTCCATTTACCTCAAATCTGCGTTGTTGTATCTCACCTGTATCCTTTGCATCCTGCATCGCTTTTAATCTTTGGATAATTCCTAATAGTTGAGACATAGTAAACTCCTTTCTGTTTAACACCATCACCAATTAAGTCACCGGTTTATCATAACCTATACGAGTGACGATTACCACCCTTAATACTTACGAAAAAACAATTTTTATTTTGCCATTATTACGGCTATTTGATTATACTGTCATGTTTATCATTTATTATAACTTATATTCTTATCATTCCCGAAACTAAAATTCTAACTACTAATTTCTTTATTCTCCAATAAACAAGGGGTAAAATTAAATATATACATATATAAACTATTTGAGGAGGAATAAAATGAGCATAATCGATGTTAATGAACGAATTAAACTAATTGATTTATTCGATCTTGGTATGAGTGAGAGAACTGGTTCATTTGTAATTCTTGAAGACTCAATAACGTTAATTGAAACCTCCGCTAGTCCATCCATTCCATATTTAAAGCAGGGCTTAAAAGAATTGAATATTGAGCTTGATCGAATAAAATTTATTATTCTAACACATATACATCTTGATCATGGAGGTGGTGTGGGACTATTCCTACAGGATTGTCCAAATGCAAAAGTTGTGGTTCATCCAAAGGCCGCGAAGCACCTGGCTGATCCAAGTAAATTAGAAATGGGTGCAAGGGCTGTATATGGGAATCAATTTGATCAACTTTTTAAGCCTATACTACCTGTTCCAAAAGAAAGGATAATGGTCAAAAATGATGGTGAAACACTGCAAATTGGCAAAAATACTTGTTTGACATTTTATGATACTCCTGGTCATGCCAGACATCATTTCAGCATTTACGACCCTGTATCAAATGGAATGTTTACAGGTGATACCGCAGGGATTTATTATTGGATGTTAAAAGAACTTGGCATTGATCTTTATTTACCAACAACTTCACCAAATCAGTTTAACCCAACAGAAATGTTACATTCGATTAAGCTTTACCGTGAAAAATCACTCAATTATCTTTATTTCGGTCATTTTGGTTATACAAAACAAGTTGAATTTGCTTTGAATGAGGTAGAAAGATGGATAGAATTCTTTGTTGATTGTGGACGAAAGGGTTACTTCTATAGTGAGATGGACGAAGAAAGAATAGAATATACTTATATAAGACTCAAAGAAGGCATTATAAATGAGTTATTTAAACAACAAGTGCCGAAAGAACACAAAATTTTCAAAGTAATTGATCTTGATTTGAAAGTTTGCTCCATGGGATTAATTGATTATTGGAAAAAAGAAGTCACAAATAGATAGTAACCTTCAATTTAAAAGGAAGGTGAACCATCTTATGGCCACCTTCCTTCATTATATAATTGGGTGAAAGCTACTATTGAATAAATGTTTCCATCCTAAGAAAAAAGGATTCTCAGCAAACAAAGCTACTGTATTCTTATTAAATCCAGTTTTATCTGATTCATTCATTTTATTTATTAGTTCAATCGGTAGATCATAAAGGACATTCTCCACCTTCCACTTCCCATCTTCATTAACCAAACAAACACCTTGATATTTAGATGTATATAGAACAGGCCCCTCATTATCTAGGTTACGTTTTTCTAAAACATAATATTTATTATTATAATGGACGACTTTCGTATATTGATCATAAGAAAAAAAAGGAATATAATATCGTGCAAAATCGGTTCCAAACGTTTGATACCCATAATTGGTTTTTACTAAATTTTCTTTAAGGAACTTTTGCATAAATGAACTTGTAAAATAGGGAATTAACATTTCATGAATTTCCTTCAAATCCCGCTCTTTTTCACTTAATTTAACTTGTGCATCCAAAGACTTTTTAACTATTTCTTTAATCGTTGAATCCGTCCCCACCATTGTTGATGCATGAGATGCTTGTCCCAATGTCAGAAAAAGCATAATGGAAAAAATGGTAGCCATAATTCGCATATTCATCCTCCTCTGTTTGCTTTTTTTCTTCTCCCATTGTAACAACAGAAATTTGTCGATATGAAAGAAACCGTTCGTATTTTTAATACAATTACTGACATGTTTTACTATTTTCTTTACCCTATTTTCCAAAATAAAAAACGGAGCTGTCTGAAAATATTCAAACAGCTCCGTCATATCAATTAGAATAGGTTAGAAATAATCTCTTTTGGAACAACTACACGCACAGTGATTAGTGGGTTAACAATTTGACTAATTTGCAGATCACATACTGCACTCAATAATCGATAGGAATCATTAAAAGATAAGGCTAGCTTTTTCTTAAATAGATGAACAACTGCCTCCATTCCTTGATTAGATGCTTCCTCAAAAGTTTTCGCTGAAGAAATAAACATAAATGAATCGGTTGTTTCAACAATAGGCATAGGAATGTTTAGATTGCTTTTTGATAAGCTCATCGTCACTTTCCCACCAATCTCTATACCAGAGCCATTTAATTCACCATCACCCATTGAAGCATGTAAATCACCTAATGCCAACAGGCCACCATCATGAAAAACAGGTAGGTATAGTTTATTTCCGGTCGTAATCTGTTTTGTATCCATATTACCACCATGATCCCCAGGTGATTCACTGAGAATTTCTCCTTCTAAAGGAGCTACCCCGATTACACCAATCATCGGCTTTACAGGAAGAGCAATCTCTTCATTAAATTCTACCTTTCCAGAACTTACATGAAATATTCTTGTATCTGTATGTTTAACTAAGTCACCAAGGGGACCCATTCCAGGATATAGAACCATAACACCATATTCATCTAATTGAATATCCAGAATGTCAATACAAAGAGTTTCACCTTTTTGTAAATCATTGATAAAAATGGGACCTGTAGCTGGATTGATATAGTCTATATTTATTTCTGTACGTAATTGATCTGGACTCGTTATTGCTCCACCGTAACAATCGTTTGTTTCAACTTGAAAAATTTCTCCCATATTGACTGAATATGAAGGTTTGTGTTTGGCAGAAAAACTGGTTATCACATTCTCTTTATTAAATATTTTCAATCATACCCCTACCTTTTTATCCGTTTTCATATTCATTGTTAATAACGAAGGACAAAAATACTACTCTTCAGATATTTCACAGCCTTCATCCGTACAATATTCACTCTTTGATGTATTAATTATTTTTAATGATTTTTTCTCGTTTTCTTCTTCCCATACCATATTTAAGGCTTTAATAAAAGTTTCAGTTGGTTGGGCACCTGAAATGGCATATTTTTGATTTAGTACAAAAAAAGGAACACCAGTTATCCCAATTTGCTTGGCTTCCGCTTCATCTTGACGTACCAACTGACCATATTCTGAGCCCTTGAGTACATTTAATGTACGTTTACGATCCAAACCAATTTCTTCAGCAAGGTCCGCCAATATTTCAATATCACTAATCTTTTTTGAATCGGTAAAATACGCCTTAAGCAGTCTTTCATTCATTTCTTGTGCCTTACCATGTTCCTTAGCAAATTTAGCTAAGCGATGGGCATCAAAGGAATTAGTTGGTATCATCGTATCGAAATGATAAGTTAACCCTACATCTTTTGCTTGCTGACCGACATTCTCATTCATTTGTTTTGCTTGTTCAATGGACATGCCATATTTTTTAGCAAGGGCTTCATGTATATTTAGATCATTATCATTTTTGGTAGTTGGATCCAATTCAAAGCTTCGAAAAACCAGATCAATTTGTTCTTTGTGAGGAAATTCTTGAATTGCCTCCTCCAAGCGTCGCTTCCCAATATAACAAAACGGACATACATAATCAGACCAAATTTCAATTTTCATTAATAAAACATCTCCTATCACTTTCATAGTACATGTGTATGAAAGAAACCTAACTACGACCTCTTCATTTTTTCTATCATATCACTCATACACATTAATTATCACGCAAAGTGCTTAAGGATAAGAAAAATGCATGTACCTTTTCATGATTCTAATATAATCCGTGAAAAGTATTCTTGTTTTGATTTCACAACAGGAGGATTCATTTTTAAAGTCCTAAATATTGAAATTAGGCAAAATACAAATGATTTTCATTCTAAGATGGAGAGTTACAGTAACTTCAAATCAAAAAGGGAATTGATTTAACCATTGACCACCATCCATCGTAATGCATTCCCCATTTATATATTCTGCTTCATCTGAAAATAGAAAATAAGCAAGTCCTGCAATCTCTTCTGGCTTTCCTAATCGACCAAGTGGGACGCTTTTCAAAGTTCTTCTTGCCGCTTCTTCTGATTCCCAAAGCTTGTCAGCACCACCTGTTCTTTCAATCGGCCCTGGAGCTATAGCATTTACACGAATTCCATATTTCCTTCCCCATTCTACTGCAAGTGTCCTTGTTAATGACAATACTCCTGCTTTAGCAGCTGCGGAATGGGCAACACCTACCCCAGCATTCCAAGCATATGTTGCCACCATATTGATGATACTTCCTTTCATTTGACGTTCAATCCAATAATGTCCTACTGCACGTGAACAATAGAATGTCCCATTGAGCACAATATTAATAACTGAATTCCAGCCATTGACCGATAAATTTTCTGTATGTGTAATAAAATTCCCTGCAGCATTATTAACAAGAAAGTCAATTCTACCAAATTTTTCGTCTACTTCCTTCACCATTCTATCGACATCATCAGGGTTTCTGACATCCATTTGTACTGTTAATATATTCGATTGAATCTTTAAAAGCTCGTTTTTTACTTTATCCAATCTTTCTAAGTTTCTACCAGTAATTACGACATTTGCTCCTTCTTTTGCAAAGCGATATGCCATATATTTTCCCATCCCACTAGAACCACCAGTTATAATTACAACCTTATCTTTCATTTTTTATACCTCCCAGCTAATATGAATGAATACTCACTCATATTGTAACATGTAATGACTGAAATTTATGAAACTTTATACAAAAAAAAAGAGCTTTAACACTCTTTTTACTTATCTTCCATTTTATTTAGCAATGATTCATTCAATCTACTTAAAGATCGAATAATTGTTTTCTTGCGATGATATCCTTTAACTGTTATCGTAATATCATTATATTCAGTGTATACTTGACCCCATGATCCAGATGGTGAAAATCCATACGCATATATTTTAATCATTCCTGTTTCAGTAGGTAGAAATATTGCATCCATTTGTTCATGTATTTTCATTTTTAAACTCCTCTCTTTGATAAGTAATGAATGAAAAAAATCGAATAGTATTATATATTATATGAAGGAACTCTTGTCATCATTTTTACTATTTTTTTAAAGTATATGAGTAACAGCAACTATTTTCATAACAAAGGTAATGAATACTATAATTTGAATATACATTTAATAGAATCATATTTCAATGATAAAGGAGAGAAGCACCTAGCGAAAATTATGGTAAGAATTTATAAAGAGCATCAAAAGACAATTGTGCGTCTCATATGCCTATAAGTCTTTCGAGAAGAAAATTTCTAAAAAAAGGACTTGGTACAATCCTATCACTAGTTGGAATAGGTAGTGGGGGATATATTTATTCTAGATATATTGAACCAAGAAGACTTGAAGTTAAACATATTACAGTAAAGCATAATAAAATTCCTTTAAGCTTCGATCAAATGAACATTGTTCAATTCAGCGATACACATCTTGGCTTCCAGTATACTCTTGATCAACTGGAAGATCACGTGAACAGGATTAATTCATATAATCCAGATATCGTTTTTTTTACTGGAGATTTAATGGACGAGCCCAACCACTTTCCATATATAAAAAAAATACCTCCTATTTTAAATCAAATACATGCACCTTTTGGAAAATTTGCTGTGTATGGAAATCACGATCACGGTGGTTATGGAACTAATATATATATGAATACTATGAAGAATTCTGGATTTAGTGTTTTACGTAATGAAGGCACTACTATACAGCAAAAAGATGGATCTAAAATTCATATTGCGGGTATTGATGATGCTATGCTAGGTACTCCGAATCTAACCCAAGCACTAAAATCTACTCCGAAGGATGCATTTCAAATTCTTCTATCACACGCACCTGATTTAGCAGATGCAGCTTCAACCTATAATGTTGATTTTCAAATAAGTGGACATAGCCATGGTGGACAAGTACAAATTCCTTTTTTTGGTGCACTGATAACGCCCCCTTATGGAAAAAAATATCCTGAAGGTGAATATCACCTTAATAATAGCTATCCACTATATTTATATGTTAATAGGGGATTAGGAACCACTAGATTACCCCTGCGTTTTTTATCTGTACCCGAGATTACGGTCTTCACATTAAAAGCAACCGACTATTAATGTAGCCGATTGCTTTTTTTATCGATTATTTATATTATTCACTACTGATTGAAAAGAAAGAAATCAATGCTCGTTTAGAAAAGCTAATCAATTTTCTTTTATTTTACTAGGCATATAAAACTTTTTGTTCAATTTCCTCTGCAGTAACAGGACGGCTGAAATAATAGCCTTGAGCTTTTTGACATTCTACGGAAACTAAAAATTGGACTTGATCTTTCTCCTCAACACCTTCAGCAATGACTTCCATACCTAAATTATGTGCCAGGTGAATAATCGTTTTAGTAATAGCAGCATCTTTTTCATTAATTTGAATTTCACGTACGAAAGACTGATCAATCTTCAAAATATCAATAGGAAAACTTTTCAAATAATTCAATGAGGAGTATCCTGTACCAAAATCATCGACGGAAATGATAACTCCTAATTCTTTTAAGCGCTGTAACATAGAAAGGGCTGCCCTCGTATCCTCCATCGCTCCTTCAGTTATTTCAATTTCCAATGAGGAAGCAGGTAATTGATTATCTATTAACGCTTGTTGAATGACCTCCGGTAAATTTGATTGTAGAAATTGTTTAGGTGATATATTTACAGCTATCCTTATATCTTGATGTCCTTTTTCTCTCCAGTTAGCAAGTTGTTGGCAAACACTATGAATAACCCATTCTCCAATAGGAATAATCAATCCTGTTTCCTCAGCTAAAGGAATAAACTGTCCAGGTGGCACATTACCAAATTTTCGATTTTGCCATCTTAATAATGCTTCAAACGTTTTAATTTTCCCCGTTTTCAAATGGACCTGAGGTTGATAATGCATAACAAACTCATTCATATCAATCGCTTTACGTAAATGTGATTCCATTAATATATAGTTTGGAAATGCTTCATTCATATCCGAACAATAAAATCTAAAATGACCTTTTCCTTTTTCCTTCACTTGGAGAAGTGCACTATCCGCATTTTTAATTAATGTTTCTGTATCGTGGCCATCTGTAGGAAACAGGCTAATTCCTATTGATGGCGTGACATAATAGTCTTGACCATTAATATTATATGGGACATGAAATAAATCTAATATACTCTGAGCAAACTTTTGGACTTCCCATTTTTCACTTTCGGCTAGTAAAACTACGAACTCGTCACCACCCAGTCGATATACACGAAAATTTGTAGCTGCTTTTAAATTTAATAGTCTATCAGCCGTTTCTTTTAATAATAAATCACCAGCTTGATGACCTAGGGTATCATTAAAATACTTAAAACGATCAATATCCATGTATAAAATGGCAAGATTTCGGTTTATCTTTTTTGAATTTATAATCTCATTTTGCATATGTTCCATAAGGGCTCTTCGATTCCACAATCCAGTTAAATGATCATGCATAGCCATATAATGAATCTTCTCTGTATTTTGCAATTTCTCAGTAAGATCACGAATAATGACATAAATTCCCACAACATGCTCATGGACAATAATTGGAACCGTTTTTAACTGGGTATTGATTTTACGATTACTCATTCCAAAGAACGTACAATCGGAAATCTCTTGAGGTTCCCCTTCAAGAGTTTTCTCCATCACTCCGTAAATTTTCGATACTCCATCCTTATCAATAAAATCATAAATCGACCGATCCACCAAATCTTGATGACCCCATCCTAAAAGCTTCTGACTAGCAGGATTAGCATTTAATATCCTACCTTTTTCGTTCACCGATAAAATGGCGTCTAAATTATGCACAATCAATGATTGATAAATCTCTTTTGATTCCATAAGTTGCTTTTTTTCAATAACTGTTGAAGTAATATCGCGTGTAATTGATACGATATAACTAATTTTTCCTTCATGGTCTTTAATTCCATTTAATCGCGATTCAAAACTTCTTTTCTGACCATCTTGATCTTCTATATCATCAGAATATACAATAACTTCTCCTGTATTTATTACCTGATTATAATAATGGTATAGATGGCTTGCACGATCCTCAGGCAATACCTCTTCCAAAGACTTCCCCATATCTTCTTGAGTTAAATTGGCATGCTCATATGCTTTTTCATTGGCAAAGGCATAACGAAATTTTTTTTCGGAATCCACTTTCATGATAAAAATCATGTCAGATAACTGGGTGAAAAAAATATCTTTAATCATCTTCTCTTCAAATTGATTATTAGGATGTTTCATATATTTTGTTATTGGTCTACTATTTATCTGATCCATACTCTCATCCTTTTTACCCCTGTTGTTCCAATCCATAAATGGAGAAGTTTGTGTATTGAAATTTTATCTATAACTTTTTTACTATCTATGTATTATGTCTATTTTACAAGGTATTTTTAGAAATGGGTAGGTTAAAATGAAAAAATATAACAAATTCTCATGATTTTGGAGTTAATGATCGACTTCACAGTAAAAGCACATATGCCTATCGAACGTACAACAAACTACAATAAAAAATACAACTTTAATTTCTGTTGTTTAAGGATATTCCTAAAAAGATAAAACGCATTGAGTTAGATGAAGAATGAACCAACTTAAAAATAAGAATGTATTCAAAAAAGGGCAATCCTATAAAAAGGAAAGCCCCATTTGCTAATATTATTTATTTGAGATAAATGGCCACCAATTTCCTTTACCAAGCGTTCTAACCATAACAGGTACAAAAAGTGGCAAAATAATAAATGCATAAAATAATAATCCTGATAATACAATCGTTGCTATTTGTAGCAAAGACATTACTCCTGATGGAAGCATAGCTGCAAATGTGCCTGCTAGGATAATTGCTGCTGAAATAATGACTGTACCCATATTTTTCATAGCTATAAGTAAGCCTTCCTTAATATCCAAATGGCGATATTCCGAAAACCGATCCATTAGAAATATTGAGTAATCTACACCTAAAGCCATAATGATAACAAAACCAAAAAATGGTACGGCCCAGCTAATACCAGAATGCCCTAGTATATTAACAAATATAAACTCTGTAATGGACACCGAAGAATAATAAGTTAATAGTAAAGAAGCAATTAAATAAATAGGCATGATTAACGAACGTAGTAAAATGATCAAAATCATGGTTATTCCAGCAATCATAAACATTACTGTTCGATTATAGTCTGAATTAGACATATTTTCGAGGTCATGATTCATACTTGTAATACCAGCTATCCCAATATGAGCATTTTCAAGCTTCGTCCCTTTTAAAGAAGAATGAATTGTATTTTCTATATCATCAACAGACCTCATTGCTTTATTTGAATATGGATTTTCATTTAATATTAAATCGATTGTCGTCACCTTACCATCTTCCGAAAGATACGTATCAAATACTTGTTGATACTCCTGGTCCTCCATCAATTCATCTGGAATATAAATACCAGAATTCTGGATTGTAGTTTCCTGAGACATTTTACTTAAAAATGAATTGGCATCATTAATTCCTGACTCAATCTTTCCTAATCCTTCTGCACTTTGATTAAGACCATTTGAAAGTTGATTCATTTGTCCATCTATGGGACTAAAGCCATTTTTAAGTTGTTTTTGACCATCTGCAATTTGTTTAAGTCCATTTGAGAACTCTGGCAATTTCTGAATGACTTGATTTTGACCTGAAGCAAGCTTCGTAATTCCAATATCTATTTGATCAAGACCTGTGATTATGGGATCAAACCCACTTGCGAACTTTGATAAACCAGTTATGATCTCATTTAATCCCGTATTCGCTTGTGATAAACCTGTACTCGTATTAGTAAGGTTTACATTTAACGTTTTTATTCCTGGAAGTAGTTGACTTTCAAGCTGACTAGAAATCCCTTGTACCGTTAATTTTATTTTCAGATAATCATTGTCAGATAATAATTCTGAGTATTTATTCTCTAAAGCTAGAAAATTATTATTTAAGTTTGTTAATTCATTACCAATAGATTCTAAACCAGGATAGATTTGATTGTTATAATTCTGTGAAAGAATAGCTATACCCTTTTGCATCTTTTGGTAATTAGTTAGAAGCTCATTCGCCCCATTTTTTAATTGGATAGCTTGTTTCTTTGCTTCGATTATTCCTGCTTTAATTTCATCTGTACCTGCCCCAGTTTTACGCATATTTGATTCAATTTGCGAAAGAGCATCTTGTAATCCTCCTAGACCAGATTGTAATTTTAAGGTGCCAGACTGTAGATCACCAATTCCATCTGTTGCTTCTTTTAATTTTGGAGTAGATTCTGAGAGTGATTTTGCTGCCTCATTTAAACCTTCTTTAATTGTTCCGATTCCATTGTTCCCTTTATTTAAACCGTCGCTTAGGGTATTTACTTGATTTTTAACATATAAATCTTCCATAAGGTCCCCTACAGGTCTTGTTGCGCTTCGAACCTTCTCCACTTGTTTTGTCAGGGAAAGTTCATTACTTAATTTTTCAATAATCGTTAAGTATTCTTTTGATTTTACTGATTCATCATTTTCAATCACAACTTTAATCGGCATCATTTCACCGGGACCAAAACTATTTGCTACCAGATTAAAAGCTTTCACTGATTCATATTCCTCTCCAATTTCATCTAAGGAATTAAACGAAAGATCACCATCATATGAAATGATCAGTGGAACAGTAAAAATTGCCACAATGCATAAAGCTATAAGCGGTCGAGTGATCGATAAATTCCCCATCCAGCCCCAAAGCTTACTTTGTGAATGTGAAATATTCCCTTTAATTGGCCAGAATAATTTCTTTTTTAAGGTAGCCATAAAAAATGGAACAATTGTAAGTAGTGAAATTAATAAAAATATTACTCCAATCGCAACTGCGGACGCAGATTGATATAATTTAAAACTTGCAAATCCGATCGATGCAAAGCCAATCATGACTGCTAAACCACTATATATTACGGTTTTCCCTGCACTTTTATATGTAGCCAAAATTGCACTTACTGTGTCATTACCATTTGAAAGTTCTTCCTTATAACGGCTAAGCAGTAATATACAATAATCTGTGCCAATCCCAAAAAGAACAGCAACTAGAAAAATTTGTGTAAAATTCGAAAGAGGAAAATTAAGCTTATCTACTAAGAATGCGACAACCGATTGACTAACAAGATAGGTCATCCCGACCGTTACAAGTGGAATAATAGGTGCAACAACCGAACGAAATACCAATATTAAAACGAGTAAAATGAATACGACTGTGATAATTTCTGTCTTCTTTAAACCGTTCTGTGAGCTTATTATTACATCTTCATTGATTAATCCGTCACCGGTCATCATCGTTTCAACATCTGGAGTTTTTATTGCTTGATTTAATTTATCACGAACATCCTGCACTTCTTTGTTTTCCATATCAACGGATAAAATAGTTAATATTGTCTTACCGTCTTTTGAAACGAGTTGGTTTTTTAAATCTTTTTGATCGAAGTGACTAGTAATTTCATTAATACCTAATTTTTCTTTATCATTTTTTAAATGATTAATTGTTTTCTCAATATTTATGGTCTGCTCAGTGTTCAATTTGCTTTTACTATGAAAAACTATGATAAAATCCTCAGAATGGGTATTTCCATTGGAATGCTTCTTCATAATGTCCTCTGCCAATGTTGACGGATAGCCATCAGGTACCGCTATTTGTCCTTTTTCACGAACAAGTTGTTCCATTCCAGGTGCGGTGAAAGCTAAGACTGCAGCTACAACAACCCACAGAGCCAATACAATCCATCTGAAACGCACGATTAATTTCATCCAGTAGACTCCTTCCTATCCTTCTGAATAATTGTCAGTATTTTTTCATAAAGATTAATAAACAATTCAAAATCCCTTGGATCTAATTCATTTAAGTATGATGAAACAAAGTTTTCAATTTTCGTTTCGCCATCTTTATAAACCCTTTGGCCCTTTTCTGATAGATGGAGATGAATATTACGTCGATCTTCTTGATCTCTTTCTCGAGTAATTAGACGTTTTTTTTCAAGCTTTTCAACTTTCATCGTAATTGCACTCTTATTTACTCCTAAAATTTCAGCTAATTCTGATGCTCTCATTGAATCTCGATGATACAAGATTCGTAATATAGCAAATTGCTCAAGCGAGAGGTCATTAAACACTTGATCAGACATAATAGAGGAAATTCTCTTTGTAGCAAATAAATACACATCTTCATAACGCTTGATTAACAATTTTACTTTATTTTTATCCAAATTTAGTTCACTCCCTAAACAATTGACAATATTAACTATATTTAAATCACTCTGAATTGTCAATATATTGAAAAAGCAAAATGGCTTGATCAAATTCGAGCTTACTTTTTTCCGCATATGTTCCAAAAAAAGATAGTTTACGGTATAAAACCCCTTTTTTGAATTACCCGCACAGTATACTAATGATTCCAAAAAAGACAGTTTGTCATACACTTTGCAATAAAATAAATAAGTAGTATAATAAGGACAATTACCTAATTGAAAGGAGTTCTTTGTTTGAGTTTGTATTCTTCCACAACCATACAACCTACAATTGTGAACCTCTCACAAGCGATATTCACTGTTAATCGCCATGCAAAAACAGCGACAAATCCAAAATATTTGTATAAATTAAAGAAAACAGCGATCGAAAAAATGCTTTTTCAAGGAAAAGCCAAAAAAATCGGACTGCATTTTTCCGAAAACCCTAAATTTAGTCAACAACAGTCTGATGTCCTTGTTCAATGTGGTGAATACTCTTTCCATATTCCCCCTTCAAAACAGGATTTTGAAGCACTTCCACACCTTGGCAAGCTAGATCATTCATCTAAGAACCCAAAATGTCGAATGCCCTTAAATCAAGCAAAACAACTATTGGAAAAATACACGGGACTGCAAGAAATCAATCATCGATCCAATTCCCAAAGAAAATATCCAAAGTCAACCAAACCTGTTTTCAAAAAATTAGGAGACAGTTATTAAAAAATGCTCTTTTCTTAAACAAAGTTGCTATTGAATGCTTTAAGTTTTAATAACAACCGAATGCACTCTATTTCACTGGGAAAAGAGCAGAAAACACCAAAAAAAGCACTACTATTAAAGCCCGCAGATGGTCATATATAAAGACAACAACCAATACGTAAAAAGCATAAAAAATGACTCCATCGTTGAACTGCACCTCCAATTGTGTCTAACAATTGGGGTGCAGTTCACGCATGAAGTCCTTTTCCTTTTCACTTGTAACAACTCTTTACTCTTCTAAAGAATATACTTATCCATTTTTAAAATTAATTCCATTATTTCTGGTTTACTTACTTGATCATCCGCTCCAACTATTTCTCCTTTATGTCTCAAGCTTTCTGTAATTAGTGAGGAGAAAATAATGACTGGTAATTTGGATAGTTGATTATCGTCTTTAATTTTTTTCGTTAAATGATGTCCGTCCATTTGTGGCATTTCAATATCGGTAATGACCAATTGAACCTCTTCTTCTATCTTCTTTCCATCTGAAACAATCGCTTCTAAATAGTTATAAGCATCCTTTCCATTTTCAAAAAACTCGACATTTTCATATCCTGCTTCTAATAAAGTATCATAAATTAATTTTCTTAAAAGTGCCGAATCCTCTGCAACAACAACTTTTTTAGAGGAACGTTCTCTTGTACCAAGCTTTTTAATTGTGTTTTTATTAATTCCGGTTTCGGGATTTATCTCTGTAATAATTCGTTCAAAGTCTAACATTAAAATCATATGATCATTTTGTTTAATCACACCGATAATTTGTGTCGTATCCCCTGAATACATATCTGAAGGTTTTTCAATCTGTCCCCAAGATATCCTATGTATTTGTGAAACATTATGTACGTGAAATACTACCTTTTGTTGATTGAATTCAGTAACGATATACTTTTCATTTTCTGTATTTGCTGAATTTCCAAGCTGTAATACCTTTTTCAAGTCCACCACAGGTAATACTTCTCCACGTAATTGGATGATTCCTTCAATATATGGATGTGAATGAGGAATAAATGTTACCGGAATTGGTAGAATAATCTCTTTTACCTTAATAACATTAATGCCAAATCTACTATGTCCAACTTCAAATTCAATAATTTCTAGTTCATTAGTCCCGCTATCTAATAATATTCCATTGCTAATTTCCATCTTCATACTTCCTCTCACTGATCAATCTACAGTTAATATACCATGAAAACCGACACACGTCTTTGCCATTTTTTTAGGAAGTTTTCTAAATCGAAGTTCCTATCTGTATGAAATATAAAAACGAACACTGAATTTACGGGTATTTTTAGCAATTAATAAATTTTCAACTAAAATAAAACAGGACTTTTTACCTAATTAATTTATCCTGTAATACTACTAGCACAGGATAAGTAATAAAAATATCGATGTCAAATAGTTAAGGGGCAACCCCAAATTACACTATCTAGCTTAAAACTCTACTCTAGACAATGTACATTAATGAGGTCACCCCTTAACTAGAACACTCTATTTAGAAGATGATAATTTTATCTCATCCTATTATTTAGCTTTTATAACATAAGTTCCAGCAATCATATCATGCAAGGCTTGCTTTTTTTCTGTAAACGCAGCAATAATATAGCCGATATAAAAAATACCAGAAAGAATCATTGCAAAATATCTACCTAATCCACGCCAAAAGGTAATACGATTGCCTTGGATATCTACAACCTTTAATCCAAATAGACGCTTCCCAGGAGTGGCTTGCATTTTGGATGATTGAAAACCAGCAAAATAAGCCATTGAACCGAATAGAGCAACCAAGCAAAAAATAAAATAAGTTGCTAAAAACGATACAACTTTTGGGCCTGATAATTCCGCTTCAAATTGAGAAGAAGTCGGATTTAAAAATACAATTTCACCTATAAATATCAATGAAAAAATGATCATAAAAATGGCCAAAGGGATACTTAAAATGATACCATCTATTAAATACGCACCAAATCTTATCCAAAACCCAGCATACTCTTTTTCTTGTTTTTCTAATCCTACGTCCACTACCATTCTCCTCCTATGATGAAAACAACGATGAAAATCTAAAATGGCATTATTCGTAGATAAAATAACCATTTCTATTATTTTTCTCTTATTCTATCATGAACATTATAAAGAGTCATGATAAAATATTGTAACAGACACATCTAGTATTTATCCAATTGACGAATCCAATAGTAAAAGCTCATTTGGAATGACTAGATAAATTCTTAATCCGAAATTTTTAAACCTCCTTAATCAGGAGTAAGTTTTAATGATTAAAAGCGTTAATAATTCATAAAGGGTGAAGATTATGGAGCACTTACTTAATAAAAATGTTTTAGATATTGAAATCTCTGGGATTAGAAAATTTTTCAATATGGTTAACGATATAGAAGATTTAATATCCTTCACAATCGGTCAACCTGATTTCCCTACACCTGAACATGTAAAAAAAGCTGGCATATCTGCTATAAAGAATGATTTTACATCTTATACACATAATGCAGGCTATTTAGAATTAAGAAAGGCTGCGAGTCAGTTTCTATCAATAAAATACGGCCTTAATTACCGTCCTGAAAATGAAGTGATTGCGACTGTGGGTGCAAGTGAGGCAATTGACATTACATTAAGAACCATTTTATCTGAAGGGGACGAGGTGCTATTACCTGGACCAATTTACCCTGGCTACGAGCCCCTTATTCGAATCTGTGGAGGCACACCAGTACATATTGATACAAGAGATAGTGATTTTAAATTAACTGCTGAAAAAATAAAACCATTTTTAAATAAACGAACAAAATGCATTATTCTACCCTACCCTTCAAATCCTACTGGAGTTAACTTGAATCAAGAAGAATTGAAGGATATTGCTACAATTTTAAAAGGTGAAAATATATTTATTATTGCTGATGAAATATATAGTGAGCTCGTTTATACAGATAAACACTATTCGATTGCAAACGAATTAAGGGACCAAACAATTGTTATTAATGGTTTATCAAAGTCTCACTCTATGACCGGTTGGAGAGTAGGCTTCCTCTTTGCGCCAGAATATTTATGTAAGCATATATTAAAGGTCCATCAATACAATGTATCATGTATCTCTTCCATTTCCCAAAAAGCCGCTTATGAAGCGTTAACAGCAGGAATCAACGATGCAGAGACAATGAAAAACGAGTATTTTGAAAGACGGGAATATGTAAGTGCAAGATTAATGAAGATGGGACTACAGTTTGTAAAGCCTGACGGTGCATTTTACTTTTTTGTGAAAGTCCCTAATCATTTGCAAACTACTTCCTTTGATTTCGCATTAAATTTAGCAATAAAGGGAAAGGTTGCTGTTGTACCTGGTAGTGCATTTTCAACATATGGAGAAGGATACTTCAGATTGTCCTATGCTTGTTCAAAGGAAGTACTTCAAATAGGTTTAGATCGAATAGAGAACTATTTAAATGCAAAGAACTAGAAGAAAGAGTTGTCCAGTAGGGATAGTTCCCCTATTAGACAACTCTTTTTCTTTCTATTGCCCTTTATATTTCCCGTTATTCTTTCCTGCTTTTTCCTTCTTGGCCTTATCTTTATGAATTTTATTTGCAGCTGCACTACCCATCTCATGAGCGAATTCCTCATTCAATACTGCAGAATCAAAGCCTTTTTTATTTTTTTGATCAGCATCATTTTTCTTTGTTCGTTTTGCCATTCATTCTTCCTCCAAACCGTTTTCAAGTTAGCTTCATTGATAGTTTGTTAAGGAAGACTCATTTTTATTCCCAATATTTTATCAATGCTTGTGTGCCACTATTTTCTTCTCCTAATTCTACTAATTGATCATACATCTTTTTAGCTAGAGCAAGGCCAGGCAACTCAAGATCCATCTTTTCAGCCTCTTCTAATGCAATTCCCATATCTTTAATAAAGTGCTTTATAAAAAAGCCAGGTGAATAATCATTTGCCAACATCCTCGGAGCATATGTTGTTAAGGAAAAACTTCCTGCTGCACCAGCACTAATCGATTTTAAAACTTTTTCAGGATCCAATCCTGCTTTTTTTGCATAGATGAGCGCCTCTGAAACACCGATCATATTTGTAGCTATGGCAATTTGATTACACATTTTCGTGTGCTGTCCAGCACCCGCTTCTCCTTGATACACAATATTTTTCCCAAAGCGTGATAGAATAGGTAGTACTTTGTCGTACACCTCTTGGCTTCCCCCAACCATAATTGTAAGTGTTCCATTTTTTGCTCCTATATCTCCTCCAGAAACTGGAGCATCTAAAGAATATAAGCCCTTTTCTTTTGCAGCTTGGTCAATCCTTTTAGCAAGCGTCGGTGTTGAAGTGGTCATATCTATAAAAATTGAATTCTTCTGGCCATTTTCCAATATTCCCTCTGAGCCGAAATACACTTCTTCAACATCAAAAGGATAGCCGACCATTGTGATAATAACATTTGAGTGCTTTGCCACTTCTTTTGGAGTATTGCACCAATGTGCCCCTTGCTCGATGAGTTCCATTGCTTTTTCTTTTGTACGGTTGTAAATCCATACATCATAACCAGCATGTAATAAATGTGAAATCATGCTTTTTCCCATAATACCAGTTCCAATAAAACCGATCATTGGCTTCATTTTGTTCAAAAGTCATTCCCCCATTTTCAAAAATCGTTAAATAGATTTAATCTTTCCACCATCTACAAGGAAACTACTTCCTGTTACATAAGAGTTCGCTTCTGAAGCTAAAAATACAACCATATTTGCAAACTCCTCAGGTTCACCATAACGTCCTAATGGAATAGTTTCTTTTTCACTTTCTTCAATTTCTTCAATAGTTAACCCATTTTTCTTTGCGTTTAATTCATCTAAATGTTTCACACGGTCAGTGGCAATTCTTCCAGGTCCAACCGTATTAACAAGAATATTATATTTAGCTAATTCAATTGCTAATGTTTTAGATAGACCTACAATTCCTGTTCTGAATGTGTTGGACAGAATTAACCCTGATATTGGTTCTTTAATAGACGACGAAGCTATATTAATAATTTTTCCACCATTACGTTTCAAGAGTGGTAATGCTCCTCGAATAATACGTATGTAAGATAGTAAATTTAGTTCAAATGATTGTTGCCACTCATCATCTGTCAGATCTTCAAAACTTCCTGCTGGAGGACCGCCAGCATTATTGATTAAAATATCCAATGCTCCATAATCTATTGATAACTTTTGAATCATCGCTTCAATTTGATTTGGTTTTGTAATGTCACAACCAATATAGTCAACTTTCGCATCCCCTAGAGAAGAAAGCTCTTCTTTAACTATTTTTAATTGATCCACATTACGACTTGCAATTAGAACATTTACTCCTTCTTTTACAAAGCCTTTTGCTATTGCCTTTCCCAGGCCTTGACTTGAAGCCATAACTAATGCTGTTTTTCCTTTTAATCCAAGTTCCATCCAACATTCCTCCTTTCTTCTCAGTATAAACCAAGCATACGGAAAATTTCATCTATTTGATTTAATACAGTAAACAGTAATGATTAGATAAGAATTTAAACAAAAAAAGACAGATGATTGAATAATCATCTGCAAGTATAAAAAAAGGGGGAAAAAATGAGAAAGAAATGGTACCTCAAGTTACCAGTATATTAAGTTCCTCGAGATATTTATTTTTACCACCCTTTTAATTGTATTAAACCTTTTTTCTTTTACAAATCAATTACATGGATGTAACTTTTTTTACAGTTTCAATGACCTCATCATTGGTTTGAAATTGTAAAACCTGCTCAGCTAACTTTTCCATATCTGATTTATTCAGTCCACGAATTTGTGAACGAGCTTTTAAGATTGAAGATGCACTCATAGAGAATTCATCTAGCCCAAGACCTAGAAGAATCGGAATAGCAATTTCATCTCCAGCCATCTCACCACACATACCTGTCCATTTACCTTCCTTATGGGAAGCATCAATGACCATTTTAACTAGTCTTAAAATAGTTGGGTTATATGGTTGATATAGATAAGAAACTTGTTCATTCATACGATCTGCAGCCATAGTATACTGAATCAAATCATTTGTACCAATACTAAAGAAATCAACTTCCTTAGCAAATTGATCAGCTAGGACAGCAGTAGAAGGAATTTCAACCATTATACCCACTTCAATTTGGTCTGAAACAGGTATATTTTCGGAAACAAGCTTCTCTTTTTCCTCTAATAAAATTGCTTTTGCTTGGCGGAATTCATTTAAAGTTGCAATCATTGGGAACATAATCTTTAAGTTTCCATAAACACTGGCACGTAATAACGCGCGTAACTGCGTACGGAACATATCTTGTTCTTCTAAGCATAGTCGTATAGCTCTGAAACCAAGGAATGGATTCATTTCCTCTGGTAATTTAAGATAAGGAAGTTTTTTATCGCCACCGATATCCAATGTACGAACAACGACAGACTTACCTTTCATACCTTCTAAGACTTTCTTATAAGATTCAAATTGTTCCTCTTCAGTTGGAAACTGGTCTTTTCCCATATACAAAAATTCTGTACGGTATAAGCCGACAGCTTCCCCGCCATTTTCCACTACACCCTGCAGATCATTTGGTGTACCAATGTTGGCGCCTAGTTCAACATGATGACCATCTTTTGAAACGGTTTTTTCATTCACTAGCTTCGCCCACTCGGCTTTTTGAATTTCAAACTTTTCTTTTTCTTTCTTATATTGCTCCACAATTTCTGGTGTTGGATTAATATGTACTTCACCGTTTAAACCATCAATAATTACAATATCTCCATTATTGATTTTAGCTGTGACTTCCTTCGTTCCAACTACCGCAGGAATTTCAAGAGAACGAGCCATAATAGCAGAGTGCGAAGTACGACCACCAATATTTGTTGTAAATCCTTTAACAAAATCACGATTTAATTGAGCCGTGTCAGAAGGAGTTAAATCTTCAGCGACAACAACTACCTCTTCATTGATTAAGCTAGGATTAGGAATTTTCACATTTAGTAAATGTGCTAATACTCGTTTTCTAACATCACGAATATCTGCAGCACGTTCTCGCATATATTCATTTTCCATTTGTTCAAACATCATAATGAACATATCAGTTGTATCTTTTAATGCACTTTCTGCATTGACTTTTTCATTTTTAATTTTATCTTCTACAGAAGTTAATAGCTCGGGATCATTAAGTACAAGAAGATGGGCATCAAAAATAGCTGCCTTATCTGCACCCAATTTTTTATTAGCATGGTCTCTAATGGTTTCTAGTTCAGAAGTTGATGCAGCAATCGCATCTTTAAAACGAGAGATCTCTTTATCAAGATCATCTATCGTTGATTTAGCAAATGTAAGATCCGGTTCGACTAATCGATACGCTTTTGCAATAGCAATTCCATTTGAAGCTGCTATTCCTTTTAGGATCGTAGACATTACTCAGCTAGACCTTCTTTTTTCAATAATTCTTCTAAGCTGTTTAATGCATCTGCTTCGTCACTACCTTCTGCACTAATAGTAATTTGTGCATCTTTACCAATTCCAAGAGACATGACACCCATGATTGATTTTAAGTTCACTTGTTTTCCGTTATACTCTAATTGGATTTCAGAATCAAATTTACTTGCTGTTTGTACAAGTAATGTAGCTGGACGTGCATGGATACCAGTATCTGCAATAACTTTGAATTGTTTTTGTGCCATTATAAAAACTCCTTTATCCTATTAAATGATTAATGTTTCTCCATATTAAAATAAATGACCTAATTTATTTCGTCAATAATATTTTATATGAACAAACTAGATTTTCCAAGTTAAAAGAATAACACTCCTTTTTCATGATGACAAATCAATTGCTCAATAGTAGTATTACATTATTCTGAAAGGTTATGAATTCCATCATCTTGATTTTTACTTGGCTTTATTTCTTTAAGCTGTGCCTTAATACTTTTGTATTCAGTTAAGAATAATTCTACATCCGTAGCAGAAATTTCTTCCTTCCCGTAACGAACCTTTTCATACATCTCAATCCACTTATTTGTACAATTAATTTCTATTCGAGCAAACCACTCACGTGCAGATTCTGAGGTGTATCGTCCCAACTTTTTCTTTAAAGCAAGTCTCTCCAAATCATTTACACTTTTTCTAATTTGATGTGATGATTTTGAATAATTAGGATTAATTAATACCTCTGATGATGGATTATCGTCTTTTTTAAATAATTTTCTAATGGTTAACTCCTTTCCATCATTCCTCTCTTCATTAGACATTTGAAAACGGCGGAACTTAATGAATGCCCAAATCGAGAAGATGGCAAAAGCTATGAATATGATTATGTAAAAATTACTTCCATCAGGTACTATTCTTTCAATGACACTTTTCCCTTGTTCTATTGGGGTTTCTTCGGACTGATTTTCAGCTGCGATTTTATCGACTCCCGTATTTACTCTATCCTTAAAGAAATTAAAAAATACTGATAAAAAAGGGCCAAGTACAACCATTAAGCCCTTAAAAATAAAGGATATAAGAGAAAGCAAACCTATTCTAATTGGCCCACTTATAAGTGTCAAAACAATTGCAGCTCCAAGTGGGATCAAGAGTACAAATATAGCGATAAGAAATATTTGTGGTGCCTTTTTATACTTAACTTGTAAATAATTTTTAATAAACGTTCCATAACTTAATAAAAAAAGTTGGAATAAAATAAGTAATAACAAAGTATCATTTTGTACAAATTTTAATGAAATTCCAATGCCATACATGGCTACACCGACCAGGATCGTTATTAATAGCAATCCATTTCGATTATCAAAATATTCATCATCAAAATCCTCTGGCAATAATTTATAAAGCCGCCATTGACTAAAGATAACCATGATGATTATTCCCCATAATGGGATTCCGATGATTAGTGAAGCAATAATCATAATTGGTATAGAAATGATATAGTAAAGTTTTTGAACTCTTTGTTTATTACCTCCTGATAGTATGATAGTAACTACTAGTGATCCAATCATAATGATTAAAAACACCCAACTGATTGTATGGACATAATTATTTAAACGAACAGGAAATAAAAAGATTGCTAATAAGATTGCCTCACTAATGAATATTTTTAAAATTCCCCAAATCCAAAACCAATTTATCCGCTTCTTTTGCATGGCACCTGACTCCATTCTTTCATTACTCCTTGTCCATTGACATTTTCCAATTCAAAAATGGTGGATTTTTTCATTTTTAAAGACAATAAAACATTGTTACTGGCAGTATTTTGATTACCAATATAGATAACAATTGGGACTAAAGAATCTCTTTTTTCGATATCCTTTAACATTAAATGTGGTGGAAAAGGAAAGGAGTGGATAGAAAGCATAGAAAGTATTTCAAATGCTTTTTGTCTCTGAATTCTTCCTTCACCTTCAGAAAGAAAAAAATAAGGAATGTCACCATGGGTGCGTATATTTATAGCAACTGCAAAAGGGATGTTTTCCTTTACTGCATGTTCAATTAAAAAAGCTGTATAACTAATTAATTCTTCCAAATCACGATTAATGGAATGTCCTTCTGAGATATTCAAAATAAATAGCCAATGCCTAGCTCCTGAATGTGGGAATACCTTTGTTTGTAGCTGCTGCATTCTTGCTGTTGCTTTCCAGTGAATATGCTGAAAGGAATCTCCTTTAATATACTCCCGGGTTCCAATCGGTTGGAGTGGATCAAAAAATAGCGAATTCCGGACATCCTGATAACCATGAAATAAGACAGAAGGTTCTTTGAGTGTATGGACTATCTTTCTACTGGGATAAACTAATTTTTTCTTTTTAATAATACCGTCATAATTCAAAATGATGGCCCCACTTCCAAATAAATGGTTGACCTTTATTTCAAATTTATAAATATGGGAGATACCTCTTTTTACCGCTGAAAAAGGAATTCTCACCTCGACCAGTTCATTCGTCCATGCTTTGAAGGGTATGGAAATTTCTAAAAAAGACCGATTTTTTACATATGGATAAGCGGTCGGTTCAATACAATCATCAAAGGCAATATTTATGCTTCCTTTTACAATAGGAACCCCTTTATTTTTAAATGTAAATAGCCATGCTCCTTCATCACCTATATTCATTCTTGTAATTTCTTTATCATTTTCTAAATGTAAATCTCGTCCAAGCAAAGAAATATAAGCATGATGAATAAATAAGAGAATCACTGCGGTTAATAGGATAAAAAGTAGCCATTTATCCCCAAATAAAAAGGTTAATATTATAAGAATGATTAATACTGATCGTGTAATAGTTAAATTTCGGCTAATTAATACCTCTTTTCTCCATTCCATTACACCACTCCTGACTCAACTGGAGCTGGAACTTCTTTCATAATCTTTTCGAAGATATCATCAATTGTATTTGTTAACGAAGCTTCAATGGATAAATACAAACGATGCTTTAACACGTATGGTGCTACTTGTTTCACATCATCTGGTGTTACAAACTCACGACCATGAATAAATGCATGTCCTTGACTCGCTTTTAGCAAGGCAAGTGCTGCCCTCGGGCTAGCCCCATGTTCAATAGCAGGATGCTGTCGAGTTTCTCTAATAATTAACAAGATGAATTTTTCGACATCTTCATTTACAAGAATGTTTTTTACATTCTTTCTAAGTTCTACAAACTCCTCTCTTGTTAAAATTGTCTTTACTTGTGTTAAAGGCTCATTACTTTGAAATCTTCTAAGAATATCCCTTTCTTCTTGATATGTAGGATAGCTCATCGAAATTTTCATTAAAAAACGATCTAACTGTGCAGCCGGGAGCGGAAAGGTTCCTTGTTGAGATTCTACAGGGTTCTGTGTAGCAATGACCATAAATGGCTCATCTATAATAATTGTTTCACCATCGATAGTGACTTGCCGCTCCTCCATTACCTCTAACAAACTAGACTGGGTTCTTGGAGTTGCCCGGTTAATTTCATCAGCTAAAAGAATGTTCGTTTTAACTGGACCAATACGTAATTCAAATTCTTGACTTTTAGGATTAAAAAACTGAATGCCCGTTACATCTGTAGGTAATACATCTGGTGTAAACTGAATTCGTTTGAACTCTCCGTCCAAAGATTTAGCAAATGTTTTAGCTAGGAGTGTTTTTCCTGTGCCTGGTACACTTTCTAGTAATATATGCCCTCCTTGCAAGAGAGCAATAGTTAATAATTCGATATCTTTTTCTCTACCAACCATTACTTTAGATACTTCTTGTTTTAAAAAGTTAATTTTCTCCTTCAACATAAGTCCCCCTATTATCTGTATAACACAAATATACTAAATTTTTAAAAATAAGTAAAAGTAGTAGCGTATACGCTTACAGGGGGATGATCTTCAATCAGTTTTTATTTGTTAAACATTTCCTTAATAGTAATAATATTTGAGAAAAGAGCCTATAAGAAAAAAAAGAAGATACTTCACATAGTATCTTCTTAACTCCTAGCAACTTCCAAGTATTTATAGATTACATGACCGTTTCTTTGGGCAATCCCACGAAAGTGTTTAAAGTCTTCTTGTTCTACTAAAATCTTCCGAAAATCATAGAAATCTTTATTATCAATATATAACTCTGTTAATTCGCCTTTACGTAATTGATCAATTGAAGCATTGATTTCTTCTTCCGTCAACTATCTCACCTCAATACAAGTTTAACAAAATATCTAAGAAAATTATATCATTCCTCATCTACATCAACCAATTTCCCACCATGGGGAGCAACATAATCCCTGAGCATGTTTTTCATGTTTGCAGAAAAGCCATTAAAAGGAATTTTATATGTACTTCCATCAACCAAATTCAATTGAATTCTCAGTGGAGAGTTTTCATTTGCTTTATACACGTATTGAATCTCCTCAATTTGATCCCAGGGAATAAAAGAATGCTTTCCTAAAGAGGAGAATTCATTCATTGTAAACCCATCCTTTTGCATATAGAAATATTCATCAACTGATAAAATCAAAAAGGTGACACTAATTAAACACAAAAAAATCGCTATTAATCTTAACATCCATTTTTTGAAAATCAATAGTATAGAAGCTAATCCTAGAAGGAGAAATGCGATCATTCCAAACATATAAAATTCTGTTCCCATTCCAAAATTCAAGACATCTCCAGATGAAAATAAAATAATTTTCAACGGGACAATGATAACTCCAGGTAAAAAGAATGCAGAGATAAAAAATAAAATAGCAATACAAATAAAAAAGTAACGAATTTTATCATTATTGATCATATATCCCCCTCCTAAGGACCATATATATTCTTCATTTTTTTCATTTAACATGGTTCCTTTAATTTAACTTTACTATAATTATAGAAAAATTAACATAATTACCCTTTGTTTACATTTTTCGAAAAATCCAAAAAACACTGTAACCGTATCACTTTATCTATTTATTCATTATACTTGAAACTTTTCATAAAATGGTGCAAACTGTAAATGAGATGATTGAAAATTTATAATTCATAATTTAATATGAACGGGGGACGTCAGAGTGAAAATAGCCGATGTAGGGAATGTGATTGAATTTAAAGACGGTTTACGTGGCGTTGTTGAAAAAGTAAATGAGAATTCAGTAATTGTTGATTTAACATATATGGATAATTATCGCGAACTTGAATTAGAGGAAAAAACGGTCGTTAATCATAAAAACTACACCATCATCAAGGAATCTATAAATGCATAAAAACGAAAAAATTGGCTAGATTTAGCCAATTTTTTTGTGGAATGAAGGAATTTGACGGACTTCACCCCGATTACTAGTTAAAGCTTTACATAAGCAACAACCATGTTTGCAAAAAAGTAACTACATGGAAAGAGCCTTACTTTCATATGACATTTTATTCATTCAAACAATGGACATTACATTTATAGCTTGTTTTTGATAAAATGTGTACATTGAAGTATTCTTATATAGAAAAGAACTATTTAATGGAGATTTATCCAAATCCCATGGTAGTCATGTATTGTTATGTCGAGGGGAGTTTCTAGCATATGAAGCAAAGCGCAACAGATATAAGGCTTATAATAGGTATATTGTTAGCGCATATCTTATTATTTCTTACTTTTAACGACCGTTCAATTTTTTGGTACATATATACAGCCACCTCTTTACTATTAATTAGCTATTCAATCGTCAGTGATAAATCACATGATGAACAATCAAATGGGAAATATTT
This sequence comes from Heyndrickxia sp. FSL W8-0496, assembly GCF_038007825.1. Classification (NCBI taxonomy): domain Bacteria; kingdom Bacillati; phylum Bacillota; class Bacilli; order Caryophanales; family Bacillaceae; genus Heyndrickxia; species Heyndrickxia sp. FSL W8-0496. Next base: position 3,410,253 of record NZ_JBBOXX010000001.1, read on the forward strand.
ATTTCTCGGTATATTATCTGGAGTCGTATTGTATCTTGTGTTTTGGATTGGTGATTGGTTATTTTCACTCTTATCCTCTTATCTAGACAAACAAATAGGAAAGACTTATAAACTACTTTCACCCAAATATATATGGCATTATTTTGTGCTTGTATTCGTTTTGGCTCCTGGAGAAGAAATATTCTGGAGAGGCTTTGTCCAAAAAAGACTAATGTACCATATTCAAGGATGGTTACCAGTCCTTATAACAGCAATTTTAAATGCCTCTATTTTCATCTATTCAGAAAACATTATTTTAATCATAGCTGCATTGGTCGGTGGTATTTTTTGGGGTTCACTTTATTTGTGGAGAAAAAACATTCCACTTTTGGTCGTATCTCATGTCATATTTGATTTATTATTAATCATTGTCCTTCCACTCCACTAATATGGGCTGCAGATAAAAAGATTGTCATATACGTATCATTTCACATGTATCCTACTATAATTGTGAAGTAATGACACTTATCTTTTTATCTGACAGCCTCATTTCATGCTTTCGTAAACTTATTTTCTCTTCGCATCCAAAGTAAAAAGATAAAAATTAAGCTAATATTTCCAAATAACGGGTACAATAATGCTAAAAGTGTTCCATAATGCACCTTACTGATTAATGTAACAACAGCAATAATAATCATATAAATCCATAACGATTTAATAGATAAATATTGCTGGATCTGCTGTCCAAGGCCATAAACATTTCCAATTATAGAGGTAAATATTTCTCCATAAATAATAGCAACATAGATATAATAAATACTTCCAAAAGTATTTTGGACAATAATAGCCATTGGAATTTCAAATTCAGCCACATTAGGTAAAGTAATGAGTGTAAAATGACTAGATAATAGGATTAGTGTTAATAAAACTCCGCCTATAATACCACCTATCCGAACTACCTTTTTATCATTCACCTCACTAGCAATTGGTACTAATACAGCTTGAGCGAGGATTAAATTTAATGCAGCATAAGAAAAAGGAGAAAGTAATAATCTCCAACCATCTTCTACTTTAGGAATCATTAACACTGATTCAAAAAAATTTGGAGTTAAGATTGATTTTGACATGACGATAAAATTAAAAATAATCATCATCGGCACAACAAAAGTATTAACAGCAAATACGCCTTTTGTACCAATTAACATGATAAAAATCGTTAAAAAAATCGTAAAATAGATACCAATATTTTTACTTATACCTAAATGTTCTTGAAACACCGCACCTGCTCCAGAAAACATTACCCCGCATACTCCAAGTAACATCATCATCATAAATACATTCATAAACTTTGAAATGGTTCTACCAAATAAATACTCATTAAATTCTTCATATGATTTGGCTCTCAAATCAATGGCTATCAACATCATTTTTGTACCTAATGCGATAAATAGGTAGCCCGCTAATAATATTGAAATAATTCCAATAACCCCATAACGTGTAAAAAACTCTACGATTTCTTTTCCTGTTGCAAATCCCGCTCCAATCACTGTTCCAACATATACAGCAGCCACTTGTAAACCACCAATATATTTCTTCATCTATAATCCCCTCGCAATTAAGTCGCACTACTAAACCATATGTACAAGCATATTCAATTACGACAAGAAAATATTTTTTTGCAATCAACACTTTAAACTCTTATAACTTTTTTATTTAGTCAAAAAAGGTCAAAAAAATATTTACAAATTTTAATAATGGGTGTATGATAATTCCATAAGGTCAAAGATAGTCAAAATCAAATAACCTTATTTTCTTTTTATCTAATTAGTCAAAGATAGTCAAAATCAACTATTATAACAATTGCATTGCTATTTCAAGGAGGAATGCTATTATGAAATGTCAAAATTGTAATGATCGAAATGCTAATGTTCAACTAAGAGTAAATATAAATGGGCAAACTCAGGAGCTACAATTATGTTCCGAATGCTATAAGAAAGAATTTGCGATGAATCATTCACCATTTGGTGGTTTTCCTTCAATGAATGATTTTGAGCATTTATTTAAAGGGTATAGTCAAGGTGGATCATTGTCAGCGAATAATCAGGGGTTTAAACAACAAACTCAAAGTCAGGGCGGCAATGGTCATAATGGCTTTTTAGATCAATTCGGACGCAATTTAACGAGCATAGCAAAAACAGGATTAATTGATCCGGTAATTGGTCGTGAAGAAGAAATCAACCGAGTGATCGAAATATTAAACCGCCGGAATAAAAACAATCCAGTTTTAATTGGTGAACCAGGTGTAGGTAAAACTGCTATAGCAGAAGGACTTGCATTGAAAATTGTTGAAAAGGATGTACCAGCTAAACTAAGAAATAAAGAAGTCTACTTGCTTGACGTTGCCTCATTGGTTGCAAATACAGGAATTCGGGGACAATTTGAAGAAAGAATGAAACAACTCATCACTGAATTACAAAATCGTAAAAATGTTCTTTTATTCATTGATGAAATTCATTTACTAGTTGGTGCAGGTTCTGCAGAAGGTTCCATGGACGCAGGAAATATTTTAAAACCAGCATTAGCAAGAGGTGAACTTCAAGTAATTGGAGCAACGACATTAAAAGAATATCGCCAAATCGAAAAAGATGCAGCTCTAGAAAGACGCTTCCAACCTGTCCAAGTAAATGAACCTACAATTGAACAATCTATTAATATTTTAAATGGATTGAAAGAAAAGTATGAGAAATATCACCAAGTAAGTTACTCAGATGAAGCACTCAAAGCTTGTGTCCTTTTATCTAATCGATATATTCAAGATCGCTACCTACCAGATAAAGCAATCGATCTAATGGATGAAGCTGGCTCAAAATTAAACTTAACATTAGTGACTGGCAATGAGGAGGAACTTAAGCAACGCCTTACAGAAATTGAGCAAGAGAAACAAACTGCATTAGCCAAAGAAGATTATGAAACGGCTGCAACATTGCGTGATGAAGAAGAAAAATTAGAGCAAATGCTGCAAACTGAAAATACACATAGTCAGCCTATAGTCGACATTACTCATATTCAAACAATTATTGAAAAGAAAACTGGTATACCCGTTGGTAAATTGCAAGAAAATGAGCAACAAAAAATGAAAAATATCGAGGAAAACTTAGCCAAAAAAGTAATCGGTCAAGATGAAGCGGTTAAAAAGGTAGCTAAAGCGATCCGTCGCGGACGTGCAGGATTAAAATCAAAGACTCGTCCAATCGGTTCCTTCCTCTTCGTAGGTCCAACTGGGGTCGGTAAAACCGAACTTACAAAAACATTGGCAGAAGAATTATTTGGTACAAAGGATGCATTGATTCGACTCGACATGAGTGAGTATATGGAGAAGCATAGTGTGTCTAAATTAATCGGCTCTCCACCAGGATATGTTGGCCATGAAGAAGCAGGACAATTAACTGAAAAAGTTCGTAGAAATCCATATAGTATCATATTATTAGATGAGATTGAAAAAGCACATCCAGATGTGCAGCATATGTTTCTACAAATATTGGAGGACGGTCGTCTAACAGATAGTCAAGGACGTACAGTCAGCTTCAAGGATACAGTTATTATTATGACTAGTAATGCAGGAATCGGTATTAAAGAAATTCATGTTGGCTTTGACCAAAGCAATGCTATTAAGGAAACAAGTATACTTGATTCACTCGGCAGCTTTTTCAAGCCAGAATTTCTGAATCGATTTGATAATATTATTGAATTTCAGTCATTAGATAAAGTACATCTATTGGAAATCGTTGATTTAATGCTCAAAGAATTGAATGAAACGCTATCTGAGCAACAAATCACACTTGAGGTAACAAATGAAGTAAAAGAAAAACTTGCAGAGTTAGGTTACCATCCAGCATTCGGCGCAAGACCTTTACGCCGAGTAATTCAAGAACAATTAGAGGACCGTATTGCTGACTTTATATTAGATCATGTAGAGCAAAAAGAATTAATCGCAACGATCGTCGATAATCATATTCATGTTGAATCAAAATAATCTCACAAAAAGGAGAAAAGCGTCTATGCTTTTCTCCTTTTTTATAATGGCTCTTTTCTCAAACATTGTTGCTATTTAAATAAAATTATAACTATTAAATATCGACTGATATTCGCTACACGTATCAAATTACTGAGAAAGAGCTGCAAACTCCCTAAGAACCGCTAGAATCCTTTATTGGGAGTAAAAGCCGGCAGTTGGGCTTTTACAAAAGCAACAAACGATACGAAAACAGCCTTTATAATAAATTTTGCTACTTTATACAAATACTCCAAGTCCCTACTTGTTGAAACATTAAACAAGCATAACAAAATTTTTCACTTATAACTTTTTATCGTCTACTTGATCAAGCCATGTTTGGATTGTTCCTATCACGGACTGAACACAACCCTCTTCAAATGGGGAAATAAGGTTCGCTTCTTTTACTAGCTCTGTAAAAGATTTACTTCCACCTTGTTTACATAAATGAATATAGTCTTTCCATGCCTCTTCATGATTTTCTTGTGATTTTTTCCAGAATTGAAACGCACAAATTTGCGCTAGTGTATAGTCAATATAATAAAATGGTGATTCATAAATATGACCTTGTCTTTGCCAAAGTCCACCATTCTCTAAATAATCGAAACCATCATAATCACGATGTGGTAGGTACTTCTCTTCGATTTGTTTCCAAGCTTGCTTTCTTTCAGCAGGGGTAGCTTCAGGATTTTCATACACAAAGTGCTGGAATTCATCAACGGCTACACCATATGGTAAGAAGATTAATGCACTACTCAAATGGGCAAATTTATACTTATCTGTATCCTCTTTGAAGAATAATTCCATCCATGGATAAGTGAAAAATTCCATACTCATTGAATGAATTTCACATGCTTCATGTGTCGGCCAATTGTATTCAGGTATTTCAAAATGACGGCTAGAATAAACTTGGAAGGCATGCCCGGCTTCATGAGTTAACACGTCAATATCCCCAGATGTACCATTAAAGTTTGAAAAAATGTATGGTGCTTTATAGTTTTCAATATAAGTACAATATCCGCCACTTGCTTTCCCTTTCTTTGCTACTAGATCCATAAGATGATTATCATTCATAAATGTGAAGAATTCATCTGTTTCTTTTGATAGCTCAGAATACATTTTCTTCCCATTATCAATAATCCATTCAGGCGAACCTTTAGGTACAGCATTTCCAGATAAAAATTGATAACCTTCATCATAAAATTTTAAAGAATCTACACCAATTCTCTCTTTTTGTCGTTTTCTTAGTTCAGTTGCAAGCGGGACAATATATTCCTTCACTTGTTCACGGAACTTCGCTACCATTTCAGCATTATAATCAATACGTGACATTCTGTAATAGCCTAACTCAACGAAATTCTTAAATCCTAATTTCTTGGCGATTTCAGTACGTACCTTCACTAATTCATCATAAATACGGTCGAATTCTTCCGCGTTTTCAACAAAGAACCCAAATTTCGCTTCAATAGCTCTCTTCCTCATATCTCGGTCCTTAGATTCTGTAAAAGGATCAATTTGAGCAAGTGTCCTCTCTTCCCCTTCAAACATAATTTTTGCAGAGGCTATAAGCTTCGTATATTCAGATGACAGCTTATTTTCCTTTTGAGCCAACGGTATAATTTCAGGAGAGAAGGTTTTTAATTGTCCTTCCGCTAAATCAAAGAGCTGCTTCCCCCATTTTTTTTCTAGTTCATCACGAAAATGAGACGATGTTAATGCCTGATAATATTCCGATCTCAAACCCTCGATATGCGGCATGATTTCATCCATATAATCGTTTTCGTTTTTATAAAACTCATCTTCGGTATCAATCGTATGGCGAATATAACATAGATTAAACATAGTACCTAACTCATTAATAATATTATTGATGTTCTTCATCGCTAAGCTTTGTTCTTCCACATTTTCGGCCAGTTTGAATTTTTCAAGATCTGCTCGGAACGCAACCTCCACTTTCTCTATTTCTGGTCTTGTATATGCATAATCTTCAAACTTTACTGTCATAACACACACCCCACATTCAATATTCAAGCCTTTATTTATTCGCCATAACTCATATAAATTCCTCTAAAAAAATAAAAAAAGTATTTCTAATTTGAAATACTTTTTCCGAGTTTTTTTAAAGTATCTATGACCATTTCTTTTTCTGTATCATTTAATACTGACATGATTTGATGAATCCGCTCTTGGTGTTCTGGAAATATCGATTCCATAAATTGCTTTCCTTTTTCTGTTATATGTGCGAATGTTACCCTTCTATCATCTGGACTTGCTACTCGTTCAATATACTCTTTTTTTTCTAACTTATCGACAACATAAGTGATACTGCCACTAGCAAGAAGAATTTTATCACCTATTTGTTGTAAGGGTTGGTCCCCTTTATGATAGAGTAATTCAAGAACCGCGAATTCTGTCGGATTCAAGCCATTTTGTTGAATAAAGGCATTTGTGAATTCATTTACTGCCCGATACGCCCTTGATAATACAATAAATAATTTCAAAGACTGTTGAATATTATCCATAAGATCATTTCCTTCTACAAAATTATAGTCATTATAGGCAAGAGATGGATTCTTGTCAATACTATCTTATAGAACCTATCAGGGTTTTACCTATCATATAAGAATAAAGTATAATGATATCAGTGAGTCAAATGATTAATATTCTTTTGCAGAGTTTTATTATATGATTAATAAATCACATTTTTAATAGAGGGTCTTTCAATGAAAAATAAACGCAAAAAATTCGCTATCTATCTTAGTATTGTACTTGCTCCAGCGATATTGTTCACCACTCTTTACGGGATATATAGCTATAAAATGAATGATAAAAAATCATATAGACATGCTGAGCGCGATGCATCCATCTATCAGAGGCAGATGGATCAAGTAATTGGAGAAACAATTAAGAGTATCGAAGTATTGGCTATAACCTTTGAATCTAATTTTACCAATACCAATGATGTAAAAACAGCATTAAAAAAGGTCAGTGAAAAAGATCCACGATATGGCGGAATTTACTTCTTGGATAAAAAAGGAAATGTGATTACTGGAACTAATGATTATTTAAAACAATACAGTTTACAAAATAAAAACTATTTGAATACGATGGAATTAACTCATCAAACAGTTGTCTCCGATCAAGTAGAAACACTGTCAAATAATCAAAAAGTCGTTGCTATTGTCACTCCTGTTGTAAAAAATAATGACATTCAAGCTATCATCGTTGCACATATACGTATTGATTATATCGCTAATATAATACAAATGCTTTCACCAAATACATTCGTCCAATTTGAGAGCACAACTGGTATTCCGATATTTTCTACAAATAGTAATTTAGTATTGGACCAAAAAAAAGGGATTGTAAGGACTTCGCTTGAGAAAGTACCTTGGAGAATTGCCATAGTTCCAAACACTCCAAAGATAAATCCAGTTTTTAATCATACTTTTATTTTCTTTCTAATTATCACCACGATTATCCATGGTTTATATCTGTTTTTACATTCTATTACAATTAAACGACAGGCTGCACGGGAACGGATGCAAAATGAAACACAAAAATTAGAGCTAGTTGGGACGCTTGCTGCAAGTACTGCTCATGAAATAAGAAATCCTCTTACTGGGATTAAAGGACTTTTTCAATTATTATCCGAAAAATATAAGGATCCAAAGGATCAATTTTATTTTTCTATTGTGAATAAAGAAATTGATCGGATCAATGAGATTGTAAACGAATTTCTCATCCTTGGAAAACCTACTATCCAAAAAATGGAGGAAATCCATTTGGATCAGGTAATAAATGATTTAAATCCACTAATCTACTCAGAATCCAACTTATTTAATGTTCATTACTCCTACAGAATCAATTCAGAGAAAATGATTGTATTAGCAACAATGGATCAACTTAAACAAGTAATCTTAAATATTACTAAAAATGCGCTGGAATCTATGTCGGTCGGGGGGCAGTTAATGATCAATCTGGATAAAAACGAAGAGAATGTTGTCCTTTCAATCCGCGACAATGGGAATGGAATTTCAGAAGAGGATTTAAAAAAAATCTTCACTCCTTTTTTTACTTCAAAAGAAAATGGGACAGGATTGGGATTAGTAGTATGTAAAAGAATAATAGAATCATTTAATGGAACCATCGAAATTAAAAGTAAAATAAATAAAGGAACGGAAGTAATCATTACACTTCCTCTACAAAAAGGGGTTGTCTGATAGCCATCAGACAACCCCTTTTTATGATGAAAATAGAAACAAAAAATATATATTTATCTAAGAATGTTGGACAGTGATGATAGATATAGTGATAGTTTTTATATAGCCTTTAATATCTGATATTTTTTGATCTTCCAATTGCTCTTTTTCAACTGGCTTCTATATATGTGAAATGACACTTCCCTGATAACGTTTGGTTTTTCAGCTTGATGTTGGAATAAATAATGATATTCATTTAGGAGCTCGTCCAATTCCTGACTACAAGTGATGGTTTTTTCATTTGTTAAACCATAACGTTTTCCGAGATAGATCATTTGATCCCTTTTTTGTTGTATTTCTTTTAAAAATCTTTTTCTATTTTTGGTATCACTATACACTTTACATTCTCCTTCGATTATTTTCCTAGGTATCTATATCAACTTGATTCCCTTGTGAATTATCGCAGGTATTTCCATAAATGTAAATAGATTCGCAAAATTAGACATTCTTTTTAATAATCAATAATCATTCAACAAATATTGCTAGTACTTTTCGACATAAACATATTATTTTCTTAATCATTCAACATTCATATTCTTCTATAAGAAAAACAAAGGGGATGCCTAAAAAGAAAAGGGTCTGTCCGCTTGTTAGACATTCCCTTTAGAAATGGGTAAATATATATGAAAGGTTGAGCCGACACCGACCTCACTTTCGACATGAATCCTACCTTTATGATCTTTAATAATTTTGAAGCTTACCATTAATCCTAGGCCTGTTCCCCTTTCCTTGGTTGTATAAAATGGTTCACCTAATTTATTTATTTTATCCTTCGGGATCCCTTCGCCTTCATCCTGAATAATTACATGCATTTCTTCCTCATTTTCTCTTTTAATTTGGATACGAATATTTCCCCCATCTTGCATTACTTCTATTGCATTTTTAATAATATTTATAAATACTTGTTTCATTTGGTTTGGTTCACAGAAAATTTGGGGCAATGCGGATTCGTGGACAAATTCAAATTGAATATTATGCATAAGAGCTTGTCCATGTAATAAATCTAATGTATCCATCATTATTTTTTGAAGATCATGGAATTGAAATTGAATTGCTTGTGGTTTTGCTAGAACAAGAAATTCCGTAATAGTAGATTCAATTCGTTTTAATTCCGATGTAATCACTTTGAAATATAATGAATGATCTTCTTTTATACTAGATTCAAGTAATTGGATAAACCCCTTTAGTGCAGTCATTGGATTTCGTATTTCATGGGCAATCCCTGCTGCTAATTCCCCTACAACCATTAATGTATCAGATTTTTGTAATTGTTCCTGCAAGGCCTTTCTCTCAGTTACATCTCTGATTACTGTCAAATTTAAATTGGATGCTAAATTGCGTTTAGAACTAATCTCTAAAAATTTATTTATTCCTAAATGTTTGATAGATAGAATAGAATCTGATGTTCCATTAATCGGCAATTCTTCTAGGTGCTTTTTCATTTCTTTATAAATAGTGGGGTAATGACGATAAATTTCTCTAAAATCCTTACCTATAATCTTATTTTTCTCTATACCGAGTATTTCTGCTGCAATTGGATTCATATCAACTACATGAAAATTCTTATTCCATAGTAACATCCCATCCAGTGAACCTTCAAAAATATTCCGAAATCTTTCCTCACTGTCTCGTAAATTTTGTTCCATTTGATATCGGTAGCTGCTATTTCGGAAAATAGTCATATTATACCCATCAACGAAACTCATTTTCGATGTGAATTCTAGATATTTAAATTGTCCATTAGGCATAAGAAACAACATTTCATCCCTTATCGACTCATTTTCATTGAATCTCTGAAGGATACTTTCTTGTTGATCATTGTTATAAATAAATTCCCATAGCTTTCGTTTTAAAAATTCTTCCGAAGTACATTCAAAAATATTTAAAGCGGATTGGTTTGCCATTAATATACTGCCATCTTGACCCCAGAATACAATGCCATCGATGGCTTCTTCAAATAAACTTTTAAAAAGCTCGGCATTTTTCTTTAATTTAAATCCCTTTTGGCGAGCAATTCGATATTTGCTTTTTAATTCAACTTGCTCATTTGTCACCACATTCCCCCCCTAAACTTCAAGGTATTGCTGTTATATTGTATAATAAGTTCTTATTAAAGTAATCCATATCAAAAGTACTAAATAAGACTATCGCTATTTAGAATCATTCTATACAAAGTAATTTCGCTAATAGACTAAAAAATCCTGCATATGAAATTTAATGTTTAACTTGTTTTCTAAAATAATATAGTTGCTTTTAAAAAATTGCCGCCTAAATAGCAGCAAATGTTTGAGAAAAGGGATCAATACAAATATTGAGGTTTTGCTCATCCTTCGATACAATATGTAAGTATTCTAGAAGCAATTCATCACTGCTATCTGAAAGCTGAGGTTATCAAATAATATGAAAATTATCGCAAGTACACTGAATGCAAAATATATTCATACAAATTTAGCGATTCGTTATTTAAAGGCAGCTGCGGCGCCTGAATATAATGTCGAACTCGCAGAATATACGATTAAAGATCCTGTAATGAATATTGTTTCTGATTTATTTACAAAAAAACCAGATGTTATAGGATTTAGCTGTTATATTTGGAATATCGAGGAAACTATTCGAGTCATTCAAATGCTAAAAAAAATCATGCCAGAATTAACGATTATTCTTGGGGGACCAGAGGTTACATACGATACAGTTTACTGGCTACAACGATTACCCGAGATTGATATCATTGTAATGGGGGAAGGAGAAGAAACCTTTAAACATCTACTTTCAGAGATTCAAAGGGACAAAGATTTTTCCAGTGTTCCTGGAATCGGCTATATGGAAAATGGAAAAGTGAAAATCAATCCACAAAGGAATAAAATTGATTTACGTGAACTTCCTTCACCATATCGCTTTGAAGAGGATCTTCCTCATCTTTCAAAAAGAGTCATTTATATTGAAACTAGTAGAGGTTGTCCGTTTAATTGTCAATTCTGTCTCTCCTCTATTGAAGTTGGTGTCCGATATTTTAATCGAGAAAAAATCAAGGATGATATTCGTTTTTTAATGGATCATGGGGCAAGAACGATTAAATTTGTAGATCGTACCTTCAATATTAGTCGAAGCTATGCAATGGAAATGTTCCAATTTTTAATTGATGAGCATAAACCTGGAACTGTCTTTCAATTTGAAATTACTGGAGATATTATGCGTCCAGAAGTCATTCAATTTTTAAATGATAATGCTCCTAAAGGACTTTTCCGTTTTGAAATTGGTGTTCAATCAACCAATGATTTAACTAATGAATTGGTTAAGCGCAGGCAGAATTTTGAAAAACTTACAAGAACAGTAACAATGGTTAAAGACGGAGGAAAAATTGATCAGCATTTAGATCTTATAGCCGGATTACCAGAAGAAGATTATCAATCCTTTAGAAAAACCTTCAATGATGTTTTTGCCTTACGTCCAGAGGAACTACAACTTGGATTTTTAAAAATGCTACGTGGTACAGGGTTGAGGCTTCGTGCGAAAGAACATCAATATATTTTCATGGATCATGCACCATATGAAATATTAGGAAATAACATTCTTTCATTTGATGATATTGTTCGCATTAAACAGGTAGAAGATGTTCTTGAAAAATATTGGAATGATCATCGAATGGATCAAACAATTGAGTATCTCGTATCAAATATTTTCGAAACACCATTTGACTTTTTCCAAGAATTTGGAGCCTACTGGGAAGAAAAAGGCTGGAGTAGAATTGGTCACCAATTAGAGGATTTATTTAAAAGACTTCAATCATTTTTAAGAACCATTCCACAAGCAAGCCAACAGATTAATACCATTGAGGGATTAATGAAATATGATTATTTACATAATCAGCGTTATAAGCCGAGAAAACCTTGGTGGAGCTACGAGGTGGATAAAGCTGAACGTAATAAAGTATATAAGGCGATCGTCGAAAAACCTGATATATTAGATAAAAATCTTAGATCAATGAACTTGTCTGAAAAAGATTTGCTGAAACATACAATTGTTGAAAAAGTTCCTTTTTCACTAGATATTTATCTAAATTCCGGTGAGATCACCCAAGCAACAGATAGTTATATGGTTGTCTATTATGAACCGAAATCAGGACAATCCTCAATTTATTCATTATGCATTTAAGTATAATTTAAAAAGAAAGCCAAGCTAAGTGTTGGCTTTCTTTTCTTTATTTTTTTCTTGATGCTTTTCTTTTTGTTCTTGTTTATATGTTAAATCATAGAACTTAATCGCATTTAGATCTCCGAATTCAACACCAAACTCTTCATTTGCTTGAACCCTTTTATTTTTAGCCATTAATTTTTCCCTTTTCGTCCCTTTTTAGAGTTTCTATTAGCATGTTTCATTGTTTCTTCACCGCTTGCGAATTCTGCGGAAAACTCTGACTCAGCTAGGTTTCGTTTCGGTGTCTGATTATGCTTACCAGCTGCATTTACCTCTGCTTTTCGTTTAGCCATTTTATTACCCCTTTTTGTATTAGAATGACTTCGATTTTAGTTTTACCAAAAGGAACGATAATAAACAAAACTCTTTCCTCCATATACTTGAGTACCTAATATAACTAAACTTTGCACCCTTTAACCAATAATTAGTCTTTCCTTTGGATAATGATAATTATTGGATTGATCTCTTCCTCCCATTAAGTACATAAGGGAAACAAGTCCTACTCGACCAATAAACATCAGGACAATTAATAAGCATTTACCAAAAATAGTCAAATCTGGCGTAATGCCCAATGATGCTCCTGTTGTACCGAAAGCTGAGCATACCTCGAATATTAAAGAAAGTAAACTTTGGTCTTCAGAAATAGAGAGCAAAATTACAGATACTACACAAATAAATGAAGCGATAACGAAAACAGCTAATGCTTTAAGAACATCCATTTCATGAATTTCTCTTTTAAAAATTTTAATATTTCTATTTCCTTTAGCAAAGTGGATAAAAAATAAGACGATAATCGCAAAGGTTGTTGTTCGTATTCCACCACCTACTGAACTAGGTGAAGCACCTATGAACATTAATCCAGCCATTATAAGGAGTGTTGGCGTAGAAAATTCATTTATATCCACCGTCACTAGCCCTGCACTTCTTGTTGTGTTAGATTGGAAAGTTGTGTAAAAAAACGCATCATACCATTCTTTCCCTTTTAGGAATAGATCCTTTTCAATTAAAAATATCGCAATGGTTCCAAACACTAATAGTATCGCATAGGTAGATGTTGTAATTTTTGTAAATAAAGAAAAATGAAATTTCACTGCAGTTTTCTTTCGAAACAAAAATTCTTTTAATTCCATTAATACAGGAAAACCGATCGCTCCTAAAGTGATCAGAATCATATTAATAAACTGTACAAAGTAATCCTGGGCAAATGGGATTAGTGATTGTCCTGTCAAATCAAATCCTGCATTCGTTGTCGCACTAATGGACGAAAATAATCCATGGAGATAGGCCTCTTGCCAATTAGGATAATAACGTAAAAAGTATGTACCTAAAATTAATGCTCCACATAATTCAATCAAGATGATTAATAATAATATCATTTTTAGCATTTTTACCAAACCAGCTAAATTCATCTGATTTTGATCAGTCATAATTAGCTTCCTTTGCTTTAAACCAATTTTCTTACCTAAAAGAAGCCAAAAAAATGTAGTGATCGACATAATGCCAATTCCACCTACTTGAAGAATTAGCATCAAAATAACAATCCCACTAGTACTAAAGGTTTCTGAAATATTTATCGTTGATAATCCAGTGACACTAACTGCACTTGCGGCAACAAATATAGTATCAATCAAAGGAATACGCACACCTGGCTTAAGCGCTAATGGTAGACTAAGAAAAAAAGTTGAAACAGATACCGTTAAAAAGTAATAATATACGATTAATTGAAACGGTGTTAATTTTTTTATTTTTGTTTTTAAATAACTTTTCATAGAAAAATCCTTTCAAGCTTATATCAAAAAAACTATTCATATTATCTTCTCCCTCTAATATATAGAATTACCCTCAATAATTAAAGTCGTTTCCAAAAAGAATTATAAATGAACCAATTTACCATTCATGAATTTCAAGGATTTCAACCATAATACAAATACAGCTATTTACAACATATGAAAGGGGTATTTAACAATGGCAAGAAGTAGTAATAAACTATTAGTACCAGGAGTAGAACAATATTTAGATCAAGTGAAATATGAAATAGCACAAGAATTCGGAGTAAATCTTGGTTCAGATACAGTTTCACGTGCAAATGGTTCTGTAGGAGGAGAAATTACTAAAAGATTAGTAAAACAAGCTCAGAGCCAACTATCTGGAAATCAAAATCAATAAGGACTTGCTTGTTGCTAAGCATTAGACAGAGCATACAACCTTATACTGAGTTTTTCTAAAAAGGGAGTCCTCCACTCCATAAAATTGGATACTTTATTTCATTAGGCTACTAGGGCATGAGTTTGGTTTTGAATTGGACTCATGCCTTTAATACTTCCTTAATTTGTTTATGATTATAGTAATGCTTTTGTAAAGCCCTTTGAAAAAGCTTTTTATCCATAATACTCAAATTTTCTTACCCATTATTGAACATACTCTTATGAACTCCCAGGTCATTTGTAAGAGTTGAACAACCTGTACTACCTTTAATTTTTTCTCGATGATAAAATTACGCCAAAAAAAAAAAGCACCTCCAAATTCTAGAATCTCTAAAATTTTCGGTGCAGTTCATCAGGGCTCTTTATGGTTTTCTTTATGATTTTCTTTATGGTTTTCTTTATGGTTTTCTTTATGGTTTTCTTTATGGTTGTTTCCTCTATTGCTGTTGTCCCAACCATTATGTTTACCGTTCCCCCACCTATTAGCATTTTGATTCCGTTTAGAATTTATTCCATTATTATTTTTAGAATTAGGGGCTACATTTTTGACATTAGGTGAAGGATTTTCATGTTTATTGAATTGCTTTGGTGTAGAAGGCACAACTTTCCTATCTCGCTCTTTTATATGCGACCAATTTTGTACATTTCTATTCTCATTATGTATATGTACTTTTGTATTCGTTTCTTTCTGTGTTTCTTTTTTTATCTCTTTTTCAATACGCTCTTGCTTCCACTTCTTCTCGTCATCTTTCCTCATTCGTTGGACTGGTTTTATCCTCATATCCTTTTGATCGAATGGTTCGCTTTGTTTTTCGATTTTAATATTGGATATACTTGTTTTATGATTTGAATCAGCTGAACGATCTTGTTTTACTTCTTTTTTACCTTTATTTTCTTCAGAAATAAATTTTCCCGCTGATATCCCTTTTTTTTGTGCAGAAGCTCTTTCCTTCATTGATCCTTTAATTACCTTGATATTAGCTTCTTTCTTTTGAACATCATGTTGGATCTTTTGTACTTCCTTTTCAATTTGCTGCTGATTTTTTTCGTCTTTTGAAATTGAAGCAATAACGATGTTCTTTTCTGAGTTTAGTGAATCATATTGATTAATTAACTTAGTAGCAACAGGAGTAAATAATTGATTCTTCTCAATTTGAATAGTTGATAATAATTTCTCACCAGCTGAATTATAGGCATGGGTACCTATAATATGTAAATTTTCATCTAAAACAAATTCTATACTTGAATCCATATCCATGGTTACATAAGCAAAAGCTTGATCCTTTTTCAAAGGATTTATAATTAAAAAGCATATAAAAAGGATAGCAGCAACACTAGATGATAAGGACCATAACGTGAATTTTTTACGATTTGCTTTAGATTCCTCATATGGATAAAAAAAGATTTCTTCCCCAACTTCCAAAGGAGTTCCATTATTCTTTCCCTTTACAAACTCACCTTCAGGGGTCAGCATGACTAAATACTGACGTTTTATTTCTAATACGACTCCTTTTTTCATTACGTTAACCGTCCTTTTAAATACTCCTTTAAATAAACAAAATCAGAAGACATGATTAAGACTATGGCAATTATATACTTTCGATTGCGTTCCAGAGTTTTACGACTAACCTTCACTTTTTTCTCTAATAATTTTATTGGTAGACGTTTTTTTTCTTTTAAATAAGCAAAAAGCTTTTCATCTTCAACTAAGGTTTTTGCAACAGAAATTGCACTTTCTCTTGCATCCTCATGTTTTGGAGAATGAGTGACTAAATCGCGAAAATTCAACCCGTAGGATTGTAACACTATTTCAAGTCGTAAAATCTCTTCTTTACGTTTTTCATTATCCAGTGAACGATTATACTCTTCAATTGAAAGAGTGTCCTCATATGCAGAAGATGAGGAATCCTCATCTGAGTTGCGATCTAACCTTAAATCTTTATACTTATTTGTGCTTCTTAAATAATCAATGACTCTTCTTTTTATAATCACTTCTGCAAAGGCTAATAACGAAGAGCCTTTAGATGTATCAAATTTAAGAATGGCATCGTGGAATGCGATTAGGCCAATGCTAAATTCATCGTCACTATTACTTATATAATGTTTACATACGGAGGAAACTGTCTTTTTTATAAATGGTTGATAATCTTGAAGAAGTTGGTTTAACAAATCTTCATCCCCATTTTGGATCGAAAAAGCCATTTCCTCCAATGTCTTTTTCTTTTCTTTCACTAAAAAGCCACGCATCAACTCACCTCATCCTGCAACATATTATAGCATGGACAAGGGGCATCTTTAGTTTTCTATCTAATTACAAAATTATTTCATCATATATAATTTCGGTGGGGATAAGCAAATTTTTGAGGGTATCTGTAATTTTTTAAGCGATTCTCCGTAATTTATTTGCTTTTTTTCGTGATACTAAATAGCCGCTTATAGCAATAGAAAGAAGTACACCCCAGAAAATTACCTTCCATAAAAATGATTCAGGAAAATGCTCTTCGATAACATGAATACTTGGATGGGCAAGTGTAAAAACAACTAATTTTACCCCTACCCAGCCGACAATGAGAAATGCAGATGTTTCGAGGCTAGGATATTTTTTTAATAAATTGACAAACCATTTTGCCGCAAATCGAATAATGACTAATCCTATGATCCCTCCAAAAAGCATCACTAAAAATTGGCCGCCATCAATCCCGCCCATTTTAAACCAACCAGTAGGTTTCAAAGTAACTGCTAGGGCAACGGCTGCTAACATGGAATCAACTGCAAACGCAATATCTGCCATCTCCACTTTTAAAACAGTCATCCAAAAGGAAGATCCTTTGTTATCCTTTACCTTATCCCCTTTTTTAAATTTGTGTTTTGACTGTTTCAATAAATGATGTACTGAAATATAAAGTAGATAGGCAGCACCAATAGCCTGAATTTGCCATACATTAACTAAAAAGGAAATAAGAAATAGAGCGCCAAATCTAAATACAAATGCTCCTACTAATCCATAGAATAAAGCTTTCTTCTGTTTTTCTTCAGGTAAATGCTTCACCATCACTGCCATAACAACTGCATTATCTGCAGCCAATATTCCTTCTAAACCAACTAAAATCAATAAGACCCAACCATACTCAAGTACTATTGAAATGTCCATATAAGAATTCTCCTCCTCTGTTTCTTCTGAACGAAAATCACCTATACAGACAAAAAAGACCCCTGCCTATTATAGGCAAAGGTCTTGCTAGACATAGATTATGCCAACAAAGCCGATGGAATTCATCCATGGAATGACGACTTTGTTTTAGATGTATAACACATCTAACGCTACTCCCCTTTGACAATTCGTCAAAAGATATTCGTTTATAATAAAAGTATAGTGGAGAATATATTAAATTTCAACTACTAATTTTTTAACTTTTTGAACTTTATTATTATATATTGAATAATGAAACCAATTCCTAAACCGGGTATTAAGAAGATCATCGGTAAAAAGACAGGTCCGATAAAAATACCATTGACATACACAAAAGGTGAATACATTAATCCAATTGTAACAAAATAAGCTCCAAAGGCAAAAGGAATATACTGATAGCGTTTCTCTTTATCCTGAGCCATTTTAAAGGCATCCCACATAGCAAACATATATAGACACGGGTAAAACATTAGCCATTGATAATCAATTACATTAGCGGCTTCAGCTGTTTTTCCTAAAAAGCTCAACATAATTCCCTTATTAAAATGACTGTTTACATTAATTATAAATTCAAGACTGACGAAAAATAGTCCTTTAATAATGGAGCCCGATAATAATTGTGAAAATCCTGGTAGTGCAATACTCCACAAAATGGCTTCTAATGGTTCAACCTTTTTCATTTGTTCCTTATGAAAATCTCGTAGTTTCAGCTTCATCTGGTTCCGGTCGTTGAAGAAATCTTTCATACGAAGCTTGGAGTAATTTCCCACTAGGAATACTATCATTCAAAAAATCAATCCATAAGCTTGAAAAATCCAATGTCTCTCTATCATTATTCTCCATCATTTTTTCCTCCTATTCATATCCATATAATTTCCAAATTCGAAATTAATATTCCTATAAACAGAGAAGAAAAATACATTCAACCTTATATCATTAATTTTTATCAATCATTGTTAATGTCTTACCAGTAAATCCAAAAAGAATCGTTAGCAGTGGAGATAACAGACAGAAAAAGGCAAATGGAAAATATTCTAATGTTGAAACACCTAGTACATTTGTTAGAAATACTCCACAAACACTCCATGGAACTAATGGATTGACTACGGTTCCGGCATCTTCTAAAACTCGTGAAAGATTTTTATTTGCTAAGCCAACCTTTTGAAATGATTGTTGAAAAGATTCGCCTGTTAAAATAATAGATAAATATTGTTCACCAATAAAAATATTAATTCCTACAGCTGTTAGAGCAGCTGCCATTATCACAGATCTAACTTTATTTAATATCTTTCCTAATGATTGGAGTAACACTGGTATTATTCCTAACGCAAATGTTAAACCTCCCATACTTAATGCTAAAATTATTAATGATACCGTAAACATCATACTATTTATTCCGCCCCTAGTCAGTAGACTATCAATGGCTGTATTGCCCGTTTCAGATACATATCCATTGAAAAGAATACCGAATAACTCTTTCCCGGAAGTAAAATGATGAAAATAGGAAAGTATAACTGCAAAAATTGAATTAAATGCTAAAGTAATGAAAGCAGAAATTTTTTTCATGGCAAATATAACTAATACAAGTATCGGAAGCAAACTATACCAATGGACTAAATTTGTCTGCATCAAACTTTCTTGATAGCTGATTAAGCGATGTAAATTAGCAGAAGATGCATTCGGTGATATGATTGCGTATACGATTAAACTAATAATAAACCCTGGGACAGTTGTCCATGCCATATTCCTGATATGTTCAAACAAATCAACCTTCATCATCATTGACGCAATACTTGTTGTATCAGATAAAGGTGACATTTTATCACCAAAAAAAGCACCTGAAACGATAGCACCAGCGGTTATAGCTAATGATGCATCAATAGCAGAAGCAACCCCAATAAATGCTACCCCTAATGTTGCAGAGGTTGTTAACGAACTACCGATGGCGATTCCCACAATCGCTGTCGTAATAAAAGCAATAGCATAAAAGAAGTGAACAGAAACTATTTTAAATCCAAGATAAACCAAAGTGGGAATTGTCCCACTAATCATCCACGCAGAAATTAACAGTCCAATCAAAAAAAAGATAAAGATAGCAGAGATACCTGATTTTGCTCCATTGGTCATCCCATCTTCAAGTTTTTTAAAAGGAACCTTCCTTATTAACCCATATAGAATCAATAGAAAAATTGTTAGCAAGATTGGAATATGAGGAGCTGCAGAAAATTTGATAATTCCACCGCTAATTAATCCTACAATACAAATAACAAGGATAATAGCTTCAATTATTGTTGGTGTGTAAACTTTTTTAATACTAAACACGACATTTTCCTCCTATGAAGATTTAATTCAGTTCATACAAAAAGGAGAGCATCCCCATCCCAAATTAGGGACGAAGACACTCTCCGCGGTACCACCCTAGTTAATGACCAAAGTCATTCACTCTTAAATTCCTATTTTTACATACGGTGTATTTCATTTCTATTGCCGCCTGAATTCTCAGCCCCCATTCAGTCTCTTCATGCTGCATCCAATAGAATTACTAGTGTCCGATATAGGAAAACTATATAAGCTTTTACACTTAAACGCTTTTAAGCTTTTATGCAATAAAGTATTTTAATATAATATATCATGTTTTTAAAATAAATCAAGAAAAAATTAAAAGACACCTGGCTAAAATGATATGGAAAAGAACCTCTTAGGATGCTTAAGAATTAATAATTATTTAAATAATCGAGAACCGGTTATCCTTAATATATTTTTCCATATTCATTACAATTAAACTCGATGGTAAATACTTTTTCAAACGACACTCCAAGCGAAGTTAAAACACCTTCAATACGGATAATATATTTTTGACCTCCGTCAACTAATGATGCCTTATACGAAGTCTGATCCCATTTACCAGGAACTCCTGCTTTTTGGGATGTTACATCGTTTACAACAATAAATAATTGTTTCTCTAACTTTTTATTATTTTGAAGCAATCAACGTCCTTTCTCATCAACAGTCAAAAGTTCCTTCCCCCTCTCATAAAAATTAGACAATTCTGCGAAAATTTTTGTATCATCAAAATAATTACTATTCTTATGTTATAGTAGAAAATGAAATCATTAGAATAAATAGTCAAACTAATGTAAAATGAATGAGTATTAAATATTAAGGAGGGTTTCATGTGATTAATGCAGAGGGACTAATAGTCATTGGAGCAGTTGCATTAATTCTTTTTGGGCCAAAAAAATTACCTGAAATAGGTAGAGCAGCAGGAAAGACCTTAAGAGAATTTAAAAATGCAACTAGTGGGTTACTAGAGGATACAGATACAAAAGACAATCATAAAAATCAAAATTTCCAATCTCAAAAGGATCAAACGAACAATATTTCAGTATCAACCGCTAATGATTTAACAGAAAGTTCATCCCCCAGTAGTGAAGATGCTGAAAAAAACTTAAACAATTCAGTTTAATAACTTAATAATTTTGGAGGGTAAAATGAAAGAATCGAATTCAAATGTTGTTATATGGCTTTTAATATTATTAACAGTCCTTATACTTTTTGGTGGTACTGCTCTTAGTTACTATTTATTTGGAAGATAAATAATCGCCTTCTTAAAAGAAGGTTTTTTTTGAGCCCACAAACCATTTACTATATTTTATTTCAATAATCGTTATTTTTATTACAAGTTGTTATTTGTTAATTTTAACAAATATAGGACTCAAACTGGTCAAATAAATATTTTGAAACAAGGTGAAATCATTTAAAAGGGAATGACCTTGAATTTTTCTATTGCATTTTACTATACGCGGGCTCTCTTCTTTCATTCTCTACACTCATATTACTCTTAAACTTTGATGACAAAGTTAACAAAATAAAAAGCCCAGTCATAAATAAAAAAACATTCGAATAAGAACGTTTCAAAAATGTTCACACCAAACTTGTCATTATCTCTAGACCACATACTAATTTCTTTGCCTATTTATGCTCTCATTTGTTTACACTAAGAATAAACTGTATCTCACGTTGCAATTTATTGAATGACTCTCCATTTTTTTGATATTTTTAAAAAAACAGCCAGTTTTTTTACATACTTTTAGCGGTATCATAATTATTCCTAGTATAAAAATTTATTCATCGCTAGTTAATGAACTTCCCAGCCATGCAGATATTCAAGCTACTATGAATATATCCACATGACCGAGAAAATGGATGTATGAAAAATCTCAAAAATTATTAGTTTTCTTGAAAGCCTTCTAATGCATCATATAATTTGATCTCTGGATGTTTATCTTGAAACCATCTAAGGGCAAAATCATTTTCAAATAAAAATAACGGTTTATCAAAACGATCTTTCACTAATAAGCTTCGTGAACTAGATAAGGATTCATTCACTTGATCCTCATTAATCCAACGTGGAATTTTCGATCCGATCGGCTCCATAATAACATCAGAGTTATATTCATTTTTCATCCGATGAACAAATACTTCAAATTGTAATTGTCCCACTGCACCTAAAATATAATCTTCCATACGGTATGTTTTATATAACTGAATCGCACCCTCTTGAACAAGCTGATGAATTCCCTTATGAAAATGCTTTTGTTTCATTACATTTTTAGCAGATACTTTAACAAAAAGTTCCGGGGAGAATTGTGGTAGCTTTTCATAATTAATTAATTGTTTTCCAGATGTAATGGTGTCGCCAATTTGGTAGGTGCCAGTATCATATAAACCGATAATATCACCACTAACCGCTGTATTCACTGTGCTTCGATCATCAGCAAGGAATTGCGTAGATTGCGATAACTTCATTGATTTTCCCGTTCTAGAAAGGGTTACATTCATACCACGATCAAACTGACCTGAACAAATCCGAACAAAAGCAATTCGATCTCGGTGTGCAGGGTTCATATTTGCTTGGATTTTAAACACAAACCCCGAGAAATTATCATCTGCTGGATCAACTGTACCAACATCAGACGTACGTGGCTGTGGAGGCGGTGCAAATTGTAAATATGTTTCAAGAAATGTTTGAACCCCAAAATTTGTCAATGCACTCCCAAAAAATACAGGAGTTAATGTCCCATTGGCAATTCGTTCATTCGAAAATTCATTTCCCGCTTCATCCAAAAGAAGTATCTCCTCTAATGCCTGTTCATAAAGAGATGATTGCTTGATTGGTGAATCTCCTTCAAGTTCTCCATCCTCATTCAACGGTAAAAATCTTTCTTGTTCTTCTACACGAAATTGTTCGATACGTTTATGATAACGATCATAAATTCCTAGAAATTCTTTCCCCATTCCAATCGGCCAGTTCATCGGATACGATTCAATACCAAGTACTTCCTCTAGTTCAGCTAGTAACTCAAGTGGGGTTTTTCCTTGCCGATCAAGTTTGTTAATAAATGTAAAAATAGGAATCCCCCTCATCCGACACACTTTAAATAACTTTAATGTTTGTTCCTCAATCCCTTTAGCTGCATCTACGATCATCACCGCACTATCAACCGCCATTAGGGTACGATATGTGTCTTCACTGAAATCCTGGTGCCCAGGTGTATCGAGGATATTAACCCGTTTTCCATCATACTCAAATTGCATAACAGAAGATGTTACAGAGATCCCTCTTTGTTTTTCAATCTCCATCCAATCTGACGTTGCAAATTTACCTGATTTTTTTCCTTTTACCGTCCCTGCTGCACGAATGGCTCCTCCAAATAATAGTAATTGCTCAGTTAAAGTTGTTTTTCCGGCATCTGGGTGAGAAATAATTGCAAAGGTTCTTCTTGATAGAACCTCATCTTTTAATGAAGTCATGTAGTAAAATCCCTTTCTGTTGTAAATTCATTACTCATTTAATTTAATCATTTTTTCATTTTCACATTGGATTCACCTTAGCATCTATATATTTTACATTTCTCGTGTCCACTGATTAATACGATGTCCAAGTGTGATGGCTTCTTGTTCATCTAATTTGGAACTAAGTGAATGAATGATTTGATTTAAAAATTCTTCACCAAAATCATCATATGTAAATTTTGTTGACCATTCTAAGGTAGGAACAGCCACCACAAAGTATTCGTCTTTTTTATTTTCATATATAAATATGTTTAACTCAGCATCACTAAGTATAGTTTTACGAATTTTCATTTTCAATCCTCCAGTCACAAATTATATTATAAAGGAAAAAGGGGGAAGAAAAAAACAAATTCCGTGAGCCAATAAAAAAAAGACTTCCGTAAAAAGTTTCCACCCTTTTTCGAAAGTCTTTATTTCATTTAATTATTGATAAATAAAGAAAGGCTGTTTTTGTTTAGTTTGTTAATTTTGTAAAAGCCCAACTGCCAGCTTTTACACCAATAAAGGATTCAGCGATTCTTATGGAGTTTGCAGCTCTTTTCTCAGTGAAATGAAAGGTGTAGCAGTCTTTTGCCGATAGTTATTGGTTAAAAACTGTTGTTAAATAGCAATGTTTGAGAAAAGAGCCTAAAGAATAAAACTTCTTTAGCTTTTCCTATGAATAGGTGCTTTCTCTCCTACTCTTCCTTTTCTCCCACTTGTCGTCTCAGCTTGTGAAAGGGAATTTAGGATAGCCTCCTCCGTTGCTTCTGCTACTGCTTGAAAAAGAAGATTCATGATTGGATGATCGTCATGTAAAACAGTGACTTGTGCTGCTGCTTTAGATGAGTAATGTTGGATAGTTTCTGCATTAGAAAAAGCAATAACAACATCCCCACTCCCGTTGTGGATATGACTTCCTATTCTACTCAAACCGACCACACATCTTTTTGCCAGCCTTTTTAACTGGCGATCTGAAACCGGAGCATCTGTTCCTAAAATCATCATAATAGAGCCATCAGGACGTTCTTTATCGTCGTCCCCTACCGAATTAGCATAACGAAATTCATCCTTACTTCCAAAATTACTCTGTACAAGTATTCCTACAGTAAAGAAAGAATCCCCTTCAGAGATCAAACGTGAGGAACTTCCTATTCCCCCTTTGTAACCAAAGCACATTGTACCAGTACCTGCACCAACTGCTCCTTCTTCAGCCTGTTGATTTGTTGCACATTGTATTGCTTGAATTGCATGTTCTGGTTTCACAGCCAAAAGTCGTGCAGAATTTAAATAACTATCATTACATTCACCGACAATGATATTGATGGAACTTGTAGAGTCACCAATAGCAGGATTTTCAGCCAACATATATTGAAGTGTTCCCTGTAAAACGGGGCCAACACTAAATGTATTTGTCAACATAATAGGTGACTCTATACAACCTAATTCTTCCACTTGAACAAGGCCAGTTGTTTTTCCAAAACCATTTGCCACATAACAAGCAGCTCGAACCTTTTCTAAAAATAAATTCCCTTCATGTGGTAAAATAGCTGTCACTCCTGTACGTATACACCCATCATGAATATCCTGATTTAATGTTATATGCCCAACCTTCACTCCCTTTACATCTGTTATACAATTTTTACTACCTGTTGGAAGATTCCCTACTTCAATCCCTAGTTCCCTTGCTTTCATGTATAACGGCCCCCTACGTGATGATTACTGTAATAAAATCACTTTTAATTAATTTTTGACTTGGTTTACAGACTTTGTCATTTACTTGAATCTCGTTATTTTTGATCTTCTTGACAATTTCTGTTCGACTCCACCCTTCCAGACTTTCAGCTAACAATTTATCCAGACGTACAGCTCCATAAGCCAGATTAATTTTAATACGTATTTGGGTGTATCCCTGCTCTCTTAAAGATTCAATTTGTAAACTATATTTATTATCATTTTCAATAGCTATTAACTCTTCTCTTACTTTCGCATGCTCAGTGTAAGCTTTATAAATACTAAGCTTTTGATTCCATGTATGGTCCTTTGGACATTTAAAAATAGCATATCGATAAATATTTTTGCCGTTTGAATTATGACGTCTAATAAGAGAATCCTTAAACTCAACTGTTTTACCACAATTTTTACAATAGCGAGTAATTACTTTTTCCATTGATTGCTCAACTAAATTCCAAGATAAATCCAGCACATTCATTTTCCTTCACCTCTATAGATAAAGGAACGTAACATCTATTTGGATGTATTAGTATTAAGTTATATTGAAAAACAAAAAGAGCTTCCCTAAAAAAGAGAACCTCTGTTAGCTTATAATACTACAGATTCGTTCCGTTCCTTTGTAATGGGAATAATAGACAGACTCCTCCCTAGGTGAAAAACATTAGTTTTCCGGAGAGTCCTATCCAATTTTTTTGATCCATTACAAAGTAGTTATTGGCATAAACAGTAACGAGTCCTTTCTATCCAAATAGTTTAGATGTATTTTAACACAGAATTTAAAGATTAGCCATAACTTTCTGAAATCATTAAGCATAATAGAAATTAATTAACATCCATGAGCCTGCCTTTAAACGCTTCATTTTCTGCCAACTTTCTATGGCTTTAAAAATTGCTTCTGTTTTTTCCTTAGACATTTGAAAATTGCATACATCTATTAATTCCACTAACTGTTTCATCTGATAGGAGTTAATATTTTGTGCTCTGTGTGGAAGAGGGGGAATATTAATTGGATTATTATCTATAATAGTCTGAAGAGCATGAGCAATAAATGTCCAATCATTGTGTTGGGTAGTTTTTATTTGCTGCCAGCGTACTAATTTAGGGATATACATAAATTGATAATAAGCTGGATCATCAATTAAATTATCCACCTCTGTACTGCAAATCCCTCTAAGTAAAAAATCCTCCCGAATGTTTTGTCTCTCATTTTCAAAAATGTCATTAAGTATTTTTAAAACAAGTATATCTTGTATACATTCTAAATTTTGACCGTCTACTATTCTTTCACATTTGGAAAGAACTTTCTGGAATTGATCAACGTCCATATCAATATCCCTCCCATCTTATAACTTTACATAAATAGCAACATTGTTTGAGAAAATAGCAGAGGATAAAAAGAACCCTAATTTATCGATGTAAATTAAGGCTCTATTTGATTAAAATGATGATATTAGATAGCTAAGGATGTATAGTAAGGCTGCTTATTGCTCTACCATTGGTGACTGTATATATGCATATAATAAACGCTCTGTATTAAAAATAGATGTTTCATGTGTACGCTCAAATGCGTGCGATGATTCTATTCCTGGACCAACCAGCCCATGTACAATATCAAATCCTGCACGAATGGCAGCCGATGCATCAGATCCATAAAAAGGGTAAATATCAACTTTATATTCTATTTGGTTTTCCTTCGCCAAATTGACCAAATGTTTGCGTAAACCATAATGATATGGACCACTTGAGTCCTTCGCACAGATAGAAACAGTATATTCATCTGATGCCTGACCGTCACCTAATGCGCCCATATCAACCGCCAAATATTCAACTGTTTCTGGTGTAATATTTGAATTTCCTCCATAACCTATTTCCTCATTATTTGAGATAAGAAAATGTGTTGTATAAGGTAATTCAATATTATTTTCTTTAATATGTTTGATAAGCTTTAATAAAATAGCCGTACTTGCCTTATCATCTAAATGCCGTGATTTGATGTATCCTGAGTCGGTAATTTCTACACGAGGATCGAAAGAAACAAAATCACCCTCTTCAATTCCTAAAGCCCGTACATCTTGTTCGTTAAATACCTTTTCATCAATTCGAACTTCAATATTATCTTCATTTCGTTCCGCCTTGCCTGCATCTTTATATACATGGACAGATTGTTGATGCATTAAAATGGTTCCTGTATATGTTTTTCCCGTGGAGGTTTCAATTTTGCAATATTCCCCTTCTACTGAGTTCCAACGAAAACCACCAATCATCGTTAGTTTTAGTCGACCATTTGCTTTTACTTCTTTAACCATTGCCCCTAAAGTATCAACATGAGCAGTAAGCATGCGATGCTGCTCATTGTTTTTACCTGGAATTGTAACGATTAGTCCACCCTTACGATTTCGATACATACTTACATTGGTTTCTTTTAAATACTGCTCACAAAAATCAATGACTTGCTTCGTATTTCCTGAGGGACTAGGTATTAGAACTAACTTCTGAATTAATTCCATTGTTTCTTTGGAATTGCCATATGTATTCATGTGTATCTCTCCTATTTTTTATTTCAACTTTTATTATATTGAAATATTTCGAAACAAAATAGTCATTCGCATTATTTTTTCGATTTTTCTAATAGTAATGTATAATTATGTAAGAGGAGGAATGCGAAATGGAACAACACCGATTTCTTTTAAAAGCAGATTGGCCAGGTGGTAGAAATGAGGTTGGGTTTATAGAAACAAGTAATTTAAAAACAAAAATATCAATCCCAACAGAAATGGATGGCCCAGGAATTGGTACAAATCCAGATGAAATGCTACTTGGGGCTGCGGCTACATGTTATATCATTACACTTGCAGCAATGATGGAAAGACGAAGAATTCCTGTTGAAAGCTTAACACAAGAATCAGAAGGTATCGTTGAGGTTGATAAAGGTGTAATTACATATAAAAAAATTATTCACCGTCCAAAAGTGATCTTGGAAAGAAATTGTACAGCAGATCAGATTGATACAGTAAAACAGCTAACAGAACGTGCAGAAAAAAGCTGCATGATTTCTAGGGCAATCCAAGGAAATGTAGAAATTGGCTTGGAGGCAATTGTGGAGCTGTCAAATTAGTGAAAATGGGATGTCTCGAAGTGAACGCTAGCTATTTATGAGACATCCCTAAAATGTTCTACCCTATTGGTAAGCGAATGATAAAGGTGGTACCTTTATTTAAGACACTTTCGACAGTTAAGCTTCCATTGTGTTCTTCAATAATATTTTTACAAACCATAAGTCCAAGTCCATTCCCAGATTGCTTTGTTGTAAAAAATGGTGTACCTATTTTATGTAACATTTCCTTAGATATTCCACATCCTTCATCACTGATAGAAATGTTTACATACTGTTTCTTTCTTTCCTCAATGCGAACAATCAATTTCCCACCATTTTTCATAGATTCTATCGCGTTTTTTATTATGTTTATAAATAACTGTTTAATTTTTGCTTCATTACAGCTAATTTGAATGGGCTTTTTAGGGTAAAAAGTATGTATTTCAATATTATGGCTATTTGTTTCTGGTTCTAAGAGAATGATGCTACTATTTATTAATTCATGTAAATGATGCAATTGATTCTTTCGCTTCATTGGTTTACCAAGGATCATTAATTCTTTAGAAATAATTTCTATCCGGTTAATTTCATTTTTTATCACATTAAAATAATGATTATTATGTATAATTCCCGCCTTCATTAATTGTAAAAAACCCTTAACAGATGTTAATGAATTTTTTATTTCATGAGCAATTCCGGCTACCAACTCTCCAGTTAATGATAATTTTTCTGTGTGCTCAATATAGTCCAACATCTTTTTCTCACTGGTAATATCTTTTGATATGGAGAGAATTTCTACAGGTTGATAATTTCTATCTCTCACAATGGATAATGTTGTTTCTACCCAAATCAAATGACCATCCTTATGCATCATTCGATATTTAACGGTGTCGATGTCATGTTTAAGCTGAGTGAACTTTTCTCTTATATCTATTCGATCTGGATCAATAATAAATTCGAAACATGATTTTCCAATCATCTCACTAGGAGTAAAACCTATAATAGATTCTGACATGGAAGAAACAAAAGTATAAACACCATTTAATTTTAAACGGGCGATAATGTTATTTTCACATATCTGCCTTTTGTTTACTTTTTGCTCACAATTATTTACATTAGGCATCAATCCTTTGCCTCCTTCCAACTGTAAATTTTCCAGTTAGATTGCTTTGACAATACTATATAACATGGTAAATCAAACCAATGTCCTTATAACTATATTACTAAATTCATGACTTTTGAACCATATAATAAAATGATTAAATCTTGCAAGTGTTATTACTATTTCGTTGGAGACAATAATCCTATGCAAAGGAGGTGTTTTGATGTTAAAAAGGAAAGAACTAAAACCAACCGTTGCACCAGGGATGAACGATGCGGAAGAATTAAATGAAGAAGCTACCGAACAGGAAATTGAAACTGGGGATTATACAAGTGTGACAACATTATCCTGGGATGAAGTGGATCCAAGTGAAACTTAACTGATTTATTTTTGACAGCTACAAAAGCTGTCTTTTTTGCTTCTTTAAACGATTTTTCTGCTCAAATTTAGAATGACTCAAAGTCAGGAAACATGTAGAATAACATTATCTAGATGTATGTTAGGAGTGTTAATAAATGAGACTTGCAACAATAGGTACTAACTGGATTACTTCAACTTTTATCGAATCTGCCAAAAAAACGAATCAATTAACTTTACAAGCTGTCTATTCTCGTTCAATGGAAAAAGCAAAGGAATTTGCAGCATTGCATGGGGCAAAAAATTATACGGATAATCTTCAAGAACTTGCAGAAAATCCTGAAATCGACATTGTTTATATTGCCTCACCGAATTCCCTGCACTTTGAACAAGCCATACTTTTTCTTACCCATAGCATCCATGTCATTTGTGAAAAACCTATTTTTTCAACTACAGAGGAATTGGAACAAGCCTATAAAATAGCTGAGCAGCATGGGGTTTACTTATTTGAAGCAATACGAAATATTCATACCCCAAATATGGAACAATTAATTAAACATTTATCATGCATCGGGAAGGTACGGAGTGCAAATCTCCACTATATTCAATATTCTTCGAGGTATGATGCATTTTTAGACGGAAACATCCCTAATGTCTTCTCACCAAAATATTCAGGCGGGGCATTGGTTGATTTAGGGGTATATCCTCTTTCACTTGCAATCAAACTTTTTGGAGAACCTGAAAACATATCCTATCATCCTGTTATTTTAAATAGTGGTGTGGATGGAAATGGTACACTTATACTAAAATATAATGATTTTACCTGTACGATCATGTGCTCAAAAATTTCTCAGTCCTTTATGCCCTCAGAAATCCATGGGGAATCTGGTACCATTGTATTAAACAGCGTCACACCAACAACTTTAGAATGGATTGACCATAAATCCAATAAAAGAACATCATTTGAAGTACAACAAGATGAACATGATATGATCTATGAAATTAACACCTTCATTCAAATCATCCAAACAAAAGATAACAACACATACAACGAATTAAAACAATTAAGTACAACAGTCCTTTCAATAACAGAAAAAGCTCGAAAAGATAATAATATCATCTTCGGGGTCTGACCCCCACCGCTTTAAATCGATAAAGCAATACATACAATTTTTATTTTGGGACAACCTACTATCGAATGAACTGGGAGGTTGTCCATGATGTATGAAGAAGAACGATTTGATCAGTTTGAGGATTTTTCTAATATTTATTTAGATAAAAAATATTCAATTTGTCATTTTTGTGACGGTTATGGTTATGATATATACTCTAATATTTGCGAACATTGTTCAGGGGTAGGGAGGATCTAGTTTTTGTTTTCGTAGAAATTCATTAAAATTCTACAAATTCCCCCTTCACTTATGGTACATAGTTACTATATAATGAATATGACTATATACTTAGGGGGAACAGTATCGTGATAAGAGAGGATGAATATCTACTTTTTATCAAAGAAATGGGACGCCTTTTTCAAGATTTTAATCATTGTAAAGATGAAGAGATCAAAAAAGAAATTCTCGATGATATTATGTTATTAAGTAATGTGATCAATCCAGATCATGAGCTTTCTTTTCGTGCAATCGTGTAATTCTCTATAATCAATCCTAGTGATGATTCTCCATTACTTCTCAAATAATTTTTCCTCAAAGAATACATCCAAAACTATAATAAAATATAGCTTAATTTATAGGAATTTGGTAACATGTGATTATTACATCGCCTTTTCATAACTTTTCTAGTTTTCATAAATTTTATGAAAGGGATAAATTTAGAGATTCATTTGGGGGTATTCCTATGAAAAAGATTGCTCTTATTGCATTTTCTGCAATTGTCTTTCTAATGCTCATATTTATTATTGTAATGGAGATCTATCCCTTTTCCTAAATAGATATACATAAAAAACCTGCAATCTTTGCAGGTTTTTTTATGTATTTTTTCATTTATATGGCAATGATATTGAATAGAACACTATAGCGAAAGGATCGTCGTATTGTGCTAAAGCTAGCTATGGAATACTTACCATTTGTAGGGTTTGGTTTTACTACTATTGTTTTTATCATCGCTTTTAGTGCTAGTATAATAAAAAAAGTCAAAAAAGGTTGATATTTACGAAAGCTTAATTATGAGTTAACAAAATCTTAGTAATTCTTCTATACACTTACATTGTATCCAAAAAAAGATACTTTCCCCCTTTTGGAGTGGGTTGACTTGGTTCTGCTGAGTTTACCTACTCTTAAATTTTTAATTATATTCAGCTTATCTCTTTCCAACAAGCTTCAACCATTTCACTCCTCACTTTGGATTAGCTCTAGGATCTGCAATTAGCAAGATATTGAACATTATTCTGTTTTTTATAATGAATCAAACGATGAGCTCCCCAACCAAAATGATTTCGATCAGTAGCTTTAAAAGACATACCTAACACTAGTTGACCAACAATAAGTCTTAAAACAATCACTGCCAAAACACACATTGTGTATAAATGCAGCTAGTCAATCAATTCGAAATGATATTGGACCTTTATTTACCACATACATGTTAGAAAAAATGGTTAGAAATATCACTAAAAGATGCCATGAAAAAAAGGTTAAATAACTTTCCCTTTTTATTACATTCCTCCAAATTGCCAAAAGAAGCAACCAAATGTCAAGATTGTTTAACGATTAGTACAGACATCACACCAATACTATATCTAGCATTAACTAGTCTTTTTTCAGATATAGTATTTCTTTTGAAGTCTAGCTTCTTGTTAAACAATCTTTTTTCTATGTTTTTCTAACCAAATTACTAATAAAAAGTTCTGAACACATTTATCACTGTATTGGACATCCGTCGTTTCCAAGACAATAAAACGGAATAGGATACATTAAAAGGCTACTTTCGCATAATTCTTATGCAAAAACACTTTCATTTTTTCCAATGTGATAATGAGTATAGCATGATAATTAGTTGCAGAGAGGCCAATACAATTATAGAAGGGACTATCTTCATGAAGGTACTTTTTATCGATAGCAACGAAGTTTTAATGAACCTACTTCCAAATGGATTTTCAAGTGCTGGACATGAGATTATGATCTCTGGTTCTATTGCAGACTTTACACATCTTTCCACGATGATGGACCAATTTTCTCCAGATTTAGTCGTAACATATGGTTGGGGACAGGAACAAACTCATGAAAAACAATATATGATAAAAACCTGTGTTCAAGCTAGACAAATTCCGCATGTCTATTGGTCAGTTGAAGATCCACTTTATACAGATAACTTTGTCGTTCCATTAATTATGGTAAGTCAACCTGATTATATTTTCACTATTTGTTCTTCCAAAATTAGTTATTTTCAATCTTTAGGATTTCGTGCTGGTTACATGGATTGGGGTGTTCAGCCAACCATTCATTACCCAACAACACCTGACCCTCAGTATGCAGTTGATATTGCAGTTATTGCTAATTCTTATGATTGGATATTAAATCAATATTCAGTCGATCAACGCATGGAATCGATACGAAATTTAGTCATTCCTCTTGTAGCAAACAATATCAGAGTTGATATTTGGGGCAAAGGCTGGCAGGAAATGTTTGCATATTTGGGACTTACTATTGATCCAACTTGGTTGCATGGTCCTCTTCCCTTTCATGAATGCAACAAGGTGTATAATTCTGCAAAAATTAATATTGGTTTTCAGAATTACACAACACAGGTAACTCAACGAACCTATGAAGTTCTTGGAGCAGGAGGCTTTTTATTATCTCAAGATACACCTGCTGTTCGGCAACTGTTTGAGCCAGGTAAACACCTTGTAGTATCCTCTTCTCCTCAGGAAACGCTAAATAATGTTATCTACTATTTACAAGCTGAAGGAGAAAGACAAACCATTGCAAATCAAGGATATACAGCAGCCCTTCAACACACCTATCGAAATCGAGTTGAATATATGCTTCAAGTTCTAAGAAACGAGGGTATTTTGTCACTTTAAACTTTTAAATGCAATAGCCCATTTGATATCAGTTAAGCAAACAAACAATTTATTTTGAAAGGATGTATTCAATGAGAGTATTTTGTTTTGATAGCAATGATGCAATGATGCATTTGCTCTCAAATGGTTTTCGTGATGCAGGTCATGAAGTATTAGTTATGGGGGCGGACAATTTAGATGCCGTCGTAAATTCTCTGGAACTTTTTAAGCCAGAGCTTGTGATTACAAATGGTTGGGGATTAGAACAAACGGTTGAAAATCAAATTTGGATAAAAAACTACGTAAAGCCAAGGAATATTCCGCATGTTTATTGGTCAATTGAGGATCCTTCATTTACATCAACCTTTGTACTACCCTTAATCCAACGTACTGAACCAGATTATGTTTTTACACTTACTGCACCTATAGTTGATTATTACCGATCTTTAGGAATTAAAGCTGCACATTTAGATTGGGGCTATCAGCCATCGATTCATCACCCTGTACCACCTATACCTGAGTATAATTTTAATATTGCCTTAGTAGCCAATTCATATGAATGGGTCTTTGATACTTGGAATATTGATTACCGCATCGAATCAATGAAACAATTGATTTGCCCATTAATAGAAAACAATGTACGTATAGATATTTTCGGAAAAGGGTGGGAAAAAATAAATCCTTATATCGATATGGAAATCAATCCAGATTGGATTCATGGGACTTTGCCCTATCTCGATTGTAAAAAAATATATAGTTCTGCAAAAATAGTCATTGGATTACAAAATTTCACTACTCAAGTCACTCAACGGACTTATGAAATTCTTGCAGCAGGCGGGTTCCTTTTAACATCTGACACCCCTGCAGTAAGACAGCTTTTCTTACCTGGTCGTGACCTAGTGGTGTCCTCAAGTCCCTATGAAACATTAAATTTAGTACATTATTACTTACAAAACGAATGGGAAAGAAAACAGATTAGTAGCTTAGGAACAGTTGCAGTACAGCCCCACACTTATAAAGCTAGAGCTGAATATATTTTAAATATTTTAAAAGCAGAGGGTATCTTACCAGCAATATAAAATACAATTAATATCTTTTGAAGAATGAAAAAAAGATATTTCTTCCAAACTCCAATAAGGAAATTAGACTTTTGTTAATAAGTGTATATGAATGAGTGGTGAATATATTTGAAAGCAATAAAATTTGGTATTGCTGGAGTTGGAGTAATGGGCAAAAACCATTGCAGAATTTTAAGTATTTTAAGAAATGTAGATTTTATAGGTATTTATGATAAAAATCAAAGTGTTTGTGAAGACATCGCTAATACTTATAATGTGATAGCTTTTTCTACTTTTGAAGATATGCTTTCTAAAGTGGATGCAGTCATAATTTCTGTACCAACAACATTTCATTATAGTTATACCTACGAAGCTATTCAAAATGGCAAACATGTATTTGTAGAAAAACCGTTTGTTAGTTCATTAAAGGATGCTGAGAAATTAATTGAATTCAGCAATACCATTCAAAACTGCGTTATTCAAGTAGGACATATTGAAAGATTTAATCCAGTCATTCAAAGGTTGAATGACATAATGGATTCCTCAAAAATTATTAGTTTGGAAGCAAGTCGGTTATGTGCAACGGAACGAAATCTTGATGTAGATGTCGTTCTCGACCTAATGATCCATGATATTGATATTATTTTAGACCTTGCGAACAGTCCTTTAGTAAGTGTAACAGCCATAGCTGCTTATTCATCACAAAAGGATGCACAGCCCAATATCGTTAATGCTTTATTAAGGTTTGAAAATGGGATTATTGCAAGTCTTATTGCTAATCGTTCATCCCAAAAATCCCTAAGAACGATTTCGGTTACTGAACAAGAACGTGTGCTCACAGCGGATTACTTGACGAAGGAACTTCTTGTTTATAATAGACCTATTTTCAATCAATACCTTTCAACAACGATTGATAACTCAATTGAAAAAATCAAAGTACCTCCCATTGAACCTTTGCAGGCAGAAATCCAACATTTCATACAATCGATTCAAAACCAACAAACACCTATTGTCAGTACTAGTGAGGCAACAAAGGCACTATCTGTTGCTATGAAAATAAAAGAGTCAATTAGAAATGGTAAAACCATCTTCTTCGATTAAGTATCAAATGATATGACACGGTAACAAAAAGGTAAGCATATTATTCTAGAGGAATGATTTTATGAAAATAGAAGATATTAAAGGTTCATATGATTACATCGCAAGCATTGGTGATAACTGCCAGCCGGCCCATCAATTAGACCGATTACAATTGCGAAAGTCTTCTGGACCATTTGATTGGATTGCAACACGTTCATTAGATGTTATTAGTTTACTTATAAGTAATAAATTCACAAATTTCATGGATAATAATTACCTTGTCATCGATGGCCAGGATCCTGGTAGTCACTACTATAATGTCAGAGAAACACTATATAACCTCTACTCAATGCATGATTTTCCTATAAGGAATGATTGGACAGCATCGTATACGGAAGCAAAAGCTAAATTTGATAGAAGAGCCCAACGCTTTTTGCATCAATTAGAAAACTGTCAATCGATTCTACTTGTTCGATTAATGGGAACCTCTGAAGAAGCTGTAAGATTAAAATCTGTCTTATCAGGAATTGTAAAAGGAAACTTTACCATTCTTCTCATTAATTATCATGACAATAATGAAGTGTTGGATCTTAACTTGATCGATGAGAATATTTGCTCGGTCCTCATTCCTAATGACCCAAATCGATGGGAAGGGAATGATGATGCATGGAGTGAATTGTTTAATGGAATCACATTGACTGGAAATTTATTAGGAAATAATGATTTCTAAGGCTAGCCCTTTAGTTTAGACAATAAACTTATATTGTTTAAAGCTAAAGGGCATTTTCATTATTTATAAGAGAGTAACGATTAAAATCTTTTGTAGCACTGAGCGATTTGCAGTTTCTTATATCCTTGGGTTATCCTTTCCCCCTCTCTTTTTTATTACCTCTATTCAAGAAAATAAAATTAGGCGTAATACTCATTTGATATGCTCAATAATCCCCAACTACCGCTATTAAAATTGTCATTCTCTCTTTATATATCAAAATAACCAATTTTCCCCACAAGAAGTAAGTAAGATGTTTTTTCGTTCCCATTACATAACTCTTTAGTATTTAAGCTTTTTCAAAAAAATAAGATTCTCTAAAATAGAGTCGGTAAAGAAATCGGATAAAGAATCTAATTTGTGGAAAACTAATTTCAATAAAAATTGACTATAGGTGACATTTAATGGACAATTACTCAAATGATAATACCGCAAGACGCTATAGAGCACATGTAAGTGTTGTTGGTACTACGCAAATTCATTTAAGAAACCCTTACATAATCGGGTGGTGGTCCGCTGCCTTTCCGGGTTTTGGTCATCTTCTTTTATCAAAATATATCAGAGGTTATATGCTTTTTATGTGGGAAGTTATTGTAAATTTAAAGTCTAACCTTAATCTTGCTATGGTTTATTCCTTTCAAGGTAAAATCGACTTGGCAAAGGATGTTTTGGATACAAGATGGCTTCTTATGTATATTCCTGTTTACCTCTTTGCTATCTGGGATAGTTATCGTACTACGGTTGATCTGAATAAGGTTTCTTTATTAGCAGAACACGAAGAACATCGAATTAATTCTTTTAGCTTAGGTGCGATAGAAATCAATTACCTAGACAAAAGGAGCCCCTTTCTATCAGTAATTTGGTCGCTTTTTATTCCAGGATTGGGACAACTTTATATACACAGGATATTAACCTCGTTTTTCGTCATCATATGGTTAGTTATATTTTTTTATTATTCACATGCTTTAGAAGCGATCTCCTTATTATTTTTAGGGAAGGTTCAGAAAAGTATTTCAGTTCTGGATCCACAATGGCTTTTATTTATTCCATCAGTCTATGGATTTTCGATTTTCGATTCTTATATGAATACTGTTGAAAATAATAAGCTTTATGAAAAGGAACAAAGAAAATATTTACAAGAACATTATCAAGCTTCAAGCTTTCGAATTATAAAAGGGCAAAAAGTGAAGTGATTAGTATGCAATTATATTCAACATTTGAAAATAGTATTTTTTTAGAAATGGCTATCGCTACTTTAGAGAAGAAAGGGATACATAAGGAGAATATTTTTGCAGTTCCCTTGGACAATCGGACAGAAGAAAGAAAAATGTTTGATTCTATTCATCGTTCAGATGGAACATCACTTGTTGATATCGGAATGGCACTTGCGACAGGATTTTCAGTGATTGGTGCTAGTATTGGTTTTAAACTCTCATGGGGCCCTATTTATTGGGGGTTAATTAGTGCATGTATTGGATTTGTTTTGGGATTTATTATTAGACTTTTTATTGAATGTGTAATTAAAAAGAGAAAAAGAATTTTAAAGGGAAAGCATTCTGAAGTTATTCTAATTATCAATTGTGAAGAAAATCAGGCAGAGTTTATTGAAAACATACTTTGGAGTCACTTTGCTTTAGGAGTAGCTAAAATAATGCATACGTAGAAAGGACATTTGATTTGTGGAAATTAATCATTATTATATTTATCATTTTTAACATAATAGCCTTTGTTATTCCTAAAAATATAAACAAAATAGAAATATATGCAACATGCTTTTTTGCTTTTTCCTATGGTTTAATAACCGATATAATATTGGATTTACACTATCATCTTTATGGTTATATCCATAAAGGGTTTGACTGGGGAGGATTACTCAGTACTTTTTTATATTTCCCTTCAATCAGCTACTTATTTCTTAATTTTTTTCCTTTTGAAAAGAGGTTATTAAACAAAATATATTATATTTTAGGATGGTCTATATTCTCGATTATTTTTGAATGGTTTACTTTAATAACTGGATTTTTTTACTACAATGGATGGAAATTCTGGTATTCAGGATTATTATATCCACTCATATTTTCATCTCTTGTTCTCAATATGAAATTCGTTAAAAGGATTAACCAATACGCTGACGGTCAAAATTAACCATTTTACATCAAAGTAATAACCGTAATTTTTTTACTTAAGCATTTTATAATTCACAGCTGATATTTTTGGGGTTACATCACTAAATTGTTAAACATTCCCTATTAGATCATGTAGGAGACATTACCAATTTTCTTTATATATACTTTTTAAAAAAAGAAACTAATTTAATTAGAATAAGAAATTCTACTTTTTATTGCAATAATCATATTACGTAATACAACATAAAATTAGAGTTTAAACGATATCTCCAAGGGAGCCTATTATGTCAGAAAACATAACATTTAAAGATGCAAGTATTGAAGATTTACCGATTATTGTTGAGATTTATAACTCAACCGTTCCAAGTCGAATGGTAACTGCTGATACTGAACCTGTATCAATAAACGATAGATTAGGTTGGTTTAATGAACATAATCCAAAAAAAAGACCTTTGTGGGTTGTAGAATATGAAGGCCAAATATGTGGTTGGGTAAGTCTTCAGTCTTTTTACGGAAGGCCCGCTTATAATGCTACTGCTGAAGTAAGTATTTATTTTCATGAAAGTTTTAGAGGTAAAGGATTAGGGAAGAAGATTCTAAAAAAAGTTATAGAGGAATGTCCTAACCTTAGTATTGATACCTTACTTGGATTCATCTTTGGACACAACGAGCCCAGTATTGGTCTATTTTCAAGTTTCGGTTTTGAGAAATGGGCTCATCTACCGGAAGTTGCTATATTAGATGGGATTAAGAGGGATTTAATTATTATGGAAAAAAAGATTTCTTAGCTTTATGAATTTACTTTTTTTAAATTACTGATCGATTTGATAAAT
Organism: Heyndrickxia sp. FSL W8-0496; assembly: GCF_038007825.1. Lineage (NCBI taxonomy): Bacteria > Bacillati > Bacillota > Bacilli > Caryophanales > Bacillaceae > Heyndrickxia > Heyndrickxia sp. FSL W8-0496. The sequence continues at coordinate 3,450,136 of NZ_JBBOXX010000001.1, forward strand.
CACGGAAAATATTGAATCTAACTCAGTAAGAGTTAAATTTCCAATTGAAGGAAAAAGCAAAAACCCTAGAACCGTTAAGGCTCTAGGGTTTGGTTGTTCTGACTGGGGCTTGAACTAGCGCCCCCCATCTTGACAAGTTGATATGCTATAGGGGTTCATTAGTAAGAATCATTGTTAAATAGGGTTATTATTATTAGTATTAGGATAGGAAAAGAAGTCCAAAGTAGGGTTATTCCATAATTCTTTACCGGATGGGGGTCCAAATAATTGAAAAATGTGCTTATTTTATCTTATGGTAGTAATTTAGATTATAATCATATTGAGTATTTGCTAAAAGATCGTTTAATGCCTTATTTAGAACTTTATAATAAACATAATAAAAACATCTCAAAAAATCCTGAAATTAATCTTATGTACGACACTTATGACGTAAATAGAGAGAAACACAAAGAAAATAAATATGCCTTTAAACACTTTTTTATTAGTGATGCCCAATTGCAAGGATTTGAATACTCACTCAAAAAATTAAAAGGTTACCATTTTAGGTGTGATCCCAGAGTAAGAGGACACTATACTGTTACTATTAACAACAAAGAATATTCAGCTCGTGTTTACCATAAGTTAGACCCTAAAGAAGGGTTAGTTTTCCTTGATGAAGAGGAGTACAGTAATATTGAATTAAGAAAAAAAATACATTTATTACCCCAGAATCTTCATTGGCTTACTCTTTCTTTAGATTATACATTTGAAGAAAAAGAAGTAAAAGTTAGACAGTGGATTAAAACTATCATTGAGCATGTAAATTCAATTAATAATTAATTCCTGTAATTTTGATAATAACAGAGGAAAAAACAATTACTAAAAAGCCCTTCCTTATGAGGAGGTTTTTTATTTTCTTTAAAAGTTCTAGGAATCCAAAACCATCTCTAATACTGAATAAAAATATGGAATTAGAAGTGATGCTTATAAGTAGTGGTACATAAAGGCGTTGAAAATATACAGGAAATCTAATAAACCCTCGTTCGAGAGAAAGGATTACTTATCCGATGTAATATGGTATATATCCTATTCCAGTATTTTTAACTGAATCTCTTGACTTTTTATCCATTTTCTCAAATGCTCGAACCACAGCATTAGCAATCTCAGTGTCTTGAGTACTAGTACCACCACTTACTCCAATTCCTCCAACAATTGTCCCATTGCTCACTAATGGGATACCTCCCCCTAAAATGACAATTCTTCCATTGTTGGTTGTGTTGATACCAAAAGACGGACCTCCCGGTTGTGCAGCTTGGGTTAAATTCGCTGTTGGTTGTTGCATACTTACACTCGTCCAAGCCTTATTAATAGAAATATCAATGCCTGCAATTCGAGCATGTTCCATTCGATGAAAAGCAATTAAGTTTCCTCCGTTGTCAACAATTGCAATATTGCTTGAAAGTCCTATTAGTTTAGATTTTTCCTCCGCTATTGCTAATAATTGTTTTGTTACTTCTGATGTTAACCTAAGCAAAATAACCACTCTCCTCTTATTAGTATTTATAATGTATGAAAATGATACAAAAATGGTGTATTTTAATCATATAAATGCATGAGGAATGGAAATAAACAATGTAGGAAGAAGTTAATAATAATAATAATCACATTAACGAATAGATTTTTAATAAATCCAACAAAAAAGCCCTCTCAATTGATAAGGGATATTTAACATTAAGTTTATTGGATTGCGTAATGAAAGCATATTTTCTTCTCAAAAGTAATAGTATTTAAGCATTTCGTCAACAAAACCTTAACACTTGATGCTAAGAAAAAGTAAAAACCCTAGAACCGTTGAGGCTCTAGGGTTTGGTTTATGATTCTGACTGGGCTCGAACCAGCGACCCCCACCCTGTCAAGGTGGTGCTCTCCCAGCTGAGCTACAGAATCATAATAATATGCTAGGACAATAATAAATATAAGTGAATTCGATTTATATGTCAATATTTTTTTTGAATAAACATAGAAAGTATTTCCTTTTTTATTTTTTCGAAGTAATATTAGTTATAGGAGATAGGAGGATGAATCTTGACTACATCAAAAAGCACCATTAAAGATTTTATGTTTGATAGTAAGGAATTAGGGGAATCATTAAATATCTTGGTCTATTTGCCAGCTAATTTTTCACCATTATATAAATATAATTTATTAATTGCACAAGATGGGAAAGATTATTTCCAGCTTGGGAGAATTGCACGTGTTGCAGATGAATTATTAGAAAACGGAGAAATTGAAAACGTTATTATTGTTGGCATTCCTTATCGAAATGTTCATGATCGTAGAAAAAAATATCATCCAGATGGTGAACAAAATGCTGCCTACATACGATTTTTAGCGCATGAGCTTGTTCCATATTTAGATCAGCACTATCCTACATTACATGTTGGGAATGGACGAGTTCTTATTGGAGATTCTTTAGGCGCAACAGTATCATTAATGACTGCTGTGAAATACCCAAATATATTTGGGAAAGTCATCTTACAATCACCACTTGTTGATGAAAAAGTATTAGAAGCCGTTCGAAACCATCCTAATCCGCAATTACTGGATGTGTATCATATTATAGGTTTAAGAGAAACAGAGGTTAAAACCACAAATGGAAATATAGAGGATTTTCTGACACCAAATCGCGAGCTACATCAGCTTCTTGGAGAAAAAGGGTATCCTAATTTTTATGAGGAATTCGATGGGAATCATACATGGAAGTTTTGGCAATCAGATTTAAAAAGAGCATTAAAAATGACTTTTTAGCATGAAAAGTGTTTATTATGTTAAATTTTCCGAAAAATTGTTATAATGGTAGTATTCTATCCAACAAATTTTAAGGAGGTAATAAAATATGAAATACGGTATTGTCATGTTTCCATCTAAACAGCTACAAGATCTTGCAAATTCCTACAGGAAAAGATACGATCCCCATTATGCGTTGATTCCTCCACACCTTACTCTTAAACATATCTTTGAATCTTCTAATGATGAAATAAAAGATATTACGGAAAAACTTACTAAGCTTACTAAACAGTTCGAACCAATGAAAGTGAATATTACAAAGGTAAGCTCATTCCAGCCTGTTAATAATACGATTTATTTCAAAGTTGAACCAACAGAAGAATTGGAACAATTACACAAGACATTATATGCTGAACTACCTGGTGGAGAACCTGAGTATGCATTTGTTCCTCATATTACGATTGGCCAAAAGCTATCCAATGATGAACACTCAGACGTATATGGTCAGCTTCGGATGCTTGGGATCAATCATGAAGAAATTATTGATCGAATCCACTTATTATATCAGCTTGAAAACGGATCCTGGACCGTTTATGAAACATATCGCTTAGGAGAGGAATAACTAAATCGTGAAAGCTATTCAAGCAACTACTGAAGAACAATTAAATGATGCTTTTAAAATTCGTAAAAAAGTTTTTGTGGAAGAACAACATGTTGATGTTGCAGAAGAAATTGATGAGTACGAGAATGACTCAATACATTTTGTGCTATATGATGTTCAAAAGGCGGTTGCTGCAGGTCGCTTCCGAGTTGTCGAAGGAAAAGGGAAAGTAGAACGCATTTGTGTTCTCCCTTCCTACCGTGGAAAAGGTGCAGGGAAAATGATCATGGATGCCATACATAGTTATGCATCTGGCATGGATATCAAGGTGCTAAAGCTGAATGCTCAAACCCATGCCATCCCTTTCTATGAAAAATTAGGATACCAGGTGGTTTCTTCTGAATTCTTAGATGCTGGAATTCCACATAAAACTATGGAAAAAGAAGTATAAGTATTCTTATAATTGGAGACTAGTTTGTACATTATCTATGTATATTCTCGTCTCCTAATTTATGCGATTGACGTTCCATTGGGCACATCTAAAGTGGGCTGAAGTAAAATTACATCTCCTTTTTCAGGAACACCTCCAAGAACAAGGACTTCAGATTTATAACCAGCAATTTTACGGGGTGGAAAATTTACAACTGCCACCACCTGGTTTCCGACTAATGCTTCTGGTGTATAACGTTTGGTAATCTGAGCACTCGATCGTTTAATACCAATTTCTTAACCGAAATCAATTTCCATTTTAATAGCAGGAATTTTTGCTTCTGGGAAATGTTCTGCTTTGATTACTGTTCCAATTCGTAAATCCAACTTCAGAAAGTCATCAATTGTTGCCATATGTTCACTCCTATATTTAATCATCCTTCATCTATATATATTCGTTAATAAATCTTCCTTTTCCTGTTAGTTCTGGATACGTTTTTTTCTTAATGTTTGGTATTTCATACACATAATTTTTTTTATTCAATATTATTTCATCATTATAGTAAGGTGGATTCATAATCTTAGAGGTTTTCATTAGCTTGTATGGCTCATTTTGTTTAATCATTCGCAGATGGTATTGATGATATTGCGGATTTTCAACATTTAAACGATAACCCATATCGTCCCCCTCCTTTTTTCCACTTTTTCCTTTAATCATACCCATTTAAAATGATTTCAAACATATGTATTGGGGCTATCCCACACTACATATCTAAACCAATCCGTTCTAGATATAGTTTTTTGTGAAGACACCCCTTTAAATAAACTACTTCTTATTGTTTAACATTTTGGAAATCGTGTTCATATCCAACTTCTTTCCATCATTTACAATAGATTGAACCATCTTGTCTTCAAGTTCCTTAGAAACTGGCTTATTGGCAATTTGGGAAACTCGTTTAATGATTCCACGTACCGTATTTTCATCCTTAAAGTTCGCATTTTGCAGAGAATTAGCCAATTCAAAAATATCATTCATATTTACGCCTGTTTTTTTCTCAATGCTTTTAAAGAAATTATTTTCCATGTTTTCTCTCGCCCTCCCTTTCCAACTACATTATGTTATGAAGGGAGAACATAAAAGGTGAAAGCATTTGCGGACAAGAAAGTAAGATGATACCAATATCATAGGTTATATGTATAAAAATAACTGTTTTCGAATAGTTTGTTGTTTTTGTAAAGGAGCAAGCAGGCGTTAACACAAAAAATTTTTTCGTGATTCTTTATGGAGTTTCAGCAATTTTCTCAGTGAAAGGTCTATCAGTCTTCAGCCGATCGTAATAAGTTAAAACTTTACTTTCATAACTACAATGTTTTGGGAAAAGAGCTCAAAAAAAATGGATGAAGTAAAACTTTTCGTTTCACTTCATCCTCATTCAAGCATTACATTAACAAAAGCTTGCTCCTACAATAATTAAAAGGATAAATAAAACAACAATTAACACAAACGTACTGCCGCCTCTAAATCCTCCATATCCATAACCACCGTATCCACAGCTACTTACACAACCATATCCGCCGTATCCAAACATTGACTGTTCACCTCACTTTCTATTCTCATCAATAGAATATGTTAGGCAAAGGTAATGTGTATGGGCGCCGGAAAAAAACTACCCTGTAAATTTGTGGCAAGATAAATAATGAACGTTAGAGTATTACCCTTTAGGCTTAAAAATTAATGCACCAATAAATCCAAAGATTATAGCAGCTGAAATACCTGATGAAGTGACCTCGAACATTCCTGTTAAGACACCAACAATTCCATGTTTATCTGCTTCATTCATTGCCCCTTCAACGAGAGAGTTACCGAAACTAGTAATTGGTATCGTTGCGCCTGCACCAGCAAAGTCAATTAGTGGTTCATATAATCCTAATCCTGATAAAATAGCTCCTATAACGACTAAAAGACTTAATGTATGGCCAGGTGTTAATTTTGCTACATCAAAAAGCAATTGGCCAATTAAGCAAATGATTCCTCCTATAATAAATGCCCAAAAAAACATTGCTAACATTTTTATTCCACCCTTCAGTTACAATCAATTTACATGTATTCAATTGATACCGCGTGTGCGATACATGGAATCGTCTCATTTTGTTGAAACGATAATGGAGATAATAATGCACCTGTAGCAACAACTAGTATCCTTTTATATACGCCTTTTCTCATTTGATTTAATAAGTGCCCATATAAAACGGTAGCCGAACAGCCTGGTCCACTTGCTCCAGCTAATACAGGTTGATTTTTATTATAAATGAGCAACCCACAATCATTAAAAAAACTTTCATCAATAGGAAGGCCTTTTTGCTGAAATAAATCTAAAGCAATATTGCGCCCAATCGTTGCTAAATCACCTGTAATGATTAAATCATAAAATTGAGGCTCAATATTAAGGTCTTGTAAATGTCTTTCGATTGTATCTACAGCTGCTGGAGCCATCGCTCCCCCCATATTAAAAGGATCAGAAATTCCCATATCAATTACTTTTCCAATCGTTGCTGAAGTTATCCTAGGATGAGGCTTCTGAAGATTTTCACCCGAAGCAACTAAAGCAAATCCAGCTCCAGTAACAGTCCATTGAGCAGTAGGAGGCTTTTGACCACCATACTCTGTTGGATAACGGAATTGTTTTTCAGCAGAAGCATTATGACTAGATGCACCTGTGATGATCTTATCTGCACCCTTATAATTAATGAGAAACGCAGATAATGCTAAACCCTCCATAGAGGTTGCACACGCACTAAATAAACCAAGATTAGGAATTTGATTTGTTCGTGCTGCAAAGCTTGAAGGTGTAATTTGATTGATTAAATCACCAGCTAAGAAAAATCGGATTTCTTCTTCCTTTATCCCTATTTTTTTTAAGAGTACTTCAACCGCATCTTCTATGAGAACTTTTTGAGCTTTTTCATATGAATCCTGTCCCATCCAAAGATCATCATGAAATTTATCAAAATCCTCTGCAATATTTCCATTCTTTTCAAACGGCCCTCCAACCACTCCGGTTGAAAGGATAGCAGGATGCTGTTCAAACACCCATGTTTGTGATCCTTTTAACATTAGAATCCCCCCCATTGTATGAGGATGGTTTTAATTAATGCAATTACGAAAGCAGAAAACACACCAAATACGATAACAGAACCTGCTAATTTAAAGATATTTCCACCTACACCTAAAACATAGCCCTCCGTTTGATGCTCGATTGCCGATGAAATAACTGCATTTCCAAAACCAATGACTGGGACGGCACTTCCTGCTCCTGCAAATTGCCCTAATCGGTCATAAACACCAAATCCAGTTAACAGCATTGCAAAAAATACCATGGTTGCAACAGTTGGATTACCTGCCGTCTGTTCTGTAAAATTAAAAAAGTAAATATAAAAATATGTAACTGCCTGTCCAATCACACAGATTAACCCTCCAATCAAAAAGGCACGAATACAGTTCTGTAATAATGGACGCTTTATTTCGTGTTTCTTTTCAATTTTGTCATATTTAATTTGTTCTGGAGTTTTTGTTTTATTTTTATTTGCCATTTTACACACCCCTATGTTAATTCTTCTGTTAGCCTGATAATTTCTTTAAACCTTTTATTCGCTTCTTCATGAGAAATGGTTTGATCTTTTACTGCTTCTTTAAGTCTTACAGATTCAAGGAATATTTTATAATCACTCGAAACAATAAATTTTTTTCCAGGAAATTTAGCTTCCAATTGCTCCTTTAAATCTTTCTCGACTTTTTTCATTTTGAAGCGATAGAAGTGTCGCACTTTATATGCAACCAAGATCTGTTTCTTTCCTTCGATTACAGCCACATCATATATCGTTTGATTGTTTAATACAGTCTGTTTTACTTCTTCAGAGAGTGATTCCTTATTTGTTTTTGTGTCAATATCAATTGGTGCTGGTTGAGTTGTTTTCATAAGGGCAAGCTTACTCTCTTTGCTATCCTTCTGCTGATCACAGCCTATTAAATTGAATGCAAAAAAAATTGTAATGGTCAGTACTAATCCCTGTTTTCTCATTCATTATTCCCCTCAAGTAAAATTCAAAAAGTTATTCATTATTTTTAACTAAAATGGTCAAATTATGTTCATTCATTAAGAGGAAAATATAGGTAGCGTCATATGTTCTTTTAATGCAAAAAAATAACAGGCCGGTTAGCCTGTTATTTTCCCTTTTTTTTCCCACAGCCACATCCGCTTTTTTTTATCCAGGTTCCATTCGAGACATTCGTATTTTTTAATCCAGATGGTAAAACAGGAAGTTTTGAACTTATTTTTTTCAATTTTATTCATCCTTTCTAAAAATGAATCACTGTATATGTTTATCTTATGTTATTGACTATGACCTGTTAACGTCACTTGTCTATAATCATTGAAATAATTGATTCAATGATTCCAGCTAACCCAGCTACAGCTAAAATGATAATTAATGGTTCTGCAGTATGTGGAAAAAACCACCATAAACCATATAAAATCAAGGTGCACCATATCCCACTACACCAATAGCAACTTAATAATTCACCTATCCATGACCTCAAGCCAGTTCCTTTGATTTTTATGTATGTATCAATATTTCCTTCATCATCAGATATCTCAATTTCCTCATGAAATGGTTTACGGATAAAAGATGTTATTTTATCAAAAACAATCAGCCGCGTTAAACGAAAACTAGCTAAACCAAACACAAAAAATAAAAGCCAAGAATGAACCATATACATCTTCCCCTTTAAGCAAACATTCATATGATATAAATGTTCGAAAAGAATAGGTAACCTCCTACTTCAACTAGGCAATAGTCTAGTAAAAGAAAGAGGTTATAAAAAAGGATTGGTATATAGGTGAATAACCCTATGCCTATTTTTCAAAAAAAGCGAGGACATTCGTAACAAAATCAGGTCAATTTCAATATTCTATTAATGTGATGTACATTACAAAAACCAAAGGAGTTGAATTATAAATGGGTTGCAAAAATCACGATGAACATACAAATTGTGTATGCGATGTTGTAAACTTCATAAATGACTTGCAAGATGCTGTAGAAGAAGATGAAAATAATTGCCCAACAAATTGTTTAAATCCTGTACTAGGTGCTAATTCCCATAAAAAACATCATCATCGAAAAAATACAAGACCTTTTATTCTTTACACAGAAGATGGTCCATTTGAAGCCTTCTTCAAGCCTACAGATGGAGGATGTCATGATTGCCCATGCGAGAAGGACGGTAAAAAACTTCATGACAAAATTGATTTCTTCTGTAAATCGATTTTCTTTAGAGTAGAAAATGTCGAAGGTTGCTGCGCCGTATTACGTGTATTAGAACCTGAATGTACAACTAGCCCTTGCCCTCAAATTGATCGCCCTGAAGAAAATTTACACCTTTCAGATTCTTGTATTACTGTAGACTTAAGAAACTTCATCGCAATTCAATGCTTAGATGACATTCACTTACCAAACTGCTAACAGGAAAGATCATAAAAAATGGTTGGTTCAAATTTATCGTCCCCTCAAACGAAAAATGACCATTACCTGGAAAGTCGATAAGAAAGTTCTTATCGACTTTTCCTTTAATTTGTAGCAATTTTAATATCTACTATATCGTTCATATTGATTTCAATAGGTCTTTCTCCCATTTGTAATTGGTCTAACTGTACAATCCCATTATTAAAGCTTAGTACAACCCCTGTATATTTCACAGATTCTGTTCTAATTTCAACGGTTAAATTAGGCAAATAACGTGGTTTATTAATTAAAAAATATAATTTTTCACCTATCTCCATTGTTCTAAAAGATTTTCTCCGAAATCCAGATTCAACTAAAAGATGATTAGAGTTTTCTCTTTGTAAAGAATCTTCCTCTTGCTCCTGGTTCAATTCAGTTATGGTTTCTTCAGGAATTGTTTCAGTAAGGATCTCTGACATGATGAAAGAGGAACTTTCACTATTAATTTGATTTTCTGAAGGAGTTTCGATTTCAACTTCTTTTTGTAATTGTAAAGCTTCTACAATAGGTTCATTTTCAACACTATCGTCTATTTCTTCCACATGTTTTTCATTGGATACCTTACTTATATATGTCTTTTGCATATCAACAGGAATAGACTGCGAATTTGGCTGGATAATATATAGGAGAGGTTTTCTTTCTTCAAAATGTTTTTTACGAATACTCAACATGGCTCCTCCGTTCTATAGTAAGTATTACGTATTATGTGTATGCATTAGAATTGGGGAAGGTGCCTAGATAGGTTACTATAATGTATATGAAGGACTATATTTTATCATTACATATTTTGTAATTAAGGCTGTCTTATTAGAACTAACACATTCTTTTATAAGACAGCCCCATGAATTAATATTGATTTATATTTCTCACTGCATCCAAAAATGCATCGCGATATTTCTGCTGTTCAATGATTACAGCTTGTAGAGTTGATAATAAGGATTGATTTAATACTCTAGATTCTTCCTTATCGTCCAAAGAATTTAAGAGGAACGTATACACAAGCATTAAGGTTGAGTAGTTATCAACGTATGTTAGATTTAACGCATGACCGCCCCTTCCCCCTTGTGCATGTGAATGAACAGTTGGTGTAGCCCCATCCAATCCTTCTGCCAAATTAGCTGCAACATCACCTGGCAAACCTAAATCGATTAATTTTTCCTTCATTAATTCTACACTATTTATTTCACTCATTCGTACCACTCCTCCTTTCTTATGAACGTCTAAGGAAAAAGTATTTAAATTACATCAATTCCATCATTATCAATCGCTTTATTTTCATTTTCACTAAAGTTCTCATTTTTACTAAAGTTGTCATTTAAATTTCCGTTTAAGTTATCATTCAAATTGTCATTTAATAACCCGTTTAAGTTTCCATTTAAGCTTCCATCTAAGAAGCTAATTGGTGTATTAGCTGTATTCGTTGTAATGGCACCACCTAAACCACCATTTGCACCAGCAGCAATAGCTGAACTATTAGCTAAAATGCTAAAATTTGTACCTGCTGTTGCAATTGCAGGTCCTCCATTACCTCCAGTTGAGCGTAAATCTCCAAAACTAACCCCTTGTAATTTAACTACATCATTGCCATTTCCATTACCGTTTCCTTTACCATCATTTTCACGATTATTTTTATCATGTTTACGATCACTAGAATGACCAGCTGAATCACAATTATAAATTCTATAAGGCTTTGTTTTTACCGACATTCCATTCACCTCCTGTCCTTGATACCATAGTCTATGTTCTATTAAATTCATTGTATCCGCATTTAACGCAGGACAATTGTTGGTTTTATTCATCATTCATGAGGTTCGATAAATCAAACTCAACAATTTTTTTCTTATTTAATAGAAGTTGAATTTTACCTTCATCATTTGCTGCTTCTAATGAAGGAAGTTTCTCCTTCCATTTAACTGGATCTATATTCGCTAATTGATTGGGAAATTGATGCATCATGTTAAATAAATTTGTTTTAGGTAATCCATTCATATTTATATCACTTAACGCAGTTGCTAAGGTTTTATTCATAGTTTCCATTGTTCTTTCTATATTACTTGTAATTGAATTCAATAATTGTTTGACTTGCTCGTCATCAAGTTCGGTTAATTGCTCTCCATTGACATTAACTTGAACATCGCCATCCGTCCCTTTTCTTTCTTCCGCCATTAACCATCACCTCCTTATCTTCTACTTATAGGATATTACACATTTGCACATTCTGTTTCCGCCAATAGAGGAGTGCATTCGCATATTTTTAGTAGTTTATAAGTGAATTTGCCTATTAAACTTTTAATTTGGGTTCAAAAACTAATACAGACCTAGAAAGATTCCACGTTAAGTTCGTTCTATTAAAAATAGTTATTTGTTCTAAAAATGGTTATTCTTCAACACTTACGTACTATATAAATTAACCAAATATACTAAGAGATTTCTAAAAAGTATGCGGTTTCCTTATTTCACCTTTCATCTAATTGAATATAGTGTAGGGGAAGGAGAGATATTATGCGAATAATTCATGGACCTACTGAAATAGCGGGTCAAATAGGAATACTATGTAAGGAGCTACGAAATAATGGTCATCAGGCTGGAGGGTATAATTGGTTCCACACCTATTTAAATTATAATAGCAATATTATTAATACAGATTTATTTGAAATCGGAAGAGAAATTCCGACACTTATTCATCATGCAGATTTATTTCATTTCCATAATGGTGAAACGTTCTTCCAAGGATTTTCAGACCTACCTCATATGAAGGAAGCAGGTAAAAAAATGGTCATGCATCATTGGGGGAATGATGTAAGAACGACAAAATTAACAAGGGAACTTAATCCATATCCACTCCCACCAAGCTATTTTTCCGATGAAGAAATTCACGAGCGCTTAAGTGAAATTAGTAAATACATTGATACCGCTATTGTTCAAGATTATGAAGTGTATCCATATGTAAAAGATTATTATAAACATGTACATGTCTTGCCTCTAGCCATTGACATAAAAAAGTTCACACCTTCATATCCTCGAAAAGATCAAAGTGAACCATTAATTATACACGCTCCAACGAATCGTGAATTTAAAGGCACTGATTACATTGATAATGCCATTGAAAAATTAAGAGGCACAAAACAGTTTAACTATACCCTCATTGAAAAAATGAATCATAAAGAAGCGCTTGATATGTATATGAACTCAGATATCATTATTGACCAACTTTTAATAGGAACATATGGAATGCTTAGTGTTGAAGCAATGGCGATGGGTAAAGTCGTCGTAGGATATATTCGAGAAGATGTCAGAAATCAGCTTCCATATAAGCTTCCAATTGTAACGGCAACTCCAGAAAATATTCATGATGTATTAGCCGATCTAATTGATAACCCTGAAAAACGTTTTGAGATTGGTCAACAAGGAAGAAAATACGTTAGAGACTATCATGCCTCTGATAAGGTAGTACAGCAATTGATCTCTATTTATAACAAATTAGATTAATGGAATGAGGGATGGATATCGTGATTCACGAGTCAGCTATGATCGGCAAAAATGTAACTATTGGCAAAAATACCATAATAGAAGAACATGTTTCCATTGGCGATAATGTCAGCATCGGAAATAATGTGACGATAAAAGCAAATACACAAATTGGGGATAACGTTCAAATTAATGATCTAACGGTACTAGGTAAAGGAACATCTACTAATAAAAAAATGGCAAGAAAGCCATCAACAAAATTAGTCCCACTTATTATTGAAAATGATGTGATTATTGGATGCAGTTGTGTTATTTATCGATCTGTTTTATTAAAGCGTGGGGTATTTGTAGGGGATCTATCTAGTATACGTGAAAATGTAGCAATTGCAGAGGATAGTATTATTGGTCGAAACGTAATGGTTGAAAACAATACAACTATCGGAAAACGTGTAACGATCCAAACTGGATGCTATATCACTGCGGATATGGAAATTGAAGATGAAGTATTTTTTGGTCCTTGCTGCTCTACATCTAATGATAAATATATGGGAATGGGCAACTTTGTACTTCAAGGTCCAATAGTAAAAAAGGGAGCAAAAATTGGTAATAATGCTACTTTACTTCCTGCAATCGTCATTGGGGAAAATTCAATTGTAGGGGCAGGCGCCGTGGTAACAAAAGATATCCCTTCAAATAAAACTGTCGTTGGTAATCCAAGCAGGATTATTAAATAGAAAATTTTGTCTAAATAATTGCTTATAACGGATAGTTTATTTTATCAGCCATGATTCCCGTTCAAGGAGATCATGGCATTATTATTAATTAGCGAAAAATTAATTAAATATAAGTAGAATAGAGTCCCATTTTTCGACACATTTTAACTACTTCTAATTAAACTGTCGTTACAAACCACATGTTAAAACATAGTATGAAACATGCTTCATTACTTTCTATAAGCTATGAGGCAAATATTTTAAAAGGGAGGATTCGAACAATTAATGGCTTCTATTAGAGAACTAATCATAAACGGAGACTTTGAATCTGGTAATTTATCACCATGGATCGTACTAAATGCCTTTCCTACTATAAATTTCTCACATTCTGGTTACTACTCAGCTTTCCTACCTGGTGGAGAAACCAATTCCTATATTGCACAATTTGTTCCAGCTAATGTTGGACAAAGTTTTGAACTATTTGCTTCCTTTGCAAAATTAGGTAATGACCCTTCACCCCCTGTAACTCTTCAGGTAACTTATTTTGACAGTCTCTTCCAATTCCTTGGATATAGTGAACTGACCAATATTGTAGCAGAAAGAGTTCCAAATGTTGAAGACAATGTAGGATGGCTAGAAGTTTATCAAACTACTTCCCCTGCACCACCTGGAACAACTCAAGCACTTGTCCTAGTAAACAAACTACCAAAGGCCGGGAGCTCCGGCATTCTCGTAGACGATGTATCATTAGTTGCCGTTGAAAATGCTGATATTATAGGTCCAACTGGTCCGACCGGGCCAAGAGGTGTTACCGGTGTGACAGGTGTGACAGGTGCCACCGGCGCTACGGGCGCTACGGGCGTTACTGGCGCCACCGGAGCCACTGGGGCCACTGGAGTCACTGGGGTGACCGGAGCCACGGGCGCTACCGGCGCTACTGGGGTGACTGGGGCTACGGGCGCTACCGGAGTTACCGGCGCTACGGGGGCCACTGGCGTTACTGGGGCTACTGGGGCTACTGGGGCTACTGGAGCCACTGGCGTTACTGGCGCCACCGGAGCCACTGGGGCCACTGGAGTCACTGGAGCCACGGGCGTTACTGGCGCTATGGGTGTTACTGGGGCCACTGGGGTGACCGGAGCCACGGGCGTTACTGGCGCTACCGGCGCTACGGGAGTCACTGGCGCTACTGGGGTGACTGGGGCTACGGGTGTTACTGGGGCCACTGGGGTGACCGGAGCCACTGGCGTTACTGGCGTTACTGGCGCTACCGGCGCTACGGGAGTCACTGGCGCTACTGGGGTGACTGGGGCTACGGGCGCTACCGGCGCTACTGGGGTGACTGGGGCTACGGGCGCTACCGGCGCTACTGGAGCCACTGGAGCCACTGGCGTTACTGGCGCTACCGGCGCTACTGGAGCCACTGGCGCTACTGGGGTGACTGGGGCTACGGGCGCTACCGGCGCTACTGGGGTGACTGGGGCTACGGGCGCTACCGGCGCTACTGGAGCCACTGGAGCCACGGGCGTTACTGGCGCTACCGGCGCTACTGGAGCCACTGGCGCTACCGGCGCTACGGGTGTTACTGGGGCTACCGGCGTTACTGGAGCCACTGGCGCTACCGGCGCTACTGGGGTGACCGGCGCTACGGGTGTTACCGGAGTTACCGGCGCTACGGGGGCCACTGGCGTTACTGGGGCTACTGGGGCTACTGGGGCTACTGGGGCTACTGGAGCCACTGGCGTTACTGGAGCCACCGGAGCCACTGGGGCCACTGGAGTCACTGGAGCCACGGGCGTTACTGGCGCTACGGGTGTTACTGGGGCCACTGGGGTGACCGGAGCCACGGGCGTTACTGGCGCTACCGGCGCTACGGGTGTTACTGGCGCTACCGGCGTTACTGGAGCCACTGGCGCTACTGGAGCCACTGGTGTTACTGGCGCTACCGGCGCTACGGGAGCCACTGGAGCCACGGGCGTTACTGGCGCTACCGGCGCTACGGGTGTTACCGGCGCTACTGGGGTGACTGGGGCTACTGGTATTACTGGGGCTACGGGCGCTACTGGGGCTACCGGCGCTACGGGAGCCACTGGAGCCACGGGCGTTACTGGCGCTACCGGCGCTACGGGAGCCACGGGCGTTACTGGCGCTACCGGCGCTACGGGTGTTACCGGCGCTACTGGGGTGACTGGGGCTACTGGTATTACTGGGGCTACGGGCGCTACTGGGGCTACCGGCGCTACCGGCGCTACGGGAGCCACTGGAGCCACGGGCGTTACTGGCGCTACCGGCGCTACGGGAGCCACGGGCGTTACTGGCGCTACCGGCGCTACGGGAGCCACGGGCGTTACTGGCGCTACCGGCGCTACGGGAGCCACGGGCGCTACCGGCGCTACAGGTGTTACCGGCGCTACTGGGGTGACTGGGGCTACTGGGGTGACTGGGGCTACGGGCGCTACCGGCGCTACCGGTGCTACCGGCGCTACGGGTGTGACTGGGGCTACTGGGGTGACTGGGGCTACCGGCGCTACGGGAGCCACGGGCGCTACCGGCGCTACAGGAGTCACGGGCGCTACCGGCGCTACGGGTGTTACTGGGGCTACCGGCGTTACTGGAGCCACGGGCGCTACGGGAGCCACTGGCGTTACTGGCGCTACCGGCGCTACCGGCGCTACGGGTGTTACCGGCGCTACGGGTGTTACTGGGGCTACCGGGGTTACTGGAGCCACTGGCGTTACTGGCGCTACCGGCGCTACGGGAGTCACGGGCGCTACGGGAGCCACGGGCGCTACGGGAGTCACGGGCGCTACGGGTGTGACTGGGGCTACGGGCGTTACTGGAGCCACTGGCGCTACTGGGGCTACTGGCGCTACGGGTGTTACCGGCGCTACGGGAGTCACTGGAGCCACTGGGGTGACCGGAGCCACGGGCGTTACTGGCGCTACCGGCGCTACTGGCGCTACGGGTGTTACTGGCGCTACGGGGGCCACTGGCGCTACGGGAGTCACGGGCGCTACGGGTGTTACTGGGGCTACGGGCGCTACGGGAGCCACGGGCGCTACGGGAGTCACGGGCGCTACGGGTGTTACCGGCGCTACGGGGGCCACTGGTCCAACAGGACCAAGTGGAGCAGGATTAGAGGCAGCAATTAGTGCACGAAATGTCGGTGGATTAACAGTTGGGGTTGGAGGAGATATTCCATTTAATACTCCTGAAAATTCCTTCGGAACCGCAATAACCCAACCAACAACAACAACATTTAGTATTACCGAGACTGGCTTCTATTCAGTAAGATTTATCATATATACAACAACTTTAAGTCTTTTAGGAGGAGCACAAATTGAACTTGACGGAGCACCAGTTTCGGGGACCTTTACTCTAGTAAGTGTTGGTGCACCATTAGTTGGAGAAGCAATAGTTAACGTGACCACTGTACCAGCCACAATAACTATTACAGTAACTGGCCTAGCATTATCCTTATCAACAGGCGGTACAAGTGCTCATATACAAATTGAAAAACTAGATTAATTTAATTAAGACTTGTAGAATTTTTCTACAAGTCTTTTTTAGTTCCTTTATAACATAATTGTTATTTCATTATGATAGTATCAGCTTTATTATTTTCAACACGTTCTTCTAACTGTAGGACTGTGGTAAAGGTAGGATATCTTATTTAATAATTCACAATATATGAGAAAAAATTACATTCTATATAAAAAGTGTTTTTTAATCAACATAAAAGAGACATTACCTTTTATAGTTTAAAGTAATGTCTCTAAAATCACTTATTTAAAATAGACTCATATAATGTAAAAAACTTTTGACTGTTTTTGTTCATATCATGATGACTCTCTGCAAAAACTCTCCCCTTCCTTCCTATTTCAGCGAGCATATCTATATTTTTTAACACCTTTTCCAATTCATCCTTTATCGTCTCAGGGTTAGCTATTATTATTGGAAGATCAGAAGGGTATTTTTCCTTCATATAATCGCTTATCCAACAAATGACTGGTTTTCCCATGGCCATTGTTTCAACGGCAAAAAGTCCATAACTGCCAACATGTAACTGATCTATTATAAGATCTGCCTCTTGATATATCTTTATTGCTTCCCTATGACTTTTTCCTTGTACCATAATAAACTCAAAACGATATTGATCTTTTAACTTTTCAATAGCTTCTAGAATATATTTTGTTCCTTTTATATATGGTGACGTTGGAGCGTGAGCAATGATTATTTTGTTATTTCTGCCCTCATTCTCAATAGGTTTGTAATTTTCTAAATTCACCATTGCTGGAATAACTGTAATATGTTCATAATAATCTTTTACATAATGAAATAATTCCATATCAAAAACTATGCAATCATTCACATGTTTAGAAAGTGTTTGAAGTCTCCACTTAATTTGATCCTCATTCCTATTTTTCACTAGTGCATATGGATTTAATTTCTTAGCTTCAGAATAAAGACGGACATCACTTCCCCAATGCTGCATAATCAACTTTTTATCAAATTTCTTATACATTGGTAAATCTGAATAATCAAAGGTCAATGTTGTTCCCCAATGAAAATGAAAAAGATCATAAAACGGAAGTAGTTCCTGTGTCAGTTTTCTTAATTTCGTATTTAAAATGGGGGTGCTGTGTTGACCAATTAACGACCATTCGTAATCCGAATCATAATTTAAATAGTATGGATAGTAGTTTAATGTATGCGAGACAATTCCTTGTTTTATTAAACCTTTTGATAAGGTAGCCATTTGATTTGCCACTTCCATACTCCCTTGCATTACAGAAAAGCTATTATTTTTTGTAGCTTTTGTTAAATTTTCTATCTCAAAAGGGAGTATAGGATCTGTTACAAGACCTAGTGACAAGCTTTTGTACTTTTTTTCAAAGTAATTTGCAGCATCTATCCGGTTAAGTAAATAATTCACCTTCCACATCAAATACACTAATTTTCGGTTGTCATGATGCTTTTCTAACCCTCTCCATAACCATAACCAAGAATTAGTGAAATTCCCCTTTTTTAAATAAAAACAAGAATTTAAGAAGTAATACTCTGGACTGTTAAGCAGTTTGGTATCACTGTGCATCAATAATTCTTTTGTTAATTCGAGATTATTTTCTTTTATAGACGTATATACTAAATTCTCAAAATTACTCATTTCAACCCTCCCTATTCCCCTATTTATTACTTTATGAAAGCAATACTATGTGGTAACTGATGAATGTCCATTTATAAAATACAATCCTCTTATAATGAAAGTGTCGTTACAGCATTATCATTCCTTTCATATGCTATAAAGAACTTTTTATGGGAAGGAGGTAACCTGTTGACTATTAACAATTTAATAGTAAATGGAGATTTTGAAAACGGAACATTAACTCCTTGGTTCTCCACTAATGCCTCAATTACCAATCTTTATACACATTCTGGATATTATTCAGCTCTTTTACAGGGCGGTTCTGTAAATTCATATATCGGTCAATTTATATCCATTAATTCCTTGGAAAGGTTTGAGTTCTTAATCTCTCTTGCAAAAACTAACCCTTCGCCTTCTCCTCCTTTGGCCTTATTGATAATTTATTATGATGATTCATTAAACTTTTTAAATTATGGATTAATAACAAATATCACTCCAGATAAAATACCTAATGCTCAAGAAAATCAAACAAGGCTAGAAATCTATCAAACAACTGGACTAGCCCCATTAGGTGCTACCTATGCATTAGTTGTTGTAAATAAACTTCCATTAGCAGGAAGTTCAGAAATAGTTATTGATGATATTGAATTATTATCTATCGAAGGTTCTGGATGTACTGGGGCTACGGGGATCACTGGACCGACGGGGGTTACCGGGGCAACCGGCGTTTCTGGAGTCACGGGCATTACCGGACCAACGGGTGTTACGGGCGCCACGGGCATTACTGGACCCACCGGCGTTTCTGGAGTCACGGGCGTTACTGGACCTACCGGCAGTACTGGCGCTACGGGCATTACTGGACCCACCGGCGGCACTGGACCCTCTGGCATTACTGGACCTACCGGCAGCACGGGCGCTACGGGCATTACCGGGCCAACTGGAGTTACTGGTGCTACAGGCATTACCCCAACTGGAGTTACTGGCGCCACGGGCATTACCGGACCAATTGGGGTTACTGGTGTTACAGGCATTACTGGGGCGACAGGGATTACGGGAGTTACTGGGACGACTGGCGTCACTGGGGCAACAGGTGCTACTGGGCCCACGGGGGTTACTGGTCCTATCGGCGTCACGGGCTCAACGGGGATCACTGGGCCGACCGGTGTCAGAGGACCGACTGGTGCTAGAGGAACAACCGGCGTTAGAGGACCGACCGGTGCTAGAGGAACAACTGGCGTTAGAGGAACAACCGGCGTTAGAGGACCAACCGGTGTCAGAGGACCGACTGGTGCTAGAGGACCAACCGGCGTTAGAGGACCAACCGGTGTTAGAGGATCGACCGGTGCTAGAGGACCAACTGGAACATCCACTAGATTAGGATTTCAAAATAATACAGCTTCTATTGCAATTACACCTATAAATACCGAAGTTACCGTTGCCAGTGTTACAGCAACACCATTAGCAAATCAAAATATCAAGATTGATAGTGCATTGACGATTGAAGTAACAGCCACAGCAAACAACAGCTTCACAATAGAGGTTCGTTTATATCGCGGCACCACACTGCTCCAAACAAGAGAATTAATTCGAAATCAACCAGGAGCAGGTACAGCAAGATTTAATATGGCAGATACCTACGTGGATACTGCACCTGCTACTGCATCTACGACCTATCAAATTCGAGTTATAAGTACGGTGGAAAGTAATGTTACAGCTATTAATGCAATAAACCGAAATTTAAACCTGATTGTCTTCACCTAAATGTTGAGGGTATTTTAAGTACCCTCCTCCCTAAATAATAAAAGAACAAAGTATGTTTATTTATCAATAGTATAGGTTTATATACAAGCAAAAATGATCGCATTGAGTAAATTAATAAGGTAGCAATATAAAATATACCAATGTAAATTTTTTATAGTTAACTTCTATATAATTTCAAACCATATAAGATTTAGAAGCAGTAAAATTAAAAGTAAAAGATATAAAAAAATGCAACACAATCCGTGCAAAAAATAATGTGTAATAAAGGAGTGTGCTTTTATTTGGTAACAATTAGCTTATGTATGATTGTAAAAAATGAAGAAGAGGTCCTAGCTCGGTGTTTAGAAACTGTAAAAGATATTGTTGATGAAATTAATATCGTTGATACAGGCTCAACTGATCGAACGGTGGAAATAGCAAAAGAATATACAGATCGTGTTTATTTCTTTGAGTGGACGGGAAACTTTGCAGACGCTAGAAACGAGTCTTTTAGACACGCTACAAAAGACTATATTTTCTATATAGACGCGGATGATGTATTGCTTGAGGAAGACCAGAAAAAGCTAAAGGAATTAAAAGAATCCTTGGACCCTTCTGTGGATTCTGTTTCAATGTTTTATGATGCAGGTACTGACGAGTACGGAAATGTTACCTTGCGTTATCGGAGAAATCGTTTAGTTAAACGATCAAGAAATTTTCTATGGAAAGGCGATTGCCATAACTACCTCGAAGTTTATGGAAAGATTATTAATTCTGATATTGCAATTAAACACAAAAAAATCAGTCATTCAACAGGACGTAATTTAAATATATATCAAACAAAAATTGATCGTGGCGATACTTTTTCGGCAAGAGATTATTTTTATTATGGAAATGAACTTAGAGAAAATGGTCATTATGAAAAGGCAATTGAAAGCTATGATCAAAACTTGTCTATAAAAGAAGGATGGATTGAAGATAAAGTATACGCATGTATTAATAAGGCTGATTGCTATCGCTTTCTTGGAGATTTAGATAATGAGCTAAAGAGCCTATTTCAATCATTTGTGTATTCCAAAACACCCCGTCCAGAGGCCTGTAGCCGAATCGGTTACAATTTCCAACGTAAGCGAGAATATAAGAATGCGATTTATTGGTATTCAATAGCTGCGCAAAGTGAAGCCGATACCAATCAATGGAGCTTCACGTATCCTGCCTATTATACTTGGTATCCACATTTACAAATGTGCGTTTGCTATTATAATTTAGGAGATTTTCAGAATTCATATGAACACAATGAAAAAGCTTATTCTTATCGTCCAAACGATGAAAGAATTCTTCACAATAAGAAATTACTAGAAGACAAATTAAATATTAATAAAAAAAATCCTACATGAAAAACTGCCATTAAATGGTAGTTTTTTGTATGATAGAAGATTAAAAGCCTTTCCTCGCTAATATTATATATGTCCCTTCAATAAAACTTTTATTGGAAAAACGGTATCAATGAAAATGTTGAATTACAAACAATTACTACTAGACTTAATGATTGTATGTGTAGCTGCCGTTACACTACAACCTTTCTGAACATAAATTATGTTGATGACAGGAAATAAAGTTAGGAGGAACAACATGATTCAATTAATAGAACTAAAAGAACAATTCCTTTCAGTAAAACATGAAATTTTAAAAGAGATAGAAAAGGTATTAGAAAGTGGTCAATATGTGTTAGGACCCAAAGTAGATGAACTCGAGAGAAAAATAGCGAAGAAACTTGGAACATTAGACGCTGTTGCTGTAGCTAACGGAACCGATGCCCTTGTTCTTACATTGGATGCATATGGTATTGGCCCTGGAGATGAAGTCATCACTTCTCCATTTACTTTCTTTGCTAGTGCGGAAGCAGTCTCACGTGTAGGAGCTACCCCTGTATTTGTAGATGTTGATCCGGAATCATATACATTGGATCCTTTAAAAATTGAAGATAAAATAACTTCAGCAACTAAAGCCATTATACCTATTCACTTATTCGGTCAACCAGCTGATATGGATGAAATCAAAAAAATTGCGAAAAAACATCAATTAATCGTCATTGAAGATGCTTGTCAAGCTTTTGGAGCGACCTATAAGAATCAACCTGTAGGTTCTATAGGAGATGCTGCATGCTTTTCATTTTTCCCGACCAAAAATTTAGGTACTGTGGGTGATGGTGGCATTATAACTACATCCGATCTCAATCTCGCTTCTAAGCTACGCAATCTTCGCACACATGGAACAACGCAAAAATACTTTCATAATTCGATTGGATATAATAGTCGACTAGATGAAATACATGCAGCTATTTTATTAGTCCTATTAGATAAAATTGATGAATGGAATGAAAAACGAAATGACTTAGCAGCTCGTTATAACAAGGGGCTTGGAAATTCCAATCTGTTCAAACTTCCGAAAATAAAAGAAAATCGTTCCCATATTTTCCACCTGTATTGTGTTGGATCTACATTACGTGAAAAAATACTTCAAACATTACAAAATCATGATATACATTCAGGCATTTACTATCCACTATGTCTTCATTTGCAGGAGGTATACTCCAACTTATCATACAAAAAGGGAGATTTTCCTATAGCTGAAGGTCTTTCAGAAACACTATTCGCATTACCAATGTCCCCTTTTCTATCTGAAAAAGATCAGGATCAGGTGATTTCTATATTATTAAATGAGGTGGACAATCAAGATGGTTGTTAATTTTGGATTAATCGGCTGCGGCTATATATCTGACCGTCATATAGAAGCGTTAGCTAATTGTCCTGAAGCAAAACTTGTGGCGGTTAGTGATCTTAATAAAGATCGAATGAATATTGCAATAAAAAAATATCAGACTCAATCAAATAAAAATCACTCCCTTCAAATGTTCGAGAATTATAGTGATTTACTAGAATATAATGAAGTAGATGCTGTGATTATTTCCACTCTTTCTGGCTTACATGCAGAAATGGCTAAAATCGCATTAATCGCCGGAAAACATGTCATTCTTGAAAAACCCATGACCTTATCTTTAAAAGAAGCTGATGAACTAATTCAGCTCGCCAAGGTCAATCATTTAAAACTTTGTATTTGCCATCAAATGCGCTTTAAACCGATCATGAAGCGGATTAAACAGGTGATTGATGAAGGACGAATCGGTACTCCTTATTTAGGGGTGGCTTCAATACGGATTAATCGTTCCCTTGAATATTATCAAGAAGCTCCATGGCGTGGAGATTGGAAACAAGACGGAGGGATGCTCCTTAACCAAGGGATTCATATGATTGATTTATTACAGTGGTTTTTAGGGGATGTAAAAACTGTTTATGGAGACATTTCCTCCTTTACCAGGATGAAAGAAACTGAAGATATTGCATTAGGAATTTTAACTTTTACAAATGGAACAAAAGGATTAATTGAAGCAAATGTAGTTACCCAACCAAATAATCTCGGTTATCAGTTATCCATCTTCGGTGAAAAAGGTTGTATGTCTTTGGAAGGACCTTCATTAAATAAAATAAGCCGGTGGTATATCGAAGGTGAAGAGGTGGATATTGATGAATTAGAACAATTACTAAAGGATCATAATGAAGAGGAATACATGTATGAAAACGTGATTCAATCCATTCAATCTTCGGAGCAACTCCTTGTTGATGGGAATGAAGGAAAAAAAGCTATCGAAACCATCTTTGCCATTTATCAATCATATTTAAATCATTTACCCATCGATCTCCCTATTCATTCTTTTTCAACAGCAACGATGAAATCCGATGGAGGTGGAAGTGCAAAATGAATTTTGGTCATGTTCTAGTCACTGGTGGAGCTGGTTTTTTAGGGTCACAATTAGTTAAAAAATTACTTCCTTTATCTGATTCCATCTATATCATTGATGATCTTTCTACTGGTAACATTTCTTCCGTTCCCAAAGATCCAAAAATCACTTTTTATCATGAAAGCATCACAAATGAAGCTATTCTAAATAAAATTCTTCCAAATGTAGACTTTATATTTCATTTAGCTTGTAAAAATCTTGTATTATCCTATAACAATGTGAAGGAGGATTTTGATACTAATCTTTATGGGGGCTGGCTTCTTCTGCAAAAATCTCAGGAATTATCCCCCAAGCTAAAAAGATTTATCTATACTTCCACCGCATCTGTATATGGCGATGCAAGTATGTTACCTACTCCGGAATCTTACTACAATATCAAGTTACCTTATTCAGCAAGTAAATTTTCAACCGAACATTATTGTCAAGTTTACCATCATATGTATCAATTACCAACTACAATTCTCCGTTTATCCAATGTTTATGGGCCAGGTCAACTAATTAGTAATCCTTATTGTGGTGTTGTAGCTAAATTTTTTGAAGAGGCAGGCAATGATGCACCATTAACCATCTATGATGATGGAAAACAGACTCGAGATTTCACGTATATCGATGATGCTCTGGATGCCATCCTTTTAGCTGCATCTAATGACCAAATGATTGGGCGCGTATTTAATGTTGGTACAAAAAAGGAAACAAGTATTTTAGAATTAGCTAAAAATATTACAACCATTACCGGATTAACAAATGTCAGATTAAATTTCCAACCAAAAAGAAGCGTGGACATTGTTCAAAGACGCTGCCTAGATAATACTCTACTTAAAAGCTATGGTTGGAGTTGTAAAAATGATCTTGTTACTGGTTTGACTAAAACCTATGCCTGGCTGAATAGAGGTGAAACCCCATGAATATTTTTCATGGAATCGTTGAAATAGCTGGACAAATGGGAATATTGAGTGATGCTCTCAAAGCAAAAGGGCATTACTCTGTAGGTTATAATACATTTCATTCATACTTAGGGTATAAAGACCACTTAGTTAATACAGACTTAAATCAAATTAAAGCAAATCAAGAGGATATTATTAATTCGTTTGATATCTTTCATTTCCATTACAATACAACACTACATGAAAATCATGAGGATCTTCCTTATTTACAGTCAAAGCGAAAAAAAATGATTATGCATCACTGGGGGAATGATGTTAGATTCCATGACCTTGCTAAAGTAAATAATCCATATGCATATACAGGTGATTCTCCTCCAAATGAAGTTATGCACGAAAATTTAACAAAAATATCTAAGTATATTAAACATGCAATTGTTCAGGATTATGAGGTATATGATTATGTCAAAGACTATTATGAAAAAGTTCATGTCGTACCCATTGCCATCGATATCAGTAAGTTCTATCCTCATTTTCCAAAAGTGGATAAAGATAAACCTTTAATTTTACATGCACCAACTAATCCTGATTTCAAAGGCACCACCTATATCGAGAATACTCTAGCGGAATTACGAAAAACACATACTTTTGACTACCAAAGAATAGAAAAAATGAATCATGATGAAGTTATTAAGCTATATGAAAAAGCCGATATTATTGTTGATCAAGTATTATGTGGCTCATACGGTCTATTGAGTGTGGAATCGATGGCACTCGGAAAACCTGTCATCACATATATTCGTCCGGATCTCATTACAAAATTTCCAAGTGTATTGCCAATTGTAAATGCCAATCCCGATAATTTATATAATCAAATTAAATTATTACTTGATAATCCGATGTTACGTTTAAATGTAGGTATTCTTGGAAGAGAATATGCAATACGTGTGCATGGACACCACGCTGTTGCTGATCAGCTCCTGTCTATTTATTCACAATTATAATAAGCTGTTTTAAGATAGTTTGTTGAAGGATCTACTGACAACTTTTCTCCCTAATTAAGGATTCAATGCTCTTAAGAAGTTTGCAGCTCTTTTTCTTTAGTGTATTGATGAGCTCCTCATTCTCCAACTTATTTATATAGTTATAACATTACTTAAATGTTTAACAAATGAGATTAAATCAAAAAAATAAAAAGCAACCTATTAAATAAAACTGAACTGAACCCCGAATAGTAGACACTTAAAAAAAAGTGCCCTATTCGGGGTTTTTTCTATGGGAAAAGCCCGTTATACTTAACATAATTAATTTGAACGGGAGTTATCTTATGAGTAAAATCTATTTTAATGAACATCAACGTCAACTATTAGAAGCCAATCCCAATGTTGCTTCAGTATCTGACCGAGCGATTCAATATACACCTGAATTTAAAATTAAAGCAGTAAATGAGAACTTAGCTGGGAAAGGACCTACTCAAATCTTTATAGAAAATGGGTTTGATCTTGAAATGATTGGCCCTAAAAAAGCTAAATCAGCTTTGAAGCGTTGGAGAAATACTTTTAATCAATATGGAGAAAATGGTTTTTTGGAAGAACGTCGAGGAAAAGGAAGTACGGGAAGACCAACAACTAGTGAGTTATCCGCTGATAAGAAGCTAGAAAAAGCAGAGGCTCGTATTCGTTATCTCGAAGCTGAAATTGAATTACTAAAAAAGCTAGAGGAACTCGAAAGGAAGGCGAAGAAACACAAGTAGCTCCACATGAAAAATACGCAGTCATCAATGAAGTAATTCGTAAATATCAACTAATCAATAGTGTCTCTGAGCTATGTACTGTCGCACATGTTAGTCGCAGTGGTTATTATGCATGGCTGCGGAATACTGAAAAACATGCCATTCGAGAGAACAATGATTATGAGGATTATCTCTTTTTAAAGTGCATCTATGATGCATTCAAAGGGAAAGTTGGCTATCGTGGACTTTATATGAAAGTATGTGAATTACTTGAAAACCCAATGAACCCAAAGAAAATACGCCGTCTAATGCGCAAGTATAATTTCTTTGCGAAAGTGCGACGTGCAAACCCATATAAAAATATTGCAAAAGCTACTCAAGAACATAAGACATTACCAAATAGATTAAACCGTGAATTTACACAAGACGAGCCGGAAAAAGTATTTTTAACTGACATTACCTATTTAAAGTATCGAGGAAAAACAGCCTATCTATCCTGTGTTAAGGATGTCGCTACACGTGAAATAGTGGCATATGAATTATCACAAACATTGAAAATGTCGATTGTTTACAATACTCTAGCAAAATTAGAAGAGAAATTAGGGAATAATATACATCCAGAAGCCATGATACACTCTGATCAAGGTTTCCATTACACGCATCCAGAATTTCAAAAAAGGGTGAAACAGATGAATTTGAAACAATCTATGTCACGTAGAGGGAACTGTATCGATAATGCACCAATGGAATCCTTCTTTGGACATATGAAAGATGAAATGGACTATAAAGAAGTTCATACATTTGAAGAACTAAAACAATTAGTTAATCAATATATGATTTTCTATAATGCATCAAGAAGACAATGGAATTTAAAAAAGATGACTCCGGCAGAATACCGAAGTCATCTAATCGCTGCTTAAATAGCAGGGTTACTTTTATTAAACTGTCCGAAATTTAGGGCGCAGTTCAAACTATTTTAATAGGTTGCTTTTTTTCATAAATAATCTATTATTGCTGAATAGGTTCATATTGTTTTTTAGTAAATAAGTACATATTTTTATACTCATCAGGATGGTTCAGATAAATTTTTTTCAACGTTTGGTTTGGAAATTGAAAAGCGATTAGACTATTCATCATATATCCTTCACTTACACCAAAATTGAGATAATCATATAGATGAGTATTATTAAATAACATCCCAGTCCCAAAACTTATTTGGATCCCTGTATGATAATATTGTGAAAAAACGGTTGTGTTTTTTATCCAATTAGTGTCAACTTCTGTATTACCATAATAGTTAGGATTAGCACAAGCCGCATCAAAGTTTAAAGTATCCCATTGTGCACATCCTGGAGAACCGTAATTAAATAACCACAATGTCAGATATCCTTTTTGGTGAATATAATCATTCGTGTCCTTTACAATTTGTTCATCTCCTGTATTTATCGAACTTCTCTGCCAAACAAATCCTTTAAAAGCTAACTTCTGATGTAGCCCTTCTTCCTTCTGCCAACGTATGAGGAAGCATTCAATCCACCACTTAATGGCTTTTAAGCGATCTTCATCATTTGTAAAATCTAATTTCTCTTCTAATACTGTACCATAGTTTTCTTGAAGGGGATGGGGGTAAGGAATGGTAACCCAAACTTCATTAACTTCTCCTTCATTTGTATTCTGTGCTAATGCATGAAGATTAACATTTTCATCAAATAAATGATCAATCACTAACATCCAATCACTAATTCTCGCTTGTTTACCTAGTCCTGTGTGCATAGCATGGATATAATAATCATCTCTTATGCGAATGGGATCAAATATATATGAACGGAAAAATGTATCAAGTGGTTGGCCATTTTCGAAATAGTATTGGCAATACTTCAATTCCTCTGTCGACCAGTTCCCCATTTCCTTATTTAATAAATCCCCTACAGGTAACACACATATATGATTGGTGATAGAATGTTGTTCGGCTGTCATATAGCCAGTAGACATATTGGACATATTTTCTTTAACTCCTTTTCTTTAGCTATATATAGCATTTATATCTAATAATTGAACCGTGCTTTGTCCAATGGTAGAGAGTCCAATTATTATAAAGATTACATGCTATATAATTATTGCCTTAACTTAAAGAAACAAAAGGGACCGAAAAAATCAAAAAAGACTTCCACCACAATACAATATTCAATGTAAAAAATAGCTATAGCACATTAGATATGCATTGCGCGTGGAATCATTCTCTTACTAGTAAAACAATCAAAGAGCTATAGCATTTTATAGAATGCGAACATAATGAATCGTATCTAATGCGATGTCATTATTTATTTTCGAACCATAGTTTATCCATCTAGCAATTCTCACACCATTATTATTAACTTCTTCTAATAGGCCATCGGTCATTTCAGATTGCATCCCTAATTCGATATCTGATCCAATATAACTAGCCAACTCATCCTTAAAATAAGCTTCAGCCATTAGATTTCCTCCTCCACTATTTCTGATATTCCTATTATTTGATTGAGTGGTATTAATATTGTATACCCGACAATAATATAATCCTCTTTAACCTCTAATAATGTACCAGTTATTGTCTCAGATGCTGTTTCTACATGAATGTTTTTATTTACCAAATCGTGCAGCCGTTCGCTTAAGTTCACTAAGTTTGAATTTCTTTTAGTACTAGTTATTGTCTTAGATGCAGCTTCTATATTAATTTCCTTATTTACCTTCTCCTGTTGCGGTTTGTTTATATTCACCAAGTTTGAATCGCTTTTAGTACCGGTTTTTAGCTCAGATGCAGCTTCTACATTAATTTTCTTATTTGCCTTATCCTGTTGCTTTTCGCTTAAATTCACTAAGCTTAAATCGCTTTTAACTGCAGGTTTTGCAACCTCTTTTTTTTCCTGTTTATTCTCTGGTTCTTTCATTTGTGTTTTCTTTCCGTATAGTAACTCTTCCATTAAGTTCGAATTCTCTAGTATTTTTTGATCGATGATTTCTGTTAACATTTCAATGTTTTTTCTTAGAAAATCTGGAGGTTTTGGTTTACTAATTTGAATATTTAAAGTATTTTCTATTTCCTTTTCCCTTGATATTTTTATTGGCAGTGAACTTAAACCAAGAGACAAATTACTGGAAATTTGATTCGTAACTCTTTTCATTTCTTTTTGAATCATTTTCGAAGTATTTTTCAACACTGTAATTTTCTCCATTTACAAATATCCCACTTTCAAAGATAATTTTTCATATTAAACTAACAGTGTAGCAAATTGTACTTTTAAGCTAATCGACTCATACAAATAACCCATTTCCTAACTGCTTAATTTTTCCTTTTAATAGATCGACGTCTTTATACACAGCTCTTGTATCAAAAATCGCTTTTGCATGTTGAGCAATTGCTTCTGCAGGAATTTGTGTATGATCTGTTAAAATAAGAACCACATCATATTTACTTATCATTTGTGGATTAATCACAGTACCTTTTATTCTTTTCCCGCTAATATTTACTTCCGGAACAAAGGGATCATGATAATCTACTTGTGCCCCTTGTACTAATAGTTCCTTAAAAATATCGATGGCTCTGGAATCTCTTACATCACTAATATCCTTTTTATAAGTGACCCCATAAATAAGAATAGTAGGATTCTCTTTCTTTGCTATTTTAAATGTAAGCTTAACGATATAATCAACGATTTCTTTATTCATCTGATCTGATAAATGTATAAACTGACTATTTAATCCTTTTTGCTGAATAATATACTGTAAATAGAGGGGATCAACTGGAATACAATGGCCGCTTACACCAGGACCTGGATAAAACGGATGATATCCGTAAGGTTTTGTACTTGCAGCTTCAATAACCTCCCATAAATTAATGCCCAATTCATTGCATAGCATTGCCATTTCATTAATAAAAGAAATATTGACAAATCGATAAGTATTTTCTAATAGTTTCGTAAACTCTGCAACCTCTGATGAAGAGACAGGTACCACATCATTATAGATATGTGAATAGAGTTCAACTGCAACACTTTTACATGTTTCAGTAATGCCACCCACTACTTTAGGTGTATTTTCAATACCAAAATGCTGATTTCCAGGATCTACTCTTTCTGGAGAATAGGCAAGATGAAAATCTTTACCTGCTTGTAAGCCACTTTTCTCAAGAATTGGTTGAACGATTTCTCTTGTCGTTCCAGGAAATGTTGAGCTTTCTAAAACAATTAATTGACCTTTTTGAATCCTTTTCTGAATTGATTCTGCTGCGCTTACTACATAATCCAAATTGGGTGACTTATCACCATTTAATGGAGTTGGTACGCAAATGATGACTGTGTCCACATTTTTGATCTCGTCATTATTTGTAGTGACCAAAAATCGTTTAGACTGATTTGCATTTTTTAAGCTATCATCACTTATATCTGAAATATAACTTTTGCTATTTCTAATGGATTCAATCTTTTTCTTATCAATATCAATACCAATGACTTTATAACCTTTTTCAACTAAAAGCATCGTTAATGGAAGCCCTACAAATCCTAAACCGATCACTGCTATTTTTTGTGTTTTGTCTTTTATCACTTTGTTGCCCCTTTCTGAAATGTTCTTTTACAAATTATGTTTCGTATAATTATTTCGAAAGGTACAAGACACTATTTTTCGATAAATAGTAGTTGAAGTTAGGTTTTCATGCCGAAAAAATAATCATTTTGTATGTTAATAGGCTCCTCATATTACACTTATAAAACAATTTCCCTTAATTCACATAATGAAAGAAGAACAGGTGCACTATCCTTGTTAGGAAGCTTATTTATTAAAATTTGCGCATAATCCGCATTTTCCGGTACATTTAATGTTACTGCACGAAAACCAAACCATTTATTTTCGGATACATCACTCATGTCAGTTGAGAAAAGGGACGTATATAAACCAATTTCTATAATTTCATGATTTTTTGTATAATAATAAATGATTATATTTATAGGTGCTCCAACCTTTTCCCCTTCTTTAGCCAACCAAGCGGATAAAAGGTAGTTCTTATAAGGTGCAACGGTAACTTTCTGTTGAATAAATGCATTTTCCTCTCCATCCATAAACCTAATACTTCCAGAACCTTTATATCCCTTATCTTCTACTAATTCTGCCTGATGAGTAACCCAATCTAGTTCCAGTGGTTCTTTAAAATCCCCATTCTTTATTAAATTTTGTAAGGATGATCTTAATTGAAGTGGTTGGTTTCTTGCCCATTCCCTCTCAATTTCTGGCCAAACGGTGGAAAGTGATTTTTGATAGGAAAATTTCTCAATTGCAGTTTTATGACCTTCTCTAGCGATTTGTATTCTTTCTTGCTCATTTTGCAAATAATAGGAAACTAATTCTAGTGTTTCTTCACGTGAATTAGTAACTGCGCAATTCACACCAGGAAGGAGTTTCTCTCGAACAGCCTTTGTATTGGAAGTTAACAAAAATCCTCCTGAGGATAATATATCTAGTGTGCGACTGCTAAGTTGATCATTACAGGTTTGTAAACTAATACAAATTTTTGCGGAGCTAAAAACAGAAGGAGTTTCCGTGAATGGTAGTTTTCCTTTAAGCATGTGTTCAGGTATCTTCTTATTTAAATAACACCAATCTAATACGTCCCAATCTCTTCCCCATATTTTCACATCAAAATCTGTATCTATTAATGGCACGACTAAATCATTTACACTCTTATAGCGTATCTCTCCGATTGTAAAATTACCCGTACCGACAACAGCTACATCACATGCATATTCAGGATTAAAAGCAGATGGTTTATGAAAATCTGGATTGGTACCAACATCAAAAAAGGTGGCTGGAATACCCATTTCTTCATATCCACGAATGGTTAATGGACTTCTAGTTAGCACAAAGGATGGTTGCATAATTTTACAATAACGTTTTGACCATCGTTCAAAATGGAGCCAATCCTCTTCGGCAAAATATAAATGAAATAATTGATATTTTTTTATCACGTCACGAATAGACTCAAGTTCTCCATCTTGATATTTATCTTGCTGCCAAACATCCCATCCCATATCGATTACCATATCTGGTTTAAAATCAAGTATTTCCTTCTCAAGATCACTAGCATCAAATTCCCCTAAATATCTTACCTCATGACCTAAATTTTCGAGTGCTGCTCCAAGTGAAAACCTGAATATATCAAAGGTCATTAGTGCTAAAATTTTCAAAATGAATTCCTCCGATAACTGTATAATCCAATTCCAGAATGTTCTATATTCTTTTGAAATACATCAAGATTTGTTCTAATAATCAAACTTTACCTCCTTATCTGTCGGGTTAATGTATTATATAAATATTAGACCTTGCCCGTAAGGTACAGTTGTCGAAAAATACAAAAATAGGTGTTAAGCCTGAAACATACAAAAAAACGGGATAGTCTATTGATAAACTCAGACTACCCCGTTTTTTTATTTTGAGATTCATTAATATCCAATAATATGATACCCCGAGTCCACGTGAATATTTTCACCAGTAATACCACGAGACATCTCACTGAATAAGAACACAGCTGTATCGCCTACTTCTTCCTGTGTCGTTACACGACGTAAAGGAGCTTTCTCTTCAACCTCTTTTAAAATAGTATTAAAATCACTAACCCCTTTAGCAGATAACGTACGAATTGGTCCTGCTGATATGGAATTAACACGTATTCCATATTTTCCAAGATCACTTGCTAAATACTTCACACTAGCTTCTAGTGAAGCTTTTGCCACACCCATAACATTGTAGTTCGTCATCACCCGTTCTCCTCCTAAATAGGACAACGTAACGAAACTTCCACCTTCAGACATTAATTCTAAATTCTTTACTTCCTTTGCCACAGCAGAAAGTGAATAAGAACTAATATTTTGTGCAAGAAGGAAGCCTTCACGTGTAACATTTAAAAATTCACCACTTAGCTCCTCTTTATTAGCAAAGGCCACACAGTGAGCAATTCCATGAATCGTACCAACTTCTTCCTTAATTTTGCTAAAGCAAGAATGAATTTGTTCATCACTTGTTACATCACACTGTAAAATAATTGAGTCTGTTGTTTCTAATGATTCGACAAGCTGACGAACACTTTTCTCCGTACGTTCTCGTCCGTAAGTAAAAATTAATCGTGCACCAGCCTCATGTAAGGAACGTGCAATTCCCCATGCAATACTTCGTTTATTAGCTACACCCATCACTACATATGTTTTTCCTTGTAAAGAAAGATTCATCTTTGAATATTCCTCCTCGTTTATGTATAAGTACAATTATATTTGTTACTTTTTATGTAAATTTCGCAACAAGTTATCACAAGTTATTAGTACCTAGTACTAATATTACATGATTTAACTCCTCTTGCAAAGCAAATATATGATTATTGATAGAAAAGAAGCTAGTATGAATGAAATAACCAGCTTCTTTCTATTTTATAACCTAACACCATTCACAAAATTCTAATTCTCTCTTTAAATCATCTACATATTCGTTAGAACCGGTAACTATTAATCGATCATTCATATGCAATTCCGTATCTCCGTGTGGAACAATGGAGTCCTTTCCACGGAAAATCCGTACAAAGATGACATCTCCTGTAAATGGAAACTTCCTCAATGTCATGCCCTCGAATTCATGATTGAGCATATTAATTTCATGTAATGATGTATCTTGGTTTGTCAATATTTTCATTACACTCGGTGATTCGATCAGTGATCTCAACAAGGCTTGCGTTGAAAGCAATGTTGAAAATACCTCTACTTCTTGATTTCTCAGCATCTCTTGAAGATCCGGTGTCTCAATTCGTGCAATGACTCGTTCTACCTTCCGATGCTTTGCTTCAATCGCAAGTGGAGCATTTACTTCCTCGTCTCCAGACATTATCACAATAATATCAGATGAAAAAATACCTTCTGCTTCTAAAGTAGCAACCTCATAATCATGAATTTCTTTAACATTAAAAAGTGAACTCGCTATTTGTTTTTCTTCTTTGTCTAAAATCGTATGGTAGAGTGTTACCTCATATAATTTCGAACTTAACTCCCTTGTAACTGATAATGTCAGTTGGTTCGCTCCTACAAGTGAAACCTTTAATTTTCTCTCTTGTAAATTTTCCTTTGGAAAAATCTTTCGGAATAAAATCGGTGTAATGATACAAGTAATAACAGCTACTAATATGAATGTTCCACTCATTGCTGCTGTAATTGCCCCAATTCT
Source organism: Heyndrickxia sp. FSL W8-0496 (assembly GCF_038007825.1). NCBI lineage: Bacteria > Bacillati > Bacillota > Bacilli > Caryophanales > Bacillaceae > Heyndrickxia > Heyndrickxia sp. FSL W8-0496. Next base: position 3,485,262 of record NZ_JBBOXX010000001.1, read on the forward strand.
TTCAGCAATTTTTGCTGCGGCAATCACTAATGATAATGTTGACGTTAGCAAGAATGCAGATGAGACAACAGTTTTAGTATCATACCATTTTTTCAATAAGAATACAGGAATAAACTTAGAGATCAAAAATGCTATTATCAATAATGGAATTAATAAGAGCAAGTGTTTATCGCTAAGTAGTGACCAAAGATCAAGATCAACCCCAACCATAACAAAGAATATAGGAATAAGGAAACCATACCCAAATGAATCAAGTTGGCGAATCATTTCCTGATTCGGTGCTAACAATGAGACAAGTGTTCCTGCTAAGAATGCCCCCAAAATATTTTCTGCTCCAACAGATTCTGAAAGTGCAACAAGAACAAGTATCAGGGTGAACACAGCTCTAGTTCCAATCTGTGTTGTTCCCCTTGAAAGCTTCTCAAAGAGAGCTCTTGTCTTAAATCGTTTTCCAATGAAATAAAGAAAAACCCCTGCAGCAAATAAAATCAATATTAACCATAAATTCCCTTCGCCACCACCTGTTAAAGAGACATAAACGGTTAGTAAAATCATCGTAACTAAATCTGCGATCACTGCAATTAACAAAATGATCTGACCAATTCCCGTTTTCATTATGTGGGCATCCTTTAATGTCGGTACAACCACACCTAATGAGATCGTAGAAATAATCAATGTTAACAACATGACATCATCCATTAATCCTATAAATACAAACAAATAGGCAAGTAGGATAGAAACGATTAGGATTCCAATAAATATGATGGTTGCTACCTTTAATCGATTCGGTTCCTTCTTCCCATTTGGCAAGGTTATTGACTTTTTCCCACCAGAAAATGCGGTAAAATCTATTTCTAAGCCACTTAAGAACATTAGAAAAATAAAACCTAAAGTCGATAATGTTTGAAGCCACATATCCTTCTCGATTAAATCAAATCCGCTTTTCCCTATTATTAAACCAACAATTATTTCACCAATTACTACAGGTATAACATTCAATTTAAAGCGGTGAAGTAACAGTGGTGTTAGGAACGCTGCTACAACTACTATTACAATTGAAGTAAGTGATCCACCTTCCATAATTCCTCCCCTTTCTTTTCTACTCTTTTCTCTATTAAGAACTAATAAAAATAGCTTGAAGATCAACAAGTCCTTCATTCCACTGAGAAAAGAGCTGTAAACTTCATAAGAACGCTGAACCCTTAATGAAGTGTAAAAAGCCAGTAGTGGAGCTTTTACAAAACAAAATGATACTAAAAGAAAACAGCCTTCTTTTTATATCTCAATATACTAACAAAACTTTTATTGCTTGTCGTTAAATAACCATTAAAATTTGTTACAATTTATTTTAACTATTTTTATATTTCCACTAATTATTGTTATTTTGCATGAAACCTAAAAGAATCATAAAAAATATAGTAAAAAATGATGTAACTAAGGAGACTTGGGATGAAAATAGATATTATTGGTGATATACATGGATGTTACGAAGAATTTTACAATCTAACGATAAAACTTGGATATGATTGGAGTTCCGGCTACCCTATCCATGACCAAAGAAAACTAGGTTTTGTTGGTGATTTAACAGATCGTGGACCACACTCATTAAAAATTATTGAAATTGTATGGAAGCTGTGGAACCAACAGCTTGCCTATTATGTACCTGGAAATCATTGTAATAAACTCTATCGTTACTTTTTAGGAAGGAAAGTTCAAATCACACATGGATTAGAAACGACCGTGGCTGAGCTTGAAGCATGCACGAAAAAAGAAGAAAATCATTATAAAAAAATGTTTATGCAGTTATATGAGGAATCACCACTTTATCAAGTGTTAGATCATAAAAAACTACTTATTGCTCATGCTGGCATAAAGGAAGATTACATAGGTAAATTCCATAAAAGTGTTAAAACCTTTGTTTTATATGGAGATATTAGCGGGGAAAAGCATGAAGATGGATCACCTGTTAGAAGAGATTGGGCCAAGCAGTATACAGGTAAGCCATTCATCGTCTACGGCCATACACCTGTATGTAAGGCAAGATTTGTGGGAAACACAGTGAACATTGATACTGGAGCCGTCTTTGGTGGACAACTAACTGCACTACGCTATCCGGAGATGGAAGTTGTATCTGTCCCATCCTCCATGCCTTTTGTTTCGGAGAAGTTTCGAACATTTAATTGAATTTTCCGTATAGCCGTTCCCTTATTTGTGAGATTATAACTTTTGGTTGCGGACATAGGTACCGGTATTGGGTCAAATAGCGTACATCCTCTTTACTTTTTCGCAAATATTGTACCTAATGTCCGTTCAACTCCTAGTTTACGATAAGTAAACAGACTATTTTTTTCTATTTTGCTTTTATAAAAGCCCTACCGAATGATTTTACACTCTTAACACTGTCCGACTGTGTATAAATAAATAATTCAGTCAAATGGGAACTTGCTATGAAAGATAAATTGCTGCTTTGAGATCGGATGGCAAAATTCTAACTGACTGCAATGCAAAGCTTGCCGATCATATTTTGAGATATCTCCCCCATATAATTCATCCCCTAACAAAGGATGTCCTATATAAGACATGTGAACACGAATTTGATGAGTTCTCCCTGTGTCTAGCCATATTTTTAAATGGCAAAAATCTTTGTACTGCTTTAACACTTCAAAATTCGTGCGCGCACTTTGACCATCTGCTCTTACTTCTCTTTCAATAATACTTGTGTCTTTACGGCCGATTGGTGCATCGATCGTTCCGCTTCGATTACCCATTACGCCGCTAACAAGAGCTTCATATGTCCGTTTGATATGGCGTTTTTGCTGCATTTGGCTTAATAAATGATGCATATAACGATGTTTCGCCACTAGAACTAACCCCGATGTATTTCGATCAAGACGAGTGACAATATGAACTGTTGCTTCTATCGACTTTTTCTGATAATAACCGATAATTGCATTAGCAAGACTTCCATTCGGATGCTCTCTGGAAGGTATAGTATTCATGAAAGGAGGCTTCTCAATGACTAATATATCTGAATCCTCATAGCGAATATCTAATGCTATGTCTTCACCGATTAATGTTTCACTGCTTTTTTCTGGCGGAAAAATAATATCAAGACTATCCCCACTACGTAAATGGTAGAGAACATTTTCTTCCCTACCATTCACTAAAATTCTTCCACCAGAGAATTTAATATCCGTTAGTTGTCTTCGTGATATATACTGCTCACTTAAAAATTGTTTAATGGTTTTTCCTTCATCTTTACTATCTATGAACCATTGTAATGAGTATGATGCCACTGTAATCCTCCGTTATCATTTAATCAGCAATAAATGAATCATGCACTCTTTTCCAAAATGGAAATGGACGAAAACGGGCAAATCGAATTTTTTCATCCGCGACACGGAATTGAATTGATTTTACATCTTTATGTAATAGAGTCAGATGGTCAATCGTGATCATAAAATCCTGTTCTCGCACAGGCTTTAACGTACAGGTGTGATGACCAGGAAAGATTAATGGAGACCCAATTGTTCTAAAGACTCGATTATTAATTGATGCCATCTCAGCTAATTGAATTGCCTTTAGTGAAGGATGAATTATCGCTCCACCAAGGGCTTTATTATATGCTGTGCTTCCCGATGGAGTTGAAATACACAAACCATCTCCACGGAATCGTTCAAAATGTTGCCCTCTTACCTCTATATCCATTACTAATGTACCTTCGACGCATTTAACGGTGGACTCATTTAAAGCTAAATATCTAGTTTCTTTCCCACCATGTTGGTACCTAATAATAACTTCAAGTAAAGGGTATTCCACCACTTGGTAAGGTGTTTTAGCAATGGCAATAACTAACTTCTCGATTTCTTCTGGAACCCAGTCGGCATAAAATCCTAAATGACCAGTATGTATTCCAACAAATGCGGTCTTATCTAATCGTGAACTATAACGATGGAAGGCATATAGTAATGTACCGTCTCCACCAACAGAAATAACGATATCTGGCTGTGATTCATCATATTCTAGACCAAAATCTTGTAAGTATGTACGGATTTTATGCATTAAGCGATTCGATTCTGCATTTCCTTTTGAAGTAATTGAAAACTTCATATCCACTCACCTTCTCCCCTGACAATTGTTTCTATTCCATAGTCTTCTTCGTTCCACTTTTATGTTTTTCTTTATTTTTCGTAAAAAATACCTGAGCCTCCTGTATTTCTTCACGGATCTCAGACATTTCTTCATCAAGTAGGAATGCTGCTTCTGCTGCTCGTTGAAGACGCATTTTTATGTCTTCAGGAAATTGCCCTCGATATTTATAATTTAATGAATGCTCAATGGTTGCCCAGAAATTCATCGCTAAGGTTCTGATTTGAATTTCGGCTAAAATTCTTTTTTCACCATGAATCGTTTGGACTGGATATTCAATCACTACATGGTAGGATCTATATCCACTGGGCTTATTATTTGAAATATAATCTCTTTCTTCAATAATTTTAAAATCATTTCTCATTCTTATCAATTCGACTACCTTTTTTATATCATCCACAAATTGACACATCATTCGAAGACCTGCTATATCTTGCATTTCTGATTCTAATTGATCAAGAGGAATGCCCTTTTGCATTGCTTTATCTAAAATACTCGCAATTGGTTTTACACGTCCTGTTACAAACTCAATTGGCGAGTGAATATGTTCCTGTTCAAACTGAGTACGCATACCTTTTAATTTAATCTTAAGCTCATCTACCGCTTGCTTGTAAGGAGCCAAAAACTGATCCCAATGATTCATTCCCATCACCTCTAACACAAAACTCAATATGGAGACCATTTTCCTTTTCATTATCATTTTACCATATTTCTAGATTGCACACGCAAGACAACAATTGATAAAATGCATGTAGACATGAATTATACTATGAGACTATAGGAGAAAAAAATGAGTAGTGAAATTGAAATTGAATTTAAAAACATCGTTACTGAATCAGAATTTGAACAAATTAAAAGCACATTTTCAGTAAAAGATCAGGATTTTCACAGTCAGGATAATTATTATTTTGATACTCCATCCTTTTTATTAAGAGAAAAAAACTGTGCCCTAAGGATACGACATAAAAAGGATGTCTATGAATTAACACTAAAACAGCCTGCTGATGTTGGATTATTAGAAACTAATGAAATCATCACTCAGAGTGAATTTAACGAAATGATTTCTATTGGAAAACTTCCAAACAATGAAGTACGGACTAAGCTTGAAGGAATGAACATACCATTTGATGACTTAACATATTTTGGTTGTTTAACGACCAAACGCGCTGAAAAAAAAGTGTTAAATGGATTACTTGTATTTGACATTAGTTCCTATTTAAATGTAACAGATTATGAGATAGAATATGAAGTGACTGACTATCACCAAGGAAAGAAGAATTTTCAATTATTAATGAATCAACTAAACATTCCGATTCGAAAAACCGATAATAAAATTGTACGATTCTATAAGGCTCTTTTCTAATACTTTTTATTAAAGGTTAACCATATCGAAAAAAAGAGCTCGAGGCCTGATTTTTTAAAGGATTATTCTAAGTGCGAAAGCAACAATCTATAAATAAAAGAGGAACAATGAAATGACAACAGTTAACCAATTTAGAACATTATTAGAGCTTCAAGCATTTCAAAATTTTTCAAACTCAACACCTTCACAAAGTTTTGATACTAGTTCACTCTTCCAAGAGGTATTAGCAAGTGTATTACAAAACTCTTTAAATTCTACAAGCGAGGAGAACCAATCCTCCAGTCTATATCGTTCATTAAGCACTCCACTGCCAATGAATTTCAATTATACGCAGGTAAAGTCTACACCAATGAATGCCGTAAAACAAATCACTGCTCCTAAAGATATTGAAGCTATTATTCAAAAGGCAAGTGAGCAATTTAATTTGCCTACAAAATTAATCCAGTCAGTGATTCATCAAGAATCTGGCTTCAACACAAATGCTGTTAGTCGATCTGGTGCAGCAGGCTTAATGCAACTTATGCCATCTACAGCCAAAAGCTTAGGGGTAACCAACGTATTTGACGCCGAGCAAAATGTATTGGCTGGAAGCAAATATTTAAAAAGCATGATGGATCGATACAATGGAAATGTTTCATTAGCGCTTGCTGCTTATAATGCCGGACCAGGAAATGTGGACAAGTATGATGGAATTCCTCCATTTAAAGAAACACAAAATTACGTAAAAAAGGTAACAGATCATTTTTATAGTTAATATTTACGAAAACGCTATTCCTATTGATGAATAAGAGTAGCGTTTTTTTATGTCTATTCTGGATATTTTGCGCCAAAAAACAAAATATAATAATGAAAAAGCGATTTGTTTGAGTTATTTTACTCCCATTGCTACAATAAACGTACATGATCAATTATATATTAAAAGGAGATATTCATATGGTAGGTAAACGTATTGTACCGTATGAGGTAATCGGGGAAAAAGCACTGCATAATCTTGTTGATGCATTTTACTCTAAAGTAGCGAAACATCCCGATCTAATCCCAATTTTTCCAGATGACTTATCGGAAGTTGCACAAAAACAAAAAATGTTCTTAACTGAATACTTAGGTGGACCGAAACTTTATACTGAAGTACATGGGCATCCAATGATGCGGGCGCGCCATCTTCCACATGAGATTACACCAACACGTGCGAGAGCGTGGTTATCATGTATGAGTGAAGCAATGGATGAAATAAAATTAGATGGAACAATACGTGATGAGTTTTTTTCTAGATTAGTACTTACCGCAAGGCATATGGTCAACACACCTGACACATTGATAGGTGAAGAAAATTGAAAGATAATCTACTTCCTAACTATCATTGCTGTTTAAATGCAGAAAAGAAGCCTTTGGAAATTTATATATTTGTTGATCCGTTATGTCCTGAATGTTGGGCATTAGAGCCAATCATCAAAAAGCTACAGCTTGAATACGGGAAATACTTCCGCTTAAAGCATGTTTTAAGCACCGATCTAACCCGATTGAATGTCAGCTCTAAGAAGTATGAATCAATTGCACAGCTTTGGGAGAAAACAGCAAATAGAACTGGAATGTCATGTGATGGAGATCTCTGGTTTGAAAACCCTATTTCAACCCCCTATCTTCCATCTATTGCTATTAAAGCGGCTGAATTACAGGGAAGAAAAGCGGGTATCAGGTTTCTGCGAAAAGTCCAAGAGGTTTTGTTTCTGGAAAAGCAAAATGTATCGAATTTAGATATTCTTACTGAGTGTGCTCGGAGTATCAACTTAGATATTGATGAATTTTTGAATGATATCCATTCAGATAGTGCCGCAAAAGCTTTTCAATGTGATTTAAAAATACTATCTGAAATGGAAGTAAGTGAAATTCCTTCACTTGTATTTTTCAATGAAAATATTGAAGATGAAGGATTAAAAATCACCGGTCTTTATCCATATAAGGTTTATGTTCAAATTATTCAAGAAATGCTAGATGAAAAACCAGTGCCCGCCCAGTTACCATCATTGGAACAGTTTCTAAAAATATTTAAGCTTGTAGCTTCTAAGGAAATAGCAATGGTCTATGATATGTCAATTACTGAGGTAGAAAAAGAATTAAAAAAATGGGTATTACAACAGAAGGTAAGAGTAATAAAAGGGAAATACGGTACTTTTTGGAGCTATATTGATAAAGAAACTAAATAGGTTATCGTTAATAATAAAAGTACAAGTGCTTTGGTTAGTCTCAACAAGCAAATGTTCCAGGAAGGTTGATTTTTACCTTCCTAAAAGGAGTATCGATTTCTGGATTTTCCCAATCAAGTCTGTTCTTTATTGGACCTCAAGGGTCTAGGCGATGGACCGTATCAAGACTGCCTTAACTTTAGAAACTGTGCTAAAGTTTTCATATTCAATAAAAAAAGAATTTGGCTAAGCGTCAAATTCTTTTTTTTAAGCTTTTTTGCTATTTAGATACTAATATAATAGATCGGCAAGTCTTTCACTTCACTGAGAAAAGAGCTGCAAACCATATAAGAACAATCAAACCTTTATTTTATAAGGTGTATAGGACGGTAATATGGCTTTTACAAAAGCAGCAAACTTTACGAAAACAGCCCTTGTTTAAACACCAAGGTTTTAAAGCATAAGAAAAAGGCCTTGCAAATACAAGGCCTTTTTCAACACGAACAAAGGGGATGGGAGAAATTTTTCACGGTCAAACAAAGGGGTATATGTTTGTTTGTGATCAACTTCACACCCTTACTATAGCATGATTTAACTTGTATGTGCAAGTCTATGTTAAGACTTTCACAATATTGTCAAAAACAAGTGATAATGCAATCCGATTGATCATATGCTTATATAAGAGAAAGAATATTCGGAAGGAGTTTGCTTTCAAATGAAAAAATTTATGATTCCCATGTTCAGTGTTTTTATCCTCCTTGCATTTTGTATGAACATTCTTGGACTCATGAAGCTCCTTCCCCTTTTTATTACGAGTCCGATTCTCTTTATAGCGTTATTTATTTTTCTTCTTTACTTAAACAACCGAAATCAATTTCGTGGTTTCCATTAAGAGAGGGTGCCAATTTACTGGCACCCTCTCTTTCCTTATATTATGATAATAAGCTTTCAAGCTCATTAAGTTTTTCTTCAAACACCTTCAATGCTGCTTCAATTGGTTGTGAAGAAGTCATATCCACGCCTGCTTTCTTTAGCACTTCAATTGGATAATCTGAACTACCCGCAGATAAGAAGTTCTTAATATAACGTTCAACTGCAGGTTCCCCTTCTTCAAGAATTTGAGCACTTAATGCAGTTGCAGCACTAAAACCTGTTGCATATTGATAAACATAATAATTGTAGTAGAAATGTGGAATTCGTGACCATTCTAATCCAATTTGTTCATCAATAACAATATCATCTCCACCGAAATATTTTTTATTTAGCTCATAATACTCTTTCGTTAGCATTTCGGCAGTTAATGCTTCTCCATTTTGTTCCTTTTGATGGATTAAATGTTCAAACTCTGCAAACATCGTTTGACGGAAAACTGTACCTCTGAAGCCTTCTAGATAATGATTGAGTAAATAAATTCTCTTTTGCTCATCATCAATCGTTTTTAATAAATAATCATTTAGTAAAGCTTCATTACATGTAGAAGCCACTTCAGCAACAAAAATAGAGTAGTCCCCATACGTATATGGCTGATTTTTTCTTGTATAATAGCTATGAACACTGTGACCAAATTCATGTGCTAAGGTAAAGAGATTATTCACATTGTCCTGCCAGTTCATCAGTATATAAGGATTTGTTCCATATGCTCCTGATGAATAGGCTCCACTACGTTTCCCTTTATTTTCAACCACATCAACCCATCGATTATCAAAGCCTTCTTTTAAGATCCCTTGATATTCTTCTCCTAATGGGGCAAGACCTTTCAAAACCATTTCCTTTGCTTCTTCATATGTTACTTTCATTTCTACATCTTTTACAAGAGGTGTATACAAATCATACATATGTAATTCATCAACACCTAATACCTTTTTACGCAGCTTCACATACTTATGTAAAAGATGAAGATTCTTGTTAACGGTATTCACTAGATTATCATAAACACTTTCAGGTATATTATTATTTGATAATGCAGCTTCACGGGCAGATTGATAATTTCTTACTTTTGCATTGAAGTTATCTCGTTTTACTTGACCACCTAATGTACTAGCAAATGTATTTTTAAAATTACCGTATGTTTCATATAGCTTTTCAAATGCTTCTTTACGAACACGTTGATCAGCACTTTCTAAGAAACGAGTATAACGACCATGTGTGATTTGCACTTCTTCCCCATTCTCATCTTTAATGGTTGGAAATTCAAGATCCGCATTATTTAACATACCAAACGTATTACTAGAAGCATTCATCACTTCTGCTGCTTGCGCCAATAAAGCTTCTTGATCTGCAGATAATACATGTGGTCTTTGGAGATTAATTTGTTCAAGTGCATGTTTGTACACTTGTAATTCAGTTTTTTCATTTAGAAAACTTGCTAATTTATCCTCATCAATAGATAAAATCTCTGGAACTAAGTAAGCAAATGCGCTCCCCATTTCAGCAAGGAGACTATTCATGCGGCTATCTAAACCTTGATAAAATGAATTGGTAGTATCTTGGTCACTACGCATATGAGAGTATGCATATAACTTACCCAATCTTTCAGCTACCTCATCTTGAAAGGTTAATGCTTCGAAAAGTTTTTCTGCATTATCTCCTAGTTTCCCTTTAAATTGCTCTGCACTTGGTAATAATTCCTTTACTTCTTTATATTCCTTATCCCAAGCTTCATCACTGGCAAAAATATCTTCTAATCTCCAAGTTAGCTCTTCCTGAACCTCATTTCGGCTTGGTAGTGATTTTGTTGTTGTATTAGTCATTATGATGCCTCCATTCTTTCGAAAATCGAAATTTATATCTATAATAACATTCTATGCGAAATGAAAAAATCCTGCAAAAAATATGATTATTCACTATATAATTTCTTTTCCATCTCTTCTTCAAGCTTTACTATATCCTCTATATTGTTTGGAATGGAAATTGATTTATTCATCTGAAACTTTCCTTTTTGAATTTCATTTAAATGACCTAAATAGGTGAGTTTTTTTAGATAATGGTAGATCATTTGCTTAGTAAAATTATGATTTATTAGTGGAAGTCGTCTCATTTTTATATGTTTTCTTTGTATACGTTTTTGAAATATCCTTTCCAGATTTGACAGAATAATCATTCCCCCTATTTTTGTATGAATAAAGCCGTCGGTCCAAAGATAATATTGCCATTCGATCGGGTGAGACTTACATATGCCCATGAAATTTACGGGAATACCAATTTGAGGTGGCAATAGCAGTGGAGAATGGTTGTTATAGTAAATAGCATTTAGGAAAGGATCCTTTAAGTTCTTCGCATAGATCATCTTTTTTTGCACCCATTTTCTCTTTTCATTTAACCAAAAATGAAAATCAATATTGATGGAATTGGTTGAAAAATTAAATGGAAAGTCAAGCTTTGAAAGTGGAAGTGTGGCTTGCTTTGCTAATACTTTTGTTGCAGTCACGGGGGTAAGATGGGATAGCAGGGAGAAATTTTTTGTATTGGGGTCATAACTAAAAAGATGTATTTGATCATCTCTATTAAACTGGGTAAATGCCCAGTGAAAGTCATTTAACTGATATATTTTCATTAAGTGGTGATTCCCTTTATTATCAAACGTTCCACCAAAGATCCAAAAGGGTTCTATACCTACAGAATTATAACACCTGCTTCGTTTAATCATATCATCTAACGGTATGGAAGAGCATTGATATTCAATTGCATATATTTTTCGCTTTTTCCATACCAATAAATCTGGTCGTTGTTGTATTTTAGGTAGATACTTTTCCACCTCTACAGTCAAACCTTTATAATGTAGCCACTTAAATAAATCAATTTTTCCCTGTAGATGGAATGCACTCTCTGGTTCCGAGGTTGAACCACAATTTGCAAATGGAAGATGTGAAAAATGAGGAATTTTTACATTTCCTTTTTTTAGGACTACTTTCTCCTTACAATGTGGACAGAAAAAGGGTTGATCTTTGTTGAGGCACATTCCTTTTTCCTGAGAAAAGATTAAATTAACTAACTCTCCAGTTTCATTTAATGCCGTAAGCATGTTTAATTTATCACCATCCTTTCTTACTACTATTCGATGGATTCAATTAAAAGTCCTACTAGAAACAGCGATTGACTTAATCATTTTTAGTTTTAAAAAAACACAAACAAAAAGGATGAGCGTTTTTAAAGGCCCATCCTCATTTTTTATTAATGAAAATATTTATTAATAGTTGCAAATACATTTTCATCAATAATTAGATTACCATATTCCTGGAGACGATGTACGGTTAAAGACGATTCATCTCCATATTCAAGTAGAATACTTAATAAATTATCAATATCCTCTTCCTCGAATAAATCATCTGGAAACTCAACATATAGATAATATTTATTTTTGAATGAAAATAATTTTGTTTGTAATTCATCCAATTCAGTTCTCTTGGATAATGAGATTACATCTTCAAATTCTTTGAAGCCCAACATAAATTCTAATGTATCATTATCATCTAAAAATTGCTTGGATTGAAAATGCTCATCAAGAAATTCTTCTATCCGATCATTGATAGGTAAATCCTTTAATTTCTCCTCAGAAATTGGTAATTCAAATCGTTGACCATCATTAGAAAGCTGTGCCTTAGTAACAAGTACTTCTAAGCCTTTATCCAATGCTTGAACTTGGATCCATAAAGGACCTTCGGGAACAAATTCTTCTTCATGATGAATTTCATCCATCATTTCCCAAAAGAGTTCTTCACTTCTTTCACGATCATACCAAATTTCTTCGCGATTAAAGCCTCTTTCCTCAATATCGACATAAGATATATAAAACTTAACAGTATTCTCGTTAATTCGTTCAATTTCCATACATCAACTCTCCCTTCTATTTGAAAGTTATGAAGGGACTGTTCCCCCATAAAAGGCCAGTGTATGATAGTTAATAAAAGTTGCTATATTTTGAAAAACTTCCACTTTAATAAATAATATTTTACACTTGTACTCCTATTTTATGATAAAAGTGAGTTAATTGGAAATAAAATATCTTCCCAATTTTAAAATCCACTAATACCCATAAAAAGATGAAGCTAGCTATTTAATATTAATCTTATTAAAAGCTTCTTTTTTTGCATGCATAGTGTTTTTTTCATATAGCTAGGTTGGTGTAATTTGATGCTTTTGTCAAAGCCCGACTGTCTGCTTTTACACCTAATAAATGAGTCAGCAGTTCTTATATAGATTGTGGCACTTTTCTCAGTAATATAAAAGGTGTAGCAATCTTCAACCATTAATTATTATTTAAAACCTAACTCCATTAGTAATAATGTTTCAGAAAAGAGCATTCCATATAGACTTTTAGTAAATTCCTACTGCCGAATTTTACAACATAGCAACAGAGTGTTAGTTATGTGCTTATTGTTTTGCTAATTTTAGCTGATTTATATAAATTATTCAAGACAAAATTTTCTGTAAAATAATCAATAGACTCCAAGCATGTTATGAAACAAAACGCCTTCATCCAATTAATGCTGGTATGAAGGCGTTTAGCGATAAAAAACATTTATTTAAATCTAATTTAGTTTACAAGTTTCTGTGCCTCGATTAATTGGTAAGTACGAACTTTACGCGGTAAGAAACGACGTATTTCATCCTCATTATACCCAACTTGAAGACGTTTTTCATCAACTAAGATTGGACGTCTAAGCAATCCTGGATTTTTTTGGATTAATTTATATAACTTTTGCAGTGGATATGTGTCTAAATCTACATTTAACTTTTGGAAAGTTTTTGAACGAGTAGAAATAATTTCGTCTGTACCGTCCTCAGTCATTCTCAAAATACCTTTAATTTCATCTAAACTAAGTGGTTCAGAAAAAATATTTCTCTCTTTATATTCAATGTTATTTTCCTCTAGCCAAGTTCTTGCTTTCCTACATGATGTACAACTAGGTGAAGTGTATAATGTTACCATTTATCATTCACACTCCTTAACTATATTTTGTATTCATCATTCAATACAAATGATGAATAAGGATTTTATATTTATAGTAATAAATTTAAAATCATTGTCAATTTAGCTTATAATACACTCATTTAGATTAAAATGACTTTAAATTAAAAATCTATATTATGTATTATACACTATTTGTACAATAAAGAATATAGTTTTTCAAAAAATGAGTTTCGTCCCTTATAAAAATGACAGCCCTGTGACAATAGTCATATAGATGTGTTGCCAAATAACTACACCCTACATCGTATATTTCCTATAATAACAACTCCTATTTTCTATCATTGATTATCAATCTCAATCACTATTTTATAAATCATTTAAAATATCTTCATGATTATTTTCATTAAAAGTTACAACATCATGTACTGGTTCATATGAGGCACCATAGAATTTTTCATCTTTATAGGTATGAATGAGATTATAGGTTTTTACAACCGCTTCATATATTTCCTCCTCATTGCCATGTCCTGGGGACCAATAGAGAATTTCCATTTTATTCACTTCGTTTGTAGCCAATGACCTACGAGCGTAACCGATGGATGACGCATGCTCAAACCCTTCCCGTTTATAGAACTTTAATCTTTTTTCAGTATCTGAATCCTCATAGTTTACTGGTTCTACCTCAAGAATAATTGGTTTTTCCTTTTTCTTCATTTTTTCCATCAATTTATGGCCAATACCTTGCCCTCGGGATTCTTTTGAGACAAAAAGATAATCGATAAAAATAAAGTTTGGCAGTTCTGCATACATTAATACATGATAAGGCCCTTCATCTTTATGATAAATATCCTTTCTTTCCTTTAATAGAGCTTCCATATGCTCTTTTGATTTCATTTCCTCTATGGGAAAATATTGATTGAGCTTTTCATACCAATGCATTCATTTATTTCCTCTCTATTACTTTTATGATTATATTACCCATCACATTTTCCTTTAAACCGAATTCCAATTAATTTTCCCTTTTTATTGACATTTTGTTCCCTCTCGGATATACTATGGTAAAATTTTATTATTGTTATAGCTATGATAAAGAATAGTACATTTGATTTTTGCTTTTTAGAGAGTTTGTGGTTGGTGAAAACAAACAAGCGAAGCTTATGGAATGGACTTTGGAGCATCAAAAATGAACGGATTTTTTGATCTTATTAGTTTTTGGCGATTAATCTCTCGTTAACGAGATTCCATGTTTTAACACATGGTACTAAGCTGGCTAATTTTTTAGCACTTAGGGTGGCACCGCGGATCAAACCATTCGTCCCTACTTTTATAGGGATGAATGGTTTTTTTGTTGTTTGGAGAAAAAGGACTAATCTTGAGAATTCTATATAGGGTTCTCAAGAAATAACTCCATACTAAAATGTCAATCAAGAAACATAGGAGGAATAAACAATATGAAAACAATTTTCTCAGGGATTCAGCCCTCAGGCACCATTACATTAGGAAACTATATCGGAGCATTAATGCAATTTGTCGAGCTTCAAGATGAATATGATTGTTATTTCTGTATTGTCGATCAGCACGCTATCACTGTTCCTCAAGACCGATTAGTGCTTCGAAAAAACATTCGCAGTCTAGCTGCACTTTATATCGCAGTTGGGATTGATCCAGAAAAAGTTACTCTTTTCGTTCAATCAGAAGTTCCTGCACACGCACAAGCTGCATGGATGTTGCAATGTGTTGCCTATATTGGTGAATTAGAACGTATGACACAATTTAAAGATAAATCCCAAGGTAAAGATTCAGTTACTGCCGGTTTATTAACTTATCCACCATTAATGGCAGCAGATATTTTACTTTACAATACGGATCTCGTCCCAGTGGGTGAAGACCAAAAGCAACACCTTGAATTAACAAGAGATTTAGCTGAAAGATTTAATAAAAAATATAATGATATTTTCACGATACCAGAGGTTCGCATACCGAAAGTCGGAGCCAGAATTATGTCTTTACAAGATCCAACAAAGAAAATGAGTAAGTCTGATCCAAATACGAAAGGATTTATTTCATTGCTTGATGATCCAAAGACAATCGAAAAGAAAATTAAAAGTTCAGTTACAGATTCAGATGGAGTTGTTCGTTTTGACAAGGAGAATAAAGCAGGAATATCCAATCTGTTATCCATTTATTCTATTATCGATAACCGACCAATTGATGATATTGTTTCCGAGTATGAAGGCAAAGGATACGGCGAATTTAAAAGCGGCCTGGCAGAAGTTCTCGTTAAAAAACTTTCAGCCATTCAAGAAAGATATTATCAATTAATCGAATCTGATGAGCTGGATAGAATTTTAGACATGGGTGCTGAAAAAGCAAATAAAGTAGCTAGTAAAATGGTGAAGAAAATGGAAAATGGTATGGGCTTAGGGAGAAAGAGAAGATAATCTTCATTGCTGTCGAAAATTTCGGCAGCCTTTTTTATTCATATTATGGAGATATTTAAATAATTTACAATTTTTTATCGATTTAGGAGGATTTTTCAAAAATGATATCGAATTATTTAAATAATCAAAATATAAGGAGGTGATATACGGTGAAAAAAACATTTCTTTCTATCCTTTCAGGTATTTTATTACTAACTTGCTTATCCTTCACACCTATAGTACAAACCGTAAATGCTTCTTCAAACAAGGAGAAAATTTCAGATGGTGGAGGTAGTCCTGCTCCAAAACCTAAATGTAATAATAAAGGAACTTGTCAGGGTACAAATTAAAACGAAAAAATTAGGCTAGTAAAATTTTAGCCTAATTTTTTTATTTTAATTAACTTTCGGTCCATGTTCTAACTCCCATAACTTTTCAAAAAAAGGTTGTCCCTTAATTAAATTCTCACATAGATTAGAGTGTTTCTCTGTCCATCCATACTTTACATCTTCATAGAGTCGTTTCCAGACATCCTCAAAATCCATTACTTGGATTTCCGCATAAAGCTCGGGTGACCATTCAGTATACCAGTAACGTATTTCCGCGGCGTTTTTAGAAGAATATAATTGATCTAACGCCATAAAAAGTAATTGTTTGAGTTGTCTTTCTTTTCTTGTGAGCCCGCACATAATTTCAGGATTAGGTGAGAGAATATGATGCTCTTTGATTGTCTGTTCTTTTTCAAAATTATATTTCGCCGGTTCATGCTGACCAATCATCTCATAAACTAATTGTTCTTGTCGTGGAATTAATCTACTTTTTCTTATTGGAATATTATAACCAATCGTATCTACTGCCAATATCCCTTTACCATCAGTAATAACAAAACAATAATCCAGTTGTACACGTTCATGATTTTTTCTTAAAAAGGCTTTTTGGTATACTTCATTCATCATTTCCGAAGGAAGTTCACTCAAATCATTTTCTATGTAATTAAATAATACGGGTTCAACGAATAGAAGTGGGACCTGATCTAATAATTCTATCGTATCATCCCTTCTCCATTCATGAAAATGGCAAATATTATATCCATTTTCTTCCCCTTCAAACCAATTTACCCACACATCATGAAGATACAGCATTTTATTAACCCCCTTGCATCAACTGTTTATCCAACAGTATGGGCAAAGGGAAGTAAAAATATTCCTCGCCTAACAGAATAATGATAATGGAATTTTGTTAAATAAATTAAAATAAAAATAAAAAACCCCTACCATACTGGTGGGAGTTTTACATTATTATGATTTTGGATTTAATGCATCTTTTAGACCTTCCCCAATAAAATTAATAGAAAGAATTACCAAGGTAATAATAATGGCGGGAGGTGCCCATATCCATGTTTTATACTGTAAAACATCAGGTTCTTTTGATGAAGATAACATATTGCCCCAGCTAGGAACTTCTTGAGGTACTCCAAATCCTAAATAACTTAATCCTGCTTCAACGACAATCATGGAAGCAAATGTTAAACTTGCTTGAACGATAATTGTAGAAAGCACATTAGGCAATAGATGCTTCATAATTACCTTAACAGAAGAACAGCCAATTGAGACAGAAGACAAAACATATTCATTCTCTTTTTCTGCAAGTATTTTACTTCTCACAATCCGTGCTGCCCCACCCCAACTCAAAAAGCTAATTACCAAAATTAGAACCCAAGTTCCAGACACTTTACCAAATAATATCGTATTTAACACAATAACAAATACCATAAATGGAAAGTTTAGTACAAAATCTGTAAAGCGCATTAAAATACTATCAATGACGCCACCAAAATAACCAGCGATAGATCCGACGATTGTTCCAAATAAAATTACTAAAAAAGTACAGGATAATCCAACTAATAGGGAAACCCGTCCACCATACAGCAATCTAGTAAAAACGTCTCGTCCACTTTTATCTGTTCCTAAAAAATGCTCTGAAGATGGAGATAATGACATTTGACCTATATTAACCCTTGATATATCCTGCGTGGTTATATATGGCGCTAGTATAGAGATGACAGCCACAATGACTAAAAATACCAAACTAACCATAGCTAATTTGTTCTTGACAAATTTCCTTCGAGCAATGGCCCATGGAGAATGGCTTTTTGTTTTTTTGCCAAGAGGTTGATTAGATTTTTCCGTTACAATTTCCATGCCATGTCCTCCCTATTCCACTCGTATCCTTGGATCTACGACTCCATATAATATATCAACAATTAAATTCCCGAACAGGGTTAAAAACGAGAACATCATTGTCAATGTCATTAACACAGGATAATCATTAGTAGTTACTGATTCAATAAATAATTGCCCTATTCCAGGAAATGTAAATATCGATTCAGTAATAATTGCACCACCAATTAGATTTACGATATCAAAACCTAAAAAAGTTACTAGTGGAATAATTGAATTTCTTAAAATATGAACATTATAGATTTTACTTTCCTTTGTTCCTTTTGCCCTTGCCGTACGAACAAAGTCTTTTCGACTGTTTTCAATAATATCATTCCGTAAAAATTGAGTGTAGCTTGCCGTACCTAAAAGACCTAGAATAATTGCAGGCAAGAGAACATGATGAATCCTACTTAACCAGTATTCAAATGTTCCATCAGTTATTGTAATATCAACTGATCCATTCGAAGGAAATAAATTTAGTTGGAATGAGAAGAAATAAATGGCGAAAACACCTGCAACAAAAGAAGGAATGGCTAACCCCAGATAGTTTAAACCACCTATCAGATTATCACCGATTGTGTATGGTTTTCTCCCTGCATAGGATCCCATAATAAATGCAAGAATATATGTAATTACTAGAGAGGTAAATCCTAAAAATATTGTATTCGGCAACCGTTCTCCAATCACATCGGTTACAGCCATTTTATAACGGGTTGATTTTCCAAAATCTCCTTGAACAAAATCTGAAATCCAGCGAAAATATTGTACATATATTGGATCATTATATCCTAATTTCTCGCGCATCTGTTCAATATACTCAGGACTGGTATTTGTTGGATCAATTTCTCCACCGAAGGGATCCCCTGGCATTAACATTGCCAGGGTAAACACAACAATGGAGATAAGGAGTAACATTGGAATCATGCCTAATAATCTTCTAATACTATACTTCAACATGCTCATTCTCCTTATCTGTTACAACATCTTGTAGGATTATTTCTGTTCCAACCACCATTCATGAGAACTATTTGTTCCATTTACGCCTAAAGTTAATCCTTTCAAACGTTTACTTGCAGCATAAACTTCATCCACTTCACCAACTGGAATCATCGGAACTTCTTCATTGACAAGTTTTTGCCAATCAACATATAATTGTTTACGTTTTTCTTGGTCAGTACCAACAATACTAACATCTAAAGCATCTGCTAATAATTGATCATTATCTTTATTTACCCAACGTGGGAAATTCCATAATGCATCTGATGTCCAAGTAGCAGAAGGGTCTGGATCTGCACCAGTGCTCCAACCACCAAAGAAGACTTCCATAGATTTATCTGCTTTTTCAAGCATGTCATAGTAAAGGTTTGAATCAATCATTTTTAAAGAAGATTTAAGACCTACATCTTCCCAATATTGTGTAAGTGCTTTTGCACGCGCTTCAAATGTTGGATTATCCGTCGCATAATGGCTAAAGTTTACAACAAATTTTTTCCCTTTTGGATCTTCACGGAAACCGTCTCCATCAACATCTTTATATCCTGCTTCATCCAGTAATTGCCTAGCTTTCTCAGGATCATATTCATATTGATTAGGTAAGTCACTATTATCTGCTGAAATCCAGTGTGCAGTTGGAACCGGACGGTTTACTGGCTTACCTAGGCCAAAGAAGAAGGCTTTCGTCCATTCTTCACGATTCATTGCATAAGCCATTGCTTGACGTAGTTTCTTATCTTGATATTTATCGTAATTCATGATATTTTTACTTCCATCCCATGTACCCATTCTAAAGCCTACGTAGTAATAAGATAATCCTGGAGCTTTTAATATTTCCACATTATCTAATTTTTGTACTTCTTCATAATTACTTGGATGGAATGAAGTCATATCCAGTTGACTATTTTTCAATTCTCCAATGACAAGGCTCGGATCGATTACTTTTAAAATAATCTTTTCAATATGTGGTTTACCTTGCCAGTAATCATCATTTCGTACAAATTCAATTGATTCACCAGGAACAATTTTATTTATTTTAAACGGACCAGTACCAACTGGATTTTGTCTTACTTGTGGTGATTCAAGCATATCCTTTACAGCTACACCTTCGAATTCTTTTCTTGACATAGGATATGTCCAAACATTTTCTAAGTTATTCACACGAGCTTTATCAAATGTAATTTCAATATTATAATCATCAATCTTTTTCAAACCTGAAATTTCTTTTGCTTTACCATCATGATAAGCTGCAGCACCTTCAATCGTTTTTACATTTTCATATCGAGGACCTTCATAATCCTTATCAGCAAGTGTTTCAATTGCAAATATCCAGTCATCAACTGTTAATTCTTCTCCATTATGCCATTTAACGCCTTTTTTAAATGTAAATTTAAATACCTTATTATCATCAGTTTCCCAAGAAGCAATCTTAGGAATAGGTTTTAATTGATCATCATAGGTAATTAAACCATCATCAAAAAAGTCAATAACTTCAGAATCAACCGCATCTTTATAGAAGTTTATATTGAATAAGCCTTTTGGTGCACTATCAAGGGCATAAACCATCGTTCCACCATCTTGTGGACCACTAGCTGATTCACCTTGTTTTTCTGTATCTTTTCCTTTCCCACTGTCGTTCGTTCCTGTCTTTTCCTTGCCACTACAGGCAGCAAGAAACATTGACATCACTAACATCAGTGCTGCCATTAATAATATGGATTTTTTCTTCAATGTTTTTCCCCCCAAATATTATTCTTTTCATTTATTCATAGAGTACACATGCCACTTGGTGTCCCGGCTTCACCTCCTTTAAAGAAGGCTTTCTTTTTGAGCATTCATCTCTCGCTACAGGACATCTTGTATGAAACGGACAACCAGACGGGGGATTAACAGGACTAGGTACATCCCCTTGGAGAATGATTCGTTCTTTTCGTTTACGCGGATCAGCTTCAGGGATAGCTGAGATTAATGCTTGAGTATATGGATGAAGTGGTTCTGCATATAAACTAGACTTATCAGCTATTTCTACTAAATTTCCTAGATACATTACCCCGATTCGATCACTCATATGTTTTACGACGCTTAAATCATGAGCAATAAAAAGATAAGTTAAATCAAATTCATTCTGTAACTCTTTTAATAGATTTAGAACTTGTGACTGTACAGAAACATCCAATGCCGATACTGGTTCATCAGCAACAATCAGTTTTGGCTTTAATGCTAATGCTCTCGCAATCCCTATCCTTTGTCTTTGTCCCCCTGAAAACTCATGTGGATATTTATAATAAGCATCTTCAGGTAAACCTACTTTTTGTAATAATTCCAACACTTCGAGTTTCAAGTCTTTCATACTTTTGCTAGTAAAGTTTCTTATCGGTTCAGAAACAATATCACCCACCATTTGTTTTGGATTTAAAGATGCATATGGATCTTGGAATACCATTTGAAAGTCCTTCCTTGCAAGTCGTAACTCTTTGCCTCCAAGATTGGTGATATCTTTCCCATCAAAAATTATTTTTCCTGAAGTAGGATTTAATAATTTCAAAATCGTTCTACCTGCAGTAGATTTTCCACACCCCGATTCACCAACTAAACCTAAAGTTTCACCTTTATTAATCACAAAACTCACATCATCAACTGCTTTAACTTCAGCAATTGTTCTTCTTAAAAACCCACCTTTAACCGGATAATAGGTTTTTAGATTTTGAATTTCTAATAATTTCTCTTTATTTTTTGTTGCTGTATTACTCATAGAACTTTCGACCCCTCTTTCGGTATGCTTGTTTCATACAGCAAGCAAGATACCTCATGACCATACTCCACTTCTTTTAATTGTGGTGATATAGTTTTGCATTCTGGTAATGCTTTTGGACATCTATTGGCAAAACGACAACCTACTTGAGGCATGTTTTTAAGTGAAGGAACGATACCATCAATTGAACTTAATTTTTCTACTTCTTCATCCATTTTAGGAATTGCTCCCATTAATAACTCTGTGTATGGGTGTTTTGGGTTATGGAATAATGTGTCAACATCAGTTCTTTCAACAATCTTCCCTGCATACATTACTATTACTTCATCACACATTTCTGCAACAACACCAAGATCATGGGTAATTAAAATGATCGCCATATTATTGATTTCTTGAATTTCTTTTAATAGATCTAGAATTTGCGCTTGAACTGTTACATCTAAAGCGGTTGTTGGTTCATCAGCAATTAATAGCTTTGGTTGACATGCGATTGCGATAGCAATCATCACACGCTGCCTCATTCCACCTGATAACTGATGTGGGTATTCATCAACAATTTTTTCAGGACGAGATATACCAACACTTTTTAATAAAGCTATTGATTTCAACCTTGCTTCTTTTTTTGAAATTTTCATATGATTAAAGAGGGTTTCCTGAAGTTGATAGCCGATGGTGAATACAGGATTTAATGATGTCATTGGTTCCTGGAAAATCATCGAAACATCTTTTCCACGTATTTTGTTCATTTCTTTATCAGATAAATGTTCAATGTTTTTCCCTTCAAAAACAATCTCACCATTTCGAACAGATCCAATTCCTTTTGGTAACAGCTTCATGACAGACAAGGACATTACACTTTTACCACATCCAGATTCACCTACTACTCCGACAATTTGCTTTGGTTTTACAGTAAACGATACATTATCTACTGCATTATATTGTTCGCCATCTATCATGAACGCAGTTTCCAAGTTTTTCACCTGTAAGATTGGTGTCTGGATATCAATGTTAGTTTTTGTCTCCATGTATACACCCCAAACTCATTAATTATTCTGAATGTTATTATATTTGAATAAAATATTATTACAATACGATTACATTTGCAAGACTTTTTTAAAATTTTAAACTAGATTGAAGGTTTATTATATTGAAATAAATTGGTTTTTTGTAGAATTTTATAGATTTATGTAGTAATAAACACAGAATAAAGAGGGATTAAAAATAATAGAAACTATTTGTAAATGAACAAAAAAAATCCCCACCAAATATGGTTGGGAATTATTTTTATGATTTCGGGTTAAGCGCATCTTTCAATCCTTCACCAATAAAGTTGATAGAAAGAATGGTTAACGTAATGATGATAGCTGGTGGTGCCCAAATCCAAGTTTTATATTGTAAAACATCAGGTTCTTTTGATGAGGATAACATATTCCCCCAGCTAGGAACCTCTTGTGGTACACCAAATCCTAAATAACTTAACCCTGCTTCAGCAACAATCATCGATGCAAATGTGATACTAGCTTGAACAATAATTGTAGATAGTACATTTGGTAGTAGATGTTTAATAATTATTTTCGAGGATGAACATCCGATTGATACGGATGATAATACATATTCATTTTCTTTCTCTGCTAATATCTTACTTCGCACAATACGTGCAACTCCGCCCCAACTTAAAAAGCTGATGACAATTATTAAGACCCAAAGGCCAGAAACTTTTCCAAATAGTATAGTATTTAATACAATAACGAATACTAGAAACGGGAAGTTCAATACAAAATCGACAAAGCGCATAAGAAGACTATCAACCATTCCACCGAAGTATCCTGCTATTGAACCTACAAGTGTACCAAATAAAATTACTAAGAATGTACATGATAAACCTACTAATAATGATACTCTACCACCGTACAATAATCTTGTAAAAACATCTCGTCCACTTTTATCAGTTCCTAAAAAATGATCAGAAGAAGGGGAAAGTGACATCTGGCTTATATTAACCTTTGTTATATCCTGTGTTGTAATAAATGGTGCAATGATAGAAATGACCATTACAATTAATAAAAAGATTAAGCTAATCATTGCAAGTTTATTTTTCATGAATTTTCTCCGAGCTATTGCCCATGGAGAAGCACTTTTTGGTTTACTAGTCAAAATTTGATTTGATTTCTCAGTTACAGTTTCCATATCAGTCCCCCCTATTCTAAACGTATTCGTGGATCTACGACCCCGTATAATATATCAGCAATTAAATTCCCGAATAATGTTAAAAACGAGAACATCATTGTCAAAGTCATTAGTACTGGATAGTCACTTGTAGTTACTGATTCGATAAATAATTGACCTAGTCCAGGATAAGTAAAAATTGTTTCTGTAATAATTGCTCCACTAATAATTGATACAATATCAAAACCTAAAAACGTTATTAATGGAATAATTGAGTTTCTTAAAATATGAACATTATAGATTTTATTTTCTTTTGTACCTTTTGCTCTCGCAGTACGAACAAAATCTTTGCGGCTATTTTCAATAATATCATTTCGCAAAAACTGAGTATAACTTGCGGTACTTAATAAACCAAGAATTAATGCTGGTAAAATCACATGATGAAAACGACTTAACCAATATCCGACTGTTCCATCAGTTACTGTAATATCAACAGAGCCATTTGAAGGAAACAGATTCAATTGGAATGAAAAAAAGTAAATTGCGAAAACACCTGCTACAAATGAAGGTATTGCTAACCCAAGATAATTTAACCCACCTATTAAGTTGTCCCCTAATGTATGTGGTTTTCTCCCTGCATAGGAACCCATTAAAAAAGCAAGTATATAAGTAATTATTAAAGATGTTAATCCTAAAAATATTGTATTAGGCAATCTATCACCAATTACATCTGAAACCGCCATTTTATAACGCGTAGACTTCCCAAAATCCCCTTGAACAAAATCTGAAATCCAACGAAAATATTGAACATAAATCGGATCATTATACCCTAATTTTTCTCGCATTTGCTCAATATATTCCGGATTTGTATTATTAGGATCTATTTCTCCACTGAAGGAGTCCCCTGGCATTAATTGTGCCAGGGTAAAAACCACAATGGAGATAAGGAGTAACATTGGAATCATGGCCAATATTCTTCTAATGCTATACTTCAACATGTTCATTCTCCTTATCTGCTACAGCTTAAGATAAATAAAATAATTATTGTTCAAGCCACCATTCATGAGGGCTGTTCGTTCCTGATACATCTAAAGTTAAACCATGAAGACGTTTACTAGCTGCATAAACTTCATCAGTTTCACCAATCGGAATCATTGGTAATTCTTCATTGACAAGCTTTTGCCATTCAACATATAGTTGTTTACGTTTTTCTTGATCTGTACCTACAATGTTTACATCTAATGCATCAGCTAACAATTGATCATTCTTTTCGTTAACCCAACGTGGATAGTTCCAAAGTGCAGTAGAAGTCCAAAGACCAGATGGATCTGGGTCTGTACCAGTACTCCAACCTCCATAGAATACTTCCATAGATTTATCAGCTTTTTCAAGCATATCGTAGTATAGGTTAGAATCGATCATTTTTAATGTTGTTTTTAAGCCAACTGCTTCCCAATATTGAGTAAGTGCTTTTGCACGTGCTTCAAATGTTGGATTATCCGTTGCATAGTGACTGAAGTTTACCACGAATTTCTTACCTTTCGGATCTTCACGGAAACCATCTCCGTCAACATCTTTATAACCAGCCTTATCTAATAATTCTTCAGCTTTCTTTGGATCATATTCGTATTGATTTGGTAACTCACTATTATCAGCAGCAATCCAGTGTGCAGTTGGTACTGGACGATTTACTGGTTTACCTAAACCAAAGAAGAATGCTTTCGTCCATTCTTCACGATTAATCGCATATGCCATCGCTTGACGAAGTTCTTTATTTTGATATTTATCATAGTTCATTACATTCTTTTTACCATCCCAAGTACCCATTCTAAAGCCAACATAGAAATAAGATAAACCTGGTGCTTTTAATATTTCTACATTCTTAAGTTTTTTCACTTCTTCGTAGTTACTTGGATGGAAATTAGTCATATCAAGTTGGTTATTTTTAAGTTCACCAATAACGAGACTTGGATCAATAACTTTTAATACAATCTTTTCGATATGTGGCTTACCTTGCCAATAATCTTCATTACGGACAAATTCAATTGATTCTCCAGGAACAATTTTAGTCACTTTAAATGGACCTGTTCCAATCGGATTTTGACGAACTTGTGGTGATGCAGACATATCTTTTACTGCTACACCTTCAAATTCTTTTCTTGATAACGGGTATGTCCAAACATTTTCAAGATTGTTTACACGAGCTTTATCGAATGTAATTTCAATATTATAGTCATCGATCTTTTTAAGACCAGAAATTTCTTTTGCTTTTCCTTCGTGATAAGCTGGTGCTCCTTCAATTGTCTCAACATTTGTATAACGAGGACCATCATAATCCTTATCTGCAATTGTTTCTAAAGCAAAAATCCAATCATCAACTGTTAGTTCTTCACCATTTTGCCATTTTACACCTTTTTTAAAGGTGAATTTAAATACTTTATTATCTTTTGTTTCCCATGAAGCAATATTTGGCACAGGCTTTAAATTTTCATCATATTTAATTAATCCATCTTGAATAAAATTTAAAACTTGGGCATCAACAGTGTCTTGATAAAAGTTAATATTATATAACCCCTTTGGAGCACTATCTAATGCATAAATCATTGTTCCGCCATCTTTTGGTCCACTTGAAGCAGATTTCTTACCATCAGTTGATTCACTTGTTTTCTCTTTCCCACCACATGCTGCTAGAAACATAGACATAACTAGCATTAGTGCAGTAAGTAATAGTATTGATTTTCTTTTCAAGGTATTTCCCCCCATTTTTTCTCTTTAGTTATATAGAATACATGCTACTTGATGTCCGGGTTTCACCTCCTTTAAGGTAGGCTTAACCTTCGAACACTCCTCCTTCGCAACGGGACATCTTGTATGAAAAGGACATCCTGTTGGTGGATTAGCTGGCGATGGTACATCCCCCTGTAAAACAATTCTCTCTTTTCGCTTACGAGGATCTGGTTCTGGAATCGCAGAAATCAATGCTTGCGTATATGGGTGTAGAGGCTCAGAATAAAGGCTATCCTTGTCAGCAAGCTCTACTAAATTTCCGAGATACATGACCCCAATTCGGTCACTCATATGTTTCACAACACTTAAATCATGGGCAATGAATAAAAAGGTTAAGTCAAACTCGTCTTGCAATTCTTTTAATAGATTCAGTACCTGTGATTGAACAGATACGTCAAGGGCCGATACAGGCTCGTCCGCTATAATTAATTTCGGCTTTAATGCCAATGCCCTTGCAATCCCGATTCTTTGTCGTTGACCACCTGAAAATTCATGTGGATACTTATAATAAGCATCCTCTGGTAAACCAACTCGTTTAAGAAGACTCATTACTTCGTCTCTTAAATCTTTTAAACTCTTATTAGAAAAGTTTCTAATCGGTTCAGATACAATATCTCCAACCATTTGTTTCGGATTGAGAGAAGCGTACGGATCCTGAAAGACCATTTGAAAATCTTTTCTCGCTAAGCGCAAATCTTTACCGGAGAGATTGGTGATATCCTTTCCATCGAAAATAATCTTTCCAGATGTAGGACTTAACAGGCGTAATATCGTTCTTCCAGTTGTAGACTTTCCACAACCTGATTCTCCAACTAAGCCTAATGTTTCCCCTTTTGCAATCGCGAAACTCACATCATCAACAGCTTTAACGTTTCCTACTGTCCGTTTAAAAAATCCACCTTTAATTGGATAGTACGTCTTAAGATTTTGAATTTCCAACAGATTATCAGTTTTCAGTCTTTTGCTCGAGGATTTTTCCTCTAATTGATTTATCGTCATACTCATTAAACCATTGCCCCCTCTTTTAGTTTGCTTGTTTCATAAAGCAAACAGGAAACCTCATGACCCGCTTCAATTTCTGCAAGCTGCGGTGTAATTGTTTTGCATTCTGGCATTGCTTTCGGGCAACGATTCGCAAAACGACAGCCTACTTGAGGCATCTTTTGAAGCGAAGGAACGATCCCCTCAATCGTACTTAATGTTTCTACCTCTTCATCCATTTTCGGAATTGCATTCATAAGTAATTCTGTATATGGATGTTTTGGATTGTGAAATAATGTATCAACATCTGTTTTCTCTACGATCTTCCCTGCATACATGACGATTACTTCGTCACACATTTCCGCAACGACTCCCAAGTCGTGAGTGATCATAATAACAGCCATATCGTTCACTTCTTGAATTTCTTTCAATAAATCTAAGATTTGTGCTTGAACCGTAACATCTAAAGCTGTTGTTGGTTCATCAGCTATTAACAGCTTAGGTTGGCATGCAATGGCAATGGCAATCATGACACGCTGTCTCATACCACCAGATAATTGATGCGGGTATTCATCAACAATTTTTTCTGGTCGAGAGATACCGACACTTTTCAATAAGGCAATGCTTTTTTCACGCGCTTCTTTTTTTGAAATGCTCATATGGTTAAAAAGTGTCTCTTGCAATTGATAACCAATAGTAAAAACTGGATTCAAAGATGTCATTGGCTCTTGGAAAATCATTGATATGTCTTTTCCACGAATCTTATTCATTTCTTTGTCCGACATCTCTGCAATATTTTTCCCCTCGAATACAACCTCACCATTACGAATTGAACCAATTCCCTTTGGAAGCAGCTTCATGACCGATAAGGACATTACACTCTTTCCGCAACCGGATTCTCCTACAACACCAACAATTTGTTTTGGCTTCACATTGAAGGATACATTATCAACTGCATTATATAATTTGCCCTCAATACTGAAGGCTGTTTCTAAATTCCTCACCTCAAGTAGTGGTGATTGATTTTTTAAGTTTGCTTCCGTGCTCATTCGCTACACCTCAAACTTCTTAATTATTCAGACAAGTTGCTATATTTAAATAGTATATTATTATAGTTCGACAATAATTGCAATATTTTTTTATTTGAAATATCACAATTTGCCGAATAATAGTAAAAAAACCCATATATTATGGGTTCAATCATTAAAAATATTACTAAAGTTTAAATTTTCTGAAGGAACAGAAAACAATTTATTAATAGAATATATAGTTTCTTTATTATATTCAGAAATTATCTTATATCCTATAGCATATCCAATCATATGGGGGACAAGCTTTCTTCCAAAAAGTAAATCATCATGTAATGGATTTCTCTTCTTTAATGTTAATCTACCTTCAAAGTCACTTTTCCAAAACCTTTTTAACATCTTATCAGAATAGCCTTTCGTCCACTTTGCTAAATACTTTTCACCACAATAATGTTCCACTGCATACTCAGCTAACCCCTCTAATACCAAGGAGTCAAGCAATGTATAGTCCAGTGTATTCCCTTTCATATGTTGCATTCTCGTTGCATGATTATATTCATGGATGAATAATGCTTCCCATTCTCTTTCATCATCTATTTCACCTATAAAAAATAAAATTTTATCCTTAAAAGTAACCCCTGATTTTCCATTTGTCTGGCGGATTAATCCATGATTGTATCTATTAATAGGTAAAATATAAATATCAATCTCAGGACCGTTCCAGAGCTTTTTGTATTTCTTATAATAGCGGTCCATCTTCACCCATGCCTGTTTTTCCTTTAATACTTCTAATAAATCCTTTGAGCGTCTATGGGGCCGATACATACCAAAGAACTGCAAATATTCATAATAGGCACGAGCATTTTTAACTGTAGGATCAATTTTCTTACAAATTTTTTCTGGTTGATCCATTAACTCTTCTAACCATTGATCTGTACGAATTACCCCAATAGGACCCACCTTCTTTCATTCTATTCTGTTTATTCTATGACTAAAGGAATCAAAGGGGTCTATAAAAGCAACAAATATTCTATATTATTTTGAATCTCCAAAATTTCACAGGTCTAAATAAGGGTTGTGAAGTAAAAAGTTTATGCTTTTCCTGTACCACTAAAAAAAGGACAGGAATCAATATCCTGTCCAAAACATTCATATTAATATTTCTTAAATACGATCGTTGCATTATGCCCACCAAAGCCTAATGAATTACTCATTACTACGTTAACCTCTTGTTTTCTAGCACCGTCTGATACATAATCTAAATCACATTCAGGATCTGGTGTTTCTAAGTTAATCGTAGGCGGGATCATACCTTCTTTAATCGCCAATACTGAAAAGATTGCTTCAACTCCACCTGCAGCACCAAGTAAATGACCAGTCATTGATTTAGTTGAGCTAACAGCTAACTTGTATGCATGCTCTCCAAATACTTCTTTTACAGCCATTGTTTCGTATTTATCATTATACTCTGTACTTGTCCCATGTGCATTAATATAATCAACTTCGTTCGGTTGGATGTTTCCATCATTTAAAGCCGCTTGCATGGCACGAACACCACCTTCACCACCTGGTGCTGGCGCTGTAATATGATGCGCATCACCTGTTGCTCCATACCCAACAATTTCTGCATAGATGTCTGCACCACGGGCAAGTGCATGTTCTAGTTCCTCAAGAACAAGAATACCTGCCCCTTCACCAATGACAAACCCATCACGGTTTAGATCGAATGGTCTACTCGCTGTATTTGCATCAGGATTAGTTGATAGGGCCGTATTTGCGCAAAAACCTGCTACTGACATTCTGGTAATAGGCGCTTCTGCTCCCCCAGTAATCATAACATCTGCATCACCACGTTGAATAACCTTAAAGGCGTCTCCAATTGAGTTTGTACCTGTTGCACATGCAGTTACAGTACATGAATTAATACCTTTGGCACCTAGAAAAATAGATACTTGTCCTGCAGCCATATCAGGTATCATCATAGGTACAAAAAATGGACTGACACGACGATATCCTCGTTTTTGGAACGTTTCAAACTGATTTTCAAATGTTTCCATTCCACCAATTCCTGAACCGATCCATACACCCACACGATTGGCATTGTCTTCATTAATGGTTAAATTTGCATCCTTTACTGCCATCATTGAAGCAGCTATTGCATAATGTGTAAAACGATCCATTTTTCTTGCTTCTTTTCTTTCAATATAGTTTTCAATATCAAAATCTTTTACTTCAGCAGCAACTTTAGCAGGATATTCTTCTGCATTCACTCTTGTTAATGGACCAATACCGGATTTTCCAGCAATGATATTTTCCCATGATGTTCTTGCATCATTTCCTACTGGTGATACTGCTCCTATTCCAGTAACAACTACACGTTTATTTTCCATTTCTCTATCTCCTTCCAATTCAAGAAGATTATCATTTTATTTAAGCTCTTATCTTTCATTTATAGCTATCATATGCCAAAAGAGCATTCGTTACTTTTAACATAATAACCCGAAATAAGTGAAAGTTCCAGTTTTCTGGTTACCTACCCCATCGAAGTGCAATTGCACCCCATGTCAATCCACCACCGAAACCAACTAGCACAATGACATCATCATCTTTAATTTTTCCTGCCTCATATTCTTCAACTAATGAAATTGGAATCGAAGCAGAAGAGGTATTTCCATATTTATGAACGGTTTTAGACATCTTTTCAATTGGCAATTCCAATCTTTGTCTTGAGGCTTCCATAATACGGATATTCGCTTGATGGGGAATTAGAAAATTAACATCCTCTTTAGTTAATCCTGCTCGTTCAATGACATTAATACATGATTCACCCATTTGTCTTACAGCGAATTTAAACACTTCTCTACCATTCATAATAATATGATTGTTTTCATCTTCATACAAGTGTTTTCTACCAGATCCATCTGCACCTAAATCAAAGGCTAATACTCCTCTTCCCTCTGAAACCGGCCCCATTATCGCTGCACCTGCACCATCACCAAAGAGAACAGCTGTATTTCGGTCTTCCCAATTAGTAATTTTAGATAGCTTCTCCACACCAACAATCAGCACATATTTATAAGCATTTGTTTCAATAAATTGTTTAGCCGTCACTACACCGTACATAAAACCTGAACAGGCTGCGCTTATGTCCATTGCCGCTGCTTTTTTTGCACCTAAACGGTCTTGAAGCATACACGCAACGGATGGAAAAGGTTGATCAGGTGTCACTGTTGCAACAAGAATTAGATCTAATTCTTCAGGTGCTATTCCTGCATCTTTAATCGCTTTTGCTGCAGCTTCATATGCCATATCAGATGTATTCATATCTTTATCAGCAATTCTTCGTTCTTCGATTCCAGTTCTTGTACGAATCCATTCATCTGATGTGTCCATCATCTTTTCTAAGTCAAAATTAGATAATACCCTCTCTGGACTAAACTTTCCTACTCCAATGATTCCTGCATTCATAAAGAGACATCTCCTTTATAGATGTGTTAACAAGACAAATCAAAACTATATTTCTTTGCTTAAATTCGCTCAACTTATTATAGGCTTTGAATTCATATTATCATTCGGTTACATTTATAGTTATTATTATGACCTGCTACTAATTATAGCAGGTCGATTTTTTTTTGTCACTATTCAAGATTTGAATGCATACCCGGGACATTTATCTATTCTTAAGACATGTATGTAGCATAATTTGAATATTAAGGAAGGAGGGAATAACCATTGAGTGAGGAAGTAATTCAAGAAAGTAGCGAGGAAACTAGAGACAATAACGAAGGAATAGTACATCCATTTGACAGAATGTTTTTCGGTAATGTTAGAGGGGAAAGGCCAGCTCCCCCTATAAATCAGGTAAATAATCAACCAAAAGAAACAGATGATTTATTATCAAATCTCTTAAATAATCCGAAGTTACAAAATATTGATTATGATAAAATGATGAATCATGTGGATAATCTGTTCAATTCCTTGAATGAATTGAAACCGATGTTTCAAAAAGTGTCTCCAATTATAAATAAATTTCTTCAAAAAGATAAATAAGAAAAGCGTAAGTATATTGATCAGCAACAGATTGTACCTAAAAGACGATAATTAATTGAGTTTTCATATCCCTTAAAAAAGCTTCCATTTTCATGGAAGCTTTTTTCTTTAAGAAATATTTTGTTACTTATTTTAATGCATCATTTTTTCCAAGCTCATACGCTTCATTCATCACCTTAGTGAATAATTCCATAAAAGGTTGAAGCAATTCAAAGGAAATCTCCACTCCTGCTTGATCTAATTTTTCTTTTGCCTCTGGTAGGTATTTCATTGCTATTTGCATAAATTCCATCGATTTGTCTTGATTCATTACTCATTTCCTCCTCCAAGCTAAAGTTTACTTTGGTAAGTCTCCTGTTTCTTTATATTTTTTGACAAAACGTTTCATTTTCCTTTGAAATTTTTCGTCAACTCGGGGACTGAATTTCCCCATTTCTATTACACCATCTTGGAAGTCAAATGAAAGATTTCCAGATTGGAGAGTACCCTCTGCATATTTTTTTGCGACAATATCATAAAGCTTACTTGCTTGTTGAATCGTACTTGTTAGAACTGTATTTTTCCCTAAATCCGATTGATCTGAAACATAGCCTATTGCATATAGACCTTTTTCTTTAATTTTTTCAATGACCGGTACATTAAAGCCATCGCCAGCTGGGTATACCACGTCTACTTCTTCATCTAATAATTTGTCCAAAAGCCCAACAGCTTTTTGTCCATCATCCCAATTATCAGTATACTTTAATAAGACGGTAATATTCGGATCCTCATATTTTGCGCCTTCAACAAATCCTTTAATTTCCGGCTGCCAGCTATGTGTTGCAATAATACCTATTTTTTTTGTGGTTGACATATGTGCCGCCGTCATCCCACCAAAAAAACCCATTGCGTGGCCTTCAAATCTTAAACTAGTTGTATTTTTTTGTGTTGCATCCCCATTGAAGCTAACGAAATGAATAGTAGGATATTTTTTAGCAATTTTATTAAACGTATCCGCATATTCAATTCCATGTCCAAAAATTAAATTTACATTTTTTTGTTTAAATTCACTGACTGCATGTTCGATGGCAGATGCGTTTTCAATTCCTTCTTTATAATAAACATCGACATCAAAGTCATTTTGGATATTCAACAGACCCTTATACCCTTTTGTTCCCCAGACTTGATCATTGATTGTTTCAGGTACTAACATTCCTACCTTGTTAAGTTTACCTTTATCAACCCTATTTGAGCAACTTGATAAAAGTAATATACAGGCAATGATAATGAATAACTTTTTTATCATGCTTACGCATACTCCTTTTTAAAGCTCTATCATTAATATTTTAGAAATAATAAGCGTTAAATAAATTCCTTTTCTATTTTACTTCTGAAAGGAAAATATGCAAATAAATTATAATTTCCGAAAATAATGCTGTTTTTGCATTTCAAGTGCTTGCTCAAATGACATGTTTTCTTTCACACTAATCTTTTTTGATATTTTCTCCACTTTTCGACTTTCCAGTTGATTCTTTCGTTGAAAGGTTGGATTTAAATAGTTTACACACTTCCACCACATATCTGTGTGACCACTTTCAATTAAGACTGTCTCTCCATATAATTCCATGACAGTATTATCTAATATTGTTCGGACTGCATCCTCGATATAAAGGGCATCTTCCAAATCATCTATGTAGCTTTGATGCTGTTGTTTATTTATAAGCTGTTGAAATAAAAATTGATTTGGTTGCCATGGACCATAGATAGTAGGTAGAAAAAATTCAATCCAATGCGATTTTCTTGTGCTTTGTAATAATTCATTTTTAATCTCTTGATAGATTGTATGTTCGTTAACTCTCCATTCGGCAGGGCTAATGAAAATAATTAATTCAACTTTTGGTTCTATCAGCTGATAAAGTGTTGTAAAGCTTTTATGCCAATCCTCTACGATTTCATTATTACGTTGAATAAATAAATCATATAATGGTATAAAACAATGATATGATGGATGGTTTAGCTGTAAAGAATTATTTATCATTTCATAGGTTAGATTTGCATTTCTTCCAATTTCTAGCCATTTATCTTCTGTCTGTTCATCTAACATCATCTCATGCTCCAAAGCAATCACTTCAAATCCTCCATCTAACAATTGCTTACAAAGTTCAAAGCCTATAAATTGCTGAGCAGCAAAAACTATGGCCTGCTCCATAAAAAAAGACCCCCTCTTAATAATTAACTCATCCTTATAAGTAATCGTATGCAGCCCTTCTTTAAATTATTTTTATGTCTTCCTATATGAAACAAGTAAAAAGGGAGCTCACACAGCTCCCGCTAGATTGTCTTATATAATACGCTCATTTTCTTGTAGGAATTTAATCATTTTTTTAGTAATATATTCGCGATTTTCTTGTAATATAAAATGATTATTTACTTGTCTTTTATGTTGTTTACGAATTTGAATAATAGCATGAATAATACTTTGTTGATCCTTATATAAATTTTGATCGACAACTTGTATAAAACATAGTGGCTGCATTAATTTTTCATAGGTTTCCTTCATATTTAACTTGACTCTATTATCTTTATGAGCAATTTCGATTTCCTTCATTAATTTCTTATAATAAAATTTTCTGTCCTTTTCTTGCTGCAAATGATCATCAAGTGAAATGCATGGTGAAAATAAGACGATAGAACGAATATTATTCTCCATTAATAAAATCAGTTGGGCTGCAATAAGAGCTCCCATCCCTTCTGCAAATATATGAATTTTTTTATTCAATATTTCTTTTCTCATAATAATTTGGTAAAGATTATATGCGTGATCGACTGCCTGACGATTACCCCAGTTTTTGCCAAATAAATTAGAGTAAAAAACGGTGTAACCCGCTTCTAATAACTGATCAATCATTTTTGCTCGTCCTGTATTTTCGATCCAGACGCTTGAATTTTCATGAACGTAGTGCTGTTGATCTCCTAATATAAGTACAGCAAATCCATTAGGTCTTTTGGGATAATGTAACATACACCATTGTTGATCAAACAAAAATGAGACAAACATTATTTAAAACTCCTCTTAAAAGCGATTGAAAAGTTTGTGTAAATTTAACAATCATTTTTACAGTATTGGTCATTATAATGTATGCAAGCCTTTTATCTTTAGACAGTGGATTTACCTAAAACTAGATAAATTTTAATATAAATTATATAATTTTTGTGAAATCCATTTATAAAAGTCATTAGCTATGATAATATGAAACGGAAATCTTAATAATGTTTACATTTATATACATAATTTAAAATAATCGGGGTGAATGAATTGAAATTTATCG
This sequence comes from Heyndrickxia sp. FSL W8-0496, assembly GCF_038007825.1. NCBI lineage: Bacteria > Bacillati > Bacillota > Bacilli > Caryophanales > Bacillaceae > Heyndrickxia > Heyndrickxia sp. FSL W8-0496. Next base: position 3,521,575 of record NZ_JBBOXX010000001.1, read on the forward strand.
CTACTCTTTTTTGGACTTTTATTCTTGTGCAAGTATTAGGTTATGTTGCAAGTTCAATGACGAATACAGAGTATAGTATTCAAACGATCTCCATTATCGGCGTTATTGCAACTGTTTTAATTGCGATTTTAGCAGCAGCTATTCCGAAACCAGAAGTGGAAACTCATTAATAAAAGGGATTATCTATTTAGGGGCCTGATACCATCTAAAACTACTTTATCTAGTTTTTCTAGATATCGTGTTATGGTGTCAGGTCCCTTTGCATTATAGACAATCCCTTTATTTTTCGATTGTTACTTTTAGTTCATCGTTCTCCACTGAAATTACAACAGTACTTTGTGGATGTATATTTCCTGCAATAATTTCCCTTGCTAGTTTTGTTTCTACATGATGCTGTATATATCGTTTTAATGGTCTTGCTCCATAAACAGGATCATAAGCTGATTCTGCGATCCTACTTAAAGCTTCATTTGTAATAGTTAAATGAATGTATTGACCACTTAACCTAGATTGGAGTTGCTGAATCAATTTAGTGACAATTCCTTTTACATTCTCAATGGACAATGGTTTAAATAGAATAATGTCATCCACTCTGTTTAAAAACTCTGGTCTAAAGGAGGCTCGGAGTTGACTTAATACCTTTTCCTTCGTTTCCTCTGAAATTTCTTCTGCCATATTGTTGCGCTCTAACAAGAAGACTGAGCCAATATTAGAGGTCATAATAATAACTGTATTTTTAAAATCAACTAATCTTCCTTGGGAATCTGTCACACGTCCATCATCAAGAATTTGTAATAACACATTAAATACTTCAGGATGAGCCTTTTCTATTTCATCTAATAATATTACAGAGTATGGTTTTCTTCTTACAGCTTCTGTTAATTGACCACCTTCTTCATAGCCTACATAACCAGGCGGTGCTCCAATTAATCTGGAAACAGTATGCTTTTCCATATACTCCGACATATCAATTCGAATCATATGTTCTTCACTATCAAATAAAGTTTGAGCTAAAGCCTTGGCAAGCTCGGTTTTTCCTACCCCCGTTGGTCCAAGAAAAATAAATGAGCCAATTGGTCGGTTTGGATCTTTAATTCCAGCTCTAGCTCGTAATACTGAATCACTCACTAATTTTACTGCTTCATCTTGACCTATCACTCGTCCATGAAGGATTTGCTCTAATCTTAATAGCTTTTCCCGTTCCCCCTCCACAAGCTTTGTTACGGGGATTCCTGTCCATCTACCAACAATCTCAGCAATTTCTTCTTCTGTTACTTCTTCACGCAATAATTTATTTTCCTTCTGATCCGCAGACATTGATTGTTCGATATTTTTCAATTCCTTTTCAAGTGCAGGAATTTTTCCATGCCTTAGCTCTGCTGCTTTATTCAAATCATAATTATTTTCTGCTTCTTCAAGCTGCCTTCTTAGTTTTTCTAACTGTTCTCGTTTCTCTTGAATAACCTGTAATTCTTGCTTTTCAGCCTGCCATTTTGCTTTCATTTCATCAGCTTTTTCTTTTAAATCCGCCAAATCCTTTTGTAATAACTCCAACCGTTCTTTACTCGCCTCGTCCGATTCCTTTTTCAGGGCAGCCTCTTCAATTTCTAATTGCATTACTCGTCGCGTTACTTCATCTAATTCGCTTGGCATAGAATCAATTTCAACACGAATCGTCGCGCAAGCTTCATCTACTAAGTCAATGGCTTTATCAGGTAAAAAACGGTCAGTAATATAGCGATTGGATAAAGTTGTAGCTGCTACAAGTGCTCGATCATGAATATTGACGCCATGGTGAACTTCAAATCTCTCTTTTAAACCTCGTAAAATCGAAATGGTATCCTCTACGGTTGGTTCTTCTACTAAGACTTGTTGAAAACGTCGTTCTAAAGCGGGGTCCTTTTCAATATATTTTCGATATTCATCTAAGGTTGTCGCACCAATGCAATGTAGTTCACCTCTTGCAAGCATCGGTTTGAGCATATTGCCAGCATCCATTGCCCCATCTGTTTTACCAGCCCCCACAATGGTATGAAGCTCATCTATAAACAGTAATATTTGGCCATCACTCTTTTTTATTTCCTGAAGTACGGCTTTTAATCTTTCTTCAAATTCTCCACGAAATTTCGCACCTGCGATTAACGCTCCCATATCTAGGGAAAAGATTGTTTTATCCTTTAATCCTTCGGGAACATCCTTCCTTACAATTCTTTGCGCTAATCCTTCTACAATGGCTGTTTTCCCCACACCGGGTTCACCAATCAATACAGGATTATTTTTTGTTTTTCGCGAGAGAATGCGGATCACATTTCGAATTTCACTATCTCGTCCAATAACTGGGTCTATTTTTCCTTCTTTAACTGCAGCAACTAAATCCCGACCATATTTTTTTAATGTTTCATAGGTCGCTTCAGGGTTTTGTGTAGTCACGCGTTGATTCCCCCTTATTTTCATGATTTCTTCCTTTAGTAATTCACTCGTGATATGATGTTTTCTTAAATATTCTACGATTTCGTTGGATTGAAGTTTCATTAAGGCAAGAATAAGATGCTCCACTGAAATATATTCATCCTCAAATTCCTTAGCTTCCTTTTCAGCCTCATTTAATAAATTTGCTAATTGAGTCGATATGTATGGGTTTTGATTGCTTCCTGTGACTTGAGGCTTTTTCGTCATCATTTGATCCAGTTTTTCTTTAATTTCGTTTGTATCAAGACCGACTCGATGATAAATACTGGTTAGGAGACTATCCGGCTTTTCGATTAATGCACTCCATAAATGAACAATATCAATTTCTGGATTTTGGTACTCGATACTTAATTGCTGTGCGGAAGCAATGGCTTCCTGAACTGTAAATGTGAATTTTTGAATGTCCATCATTTTCACCTCACCCATATTTTATGTGAAATCACTTCATATTCCTAGTAAATCTATTTGTATGTAATTGATATCCGCGGCTTTACAATTTTATCTGCGAACAATTAGATATATCCGCGATTTTTTTGATCTATTATTTTATTTGAAAAAAGATGACCCATTTTGGGCCACCCTTTTAAGGTTTGCGTTTATATGTCCATTGACGATTATGATTTGAAGATTCCGGAAAATGATCTCCAGCTTTTAACTTCACTTGCTTTGGATTGACAACTGGGCTTCCAGTCTCCCCAATTTCAACATATATACCGTTGTTCGGAGCTTTATCTCCTGATCTAAAACGATGACTTTGTCCCATGAGAAAATTCCCCCCTTAATAAGAATCACCACAATATTTATTTTGTGTAATTTCAACAAGTTCTTACTAGGGAAAAGTTAACAGAAACAATTTTTGAAAAATGTTTATAAAAAAAAAGGAACGAAAATGTTCCCTTTATTAATCTGGAATACCTAAGGCAATTTTTGCATAACGAGACATGCGTTCTTTTGACCAAGGTGGATTCCATACAATATTTACTTCTGTATCTTTCACTTCAGGAAGATCTTTTAATGCTAACTGAACTTGGTCAACGATTATGCCAGCAAGTGGGCAACCCATTGCAGTCAAAGTCATTGTAACAATCGCTTTCCCTTCATCAGTCATTTCTATATCATAAACAAGTCCTAAGTTTACAATATCAATCCCTAGTTCTGGATCGATTACTTGCTCAAGCGCACCAAGAATACTTTCTTTTAAATCCGCATCCATTACTTTCACTCCTTCATCCTTCGATTATCTTCATCATATCAAAAATCGATGAATTGTAAAATTTTTAGCTATTTATCAACCATTTTTCAAACCATTTTACTGTTTCAAGAAGACCCTCTCGAGAAACCTTGTGACCTGCAGTTTCATCCGTTAGAAAATAAATGCTATCAGGATTTCCCTTATATTGATCTTTTACTTGATTGTAAAATGCAAATGTTGGGTCATACGGCACCATTTTATCCTTTTTTCCGTGCCAGAACATTAATGGGCGATCATTAAGTTTATAAGGTTGTAAACTTAAATCATAAGGTTCTAAGGCTTGATATTGTTCTTTGATCTGTACATCTGAGAATGGAATATGAGCACCTATTTCTTTAAAATGCTCAATTTGTGCCTTTGCAAATTTTACATAATTCGGACTTCCCATTAAGCTAACGGCTGTTCGTATCCATTCATACTGTGTTAAAGCACCTAAGGTAATGATCCCACCCATTGAAGTACCTACTACGCCAATAGAATTCTCATTTGCAAGTTCTGCTTGTACATAATAATTTTTTATTGTGTTTAATTCATGAATGGTTTGGATAATCACATCCCAAAAGCGGAACGTTCTTTCAGCCTGTGTAATATTGTCTTCTCTTTCTCCATGGTATTTTGCTTCAGGTAACACGACTCTAAAACCCTTTTCAGCTAATAAATAGGCATAATGTAAATTATGTTCTTTAGCGGATTCAAAACCATGTATAAAGATGATAAATGGTAATTTTTGTTCTTTGATTGTATCTTTTACAAGATGTAAAACGGGAATCGAATCAATCTGTTGTTTCTCAATAATGACCACTATTCTCTCTCCTCTAGGATGTTATCCTTCTAATTGACTGTAACATTTAGTATATTTAAATTAATAGCTATATTTTAACAGAAGCTCTTTTCTATTAACCACCCTTGTGAAAAACAACTAATGCAAAAGAAATACACATTATGTTCTATCGAACTCAACTATTCGTTTAAGGAGACATAAAATGAAAAATCAATTTTTAATTGCTTTAGATTTAGATGGTACACTTTTAACCGATAATAAAACCATTTCAGAAAGAACATTAAAAACATTAAAAAGACTTCAACAGGAAGGCCATATTGTTATGATTTCAACAGGTAGACCTTTCCGCTCTAGTGTTCAATATTATCATGAATTGGAATTAAATACACCTATCGTAAACTTTAATGGAGCATTTGTGCATCATCCATTAGATGAGAATTGGGGAAATTACCATAGTCCAATGGAATTAGATGTAGCCAAGCAGATTGTAAATTCATGTAACCAATATAATGTTTTTAATATTGTTGCGGAGGTTTTGGATAATGTATATTTACACAATTATGATAGAAAGCTATTAGATATTTTTCATATGGGTAATCCTAATATAACTACAGGAAATCTCAATGAAATGCTAAATGATCATCCAACCTCTTTACTCATTCACGCAGAAGAAAAACATGTCCACCAAATACGAGAACATTTGAGTACGATGCACGCAGAGGTTATAGATCATCGTCGCTGGGGAGCTCCTTGGCATATTATCGAGATCGTTAAATCTGGTTTAAATAAAGCTGTTGGTATCCAAAAGGTAGCGGATTATTATCAAATTGATCAAAAAAATATTATCGCTTTCGGAGATGAGGATAATGATTTGGAAATGATCGAATATGCCGGAGTAGGAGTAGCAATGGGAAATGGTATTAAACCATTGAAAGACATTGCAAATGAAGTTACTTTTTCTAATATGGATGATGGGGTTTCAGTCTTTCTGGAAGACTTTTTCAAACTAAAATAAAATGCCATTTATTTCTCGTTTTATTATTCCTAACATGATTCATACTATTTATTGAACGAACAGTCATAATTATTTCGTTCACACTTGAATGAAAAGGCGGTGTTTCGTTTGGGTAAAAGAAACAAGTCTAAACGCTTTGTTCAACAAGGAAAAGACGCGGTGGCAAAACATGCAGAGCGATTTCCTTATCGTTCCACTTTAGCTGAGGCAGAAGAACAACAAACTGAGCTTATGAAAGAGTCCTCCTTAGGAGGAATAGAATAATGGCGAATAGATTGTTTCAACAAGCGAGACAGTATGTAGAAATGGCAAAAGATGCTTCTGGAAATGGAAACCAACAGGAACTAATTTCTAAAGCAAAAAATGCCTTGTCTTCTGCATATGCTAGTTCAACCTTTGCTGAACAGCAGCAATTACAAGAACTTCAATCTGAAATTGATCGACTAAAATAGCTGCCTTAAGGCAGCTATTTTTTTATCCGGTTAAGTTTATTCCTTTCTAAAGAAGCCAAAAATCCCAGTCGTTTGAACAATATTCGTAAATGCATTAGGATCTACCTCTTTAATAATATGTTCTAGATCATACAATTCATATCTTGTTATAACGATCATTAACATCTGTCGTTCTTCATTAGAGAACGCACCCTTTACTGGGATCAAAGTAATACCACGTACCAATTTTGAATGGATAGCCCTTTTTAATTCCTCTGACCTCATTGTAATAATCATAGCTGTAAGTTTCTGATACCTTGTATGTATAGCATCAATCACTCTTGTAGAAGCATATAGTGATAAAAGAGTATACAATGCCTTATCCCAACCATATACGGCACCAGCAGTTATAACGATTCCCGCATTTAAAATAAAAAAGTAATTTCCAACAGGCTTGTCCTTCATTCGTGATAAAACCATAGCAATAATATCAAGTCCACCTGTTGAAGCACCAAACTTCAAAGTAATTCCTACACCTACGGCAGTAATAACACCTCCAAAAACAGAGTATAATAGGATATCACTTGAAGTTTTTTGGATTGGAATCACTTCCAATAAAATAGACATAAAAATTACCGAAATAAAGCTGTATAAAGTAAATATCTTCCCAATCTTTTTCCATCCTAATATTGCAACAGGTATATTAAATAGAAACAATAATAATCCTGTTGATAGATGTAATGGTGTGAATTGAGTAATTATTTTAGATAATAATTGTGCGATCCCTGTAAATCCACTAGCATAAACATTTGCCGGCTTCAAAAAATAGTTCATTGCAAATGCATTGAGAACAGCACCAATAAAAACAACACCTAGTTTCTTTACATGTTCCCAAACCGAATCAATTTTCATAATCAACCTCCTTCTTTTATTGATTTACCCAAATCCCGTTTGTTCATACTGAAAGGATTGTGATTTTCGCTAAAAATGGTACACTAAAATGTGAACTCATAAATTTATTTATATATTTTTTAATTTTTAGGGGTGAAAAATATGGGTGTCAAAATTTTTGCAGATAGCGCCAGTGATATGCCACTATCATTTTTTCAAGAAAATCAAGTGAAATTAATACCTCTTCGCGTATACATAGATGAAACGGAATATGAAGACTTACAAACGATCAATCCTAAGCAAGTATTCAAAGAAATTAGAGCAGGAAAAATGCCAAAAACATCCCAACCTACACCACAAGCTTTTCAGGAAGTGTTCACGGAATTAGCCAAATCCAATCAATCTGGGATCTATATTGCTTTCTCCTCTGCATTATCTGGAACATATCAAACGGCTGTTATGGTCCACGAACAAGTAAAAGAAGAGTATCCAAATCTAGATCTTACAATTATTGATACAAAATGCGCTTCTGTTGGATTTGGCTTAGTTGTAAAATCAGCAGCTGAGATGGCAGCTAATGGGGCTTCAAAGGAAGAAATTATTGAGGATATCCATTTCCGCAGTCAACATATGGAACATTTATTTACAGTTGAAGACCTCGATTACCTCGCAAAAGGTGGACGACTTTCAAAAGCTTCCGCATTCTTAGGTGGACTTTTAAATATTAAACCACTCTTACATGTCGAAGAAGGGAAGCTTATCCCCATCGAGAAGATTCGCGGCAAGAAAAAGCTTCTAAAAAGAATCCTTGATGTTATGGAGGAAAGAGGAATCGATTTAGAACATCAAGTGGTTGGTATCAGTCATGGAGATGACGAAGAAGCTGCCCTTGAAATGAAAGCAATGATTGAGGAACGGTTTGGGACAAAGGATTTCTATATTAATATTATTGGTTCAGCCGTTGGATCACATGCAGGTCCCGGAACACTTGCACTATTTTTCTTAAACGCAAAGAAATAGCTTTCATATTCTCCTTTTGATAAGGGAATATTACTAATTGAAAGGAGAATGAAAACTATGCCACATACATCAGATAATGACAAGAAAGCAAAAGATAATAATGCATTACGCCATGAAAAAAATATGATGCGTGAAAAAAATCGTAAAGCAGGTAAAAACCAATATTCGAAAAAGACGGATCATCTATAATATAGGCTCATGTGTTAGATTGAAACTAAGTTTTGATTCACCAAAAACAACATTCATAATAAACAAGGCCATTTAAGCCTTGTTTTTTTAGTCTCTAACAAATTGGTTGGACTTTCCACTTGTAATTTGCTATTTTTAAATATATAGGCTTTAAAGAGCCATTGTATATTATATTAGTAATAGGAGGTTACTCCATGGCAAAAGAAAGTTCTTTTGATATTGTATCGAATGTTGATTTTTCAGAAGTAACAAATGCGATTAATCTTGCAATGAAGGAAATTCAAACACGATATGATTTTAAGGGAAGTAAGAGTGAAATCAGTTTGGATAAAGAAGAGCTTGTCCTTATATCTGATGACGAATTTAAAATGAATCAATTAAAAGATGTCCTCTTTAGTAAGCTAATAAAAAGAGGAGTTCCTGTTAAAAATCTTGACTATGGCAAATTAGAAGGTGCCTCTGGTGGAACTGTTCGACAACGCGCAAAGCTTATTCAAGGCATTGATAAGGAAAATGCCAAAAAAATTAATACCATCATTAAAAACAGTGGAGTAAAAGTAAAGAGTCAAGTTCAGGATGATCAAATTCGCGTAACGGGAAAAAGTCGTGATGATTTGCAAAAGATCATTGCTGCAGTACGGGAAGCAGACCTATCTGTTGACGTGCAATTTGTAAACTATCGATAGAACGAATGGGCTATTAAGCCCTATTCGTTTTTTTATTGCCTTTGATTTTTTCTTTTGCATGTCTTAAATAAGGCTGTTTTCGTTTAGTTTGTTGCTCTTGTAAAAGCCCAATTGCCGGCTTATACACCCCATAAAGGATTCCAGCTGTTCCTTTGGAAATTGCAGCTCTTTTCCCAGTAAAATAAAAGGTGTAACGATCTTCAGCCGATAGTTATTAGTTAAAAGTTTACTTAAATAGCAACAATATTTGAGAAAAGAGCCTAAAATAAAGAAAATAACTTTTCTTATTTTACAAATTTTGACATAATTATTTCATCGACATAAGTGCCATCATCAAATTTAATATGTTTTTTCTTCCTTCCTTCTTCTATAAATCCCAATGATTGATATAAATGAATCGCTCTTTCATTATGAGCAAAAACTTCGAGTAGAACTTTTTCAATTTGAGGATGGCTTTCTGCCCACTGTAACATTTTCATAATCATTTTCCTGCCTATCCCTTTATTCCAATATTCCTTTTGAATACTTATACCAAACATGCAATTATGACTGACTCTTTTTCTTTGTGAACGTGATGCATTTAAAAAGCCAAAAATCTTACCGTTGTATTCAGCAACTAGCATATAATTACCTAATTTTGACTGTTCCTCTATCCAGTCACGTTGCCTTTCAATTGTTAATGTAAGTTCTTCAGGAGTGGTTAATAAGAACGTAGATTGGGTAAACACTAATTGTGTATGCTGGAGTAATTTTGATGCATCTTCTAATTTAATTTCTCGAATCGTAATTTCCATTAAAACAAGCCCCCTTTAACTTATTTTAACAAAGCTATTTTCATCATGTATATTGCTTTTGTAAAAGCTTAATTTCTAGCTCTTATGCCTAAATAAACACTTTAACGATTCTTATGAAATTTACAATTGGGAAAAGAGCCTTTAACAAAAAAAGGAGTGAGATCATGTCTAATCAACAATCCAAAAAAACATTACCAAAACAACATCAATCACAGCAACCTGGTGTAGAAACAGAAATGAACCCAATTCCTAAATCAATCAATCCAGGTTATAAAGGCAGTGGAAAACTTTCGGGAAAAACAGCGATTATTACAGGAGGCGATAGTGGAATTGGTAAAGCTGTTGCTATCTATTTCGCTAAAGAAGGCGCTGATATTGCCATTTGTTATTTAAATGAAGATCAAGATGCACAAAATACTAAAGAATTAGTTGAAAAAGAGGGGAAAAAGTGCTTATTAATTCAGGGAGATTTAGGAGATGAAACGCATTGCAAAACTGCTATTAAACAAGTAATTGAACAGTTTGGAAAGATAGATATACTAGTGAATAACGCTGCAGAACAGCATCCACAACAAAGTATTTTAAATATTACTAAGGAACAATTATTGAGGACGTTCCAAACGAATATTTTTTCTTATTTTTTCATGGTACAAGCTGCCCTTCCACACTTAAAAAATGGGAGTAGTATTATTAATACTGCGTCGATTACAGCATATGGAGGAAATAAACAATTGATTGATTATTCCTCTACGAAAGGAGCAGTCGTCTCTTTTACAAGATCACTATCACTTTCTCTTATAGGTAATGGAATTCGAGTGAATGGTGTCGCACCAGGTCCTATTTGGACACCACTTATTCCTTCAACATTTTCCTCTGAACAGGTAGAACATTTTGGAGCGGATGTACCAATGAGTAGACCGGGACAACCATTTGAACTTGCCCCAGCCTATGTATATTTAGCATCCGATGATTCTAGCTATGTTTCAGGTCAGATTATTCATGTGAATGGTGGGACGATCATAAATGGTTAGCGGATAGAAGGAATAAAAAAATGAAAAGATAGGGATATTCATTTTAATAGACAACCCTATCTTTTCATTTTTTATTGTACTTTTTTGTTCTTTCCGCGTTTACGGACAGTAACGACAAATAGTATAAATGCGACCCAGATAGCAACAAGGATGGCAATCATCACATAGTTAATACCTGTTTTCTCTACAACATTGTATATTTCAGATGTTTCCCTGTCTAATGCAAGCTTGAAAACACCATTATCTTCTCTTTCAATTCCCCCACTAATTAATCCTCTTAATTCCTTATTATCTTGTAATTCATCTTGCGGAATGTTGACTATTTGAGTTTTATCCGTATTATTGATTGCAACAATATTGATTTTGCCTTTGTATTCTCTTTTAAATACAACCATTCCATCTTTATCATAAATGGTTTTCATCGTTCCCCTTCTAAGGGCGGGTTGCTTCTGACGAATTTCACCGATCATTGTCATGTAATCGATTAATTCTTTATCCGCGCGAAAATTCATCATTTGGCGATTTTCTGGAGCGTCGCCACCATCGACAGCAATCTCTGTTCCATAATACACGATTGGAATTTCAGGCTGTGTATATAAATAGGTCAATGCCAGCTTCCATCTTGTACCAGGAAAAAGATTATTATTAACCATATCCCGTGTATATCGCTTCATATTTGGATTATCATAAAAAGCACCGATCAAATTTGAATTTTTATATGTTTCTTTATGTTGATTTATGATATCAAGTACTGGCTTAATTGGCTGATTAATATTGGAAAAAGCATCACGCATCGGTTGATTTAAGTTGTGATCCATCATTCCGTCAAAGCCTGCTTTTTCATGATTTTTAATTAACGAATTTGAACTAACTTCTCCCAGTAAATATAAATCACTCTTTTTTGATTTTACAGTCGAAGAGAATTCCTTCCAAAATGATTCCGGAAAATGATCAGCGTCACTTAGAAAATATCCATCTATATCTGTTTGATTAACCCACCATTTAGCTGCATCAATTAAATACTGTTTCACTTGAGAATTTTCCTGATTCAATACAGGCAATTGATCCTTTGTTGTTCCATTAAACCAATCCTTTTTAGCTGAATCTTGGACAAGTGAATTTTCCGGGCTTACTTGATAAGTCGGAAAATCAATCACTATTTTCATATCACGGTTATGTACTTCGTTAACCAGCTTCTTAAATGATTTCAACGGACCAAAATGCTCTTCCGTCTTATAATAGTCTTTAATACGTGAACCATCATACCCTTTATCATCATTATCGAAAATGGGTGATAGCATGACAGTTGTAAAACCTAGATCCTTCAGGTAATCTAATTTATCAATAATTCCTTGAAAGTCACCGCCTTGATACCCTAATGGATTCAATGCATTTACATTTTTATCATTACTAGAGTCCCCATTATTAAATCGATCAACGATTAAATAATATATCGTTTGATCCTGCCAATCTTGCTCTTCTACACCTGCCGCATGAACTGGTACTGTATAAAAAAGAAGAATTGGAATAAAACAGAATGCTAAAACCTTTTTAAGCATAAAATATCCTCCTAAATAATTCCTCGAATTAAGATTATCCTTTCTAGAATCTAACGTCAAACTAATACAGTGAAATTAAAAGAAAAATAGCCTTCAAATTTGAATTTTATATGACACATCTTTGTCTACTGCAATAGAAGTAGTCCGGAATAATTTAATTTTTATTACGTAAAGACTGTATGAAATTCCCGTTGATTGTCCAAAACGATGATAGACGATTGAATATTGGAGGTTTATTTGATGGGACAATTACAAAGAATGCAGCTTATAGAGCATCAATCAAGGGCCTTTTTAGAAGGAGTGATTGAGAATATTAATGATCAATGGGTATTTTTTGATTATGAGACTGATGAAGCGATGATGCTTGAACACTATATCGATCAAGAAATTGAAATCTATGTTCAGCATAAATGGATTAAAGGAATATTGGAAGAAGATGGTCGTCTCAATCATAAGAATGAAACGATTTTTCTATTGGATAAAATGAAGGTAAGAATGAGAAAACAGATCGTTTTTTCACTGCAAATGTTATTGGATGAGTTTGAGGATGATGTATTTTTACAGTTTCTTTCCACGCTAAACACATTGGATTTTTCCATTTATGATTGTATTTTTTGTCATAATCATCTTTCATTTTTAGATAATCTTGATAACAAACAAGGGGTAAATATTCTTATTTTTGATAATGAAGAATCTGTTGTTGCGGTTCAACACCATTTTATTTATGAAAATGAAAAACAAGATCGGTTTGAATTTACTTTGAGTACAGGTAAAAGAGTGGTTATTGATAAAATGTTAAAATAAACGGAGCCTAAGCTCCGTTTATTTATATCATTATGCTATGCTCGTGGTTCAACCATTCCTTTAATTGATCAGGGAATAACGGTTTTTCAATAAAGTAGCCTTGTAAAAAATCACAATTCATTTCTTCTAAAATTTCTAGCTGCTGTGTTGTTTCAATTCCTTCTGCTGTAACTTGTAAACCGAGCCCGTGTCCCATTGTCATTATTGATTTTACAATGGCAAAATCAGGAGTATTTGCATCTAAATTCTGAATAAATGAACGATCAATCTTTAAAATATGGATCGGCAAATTTTTTAAATAACTTAAGGAAGAATAACCAGTTCCAAAATCATCAATCGAAATTTTCACACCAATATTCGTAAGTGCTTTCATGACTTCTATTGTTTTTTGTGAATCATTTAGCATGACCGTTTCTGTTAATTCTAGATGAAGATAGTTAGGATGCAGTCCTGAATATGCTAGTGCATTCTTTACCTCTTCAATAAACCATCGGTTTTGAAATTGAAAAGCAGAAACATTAATTGATATACTTACATCAGTTAATCCTTCATTATGCCAATCCACAACCTGTTTACAAGCCGTTTTCAATACCCATTTCCCAATTGAATGGATTAAACCCGTTTCTTCGGCTATTGGAATAAACTCTAAAGGTGGAACTATTCCTCTTTGAGGATGCTGCCAACGGATTAGCGCTTCACAAGTTATCAGCTTTCTAGTCCCCTTTTCAACGATTGGCTGGTACAAAAGGTATAATTCATTATTTTTCAAAGCACGCCGTAGATCACTTTCCAGCTCTAAACGTTTAATGGTTTCATCATTCATTTCATCAGAAAAGAAAATCCATTCATTCCCGCCTTGGAGCTTTGCTCGATTTAAGGCAATATCAGCATTCTTCATTAATATATCACTATCATATCCGTCATAAGGATACATACTAACTCCAATACTCGCAGTTATAAAGAACTCCTTATCTTGAAATTTGAAAGGTAGTTGTATGGCTTCTAATAATAATTTACACATATTAGTGACATATTCAGGGCTTGAATTTTTCGTTAATAAAATAGTGAATTTATCACTTCCAAATCTTCCTACATAAGCCCCTGTTAAAAGACAATTTTTTATTCTTACTGCCATTTCCTTTAAAAACAGATCGCCAGCATCATGTCCAAGTGCATCATTAATCATATTAAACCGATTAAAATCAACAAACATAACAGCTAATGTCCGTTTTTTCTTTTTAGCTCTCTCTAACATCCGATCAATAATTTCTTTAAATTTATTACGATTAGGTAACCCTGTTTCCTCATCATAATTAGCTAATTGTGTGATTTTCTTTTCAAATTCTAAGTTCTCTGTTATGTCTCTTCCAATTCCATATATCCCCACACATTCATTATTCACAGTTATCGGGATATTTTTTATATGATAATACGAAGCTTTGCCATTCTTCGTATATATTTCAATGTCATAATACTGAGGTTTCCCATCAATTGTTCGGTGAAAATGTCTTTTGATTCGATTTACATCTGCCTCTTGAACCAATTTTAACGCAGATTTTCCTAACAACTCTTCTTGTGCATACCCTAAGTTTTTAAGAAAAACAGGGTTCATACTAGTAAAATTCCCTCTTAAGTCTGTAGAATAGATCATATCTGTATTATTATTAAATAATGAACGATATTGTTCTTCTGATATTTTCATCTCATTATTCAGAGCTTTAATATCTTGTGACGAAGCATTAATTAAATTTGATAGAGTAACGAATGTATGAGCATAATCAGGCATATGGTAATGAAGATCTGGTACCATTTTGCTTTTTTCCTTAGCTTCGGAAAAGGCTAGATAGGACATTGAATGAGAAAATACTTGCGGAAATCCTCCTTGCCGCTTGGCAATTTCTCCATTACAAAAAAAACCACTAACCGGCGCATTCATAGCTAACGATTTTAACTCAAATTGTGTTAATCCCTCAATCCCTTTCATTCGTGTGATACTGTGGAAAACAAACACAGAATCAATTTTCTGCAACTTTAAGTTCTTTAGTTGCTTAATAGATGAATTTACTTGGCTCTCAATATTTGGAATAGCGAATGTTATTTCTTCCCCCTCAAAAATAGAATCACTTACCTGGATTCCACCAAAATCTACGGTTCTTTTAATAAAAAATTCCTTTTTCTTCCCATTTCTATGAATCAGTAACGGAAATTCCAAGCCGGAATATGGCAATCGGTTAATAAATCCTTGTCCCAAATAAGTCTTTAATACTTGTACTGGCTTTTTCCCATCAATTTCATATATTTGTTGATTTTTTGATTTTGTAACGGTAAATGTACTTCCAATCTCCTGCCAGTCAGCATTAACCATTGTTTTTACATAAAGGTTCTGATTATCTAATGAAGCAACAGCTATCCCATGGCTAGTTATCCCCTGCTGTGTGACTATAAAAGAATGATGGCTAGCCTCTTCTGCCATTACCCCTCCTACAATATGAACGTCTGGACTCCATTCATAAATACCTGATAGAACGTCATTTAGAAGAGAATGATGGTGACTTGCGAGTACAATTAATACCTTAGTTTCAGAGTTTACTAGTTCTTTCACAATCGTTTGTCCAAGCTGAAACCCATTCATATCTTCTTGGATAGTAAATAAATTGGAATGAATATTCGTTTTATCAAAAACAGTAAAGGTGAGGATTGGCTTTCTCTCTGAAACCCGACCATCTATAATTTCTCCACGGGAATTGCCACCAATCAATTTTGCTTTCGGAAGATGCTTTAAGAGAGTATTTCGTAATGTGTCCAATTCCTGACCTTCCATTTGTGAAACATAAGCTTGTATCAATAAAGTTGGATATTGTGCTAACTCATGATCATCAATAAACTTTATTAATTGCCCTTCATTTTCATAAATTAGTTGAAATGACGTTGCCATGGTGTCAATCCACCACCTTAATTGTCGAAATTTTGGTTATCTTTACACTTATTTTACAGGATAAACTTCCCACTGTCACTAAGACCAAAATAAAAAAGCGTCATCGCTTTTCAGCTAATGACGCTTTCTATTATCCAAATGGATGTAATCCCATACGTAGTTTTACAAATCCTAGGTATAGAACAGCTACAAAGAAAATGATGAATAATAACCAGAAAAGACCTGTACCTTTTCCTTTCTTAATACGAGTTAAAATCATTTCCATCATTCCAATGACAAGTAAACCACCTAATAATTTCATTCCGTATAGTGCAGGACCAAATGTTGATTGGAATTTAAAGAATAGAATTCCACCTGTGATAATGACTAATATGTAAAATAATCTTAGAATCATGTGAACAATCTTAGAGCCTTTTGTATTTCCACTTTTATAAAGTGCAAATGCAATGACAAACAAGATGATTGCAATGACCCATGTCGTAACATGTGCATGTGTTGTATACATTTATTTAACCTCCTAAAGTTTTATGTGCTTCAAACATCTTATCATAAGAAGAGTATTGAAGATATATCCCTTAATCTATTGTACTTTATTTGTCAAAGTTCCAATCCCATCGATACTAATATCGATTCGATCGTTCTTTTTCAAAAATTTAGGTGGATTGAATCCTTTCCCTACTCCAGAAGGTGTTCCTGTAGCAATGATGTCTCCTGGTTCTAATGTCATTCCTTTTGATAAAGTAGAAATAATGGTTTCAATGGAAAAAATAAAATGTTTTGTATTTGAATTTTGGCGAATTTCATCATTGACTTTCGTTGTAATTGTTAAATCATTGGGACTAGAAATAGCCGAATGATGAACAATCCATGGTCCAATTGGACAAGATGTATCTAAACTTTTTCCAATAAAAAACTGCTTATGTCTACTTTGTAAATCCCTTGCAGTAATATCATTTAGAATGGTATATCCAAAAACATATTGCAATGCTTCTTCCTCTGAAATATTTTTCCCTTTTTTGCCGATAACTACAGCTAATTCCCCTTCATAATCTAGTTGATTCGTAATCTCGGAATGGGACTGTATAGTAGTTAAATGCCCTGTGACTGTTGTTGTTGCCTTTGTAAATACCATTACATGCTCCGGAATGTCTGCTTCACTTCCCATTTCAATTGCGTGTTCACGATAATTCTTGCCTACACACATAATATTTTTTATTGGATGTGGAATTGGTGAAAGCCATTCGATCATATCCTTATTGACTAGATATGTATTTCTATCATTCCCCAAGTTCTCTATTGCTTGGTTAACTGAGCTAATAAAGGAATCCCCCTGCTTAATTCCCTCTATTAGTGTTAAAGGTAAGGTACCATCTTTTTGTGCCAACAAGGCAAGATTCATTATTTCATTAGATTGATCATTAAATACCCCATATTGCTCTGTTCCATTAATCTTAAAACTTAATAATTTCATTTTCTCACCCCTTTATCCATTTATTTTGATTTTATAGCTTTTCCATAAGTTAGTAAACGCCATACTTTTTCAACAGGTCCATATTTAAACTTAATAAACCATAGCTCTGCTAGTACTACCTGTATGATATAGATTAATATAGCGAGCAGCATACTTGTTCCTAGTGTCAGCTTAGTATATAAACCCAATCCATAATGATAAAAAATCAATGTACCTACTATTGATTGAGTTAAATAAATTGTTAATGACATTCGACCAGCCGTAGCAAAAGGTTTGAAGAGTTTACTAAAATATTTATTTGTTAATAAAAGAATGATAAGTGAAATGTAAGCTAGGCTTAAAATCGTTCCTCCTAATGATTGCTGTATAAATTTATATGCAAGGTTAGAATCAATAACTACGGGTAATAGCTTTAAAAATAAGCCAATGATTGCTGAAAGAATAAATAAAACAAGCCACTTCTTCTTATCTATTTTCGTTTGAAGCCATTTAAGCTTCGCTGCACCTGCCCCAATCATCATTAATGGAATGATAGAAAATAGGATAAAAATAATATTTTCTGGCCCATTCACCATATACCAATCATGAAAACGCTGTGCTGTAATTTCAATATATGTACCTGAACCGTAGTTTTTTACTGACTCAGTAATACCTGCCATATCTGAATATGTGCTAATATCATGTGGTGAAGTCATCGCAAGAAGCATTAATAATAAACTAAATAGAAGGTTAGGAATCAAAAATAATGCTAATCCAGAATAGATCAATGTTTTTCCGGACCAATTTAATATAAGCATTAAAATCAATCCGAATATTGCATAATTCACTAAGATATCTCCAGACCAAATAAAAAAGGCATGAATGGCTCCAATTACTACTAATAGCAAAAGTCTGCGAACACCTAATTTATTAAATGAAATACCTTTTTGTTCGCATCGTTCCCTCAAGATCACTAATCCATATCCAAACAGCATAGCAAATATCGGATAAAAGCTAGATTGAACTAATACTTCAATCCAGGAGAACAAAGACTTGTCTGTTCCCTGCCACCACCCCTGTGGGTCGTAATATAGGATTGGTGATTCGAACGAGATCATATTTACAAGAAAGATACCTAGTAAGCTAAATCCTCTTAATACATCTAAAGAAGAAATTCTTTCATTACTTTGAATTGGCTGCACTTGACTGTCTGTCCCCCTAAACATTTATTAATTTTAAAAGATAAAAAATAACGATCTAATTTCATTGTACAATGACTTATCCAATTAGGCGAATGAATCACACATCTTTTATTTCCTCATATGATATTCATGTAATCATGGATTTTAGGCTTTTTCAGATTTCTGCTAAAGAGATGTGATTCCTCATTTGGGAATTTTGGTAAAAAGGATGTGAACGGTTATGCCAGGCTTTGTTGGTGCCGTTCAAATCATGAATATTGGTTCGAGCGGTGTTTTTCATATCGGTGATGTTTTTCAATTGACTCCCATATCAACAGCAAAAACCTTTGCAGGAGCGGGATCTTTTAATACGGGAGAGACTTTAACCATTAGAAATCATCAATCTGCAACAAATACTTTCGATAATGATGGAATTGATCAGGGAAATAATTTTAATTTGTAATAGGTGTGATTATATGAAGGTTTATATTCAACAAACGATTCAAATAAGGATGATTAAAATCGGGGGGATTTCTAATTCCTCTGTATTCCAGATTGGTACGGCCGGAATCATAAAGCCAGCTTCCTATTTGTATGATACTGGATGCTTTACTGAACCCGCACCAGTAATTGGAACTGCGCAAGGGGCTGAAGAATTCCCGCCAATTGTCGTTCCTTTTAGAAATGATTAATCAACGTTGATCATCATATGATACACAATCAACAACAAAAAGGGAGGTTTATTTATGATTGATTATAATGGACATATTCAAAAATTATATCAATATATTCAATATCAACAAAAAAAACTATCCCAATTTGAAAAAATGATTAACAAATTATCGAAGGAAATTGATGCGCTTAAGGATAAGCCTCCAATCAATGTGGAGCGTTTAGAATATAAATTTGATCAACTAAAAATCGAAAAACTCGATGGTACATTAAATATCGGGATAAATCCCGCGGATTTAAATAATATCGAGGATATGGAAATTCCTACTCCCCAAATGCAACCGAATTTTATTACGAATCCTGCTTTTAAACAGAACCTTTTAGATCGATTAGGGCAATACATTAGTAAAGATGTCAACTCAGTAATCCATGATACCGAACAACAATTAGGCTATCGATTGGATACGAAATATCGAGATTTTATCATAGAGGATCTTCAAAAACAACTTCCACAGCGGGTTGATTATTTCATTAACATTCTTGCGGGGGAAAATCATGGAAATGTGACCCAAGAGGAGTTATTAAACCAAGTATTTGCAAGATTGAAAGCAGACATTGATCAAGCAGTATATATGTTTATTTCGAAATTACCAAATAATATGAACGGAGATGAGCAGAATGGAGCTTAATGTAGTCAATCGAGAAATTAATGTAGGTAACATACGTGTAATCGGGATAGCGAGTTCCTCACTTTTCCTTATTGGTGATGCAGAAACCATTCAGCAAGCAGCAACCTTTGATACACCGGCGGAATCTCTAATTATTGGACCGTTTACTCCATTTGTTCCTGATTAATAATATGAATATGGCGCAAAGAAATTCTTTTGTAGATGATGTAAGAATAAATGATATCTTCTATGCATCTAATGTCCATATTGGAGACTCTACCTTTCTAAATGCATATAATAGAGTATTTGCGGTCCAAAGGGAAAAACAAATTTATTATGGATATGAAGCAGATTATGAAAATTTCGCAAATTTCAAGGAGCCTATTCCGATCCCACCAATTTCTGAAACACTCCGTTTTAATCGATATAATGCCAATCCAAATATTCATGTTTCCTATGTGAGAATAATCGGTTTATCTACAAGTGCTATTTTCCATATTGGTAGTACAAAAAAGGTCTATCTGGAATCAAGGGTTCATCATACTCGACAGTTAGAAGAAAAATCTAGAAAACCTTCAGAGAGTGTACAGCGGTAATATGTATAGTTCTTCAATAGTTAATTACGATAAGCTATAAATCTATACGAAGAAACCAAGAAAGTTTTTAAGAGCCTATAAAAATACTTCTTTAGAAAAGGATGTTGACCATGCCTGCCTTAGTTGGGGCTACACAAATTATTAATGTTGAAGGTAATGGTGTCGTACATTTCGGAGATACAGCGATTATATCCCCAAAAACCAGTGCGAAAACTACAAATGGCTCTGGGGCAGTAAATACAGGAGCTTTATTTATGGTTAATAATGGATTTAGTTTGAATACAACCTTTGATGCAAATCTAATCGATCAGCCTATTGCTGGAAATAATTAAATAAAAAAATAGGAACAGTTTACTCCTGTTCCTACATTTTTAATAGATGACCACCATCAAAGAAATATAGATATTTACCTAATACATCTTTTTGTATGATTTGTGCAATAGCTTGTTCATATAAGTCAATTTGAGTTCGATATCTTTTTTCTAATATCGACTTTGCCTCTTCAAATCCTCCTTTATAGCGATCATATATTCCATCTGTTTTATAGTCTAGAAGGATGATACCCTCATCGACTTCGATCATACAGTCAATAATCCCTTGGATTAAAATCATGTCGCTATCTAATCGTTCATTTCCGTACAATTCCTTTGCAGAGACGGCCATACTAAATGGGACTTCTCTTTGAACTCTTTTTGCTGTTAACATCTTTTGTCCAATATCTGTTGAAAAAAGCGATAGAATTTGTGCCGAATCAATGACTGCAATTTGTTCCGAAGTCAATAATTCCTTTGCTTCTAAATGTACAAGCAGTTGTTCAATGGTTTCTATCGTTGGGGCTTGTTCCAATGATAGATGCTGCATCACCAAATGCATCGCAGTACCTCGTTCTGCAGGTGAAATTGACTTTTGTCTCATAAACCGTGGTCGATTAAAAATTGGCTTCATACTACTATTATGAATAAGATCAATACTAGCAGCCTCATCACGCATTTCATACACACGTTTCAGCTCGGAAACAGATTGTTTTGAGCGCTTGATTGTTGAAGCTTGATACGGATATTGATACATAAGGCGTTGAAATATGTCTATTTTGTGTTCAGATTGTATCGCTATCGGTTTTCCCGCCTTCACCTTGTCCATCCAATCATCAGTCATTTCAATGGTTTGATCGGCATGCTCTATGAGACTATTTTTTTCGACTAGCTCGATTTTCCAATGAGAGGGGTGATCAGTAATCTCTTCGATCAATACCGGCTTTACTTTTAGTTCATCAGGTATGATTGAATCACAATGTTTATGCCGAATGAGTGCTGGCCCAATCCAATCTAAATAGGAAGTAGCTTTAGCTCGCATGCTATCTTTTAATAGCCAGTCTTGATGCTCTAAAGATTTACTCCATTTTTTTATTGTTTTCTCTGTATTTTTTACCGAACCTACTAAAATTAGCTTTTCCTTCGCCCGTGTTAAGGCGACATATAAAACACGCATTTCCTCAGAAATAGTTTCTAGCTTTTTCTTGCGTTTTAAGGCTAATTGCGGCAAAGATGGATAAGTGATTCTTTTTTCTGGATTTACATATTTTGTAGCAAAACCAAATTCCTTATCAAATAGATAAGAGTGATGAATATCCATCATATTGAACTTTTTTGATAATCCAGCAATGAATACAACCGGGAATTCTAAACCTTTACTCGAATGGATTGTCATAAGCTTTACAACATCTTCTTGTTCACTAAGTGCCCTGGCAGTACCTAAGTCATCTCCTCGATCCTGCATTTTTTCAATGAATCGTAAAAAACGGAATAATCCCCGAAAGGAAGTTGCTTCGTATTGTCGTGCCCGATCATAAAATGCACGTAGATTTGCTTGACGCTGTTTCCCTCCAGGTAATCCTCCGACAAAATCATAAAAATGTGTATCACGATATACTTGCCAAATTAATTCTGATAGGGAACCAGTTCGCGCCATACTTCTCCACTCATTTAATTTTTCTATAAAACGGCTAAGTTTTTCGTGGAGTTCACCATTTTCAATTGTTGGTGTGGACAATATAAAATTTTTCACTGCTTCATAAAATGTTCCGCTCTTCGATTCAATTCGAATCATTGATAACTCCTCTTCATCTAATCCCAAAATAGGTGACCTCAATACAGAGGCTATTGGAATATCTTGATGCGGATTATCAATAATTTTTAATAAAGAAAGCATTATGGCAATCTCTGTTGCATCGAAATAACCGGTAGAAAGATTTGCATAAATAGGTATTCCTTCATGCTTAAATTGTTCCATTATTTCAGGTGCCCAAGGCATGGACCGCAATAAAATGACAATATCACTATATTGGATCGGACGATACGCTCCTGTTTTCGGATTAAAGATTGGTACTTTCTCCTTAATTAATCGCTTTATCCTTCTTGCCATATACCGAGCTTCTAATTGTGATTGTTCTAAATCCGCTTTATCGAACTCATCATGCTCCTGATCCATTTCAGTTTCGTCACTTTCATCACTAGCGTCTTCCTGATTAATCATAACGAACTCAATAGGATAGTTCTCCTCTTCAGGATAAGCAGCACCTTTTACTAGTTCTGCTTGCTTATCATACTCAATCTCACCAACATTTGTACCCATGATTTGTTTAAAGATATAATTTGTTCCTGCTAGCACTTCAAATCTACTACGGAAATTTTGTGATAAATCAATACGTAATCCAGTTCCGTCGCCGTCTGAACGAAATCGATGATATTTATTTAAGAAAAGATTTGGTTCTGCCAAACGAAAACGATAGATCGATTGCTTTACATCACCAACCATAAACAGATTCCCATCATACTCCCCATCTGCTGTTACAAGTTTTAAAATGGTCTCTTGAACCATATTTGTATCCTGATATTCATCCACAAGGACCTCTTTAAATTGTCTACGATAATTGTTAGCAGCAACAGACGGTTGTATTTCTCCACTTACTGAAGAGTCATCAGCAAGGATTGCTAAACAAAAATGCTCTAGATCAGAAAAATCCACTATTCCTTTTTCCATTTTCATCTGATTAAATCGTATGGAAAATGTTTTAGTCAATTCTATTAATGTTACAATCGTATCCTTCATTTCACCTATATCTTTTAGAAATGATTCTGGTTTTCTTTGAAAAAGCTCATCTTTCAGTTTTTCTAAAGTTGTCTTAGCTGACTTCCTTAAATCATCTGCATTTTTAACAAGATCTTTATCAAATTCATCTCCCCGACAGCTTTTCGCACGAGTAAATGCCCAAGCATTCATCTCCTGATATAGATCCTGCCAGGAACCTTCACTTGCTTGCAGTAATCGATCAACGATTGCTATATCATCTAAATAATTCTCTGCTCTAGGAGCCGGTCCACCAGGTACTTTGCTAAGATTTAGTGCCTCCTCTAACATTTCCTTTGCACCTTGTAATGTTAGTTTAATATCAAAAAGCAGCACATCTATAAATGGAAGGTCGTCTATCGTAGTTGACTCATCTACCCTGTACAAATCAATAATTTCATCTAACCAGCTGTTCGGATTAGGATGAGATCTAGAAAATTCATATAGCTTTTGAATTAAGTCCTGTAAGCCTGCATCACTTCGATCATTGGTAAATGTATCGACCAATCTAAAAAATGAATCATTATTCTCCTTGCCGTATTCATCCTCAAATAACTCATCTAGCACTTCATCCCTTAAAAGGTCTGCCTCTGTTGAATCAGCCAAGCGAAAACTAGGGTCAATATCAATTAAATAATAATATTTTCTTATGACCTCTAAACAAAAAGAATGCAAAGTTGAGATAGAAGCTTTATTTAAAAGGGTTAATTGCCGTCTTAATCGAGTCGAATGTGGCTGTTCACTAATCGCTTTCTCTAGTGCAGCACCAATTCTATGCCTCATTTCAGCAGCAGAAGCATTCGTAAAAGTAACAACTAATATTTCATCCACATCAATCGGATTTTCCATCGCAACTATTTTTTTTATGATTCTTTCTACTAAAACGGCCGTCTTTCCAGAACCTGCTGCCGCAGCGACTAAAATATCTTGATCCTTTGCCATAATTGCTTTCCATTGATCATCAGTCCAAGTTGCTTCTTGAGGCTTAGATGGTATGGCTGTTTTCATTCGTGATAACCTCCTCTCTCATTCTTGCTAAGACATCTTCTTTGTTTCTAGAATTTAATACTCGATAATCATTACTTTCCAGTGATTGATCAAACTGACAAACTGATTTAAAAGCACAGTACTCACAAGGCGTTCGCTTTTTGAATTTATACGGCGCAATATCTACCATGCCTGATGAAATGTCATTTCCCGATTTCTTATAAAGCCTTCTTACATACTGACTCATAAGTTTAAAATCTTCTTCACTAGCTACCTGTGAACGTGAAGATAATGTACCGTCTTTTTTAATTTCCGCTGATACAATTTTTGATTTTCCACTTTCTAATGTCTGATCCATTAGTTTAATTACATTCGCGTCGTCTACAAGTAGACCTTTCATTTTAAAACTTTTAAAGATTTCTTCATCTATTTCATCCAGTGTTAAAATTCGATTACTTTTAACAATAGGATTGTGTAAATGAAAATATAAAACGCCTGCGGGCACGCCCTTTGTACCAATTAAGTTCTGTGAATGGGTCACTACTATATCCAAATAAGTTAACATTTGTAGTGCCAAACCATAATATACTTCTGTTAAATCTAATTCCCTCGCACTAGATTTATAGTCAATCACACGTAAATACACTCCATGATTGTCCTGTGCTTTATCTACACGATCAATCCTACCTTGCAGCTCCATTTTAGTGCCGTTTTTCAGTGTAAAGGTTAATGGTGGTAAGAATGCTTTCGGTCCGAAGCCTAATTCGAGCCCTATAGGTGCAAAGCCACTAACTTTTGCATGTTCACTTAATATTTGAGACGCCCTTCCTATAACTTGCTCTAGCTTTCTTTTAATATAGTGATGACGATTAGAACTTAATAATATTTGATGTTGCAGCATTGGAGCTAAAAAGGCGACTGCCTCTTTCGCTAAATGACCACATTGTTCCTGAGTTAGGTTTGCCCAAGATATTCCTTTTTTCTGAAGTTCTTCTGCAATCCATTTTAGTGCACCATGGAATAAGTCACCAATATTTGGCGCTTCAAGCTTAAATATTTCTCGTTCCTGGAGCTTTAAACCATGAGTGGCAAAATGGGAGAAAGGACATGCATGGAATAACTCCATTCTAGAAACACTTGCTAATATTGTGTCTCCATATAAATCTTGACTAATTTCGTCTGATAATTGCTTTGCCTGATTTTGATAAAAAAGGCTTGAAATAACATGCAATGCACGCTGCTTCTCAAACGGATTTTCGATATAGTAATGATAAACATCCCACCAAAAATCAGCCATTGGATACTTTCTCATTTTTAATTGGAGCTGGTTCGTTAAATACCCAATTGCACGATTCGGATGTGAAATATAATCCAGTTGTTCTTCATCCATTAGCTCAGATGGATCATTCACAGTCAGCTTCTCTACTAGATTAGGAAACATCTCTTTTATTCTTTTAATATATGGAGAAGCTAACAGTGCTTTCCCTTCTTCGTTTGCAATTGGATAGGATAGATATAGTTTCTCAGATGGAGTAGTCAATGCCTTATAAGCAATAAATTCTTCATCTAATAATTTCATTCTGCTGCTTGGTGCTATCTTTATCCCGCTATCCAGCAGCTTCTCGCGATCAGAGTCTGCTAATACACCCTCTTCATTAATTTTCGCAGGAAGAATTCCATCATTTAAACCAATGACAAATACTGCTTTAACATCTGACAATCGCGATAATTCAAGATTAGCAATAATGACTTGATCTATTGCTGGTGGAACGATGGAGAATTTCATTGCTTCAATACCAGCATCTAATATTGTCGCAAATTTTTTTAATGATAGTTTCTCCTCACCTAGAATTTCAACAAATTGATCGAGTAATTCCATGACAGCATTCCATGCCTGATCATGTTCTCTTGCAGAAACTAGATCCCCTCGGTCTTCCGCTTTATTTCTCAGATTCTCAAGCTTTGCTGGAATGTCTAATTCTTCTAAAAATAAAAAAAGACTTTCACAGTATTCAAATCCTACTTCCGCTTTATTCAATCGACGAGCCAAACGGTTTATTGGTCCAGTAATCATAGACCGAAGCTCATTAATGTCAGACTCTATTTCTTTTTCTTTATCTGTTTGAGGAACAGACATATTTTCTAATCCACGAAATCTTCGATAGCCCCAACGTTCTTTGCTCGTCCATTTAGAGCCTTGTATCCCATAAGCTAAGACATAATTTTCTAGCTGATCCATTCTTTCTCGTAATCTTCCATTTTCCATTTGTAAAGGAAAGAGTAGTTCCGTTTTCACTGCACGAAATACAGGTTCATATCGCCAATAATTATTAATAATTTCAAAGGTTGAACGTATAAACTCAATTAATGGGTGATGAAGCATTGATCGCTTTTGATCAATATAGTACGGAATCTCGTAATCAAAGAAACATGTTTCTACTATTTCTTGATAGTCATTTCCATTTCTCACCAGAATTGCAATATCTGCATAACGATATCCGTGATCCATTATAAGTGTACGAATCTCACGGGCAACCGCTTCAACCTCTGCTCTTCTGTTCCCTGCTTGATTTAATTCAATTTGTGGTAAACCACGATAGGCATGGACAGGGATTTGATCGAAATGCTCTTCTAATGAATCTAAACTGTCATGTGCAAATCGAATGGAATTACTTAATTGGAATGTTTCCTCAATGTTGATTCCATTTTCTTTAGCCATTGTAAATAATATATTATAGGTCTCACCCGGCATCCGAAATAAGTGAAGGTCATCGGGTGGAGCTTCTTTAAAAGGCTGATCCAATGTTAGAGCAATCGAAACTCGCTTACAGGTTTTCATCAATTGCTGAATGACCATATATTCTTGTGGGGTAAAACTATGAAACCCATCAATATATATTTCCGCTGCTTGTAGATAAGAAGAAGCTTGAATAGATGTAGCAAGTAATTTCAAATAGTCTTCCGAATCTATATATTTATTTACTAATTGTTCCTCAAAATCCCGATAAATCAATGTTAAATCATGAAGCTTATCC
Organism: Heyndrickxia sp. FSL W8-0496; assembly: GCF_038007825.1. Taxonomy (NCBI): domain Bacteria; kingdom Bacillati; phylum Bacillota; class Bacilli; order Caryophanales; family Bacillaceae; genus Heyndrickxia; species Heyndrickxia sp. FSL W8-0496. The sequence continues at coordinate 3,549,147 of NZ_JBBOXX010000001.1, forward strand.
GATAGTACTTTCTCATCGTTGCGATTCTCTAATTCTTTTAGTTTCAGTTCAATCTCATCAGGCTGAATACAATAACGTTTAAATTCCGTAATCATTTTTTCGACGTGGTGGACGAATCCAGTTTTATCTGCAGCTTGTCCAAATAATTTAAATTCATCCTTTTTATCTTCAATAATTTTTCGAATGAGCATATTTAAGCCTTCAGTTGTAATATGTAAACGACTGATGCCGCCCGTCTCTTGTAATATTCTCCAGGCAAGGCGGGTAAAACTGAATACTTGTGCACGTATCATTCCAGCTAGCCCTGGGGTCTTGATAAAGCTATATTCAGATAAAAAAGTCATTTGATCTGGTACTAAGTAAATAATGGGTGTGCCATTTGGGTCTTGCTTTAATTTTGTGCGTATTTCATCCGTTATCAACTTTGTTTTTCCTGAACCTGAACGACCAATGACAAAACGAACAGACATAATTTCATCTCCTCCCTACCTTCATATACTTCTATTATAATATAATTTCTACATTACTACGGATGAAAAAATTTGGTTAACGATTAAATTGAAAAAGGTCAATGATATAAACCATTGACCTTCATCTTACACTACTATAACCTCAATCCCCATCAAAAAGATTGAATAAACCTTTTGCAATACTTCCTTCATCTTTTGAACCGCCCGCTGCAGGCATTGCAGCAAATACTCTACTAGCAAGTCGACTAAATGGCAGTGATTGTACCCATACGGAACCTGGCCCCCTCAATGTTGCAAAAAACAACCCTTCTCCTCCAAATAATGCTGTTTTTACCCCTTTAACAAACTCGATACTATAATCGACTTCTTGAGTCATTGCTACTAAGCATCCCGTATCCACACGAAGTGTCTCCCCAGGTGCTAAATCTTTTCTATGTATCGTTCCTCCTGCGTGAACAAACGCTAATCCATCACCTTCAAGTTTTTGCATAATAAATCCTTCTCCACCAAAGAAGCCAGTTCCAATTTTACGTTGGAATTCGATCCCTACTGAAACACCCTTTGCTGCTGCTAAAAATGCATCCTTTTGACAGATGATTTTTCCTCCTAATTCACTTAAATCCATTGGGATAATTTTGCCTGGATAGGGTGAAGCAAAGGACACATGTTTTTTCTCCATTCCTTCATTAGTAAAGGTTGTCATAAATAGACTTTCACCAGTCAACATTCTTTTTCCAGCACTAAAAAGCTTACCCATAAATCCACTACCACCAGAAGAGCCGTCCCCAAAGATAGTTTCCATATGAATATTATCTTCCATCATCATTAAACTTCCTGCTTCAGCAACTACAGTTTCTTGAGGATCTAGCTCTACTTCTACAAACTGCATATCATCGCCATAAATTTTGTAATCAATTTCATGATTATTCATCGTTTTTCCTCCATTAAATAGGGTGCAAATCTATATATGTATTTTATAAAAAGAAAAGACTTTCAGCTATATAAAAAATAATCTATTAATACTATTTTAGGCGATTACTTACCCTCTTTGTTTGTATTTTCATCAAACACTTCTTTTATTAGTCTTCTTTTCTCAGTCAGTAGGGCTTTTACAAAAGCAACAGAACTATACAAAACATCCTTTTATTGAATTTAAACTAAAAATGGGACCGTGGAATTGGTCCCATTCAGTCATCCTTTTGTTTTTTACATCATAATCCCGCCATCTACATGGAGGACTATACCATTTACGTAGTCCGATTCATTCGAGGCTAAAAATAAATAAGCATTGGCGATGTCTTCGGGTTTTCCTAATCTTTGCATTGGAATAGAAGCTTTCATTGCTTCAACTACTTTCTCAGGTACTGTAGCCACCATATTCGTTTCTGTAAAGCCGGGTGCCACAGCATTTACATTAATTCCTTTTCTTCCTAATTCCTTTGCCCATGTTTTAGTCATTCCAATAATAGCTGCCTTTGCTGCTGCATAATTGGTTTGCCCAACATTCCCATAGACACCGCTAACAGAGGATGTACTCACTATTTTTCCCTGCCCCTGATCAATCATGAACGGCGCTACAGCTTGTGTACAGTTAAAGACTCCTGTTAAATTTACATCAAGAACTTGTTGAAAATCTTCTTGCTTCATTTTTGTTAGCATCGCATCTCTAGTAATCCCTGCATTATTAATAAGAATATCGACTGTCCCAAATGTACTTACTACTTGTTCTACCATCATCCCCACACTATCTTTATTAGATACATCAACCTGAACAAATATAACATTATAGCCTTCTTCATTTAACTCTGTCTGCCTCATAACACCTTCTGCTTCATTGAAATCTGCAATTACTACCTTTGCTCCTTCTTCGGCAAAACGTTTAGCTGCCGCAAATCCAATTCCATTGGCTGCCCCAGTTATAATTGCTACTTTATCTTTTAATCTCATGTAAAGTCCCCCTTTATCCAAAAAAATTTCAACCCGTAAATCATGAATTTAGACTGTTTTCTTATAGCTTGTTGCTTTTGTAAAAGCCCAACTACCGGCTTTTATACCCACTAAAAGATTCAGCAATTCTTATGAAGTTTTTTCTTAGTGAAATGAATAGAAATTTGTTAAAGTCTTACTTAAATAGAAACAATGTTTAAGAAAAGAGCTTGAATGTTTACAAATATTTGTATTCGACAAACCTAGTGTTTTTTCCTATGTCCTCCATCATTTACTCCAATTAAAATAAAAAGGACTCCCTAAGTGAACTGCCCCCCAATTGTTAGACACAACTAACAATTGGAGGTGCAGTTTTTTTATGACGAAATATTCACTGGAAATTAAATTAAATGCTATTCAAGACTACCTTAAAGGTGTGGAATCTTTCAAAGATACAGCAAAACGCCATAATGTCAGTACAACGATGTTAAAAAAATGGGTAGCGAAGTATCGACAACATGGATTGGAAGCTTTTCGGGAAACATATACAAATTATTCGGTTGAGTTTAAAATGGACGTAATTCATTATATAAATGAAATGGGAGCGTCCATTAATGAAACCACCACAGTCTTTAACATTCCTGACTCTGGCACTGTGTGGAATTGGAAACGTTTATTTGAAACACAAGGGATAGACGCTCTACAACCGAAAAAGAAGGGGCGTCCATCCATGAAAAAGGAATCAAAGAAAACTCAACCAGTAGAAGGATCACCAGAAGCACTACTCGCTGAAATTGAACGTTTACGTATGGAGAACGCCTATTTAAAAAAGTTGAATGCCTTAGTTCAAGAAAAGGAAAGATTACAGTACAAGACAAAGCGAAAGTAATTTATGAACTAAGGCAGGAATTTAAAGTGAAAGATTTAGTAAAAGTGGCTGAAATTCCTCGCAGTACGTATTATTACTGGGTAAACCAAATGAATAAACCAGATAAATATAAAGAAGTGAAAGAAGTGATCCAACAGATTTTTGATGAACACCAAGGTCGATATGGCTATCGTCGTATCACCTTAGAATTGCGTAATCGTGGTATAAAACTAAACCATAAAACGGTGCACCGCTTAATGAATGAGATGGGGTTAAAATGTCTTGTCCGCATGAAAAAGTATCGTTCATACCGTGGAAAAGTAGGAAAAATCTCCCCAAATATTTTAGAACGTGATTTTCAAGCAACAAAGCCAAATGAGAAGTGGGTAACCGATGTAACGGAATTTCATTTACATGGGGAAAAGCTATATTTGTCACCAGTCCTTGACCTTTATAACGGAGAAATTATTGCATATAATGTTGAAAAACGCCCAGTTTACGCACTTGTTTCAAAGATGTTGGACAAGGCTTTTAAGAGATTAGAAGATTGCGATACCCCTATTCTTCACTCTGATCAGGGCTGGCATTATCAGATGAAGAAGTATCAACATGCATTAAAAGAACATAGAATTACACAAAGCATGTCTCGTAAAGGGAATTGTTTAGATAACGCGGTGATAGAGAATTTTTTCGGCTTATTAAAGAGTGAACTGCTTTATCTTGAAGAATTTAACAGTATGGCGCATTTCAAAGAAGAATTAGAGAAGTATATTCACTATTACAATCACAAACGAATTAAGGCAAAATTAAAAGGCATGAGTCCGATTCAATACCGTACTCATGCCAAGGAAGCTGCTTAAAATTCGTGTCTAACTTTTTGGGTTCAGATCAAAGGAGCCCTTCAATAAATATGCTATGTATAGTTACTTACCCTCTTTGTTCTTTTTTTTCCATTTTTTTCGCTAGTCTTGCCTCGATTCGTTTTCCAATAAACCAAAGGACTAAAATTATTAGAAAGACACCTACTGTTTTTAAAGGGTTCTTGATGAGAGAGACCAAATCATATCCAACGAAACTGACGATAAAGATCATTACCATTTTTCCGGCAACAACCGCTAGGATATATTGAAAAATATTAATTTTTGATAGACCCGCAACAATATTCACAACCGCTGAAGGTGTAAATGGAAAACATAAGAGTAAAAATATAGGACTAAATCCATGAGCCTCAAGCCAATGGGTAATTTTTTTCACTTGACGATTTTTACGTAGAAAAGAGAGTATACGCGTATTACCAAATCTACGGATAACTAAAAAAACTAAAATAGCACCGCCACTAGCACCCGCCCAGGAAATTAAAAAACCATACCATAGTCCAAAAGCATTAGCATTTGCCAATACGATGATTACTAATGGTAGAAACGGTAAAAAGGCTTCTAATATAAGTAATAAAATCCCCGGTAAAGGTCCAAAGGAACGATATTGATCGATTAAATTCATCATATTTTCAATGGTAAACCATTCTTTAAAAGCGTGAATATCCATCTTGTTTCCCCTATCCTAAAAAGCCCACTAAATAGAAATTTCCTTTAGTATAGCATAAAATAAGATAGGTTTATAATTCTATAGCTAGTTAATTCATCATATGAATACTATTTAGATTCTCTTAAAAGATAAATCATATATTTTTTTCCTTTGCAAAATATCCTACTTTTCTCCCGCACTGCTCTGTAAAGAAGTATTTAGTATAAAGTCTTCCTATTTTACATGCATAAGAAAAAAAACCACATTTTGTGGTTTTTTTTGGAGATGATTTATACGTATTGTAAAAACCAATCCTTAATATAGTCTAAACGTTTCATACGCAAGTTCGGCTTTCCACTTCGGGATAATTCATGATTTGATTCAGGGAAGCGAATAAACTTCGTTTGTTTTTGTTGACGCTTTAACGCTATAAATAACTGTTCTGCTTGTTCAATTGGGCAACGATAATCTTTTTCACTATGGAGAATTAATAATGGTGTTTCGATATTTTTTGCATATGCAAGTGGTGAATGCTTCCATAGTTTTTCAATATCACTTAAATCAGCAAGAATTTGCCACTCAGAGAAATAATAACCGATGTCACTAACACCGTAAAAGCTAATCCAATTCGAGATCGAGCGCTGGGTGACAGCTGCTTTAAAACGATTTGTCTGCCCTACAATCCAGTTTGTCATAAAGCCTCCATAGCTTCCACCAGTCACTCCTAATCTCTCTTTATCAATAAAATCATATTGATCAAGAACATAATCGACCGCATTCATTAAATCTTTATAATCGTTTCCGCCATAATCTCCCCGTACAGCATCAACAAATTTTTGTCCATATCCATGACTTCCGCGAGGATTTACATAGAGAACAGCAAATCCTTGAGCTGCTAGGATCTGAAATTCATTAAAATACGTATTGGCATACATAGTATGTGGTCCACCATGAATTTCTAAAATCAATGGATACTTTTTACCTTCTTCAAAACCAACTGGTTTCATTAGCCATCCATGCACTTTCCAGCCTTCTTCACTTTCAAATTCCACTGTTTCTACATTAGACAGTTCCCTAGTTTCCAAAAACTCCTTATTCACAAACGTTATTTGTTTCTTTTCAGCATTCTGTAAATTTACAGTATGCAATTCACCGGGTTCTACTGGTGAACTGATTGCAACTACTGCAGTATGATCCTTTGGATTTAAAGAGAAACCGTACACATGCTGTGGTTCATGTAATGCTGGATATACTTCACCTAGTACATTTCCATAGTAAATAATGGTGCTGCCGTGATCAGAAACAATAAAGTAAAAGCTTTTATTATCCTCCGCCCACTGTACTCCTGGTATATTTGCTCCTTGTTGAAAATCACCGACAACATAGTCACCAACAGGTGCATCGATCCCGTCTGTTAAACAAATAAGTTCCTTCTGCTCTAGGTCATATAACCATACCTTACTATGTGTTGCATTTTTAAATTCTTGCTCACTTCCAAGAAATGTTAAATAGCGACTATTCGGAGACCATGAAGTCTGCCAAAATCCTCCTGTTCCTTTTGTGACAAGAATGGACTCTTTTGTTTCAACATTTAATAAATAAACATCTGATTTGAATGATGTATCACGATCCTCAGATAAATCAGCAATATACGTAATATACTTTCCGTCTGGGGACCATGTTTCCAGTGAATAATGATGGTCACCTGTTGTTAATTGTTCCATCTCACCCGTCTTTAAATCAATCACTCCAATTTGGGAATGCTGAGTGAGATCTAAAAAGCCGCTGGCATCGGATTTATACTTCATTTTTTCAACTTCAAGAGGCTTCAGTTCTTTTTCCTTTTCCTGCTCCCCTTCTTTCCGATCGTGAATCGATTCATCTTTACCAATTACTACTGAAAAGGCTAATTTCTTACCACACGGAGACCAAACTGGATTTCGAGCACCGTTTTTACAAAAGGTCACTTGTTTTGCCTCACCACCAAATTTAGAAAGAATATAAATTTGTGGGCTCCCTTCACGATTTGAAACAAAAGCAAGCTCATTACCATCTGGTGACCACTTAGGTGAATTGGTTCTGTGATTACCATAGGTCCACTGTTTTGGATCCTTGTCATCTATATTCATAAAATATAAATTGGAAACATAATCATTTTTTTCCTTATCGATATGAGTTTGTACATAAACAACCTCTCTACCATTTGGAGAAAGTTGTGGATCAACAACTGATTTTAATTCATATAAGTCCTCTGTTTGGATACCAACTTTTTTAGCCACTTTAATCACCTTCCATTTTAACTTTGCCTTTTAAGCAAATAAGATTATTTACTTTATTTATTTCGACACCCAAAACAATATACCTGCAATTTTTTTATTTTTTTCTCATCTTGTATATGTCGATAGATAAAACAATTGGAGAAACTAATCGAAAGAATTAACTTGAAATGATTTTCTATTGCAGGTAAAATATTTTACGAACATACGTTCCTTTGAATGCGAAAAGAGGGATAGAAATGACAAAGATACCTGAAAAAGACCATCATATTATTGAGCAGGCAATCTATTTGCCGATGTTACTCACAATCTTAAACCGTGATTTAAAAATTATTGAAAACAGTCCATTTAAACTAAAGAAACCGTATCTTGAATGGATAGAGGAAACAATGAAATCTATCCAAAAAGAACTATCAAGCATCAAACGTTATATGAAGCAACATCAAATAAAAGTGGAGAAGTTAAAATCAGATGACACCTTTACTATGTATCTGTTTTTATACAAAGGTTATGAGGAGCATCATAATTATTTTAATCCGAGGTTACGTAACCGCTCTGAAGAATTATTGAGGTATTATTTATTTCAAAAAGGGACCAATTGAAGCGAGGCTGGTATCTTATGTTTTTGACCAGCCTCACTTTTTACCATTATCATTGGTTAATCTTCAATATATCGTTTAAAATCATATTCCCTTTTTCTTTCAGAAGCTTCCATGTGTAAATAAAATCCCGATTTCTTATACTTACTCTCTATATTCTCCATATTTTGATAAAAGCGCATCCGCAACTGTGCTGTCCGCTGTAATTGGTTGACAAAAGAACTTCTTGATATAGGGATTTCTATTGTTTGTTTATTTCGAAAGGTGACTAACGTGTTCCCGGAAGGTGATTTATCATGTTGGGATACATGATCATGTGAAATCCAGATACAATCGGGATTAATCGGTGATGTAGTTGGGAGTAAAAATATCGAAGTAAATGGGTCGACGATAATAGGTGATTTGTGTGTAACGCCAATTAAATACTGAGTACCTCTCTTACGTCCTTTATATGATATGGTACTACACAAAATTTTATATATCAGTTAATTCACTTTTGGATTGCTCCATGTACGATATATATAAACTCATTAGTATCACTGTCATTGTTCCAGCATTTACTTTGTGTTCAAATTGAAAATCCACTAAGATATCAATTAATTGGGCAGTAAGATAATCAGTATAATTCATACGGCCTTACCTACTGATTCTAAGACCTTTATAAATAGTGGTGATAATTGGATCAAAACATATCCTAATCCTGCATTTTGAATCATACTCCATGCTTTTTCTGAATTACCAAGTATAAAGAAGAAACACCCACCTACCATTACTACACTAGCAACTGGAAGAGATATGGCCACAAGAATATCTACTAATGGATCCAAAGCATGTGCAAGTGTTTTTAATGCACCTTCTCCAATATACTCACTAACTCCAGCTGGCACTGATTCAACTGTACTAACTGGAACACTTGGCGCAGCACGAACCAGTGTTGCTTTAATACCTGCTGCAGCTAACCCAACTGCACCTACCGTACCAGTTAATAACAAAGGAATAGTAATTGAGCTTGCTACACTAACTGTATTTTTGATTATTTTACTCCTTCTTTTCTTCTCTTTGACCTTATAGCCACCGTTCATAAAATCATTAAAAGCTATGCTTTTCACTTTGATTCCCTCCTTATCGAATATCATCTATGCTATAAACAACGCAAGGCATATCTTTGCATAACTCTACTAATTGTTTCCTGCGATTTTCTGTAGTGGTCAACCATATTACTGTTGGGAAATTATTTGCTCCATTATATAAGGATAAATAGCGTTTGATTTTAGCTCGATTTTCTTTCATTTGTTGTTTACTATCTACTTCCAAACAGTAGTTTTTTCCATTCTTAGAAAATAAGGCATCACATATCACCGAATTTTTATCATCCATTATTTTGATTTCATTTTTCCAATCCTTTGGAAAACCAGAATAGATATAAAAGTCATTCCTCATAATGACATGCTGCACAAAACTTGTTTTTCTCCTTACCTTTTGACTATTTACATATTCACGACCTTCTTTATTTAAATAATAAATCGTCGTATATTCCTCTCGAAAATGTGATAAATATTGAGAAAGGTCATTTAAGATCCTATTCGTATTTCGCTTTTTACCGAGTCTATGAATTTTAGATAACTGATCTCGATTAAGATAATCCAGTTTCTTCAAAGATAAGAGTATCGCTTCTTGTCTCTTGTTTAGCTGTTTCAATCTTATTGCCCCCTTTATCAATGATATAAGGTTCAATAAGCTCTTTAATTCGTTCATTTGAAAGATATGGTGTTTGTATAATGGTTTGTTTAACTTGCTTATATATACCTCTACCTGGAATCTCTGGGAGACTTTCAGCACCTGCTCCATCTAACACGGTATTAGATGCTGTAGCACTATCTAAGACAAAACATAATCGCGCTGGAATATTTCTCTTAATTTGCATCGGGATAGCTTGAGCAGAAGGGTACTGGGTCGCATAAATCACGTAATAACCTGCACCTCTCCCTTTTCTTACGATGTCCGTTAAAATTGTCATGCACTTGTTATCATCTGCTATGTCTGCAGCTTCGTCGATGACTAGGAAATGCCTTCTCTTAATACCTGCTTCTACGACATCCTCGAATCCATCATCAACGATCTTTTGATAATCTTCACTCATTGTTCTTTGAACATCTTTTAAAATATCTAAAGCATCATCATTATTTACTCCGAAATTCACTACTTGTTTAAGGTTTTTAAAACGTGCAAATGCTGGACCTCCTTTAAGGTCAATTAAAGAAAATGACACATCATTTGCTTTGGATAGTGTTAAGGATGTAATAATTCCTTTTATAATGACTGATTTACCGAATCCGGTTGCTCCTGCTACAATTAAATGTTTTCTTTCATCAAAATCATGATAAATTTTTTCTGTATAGTTCATGCCAATTAAAACTGACCATGATCCTTTCCTTAAAAAATCTTCTTTCCATAAAATCTTTTTAGGTAACGGTTCCTTATACACCCTTATCTTTAATATTCCATCATAGGATAGCTCTACTTCCTTCCTATGACTTAACTTTTTCGTATAGATACTCTTTATATTCGAAAGAATATCTCTGTCTAATTTAATGTTTTGTAGATCCTTTAAATCAATCTTTATTGTCCGATTGTTTATACCTGCTTCGATTGCTTCTTGCTTAGCTATATAATCGTCAAAACTCCTTCCTAAAGGTATTCTGTAGCGATATTCTGTTCCCCAGTCATAATCCCTTTTCCTAATCAATTGAGTGGTGTATGTTTGCTTACCATCCTTGATATTCAAACCAGTGACAGTAAATATCTTTTGAATTTTATCCGATTCATTCCCTACTCCACTTTTTGATAAATATGCTTTTATTCCTATCCCTCCCATTAACAAAGTTGTGAGTGCTTCAAAAATCATTTCTTCTCCCTCCTTCAACGCCACCTCATTAAATTACGAAGTAATTGTTCCTATCATCGAGTAGTTTATGAACCCTATAGAACCATCAGTAATAAAGCATCGGGTATATTCCCACCAACTGTTCTAATGGGGTATTTAATAGAGCATATGACATTCGCCCAAAATTTTGCCTGTACCATCCAATTAAATTTCTCGAAGGAGAAAATAAGATTTATGTGGAATAGCTTATTAGGTGATAATATGGAATTAAAAAGCTTAATCGGAGAATATATTGAAAAAAGTGGTTTAAAGAAGAAATTTATAGCTGATAAAATAGGAGTGAGTGTTAAACAGTTGAGGAATTATGAAACTGGCCATAGCTTTATCCCTATGAACAAAGCTTTTATTCTTGCTGATCTATTAGGGAAAAAAGTTGATGATTTATATGAATGGAGAAAGGAAAATGAGGATCAAGTTTGACTACCACTTTGGGTATAGGGATACCATTATTGAAAAGGTGATCTATAACGGAGAAAAAGATTTTGCTGAAGAATTGAAAAGGATTGAGAGTTTGCCGATTGATGAGTTATTAGACTATATTGAAGGAAAATGAAAAAATAATGAGGTATGATAATAATGATTTGGATTATTGGTGGGTTAATCTTCATGATATTCGGCTTATATATTATCCCTTTAAAAGAGGTTGAATATAAATCTAACGATTACATAATACCGAAATGGTTTTATATTTTAACATATACTTGGGTATTGGCTACGATGGCGTATATACCAAGTATTATATTCATTTTCCTTGATGGCTTAGAATATGGTGGTTACATTTCATCGACAGCCGATTATGTTGATAGTTACCCTGTATGGATATTAACTGTCGCAATATACATATTAATTTATAAAATATATACTTCAAGAATAAAAAAATTTAGTTCTTAATAAGTATGCCCCTCTCTTATGAGAAGGGCATTTTATTATTTAATTTGATACCAGGCATTAATGTTTTTTAAGAATTGTTCCATTTCTTTAGCCTTTTCATCACCTTTAGTAAATTGACCGATTTCAAAAGAAAGTGATCCACCATCAATGCGTTTAGGAATAAACCAATATCCTTTTTGAATAAGAAAGCTATGAATCTTTACAAGCGAATCACCTGAATATCCACCAGTATAGAAGGATATTTTATTATTCGCTTTAGCTACCTCTGTTTTAATATCCGATTTCACCAAATTAATAAAATCATTCCAACCAATTCCTTTGGATCCACTTCTAAGATTTCTAGGACAATTCTTTCCACTCCAGTGATTATGTTGTACTACATTTGTTATTGGAATATTCAACTGACTCATAAGACTTCTTGTTAGTTCAGCAGCATTTTCCACTGCCTTTTTATAATCACCATCACTATTAACGCATATTTCAATACCAATGGATGTTTTATTACCTGGTCCATTCCCATCTCCTGCATGCCATCCAGCTTCATTCAGAGGAAGAGATTGATACGAGATCTTATCATCTACTGTAAAATGCCAAGAAGCTTGTCTGCTGTTACCATTTGCTTGTAATCGTGAATGTGCTTCAGCATCAGCGCCTTTATTGGTGTTATCAGTTTCATGTATTGTTATCCATTTAGGGGTCATTCTTGTTCCTGGTCTTGTATCTTTAAAAGTGGTTGGAATGAATTTTTGAATGATTTTAACCATTGTTATCTTCCTTCCCTTTCAAGATATCGACTGCCTTAGTCAAAATGCTAGGAATAGGCAACCCCATGCGTCCGCTATTCTCTATGATGCTTAGTAATTCATTCGATAAAAAGAAAAAGATAACCGCATCCCTAAACATGTGGTTATCTCCTAACAATCCATCAATTAAATGGCCAATTGCGACTAAAAAGAAGATCATTATTTTCTTTGGTATTGATTTAAACCCAACTTGGCTGGATAGCTTTCCTTCTACTGCTGAAGCTAACATACCAGAAACATAATCAAGAACAACGAATACCAGAAGTATAGGCAACAACGGCGACCACCCCCATAAATAACCTACAACAGCGCCTAATACAGTAATTATTGATTTAAAAGTCTTGTCCAATGTTTTTCCCTCCATAAAAAAGAGGACTGATTATCAGCCCTCTTCATCTTCTTTAGGTTTGTTGTACCAAAACATTCTATATATTAAAAATCCACAAATGTATAAGATTAAAGCCCATATTGATAACCCATAATATTTAGGTGCATAATCTTTCACTAAACTAGGAGATAAATACAAAATGAAAAAAATAACTAAAAAGATAGTTGTTTTTAATCCATTTTCATATAAGCTTGTAAACAATGCATTGAAACCATCTTTTATTCCAATTAGTACAAGAATTGCAAATACAGCAAGAATAATCCAAACCCAGAATGACATATGGCACTACCTCCTAATGTCTACTTTTGGAATAATTATACTCTGTTTTGCAATTCTTTAATATACTTTTTTGATTTTTCTATTATTTCGACAACATAATTCCTAATAATTCCTCTACTTCTTTCTGCTTTTCTCTTGTGCTAAGGTCGGAGTCATCCATAATGTCGCGTATTTTCTTTTGAACAGATGAAGTATTAGATTTGTTCATTCTATTTAACATAAGTGCATCATAAAACACCTGTTGTTGTTTAGTTTTCTTTAATGCTTCAAATGTTTCTGTTTGCTTCTCGCTTAATGGGCGTCGATTTTTATTATAATATTCCTTTGCATCAGGAAGTGCATTAGGACCAAATAATGCAGCCTGAACATTCTTAACAGGGGTGTTTTTGATTGGAAACTTTAATTCAGCTTCACTTCCGGTAAAAGGAATAAGTGGATTATCTTTGTATACACCTTCGTCTTTTGTTGCTTCTACACCCTTAAACGATTTCCTGATTTGATTTGCTCCAAATGGCAGTACTCCATATAATGGGTCTTCCATAGGTTTAGACAAAGTTAAACCAGAACCAAAACGGTTAGGGTCCCTTTCTCCGAATAATTCTTTAAATCGGGTATTAGTAAAAGGGATTTTCTTTTCTGTATTCACCATATTAGTTAATAAGTTTCCACCCGGAATATTACCAACAATTTCTCCGTTTAGCGAAGCCAATGAATTAGTTATTTTATCCATCGTACTCCCTTCACCTTTTTGATATCCTTCTACAATTGCATCTACTGGGTCTAAAGATATACCACTACCCCTTACATAATCTACAGCTTTATTTAGACCATAAGAAGCGAATAAGAAAGTTACAATCCCTGCTGCATCTTTTGCTCCAACCATTTCTTTTAATACTCTCCATTGGTTTCCTACTTCCAAAGTAAAAGGAGCAAGGATTTGAACTGCTTTAGATTTTTGTAAAAGTGGTACTTCTCCTACACCTCGACCTGCTACAATTTTTCTGGTTTCATAATCTGCATATTTTATAGGATCAGCCACTTTTTCACTTAATCCTTTTCGATACATTGAATTCCATATAAAATTAGAACCTGCTTTATCAGCAGTTTCCATCATCCATGCTGCAAATTTTTTGGGTTGTTCTATTAACTTATGATCGAATTTTCTATACATCTGATCAGAAAAACGCTCTTTCAAAAATTGTGATTTATATATTGGTGCATTTTTTTCTCCTTTCATAATGCTTTTTGCTGTCTGACCTAATGTATCAACTAATCCTGGTATTGAATGCAATTTCGCCTTACCTATACCGAGTGGAACGTTACCTACTTGACCCAGAGCAGATCCAACATTACCAAGTACCATATTGGCTTTCACTTTACTATTAAAATTAGAAACTGCAGTCATAATCTTTCTTCCACTCTTCCCAAAGTTATCTGCAAATTCCTGAACACTTCGATCGTATGGATTAGTTTTCCCTGCTAAATCCCCTGCATAAAACTCTAATGCTCTTTTAGTTTTATTTAGGTTCATAGTATTAGCTGTAGCATCTGCAATCTCTTCAGCTGTATTTCTTAATACTGGGATAACAGGGTCAACATTTATAGAATGTGAAGCAGCCTTAATATATTTCAAGTAACCACCAAGAGCATCGCTTTTATATTTTCCTGTCCCTCGTTTTTGCATAAAAGATTGGTATTTTGATTTTGGTTTAGTGTTTTGGGATATTCCTTCTAAATGTGGATCAATGTTTGCAGGAGTATCGAATAAATTTCTAACACCTTCAAAACCTTCCAATTCTTTAAAATGATGATAATAGTCATTTCTTCTTGGTACTAGCTTTTCAGGATTATTTGGATATAATTGCGCTCTTGTGTTGTTCACTTGATCGATTAAGCTGTCATAACTCTTTCTAAAATATTCATCAGCAGCTACAATGTTTTTCCAATTCTTCGGAGATACCTTTTTCAATTGCTGTAAGTTTATTTCGCCTAGCTCTTCTGGAGAAAGGTCATTTGGATCAATTCCTTGTTTCCTTAAATATTTCTTAGCTAATGTTTTTTCACCATAATCTTGAACTAAGGCAGATTCCTTTGAACCTTTTTTAATTCCCAATCCTTTTACAACATTTTCATATAATTCATTGGTTAATTGTTCTTGCTGATCGATAAAGGATTTTTTAGCAGCATCAAGACTTGAGGTGATTCTTGTTTGTTGTTGTTTTGGTAATTTTTCTGCTAATCGATATAAGTCAGTAGAACCAACACTAAATATATCCTTTGCTTTTTGTAATTCTTTAATGTTGTCCTCAACTACATCATCTACCTGCTTTAATGCTTCATTACTTGTTGCAGCTACTTCTTTCTTAGTAGGATCAAGTAACTTCATCATCGGCTCTACTTGTTCAGATTTAGGATTAGTTTTCAATGGTGTAATAGCTTCTAATAAGTTTTTACTTTGTTTTGGCTCTGGTGTAATTGTATTTTTCGATACAGAAGGACGATTACCGAGTTTATCCCATACTTCCTTAGAATCTAGGACTTTATTTGGTTTATAATCCTTATAAGCTAGTTCTGCAAGTTCATCCAATTTTATAGGTTCATCGTACTTGGCAAACTGACTCCATAGATCATCTAAACCTTCTTTAGTCATTTGATTCATGTCGTAGTTCTTTTTCACATGGTCCGCAAAATCTTCATAACGCTTACGCCAGTATTCTGGAGTTGCTGTTTGTAAAATATCTTTTTTAGGCGCAGGTGCATCTACTCCGAAGTGTTTAGCGATTATATTATCATTAGGACTCTCAATAACAGGTTTAGCATTAGAAAAGTCTGGTAGCTTTCTTTCGGGGTTTAAGGCTTTCAATCGGTCTGGTAGGCTACCATATAAAGGCTTAGATGTTGGCAAATCATTCTTTGTTCCAGTTAAAAGAATATCACTAAATTTCTTTCCTAAATCCTTATCACTAGGAAGGAGATTCTTCATCGTTTTATTGGATGCTGCTTTTAAAACTTGACCTCCACCGTAAATCAACGGATCAGCTACCCCACCGATTGCTGTTTCAAGCATAACCTGTTTAAGTAAGCTCTTATCTTTGTAGTCATCGGGGTTTAACGTGCTTTTTAAGGCTGTATCTCCTACACCGAATATCAAACCACCACCAGCACCTTTAATACCTCTATTTGCTACTGTTTTGGCTACTTTCTTAGCTGCTGATTCTCCGCCTTTGACTGATAGTAAAGAAGCGATCTGACTACCTGCTTTGGTGCCTTTACCTAACTGCATGCCTTTTATTGCTAACTTTTCAGCAGCAACACCAGGAGCAATATAACTACCGATACCTAACCCTTTTCCAACGATATCTGCGCCTTTTTCGAGCTTAGTTTCAGCCTTACGATTCACTGTATTTAAACGTTGCTGAAGTTCATCCCCACTTTTTGTGCCTTTTTTCTTATCAGCAATCTTTTGATAGACTTCATCTTGTTTTTTGACAAACTCCTTACCGAAAATAAGCTTATTCGCTTCGTGAGAAGCACGACCAAGGGTTTGATCTAAGAATCCATTAAAGCCACTACGAGGTTTCTCTTTTTCCTCTTTCTTCTGTTTACTATCATTTTTGATTCGTTCTCCGGCTTTTTTAGTACGGATTTGTAATGTGTTTAGAATGCTATCGGTCTGATTGTTCTTACGCTGTAAGCCTTTGTCCATTGCATCTAAATAATTACGGAACTGATCTAATTCTTCGCCTTTGATACCCAGTTCTTTCGTAGCATTGGCGAATTTATCATTGTAACTACGGCCATACTTTTTAACAGAAAGGTCTTTTAATAAATCTCTTTCCCACTGTGAACGTTGATTTTTAGGTTTCTCAACAGGTTGAAAAGTGGTTGCAGGAAGACCCTTTTTCTTGCGGTCTTCCTCACTTTCTTTCCATGCGTCATATCCTCTTTTGGGACCAAATGTATACATCTATATCACAACCCCATTAGTTTCATTCTTTCCCAATCGGTTAGGTTCTTGTTAAGTGCAGGAGCAACAGGTTTCAAGAAGTCTGGTGTCTTGTAAGGTGGTTTCACTAGCTTGCTGATGTTCTTTTCTTGCTGCTGATAATACTTAGATAAGGCGCTAGGAGTTTGTTGAGCTTGTTTAAACGAATTATAAGCACTACTTAGGGTGTTAGTTTTTGCCGAACTAGTTGAACTAGATCCCGAACTACTTCGACCACCCCCTCCCCCGGAACTAGCCTTTTTTGCCTGTGCTTTTCTGAATTCAAACTCTGCTTGGCTAAGGGATAGTTGACCTAATCTCACTTTCTTATCTAATTCATATTGAAGCTTAGACAATGCCATCTGCTCACCAAATTGCTTTGCATCTTGATCGAATTGTTTCTGCCATTGAGAGTCAGCGACTTTATCCCTATCCTTCTGATAATTGAATTGCGTGTTCCACTGATTATCAGCAATTTCATCTCTACCTTTTTGGTAATTAAACTGTGTATTCCATTGATTGTCTGCTACCTGATCTCGCCCGCGATTATAGGTTAATTCATCAAGATAGCGATCATCCATGATTGAATCTCGACCACGGCTATAGGCTAATTCATCAGCATAACGACCATCCATAATTGAATCACGGTTACGTGCATAGGCAAGCTCATCCGCATAACGACTATCTGCAACTTCATCCCTAGAACGTTGATATCCGATTTCTTCAGCACGGTTTCCTGCTTCAAATAAGGCTTGCGCTCGTTGTGCTTCAATTTGAGCGATAAGAGCATTCAATTCAGCCGGATCATTAAGGTTTGCTATTTGATGATCAAAATCATTGATTGTATTTTGTTCCTGTAAGTTTAAATCGTTCAATGCTTTCTGACGGGCATTATTCAGTGATGCTGTAGCTGTGATATTCTCTCCACTCATCGCTAAGCCACGTGATGCTAACAACTCTTGGTTTCTTCTGTGGTTTTGCATACTCACAACATCAGCTTGGTTACGTAACCCTTGGTATTGTGGTGCCACCTTTTCTTTTTGGTAATTGATGTTACCAACTGCCTTATCACGATTAGCGTTATATGCATCTGTTTGAGCCTGTTTCATTTGGTCGTAGATGCTATTTACACCTTCTTGTTGTTTTTGTACATATGCTTGAGGATCAAATGCCATAATCTCACCCCTTTAAAATAAAAAAACGCTGTCTTTAAGCGCTGTAATCTTCTCCAGTTATTTCTTTGTATTGTTCAGGTGTTATTGCACCTAGTTGTACATATCGTTGTAATTGGTCTTTCCTACACCAGTTCTTTGCATAACGTTCTTTTAAAGAATCAAACAGTGTCATTATTGATTCGCCCCCATTTCAACGATTAACAATCGTAACTCTAGATCAGTTATTTGCTGTCCTTGTTCCATAGACTCCAGTTCTCTTTCTGTCATTTGTTGACCCAAAATTTGAGTATCTGTTAAAGGAGAATCTGGTGGTTTAGTAATTCCATCTATTTCTTCTTGTGTTGCTCCTTCGACCCATTCAGTTCCAGTCCATTTTGGTTTGTAAATTTGATGTGGAGGAGAAGTTATTATTATATTTGATTCCAATTTGTCAATTGGATTACCTTCTTTATCAAATTCTACTACTAATGTTTCGACAAGAAAGTTTTTACTATCTAACCGGTATACTTGTTTAAACATCAAACCCCTCCTTTAAGCAATTGGGAAAACTCCATCAAAGTCGACAGCAGCTGAATCAGTCATTACAACCCCTCCACTAGTAATTGACATATCCTTAAAAGCATTAAACACATATCCTTGCCTTTTTGGTCTAAACCCCTCCGGCAAAGTAGTAAGTGGAATGTTATATGCGTTTCCTGAATCATTTATTGCAAATCCTCTTAAGTAAACTAAGTATCCTATTTTTCGGTACTGCAATAATCCTCCATTTGGGAACGACCAACCAGGAGCTAAAGTCGCATCTATCCATCCTGTGTCATTGAGTAGGTCGGTTATTGATTTTCCGGTGTTTTTATGCAACACCATATCAGTATTAGTCTCTGGATGTAGAACCGTTCCATAGTCATCAGTACCTACTGGTCTGATTTGCATATTCTTTGTAGGCATATAATTCCTCCTATTCTAAGATTTTGTACCATATATCAGAAGTAGGTTTTTCTTTGCTAATTGTAATTTCTGGCTTTGGATCAGGAATGTGTAAATTTGCAATCTGTTCATCTGTATAGTCCTTGGCATTTTGTTCAGATGCATCCCATTTATCAGTCTGAATTTTAGTAACATGAATTGTAGTATTGCCTGTATGACCTTCAAATGTTCCTGTGTCTACCTTCTTACCTAACTCTTGATTCACATATGATTGATCAGCTTTATTTTTAATGTTATTAATTTGGTTATGATCTTCAGCAGATACATGAACAGTTAAATTGTCTTCATGTTCTTTAAGTTTGTTAGCCATTGCTGTATAATCAATCGTTGCTGAATTACTCAGGCTATCTAATTTCAATTTATCATCATTAGAAAAATTGTTATCAGAAAGTCCTTTTCCTTCAACCTTATCAACTTTATTTTCTACTTCTTCCTTGGAAGGTAGTTCATCTAATCCATCAATATCCGATAATTGATGCCTATGATAAATCGGTTTATACGCCAACGGTGGGTCTATAATGTCATTCCAGGAAATTTCAGAATCATTTGCCCCAATTAATTTCCAGCCACTATCCCAAACATAAATGTGATTTTTATACTGTCCGATTGTAATGACTTTTACGTACTCCCAATTGTAGGGATTTTCATTAGCTTGTATAAAGGAATACTCTACAGGCATGATTCTTAATGACGAATCAATTAGGTCTAAGAGAGATTTATCTAGTAAAGGTGCTCCGATTCGTTTTCCATCTGACATATATCAGTCCACCTTAAACCAAACAGTTTTTCCATCACCTACAGGAGGTTTATCAGGACCAACAACTAAATTATGTTCTCCTGCTATTCCGATTCTCCCAAAATACTTGAAGGTGATTTCTCTTCCAGTACCTTCAGGAATAGTCAATGCAACTTCTGTAGGAGATATTTCAGCTAATCCTCCACTAGCAACACTTCGACGCAAAACATCATCAATGTAAGCATCGATTCTATTTTCACCAACTTTATACTTACCTTCTAGTAAAGTGAAAATTTGATAGCCTTCATCAGTTAAAGTGCCATTATGTGAAATCTGATTCTTATCTGTATAAGTGAAAGTGCCGTCTCCATTATTCGAAGATGTTATTATAAAAACTTCTTCTTTAATAAAAGTCTCTCCACCTTGTAAAAAAGGTGCTAATTCTTGTTTAGTATAGACATCTAATTGAGCCGCAGTAACTCCATGGGGGTTTTTCTTATCATTTTTATGTGCATCTATAAATGCTTTTAGACTAGTAAGGATTTCTTGGAGATTTGAACCATCCAGTCCTTCAATTTCAGCAGCACCTATATTCATAGAAGCTGTAGATGCTTGCAATTCATCCACTAACTTGTTGTAATGAGCTCTCAGTTCTTCAGGTGAACTATCCCAATACTTTTTTAGTTCCGCAGATGTCATTGTGCCATTAGGAACATCGGGCAGTTTGGCAATTAGATTTTTAAACTCATTCATTTTTGTAAAAGGCATTTATTTCACCTCACTCTGGAACTTGTATTTAATGCCTAAACTTAGTAAACCTAAACCCTCATCCAAATTGTTATTCTCAAGAATCAATTGGAAATGAGTGATTTTCTTTGCTTTGATTTTGACCATGCTTTCTAACGGAAATGTAGAAAATAAAAATGTAAATCTATTAAAATCTATATTTCTAAAATCTAAGGTATCGACATAAGTAGTTTTTAAGAGTTCTGATGATTTTTTATTACTTTTATAATAAATATTTACACTACCTCTGCTAGTGGGTTTCAATGAATAGAACACCTTAGAAACCATTTTCCTTCTTTCATCCATACCGAATGTGAAATACTTCGACTTCCATACTGCATTTATTGGTTCCCCATCGTCGTTGTAAGGATTTATTTCGTTGTCTTTTTTGAATCTATAAATCAAACCTTCCTTCGAGCTACCAAATATCAATTCTTCACCTATTTGGATGAAACACGAAGCATGGATGTTATTATATATGATCCATTCGCCAAATGGACTTGATTCTGAGCGTTGAGCATAATCTAAGATATACGCATTGCCATTTACCACAAGCCAATATTTCTTATCGAAATCTATGGATACTGCTTTATCAAGATTCTGTTCTCTCATCAACCACGGATCAACGTTAGCAGAAATATGACTTACATTTCTTTCATCCCTTACGTTAGTAGATGTAAGCATATATACACCGTCTCTAGATAGAGAAACAGGGTTATTTTCAATAATTTGGATAGATTCTGTTGCTATTGTTCCAACTGAATCATTAATCGGTTTAGATGGGAAAGATGGATTTCCTTCATAATCAATCTCATAAGTGACTTGATGTTTTCCTCCGGTACGTTCAACCACAAGCGAATCATACTGTTTAGAAAATCCCATAATTTTTTCTTTAGACTTATAGAAACCATTCTCTGGCCAATAAGACGGATCATATAAACCACTTCTCCACATACAATCTGGAAATTCTGGATTACCAGCAACGAAAACACGTGAATCATTAGCTCCACCATAAAAAACACTGAAACGACATTTTTTTATGCGTTCTGGAAAGCTTGCTTTCGTTTTCCTCGCTCTAATTACCACGTTATTTGTTCCTTTTGGTGGTGCTTCTTGAAACAGGACCATTCCTTCCTCATAATTAAGCCAAAACTTTCCTGCGTGTTGTCCACTTTCATCAAACCATGGTACTTCTACTCCATCAACTTCAACTTTAATAAAATCATCGTCGATATCTTGAAGAGATAGATAGTATCTTACATCCACACCATTCCCACTAAAACTATCTTTAAACTCAGTTCCCATTAAATTGAAGTCCTCATACATGGTACCTCCACCCATAGGATCACGGGAAATGGACATAGTTGGAACATAAGGAACGATAGGACTGAACTTTTCGCCATCATACTGAAGCAAATCTTTCCCATCCATGACATAACACATATCATTCATAGTGAAGAAGTTTACCTTTTGATCTAGCAATTTATCATAGATCATGACGGGTTGTTCTTTCCCCTTTTGGGTATATAACTTTGTTCCATGAGCTATTAGGAAGTATGTCTCTCCATTTGCTTTACGATACTCATACAGACCATTGATTTGCCCTGGTCCTAATGACTCTTGGAACACTCTTTCATAGCCTGTACGCTTATTTAATGCCCCTCTTTCATCAATGTTCATGTTTATCATTTCTGGACTTTGAGACTGGTCTATTTGTGTAGGGGTAACACTTAGATTCATGCCTTTAAACGGTTCAATACGTAGCAAAGGAGGTTCCAAAGGTGTTCTAACATTGATTCTTGCCATCTTATCCCCTCATTCCACTCGTAACGTTATATTTATCCACTATTGGAATTATTTCAGTTGGCTTTCGCTTCTTTAATTCCTCATATCTATCATTAAAGAAAGAGGAAATGGTTAAATCTTCACTGATGAATAGATGTGCAGCTAAACCGTAAGGTAATACAGTAAGAGCTACTCGATCACTCACTAGTAAAGGTTGATCCATCTCTTTTATAATTTCTGGTTCTACAGAAAGTGGGAGTAATTCAGTCTGAAGGGTCGTTAATATCGACAGAGCTTTTGCTTCGTAATATTCTGGTTGATCAGGAACAATAGCGCCTGTCTCTAACACTTCATCAATTAGCACTAACGCTTGATCGTACACTCGCTTGGCTGTTATCATACTCTCACCCCTTTAAACAAATAAAAGGGGCATTTACGCCCCTTCTCCATTTAATTTTTCCTTATCTTCTTTTTTAGCTGGCTTCAATCCTTGTTTAATGAATGCAGCAGCTTGAACCTCGTTTCGAGCTACCAAAGTATGTTTACCATCTTTCGTTTTGAAATTAATATTTGCCATGTTCATATACCTCCATTTATTACGGTGTAGTTGTTGTTTGGTGGACGTATAGAGCGTCCTTTTTGTTTTCTAATACAAAGGCATCGTAACGCTTACGACCTTCTACAAGCCATCCATTGATACCAGGAGGGTTATCATGTGTTTTATAATCCTCAAGCTTTTGTGCTGCAACTGTAGCCACTGGATGAGCAATGAAGAATGGTGTATTTGCAGGGAAGTAGGATGTTGGTACCTTAATTACCTTCATGCCATCAAGTTCCCCAACTTGACCATTAATCAACATCTTCTGTGCGATTTCAGTAGATTTAATGAAATCAGGAGACATTTTGATAAGGTTTAAGAATCCTGGTGTTACAAATAGCAATCTACCACCTTGAGGAACCTTCTTATCATCTAGCTTTTCTGATCCTGTCAAAACAGCTTCATAAGCATTGTTTTGATCTACAGTTCCACTTGTAGTCATTCCGTTCGCAACTGCTGCAGCTGTGATTGTAGCAATGCGATAAATATCAATCTCTGGTACGATAACTTCATCAATTTGGCGCGCAAGTGCCTTACCTGCTTGCATTGTACCTTGAGTGTCTTGGTTATTCGCTTTATCGATAGTAAATGTAAAGGAACGATCGCGAGTCAAAGTCATCGTTTGCACTGTGTTGTCTAATTCTGATGCTGTACCGTAACGGTCCTTACCTGTTTTCACATAGTCATTCATTCCAACTGTAGGGATAGAGTAAACCTTGATGGTATCTACTCCCGTCCAGTCATAATCCCTATTCACTGCTGATTCTGTTAAAGATTTCAGCTTAAAGCGTTCATCAACCTTCTTTTCATATTTAGATGCTAAGTTTACTGCCATTTGTCAACACTCCTTAAATTGAATTAAACCCCACTAAGAATGGATCTTCACTGGCTACTTCATCGCCACCATGAGTCGTCACACTTCCTATTGGAGCTTTCTGTTTGTTAGTTTCATTTTGTTTTAATACTTGGACTTGTGATTTCAATGTGTTATTTAAATGTTCCATGTATGCATACTTGAGAGGAACACCTGCATTGTTTGCATCAATTACCTCTTGAGGTAACCTGTCTTTAACTGGATCAAAAGTACGTCCGTTTGCTTGACTAAAGTAGTCATAGAACTCAGCGAAATCAGCAGACTGTTTATCTCTTTGCGCTTGTTCTTCTTGCTGACGTTTCCTTTCA
Source organism: Heyndrickxia sp. FSL W8-0496 (assembly GCF_038007825.1). NCBI lineage: Bacteria > Bacillati > Bacillota > Bacilli > Caryophanales > Bacillaceae > Heyndrickxia > Heyndrickxia sp. FSL W8-0496. The sequence continues at coordinate 3,573,346 of NZ_JBBOXX010000001.1, forward strand.
GCACGATCTTTACGTGATTCAAGGATTTCCTGTGCAATATCTTCTGGTATGTTGTTCTGAATCAATTCATCCAGTTGTTGTTGCTCACGCTGTTGTCGAACAGCTTCAATGTACTCATCTGGTGTCATACCTGCTTGATTAGCAAGTTCATCTAAGAACTGTAATCGTGGATCAGATTCATATTGTTGTAATCTCTCTTGAAGCTTGTCGTAATTCATTCCCATCTGAATTAAAGGAACAGCTTCATCATAGGTAAGCTCTTTTTCCTCTTTGTTGTACTTCACCTTAAATTTAGGTAATTCTTGTTGTTGCTCCTGTTGTTGCTCTGGATTCTCTGGGTCAATTTGTTCCTCTGTGTCCAGTGGAGTTTCTTCATTCTCAACCTCTGATTCAAACGAATCATCTGACTCTGGTATGTCAGTTTCGACCGTATCATCAGGTAGAATGAAATCATCCTCTTCGGATGCAAAAAATTGTAAATCTAGTTTTAAAGGTTCGCTATGGTTGGCGATTGTTTTAATAGTCATTTTTTATTTCTCCTTTCCCTATGGTTGGGGAATATTAAAAGGCTAGGAAACTCTCATCCCTAGCCTGTTTTATAAATCTAAAACCTGTTCTAATTTCTTTTTAACTTTTTCACGAAATTCTACATCTTCATCTAATGTCACTACCTTTAAAATATCTATTAAAAGCCATGCATTAGGTGATTCTACAGTATCTTCACAGCACTCTAATTGATTACAATCTTTAATATCAGCTTTTTCCATTTGCAATTCCTCCCTAAATAAAAAACATCCTATTCGGATGCTTGAACTGAACCCCGAATAGTAGACACTTAAAAAAAAGTGCCCTATTCGGGGTTTTTTCTATGGGAAAAGCCCGTTATACTTAACATAATTAATTTGAACGGGAGTTATCTTATGAGTAAAATCTATTTTAATGAACATCAACGTCAACTATTAGAAGCCAATCCCAATGTTGCTTCAGTATCTGACCGAGCGATTCAATATACACCTGAATTTAAAATTAAAGCAGTAAATGAGAACTTAGCTGGGAAAGGACCTACTCAAATCTTTATAGAAAATGGGTTTGATCTTGAAATGATTGGCCCTAAAAAAGCTAAATCAGCTTTGAAGCGTTGGAGAAATACTTTTAATCAATATGGAGAAAATGGTTTTTTGGAAGAACGTCGAGGAAAAGGAAGTACGGGAAGACCAACAACTAGTGAGTTATCCGCTGATAAGAAGCTAGAAAAAGCAGAGGCTCGTATTCGTTATCTCGAAGCTGAAATTGAATTACTAAAAAAGCTAGAGGAACTCGAAAGGAAGGCGAAGAAACACAAGTAGCTCCACATGAAAAATACGCAGTCATCAATGAAGTAATTCGTAAATATCAACTAATCAATAGTGTCTCTGAGCTATGTACTGTCGCACATGTTAGTCGCAGTGGTTATTATGCATGGCTGCGGAATACTGAAAAACATGCCATTCGAGAGAACAATGATTATGAGGATTATCTCTTTTTAAAGTGCATCTATGATGCATTCAAAGGGAAAGTTGGCTATCGTGGACTTTATATGAAAGTATGTGAATTACTTGAAAACCCAATGAACCCAAAGAAAATACGCCGTCTAATGCGCAAGTATAATTTCTTTGCGAAAGTGCGACGTGCAAACCCATATAAAAATATTGCAAAAGCTACTCAAGAACATAAGACATTACCAAATAGATTAAACCGTGAATTTACACAAGACGAGCCGGAAAAAGTATTTTTAACTGACATTACCTATTTAAAGTATCGAGGAAAAACAGCCTATCTATCCTGTGTTAAGGATGTCGCTACACGTGAAATAGTGGCATATGAATTATCACAAACATTGAAAATGTCGATTGTTTACAATACTCTAGCAAAATTAGAAGAGAAATTAGGGAATAATATACATCCAGAAGCCATGATACACTCTGATCAAGGTTTCCATTACACGCATCCAGAATTTCAAAAAAGGGTGAAACAGATGAATTTGAAACAATCTATGTCACGTAGAGGGAACTGTATCGATAATGCACCAATGGAATCCTTCTTTGGACATATGAAAGATGAAATGGACTATAAAGAAGTTCATACATTTGAAGAACTAAAACAATTAGTTAATCAATATATGATTTTCTATAATGCATCAAGAAGACAATGGAATTTAAAAAAGATGACTCCGGCAGAATACCGAAGTCATCTAATCGCTGCTTAAATAGCAGGGTTACTTTTATTAAACTGTCCGAAATTTAGGGCGCAGTTCAGCTCCTAGTACACTTTTCATAATTCTATCTTGTTCCTCTGGGGGTAACTTCTTAAAGTTTGCACGTTCATGCTCTGGCAATGACTTTAAGAACTGGTCAAACGGATGTGGCGCATTAGATTCCTTATCAGCTTGTGCCTGTTGTTCAGCCATCATTGCCATTTCTTGATCTTGTTGCACTTGCATATCAGCCATTTGCTGTTGTTGTTCAGCTTGCATTTGTTGCTGTTCTGCCATTCGTTGAATACGTAACTGGATATCTGATATTAGTTCCTGCTTTTGTGGTATAAACTCTTCTGGAACACGTTCTAAGTAGTCAATGATGTCAATATGACCTTGAGCAAGAAGATTATCCAGTGTTTGAATAGCAGCAATTTCAGACCAATAAGAAGATTCCCCAACATCAGCACGTACTTTTAACCACATATCTTTTAATTGGTTAAAATCAAACTCAACCACTTGTTTCTGACCATCTTTTTCAACAACTATTGGACGTAACCCATAGTAAGCACCCATCATGTCTAGGAGAATCTTTCCTATGTCCTCCATCCATTCATATAGATTAGATTTAGGATTCTCTAATGGAATCGCTGTAGACTTCTGGACTGCGATAATTGCTGATGTATTTTTAGGGTCAACTTGACCTAGTGCTGCATCAGATACACCCAGTGTTTCTTTTGTGTATTGCATAGCAAGATCAATGGCCTGTGTAATTTGGTTTGACATGTTACCAGGTTCAAGATAACCTGCAATGTTTTTGATGTTATACTCTGGATTCATACCTTGTACTGGAATCGCTGAACCCACTGTGTTATCCCATAAGTCGATAATATCAGCGTTATAAACAGCTTTAGGAAAGGCTGTAAGCATCAAATGATACATAACCATTGCAAACATACGATTAATGAATATTTGGTTAGGTAAGAGTCCTGTACACAATGCACGACCATGGTATTGATTCTTCTGTTTCTCCCAGTTCATCCATGCTACTGGATAAGCAGTTAAAGGTGTTTCGATGTCCTTATAAATATAAGCATTCTCCACACTCTTACTTGCAGTAATAACAGTTACTTCTTCTTTAATCTCTTTACCGAATTCATCCAACATCGGATTGCCTTCTGCATCTTTCTTTACCTTTTTAACCTTCTTCTTTCGATAGACAATGATATACAAAGCCTTACCATATTCATCGGCTTCTACTTCAATTTTCCCACTGTCTCCTGCCTGTTCATTGTAGTTATAATCAGCATCGATATTTTCAACATCTTCTTCTGACTCTCTATGCCGTCTTGCTTCTTCTTGAAGGTTCTTAACCATATCACGACCGGATATAATGATGTATGGTTGAATATCTACTCTTGGATTGTTAGCATTCCCAAAGAACACATTTGTTCCATCCACTAACTCCATTTCAATTTCACCTTGAATGTCTGAATAAGCTCCACCATATGGCTTTTTAGACATATCAAAGTAAAAGTGTGCGCATGCATCTCCTGTTATAGCAGCATCAAACAGTGCTTCTTTAATCTTAAAATCCATTTTAAACTTCTCAAGAAGGTTATTGACCATGGCATTTGCCATATCTGCTCCATTCACTTCCATCTGCATATCAGGTGTTTGTTGCACATCACTATATAGTAAAGGTTCCATGTGTATCTTTGTCTTAGATGATGTTAATGAAGCCACGTTAAAGGTTATGACACGCTTAATGATATTGAATACTGGTTGTGGCATATCTCCTACCTCAAGATTCCTCCACTGATCCCCTTGATGGAAAGCAAGGTTTGCATCCACTGTGTCATAGTAGTTTGGTGTTAGCTTGTTGTTGTATTGTTTACCTGCTTCATATAGCATCCAGTCTTTTGTTCTATTGTCACTCATTGTTTTCACCACTATTTCGTTTGACAACTTCTTGAGTATGCAGATGAGATATTGCAAGTTCTATAGTCGTTATCTCATTTAAATAAAAGCCTTTGTGTACCCATATTGATCTCCGTATTTCATCTAATTGTTTTTTATACTTTGGTTTCAATAGATGAAGCATTTTATAGAGAAACATTTTTGTCTTGAACATTATTCCACCTTCTTTCGTTGCAAAGCTGTGCTAACGTCATAGTTCATCAGTTTAGCGAAGTCCTCTCGAAGCTTAGCTGCCTTTCGTAGTTCCTCCTCATCTGGTTTCACTGTCTGTTTAGGTTTCTTACCTATTCGATAACCGATGTACAGTAAAAGGATCACAACGCAAAAAAAGGCTACTGCTGTGAGTACCCCATAAATAAACATATTCTCACCTACCATTTTGTAAAGGCATTGACCGGAGGTTTACCACCTGTCATTTGTTTGATTGCTTTTGCTTGTTTTTCTTGTGGTGTTGGATTGTCTGGATCAGATTTCTTTTGATCTTGCTCTTTAAACTTCATTACTTCATCATTCAAGGCATATCGAACAGCATCTATTGAATGGTTATTTATATCAGGGAATCCGGCTTTAAAGTTACCGTTAGCATCTTTATCCAATTCATACGTTAAGAACTCTCTAGCAGTCTCTGGACACCTTATATCATCAATAACGATAGATTCTAAGCTTTGTAAGAACTTGATTCCATACTTAATACTATCTGGTCCCTTTTTAACAGGTATAATCCTTAATCCGTATTGGCGCAGTTCGTTATTACTCTTTGGCTCTGCGCTTTCAGCCTTGATTAACTCATTATCTTTGTTTTCCCCTTTGATATGTTCGTAAGCATCTCTATTAGATAGCCTTACTTTATAATGTTCATGATATATATATAAACACTTCTTCTTTCGGTCGTAGTGCGCAACTACATAAGCGAAAGGATCAGTTGCATATCCATAGTCAATACCACGTTTAATGTTGTAGAAGTCTTTTATTTCATCATCGGTGATTCGTCTGATTGTTACATTGTCAAAAACTTCTCCACCTGTACCTGTGACATTCCCCAGGTATTCATGTTCATACGCTAATGGCTTGGTTTCTTTTAAGTGTTCAGCTTCAACAATGAATTGTTCCCCTAGCCATTCTTTAGGTACAGTTAAATAATTACTATGATGTGCTAGTCTGTCATCCCTTGTAAGCTTCACTTCTGCATTTACCCAGTTATTTGCACTCTTAGGAGGGTTATAACTGTAGAATACGATAAACTTCTCTCCACCACGCATAAGAGACTGATTAATCATACGTATTTCTTCCATGCCAGTAAATTCATCTACTTCTTCATACCAGATGTATTTACAATACCCTCTAGCAAATTTCATTGATTTAATTTTCTTCGGTTTATCTGCACCACGGAATCTTATTTGTTGACCAGTAGGAAGATAAGTTAAAACTAATTTAGCTTCTGGAATGTGCCAATAGCTTTCTACTCCTAATACATCAATGGCCCAACATAATTGTTCGAACACTGATTCTTTGAGTGTGTCTTTTACTTTCCTCAAGACTACTGCGTTTGCATTAGGATCACGCATAATTCCTTGTATTAGTTCTATACCTACAAAAGAGGATTTCGTACTACCTCGCCCACCACCAAGCCAGTAATGAGTGTGTCTCTCTTGCTTGATGTCTTTATGCACAGAATGGAAAGATGGGGCAATTACATTAGATAGTTTTACTTCAGTCATCTATATCATCCACTATCGTGACTCCGATATTTCCACCAATATTTTTATTATCTGTCCACATTGCATAGCGTTTACCTAGTAATTCGGCTGCTTTTGTTCTGTCCTTTGCTCCAACTTCAACATCAACAATAGAGACGCCTTTTTTCGTAGCTACAGCCACTTCTTCGCTGATTTCTCCACGCATTACACTGGTTAGATATTCGAGGATTTCTTCTTGTGTTGCAATATTTTTTGAGCGAATTTCACTCATGCGCTCTTCAATATATTTTTTGACGCTAGGTTTTGCTAGGTTTTTAAACCCTTCAACACTAGCTGTCTTATCAGATGCGTTGTATGCCTTCCTATATGCATCAGTAGCATTGCCTGATTCAATATAATAATCTGCAAATCGTTTTTGTTTCTCTGTAAGCTTCACATAGATCACCGCCTCCAAATAAAAAAGCACCCCGAAGGATGCTTCATTTACATATTTTTTTCTACTTCATCAATGCCGAAAGCATTTATTTTAGCCCCAGCGAATGCAGGGTGTCCAAAGTTTTCAAACTCAATATAACCTTTATTTTCTAAGTATAAATATGCTGACTTATATTCGTTATCTCTAATTTCTTCCGCGATAGGTTTCGCCTTTGTGCTTGAATTAGAAAAGTGATAATCATATAAGTCTTTCAACAATTTATTTCTTAATGCTTTACGTTCTTCTAAAGATAAACTCATATCTTTCACCTCACTTTCATCTACTTAATTCGACAAAATGAGGTAAATTCCTGCTACTATAGTCACATTTCCTCTAAACTAGACACCCATCAGCTACATACCTATTGGTCACCTTGGGAAAGTCTCACTGTGAATGCCTAGTTTACAAATAACGTTACTTCCTTCTAATTGCACCCTTGTGCCTTTTGTATGTCGGTTTATCTATTCCCATTAGTTCGCGTAGATCAGCAGAAGAAAGCTTTTCTGTTTTCTTTTTCAACTTCTCCCGTTTCTTTTCATCAATTTTCATACCATCACCCATTAATATTATTTAATCAATAAAAAAGACGACCTAGTTTTAATCTAGATCGTCTTTCAAAGTAAAGTTATAACGGAGAATCCAACGAGAATCACGATGCGTTTCCGCACACCGTTTAATACTAATCTTTCATACTATCATAATAGCATGGAAAATCAGACCAAAAGTGACATGATAGTGACACGATTATTCATTGCCTTCTAATAGTTTAAATTTCTTCTCTACATATTCTGTTAAATACTCAATAGGTGCTTCGATTATCATTTTTTCTTCAATTGATACATAATAGTGATCATCTTTAGTTACAATATGTCTAATATCATATACAAATTGATTTAGACTCTCTACTTCAACTGTATAGCCACGTTCTTTCATAAAATCATGAAATTCTTTTATCTTTTTACTCCAACCACTTTTTACCTCCATCCTAACACCTCTACAGTCGCTTGAATAATTTCATCTCGCCATCTCATAGCTTGACGTTTGCTTACATTCAATTTTAACGCTAACCCATCCCATGTCAATTGCTGGCTTTTATTCCAATAGCGTAACCTTACAAGTTTTTTATAATCATCTGGTAAAGCATTGTAAACATTCTCTACTGCTTCAGTCACTTCATTTAGATATTTTAATTGTTTATGAGTTACTAATCGTGTTGCAATGTTTTCTGTAGGAGAAGAGTTCCGTCCACTTCTTCCTCCCCCTACATTTTCATCATTTTCTTTCATAGGATTCATAATTTCTTGTCTTAGTTTAGCGATTTCTTTTAATGTTTGATGATAATCATACCATTCTGCTTCTGCTTTTTTGAATGTTGATTTTTTTACCTGTACTGCTGTTGTCATCAAACCGCCCCCTATGCTCCATGTCTACTTGATCCATCTTCTAAATCAATACGAACCTTATATTTCAATGCATTAATTTCCTCTTTCGTACTCTCAAATGCATTTGTCCAACGTTTCATATTTCCATATGCTGTTGCTTCTTCTTCTCTTAAATCAATTACAGCTAGTTCAGCATGAGCTTTTTTATTTTTAGGTGCTGCAATTTCAGCTTCAGCATACACTCTTTTTCTAGTTGCATATATTTTCTTATACCGTTCGGAAAACTCTGCTGCTAACTTTCCAATAAGAACAAGCTGTTTTGATAATACTTCAATCCGTTGCACTCTGTTTTCCTCTGGAATGCCCTTTAGTATGTTGTTATATCTTATTAAGTCTTGTAGATAATCTTCCGTCCAGTCCTTCATACATTCACCTTCTCATATGAAGATGTAACAAGTTACAAGTAACAAATCCTAATGCAAAACAACATAGACATAAAGCAATAATTTTAAAAAGCATCATCTACTCACCATCTACTTTTTCATTTTTTAATTGTTTAATAGCTTTGACCGATAGACAAAGCGCATATATAGATAGTCCTAAACTTAATAAATTCGCTATTAAAAGCATGACTTTTATTTTATCCATCAAATCCCCTTCTCTTTACTGAAATCGTCATACATTTTCTCTATAGATTCATCTTTCATTGAATCAAAATAACTTCTGTTATATCCTGTCCAGGTTACAAGCCATTCGATGAGGTGTTCGCGTTCTGATTTAATCATTTAATAACCACTCTCCTGACGTTGATGATTAATTGCATTCTTCTCCATATATGCTTGTTCAATTTGTTCCCAGGTAAATCCGAGCATTTCACCTAATCCGATATAATAGCTAATTAAATCAGGTAAGCATCCGTCATGTTTATCACAATATATTTCCCCTACAGTTAGTTGTAATGACATAAACTGCTCTGTAATTGTCTCTACTACCCACGAATCATATATCCATTCGTCATATTCAAAATCTAATTCAATTCCTAACTCCAATACAAAATGCAATCCGTCCACATATTCTTCAAGGAGTGGATTCTTTTCACGAAAAGGATATACATATCCAACTTTACAAATAGGGCATTCTTCATAATCCGGATCTAAAAGACTGTTAAAATCATCTTTTCCAAGACGTTTTCCGCAATCATCTTCATTCATACATTTAAAATAAACAGCATTTTCAGGTGTTGCCCCTTGAGTTGTGTGTAAAATTCTTGGGGGGCTTTGGTTTTTACTCCAAAACTTAAATCCTCTCCACTCATTCGCACATTCACCGATTTCCACCAGCAAAGCCAAAATCAATTTATCAAAGCGATCAGATTCGTTATATCTTATACGATCCCGTAATACCCTTTGCATTTCAAACAATGGTTTTAGATTCATTTCTCCGCACTCTCCTATTCAATTCGTATATGGCTTCATCTCTATATTGGGTGAACCTAGCCAGATATATTAACTGGCTTAGGTTCGCTTTTGTTAGGTTCATATTTCAAACAACCTTCCGTTCTCTGTTTATAAACACTCTTCAACGAGCATCTTCCTCTAGCTGTAAAATAATCATTTTTTATAAATTGCTCGTAGTGTTTGCAACTGCCACATTTGCTAAATAAATCTAAGTCGCTTTTCCAATTTGATGTTTTTTTCATCAGAATGGCAACTCTTCATCTGATATATCAATTGGTTGTCCATTACTGAATGGATTATCATCGTTTCTTTGCTGATTACTAGATTGATTGTTTTTCGGTTTAGTAGGAAAGTCAAATCCGTCCACTAATACTTCTGTAAAATATCTTTTCTCTCCATTGTCTTTTTCCCATACACGATTTTGAAGTTTTCCTTTAATCCCGAACTTATCGCCTTTACTTACATGGTTAGCCATTACTTCGGATATCTTGCCTATTGCTACGAAATTATGAAAATCCGTTTCATATTCACCGTTTTGGTTTTTATAATCTCTTTTCACCGCAATGGTTCCTGTTCCAATGGGTGTACCAGATGGGTTATACCTAATCTCTATATCTTTGGTTGCATTACCAGTTAATATAATTACATTCATTCCGAACATCCTTTCTCTTGTAAAAACTCACATTTGACTTATAATTATTATGGGATTTTATATGCTATTTTTCTATGAAGATTAAATAAGATACATCTTTCGGCTTACTCTCTAGCACTTCAACCACCTGCAACTTCTCTCCATCGACCGTCTCTTCGACCTTCTCACTTACGTATAGTTTCATGTTGCGATTCCCTTAGTTCTTTCATTTCTTCACGAATTACTTTTTGCTGCCAATTCAACCATTGTTCAGAAGTCCAGTTTTTCATATTTCCTATCTCCATTCTCATCAAGATTATTTTCAACCCACTGTTCAAACCATTCTCTTACTTCTTTCTTGATGTGTGCTTCTCGGTGACAAGAGATACAAATACTTACTCCGTTTCTTTTATGGCCAGTCCCACCTTGAGACTTGAATTTCACATGATGTGGTACACTTTCGAGATAATATGATCCACACCTTACACATTGATAGTTGTCACGTTCTAATATTTCTTTTATGGTTTTTGATGTGAACTTCCCTCTGTCCACCCTTTTCGGTACCCTTCGACTATGCTTCGGTTTCGGTACTGCGTTGACAGTAGCAAAATCCATTTATAGAGCCACCTTTATTAATTCCCTCATTGGATTCAGCAACCTACTAGCATTTTCAAAGTGCAATTTATACTGATCTCTTTCACTTTCAACTTCTTTTATTCTTTGCAAAGCATCCTGTAGCTTATAATCCGTTTCCTTATGCTTTTCTAACGTATCTAAATACTTCTGTTCTTCTTCCTGCGCTTTTCCATATGCTAAGTCTTTTTCATCGATATAGCTCCGAATCACATTCTCATGTTTAGATATTAAAGACTTTTTATCTTCCTGTTCCAATTTAAGTTTCTTTGTTAAATCTTCTATAGCTGATTCATATCTTTCATAATCGGTTTTCATCTGTTTTTTCAAGACTGCCAACACTTCTTGTAGTTCCTTCTCTGCATCTGTCTGAATCGCTTCAGATTTCGTTTTCTGCGGTTTATTATCTTTTTGAAGGGGTTTATTAGTCTTCTTCGCAAAATGCCCGCTAGGAAGGTTTAAGGTTCTTATTTCCTCTTGTGTAAGATTTTCTTTTTTCCAATCTTTTAGGTAATTAGTATTCTTTCTAATTAGTTTTGTAACCTCTATATCTTTTAATCCCTGTTTTTTCCAAGCGATATAATTTTCTTTAGTCAATTCCACCTTTTCGACATCCTCCCTTGGTAACTCATTCTTATGTTTTATTTTCCAATTCGTGATAGTTTGTCTGCTTACTCCGATCTTTTCGGCAATCTCTTTATCCATTAATCCCGAACTTGATAATTCAAGATATTCGTCAACAGTCATCTTTATTGTGCTTCTATCTTTTCGCTGCTTGATCTTACTTCCTTTCCACATCTTCCATTCTTCTTTAAATGCTTCAGGATCTTTATTTAGTGCTTTAGCTATTACTTCGATGTTGACTTCTTTATCGATTAGATATTGTATTTCACTCTTTTTCATGTATTCGCCTTTTTCAAGAATCGCAGCTACATTTGGAGAGTGTTTGACATACACTGATAGTTTTGTGATTTCTTCACATATTTCGCACCCTCTGCAACACTCCCCATCAATTAGTTTACTTTGATGCTGATCTTCTAAATGACCGATTCTTTGTATAATCTGTTTTCTATTCATGACTCAAGTACCTCGAAATTCATATTTCGTTGGTGCCATTTTTCTAATTCCATTCTCCTTTTCTTTTCTTCTCTTAGTTTGTTTTTAAGCATCTTCACTTCTCGAACAAGATATTTTAATTGGTCCGCACTTTCTTCGAGAGCCATAAGCTTCCAGTCATAATCCTCGTCTATTGCATCATCAATATTCCTACCATACTTTTGGATTCCTTTTTGATCTTGCGCATCAATAATGGCTGCAAATCCATCTATAACAGCTTGACTAGTTTTAGGTCTCATAGGTACATCTCCTTTTCAAATTGAGTAGTGATTCCGTTCTTTGCTTTATAATCCTGTATATATTGCCTATTCCGTTCTAATTGTTTGAAATACTGGTCTTTTTCTTCAATTGATTTTTGAGTGTGTCCAGGAGTAATGTGATATACTCCTGGGATTGACTGACTAAAATAAACCATAATTTTCACCGAAATCCTCTAAATGTTCTTCAATAGAATCTTTTAAGTCATCTATAAAATCTTCGTTATCATGAAGTTGCTCTGCTAATTCTTCAATTTCATTTGTTCCGAAACTCCATCTTCCTTCTTCCTCAAGCATAACTAATTGGTGTTTAATCACCATTTTATAAGCTTCCCTTAAACTCATCCTTACCACCCTTTCAATCTATAATTATCCGAACAACATTTTTTCCAACTCTTTATTTTCTATTTCAGCTTCATCATCACGAATCGATTCTTCCGGCATATATACTTCTAAAGCCATTTTCTTTATCCGACTATGAACCCGACCTTCTATGTAAACCTCACCTAAGTTGTCTATGGTCTTGTTTCCAGTGAATAGTGTTACTTTTCTATGTTCCATACGATAATCTAGGACTTTGAAAAAGATTCGTTCCGAAAATTCATTTGGCTTTTCAACCGCAATATCATCTATAACTAACACTTCAACATTTCGGAACAATTTAACGATTTCATCCTCTGATGTATTCGCATTATCGTTGTAAGTCTTTTTTATTTGAGTTAGTAAGTCATCTGCTTTCAAAAAGGCAAGATCCACACCGTACATTTTTACTAAGGCATTCGCTACACTGGATATTAACCTTGTCTTTCCTGACCCTTTCACTTCGCTGAATAGGTATAATCCCTTTCCATGCTCTTGCATGGTTTTAAAGTTATAGACATAATTTGTAGCTGCCTTTCTTGCTATTTCCGCAGTATCTCTACTCTCTTTCTTCTTATATCTTTTTATATCAAAAGAATTTACCGTAGCATCTTTAAATATCGGAGGAACCTGTGCTAAATCTAGCTTTCTTTCAATCTCTTTTTGTTTCATAAGCTGTTCATAGCACTCACATTCTTCCTGCCATTCATCTTTTTCATTGGTATTTCTCTTTGACCAGTCTTTTATCCAAATCCACCCTGTACCATCACATTTATGAAACGGACATTTATCAGAAGGGGAGGTCAGAATCTGTATCGGATTTGACTCTAGCGATTCTTTTACGTCTTTCATTCGTTTCGCGAATCTTGGATTTTGTCTCATCATCTGTTCCAATACGTTGCCTATTGCTTGCAGCTTGTCCACCGCCTTTTTGGTTAAGATAGGATTCAAACTTGGTCCCGAATAATGTTTCTGGTCTTAGGAATTTATTCATTTTAGGATCATTCAGCCATTCTGCTGATTTTTTATCAATAACCTTTTTAAAGTCCTGTATTTTAAATCCTTCGTTCCAACGTGCTTTTATGACTCGTTGAGTAGCTTTCGTAGATGAACGATAGTTTGTATTAGCCGCACCGTTGAGATAATTTATTATCTCGACAAAAGGTATATATTCTTTATTTGTTTTTTCTTTATTACTTAAATCATTATTAGTTATTTCTTTATTAGTAGTGTTCGATTTTCCGATTTCGGATAAACCGATTTCGGATTTTCCAACTTCGGTAAAACCGATTTCGGGAATTTCATATACTGTGTATTCCCATCCCTTGAATTTCCCACCATCACGAACCCTTTTTCTTCTCAAATAACCGTGATCTTCCAGTTCTTTTAATCCTTTTCTTACTGAATCCCTACCATCCGTAGACCTTTTCTCTAAATCAGTTATATACGTTACCCAGTCATCCGGCTTGCTTAGTAGGTATCCAAGAATCCCTTTTGCTTTCCATGAAATATCGCTATTAGTAAAAATACTTTTATCTATTTGAACAAACGGATTTTCACGTTTTTTAGTGCGAATAGTAGTCAATATCTCACATCCCAAACTGACGTTCCCTGTGTACATTCCCATTTTTGTGGTATATAATGGACACAAGGAACATATTATTTAATAATTGATCGAAACTTTAGTCTAGTGTTGCAGCACTGGACTTTTTTCTTGGTCCATTAACGGACTAATACCTTTATCAGCTAGCAATTCATGAATGAACAATCTTCCTTTTTGCGTCCACTTAGTGTGTAGACTAACTCCGATTTCTCCATTCTTACGAAAGAATTTCTGCGTATCTGATTTTGTATAACCTTTATCTTGATACTTGCGATATAACAACCATTGCCCACTCTGTTTATATTGAATTCCTTCTTCATGTAGCAATTCGTTTAACGCTTGTCCTGACATTCCATAATCTTTGGCTATTTGGGTAATAGTCACTATATCAGTCGATTTTAGAATCTCATCGTAGTAAGTTATTTTCGGTTCAAACTCGGCTACTTTTTGTTCAAGCATTAATTTTTCTGTTTCAATTCTTTTCTTTTCTTCCTGCTCTTTAATCCATGCTTTTGCTCTTTCTACAGGATCATCGATCATGTAAGAATAAGTAATATTGGATACCATTTGTTTTACATTAAAATATGTTCTGACTAATTTTCGTTGTACTTGCCAAGCTAAATCATCAGTAAATGATTTTACTAGCATCAAATAACCTGATTCCGTTAATAAGTACGTTCCACTATTATGAATTTCTGACTGACGAATTTCGTCGTTCTGAACATCAATGGGTTTAACAAAGAAATAATCTTCATTTTCAATGTATTTTTCTTTATGCTTTCTAAAATTTCTACTTGCAGTTCCTTCTGGTCTACCATGTACATCGTCTATGTCTTTTAATGTAACTACCGGTTGTCCTTTAAATTTTTTGATTCTTAAATCTTCAACTTCAATTTTTTCTATCTTCTTTTCTTCAAATGGAAATGGATCATGAGATGAATGCTCATGTATTTTTTTAAGTCCTTCTATGGTATAAAGATATCTAATAAACATAGCATTTTTACGGTACTTCCCTTTTTGTAGATTAATATTTTCCTCTATTAAATTTTCATTTTCTTCATTACTTAAACGAAAGTAATCTATACTTCTAATTAAAATCACTTCTTTTCTGCTACAAAATCCAGTAGCAAAATAGTCACTTCTGTTTAAATAACGTGATACTTCTGAAGGTATAAAAACTTTTTTCCCTTTATAAGTAACATCAGTAAATTTGTAATTTTTATTTACCTCTTTTTTCAAAGCGTTTCCTCCTTCACTTTTTCACTTAATAGCTTGTTCAAACAATCAGCACAAAGACTTCTGTTCCAATGTATTGCGCTATGTTGTTTACACTCGATGCAAGGTTTCACTACTACTTTCATGAATATCACCTCGCTTTTAAGAGATTTTTTGTTTGATAGCCTTATGTAAAATCATGTTGATATAAGCTGACTTGGAGATCCCTAATTCTTCTGCTTCTTGTTCTAGTCGATCACTAAGCTCTTTTTTCATGCGCAAAGTGAAAGGAACTTTTTTCTTGTCTGACCTTGTCATAAAAGTGACGTCACCCCCATATCCTTATTATAACCCGTCATCTTCGTGACGTCAATGTTCATCTTAGGTCTTTACAAGTCATTTTTTATGTTCTATAATGGTGCTAACTGACACCACAATAAAAAGGAGATAATTGTAAAATGAGTGAACAAAAACGCTTTACACTTAGAATGGACGGAGAATTATTTGAAACAATCAAGGAACGTGCCGAAAAGAATAAGCGTTCCGTTGCTAAAGAAATTGAACTTCTTTTAGAAACTTACCTTGAGCAAGAAAACAAGGAGACCGAATCCTCAAAATAATCACCATCCAGTATTAGTTAATTAGTGTATTACACTTATTTATTAAAAAAGGAGCGAATACTAATGAAAGCACATAAACGTGGAGCAAATTATAAACCAACAACTACAATCGCCTTAGATGAAAGTTTATTACTCGCTATCGAGGATTACCGTTTCGAAAAAAGAAAGGATAATCGCTCTGCTGCAATTGCTGATCTTGTAACAAAAGGTCTTAAATATGTTGAGCTTCTAGAAAAGAAGAAAGCTAAAATCCGTGATGCTGGGAAGGTGCTAAACTAATTAGTGAGCACCTTCTTTTCTTTGGTGGTCACTTATATTAAATACATAGCGAAATGTTTGTTTTTAGTAACTAATAGCTATTATTTTTATGGCAAAGTTTCTTCGGAATACGTACTAATTGATCCCAAGTTGTCTTGCTATTTTTTTGAATTTCATCTTAATGTATTTCACTTGAAATTCTGTTTCAACGTTTGGCAATCTGCCTTGTAAGTAACTAATATCCACATGGTCTATACTGCTTGGTGGGTTAGCAAACCATGTAAAATTAAGTCTATCTGATGTTTCAAATCTAGCGATATATCCTCCATCTTTAGACTTCCACATATCAAATTTCATTAACTCACCTACTTCGCTTTTTGGGTCTACTATTCTCTATATAATATGCGTTCCACTTTCCTTCTCGGACACTCCACTTAATAATACAAACCAAATTTCAATTTCGCGCAGATAATTCACAATTCCTTACGTTTACTTTCCATTCTTTCGACCATATAATTAAACTTGTTATTATTTTTAGCAGGTGATTCTTATGGAAGAAAATGAGTTTAAAGGCTATGACACAAACATCGTTTATGACTACAAAGAATATCCTGATGAAAAAGCCGGTATTTGCGATAACTGCGGTCATAAGCACTTTGAAAGTAGCGTAAAGGACTTTGTTTTTATTCGTAAATGTAGGAAGTGTGGTATGAAGAAGAGCATTTGATTCACTCTTCTTCAATTGCTTCCATGAACTTATTTATTCTGATTCAGCTAACGCTTTACAACGCTCACATACTTCGTAATTAACATCTTGATAATCCACTGTTGTTGTAGCTTCATCAACCGTACATAATTCACAGTATTCCATATCATCACCCCTTGATTACTCTTCTTCAATTGCTTCCATAAACTTATTGCAGCTTGGACACTTCTTACATGGTATGATCTCGAATGTGATTTCTGATTGATCACATGCTTTGCAAATGTACTCGATCATAATTCAACCTACTTTGTGTTTACTTAATTCCCAGGACAACATAGTTCTCCTTTTGCTCATAGTCAGAGATATAAATGATTCTTCTTTCTAAAACCCTACCTGTATATGTCGGACCTTCTGGATCCATAAAACATTCTTGCAACAAGAGTAAGTCTCCAACTTCATAATCACGATCGTTTTTACGAATTTCAAAATTTTTCAAGCGCTTAGCAACTGGTTCAAAATACTGAGGTAAAATTTTTAATTTATGATTCTTTGCCAACCTCTTTCCCTCCTAATCAAGATCACGAGCATATTCATATTGTTCTTTTGTGATTTCTAGATGAACAGGTTCATAGATTTCTAACCATTTTTCAACATCGAATGAAGTAAATCCATCCTTACCGAACTTTTCAAATATAAACTTTTTATGGGCTTCCGATTGTTCTTTCAATTTTTCTATATCCTGTTCATCTGGTTGAGAAAAGTCATTTCGCCAAATCATAAATGCATTTTGAATATCATCCTTAGTTACGTCTAGATCCGGATCACTCCAATCCCCTACCTCCATCGAAGCAGCCAAATACCGATTCTCTTTAGATTTATTTTTCAGCACAATTACAGGTACATTTTTCATTTTGCAACTCTCCTATCATTTTGTTTCGCTAAATCCTCGAACTACACATTAACTTTTTTGAGACTTGATGTGTACTTTATCTCGTATTCTATTTCTACAACAAATTCTGTATCACAAACATAACAAGTCATTTCATCTTCTCCAGCTTCATACATATCATCATTTGAACATTCTGAAGCACAAACTGGACATATGATTTTATCTTCTCGAAAACATTCCCATTCATTATGACCGTTTTCCTTTGCTAGTCGTAACGCTTCTTGTTTACGTTCTTCATGCTCTCTTGCATGGCAAGGTTTACACTGAAAACCATCTCGTTTCCACCAAGGTATTTCAGTGAGTTCTTTTCGGTGTATTCCACATGTGATACAACGATCATGTTCATCACAAACTATATAAGACCATCCTTCACCGTTTTCTAAACACTTATTACACCCACAGACCCAATACCAACCATCTTCAAATCTCTCAGCATATAAACCACGTTGAGGTGGTTCAAGTTCTACTTTAGGCAGTCCGTCATTTTCGGATTCATTCCAAATATTTTTATGTCCAGAGCGAAGACGATCTTTCCATTCAGCAGGTATTTCAGGAATGAATATTTTTGTATCTTTTAGATTCATTTTCTTATCTCCTTTACGTCACATTTTGTGTCTACAGTGAAATCTAATTATGATTAAGTACTATTCTTGAGATACATCCACACCAACGGATTTTAAGGCAGCTAGACAGATTGCCATTGGCGCAGTTTCTGCAAAGCACATTTGTACATTATCAGGAATAAATATATGGCATTGATAACCAACAAAACTTTTGCATTTGGTCACTTTAACATCAAATTCCAATTTCTCAACTACTTCCCAAGCATTCGAAATATCTTCTGATGGACGAAAATCAAATACTGGATTTTCCCAACCATGCCCAATATTCTTATAAAGTGTTCTCTTATTTGAATCAAACCTATAACCCATCACCTTTTCAGCAACCAAACGATCTATTTCACGATTATTCATGAGATACCTCCAATAGAGAAGGGTTTTCGTAGATGTTGCTGATAATTTCCCAATCATCCAACGGAAAAATTTCATTCACATTAAAGTGCCATCCGTCTTGCCTCTGAACTCTATAGCAAGCACCACTTTCACTGTAATAAACTTTAAATTTAGAACCAGTTAATGATCTTCGGACTATATCCCCTTCATAAATCTCTTTACCGTTTTTGTCTTTAAGGCCTGTAAACTGCCCCATCGATTTCAATTCGCATTCAACTGGATATCCTTCTGTATAAAGACATGCTTTGTCATCAATGCACTTTTGCTGCTTAAATTCATCTGTATAGTCGATTTCAAACCATCCATGACCATAATGCCAGCTATTAGTTTCCAAGCTATACCCTCTAAATTTCGGTTGTTTCTTTATCATTCTTCTTCCTCTCCCTCCCACCAATCATGATCCCCAGGCACAAACTAAATGCGATAGCAAAACCACTATAGAGTAATACGTCCATCCTTTTCCCTCCACTCGTCATAAATAGCTTGTACTTCATCTTCAAACATGGATGCTATTTGAAATGCTTCGCAGACTTCTTCAACCGTGGCATTCTGGTAATCTTCTAAATATCGAATAACCTCTTGGTGTAAATCAGCTAGGATGACTGAATCGTTAAGAGTTCGATAATATTCTTGGGGTAGACCGTCACTTGCGTACATGGTAGACCTCCTTAGTAGGGAGCAATTAAGCTCCCTGTTGTTTACTTAAATTACTTAACCAACCGTCTAATCTGCTCTCTGCTGCGTTTGCTTGCTTTATATTTAACTTGGTAATGTCATTTATCTTAAGTGCCTTATAAACGTCTTCTACGGTCTTATTACGAGCTTGAGCGAACTGTCCTGCTTTTACTTTGATGGTTCCTATGAGTTCAGGAGTAATAGGTTTAGTAAGGTTGTTTTTATCATTCTCTTGCTTAGCATCTAGTTCAGCAGAAGATACTTTGTCTGGATCCTCTCCTGTAGGGATAGCAAATGAACGGAGTAACATGTATTTGTATGCGTATGTCATTGCCTTACCGACACCCTTATCTTGAGTGTCAGCACCAGTTCCACTTGAAACCACTTCTATGTGTTCCCCACTATCTACATCAATGATTCTGTATGTGACATCTACAGTAGAAAGATTTCCTTCTTTTTTGTGTTCCTGTTTAACAGGTAAAATGATTAAGCCATTTTTAACCAAACTATTCCGAACTGCTACCGTTACCTTTTCTTCACTTATTGCTTTATAGTTGGTTTGACCGAACTTCACTTGATCGTCCTTCTTGAGGTATTCCACATCTTTCATGACAGCATGAATCTTTTGAAACAATGTCAATGTTTTCGCTTCTTCACTCATGGTTTTAACCCCCTATTCTAATTTCAAATCAAACTTTTCATCTTGTTCTACTACTTCAACACCTGGTACGATAACTCCAAATTCATCGACTAACTGACCATTTACGACTTGGCACTGTTTTTTAAGTGCTGCCCAATCTGTTTCTTCCTTCACTCTTACAAAGCCGTTTTCTTTGGCATAATCGAACAATAAGAGATCATCTTTAGTAAACTTAGGTTGTTGCTTTTTAAGCGAGATAGAGCCATAAGGCAATTTAATTGTTTTCCTCGGTTTTTTGCCTGCATCCACTTGCTTTTTAACTTCCTCACGTATATATCTTTCAAGCTGATTGGAGTAATGAGCTTGCTTTTCAATATGTTCCTTTTTGGCTTCTTCGCCCCACATTTTGATTTTTTCGATTTTTTCAAGGAAAGGTGCAATCTGTTTTTCTATGATTGAATCAATTTCAGTTTTACGACTTTCAAAGTAAGCAATACGTCTTTGCGCTTCTGCTGCTGTTTCCAAATCAACTACTGCAAATACCTCTTGTACTTCTTCTTGCTGATCTAATTCAGCTAAAACATTTTCTAATGGTTGAACCATTTTACATTCCTCCTGTATAATGTCCGTATAGTGTTTTATTAAGGACCACTTTGTCGGGAAGTGGTCTTTTATTCATCTTCTGATAAGGGAGTGATATTTTCTTGAACTGGACCTGACAAAACTCCTAGTAATCCTATACCTGGATTTGAACCAGTACTCTCACCTTCATAGCAAGGAATCATCTTTTCGCTTTCATCAGAGAAAATTAATTGTATTGTTGGAGTAGCCCAAGAGGAACTATTAATTCCTGCAATGCTAGTTTCATCATCTAAGTCCTTAACAAATTTACCGTTTTCGAATATCGTATCTGCAGTCCAAAACCAATCCTCGTGCATGCCCATGCTTGCTTCAATCAAATTACTCTTGTTCTCTTCAATTAATCTTATTGCTTTTTTAAAATCATATTTTTTCACTATTTTTTCCTCCCCTTAATCCGCAATCGTAAATCTAAACCCATAATGTGTACTTAAATAAAACTCAAAATCATCTGTGTTCTCTTTGTTGATGATCTCCCCTCTCTTGGTATCTTCTGCAATCATGTTTCCTACTTCTATTTTCTGTTCAAAGTGGTCTAGTAATGGTTTAGTTACAGGATAGAATTTAAATTCGTGTACTCCCATTAGATAGTCATCAAGTAACTCTTTACAGACAACTTCATTTTCCTCATTATCGATAACTATTAGTTCCTCAGAATTGATTTCTTTACCGAAAAAATCAATGCCATTAAACTCTGGTTGTGATACTAGATTTCTTATTCCGGTTGGGCATCCAGTCTTCATCATGTTTTCAATAACCGGATGATCGTTATGCATATTTCAATTCCTCCTTTATATAAAAAGATGTATCAACCGAGATATTTTCAGAACTTACATTGTAACTACCAACTCCGTTGATATTACTTGGGTGTGTATCATCACGATATTCAGCTTTGGCATCTAATGCAGATTCAGCTAATTTAATTCGGTTAATTGCTGTTTCCTCTGAACTGGGATGATATTGACCATTAACCTTTTCAATTTGGCAAAACTGGATTCGGATAAATGCTCCTGTTTCCCAAGCTTCTGAAACCAACTCCATGAATTGTTCTTTGTTCATTTAGATAGCCTCCTTAATTTTGATAACAAGCATTTACAGCTGCTTCTATTTCTTTCAATATCGGATTACCTTTTTGTAATTCAGAATCAAACCATTCCTTCTTTTCTTTTTCGGAAAGAAGAACAAAATCAGAATGAATGATGATCTTCGTGTTTCCTTTTTGTATTTCTTTCATTAAGAAACCTCCTTTTGTTGTTGTATTTTTTCTTTGTTTCGCTCTTCTTTTAAAATACGAGGAACTGAAGTTTTAGCAAAAAAATATAGTATTTTTTTCATAACTTCATCTGGTGGTTGCTTCATCATACTACCTCCTGTTTCATTATTAGTTTTAAACATTTATTGATGGTTGACTAAATGTTTGTAGCTGATTCATTTGTTTCATCCCCTAATAAGATTTATAATTATGGTAATGATAAGTTAAGCTCTTTTTCTCATATTCTGAGAACTTTTATTTAAAAAAAATGATGGATCAACAGAAAGCCCTTTAAAACAAATTTTCTCAAATTCTTCGAGAGATAATTTCTTACTTCCGTTCACAATACGATAAAAGGTTTTAATTGGTATTCCGGATCTTTCTGCTACGTAATTAAATTTTATTCCATTAGATTCAATATAATTTCTAATTTCTCTTTGTATTTCCATTATTTTATTTCTCACTCCTTTCTCAAAAAATGAGAATTTCTACCCTTATAATATATCTCACTTTATGAGAAGTCAAGAATATTTTTCTATTTTTTTGAGAAATTTTCTCAGAAAGTGAGTTATTATGTTAAAATCTTCTCGATAAGGAGGAAATGTTTTATGTCGACTTTAGGTGAAAGATTAAAAAAGGCGCGTGAGCGTAAAGGTCTAAGCCAGACAGAAGTATATAGACGAACCAATATTAATAACAAAACTCTAAGTAGGTATGAGAAAGGTGGAAGTGAACCTGACTCCGAAACCTTAAAAATATTAGCAAACATCTATGATGTTTCAGCTGATTATTTATTAGGCATATCTACAAATGAGTCTCCAATAGAAAAAGATAATGCGTCGACCACTCCTTTAGATAAAATTTGGCTTAGGGCAGATACTTCGGGTTTATCAAAGGATGAGCAAGATATTCTAAAAGAGGACCTTGCAGATTACTTTGAATTTAGAAAAAGCCAACTTCTAAAAGACAAACATAAGTAAGGGGGAAAAATCGTGCTTCCAGATGATGTAGTTAAAGAAATAACAGAAACCGCATGTGAGTTATATGAAAGTATAAAGCCACTTCATCTATATACTGATGATAAATTCTTTTTGCAATATAACTCAATTAATGCAGTAAAAATTCTATTAAAACATAATGAAATTCACCTTCATAAAAAGAATTTTAGATTAGATAGTTTTTCTGGTCTGTTATTTATTGACGAACTCGGAAGCACCATTGTTGTAAATGAAAATCATATAAGTTCAAGACAATTATTTACTGTAGCTCATGAACTCGGGCATTTTTATTTGCATCGTAATCTTCAATCAGAGTTCTTAGATAATGGAACAAATGAAAATATTTATTCAAAGTCTGGATTAATCATTGAACAACAAGCTAATCTCTTTGCTAGTGAAATATTGGTACCTAATGAAGTATTGGAAAAGATGTTAAAGTACAAGGTGAATTTTTTCAAAATTGCCAAAACAATTGGAATATCTTTAGAGGCATTAAAATGGAGGATTTTTCGATACATTGAAACTAAATATGAACTTGTCTACAATTTCACACTAATGCTTATAGAAGATTTTAAAGAAAAATCAAGAAAGCAATTGCATGATCAAGCTTATATTTTTGATATGTGTGAAGATAAGTATGTTCAATTCGAGATATTTGAAGCTTTATGTGGACGAGAATCTTATATTAGTAATTATAGAAAGTATCCTAAAAAAGAAATGATACTATTTTAAGGGGTGATCATGTGCCTAATAAAATCTTTAGAAAAAAAGTTTCTTATCAAGATGCAGTTTCTGGTTTTATAACGGTTACAATTAAACAGATAGATGATGATTGGTGGAAAATCAGTGAGGCATTTGAAGATGCTGGAATAATTCCTCCGAATAATTTTGAAGAAGTGCACAAACTGGAATTTTTTCTAGCGCTTTGTTCATTAGAAGTAATTTCAATCTTTAGCATCTATGATAAAAAACAGGCATCCCTTATTTATGACTTAATATTGTATCATGTTAGTAATTTTGCTGATGAAGCTGGTTCCTATTCAAAAGAGACAATAAGAGATATCTATGTCCCAGCAATTGATTATTGTATTAAACACAATTTTAGTTTTATGAATGAAGTATCTCAAACGTTACTATATAAATTAGAAATTAAATTTGATGATTTGGAAAATCAAGAGTATAGTCTCTTGAAACTTACAACCATTTCTGAAATTTTAACTAATTATTACGGAAAATGGGTTTTGATTAATCAAAAATATAAAATTAAAGATTAAAGGATCTGAAAAAATGAGAGTAGCAATATATATAAGAGTATCTACAGAAGAACAAGCACAAGAAGGTTATTCAATTTCTGCACAAAACCAAAGACTCAAGGCTTATTGCATTGCCCAGGATTGGACTGTTACAGGATTTTATATAGATGAAGGTATTTCAGCAAAAGACATGAATAGACCACAATTACAACAAATGATAAAAGATATTAAATCTGGGAATGTAGACTGTGTACTTGTTTATAGATTGGACAGGCTTACAAGATCTGTTCTTGATTTGTACAAACTCCTTGAATTATTTGAGAAACATAATTGTAAATTTAAGTCTGCCACTGAAGTTTATGACACTACAACAGCAATGGGTAGATTATTTATAACTATAGTTGGAGCTTTAGCTCAATGGGAACGTGAAAATCTTGGAGAGAGAGTAAAAATGGGATACCAAGAAAAGGTTAGACAAGGGAAATACGCTGGTGTTGTTGAACCATTTGGTTATAATCTGAATCAAAAAGAAGGAACAATGACAATTAAGGAAGATGAAGCAAAGACAGTTAGGCTTATATACGATCTTTACCTTAAAGGATTAGGAGGTAATAGAATTTGTAGATATCTTAATCAAAGAAATATAAAAACAAGACACGGTCAATGGCGTGATAGAGCTGTATTATCAATACTAAAAAACCCACTTTATAAAGGAACAATTCGATGGGGAAAAAATTATGAAAATACAATTTACGTAGAAGACTCGGTACCTGCAATAGTATCTAAAGAAATATTTGAGGAAGTTCAGAAAACTATCGAAAGAAGGAAACACTTGAGTCCAAAACAAGTTTCAAGTAATTTTATTTTCGCGGGTACACTAAAATGCCAAAAATGTGGATTAATGATGACAGGGCATTTAGTTTATCACAAGAATGCGAAGGGTGAAAAAGTTACCTATAAGAGTTACAGATGTAAAAACAAAAATTTCGGACGTTGTGAAGGAGTAAGAAGCATGTCTGAAATTAAGTTAAAGAAAGCATTTATTTCATATCTAAATCAGTTTGATTACACTCCTGCTTTAAAAGAAGTAGTTGAAACTGTACCAATTATATATAATGAGCAAAAAGATGATTTTGATGTAGAGCAACTAGAAAAAGAATTAGAGCAAATAGCAAAACGTAAAAAGAAATGGCAATATGCATGGGCAAATGATTTAATTTCTGATAATGACTTTAATAAACGAATGGATGAAGAGAAAAGAAGAGAAGAAGAAATTAACAACCTTTTGAATACTATAGAGATTGAGGATGAGATTCAATCATCTCAAAATGAGATATATTCTGTCCTTAAGGATATTAAGAAAAATTGGGAGAAATTAGATGATCTAGAGAAAAAGAACCTTGTACAACTTATCGTACAAAACATTGATTATTATCACGAAGGCGATGAAATCCGTATTTCAAATATAGATTTTTATTAGATTATTATTTTTTGTGTAGTACCATATCATTTGAGCCTTCATATGATGCGCCAAAATACTGACAACTCTTTTTCACAATATCTAACGGCTTAAAAGGAGAAATAAATTGATTTTCCACTTCCAATATCTCCGAATAAACCTTTGAACCATAAAGCATCGGAAAAATCGCCATTGTATACGGAGAAATTTCATATTCCTCTATGATTCGCTCTTTTTCATGCATTTTTTTCTCTCCTTTTCAACATTTTTTGTAGAAATACACCCAAATAATAACATAGATTTCCAATTTTGTCATATTATTTTCAAAAAAGTTAAAAAATTCTCAAGTGTTCATTTCTGAAAATTAGGATTATTTATTGATTTTTCAATCAATATTCTTTATACTAAGAAAAAGCATAGAGGTGATCATCGATGGAAAATAGAAAGTCCTACACAGATTTAGTTAAGGCATATGCGATGACACAAATAAAAAATGAAAATTTCATGGTAGAAATTTATGCTGAAATGATTTTACAAGAACTGTTATTAACAAAACGGAAAGAGCAAATAAGGAAAAAGATTGACTCTGCCCTTGATAGAAGAGACATCAAAGCATTTTCTCTCTTAACCGATGAATTAATAGAGTTAGAAAAACAATTTGGATCTTAAGAACGTTATACAGCTGAAAGCCCCCTTTACTTAAGGGGGCTTTCCTTACTTACTTGTTTCAAAGTCTTCAACCATACGGATTCGTTCTAACATCGTTGGATGATCATAACGGAAAATTTTCACTAATAGTGGTGGATTAACCTGGCTAAGCCCAGATTTCGTTAAATCGTGAAAGGTTTGAATTGCTGCTTCCTTATTTCTTGTCATTTCCATTCCATAACGATCTGCACGCATTTCCTCATACCGCGATACCCAATTAGTCATTGGACTTGCTACAAATAGTAGCATAGATGTAATTAATAAAAATAATGGTAAAGAACTTAATTGAGAAATTCCAGTTACTTTTAAATCCTTTCCATGTTTTCTTAACCACCAGCTCATGATATGAGAGGTTAGCCATAAACCTATACCAGTTAATAGTATATAACCTGCAACACCAAAATAAATATGCTTTTCAACATAATGACCCATTTCATGTGCCATAATAAAGAGAATTTCTTCCTCATTCAGTTGCTCCAAAGTTGTATCCCATAATACAATTCTTGCATTAGAACCTATACCAGTTACATAGGCATTTAGAGAGTTTGTCTTTTCAGACATGTTCACTTCGTATACATGTTCAGCCGGGATATTGGCTTTTTCTGCTAATGCAAGGATTTTTGTTTCTAATTCCTTATTTTTCAAGGGATAGAAGTCATTATATAAAGGATCAATAACAACTGGTTGTATAAACATCATAAAAACCATAAATGGAATGGAAAGAAGCCATGCAGGTAACCACCATCTCTTTTTAAATCGTTTCATCAACCAGTATAGAACCACAACTATAATAAACATTTCAATAAAGCCTACCCAAAAATCAATCACTTCATCTTTCATCCATAGTGAAAAATTCTGTGTAGAGATATGATAAGCTGTTGAAAAACGATAGGAAATATAACTTAATGGAAAAGTGGCAATAAAAGAGATGACAGAAAGCAAAAATAGATAAACAGCTGTTTGAATCACATGAAACTTTGATGTGTTTTTTGCCCATTTTTCCATCCCTTTGGATATTCCAAAGATTAGAATAAGAAAATAAAATAACCACTCATAGGGGGTAGACAGAAAAAATAATAAATTCCTGATTTTTGAGTATTCCTCACTTAGCATTAATTCCCTATAATTTAAAAAAGTTGCTGGATCCACACTCGTTCCTTTAAGTGAGTCTGGTACCGCTGCCTGTGCAATGTAAAAAAGATACACATACATAGCTAGTCCAAAAAGCAAATATGCTATCACTGCACGAAATGTCCATTTTCTTAACAATTGATCTCCTCCCCTCTTGTCCTTTTATAAATGTAGTTTTGTCATAATAAAAATATACCCATCTTTACTAAAGTTTATATTTTTTAAATGCAATGCACATGCTCATAGACCTATATGTTTGTAATCTTCAACGTAGGATTTAAGAAATACGATGACGGATTGACTTAACATCGGGAAAAGACGTAGTAGTAAGCTAGAACTATACCACGACATCATTTTAAAATTCATTATAAATCATTAAACTCACCTAAAAACCGGTTTCCTTGCAAAGGAGAACCGGCATTCTTCTCAAGATAATAATGGCTCATATCCCAACTGATGCAAAGTGTCTGCGATAAGATGATACCCTTTAGTATTTGGGTGTACATGGTCATTCGCTAATAGTTCCTTTTCTTTTCCTAGAAATAAATCATGAATATCTGCAACCCTAATAACAGGCGGGTTTGCCAGTCTTTCAATATCATGATTAAAGGCTTCTACCCATTTGTCAGAACCTTTTAGTTCTGGAAAGGGGTTATAGAGATTAATCATACGAATGATATAGGGCTCTGCTTCTCTTTTGAAGGTCATTATTTGTTGAATGATATTCGATAAATTCTTTTTGCCATTTTCTAGCGCAATAAAGAAATCCTCTTCTTTTTTGTCTTGTAGAAACTGCTCTGCTGCATGAATTAAATCATTTCCTCCTGCAGTAATTGTAATGATTTCTGCTTCTTTTATCGTCTTACAGACTAAAGGATGCTCGAAGCTTTTCAATATATCTCCTGTAGTTGCACCAACCCTTGCAAATGCAGCAGGAGCAATAGGCTGATTGAAGGCTTTTCGTGTTAAAAATAGATATTTTCCTATAAAGCCCTTTTCAAAAATGTTTGAACCCACTCCTACAGTTAAAGAATCCCCTAAACCACAATAGTTTATATGCCTTTTCTCCATTTCTTCACCCTCATACAATTTTATTTCATATCCATATATTTATTCGTAAGGATCAGAAATGGGGATTTGTTTTTCAAAAACAAATCCTAAAAAAATAGAGAATAAATACTGAGTACACCAATTGAACCGAGGACAACAACAATGACATTCGCACCGAAAAAGGCAAGTGCAAATACAACCGCTCCCCCTATCACTCCAAACCAGATGTTTTGTTGGATAAAAAGAACATTTGGGAAAATTAACGCACCTGGGAAGGTTATACCACGAAATAATACGAAGGGAAGCTTTTCGGAATATAAGTAACAATCGCCATCCCGATAATGACCCAAATAATACTATTCGTCATCCTGCAACTCCTCCCCTCTTTCTTTTTAATGCATTCTACAAGTACGGTTGATAGCAGTGTGGTTAAAACAATTGACCAACCCATCCTCCAATAGTGTCATAAGTATAAAAATACTATTAAAACATACTGCAAGGACGGCTAAATATCCAATCTTCATACTATACAAAAACAGCCAAAAATAAAGAGGTCTGACCCCACTATGCAGTATCACGTAAAGTAACATATCTTTACATTAGATAAAGTATTTTGTGAGATCAGACTTATGATAGGTAGAAAGCTTTTTAACCTCTATTATTTTCCACGGAAATTCGGTTTTCTTTTCTCCGCGAATGCTTGAAGTGCTTCCACACGATCTTCAGTAGGAATGGTTAGTTCATATGCTTTACGTTCTATTTCCAATCCTGTATGTAAATCTGCATTCATTCCATTTTTAATTGCAAATTTTGCTTGCTGAACAGCAATAGGACCATTTGCTAATATTCGGTTAGCTAATTCATTTACTTCATTCATGAAAGTATCCCGCTTTACTACTTTTGTAACTACTCCATATTGCAACGCTTCCTCAGCTGTCAATCTTTTGGCAGTTAAAATTAATTCCATTGCTTTTGCTTCACCAATTAAGCGTGGCAAACGTTGCGTACCCCCAGCACCTGGAATAATGGCCAAGCTCGTCTCTGTCAAACCCATTACTGCATCTATTACAGCAACTCGAAAATCACAGGAAAGAGCAAGTTCCATTCCTCCACCAAAAGCGTAACCATTCATTGCAGCAATAGTTGGTTGAGGCAGCTTCTCAATCGCTGCAAATACTTCACCAATTTTATATACATTCCTACGTACTTCCTGCTCAGATAAGGATTTCCGCTCCTTTAAATCAGCACCTACACTAAACGCCCTTTCTCCTGCTCCTTGAAAAATTACAACACGTGCATTAGGATTCGTTCTTAATAATTCCACCTCTTTTGCAAGGTCACAAAGTGTTTCATAATTAAATGCATTCATGGCCTCTGCACGATTAATCGTGACATTGGCTACGTAATTTTTTACGTCAACCACAATATTTTCCATTCATATCCCCCCTGTTCCTTAACTAATTTCAACAAATAATGAAGAAAACCTCCTAGGGTAAAATAATCTAAATTTTCTAATAAAAATCAATAGAATTTTTCCATTTGTATAGATTAACAAAAATAAAATACTTAAAAAATGCAGACCGCAGCCTGCATTTTTTTTACTAATTTTGATTCTGTAAAACTTGTTCCTTTAATGCTTTTCTTAATATTTTTCCAGTTGTATTTTTGGGAAGTTCCTCAAGAAATTCAATCGTTTTTGGAAGTTTATATTTTGCTAGATGCTCCCTACAATATTCCATTAATTCAGCTTCTGTAAGGTTTTCGTTTTTCGGCACAACAAAGCATTTTACCACTTCACCCTGTTCTGGATCAGGGGCACCGATAACTGCAGCTTCTACTACCTCTGGATGTTCATACAAGACTTCTTCAACTTCTCTTGGATAAACATTAAATCCACCCACTATGACCATATCTTTTTTACGATCCACAATATAGAAATAGCCCTCTCCGTCCACGCGCGCTAAATCACCTGTGTACAACCAGCCATCACGGATTGCTGCAGCAGTTTCTTCTGGCATTTTATAATAGCCTTTCATAACATTTGGTCCACGTACAACAAGTTCCCCCACTTGTCCTTCTGGAAGCTCCTCACCTAGTTCATTTACAATTTTATTTTCCACATTGAGAATGGAAGTACCGATTGATCCCGGTTTTCTCGGACGATCTAAAGGGTTAAAACATGTGACTGGAGATGCTTCAGATAGTCCATAGCCTTCAGAAATAAGAACGTTAAATTTCTTTTCGAAGTTCTTTAATAGAGCAACTGGTAATGAGGAGCCTCCCGAAATACAAAGTCGGAATGTCGAGAAATCATTTGGATCCCCATCAGGATATTGATAGAGAAAATTATACATAGTTGGTACACCTGCAAAAACAGTGACTTCATATTTTTTTGCTAAACGAAAAATTTCTTTTGGACTAAATTTCGGTACAATAATGATTGTTGATCCACTGATTAATGGTGCATTTACGACTACCGTAAGACTAAAAACATGAAACATTGGTAAGACAGTCATCACTTTATCTAAATGATTCATTTTCAAATATTCACCAATATCTTTTGCATTTGAATAGAGATTTTTATGAGTTAACATGGCTCCCTTAGGTCGACCCGTTGTCCCTGAAGTATATAGAATGACAGCAACATCCTCCTCAATCAATTCAGGCTCGTCAAAAGCAAGATTACCAGAGGCAATAACATCTGAAAACGATTTCATTTTCTCGTTTGTGGATACATCTACTTTATTCAATGGATTAGATTCACAAATGATATAACTTTCTACTTTTGGAAGTAAAGCTTCCATCTTTTCTGCTAAAGGGAGAAGTAAATCTAAGGCAATAATCACCTTAACATCCCCATTATTTAATATGTAGCCTATTTCATCTGGAGTATAGATTGGATTAATTGGAATGACCGTTGCCCCTAAACGCATTGCTCCATACAACGAGATGACAAAGTGAGGAGAATTTCCAAGAAGTAATGCGATATGATCTCCCTTTTTTACCCCTAATTGCTTTAAACCACTTGCAAATCTTGTTACTGCCCCATCAAATTCAGCATAGGAAACTTTTTGATCCATAAAGTAATAGGCAGTTTTATCTGCATTTACTTTCGCTGTGTTCTTTAATTGTGAAGATAAATTCATACTCCCTCCCCTTTCTGAATGAATAATCATTCATTTTAATTTTCTAAATATATTATATAGAAGAAATATTTAAGATTCAAGCTCTACCTAGTTTCTCTATAGGAATTATATTATCTGTAAACCAACGAAAAAGGTCTAACTGATACGTATCAGTTAGACCTTTAAATATTACACTCTTTTCGCATTTATCTTGTAATAAATACTAGTTATTAGAAATGAAACTAGTAAATCAATTGAACTAATTCTTCCTTTGTTATGTTTCCGAAATAATGTTTTACATCTATTTCTTCTAGTGCTCTTTCAATCTCAGAGCGTTCATAACGAATTCCTATTAGTTTATTTTCAATATCACTTACATCACCAATACCAAAAAAGTCCCCATAAATTTTACAATTCTCAATCATGCCTTTATTTACTTCTAAGCGTACATCAATTCCACCAACTGGGAAACGATGATTATGCTGTAAATTAAATTTTGGAGATTTGCCATAGTTCCAATCCCAATTTTGGTAACGCTCCTCAGATAACTTATGAATATTTTTCCAATCTTCATCCGTTAATTTATATTCTTTTATATTTTCGCTTCCACCGAAAATATTACTTAAAATTAATTGACGGAATTCTTCCATTGTTAATTTTTCTTCAAGAAATTCAGAAATATTTGCTACACGACTCCTAATGGATTTAATGCCTTTAGATTGGATCTTATCCTTTTTCACTCGTAAAGCTGACACTACGTTCTCAATTTCGGAATCGAACATTAACGTACCGTGACTAAACATTCTTCCTTTTGTTGAGAACTGTGCATTTCCAGAGATTTTCCGTTCTCCTACTTGGATATCATTTCGTCCACTTAATTCTGCATTTACACCAAGTTTTTTCAGTGCTTCGATAACTGGAGCAGTAAATTTCATAAAGTTATGAAAGCTTTCCCCATCATCCTTTGTAATGAAGCTAAAATTAAGATTTCCTAAATCATGATAAACAGCTCCACCACCAGAAAGTCGACGAACAACGATAATATTATTTTTGTCTACATACTCAGTGTTAATTTCTTCAATTGTATTTTGGTTACGCCCAATAATAATGGATGGCTGATTAATATAAAATAATAGATAAGTTTCATTGATATCTAAGTTATTGAGAGCATATTCCTCGATAGCTAGGTTTATTTGTGGATCGGTAATTCCATTATTGTCGATAAATAACATGCTTTTTCCTCCTAAATCCCTGTGTCTTCAGTTCTTTGTTAAATCTATTATTAACCCTTCAGTAGCAAGTTGTATATAGCCAGAATACTTTTCAGCAGCTTCTTGCTTTAATTGATTTAGATCGCCATATTGAGGAAGATGAGTAAGTACAAGCTGTTTAACCTGGGCTGCCTGTGCTAGTTCCCCTGCCTCATAGCTTGTCATATGTCCTGCACCAGATCCATTCATATTTCCATAAAAATTACTCTCACAAAGCAGAATATCAGCATTCTGTGCAAATGAAACAAAGGATTTCATATAAGATGAATCAGCTGTAAATACAAATACTTGATCATCTGCTTCTATTCTCATGGCAAAGCATGGAACAGGATGCTTCGTTCTTAGAAAGGAAATAGTAAAAGGACCAATTTGTAGTTCTTGATCTTCGTCAAATGCCATTCCTTTAATCACATCATCAAAAAATAACGATTGAAATCCTACCTTGTCCTCATTATGCCCATAGATCGGCAATGTTCGGATTTCTTTATTCATATATTTACCGATAATAAGTGCATGCTGTAACACACCTATATCTGCAATATGATCAGGATGATAATGGGAAATAATAGCAGCATCTAAATGTTCAGGTTCTATGTATTGTTGTAGCTTGGAGAGTACAGCGCTTCCACAGTCTACTAAAAGATGAAAACCATTATGTTCTAGTAAATAACCTGCACTTGCTCCGTTTACCTTTGGATATCCACCCCATGGGCCAATAACTGTTAGCTTCATTTATTCCACTCCTAATTATAATCCAATAGATAATTATTATCTATTTCACTATACTTCATTTTTACCATTTTAGCATTATTAATAGCCTAGTTTTCGTACCGTTTATTGCTTTTATAAATGCCCTGTTGCGGACTTTTACATCTAATTAAGGCTTCCTGCTGTTAGTTATGAAGGTTGCAGCTCTTTTCTTTTGTAAAAGGAAGGGAGCTGATAGTCTCCTTTATTGATTGAAGCTTTCTCCATTGCAATTAAAAACGAACCTTATAAATAAATAAATAATGGTTAAAGAAAAAACGGTTCCAAATAAGAACCGTTAAAATACTTACTATTTCACTACAAAATCAAAATCTTGGTGTTCATGTAAACCTTGGTTATTTTCTACATGTACCTTTAGCTGATAGTCTCCAGCTCTATCAAATTGATGAGTACCTTTGTATTCACCTTTTCCTGCGTCCTCCAATTTTATCCACTCAGGCTTTTCGTCACCCTTCATCCATGCCTCAATTTGGACCTGTGCACCAGTAAGTAGCTCATTATGTTTGGTCATGTGAATGGTAAAATTAGCTACTTCACCGGCTTTTGCATAATCAGGGCTCATAAAATGCATAACAACTGAGTTTTCAGAATCATGCTCCTTCTTATCAGTAGAGGATGTTGCATTTGAAGAATCTGGATTACCAACAATGACTGTCTTTTTAGGCATTACATGCATATCCCTCGCAGTAACATGAACTTGAACATTAAATACTCCATCATGATCAAATGCAACTTCAGAAGTGTATGTACCATTCTTTTTATTTTTAGCGTTTAACATTTTACTAGTCGTATCCTTTGCTCCATCTTCCCAAACTTCATATTTGACTTCTGATGCGTCTGATACTTTTTCTTTCCCTTGGGTTACTAATGAACTTAATTGAATCGTTTCATTTACTTTAGCTTTTTCCTGTACATTCAGCTCTACTTCGAGTGGTTCCATCGCCGTTTTTTCTTGACCATTTTTATTATCTGCATTTCCACAGCCAACAATAAAAATAGCTAGTGCAGAGATAAGTATTGCAGTAAAAAATAACTTCTTCATTCAAGCTCCTCCTCGAAAATATTTCTAACCTATCATAACACCTGGTGAACAGCTAAGTGCTCATTAATTGTTAATAAGTCTTGACAAAAATGTGATAAGAATTTGTTAAATATAGATGTTAAATATGTACTTTTTACGAAAAGTGCTGAAATTTATTATATTACTACCAATATCATTTATAATGGGTAAAGAATAAAAAATTTTCTAGAATTGGAGGGATCCGATTGAAACGTTTTCGAATATCATTTATTTTGATGACTGCCATACTATTAATTTTACTTAGTGCATGTTCTAATGTTAAAAAAAGCGGAGATAAACTTAATGACTTTACCTTTACAGATCAAGACAATAAAAAGTTTGGACTTAAAGATCTAAAGGGAAGTGTCTGGGTTGCAGATTTCATGTTTACAAGTTGTGCAACAGTTTGTCCACAATTGACGAAAAATATGAGTGACCTACAAAAGGAAATTAAAGATAAAGGATATGACGATGTGAAGTTTGTTTCCTTTAGTGTTGATCCTGAAATTGATACACCAAAGGCAATGAAGGATTACGCAGCGAAATTCGATGCCGACTTTTCCACTTGGCATCTCTTAACTGGTTATTCACAAGAAGATATTGAGTCATTTGCGAAAGACAATTTTCAGGCATGGGTTAAAAAACCAGATAATGACACACAGGTTATTCATGATACAAAATTTTTCTTAATGAATAAAGATGGTGAATTAGTCAAGGATTATTCTACGCAGGATGGTTTTCCACTAAATGAAATTGTAAAAGACGTAAAGGCTTTACGCTAATTATAAAAAAGCACAAAATTAAAAACGGGAGACTTTGTGATGCATCCCAAAAGTAAAAGTGTAAAAACTTAACTTTTGAGATGCACTTCACATTCTCCCGTTTTTTTATGCTGTTACTTCTTCATTCATAGAATTTTTATGGTTTTTCTTTGATTTGATAATAAAATATCCAAGCGACAATACTAAGAAACTAATCATATAAATAGCTAAAACCCCTAGATTATGCCACATGCTAGAATAATCTCCATTTGAAACAACATCTTTAAATGCCTGCAATGAGTATGTCATCGGTAATGCTTGATGTACTCCTTGTAGGAATTTTGGAAGTAATTCTAGTGGGAATGTTCCAGCACTAGAAGTTAATTGTAGGATTAAAATTATAATCGCAATATAACGTCCTGGATTATCAAGAGTAGCAACAAAAAATTGTATTAACGCCATATAGGTTAGACTGGTTACGATCGCTGCAACAATAAATAAAGGAATATTAGTTACCTCTACTCCTACCCAGCTAATAATAATCCAAACAGCAATAAGTGATTGTAAGATCCCTACGCCTGCCATAATTCCATATTTACCCAAAAACCATGAGAATCCGTTTTTAGGCTCTGTTGCTGGTTCACGAACTTGATATATAACAGTTAATAATAATCCACCGACAAATAATCCAAGAGATAAGAAATAAGGAGTTAATCCAGTTCCATAGTTAGGAACTTTGTTCTTTGCCTCTTTATTTAGATTAATAGGATCACTCATCATATCATATTGCTTCTTCGATCCTTGTACTTCATTTGCATCTTTGGATGCATCTGCTAATTTATCTTTCATTTCCTTCGTACCATCTTGTAGCTTATTTGCACCATCATGTAATTCTTTTGATCCGTCTGCCAATTGATGTGTGCCATCTGCTATTTTAGCAGATCCATCAGCTAATTGACCTAAGCCACTATTCAATGAATTTGCTCCATCTGATACTTTGTTTGCTCCTTGAGCGGCATCACCAATTTTACTTGTAAATAACCCTAAACTATCAATATATTGATTTTGACCTGCTTGAAGCTTAGCAGCCCCATCACTTAACAGTGTTGAGCCTTTCGCCAGCTGTTCAATCCCATTCTGTACTTTTACTTGATTATCATTAATCGTTGAAATACCAGTGATGAGTTGATCAAATGTAGGGTCTGTTTGACTTTTAATTTGTTGTTCAATCTGATCAGTGTTTCCTGTCATTTGCTCATTAACCTGAGACTTAAATGCGTTAAATCCTTGATCCATTCCTTGATGAATCCCTGAAGATAACTGGTTTTCCAATTCTTTAGCCTGTGAATCTGCATTAGCAGTCATCTGAGCCTTCAATTGAGTTAACACATTTTCATCCACTTTTCCTTCAAGTGAGGAAAATAGCTGTTCCATTTGCTTTTTCTGCTGTTGCACTACTTGATTAGAAATTTGAGATGAAAGTTGTGTTTCTAATTGAGTTTGTAATTGGTTCATCCCATCATTTAAGCTCTTTGCACTTGAAGCTAATTGTGATGAAAATGCTTTGGCGATGGTTGGTGGAAGCTCTGTTTTAAATTGTTCTAATCCACCTTGTACTTTTTGGGTTCCATTGACTAATTCAGGCATCCCTTGATTTAATTGCCCCAAAGCTTGTTTTGACTGTTGAATACCATTAGTAAGCTGATTTGTACCACTTTGCATATCTTTTGAAGCATCGTATAATTGTTGACCACCATCATTTAATTGATTTAAACCATCAGCAAGATCATGGGAACCTTTAGACAGTTCGCCAGCTCCTGTTTGTGCGGTTACTACACCATCATTAAACTCGATCGCACTTGAAGCTAGTAGCTCAAGATTTTCCTTGATTTCTTTTGATCCGTCACCTAATTTAATTGCACCATCATTTAATTCAGATGCACCATCACTCGCTGTAGTAAATCCGTCACCCATTTTCTTAATTGCTTTAAACATTTCTTCCGAATATGTTTCAGAAACTTCTTTCGATACAGCATCTTTGATTTTTGTCATTGCTGACTCACCAATTTTTGATGTCGTATAGTTTGCTCCCTGATTTTGTACATATTTCAATTGAAGATGTTTTGGATTTTTGTCGAGTAAGGTTGTTGCATTTTCCGAGAAATCTTTAGGAATTTCAATCACCATATAATACTTTTGGTTATTTAATCCCTTATAAGCTTCGTCTTTTTTGACAAAATGAAAATCCATATCTTTTTTCTCTTTTAGATTTTCTACTAATTTGTCCCCTATCTCTAGTTTTTGTTCATCCATTGCGGCTCCTTGATCATGATTGACAACCGCAACTGGCAATTTTTCTAATTGACCATATGGATCCCAAAATGCCCAGATAAACATCCCTGCATAAAGAATAGGAACCAATATGATCGCGACTATTTGAATTAAGGACATTGGGTGGCGAACAATTCCTTTTAATTCAGCGAAAAATAATGAGCCTTTCATGTTATTACTCTCCTTCTACTAAATTGACTGAATTGTTCAATTGGTCATTTTAATCCAAAATATGAGGATTATCTAATTGACAATCCCTGGAATAAATATATTTCAAAAAGATCTGCTATTTCTTCCTTTTCGAGTGGAGCATGATTTTTTTCCCAATCGAAGATTAAAGAAATATATAACTTTAGCATGATAAAGGCAGCAACTTCTGGATCACATTGTTTGATATCACCTTTGTCTATTGCATCTTGAATGATCCCCTTAATATAATTTAAAGTTATCGTTTCTACTTTTTGAATCACTTCTGAAACTGCTGGAGTACCCATATCCCTTTCTTCTTGGAAAAGCTTAATCGTTAATTGATGCTCTTTACGAAACTCTAATATCTTAAAAAGAACATTATGAAGATTCTCTGAGAAAGAAAGACTTTCATCTAAAATTTCTTCTGCTGATTCTTTCATTTCCATAATTAGAGTCGTTACAATTTCATCAAAAAGCTCTTCCTTGTTTTTAAAAAAGGTATAGATTGTTCCTTTGCCAACATTTGCGAGCTTCGCAACCTGATCCATCGTTGTAGCCTTGTAGCCAAATAATGAAAATGATTTCGTAGCTGCATCAATGATTAATTGTTTACGGTCAATCGCCAATGATTTTCACCTCTAGTTCCTCATAAATGACCAAATGAGGAAAACAGTCAAAAAGTTTACAAGAACCAATATATCATAAACCATAGTTCTGAACAAGAATTTTTTATCATTTTTAATTTTTAGCTGTTTTTTTACAGCTTGTTCATTTGCAAAATTCCTATTAGTTGCTTTTACACCTGATAAAGATTCAGAGGTTCTTATGAAGTTTGCAGCTCTTTTCTCTGCTGGATTGAAGGGAGGGGGACGTTCTCCACCCTATATTTATTAGTTAAAACTTTACCTAAATCACAATAATGTTTAAAAAAAGACCCTAATTTTCACCAAAAGAGCTTAAATAACGTATAACATCCCCTGCAGCTCTTTCGCCTTGATCAATACAATCTGGTATGCCTATCCCATTAAATGAGCTTCCTGCAATAAACAAACCAGATAGATTTCTAGATATTTTTTCATTCAATTGGTCCACTCTATCTTTATGGCCAATCGTATACTGTGGCATAGCCTTATTCCATCTAGAAATAATCGTAAAATCCGGTTTTTCAGTAATTTCTAATAATTTTTGTAGATCTTCATATACTACTTGCTCAATTTCAGTATCGGATAGACCGACAACTGTTTCATCTCCCACCCTACCTATGTGACTCCGTAACAACACCTTACCTTTCGGTGCAGTATGTGGCCACTTCTTATGGGTTAATGTACATGCATTAATTGAGTAGTCGCTATTTCTTGAAACTACAAAACCCGATCCATTAATCGGTTTTTTTACAGCCTGCTCAGAAAATGCCATAGAAACAGTAGCGACCGAAGTAGCTGGGATGTTACTTAAAAATCTAAAGAATTCATATTTGGAAAAAATAGTAGGTAATAAATAATGTGGGAGTGCAGCAATAACACTAACAGCATTTAAACGTTCACCATTATTTAATTCAATATAAAATTCATTTCTATCTTTTTCTATCCTTTCCACACGCACACCTTTTAAGATAGAACTAGAATCTAGTTTATTTTCCAATGCTGTTACTAGTGACTCTAAACCATTCTTGAACGTAAAAAATCCTTCTGTTCCGCTATTTATTGATGCCTTTCTAGTCCCTATCATTAAACTGCGATGTTTTCTCTCTGCTTCATAAAATTGTGGAAAAGTAGACCGAAGGCTTAGTTGGTCAATATCACCCGCATATATACCAGATAATAATGGTTCTATTAAATTTTCAACCATTTCATCACCAAATCTACGACGAAAGAAACTCCCTAATGATACATCAGTCTGAACCTTTGAACGAGGAATAATTAAATCTGCGGAGGCCCGTAATTTGCCCATTACAGAAAACAAACCACTAAATATGAAAGGCTTTATATTTGTTGGAATACCTAACACGGCTCCATCTGGTACGGAAAAGAGTTTATTTTTCGCTAATACATAGGAATTTCTAGTAGTATTACGAATTAGTTCATTTTTTATGCCAACTTTTTCTGCTAGTTGGACAGCACTTGTTTTTCTTGCTAAAAAAGAATCAGGGCCTTTTTCTACCATATATCCATCTCTTCGTAGGGTTTGAATCTTTCCCCCTAATCTTCTATTTGCTTCGATTAGTTTTATTTCTAATGGCAAGTGTTCCTTCTTTATTATTTCCTGTAAGTAATAAGCAGAAGTTAAACCTGTTATCCCACCACCGATAATAACCACTTTTTGCTTTTCGCTTCCCACAGTGGATCACCTTCTTTGGCTTTATCTCTATGGCTCTATTAATTTAGCCGGACGAATCATGCAGAGTTAGCAAAGCTATGCTGATTTCATATTATATACCTATAAAGATAACTTTTCGTTGTTCCTTTTTACAAGACTGACCCATAGGTATTTGTAAAACGCCTATGGGTCAGTCTTTATGAAATATTTATAATTTTTCTAGCACTACTGATGCTAGAGCGTCAATAAACTTCGGTTGTGCATTAGGCATTGGTGGGCGATAGTAACTTGCCCCAACTTCCTCGGTTACTACTTTGCATTCATAATCATTATCATATAGAACCTCTAGATGTTCCGCTACAAAACCTACTGGTACATAAACAAATGCCTTATACCCTTTTTGCTGATATAAATCACGAGTTAAATCTTGTACATCTGGCCCTAGCCAAGGATCTGGAGTATTCCCGGCACTTTGCCATCCAATCGCATACTCTGTAATTCCAGTTTTACTGGCAATTAAATCAGCTGTTTCTTTTAATTGCTCTGGATATGGATCTCCAAATTGTAAAATTTTCTCTGGTAGACTATGTGCAGAAACAATTAAACATGATGCATTCCGTTCTTCTTCACTCATACTTGCATAAGTTTCATTTAATTTTTCTACCCAATAGTCAATAAATTTCGGTTCTTTATACCAGCTTTCTACTGATTTAATCACTGGTCCACCTAATTTTTCAGCTGTTTCTTTAGCACGTGAATTATAGGATTTCACACTAAATGTTGAATAATGTGGAGCAAGTACAAGTGAAATGGCTTCTTCGATACCATCCTTATGCATTTGCTCAACTGCATCCTCAATAAAAGGTTCAATATGCTTTAAGCCAATATATGCTTTAAATTCCACATCATTTTGAATTTCATTTAAGTGATCTTGGAGTTTATATGCTTGTTCCTCAGTAATTTTCGCTAGTGGAGAAATACCTCCAATTGCTTTATATCGGCTTCGTAAATCTTCAAGCATTTCTTCCGATGGTTTACGTCCATGTCTAATATGTGTGTAATATCTTTCAATGTCTTCTTCCTTATATGGCGTACCATATGCCATGACTAGAAGTCCCATTTTCTTCTTTGTCATTGGTTAAACCTCTTTTCTATTTT
This sequence comes from Heyndrickxia sp. FSL W8-0496, assembly GCF_038007825.1. Lineage (NCBI taxonomy): Bacteria > Bacillati > Bacillota > Bacilli > Caryophanales > Bacillaceae > Heyndrickxia > Heyndrickxia sp. FSL W8-0496. The sequence continues at coordinate 3,614,715 of NZ_JBBOXX010000001.1, forward strand.
TGTAATTTGGTTGTACTGTATTCATGAATAAATGATGTTAAACGTTTTAAGGTATCTGGATCTACTTGAGGAAATACCCCATGTCCTAAGTTAAATATATATCCTGGCTTGTCCATTCCTTGATCAAGAATCGCTTTTGTTTTTTCTTGAAGGACATCCCATGGTGCAAGTAAAAGAGCTGGGTCTAGATTTCCCATGACAGATTTCGTTATCCCCTTTTGTCTTGCTTCACGGATCGGAAGTCTCCAATCTAAACCAACAACATCTAATGGTAAATCATGCCACTCATTTGCTAAATGACTAGCTCCAACACCGAACATAATCATAGGAACATTTTCGTTTCTAAGTTCAGAGAAGATTTTTTCCATCACTGGCTTGATATAGTAACGGTAGTCTTCTACATTTAAAGCACCGACCCAAGAATCAAATATTTGAATGGCACTTGCTCCTGCTTTAATCTGAGCTTTTAAGTATGTAACTGTCATATTTGCAAGCTTATCCATTAATGCAAACCATGCCTTAGGCTCAGAATACATGAATGCTTTCGTTTTTTTATAGTCCTTAGAAGGTCTTCCTTCGATCATATAGCTAGAAACAGTAAACGGAGCACCTGCAAAGCCAATCAACGGAACAGTTAACTGCTCTTGTGTTAGTAGTTTTATTGTATCCAAAACATATGGAACATCTTCTTCAGGAGTGATTTCCCCAAGTTTCTCCACATCTGCTAAGGATTGAATTGGATTATTTATAACCGGACCGATTCCAGATTGAATTTCAACATCCACTCCAATTGCCGGAAGTGGTGACATAATATCTTTGTATAGTATGGCTGCATCAACATCATATTGTTCCACTGGTAATCGTGTAACATATGCACATAGTTCTGGTTGATGAGTAATCTCAAAAAGAGAATATTTTTCCTTTAATGCACGATATTCCGGTTGTGATCGCCCGGCTTGACGCATAAACCATACTGGAACGTGGCCAGTCTCTTCCCCTTTTGCAGCTCTCAAAAGGGTATCATTGGTCATTTTACTCATATATTTTATGTCCACCTTTCAACTCATTTTCCCTTGTTTTTCACCTAATTATTGTATAATAAAAGATTTTAAAAGAAAAAATTTATGATTTGTCTTCTCTCATTACTTGCGGGACAAGAGGGTCAGGTCCACTGTCCCAGCAATTCTGATTTCACTATAGACTTTTTCATCATTAAAGTATAGTTTGATACTCGAAATGTCATAAATTCTCCCTTTTTCTTGCCTCAAAATCGTCAAAGTTTAGATAAACCTTAATTGTGGAACATATATTATAGAAGAAAATATTCATGCAAATTAATTTTCAACAAATAAATAGATATAATAAGGTTAGCTATTCATCGGGACTTTACAAGATATTCTAAATTAGCTTATCTTCTATTAAAGAGGTGGTTTTAATGAATTTTTACATTACTTCAGGGACCTATGAATTTTTAGAAAAAATCATGAATAAATATCCCCAGGAAACCATGATATTAATGCAAAATACACAAACTTCGGTCTTAATTCATGAAACGCAAAAAAAATCTGTATTTGGTTCTCCTAGAAAATACGAAGTCATTAGTCAAAGTGGTGAACTAGAAAAAAAAGGAATGGTGAATCTTTTTAATATACCCATAAGTGATGAAGGAAAGCCTGTATTTGAGTTTAATTTTGCAAAACAAATACAATCTATAAAGGACGCCCCTGGTTTCATCGCTTATCGCTTTTTAAAGCCTAAAAAAGGTGATACGTATATTCTTTTAACATTATGGACGGACGAGTCCTACTTCAAACACTGGAAGGGGTCGAATGGCTATCAAACCATTATCGACAGTTTTCCAACTGAGAACCCCCTATCCAGTAATCAACTTTTTAATGGTGGAGCGTATGAAACGGAATACACCATTCCATCAAAAGAAAATAGCAATGCCCCACAATAAAGTGGGGCATTGCTATTTAGCTAAAGTAATATTTTGCCTATTAGCATAAATGGCTGCCTGGGTTCGATCAGAAACACCCAGCTTTCCTAAAATATTACTGACATGTGTTTTCACTGTTTTGACACCTATAAATAAGTATTCACTAATTTCTTGATTCGTCATTCCTTCTCCTAAACATTTTAAAACATCTATTTCTCTTTCTGTTAAATCTTCATGAGGTTTTTTCTCTTGTGGCCTAAAGCGATTCATCATTTTATTCGCTACCTTTGGTTCAATCACGGATTCTCCTCTAACCGCCTTATAAATAGCCTCAGTTACCTCCTCGGCCCTTGATGTTTTCAATATATAACTATGAACTCCTGCTTCTATAGCAGGGAAAACTTGCTCATCATCATAGTAACTCGTTAAGATAATGATTTTACAATTAGGCAGAAATTGCATAATCTCCTTCGTGGCATCAATGCCCGTTCCATTTTCCATTAACAGATCCATTAATATGACATGTGGTTGATTTTCCTTTGCCAATTGAACCGCTTCCTTACCTGAACCGGCTTCAGCAACAAGATCTATTTTTTCCTCTGTCAACAAATACGAGCGAATCCCGAGCCTAACCATTTCATGGTCATCAACAATCATAACCTTTACTCTATCCATCGTATTCTCCCTTTCTTCTCTCCCTGACATTATCTATAGTGGAATCCTTATATTTATATATGTCCCTTCTTCTTCCATTGAACGAATTTGGAAAACACCGCCTAGTTCTTCACATCGTTCTCTCATTGTTTGTAAGCCGTATGATGTCATTAAATTTCTTTCTACTTTAAACCCTTTTCCATTATCACTTATGTATAAGTGGATTTGGTCTTTAATGGTTTCCAATGTAATTCTTACCTTCGTTGCTTGTGAATGACGAAGTATATTCGAAAGAGCTTCTTGAACAATTCGAAAGATATGATCTTCGATTGCTTTTGAAGGAGTATCAAAATGTTCAAGTTGACATTCAATATCCAAGTTAGTCTTTTCTTTTAGCTCATGAATTAGCTTGTTTAACCCCTCATTGAGTGTATCGCCTTTTAAATCTATCGGTCTTAAATGTAATAATAATGCACGCATTTCTCCTTGGGCTTTTGCCGAGATATTAGCAATCTGTTCGAGCATGACCTTTGTTTGGTTAGGATCACTTTGTACGGTTCTTAGTGCCGCTGACGATATCATTCCTAATGCGAACAGCTGTTGACTAACCGAATCATGGAGATCCCTCGCTAGTCTTTGGCGTTCTTCAATAACAGCTGCATGGTGAGCTTGATTCGCTAATTCTGTTTTCTCATCAGCCAATCTCTGCAATGATCGTACTTGATCTTGAAGAAACATTGCTAATTGATTCATTTCCTCAAAAATTAATCCTATTTCATCCTTTTCAATTTCTACGGCTCTTGCAGAGTATTTCCCGCTCCGTAATATAGATACAAAGGAAAGAACCTCGTCTAATCTTTTAGAAATAACACGCCCATTTCGGTAACCAAAATAAATACTTAGTATAAAATATACGATTAATAAAAAAAATGTTAACACTAAAATATTTTTTGTATTTAATACTTGATCCCCATACTTAAACAAAAAAAATTGCAGAAAAACGAAGTAAATTAATCCGCCCATCAAAGCCATTATTAAAAAATTCCTGATAAATCGAAATCGAATACTTTGTACTTTCATCAAAGTCTGCCTTCCTTTCTATACCCTATCAATCCGTATCGAGCCAATCCCAATTTCGATGGTAATATCAATTTTTTTCTCTTCTTCCTCATAATTTGGAGATTCGAAATAAATATTCTGCTTGGTTTCGGAAGAATCAATATCAAACAGACGAATATCTCCTACTTTTGTTTTGGCCTCGATTTTAATAGGAATTTCCTCAGGAATTAACATTTTCACATCGCCAATCCTACTTTTAATTCTCACCTTTGTCTCTTCATCAGGTATAAACGCCTTACTAAAATCAAAGTAAAAATCGCCAATTGTCGTATGGATATCCATAGGATTTAATGGCCAATTTTGCTCATTAAAATGGACATCTGATGTTGAAAAATTTTTTTTGATGTTTTTTCCGATGTTTTTTTCGATGTTCTTCAAATCGATATTATAAACACGTACATTATGGTCATCTGATTCATATTTCACAGTCATCCTTTTCCTGCCTTTAAATAAAAGCTTATCCATCGCTAAATATATTAGAAGAATAGGCCAAAGCTTCCACCAATCACCATAAGAAAACGAAATCATTTCTTGCTGGCCTAGAATCAATAAAACACCATATGGAAGCCAAAACAAGCTTAAAAAAAAGGAACTTGATGATCGATTACGAATACTTTTATATAAGTACATCATTCCAATAATAATAAATAATATCGGAAAGAACATGACAAAAAACTCTTTTATTTCCAAGGAAATGACACCAATATTCATCAAAAGAAGAGCAATTCCTACAACAAGTAAAACAACCGCAAATAACATGTCCATTCCCCGCCTTATTATATTTCCATAGTAGTAATTCGAGAAAAATACGTATTTTCCCTTTATTTCATATGAAAATTATACTTTTCTAGTCTTTTTATAAAAAGGTACAGCCGCTTGACTCCTCCTCCGTCTTGAGACTGATTTTTTTCTTTTATCTTTCACTCATTTTTCGTTGTTACATATTTTATTAAAATAGGTGATCGCCTAAATTGTAGGGAGGATGATATTATGGCTGTTGACTTAACCCTTATTCATTGGATCTATATCGTATTTATAGCCCTTATAATCCTTTTCATGGTGCTTAAACGTGATACAACCATCATCTGTATACTAGGAATCTTCTTCATCGCTTTAACTGCTACCGGATCACTTACCACATCAATAAGCAGTGTCTTTAATAGTTTCATTTATGCCATAACCCAGCTTTTATCTATCATTCTTATTATTTCAATTATCGTATCAATGAGTAAAAGCTTACTTGAAACAGGCATAAACGATGTGATGATTTCCCCATTTGCTAAGTTGATTAAAACCCCCACCCTTGCCTACTGGACGATTGGTCTATTAATGATGGTTATCTCATTATTCTTCTGGCCATCTCCAGCTGTCGCTCTAATGGGTGCTGTTCTTCTCCCTGTTGCTCTTAGAGTAGGTTTACCTGCCATTGGCGTTGCGGTAGCTATGAATCTATTTGGACACGGAGTCGCGCTATCAGGAGATTACATTATTCAAGGAGCTCCTAAATTAGCTGCAGATGGGGCCGGGATACCATTGACAGATGTCATTCATGCAAGTATTCCATTAGTCATTACAATGGGCGTAGTGACAACAATCTCTGCATTTCTCATATTAAAACGTGATATAAAAAGAGGAGCCCTCAAACCTTCTACATCCATAATGAATGAAAAGTCTTCTGTTCAAAAAAATAAAGAACTCTTATCTTCATTTTCAAAAAAAACTTTCGCTATCATTATTCCAATTCTTTTTGTTCTCGATATTGTTGCGATGATCTATTTCAACCTTCAAGGCGGGGATGCAACTGCTTTAGTTGGTGGAACAGCGATATTTATTCTTTTACTTATTACCTTAGCAGGACACAAACGAAAAGCATTAGAGGAAACTACTAAATACTTAATTGAAGGATTGCAATTTGGGTTTAGGGTATTTGGTCCAGTCATCCCTATAGCCGCATTTTTTTATTTAGGTGGCGATGATTTTCAAGGAATGATTGGTAATTTTCTTCCGAAAACCTCACAAGGTATCGTTAATGACTTGGGGATTGCACTAGCTAATCTAGTTCCATTAACCAATGAAATTGGTGCTGTTACCGTATCTGGAGTAGGGATTATCACTGGATTAGATGGTTCGGGATTCTCTGGACTTTCCCTTGTTGGTTCTGTAGCTAATTTATTTTCTCATGGTTCAGAAGCCGGAGCAGCAACCTTAACATCGTTAGGGCAAATTATGGCAATATGGGTTGGTGGAGGTACCATCATTCCATGGGCATTAATTCCAGCAGCTGCTATTTGTGGAGTAGATCCATTTGAGCTTGCGAGAAGGAACTTAATCCCAGTAATCATCGGAATCGTTGTCACTACCATTCTCGCCATGTTCCTCCTATAATCCTGTTCAATATAAACAACGAAGGCTCTTTGCTGTATATCCTACTCATCAATCTATTTTGAGAAAAATTTTATCGAAAAAGAACAAAATCTTCATCAAGTGCCTAAACAATACCCTCTCTTCCGAAAAATGTTATAATTATTCTAAGATTATAAATTATTAAAAAGGGAGAGCTGATTAATCCATGACAATCCAAGACCTTTATTTAAAACTAGAAGAAGCATATGATGAAATGGTTTCAATTAGACGGTACTTGCACCAACATCCAGAGTTATCCTTTCAAGAAGTTCAAACTGCAAAATATATTGGAGATTATTATAGAAAAATAGGTGTAGAGGTAAAAGAAAATGTAGGTGGAAATGGGGTCGTCGCACGTATAAAAGGTGGATTACCAGGTAAAACAGTAGCATTACGTGCGGATTTTGATGCTCTTCCTATCCATGAAGAAACCAATGTTCCTTATCAATCGAAGGTACCAGGTGTAATGCATGCCTGTGGACATGATGGACATACGGCTACCTTACTTGTTCTCGCAAGAATATTAAATGAAATGAAGGATGAATTACCTGGAGAATATGTAATGATTCATCAACATGCAGAGGAATATGCACCGGGTGGAGCTATTTCTATGATTAAAGATGGTTGTCTAGAAGGAGTCGATGTTATTTTTGGAACTCATCTTTGGTCACCATTAGAATATGGGACGGTTTCATATCGTAAAGGGCCGATCATGGCAGCTGCAGATCGATTTGAAATCACCATACAGGGCTATGGAGGTCATGGTGCCCAACCACATAAAACGAAGGATGCAATTGTTATTGGCTCACAGCTAGTGATGAATCTCCAGCAAATTGTTAGTCGCCGAGTTGATCCTATTCATTCCGCAGTTGTAACAGTCGCCTCTTTCGTAGCCGAAAATGCTTTTAACGTTATTGCAGATTCAGCGAAATTATCTGGTACGGTTCGAACCTTTAATGAAGATGTGAGAGACTTTATTGAAGAGGAGATTGAGCGAATCGTTAAGGGGACCTGCTTAGCTGCAGGTTGTGAGTTTAGCTATGAATATCATCGCGGTTATCCAGCTGTCGTAAATCATGAATCTGAAACAGATTTCCTTGTTACATGTGCTGAGAAGGTCACCGATATTACCGAAGTGGCATTGGCATCACCGGAAATGGGAGGAGAAGATTTTGCTTATTACCTACAACATGTAAAAGGAACTTTCTTTTTCACTGGAGCAAAGCCTGAAAATGTTGAAACACCTTACCCACATCATCATCCAAAATTTAATATTAATGAGAAGTCAATGCTTATTGCGGCAAAAACACTAGGGACAGCAGCAATCGAATATCATACTGTTCCTGCAATGGAAGGTATTGCGAAAATATAAAAAAAAGGAGATCCTACTTATCACTATCAAGTGGGATCTCCTCTGTTATTTCATTTCGATTAAACGCACGAATCCTATAAGCATTTATTGCTGTTTCGCCTAATTGATCTAGTAAATTATAATTTGCATATGCACCAACAATGGCTCCGATTCCTGGAACTAGCTGAAGCATCTTTACGAAATCGATGTAATCCCGATATTCCTGTTGGAGAACTTGCCAATCAACGTCAACTAATTCACCCTTGACCTCATCCCAATGACTAATCGTTTCTAATACGTTCTTTTTATGCTCTTCACTTGAAAATGCAAGCTGAAATACATATAAGATAAATAAACGTTCTTCATACGCTTTTACATCATAGCCATGAATAGAAGCGACTTCAAACAGAAACTTCATTTTAATGGATAAAAGAAGAGGAAAATCTGCAAGGCCTAATAAAAGTCCACCCGCACCTGTACCAGCACCTTCAACTACAGCCGTTTTTCGGAATTTATTTAAACTGTCCTTGATCAGTGCTTCTTTTTCCTCTAGTGATAAATTATAGGTCTCTTTTGGCTTTGTTAAATATTCAGAACCAAACAATGTAGCTTGCACCATTTTTTTTATACTTTCCGTGATTACTTTATGAGCTTTTTCAGGAATTAAACCATTGATCTTATCTTGTGCTTTTTTAGTTATTCGGTTCATCATTCCAGATTTTTTCATCATTTTCCGTTTCCATATCTCAACTTCACTCTTCATTCGTTGTTCACTATTCATCCAAGATGCTCCTTATTATTTTCTATTGAAGACATTTTACATAGATCCCATTCGGAAACATAGGCTAACGCTAATTACAACGGCTTCAGTGCTCTTTTGGAAAAAATAGAGCTTTACTCATACATACGTAGAAGAAGAAATGAAGTTTCAAAAAATCGTGCCTTTATTTATTTTTTTAATTCTAGAAGGAACAAACCATTTTACAAATCCTAAGGAAAATACGATATTTACGATTAAAACAATTAAGCCATTTTCCCATTTATTACTAATCAGTACAATGACTCCAAATATAACTGATTGTACGAGTAAAATAACATGAAGCAACTTGATGAATGATTTTTCCTTGAATGATCTCTGGACAGGATACAGAAACTGCCAAATTTTTAATTCGTGGAATCGAATCATAGGGATCAGTTGAAATCCTGTTAAATATAGGAAGATTATTGATATCCCTATCACTAAATAAAATTGATCACTAAAATAGAGGAGAACCCCCCCAATTAGAAGCAATCGAATAAATAGACCAAAATATTCACTCGTACGCATAAATGTTCGAATAAAAAGATAAGAATAGGTATTCTTTTGATCATACTGAACAAAATTCAATAATGGATCTAACCATTTTCTTCTTTTCACTTGTCCTCTCAACTTTGGAACATCTGTGAATAAATTTGCAAAGCGATAAAACGCGCTCATCCGCTTCTCTTCTTTATTAATTAAAATATCCCACTTTAATGTTTTTTCTTTAGTAGCTTGATGGTAAATAAAATACAAGCCTAAAAAGATAAGAATATAAAGTCCATAAATCCATGGTGATGAACGTTCGATAATAAAATAAATAAAGCTGCCATTCACTACAAATCGGACAAGCCAATCCATATAAGATATTCTATAATCTTGAATTTTCAAGACATCCCACTGCAAATAAAGATTCCAAAGCTTGACTATGAGAAGAATCAATAGGATTAAAAAGAAGGATTTAAACCCATTTCCAGTTACTTTAGCATACATTGGCATACAAGCTGCCAAAATCATTAATAAAATATATGACTGTAGCATAAAGCTTACATATATGGCTTTGCGGAAATAAAATTTCAATTTCATTTCGATTGGTAATAAATAAACTTTATCTGCTTCTTTTAAAAATGTGTATATCGGGCTCATTGTAAGAAATAGACCCAAAATAATTCCCATCACCCAAGCGACAGGAAAACTTTCATCTAAAGTTTTTACCCAGCCATTGTAATAAAATGCGCCTGCTCCAAGAGCAAAAATTGCAACAAATAGTAGATGATCATTAAAAATATATTTAAGATATTTTCTTAATTCAACTGTATGTAATTGAACACGTTCCTTCCACAAATTCTCAATCTGTTTCATTTGTCTCTTCCTTTGTTAATTGAATATAAATATCATCTAAAGTTGCATTTGGCATATTGAATTCATTCTGTAGTTCTTGTAATGTCCCTTTCGCTCTAACTTGTCCATTGTGCAATATCACAAAGCCATCACAATAGCGTTCAGCCGTTGCAAGAATATGGGTTGAGATTAATATTCCCGCACCACTATCTTTCATTTTGTTCATCAAATCTAATAAAGATTGGATTCCCAGTGGATCCAAGCCGACAAACGGTTCATCAATAATATAAAGCTCAGGCTCCACTAAAAAGGCTGACATAATCATTACCTTTTGCTTCATCCCTTTTGAAAAATGAGCAGGGAACCAACCCAGTTTCTTATCTAAGCGGAATTCTTTTAATAAAGGTTGAATTCGAGAATGATACGTTTCACCACTAATTCCATAGGCCATAGCTGTTAATTTTAAATGTTCATCTAGTGTCAATTCGTCATACAATATTGGTGATTCAGGTATATAGGAAAATTGTTTCCGATATTCATCTGGATCTTTTTGAAGATTACGATCATTGATTTGGATATTTCCTTTTTTAGGTTCCATCAAACCGATAATATGCTTAATTGTTGTACTTTTCCCAGCACCATTTAAACCAATCAATCCGATCATCTGCTTTTCTTCAATCGTAAAGGAAACATCATTTAAAACAGGCTTTTTAGTATAACCTCCTGTAAGATTTTCTACTTTTAATAGCGACATGATTTAGACGTCCTTTCTTTTATATCTCTACAATTATTTTTTTTAAAAAATTAATCTTTATCAGTATACTTTCTTCTATATTGTACATGATATTAAGCGAAGGGGTTAACAAACGCAAATAAAATCGGGGTGGTTATTAAAGGCCGAAACCGTTTTAAAAGCGATAAAGATGGTCAAATGGGTATGGCAACAACGAAATAACATTCACATCAAAAATGAGGTGTTTGTCGAAGATCACTTACTGTTTTAGACGTTAATAATAATGTTAAAACAATAAGGGGATGATCGCGTTGAACAAAGGTCATTTACTCCATTCATTTGAATAGCAACTCACTAATAAATGAGGTGTTTATCAAAGACAGACCAATGGTTTTTTAAAACCCTTTAAGTTCCCCTTCATTTGGGACAGGATTTCATTCGAATATCCTGTCCCTTTTATTTGTAGGATAAACCTTCATTCCAATTCTAGCCATCATACGTTATACTTAAAATAAGATATTTAAATCCTTAGAAAGGTGGAACAAACATGAGTGATTGTATTTTTTGCAAAATTGTCAATGGTGAAATTCCATCAGCAAAGATCTATGAAGATGAACATGTAATGGCTTTTATCGATATTAGTCAAGTCACTAAAGGACATACATTAATTATCCCAAAAATACATAAGGAAAATATTTTTGAATTAACTCCAGAAATTGCTTCTCACCTTTTTGAAGTGGTCCCAAAAATCGCCAATGCATTGAAAAAGGAATTCAATCCTATTGGTATGAATTTGGTAAATAATAATGGTGAACAGGCAGGACAAACTGTTTTCCACTTCCATTTACATCTAATCCCGAGATATGGTAAAGGCGATGGATTTGGTGCTGTATGGAAAAATAATCAAAGTGAATACACTCAAAAAGATTATACTAAGATGGCAATGGCTATTTCAAAAAATATTCAATAAAAAGAAAGAGAAGTCCTGCAAATCTGCAGGATTTTTTATCATTTTCATGCTTATATTCTATGTTACCGAATTACCATCAATAAAAACAAACTTAATAGCATGGAAATGAGTCCTCCGCTTCCCAAAACGATCATTCTTTGTTTTAAAATCCTTTTTGGCGGATAAACGCCTGGACGTTGAAATTTAAGAAAAGCTAGAATCATGCCTATAAAAAAACATCCACTAATAAGAAAGAGGCAAAATAAGATCCCACTCATTCATCACACCTCTTAAGAATAAATTATATTTTTAAAATACTTCCTACCTAAAAACTATGCATAAATATATAGTATAATGTATAGATTATTTTATTTTTTGACCATAAATATAGGAATTAACGTGATTTTTCTAAAAATTTATCATATAATTTATATAAACTTGCAGGATTTTGCAAATTATTGTAGAAAAATAGTATAGAGGTATGCTAAAAATTCTTAATAATCACTTTTTACTATAAATATTCTTAATGAGGTGAGGGTTATGGATAAAAAATCATTATTGTTTGGATTAATTGTCGGGGGAGTAGCTGGTTCGATCACAGCTTTATTATCTGCTCCTTCCTCTGGAAAAGAACTTAGACAACAACTAACAAATTCTAAGGATGAATGGATTGCAACAGTCAAGGACATGACCAAAAATGCCAATGAGTTAAAAAAATCTATTCATGTATTAACCACAGAAGGTAAAGAAATGGCCGTACAGTTCATAACTGATGTGAAATCATCGATTTCTGAATGGCAAAATAATATAGAAACGAATAAAGAAAATATTTATAGTGAGGTTCAATCATTAAGAGATACGATCGAACAATTAGAATCACAGATTAAAAAGGAAAAGTCCTAAAAAACTTTTCCTAATTATTGATATTCTAAAAATTTTGTAAATTTATATCTTTATTAATTTTTACTTTATTGGCATAATGATAATAAGATATATATATAAGTGGGTGAAAAAATGGGAGATAAACCATATTCTGTAATGGAAGCCATGCTTTTTAGTCAAAGAGTTGCACAAATAAGCAAAGCAATTTGGAAAATGATTGAAAAAGATTGGCAACAATGGATAAAACCTTATGATTTAAACATTAATGAACATCATATTCTCTGGATTGCCTATCATTTAAAGGGAGCATCAATTTCAGATGTTGCAAAATTTGGTGTTATGCATGTCTCAACAGCGTTTAATTTTTCGAAAAAATTAGAGGAAAGAGGATTATTAGAATTCTCCAAAAAGGAAAACGATAAACGGAACACATATATACAATTAACTTCAAAAGGAGAATCTCTTTTATTAGATTCAATGGAGGCATTCGACCCTAGTAATAATACTGTGCTAAATGGTGCCTTGCCACTTAGAAACATATACGGAAAATTCCCTGAATTTATTGAATTAATGACAATCATACGTAATATGTATGGTGATCATTTTATGGAAATTTTCGAAAAGTCATTTCATAATATTGAAACAGAATTCTATGAGGAAAATGGAAGTGTGAAAAAGCTTCCTATCGAAGAAAAGGAAAGACTAAGCAATTGTTAACTTTCCAATACTATTATTGAAGATCCATTTATACAATATTACGGAGAAGAATTTCCATAAGCTCCGGATATAGCTTTTGTTTTATACAAGCTTGTATAACTTCTTTTGGATCTAATTTGGGATTGAGCTCTTCTATAAACTTTTTATAAAGCGGCGCGAAGAAAACAAAATGATCTTCCTTTTGCTCTTCACTTTCTTTACTAAGCTTTAGACAAAGTTTATGGAAGGCTTCAACTTCTTTTTTTTGAAGTTTTTTTTCAATAATTAATCGGTAAAATTCATAATGATGATCATTAATCATTTCCATTAATAATTTTTGATAAAACTCTATTCGATCAAGTCTTTGTTCGATGGATTCCATATGTTTACCTCATTTACATTTAATTATCTTTTAAAGGAAGCCTACCACTTCTATAATACTTTGCATATACATAGTATAATACAATATTGGCTTCTCCATATCATTATCTTTAGACTATAGAAATGAATATTAAATGATCATTGTAAGATTCGAAATTCGTTTAAATTAATTTCAAATCATCTTTGTAGATTTATATTTTACCTATTTTTAACTTTAATTCCAAACCTCTCATTCCAATAGAATACGAAAATATCTATCTTTTTATATTAAAATTTGGTATCTTTAAGCATAAGTGAAACTGGAAATACAGGGAGGGATTTTATGATCTCCATATTTATTTTGTTTGGGATTGTAATCGTATACCTTATAAATAATATGACGAATGCACTTTGTATACAAAAAGAGATCCCTGAGGATAGACAACCAAAAGTCTTTACGACTATTAATATTCTCGTTACAATTTTGCTTGTTTCTTCATATGTTGAAATACTTTTTACATAAGAAAAAGCATAGCATTTGATCATGTGTCATAAAACAAGCTCTTTACAGTTTTAACTAACCTCATTCATTGAGAAAAAGAGCCTAAAACATCTTGGGTCTCCTCATGATTATACTAGCCATCTGCTTTTTAAACCACGACAAAAAATCAGGTCCCCAAGGAACCTGATTTTTTTTCTACTTATACAAGACCAACTAGCCGGATCTATTAATAGATCCAAGATGCACCAATGATAATTAACAAAATAAACAATACAACAAGTAACGCAAAGCCGCTGCCATATGCTGCACCACCCATTAAGGTCACCTCCCTATCATTGAAATAGTATATTTTATTCATTTCCATCTTTGATGTTAAGGCATATAACTAAAATTGAAGGTTATGTTAGAACCCTACATTTACATGTTTTTGAAAAATACTCAGCAAGCCTTAACAGATAAAAGCTGCACCTACTATAACTAAAAGAATGAACAATACAACGATTAAGGCGAATCCGCCACCATAAGCAAAGCCCATAATTCCGATACCTCCTTTTCTATTTCTATATATCCTATGTACATATAACTACTTTGACTAAATCAAAAGCCCAAAAATACAGTTATTTTTTCCTTTAATCAGAGAAATAAAAAGTTAAAATTTGATGAGAAATCCATAAAAATTCCATAAGCTTCCGTTTTATGTTTCTTTTCTGATAAAAATTATGGTATAGTATGTTTTGTAGGTTTTATTTGGCGGATTTAATTAGATTAGACAGGGAGTTGTTTATTGATGAAAAAATGGGTATTATCCCTTTCATTAGCAGCAGGTGTTATAGGACTAGCTGCATGTGGCAACAGTGGCGATGAAGTAGTAGTAAAAACTAAAGCAGGAAATGTAACGAAAGATGAACTTTACGAAGCAATGAAAGATAAAGTTGGTGATCAAGTTCTACAACAACTTGTTTTTGATAAAGTTCTTTCTGATAAATATAAAGTGTCTGATAAAGAAGTAGATAAGCAAGTGAAAGATGCAAAGGATCAGCTTGGTGACCAATTTGAAATGGCACTTCAGCAATACGGTTATGGAAGCGAAGAAGATTTCCGTAATACGATAAAAGTTGGCCTTTTACAAGAGAAAGCAGCTACAAAAGATTTAAAAATAACAGACAAAGATATTAAAGAGTACTATGACAATAATATTAAGCCTGATATTAAAGCCAGTCACATTCTAGTAGCTGATGAAAAAACAGCAAAAGAAGTGAAGGACAAGCTTAATAAAGGTGAAAAATTTGAAGATTTAGCGAAGAAATATGGTACTGATGGAACGAAAGATAATGGTGGAGACCTTGGTTGGTTTAATACCGATAAAATGGATGCAACATTCACAGAGGCTGCCTACAAATTAAAAGTAGGTGAAGTAAGTGAGCCTGTTCAAACACAATTCGGTTATCATATCATTAAGCTAACTGGTAAGAAGGATAAAGCACCTTTAGACGATAAAATGAAAAAAGAAATAAAAGAAAAAATTAAACAATCTAAGGTAGATCAAACAAAAGTTCAACAAGTAATGAAAAAAGAAATCAAAAATGCAAAATTAGATATTAAAGATAAAGATCTGAAAAAAGCATTTGATAATGTATTAAACGCTGATACTTCTGATTCTACATCTAAAAAATAATAAAAAAAGAACAAGGTGGAATCAATCACCTTGTTCTTTTTTATCCTGCTTCTTTGACTTGCTTTCTTCTCTCTTTCTCTTCTTCCATCCGTTCTATATATTCTTCCCCTTCTTTTTCAATCCATTCTTGCTCAAGTTGACGATCTTCTCTTGAAGTTTTAATTGCCATAAAAGCACTAACAGCGATTCCAGCGATAACAAAATAAATCCATATTGGCAGTGACATGTGCTAATCCCCTTTCAAAGATTGTCCTTTTCTACAAGGTATGCTAAAAAAAAATAAAAAAGAACCAAAGGAGATGAAATGAACTGAACCCCGAATAGTAGACACTTAAAAAAAAGTGCCCTATTCGGGGTTTTTTCTATGGGAAAAGCCCGTTATACTTAACATAATTAATTTGAACGGGAGTTATCTTATGAGTAAAATCTATTTTAATGAACATCAACGTCAACTATTAGAAGCCAATCCCAATGTTGCTTCAGTATCTGACCGAGCGATTCAATATACACCTGAATTTAAAATTAAAGCAGTAAATGAGAACTTAGCTGGGAAAGGACCTACTCAAATCTTTATAGAAAATGGGTTTGATCTTGAAATGATTGGCCCTAAAAAAGCTAAATCAGCTTTGAAGCGTTGGAGAAATACTTTTAATCAATATGGAGAAAATGGTTTTTTGGAAGAACGTCGAGGAAAAGGAAGTACGGGAAGACCAACAACTAGTGAGTTATCCGCTGATAAGAAGCTAGAAAAAGCAGAGGCTCGTATTCGTTATCTCGAAGCTGAAATTGAATTACTAAAAAAGCTAGAGGAACTCGAAAGGAAGGCGAAGAAACACAAGTAGCTCCACATGAAAAATACGCAGTCATCAATGAAGTAATTCGTAAATATCAACTAATCAATAGTGTCTCTGAGCTATGTACTGTCGCACATGTTAGTCGCAGTGGTTATTATGCATGGCTGCGGAATACTGAAAAACATGCCATTCGAGAGAACAATGATTATGAGGATTATCTCTTTTTAAAGTGCATCTATGATGCATTCAAAGGGAAAGTTGGCTATCGTGGACTTTATATGAAAGTATGTGAATTACTTGAAAACCCAATGAACCCAAAGAAAATACGCCGTCTAATGCGCAAGTATAATTTCTTTGCGAAAGTGCGACGTGCAAACCCATATAAAAATATTGCAAAAGCTACTCAAGAACATAAGACATTACCAAATAGATTAAACCGTGAATTTACACAAGACGAGCCGGAAAAAGTATTTTTAACTGACATTACCTATTTAAAGTATCGAGGAAAAACAGCCTATCTATCCTGTGTTAAGGATGTCGCTACACGTGAAATAGTGGCATATGAATTATCACAAACATTGAAAATGTCGATTGTTTACAATACTCTAGCAAAATTAGAAGAGAAATTAGGGAATAATATACATCCAGAAGCCATGATACACTCTGATCAAGGTTTCCATTACACGCATCCAGAATTTCAAAAAAGGGTGAAACAGATGAATTTGAAACAATCTATGTCACGTAGAGGGAACTGTATCGATAATGCACCAATGGAATCCTTCTTTGGACATATGAAAGATGAAATGGACTATAAAGAAGTTCATACATTTGAAGAACTAAAACAATTAGTTAATCAATATATGATTTTCTATAATGCATCAAGAAGACAATGGAATTTAAAAAAGATGACTCCGGCAGAATACCGAAGTCATCTAATCGCTGCTTAAATAGCAGGGTTACTTTTATTAAACTGTCCGAAATTTAGGGCGCAGTTCAAAATAACAATTGATTTTTTTTAAAGGTGCATCTATTTATTCATTACTTATGAAAAGTAGGTTTATAGAAGGAACGATTATCTAAAGCAAAAACACGCTCGCTAAACTCACCTGGTTTTACATGGCGAAGGGTTCGATCTAACATATTCATCTTCGCATCTAAATTATCAATATAATGAAGAATTTCAGCCTCTTTAATCATCGGTGGTTTTGCACTTCCCCATTCTGGCTTTCCATGATGACTTAGGACAAGGTGTTGTAATACCATTACTTCCTCACCTTGTATGCCCAGTTCCTCTGCTGCTTTTGCAATTTCATTGACCATAATCGTAATATGTCCCAATAAATTCCCTTCGACCGTATAGGTGGTTGAAATGGGTCCTGAGAGCTCTTTTACTTTACCAAGATCGTGTAAAAGAATTCCCGCGTACAATAAATCTCGATCTAAGGATGGATATAGGGTTGTAATTGCTTTTGCCAAATCAAGCATAGATACTACATGATAGGCTAATCCAGAAACAAACTCATGATGATTTTTCGTGGCAGCAGGATAAACAAGAAAATCACTATTATACTTTTTTAATAAATGTCTTGTTATTCTTTGTATATTCGGGTTATTCATTTCAAAAATATATTGAGTAATCTTGCTTGTCATCTCATCTTGACTAGCTGGAGCAGATTCGAGAAAATCAGAGATTTGCACCCCATCATGATCCCCGGCCGGTCGAATTTGCCGAATCCTTAACTGTAATCTTCCACGATAATTTTGAATATCGCCTGCAACCTTTACAATAGTTTCAGATTTATACGTTTGCGCATCTGAATCGGATACATCCCAAAGCTTTGCTTCAATATCCCCTGTTTGATCTTGAAGATTTAAAGATAAAAAAGGTTTTCCATTACTAGCAATCCCTTTTGTGCTATTTTTAATTAATAAATAAAGCTCAATTTGTTCACCCACATCAAAGTTCATGAGTCCTTTTGTCATTTAAATCCCCCAATTTCTCCTTACTGCATCAAGTCATCTCATCTAATAAATGCAGAATTGAATTTTTATATGCTACCAAGCTTCATTCCATTGGAAGTCTTTCATTGTTTTTATTTTACCATGGAATATGTCTCTTTCTCATTTAATACGAAAATTTGATTCTCAGAAAATAAATCCAATATATGTTCATGGCAAGTAAAAAAGAGAACTTGAGTTGACTTACTCATTTCTAATAGAATTTGAATGATTCTTTTCGTACGATCCCTATCGAAATTAACAAATCCATCATCAATAATCATTGGGAATGGATATTCATCTTGTAAAACCTGAACTAAAGCTAATCGTAAAGATATATATACTTGCTCAGTAGTGGCTTGGCTAAGCTCCTCAGGATCAAACATGATATGGTCGGCCCTCTCAATCTTTAATTGACCTGATTCTTTGAAGTGGAAATGAATATATTGTCCATCTGTTAATTGATTGATATAGTATTCAGCCGTTTCTAATACCTTCGGAAACCGTTCATTTTTCATCCGCTCCATCGTTTTAGCAATCATTTGTTTAGCTAATGTAAGCTTTGCCCATTGTTTCGCCTTCATATTAAACAATGACTTCAGATGATAAAATTCATGTAATTTCTCGGTGTAGACTCCCCCATCTTCTAGGAGATTAATTTCATAATTGACTTCTGCCAGTCGTTTACGTAATACTTCTAACCGATTTATAATTGTGTCGACCCGATCCTGATTCTGAAGTAATTCATTTTCAATCACATCAAAGGATTCGAATGCAGAGGTAGCCTTTAAGCTTTCTTCGTTTATTTGCTTACTAAGCATTTGAAGGCTGTTTTTTAATGCCAAATACTCTTCGTGTTCCTTACCTTTCTTTCTAAATTCTTCCTGATGCTCAGCTCCTGCATCAGTCAAAAGTTGATTTAGTGCATCCTTTAAAGAGGTTGATTCATTTAGCCATTTTATATATTCATGTTCTATTTCATCCATTTTATTTTTCATTTCACGATGCAACAAACGATGGTCTTGTTCGTTTTTCAATAAACTTTTTAAGTGAATAATTTTTTCATCATTTGCTATATTCTCTAATCCAAGCGCTTGCACTAAGTCATTTAACTCATTTTCCCATTTAGAAACTTTTTGAATTAGCAAATTAAGCTGAGCTTCATTATTTGCTTGATTATGAATCATCTTTGCAAGTTCGGAAAGGATATCAAAAGCATCTGGCAATTGCTCTGAGGAAAATCGATCATGTAACCGAAGCTGGTGTCTAATTCCATTTAATTGATGCTCATTATCTTTCCACTTTTTATTCCATTCAGACAAAGCTTCCATTTTTTCTGTAAATCTAAATTGTTGATTTTCTATTTGAAGAATAAGTTCTTTCCACTGACTTCGAAGGTTTTGTTGTTCTTCATATTTAGGCCTTCTATCTGCTAATTGGTTCATTTCATCCAATATCTTTTCTGCTTTTTTTAACAGCTGTCGTTCGCTGCTATCATGGTTGTGTTTTTTCCTATTTTTATTTGTCCAAGCAGTATAACTTAAGACGATCAGCCCTATTAGCGCTCCTGCCATCGATAAGTAATGCATGGTTGTAAGACTCCAAAGAAAAAAACCACTAAATAAAAGATAAAATAGCATCGTTGCCAAGTTGCTTTCTTTTTTTCCTTGATCTTTTGAGAATCTGATTAACTTTAATTGATCCTGAATTTGTTGATATTCATTCTGTAACTGATTATATGTTTGTTGTTGATCGGATAATCGTCTAAACTCTTCTTCACTTAAAAGCTCGGATTCAATCCGATCACATTGCATTTCCAATTCCGTTTGTTTATTTTTTTCTATTTCTAGATGCTGTTCAAGTTCATCCTTTTTGGATTTTAAATAATAATTATCTTTTACTGTTGTTCTAATTTTATCTTTCATGTCGATACTGAGATCGACGGAAGGAAGTTGTTTCAAATCTTCTTCTTGGTAATACACATTCCTACTTAAAAGGGAGATTTGTTCATTCCATTTCCTTTGCTCTTCTTTTCGTTTGATCAATTCTTCTTGCCATTGAAGTACTTGTGGCCATTTTTCCAAAATCAATTGAATTCTCGACTCATTTTGGACAATTAATTGATTTGGAGCTAATAACTGAAGCTCCTTTTCATATTCAGCTTTTTTAACTTTAAGTGCTTGTAATTGGCTATTGGTGATACGGAGTTGCTCATCCAATTTATCCATCCGATGAATCCCATCAATGGGAAAATGTTTTTGCTTTATTTCTTCTATTCTTTTTAATAATTGCTTTCTTTCTTGGATGAATGGCCAATCCTGTTTTAATCGTTCTAGCTTTCGAAGCTGTTTTTCGAATTTCTTTCCTTCACCCTGCATATGCTCTATTTCCTCTAGCAAAGTATGAAGTTCTTTTTGCAAATTTTCATATGTTTCATTATGCTGCATGCTTTTTTTCAGATCTTTCTCTTGATGTTTTATTGTTTGCAGCATCATATTGAGTACTGGTTTTCGACCACTTGGTTTAAATAATTGATCCAGTTCTTTTTGCAACTGTTGTTCCGTCTTGACAATAATATCTGTTCCAATGGTCCCTGCTGCGAGGAGATAATGACCAATATCTTCTCCTTTTAATTGGTTAACTCCTTGAAGACCATGAATATTAAAGGAAAAAATCCCCTTAAACATCGATTTATCCATATTCTTAAGGAGTTGCTTAAGAAACTCTTCCCCTTTTGTTGTTCCATCAGATAATGTTACGACTACATTACCAGTTGCTTTCCCTCCAACCCTTTCAACCAATATCTCACCGTAATCCTCTGTTTCCAATAGTAGATTTCCACCATATTTTGAACCACGTTTCGGTTCATAGCGAAGCTCTGACTGCTGCTTTGTAGGGAATCCAAATAAAATAGCATGAATAAAGGCCATTAAAGTTGACTTTCCTGCTTCATTTTCACCATATAAAACTTGAAGAGAACTTGAAAGAGACAACCGAAAATCAGTTAATTTTCCAAAACCATATATATGTATTTGCTTAATGTTCACGCGAATTTCCTCCTCTATGAATTGGAATGGACCAATTCAAAAACCAATTGTTCGGCTTCTTGCAATAGATTTTTCTTTTCATGTTCTGTCATCTTTTCTAAATAGCGACTGCTATATGGATTTCCATACAAGTCTTCTAAAGCCTTTTCAAATGATTCTTCTTGAGTTAATTCTGCAAGAGTTTGTTCCAGTTCATTTTTAAAGGTTGGTTCAATTACTAGTTGATCTTTTACATGACAATTTACACTAATTGTCCAGACAAAGGATTCCTCATACTCCTCTCCATCTTGAAGAGCTTCCAATAATTCACCATTCTTTATTTTTTCAATTGCTTCTTTCTCAAGCATTTCAATATTTTTAATGGTCATTTCGAGAAGTACACCCTGTGATGAAGAACGTTGATGATTCATTTCTTTTCTGCATAAAAGATATAAATCAGAGAACGTTCGAATCTTTGAAGCATCAATACTTATGTCACTCCAAAGAATATCTGCTGTTTCTATATGACTTAAAGTGGTTTCATGGGATGATAGATTTACTACTATACAACCTTTCGATCCTTTCTCCTTCCGATTCCGCCCTTGAATATTACCTGGGTACACAATATAAGGATGATGATCTTGGTGGAGAAATTGCTGCTTATGAATATGCCCTAATGCCCAATAATCCATTTTCTTCTCAAGTAACTCACCAATTGTAAAAGGTGCATAGGGTTGATGATCTGAGCTCCCACCGTCAACATTTCCGTGAAGCATTCCGATATGAAAATCGGCAGGTTCAATTTTTTTATATTCATTGATTCTTTTCTCTGTTACATGTCTTTCCGGATAACTGAATCCATATATATGGACTCTTTGCCCTTTTTTAGTAATAAACGATTTCATCTCTACACTAGATGAAAAAACATGAACATTACTTGGCATGTCAATCGTTGTCCAATTTCCACCTAGATGATCATGATTACCATGAAGGATAAATACTTCTATTCCCGCCTGCTCGAGCCTTATCATTTGCTTTCTAAGTCTTGCTTGAGCTTTTATACTTCGATCCTCTCCATCATAGAGGTCACCTGCTATTAAAACGAAATCCACCTTCAAAGATATTGCATTATCGACAATTTTAATGAAAGATGCAAACGTACTTTCCTGAATTCGATTAAGAATCGTTTTGGGTAAGTATTGTAATCCGATGAATGGACTATCTAAATGGAGATCTGCTGTATGGATAAATTGAAGTTGGCTCATTTCACCATCCTCCTAAACGAATATATGTTCTTAGGATAATTATAAACGATTTTATAAGATTTTAAAGGGGATTGCTGTAAAAACAAACGTAAAAATGGGCTATCCAACAAGAAAGGAGGATAGCCCATTCAAATTCTTTATTTATTTTTTGATAACTGAAGTGCTTTTTTTATATTTTTTAATGAATTAGACTTTCCATACATAAGAACCCCACCGCGATAGATTCGAGCTCCAATAGATGCCATAATAATTATCGACACGATCAGAACAGCAACCCCGGATAAGCCAACCCACATTGGTAAGTCTAACATCCCTACACGCAAAAACATAAGCATTGGTGTAAAGAAAGGGATATAGGAAGTAACTGTAACAAATCCCGCTGATGGATTGTTTAATCCAGACATAGCAATAAAGAAACCAATCATAATTAAAAAGGTCATTGGCAACATCATTTGCTGTGCGTCTTCAATACGACTAACAAGAGATCCTAAAAATGCTGCTAATGTTGCATATAATAAATATCCTAATAGGAAAAATACAATAGCGTAGATGATTGTTGAAACTTTAATATCAGAAAAACCAAAAACCTCGAAGAAACCGCCTTTTAACTCACTTAAGTTCTGTTTAATTGTAAAATATGCGACTAAAAGCAAGACAGCCATTTGGGTAATTCCAAGCAGGGCAGCCCCAATAATCTTGGCAAACATTTGTTGTGTAGGAGATGCACTCGAAATAAGAATTTCCATTACACGAGATGCTTTTTCTGTTGCTACTTCCATCCCAACACTGCTTGCATAAAAAATGACTGAAAAATAGATCACGAAAAGAAGAATATAAACGAGTCCACGAGCTTGGGCAAGTTCTTCAGAAGATTTTGCATTATTTTCGAGACTGACTTCTTTAAACACAATTGGGCTATTTAGAAGTGCCAGCTTATCAGCTGTTAAATCTAATTGGGATGCAGCCATATCTGATTTCACAGCTTGCAAGGCCTGTGATAATTGACTGGATAATTCAGTATTTGTAAGTGTAGGGGCTTTATACGTTGCCTCTGGCAAATTAGATTGATCCATTGATATCGTGATTAATCCATCATACTCACCAGCATTCACAGCTTTTTGTAACTCTGCCTCACTTTTGCTTTCTTTAATAAGTTCGATATCTTTATTTGTTACTTTTAATTGTTTTTGAAAAGATTGAAATACTGAATCTGTTTGATCGAGAACGACAATTTTTTCTTTTGAATCACCACCGGAGAATAAATCAATGATTCTGTTCATATTTCCTAAAATTAACACACCAATAAGCATAATAATTGATGTAATAATAAATGATTTAGATTTTAATTTTGAAACATAGGAATGACCTAACATGACACCAAACTTATTCATAGGAAGCACCTACCTTTTCAATGAAAATATCATTTAACGATGGTTCCTCTAATTCAAATTTCCTCACAAAGCCTTTTCCATTAATTTGATTCAAGATTGTTTGCGCCGTATCTTCACTTGATATTTGTAAATGCATTCCCTGTGCAGTTTTTTTCGTTTTTAAAACACCGGGAATATCTTGTAAAAACATAAGATCAAAATCGGCATGAATCGTGACATTTTTCTTTCCAAATGATTTCTTTATTTCACGTAAACTTCCGTGAACAACTGGCTTTCCATGATGCATAATACAAAGATTTTCACATAGCTCTTCAACATGCTCCATCCGATGGCTGGAAAAAACGATGGTTGCTCCATTATCCCTCAAATCGGTAACAGCAGACTTTAATGTTTCCACATTTACAGGATCCAACCCACTGAATGGCTCATCCAGTATAAGTAATTGAGGTTTATGGAGAACTGAGGCAATAAATTGGATTTTTTGTTGATTTCCTTTAGATAATTCCTCTACTTTTTTATCTATGTATTCTGGAACATTAAACCGATCTAACCAATAGTTTAATTCTTTCAGAGCTTCATTTTTGTCCATTCCTCTTAAGCGGGCAAGATAAATTAATTGGTCTCTTACCTTTAGTTTTGGATATAGTCCTCTTTCTTCAGGCAAATAACCAATAAAGGGGCTAGTGGAATAATCAATTTTTTTACCATTCCACGTAATATCTCCTTCTGTTGCGTCCATAATCCCCAAAATCATTCGAAAGGTTGTTGTTTTTCCTGCACCATTCGCACCTAAAAAACCAAACATTTCCTTTTCTGGAATAACGAGAGAAAGATGATCAACTGCAACAAATTGTCCAAATTTCTTTGTTACTTGATCTAAATTTAATGTCAACTTAGTTTTCCTCCTTTTTCTAACCACTTATCTTTTATACGTAAAAAGTCTTAAAAGGTTCCATTAAATTCTACTCCATTTACTTTTCTAGTTATTTATCCAAACATTTTCTAGTCTATCTATAAAAAATATATGTTAATATAATAATAGATTAATATGGTAGATGGATGAAAAGAGACTTTATATAAACCAGGAGATGGGAAAAAGAATGGAAAATATTTTTCCAATTGGACTAGCACTTTCAACTAGTTCTTTACTAGTGTTACTCAAAATTATTGCAATAGATATTGTATTATCCGGGGATAATGCCGTAGTTATTGCCATGGCTACGCGAAATCTACCAAAAGAACAACAAAATAAAGCGATTGTATGGGGTACTGGTGGAGCAGTAATATTACGTATTATTTTTGCGATCGTCATTGTACAGCTATTAAAAATCCCATTCGTAGAAATTATTGGAGGACTTCTTCTTATTTGGATCGCCTTCAAGGTTCTTGTAGGGGATGAAGAAGATGTTCATGTAAAATCACAAAGCGGAGTATTAAAAGCAATTGGAACCATTATCTTGGCTGATGCAGTCATGAGTTTAGATAATGTGGTTGCACTAGCTGGTGCAGCTGATAATCATATTGGATTAATAGCTATCGGGGTCATGATTAGTATTCCTGTCATGATTTTCGGCTCGAAAATGATTGTAAAAGCAATGAATAAATATGCTTGGATCGCTTATATAGGTTCAGGTATTCTTGCTTGGACAGCAGGAGAAATGTTAATGAAGGAAGAAAAGCTCCTTCACCTTTTAAATATTTCTCATGGACCAATCACATATATTATAGCAGGAATCATTACAATTCTCGTTTTAGTCGCTGGATATACTGCTAATCGAAAAATAGCTGCAAAAAGGGATATCCAACACGTACATTAACTTGATAAGAACCATTGAATTCTTTATTAGGTGAAAAAGCCAGCATTAGGGCTTTTATATAAGCAAGCAAAACAACCAATAAAACGGATGGGGGAATTAAATCATGGCTATTTACAAATTAACTGCTTTTGAAGCAAATGGGGAAAAGATTTTAGATGAAAGCATTGAAGCAGCCAATGATCATGAAGCAAAGGTAAAAGGGGAACAGCTTCTAAGTGAAAATAATGCGTTAGAGAAAACACATCGCTGTACATCACCAAATGGAAAACTCATATTATTTCATCGTTAATAAACCCAAGAGGTTGTTGCAAAGACAACCTCTTGGGTTTTTCTCTGGGCTCTTTTCTCAAATATTGTAAAGTTTTAATTTATATATCCGGATGAAGATGGCTCCCCATTCCTCTTACTAAGAAAAGAGCTTAATTTAACATCATTCACCGATGAATTTCGGATTTCGCTTTTCTATAAAAGCTTGTATTCCTTCAAAATGATCCTTCGTGTGCCTCATTTTCCATTGTGCATGTTTTTCTAATTCCAACGTTTTTATAAGTTCCTGTAATTGTAGCTCGTTATAGATTTTTTTAGTTTGAAGCATCGCTTCAAGAGGCTTGGTTTTCCATTGATGAAGTTTGTCTTCAATAGCCATATTTACATCGTTTGCTATTTCATCAATGATTTCAGCCTTCAATGCCACCTCTGCTGTCAATACCTTTCCCTGCCAAATAAACTTCTTTGCCTTCTGTTCTCCCATCCTACGTTTAAGCAAAAAATGTCCCCCACCATCGGGAACTAATCCAATTCCAATAAAATTCATAGCAAGCTTACTCGTTGAATCTGAAATAATATAATCTGTTGCTAATGCAATACTCAAACCTAGCCCTGCCGCAGCTCCCTCAATCCCGGCAATCGTTAGTTTTGGCATAGTATACAAAGTCGTAATGAGTTGATTAATATCATCCATTACTAAGAAAAATTCTTCCTCGCCCTGGAGCTGGAACATTTCTTTTATATCTCCCCCAGATGAAAATGCCTTTCCCTTCCCCTGCAACACAACAATTTTGATGGCTTCATTTAATGTCATTTCATTAAGGCAATCCACTAGTTCTTTAATCATAACCGTATTTAATGCATTTAATGAGGTTGGCCGATTAAATTGGATAAAGGCCGTATTTCCTTGAATATTTGCATCAATAGTTTGGTAAGTTAATGATCCCATTTCTACCCCTCCGTGAATAAAAGTTATTCCTATCTTTAAGAATAACTGAATGATGATTCATTCACAACTAAAATAAAAGGCACTTTTCTCAATTTTAACTAATTAAAGTTTCACCTGATAACTATTGGCTGCAGACCGATTCACCTTTCATTTAGAAAAGAGCTGCAAACTCCATAAGAATCACTGAATCCTTTATTAGGATTTCGGCTTTTACAAAAGCAATAAACTAAAAAAAGACTTAGTTTTTTTTAGACATCCACATAACAAAATACCATTAGCTTTGAACTAACGGTATTTTGCTTGTTCAATAATTATGAAATTTATTCTGCTTCACCCACAACAGTAAATCGTTCATTTATATGTTGAGGATTTTCTATCTCATCCACTACAGCAATTGCATAGTCAGCATAGCTGATATAGCTTTCACCTATCGAATTAACAAGAAGATGATCTTTTCCAGCTTGATAAAAACCGGTTCTTTTTCCTTCTGAATCAAACATTGCTGAAGGGCTAATAAAAGTCCACGTAATATTCGATGATTCCTGCAAATCTTGTAAGTTCCGTCCTTGCCCCTTCGCTGTTGGTATAAAGATATCAGGAAAATCAGGTGTGTCCATTACTCTAATGGTTTCGTTCTCATCCACGAATAAACTTCCTGCTCCACCGACAATGATTGCTCTAGTGCTTATTCCTTTTAGTGCTTCCATTAGAACACGTCCAGCTTCCACGTGTGCTTGCTCTTCTCCAAGGGGCGCACCGAAAGCATTAACCACCACATCAAATGGTTTAATATCATCTGATGTAAGATCAAATATACTTTTTTCAATGACTGCATCAACCTTTTCTTTTAGTTTAGATGCATCTCTTATTATTGCTGTTACTTGATGACCACGATTTACAGCCTCTTTTAATATTAGATTTCCAGCTTTTCCATTTGCACCAATAATTCCTATATTCATTCTAAGTTCCTCCTGTTTTAAATTGTAACCACATTGATTACATGTAATCATTTTAGTTACAATATTCACATTTGTCAACTTTAAAAAGGGTTTTATATTCGGCATTTCAACAGCTTAATACACTTGTAACTGTGCTCATTACAGGTATAATATGTAGATAGAGCTTTAAAGGAAGGTGAAAAAACTTGTCTATTAGTAGTCGGTTTTCCGTAGGAATTCATATTCTGGCTTTAATTGAAATAAATAAAGATGGAGTCAGTACTTCAGAATTTTTGGCTGGAAGTGTAAATACGAATCCAGCTGTAATAAGAAAAATTATGGGAATGTTAAAAAAGGCGGGCTTAGTTAAAGTACAACCTGGTATTGCTGGTGCTTCTTTAGCGAGAGACTTATCAACTATAACTTTGCTTGATGTGTACCAAGCCGTTAATGTTGTGAAAGAGGATGAATTGTTTAGTATTCATGAAAATCCAAATCCTGATTGTCCTGTCGGACGAAATATTCAAAGCACAATTGGGCCGTTATTTACATTAGCTCAAACAGCTTTAGAAAAAGCACTAGGAAGTGTATCAATAGGAGATGTAGTAAAGGACATCCTTGAAAAGGAGAAGCAAATTTGAAAAAGTAATGAACCTTCCTTCTTACTCATAATACATTTAATATTAGGTTATAGAGGGGACTCCTTATTCTGGTCAATATATCGAAAAAGGCACGATTCTCCTATTGAATCGCACCGTTAATGAAGAAAATTTACCTTTAACTGATGAAGCATATCAAAATGTTTAACTGCCAGTATCGGATGAAAACTCAATCATCGTTACTATTTAAAAATAAAGTTTTAATAATAAATTTAGGGTTAAAAACCGCCAACCCCTTCATTTCATTGAGAATGGAGCAGAAACCTTGCAAGTACCTTCTCTTACTATTTTATTACATTCATTTTTTTCAAAAAGTCGATCGGTTGCTGCTTGCGAAAATGTTCTTTAACCATATAGGATACTCCATTCTCATTATTCGAACGAGTTATCCAATCAGCGGCCCGTTTTAATTGAGGAGATGCATTTCCCATCGCAACCCCAAGACCTGACCACTCAATAAGTGGAAGGTCATCTTTACCTGATCCGATCATCACGACTTCATCTCTTTGAATATTGAGGCGATCGCAAAGGTACAAAACTCCCTTCAGTTTTGAAGTTCCATTAGGGACAATTTCTAATATGTGTTCATCATTTTCAATACAATCCACCTCATGAAACATTTCTTGAATAGCTTTTTTGGCGTCAATCATATCGATGTCATTCATAAAACGTACTTCTATTTTAGGTGGTGAGACCGGTGTTTCAATAAGTTTATCTAATAAGGAATCAACAAATGTTTCAGAATAAGAAAAACGATTGACTGGTTGAATAACAAATTTACCCATAAGATTAGATGGGGTTCTTTGTTTATTTGCAATCGTGTATCGTTCATGCACTAATTTTATTTGACAATTAAAAGCCTCTAAAAAACGCACTAAATCATGAGTAACATTTTCATTAATTCTCTTCACCAAAATCGGTTTATCCCTATCTCGTGCTACAAACGAACCTTGATGCGTGACAAGGCATGTATCAAGATGCAATTCCCGAGCTATTCTAGTAGCAGACGAAAAGTTTCTTGAAGTTACTAAGGTTACCTTGATCCCTTTTCCAATAGCTAATTCGATTGCTTCCTTTGTTGCTTTATTTAAACGACCGTTGTCTTGCAACAAGGTACCATCAATATTTAAAGCAAGCATTTTGTAAATCATAGATGTTCCCCCTTTAGCGGATGACTAACCAGAATGATTCAATATGCATTTTATCCTTTCTATAGTTTTATGAATGGGACAAATCAGATAGAACAAAAGCTTAAAGAAAAGGGATGCGCCGTAAATATAGGAATAGAATTGAATTTTATCTCTTCCTTTATTTTTTTAGTAACATATATTTGCTTTTGTACAGACCCTACTATCAGCTATTACACCTAATAATCTCTTCAGTTCTTATAATAGCTTTCAGGTAAATAAATGGATATGAGGGCCTTTTTTATTACTATGAAAAGAACCTGTTTCCCTTTTTGGGAATTTTATTTGTTCTCTTTGGTCACCTTGGATCGGCAGTTTCGTACTTTTGGGGATTTATTTGCTTTTTAGGTTACCCTGGATCTGCAGTTCCCTCCTTTTGGGGTTTCATTTGTCCCATTTGGTTACCCTGGATCGGTGGTTTGCTACTTTTGGGGTTTCTTTCGTTCGCTTTTGTTACCCTAGATCGGCGGTTTGCTACTTTTGGGGTTTCTTTCGCTCGCTTTTGTTACTCTGGATCACCACTTTCCTCCTTTTCGGGATTCTTTCGCTCGCTTTAGTTACTCTGGATCAGCGTTTTCCTCCTTTTCGGGTTTCTTTCACTCGCTTTGGTTACCCAAATCGGCACTTTCCTCCTTTTCGGGTTTCTTTCACTCGCTTTGGTTACCCCGGATCAGCGTTTTCCTCCTTTTCGGGATTCATTCACTCGCTTTGGTTACCCAAATCGGCACTTTCCTCTTTTTCGGGTTTCTTTCACTCGCTTTGGTTACCCTGGATCAGCGTTTTCCTCCTTTTTGGGTTTCTTTCGCTCTCTTTGGTTACCCTGGATCAGCGTTTTCCTCCTTTTCAGGATTCTTTCACTCGCTTTGGTTACCCTATATCGGCGGTAAATAAAAAAAGAATTGGGATTACCCCAATTCCTTTCTTGTCACGTGTGAGTGTTTATCTTTTTATTTAACTACATTAGCGCTGCATTGAACCATATAGTTCATCTAAAGGTTTCATAATAATTTTATTTAATTCATTGATTGCCATGCTCATTCGTTGCTCAGCTTCCATCAGCTGAACAATTTTTGGACTTTGTTGTACTTGGGCAGCTACAGTTTGCGCTTTTTGTACCTCTTCTTCAGAAATATCTTGGCCTGTCATTTGTTTTTCTTGTAAACTCATCTGAATTTCCCTAAATCCATCAAATAAATTTTTAGCAAAAGCATCTTGTAATACAGCTTCATACATTGCTTTTAAATGTTTATATTCCGCACCATTTCGTAATGCCTTTTCTAATTCATATGCATAATCATAAAGATTTGTTGCCATTATTAATATACCTCCTTGGAATTCATAAAAAAAGAAACTATAGTTGCACTATACCAAAGTATGGCAATCAATGCGAATTTGATACATATAAAAATGTAATATGAACCATCTGGGCATTTCTCTCATATGATAACCTCAAAGTCTAATTGTATGATTGATAATCATTTGTAAACGGGGTCTGTTTATGATGTATCAAGTAATGATTCATCCATTACTATCTTTAACTGACGAACATCCAATCATTGAAATTTCAGATGAATTACTAGTAAACTTAAATATACCTCTTAAGGATAAAATTACAATCCAACTTGGAAATGAAACCATAATAGCAAACCGAAAAAAATCAAACCTCATGAACAGTAAAGAAACGATTCTTTTCAATCAAGCATGTTTTCAAAAGGCAAAGATTCCATTTCTTCCTCTAAAACTTCAAGCAACAAGTCATGAACAAATTTTACTATTAGGACCAGTTATCGCAATCATTACTGAAATTAAAAAGAAACCAAATTTGGAAAATCTATTTCCAACAATTCGATCATTTTGTCAAGAATTACATGAATATAGCCAACAAAACGGAGGCTTGGTTTATGTTTCAAATTTAACCCGATTTCCCCAAAGTGGATTTCATTTTGATGGCGAGCAATGGGTAGAGGGAGAAGTGCCTAAATGTAATATTATCTATAATAGAATTCATAACAGATTGATCGAAAACAAGCTAGGTTTTCAAAATCTAAAACAATTATGGAAGGATAATCATATTCTTTTATTCAATGATAGCTTTCTTTCCAAAAAGCACGTATTCGACATTTTAAAAAAGAAAAAAAATCTTCAAACCTTCCTTCCAGATACCGTTATTTTTTCTGAAGCAATGTTATTTAAATGGATATCCACACACTCAGATGTCTATATAAAGCCTAATATGGGAAGCCAAGGTCGTTTTATTATTCACTTTTTTATTAAAGATGGCCAGTTTTATATTGAACAAACATCCTTTTCTGATCAATTACAGCATTCGTTTTCAACACTAAAAGATGCTAGTGAATTATTAAAAAAATGGATTGGAAAAAGAGATTTTATTATCCAACAAACCATCCCTTTTATCAAAATAAATAATCAAAAAATTGACTTCCGTATTCTCTGTCATAAAAATTCCCAGCATCAATGGACAGTTACCTCTACGGTTGCCCGGTTATCTGCCGAAAACCATTTTGTATCAAATATTGCTCAAGGTGGATTCATCAGTCGTCCTGAAAGTATATTGTTATCTATCTTTAATCCCAAAAAAACAGAACAAATCTTTCATTTAATGAGAGAGCTAGCCCTTGAATCTGTAAACACACTTAGCAATGAGGCAAACGGTTTAATAGGAGAACTTGGTGTCGATATAGGTGTAGATATGGATGGAAAGCCTTGGCTTATCGAAGTAAATTCCAAACCATCCAAGCTAAGGGATGACAGTAATCCACGATTTCGCCCATCAACAAAGGCGATATTTCAATACTGCAAGGCATTATGGATAGAAAGGAGTCACTTGAATGACCAATCTAGGAATTTTAACGATGACACCATCTGAAAGTCATCTTTATTTTAATGAAATGGCAAAAAAAGCTCAGAATTATAACATCGTCTTATACTTATTTTCGCCACTATCTATTGATCCTTCAACATTAATGATTAAAGGCTATCAATTTGATTCTTTGGAAAATAAATGGAATGAAAAGAATTTCCCCATTCCTAAGTATTTATATGATCGGTGTTTTTATGGTGAGGACCGTAAATCGACTGAAGCACAAGCAGTTGTATCCTGGTTAAAATCACAACCTAATATAAACTTTTTAGGATATGGCCTACCAAATAAGTGGAGATTGTATGAGGAATTAAAAAAAGAGCCCACTATTTCTCCCTATTTACCGTTAACAAAAAAAGTTGCAAATGCTGAACAAGTGTTAGCTGAATTAAACATGCACAAAGAAATTATCTTAAAACCTATTAACGGCGCTCATGGTTTTGCTGTTTATTCGTTTAAAAAAATCGGTAAATCCATTAATGTACGTACTACAAAGAAAAATAGAGTCATAGAAAAGCTATTTGAAAGTAATGATAGCTTTGACACATGGTTAGAAACTTTATTGACGAAGCAGATTTTTATCATGCAACCACGAATCAATAATCTCAATAAAATGAAAGAGCCATTTGATCTTAGAATACTAATCCAAAAGGATGAAGAAGGAAAATGGAAAGAGATAGGAAGAGCCATTCGTTGTGGAGAAAAGAATGGGATCCTAACAAATTTAAGTGCAGGAGCCAATATAATCCCCTTTCATAAATGGAAAGAGATGAATTCAAAGCTTAATCATTCATACATCGAACAGGAGCTTAATGATATATTGAAGCATTTGCCAACTAAACTAGAAGAAAAATTTCATCCTCTTTTTGAATTAGGGATAGATATTATTATCGCCAATGATCAATCACTTTGGATATTAGATATGAATTCAAAGCCTGGTAGAAAAATCATCCAATTAACGGAGCCAAATACTTTAGATACACTTTACTCAGCTCCTCTTGCCTATTGTTCTTTTTTACACTCACAAATCAATCATGCCATATCTAATTAAAATCCTTATTTCGAATACTGCTTAAAAGAACCCATTAAATTTAAGCGAGGTGCCTTAGATGCCTAAACGCTATAAAATCGAATTTTTTGAAGAGAAAGAACTGGTTTATTATTATCCTAATAACATTTCAATAGAACCAAATGCAGTTGTTTTCGGTTCAAAAAAGGCTGAAATTATCGGCAAAAAACAACCTAATGGACGGAATACATTATCAATCAGTACTGGATTAGCCAAACAACTAACGATCCCAACTTTTCTCACTTCAATAACTATATTTCAATCAGATTCCTCCCTCATATTTGGTCCTTTAGTAGGTATATTTACATCGGGCTTTACTAATTTTTCTGTTAAACCGATTGGGGGACGCTCAAACTTATTTTCAAAGCTTTTATCTCTTCATTCATCTGTTGGTGTCGTTCCATTTCTCTTTGGTGAGCAGCATATTAATTGGGAGAATCAATCGATTGAAGGACATTTTTATCATAATGGGAAATGGATTCAATTGACCGTTCCATTCCCTAACGTCATCTATGATCGTCTTCCAAACAGACGAAGTGAAAAGTTGAAGACAACACAAAAAGTAAAGGAAAGACTTGAAAAGGACTTTTTTATCCCTTGGTATAATCCGGGATTTTTCAATAAATTAGATGTATATGAACGATTATTTAATGATCGGAAAGCACTCTTGTATTTACCTGAAACGAGTCCATTTACATCCTTCCATCAAGTTGAACGAATGCTCTCAAAATATGGGCAGGTGTATATTAAACCTATTAATGGAAGCTTAGGGCTTGGTGTTCATCAGGTTATTTATGATCGAAAAACCAATCATTACTATTGCAGATACCATGATACCGTTAATCATTTATTAAAATTCACTTCCTTAGAATCACTAATTAATCATGTATTTGCAAACAAAAACTTGGATAGGATGCTCGTGCAACAAGGGATTCAATTAATTCGCGATCATCGACGTCCAGTTGATTTTCGCGTTCATGCCAATAAGGATGAGAATGGTTCCTGGAAAATTAGCGCAATTGCTGCAAAAATTGCGGGAAGTGGAAGTCCAACCACCCATGTAAAGACAGGCGGCGAAGTAAAAACACTTACAGAAATTTTCCCAAAAGAGGAAGATCAAAAAAAATACAAAACTAAATTAGAACATGCAGCAATGGATTTAGCAGTGGCAATTGAGAAGCATTTAGATGGAATTATTGGTGAGATTGGCTTTGATTTCGGTATTGATAACAATGGAAATGTATGGCTTTTTGAAGCGAATTCCAAGCCTGGTCGGTCCATATTTTCACATCCTGGTCTAAAGGATTCTGATGTTTTGACAAGAAAGCTCACGCTTAGCTATGCCATTTTCTTAACGAAAAAACATATACATGAGGACCTTTTCATATGAATATTTTTTTTGACAAAAAAAGAAATGCTTTTGTCCATGATGAAGAACAGTCACCATTTTTCTGGGGAGCACAGGATGAGCTCCTCCCTCTTTCTAACGAAAAAAATGAATTCACGTACAAATTTAAATTACTGAAAACCAATCAACGAGTTGGCCCATTAATAGGTGTATTAACCAGTAAGACTAAAAATGGCCATGTTGCAGGAAATAAAGATTTATATGTTAGTTTACAAAAAAAGCTACAATTATCTGGAGGACTTTCTTTTGTTTATACTTTAGATGATATTGCGGAAAATTTCATCAATGGATCATTTTATGTGATAGAGGAAAAGAAATGGGTTCAAGCGACATTTCCATTTCCTAATATCATCTATAATCGAATATCACTTAGATCGGAAGAAAAGACTGAGCAATTTTTAAAGCATAAACTAGAGGCAATGAATCAAAAGTGTTTCTTTTTCAATCCTTCCTTTATCGATAAGTTCTCCATGTATCAATTGTTTAAAAAAAATGCATATCTCCGACCTTTACTCCCCGAAACTAGCTTAATAAAAGGGCAGGAGGAATTTCAAAATTTTTTAACACTGCATCCTAAAGCATATATAAAACCAACCATTCGTTCACAAGGAAATGGGATATTTTTAGTGAAGAAAGAGGGAAATGGAAGCTTTTTTTATCAGAAGGCTGAAACCAAAAAGCAGTTTGCTTCTTTTCAAGATCTATGGAACCATGTGGAAAGCACATTACAAAAATATCCATTTATTGCACAAAGAGATATCGAAAGTGCCAAAATTGAAAATAAGAAATATGATTATCGAATACTTTCCCATTATTCGAATAAAGAGTATCAATTAACTGGAGTAGGAATAAGAACAGCTGATATCAATCAAATTACGACCCATGTTTCAAAAGGTGGATCGATTATCCCTTATAAACAGGTTCGTAAAGCATCACTTGAAAAAGTTTTTCATTGGATACTTCAAGAATGTGGAAAGTCACTTTCAAATGAATTTGGAGATTTCCTGGAATTCACTATTGATCTTGGGCGTGATGACAGCGGAAAGCTATGGATTTTTGAGGTAAATGCAAAACCTATGAGTTTTGATGAAACCGAAATTGAAGAAGCTAGAATACAGGCATTAGTTCATCTCTTTTATGAAAAATCTATATTTGCCCCTGAACCCTCAATTTAATTAAGCTATAATAAAGAAAACATTATAATTTCGGGGGAATTTCTATGATTCAGCATTTTCAATTTCAATCACTATATAAGCACGAACAATTGCCTGGCTGGAATATTTCGTTCTATTTTAATAAAGAAAAAATGGAGGGAATCTACCATCCAGATGGTCGAATTGAATGGCAACAGCGATATACTTTCGATGAAGGTGTTGAAGAAAAAATTAAAGGACAAATCCACGAGTTAATGCTTTATCATGTCTATGATAACCGTTAATCATTACCATTATATTGAATGTATGTTTCCACCACATGCCTGCTCAAACTAAAAATAATGATGATTTTTTCATTTTTATTTTTAGGAGGAGATCACATGGCTAGAAAGAAGGAATCAGAATTTTTACCAGATACACATTATGAAGGAAAAGACCAAGTTTATTTAGATGTTGATCGTATGGTGAATGAAGGAATGTCAGGAGGCTCTGTCCATATGCGTGAAGACTCAACAAATATTGAAGAAGCCGTTGACTTTTTCCCGGAAGATCCTCCAAAAGAAATAGAATAAAAAGAAGGTGATCACTATTGATCACCTTCTTTTTCTTTGAAAGAATCTTTTGATTCTAATAAAATAAATATATCAAATGAAAAAGAAGGACAAAGTGATGATGATCAATAAACTCTTTGAACGATATCCCAATGCTCATATATCATCTAAACCATCAAACAATTCTAAACTGATTTGGTTTTATGTAGAGATTGATAACCAATATATCGGAATCCCACTATCCGAATTATCGGAGGCTGAAAAGGAATTATTAAAAACACTTTTCCCTAAATATCATGAAATACAGAAATTGAATACGAATGAATCATCTAAAAAATGGTTTGAATATTTATATGGTACAGGGAATGACTACCCCGTTAACGAACCAAATTCTGAATATCGGATTATCCAATTTTCAATTACACAGTACAAAGCTGATTTTGAATCTGAAGACTGGATGGAAGCGATCAAAGCCTTATTTCCCCATGAAATCACTATTATCTTTACCTCTCAAAATAATGGGGCCATTATTGAAAAAAAACATAATTATTTACTTACACTTGATGAACTTTATACGTCTATTCATGCTTTGGAAAGTGATTTTTATTTTAAGATCCATTTTTTTATTGGTCAATTTAAAGCACTCACAAATGAACTAAAATCTTTATTTCAATTTGAACAAATTTTATATTCTTTTGCTAAAAAAGAAATGGGAAAAGATCGAGTGTTTACTCTTGAAAAAGTCTTTCCATTATATCTTTTAAAAAATATACCTAGTCAAACTAGAAGGATAGGTTTCTCAACTATCTATGACATTTTTCAGGATGATCCTGAACTAAGAAGACTAATTAAGCTTTATTTAGAAAATCAAACAAATGCTAGTTTAACAGCAAAGCAGCTCTTTTTACACCGAAATAGTCTGCAATATCGAATCGATAAATTTACCGAAAAAACGGGATTTGACTTAAAATCATTTGCAACCTCCGTTATTGTATATTTAGCTTGTTTAGACTTTGAATATTTTGATTAATTTGCAGTTTGCCTAATAATTTGAATTTATTTTTGTGCAGGATGTCCATAGTCGTCTGAAAGGGCTTTCTTTATTATGAATAATAAGAGAATTTAAAGGAGGCATAACCAATGGCAGAAATTGTATTGGATCATGTTTACAAAATTTATGATAATAAGGTGACTGCAGTAACAGACTTTAATCTTCATATTCAAGATAAGGAATTCATTGTATTTGTTGGCCCTTCCGGTTGTGGAAAATCAACTACTTTACGTATGATTGCTGGACTTGAGGAAATTTCTAAAGGTGATTTCTACATTGATGGTAAGCGAGTGAATGATGTTCCTCCTAAAGATCGTGACATCGCCATGGTTTTCCAAAACTACGCACTATATCCCCATATGACCGTATATGATAATATGGCTTTTGGTCTTAAATTAAGAAAAGTTCCTAAAGCTGAGATTGACAAGCGTGTGAAAGATGCAGCAAAAATCTTAGGACTTGAAGACTACTTAAAGCGTAAACCAAAGGCTTTATCTGGTGGACAAAGACAACGTGTTGCATTAGGTCGTGCAATTGTTCGTGATCCTAAAGTGTTCTTAATGGATGAACCACTATCGAATTTAGATGCAAAATTACGTGTTCAAATGCGTGCTGAAATTGCCAAACTTCATCAACGTTTACAACCAACAACCATCTATGTCACACATGACCAGACAGAAGCAATGACAATGGCAACACGCATCGTTGTGATGAAGGATGGAGTGATCCAACAAGTTGGTACACCTAAAGAAGTATATGATCATCCACGTAATGTCTTCGTAGCAGGTTTTATCGGATCCCCTGCCATGAACTTTTTCAAAGGTAAATTAACTGATAGTCACTTCGTTATTAATGACCAATTAAAATTTGCTGTTCCAGAAGGAAAAATGAAAGTATTAAGAGAAAACGGTTTTATCAATAAAGATATCATCTTTGGTATTCGCCCTGAGGATATTCATGATGAACCATTATTTATTGATGCTTCATCCGACACAAAATTTTCAACTAAAATAGATGTTTCTGAGCTAACAGGAGCAGAGACGATGCTTTACTCCAAGCTTGGTGATCAAGAATTTATTTCCAGAGTAGACTCTCGCTCTGATATCCGACCGGGGGATGAACTTGAGCTTGCCTTTGATATGAATAAAGGACATTTCTTTAATCCAGAATCTGAAGAAAGAATCGGATAATTTAAATTTAATGAATAAGCACCTTGCTTAAACTCCAACTTATACAGAGCTAATAGGATAAACCAACCAAGGCTTTGGAGATGGATCAAGCGAGATCAACTAAAAACTTACCAAAAAAAAGCAATCGATCGATTGCTTTTTTTATTGCTCATTTTAAGTAATCGTAATTTTCTTCTGAACATCAAATTCACAATTAGGGCATTTAAATAAATGAACACATTCATCTTTCTGTGAGCTTACCGGATCTCCATCAGCAAGCTTAATTACATCAATATCCATATAAGGACTATAGTCATCATAAAAATCATAAATTCTTCCTTGATCAAACATGCTATTATTACAATTTGGACAAGCTAGTATTGCTTCACCCATACCATTACATAAGGCACACCATTTCAATCCAATCACATCCCTATGCGAAACTGTCTTCGATTATGTTTCCCATAAAAATATGTACCCTATTCTTTTTTTGCTGTTTTAAAAGGATTCTTTTCTCGAACATGATGACCTAACATACTAACGTTCTGAAAAACAAACTTTAAAATGCTATAGCTGCTTTGCTTTCATTAGTAAAAATCAGAATAAAATTCTACAATCCTTACTGATCTTTATGGATCATCAAAAATATGAGTAAGGGAAAAAATTCCTGAAATTAAACTTGTATATTTTATAAAAAAAAAAACATAATACTTAGTACAGAGCAAGAAACACCTTTAATATCAATGGGTTACTCCACTAGATGGTTCACAGTTAGCAGTTCAATGTTGATTGTGTGCTGGTGCAAGTCCAGCTAACCCAACCAAAAAAAATTCAACGAGGAGATGACAGAATCATGGCAAACAACAATAATTCTAATCAATTAGTAGCTCCTGGAGCGCAACAAGCAATTGATCAAATGAAGTATGAAATTGCACAAGAATTTGGTGTAAATCTTGGTGCAGACACAACTTCTCGCGCTAATGGATCTGTAGGAGGAGAAATTACAAAACGCTTAGTTCAAATGGCTGAACAACAACTTGGCGGAGGCTTCTCTCAACAATAATAGTATTTACATTTCAACTGAATATAATGGCTAGAAAGGAGACACTCTGTAGTGTCTCCTTTCGTATTTTTCAGATATAAGGAACTACCTATTTCTTACTTTCTAACTAATTATACATTCACCATTTTCCGGGGATCGATCCATTCATCGTATTGTTTTTCTGTTACATACCCCGTTTTAATGGCCGCTTCCTTTAAGGTCGAACCTTCCTTAAAAGCAAGCTTTGCAATTTCAGCTGCCTTTTCATAACCGATATGTGGATTTAATGCGGTGACAAGCATTAATGACTGATGAACATTCTTGGTAATGACTTCTTGATTTGGTTCGATCCCTTTCGCGCAATTATGATTAAATGAAACCATGCCATCTGCTAATAGTCGAACGGATTGAAGAAAATTGTAAATAATGACAGGTTTAAAAACATTTAGTTCAAAATTACCCTGACTTGCTGCAAATCCAATTGTCGTATCATTACCAAATACCTGAGCAGCAACCATCGTTAAAGCTTCACTTTGGGTTGGATTTACCTTTCCAGGCATAATTGAACTACCAGGTTCATTTGCAGGTATTCTAATTTCCCCAATCCCACTTCTTGGACCACTAGCCAGCCACCTGACATCATTGGCAATTTTCATTAAATCTGCAGCAAGGGCTTTTAAAGCACCATGGACATAGACGATTTCATCATGACTAGTTAAAGCGTGGAATTTATTATCGGAAGATTTGAACTCAAATCCAGTTTGAGCATGTAATTCTTTTGCGACTTTATCCCCAAAGCTAGGGTCCGCATTAATCCCTGTTCCGACAGCTGTTCCACCGATCGCTAAATTTAATAAGTGCTTACTACTTTCTTTTATCATGTATTCACTTTTTTCAAGCATTGCTCTCCAACCACTTATTTCTTGTCCTAATGTTAATGGTGTGGCATCCTGTAAATGTGTTCGGCCAATTTTAATGATCTCCATAAAATCTTGTTCCTTTTGGCCGAACGTTTCTTTTAATTGTTTAATTGCCGGAATTAACAAGTTTTGAATTTCCTGATAGGCAGCAATATGCATGGCAGTTGGAAATGTATCATTTGAGCTTTGAGACATATTGATATCGTCATTAGGGTGAATCGTCTCATCTGTCGTTAATAATTCATTTGCCCTTCTTGCTAAAACCTCATTAATATTCATGTTTGATTGGGTACCACTCCCGGTTTGCCAAACAACAAGTGGAAAATGATCATCAAATACTCCATTTATGACTTCATCACATGCATCAATGATTCCTTTTTTCTTAGTACCCGTTAGTTTTCCCAATTCATGGTTTACAGTGGCTGCAGCCTTTTTCAATTGAGCAAACGCTCTAATCACTTGTAATGGCATTCTCTCAGTACCAATTTTAAAATTTTCCTTACTTCTTTGTGTCTGTGCTCCCCAATATTTATCAGCAGGTACCTTCATTTCCCCTAATGTATCTTTTTCTATCCGATATTCCATATGTATTCACTCCTATCTGTTTTTCTTTCCTCTTTACTTATATACCCATATCCTTATAAAAATTTCATCATCATAAAATTTTTATGTGATTTCTCAGTCTAATGGTCTTTCTTAATAGCCTCTTTTCTTAAGCATGGTTACTAATTAAGGAAAGTTTTAACTAACAACTATCAGTTAAAAACCGCTACATCTTTCCTTTCACTGCGAAAAGAGCTGCAAACTCATAATTTAAAAAAGCGATTCTAAATGAATCGCTTACGTACTTCTATTAATAGTGGATGATTTAATGAGCAACGGATGTTTGATTTACTCCCTCAACTTTATGTTTAGAAAGCTTCGGTAATACCATCATGTAATAGATGGCAACAATAATTAATGCCCCTCCAACTATACAATACAGCGCCTCAATAGATAGAACTTTCTGGAAGGAGGCACTGATGAATCCTAATGTGATTGTTTGGGAAAGCATCATTAACGGACTAATCCATCCTTGGACACGTCCCATATATTTTTTGTCAACAATACTTGGCATCCAGCCACCAATAGCAATATTGACTAATGGTAGGGTTAATGCTGAAATAAAAATTAAGACAAAGAATATCGTTAAATTACTAGCATAACCTGATAGTACAACAAATGATCCCGTTACTAATAATCCAGTGATCATTGCCTGATAAAACTTTATCTTTTGGATAATTATTGAAGAAAGCACACTTCCAATTAATACACCACTTCCAAAAATTACTCCGAGAATGACTGAAAATTCTTCATAACTTTGTGGGGCAAGTTTATATTTTAAAATAAATATCGGCATGACGGAAAAGCCGCCATTCACTACACCAAATAAGAAAAAACCGACAATTAACGAACGCAATAATTTATTTTTAAGAATGTATCCTGCTCCCACTTTGAAATCATTGAATACAAAGCCAATATTTAAATCCTTCCATTTATGATTTCCATTTGGAAGGCGTACCTCTTCAGGTATCTTACAAGCTCGCATTAATAGTCCACTAACGACAAATGAAAGAGAATCGATGATAATAGCACCATAAACTCCAGTGAACCGATAAGCAAGAATTCCTAGTGCCCCTCCGAATAACATAAATAAACTTGATACCATCTGATTTAACCCTGCGGATGTAGCATAATCATCCTTGGAAAGCACTCCCTGTAATATTCCACTTTCGGCTGGAAAGAAAAATTTCGATACTGCACTTCTTAGGAATAATATTGCAAATATAAGTGGCATCCATCCAATATAGATGGCACCGAGGAGAACGATTGACAAAGATGCACTGATTGTATCGCAATGATAAGCAATTTTTTGCCTATCCATTCTATCTGCTAACACACCAACAAGAAAAAACACGGCTAAAGTAGGCAAGGAATACATCATTTCTGCAATGGATGCATACGCAGGCTGCTCAGAAAATCGATCTAGAAGATAAAAAGTAAATGCAGTAATCCCGATAATACTCCCCATTTGTGAAGTAAAATTAGCAAAGAATAATTTAACAAAAACAGGATTTTTAAAAATCTCAATTATTTTCTTCATTTTTTTCCCTCGTTTTCGATTAATTTTCTTTATTATATAGGTGTATATTTGCTCTCGGCAGGATCTCATGTTGGTTTTTTTATCGGTCCCAAGTCTGATTTTTCCTTTACCTATGGGAGGATAGCAAATGGAGTAGTCTAAATAGAAAAGGGACTGACCTCCCAATACAATATCCTAGTTACACTAACTTAAGATAAGTATTTTTCGTGAGTTCAGTCCCTTATCATTATCCAGTTTAAAAATTAATCCCCTTGTATACCCCTAATTTTCTCTTTCACCCTCTCTTCAAGGTCCTTCCAGTTTTCCTTTCCTTCTTTAAATTTATCCTTCATCTTTTTTTGGCCTTTTTCCGCTTTATCTCTTAACTTTTCAGTACTATCTTTTAGTTTTTTATTAAATTCTTTTGCTTTCGTTTTAAATGGATGGTCTTTTTCATATTGCTTTTGAATTTGAGTATTTATTGAGTCCACATCAAATTTTGTTGGCTCCGTGTACTTTAACGTTCCTTGCATAATCGTTTGGAATACAGGAACCACCCCTTGTGAACTTAATCCGGATAAGTAATGATTTTCATCTGTACGATCATATCCCATCCAAACTGCACCTACAAGATTAGGTGTATATCCAACAAACCATTGATCGGCTGTACCATTTCTATTTTGGTTATTCAATTGGGTAGAGCCCGTCTTACCAGCAATTTGATAGCCCGAAACCTTCACACCTTTTCCCGTTCCGGATTCGACCACATTTAAAAGCATTGAAGTCATATCCTTGGCAACTTTTTTACTCGTTACTTTCGTTTCTTTTTGCTTTCTTTCGACAATCGTTTTACCAGTTGGGCCAACAATCTTAGTGATAATATGACTATCTAGCCTTTTTCCATCATTTGCAAATGCAGAATAAGCCTCCGCCATCTGTTGCGGCGACACACCGGTTGAAAGTCCACCTAGTGCAATGCTTAAATTACGATCATTTTTCTGTAAGGGAATACCAAATCTTTCTACTGCATCTATCCCTTTATCAATACCAATCTCATTCAATAGCCAAACAGCAGGAATATTTATCGAGTCCTCTATTGCTTTATACATTGTGACTTCACCTTGATATTGCCCGTTATAATTATCTGGTGAATAATTCTTACCAAATGTCATTTTCTCATCTTTTAATAGTGAATCAGGTTTATACCCTTCTTCCAATGCTGGAGTATAAACTACCAATGGTTTTATTGTCGAACCAGGGGATCGTTTTAAGTGTGTTGCACGATTAAATCCACGGAATACTTTTTCCCCTCTTCCTCCAACTAAACCACGTATTCCCCCTGTTTTTGGGTCCATTAATATTGAACCACTTTGAACAAGCTCGCCACCCATTCCTTGAGGGAAATTCCGATCATTATCATATATTTTTTCTAGAGAAGATTGGATATTCTGATCCATTTCTGTGTATATACGATATCCTCTTGTCATGATTTCATCCTGTGTTAATCCAAAGGTTTTAATGGCTTCATCAAGCACAGCATCGACATAATAAGGATATTTGCCTTTGATTGGATCGCGACCTCGATCCTCCAAGACTAGCTGCTCTTTCTTAGCGTTCTCATATTCTTTATCAGAAATCATGCCATACTTTTTCATAGCTCCTAAAACAGTGTTTCGTCTTTTAATTGCTCGATCCATATGGTTGTACGGATCAAGAGCGGACGGAGCATTTACTATTCCAGCAAGTGTCGCAGCTTCACTTAAATCAATATTTTCAACATCCT
Source organism: Heyndrickxia sp. FSL W8-0496 (assembly GCF_038007825.1). Classification (NCBI taxonomy): domain Bacteria; kingdom Bacillati; phylum Bacillota; class Bacilli; order Caryophanales; family Bacillaceae; genus Heyndrickxia; species Heyndrickxia sp. FSL W8-0496. Next base: position 3,659,559 of record NZ_JBBOXX010000001.1, read on the forward strand.
TACCGAAATAAGTTCTTGATGCATTTTGCACTCCCCAAGCACTATGTCCAAAAAATACTTGGTTTAAATACATTTCTAATATTTCATCTTTCGTATACTTTTTCTCAATTTCAACAGCTAAAAACAATTCTTCCACCTTACGTTTGTATGTTCTCTCTGGAGAAAGTAAAGCATTTTTGGTCAGCTGCTGCGTAATCGTACTTCCACCCGCTGTAATCCTACCAGCTACAATATTTTTAAAGAAAGCACTGCTCATTCCTTTCACATCGAAACCATTATGCTGATAAAATCGATGATCTTCAATTGCAACAATCGCGTTCTTTAAATGATCGGGCATTTTATCAATTGATACACCCTCTGTTCGGTTAGCAGATATTTTACTAGCCATATCTCCATCTTTATCGTAAATGACCGTTGATTGTGCCAAGCCCTTTTTCAACGATTCAACATTTGCTGTTGCAGCAAAATACCAGAAGAAGCCCAGAAATGCTAATAGAAAAACGGCCCCTGCTAATATGATGATTTGATTCATATGAGTTTTCTTCCAAAATCTTCGTACAGCCTGACGTAAACGCTGTAACCTTTCCATTAAACTCCCTGCTTTCATTGTTTTGGTGCTAGACACCTTTTATGCATGTTTTAAATAATTATACTCATTTATTCAATTTCGTCCATGTATATATTATCAAAGGCTCCCTTTGATTGCCATGTAAGATTTGTATCAAACAATAGGACAAAAAAAAGTTACCTACACGCAAAAAGGAATCCCAATGAAATGGAAATAAAAGAAATAAATTATCTTGGTATTTTTGAAATATTTTGATATATTTTAAGTGAAGGATCATTTTACAACAAGCTTCATTCCTATATGAAATCGAGGTGAGACAATGATACCGCTTAGAAATGATATTGTATCATTTTTGGAGGAAAATAAAGCCCCTTTCCTAATGTCTTGGGAAAAACAAACCATTATCACTGGAAAAGATTCCATTAATGATTTTATATTTCTATATGGAGACGTAATGTATGATCTTCTATATAAGTCAATCATCTTAACTTATGAAGAAATGAACCTCCTAATCGAGCCATTTGCCAAAAAAATTGCAAGAGATCGTATGATCGAACAAATTGGCATGGGGGAATTTGTATATAAAATCAATATTGGAAAAACGATATTATGTAAGGATTTATTACAACATTTTTCAGATATAGGTGATTTCCCTCCTTTTCTTGACCGAATATGTCACGTATTTGATAAATTTCTATTTTATGCTGTTACACATTATACAAATATTAAAGATCAAATTATCGAAGAAAAAAACCAATACATAACCTCGACACATCACGAACGTTTAACATTATTAGGACAAATGACATCCAGCTTTGTCCATGAATTTCGTAATCCATTAACATCTATTCATGGATTTGTTCAATTATTGCGTTCTGAACATCCAACTCTACCCTATTTAGATATTATTGCAAATGAATTGGAACAGCTTAAATTTAGTATTTCACAGTTCCTAATGCTATCCAAAAAAGAAATCATTGAATTAGAAAAAACTTCATTTTCCTTAAACGAACTAATTGACGAGGTCTTATCCTTCCTTTATCCAAGAATACTTGAAGTAAATGTTGAAATTCAAAAAAATTATTTACATGAATTAACCATTCATGGTTTTAAAGATGCAATTAGACAGGTACTAATCAATATTATTTTTAATGCTGTCGATGTTCTCAAGAATATTAAAAATCCTATCATTCAAATTGAATTAGATCAAACTACCCAATCAGTCATTTTAGACATAGCCAATAATGGACCAAGAATTTCAGAAGGTCTCGTCGATAATATTTTCGAACCCTTTGTTACAACAAAAGAAACTGGTACTGGCTTAGGTCTATATGTTTCGAAAAATACCATCGAAAAACATGGGGGAACATTGACTTGTCAATCAAATGATGAATGGACTGTGTTCACCATTATTCTCCCATTATAGTAGGTAAAGAATGTATCAAATGAATAATTATATTTTACTTTTTATAATTTTCAAATGAAAAGACTCCCTACAACGTAAGGAGCCTTTTTTGATTGATTACCAAAAGAACCATGGAAGAAATGCCAAACCTGCAATAGCACCTAAGGCAACTCCAAAGCCGAAGCCACCCCAGCCCCATCCCCACGGATAACCATATCCACCATAGTTTCTTTGGGGAAGTGGACGTAAATACACCATTCTATTATCTACACGATGAATGATCCCCCTATGGATTCTCCCATCATGCGTACGAATTTCTACTGCTTTACCCACACCTCTTCGACACATATTGTAATATGAAGCCGACATAACATTGATCACCTCCAATTATGCTTACACAACAGTTTATGGTTATTTCTCATAATTGGAGTGGGACAATGATGCAGGGCATTCGTTTGAAATTTAGCCTCAAACAAAAAGAGATGGGCATATTCCCATCTCGATTATTATGCATCATTTAACAAATAAAAGCTGCGCCAACAATAATAAGAAGGATGAATAATACTACGATTAATGCAAATCCGCGACCAATCCCATAGCCGCCACCGTAGCCATACCCACCTGCTGGGTAACCGCAACCACATGCGTTCCACATAGACTTCTCACCTCCTTATAAGGTAGTGATCGATAATTGGCGTATTATGCTTCTGTCTTTAAATGTTCATATCCATATTCATGAAGCTTTTTTGCAATCTCCACATGCCCTAAATAATTGGGATAATGTCGATCTCTAGTGCACCAGTTTTCAATTTGATCCTTAAAATGGTGATCTAGATTAACAGAATATATGCAAGGTGAATGGGCGCGACATTGAATATAATTGTTATATTTATTTATCCATTTTTCCGCTTGCTCATGATGTTCAAATGAATTATGTGGTCCAATAATCGCTAACATGTATTTATCGTTCTCTTCCTTCTTCACTTTGCAAATTTTATTAATCATATCATCTAAATTACTTTTGCTTTTCCTGTATGCTTGATAGAAATCTTCATCATTTTCATTCTCATCTTGTTCAAATGCATCCAAAAAATCATTATGTCCGGCTGATAGTACAATAATTTGACTTTCTTTTATTTCACGAATATTTTTTTCATCATCTAATAATTCTAGAATGTCATTCGAACGATAACTTGAATGAGCTCGTATCATAACAGGAATTCTTTCGGAAAGTACTTCCTCAGACATCCGCGCGTGTTGGTACACAAAACTAGGTGTAAATAAAGAGGTACCTTTTCCCGCACATAATCCGTCACCAATTGCGAGATATTTCATATCCTTCTTCTCCCCCATATTTTAAATAATCCTTATTTATATGTATTCATCTTTTAATTCAAGGTACCAACCTAATGGAAAATAGGCGTTTGTCATGCTTTTACTTATATACCTATCTCCACCGATCATTGAATAATAAAGGTAGTTTTCATTAATCCATGAATCATGCTATAATCTTTTAGTTAAAAAACGGATACGACTTTCATGAGAGTTGAAAGTCAATTACAATTATTCTTCGCTTCTGTCACAGAATTTGTTACGAATTTTGATTATAATGATTCCTATGAATCAATCATTATTAATCTAACAAACACTCATATATGGGATGATTCTGCAGTCGGTGCAATTGATAAAATTGTCTTAAAATATCGTAAGAAAAATAAACACGTGAAAATTGTTGGCCTAAATCAACCAAGTTCGGCTCTAATGGATAAATTAGCCGTGCATAATAAATAAGGGTAACCTTGTACAAGCATGTTTTTAAATGGCACATTTCACACACCCATGTTGTGATTTGAAGTCCATCCCTCCTTTATTTAGCTGCAAATATCATGAGAATATCTGTAGCCTTTATTAGGAGTCGTACTTATACAAAAAGCAACAGCCTTTTAATATAAAGATTTGATAAGAAACAGCAAGGAAGCTGTTTCTTTTTTATTTTGATTAGGCTCTTTCCCAAACATTGTTGGTATTAAATAGGTTTTAACAAATAACTATGGCTGAAGTTCACTGAAACCCTTATTTCGTGTAAAAGCAGGTAGTTGGGCTTTTGCAAAACAATAAACTATACAAAAACAACTTTGATTATTATATTGTAGAGGGAATAGAATAGAAAAAGAGATTAATTTATGAAAGAGAGGTCGGTGATGAAATGAATCCAATCCATTCGATTATACAAATGCAGAAACAATTTCATAAGGATGGACAAACCAAAAATATTGATTTTAGAATTCAGCAATTAAGAAAACTAAAATCAATGATTATAGAAAATGAGAAGGAAATTATGGAAGCTTTAAAAACCGATTTAAATAAGTCTGAATTTGAATCCTATACAACAGAAATTGGTTTTGTTCTTTCTGAAATAACATTCACATTAAAAAATATTCGAAAATGGACTAAGCCAACACGGGTAAAATCCAGCTTTACACATATTGGTTCAAAAGGATATGTTTATAAGGAGCCTTATGGTGTAGCCCTAATCATTGCTCCTTGGAATTATCCTATTAATCTGGCACTGGCACCTCTCATTGGAGCAATTGCCGCTGGAAATTGTGCGATCTTAAAGCCTTCTGAATTAACACCTGCAACCTCAAGTTTAATAAATAAACTAATAAGTAAGTACTTTCCACAAGAATATATCGCAGTTATTGAAGGCGATGCTCATACGAGCCAATTATTGCTCAACGAGGATGTGGATTATATATTCTTTACAGGCAGTATTCATGTAGGAAAAAAGGTAATGGAGGCAGCTGCTAAACATTTAACCCCTGTTACACTTGAACTAGGCGGAAAAAGCCCTTGTATCGTCCACCATGATGCTAAGCTTCCATTATCAGCTAAACGAATTGTATGGGGAAAGCTTTTAAATGCCGGACAAACATGTGTAGCACCTGATTATTTACTCATACATGAATCTATCAAAGATTTATTTATCGAGGAAATGAAAAAAGCAATGACCGAACTATATGGAAATGAAATACTAGATAATCCAAATTACACAAAAATTGTAAATAGCAATCATTTTAACCGTTTAACTCAAATGGTAAATCGCTCAAAAGGAAAGATTCGAATGGGAGGAAAATGGGAAGAGAATTCTCTAAAAATTGAACCGACATTGATCGAAAACATCCAATGGAATGACCCTACAATGGAGGAAGAGATCTTTGGACCCATTCTCCCCATCATCACCTATCATGACATTGACGAAATGATTCAACAAGTTTCAGAGAGACCTAAACCACTTGCTTTATATTTATTTACTGAAAATAATAGGATTAGTAAGAAAATTATTGAGGAAATTTCGTTTGGAAGTAGTTGCATTAATGATACCGTATATCAAATTGCTACCCCACATCTTCCGTTCGGAGGTGTCGGTGCAAGCGGAACAGGTGCATACCATGGAAAAAAAAGCTTTGATGAATTTTCCCATGAAAAAAGTGTACTGAAGCAAACGACACGATTCGACATCCCCTTACGATATCCTAATGTAAAAAAGGGGCTAGAGTTAGTAAGGAAAATAATGAAGTAGTACAGAAATGCACTACTTCATTATTATTGTTTTAAAAGATATTCATAAACGGATTCACCTATTTTTGCAATAGAAACTTGTCCTAAAAAATTCTGTTCAAGCTGGTCAATTAATACGGCTATATAAGCTTTTTTTCCACCGTAATGAATGATGGCAACATCATGCTCAATTCCTTCCATTTCCCCTGTTTTATTTGCTATTTTCATAAGGTCCTGATCCATTAAACCGGGTAATTTATGACGAAATTGTTGTGCTGAAAGACATTTTAGTATGTCAAGTGTGCTATTTTTAGATAAAATTTCATTTTGATCTAATTCTTTTAATAGACAAATCATGTCAGATGCAGTTGTAATATTTTCATAACCTTTGGCTTTCGCCTGCTCATCCATTAATTTTCTTTCTACTTTAGTATGATGGGCCCCAATATCCCTACAAAACTGATTAATATTATCTTTTCCCAGTAATTCAATCATTATATTGGTTGCCGTATTGTCAGATACAATAATCATTAAGGTTATTAAATCCTTTATGCTTAGTTGAGTACCACCTGTAAGAGAATGAAGAACACCTGACCCACCTACTTTTTGAAAATCTTTTATTTCAATTAAATCTGTTAAACAAATCGTCCCTAATTCACTTTGTCGATATGCCTCCATCATGATTGGTATTTTAATTAAACTGGCAGATAAATATTCTCTATCACTGTCTTTTTCAATGATTCTTTGTTCATCGATTTCAACCGCAATACTAATTCTCGCCTGAGTGCTATTAATGATTTCCTCAACGGATTGAATGAAACATTCACTCGAATTCAATCGTTCATCTCCTTTACTGGGCTATTGTTCATTATATAAATGACAAGCTACAAAATGATTGGGTTTTACTTCCTGCCAAATAGGAGTCTTTTCAGCACATACCCCCATTGCTTGAGGACAGCGTGTTCGAAAAGGACAACCACTCGGTGGATTGATCGGATTTGGAACATCTCCCTTTAATATAATCCTTTCCCGTTTTCTTTCTAGTATGGGATCAGGTAATGGAATAGCCGAAAGAAGAGCCGCGGTATATGGATGCAATGGTTCCTCATACAATTCTTCACTTTCCGCTAGCTCCATCATTTGACCTAAATACATGACAGCAATTCGATCGCTAATATGCTTTACCATCGAAAGATCATGTGCGATAAACAAATAGGTCAGGTCTCTTTCATCTTGTAATTGTTTTAATAAGTTCACAATTTGAGCTTGAATTGAAACGTCTAGAGCAGCTATTGGTTCATCTGCAACAATAAATTTTGGCTCAACTGCCAAAGCTCGTGCAATCCCAATCCTTTGCCTTTGACCACCACTGAATTCATGTGGATATCGATTCGCATGATTACGGTCTAATCCTACTAATTCTAATAATTCAGTGACCCTACTCCGGCGATCCTCTTTATTCATATTTGGTTGATGGATCAATAATCCCTCGGAAATAATCTCTAATACAGTCATCCGTGGATTTAATGAGGAATAAGGATCTTGAAAAATCATTTGAACGTCTTGGTGATATTGCTTTTCTCCAGCTTTTGATTGTTGACTTTCCAGTATTTTACCGGCGAACTTCACTACCCCTGATGTAGGTTGATATAGTTGAAGCAATGTTCTACCAACAGTAGATTTTCCACAACCAGACTCTCCGACAAGCCCTAATGTTTCACCTTTATGAATCGTAAAACTAATGCCATCAACTGCACGTAATTTTTGCTTTTTACCAACCTTAAAATATTTTGTTAAATTTTCTACTTCTACTAAGGGCTCCCGATAATTCATCATCTTGTTCCCCCAATCGCAACAGGCTTATTTTCCACTGGTGTCCTTTGATCATGAAGCCAGCAAGAAACCGAATGCTCATCTGTCATTTGGAGTTTCTCTGGTGCAAAATAATGACATACTTTCATCGTATAAGGACATCTCGATGCAAAGGGACATCCTTGTTGTTTTTTCGCTAGATTTGGTGGTGACCCAGGTATTGGAATTAAAGGGACCTTCCGACTAGAGTGAAGCTTTGGCATGGATTGCAATAATCCTAAAGTATAAGGGTGCTTAGGCTTATAAAATATTTCATCTACTGTTCCCATTTCAACAATTTCGCCAGCATACATGACAGCAACACGATCTGCCATATTAGCGACTACTCCTAAGTCATGAGTAATCATAATAATCGCGGTACCTGTTTTTTCTTGAAGGTTTTTCATTAAATCAAGAATTTGAGCCTGAATTGTCACGTCTAATGCTGTTGTTGGTTCATCCGCAATTAATATTTTGGGATTACACGCTAGAGCCATAGCAATTACCACACGCTGTCTCATTCCACCTGAAAACTGATGTGGAAAGGCATCTAGTCGTTCCTCTGGATTGGGTATTCCAACTAGTTTCAACATATCAAGAGCTTTTTGTCTTGCCACTCGATTGGTTAATCCTTGATGTTTCTTTAATCCCTCTATGATTTGTTTTCCAATCTTCATCGTTGGATTTAATGAAGTCATCGGATCCTGAAATACCATTGAAATTTCCGAACCGCGGATTTTTTGAATTTGTCTAACCGGTAACGCGAGTAAATCTTGATTATCGTAATAAATTTTGCCTTCGGGAATATAAGTATTATGTTTAGGAAGAAGTTTCATTATTGATTTCGCCGTTACAGACTTTCCAGAGCCTGATTCACCAACTATTGCCAATGTTTCACCTTTTTTTAATGAAAAATTCACTCCTCTTACTGCATTTACTTCACCACTTTGATTTCGAAACGATACATGTAAATTTTCAACAGATAGGATTTCTTCCACCATGATAGATCACTCCTTTATTTTCTCATCTTTGGATCAAGCGCATCTCTTAAGCCATCCCCTAGAAGATTAAAACAAATCATAACAGCACTGATGACAATAGATGGGAAAATGAGCTTATAGGTGAAGAAACGCATTGCTTTATAGCCATCGTCTATTAATACACCTAGTGAGGCCAATGGTGCCTGAAGTCCTAACCCAATGAAACTTAAGAAAGCTTCAAAAAAGATTGCCGTTGGGATAGTAAACATTAATGTGACGATAATTGGCCCCATGACATTTGGCAATAAATGCTTCCCTATTAATCTTCTATTTGATGCCCCGAGGGTTCTGGAGGCTAATACAAATTCTTGACTTTTAAGTTGGAGAATTTGTCCTCGTACGACCCTAGCCATTCCAACCCACCCAGTAATTACCATCGCAAGAATAATTGAGGTAATCCCTGGTTCAAGTATCAAAATAAATAAAATGATAATAATCAAGTTTGGAATTCCTACCAAAACCTCAATGATCCTCTGCATGACATTATCTACTTTTCCTCCATAAAATGCGGAAATACCTCCATAAAGAACACCAATACATAAATCAAGAAGAGCAGCAACTAAGGCGATGAAAAGAGAGATTTGTGTTCCTTTCCACACTCTCGTCCAAATATCTCTTCCGAATTCATCTGTACCAAACCAGTAATTGGTGGTTATATCTCTTTTTTCATATTGATCAACACCGTGTACATCTTTACCATTTAATCCAAGCCATTCTAAACCAGATATCTTAGGCGGTAGATTTCGATGGGCAATATTTTGTTGTTTATAGGTATACTCATTGAAGCTTGGACCAAAAATCGCAAGGAAAGCGATGATTAGTAACACAACAAGAGAAATGACGGACCCTTTATTTCTCAACAACCTCATCCATGCTTCCTTCCAAAATGTAACAGGAGGTTTTGTAATTTCCTCATGTATGGAAGGATCTATTGGAGCAGGAACAAATAAATCATCCGTGATAACAGTTGGAATTTGATTGGAGCTTGATTGATCACCTTTGTGAGGATAGATCGTTGGTTGACTTTCTTTATTAATTTCTATCTTCATATTTCAGCCCCCCGTCTAAAATTAATGCGAGGATCTAGTAGTCCATATAAAAGGTCAACAATAAACACAACGAATATAAATAATGCACTATAAAAAACGGTTATCCCCATAATGACACTATAATCATTTACTAAAATGGATAATGTAAATTGTTCACCTAAACCTGGAACAGCAAAGATTTTTTCAATGACTAGGGTACCTGTCATGATTCCAACTGCTAATGGTCCTAACATTGTAACTACTGGGATTAATGCATTTCTTAATACATGCTTAATCACTACACCTGATTCAGTAATTCCTTTCGCTCTAGCAGTAATAACATAATCATGACCTAATACCTCTAGCATTTCTGTCCTAATAAATCTTGCTACCGTTGCCGTCACTGAAACAGATAAAGCAAAGGACGGTAACAATGTATATTTATAACTTTCCCATAGTGCTGGAGGTAGCCAACCTAATTTCACACCAATAAAATATTGTAATAGTGCAGCAAATACAAAGGATGGAATAGACATTCCTAGCACAGCTAATGTGACCGATCCATAATCATAAATACTATTATGTTTTAGTGCAGATAAAATCCCCAGTAATAAACCAAAAACTATGCCAAATACCATGGCTTGAAAACCGATTAATCCTGAAGGACCAATTCGATCCACGATCATACTATTTACAGTTCGACCTTCATATTGGAAGGACAAGCCAAAATCACCTGTTACTAAATTCCCTAAATAGTGGATATACTGCAACACTACAGGCTTATCAAGCCCATATTTTTCGTTTAAGACCTCTATTTGCTTTTCCGAAAGTTTTTCAGGATTATTAAACGGAGTCCCTGGAAGCAATTTCATTAGAAAAAAAGTTAATGTCACAATGATAAAAAGAGTAATAATCATATAACCTAGTCTTTGAAGCAAGTAACGTTTCATAAAAACACCCCATTCCTTTAGAAAAAACTCTATGTATGGTGAAAAAAAATCAGAAAAGAGGATGTACGTAAAACGATACATCCTCTACTTTTATCAGAGTAAACTTACTCCAAATAGGTCCATTTATAACTAAAATCTGCACCACTAGGATGTTCAATTAAGTCCTTAACATTGCTATGAATTAAAATCGCTTGCCCAGTTTGATAAAGTGGTGCAATCGCTGCATCTTCATCAATTAACATTTTTTCCAACTGTAATAACATTTCATATCGTTTGGATAGATCTGTTTCAAGTCTCGCTTTTTCAACTAATGCATCATAATCTTTTCTAGAATAATCTTCACGGTTGGATGAGCTTCCTGTAATCCACATATCTAAATATGTCATCGGATCACTATAATCTGGTCCCCATGTTGATAATGAAATATCATATTTAATTGATTTTTCAATTTCTAGTCTTTGTTCAAAAGGAACCGCTTTAATTTCTAATTTAAATCCAGGAAGATTCGTCTCTAGCTGGGATTGTATAAATTCCGCCATTTTCTTACTAGAGTCAGTATCAGCAAGATTAATAGCAACTTTTACTTCTTTCACTCCTGTTTCTTTTAATCCCTTATCCCAGTATTTTTTAGCTTCATCAAGGGAGCCTTTTAAAAGATCGCCATTTAATTCACGGAAATCCTTATTATCTGGTGAAAAATAATATTCTCCAGGAACTATACCGTATAATGGAACCGCTCCATTATTTAATGCAATATCGGTTAGTCCTTGCTTGTCGATAGCTAGGTTAACCGCTTTTCGAATATTTTCATTCCCTAAAACGGGGTGATTTAAATTAAAACGAAGGAATCCAATCCCTGCTTGTGTAGTTGTTTTAAATTCCTTATCATCCTTATAATTGTCTACAGATTCTGCCGTTAATGTCACTCTATCAATTTTTTTACTTTCGTAGAGATTCAAACCTGTAGCATCATCTTTTACAACATAGACATTTATTTCATCCAGCTTTACAGTTTTTGCATCCCAATATTCCGGATTTTTTACATATTTCCAACTTTGTTCATGCTTCCACTCTGCTAATTTAAATGGTCCATTAGATAGTAACTTATCTGCTTCAAGAGCGTATTGGTCACCCATTTCTTCTACAAATTTTTGATTTTGAGGAAGGAAGGTTCCAAAGGTTAATAGTGTTTCTAATAATGGGTTAGGATTCTCAAGAGTAACTTCCAATGTTTTTTCATCGACTGCCTTTACACCTAACTGATCAGCATCCATTTTCCCATCAATAATGGCTTGTGCATTTTTTACTCCAACGGTTACAAACATATAGTTATATGCACCAGCTTCTTTTAACACTCTTTTCCATGCATACTCAAAGTCATTTGCAGTAACTGGATCACCATTACTCCATTTCGCATCTCTAATTTTAAATGTATGAACGAGTCCATCTTCACTTTGTTCATGATTTTCTGCCATAGCTAAAATCGGTTTATTATTCTGATCCTGACGGAAAAGACCTTCATTTACATTGTTTAAAACTGTAAATGCAACCGCATCATGAGCTTTCGTTGAATCCATCGTAGGAATCTCAGCAGTTGCTGTTACGTTTAATACTTGTTTTGTATCCGTATTTTTCTCTTCTCCGGCTTTTTCTTTCCCACTATCATTTGTTTCCGTTTTTTTGGAACCAAAGCCACATCCAGAAAGAGCCATTGAGATCACTAGCATGAAAATTAAGATGGATAACCATTTTTTCCTCTTCATTCGCCTTCCCCCTCTAATTAGAATTTTCTATATTTACTGATAGTTTATATGGTTCCTACGATATTATCAATATATTTTTAAATATTCAAATAAAGTAAAAGTATGTTAAACTACTTTTAACTAGTGATAGAAAGGGGTTGTTCGTTTGAAAAAATATTTATGGTTTAATAGTTTTTCCTTAGTATTATCGCTTATTATCGCTCTATCCTTTTACCAGTCATGGGATTTTTTAGGATGGATTAATATACTTTTTTATATTGGAATAGTTATTCTTTTAGTAGGATGCGTGCTTATCATTATTAGAGGAAATTTCTTTTCAGCTTTTATCTATAGCTGTAAGCGCTTTTTGCGTTCTATAAATAAAAAAGAACAAATAATCCAAGAAACTGAAGGGAGACAGGTTGAGCTGCCGTCTGTTAACCGACAAATCCCATCCCCCAAGCCTTGGATTATTAATGGTTTTTCATTTTGTATTTTAAGCTTATTACTGTCATTATTAATGGTCTATTCGGGTAGGTGATCGATAAAATTCTGATAGGCGAATCCTCTCACCTGTTCTTCTGAATAATACTTTAATAATTCATTGATTAAATTTTGATACATTGCGGAGTTTTCAAGTTTTTCTACCTTGGTAGATATGCCATCAAAATCAGAACCAAAACCTATTTGTTTCACACCGCCTAATGAACAAAAATGATCAATATGCTTAATTAAATCTGATAATGTTGCATTCCCATCTTCCTTTACAAAAGGAGGACAATAAACAACATGAACGAGGCCATTTTTTTCGAACATAGCTTTTGCTTGTTGATCGGATAAATTACGAACATGGTTACATATTTCCTTCGCATTCGAGTGACTTGCGATTGGATACTTTGCGATTTCTATAACATCCCAGAAGGCATTTTCACAGAGGTGAGACACATCGGTTAAAATCTTATGATCATTATTGAATGAGACAATTTCTTTTCCAAAGGAGGTAAGTCCTGCGCCACGTTCTTCTCCAGCACCATCAGCAGCTAGGTTGGCATTATTCCAAGTTAAACCAACCGAAAGAACACCTAACTCATGTAAAATGCTTAATTTTTGAAGATCATTTCCAATTGCATCTACCCCCTCCAAAGTAAGCATTGCACCGATTTCATTTTCTTTCAATCGATTAAAATCCTGCCACTTTGTAATCTGCTTCATTTCCGGATTTTTGCCAATTACTTCATTTTTAAAATAATAGACTTGATCAAGAGCTGCCTGAAACTTCTGATCAGATTTAATCTCGGGATCGATAAAAATGGCAAAGGCTTGAACCATCACATCTCCTTGTTGTAAACGGGTTTTATTTGTATCTAATTCTTCTGCATTACTATAAGATAATTTCCCTTTTGCATAAGCTAGTTTCATTAATGCATCACAATGTAAATCAATTACTTTCATTTGTTTATCCTCCAATTAAGATTGACATGCCTCTATAAATCGTTGAAAAATCGCTTTTGAAATATGATCTTCATTCAATGCTAATGGTTCAGGATGCCATTGTACCCCCAAGACAAATTGGTGTTCAGTGCTTTCAATAGCCTCTATCACTCCATCAGATGCCCGAGCTGTGACTATAAATGGACTCACCACATTCCTCACTGCCTGATGATGAAAAGAGTTCACTTTAAACTCTGTTTGACCAGCAATGGATTCTAGTAAACTATTTTTCTCTACATTGACATAGTGTGAATAATGTGAACGTGTAGCCTTCTGTGCGTGTTGAAGTAATTGTGACTCAGATTGGCTATAAATATCTTGGAACATATCTCCACCAGCAGCTATATTTAAAATTTGAATGCCACGGCAAATCGCTAAAATCGGTTTATTTTTTTCTAAAAAGCGATGTATGATTGCGACTTCTAAACTATCCCTACCTGGTGAAATTGATCCAAGATTTTGATGTGGTTCTTCTCCAAACAGGGTAGGATCAATATCCCCTCCACCAGAAAGCACAACACCATCAATTTTGTCTACTATTTGATCCACATCTGCATCTATTCCAGCCGGAATGATCAAAGGAATCCCTCCAGCACAAATGACAGCTTGAATATAATCATTGGCTAGTGTATGTTTCCAATCAAGTTCTACATGTGCAGTTATCCCGATAATCGGTTTCACTATCATCTCCCCTTCCTCTTTATTTGATATATGTGTCTTACAATTATATCGCAATTTGTACGTTCCACAATTAAATTTTATGAATTTTTCAATCTTTTAAATGTGTCAATATCAAACTAAAGGGTATAATGTAAGAGAGATTGAAATTTATAAGGAGTAATGTATGATACGAACGTTAGTGATTACTAGAGACTTTGAACTATTAAAAGGAGTGACTCTTGAGGAATTAAGCGATATGGATTGTCTTTGGTATTGGATTGACTTTGACCGTCCTACTGAGGAGGAAATTTTAAAATTAAGAAATCCATTACGATTTCATCCATTAGCGATTGAGGATTGTATCCATAAACTACAGCGGCCAAAATTAGATTATTATGAGGACCATACTTTTTTTGTTCTCCACAGTCTTCATCCGGAAGAATTGATAAAAGAAGAAATCAATATCTTCCTTGGATCGAATTTTATCGTCACTTTCCATCAGCATCTAGCAAAAGAAATTCATGACGTTTGGAGCCTTTTTATCGAAAGCGATTCTTACGAAAATTGGGATCCATATTTAATTTTATATCAGTTGATGGATAAAATCGTTGATAATTATTTTCCGCTTATCTATAAACTTGAGGATCGCCTTAATGAAATTGAGGATAATTCAAAGAATGAAACAATGGAGGTATTGCTGGAAAGTCTATTCGATACAAGACATGAATTACTCTCCATGAGGCATACAGTTACTCCAATGAGTGATTTATTATACCGTATGCTAAATTCTCATCGCCTAGATGGAATACAAAGGAGAGCTGCCTATTTTACTGATATTCATGACCATCTTTTGAAATTAACTGGAATGATTGATGCAAACAGGGAACTGACAGCAGATATTCGCGATAGTTATCTCTCTTTGAATGCCCATCAGACCAATCGAGTGATGAAAGTACTAACGGTTATTACCACCATTTTCATGCCGCTGACACTCATTGCCGGTATTTATGGAATGAATTTTGATTATATGCCTGAACTTCATTGGAATCTAGGTTACTTTATTATTCTTATCCTCATGTTCATCATTGGGGCAGGGATGTCACTTTGGTTTATGAAAAAAGGTTGGTTTAAATAGAGTGTTTGGTCTACTATACAACAGCTTCCTATAGGGGAGTTGTTTTTATTTGGAAACGTTTATTAAGAAAAACGAATAATTTAAATTAAAAACTTAATACTAATCTGTATATAGCAATAAAAATTTTTTAGGGGGACTTTCTTTGCTAACAAAGCTGTTATTAATTCTAGCACTAATTCTCCCATGGCTTACTGTTGTATTTCTAAATAAAAACCTTGTAAGACGGTATATGCCTGTTACTATTTTTACTTGTTTGCTAATGACCATCGTTTTTCAAATTGCTTACAATTATAAGTGGTGGACCATTGACAGCTATATCGTTCCTTGGGGATATATGATTGATATTAGTTTTGCGTATGGAATCTTTGCTGTGGGCACGTTTTGGATTTTTGTTCTTGCCGCTAATAATTTCCGTATATTCCTTATCGTTAATTTAATTATGGATGCTTTTCTATGTTTCGTTGTTCTTGGCTTGTTGGAACGTTTAGGTGTAGCTACGCTCGTTAATATTCATAAATGGCAATATTTTATTGTGACCTTTATTCTTTCATTAATTATTTATGTTTATCATTTATGGCAAAAAAAAATATTTTCCGAAAAAGTCTAACTAATCAATGTCTCGAGCTGATCGAGGCATTTTTTTTGTAAAAATTGTTGCTAATAAGTAAAGTAAACTGTCTGAACCTTTTACAAAAGCAACAAATTATTCTGTACAGCCTTATTAAAAGATGATTTCGAATTCCCAGCATTTTTTATATAATATAGTAAATCTGTTTTTATATAAAAGGGTGGGAAACGATGAGTAACTTTTGGATGTTTGTCTTTATGTCTGTTTGTTTGATTATTTTACCAGGTCCAGATACAGCGATTACTACTAAAAACACACTGACCTTTGGTTATAAAGGTGGGCTACAAACTGTATTTGGAACATGCTGTGCCCTCTGCATTCATACTTTTGCGGTTATCGCAGGAATATCTGCGATTATTGTTCAATCTGCGATGCTATTTTCAATTATAAAATATATAGGTGCAATTTATTTAATCTATTTAGGTGTGAAAACATTACTCTCCATTAGAAAAGATGTTGTCCAAGATGATGATACACATCATGTAATGACAGGACATTCTTCATTTTTCCGGCAAGGCTTTTTAACAAACCTCTTAAATCCAAAGGTAGCTGTTTTCTTTTTAACTTTTTTACCGCAATTTATTAACCCAAAAGTACATTCATGGAGTCAATTTCTTCTTATGGGGTTTACATATACGGCATTGACTGTCATATGGTTTGTCTTTTATATTCTTTTCATTCAACGGATGAATGAATACATGAAAAAACCGAAAACACAAAAGTTTATTCAAGGATTAACCGGAGTAGTCCTAGTTGGATTTGCCATTAAACTTGCCTTTGAGAGGCGAACATAATAAGGATATGCGGATATATCTGAAAAATCGCGGATATATCCGTTTTTTCGCGGATAAAGTAATTAATTAGCGGATAAATTCAAATTTCCGCAGATATTAAGTTTCCCAATTAAAATTGGAAGGAGTTTTATTATTTATAGCGAAGATTTACATAAGTAAATAAAAGGAGTGAGCATATTTGATTGTAAAAGAAAGGACAATCCCATTAAAACTAGAGGTTTATGATGCTCTCATGAGAAGAATTACGTTGAAACATCCTAAGAGAAATATTATTCAAGAGGAAATCTCAAAAATAAAAGCAGGCTTTAAAGGTGAAAAGGCTATAGACTACTATTTACAATTCCTTCCCCAAGATAACTATTATATTTTTCATGATCTTCGCTTAAAACTATACGATTTTTATTTTCAGATAGATACTTTAATTGTTACCCCATCTTTTTTACTCATACTAGAAATCAAAAACATTGCTGGAACTTTACATTTTGAACCTATGTATCATCAACTGATTCGAAAAATGAATGAAAAGGAAGAAGGCTTTCCAGACCCTTTATCGCAGGTCCGAAGACATGAGCAACAATTAAGAGAATGGTTAATATCCCATAAGATCCCTAGTATCCCTATCGAAAGTTTAATCATAATCAGTTTTCCATCAACCATCATCCACCCACCTAAATACATGACAAAGCTTCATCAAAAAATTTGTCATGCTCAGCATTCAATTGAAAAAATTGAAGAAATCTCCCTATTATATCGAAAATCAATTCTTAGTAAAAAAGATATAAACAAAATGAAAAGACTTCTCTTAAAACATCATACCCCCTTAATCAATATCCCCCCATGTCCATTTGGCATTCAAAAGTCCGACATTCTTCATGGAGTTCAGTGTCCATATTGTCAACATATTCCTATGTATCGAAAGCACGGGGGATGGGTGTGTCAACATTGTCAAAGCTCCACAAAAGATGCACATCACAAAGCCGTTGATGATTACTTTTTATTGATTGATCATGAACTAACGAATCAAAAATTGTGTAAGTTTCTACTAATACAATCATCCGATACTGCAACTCGACTATTAATCTCAATGGGACTTCCATATAATGGGTCAAATAAAGGGAGAATCTATTATCGAAAGGCTGTATTCAGATAGTTTGTTGCTTGTGTAAAAGATTCAGCGGTTCTTATAAAGTTTGTAGCTCTTTTCTTAGTGAAATGAATGGTGTAGGTGTCTTTAATGATTTTTTTTTTAAAGCTTTTCTTAAATAAAACAATGTGTTAGAAAAGAGCCTATCGAAAAATCAAGTAAGCCTCAATAAAAGACCTTCACCTTCGAAGGTCTTTCACTTTTAGCTTGTTCTATTTTCCCCTTCACTTACATATTCAAACAAACCAAGACGATTTCCCCAAGGGTCGGTAAATGTCCCCCATTTTACAGGAACTTCTTCTCGAGAATGAATAGTGAAAAACTCAATATTTAGCTCCTTAACTAATCTTTCACGTTCAGCAATGATATTTAAAACACCAATACGGATAGGGCCACTCCCGACAGCTGGCTTGCCTTCAGCTACTTGTAGCCAACATCCCGGTATTAATTCCCATTCTGCAAACCCTTGATGAGGGATAAAATCAGGCTTTCTACATAAAAATGTCTCATACCACTGTTGACCTTCTTTTATATCCAGCACTCTAACTTGTACCGTCATTTCACCTATCATGGCTATTTTGAGAACTCAATCAACTCAAGATGATTTCCAGTTGGATCTTCAATAATCATATAACGTCCAGGTGGACAAGGTCGTGGCTCATCAAATATCAATTTTACCTGTTTCGCTTTTAAATATTTTATATCCTCATCTAAATTTTTGGAAATGATTCCAGGAAGGACATACGGCTTTGTATTTGTATGCACTGTTTCAGCCTTTTCTAATACAATCGTAAACGCTTCTTGTTTTAATGTAGCAATATTTTCTCCATATCTTTGTGATAGTTCAAATCCAAGGATATTTGTATAAAACTCCACCGCTTCATCTATTTCATGCACGTTAATCGTTAAAACACCAATTTGATTTAACATCTTTCTCCCCCTTTTCTACATTCAATTTACCAAAATTTATCTGTCATTATTTCTTCTACTTTGCTTTATTCTTTTCATACAACAATAATGGCAGATTAATAAGTATAGGTGGATCGTATGGCATCGGTTCACGTAATTTGACTGTGATATCGATATTTGTGCCCGATGTTATTTCAAGTGGTTGCTCATATTTCCCTCGCAATAAACTATCGCTAGAAAAGTATTTTTTCGGATTAAGATTCCAAGGAATCCCTGCAATCAGCATGTAGTACTTACCCTCAGGAATATTCGAAAACAAACAAGAGCTATTTTTATGTAAAAGTGCAGTACCAACTATCGGCCGTTGGTCAGGTATTGGACGTGGGAAAAGTCCTGCAAATAATATGCCTTTAAAATCAAGTGGAGGAATAATTTTGCATCTAACAGATTGAAATTGAAGTGTTTCTAAGGATTGGGTTTGTTCCATTGTTCCAAATTGAATCAGCTGATTCTGTAATGTACCCATTTTCTGGCGAAATTCCCTAGGAGACTGTCCTACATATTGTTTAAAGCGTGAGCTAAACGTTCCTATACTCTGGAATCCAAGTGATAATAATACTTTTAAAACAGATGAAGTGGACTCACTTAAATGGGACTTTCCTGCCTCAATACGAAGTGCAGAAAGGTAGTGTCTAGGCGCAATCCCGGTTACCTCCTTAAAGATTCTTATAAAATGAAAGTGACTATACCCTACATGGGATGCTAATTCTTCCGTCGTAATGTCTGCTGACAAATTCATTTTCATATATGTAATTGCTTCCACCGTTATTTTTATATGCTCATCATTCAACTATTACACCCACTTGCAAAGTACTAGAATCATTAATTAATAGCACCCAGATAAATTGGTACCGATTCTCCATTTTCATATCGTAGGATTACCTCCCTCATTTCCTGTGGGTAAAATCGATACTTTATAATGTCAGCTATAGGTAGCCATTCAACTCCTACCTGATGTTCATCGGGATTAACCCCTTGACTAATGAAGTTTCCACTGTCCAATATAGTGCATGAAAAATAATATTCTACTTGGTGAACAGAGGGGAGTCCATAGTTTTTCCCAACCAATTCTCGCACAAAAATTAGCTCCCCTATTTCCTGCACCTCTCGCCCAATTTCCTCCAAACATTCTCTTTGCAATGTTTCATGAAAGGTCTCTCCGAACTCTTGACCTCCACCAGGGCATAAATAAAAGTATCCCTCTTGATCCTGATTCTTTGTAACTAGGATTCTACCATCTTGAATAATAAGTGCTTTCACAGAATTTCTAATAGCCAAATGATCACCTTATTTCTATCTATTTAATTATATTCTAACAAAAATACACTTAATTTTCAGTTAATTACAGATTGAAGCAAGATAGGATTTTTTTCCTATCTTGCTTACGAAAATAATTAAGGATGAAAAAACACTGCTTAAACCATATTAATCAAATCTACGCTTTCCATAGATGATCACCGTAATGACCAATGTGGCGACACACCAAACCAATAAAATGAGTAGCTGTGATCCGACACTACCAAGCCCACCACCCTGACTTAAGGACTGCCAAGCTTTTTCAAATTGTTCACTTGGTAAATAATATAGTATTTTTTGGATGGTATCATTATTGATAAAAGCCCGAAGCATTGAACCCATTCCAAACAGGATCATTACAGGCATTCCAACAATAGTTGTTTCCATAACTGTTCTTGACATTAACCCAAGAATTGTTCCAATCGAGATAAATATAATTAAGTTTAATAGAATAAGTAATGCAAATAATGGGATCGAATTCACCTTGAATTCGCTTAAATAGATCGAACCGATAATAATGACTATTGTGACAGCTGATGTCAAAGCACTTTTTCCAATCAATATTTCTAATGTATTCGCAGGTGATAATAGCAAACCTCTTAATGTGTTCTTTTCTTTTTCCTCCGCAACCATTGCCGCCTGGACAAAACAGCCTGCAATGACAAGGGCTAAACTAATTGGCATTGAATGAAATGCATCTGTTGTTGACCCTATACGTCCTAACCATGCTGCAAACGCTAATGGGATCGCCATTGTAAATAGAATATATGAATTCTTTAATAAATCCTTCCAATCTTTAAGAAAAATAGCTTGTACTCTTTTTAGTGAAAACGTCATGATAAAGCCCTCCCAGTTAATTGAACAAATATATCTCCTAATGATGGTTCATTAGAATGGATCGACATTATTTCATCATTCTTCATATATTCATAGATTTTTTCAGCTCCTTCTTGATTTTTCGGAACAATTACTGTTCGATCATCTTTTAATAGAAGCTTAATCGTTGAATCACTATATTTCAGCCGTAAACTTTGCGGAGTATCTAATAGTTTTATTTCACCTTGATGCAGAAATGCGACTCGATTACATAAATCTTCGGCTTCTTGCATGTCATGAGTCGTTAAAAATATCGTTGTCCCTTGTTCATTTAACCTTTTTAAACCATCATGTATATGCTTCGTATTCATAGGATCGAGTGCAGATGTTGGTTCATCTAAAAACAATAAGTCTGGTTTATGAAGGATTGCTCTTGCTAAAGTAACCCTTTGCTTCATCCCTTTTGAAAGTTTTTGGACGACCATATTCTTCTCATTTATCAAATTAACTGCTGCCAATACTTCATTTATTTGACCTTCATTCACATCATATAATTTACAAAAAAATGCAAGATTATCGTATACTGTTAGCCTCTCATACAGACCGCTATTATCGGTTAGAATTCCAATCCGTCTCATATATAATGGATCTTTCAAATGTTTTAATGGTTTGCCAAACACTTGAACCTCTCCCGATGTATGTTTTAATTGTGCAGTTAAGATTTTAATTGTTGTCGTTTTCCCTGAACCACTCGGCCCTAAAAACCCGAACGTTTCTCCCTTTTTTATATTAAATGTTGCGTTTTTAATAGCAGATTTGTTTCCAAACGATTTGACTAAATTTTTCACTTCAATGACGTTTTCCACTTGATTACTCCCTTTCATCCTCGATTCACTTGCTTGATCATAGTTTAGCTGTGATTTTGCAAGAACGCAGTAATATCAAGGTAAAAAGAGTAGAAATAAAGTTGAATGGAGTATTTTTATTGGTGAGTGGAGCATACATTCAATGAAAAAATTACAGGATGGTCATTTTAAATTCCGATAATTTCCTTCAGTTCATTCATTTTTCCTTTTGACAGAGGAACCGAACTTTTCTTTGAATCATCTAAAATCAAACTATAGCTATTTCTCGTCCATGTAATTACTTCTCGTACCTTTTGAAGATTGACGATATACGAGCGATGACAGCGGAAAAAGCCAAATGGATAGAGTCGATCAAAAAGCTGATTCAATGAATAACTGCAAGGAAAGACCTCTCCTTTTACATTCAAGTAGGAAATTCCATCATTACTTTCGATATAATCGATCTCAGTGGGATCAAGTAAAATAATTTTATCGTTTACTTTGGCAGGAATTTTTTCAAATCGAAATGGAATAGGATTTATCTGGCTTTCTTGAACATTTTCTATTTCTTCTGTATTAGTCTGAAGGTCAGTTTGTAATTCTCCTGTTTCAATTTCTGTCGTTTCCTCACTATCCATGACATCTATTTTCTTCAAACCGTCCTCATTCAATAAATACACATGATCTGTCATGGTAATTGCATTTTCTAAATTACTAGTTGTTATTAAAATCGCTTTTTGTTCATCTAAAAGATCATTAATTAGATTCCTAATGATATATTGGCTTTCAATATCTATATTTTGAATAGGCTCTTCAAGGATAATCAGTTCAGGTTGATGAAGAATGGCTCGAGCAATCTGAAGACGTTTTTTTTCCGAAAAAGTAAGCTTATCTATTCTCACTCTTTTTACCAAACCAATTTTTTGAAGAAGCATATTTACATCTGTTTTTACTTCATAAAGCCTTTTATAAAAACTTAAATATTCAAATGGGGTTAGGCGATCATATAACGATTCATTTAATAACACAATACCTACCTTTTTGCATATTGCTTTAAATGAGGAAAATGTTTTTCCAGTAACGAGTACCTGACCGCCTGATGCTGAAGATTCACCTAATAAAATATGGATTAGCTGCTTACCAATTTCCACATTACATTGAATGGCCACTGCTTCCCCAGATTTTATTTCTAAATTCATTTGAGCGATTAAAACCGTATTTTCTATTCGCTTTTCTAGTTGTTTTATCTCTAAAATATTCAACCTTAACTCCCCTATCAAACCCTGATAATAAGAAAAAATCATCAACTACTAAATACCTAACTTTGATAATTTTACCATAATAAAGCATTTATAACATTTATAATTCATTTACTATTAATAACAAATGAAGTATTTTAAATAATTGAGATCATGCCTCTTTCATGTTAGATTGATTTCATTAGACTGTTTGCCATACAATGAGTGACAAATATAGACTTGAGGTGTAATAATGACGTTTCATGGGCAAAAAATTCTTCCCGCAATTCGATCAATGAAAGATTTTGATAAGATGCTGGATACACCTTTTACATATGGTGTTTTCCTTGACTTGCATATTGGGATGCTAAAAAGTGTGTTTGAATATGCTAGAAGACATAAAAAAAATATGTTCCTTCACGTAGATTTAATACAAGGGCTTAGTCATGATGAAGCAGCGACAGAATATTTATGTCAGGAAATTAAGCCATATGGATTGATTTCTACTAAGGGAGGAGTGATTACAAAAGCGAGACAAAAAGGTGTGTTTGCTACACAGAGAGCATTTGTAATTGATTCCAGTGCGCTTGAAAGAAGTATTAAACTGATTGAAAAAACGGATCCACATTATATCGAACTGCTTCCAGGTGTCATTCCCAAAATTATAGCTGAGGTAAAGGAAAAAACCGGAAAGACAATTTTTGCAGGAGGATTAATCGATAATCCAGATGAAGTGGAACAGGCCATTGAGGCGGGAGCTTCTGCAATAACGACATCTAATACGAAGCTATGGAAGCATTTTATCTAGTATTCTCATCAAAACTTTTTTCATTTATAGCGTTTTAAGTTTCCTAATATATATTTTTCCAGCTGTATTTTCCTAATTATCACGAATCTAAACATGTATTATTAAAAAGTTATAATATTAATATATTGACATCGCTTTCACAAGAAAGTAATATAATGTTACAAGTTAAAGATGATGGAGATTCGGAGAACCGTACTTATATTACACACCTGCTTCAAAGGGTGTGTTAAAAAGTATGGTTTTTTTTGTCTTGTAAACTTGTTTAATACTAATAAGGAGGATTTGTATGCTTAAACTTTTTCAACCTGCACCACCGATAGAAAGATTACCTAATGAGCAAATTGATTCTGAGTATAAGAAACATCGAATTCAAGTATTCATTGGAATTTTTATTGGCTATGCAGCGTATTATCTACTTCGCAAAAACTTCTCTCTTGCGATGCCCTATTTAACAGACCAAGGTTTTTCCAAAGGAGAGCTAGGTCTTGCTTTATCCGCTGTTTCCATCGCTTATGGAATTAGTAAATTTGTAATGGGGACCGTCTCTGATAGGAGTAACTCCCGAATTTTCTTACCAGCGGGTTTAATTCTTTCTGCAATTATCTGTTTACTTATGGGATTTGTTCCCTTTTTCACCTCATCTATTGCAATTATGTTTATTATGCTATTTATCAATGGTTGGTTTCAAGGTATGGGGTGGCCACCATCTGGTCGTGTTCTCGTTCACTGGTTTAGTGTAAGTGAAAGAGGAGGAAAAACTGCTATATGGAATGTCGCGCATAATGTTGGTGGTGGAATAATGGCACCAATTGCAGTAGGCGGAGCTTCTCTTTTTGCGATTATCTTGGGGACACATTCAAATGGATATGAAGGGGTTTTCATTTTACCTGCCTTAGTGGCTATCGTGATTGCCTTAATTTCTTATATATTAATCCGTGATACACCGCAATCGGTTGGCCTTCCACCAATTGAGGAATATCGAAATGATTATCCAAGTAAAGAAAAAAAGACATTTGAAACTGAATTAACAACAAAAGAAATTCTATTTAAGTATGTACTAAATAATAAATGGGTTTGGGCCATTGCCATTGCAAATATTTTCGTATATTTTGTCCGCTATGGCGTACTTGATTGGGCACCAACTTATTTGAGTGAAGAAAAAGGTTTTAATATGGACAAATCAAGTGTGGCTTACTTCCTATTTGAATGGGCCGGAATCCCTGGAACCTTACTTTGCGGGTATATTTCAGATAAATTATTTAAGGGACGTCGTGGTCCGGCAGGGTTTGTATTTATGCTAGGGGTTTTAATTGCCGTTCTCGTTTATTGGTTTAATCCACCCGGAAATCCAATGATTGATATGATCTCCTTGATCGCAATTGGATTTCTTATCTATGGACCGGTTATGTTAATTGGTTTACAAGCACTTGACTTTGTTCCAAAAAAAGCAGCAGGTACTGCAGCCGGATTAACTGGTTTATTTGGTTATTTAGGTGGAACCGTTACAGCGAATGCATTAATGGGATATATCGTGGATTATGCTGGATGGAACGCAGGATTTATACTATTAACTGCTTCTTGTGTACTTGCAGCAATCGTATTTGCCATTACATGGAATGTCCGTGGACAGGAAGTCGTAAAACATTAATTCAATTTTTATCATTGGACTTAAAAATATTATGTGTTAGAATAAAATCAAGTTAATAATTCGGTTGGAGATTAAGAGAGACCACACAACATTTTAGTAGTCAGACTAAAATGCTTGTTGTGGTCTCTTTTTGTTTTTTCAACCTTTTACTTTCAATCAAATAATTATATAAAGATAAATATATGAAAGAGGAGACGGTTCAAATGAATAACAATTTCTCGGGTTTTCATCGTTCAAATAATCTAGCACAAATGGCAAAGGAAAAATATGACCTTCTCATTATTGGAGGCGGGATTACGGGTGCTGGAATTGCATTAGATGCGGTTACACGGGGGTTAAAGGTTGCCTTAGTTGAGATGCAGGATTTTGCGGCCGGAACATCTAGCCGTTCAACTAAACTAGTACACGGAGGATTACGTTATTTAAAGCAATTTGAAATAAATGTTGTTAAGGAAGTAGGACGAGAACGTGCCATCGTCTATGAGAATGGTCCACATGTAACAACTCCTGAATGGATGCTTCTTCCATTTCATAAAGGGGGAACTTTTGGTGCATTCACAACGTCTATCGGACTTAAATTATATGATTATTTAGCTCAAGTAAAAAAGACTGAACGTCGCAAAATGCTATCTGCTGAACAAACGCTTAGGAAAGAACCTCTTATAAAAAAAGAAGGACTAAAAGGTGGCGGTTATTACGTCGAATACCGTACAGATGATGCAAGATTAACCATTGAAGTGATGAAGGCAGCTGTAGAAAACGGGGCTAACATTGTAAATTATACAAAAGCGGAACAATTTCTCTATGATGAAAATAAAAAAATCAACGGTGCTATCGTCCGAGATCTGCTAACGAATGAAAAGTTTGAAATTCATGCTGAAAAATTTGTCAATGCTGCAGGACCATGGGTCGATCAAGTAAGAGGCAACGATTATTCTAAAAATAATAAGCAGCTTCGCTTAACGAAAGGAATTCATCTAGTTTTTGATCAGTCTGTGTTCCCTTTACATCAAGCTGTTTACTTCGATACACCGGATGGAAGAATGATCTTTGCCATTCCTCGTGATGGTAAAACATATGTTGGAACAACGGATACCTTTTATGACAAGGATACTGCACATCCTAAAATGTTATCTTCTGATCGAGATTATGTCATTGATGCAATCCACTATATTTTTCCTGACGTAAAAATTACAAAGGACGATGTTGAGTCTAGTTGGGCTGGTGTTCGTCCGCTTATCTATGAACAGGGAAAGGACCCTTCAGAAATTTCAAGAAAAGATGAAATATGGGAGGCAGATAGTGGCTTAATTACCATAGCTGGTGGTAAATTAACCGGTTATCGAAAGATGGCAGAAAATGTGCTTGATCTCGTTTGTAAAGAATTATCTGAAACACAACAAAGGACGTTTAAGCCGTGTCAAACCATCCATTTTCCTATATCAGGAGGAGACTTCGGTGGCTCTGAAAAATATGAATCCTTTATAAATAATAAGTCAAAAGAAGCCATTCAATACGGTTTAACTACAGAAGAGGGCCTTATTCTCGCCAGCAAATATGGTACAAATATTGATTTCTTATTCCAATATGCTAAGGAATGTACAGAGCAAGAAGAAAATCAATTATCCCCTTTTGTATACGCACAACTCATGTATGCAATTGAACATGAAATGGTCTTAAAGCCTGTTGATTTCTTTATCCGACGAACAGGAGCTGTCTTCTTCAATATTCATTGGGCAAAGAAATGGAAGGAACCAATCATCTCTAAAATGGAAGAAATGTTTGGTTGGACCTCTGAGCAAACAAATGAATACACAGCAGAATTAGAAAAAGAGATTAGAGATGCTGTTGTTCCAATTGATATCCAATAGTTTTATCATTCTTACTCTTGCTATTTCTATTAAATTTATCTTAATCTGAAATTAAGATTAACAGCATTCAAATGATAAAGGTGGAAAATAAATGGTGAGAACGTATGATTGGCTTACAATGGATGATCAAGTTGAAGTGTATTTAAGAAATTGGACGATGGCAGATAAACAGCCATTAGCCATCGTTCAGCTATCACATGGGATGGCTGAGCATATTGAGAGATATGATTCATTTGCAAACTTTCTCCTGCAAGAAGGAATCTTTGTATATGGAAATGACCATCGTGGTCATGGACATACAGGAGAAAGGGCCGGTTTGCACGGATTCTTTGCTGAAGAAAATGGCTTTGACCGGGTAGTTACTGATCTTTATGAAGTCAATCAATTCATCCAAGCTAAATATCCAAATGTGCCAATTTTTTTATTAGGACATAGTATGGGATCATTTATTGCTAGAAGATATATTCAGGAATATGCACATTCGATTCAAGGGGTGATCATCTCAGGGACAGGAGGAAATCCAGGCATCGCAGGTAAGATTGGAAAACAAATTGCAAAACGAGAAATACGAAAGTACGGACTGAAAAAACCAAGCACTGTACTCAATCGTTTATCGTTTGGGGCATATAATCGTGGAATTGATGATCCGCAAACAGAATTCGACTGGCTTTCAAGTGATCCGATAGAAGTAGAAAAATATTTAAATGACCCTTATTGTGGATTTATTTGTAGTTCTGGATTTTTTTACGATTTATTCACTGGATTAGAAAAGATTCACCATCAACCATTTATCCAACAAATTCCGAAAGAATTGCCTATCCTTATTTTCAGTGGGGACCATGATCCTGTTGGTGGACATACGAAAGGTGTAAGAAAAGTCATTCAACAATACACGCAGAATGGTTTAAGGAATCTTGAATACCAATTTTTTAAAGATGGACGCCATGAGATGTTGAATGAGTTAAATAAAGATGAGGTCTACCAGATTATACTTAACTGGATTAATAACCACATCAAATAAAGAAGTGAACACTAGCGTGTTCTCTTCTTTATTATCGGCTATCTTTATGGAGTTTGCAGCTCCTGAGTTAAAACTTTACTTTCAATGGCAACAATGTTTGAGAAAAGAGCTTTGAAAAAAAAGCCTTCTTAGCACAAAGCCACTCCCCTCCTATTCACTTTAGAAGCTTTTGATATCGACTATGGTCTTTTGATACCCCTAGAAGCTCAAAGCCCATTTTTTGATAAAACTGATTAAGCTTCTCGTTCCCTGCCACACAATCTAGCCTAAAATATGTTTTATCTGTTTGATACTCCGTCTCGATCCAATGAATCATTTCTTTGCCGACACCATTTTTCATATAACTTGGTTTCACCGCTAATCGATGCAAGTATATTGCATCTTTTGAGTCTTCCTTCCAGATATATTGATCCCATTCATTTTGCTCTGTATAAAGGGTAAAAGTCGCTATCATTTCCTCTTGGTGGTACACTATATAAGTCAAATTCTGACCAATACACTGAAGAATTTCTTGATTTTCTCCTCCATCTAATAAATATTGCCACTGATTAATCCCTTGATCCTTAATCCATTGTGCAGTTTCTTGTAATAACTGAATAATAGCTTGTCCTTCTTCTTTTCTAGCAAGTCTAATTTGGAATTTCCCCATGATATAAACTCCTTATATTTTTGTTTGTAACCAATTATAACCATAAAATATTCAATATTTATACAATAAATAGGATTCTTTTTATTCTTTAAAATGGTATAGTAAAATTGTATAATTCTAAAATTTCTTTTCACGGAGGTGAACCCTTCACATTAGTGAAGGAACTAATTGGACATAGTAAATATAATTGTTTTGGTGATTTTAATTGCGTTAACTGCATTTTTTGTTGCGGCAGAATTTGCAGTAGTAAAAGTGAGAACAACAAGAATTGATCAACTCATTCAAGATGGAAATAAAATGGCTCTATCAGCGAAGAAAATAATTAGCCACTTAGATGAGTATTTATCAGCTTGTCAGCTCGGTATAACAGTTACCGCTCTTGGAATTGGATGGTTAGGAGAACCCACTGTTGGGGAGTTATTTAAGAAATTATTTCATCAATGGAACATGTCAGACTCAACCTCACATTTGGTCTCTGTTATTGTAACATTTCTTGTTATTACATTTTTACATGTCGTTATTGGAGAACTCGCTCCAAAGACGTTCGCAATACAAAAAGCTGAAACTATTACATTACTGATCTCGAAACCATTGATTTGGTTTTACAAAATTCTTTTCCCATTTATATGGGCATTAAATGGTTCTGCACGTTTTATTACAGGGCTATTCGGATTAAAACCAGCATCTGAACATGAACAAGCACACTCAGAAGAGGAGCTTCGCCTTATTTTATCAGAAAGCTATCGAAATGGTGAAATCAATCAGTCTGAGTACAAATATGTTAACAATATTTTTGAGTTTGATGAGAGAATTGCAAAGGAAATAATGGTGCCTCGTCCCGAGATTGCATGTATATCAATTGATGCATCAATCAAAGAGGTACTTGAAATAGTAAATCATGAAAGATATACACGTTATCCTGTAATGGATGGCGATAAAGATAATATGATTGGTGTCATTAATATAAAAGAAATAATGACGGCTTGGATTAATAAGGAACTAAGCTCAGAAAATATGTCAATTGAACGATTTGTAAAACCAGTGATCCGAGTCATTGAAAGTATTCCTATCCATGAATTACTCGTTAAATTACAGAAAGAACGAACACATTTAGCCATTTTAATTGATGAATATGGGGGTACTGCAGGGTTAGTGACCATTGAAGATATTCTCGAGGAGATCGTAGGGGAAATTCGGGATGAATTTGACTCAGATGAAATATCAGAAGTAAGAAAGATTTCTAATGGTCATTATCTGTTTGACGCAAAGGTTTTGATTACTGAAGTGAATGATTTACTAGGAACCCATCTGAATGAGGAAGATGTGGATACAATTGGTGGATGGATACTCACCCAGAAATATAATGTAAAGAAAAATGATTTTATTGAAGAAGACGGGTATTGTTTTAAAGTTAAGGAGATTGAGGACCAGCATATCTCCTATATTGAAGTAACAAAATTAAAGGCAAAACCAGACACAGACTTTTTGACAGATTCAATTGCAAATTAATAAAAGCTCGGGACTGTTTATTAAACAGTCCCGGTTTTTTTATGCTTCAGGCATTGGTGTAGGCGTTGGTTTAGCATAACCTTCCTTATATTTTTCATCAATTTCTTTTCGAATGTCTAACATCGATTTTCCTTTTTGGTATTCAACCATTGATTCAGCAGCAATTTCTAAGCATACATCACAGTTCACACCATGTTCATCCCATACGATTGCACCATTTTGTTTATTCTCCTGAATAAAACAATCATAGTTATTCTCATGTCCCATTTCTCCACAGCCACAATAACATGGCATATGTTCTAGCAATTCTTGATGTGAGGCAGCGGCTTGATAAATCGTTTGAATCGTTTCAGAGCTATTATCAAGAAAACTAGGTAAAATAGCGGCGCTTGCTGTTTCCTCCACTGGCATTGTGTGGCTAACCTCTTTTTCCTTTGGTTCTTTACTCTCATCACCAGAATTAGAACATGCTGAAATGATGAACATTACTACGATCAGTGGAATAATTAAGACACTTTTCTTAAACATTTTTTTCCATCCTTTCAAGGATAATCTTTCCTTTTATTTTAGAAACAATTATAGCAACAAACAAGTTCTCTCCTATGAATGACATAAAATCATCACAACTTGCTTTTTCCAAGGCTGTTTTCTTATCGTTTGTTGCTTTTGTAAAAGCCGAACTGCCGACTTTTACTCCCAATAAAGGATTCTAGCGGTTCTGATGGAGATTGCAGCTCTTTTTCAGTAAAATGATACGTGTAGCGATCCTCAGTTGATATTTATTAGTTATAACTTTACTTAAATAGAAACAATGTTTGAGAAAAGAGTCTTTTCCAAAAGTTCATACGAAGCTGAAAAAGAGGATATTCATGAACTTTTATATAGTAACCTTTTCAGCAAGGATCTTAAAATTCACTAAAAACACTAAACATTTTTACGCAATTATGATAAAATACATGTAATTAAATATGCGGCGATGGAGTTCGCCCTTAAGTGCTTAAAGCTAATGACTCCTACCCTATATAGGGTAGGAGTCTAATTTTTTTTAGGCAAAAGTCGATCCTTTTATCGTATAAACTGGAATGATTGATTTATACTACGATTTCAACACACCTTTTTTTAGTGAGTATAGAGAAAATAGAATCAAACGAATAATTTTTGAGGTGAGCAAATGAGCTATTTATCTGTAGGAATTGGAGGGATAATTGGTTCCCTTTTACGTTATTATATTGGTTTAAGTTCCGTTATTTGGTGGTCCTCCCCATTCCCTATTGCAACATTAATAATTAATTTAATTGGGTGTTTTGTCTTAGGGTGGTTTACAACCTATTTATCCAAATTAAAACTTCTTTCACCTGCCCTTTTAACTGGCTTCGGTACTGGGCTGGTAGGATCGTTTACCACCTTTTCAACCTTTAGTGTCGAGTCCATTCAATTAATACAAAACTCACTATGGGGGTTTGCTATTCTCTATGTCCTTGGTAGTCTTTTCGGTGGATTATTTTTTTCATACTTCGGTTACCGTTTAGGAGAAATATGTACAAAGAATCGATTACAAAGAGAAGGAGAAACATACAAATGATGGTGATTAACGCAATTGCGGTAGCATTTGGAGGCTTTTTTGGAGCCATTACCCGTTATTCGATCAGTCAGTGGATGAAAAAGAGAAAACCAACCTCATTCCCGCTAGCAACATTTATCATTAACTTAATGGGATCATTTCTACTAGGTTTCATTTATGGAACAGAAACAGGTGGTCTCCCCCTCCTATTATTAGGAACTGGATTTATGGGTGCTTTTACAACATTTTCAACCTTTAAGTTAGAAAATATTCAATTAATAGTAAATAAAAAATGGAATACTCAAGTTATTTATTTAGTCTTTAGCTATCTTTTAGGGATAAGCCTAGCCTTTCTAGGAGTAATCATTGGGAAAATGTAATAAGCTAAAATTGCTCCATCATATTTTACGCTATTTAGGGCTACCTAAAAAAACTATGAGGTTACTATCTCTCATTTTTAGGAGCCTATTTTTTTATAATATTACTTAACAACAAGTTTTGAGAGCCTAATCAATACTTACATCATTTTAGTCAACATATTGACTTTTATTCCAGAAATGGTATTCTTATTTTGTAAACATGTTGACTTTTTTTAGAAAGGAACCACATATGAATATTAATCTTTTACTAAAAGAACTGCATTTTATGCAGCAAAGTTATGCGACATTGTTTTCCGTTGTCAATAAAGTTCAATCTCACGGTGATGAATTTCTAGAGGATTTAACTTCTCGACAGCATATGGCTCTTATCGCCATTGCACATTTGCCCCTTGAACGTACCACTCTTATGAATATTGCTAAAAAGCTAGGTACGACAAAACAGAATGCAAACAAGTTAATTTCAAGTCTATCAAAAAAAGGATACATAAAAACAGTTTCAAGTAAACTAGATAAGCGAGCGATTAATATCGAAATTACACCAGAAGGGTATAAAATATTGGTTGCATGTTCGGAAAGATCCACGTATTTTTTAGCAGAACTATTTCATGATTTTACAACGGATGAAATAGAAACTTTTTGGAAATTATTAAAAAAGCTCTATCACTTTGATGGAGAAGAGCATGATGGTTTTGAAGAAATAGCAACGATTGAAATTCAGGAAGAGGATCCCCAAATGATCGATCGTTTTCAAAAACAAGTATTGACTGAGTTCTCCAGACGTCGGAATCGGGGTGGGAAAAATGATGAATTCAACTGTAAATAATTTAATTGAGCAGAAAACGCTTGTTAAAAAAAAGATCAAAGAAAAATCCTATTACGTAAAACAATCAGTAAAGCATTCTATTTCTAAAATAACTCAAAAGCTTCAAAGTAATAGAAAAACAAATCGGGCGGGAAATTATATTTCCATCCTTATTGCACTATTTATCCTATATACAGCGTGGGTCACCTCTAACCATTGGTTGTTTTGGCTAGGCATTGCAAGTATTTTAAGTAATAGTTTATTACTCTTTATCAATCTTATAAAACGTTCGTCTTATTAAGAGTAATATTTTTCTCTTAGGCTCTTTACTCAAACGTTGTTTCTATTTAAGTAAAATTATAACTAATAAATATTAACTGAGGATCGCTACACGTTTCATATTACTGAGAAAGAGCTGCAATCACCATAAGATACGCTAGAACCCTTTATTGGGAATAAAAGCAACAAACGATACGAAAACAGCCTTCTCTTAAGAATGTCGTGAATTAGTTATTATATCCTTTCATCTATTCGGGAAATATAGAAATATGGAGGGATATGAAAAATGAGCGATAAAATAAATATTGTGAAGCTAACAAGTGCTGAAATTTCAGCTCTTTGGACAACATATTTGAACGATAGTGTAGCTAATTGTCTACTGACTCACTTTATAGAAACAAACACAGATCCAGAAATAGATTCAGTGCTTACAAGCATTCAAAAGATTGTAAATAAACATATAGACCGGATCGCTGAACTCTTCCAAAAGGAAAATATTGTTATACCTGAGGCTTTTAAAATTGAAAAACATGTAGTTCCGAAAGCTCCTAAATTATTTTCTGATGTTTTTTATATACAAAGTGCCTATCAAATGTGCCGTTTTGGGATTAGTTCCCACTCTACATTCTTTGCAAGCTCTGCAAGAGAAGATATTCGTTTCATGTTCAAAGACTTTATCGATGACGCGTCTCAGCTATATAATGATACCATTGATAAATTGCAGCAAAAAGGAATTTTTGTTCGAATGCCTTTTATGACCTATCCTACCAAGATAGACTTTGTCAAAAAAGAAAACTTCTTGACAGGATGGCTTGGACGTAAGCGCTCCCTATTAAGTATCGAAGTCACTCATTTAATCACCAATGCCTATCAGAACGAAATTGGGCGAGCAATCTGTATAGGCTTTTCCCAAGTAGCACAGGAACAAGTACTCCGAGAATATTTTAGTCGTGGCAAACAATTGAGTAAACACATCCTCAGTTCAATTCGTGATGTTCTAGAAGAATGTGATATACCCTTTCCTAATATATGGGATCAAAGTGTAAATGGCTCAACCACTGCCCCTTTTTCAGATCAGCTAATGCTTTATATAATCGGCATTCTTTCAAATCTTGGAATGATGACATATGGTGCTGGATTATCGGCTACAATGCGTAGGGATATAAGTGCGATGTATGGAAGTTTCATTACAAAAACTGGTGCTTACGGTGAAGATGGGATGACATTAATGATAGAAAAGGGCTGGATGGAACAGCCTCCTCAATTTATTGATCATGAAAAATTAGCAAAAGGAAAATAAAGTTGGATGAATTATAATTCACAGAGCTTTAATCTATAATACATTACAAATCCTCTATTGGTAGAAAGTGATAACTTCTATTAATGGAGGATTTTTTCATGTTCGTTTCCAAAATAGATTGACTACTAATAAGTCGCTGCAAATTTTGATTATGATTTTTTTACTCTTTCCTTCTTCTATTTTGTAT
Source organism: Heyndrickxia sp. FSL W8-0496 (assembly GCF_038007825.1). NCBI lineage: Bacteria > Bacillati > Bacillota > Bacilli > Caryophanales > Bacillaceae > Heyndrickxia > Heyndrickxia sp. FSL W8-0496. The sequence continues at coordinate 3,694,735 of NZ_JBBOXX010000001.1, forward strand.
CTATTTTTTCTGTAGTTTCCTGAAAAACATCTTCTATGTAATGGATACGAATGCAAATGGTTTTACTGAATGGATACTTCCTTGTATCCTTAATTATAGAAAAGACTTCGAAGAAATGAATCATATGTTTTTCTCGATAGGTAGTTGAAGTTTAACAGAATGGAGTGAAAAAGCATGGAAAAACAGTTAATGTATTGCAATGGCGAATGGATAGGAAGCGATAACCCTGTATTAGAGGTTACTAATCCCGCTACAGGTGAAGTCATCGCAACAGTGCCTTTTGGTGGAAAAAGAGAAGCACAGCTTGCCATTGACGCAGCAAGTGATGCATTTCCTCACTGGGCTGCACTTTCAGCCTATGAACGCGGAGATCTTATTCGAGCATGGTATGACCTCGTTAAAGAACATGAAATGGAGCTTGCAAACATCATGACCGCTGAACAAGGAAAACCGTTAAAGGAAGCACTTGGAGAAATTCAATATGCAAATGGTTTTCTATCCTGGTACGCTGAAGAAGGAAAAAGAGTTTATGGGGAAATGATTCCTGCCACACAGCGAAACAAACGACTGTGGGTTCAAAAGCAACCCGTTGGTGTCGTTGCTGCTATTACACCCTGGAATTTTCCAGCTGCCATGATTACACGTAAAGTGGGTCCAGCACTTGCTGCTGGCTGTACTGTTGTCGTCAAGCCTGCAGAGCAGACTCCGTTAACGGCTTTAAAGCTTGCTGAATTAGCTGAAAAGGCCGGAATCCCAAAAGGCGTTATTAATGTTATTACAGGTGATCCGAAGGAAATTGGTGAAGTATGGCTACAGGATCCAAAGGTGAGAAAACTTACTTTTACTGGTTCAACAGAAGTAGGAAAACTGTTAATGCGCGGCTCAGCAGACACTGTTAAAAAAATTTCGCTTGAACTTGGTGGCCATGCCCCTGTCATCATAACTAAAAACGCTGATATGAATAAAGCGGTTGACGGTGTAATTGCCGCTAAATTTCGTAATGCTGGACAAACATGTGTCTGTTCAAATCGAATCTATGTCCACGAAGAAATTCTAGATGAATTTACAACTAAATTTACTGCGAAGGTAAAAGAGCTACGGATTGGGAATGGATTGGATGAAGGAACAGAAATTGGTCCTTTAATTGATGAGGCAGCGATTTCTAAGGTACAACAGCATGTATCGGATGCTGTACAGAAAGGGGCAAAGATTGAAACAGGTGGTAACTTAGAAAACGGATTATTCTACCAACCTACTGTCCTTTCAAATGTAAATGATGAAATGCTTTGTATGAGAGAGGAAACTTTTGGGCCACTTGCTCCTATTGCTTCCTACACAAGTGAAGAGGAAGTAATTAGACGAGCAAATGATTCCATTTTCGGTCTGGCTGCTTACGTCTTTACTGAAAACATCTCAGAAGGCATCAGAATTATCGAAGGTTTGGAATACGGTATCATCGGATTCAATGATGGTCTCCCTTCCACCCCTCAAGCTCCTTTTGGTGGTTTCAAACAAAGTGGACTTGGGCGTGAAGGTGGTCACCACGGAATTGAGGAATATTTAGAAGTTAAATATGTTTCATTAGGATTATAAAAGAATAATAGCCTTATTAATATGTCGGTCTTAATGCTATTCATACACTCACCTCTTTTTTTCATATTTGTCGTGAGTGTATGAGTTTAAGACTGCATTCCCACATTGTCTCTATAAAGTAAAATTTTTCACAATATTAATTTCATATCTCCCGTCGCTTTTTTTATTTTGAACTTCGACCAATATCGTCCCCATTGTACCTAATGGTGATTGATCGAGCCCTTCGAAGATTTCTTGTCTTTCTGTAATCCTTAATTTTTTATTATAATACTTCATATATACTGTTTTTTTGCCATCCACTTTATTATACAATGCTGTCGAAACTCTTTCTCCACTTTTAATTTTTTTAAAAGTAGGCTCCTTCGCATTATCACCATCAAATGTAATAGTTACATTCTCTAAGGTTTCAATGGTATTATTATCAACATATACAACAGGCAAGGTTTGCATCCCCATAAACATATATATCTCCACCTTTTTCACTTTTTTCTGTTAGTAAAAATATACGAGGAGATCGCATTGAATGTTTCACAATTTTCAAAAAAAGTGATGAATTCCTTTAAGGTGTAAAAGTTGACAGTAGGGCTTTTACAAAAGCAACAAACTATACTAATACAGCCTAATTAAAACAATAACTATCCATTACTATATACAGGGGGATATAAAAACATGCCAATTATTAAGTATTCGATTTATATTGAAGCACCTATTACTATTTGTTTTGATTATGCTCGAAGTGTAGAAATACATATGAAAACCACTAGAAAAACAAGTGAACGAGCAATTGGCGGTGTTACTGCTGGTCTCTTGGAAAATGGAGATATAGTTGTATGGGAAGCTATACATTTTGGAGTAAAACAAAAATTGACAGCTAAGATTATAGAAATAGACAAACTACATAAATTTATCGACATTATGGTAAAAGGTGCATTCCACTCGTTTATTCATACACATGAGTTTGTTGAATACGGAAAAGGTACACTTATGATGGAAACCTTTGACTATCAATCACCCTTTGGAATACTCGGAAGCATAGCAGATAGATTATTTTTAGAAAAATATATGCAGTGTTTTCTTGAAGATCGTGCAAAAGAATTAAAGAGAATTATAGAGAAAAAATGATTCAGATATTTGAATCGTTTAAAGGAAATAAATGAATCTTATTTTTTATCTGTTCCTAAATAATAAGGTCTTTGAAAGCCACTACACTCCGTCAAAATATATTGATCATAATTATTCTCATCTTTCATCACTGATATTGATTTACAATGATGGTTTGTAATTGTATTTTCACCATACTTATCTCGTATTGTATCTCTTTCCACTTCAAGAAATTCTCCATTGAAAGAAATATCACTGATGATAGGATCCCCTTCTATAGTCTTTTCTCGAACATTGTAAATATTTAAGTAAGTTATTACTAATAAATATCTGGTGAAAAATGCTTTTCCCATCATTTCACTGAGAAAAGAGTTGCAAGCTTCATCAAAACCGCTGAATACTTTATTAGGTGTAAAAGCCGGCAGTAGGGCTTTTACAAAAGACTATTATACAGAAACCGCCTATGTATAGGAAACTACCCTTATCTGATCTTCTTTCTCATTCCGTACATTCCGAATAAAATCTTTAAGTCTTGCTACATTTTCTATTCCTTTATATGAGCTTACTATGTCTGTTGATTCAGGTACGAATGGTTCTTTATTAGATGGTGATTTCGTACAACCAAAGAATACAAGGAAAAAAAAATAGGATAAGCATTAAATAAACCTTTTTATCACGCATAGAGAAATACCTTGAATTCAATTTGCCCATACCTTAACAACCTTGTGCAATATGAATAATTTTTTGGGTGATAAAATGAACTTCCTCTGGGTTTTTAATGATAAATAAGTGTTCTGCTTCTCCCTCTATTGGATCCATTATGTCACTTCTATTCGACTCCGCTTGTTGACGAGTAAGTACCTCTTCAAATGTAGAAGCACTCCTAAATATAGCTGTACTTCGCTGAGTGGTAGATACTCGCTCTTGAAGAACATGATCTGGAATATCAAAATGAACGAGGATACGAATAAATCCCTTTTGCTGAAAGTAATGAAGCAAATCCAAGCGGCCTTTGCGGGAACGATTTGAATTACAAATAATAAGATGATCATTTGTTTGATTTACCGCATAATCAACAATTGTTTGAGTAATGGTGTATTTGATCGTATTCGGCCCTTTATTAGGTATTAATCCCCTATAATACTTGTTGATGAATTCAGCATGATTATCTTGGTCAATGACAATTGAATGAGACAATTTTTGCTCTAAGTATTTAGCAAAAGTGGTTTTTCCGCTATGTGTTTTGCCTACTGTTATAATCACAAACCTTTTCATACCCTTCACTCCTTTATAAAAATTGTTACAATGCATATTTTAGCTGTCACTTTCATTTCAACTCATTAAACCTATTTAGTTCAGTGGATTATGATAAAAAATTACTTTCTTATAGTTATTAGTGTATTCTCTTTAATTTCAATATTATCTATCTTTAAATCACCGAGAATAATCGTTTGATCCAGTTCTATATTTCTTTCTTCTAATTCCTCTCCAACCCAACAAGTATATAATTCACAATAATCTCCGTTATCGAGATAATTATCCAGCATGTCAAGTAGAGCTTTCAATGCTCGTAGTTCCTTTTGATAATTATGAGGTGAAATTTTACTTTCTTGCTTATCCAAACAAATTCCCACATTCTCTGAAGTAGATATTTCATAGATGTTTTGCGTTGTCATATGTTTTCTAACATTTTTTCTATTACTGTGATCTGAAAAGTTATTTCCTATGATAATCATATTATTACTAGAAAAATTATTGGTTGGTAGAATAAAATTACATCCTAGGTAATTCGTTAAACTCAATCCGTTCATACTCCTTTTCTTCACTAACAATAAAAATATAAAATTCATTTTCAAATCTAACCATTCTTTCCAATAAAGAAACTTCTTCTTTCAAGTCAAAAAGTGCATCCTTCCTAAATGGGCAATGCACTTAACAGTCAAAAACTAGTTTATTCCCCTTTTCACCTTCATTCGATTGAATCGCACTAAATAACTCATTAGTCCAATTCCTATAAACAAGAAACCAAGAGCTAAGAAAAGTTTGAACATCATTCGACCTCCAACGGTTGGTGAACTGAAAGTGAAATAACTAACTAAAACGAATGAGCCACCTATGAAAGTCAAAAAATAAGCAAACCATTTTTTCCTTTGCTTCAATAAACGGTGTCCAATGATTATGAACAAATATAAACTAGTCAGCAGCATAATGATTGGGAAGGTAGGTTGAAATTTTATGGCATATACAAAATAATCTAAAGGAAGTATTTCGTTTGCATAACTAACTCCCCCCTTTACCAGGTGTGTAAAAGGTGTAGAGTACCTCCATTCCCAAGGGTTATCCATTATTTCGCTACCTTCATACCATGCGGCAATACTAGAGAATATAAATAAAGTACTAGCAATACCGATTTGAACGATAAAAGAAACCACTTTTACTTACCTCCATTCACTATGTAGATCGTTCTTAAATTATATCATTCCATTGTATGTTATTTGAATAATTTACTTCATTTTCCACTTTGTTGATAATTATTCATTAACACCTTACTAATTAGCAATAAAATTTATTTTCGCTAAGCTTGACAAAGGTAGCCTGAGTTAAGTATCAGCTTACTAATAGTCCCTTCCATCAAGTAATTGCCATACCCTTATTCATTATTTCATTCTCCTTTCTACATACTGAGACGTAAAATAGAAAAATAAGTCGCAAAAAAGGTAGACTTAAAATTGTCTACCTACTATTTCAAAATAATTGAATGAATGGATTTTTATTGTCAAAATATAAATATTAGGACACAGTTTTTATCATTGTGAATAGGCACGTATCATTTTTTCAACATATTCTTGTAAGCTTGTATATACTGAATCCCCTTTTAAAAATTGTTCTACCACGCTCAAAGGTAAAATAGCTCTATCTTTCTTTTTAGAGTAGAGGAGAGTATATGGCCTAGTAGTTTCAGCCACACAAGCAAGTGACTTAGAATGATGATAAACAGAGTTGAATTCATACCAAGTAAAATCTTGATTGATAGTCCTTTTTATTACTTCACCAATATATGCACCAATGCGATTTACCATATTATCAAGAGCTTCATTTAACAATACAGTACCCTTTTCGGTTTTCATTAGTTTTTTTGTATACAAATCAATATATTGAATACTTTCAATCGTGAAATCTAAATTTCTTTATGTAAGGTTTTCTTGATCCCATTCTTCTTCTGAAACATCTTCATACATTAAATTCGCTATTCCCTTTAGATTGTCTTTTACTAATCCTTTTGATCTGAAATAGACAAGCACTAAATTTCCCAAAAACAAACCTAGGCAACTAAAAAAAGTTGGTGAAAGGTTTAACTGATGTTTAAATATTGCGCTCAACAAGATGCAACATAAAAATATACAAAAATAATATAGCAGATTCTTAATTATTGATTTCATTTATGTACCCTCTAAAAAAAAATTTCATTGATATCATATTTCTTCCTTTTATAGTAATCGTTTGATTCATCTCTTTCATCTGGTAATTTCCCCCTAATGACTCATTCTACATTTCGTTCACCAATAATAAAAAACGTTTGGCAGTAATCTCCAAACGTTTTTCCGTAATAATTTTCATATGTTAATTGTATTTATTATCTAAGAATGAAAGCTGTTAGAAAAATTATTTGCTACTATGTAAAAGATGAACTTGAAAAGATATATGTATAAATAAATTAATTGATATAAAAATGAACTTTTATGAAGGGTATAATGGCAACTGGATGGTAAAATTTGTTCCAATTCCTTCTTTACTTTTCACCATAATTTTCCCTTTATGGCTTGAGATAATATTTTGGGTAACCATTAAACCTAGACCTGTTCCTTCCTTTTTGCTAGTAAAGAAGGATTGTCCAATATGATCTAATTTATCAGAAGGAATCCCTATTCCATTGTCTCGAATATTCGTATAAACATATTTATCATCTTTATTAATATTTATGATAATTTCTCCGCTCTTATTAATAGCCTCGAGTGCATTTTTGATTAAATTAACAAAAACTTGCTTTAACTGAACCTTATCTCCTAGGACAAAAAGCTTTTTATATTTTCCCGTATAAATATTAATATTTATCTTCCTTTTAAATGCTTCCGTACTAAATAAATTTACTGATTCATTTAAGATATCAAACAGGCTTTCAACTTGCCATACGGTTTCTTTAGGTTTTGCCAAAAATAATAATTCATTGGCAATATCCTCAATTTGCTGAATTTCTGTTTCAATTATATCTATGTATGTGTTATTAGCTATTTCTGCTTTTAATAATTGCAGAAATCCTTTAATAGCAGTGATGGGGTTACGGATATCATGTACAATACCTGCTGCTAATTCTCCAATAAGTGATAATTTTTCTGTTTGCATGATAAGGTGCTGAGCATGTTTTTTTTCGGTTATATCCCGTACAACAATTTGGGACATCATCTTATTATTTGAATGTTTATAAGGTATGGCCATTATTTCTACATCAATTTCTGAACCATCTTTTTGAAACATTTTTTGTTCCATTAATGGAGCAATCTCCATGTTTTCTGTCACTCGTCTTAGTCTTTCCTTACATATGGAATGAAATTCGGGATGTAAAAATTGATCGAATCTTTTACCAAGGATCTCATCATTTTCATTATATCCTAATAACAACTTACTTGCTTTATTGGCATAAACAATGATTCGGTCATCTAAAATAATATTTGCATTTAAACTTCCTTCTATGATTTGTTGAAAATCAAAATTCATATTTTTCATGATTATTTCCATTGATTAACCTCCTTTGCAATTTATTTATATACCCAAAATAAATTTAATTAAACATTATTTCACAGCCAAATCAGAATAATATCATTATTTATTCATTTCGAATATTGCCTTGATTTTTGTCAGACCCATGATTTGCTGTTCTGCCAATAGTTACATTTTTGAAGGAAAATTGATTAGGGCATATTAAAATAGAAAATAAACTCTAGAGAGATGGAAGCAACTTTACCCATAGAAAAATTAAATAGGGGGTTAGAGTAATGTGGCAAGACAAAAACCAACAGAAGCATTATTATGGAGTATCGCTTTCCCAGGATTTGGTCAAATTATTAATGGTAAGTATGTAAAAGGACTTGTTTTTTTAATATTGGAAGTATTAATTAATGTCAAAGCTCATTTTAATGCGATTATCGTATTGAGTTTTCATGGAGAAATTGAAAAATCCATTGCACTAGCAAATTATGATTGGCTCATGTTTTACCCATGTTTATATTTCTTTTCAATGTGGGATGCATTCAAAGATGCAGGTGGTGGCAAAAATTCGTATACCTCCATCATATTTGTGTTCACCGCATATACCGTTACAGTTGGCACAATATACTCATCAACATTTACATTATTCGGCCAGTTATTTGGTCCGATTTGGTTACCGATTTTGTCTGTTATACCAGGGATAGCTATTGGTTTGGCAATCAAAGCATTACTAATTAGCTTTAAAAATAAGGTGGAATAATAGTCTGTGTAATAACCTCTTTCTTATTTAAATATTAATAATATTCCCTCCAAAAGAATAAAGATATATAATTAATTGGTAACTTTGATTTGGGGGTGGAAAAAATATGCATAGAAATAATGATTTATATAATTTTTTATTAAATAAAATCAACCAATTAACTGAGGATTGGTATGACTCACTAAATAAAGATGATGATGATGGTGTTTATAGTTCCAATAATTCTGAAGTTATAAGGAAATTAAAAAGGCAAAATAATGATTTCCATAAGCACTTATGCAAAGTATTTATTGAAGAGGAAGCAAAATTTTTTAATTCCTTTGAGGAATGGATCAATGAAGTTGCCTATGATGAAGAGCATGTAAATACTCCTATTAACAGAATAATAAGGGAGTTTTTTCGAGTACAGGATCAATACTTCCATTTAATAGAAGAGTTTATATCAATAAATGAAAGGGAATATAATCATTCGCAAATTCATTCCTGGCATTTAGTCATTATTAAAGCTTTTAGTAAAGTCATTGAAAAATTTACTGAGGCAAATAATAAAGCACAACAAGATACTATTCGTGAATTGAGCACCCCAGTCATTTCACTAAACAAGAATAGTGCTCTACTACCTTTAATCGGAGATATTGACTTTGATAAAAGCTTATTAATAGAACGTACACTTCAAAAGTGTGCACAGAACGGTATTCAAACACTTTACATAGATTTATCTGGTGTACATACAATTGATGAAGAGTCTGTCTATCATCTCTCCCAATTAATCGATGCCCTACAACTAATCGGTGTAAAAACGATATTATCTGGCCTCCAACCTAAAATAGCTATGGCTGCTATTCACTTAAATCTGCCTTTAAATAAAGTAACAATCAAAGCTTCCCTTGCAAAAGCCCTTGATGAAGAAAAAGCTGTTAATTATTAAAGGGTAAAAGGGGGGTCTGACCCCAAATTCTTGTATCTAATACAGAAAAGCTATATGTATTCTAGATATCCCGGGTGGGGGTCTGACCCCAGATTGGCTTCTTTCCTACTTCATTTTCCCCCTTTTTTAATTTCCTTTATCATTCTAATATTCATGTGTTTATGAAAATTAATTAGTAATAATGGATGTAGCATGGTTTTAAGCTATGCTTTATTGCAATCTTGTACTAATCCACATCTATTTTTGCTGTTTTATAGAAGGAATATGTAACTATTTGTGGAATTTTTACAAAGCTATGAGTCTCTAGAATTGTGAAAACAAAATAAAGTATATTCTTATATATATATGGGGGAATTTTTATGTTCACTAATTTAAAGGTTGGTAGAGTAGTTAAAGTTGTAGAGGATACAAGTCGAAAAGAGATATATACAAAAGGTAGAGGATCGCGCTCTTTTCCTATCAGCATCTTTTACCCAGCATTAGAGAATACAATAACTGACATAGAAACAAATCTTATCTCTCTTTTCTCCCCTGCCATTCAAGAAGCAATAGACATCTTTTCCAATGTAGGGATTCATATTGAAAAGTTAAAAGAGGTTATTATTTCTGTTAAAGATCATGCGACTCCTATTCCAAATACTTCATTTCCGGTCGTATTATTTTCTCCAGGATTTGGGATCGATCGAGATTTGTATCTTGAGATCACAACAGCATTAGTCCAAAAAGGATACATTGTTGTTGCAATTAGTGTACCATATGATAGTTTCTTAACGGTCTTTCCTAATGGAGAAGTTATCACACAAGCAGAAAGACATCCAAATGACGAAACACAGATCAAAACTAGAATGCAGGATGTACAATTAGTAGTGGATTCTTTAGAAAAATGGAACCAGGAGAAATTTTTCAATGGATTATTTGACACCGATAAAATTGCCGTATTAGGCCATTCACTAGGTGGAGCAACCGTTTTCAATATTGCTGCTATTGAAGAACGTATACGATGTGCCATTTTATATGATGCAAGTTTGCATTTAATCGATCACAAGATGCCTAATATCCCCATTCTGAATATTCGTCAAGAAGCCACTTCTTATGAAGAGTATCTCGATGCAATTTTAGACGAAGATGACGAAGAACAGAGCAAAAATATTGCTAAACGCTATATCAAGAAACAAATGGAAATGTATGAGCATTTACCTAAAAGTAGCTCATTTATAAAAGTAATCGGTGCGAAGCATTTATCATTTTCAACGATTAGTAGGCTTATCTCTGATGAATCACCTGATGTAATGAAGTCCATTCAAGAACTAACGATAGCATTTCTTCAGGAATTCTTAAGTGGAAATAGTGGAGTGTATGAAGACAGGATTAACGGTCAAAACAGACCGACTAATTGTATCAAAATCGATGGAAGTGGATTACCTATTGGCAATGGCGAATCAAATGTCATTAGGTAATTCCGGGAATAGCGATGATTATTTGAAAGAAATTGTCCATGAATCTTGATTGACCAAGTATTTTCGGGACTCTTTCCATTGAATGAGTCCCGAAATGAATGATCGTAAGAGCTAAGTTTATTACATGGTTTATTTAAGAATAACAGTTTTCGGACGTTCCTCGTAAACTGTAAATAAAAAAATATTTAAAGTAAGATCTTTATCCTTTATATTTTTAAATGTTTCTACTTGATTATTATGTCGATGCAATCCATCCTCGGAACGCTTATCAGCAAAAATCCTTTTGTCCTTTTTATAAATGACACTTTGTGTAATCCCACCAAAGCGAATGTCATTACTTTCAGACTCTACAATCAAATCATTACCCTTAGAATAATAAGTAATTTCTATTTGAAAACCTTTTATTTCAGTGTGAATGGTATTTGGTTCATTAGAAATGTTTGTAAGGCGTACTTTGTCTTGTTTTCCCCCTTTATAACTAACTCTCGCATTATTGAAGGATAGTGAAATTTGTTTACTTTTTATATTTTCTAATACTCCCTGAGTTTCAAAAGAAATATAGCCTTCACTATCTATATATCCTTCCAAACTTTCATCTCCAATTTGCAAAGTTACTTCATTATAATTAATAAAAACTTCATTTGATTCACTATTACTATTTTTCTTGTCAAAATATATCTTCACTCTACTTGGAGTGATGACTAAGTTTTTCAATTGAAGCTTCTGGATCCCCATATCAATTGTTTTGTTTAATTTCATCGTATAGGTAGATTTTTTTGCAAGATTATAATTATATTCAAATTCCAGCTGCCACATTTCAGGATAATAATTGCCTCTATCATTATATGCTAAACTCATTTCTACATTATCCAGTTCATTTTTATCCAGCCTGAATGATTCACTGAGTTTTAGAACATTCGGTTGGGGACGTTTATATACTACTCCTGAACTTAAAATGCGTTTATCTTGAAAACTAAAAACTAAGGAAGCATGATCGATATTATTTTTCTCTTCTAATTCAATAAGATAATCTATTTGATACTCCCCGTTACGATATTCATTAGAAATGAACTTGATTTGAGATATGCCGTCTTGATTTATTGGAATCGTTTTTGTATCGTCCTGAATCAAAGATTTAAGCTTTACTGTTTTCGTTTGTATTTCGGAAAGACCACCAATTTGGAGAATGACTTTACTATCCGCTGAAATCTCTTTATCAGTATGCAAGTAGCCGACTAATTTATCATATTTTTTATTATAAACTACAGTTGCATCAAGCTTCTCTTCTTTTCCATCTTCCATTATTAACAGTGCATCATCAAACCCTGCTGCACTTATTGAATGATCATGATCGATATCTAAGCTAATATTAATAGTAGTACCATTTTCATCCGAAACGACATTATGCACCTGTAACACTCCGAGTCCATTTTTTGTCGTTTTGTTGATTTCTTGTCCGAATCCATTTTCTAAAGAGGTAATAATTCCATTTCCATTTATATCTCGCATCCATTCTAAAAGTTCATTCGAGTATTTTGCCAATACAGGAGTAGTTGTTAAAACGATAGCCATTAATATTACAGAGACTACAAGCTTTGGCTTCATTAAACGTTTAGTTGTGGCCTGATCACCCTTTTGAAGATTAGAAACAACTTTATTCCACATTTTATTTTCATTAGGAATATCAATAATATCGTTTTTTACTTTTACCTTTAATAGATCCTCAATACTTCTCAAGTCCATTCCTCCATTCAATGAAAAGATTTTTATCCTCCTGAATTAACTTTTTAATTAATTGTTTTCCTTTAAAATGTCTAGACTTTACCGTACCTTCGGGGATCTTTAAAATATCTGCTATTTCTTTATCTTTACATTCATGAACATACTTTAATACCATGACTTTTCTTAAGCGAATTGGTAGTTTATTCATTAATTCAACTACTTCACTTTTACTTTCACTCTTTTCGATTTTTTGTTCGATAGTTGGGCTATCCCCAAAACGCATGAATGTAAGAAGTTGAACAGTTTCCTTTAATATCATTCTTTTATTTTTCTTTAAATAATTTCGTGACATGTTCATGGCAATACTAAGTAGCCAGGATTTTTGATTTTGAATCGCTTGAAAATCCTCACATAATGCTTTAGTAAAAACGTCCTGGCATAGATCTTCCGCATCATATTTATTTTGAACCATATAATAACAAGCTCGAAAAACATCTTTATAATAAGTATGAAATAGCTCCTTCCCTTCATTAACTTGTTCCATTAATCCACCCCCCTATTTTATTTTTAAAGCTCTTCTTTAAAACACTTGTTAAATATCCTTGCTGCATTTCAACTGTAAAATCTCCCTTTCTGATTTCCCTATATACAAGAGACTTTTATCGTTGTTTACTATTACTAAGAATTGCTAAAATTAGAAAACGACTTGAAACCTGACCTATTAAACGTAAGAATCTATAAGAAAAGAGCCTTTTCTAAACAAGTAACAATTTTATCGATTAAAACGTTCATTTTAATTAATAAAATTTTACTGAAGGCAAAAAAAAGCGCGATCTCCTTGTTAAAGGGATCGCTTCCATTTATCGATAATGGATTATAATTTCACCTCTGATATACCAATGAGAAGCTTATAAATCTAGATACCATATAAATTGAATCTCATCTTTTATTTCAGCATCATTATAATAGGCATATTCGTCTACTTTTCCTAATACTGCACCATGTTTATGATAAAATTTGCATGCTGGAACATTAATATTTTGGCACTCTATTTTCATTTGCTTTAATCCTTTTGATTTAGACCATTCAACAGCCATCTTAAATAATTCTGTACCTACACCTTGTTGCTTATATCTATCATCCACTCTTATATCCCATAACACACTCATATCATCTCGACCATCGAGCACTTCAACATCTTTTGTTTTTGAAGCAATCGTCACTGCACCAATAGGTATTTCATTATCAAATGCCATAAAAAATGCCCAATTGGAAATGTCGAAACTTTGAGAATAGTTTGTCGCCAGTTCATATACACCTAAATCTTTTATGTACTCTTTAACTGGAGTTTCTTTTAATAGAAATCCTCCTAATCCATTGTCAATCTTTTCTACACTAAATATACTCTTTACATGTATTAGCATAGGAATCCTGTCATATTCATTTAAAAATGATTCATCAATTTCTCTATATGTAATCAACTATTCATCCCCCTCCCATCATTGAATCATTTCTGGTTTGGTTTTATTTAATTCTTTGTTGTTTTGCCTATTTTTTGAGACAGAATATAGGAAGCTGTAGCAGTAATCAATATTATCAGTAGTGGCATTGCAGAAGTTCCTCCAAACACTACCTCTTGAGGATGATTACCCTCTAATATCGAAGGATCTGGAGTATATACTGCAGTTAAAATGAGACCTGATATTATTTGTAATACCGCATAAAACAATAGAAAACTAACGATAAAAATAATATATTTTTTCATATACACCCTCCTTTTTTAGAATTATTTGTAATTTTAGTTTATCATACTAATTGTTTATAGCATGATTAATCCCTTATGTTTTTTCGTTTTTATATAGTTTTCTTTAAATATTTTTACTTTTTTGAATACACTTTCCATTTTATGCTATTATTGAGAGTATAAGGGGGGATGAATTAAACGATGAAAAAGTTATTAAAAATCTTCACTACATTAATCATTTTATTCATACTCAGTTTCGGAACAGCGTATTTTACAAATACAAAAGTTATAGACATCACATTTTTTGTAGGTGTAATAGTTACAGTAATTATTTGGTTTTTTTCTTCAAAGGGGGGAATTACCAGTCATAGCCTCGATATGCAGATTCAATCGACGACAGGATACAAAATTGAACAACAAAGATATAAATTTTCACCTACTATTACATTCCTCACATCACTTATTTACACCATTATTTCTTTAATCGTATTACTAATCTATTATAAAGATTATTTGCTGTGATTCATTATCCATATGCTCTTGTACCAACAGGAATAGGAATAAATTAGCACATGATAAATAGCGTCTTTTGCTAAAAAGAGCTACCATAATTACCTTAACAAACAAAATATGGTTCAAAATTATGTCTCAAATTGTTTATTTATAAAATGGGATTAGCGAGTATAGGAAATACTCGCTTTTTTTATTTTGTCATTCATTAGAAGGAAAATTTAATTATCGTACATGAATGTTTATTTAGTGAAAATGAAGTCTTTGTAGAAAATAAACGTTAGGATGCCTGTAATGATTGTATAGCTCAGTGCTAAATAAAATGAGGGTGTTGCTCGAAAGCTCCTTTCCACTTTATCCAATTTGGTCCAAACCTCTACTTCGAGTTCATTATCTTCATTACTGCTTTGCAGTTTAGAATTAGTTAGCTCTGAAGCAAAACCACCTGAAGAATTAAAAAAACTGATAATGATGGTTGCTAAAAGTCCGGTTAGAAAGGACCAATCAAGAAATGAACTGTTGAATAGTTTGGCAATCCCCCAATTAACCAATAGAATAAGACCTAATGTAATAACTGACCAAATCATTTTTTTCATGGTATGTCCCCTTTATTTTAATATGATTATACTGTAGTACAAAATTGATAGAATAAAGCTTGCGCACTCTCCTCTATTCCCTTCAGCTCTCTCTTTTTAGTATTTACTTTAGATGCAGATTTGTCATTTGGTAATCTGATAGTAGTTTATGAGTATACAGTTATATTAATTAGGTTTTTTATTAATATATCAGTCATTATATGATTAATATACCGGAATTTACTTTATTTTCAAAATATACCACAATGCAACATGGAAATAATTTTATTAAAAATGTTACAATCCATTCGGAAAACATTCGAAAATATTCCATTCCAGTAGGAAATAAAAAAATTTTAAGGTTAGATAATTTTGTCATGTTCCTGCCACTGTCAGCATTGAAAATAACATGATTAACTTTGGTTTAAACTCAGTTAAGTTGAATAAAACAATACTTATAGAAGCAAAGGTTCATAATTCTAAGGAGATGTTCGGTTGTTATATTTATCTATCATATTATTTATTTTAGTTGGAGTTTATTTAGTTGCATCTGGAATTAATATATTTTTAAAAGGCTCTTTTCTCAAACATTGTTGCTATTTAAGTAAAGTTATAAGTATTAAATATCGACTGAGGATCGCTAAACGTTTCATTTTACTGAGAAAAGAGCTACAATCTCCATAAGAACCGCTAGATCCTTTATTAGGAGTAAAAGCCGGTAGTTGGGCTTTTACAAAACAACAACTATACGAAAACAGCCTTTTTAAAAGAGAATAAAAAAGATAAAAAATGGTGGTACTACATAATTGGTATTTTAGAGGTTATTTTAGATATTATAACAGAACCAATTACTAGCGTAGGAATTCGTATTTTTTTTGGAGGTTTATTTATTTTAGCTGGGTTACTGTTGTTACTGATTTAATTTATTTTCATTCTCTTTCAATCTCCGTATAAATTATTATCAAATGATTATTATGTTGCATCTTATTTTTGTTCCTAGATTACCTAAATATTATATTGTAGTATGAGCAAATATAAATTAAAGGTTTCCGAGATGTAAATGGAAAAAGAAAGTGTCCATGCTAAAAAAGCGCGTAATATTCCCCTAAACAACCTTTTATAAATAGGGATAAAAATATAAATACTAATATCCATTTGGAATTAAGATTTTCAGAATTTGGTGTAAAGATATGGGAGGTTTATATGGACATTCAAAAATACATTAATGAGTATATAGATTCTTGTATATTACATGGATGTGCTACCGAAGAAGGAAATCATAAATTAGCTAACAAAAGTTACAAAAAAATTATAACAAACTACAATAATCTTAAGAGATTAGGTGATATTGGATTAACAGCTCTGGTAAAATTATTAGATCACCCTAATTTGTCTGTGCAATTATGGAGTTATAGTCATTTATTACCATTTAATGAAAACCTTGCTAAAAACAAATTGAGAAAATTGTCACTTGAAACAGGTATTGTCTCATTAAATGCAGAAATTACTTTAGAGGAGTGGGAGAATAATCAGTTGGAAATTTAAGCGGAAATAATTGATGAACTATTATTGATCTTAATCCATTCAATCCTAGTCCACCATCAATCATAAATTTTGAATACTAATGTTTTTTCAGTTTATTTAAAGCAAAAAACATGATCATTTATTTACTTTTAGATAAATCCCCTATCAAAATTCCATGTTAAAAGAGGTTTTTCCCTTTGTTAAATTGACATATTTCCAATCCACAGCTTTAACTTTCCAATATTTATAGACATAAAAAACACCCCGTAAAAATTAGTTTGGTATCTAACATTTACGGGACTGTTCAGGATAGGAATTTTTAGGAGCTAAGACTCTAAACTCAGAGCGTTTTTTCTACGCTTGGCGCTAAATGATCCATAAAATGCACTGTTAATAATCTATTAATACCACATTCTTAGTGTTTCTAAATGAGTTTTCCAATGATTATATCTCATCCAAAACTTCTAAGGCATTTATTAACTCAGATATAAACATTTCTCGATTAACCTTCTCTAATACTAGTATGTTTTTTGCTTGGTTTGAGACTAATCTTTTATCAGCAAATGTTAATCCTCTTGCTTTTCCTTCTGTCACCACATCGACATAGTAGGAAGTTCCAGAAAACATCTTAGGATTTAATATATATGCCACTGCACATAAATCATGAATCGGGCTATTGATAAACCCGAATTGTCTACCAGATTTATTGTAAAAATGAAGTAGTTCGTAAGCTAAATGACTGACTCTCCCTTTATTTTTTAGTGAATTAATTTCTTCTATAGTTATTTCAGCCTGCTCCGTGACATCCAAACCTGACATAACAACAGGTATGCCAGAATTGAACACTATTTGTGCCGCTTCTGGATCTACATAAATATTAAATTCAGCCAATGGTGTTTTATTACCACGGTCAAGTCCCCCACCCATAATGCTAATGTATTCTATTTTACTTCGAACGTCAGGAAATACCTTTATTAATAACGCTATATTGGTCAATGGACCTAAACCAACTAAAATCACCTTATCATTGCATTTCATTATTGTTTCATACATAAATAAAATAGCATTGTTTGAAGTGATTGGGTACTTTTCTCCATTAAAGTAAGGGCCGTCCATCCCACTTTCTCCATGAGCTTCAGGAGCAACGCAGAGATCTTTTGTTAATGGTTCTGATTGTCCCATTGCTAACGGAATAGTAGAATTTACAAATTCCAATATGTTTTTTGCATTGGTAGTAACTTTTTCTAATGTTTGATTACCACCAATCGTTGTAATTCCTAATATATTTAATTTGTTAGAATTAGCTATCGCTGTCAAAATAGCTAAGGCATCATCATGTCCTGGATCACAATCAATTATTATATTTTTCATGTTTTTCCCTTTCCAATAAATCTTCAATCGTTAATACGCCTTCATAGCCTAAAATAGTAGCCAATTGGCAAATGACAGGCTGTTTTAAATCACTAAATTCTAAAAGTTTTTCATCCCAAAATATTTCCATTGGTGATGCATCTCTTCTTTTTTGTTTATCCGCAAAAACAATCACTCGTTTAAATTCACGTACTACAAATTCCATATCATGTGTAATAGTAATTACTGTTTTATTTTGATCTGATAAATAGTTAATAATATTGCCTAACCGTTCTGTAGACTCTCTATCTTGTCCAGCAGTAGGTTCATCTAAAATGATCACATGCGGATCCATAGCTATTACTGCAGCCATGGTTATAAATTTTCTTTTCGAATAAGGTAAGTTATAAGGATGTTCATCTAAAGACTCTGTTAAACCACAAATTTCAGCTGCTTTCGCTACTCTATCTTTCACGACAGCATCTCCTAATTTCTGGTTCTTAGGGCCATATGCAATCTCTTTATAAATAGTATCTTGAAAAATTTGATCATCGGGATTTTGAAATACATAACCAACCTTCTTAGAAATCTCTGCAGTGGTTGCCTTCCTAGTGGAAACACCGTCTACTAAAACTTCACCTTTCGTTGGTAATAGCAGCCTATTCATTAGTTTAACTGTCGTTGTTTTACCAGCACCGTTCTGCCCAATTATGGCAACTGATTCACCTAGTTTAAAATCCAAATTAATATCTTGAACAGCTTCATAACCGTTAGAATATGTGTACCAAACATTTTTTAGTGATAGATAAGGCACTTTACACTTCACCATCCTTACGTAAGATGTCCTGTACTTCTTGTACTGTTAAAGGTATCGTATCTGTAGTTTTCGAATGATTATCCTTAGCCTTTTGGATATAATATAGCGCTACTTGTGGCAATTGCCCTCCATACTTTAGTACCTTAGGATCTGCCAAAATTTCTTTTGTAGGACCGGTCATAACCAGCTGTCCTTTGCTCATTAATAAAATTTCATCACAATACTCCGCTAATAAATCAACTTTATGCTCCACTAGCAAGATGGTTTTACCTTGCTTTTTTAAAAGATGGATGATTTTAAAAATATCTTCACTACTTTTAGGGTCTAATTGTGAAGTTGGCTCATCTAAAATGATAAATTCTGGATCTAAAGCAATGATTGAAGCTATTGCAACCCTTTGTTTTTGTCCACCCGATAATTCAAAAGGATTCTTGTTAATCAAATCTTCTAAGCGAAACATTTTGACTAGATCATTAACTTTTTTTATCATTTCATCACGTGGCACACCTATATTTTCCATCCCATAAGCAATTTCCTCATATACGGTATCCTTTACCCCGGATAGCTGGGTAAACGGATTTTGAAACGAATAACCGATGATTGTAGCAAGCTCTCCGATATTATATTCATTTAAATGTTTCCCTTTTATCGTCACGTCCCCTACTAATTGACCTTTGTAAAGCTCAGGGATAAAGCCTCTAATGATATTGCATAATGTTGTTTTTCCTGACTCATTTGCTCCCACTAGACCATAGACGCGTCCTTTTTCGAAATCAAATGAAACATCGCGAATCGTTTCTTTATTTTCTAAAGGATATTTATAACTAATATTCTTTAACGATAGAATGCTCATGAAAGTATCCTCCAAACGATATAACTGATTAGAATGACTGCACAAAACGTTATAATCAGATAATCAGCCTTTTGCTTTTTAAGTTCGTAAATGGATGTCTTTTTTGCTCCAGAAGAAAAAGCGCGTGATTCCAAAGTTAACACTCTTTCTTCAATTTGTTGAATCGATGATAGAACTAACGGACCGATCATAGGAACAAAAGCTTTCATTCTAACGAACATACTCCCCTCGGTTTCAATTCCGCGAGATCTTTGCGCATCGGTGATCGTTTTAGACAAGCTCATCATTTGCGGAATAAGCTGAATAGTAGAAGCGATTACAAAAGTCACTTTTTGAGAAACTCCAGATTTCTCTAATGCATAGATAATATCTTTTACACTAGTAACTTGGAAAAACCAAATAACGCTAGAACTGATAGCAATAATCTTTGCTGTCATATTTAAACTTGTCGTTAAACCAATTTGAGAAAAATGAATGATTCCCCAAATTTTTTGAGAATCATCATTCACAACAATAAAAACTTGGATAATAAATATAAATAACACAACAATTACGATTGACTTCACAAACGTTGCTAAAAACTTAGTAGCTGTTCTGGAACCAATGCTTATTAGTAACATGAATGGAAGAACCATAAATTGGAACAAGTATCCAGGTGTGAACATACTTAATAAAATAATTAGAATGACAAAAGCAAATTTAGATGAAGGATAAAGTTTTCCAATACGACTATCCATTCACATTTCCCCCTTTCTTAATATATGGCTCACCATAATTTAACTTAATTAAAAATCTATCTGGAACTCTTCTAATAATTAACCAACTAATACCGAAATTTAGGATTGTATTAATTGAACCTGAAATTAAATTTGTGGATACAACGGAATTCCATAATTCTTTTCCTGTTGCAAGAAACGTTGCTGTAATTAAATCTGTCCCTGCACCAGTTACTCCACCAAACATAAAAACTGTAACGATAGCTGCCGTGAATGCTGATACAATTGTTAATAGTATACAAGATAGAATGATACCAAAAATATTCGTATAAAATTTCCATTTTGATAAGTAGCCTGATACAAAACCAATACTCATTGACACGATACTGAACCCTATTGCAATAGGATTAAGCATTCCATTTACGACATTTCCTAAAAGACCAGTTAGCAATCCAATCCAAGGTCCTGCAATCATCGATACCATTATTGTTCCTATTTGATCAACAAAAACTGGCAACTTTAATATAGTCGATAGTTGATAACCAACTACATTTAATGAAACACCTACTGGGATTAATAATAATGCTAGTAATGAAAAATCATACCTTATCCCTCTTTTCATCATCCTGCTCCTTTTTATTAGATTTAAAATTTCAAATGTATAATGACATGTCACAAATAAATATAACTTCCCTTATACCAGTAATCATTTATTTTAAAGCGCTAACATTTTGTTTTTTACTAGATATAAGATTTAAATATAGTATATATTCAGCTATAAAGCGGATAAAAGGTCAAATGTCCTTTCGCTTGATATTTCATAATGAGATGGAACAACTATTTTTTTCAGGCAAAAAATAATCCGAACGTCATCAAATCCTTGCGAAAAGATTCGATAACGTTCGGATATTCTTTTTATAAGATATCGCCTTTGGAGTGAACTTTATCATTTTTTGCACTTCATTCATTTATACTATGTTTCATCTTTATATATTGCTGTTTTGACATCGTTAATTTTCTATTAGAACTTGATATCTCATTCAATTCTTTTAATTGTTTGATGCTTCTACCAACTGTACGAATGCTTAGCCCTATTTGACTTGCAATATCCTTATATTGATCATCAATATAAATTGATCTCGTTAGACTATTTTTATTGCTATTCCTCTCATAATATCTAATCAAAAAATATCTGACTCGATCAATACCTTTATATTGATAAAAAATACCATCGTTTCCTGAACTAATATATAAATCTTCAGCTAATAACACAGAACATCGTCTCAAAAGGGAGATATCTGACATAATCAACTGATAAACTAATGCCGATTCTATTCTAACTGCCGTTACTTTTGTTAAACAGGTTATCGTGGCAATGTATTGTTCTCTTCTAGACATTATCTCCAATAACCCTATGTTTCCGTTCGTTTTATCCACTTGAAAATAGGAATAATCACTTCCATCTTCATAATCTCTTAAACCCATAGCTATGCCATCTTTAATGAAATAGACATGATTTGGAAAGTCTCCTCTAGAAATAATGACAGAGTTTGGTTCAAACACTAACTCTGTCCCAAACTCATCTATAAACTCGGATATTACGGAAAAGTTAAACTCGGTTTCATTCCCATACTTCTCCCACATTTTTTTTAAGTTCATCCAGATTCTCTCCTATATCTTTATACTCATAGATCATTCAAAATGATTATGCAGATAATCCTTTACGACATTTCCTGAAAGCTTAGTTGAAGTAATTTATACCAAATGTCCTTATTAGTACATCAAAGTAGCGTATAACTGATTATTTCAATCTGTTTATTTAATTAACAGATATTATATCATGTGTTACTTCCTTAATAGGGAAAACAAAGTAGATTGGAAAATAATTAAAAATGAACTTTGGTGGCAAAATACTAAAACAATACTTCTCTTATAGGAGGGGGATTTCTGTAATATGGTAAAGGAGTACATGATTTTGACAGCAATGTGGCTATTCGGAACGATTGGCTTTATTCTGTTTATACCACAAAAGGATCGGCGCAAGGGATTATTAGCTGCGATTATGTTTCAAGCATTGATTTGGCTGTGTGATATGCCTTCTTTTACATATGGTTTGTTAAGTGCGCCCGTTCGTATATTTCCTAAAGCAACTGACCTCACGATTACAATCAATTATTTCTTTTATCCGATATTATTTTCCATTTATTATGTACATAGCAAGTCAATGAACAGTCTTTGGTTAAAAATTGCATCCTTTTTCGTATGGATTTCTATCATCACCATTTATGATTACATTCTCGAACGATATACAGATTTAATAAAATATGGATCCTTAACTTGGTTAGGTATGTGGATTTACATTGGATTTCTTTTTTCTATAAGTCTAGTCTGCTGTAATTGGTTCTATAAGGAAAAAACTCCGATTCATTCGTACGTTGGAGGCACTAATGAGGATTGAATGGTGGATCTTGTTATCTTTGTATGCAGTAACAACAGGAATTCTATTTTTTATACCTAAAAATAAAATTCGACTTGCAGTAGTTGCCTTTTTGTTTAAACAGGTCATTACTTTTCTTGTAGGTCTATTGGTCGTAGAATTGGGACTGATTGAATATCCTATTCGGTCATTTGCTTCAATTAACCGGACTAGCTTTGACTATGAATTTTATTTCTTTCCAGTCACATGTGCCGTTTTTAATGTATGGTATCCAAATCATCGAAGTCCCCTTATCCAGTTGGTTTATTATATAGTTTTCAGCACAGTATTGACGATCGGTGAAATAATTTTAGAAAAATACACCGAACTCATTCATTACATACATTGGGAATGGTATATCAGCTGGATTACAATTTTTATTTCATTTTTTATAGTACGGAGTTTCTGTATTTGGTTTTTTTCAAAATCTAAAATTTGATATATGTGCTATTAATACTAGTAGAGTTTCACTAAGCTGAATCACAATATTGTAATTAAATCAATTTATCTTGACTTGGTGTTCACTCCAAGTTGTATTCTGTGTTTACTATTGGAACACAGAAAGGAAGAACAAAATGAACGCACAAAATAAAGTAGTTTTGATTACAGGGGCTAACTCTGGGGTTGGCTTGGAGCTGACGAAAAATCTGTTATCCCAAGGAATGGAAGTAATTTCTTTAATACGATCTGACTTTCCAAATGACCACCCAATAATCATTGATGCTCTTAGAAAGAAAAAGTTAAGAATATATAAAGCTGACTTAGCCGATTTCTCCAGCCTAAGAAACGTACTAGGTCAGATTAAGAAAAGAGAGGCCAAGCTTGACTTGATTTTCAATAATGCAGGAGTTTGTTTTGCTGAATACAAATATTCCAAACAGGGACGTGAAATGCATTTTGAAGTTAATACATTAGTACCCTACATCATTACGATGGAACTTAAAGAACTGTTACTACAGGGCCAGGATAAAACGATCATTAATACATCTTCCAATTCTTTATTATTTTTAAAGCAATTTGACTTAAATACAGTAATCGATCCTAAGCTCATTCCATTTAAAAAGATTATAGGTCCATATGGGAACAGTAAATTAGCCCTTTCGCTGTGGACAAATGGAATTGCTCCGAAGCTATTGATTGAGGGAATAAAAATCCGTAGTGTCTGTCCAGGACCAAACAGAACGAAGTTGACTAAAGGCAAAAGAATACCCAGTTACCTCATTCCAATAAGAAACGTTATTTTTTCTCCGCCAAGTAGAGGTGCATCTCGCTTATACGATGCTGCTTTCGATTTCAACAGTGAAACTACTGGGATTTTTATAAACAAGGGCAAAGAAACTGTAATTAAATTCTCGGAGTATGAGGGGACGATTCTTAATCGACTGTATGATATTTACAAAAATGAGTTTCTCGTTTAGTTTTTAATTACATCTATTAGGCTGTAGATTACAGTGGATTAAATTCTAACATATAATAAAATCAAGTTAGGGGTGATGATTTGGGTGCATATTCTATCAAGCAAGTATCCAAGAAATCCGGTTTAACCGAAGATGCGATTCGCTATTATGAAAAAATCGGTTTGCTTCCTTATGCAAAAAGAAAACTGAATGGACATCGAATATACGATGAAGAAGATATAGAGAGAATGGAACTAATCATTTGTCTAAAAAAAACAGGAATGTCATTAAACGAGATGAAACATATTTTACAATATCCTGTAAAAGATAAACTTAGTTCTACTCCCGAGTTAAAAAGAACTCTTTTAGAATATAAAGAAAAAGTCATGACTCAAATACATGATCTTCAAAGTATTGTGGCGTTTATTGATGCTAAGCTAGAAAACGATGAAACGCTATTTCGTCCACAAGTAAATAAAGGCAACAAATATGGTTAGTGCAGGACATGCGTTTTAACTGTAGGTAGAGGGATGAATATAGAATAGCACCAACCATTTGAAATTCAATGGTAGTACTTAAAGCAACACACTTGCTTACATAGATGAAGTAGAATAAAAAGATTCGGTTTTATTAAATAAAATGAGCTTTTTGTCCAATTTAATGATACAGTTAGTAAGAAAATTTTTAAAGTGGGAAGGCGAACAATATGATTGAAATAAAAACATCTCCACTAAGTGATGGAGAATTCAATAGAGGGGTATTTGCGACATGTGATATCAAAAAAGGAGAACTTATCCATGAAGCACCTGTCATTTCCTATCCAAACGACCAGCATCAATACATTGAACAAACCATACTCGCTGATTACGCTTTTGAGTATGGCATAAATCATTCTGCAATCCTTCTTGGTTATGGAATGTTGTTTAACCATTCTTATGAACCTAATGCAATTTATGAGATTAACTTTAAAAATCACACATTTGATTTCTTTGCTTACACAGATATAAAAGCTGGGGATGAAATTCTAATCAATTATAATGGTGATGTGGATGACAAAGAACAGCTGTGGTTTAATCAGGACTAAAAGGATAGCAAAATAAACGATCTGTTTCATTGTATGTTTGCTCATATGATGATGAGATGACTACTTTTACTCATAATAGAACGGTTGCCATAAAAAAGCCTCCGTTTATGATGTCAAAATATTGAGGTGTTAGAGAATGAATAAACGATGGACAATCGATAAAATTAAGGAATTCGTTGAGAAGAATTCAGATAGTAAGTTATTAACGACTGAATTTCATGGTTTTTCTCAAAAGTTACAATTTAAATGTGCATGTGGCAGCAATTTTGAAAAAACATTTACAAAATTTAAAAATAATCATCAACGTAAATGTGATGTATGCCAACCGCCAAAAGCATCCCGTTAAACGTATCCTCCATACGAGATTGCTTAATTTCTTTTAGGGAACTCTATGTTTTATTAAAATTACTTAAAAACACCTTACTCCTATTATCTTCTTGGCGGTAAGGTGTTTTTTTTCGATACTTTTGGACTACATCTCTAAGTAAAACATGGACATTAGCAAGTCCTTGTTTTTACACATTGTGTACTTGTAAAAGATGTGAGAACCTTTGATCATGGTTCTCATAATGAAATGAAGATAAATGCGGATTTACAATGTTAAGGAAACAACAATATTAAAAATCCTAATTTCTATATGCAATCTCAAGAAATTAGGATTGTTGTGAATTTGAATTAAAGTACGAGTTTGTAATAAAGGCGCGAAGTTTCGAAAATAGTTGCAAGATTTTATTTTATTCTTATCGATGTAATTTGAGCTTTCTTGTTGACTATACGAATTTGATTTAATATAATTATCTCGAATTGAAGATACTTTTATTCAAGATATTTTAAATACTCTTGTTCAAACTTCTGTAAATACTTAATACTCAGGATACATTAAAAGAGAATGGTTAGTAATTCTGAAGTAGATTAGACAAGCAGCAGTTTATTTTAGATTTGAAGGATAGTAAAATTTAGGAGGAAGTAAGACTATGACAAAAGATTTCTATACTGCACTTAAAGAAAGACGTTCTTACTATGGAATTAATAAGGAAGTACAAGTATCAGACGAAAGAATTAAAGAAATAGTAGAATTTGCTGTAAAATACACTCCGTCAGCTTTCAATTCTCAAACTGCACGTTTAGTTGTATTAACTGGTGAAGCACATAATAAATTATGGGACATTACAACTGAAACATTAAGAAAAGTAGTTGGTAACGGAGACTTTACAGGAACTCAACAGAAAATGGATTCTTTTAAAGCAGGTTATGGAACAGTATTATTCTTTGAAGATGAGGCCGTAGTTAAATCACTTCAAGAACAATTTGCTTTATATGCTGATAACTTTCCAATTTGGTCAAACCAAGCATCAGGTATGCACCAATTAGTTGTGTGGACAGCATTGGAATCAGAGGGATTAGGAGCATCTTTACAACATTATAATCCCCTAATTGATGATGAAGTGAAAAAAGAATGGAATATTCCTGGTAATTGGAAGCTTATTGCGCAAATGCCATTTGGTAATCCAACAGCTCCAGTGGGTGAAAAAGAATTCCAACCACTTGAAGACC
Organism: Heyndrickxia sp. FSL W8-0496; assembly: GCF_038007825.1. Lineage (NCBI taxonomy): Bacteria > Bacillati > Bacillota > Bacilli > Caryophanales > Bacillaceae > Heyndrickxia > Heyndrickxia sp. FSL W8-0496. The sequence goes on from NZ_JBBOXX010000001.1 coordinate 3,721,660, forward strand.
GTGTGAAATTTTATAAATAAGATGATTTAAAAAGTGAACCTTCTTTTAGAAAATACATTTTTTATCTAGAGGTATTGAAAAATCTATTTTATTCACTGACCGTCCATGATGAAAGAGTAGCAATCTACTTATACGGTTTTATCTTTAATGATGTAAAAACAGCTGTAGAATTACAGACAAAAACTTCTGGACGATTGCGGATGATTTGAAGAAAGAGCAACAATAGTAAGCATCCCTTTAACAAGGGATGCTTTTTATTTAAAGTAAAGGAAAAGATGTTTACCTAAAAGCAGCTCCACTGATTGGAAGAAGTTTCGTTACAAACCCGAACCTGATGATATATTAAAATTATCCAATATAAGGACCATTATTTCGAAGAAGTAGCAAATACAGTTTCATAAATACCATACGAGCAGTTTTACGAAAATACTTGTTCATCATCTACATTTTATGACTCTTACCTTCTATCACAACACGATCTTATCATACTTTTAATTTCAAAAATAAAAGCCCTATTACATTTTGCAGTAACAAGACTTTACCTAAGATACATTCATTTCCATTCATTCTTAAAAAAGTGATTTCTTTTAAACCTCTATTATGCATTCCCTCTACGAGACCAGATGACAATTGGTATAAGAAGTAAAGATAAAAGACCCCCACTCAAAGATAATGCTGTATAACTTGCATTAGCTACCACCATTCCCGAAAGGGCTCCACCTGAAGCCCCTGCTAATGCGATAAAAACATCGAGGGTTCCTTGAATTTTTGCTCGGGTTGAAGGCTCTGTAGAATCAACTATTTGAGCCGTTCCACTAATTAAACCAAAGTTCCACCCCAATCCAAGTAAAGATAGAGCAATTATTAATAGAACAAGAGAATCGCTTGGTGCTAATGCTGCTAACAGGCCAGCGCATAACAATGTAATTCCTGAAGCTATACTCATTGCTGTTCGTCCAATTTTATCAACAAGTATGCCTGTGACAAGTGAAGGCAGATACATTGCGCCTATATGAAATCCTATCACTAATCCTACCTCAGATAATCCATGCCCATGATGTTTCATATGGACTGGTGTCATCGTCATAATAGCAACCATAACAATTTGAGTTAGAACCATGACTGTTGCACCAACCATAAGACCGCTTTTATTTCTTGACCTATTGACAGAATCTGATTTATTTCTATGCCCTTTAACCTGCTTATACGCTGCAATCCTTTTAGCAATTTCTAGGGGATCAGGGCGCAACATACTAAAAAGCACTGTCCCTGCCAAGATAAATGCTGTAGCTGATAAAATAAATGGACCTGTAAGAGAAGGCACACCTATAAACACTGCGAATTTGCCCATAATTTCTACTAAATTCGGTCCTGCAACTGCCCCAAATGTTGTCATCACCATGGTCGTACTAATCGCAGTTGCTCGCTGTTTACTATTTGCTAAGTCAGTCCCCGCATAACGAGCTTGTAAATTGGTCGCAGTTCCTGCCCCATAAATTAAGAGCGATGCAAATAATAAAATGACACTATTCATCATAGCAGCAATGACTACGCCAATTGCTCCGAGTCCACCTACAATAAAACCAGTCGATAAACCTGTACGACGCCCATAACGTTGTGAAAGCTTTCCTACGAGAAAAGCCGCACCCGCTGAACCCAAAGTAATTAAAGCAGATGGAACTCCTGCATAGGCATCTGTTCCAAGCATTTGTTGTGCCAAAAGAGCACCTACCGTAACTCCTGCTGCAAGTCCTGCCCCACCAAATATTTGTGATAAGCTCACGACGAACAACACACGTCTATATATTTTTTTTAGCTGTTCTGGCGAATCTATAAAACTCTCAAAGGAAGCTTGCTCTTTTGCCAACATTCATATACACCTGCTTAGATTGATTTGTTTTTCTTTAGAATAGTGGATTTTACAAAAGCATCCAAAAATAATGTTTGGTTTGGAGGTTCAGTATGAAACCACTTTCTATCAAAATTACATTTAAAGTCCTAATATGTATAATATGAAAATAGATAGACAATTAGCCTATTTAGTTAAATACTTCAACAAAAAGAGCGTTAATCCTCCTTGGACCAACACCCGTTATTCAGATGATTTTTAACATCTTACATATTTACGTTTAAAACCAAGCCTGTCTCTCTCAATTTCTTTTTGAATATTTTCATAAGCATTTAGGAAACTGCTCTTTTTCTTGTCCCGCTTAACTTCTACTATACCTACTTCCTTTGCTGTCGCGACTGCCTTTTCATGTAATGGTAAAAAGGATACCCCCACAGTATATAGAAAATTATTCATAGCAGATTTCGTTCTTTCTGGAGAATGATGAATCGTATTTTTCACCATATCAAGCATAGTGGAAATCTTGCTTTCGGAAAACTCATGGTCCGATCGATTTCCCAAAAGCCAGCAGTAGCAACTCCATCCCGCTGACATTTTTAACTCGTCCCCGCTTGCAATCCATTTATCGGCAACATCTTGTGCAATATCAGATTCTGATAATGTTACTGCCACTACATAATCGGACAGCATATAAAAATATGCTCCATCGATCCAACGATCAAAATCCGATTCAGTCATTGCTTTTGGGTCAGCAATAATTCCGGCAAAGTACATCGCATCATAATTACCGGTGGAATACAGCTTCTCAGCTAGAGGTTGATTTATTTTTATTTTCTTTGCCATTGGTTTCATAGCACCTGTAGCTACCCCAAAAAGCGGTTCGTGCGCACCGTTGGAAATATAGATTTTTTTCGTTCGTTCCTTCCCGAGATCCTCAAGCTCCTGCATAACTGTTTCGAAATCCATCACTTTGCACATCCTTCTTTACTATTCATCTCTTATAAATGTAACCATCACGCTTATTTTCTTTATTCAGTCTATCATCATTCTCAAGTTTACCAATAATTTTCCGAACATAAAAATTTCTACAAAGAAAGCATTAATCTTTCTTCGATTAACATCATCTATAACTAAGGTATATGATTTTCAACAATTTTAGTCCCTGCTTTACATGACCTCTAATTTTGCTCCAGAGAATCAATTCTTATTCATAAAAGCCTAATCAAAAAATCCCTTCTAATTAGGCCACTTTCCTTATTAAATCATCTTATTCTATAACCGAATGAATAACCTAATCAGAATAACTACATTTGCAGTTGATTTAATATCAATTTCAATACATCGTTTTGTGACATATCATTAGTTAAGATCTTTTCTCCATCTACTCCTAGATAATCATTTGGAGTCCACCAGTCGCGTAAAGAATCTTCTCCGAATTCCATCTTTTTCGAACTTGAGTTATGACGTTTGACTGTTTCCTCAAAAGATAAATCAAAATAATATGTATATGCCTTTTGATTAAAAAACTGGATTAAGTGATTCAACATTTCACCATAACGATGTTTATACAGAATACCCTCGACAATAACAAACTCACATCTATCTTTACCGTATTCTGTGATTTGGCGAATCAAATCAATTGAGAGGTTCCCATCTCTATCATGGACCTTCAACATTTCACGTCGAACAATATCCTGAGAAACCAAGAGCGTTCCATGCCCCAAATCATTTTGAAGATTTTTCGCTGTCGTTGTTTTTCCACTCCCTGAGTTTCCTCGTATAATAATTAGCTTAGATTCCATATTCTCCCCCTTAAATTCAACGTCCTATAGACATCTTTATCATGTAGTGGATTAAAGTCAATAAATAAACATCTAGGAATAAAAATTTTAAAGCAAGCCGCGCTTTGATTAAGTTGAAACTATATCGCTTTTTTTCCAAGCCAATGAGCAAAAAACAAAACAGGAACAATGAATATAATAAAAGGTAAGCTGACATAAATCGTGTTCCAAGTAATTAATTGATTTTCGAATAATGAATTAAACATTATTATGCTATAAGGAAAAATTATGACTATAGAAGTTATAACACCTGGAGTAATGGACCGAAGAGTAATAGACTGCCCAATATGAGTAAAGACATGTATAAAGAAGATTAATAGCATAATAGTAAAAAAATAAATATTGCCAAGTGGACCACCATTAATATATTGACTTGCCATATAGGTTGAACTACTTACAAAAATAAAAATAACAAATACGGCAACGGAAAATTGTGCCGTAGACATTGAAAATTGTTTAATCACTTTATCGGCAATTTTTTTTGGTAACTTGTCATAGATAACATGTCTGTTCTTATCCATCCACCTCTCAACCATAATAATTTCTTCCAAGTCATGTAGAACAAATGCAATCGGGAATAACCAGATAAGTGTTTGGACATTAAGCCATTGTTCCACGACCTCTCCCCCCATTAAATATATTTTCTTTATTTGTTCCTACCTTAATACGAATGTGTTCTTTTTAGAGATAAATACAAACTTATTTTTCATTAGATTAGTACGTTATTTCAAATTCCCTAATCTATCCATTGATTTAACTCTACTAATATTTCTCTTAAATAATTGGGTATATCCTCTTCCTGTATGCTAGCCATCTGTTTAAAAGATACTCCTTGTTCGAGTAGATATCGAACGATCTCCCACCCAACAAAATAGGCTTCTCTTTCTAAATTGGTTGTTCCATTACCGAATGTAAACTGATGAATTGCCTCAGAAGAAGAATCTTCAAGATATGGTATTATCCCTTTAATCATATCTGTTAATGTAATTTACACTCATTAAGCCAACCGTTTCTATGCTCAATATAAGCTTCATCAGGTTCATTTTGTACAATATATTTACTAACTTGGGTTGCCAATCCTTCTTGTAAAATTGTAGAACCTACTGAACGTTCCCACTGACTAGTTAAATTCGCTGTTTTCGCGTGTACAATATGTGTTAATTCATGTGAAAGTGTAATAATAGATCCGCTAGATGACTCAACTGGAAGGCAAAGAGCTAATCTGTTTTCATCATATGGAGCAACAAAAGCATTATTTTCAAAAAAGCCAACAAAATAAATAACAACTAGATCAATTACTTTATCATATCCTAATAAATATTTAATTCGTGTTAGAGTAGCCTCTATATCCTTTTTGCTTGGTTCCCACCTATTTAAATAATCAATATGCTGGTGGTATCTTTCCCAGGCATGTTGAAATAAATCTCTAGCTATTTTTCTTCCTTCATCCCCAGGTGGAACCGCTGCAAAATTGTAATTCTCTTCCCATAATTGCCATCTTTGATTTTCACTAATGTCTTCATCATTTGCTCTATTGTAAAAATCTAAAAACTTAGGAACTAAATTCAGTAATTCAATATTATCCATCCAATACACCCCTCCGCCTTAAGGAACCTCCTAAATCAACCTAACCTTCCACTTACTATTCATCTTCATTTTATGTATCAATTCTCTCCTTGAATATTTCTAGAAAAGATTAATTATTATATGAGCTTTAATAAGCACGTATTCGTTCTTCAGAATGGTGAATCTCTAAGTAAATATTCAATAATGTTCTTCAAATCCCCTCCTCCTTTAGTAACGTTTTTGTCTTACAGAAATGCCATTACTATTTAAGTAGGTTTCTTCACAATGTCAAGATGGTTGTTCTTCTGATAATGGCTTTTCCGTAGATTTTGTTTAATAACCACCTCTGCCATTATTAGATTTGGTACCCAAGCTAACCAGGAAATAACAGCATAACTAAGTTCAAAATTCTCTAAGCCAAACAGCCACACAAATAAAGGTAACCATATTCTTAATGTAACTGCGGCGAAGGTTAAAGAATAGTTTCTGATCATCCAATTTTGATGTTCCTGAATTTGCATATTCTTAACTCTATTAAATGCATTATATGCTGATATCATCCAGAATATAGATAATAGACCGAAACCAGTCTTTCCTACTAATCCTCCAGTAGCATAAAAAGATAAATATAACCCTGTCGGACCACCGAATAATATGCCAGCCATATAGATCCTACCCAATATTCGATGGCGACTGATATTTTTTTCTCTAAACCTTCTCGATATGGTGAAAGGACCAATTACCAACACCACTATACTTGTTGCAGCATGTATAAATAACACGATATACCAAAATGTACTTAGCTTAGAAAGAAACATCAATTTCATTTGAACAAACCCTGCATGGGTTCCGTCCATAATAAAATATTGAACAGCGACATAACAAGCTACTGCAATAATTAAAAAATTGAAGATAAACCAGTAGAATTTTTTCATAATTTTTCAAACTCCTAATTTTACTCGTATCAATGGGTGATTCCCATTTTTTGAAACTTTTTTGATAGATTTTGAACTAGAAATAAATAATATCCTTGAACGCTCTCTCTTTTGTTAACCTAATCTTTACCCTCAAAATTATCTTCTTTTTAACTTCTCATTAATTTTTTTTACCTCTCGTAAATCAATCCAATAAATCACAGTAAAAATCACGATATAAACGACAATCTGAATCGTAATAAATAGGATAAAACTAATGGGTTGTTCGATAGGGTTTTCATACCAATCACCAATTGCCCCACAAATTAACACAAGGATTAAAATGACCACATAATGAATCGTTAATTTAACAAAACTTGAATATCGATCATAATAAAAAATAAGCGAAATAAGACCACAACCTACTCCAAGAGCAATTGCTAAAATACATTCCACTAAAAGCTTTGAACCATTCATTACTTCATTTGGATTTAGTAATAATACAATTGTAATGATGATGTAAGAGGTACTTAAACCAATTAGACCTCCCAGAAGTGCATAGTGAAAACTTCTTTTCATTTCCCATCCCTCCCAATTCCCAGTCGTTTCTTGAGGTTTTTTAAATACTTGCGACTTACATGAGCTGTCGTCCCATTTTCCATTACGAGTTGCATCATGCCGATTTTCTCCATCTTCATAAATGAAATTTTAGATATATTCACGAGAGTTGATTTATTTACACGCACAAAGTCCTTTTCTAAAATTTCCTCCACTTCATATAGCTTAAGTTTTGATTCATATTCATCTTCGTCTGTTTGAAAATAAACTTTTGTCCCTTCTGAATAAACAAAAAATATATCTGAGATTTTCAACATGTATATCTCCTGTTGTAAATACCCATCAATGACTTCAGTTTTTGAGGACTTTAAAAACTTCATTATTTGTTCAATTTCATCCGTAAAAGTATTAGCATGAATCTGGATTTCTGTTTCTTCAATTTTCTCATCGATGATTAATTTGATTTGCATTTTGTACCTCCAATTCCAAAATAAAATATAACATGGTATTGATTGGTAATCCTCTATTGTTTAATAAGTGGATTAATTTAATCTATAAGAAGCACAAAAGCGATGGTCAAAAGAATTTTGCCATCGCTTCTTCTAAACTGGTTACCTATAAAATTAAAACACAAATTTGCAGCCTCTTCTAAGCAAAACCATTATTCTAGATAGTTTTATTAAAACTTTGGTTAAAATGTTGTTATTTGTTTCATATGAAACCCCATTAATCCTACATTATTGTCAAAAGTATTTTTTTTCGCCTGCTTTATCTTGGTTCATGGATAATTACTTTACTAGTAAGTTTTCGTCTTCTGTCCGAGTCTCTCCTAATCTTATTAATCGTTTAATATGGCCTTACATTCATCAGGTAATTCCTTGACCAAATATTCCAAACACCAAAATTCCTCTATATCGTCTTTCGTTTCAAAAACATCTCTAATCTAATATGTGGAACCATTTCTTTTGGATATGATAAGTAGTACATCAGTAACCTCATGAGCGATTAGAAAATTCATATCTTGCATCCATTTAAGAAAGGAATAATACCTCCTTTGTCCACATCTACTATTCATTACGGATGTACTAAAAATTAAATGGTATCGGAGTAATATAATAACACTGAAATACTGGACAAACGGGCAATATGATTTACTTGATTATATCAAACGAATGAAAAAGGGCGTTGACATTGCTAATGTCCTTATTGAAAATAAAACAGCCTCCTCCTATTACAATGAGTAATAGTAAAAAATACCAACTTGAGTAGGTTAATAAGCTTAAATTAAATCTATATTTACTATTAAAAACCCCTAAAACAAGGGCTACCATTAATGAGAGTATAAATACATAGTAATACCAATGGTTTTGTAAATTGATTATGGCTACTTCAATTTTTGCTAAACTAAGTGCAGTAGCATCTGAAATTTTAACCTGAACAGTCTGAGGTGAAAAAATTCCTTTTCTTACTTCTATCATAGTATCTGTAGCTGTAAAATCATAACCTGACGGATGTAGCCCCATATATCGAGAAGCCAGTAGAAAAAACAACATTGTTAAACCGAATATAAATAACTGAAATCTAACTTTTTTCATCTTAACCCCCTCATTATTCGATCACTTTCATTATATATAAATTAAGACAATATTAAATTTAATTTTCAATAATTTTTTAAAAATTTTAAAAAATAATTTGCCATTTAATAGGAATAAAAAAACTACATATGGACCAATAAACACATTATTTAACTATTCTCAATAAAAAAGTGAGCATGAATCCCATACTCACTCATCTCCCGCTTATAAATACTTTCTTTGCACTGTGCGCCCGTCATAGCTAAATAGTAGTTCTTTATTTTCAACTACTGATTCTAAATGGACTGTTCTTCCCCAAAGTTGATGAAGATAGGGCAGAACTTTTTCTAAGTATTTTAAGTCTAATTCAATGCCTTCATACCAATGTTTGAGGTACAATTCTCCATTTTTCATATAATCTCCATCATTGACCGTGATATAGGGGAAACCACCATTGACTCGCATATTTACGAGCTGATCTCGGACCTTTTCCCATTCTTTATCTACTATTTTATAGTCCCGACCTTGCTTTTGGAATAAATACATATCTTCCCGCATGACTAGATCCTTTGTTAAATAATTTCGTAGGAAGGAAATATCGCCTTCAATCTCTCTAACCTCAAACATTTTTTCGCGCCCAGTACCTGGTTTTTCGCCACGTTTGATCATTTCTTCAGTTGGATTATTCCACCGCTCCTCGATATCTTCAAATATTTTTACGCCTAAATAATATGGATTGATTCCAGTCTTTGATGGCTGAACAACCCCAGCGTTTAATTTAGCAAATTCTATAGCCTCATCACTCGTTAAATCCATTTCACGTAGGATACGCTGGTGCCAGAATGATGCCCAGCCTTCATTCATGATTTTTGTTTCTAGCTGTGGCCAAAAATAAAGCATTTCTTCACGAATCATCGTCATAATATCCCTTTGCCAGTCAGATAGTTCACGACTATACTGTTCAATAAAAAGCATGATATCCTTCTCAGGTGCAGGAGGGAATTTCTTCTTCTTTTTCTTTTTGACTGATTTTTTTTCTGTTTGATCCAATGACCATAAGTCATCATATGGAGATGGTGTACTTTTTTCTTCTTCCTCCCATTCCTCTTCATCATCCATGGTCCATGCAAGCTTCGGTCTCATTAATGAAGGGTCGATATGTTCTTCAATAGCTAAAACCGCATCAATAAAGGTTTCTACTTCCTTTTTTCCATATTTTAATTCATACGCACGAATTCTTTCTGCTGTTGCGGACATGCTTTCTACCATATCTCGTTTCGTATTTTGGAATCGAATATTATTTTTGAAGAAATCACAATGGGCTAAAACATGAGCAACGATTAATTTATTTTGGATTAAAGAATTTGAATCAAGCAAAAAGGCATAGCACGGATTCGAATTAATCACCAATTCATAAATCTTGCTAAGTCCTAAATCATAATGAAGCTTCATTTTAAAAAACTGTTTTCCAAAGCTCCAATGGGAAAAACGGGTAGGCATTCCATAGGCACCAAACGTATAAATAATATCTGCAGGACATATTTCATATCTCATCGGATAAAAATCTAAGCCAAAACCAGAAGCGATTTCTGTTATTTCAGAGATTGCATATTCTAATGATTTTTGATCATCATGTCTCATACTCGATTCTCCCTTCATGAATAGACACCGCTAAAAAAGTCCAAAACTGCGCACAAGTTACAAACCATCTTTAACACAATATATGAAAGTGGTGGACTATTCATGTAGTGGAATTATAACCATCCGTTTCTTTTCTTTTATATTCCATTTATTATTTTTTAAAGAGAAGCAGAAGGGAATTCTTTACCGACAAGAGTGAAGTTTTCCGTCTTACACTTAAATCAATGAAAAAATTAGAAGATATGAATGTCAGGGAAAAGAATACCAAATAAATAAGAGGAGAACCTTGTCTCCCCCTCAATCATTTTTGAAAGATATCGATGACCTCATCCCAATTCCTCTTTTCATAATAATCAGGTACCGTATCAATCTGTTGAATGAAAATTTTTGCTTGCTTTCCTTCGCTATTTGCTAACCACATATCTGTCGTCTGTCGATTCGAGCGTAACCATGTAAGTTTCCTCTCCTTTGAAATATACTCTGGTCGGTAATCCCCATAGTCGCTCTTCGGTGAGGTAATTTTATTTTGTTGCATGGACTTTATATCAATTTGATATAAAGAAGGTAAAGGTCTTTTGCTAGGATTATTAGACCACTCCGATTCTTTTGCTCTCGCTATGGTTATGAGGGATGGATTATGCCAAGTAAAATCCCAATCCACATAGCCTTTCGGGGTATAAGTAGAATTAGATTTCATTGTTGGCAAGACCTTTATCTTTAAATGCTTGTTCTCAATCGCCATCCTTCCTTCACCAGAAATATAGGCAAGGAAGTTTTTAGTGGGCGCCCATTTAAACCAAGCATCATTCAAAATCATGGAATCTAAATTCATGAAGTTCGTACCATCCGTCCGAATCATACATAATCGATTTTCATCCATTGACCAAGATGCAGTAGGTATAGCTAAAAAGGCAATCCACATCCCATCTTCTGAATACTTAAATTGACTTGTTTGAATGGCAAAAAAATCCTTCGATTGTGTTGGCAGTGTATAAAAATGTTCGATTTTTTTCTTAGAATCGATAGGAATTTTGTACAATTCAACATTTGTCCACCCAGTGGGCTGAATAGTTGCTGTAGAAGAAGCTAAAAATTCTTTACCGTCCGGGGACCATGAGTAATTTCCTATACCTACAGAAATATTACTTACACTTTTATTTTTACTGCTCATATCAATGATGTTAAGGGTTCCATCATACTGGAAAGCGAGAACATTATCGACTGGTGACCATTGATAGTTCGAGGCAGAGCTTTTATAGAGTAAAAAGTGTTTTTTCGTAACCATATGATAGGCCCAAAGCTCATCTTTCTTTTTATATGCAAGCCAGGTTCCATCGAACGACCATTTAGGGTTGGTCACTGCTCCACCTTTCGTTAATTGCTGTTCTTCCCTATTAATTTTAGTCCACAGATCCCCATTTCTAATAAAAGCTACTTGAAATGAAGAGGATTCTGCATGAATATCCTGTTCAGTAACAAATACACATAAAAGTATGCAAATGATCAAGAACCATTGTTTAATTTTAATCATCCCTTCATTTCCGCCTTTTTTTAGTTTTACTTTTAATGTTTGATAAAATGCCTAATATCATTCATCTATTTTGTATCGTGTATATGATAAAATATTCACGATAGAATGGAGGATTTTCATGGGATTCATATTATTGATAGGAGTCATGTTATTCCTAATTGTCGCTACAATAATGGGGGTTCGATACTCAAGGAAAATGTATAAAGAAAACCATCCAAATAAAAATCGCCCCTTTGCATTATTTTTCAGCATCGCATTACTTTCAGGACTTGTCTATGTATTTGGAGCAAAAAAAATGGAATTAAGTATTGATTTGACCTTAAGCTGGATGTTATTTACTATGGGCCTCTTTTTTTGCTCAGGAATTGTATTTTTTAGTGGTTTTTTTATGAATCGAACTGAGGATAAACAAGCTGAATGACCTGATGTCATGCAGCTTGTTTACGCATTTTAGAAATGTAGAATGGCAGTGAAAGGCATGAAACTAGCCCTATTACAAGATAGATCGCTTGTATACCAAAATGATCTACGATCCATCCAGCACCTAAAACACATACGGATATCACGAAGGAAGATTGGATACTTAGCCTTTGATGAAAATTCGATATTGTCTGGATATCCATTTGCTTCATTAATTCAGTATAGAGGATTTTTTCTTTTAGTTGTTGACTAAAGCCAAAGAAAAGTATTAAAAACAACGAAAGATAAATATTCAGATTAAAAGCAAAAACAGCAACGAATAATATTGTCACTATTGTCAGGAAAAATTGGACTTTCCAACGTCGATAAGCAAAAAACATATGGTATTTGTTTATTATAAAATGAACCATTAGCATGCCTAAAATATAGGTACTATTAAAAATCCCCCACCAAACAATTCCCTGCTTTAAATGGTTTTCTACAAAAGCAAATATCATTGACGAGACCCAAGCAATATTGAATATCATATCAATCATAAATAGGAAAGAAATCCTATTTTTAAACAATTGAAATGGTTGTTTAACATCACCTGCTTTTTGCATCATCATATTCTTATTTTTAGGACTACTACTATATATAAGGCAACAAATAAGTCCCAAAAGACAAGCTATAATTAGTAAACCAAAAGAGTTTACTTGAACAAATAGAGTAATGGAAAGAAGCCATCCAATAATCATCGTAATTTGGTCAATAAACGATTGAAATCCACCAACAGTTGCTATTTCTTCTCTTTTAGTAATGCTTAAGTAAGGTCGATTGGATTGATATTTTATATAACCATCAATAGCTGATAGGACAATTGTAGGTAAAACGATATACAACGAATGTTCTGATAACAAATAATAGGCAATTAAAATGAATACGGATTTAGCGCTAAAAAGTAAAGCGATATTTAATCGCAATGAGGTTGAGGCTAGTGTATTTCCAAAATTTCTGCCCATCATAATCAAAAATGTGATAATGGCCAAATCGAAAAATGAATGTCTCTCTTTATAAACCAATGAAAAAACAGCAAAAAGATAAAAAATCTCCATAAAAATGGATAGCATTTTTCCCAGCCATAAATAGCGATAAAGAAATGTTTTCAATCCTTTTCCTCCGCAGAATGATAGTATTCTCATTATTCACTTAATAATAACATATTTTTCCTAACGCTGTTTTCGTATCGTACGCTGTTTGTATAAAATTTTCGGTGATTCTTATAAAGTTTGTCGCTTTTTACTCCAGGCAGATCGTTATTTGTTAAAACTTCACTTAAATAGCAACAGCACCTTCTTTAACACTTTTCATCATTTATCCATGACAAAAATAAACAAGTTATAAATATCGCCATCGCCAAGTTTTACAGCGACATATTCTATATGTGCTGCATATAATACAAATAACTCCTTTAAGTGACTATTTCACTTGCTGAGTTCAATCGAACATCAAAGGAGGAGATTAGTCTTGAATCAAGTTGATTATGATCGTGCCTTATATTATACCCATCGTTCACAATGGGATAATTTATTAATTTTAATGGTACGAACAAAAGATGATATGCTTTCAAAACGAATCGAACATCTTCTCCACGCCTATCATTTCTCACATGACTATACCGTCATTGAACGCAGTCTCTATTCTTTGTTTAGATATATTGACCATGCTAATGAAATGAGTGGTGTCACAGAAGATTTAACCAGCAGTGAAGCATTTCACCATACCCAGATTTAGTTACTCGATAACGGGTCGTTCTAGCTTTTTAGAACGGCCTTTTTTTGTTAGGCTGTTTTCGTATTGTTTGTTGCTTTTGTAAAATCCCAACTGATTTGTTACACCTTTCCTTAAATAGCAACAATGTTTGAGAAAAGAGTCTTTTGTTTAAGAACATATTGTGAACAAATGGATAATTGCCACTTGATTATTCCTTTTTTTAAGTAAAAAGACTATAATTTTATTACTAGTCGATTAAAGGAGTTAGTCAATGCAAACGAATAATAATCGTAAAGTGTTCTTTTGGAATTTCGCTTGGACAGTATCCATTGTCGCCACATTAGGAAGTTTGTACTTTTCTGAAGTTCGCCATTTTGTTCCGTGTGAGCTTTGCTGGTTTCAGCGCATACTTATGTATCCATTAACAATACTAATCGGTATATCAATCGTAAGAAAAGAATTCCAGCTTTCCCTTTATGTAGCTGTCTTATCCGGTATTGGTTTACTGACATCTCTTTATCATTATTCAATACAGAAGATTTCTATTTTCAGTCAACATGCCCCTTCCTGTGGGCCTGTCTCATGCACAGGAGAATATATTAATTGGCTAGGATTTATTACTATTCCCTTCCTTGCTCTTATAGCATTCATTTTCATTTTTATTTCTAGTATCATCGTGTTTAAACACACAAAAAATGATGAAGGTAATGAGTAATGAACATCCTAACCTTTAGGCTGTTTTCATATCGTTTATTGCTTTGTAAAAGCCCAACTGCCGGCTTTTACACCCATTAAAGGATTTTAGGGTTCTTATGAAGATTGTTGCTCTTTTCTGAGTGTAGCGATCTTCAGCCGATAGTTATTAGTAAAAACTTTAATTAAATAACGTGCATTCTTTAAAAAAAGTGGTCCAAAATGAGATGATCCCCAACGTTAGATTTAGGTTCATCTCAAAAAGACCACCTTTTTTCAATTCTTTTCACAAATTTAAAAAGAGCTTTTTTAAATGAGTATTTCGTTTGCAGCTTTTTTATAAATAGAAAATGAATCAAATAATATTTTATCCTTGCGATTAAATATGGAATAATTAAATGGAAAAAATATATCATATTTTTCCAATAGGTCAATATTTCGATTAAAAAGTTTTCCGTAGTAATGATGAAGTGGTTTTTGCATTTTCTCTTCCAAGATTGTAATAATTGTTTGTAAACTTGCAATTACTTGAAAAGCATCTTTTAAGGTATTAAAATTTTCAAAATGGAGTTGTTCTATATGTAATACTCCCATTTTTTTAAATTCAGCAATTTCTTCATCTTCGTAGTAGAAAGGAAAAATCTGTGTATACAGTTGATTAATTAATTCTACTATTTTCTTCTCCTGTTCTTCCGTTGATGCATATAAGACCTTCACAAATGACCCACCCTTTTATTGTATTACTTTAAAGAAACTTGCTATTATTAGTTACAGAATAACACATTAAAACTGTAAAAAATTGTGGTAATTATGACCATGTGAAAGGAAAAAATATGTGGATAAATAAATCAGGAAAGTGGTTTCAATTTAGGGTGCCACAACAGTGGGAAAACCTTACTGCAGAAGCTATTTTCAAAGAAAATTGGAAGGTACCTAAGAAACTATTACATCAATGGCGAATGGAAAAATTGGTAAAAATTGATGATCAAACTATCAACTGGTCGAAGCCACTTTCCTTGGGAACGGAAATATCAATTGCATTATTTACTGAGGAAGATTATGGCGTGATCCCTCAACAGCTTGCCATTGACGTATTATTTGAAGATGATCATTTAATCGTTGTCAATAAGCCTGCTGGTATGGATACACATCCAAATTCCGAAGGACAGCTAAATACACTAGCAAATGGGGTTGCCTTTTACTTGCAGCAAAAAGGAGAGAAAAGGCGTGTTCGTCATATTCATCGACTTGACAAGGATACTTCGGGTGCCGTTTTATTTGCTAAACATGCATTAAGTCATGCCATTTTAGACCGTTTGCTAAATGAAAGAAAGATAAAAAGGACTTATTATGCGTTAGTCCATGGGATCATTCAGCCTTCTTCCCTCAAGATTAATGAACCAATCGGTCGGGATCGTCACCATGCAACACGGCGCAGAGTTTCGAAATCAGGGCAATCAGCACAAACAAGGGTGTTAGTCATACAAAAATTTATGAAAGAAAAAATGTCACTCATACAGTGTTCATTAGATACAGGTAGAACCCATCAAATTAGAGTTCATTTAAGCCATATTGGTCACCCATTAGTCGGGGATTTATTATACGGTGGGAAACCACTTTTCCCTAGACAAGCCCTACATGCTAGAGAATTGACCTTTGTCCACCCATTTACAGAAGAAAAAGTCAAATGCATCGCACCATTCAATGATCAACCAGAGATATTTGAAACATACATAAAACGGGTTAATTAGTAAAAGGGGCATGACCCCTTTACTTTTTAGATAAGCCCTTTTATTGTATAATAACTCAAAATAGACTTTTCAAAATTTTTCATCAAATGAGGGATATAATGAACACATATTTCATTGCTGGTCATGCGAAGCTACCTGCCGGAATGGCAGCAAAAAGTATTTATGAAACCTTAACAATTACCGCTGAAATCGACCGGAAGTACGGGGTCATTGTTGAAGCTACATGTACATTAGCGACCGAACACGGACGTGATTTCATTTCCCATTTGTTAAAAGGCTATAGCCTTAAAGACGGGATTGAAGCTCCTTTAGATACTTTAAAAAATTGTTATTTTGGCAAAGCCTATAATGCGTTAACTTCCGCATTAAAAGATTTACATAAGCAATATTTACTTACTTGCGAAAAAAATAAACAGAATAGTTAATAAAAGGGGCTGTTTTTGTATTAGGTAGTTCCGTTTTTGTGGAGAAACATACGAAATAGCCTGCTAATTAGCAGACCAAATCGCATATGATTCGGTCTCTTTTTTTCCTTTATATACCAATAATTATTGAATATTAACATTAAAATAGCTTACAAAATCACAACCCCATTAACATAATGACAACAGCTATTGTCAAAAGTTAATTATTATGTTAATGCGCACGCTATTTGCTATGTTGATTATCATAAATCAAGTAGGTAATTGAGATTTTATGTAAAAAAATAACAGAGATTGTGAAATATTTTTCTAAAAGTAGCAGGTTAGTTGAAGAAGGATTGCAAGCTCTTTTTGTTGAATTTGTACATTAACAAAACAGGTTTGGTTAAAAAACTGAGTAATAATTAATGAGGTGTAGTATGTCAGACATATACATTAAATTAATAAGTTCAGACAATTGGCGAGAAGCACTTGAATTATCCGTCTTTGAAGAACAACATAAATTTGTTGCATCTGTTAATCCTCCCGTTGCTATTGCTCTTGCTAAAGCATATATAAGACCAGGTGGAAAAGTAGTAGAGCCATATGGAATTTACAATAAAAATGAGATTGTAGGCTTTTTCAATCTGCATTATACACCAGATAGTAAAGACGATTACTGGCTATTTCATTTTTTCATAGATAAAAGATTTCAAAGAAACGGATTGGGCTCAAAAGCATTAAATGAATTAATCAGACATATTAAAAATAACCATCCTTCTTGTAATCGTCTGAATTTAACGGTTAATCCTGAAAATGAAGCAGGCAAATTATTTTATTTAAAATTTGGTTTTTCAGAAGATAATATAATGACCTTCGATGAACCCACTTTTTCCATATTGATATAACAATACTATGAAAGTACACATTAAATATTTTTGTCGGACAACAGGTGCTTAGTTTAACAAGACAATATGAAAACAAAACGCTTGGATATTAAAATCCAAGCGTCTCTGTTTGCTATTTATGCTGTTATTTCTGTTGCTAAACATACTGTGTTTTAGTATGTTATTTCATCTGTTTTTTCACATTTTCTCCACAGTATCTGAACTACTTAGTTTTATTCGGACCCCTTTTCAATTTTATTGCTTTTGTAAAAGCTCTACTGCCAGCTTTAATAGTTTACAGCATTTTTTTCCGTGAATAGAAAAAGGTAGACTGTCATTATTTCTCAACTAAGTTGTTATCTACTGCAAATGGCCATGATGGAAGCATTTTACTTAATGGCTTATCTTGGCGATATCCTAACACATATTCTGCCTGCATAATTGTATGAATCTCTCGAGTTCCTTCATAAATTACAGGTGCCTTAGAATTTCTTAAAAATCTTGCTACAGGATATTCATCTGAGTATCCATAGGCTCCATGAATCTGTACCGCGTCGTCAGCGGCTTTATTGGCAAAGTCACAGGCTTGCCACTTTGCTAATGAAGTTTCGCGTGTATTACGGACACCTTTATTTTTGAGTTCACCTACCCGATAGACTAGAAGACGGCTCATTTGAAGTCCTGCTTCCATTTTGGCAATCATTTGCTGAACAAGCTGGTGTCTCCCTATTTCCTTGCCAAATGTTTTTCGTTCATGGCAATATTTCACACTTTCCTCTAATGAAGCCATAATTAATCCACACGCACCAGCTGCTACTGTAAATCGTCCATTATCTAAGGCAGACATTGCGATTTTAAACCCTTCTCCTTCTTGACCAAGAAGATTTTCCTTCGGTACTCTTACTTGGTCAAAAAAGATTTCGCCTGTATTCCCAGCTCGGATTCCGTGTTTATTTTTTATCGCTTTTGAAGAAAAACCTGGCATGGTTCTTTCGACAATAAAGGCTGATATCCCGTGGTGTTTCTTACTTTTATCAGTATAAGCAAAAACAAGAAAATGATCAGCTACATCGCATAAAGAAATCCATGTCTTTTGACCATTTATAATATAATCATCACCATCTTTTACAGCAGTCGTATTTAATGCTGCTACATCTGATCCTGCACCTGGTTCAGTTAATCCAAATGCACCGACCTTTATTCCTTTAGCTTGAGGGGTTAAGTATTTTTGCTTTTGTTCCTCGGTCCCCCATTGAAGTAAAGTTAAGCTGTTTAAACCCGTATGCACGGAAACAGCCGTACGATATGCTGTATCTCCTCTTTCCAGCTCCTCGCATACTATCGCCAATGCATTATAATCCATCCCACTTCCACCATACGCCTCAGGAATACATACTCCCATTAAACCTAGCTCGGCTAATCGATTCATAATGCTCGGTTCAAATATTCCTTTTGAGTCCCATTCTCCTATAAAAGGTATGATCTCTTTATCAACAAAACTTCTTACAGTCTCACGCAACATTACTTGTTCTTCGGAAAAATCAAAATTCATTTATTCTCACTCTCCTATTTATTTTGTGAATAA
The DNA here is from genome assembly GCF_038007825.1 of Heyndrickxia sp. FSL W8-0496. NCBI lineage: Bacteria > Bacillati > Bacillota > Bacilli > Caryophanales > Bacillaceae > Heyndrickxia > Heyndrickxia sp. FSL W8-0496. The sequence goes on from NZ_JBBOXX010000001.1 coordinate 3,740,623, forward strand.
CCCAGGTCTTTGAAGATTTCATCATTATGCTCGCCTACTAAAGGCGGGGGATATTTTATTTTTATTGGTGTTTTTGATAATTTAAGTGGACTTCCAACTAGCTTAATGTCACCTGCCTGTGGATGCGTAGTTTCAATCATCATTTCCCTTGCGCGAACTTGTGGATCATTAAAAACCTTATCGATTGTGTTAATCGGTCCACAAGGAATCCCTTGTTGCTGGCAATGATCTTGCCAATATTCAGTAGGTTTTGATAGCAGTATTTTTTGTAAAATTGGAATTAATTCTTGGCGATGTTCGACACGCTTTGCATTCGTTTGAAAGCGTGGAGATTCCGATAAATATTCTAGTCCTAATATATCTACAAATTTTTTGAATTGGCGGTCATTTCCTACCGCAATCACCATTTTCCCATTTGAAGTATCAAATGTTTGGTAAGGAACAATATTGGCATGTGAATTCCCTATAAGGCCAGGTATTTTTTCAGACATTAAATAATTGCTTGCAATATTCACTAAAGCACTGACTCCCGCATCAAAAAGTGAGAGATCCAGCTTTTGCCCTGTTCCTGACTGATTTCTTTCTAATAGAGCCGCCTGTATTCCGATACAAGCATATAATCCAGTTAAAATATCAGTAATGGCAACACCAACCTTTTGCGGACCTGACCCTTCATCACCTGTAATGCTCATTAAACCAGACATTGCTTGAATGATATAATCATACCCAGCCAAATCCTTATATGGACCCGTCTCTCCAAAGCCAGTTATTGAACAGTACACGATTTTTGGGTTGATCTTTGCTAATATTTCATAGTCTAAACCTAAGCGTTCCATCGTTCCTGTTTTAAAATTATGGATGACCACATCACATTCTTTTACAAGAGTTTTAATAATTTCCTTTCCTTGTTCAGATTTGAGATCGACAGTGATACTCTTTTTATTTCGATTGGCACATAAATAATACGCACTCACTCCATTTTTGAATGGCGGTCCCCAATTTCTTGTATCATCACTACCGCCAGGTGCCTCAACTTTAATAACCTCTGCCCCTAGATCACCTAAAATCATCGTACATAATGGTCCAGCTAGAACTCTCGTTAAATCCAGAACCCTAATTCCACTTAACGTCTCAGTCAGTTTTATTCACCCCTTCTTTTAAGATCACTTTTTTAGTAAATTGAGTAAAAAATACTACTGAATGTTTAAAAACAGAACCATTTTTTAAATAAGGCTGTTTTCGTATCGTTTGTTGCTTTTGTAAAAGCCCAACTACCGGCTTTTACTCCCAATAAAGGATTTTAGAGGTCCTTATGGAGATTGGCTCTTTCTCAGTAAAATGATACGTGTAGCGATCCTCAGTCGATATTTAATAGTTATAAATTTCCTTAAATAGCAACAATGTTTGAGAAAGAGCCTTAAATAAACACAATAAAAAACCAGTCCTCCCCCATAGGTGGAAAACTGGTTCATAACCTGTTGGATGCATTTCGGTGAGAAATGTGAACAGATTTTACAGTTTGAAAATAATTACAAAGAAAAGAAATATACTCCGGATTGCCTGAATGGTAGTACAGGTCAGGAGTATTTTATATTACTGATATTTTACTCTATTTTTAATTATTTGACAATAAAAAAATCCCCTACGATGTGTAGGAGATTTTCAGCTAATTCTTTTATTGCAAACCTGCTTTTACCCATTCTGCCACTTGAACTGTACGTTTTGCTTGATGCTTTACGGCTGCTTCTGCATCTTCCACGATTCCTTTTTCTGTTACAGTTACAGTTGTTCCGTATGGATTTCCACCTGCTTTATAGATCGATTCATCCGTATAACCCGGTGCGACAATGATTGCACCCCAATGCATCATTGACGTGTAGATTGTATGAATGGTTTGCTCTTGTCCCCCATTTACATTCCCAGCTGATGCCATTGCACTGACTACTTTATTTACCGTCTTTCCTTGCGCCCAAAATCCACCTAATGTATCTAAAAATTGCTTCATTTGTGAAGGAATATTTCCAAAACGAGTAGGTGCACTGAAAATAATTGCATCTGCCCATTCTAAATCGGCTTGAGTCGCAACTGGAACATGTTGTGTTTCCTCGACATGTTTCTTCCAAGCTGGATTCGATTCAATGGCAGCTGTAGGTGCTAATTCCTCGACCTTTAATACCTTTACTTCTGCTCCAGCTTCTTTTGCAGCTTCTTCAGCCCACTTTGAAAGCTGATAGTTCGTTCCTGTTGAGCTATAATATACGATTGCTAAATTTACATTTGTCATAATTGTCTGCATCCCTTCCTAAATTTCTCTAAGTTGATGAGTAGATCATCATTCACTTATTTTGCTCCATTAATGAATAACTAATTCTCCTAATACCTCGACTTAATAAATCTCAACCTCGAGAAAAAATAGTAATATTTAATCGAAATTTGTCGAATAATAGTTCCAAATAAGCAAAAATCCTCAGATATTTATAGAAAAACTGTGAAAACTATAGAAAACATGAGGATATAAAATAGACATAATTGTAAGCGAATACACAAAAAAAATCGACATATTTCTTTAATCTTTTCACAAAATCATATAAAATAAATACGTTTGATAATACAAAGCTTTTAGGAGGCTCTCTATGGTATTTAAGAACAAGAAGGACAAATTTGCAGTTTTATTAGGGGAAATCTCTACGAATTTAAGAGAAAGTATGAATTATTTCGCGGACTATAAACTGAATAGTACAAGTGATTTAAAAATCTTCGCCCAAAAAATGAAAGAATATGAATCACAAGGCGATACATACGTTCATCAAATGATTTTGGAGTTAAATGATACATTTATTACTCCAATTGAAAGGGAAGATTTATTAACACTAACGAATAGTCTCGATGATATTTTAGACGGATTAGAGCACTGTGCGTATATTTTTGAAGTGTATAATATCACTGCCGCTGATGACTATATGTATAAATTCGTTGATGCGATTAGAAATTGTACCGTTGAAATTGATAAAGCCATCGAGCTTATGTTTAGTAAGAAACTCCCTAGTATGCGACCACATGCAATCAAAATCAAAGAGTATGAGTCCATGTGTGATGATGTATTAAGAGAGTCTATTAAAGAACTTTTCAAAAATGAAAAGGATCCTATTCGTTTAATTAAATACAAAGAAGTATATGAGGATCTCGAAGAAATTGCCGATTATTGCCAAAGTGTTGCAAACATTCTAGAAACCATTATTATGAAGAACGCATAAGGAGTCTTTTTATATGGATAGTTTTTTACTTATTACTATATTAATCGTTGTTTGCGCTCTGGCATTTGATTTCATCAACGGATTTCATGATACTGCGAATGCGATTGCTACGGCTGTGTCAACAAAGGCGCTAAAACCTAGACATGCCATCATCATGGCAGCAATAATGAACTTTGTAGGTGCGATGACATTTACAGGTGTCGCAAAAACAATTACGAAAGATATTGTTGATCCGTTTACATTACCAAATGGTTCCGTTGTTATTTTATCTGCGTTGCTCGCAGCGATTATATGGAATTTACTTACTTGGTATTTCGGTATACCTAGCAGCTCTTCCCATGCGATTATCGGTTCTATCGCAGGTGCAGCTATTGCCGCTGCAGGTTTTGCTTCATTAAATTACAAGGGATTTTTGAATATTTTAGAGGCACTTATTTTATCTCCAATTATAGCGTTTGCTATAGGTTTCATTGTCTATAGCATATTTAAAGTTGTATTCAAAAATTTCAATTTGGCACAAACCAATAAGCGATTCCGTCTTGTTCAAATTTTTACGGCTGCTTTACAATCATATACCCATGGGACAAACGATGCTCAGAAGGCAATGGGAATCATTACAATGGCGTTAATCGCTAATGGCTATGCTTCATCATCTGATATTCCGTTTTGGGTTCAAGCATCCTGTGCAACCGCCATGGGATTAGGTACATCCATCGGTGGCTGGAAGATCATAAAAACTGTTGGCGGAAAAATTATGAAAATTAGACCAATCAATGGGGTAGCAGCTGATTTAAGTTCAGCATTTATTATCTTTGGTGCAACTTTTATTCACCTACCAGTAAGTACAACTCATGTTATCTCCTCTTCCATTCTAGGTGTTGGATCAGCACACAGAATTAAAGGTGTTAAGTGGGATACCGCTAAGAGAATGGTTATTACATGGGTCATTACATTACCTATTTCGGCAACTTTGTCTGGTTTAATTTATCTTCTTTTAAACAGTATTTTATAATTGTAGGACAAATGTATAATAAACAGATAACAACAAAATTAAATTAATCTCATCACTTATTTTTAACTTCGCATTAAACTATGGGCGAAGTTTTTTTGTACTTCTCCCCCAAATGATTTACATTATTATACAAAAGTGATATCATAATAATATGATTAAGATATGATTCAAAGGGGGATTAATAATGAAAGAGAAAAAAGTATTTCAACTTAATGGCTTTTTAGCCGTTTTATTAATTATCGTGCTTTTAGGGCTAGCAGTTTTCATGTTTTTCAAAGAAAATTTAGTGTTAGCGATTTTATTTGTATTGATCGCAGGCGTACTTGGGTCAGGGATCACCATTATCCAACCAAATCAAGCAGGTGTCGTTACTTTCTTTGGAAAATACCTTGGTACTATTCGCGAAAGTGGTCTATTTTTAACCGTACCATTTACATTAAGACGAACAGTTTCCTTAAGGGTTAGAAACTTTAATAGCAAAAAATTGAAAGTAAATGATGTGGAAGGAAATCCGATTGAAATTGCTGCTGTTATTGTTTTCAAAGTAATTGATTCAGCAAAAGCAGTATTCGATGTTGATCAGTATGAGCAATTTGTGGAAATTCAAAGTGAAACAGCCATCCGTCATGTCGCTACAAAATATCCTTATGATACGTATGACAATGTCGAATTAACGTTAAGAGGCAATGCTGAAGAAGTATCGAATGAGCTAGCAAAGGAACTACAGGATCGTTTAAATGTTGCTGGAGTACAGGTTATTGAGGCAAGACTCACTCATCTAGCCTATTCAACAGAAATTGCTCAAGCAATGCTCCAACGCCAACAAGCGTCAGCCATTATCTCCGCACGTCAGAAGATTGTTGAAGGTGCAGTTGGTATGGCACAGCTTGCCATTAAACAACTAGAACAGGGGAATATAATCGAATTAGATGATGAGCGTAGGGTTCAATTAGTCAATAATTTGCTCGTTGCTATTGTTTCAGATAAAGCTACACAACCAGTAATTAATACAGGAACTTTATATTAAAGAGGCATATGAATGGCTAAGAAAAAAAGCTTTCCATTGCGTATAGACCCAGAACTTTACGAAACACTACAAAAATGGGCAGCAGATGAATTTCGCAGTGTTAACAGTCACATTGAATTTATTCTTCGTGAAGCTGCCAAGAAAAATGGACGCTTATCTAAAAAAAATAAAAATGATGAGTAAGATCGAAAGCAACGAAAACCATTTCGTTGCTTTTTTTGTTCCATTTAGACAAGTAATTTATGATAATTCTGGAAAAGCTATCATTAAGAGCATTTCCTTTGCTATCTCTTAAAAAAATGTTAAAATAATGGTTGCTTAAATTTAAATAAACGAATAATATATAATATGTATTTAAAAATGTTCGTCTTTTGGAGGAAATATTTTATGCTTAAGCTGTTTAAATTGAAAGAAAACGGCACAAATGTTAAAACAGAGCTTATAGCCGGTTTAACTACCTTCTTAACGATGGTATATATTGTTGTTGTAAACCCTGTTATTCTTGCAGATGCAGGAGTACCATTTGACCAAGTATTTATGGCAACCATCATCGCCGCTGTAGTTGGGACTTTATGGATGGCACTTTTCGCTAATTACCCTATTGCCATTGCACCAGGTATGGGAATGAATGCGTATTTTGCTTATTCAGTAGTTGGTAGCCATGGAAATATTGACTATATAACTGCCTTTTCAGCAGTTTTCGTTGCAGGTATTATTTTTATCATATTATCTTTAACCCCTTTTAGAAGTAAGTTAATTGAAGCTATTCCTGAAAATCTTAAGCATGGGATTACTGCAGGAATTGGATTATTTATTGCTTTTATCGGTTTAAGACAAACGGGAATTATTACAGCTAGTGAATCCAATTTGGTTCAGCTTGGTGACTTACACAGTCCATTAACTATTCTAGCTCTCGTAGGATTAGCGATTACCTTAATCCTAATGGCTAGAAATATTCACGGTGCGTTATTCATTGGAATGATTATTACTGCCATCATTGCACTTTTTACTGGACAACTTTCATTTGACAAAGGATTTGTTGGACTACCGCATTTACCAGAGTTTATTATTCACAATCCTATTTCAGCTTTTGCTGATGTGTTCCACCATAGTTTATATGCAGTTGTCTTTTCATTTTTATTAGTAACAATTTTTGATACTACGGGTACAATGGTAGGTGTTGCTGAACAAGCAGGACTGATGAAAGGTAAAACAATGCCTCGCGCGAGAGAAGCCCTCTTAGCTGACTCTCTAGGTACAACAATCGGCGCAATGTTTGGGACAAGTCCAACAAGTGCTTTTGTTGAATCTACCTCAGGAGTGGCTGCAGGAGGCCGTACAGGGCTAACAACACTTACTGTTTCTATCCTTTTCATTATTTCTTCTTTCTTCGGGCCTTTAGTCAGTGCTGTCTCTGGTTTATCAGCCATTACTGCACCTGCCCTAATTATTGTTGGAAGCTTAATGATTGGAAGTGTAGCCAATATTAAGTGGGGTGAAATAGATGAAGCCTTTCCTGCTTTCCTAATTATTTTAAGCATGCCATTAACATCTAGTATCGCAACTGGTATTGCCTTAGGATTTATCTCATATCCTATATTAAAAGTAGTGAAAGGAAAGTGGAGAGATGTTCATCCACTAGTCTATATCTTTGCGGTATTGTTTTTCATTCAACTTGCTTTCTTACCACATTAATATCACTTAGGAATCAGCTTCGACTGATTCTTTTTTTTGTCTTCTAAAATAGACTTTTGTTTTCTCTAGAAAATAATTTCATGGAATAAACTAGAGCTTGCAACATGTAAAAAAATCAAATCAGTCAACTGTACAGAAGCTAAGAAGCGCATAAAAATACCCTCTATGGAGGGTTCAAGTTTTTAGGGTTTTTGATGATCTTCTAATAAGTTGATAAAAGAATCCGATCAGTAATCTTGCGAATGGCGTAGTCAGGGGAAGCAAAACGAAAGCATAGATTGTCCCCCAGACTAATGTGTCATCAATGTTTATCGTTTCCATACCGCCTCTAACGATCGTTTCACCAAAAATAGCACCAATCGTTCCACTGTATAAGGTTACAAGAAACGCACATATAAGACTTATCAACCAAAGTTTTTTATTTGATAAGTCTTTTCTATGATGGAAATAACCACCTAGTACTGCAAACATAATCGCAAAAGGAATGATGACTGAGAAGTACAACCAACTTTCGCCCCAAAATGAGGTTACTCCCCCAGCCCACGATTGTCCGATTACCATAAATAAGAATGCAGTAACAATTGAACATACAGCACCAAAAACAAGACCTTTTAACCATGAGAAAATTTGCATGATTTAATCACCACTTCATACTTATTTTAAGACAAAAAATATATATCTATTACATTACTTTTCTAACACAATATGACAAACAACTATATTTATTCCAAAACGACTATCTTTGCAAAAATAGCATTTTTTTAAAAGTGTTTTATTGAAAGTGAGTTGTACGCTTAGAAAAAGGAATGTCTCAATTTTGGAGACATTCCTTTTTCTAACTAAAAATATTTAAATTTCCTCTTAAAAGCATCTGTTCATGTAAGTGAAATGATTCACAATCCAACCATGTTTTTATAGGAATGTGCCGCGATAGTTCCAGTAAACTGTGGAAAAAGAACATTAACTCTTCCTTGATCAATGCCCTTTAAACATATATAGCCAGAAAAATAGAGTAGATGAATTACAGACTTCGTAAAAAACCTACGCCATCAGTCCTTTTCTAAGGATACGTTTCTTTTTAACGAAAGTTGGCTATTCTTTCTTCCAGCAAACATTAATAGTAATATAACCACTAATAAAACAGCGAAGCACTGAAGTACAAAGGAAATATTGGTGTAAACACTTAGTATCCTACTTGAAACGGATGGTCCAAAAGACATACCTAAAAAATTTATAAGATTGTACATTCCCAACCCCATCGCAGCTTTTTCCGGCTCTAAATGTTGTGGTATTTCTAGGTTTATAATCACTGTTAATGCACCGTAACTTGAATAAATTAAAAAAAGTCCTAATATGGCCATTACAATGGAATGAGTGCCAAAAAACGCTAATATACAAAAACCAAGCAATTGTAACAATATAGATAGAAACATTGACTTTCCATTACTTATAACCTGAACTATTTTTCTTATCATTAGGCTGATAAAGAAGGAAACGATCGCAACGATACAAATAATGAACCCTATCTGTATAACTGATAAGTGGAAGGTCCTATTCATCAATGTAGGGAATAAAAACAAAGTTGCAACCATAGCAGCATTATTCATAAAGCTAATTAAAATCAATCTATTGTAAGAATAATTTCTAAATACAGATGGATCAACTAATAAAACAATTTTTTTATTTTTACTATGTAATCCTAATAAAAATACTGAGATTATACATAGAAAAAGTAGGTAGATATTCAGTTTTACACCTAAAATGAAAAAAGTGACAAATATGACCAAGTAGAACATTCCTAGAATATCAAAGGGCTTTGTTATCCTTTCTTTGCTTGCATATCCAGAAGGAAATAGAAAATAAATACCAATTGCTGTTAGGAATGTTAGACTCATTAGCAAAAACAAAGAGTGCCAGCCCCATGTAAAAGCAAATATTCCACCTATTAAGAAACCTAAACCAGAACCTAAAGATAAACACCCACCTATCAGGGTAAGAGCAACATTCCGTTTAGGTAAAGGAATATATTGTGTAGCTGTAATCATGGATAGAGCGATAAATGAGCTGCCTCCCATTGCCTGAATAATACGGCCTATCAAGACCACAGTAAAGATGCTAGAATAAAATCCTATTAAAGAACCTAAAGTAAATAATGTTACTCCTATTAACAACAACTTTTTAATTTGAAAATAAGAAGCAAGCTTACTGTATATAACCGAACCAAATGTTGTGACCAGCGTGTAAGCAATAACGATCCAACTTATTGCAGAACTATTCACTTTTAAATCAATAGCCATATCTTCCAACGTTACATTAAATAATATTGAATTCATTACACCTGCCAGCACAATTAAACATAATGTACCTATAAGTTTATTCATCTTAGTTTAAGCTCTCCTTTGTTTGATAGTCATAAAACTTTAGAACTAATGAAGAAAAAAATTTGGCTACCTTATAACGTAGCCAAAAATCCGGGTAAGTATTGTTTAAATGTCTCTTTATTTAAAGAAACATATTTCGTTACCCCTTCTTTTTCGATATGCACCAGGTTCGCTTCGGACAAGATTTTCAAATGATAAGAACCATTTGATTTGCTTATTTCTAGCCTCCTACCAATATCCGAGCATCGCGGGCGTGTATCTTGCTGAGATAATATTCGGATGATGTTGATCCTTTTCTCATCTGCTAAAGCGTTAAATATTCTAACTCTTTGGTCATCACTCAATTGTTCTAAAGTCATAAAACTATTGTAAAAATAAAATAAGAAAATGTCAATGCTTAGAATATGGATTAATGTTGGGCAACTCTCCATTAGAATTCAACAAATTTGGATATGAATGGCTGTTGATTCTTTTTTGTATTTGTAGTTATCGTTCAATTAACATTCATTCGAAACCATTTTTCAAATTAATTACATCACGGTTTCTCCTATTGATAAAACCTTCAATTGCTCCTTTGGCAGTTGGAATTTTTTCCATTCACGCAGTAAACGCTCTAAGGCTTCGGGACCTGTGTCATCTGCCAATCGATAAGCACCATAATGCATAGGAACAAATTGCTTCGCCTCTAGTTCAATAAATGCCTTCACACTATCTTCTGGAGAAATATGCGAGTCTGCCATAAACCATTCTGGTTCATAGGCACCAATTGACATAAATACGATATCAATCATAAAACGTGCAGCTATTTCCTTAAAACCTGAGAAGTATCCTGTATCCCCTACAAAATAAAATGTTTTACTGGTTGTTTGAAATATCCACCCACCCCAATGGGAAGTATTCATATCGTTAAGCGACCTTCTTGTCCAGTGCTGAGCTGGTACAAAGTGGATTTTGATCCCTTCATATTCAAACGATTCCCACCAGCTCATTTCTCTTACATTTTGATAACCTTTTTTTATAAAAAGAGATTTCATTCCAATGGGAACAAAATAGTATGGATTTCCTTTTAGTTTTTTCAATGTTGGAAAATCAAGATGGTCATAATGACCATGAGAAATGACCACAACATCAATTTCTGGCAAATCCTCCAACGGAATTCCTGGTTCAGTTAATCGCTTCTGAAAACCCATTCGCTTCGCCCATACTGGATCAGTAAGTATATTAAGTCCATCAAGTTGAAGCAAAAAAGTAGAATGTCCAATCCAGGTATAAGAAGTTCGACTTCGATTTTCCTTAATTTCTTGGATCCTTTTATTTGAACATTATAGTATATTTTCAGTTAAATCCTTCTCTTTACTTCGTCTTTCCTTTTGCCACTTACGTATATCACGAAACGTTTTCTTATTCGACACATCATTCAAATTAACATATCTTGTCTTCATCATTTCTCCTCTCGGACAGAGGGACGGTTCCGTTGTCCCATTCCTTTTTATTTTATGTTCAGGTGATAAATCCTTATACAAACTATTACAAATTTTTTGTAACCTCTAAGCAATATTTTGTTATCATATCGACTCATAAATTTATTTACTATGGCTCTCAATCCCTTAGCTGCTTTGACAGCATATTGTTATTTCATTAAAGCTTACAGTATTATTCTGCTTAAGATGACTGATTGACGTTAGCTCAAACCATTAACACAGTCGGCAGCCTGGAATACCCTCTTTAATAGAAGTAAATAGTTAGTTTATATAATATTCAAGCAAATGAATTAAACCCGCCGCTGTCTCATTTTTACTACTATATTTATTGGGTGCTTGAAATTTTGAAACAATATAATGTTCTGCTTCCTCGCCATATAGTGAACCTGTTTTATTAGCAACCATAAATTCAGCATTGGAAGCAGTCATCCGAACATTCGCTCTGTCTAATAAGTAATTAAGATCATCTATATGTTCTAACTTAAATCCGACAAGTAATAAGTTTGGATTCCATTTTTTTATTTGCGATAATACTTTCGGTGCTTTTTTAAAATAAATGATTGGAGGTTCATCACTAGACATTTTTCCTGATTCTAAAATAGGATTTCCTCGTTGATCTAATACTTTATCAACAATCCAATCTGAACCAGCTGCTGCCATAATTACAATATCGATATTTTCAGATTGGACGATATTTTTGATTTTTTCACCTAAATCAAATATACCCCCAAATTGAATTAAACGCATTTTCCTACGATTTTCAGGAAGTTTAGCAAAATAACCATGTAAATATATAATCTCTGCTTCTTTATTCAACGCTTCTTCAGCTAAATAACACCCAATTGTACCCTTTGCTAAATTAGTATGTCCTCTGACATTATCCCATTTTTCAAGTGTTCCTCCACTTGTTATCAAAATCTTCTTTCCTTTTAAAGAACTCATGAAATCACCTTCTACTAAGTTACTTATTAGTCCTGTTGATTACTCTTTCTCTTAAATTCTAGCATTTTTTTCAAAACCAATATTGGTGTAAAGCTCCTGTTAGTGCAGAGTTAGAGTTGTTTATATTGGCAAACTCATTGTAATTGTTCTAATGTTAAATCCAAACTTTTCATACAGTTTAATTGCTTGATTTCCTGCAAATGCACTTAGACGAACTTCGGAATATCCATCTTGTTTCAGATAATCAATAGCTGTTCTCATTAACATTTTGGAAATTCCTTTCCCTCTAAATTCTTCTAAAACAAATAGCTCATAAATAAATCCATTGATCTTATCAGTAAATTGATCTTTGCTTGCCCCTATTAGAATCCACCCCATTAATGTATTGTTTTCTGTTGCGATTAAGTAATAGTTTCCCTTCTTTAAGAGTGGTTCAATAAGTTGTTCAATTTTTTGATTAGTGGGTCTTACTTCACCTAACGTCCCATCAAATACAGCTTGTGGAGAAAGTGATAAAATCCTTTTGAGTTCCGAATCATTTGGTTTTCTAATATCCATTAATTAAGTGCAATCCTTTCAGTATCCTTTTTAGGAAACTATTCTAATTAGAGTCTGATTTATATTCTTTTCGATAAAAAAAAAGGAAATCCTTCTTCAACTAAACTGCCCTTTCGTTTAATAACGGATTTTTGCCTCATTTGAAAAGTTTGCACTAGCCCAGTCACCCTCACTCTTGAACAACTCATAGACTGCCTTTTGGTTCGTCGACGGTTCATCTATCCAATCTAGTAGAGTACGAATAATGGATTCTTTTTCCGGGAAGTAGTGAATAAAGACTTCAGACTGTTCGTAAAGTCGTGTCGTCCAAATTTGAGAACGTACCATGACCATTGAATAATAGGTTCGGATGAGTTTACGAGCGAAGGCTTGTGTAATTGTTTTAAAATCTTCTTCTGAAGAAGCTGTTTCTAACCTTTTTAACGTCCGATTAAGAGCTTCATAAATATCACCATTAAAACGGATTGCTATCTCTGATGTTAGTTTATACGGACCAAATCTTTCTCCCATATCCTCTCCATACACACAAACACAGAGTTCCTTAAGAAAAGCATTTTCATAATAATTTGTGGGGTCAACCGTATAGTCGTAATCAGCTACAGCAATACCGACATCACGAACTAAAGAACGGTAATTTTGAGACAGTTCTCCTGCAAGCTGCTTTAATTCAGACAACTGAACAGAACTCAGTTTGGTTTCAAACATAGCGATAAGGTCTAAATCTGATTTTTTTACAATCGCTTCCCCTCTGGCGACACTGCCGTACACATAAACACTATGCAATTGTTGATGAAATAAACGTTTCAGACACTCGACAGATTCTTGAATGCAAGTCATATAGACATCATCAATTTTGTCTCTACTCACATCGCTTACGATAAATCTATTAGGGTCTAGACCATATCCTGCATGTAATTTCCCGATTTCAATCAACCACCTTTTATCCGCATTTTCCTAATTATATCACCATGAAAACGTGCACTAAACGGCTCCTTTCCTCAATAGAAAAAAGCATCCCTTGTTAAAAGGAATGCAGCCAAAATGATATTACTTCACATCATTAAAATTCTTGAGGTTTTTTTCAATCACTTTCTTTTTCCTAACCAGATCTAATCTTTTATATGTGAGGCTTATAAAAAGATGCCCTCTTATTTAAGAATATTAATTTATTGATGACATGGAAGGTTAGGTAAAGCCCTTCTTAGAAGCTATTATTTTTTATTATGATAAAATCGATTTGCTTTTGCACGATTCCCGCAGTCTGCCATCGAACACCAGCGTCTGCTACGATTACGGCTTGTGTCCAAAAACAGCCAACCACATGGATGCCCTTCACACTTTTTCACTCTACTAAGTTCTTTTTCAGATGTAAGAATGTCGATAGCCGATTGAATAATTGCTGGAAGCATTCCATTTAATCTTTCTTCGCAATTTAAAAATTCCAAGGAAAATTTATTTTCATCAGGCACTACTCGTATCATCGCGTAAGCTTTGCCTAAGGCTTCATTCAAAATAGAAAGATCTTTAGTGGCTGGTTTTTCATTGTTTGATACTAGACTAAAAATACGGAAAATCGATTCCCGCAGTTCAATAGCTTGTTGGAGAACCTCCTTTGCCTCAGAAGGTCGATTTTCTGCTTTTTTTAGTAGTGAAACTGATTGTTTTTTGTTAATAATATCGACTTGTAAACTCCAGTTTACCAGCTTCTCATAACTCGTCAGCAACTCCTGTGATTTCTCACTGCTATCATGCCAACTTACTGTATTGGCAAAATCCAAACACAAACGTCCGCCTAGCAAAGCATGCTTGTGTACATCTTTATTTATATCAGACATGTGACTTCTCCTTGTCTTACCATCAGTATTTTGACAGTCCGGGCTATATAACTTTGATTTTTTTCTATAACCATTATAAAAGTTATTGACAGTTAGAATCAACCACATCATAATATAACCATCAAAATGATTATAGAAGGTTATATATATATTGAAGAACAATGTACTAATTTCACTCGAAAGTCATTTTGTAAACGTAACTTTAAAAATGGTTCGCAAAGGATGTCACCCCCTACGGGAAAATCAATTATTGACGTTTTTTGAGGGGAGCAGTTGAATGAATATAAAATCTCCTAAAACCTGAAGTGTTTTTTTCAGATAGATAGATAGAAACAAAGACAGTCTAAACATGAATGGTGGAAGAATTTGCTTGAAGAGTGGAAGGAACACGAAAAGAGGTGGTGCAAATCGACTTATATTTGACCTACACTTAGCGGTTGTACGTAGGCATAAAAAATATTTTTTGGAGGGGCTAATAATGAGTGAAACATTAAGAAACTCGGTTAAAACGATGGTAAAGGAAACATTCGAAGGACCCCCAGTGCCTGTAAAAGGAAGTTGGTTCACAAGTTCTGAACCGAATTCTGGAATTTTCGGTGTAATAGAGGGATTGTCTTGCGACCAAGCCTCCATGTCCGTTCAGGGAACAACATTAGCTGCCCATACTGATCACATTCGCTATCACATGTGGGGAACCAATGAAATCATAAAAAATGGGAAACAACCGAAAATGGATTGGGAAAAGAGTTGGGAAATTCATACAGTAGATGAACAGAAATGGAACCAAATTCAGGAAGAATTGCGAAATGAATACGTAACACTGTTAGAATCGATTGACGCTATTGAATGGAATGAACTACTGGCTAATGAGGTGTTATCTTCTTTAGCTCATTCAGCCTATCATCTTGGAGCCATTCGACAAATGTTAAAAGTAGTCAAGATGTAGCTTAGGCATTAAGTTTGATCATTATACGAGTAGAAGTATAGTAGACGTAAAGGTGTACTTGTCCAGTATATGCATTGTTGAGCTTTTTACAAAGCGGGAAACTACTCCAGATTAACGTCTTAGAAAGTTAAATCGTTTATCAATTAAGAATCGTTTAAAGAGGCCACCCAAATCCTCCGATATTCAGCCATTTCAGTCGATTTCGGGGGATTTCCAGCTCGGTAAATAAGATGAAAAATGGCACCAGAATACTATGACTGATCTCGTTTTCCCTGCAATTTATCGAATATCTGTAAAAGAATTACTATTTATTGTAAAACGTTATACAAGTTACCTCTAAAAGCTTTTCCGAATATTCATAGGGTCCCATCATACTTCATTGAGATTGTCTCTCCTTGTTCATCAAATGCCTGCTTAAAATCAAATGCAAAAGAAGTAGATCCATTTTGTTTATAATAGTTATATCTCTTGAATGCCTCCTCCCAAGAAACATCTCTCACCTTCTCTGTCCACCACACTACATATGATAGGTGTTTATCTTGATAAGGCTCCATCCATCTGCGCCTACTACGCAACGCTTGGCTATGCCTCCCTGAATAGGTAAACTGATATAATGATTGAAGGCTTTTCCATACGGTTAGGGTTAAAACAGGGTAACCATCTCCTTTAGCTTCTTCAGGGAAAGGCACTCCTTCTGCTGAAAACTCTTCTATCATATTCCCTGATAAAGATGCCTGACGCATGACTTTATATCCCATTTCATAAAATTCGCGAGAAATAGGGTGGTCATAGGGGTGATGTAACCTACCTACAGTATAGATTGCAACTAATCCCATAAAGATCCCCCTTCAACAGTCTTTTACTAGATATATTCAAGTAAGAAGGTGAAAATTCCTTCACTGACCTGGTCCCTTCGTTTAGTAATAATGAAGGAATTCTGTCGCTGTTTCCCTTTTTTAGTCACCTTCCACCACTAACATTGATGATTTCTCCCAATATATAATTTGAAGCATCTGACGAAAGAAAAGCTATGCATTCAGCTATTTCTACCGGTTTGGCTATTCGTTTAATAGGAATAGAAGAAGACATACGAGTAAGACGATCATCGTCAGGAGCAAACTTTTCATGGAAAGGTGTTTCAACCACTCCAGGGGCTACTCCGTTTACAATAATTCCATATTCGATTAATTCTCTGGACATTCCAATAGTCATAGTATTTAAGGCTCCCTTAGTAGAAGCGTAATGAATGCTTTCGCCAGCGCCTCCGATGCGAGCAGCTGTTGAAGATATATTAATAATCTTCCCTTTTTTTCTTGGGATCATATGCTTTAAGACAGCTTGTGAACACAGAAGAACACTAATAATATTTAGTCTATATGCTTCTTCCCACAATTCTTCACTTGCCTCCATAAATGTACTTTGTCGGATGCCCCCAGCCGCATTATTAATTAAAACGTCAATTGTACCAAAGGATGCTATAGTCCGTTCAACCATTGCATTCACTTGATCTTTATTTGTGACATCAGCTTGAATCGCTATCGCCTCTCCACCATTTTCTTGAATACACTGTACCGCCTCTAAGGCACCCTTTTCATTGGAACGATAGTTAACAATGACCTTTGCCCCTTTAGATGCGAGTAATTCGGCTGTAGCACGTCCAATTCCCGAGCTTGCCCCCGTTATAAGAATCACTTTGCCTGATAAGTCCTGCATATCTTTCCTCCTAATAGATATCGTTATAATAGTAATTCGACAATTTCGGTTCTAATCCTTTTAAAGAAGATTTTTATCTATTAAATTGACGTTCTAGTAAAGGTATTAGCTAGCTTTGCCAGTATTCCTAGTTGAACTAAGCTACCCTATTATTTTAGTACCTATTCCTATAACAAAACACATCCACCTCTCTCAACATAGAAGTGGATGTGTTTTGCGTATCTTTATTCCTTTTTTTCATTTAAAAAGTCTTTATAGACTAAAATAGCAACAAAAATAAAACTTAGACTAACCATCCGGAAGATCATATCAATACTAATCCATTCAGCGACAATTCCTAAGACTAACGCACTCAATCCAACACCAACATCAAAACTGGAAAGAAAGGTTGCGTTGGCAACGCCACTTTTTTCTTCACTTACCTTTTGAACCGTCCATGTTTGTAAACAAGGCATAACCGTTCCATACCCGGCTCCAAACAAAATCGCTGCAATAATAAGACAAGCATTATTTGTCGTATAAGACAGCGTGACAAGTGACAAAAATCCTAGAACTGCTGATACAATGATGATCGACCAAGGTCCTTTTTTATCATACCATTTTCCTGTAAATGGACGTAGTAAAGTTGAGACAGTCGCATTGATAAGAAAGAATAGAAAAATATGATCTAATCCCTTTTGTTTTCCAAAAAGAACTAAAAAAGTAATGATCGCTCCAAAACCAAGTGTTGTTATAACCGTTAATAATGCTGGGAACCAAGCGTCTTTTTCAAAAATCGCGTCAAAAAATTGAAATGGTTGCCTATCCTTTTTAACAGGAGAAGGTGAATAGACAAATTGAAGTCCAATTGCTGCTAGTAGACTGAATACTACTGATGACCAAATTAAAATATTAAACGAAAAAGAGTCATAGATAAGGATCCCTACACTCGGAGCAATGATAGCACCGACCGTTGTTGAAATAGAAAAATACCCCATCCCCTCTCCTAATCGATTCTTTGGAATTAAATCGACTACGATTGTACTATTGGCTGTGGTTGATACTCCCCATGCTGCGCCATGAAAAAGCCGTAACAATAGCAAAAGCCAAATAATAGTAAGAAAAGGATATAGCGCTGTAATAATCAATAAAGCTACACTTGCAAGAATCGCAAGACCTTTCCGTTGGTTATCAATTAAATAGTACCCTACAAAAGGTCTAATAAGAACAGCGCCTAGTGTAAATAATGTTGTCATTAGACCTACTTGAATGGAAGATGCATTCATGCTTAACAAATAGGCTGGTAAAATAGGGAGTAACATTTCAAACCCGATAAATACCAAAAAGTTACTTATAAACAAAAATAAAAATGATTGATTAAAGATTTTTTGTTTTTCCATATTATTATTCCTCGCTTCTAATTAATTTTTCTAAATTAGAAGCGCTTTGAACACTGAAACATTGCGATATTGCCTAAGTTTTTTAAACAATTGTCTCACCCTTTCTAAATAGACTAGAACCATACCAATGAATGCAACTAGGTTGTTCATTATTTGGTCAGTCCTTACCTAATTGATAAAATTCACATCCTGTATAACACAAAAAGACGCCCTATTAAACCGGCGTCTAGTTATTGCATCGTATTGAATCAAAATGCACAAAAAATTTATGGCTTATCTATGATTCTATGATAAAAAAGACAAAAAGCTTCCGGTACTGCTCTCTCTATGAAGTTTGCTTAAAAAAGGACAGACTACTCCCGTTGACCGTAAATCTCCTAGATGTAAATATGACTTTACTTCTGTTGCAATACTTCTGAAAACAGCGTCCATAACTTTTTGCCTCCTTTCTTATTATCAGTAAATAGTTTTATATATAGTAATATAGATTAATATAAAAAGCAAATCCATCTAAAAACAGCAAATTGAAGAACCTGAAATAGAAAGTAATTTAGTAAATCCAATAAAAGGAAAAATGGATTCAATTTGAGTTATCTTATATAGAAATGAATCAAACTCAAAAGCTCTCACAATTTTTGTAAAGAGGTATGAACAATAATGAGTACCTAAAACTTGTACCACTTTTATTCTTGTTGATCAAGATCAATAAAATAATGATCCTTACGGTACGAAACGGCCTCCATTGTAGCGATTAGTTTTTCTTCATGAAAAATCTCAATTCTATAGAATCCGGTACGAAAGTTTCTTCTTACTTCCGTTGCACGTGCGACTATCTTGTCTCCAGGTTTTGCCGATTCCATAAACTGAATGGTCGTCGATAGTCCTACCGAAGTTTTTCCATATGCATTACAGGCTACCGAAAATGCATGATCGGCTAACGCATACATAATTGCCCCATGAACCGTTCCGTATGCATTTACCATATGGCTTTGCACATCTAGGGTTGCTTCTGCAAATCCTGCCTCAAATTTTGTTAACTTAATGCCTAAGGATTGAGCATATGGATCATTTTTCACTTGGTTATAAATTTGTTCGTAGTGTTTTTCATAAATTTGATACTCATCAATTTTCTTTTTCACAAAACCGACCCCTTTACTAGATTTTGCAATATTTAAAAGACCATTTGCACTAATAACATGTAGATAATCGTTCCTCCAGCTATCGAGAGGAACATATTTTTCTTCCAAAAATGAAGAATTACAACGGTAATCACTCCTAATAATTCAGGGATGCCATGACTTCCAGATAATAATCTTACATCCTTTAAACTATAAATGACCAAAAGCCCGAATACCGATGATGGTAGCACTTTGCCCAAGTATTGTATGTACTTCGGTGTGTTTTTTCCCGATGGAAAAACGATGAATGGAACAAACCTTGTAAGCATTGTACCGAAAACCACCATGGCAACAATAATAATTTGTTGAGTTATATTCATTGTCATTTAACTTCAACCTCAACTTTCTCCAATGACTTTTTAGACAGAGTAAGTAGCCCCAAAATTGCTATCATGGCAGGGATAATGAAATTGTTTCCACCAAAAACAATTAGACAGACAATTGAAGCTCCTAAACCTACAAGTGAACTTATATGTTTTTCTTCTTTCATCCATTGTTCAATAAAGATAACGACAAACAGAGCAGTCATGACAAATTCAAGCCCATCCGTATTGAACTTAATAAAAGATCCAAAAATACCACCTAAGGTTGCACCTAATACCCAATAAAATTGATTGAATAGTGTAACAAAAAACATTACCCAGTTTTTATCTACATCCTTTGGTACATTAATTGTACTATTGATTGCAAAAGATTCGTCGCAGAGACCAAATATCATATACCACTTTTTCTTTCCCGCTCCCCCATATTTATCTAGCATTGATATGCCGTAAAACAAATGTCGTGCATTAACCATTAATGTTAGTAGTAATGCACTTATCGGATTGAAAGACATAAGCAATAAATTTGCTGCCACAAATTCCATTGAACCTGCAAATATTAACAGACTCATCAAAATAGGGTAAATAGCAGTAAAGCCCAATGAATTCATAAAGATTCCATAAGCAGTCCCCAAAAAGACAAATCCTGCAAAAATCGGGAGTGTATATGGGAAAGCCGTTCGAAAGGCAATCCATATTTGATTTCTATTTTTTATTTGCTTGGATATCCTAACCGGATTTACATCTAAAGATTCTTTGTTTGTATTCAAAGTAGTTACCTCCTAAACTTCATCAATTGGCACACTGACCGTTCTTTTTTCTGTACTCATTACCATGCTTGTGTCAACTCCATTAATTGCAGGATTCTGCATTAATGAATCAATGATAAAATTCCGGTAACTCTCCATATCCTTTGCTACAATCTTAAGCATAAAGTCATGGCTTCCTGTTAGTGTGTAACACTCTTGAACCTGCGGATATTTGTTTATATCCTCTATAAATGAATGAATGGTTTCCTTATTTAAAGGTGATAAATTAATGAGAGCTAATGCTGTGACTTCAATTCCTAGTTTTTTCTCATCGACAATCGTCGTAAACTTTTGAATAATACCCGTTTCCACCAAGTTTTTTGTTCTTGAAAGGCAAGCAGATGGTGAAAGTCCAATTTTCTTTGATAAATTTAGATTGGATATCGATGCATCCTCCTGCAATTCCCTTAATATTGCCTTATCGTAATTGTCCAGAATAAACGCCATTTCGCTACCCCTCAATATAATTTAGTAAATATTATTTTGTATATTTCATATATTAACGAATTATTCATTGTTTATCAATAAATAATTAAATATAAATTCACAAAAAATAACCAAAACAAGAATAAAATTTATTTAAATTCAATTTAAAGTTTATGCAGTTGCTGGTAAAAGTTAATCATCTTCATCTAAATAAAAAAGGACAGTACCCATTTTCATTTGGGCCCTGTCTCTTTTGTGGAAATTTACAAATCTTAGCTACTTCAAATACTTAATTAATATCTTTGAAATCATTGATTTTCACCATTTCGAATGGAAATTTCCCTTCATCTAAAACCGTACATATCGTGAACGGTATTCACTATACGTTTCCCATCCTTTTCTCATCACTTCTATTAAAGGTCCTTTATGACCTACCATATACTTCATCAATATTTTCCATTTAATTTGACAATGAAGTTCCTCCTCCAACCTGGTCCGAACGTTGAACACAAGAGTTTCCCAGGAATTAGTTTTTAAATGAAGAATATATTTAATACTAGTTTTTCCAGCCATGTTTGCAGGAAAAGAATATGTAAACGCGAATATATGATAAAAAGACATGATTTAGAAAGGGAGTATAGCAAGCATGGATACTAAATCGCTTGACTTGTTTTCGCAGGAGTTTCACCAAAATCCTTATGATTATTACAATAAAATCCGACCACACCAACCATTTGCAAAAGTGAAGATGTTTAATGAAGGACATCATTATTCATGGATGGCTTTTACGTATGAAGCAGCGGTAGCCGTGTTAAAAGATCCGAGGTTTATAAAAGATATGCGGACAGTCTTCCCTGATGAAGTGACAGACGAAAATCTGCCTCCAATAACTCAAAGCATGCTTTTTGTTGATCCACCTGACCATCGCCGCCTACGCAGCCTTGTACAAAGTGGCTTCACGCCCAAAAGGATTGAGATGTTAAGAGGGCGCATTGAGGATATTGCAAGAGAACAAGCATGGCTCATGAGAAACAAAGAAACGGTTGACTTTATAGAAGAATATGCGTTTCCGATTCCAATTAGAGTCATCTGTGAATTGCTTGGCATCCCGTCTGAAGATCGTCTTGATTTCCAGCGCTGGTCCAATGTAATAGTGGAGATTAGTGATAGTCCTAGATACGATGAGGCTATGGTGGAATTTATGGCTTATCTAGAGAAAATGATTGAAAAAAAGCGTGAATCTCCTAAGGAGGATTTGCTGTCTGATTTAATTCAAGCAGAGGAAGGAGGAGACCGTTTAACTGTAAGTGAATTGTATGGTGTCGTTATGCTTCTAATTGTGGCAGGACATGAAACGACTGTGAATCTAATTGCCAATGGTTTACTGGCGCTGCTTACACACCAAGACCAGCTTGCATTGCTAAAAGAAGACCATTCCCTTGTAACACAAGCCATTGAAGAATTGCTACGTTTTAATGGTCCAGTTGAGTTCAGTACAGACCGTTGGGCGAAGGAGTCCTTTACCTTTATGGGGCAACAGGTTGAGAAAGGGGACCATGTCATTGTGTCTCTTGCATCAGCGGATCACGATCCAGCTGCGTTTTCGGATCCCAGTACCCTCGACATTACAAGGGAAAAAAGTCCGCATCTTGCGTTTGGAAAAGGCATCCACTATTGTCTAGGTGCACCTCTTGCCCGGCTGGAAGGAGAAATAGCCCTACGCGTTTTGCTGGAAGAATACCCAAATCTTAGCCTTGCAGCTGAACTGAATGAACTTGAATGGCGACAAAGCCTTGTCATTCGTGGATTGAAACAGTTGCCTATCAAGCTTTTTTAATGAAACTCATCAAGGAAACAAACAGCGATTGGAGCCATTGAGATTGACATGTTATTCCTTCTACAAAACAAGAAGATTTGTTTTTGTAATACTTCTAAGCAATTAAGAAATATGGAAAATTAATTTTTTATTGATTATGTTTTTCTTTTCTTTAATTAACAACTTCAATGGATTTTCCTATTTAACGGAGAATCCACTGAAGTTTTTGGATGTAATAATATAACCACAATTTTTTTAGTTTACTTTATTTTTTACACCTGTTTAGTGAATAAGGAATCTTTGATTTTACTATTCAAATTTGAGTAAATCCGAAATAAATCTATTTATATTTCCTTTTAAGATCGTGCCGTGTCCCGTACATAAATATTCAACATCAAATTTGTTAATAACCCTTAAACCATCGATAAATAAATTAAAATAATGTTCTCTTTTCATTTCTTCGTTTTGAGACCAATCAGACACAAACTGCTTAAACTTTTCTCTTTCAAGAGTACCTAAATCTACAACTTTATTATCGTTTAAAGATTCTGCAAAAAAGCAAATATGGTCACCACAAAATAACGCTCTGCTTTTACGATGATAAAGTAAGACAGAACCTTTTGTATGGTGTCCAAGAAGAACACATTCTAAATTGCCTGCAGTTAAACCGTTATCGGGGAGATTCATCTTTAGTTTGTGTTTAAGATTTCTGGGTACCAATTCTAAATCTTTCTTATGAATAAATCCGTCTACTTCTCCTAAGTGTTGAATTCCCCCAATATGGTCCTTATGACCGTGTGTGGCAATAAAGTGGGTTACATCACTATTAGAAATCCCTTTACTATTTAGAGCCGAGAACAGGAAGCGAGAATGTTCTTCTTTTCCTGAGTCAATAAGTAAAATATCATTGTCTTCGAGCAACAAGTAGCAGTTATTATATGAGTTCCAGGATTCATCCCAAACTAAAAAAGCATACACATCTTTCGCTATTTCTTCGAGATATGTTTTCATTTTATTCCCCCAATACTCTACGGTTATTAAGGAATATTCGTTCAATCCTTTGTTAATACCTTCTTCACATAAATTGCCTCTTTAGTCGAATAAGAAAAAAGAGCTAAAAAAAGCCCTTCTCACTAGATGGGGCTAATTTCTTGTTTAACTAAAGCCCACGTTAATGGAATAAGAACTAGGCTTATCAAACCCGATAAATCTGTTTAATTGTTATTTGGTATGTCTACGGGTTGATTTAATAAACAATTTCGCGTAGGAATGGCATAACAACTCCCAAGACAAACAAAGCGATGGCGACGTAAAGGATGGTTCCGGCTATTGGTAGAATCCATTTTTGCTTCTTGTATTGTATCCAGTAATTAACTGCCCACATGACGAGCAGAAAACCAAAAAGACCGAATTTAAATATGTCAAAGATGGGGTCTTGGGCTGGGCTAATATTTACCACAGAGAAAAACGCGAGAAAACCGATAACTCCCAATAGGATTAAATTGACAACATGCACGACAATATTATAAGAATTGTTATTCATTAAACCTCCACCCCGATCATTTATAGTTCACAATCTCAATTTATTAATCTCATTCTTGATACAATTATTTTTCAACTGACTGTATCAGCTTTAATATATTCAACAAGAAGAGTGGGCATCCTTCTTGAAGAAATGCACCCGTTCGTTTAAATACTTTTCCTCACAAAAATGAACCCACAATTAGCCAAAATATTTATGAAACCACCCCACAATAAGAGTCATACTTACTATCCCCCATACCGTAGTTCCCAGTATCCACCAAACTATTAATTTGGTCGAACCTTTTGTGCTTTCTATATTATTTTCCATATTTGTTTTTATAAAGGCGAGTTTATTCTCCATATTTTTCCTCATAGAAACAAGCACAACAAATCCGAATATGATAAAACCTACAGTTACCCATAGCATTAATTCCACTTTTAATACCCCCTTTTTGTGAATACTTTCTAACCTGATTATAACCACCCATGGACTTAGTTTTTTATTTAACTTTACAATTATTAATTCAACAATCCTGCCCCTTTAGTTTAATAAGAAAAAGGCACGAAAATGATAGCGAAGCCTTAAACAAAATCCCACTTGAATATAGTATAGCTAATTATTATCCTCTAATTTAATTCGTTAAAGGACTTTAAAGAAGCTTAAGGAAAGATTGTAATACTGGCGAAATCCATCTAGATTTATGATGTATTATATTACTTTTAATAGGTTGTGACCCCTCGATTGTTTTAAAGATTAATTGATTGTTTTTGAAATTATCTTCCACTACTATATCGGGGAGTATGTCCAAGTGAACAGCTATATCCAATGCCTTTTACGCAATAGGAAAAACAGATACGTTTGTTGGAAGGATCCGAAATGATCATGACAATCCACATGGTTTCCACCAATGGATTGTATCAGATAACTTATTAAAAGGAGCTGCTTTGAATTCAGTCCAAATTTTATTGACAATGATTGAGAAAGATATTATTAAGTCCCAGCGCGATTAAAATGGAACAATACAAACAATAGAAAGACTCCATTTTGAAAAAAGGTTGACTAAAATGGAGTCTTTCTTTGTGTGATTACATATATATTTTTTTAAGGTTTCATTATTTTGATGATTCTTATTGAAGAAACCCCCCCTATAGTTGAAGAGCGCATAGCACCTAATTAAAAGGCTAAATATCTTTCAACTAAACTTTTAGCAAGAATTTTTGATGAATCGAAGAACTTTAAAGAGGTATAAGATCCACAAAAATATAGATCAGTACATACACAAATCACATCTGTTACACCATTTTTTACAAGCTCATTTTCTATGTTTTTCCATTGTTGAATAACATCTTCAATTTCACCATTCTGTTTAACATCATAAATTAATTGATCAACCTTGCTTTGAATACTCTCTGTCCAATAAATATCTTTATTATTATTATATAGGTAAGGTTGGTATAGCTGATTTTCTACTGTGCTTCTTGTACCAATTAAACCAACTTTTGAACTGTGAACACCAATAGCGTTAATAGTTTCTTGTATAATATTAAGAACAGGTACATTGGTCATCTTTGTCATATCTTCATAAAATTGATGGACTACATTACAAGGAACAGCAATAAAATCGCAATTAGCTTCTGTTAAAGATTTTATTCCTATGTGTAAAGATTTCATCATATCTTCTTTAATGATAGGTTCTTTTGGATGAAACGGTGTAGGTAATGAATAAATAATCATATGTGGAAAATCTATATCATTTTTTGCACCATATTGTCGTTCGCATTCATCTAAAACCGACTCAATAAATGGAGCGGTCGAACGTGGCCCCATCCCTGCCAAAATACCGATTCTACAAAATTTGTTGCTTAACATTGTGATTACTCCCCCTATTTTGTGTCCATTGTATATCATAACTAGATTTTTTTATTAACTTGCACCTTCAGTTCAATTAAAAATGCGATACCTCTTTATTGAACAATCGCCCCCGTTAATGAAACAATGGTTGTACTATTCTGTAAACCTTTTCTTTAAAAACACAATAAAATTGTCAGCATTTTCAAGACAAGTTATTTGCTCTGAAGACATAGTGGGGTTCACCGCACCGTTTTTAATGACGATTTTTTATTATAAAAAAAAGCCTGTTTTGTGTGCTACCATACATGGTTATTAAAGTTAACCCAAAATCTCAATATCTTTCAAATTCAGCTTATTAAAATCAACCTTTATTGCCCCCATTTCATATTTGACATTTGATCTATTGTTAAATCCACCGTGGTCATCGTTGCCTATGGTTATTAACATATTATTTTTTTGACAAAAGTCTATAAGAACATTTGTTGTTTCTTCTGTATGAGTTGTGTAATAACATTCAAAGCCATCTGCGCCCATATTTTTAAGTTTTTTTAAACGAGGTTCTATTTCAAAAAGATTATTCTTCATTGTTTCTCCGATATGGGCAATAACTGCTTTACCATTTGCATTATGTATTACATTTATTACATATTCTATTGATGGAAATGAATTTTTTGGTTTAATATTATAATCACTGATGAGCTTAAAAAAACTAGGAACATCAATAACTAAGTTGTTGGTCTTTAGGTAGTCAAAACCTTTCCAACCACCGTTTTTTAGATTTCGATTGTAAGAATTAAAATCTTCTATACTTATTTCCTTGTAGTCAACACTCATCTTTTTTATTAATTCTAAATCAATATCAGCATAAACCGTCTCGCATTGTTTGCAAATATCAATTATCTCTTTATTGTCAAAATTGAAGTCATAAGCGAGGACATGAAATTCTTTATCTTCGAAAGAGGTAGAGATTTCTGCTCCTCGAATTAATTTAATTTGGTTCGCTTTACACAAAGGTATAAGCTCGTTATAAGCTGCTGTTGTATTGTGGTCGCTTACACATAATAAGTCAATGCCAAGCTCTCTTGCCTTCTTGACAATTTCCTCAGGAGAACGGGTACTATCCGAATAGTGTGAATGAATATGTAAATCTGCATACATTATAATTTCACCTCTAACTTGTAATTGAATGTCTAATTCCTTTTTTCTTATATATTGATTAGTTGTATTCTACCATGACAGTCATGGACTCTTCTTCGTTCTTGTTAGCTATGTTTCTGCATTTGTAATTTCATTGAATTCCATCTCATTTAATAATATCTGGATAGATAAAAACACAACTGTTCAATAAGAAAAAAGCATCCCTTATTAAAGGAAGCCCCCGTTATTTATCCTTTTAATAATTATCCTTATTTGTCCTCTAAGATTAAGTTCGTCTTCAAAAACGTGAAACCATTTAAAATAATTATTTGAACGCCTCCTCCCTCTCATTTTTCTAAATAGGAAATCGGATATGGAGAGTAAACTGCTGTATCTCCATCTTCATCTCGCTTTAAAATGATAATAAAATCTGCCCCATTACTTGCATCCCCTCTAGGAATTGGAATAATCATGGCAGGGCATCTTAATTCATGACTATATTTTTTTAGTTCCTCATTAAAGTTATTTAGAGCAAACGTCACACGTTTATCTATAAGAGCAAACAATTTGTCCACTCCACCTGTTTGTAAATCAAAATAATCAGGGTTGCTCTCTCTTTTTTCAATTAATTTCTCTTTGTATTCAGAAACTGTTAAAAAGCAAAACTCCCAGTCAAGAGGAAAAAGCCCTCCACCTAACCAATATATATGCATCAGTTAAACCACCTTCAATAATTTTTGTCATTCTTCTTCAAAGATAATAAAACTATTAAGTTTGAAAAAAGTACTTTCAATCCAAAAGTCCAATTACTATGTTATACAAATTCGTTAATGCATCAAAAGCTCGGGGATTTGTCACTGTTTAAGCATTAGTAACTTCTACAAAAAAGCGTTCATTCTTCTTGAACTGCACCCCAAATGAAACAAGATAAGGCTTGCTTCATCTACCTTTTTTGTACCACATATGACCTATTTATAACTTGCGAACTGGTTATTTTTGATATTTTACCTATGCTCAAGGCTGCTATAAAAATCAAAAATTCAGTTTATTTTCCGTCCCTGAAAGTAGCCTTTGTATATTTTTCATATGCCTAAAAATAACCATAAACGCCATTAGGCAAATAAATATATTAAAATATAGGGTATAGCCAAAAAAAGGAATAAATGAAATAGCCGCAACAAGCATTGTAGCACATATTGAACCTAAAGAAACATAACGGGATAGAGCTACTATTATTACAAAAAAGCCAAGGCATAAAAGTGCCATAACCCAGTCAACCATAAACAGAACAGCCACTGCCGTAAGTGCTCCCTTGCCCCCTTTAAACTTGAAATATACTGGCCAGTTGTGCCCTATAACCGCTCCTACTCCTGCAGCTAAAAGGCTTACGCAATCTTTAACCTCTCCCGAATAAAAGTAAACTTCAAGGAACAAGCCAATAAAACAGGCGATTATCCCTTTTAATATATCTCCCACAAGAACAAACACCGCAGCAGATTTCCCAAGTACCCTCAAAGTATTAGTAAGCCCGGCACTATTGCTTCCATGGCTTCTTATGTCCTTTCCGTATATCTTCCCTACAATAACAGCTGTGTTAAGGCTCCCTAAGAGGTAACCCAAAATTAAGGCAGCAAAAAGCTTTAAAATATCAATCATCACTCTTCTCCCTTGGCATGTTTAATTTTCTTTTATTTCTCCACCAATACAGGGTTGTACCCTCACCAAATCATAAGAATAAACCAAAAGAAGCTACATGATTGTTTACCTTTTTAATAAGAAAATTAATAAAAAACAACTGAAATAACCAGTACTCTAAAGTTATTATTCTCTATATAAAACTTGAAACCCTTCTTTGACAAAACTGCCCCTTTAGTCGAATATAAAAAAAGAGCTGTTGATCTTCACTGGATCTTCAACTCTTGCCCCTTATTGTTTAAATAGAATTCTTCACAATTTCTTCTATTCTTGCTTCATATATCGTTCTTAAGAAAAATAATAAAGTAGCAGGTTTCAAGGAATGGTTAAGAACTATTTTTTATGCCAAAAATAGCATATCTCTCTATTTGTTCGTTATTGCAGGACTCGCACTGTATTTTTTGATACATATTGCAGTTTCAGACCGCACGGAAATGGTGCTTCCATTTTATACGTTCTTCCTTTCCCTGCTTGGTAATCTTATTATCGGTGGCTTGGAGGAAGCTGGATGGATGTACATATTGCAGCCTGAGCTTGACAAAAATTACGGTTTTGTTTTGTCTTCTGTTTTCGTTGGAATCATTTGGATTTTATGGCATATCCCTCTCTTCTTCATTCCGGGGACGAATCACGGAGAAGGACTCATTAACTTTTGGATGTTTGCAGTTCAACTAATTGCGTTTCGGTTTTTCAACGGGGCAATCTATAAAATATCAGGAAAAGGCAGAGTGTTTATGTGCGTATTATTCCACACCATGTTCAATGCAGCATCCCCCATCTTCGGCACCATGACTATGACTTGGGCGGGAACCATTGCCGCAAATGCTGTGATTGTTCTTGTTTCAATTGTAACCGTTGTGATATATGACAAATATCAAAGCACCGGCTACTAATCCGAAAATTAGGTAGGGTATGAATATAATCCTACGAAGAAATGCAGCATTCGCCTCCCATATTTTTAGCACCTCTAATGCTAAAAGAGGCAAAGCTACTACTGTAAATTGGATACCTAAACAAACTTATAGACTGTCCTAGCCAAAGCTTGTAAAAATTAAAATATTTTTTTATTTTTCATAAAAATACCTCTATTAATCAATTTCAACACTCAACTTTTGATCAGCAGACAAATCTCCTCTCTTTTCCTCAATAAGATGCTACATATTTTATAGGTGATTTAAGTGATTTTATGATTGAGATATATTATGGTTATTCCATTAAGGATGCTTTAAATGAGTAATGAAAAAAGCCTAGTTTCTTCGCATTGTACTGAGAAATTAGGCTTTTTAATATTGAAAATTCCTAAACGTTGTAAATTCGAATTTTCCTGACTCTCCCCTCATATTAACAATATAATTTCATAATTCTAGGAGGTTCCGTACGCGACATTCCTGCTAACAATGTCACGTTTGTCGCAATGACTACCCTTGGTCGAGTCGGCGTACCCGATGACATTGGTCCCGCAGTCACTAACCTACTCAGATCGGACAATCGCTAGGTTAATGGGCAGAGAATTGAAGTCTCGGGTGATCAGAACATTAGATGGAAAATAACGGAAGTAAAGACAATCCGTGATGTTCTGCAGATATCAATCAATAAGCTTTTGACATGATTGAAGGATTAGGTGAAAATGTCTCAATTGTAGTATCCGCAACTATGGATGGTGTAAGCTATGTTGGTACTACATAATAAAGTCATCTTAGATACTTGGCCGTTTCTGTAAACAGTACAAGTGCATATCCTCTACTCAGGACAAGAACTTGTACTGTTAAGACCAAGTTTAAAAGATGACTCTTAATAATCATATAACAAATAATAAAAATATCACTTATGCTTGACTTACCATCGCCTCGATTTGATCCAGCCAAGCAGTACGCGTCGCCTTGTCGGAGCTCGGTACAGACTCAAAAAATACATGTTGCAACACTTCTATGCCGCAGTATTCAAATATACCCCTGTCAGAAGTTAATAATAGCGCCTTATCCATGCCGATGGCCGCATATTGGACATGCGATTTTCCTTGCGTGTTGAAAATTAAGGCTTTTTTGCCTTTCAGCATTCCCATTTGTTCACCATTCACGTAACGGTAGGCAAACCCGTAAGTAAAGACCCGTTCAATATAGCCTTTGACGATTGCAGGCAGTCCGGTCCACCAGATCGGATAGATGAAAATGATGACGTCTGCCCACTTCAGATAATTATGCTCCCGTTCAATTTCCTCGCCAATGCCACCCAAAATCTCACTGCTGCTGACGACGGGTTGAAACTCCATCTCGTACAAATCGCGAACTACATATTCGTGTCCTTTTTGGCGAATACCTCGGATGGTTGCTTCCAGAATGGCATGGTTAAAGCTTTCTTTTCTTGGATGAGCGTACACAATTAAATGGTTCATAAGATTGACTCCTCTCAATTTTTCAGTTTTCATTACAGTAAAAAGTTAGTGATTAATCAATTACAATTTTATAAAAAAGTGCCTTCTATCTATTTTTTATAGCTTTATTTAGTTATTGATTAATCAATAACTAAAAATTAGAAATGATGATAATAAGTTAGTCCCATAACGTGTACATTACAATCAATATAACTATAATTCCTAGTCTAGTAGATAAGGGAGTCTTTTAATTTTCATACATTGGTTTCATCTCTCTAATAGTTATTAATCAATCAATAACTATTTATTAAATAAATAACCAACTTAATTTGATTATTTATTTTCATCAATAAGTTCAGGGAAGTCTAAGAAATAGGAAATATTACACAATATCCCTCTAGCTAAAAAAGTAGTTACTTCTCTTTCAGCATTCTCTATCCCAGCTGATTTAAACCTTTCTAAAGTGTAGCTTCTTATAAGGGCCAGGCCATTCTTTGCAGCCTCCTGTATTGCTTTATCCGTTACTGAAATTCCTATTACCTGCAAAGCGATTTCATTGGGATGTAATACAGACATTTCTTCATAAGCTTCAATCATTTTGATAACAAGCTGTTCTGAACTCGACTCAACATTTTTAAAGGTTTGAATAATTCTATCAAACGCACGATCTAAGGCTGCAATAAATAGCTCTTCTTTTGTTTTAAAGAATTTAAATACATACGGTTGTGATATGCCAGCTTTTTCTGCTATATGTGCAGTAGTAGTAGTATAGTATCCTTTTTCCGCAAATACCTCTAATCCCGCTTCAAGAATATCTTCCTTACGATTTCCCTTTTTTGATCTTGCCATATTAAGCACCCATTCATTTTTATTTATTTATTGATTAATCACTTATAAATTAATATAGTACATTTTAACTTCTAGTGCAAGTACAATGACATTTTTTGATGATGTTTACAAAGACTAAAAATATGAGCTGTTAAGTTTATATTCGTTAGGAAGTTCCTTTCTATTTCGATACATTTACTCCAACACATTTTTTAAGAGGAATAGAATGATACCTAATCGTAAAAAAGTCCAAAAATCCAAACAATTGATCCTAATTGATTTGGCTCTTTGCTGTTGGTTAAGATTATATGTGTTATTTAGATTTATATAGAGTTTGCAATGCTATTTGCTATAAAG
Source organism: Heyndrickxia sp. FSL W8-0496 (assembly GCF_038007825.1). Classification (NCBI taxonomy): domain Bacteria; kingdom Bacillati; phylum Bacillota; class Bacilli; order Caryophanales; family Bacillaceae; genus Heyndrickxia; species Heyndrickxia sp. FSL W8-0496. The sequence goes on from NZ_JBBOXX010000001.1 coordinate 3,773,159, forward strand.
TCTTATCGAAGGGCTAATGAAAAAGCTATTCAGCTCAAAGCAGTAGCAAATCGAAATCCGTTTGAAAAGACTGTTTGTCAGAGTCATATTTTAAGTCTATATATGTATATAAGCATCATTCTTCAATACAAAGAGCACCTATCCAAGTTAGAGTCTGAGATAGATGGCCTCGCTAAAGAAGTTGAAGAATATAATATTATCAAATCTATCCCTGGTATCGGAGAAAAGATCGCGGCAAAGATCATTTCGGAAATTAATGAGATAGATCGATTTACTGATCCAAAAAAGCTGGTAGCGTTCGCTGGAGTTTACCCTAGTGTATGTGAATCTGGTAAGTTTACAGCTACCAAAAATCGAATCACAAAAAGAGGTTCCAGTAGGCTTCGTCACGCCTTATAAATGGCTGTTCGGTGTGCGATACGTGTCTATCGTAAGAGCCAAACAAGCAATGAAGTCATTCCTCGAAATAAAAAATTACGAGAGTTTTATGACAAGAAACGTGATGAAGGAAAACCTTTTAAAGTAGCTGTCATTGCCTGTGTAAATAAGGTCTTATATTGGATATTTGCCCTTTTAAAGAATAAAACAACTTTCCAAGATATAGATTGAAACCTATATCTAACTAAATAACAAAAAACCTTCCAAAATCATAACAACGGAAGGTTATTTGGCATGCACATTTTTAGTATTGCATGAGATATTTTAAGTTTTTATTGAAAAATATTTACAAACTATTAGCTGGTTTAGCTTAAGTACATTCTTTCACAAACTTTAAAACAATCTCTTTTATTACAGGAATGCTGCCCCTTTGTAGCAGAAAGTAAGGCTCTAGGTTAAAGAAAAATTAGAATCACTCAAGTCAGCTAATTTGGAACTAAGTAATTATCGTCCAAATAACCATCCTCCATTTAGACAAAAAACTGCACCTCGATGGTTGTGTCAAACCATTGAGGTGCAGTTTTTGCAGGCAATGTTTAGGAGGCAAAATTCAGATACCTTAATCCACTGATTGAATCACCGCATGCCGTGGTACCATGCTGGACAATACAAACGTGGCAATGATGGCGATGACTACTCCAAGTAATCCGAACCAGGTAATGGATGCCAAAGAAACACGGTTAACAATCAGCCCGCCGATTCCTGCGCCGACAGCCATGGCAAGCTGCATCATGGAACTGTTCAAGCTCAGCATGACTCCCGAGGATTCAGGAACAAGCGAAACCAGGTTAAATTGCTGCGCCGGAGCGGATGACCAAGCGGCAAAAGACCAAAGGATCAAAATGGCGAATACAGCAATGACCGACTGTCCTACGAAGGATAGCAAAATAAACGAAATGACGTGAAGCACCATCCCTGAAACGAGCGTGTATTTGATGCCCCGTTTATCCGCGCTGTAACCGCCGACTTTCGAGCCAATCAAACTGGCAATGCCGAACACGAATAGAGCTGCACTAATTAATGATTCATTTAAATGAGTCACATCTAGCAAAAAAGGAGAAATGTAAGTATAGGCGAGGGAATATCCTCCCAACCAGAAAAAAGTAATCGCTAAAGCAACCAAAACCTGAGGTTTTTTTAACAAAGCAAATTGTTTGATCAAAGGGACAGGCTTGTCGCCCTGCATACGTGGAATAACCGCAGCAATGACAAGCATGGTCATAACCCCGACAATTGCGATGGCCAGAAATACCGCTTTCCAGCCAAAAGCCGAGGCTACCATTCTACCGAGCGGAACGCCGATGATGAGTGATGCGGTAATGCCCATGGTGACGTTGGCGATGGCGCTGGCCTGCTTACCTGGCGGAGCGATTTTGGCGGCGATGCTGAGCGCGTTAACTGTGACCACTCCGGCACCTAACGCAGTAATAATTCTCGCGGCTATGAAGAAACCAAAGCCTGATAATATAAATGTCAGCAGATTTGCTGCAATAAAGAGGCCAAGCGAATAAAGGAGGAGCTTACGCCGGTCCATTTTGGCCGTCAGCGCCATCAAAATAGGCGTACCAACCGCATAGGCCAGGGAATAAACCGTAATAAGCTGGCCTGCTGCCGCAACGCTTGTTCCCAACGTCTCTGCGATCCGGTCCAATATCCCGGAAACGATGTAATTGGATGTACCGACTAAAAAGCTGATCAATGCTAGAACGTAAACTTTCCATGTGTTCTTCATAATTCACTCTCCCGATGTGTTTTAAATAGCTATATTTTTAAGAATATCGAAATTTATCTGGCGCATTGTTAGAAGTCCAGTGCTGTCCAGTTCTATAACAAACGAAAAGCTCGCACTGGCTGGTTAATTTGACTTCCAAGAACAGTACGTGCATGCAGATATACGATTGCACTGCCGTATACCAAATGGTACGTACGGTGGTGTAAGCGATCGGCTGCACAACTAAAGGGCAGCCTCCTACTTCGTATAATTCCCAATACTTCTCTGCGATTAACTTGGATCATAGTAGGTATCTGGTTTTCCAAAACCGGTAACTATTACTGAACCTACAAATATCCCTTTAGATAAATAAGGTAGACAAACTTTATAAAATGAAAGATTCCTTGTTATATATAATTATTTGTTTTTATAAATTTTACGTAACAGCTAGAGCTAATAAAATTCATTCCCCTTAAAATAGTATCCGGATACAATTAGATATCATTCTATTATTCTTGCTGTATATCTGTAGTTTATGTTATATATACATATAACTCAAATACATGTATCGTTATGAGGTGATAACAAAATGGTTATGACAACTAACAATTTAAAAATCTTTATTAAAGTTGCAGACAAAATGAGCATTACAGAGGCAGCAAATGATTTATATATATCACAACCTGCTGTTAGTAAAGCTATTAAAAACATCGAAAATGATCTTAATGTAAAGATATTTCATCGAGATAAAAAAACAGGACTTATACTAACAGATGTAGGAAAAGAAGTATTAGTTCTTGCGAGACAAATGATGAATATTGAAAATAAAATTTTTCAAATTTCAAATAGAGAAAATAACTTGTTTGGTGGAGGAGTAAAAATTGGTTCTTTTCCAGCTGCATCAACTATTTTCCTTTCAAAAGCAATTGCTTTATTTAAAAAGAAATATCCTTTAGTCAGTATCGACCTAATGGAAGGTTCACCAAATCAGATAAACAAATGGGTTGAAGAACGAGTGGTTGACTTTGGAATTGTCTTGTCTCCTGTTGAAGGATATGAATATAAATTTCTTATTCAAGATAAGATGGTTGGGATATTACAGGATCAACATGAAGTGAAAAATAATATAGATTTAATTGCTCACCAGAATAACTTAATATTATGTAAAGCAGGTTACGAAAAAGTCGTATCACAGATTTTTAAAGATAATAAAATTAACTTTGATAATAGCTTTATTGTACAAAACGCTGACACATTAATTAATATGGTGAAAAATGGTGTTGGAATTGGTGTTATGTCTGAGTTTATCTTAAGTTCAATTTCCCACGATTTTGTAAAGTGTAGTATTCACCCTCCAATAGAGATGGAAATAGGCTTGATTGCTCATTCTTTTAAAGAATTAACTCCTGCAGCAGCGGCGTTTGTAAACGTTATAGAAAATAATAATATTAACTAACTCAACTTTCTCACCTAGAATATCAGCTAAAAACCTTGAGGGTGTATGAATTATTCAACATATTTATCGTATTGACAAGAAAGATGCGAAAAGTGCAGTCGGTTTATACATTAATATTTCCTCATTATAATGGACCCATAATATTATTAGTACCCGCTATATATTGTTTTACATTAATAGTACATATTTATTCCTGATCATCAGGAATAAATTGGAATTTTAAATATTGAAGTAGATTACCTTAAAGCAAAATTTAGAGAAGAATATATAGAAGATATTAAATAAACAACTAATTTAAGCTGATTTTCCTTTTTAGGAGAATCAGCATTTTGGTATTTTGTGAAATAATTTACTTAAGCTAACTTGCCACTTTAGTCGAATAAGAAAAAGCCACCGAAAATGGCAGCTGGTTCTTAAACTATTGCACCCATTACCCTTAAGTATACTTCTTCACAATTTTGTTATTTCTAATTATGAAAAAGACATTGAATATTGTTTAATAAGATTTTTTATAAGAGGATTTAGTCCTTCTGGTAACTCATTTGCTTTAAAGAACTTTGCTTCAGTAGTTTCTTGACCGTCTGCTTTAAGAACTCCACCTTTGATTTCCTTTGAGATATATGCGATTGTAACAGGATAGAATTCATCACCGTTTGGTAATTTAACAAAATGCTGTTTTCCTGAAAATACGCCTAGCAAATCCAGTTGACCAATTTCAATTCCTGTTTCCTCTAAGACTTCTCTTCTCCCTGCTTCTTCAGTAGATTCTCCTAATTCAATAAATCCACCAGGAACTCCCCAAAGTCCGTCAATTCGTTTTTGTAATAAAAATTCTCCTTTTTCGTTTATTACAGCTACCGCAACTCCAACTAATATTAAAGGTTGATTGCCAACAACCTTGCGTAAATCTTCAATATATCCCATAGTCTCCTCCTGAAAAACACTTTATTTTTTCTAAGAAACATATTTCGACAACCGCAAATATATCCCTCCTTCTTTCACTAAACTGCCCCGTAAGTCGAATAAGAAAAAGACTATATTTTAACAGCCAGATTTTTAGGAAAGCCCCCCATTAATGTAAGTACATTTCTTCACAAACTTTAATTCAACAATAAATAAAGATGGCAAAAACAATATTGTTATTCTATATATAAAATAAAATATTAGTAAGGTTCATTTTTCATACAGTTCTTCCTCTCTTCACTTGCATCTCTTAGCCTCTACTTTCCACAGTCACCAACCAACGGAAAGTTCTAAAGATGTCGTCCTTTAAGTCCAAATTAGATGTTGACAGCTTAAAAAAAATGTATTAATGTATCACTAAATATATCCACATATTGTAAAATGCAGTGAAGAGGAAGAGTAATTAATCACTCGAATCATAGAGAGCCCATGCTGGTGAGATTGGGCATTCGAGCTTAATGAAAGAAGCCTTGGAGCAGTTGACTGAAAAATCGGAGTAAGTCAACCGGGAAATCCCGTTAAGGAAATGTGCAGTAAAGTAATTATGAGCTGCATAATGAGCGGGTTTTAACCAATTTAGGTGGTAACGCGGAAGTATGCCTTTCGTCCTTAGCAGGATGAAGGGCTTTTTATTTTGTCTCTTTTCTCAAACATTGTTGCAATTTAAGTAAAGTTTTAACTAATAACTATCGACTGAACACGACTACACCTTTCATTTTACTGAGAAAAGTGCTGTAAACTCGATAAGAATCGCTGAATCCTTTATTGGATGTAAAAGCCTGCAGTTGGGCTTTTACAAAAGCAACAAACTATACGAATACAACCTTTATTTTTAATCTATAGGGGGATATGACATGTCAAATGAATGCATGGCAGAACTATTATTTCCAGATGTTAAACAGTTACCGGCTGATATATATTCACTATATCCGCCAAGAAATTTGTCTTCATATGCTATGGTGACACGTTTTGCACCGAGTCCAACGGGTTCGTTGAATATTGGTGGGCTATACGCAACTTTAGTATCGGAAAGATTAGCCCATCAAAGTAATGGAGTCTTTTTCTTGCGTATTGAAGACACAGATAAAAAACGTGAAATTAAAGGTAGCATCGAAAACATCATTAATTCATTGTTATACTTCGGGATTCGTTTCGATGAAGGACCTACCTTTTCAGGTGACGATATGGGGGATTACGGGCCCTATAAACAAAGCTCACGGATACAAATCTATAAGGTATTTATTAAGCATTTAGTCAGAAATGGTTTAGCATATCCTTGCTTCTGTGATACGGATGATTTACAAAAAATAAGAATAAGTCAACAAGACTTAAAAGTCACAACAGGTTATTATGGTCAATGGGCGAAACATCGGGATATATCATTTCAACAAGCACAGGAAGAGATTTTAAATGGTCAACCATTTGTTATTAGACTTAAATCTTCGGGTTCATCAGATAGAAGAATAACGTACCATGATTTAGTAAAAGGCGAGATTGAGTTACCTGAAAATGACCAAGATATCGTAATTATGAAAACGGATGGTTTACCAACATATCACTTTGCGCATGCCATAGATGATCATCTGATGGGCACAACCCATGTTATTAGGGGCGATGAATGGCTTTCTTCAGTGCCGATCCATATTCAGTTGTTTGAAACCTTGGGTTTTAGATTACCCCAATACGGTCATATTGCTCCAATCATGAAGCAAGTTGGAGCTTCTAAGCGGAAATTTAGTAAACGAAAGGATCTTGATGGTACCGCTGAGTATTACAGAGAACAAGGGTATCCAGGAATGGCAATAAGTGAATACTTCATGAATCTCATCAATTCTGACTTTGAAGAATGGAAGATGACAAACCCTAATAAAACATTTAGAGACTTTTTTATCTATCCTGATAAAATGAATGCCAGCGGTGCTTTATTAGATATGAATAAACTGAGTGATGTCAGCAGGGATGTTATCTCTAGGCTCACTGGTAAACAAGTATTTGATTATTTAAATGATTGGTCAGAAGAATTTGATTCTGAGTTTCATACTTTAATAGACAAATATCAGGAATACACAGTAGACATTCTAAATATAGGTCGAACAATTGAGAAACCAAGAAAGGACTATTCAAAGTGGTCAGATGTAAAGCCAATGATTGCTTTCTTTTATGATGAATTGTTTGAAAAGGATGTCTTGAGTGGCTATAAGTTACCAACAAATGTAAGTTTTGATATTGCGAAAGAAATAGTACTAGGTTTCAGCAAAACTTATAGTTTTACTAATGAAAAGGATACTTGGTTCCATAATATTAAAGTACTTGCAGATGAGCTCGGATTTGCAAAGGATATGAAAGAATATAAGGCCAATCCTAACAATTACAAAGGACATGTTGGTGATGTAGCGATGGTAATTAGGGTCGCTCTAACTAACAGAACTAATACACCTGATTTGTTTGATATTATGAAAGTAATGGGCGAAAAGAGGGTTCTTTCAAGATTGCATACATTTCTCGGACATTCTATTTAATCAACTTAAAATCATATAAAAAAATGACCGGACTTCTCTTTTCCGGTCATTTAGCTATATTTACATAGCAGCATCTTTCATATTAACCACTATCTTCACCTTACAGTTTATACTATTTGTGTTACGGTCACTGGTTTAGGTACATAAATGAATGATTACCTATATGCCTCGTGTGCTGAACAAAAGTTAAATACCACTTTTCAACAAACCTGGCCCCTTTAGCACAATTAGAAAAGGGGATTGCCGCAGCCATCTCTTCTTTTACAAAAACCCCTTAGGTTTAAATACAATATTTCATAATCTCTATAAAACAAACAATATTAATACGCCAGTATTAGTTAGGAACTAAAAAGTAGCTGCAAATAGTTCCTCTGAAATTACTTTTATTCCATTTCTTTTTAGTAGAGCTGAAGTGACTCCCATCCCCATAATTTTTTTTCCTGTAAATTCACCGTTATATATGGTTAAACTTCCGCATGATGGGCTATTTTCCTTTAGAACCACCAAAGTCGCATTTAATTTTATTGCTTGTTTTAGCGTAGAATATGCTCCTTTTATGTAAAGTTGGGTAACATCTTTACCTGATTTTTCAACTACTTTAGCTTTTCCATCCAGTACATCTTCTCCGTTTCCACCAATGATCTCAGCTGGTTCTCTAGGCGTTGAAAACCCACCAAGTAATTCTGGACATATTGTAATAGCTTTATTTTCTTCAACCAATTTTCTTATTTTATCATTTAAACAATTTGTCCCATTATATCTCACATCTAACCCTGCTAAGCAGGAACTCACCAATATCATATACTAACCCCTTTCTACAAAGGCCTTCTAATTGAATTCTACCAAATATTTTCTTGTTCAACTATCCTGCTCTTTTAGTCAAATAAGAAAATAGAGCTGAAAAAGCCCTTCTCAAATTGATATGATCCCCTAATAGTAGACAGAAAAAAGAAAGCACATTAATGTCTACTATGGAGGGGATTTTTTTATGGAGAAAAAGCGAAAAACTTATGATATAGATTTCAAGAAAAAAGTGGTGGACCTCCATCTAGAAGAAGGAATGGGTTATAACCTTATTGCTAAAGAGTTAGGGATAGATAAAAATCAAGTAAGAAGATGGGTGAACCACTTTAATAATGAAGGAATGATGGGACTTGAAGAGAAACGGGGGAAGTCTAAAGGAATCGGTATGGGCAGACCTAGAACTCTTTCAGAAGATCCAGAAACTAAAATAAAATTACTTCAAGCAGAGAACGAAATGCTAAAAAAGCTCTTAGAAATGTGAAAGGAGGAATGGATGAAGTACCTAAGAAAAAGAAGTATCAGGTGATTCAAGATATGGCTGGAGGAGATTTCTCTCTCCAATTATTATGTAAGATTGCAGGAGTTTCAAGGAGTGGCTATTATAAGTGGGTTAAAAGGCAGTCATGCCCTTCTCCAAAACAATTAGAAAAATGAAGAGATCAAAGAAAAGATCTTAGAGTGTCATAAAAAATTAAAGGGTATTTACGGATATCGAAGAATACTAGTGTGGTTACGTTTAACTTATAATCTGTGCATCAATCATAAACGTGTGAAACGTTTAATGAATGAACTTGACATTCGCGCAAGAATTAGACAGAAACGACCATACTACGGAAAAAAGAAAGCTTATATTGTTTCAAACAACCATTTAAATAGAGCTTTTCAAGCTTCAAAACCTAATGAGAAATGGATTACAGACATTACATATCTTATTTTTAATGGGCAAAAACTCTATCTTTCCGTCATTATAGATTTATATAACAATGAGGTAGTCGCTTTCCAAATTAGTAGTAGAAATGATTTAAAATTAGTAGTAGATACACTTAAGAAAGCAATAATGAAACATGATGTAACAGGAATCCTCCTTCATAGTGATCAAGGATTTCAATATACATCGCGTTTATATCATCAACTTCTTAAAAAGAATCAGATGAAACAGTCTATGTCTCGGAAAGGGAACTGTTGGGATAATGCATGTATGGAGAGCTTCTTCAGCCACTTTAAATCGGAATGTTTTAATCTCTATTCTTTCCGAACAGCTGCAAACGTTAAGTTTGCCGTACAAAAATACATACGATTTTATAATCATCAGAGGTTTCAAAAGAAATTAAATAACCTGAGTCCTTATGAATATAGAACTCAGGTTATTTAGTGGTGCTTACTTAGTACTGTCTACTTGACAGGGGTCACTCCAAATGAGAGGGGCTTATTTTTCTTCTTCTTCCACATATTCAATTATTGTTGAATATGTTTCTTTAACTTACTTCAATCACCAGTAAATTTACATATTTTAACGTGTTAAAATTGATATGAGGTGTTTCATATGTTTTTATCACCAATGTTATTGAATAAGATAGATCAACCTTTTGAAAACGATTCGTGGATAACCGAGTTAAAGTTAGATGGTTTTAGTAATTTCAGAGTTTGATAATAAAATTAAAATTGATACTAGACAATTAATCAAATACCATAACCCAATATTTTTCTCCTGGTTTACCTTCTTCAACAACTTTCTTCCAACCATTATTCTCATAAAACCTCATCGCTTTTTGATTTTCAGATACACATTTCAATCTTATTGGTTTATTCATTTTTTCTATGGAGGCATTAACCAATTGACTACCAACACCCTTACCTGAGAAATCAGGGTGTACAAATAAATTATGTATGAAATTATCTGGCAAGTACAAAGAAGCAAACCCAAGGATATGGGTATCTTCCTCTGCTAAAATTATATACTCTCCTTCAGTATGCATATCAAAGTCTTCTAAAATCATTTTTTCTATATCTGCCCAATGAAAACTTTTACGACGAGATTCTAGGTATATAAGTCTTAAATCAGGGTAGTCTAATTCACTTGCTACTCTAATATTCATATTTTCACTCTCACTTTCTTTTATATAAATAATATTAACATTTTTTTAAATCTATATATCTTACATTTAAATCTAGGCTTTTCTTCTTACACTAAACTGCCCCTTTAGTACAATAAGAAAAGGGGATCGCCGCACCATCCATTCTTTTACTAAAGCCCCTGTTTGTTTAAGTGTACTTGTCCACAATCTTTTTGCAACAGAAAAAAAGTTATTTCCCTGCTCAGTTCCCTTCAATGAAAAAAGTTAATCTAGTGCCAATAATTTTCAAAATACCAACAAAACAACGTTGATTGCTTTACTTTGATTTATAACCTCTTGTCATAGAAGTAGGAGTTACATCTGCCGCTCGGCTAGCTTTAAATCCGGAAGATAACAACAGCATCAGAAATCCCCCAGCGACGCTCCACAAGACGAACGCATTTATGCATACCGCTCTCACCCCACCAAAGTACATCACTTCCCGCAGTCCTTCTGCCGCGAATCGCAGTGGTGTCCATGAATAGATCCAATCTCGGGTTATCTGCGATAAGAACTCCGGAGGCATGTTCAGCAGTGGCACAGAGAAGAACATCAGCAGTACGAGCAGCGGCATAGCCGAGAATCCGATCCAATTCAACAAGGAAGATTGCATTAAGAAAAAAGCTGATCCGGCCAACCATAAAAACAACCAAGTGGCCCTCATACTCGCCAGTTCCATGCCGTACCACGACGAAGCCATCCATAAGGTGAAGCCCGACGCTATGCCGACAATCGCAAGTCCCGCAATTGCTTGCAGCACGCTGACCATCGACCTCCTTGACCCCGCAGCTACCGCTTTCTGGCTAGCCAGGAACAAGACTACACCGGTCACCAGGCTGCCAATCCACATAATCTGGGACAGCAATCCCGGCGCATTCCCTGACGCATTGTTCGCCCCCGACGGATGCACGACTTCTTCTTGGATGTTCACTGGTGATATTAACGCCTTAGCCTCCTCAACCGGAACTTGCTGTCCGATTTGTTCAAAGAGTAGCTGTGACAGATCCCCGCTGATCATTTTTATCGCTTTCCATAATTCCTGACTTACGACCGTCGAGGCTTGAGTGTTCATACCCTCGTTGACGATGATCTTGACATTAGGGGGATTAGGAGAGGAAGTTGCCAGTGAGAGCAAACCGCTGCTCAGATCCGCCGGAAGCACCAACACCCCGTAATATTCGCGGTTATCCAGTCCTTCCTGAGCTTTTTCCTCGGAGTCTACGAGATGCCAGACGAATGGCAGTGCTGAATTAGACACCAATTTCTTTCGAATCTTCTCCCCAACCTTAAATGTTCTTCCAGATTGAAGCTCCGTCGTCTGGTCGAGAACAACGAGGGCAACTGGTAGCTCCTTTGGCTTTGCTCCAAGAATCGATCCCATCATCGCCAACCCAAATATGATGACTACCACTAGGACGATTGCAACTCCCAACCATGTGATTTTTTGTTTCAGCATTATCATGTTCCTCTTCTCCCTATCTCTTTCATTTGAACTTATAGTTAATTATTAAGTGCAATGTTATTTTGTGAAAGTTCACCATAAAATACGGATGCACCACACGTTTACTAAGTCACTATTAACCAAAACAGCGTTGCTATCGCAACGCTTCTGTACCCCTTTGATGATAAAACTTAATACTTCTGTACATTCTTGATATGAAAGACATCGCCGTAATTAAATTCGAAGATAACTTTCTTGCCAAACAGATATATAAACTTTAAAATCTACTGTTCAAATTTTTCCGTTTTTCTTCAGGCAAAATGGCCTCGATAACGTCCCAATGCTCGGCTATTTTTCCATTCTCTACGCGGAACAAATCGTAGAAAGCAGTTTGTTGACCATCAAATAAACCTTCACTCACCGTAAGAACAAAATTGCCTTGTCCAATAACCTGATGAATATGAGTGTATTGAAATTTAATATTTCTCTCCTCTAGTGCCTGCAATGCAGCACCGAGACCGGAAAGGCCGTCTGCAATATGTGGGCTATGTTGAATGTAGCTATCCCCATCAAAGTAAGAGGTAAGCAGGCCCGGGTTCTTTCCAACTAAAATATTCTCTACAAAGCTCTTAACATATACTTTGTTCGCATCAGTCTTGTCAATATCCTTAATCATAACCGGTCCGTCAATCATCGTATGATTGCTTGGTGTCCTTTCCACCATCTCTTGTATATTGTCCCAATGTTCGACGATCTGTCCATTCTCAAAACGGAAGATATCAAAAGCGATTTTTGGGCCCAAAAAATCATATACGGAATGAATGGCAACATGCTCTCCGTCGACTAGAGTGCGCTTAATGCTTACCTTTGTACCAATTTCCTTTAGATGATCAAGTGCACTAAGCATAGCTTCACGACCATCAAGCAAGGACTGGTTGTGCTGAATATATTTATCTGGATTAATGTAAGCTGTAATAGCTTCCGGATTGCCGCTTTCTAAACTTTCAAGCACAGCAATTGCCTTATGGACAAGTTCATTTTGATTGTTAACTGTCATTAGAATAGCCTCCTATTTTATAAAAAGTTAATATTTCCGTTTGCGATGGATGGTCCTCATCTCGGACTATCTTTAACATTAACCATCATCTTTATCTTATTTCACCATCTTTCCATTTGGGTCTATAGTCATTAGATAAATAATGAACACTATGTTGTTTATTTATCTAATGCTCATTATAATAGTGATGAGTACAACGAACAATATTCAATATTTTTACTTTTGAAGGATAAAATACAATTAATAAGTTTTTGTTGATTATAATCAAAATTCTTTTAAATTTAGGGGGAGAAAACTATGAACAAAAAAACCGATCTAAGAATAATGCGTACTAAACAATCGATTCGAATGGCATTTTACGAGCTTATTCAGGAAAAAGGATATGAAGCGATAACAATCCAAGATATTGCCAATCGGGCTATAATCAATCGAAATACTTTTTATCTCCACTACGAAAATAAACCTGATTTATTAAATACATGTATGGATGAGTTGTTGAGCGAATTAAAGGAGGTTGTCGTTCTGTGTCCGATCAATATGAGTCCCTTTAGTATTTCTACACTCGAGACAGTCATGCAAGCGATATTGGAACAAATTTCAAGTAACATCTCTTTTTACTATTCCATGTTAATTGGAGAGAATAGAATCTATCAGTTTCGAGAGAAAATGGAGAATATCATTAAAGATAAATTAAACGAAGGTTGGAATTCCGCTCAAGGAAATTCCCCTTTAACAATTTCTAAGGAATTGTTGCTCGAATACCTCGTATCGTCTTTCATGGGAATTGTAATTTGGTGGATTAAAAACGATCTTCCTCTTCCTGCAGGAGAAGTTGCATCTCAGTTTAGTAGAATCGTTTCCTACGGGCATTATAAAGCAGCTAGCATCGATCTCTAAGAATAAAGATAGAGCAAGGGAAGACGGAGCATAAGTATTACGAGAGTAAATTATTTCTGCAAAAAAAGGTGAAAAGCTAGTATGCAAAGTACATTTACTAACTGCGTTTCAGTAGGGATTGGAACGCAAATGTATATTGGACATACAACACCTATACATTTAGTTTCCGTAAATTTTTTAGTTATTTTGTATTTGTTAGAAATAGTATTATTATCCTATCCTTTCTTAGAAACAAATAATTAAACCTTATCGATTACATGATACGGCTTTTTCTGTTATTTTAATCGGTCCATAATTGAACTATCCTACCCCTTTAGTATAATAAGAAAAAGCCACCAAATTGGCAGCTGGATATTAAACTCTTGCCCCCGTTACTTCACTGGCGGCTCCCTCTTAGCATGACTTGAATCGTACCGCCATTCAGATCCTTCACTTCTCTCCCGGATTCTAGGACTGGAGCCGGATGAACAGAAGTCCGATCGTTGCATCAGCGAGTAGACCCGAACTTGCTTCGTTCATTTTGATTTTACTTTAATTGAACTTCTTTTTAACAAAGTCAATGAGTTGGGACTTTAATGCGTCCCCCTGATCTCCCCTATGGTACATATCTGTTCCGTGATAACCGCTCTCATCCACAATTAGCTCTTTATCAGTTGCTCCAGATGCTTGATATAATTTGCGTACTTCTTTTTCAATTGAGCCTCCATAATCACCAGGCGAAAAAACAAACAAGGATGGCGCTTTAATCTTTTTGACACTTGGAATTGCATCAAGAGGCCCACATTGTGCAGGAGAAGAAAGAATAATTAGCCCCACAATAGGCAGCTCTTGACGAACGCCTGCAATGATTGCTGTACTACCGCCACATGATGCGCCTGCCAAAAATACTTTTTTTGCACCCAATCGTTTGAGTTCGTTTAAGGCCGCATCTGCATCACGATCTATATTTTGATTATCCTCTTGGAATTTCTGTGAGGCACCGTGATTACGATATTCAGGAATAACGACTAGATATCCACTCTCTGCCAGTTCAGTTCCCATGTCAAGAAATGAGCAAATGTTATAGCCTTGCTCGTGTGCAAGTAGGACTCCTTTATCTCCGCTACCAAGCACAAGTGCCGACAGATACACCCCATCACTGGTTTTCAATGTAGTTGCTTTTTCACGTAGCTCATCTGGAACACAACTATTCACAAGATGGCCGTTAGAAGACTTCACCGTTCGATCCGACCAGGCAGGATCATACTCAACCGGTGGGTTTGATGGTATGCTCGTCAATTCGGTAAGTGGTTTTTCATTTACAGTCTCGGTTATAGAGTCTGTGTCTTGAGATTGATTGGATAAAGAATGATCTTCATTTGAAGATACAGGCATTTTTGTGTTGCAACCTGTAATTGTTACTAACAAAATGAGCAATACAACTACCATTTTTGTTTCTTTAAAAGATACGTTCATAGATTATCTATACCTCCAACTATTCTGATACCATTCATTGTGACGGAAAAGCAGATGGTTCCGCTTAAATGCATGTATTCCGTTAAGATATAATTTTTTATCTAACTTCCGCTCAAACTCAATAATAACATTCCGTCCCCATAGCTCTATATACTGGGAAACGATTTTATGTTGTTTTTGAACAATTTCTGCCCAATCTTTTAATGAGTTTTTCTCAGTTTCATTTTTACCCATTTCTAGTCCAGAATGAGTTATGTCAGTCATTACTTTTTCATCTAATAAAGAAGCTATTAGTTTTGGATTCTTATCCCTAAATCCCTTTAATAGTAAATCTATCGTTAGATTAATAGGAAGTTCTTTTACTGCATGGGCATAGCTAATTTTTTTATTAGAATTATGGTATTCACACCTTTTGTTTCTTGCTCTACTCAAGTTTGTATGAACTGCCCCTTCCGAAGATGACATAATTTCTGCTACTTCGCTTCCTTTAAATTGAAGAACATCTGATAAGATTAGTGCCACGTATTGGTTCGGAGTTAAATACCTTACCAATAAATCCAAGTGTTCCATTACTAAAAATTCTTTTGAGGTTTCCTTTTCATTAAAAACTACATCATCGAAAGACAAATTTGTATGTTTTTTTTTTTAACTGATCAATCCATAGATTAGTAGCAATTTTAAACAAATAAGCTCTCGTATTTAAAGGTTGAAATATTTTAGCTAGAATTGACAATGATCTTAATAGGGTATCTTGCACTAAATCCTCAGCATCTCAGGGGGATCTTGTTAATTTATAACAATAATTCCACAAATCACTTCGATACGGCTCAATTTTTTGTTTAAATTCTTGATCAATCTTTCTTAAATCATTACTTAATGAGATTTTCAATTTGCATATAAATCTCCATTTTTTTCACTAAATGTACTCTAACTTGTTTTATTCAACAATAAAGGATATTAATCCTTCTTCAACAGACCTGTCCCCTATAATTCAAGTGATAATCTTTACAAATTTTTATGAAGGAAAAAGACGCTTTCTTTACTCAAGGAAAGCGCCCAATTGCGGTATAAATATTATATTTTTGCTAAGACAGAGTTAACAAAATCGGTTTTTTCTTCTGGATATTTATGTTTATTATCGGTCGAGACGTTAAAAGCTTACATTTCTTTCCGAGATATCCTTTCTACTATGGATTCTGTTATTTTCTCATCTAGATTTTTAATCGCTAACATCGAATTATCCTGAATGATTCCTGTATCTACAAAACCAAATGAAGCGTATAATGTTTTAGCTTTGACATTACTTGTTCGATAAAAGAGGGTTACATATTCTGCTTCCCCATATGGCATAGTTTCAATATCCATCAACATTTTTTCAAAGGCAAGTTTGCCATATCCTTTCCCCTGATAACTCTTATCAATCATAATATGCCATATAAAATAGCTCTTCTTCCCATAAAAAACTTCATTTTCAAATGATTCATGGTCCAACGTATCATAAATGTACATCAAAAATCCAACCGCAACTCCATCGACATAAACAGCAATAGGATTCGCTGGTATCCCGTCTGCGTTCAACATATGAGCGTCTGCAAAGCTTCTGAGGTTAGTAGTTTCTATGAAGTCTTCCTGGTTTTCTTCAACTTTAAGTGCTATTATTTCATCTATGTTATCCCCGGTTATCTTTCTTAATTCAATCATTTTTTTATATCCTCTCCTAAGACAAGCCACTTCCAAACATGGCCTAAAACATTCCAAATAGCATTTCCATAATTCGCAATATAGGGTACACAAATTATTCACCAATGCTAACTCTTTTTATCCATTAGGATAAAAAAAGGATGTCTATGATAGTCATATTCGTTTACGAACAAAATAAAACCAGATTAGTTGTATGATAAGAATAAACACAAATGCAACACCTAAAATTATAAATGTAATAATTCTTATTTCAGGAGTTTGAACAACCCCGGCTCCATCTACATGTCTTGTTCCGATAATGATAGCAAGTATAGAGAAAATTACTAACCAAAAAACATTTGCAACCCACCAGAGCTTCATCCGTTTCTCCTCCTTTCGCCATATCCAAATAATATATATAGTAATACGGAAAAATGAGATATTAGTTCCATAATTTGTTTATATCTTATTAAACAAACCTGTTCCCCTTAGTTTAAGAAGGATTATTTCATTTCCTTAATATCTACTTCATTTGCTGGCTTGTCAGTAAATGCAAACCACACCTTTTTTTGGGGACTTACTTGTACTAGCTTTGCAATTTCATCTTGAACAACAACTTCTTTAGTATTTTCATCACTATTAACAACTGCAGTAATATAAAATGGTAAACCCATTTCGGCTGTTGCTATATAGCCACCATCTTGAATGTCAA
The DNA here is from genome assembly GCF_038007825.1 of Heyndrickxia sp. FSL W8-0496. Taxonomy (NCBI): domain Bacteria; kingdom Bacillati; phylum Bacillota; class Bacilli; order Caryophanales; family Bacillaceae; genus Heyndrickxia; species Heyndrickxia sp. FSL W8-0496. Next base: position 3,790,406 of record NZ_JBBOXX010000001.1, read on the forward strand.
TAGAACCTGAACTTGTTACCCATTTCCATTCATTATCTTGTTTGTTTTCTATAAATCCTAAATTTAATGTTTGCTCTTCTTCATAGAAGACAATTATTACATTGTCCTTAATTTCAAAATGCCAAATAGAATTAAAAGGGATTTCGTTCTCATTCATAATATCTTTGAACCTCGCTTCTAACGATTGTGTTTCATTTGAAGAACATCCCCAAACACTTATGCTTAACAATAAAAACATCGTGAAAATAGATAGTAGTTTCCTATTCATAAACCTCTCCCCTCTCTTCAACTCTTCTGCCCCTATAGCACGAAAAGAAAAAAGCGATTCTTTATTGAGAATCGCATCCTCAGCTAAATATAACACTATATAACTTAAGCATTAGATAGTTTTATCATTCTCTACTTTTTCATCATATTGAATAATGTGCTTAGTGTCTTCTATTGGATCATCACGTTTCACATCAATTTTGTTTCCCTTTGTTATGTCATCGTATGGTGTATATCTATTTGACGATGATGAGTTCTTCTTATAGATTCGATAAATTACGTATCCAATTAACAAAATAACGAATAAAGTATAGACATAAGCCATTAAACCATCCCCTTATAAACTTAATTTAATTACTTATGTATTCTTATAATTTCTATAAAATTCCTTCTTTGACAAAACTGCCCGGATTGTTAAAGAAGTGCAACAACAAAAAAAAGACCTTAACCCTTTATGGATTAAAGATTAAATCCCCCAAGCTTAGTAGTATTTATATTTTGATAACTTTTTTTAAAATGAGCATTGCTTGTTCATAGTCATTATTATAATGGGCAAATGTACCTTCTTTGACAAAATGGAAACCTGCCCCCTTTAGCACAATAAAAAAAAAGAGGATCTTCGCAGCCATCTCTTCTTTTACTAAAGTCCCTATAGTTTAAATGAAAGTCTTCACAATTTTTGTGTATGGACATATCAAAAGACGCATTCTTACTAAAGAAAAGCGCCCCTGTCTTAAATAAGTTTAGTTGATAATTTGATTTTCTTATAAAAAAATGAAAGATTATTTACCGTCTGGAGGCGAATAGGAATTCAAACAATCCTTATTAGTTTCCATAAAAAATAGTCTAGTATCAAAATGATTAATAGGAGCTCATCTTCTCTTTTTTAATTCCCATTTTAACATATCATTCACTGTTCCAATTTTATTCATATTCAACTTTTCTAACACTTTAATGGATGGAATATTATTATGTAGGCACTCAGCTACTACTTTATCAACATCATCATTTGTAAACGCCCAATTAATAATTTCTTTTACGGCTTCAGTTGCATAACCTTTGTTTTGTGCTGAAGGTATAATTCCATATCCTACTTCAACCGTATTTTCTGAATTAGGTTTACCTTTAAATCCAATATCACCAATAATCGTATTATTTTCTTTATTGATAACTAGCCATACACCCCAACCTAATTGAGTAGAATCCTCTCTAAGTTTCTCCAAAAACATCGTTATATGAGGGCCTATTTCGTATTCTTCTGTTGAAATCGTTGATAATAATTCATCTGTGCAAGGTACGATTTTAAGTCTTTCTGTCTGTAATTCCATCTTCATACTCCTCGTATATTATAATAATAAGAGATCCATCCACACTTGATTTTCACCTTTATTGCTAAGAATAGATGATATTATACGTTGATTTAAGGACACCGTTCGAATATTGTTTTATGTCAACTAAATCCAAATTCAAACGTAGTTTAACATTGCCAAATAAAGGTATCCCCGTGCCAATCATTACAGGGTTAATCTTTAAGACTAATTGATCAATAAGTTGATGTTCAATTAATGAACCCGCCAATTTCCCTCCACCACAGAGCCACAACTTTCCATCTTCCTTCATTTTGAGATCTTGTATAAAGCTTACCGCGTTATGTTTAATTAATTTCACTTTATCGTTTGATTCAAATTGCATTGTGTTTGAGAAAATATAATGCTTCAACTCATAAGGGCTAGGCTCACCCGGCTTAAGACCGAATTGAAAGCCGTATTCATATGTTTTCCCACCCATTAATACCGCATCATATTGCTGAATATCGGATATGAAATCTGTAACATGATCACCCTCGTTTAAAAATATAGAATCGTCAGCTACTCCATTCGAATCCGCAATAAAATTGTCAAGTGTAATTGCAGTATGATAAATCAATTTTGCCATTCAGAAATCCCTCCCTTTAAACGCGAACTTTCTAAATACTTTCTATAAAACTTTTATTATTTCCTTTTAATTCTTGAGATTAAATTTTATTCCTCTCTCCCCACCTGCATTCAACAAAAAAACGCCCATGTCACTCGGACATGGACGTTTTTTCTTTTAGTTATGCATTACCCAAATGGAACCTAATACAATGGTAAGGGCAATGATGATACTGTATATAATGTTCCCAACTTGAACTTTAGAGTTTTCACTTTCTTTAATGTGCATGAACATGAATAGCTGCATTCCAGCTTGTAGGAAGGCGAGAATACCGATAATGCTCATAATCGTTGATTTAGGAAGATTAGTATGCAATGCAACAATCATTGCCGCAATCGTCATGACTAATGATAAAAAGAAGCCAACAATATGTCCAATTGGATATTTTGAATGATGTTGTCCCATTACTTAATCAGCCCTCCTAAATAAACAAATGTAAAGATAAAGATCCAAACAACGTCAAGGAAATGCCAGTAAAGACTGATAATGAAAAATTTCCTTGAAGTTACAGGTGTTAATCCTCTTTTTACTAGTTGATAAATGAGAAGAATTCCCCAAAGAATCCCCATTGATACGTGCAGACCATGGGTACCTAGTAAAACAAAGAACCCTGATAGAAATCCACTTGTTTGTAATGTTGCTCCTTCGTGGACATAATCAATAAACTCATGAAGTTCAAAATAAATGAACCCTGCTCCCAAAAGAAGTGTCACAATAAACCAAAGGAGTAGTCCCTTTTTATTATTATTTCGCATTGAAAAAATAGCGAGACCACATGTGAAACTACTTACTAAAAGGAGAATTGTTTCGGTCATTACATCTTTGATCTTAAATAATTCTAATTGATCAGGACCACCTGCAGTAGCCCCTGAAAGAACAAAATAAGTAGCGAAGAGAGTCGCAAATAATGCGATCTCTGCACCTAAGAAAATCCAAAAACCAAATATATTTAATCTGCTTTGTTCAGTTTGATATTCTAACGGCAAAGACGTGTCTAAATGTTCACTACTCATCATTTTTCACCCCTTGCTGCAAGTTCAGTACTTAAAATTTCATCAACTTCAACATGGTATCCTTCATCACGATCTAGGGAGCGCCATGCTAAACAGCCTAAAATAATGATTAATCCGATAATGGCCATCCACCACCAAGAGAAGACGAGACCAAAACCACCAATACCGAAGCCTACAGCCGAAATAAATGGCATAGCGGTGTTACTAGGCATGTGGATCGGTTTAACTTCCTCTTTCTTATAAAGAGGTGTTTTGTTTTGTTTCATATCCCAATAAGCATCAATATCTTTCACTTCTGGTGCCACTGCAAAATTATAATGTGGGACTGGAGTTGGTGTTGCCCATTCTAATGTACGACCATCCCATGGATCACCTGTTACATCACGTTCACCATGTTTAAGGCTGTAAATGATATTCCATACAAGTACTAGGAATCCGATACCCATTAATACACCACCGATGGTAGAAACAACGTTTAAGCCTGTCCAACCAAGACCATCTTGATATGTGTACATACGACGTGTCATACCTTTTAAACCTAGTACAAATTGTGGTAAGAAACATACGTTAAATCCAACCATCCAGAACCAGAATGTAATTTTTCCAAGTTTCTCGTTTAACATATGACCAAACATTTTTGGATACCAATAATGTAATCCAGCAAAACATGCGAAGGCTACACCTGGAATTAATGTGTAATGGAAGTGAGCGATTAAGAAATAACTATTATGATATTGATAATCTGCTGCCGCCATTGCAAGCATAACTCCGGTTACCCCACCGATTAAAAAGTTCGGAATGAAGGCAAGTGACCAAAGCATTGCTGATGTTAATTTAAGTTTTCCTTTATACATTGTAAAGAGCCAGTTAAATAATTTTACACCTGTTGGTATCGCAATGAGCATCGTTGAAATAGAGAAGAACGAGTTCACTGCTGCGGTATTCCCCATTGTAAAGAAATGGTGAACCCATGTGAAATAACTAAATAATGCAATTGCTAACATTGAAAAGACCATTGATTTATAACCAAATAATCGTTTCTTCGCAAATGTACTTATAATCTCTGAGTAAATACCTAGGGACGGTAATAGAACGATATATACTTCAGGATGTCCCCATATCCAGAATAAGTTACTCCATAACATCGGCATACCGCCAGATGCCATCGTAAAGAAGTGTGAACCAAATAATCGGTCAAATGTCATTAAACCTAATGCAACAGTCAATACTGGGAATGCAAAGATAATAATGACACACATGATTAATACAGACCAAACAAACATTGGCATTTTCATTAGTGACATTCCTTTAGTTCTCATCTTAAGAATGGTCACTAAGAAGTTGATACCGGTAATTAATGTACCAATACCAGCAATCTGCAAGGCTACTGCGTAATAGTTATTACCTACTTCAGGACTAAACTCTGTTCCCGCTAATGGGAAGTAAGAAGTCCATCCAGCTGTAGGAGATCCTCCAATAATGAAAGAAATATTAAATAATGCACAACCTGCTGCAAACGTCCAGAAACTGAATGCATTAAGCATTGGATACGCAACATCACGTGCGCCCAGTTGAAGAGGAACCGCAATATTAATGAGTCCCATTAAAAATGGCATCGCCATAAATAAAATCATTATTGTACCATGAGTCGTAAAGATCCCATCGTAGTGATTAGCGTCAAGTAATTTTAAATTCGGTGCGGTAAGCTGTGCCCTCATCATTAAGGCATCGACACCGCCGCGGAATAGCATTAATACCGCAACTAGAACATACATTACACCGATTTTTTTATGATCAACGGTAGTTAGCCAGTTTGTCCAAAGCCATTTCCATTTTTTAAAATAGGTTAGATAAAAAATGATACCGATCATTGCTAGGGCTATACCAGCTTCGGTCACATATATAATCGGTTCACCTGTGACGAAAAATTCATCTAGCTTCATATATTTTCTCCTCCAATCTTCTTAATGTTGATGTTCTGACATGTCCATACCATCCATATCCATGTCCATGTCTTTCATATCATGTTCTTGATTGGTTTCTTTTTTCTCCATCATTCCGTGCTGATGTGGTGTTTTCACCCATGGCAAATGTGTACCTGTATACGTCATACGACCTACGACACCAGGTTTTAGAATTTTGTTGTAATCAGCCTTTGTTAAAGCTGGAGCACTGTTTTTCACATCTTTCACCCATTGATCAAAGTCCTTTTGTGTCTGTGAAAGAACTTCAAAGTCCATATGGGCAAAGCCTTCACCATTAAAGTTGGCATTTCTTCCTAGGTAAGAACCTGGTTTATCAGCTAAAAGGATTAATTCCATTGAGTGATTTGGCATCGTATATTTTTGACCACCTAACTCAGGCACCCAAAATGAAGCCATTGTTCCTGCTGATGTTAATTGAAACTTAACAGGAGTATCCTCAGGAATATTTACATAGTTGACTGTTTCAATTCCTTGTTCTGGATAACTAAATATCCATTTCCAATCTGCTGAAGTCACATTGATGACGATCGGCTTCTTGTCTTCATACCCCTTTGGGATATCTTCTAATTGATAGTTTGCTTTAACAGTTGGAATAGCTACAGCAATAATAATGACAATTGGTATAGCAGTCCAAATGATTTCAAGCCACGTATTCCCGTGTTGATCTGGTGGCATATAATCTGCTGCTAAGCGTTTTTCCCGATATTTATAAACCATAAAAATAAATAGTCCTAAAACAACAACTAGAATAATCATCATTAACCAGAAAGAGTAAACAATTAAATCATATTGTTTTTGTGCAACTGGTCCTTGTGGATTTAAAACTGCAATTTTACTAGTATCACATCCACTTAATAGAAAAATAGATGATAGTAGAACCAAAGACACTATTTTCCATGGTAGTTTTTTTGCTCTCATTCGTTTCCTCTCCTTCCAATTCAAGAAATATGTATAATATTTCACAAAGTAAAATAAGAAAATGACATATTCGTCACTTGATCGAATATCTATACTCAAAATTGGTACTCGAATAGTGTACTGCAATTTATAAGATTTTAAAATTGTTTTGTTCACTAATTCACAAACTAGACAATATTTATTCATAAATAATACAAAAAATATTCTCCTATAGTATATTGACATTTTTTACGTCCCAAAATACTGGAAATAGTGGTTAAAACATGGAATTATTAGTTTACTAAAAAAATAGTTACACTCAGTTTTTTTCACATAATCGAATGTAATTTGTATTCAAAGATTGAAAGATATAAAAAAGACCCAAAAAGATATAGAGTCTTTTTAGGGCTATCATGAAAGAAATCTTTATATCGTTTTAATCATTTTCTTCTGAAAAATAGTACGAAACGCCATCTAATTCTAATAATCCTTTAATGGGATATTTAAGACATTTACTAAATACTTATTTTACTAAAACCCGTTATCGACTAACCATTTCATAAGACTTTCTTCTCTTTTCTTACTATTCTCATGCTGGACATTGTATTTAAGCATTTTCTTCTGTGCCACAATAGTGCCATCCACCATAAATAACACTCTTTCCGTTTTAGCTGCGACCTTTACATCATGGGTAACGATCAGGATGGTTGTCCCTTTTTTATTAATATCCGCAAGTATGGTCATGATTTCTGCTGTTGATTTGGAATCTAATGCTCCGGTCGGTTCATCGCCAAATAGGATGTCCGGATCATTTATTAATGCTCTGCAAATTGCGACTCTCTGGAGTTGCCCTCCAGATGCCTGGATAATCGTATTATTAGCAATCCTATCAATCCCTGTCATTTCCATTAACATTTTTGCTTTTCGATATGTTGCCTTTTTATCCGCATCTTTTGATACAAGAGCAGGGAACATAACATTATCTATCAGTGACAAATTTTTTAATAGATGAATATCTTGAAAAATAAACCCCATATGATTTAATCGAACCCGTGCTAGTTCCTCTTCTTTTAGTCTAGCAATATCACGATTTTTAAATTTCACACTTCCCGAAGTAATTCTATCCATCCCACTTATATTATAAAGCAGTGTTGATTTTCCGCTCCCAGATGGCCCCATAACCGATACAAATTCACCTTCATCTATCTTTAAGCTTATATCCTTTAAAATATGAAGCCGATTCCCCTTGCCTAATTCAACCTTTTTATTCATTTTTCCTGCTTCCAATATTGCACTCATCTTTATTCCTCCCACCCGAACTTTTCATTCAATAGCTATATATCTTGTTCCGCTCCCTGATTTCATTGGATACCTTGACAGGCAAGAACCCTTTATCCTATTTCTATCTTCTTAAAATTACAGACAAATCTTCTTTTATAGCTATCCTGCAGGACATGTAAATAGTCATTCCAACTATTGCAATCAGTGCCAGCGGACATAGCAACCAAGTCTGCCAGACAATATTAACCAATTCAATTTTTGCAGCACCCATAGAGGACATCGCCATGTTTACTAATAGCTCTCCTAAATAGTTTGAGGCAATAACCCCAAAGATGATTCCCAATACTAGCACCAACATGGTTCCTGCCATATATTGCTGACAAATATGTTTGGAAGTTAGCCCAACACATCGCATAATGGCAATCTGAGACATGTCCTTAGACAATAACATCCGCAGAAATAACGAGGTAATTAATACACTAATGATGACTGCAATAATGATTGCACCTACTACAATCGTACTCATTTGATCTATGATATTTCCAAGAGTTTGCTGTGTATATTCCTTGATATCATTCACTTGCGCAGAATCATACGTATTCTGGTAGTATGCCATCTTACTAGGTATATCAACGCCTTCGATTAGATCAATGCTTACGATATACCATAGAACGGCATCTTTATTTATACCGAAACTGGTATCCGCTTTTGCTGTTTTTCCTCCATTTGTAATATCTTGATAAATACCAGTTACTATTAAATTTTTTTCAGTCCCTCCAGCTTTTACTGTTACCTGGTCTCCTATTTTCTTATTTAATTCGTCTTTTGATGCATTTTCATAGGAAAGGGAGATCTCTCCTTCACTTTCAGGTGCTCTTCCTTCCAGATATTTTAATGGAAATACGGAAAAATCCCCTGTTTCAATATTAATATAATCCCAAGAGCCTTCTGCATTTTTAATCTGGTAGGAGCTAGTAATATACGCTGCATATTTTTCAATGTCAGAATCATTCTTCAGCTCTTCCTGCAACTGTTTAAAATCCGCTGTAATACGGTCTGTCCTTCGAAGATCGATTCTCATATCAGATTTTCCGATTCCCATATAGGTAGAAAACGTTGGAGAGTTCATAGTGTTATACATAGTTAAAGGAAGAATTACTATAAATGTACAAACAATAAATATGAATAACAGTAAACGGTATATTTTGAATCGCTTCCATACATCCCTCATTCCCATGTAAATGTTAGTACTTAGAACATTATTCTTAAGTAATGAAAACCGGTATTTTCGATTCTTTCCACGCTCCATAATATCGGAACGTATTGCTTCCACCGCAGAAATTTTATCCATTCTTTTCAGTACCTTTTTGCAGTACATCACAATCATGAAATAGACGAATATTGGAGCGATAAGAGATAGTACATACTTTAAATTTCCTGATAAATCCGAGGACAAATACAGTTTCATATTACTGTTAAACAGATTAACCGTAGCAAAGGAAAGTAGATAGCCTAGGATCCCAGCAATTACTGACATGACTCTGTATTTGTTAAGATATACTTTCTTAATATCCTTTTTCGATATTCCGATTGCTTTCATAACTCCGATTTCTCTTAAGTCTTCATCAATTGTTGCTAAAAAGGTAAGTCTGATACATAGTGAAGCGATAATAATCAGGAGAATACTGATAAGGATAATTACCATTGCAACGGCTGTATCTGATAAAGCATTAAATAGTAGAAAAATTTTCCCTCCGACTGTAGGACCGTTTGCCGGAAGACCTGCTTCGATATAAGCTGTCTGTACAGCTTGCGCATCTCCATTTTCATTTAGTTTGAATTGAATTAAATATTCCAGTTCCCCTGCCAGCATTCTGCGCATTTCATCATAATCCGCCTGATTTAGAACAAACCGTTTCGAAGACGTAAGAGAAGAGTTCATTTCATAATCCCTTGCAAAATCTGAAATAACAAAACTCTTCTTATAATTTCCATTTTTCACTGTAATCGTCTCACCGATTTTTAAATCATATTGCTGCATGAAATAGATGGGAACCGCCACTTCCCCTTCCTTTATAGCCAACTTTTTATTATTGAGGTCCAATATAAAGTCAAATTGTTGATTCTGGACAACAAAGGAAATATCCTGTACTGTGTCAGCCATTGTTTGGTTTTCACCAAACACAATATTACTTCCATCAAAAGTCAGAAGAACCATCGTTTCCTGCATCGCTATATTCTTACGTTGTCCTTCTGTAAATCGATCAATTTCTAGCTGGTCAAATTCTCCGGAGTGCATTTGTGTTATGTCAGCTGGTACTGCGCGTTCCTGCAGTTCCTTCATCGACTGAATTAAATTAGCAATATTATTGATGGAACTGGCTGCCAATATCACTGCTAGCGTGATAAAAACAAATACTGCTAGCGTGGCAATTTTGTTTCTGATGAAATCATTTTTAAACATTTTCAAAAACATCGTTTCTTCTCCTTCCGGATCATTCAATAGCTATTTTTTCTTCCGTCCCTCTATCGGAGCTCCTCTCTACCACGATGAATTTGATTCCATATAAACATGCACTCCCATTTATTTTACAAAGGATTCCTCATATATTCAGACTATACATAATAATTAGATTTATCTTCAGCCCCTTAAGTCTGATTTCTTGCTCAGACCTGAGGTGTAACTACCTTTTTTCTCTTTTACCTTCACATAATCTCTATGTAATGATTGGATAAACATGCTCTTTATTTTGAAATCTTGAACCAGGCTTGTCTCTCTATCTATGGTTTCTGGCTTGTCGATTCTTTCAAAGAAAAATAATAGTAAACCCTTTGGACTCTATCACTAAAAAAAGCCTCTAGCATATCACGATACTAGAGACTTTTTAATCATTTTATAAGGTTGTTCAGTATCCTATAAAGAAAAGCTTAGTCCATATAAATAGGATCATGATCGAATATACTCCTTAAAAAAACAGCCTATTAGAAGAGCCAGCGCCATTTTGTTTAGCATGGAGGAGGAAAAGCCAATAATAAACCCATTAGTACTTTCTCTATCTATTAAGTACCTTTTTCCCCTTTTTGGGAGCTTTATGAATTGCAAACCCTAAGGTATCCTCCATCGCTTCCAGAATTCCTTCATTCAAGCTTGGGTGCGCATACGTTGGAAAGATCAAATCTTCATCTCTTGCGACCATTTCTCCACTAATCACTGCAGTCGATATTAGTTCAATCGCTCCTTCACCGATCATATGCATACCTAATAAGCGCTGGGATTCTTTTTCAATAATAACCTTCACTAATCCGTCCCGATTTCCTGAGAACATGGCATAGCCATTTCCAAGAAGAGGGTATGTGCCAGTTATTACTGAATATCCTGCAGACTTCGCTGCCTCTTCAGTCATACCTACAGTGGCAATCGGTGGCTGAGTGTGAATGACTTCGGGCATCCAGGTGAAATCTAATTCGCTCGGCTTTCCACAAAGGATTTCAGCAGTAACCTTTCCTTGTTTGATGGCCTTTGTTGCGAAAAATGGTCCTCCTGTTACATCTCCAACGGCAAATAGATTTGGTATATTGGTTCGTCCTTGATCATCGCAAATGATAAATTGTTGTTGATCGACAGAGACCCCTAATCGTTCAAAGCCCAATTCTTCTATATTCCCAACATATCCTTCTTCCTTATAAAACAGCTCTGCTGAAATGAGCGTCCGCTCATTTTTTTCACTGACAAAAGAACATTCTACTCCATTTTCGTTTTCTGCAATCTCCACATTTTTCACACCAGAATAAAAAGTAATATTTCTTTTTTTCATCTGCCTTCGTAATTCTTTTTCTATTTCTTGGTCGAAAGAGAATCCTTTATGCTCTTCCATTATCATCGTAACTTTTGTACCTAATGCTTTATAGGCGAAGGCAGCCTCTAAAACAATATAATTCGAACCAATTAGAATAAGCTCTTTCGGCAATTGCTGCAAATTAAATAATTGCCTTGAATTTAACTGATAGGTTTCACTTTCCAGAGAGTATACCGGTTTCGCACCTGTTGCAATAATCGCCTGTTCGAAATTAACTACTTCAAAATGATGCCCATTTTCAATTCCGAGTTTATTTTCAGAAATGAATGAGGCATGACCGTATATCACTTCGATCTTGTTCGCCTTACATAATGCTTCAACACCCGACCGTAACTGACCCACTATTTTTTCTTTATAAGATTGATAGGTTTCAAACTGAAAATGATTCACTTCAAATTGATAACCAATCTCTTGTAAATGCCCCCATCTGTTCGCCTGTTTCGCAGCATGGACAAACGTCTTAGATGGAATACATCCTTCATTTAAACACACACCACCTAAGTGAGTTTGTTCAATTAACAATACATCTTTTCCTAATTGCGCAGCCCGTATAGCTGCGGTATATCCCCCTGGTCCTCCGCCAATGACAACAACTTCCTTTTCCTGGGCAATTTCTCCAACGACCATCTTATCTCAACTCCAATAGCATTCTCGTAGGTTGCTCGAGTAATTGAACAAAATAATTGGTGAACCCCACGGCTGTCGCTCCATCGGCGACCCGATGATCAAAGGACATCGAAAGATTCATAATACTTCTAATGACAATTTCATCATTGACGACGACTGGTTTCTTTTTGGTTTTATGGAAGGCGATTAATGATGTTTGAGGATAATTAATGATTGGTGTCGCACCAATCCCTCCTAATGGACCAACATTACTAATTGTAAAAGTCCCATCCGAAATATCATGTTTTGTAAGTGTATTATTTTGCGCCTTTTCAATATAATCCTTCATTTCTGCATGAATAACGCTCAATGTTTTCTGCTCCACATGACGAATGACTGGCACAATCAGACCCTCTTTTGCATCAACGGCAATACCGATGTTATATTCCTTTTTTAGCTTAATCACTCCCTTTTCTTCATCTAATACTGAATTGAAGATAGGATATTTAGCTAAGCTTAGTTGAATGGCCTTAATAAAAAAGGCTGCCACCGATATATTGACTCCGGCTTCATTTAATTGTTTTTTGCTGTCTAATAAGTTCGTCATGTCGACTTCTTCAAAATGAGTAACGTGGGGAATTGTATATAGAGACTTACTCATAAGTGATGCAATTTGCTTCCTTCGACCATTAAAAGGAATTTCTTCGACTTCAGCTATAGTTGGTTGAATATCATTTTTGTTCTCCTCAACCGGCTCCGGCTGATTGACATAACGATATACATCCTCATCAGTCACCCTGCCTGCTGGCCCAGTCCCATTAATCTTCTCGATATCAATTCCTAATTCTCGTGCAATTTTCCGTGTATATGGTGCTGCTAATATCAAACGCTTAGGACCATTATCACGATCTACTTTTTTTATCGTCATACTGTTTCTATTCATAGGAGTGTTTTCAATCTTTTGTTGAACCGGTTTCGTTCCTAAAGATTCAATGATTAGTAATGTCGTCCCCACCTCAACATTTGTTCCTTCAGTGACGAGAATTTCTTTAACTATTCCCGCTGTTGGAGATGGGAGCTCAGCGGTCATTTTATCTGTTTGAACTTCAACTAATGGTTGATCCGGTAGTACCTGATCGCCGACCTTGACAAAGTATGTTAATATCTCTCCTTCTGTCATTCCTTCACCGATATCATGAAGCTTTACTTCGATCACGCTATCACCTACTTTATCTAGAATTCTAATTAAAATTGAATCGCTTTATGAATCGCCTCAATAATTCGATCTTCATTAGGCAAATAGTGTTGTTCTAATGTGTAAAATGGTACAGGCACATCAAATCCTGTCACTCTTTGGATAGGAGATTTCAAGTACAGAAATGAGGTATCTTGAATCAGTGCAATAATATCCGTACCTAACCCACTTGTTGCATGAGCCTCATGCACAATAACAGCTCTACCTGTCTTTTGTACGGATTCTGCAATCATTTCCTTATCGAGTGGATACAATGTCCGCAAGTCAAGGACATCACAATAAATATTCTGCTCTCTTACTTTTTGTGCAGCCTTTACAGCCAATGGCACCATTGCTCCCCAAGCAATCAATGTGAGATCTGTTCCTTCCTCAACTAGACTCGCTTTTCCTATTTCGACTGTATATCTGTCAGTAGGAACCTCATCTTTAAAGGCACGATAAGATCGCATCGGCTCTAGAAAAAGAACTGGGTCTGGGTCATCTATACTCGCTATTAAAAGCCCTTTTGCATCATATGGATTGGAAGGACAAACAACCTTTATTCCCGGCATATGTGTAAACAAAGCCTCGACACTGTCAGAATGAATTTCCGGTGCTTTCACACCTGCCCCATAAGGTGCTCGAATAACTAATGGAACATGGAAATGACTTAATGTTCTCATTCGTATCCGAGTCGCGTGTGTCATGATTTGTTCATAGGCAGGATAGATAAATCCGAGAAATTGCATTTCTACTACCGGCAAAAATCCATTGATGGCGAGACCAATGGCTGTTCCTACGATACCTGACTCACTTAATGGTGTATCTATCACCCGATCAGGACCAAACTGTTCTTGAAGTCCTTCGGTGGCGCGAAATACTCCACCATTTTTCCCTACATCTTCTCCTAAAACAAGGACTTCTTCTTGTTCCTTCATAACAGTGCGGAGCCCGTCTGTGACTGCTTGAACGATGGATAGCTTTTGCGTTTTTGCTGTTATCGTACTCATTGATTCACACCTCGCAAAAATTCATAATATTGATCCTTTTGCTCTTTAATGGTCCAGGTTGGCACGGCAAATACATGATCAAATAAATCATCTACATTGGGTGGTGGATATGCCTCCATTTCTTCAATCGCCTGTTCAATTTTTTGCGTAGCTTTAGTTATAATGGACTCCTGCCAAGCATCCTCCCATATCCCCTGATTTTTCATGTATTTTTCTAATCGTGATATTGGATCGGTTGTCGCTCTTTTTCTTTCACTTTCATCTTGATTCCGATATTTGGTTGGATCATCTGCTGTTGTATGGGCTCCATAACGCCATGTGACAGCCTCTATTAGTGTTGGGCCATCCCCTTCTCTTGCACGATCTAATGCTTTTTTAGTTTCAAAATAGACGGCAAAAATATCATTTCCATCTAGTCGTACTCCTGGAATACTATAAGCAACAGATTTTTGAGCAATCGTTTCTGAATTCATTTGTTTCTCAATTGGAACCGATATGGCAAACTGATTGTTTTGATTAAAAAACACGACAGGTGCTTTAAACACACTTGCAAAATTTAATCCTTCATGAAAGTCACCTTCAGATGTAGCCCCGTCGCCGAAGTAAACAATCGCAGCATTTTTAGTTCCCTTTCTTTTTTCTGCTAATGCAGCCCCTGTGGCATGTGGCAATTGTGTAGCAATCGGTACAGCTGGCGGAAAAATCTTTTTACCCTCTGGTGGGATACATCCCTCTACTCTTCCATTCCAATATAAAAGAATCGTTTTTAATGAATGTCCAAAGGTGATCGTTGCGGCATGATCACGATACGTGGGAAAAAGCCAATCATCAGCTTGTAACGCTAGAGCACTGCCCACTTGAGCAGCCTCCTGTCCTTCAAAAGGGGCATAGGTTCCTAATCGTCCTTGCCTTTGAAGGCTAATCGCTTTGCGGTCAAAGGATCTTACAAGAATTAATTTTTCATATAATGACTGAACAAAGCTTGTTGTAAGCGCTTTCGAAATATCATTGTTTAATAGATTCCCATTTTCATCAAGGTATTGGATCCTTTTAAACATCTCCAAACTAATCCCTCCTGTTTGTCTTAATGTCTAATTTCCCATTTTGGACGTTTATGATGTGAGAAGAAGCTATTTCGATGTTTTCTTGCCTCCATTCTTTCCTCACAAAAATGGTTTGCTGCATCAACAGTTGAAATGCCTTTTTGCTCAGAGTGGCGATACACCTCAATCAAAGAATTATAAATAGCTTTTGTTTTATTCATCACACGCTTTTTATTTGGACCATATAATTCATCTGATACTTGAATGAGTCCTCCTGCATTTACAATATAATCTGGCGCATAGACAATATTCTTTTGCTTTAGGATATCTCCATGATGGTCTTCAAGGAGCTGATTATTTGCAGATCCAACCACTGCTTTTACTTTTAATACATCGATCGTATCATCATTAATAATTCCCCCAAGTGCACATGGGACAAATACATCTGCCTCAACACCATAAATATCGTTTCCTTGAACGACTTTTATTTGGTTGTTTCCAATTTCCTGAGAACGATGTAATAATTGCTGAATAGCGTCTGAATTAATATCTGTCACATAAAGTGAAGCCCCCTCCTCAAGTAAGGTTTCTGCCACCTTAAATCCGACTTTACCAAGTCCTTGAATGGCATATGTTTTTTCACCAATGTCATTTGAACCAAACAATACTTGATTGGTCGCTTTTAATCCATAAACAACACCTTGTGCAGTGGGAACTGAAGAATCGCCACTACCGCCATATTCTTCAGGAATACCTACAATGCAATTTGTTTCTTTCATCGCATGGACGAAGTCCTCTGGGGTGGTTCCCATATCAGTCCCCGTGTAATAGCGACCATTTAAGGAATCAATATATTGTCCTAATGAACGAAATAATTCCGGGGTTTTATCCTTTGCTGGATCCCCGATAATGACGGTTTTCCCCCCACCAAAATCAACATCAGCAGCAGCACATTTATAAGTCATTCCTTTGGAAAGTCTTAGCGCATCATTTAATGCATGCTCGAATGTTTGATACGGATACATTCGACAGCCCCCAGTTGCAGGGCCAAGGGTCGTATTATGTATAGCAATTATAGCTTTTAATCCGGTTTTCGGATCATTACAGATAATCACTTGTTCATGCTCATTCATTTTCGTAAAAAAGTCCATTTGCGAAGCTCTCCTCTCTAGAAGTTTATTGCTTATTCCTTATCCTGTTTTGAATCAGCGATCATTTGAATAATTTTTTCCTTTGGTAAAATTGCTTGTTTGACCTCCCCATGACCAATCAAACCTTTTTCATTCCAAGCTTCTGTTCGCGTGATCACTATATTATTTTTTATTTCGGTCAATGTTGCTTTTACCCTAACCTTTGTTCCATCTGTTGTAGGAGCGATATGCTTGATACTTACCGCTCCCCCCATCCCTTCCTCATGCTCCTCCAGAAAGGGAAGGATGATTTGCCTTGAAGCCCATTCCATATGGTAAACCATTGAGACCGTTGAATATGCTCGATGAACTACATTACCCTCAAATCCAGCAAACATATCTGGTGTCACCTCGAATTCAATGGTTGCCGTCTGGCCTACTTCCATTCCAGCCTTCATTTCATCCCTCCTCTTAGTCGTTCTACAATAAAGCTCTTTTCTCAAACATCGTTGCTATTAAACGAAAGTTTTAGCTAATAAATTTCGGTTGTATCCGCTACACCTTTTATTTCTTTAAGAAAAAGAGCTACAAAATCCATAATCACCGCTAATCCCTTTATTGGGTGTAAAAGCCAGCAGTTGGGCTTTTACTAACAGCCTTTAATAATTAGTTAATCGATTGATAAAAGTGTTCTGTCACTCATGATACTTTCACCACGAATTTTCTGGAATTCCTTTAATAATTGTTCGATGGTCAAGTCCTTTTTCTCTTCCTCCCTTACTTCAAGAATGATTTGCCCTTTATCCATCATGATTAAGCGATTCCCTAGATCAAGGGCCTGTTGCATATTATGGGTAACCATTAGTGTGGTCAATTGATCCTTTTTAACTAATTCCTTCGTAAGATCTGTGATTAATTTTGCACGTGAAGGATCAAGGGCAGCTGTATGTTCATCTAAAAGTAGAATAGAAGGCTGAGTAAACGTCGCCATTAATAAAGATAGAGCTTGACGTTCTCCCCCAGACAAAAGTCCAACCTTCGCATTTAAGCGGTTCTCTAAATTAAGATGCAAGGATTTTAATGATTCTTTAAAAAACTCCCTTCGTTTTTTATCAACTCCTTTTCTAAGCGAACGTGATTTGTTTCGTGAATAAGCCATGGCAAGATTTTCCTCAATCGTCATCGTTGGTGCTGTTCCAGCCATCGGATCTTGGAATACCCGACCAATTAGTTTTGAGCGCTTATATTCTGGTAATCTCGTTACATCTTTATTATCAATTTTGACCGTTCCTATATCAGGAGTTAGGACACCAGAAATCATATTCATTAATGTTGATTTCCCCGCACCATTACTCCCAATAACAGTGACAAAATCCCCTTTTTCTAGGGTTAAATTAATTTGATCTAACGCGACTTTTTCATCTGGAGTTGCTTCATTAAAAACCTTATTAATCTGTTCTAGGCGGAGCAATTTGATCTCCCTCCTTTTTCCCAGCAGTATGCGTGAGCTTCTCTGAAAATCTCCTTGCCTTGCGTCGCTTTTCTCTTTGTCTTTCAAGAATTTTAGGGATTACTAAGGCAAGCGTAACAATAATGGCGGTAATTAATTTCATGTCCCCTGTATCTAGTATTTTGATTCTTAGAGCTAATCCGAGAATGACCCGATAGATAATGGCCCCAATAATAACGGCTAAAGTCGTTCGAAAAACGGTCTTTGTTCCAAAAATTGCTTCACCAATAATAACGGAAGCAAGACCGATAATAATCATCCCAATCCCTAAATTAACATCAGAAAATTTCCCATACTGGGCAATAAGAGCACCAGATAAAGCAACGAATGCATTCGATATCCCCAATCCAAGAATGATTAAAGAATCGGTATTCGCTGAAAAGCTTCTGATCATTCGCTGATTATCACCAGTTGCCCTTAATGCAAGGCCAACTTCTGTTTGTAAAAAACGATCAAGAATCCATTTAATAATAAAAGTAACAATAATCATCAATACTACGATTCCCCAGGTTTTCGGCAAGTATTGAATACCAGTATAACTAAGCAGTTGATTTAACCACTGGTCGATCCCTAGCTGCTGCCAAAATTGCGTAAACTTTGTCATAATCGTTTCTGAATTTAATAAGGGGATATTTGGTCTACCTACAGATGTTTCTGAAGACATTCCCATTATTCGTAGATTGATAGAATAGAGAGCAATCATCATCAAGATTCCAGACAATAATGGATTAATTTTACCCTTTGTATGTAAAATTCCTGTGATGCATCCTGCAATAAACCCTGCCCCAACGGCAGCAATAGTAGCAAGAACCGGATTATACCCTAAAACAATCATCGTCGCTGCCACAGAACTTCCTGTAACAAAGCTTCCATCTACCGTTAGGTCTGGAAAATCAAGCACTCGGAATGAAAGATACACTCCAAGTGCCATGATGGCATAGATGATTCCTTGCTCCACTGAACCAAATATTGAACCAAATATTTGTGTTAACATTGAACCATCTCCTAATTACTCGCTAAATTCCGCGCCCCACTCATCCTTGATTTCGATGCCAGCTGCTTCTGCCGCTTTTTTATTAATGACTAGTTTTAAATTTTGTGGTGGCTGTGCCGGTAGTTCTGATGGTTTCTTTCCATCTTTTAAGATTTTCACAGCCATTTGCCCGGCTTCATAGCCAATATCGAAATATTCAAAGCCGTATGCACCTAGTCCACCACGTTTGACACTGTCAAATTCTCCGACCATAACAGGCAGCTTATTATCATTCGCAACAGAGATGACGGATTCTAAGGCAGATACAACCGTGTTATCTGTAATAATATAGTAGCCATCAACTTTTCCTACTAATGATTCTGTTGCTTGCTTTACATCTGCTGAGGTCGCAACTGGAGCTTCTTCAATCTTTACACCTTGTTCTTCGGCCAGTTTTTTAACGATATCTACTTGGGCACGTGAATTTTGTTCACCGGAATTGAAGACCATGCCGATTTTTTTCATATTTAGTTGTTCTTTCATAAACTTTAGTGTGTTTGGAATTGCATCTGGATGGGTATCAATCGTTCCTGTAACATTTGCGCCAGGCTGATCCATAGATGTAATTAGCTCAGCACCTACTGGGTCTGTCACTGAAGTAAAAATGATAGGAATATCTTTTGTGGCACTTGCTACTGCCTGAGCACTTGGCGTTGCATTAGCAAAGATGAGATCAACATTGGAGCTTACTAAATTATTTGCAATGGTTGTGTTCAAGCTATTATCTGCTTGAGCATTTTGTGTATCATATTCAACTTTTAATCCTGATTCTTCAATTGCCTTTTTAAAGCCTTCAAATGCTGCATCTAATGAAGGATGCTCGACATATTGGGTTACACCAATTTTATACGTTTTCTCTGTTTTTTCGGAATCTCCACTTGCTCCTTCCCCACCAGTCGTTTTCTTTTCACCTTGAGCACCGCAGGAAGCTAATAAAAAGGCACTGAACAAAATCATCGCACTCTTTTTCCAACTAATTTTCATTCCATTTCCCCCTATGAAATAAGTTCATTATCAAAGATTGTTGCAGTGTTTCTTCCTTATCCTCCTTTCTATTTTCTTCATGAAGGATCTTGTGAAAATTTTGTAATTCTAAAAGTTCTAATATTCCAAAATTTCTACACAAATCGATCCTCCCATGATATTTCTGCATGAAAGGACTTTGTTCCTGCTTAATCCTCCAGTAGATTTCCTATGTTTTTCAATCTTTTTCGACAATCATCCATCATTTCTTCAAGGAGTTCAGCCACCGTAGGTTCATGATGAATCAGCCCAGCAATTTGTCCGCTATTCATAAAACCATGATTCTCATCACCTTCAAGGGCTCCAATTAGATGATACTTTTCACTTGTTGCCTCATTGAATTGGTCATCTGAAAGTTCAATTTCCGCACTCAATAGGTTTATAGCATAATTCCCTTTTAATACTCTGCGTATCTTCCCGTGATTGCGACCAATGATAAAAGTACTATGATCCTCTGCTTCGATGATCTTGCGTTTATACTTGTTAGAAAAAGGAGCTTCCTTTGTAGCTATAAATCGAGTCCCCATTTGTACTCCTTCAGCACCTAGGGACAAAGCAGCCAGTAATCCGCGCCCATCAGCAATACCTCCTGCAGCAACGACAGGAATAGTTACAGCGTCCACCACTTGGGGGATCAGTGTTAGGGTGGTTGTTTCAAATGGGGAATTAATTCCTGCTGCCTCATACCCTTCTGCAACAATGACATCTGCTCCTGCTTGCTCTGCCTTCACCGCATGCTTGACAGACCCTGTTACTACCATCACCGTCACATCGTGTGAATGCAATAACTGGATGTAGGGAGCTGGATTTCCTGCAGATAAAGAGATAATCGGTATTGAATATTTCCAGACTAGGTCTAGCATTTCCCGAATATTTGGATTCACATTAATGGGGAGATTCAGAGCAAAGGGCTTCTTTGTTAAGTTTTGAATTCTCTGAATCAGTTTTTCTACTTCATCTGGATTCATTGTACCTACTCCAATGGTGCCCAGACCACCCGCATTTGAAATCGCCGCTGCTAGTTCAGCATTACTAATATTGCCCATTCCGCCTTGAATGACTGGAAGTTCAATTCCCAGTTTTTTTGTTAGTCGATTCATAATCGTTCCCCCGATTCTTCTAGAATTAATGGATGCTGTAAAATATCAAATGATTTATTTTTACGATGTAGTTGATTTTCCTTTTTGAAGATAGATTCAAAAAATTGGCCTGCAGGTACAGCCAGTTCCTTATGATAATCAGAAAACAGCAGTGCTGCTTGATTTCCTAGCCATTTTTTTGGAAGCAGTTCTTCAGGTAAACCAGGATCGATAAATAAAAATTTTCGATATTCATGGACAAGCTTTGTCCGTTCTACGAAACAATCAGCGGGGGACATATTACCAGTTTGAATTCGTTTTTTGACCGTCTCATATTTTGGGTGATAACGATCAATAAATCGTTTATATTGGGCATTGATTTCCTCAATATCCCAGCATTCCTGGATAAGCCTTTGGTTTTCATGCGGACCTTTATACTCCGTTATAAATACATGTACATAATTGCTAATGTCATATTTATCAACAAGTGAATGCACCTGTTTGATTAATGGGTTCGGGGAAATCCAACAGCTATTAGCGATTGGTCCAAAGCCACTCCACACGAGTTCCTTTCTTAGCTCATCTCGTATCGAGCGCTTATCCTCGGGAATCGAATACGTGAGCATCGTCCATTTCCCATTCCATTTCTCTTGCTTTAATTTATAAATTCGGGTGGCTGCCTCATCCATACGATCGTCACCACGAGGGGTCAAATAATAATAGCTTTTATTGCCTATTTTTCGCGCCTCTACCCAGCCCTGTTTATTCATTCTTGACATTGCTGCTCTAACTGATTGCTCATTATGACCAAATTCTTTTAATAACTGAATAAGGCTTCCTATCCATATTTCATTGCCATAATGTCGTATATAATCTCCAAAGATGGTGAAGATCATTGAACGTGTATTCAAGTTGCCCTTCATTAGAAGTACCTACCTTTTTTTAGAGGCCGAAGCGTAGACAATCCTCAGATATTCTCGATAATTGTAGCAATGCCTTGGCCAACACCAATACACATTGTTGCTAAACCGACCTCAGTTCTTTTTCGTTTCATTTCATAAATTAATGTCGTTAAAATTCTTGCACCACTAGCGCCTAATGGATGGCCAAATGCAATCGCACCACCATTTACATTGACTATATTAGGATCAAGCTCTAATTGTTTTATACATTCAAGTGATTGGGAAGCAAAGGCTTCATTGATTTCCACTAAACCAATATCCTTTGTTGTCATACCAATGCGCTTTAATAGTTTTTTCGTTGCATGTATCGGTCCTAAGCCCATAACAGCCGGTTCTAATCCAGCTACCGCTGATGCTTTATACTTTACTAATGGGGTTAAGCCGAGCTGCATGGCCTTTTTTTCACTCATTAATAATAAAGCCGAAGCCCCATCATTAATTCCCGATGCATTTCCTGCAGTTACCGTACCTTCCGGAAAGATAGGCTTTAATTTTGCTAATCCTTCCAACGTGGTATTTGCTCTCGGGTGTTCATCGGTATCAACAATGGTCACATTGCCCTTTCGATCCACTACCGAAACAGGGATAATTTCCTCGCAAAACAATCCGAGCTCCATTGCTTTTTTTGCCTTCATTTGACTTTGAAAGGCAAATTGATCCTGCTCTTCTCTTGTAATAGAAAATCGCTTTGCCACATTTTCAGCCGTTTCAGGCATGGAGTCTGTTCCATACATTTCTTGCAATTTCGGATTGATAAAACGCCAGCCAATGGTTGTATCGAATAATTCCATATTCCCTCTTGGAAACTCAGCATTTGGTTTTGCCGTGACAAGAGGAGCTCTAGTCATACTTTCTGTCCCACCAGCTATATAAATCTCACCCTCGCCCATTGCGATCGCCCGGGCTGCATAATTTACAGCATCAAGCCCCGATCCACAGAGGCGATTAATGGTCGTTGCTGCAGTCTCCACTGGTAAACCCGCAAGTAAGGTAGCCATTCTTGCTACATTGCGATTATCCTCCCCCGCTTGATTGGCATTCCCTAAAACGACCTCTTCAATTTCTGAGGTGGGAAGTAATGGGTTTCTTTCTATTAATGCTTTTATTACAATGGCGCCGAGATCATCTGGTCTAACATTTTTTAATGCTCCTTTATATCTACCTATCGGCGTTCTTACCGCATCTATAATCACGACATTATTCATTAGGAATCACCCCTAGATGTGTAATCATATACACCCTTTCCTGTCTTTCTTCCCAATCGCCCAGCTTTTACATATTGTACGAGAAGAGGAGCAGGTCGATATTTTTCGCCTAATGTTTTATGTAGATATTGAAGATTATTTAACCTTGTATCCAATCCGACTAAATCTCCCAATTCGAATGGACCCATTGGATAGTTCAGACCTAATTTGATCGCTTTATCAATATCTTCCGGTGATCCAATCCCCTCCTGTAACATATAAAAGGCCTCATTTCCTACCAAAGCACTGATTCTACTAGTGACGAAGCCTGGAAACTCATTAACAACCACTGTTTCTTTTTTCATTCTTTTGGCGGTCTCTTGAATGACATTCACCGTATGCTCATCCGTTTCTAGCCCTTTAATGATTTCCACTAATGGCATCTTGTGGACCGGATTAAAAAAATGCATCGCGATGACTTTTTGTGGTCGATTGGTAAAAGAGCCTATTTCTGTTGGGCTCATCGTAGATGTATTAGTAGCGAACAGACAGTGGGCTGGAGCCAATCGATCAATCGCTTCAAATATACTTTTCTTTATTTCTATTTTTTCCGGAACGGCCTCAATAATTAAATCGGCATGGCTAACTGATTGATCCATATTATTTGTATAATGTAACCTTTCCTCCGCCGCGTTCTTTTCTTCCTCGGTTATTTTATTGCGCTCTATCCCTTTATGAAATATTTTTGCGATTTCTTCTTTAGCTGAAATTAATGATTGTTCATTGATATCACATAACTGAACCGAAAAGCCTGATACTGCTGCAACATAGGCAATCCCTCTGCCCATCACTCCTGAACCGATTACCACAATATTTTGTACCAATTTCATCATCCCCACATCCTATTTTCCTAGAAAAAGAGGTTTCCTTTTTTCTAAGAATGCGGCTATTCCCTCTCGGTGATCATATGAGCTGCCTGCTATTTTTTGTGCATATGCTTCTTTTCCTAATACTTCCTGCAAATTAGAATCCCAGCTTTGATTAAAATAGCGTTTTATTAAACCGATTGCCTTTGTTGGCATATGAGCTAATTTTTCAGCAAAGGCTGTCACATCTTCATTCCACTTCTCATGGGGAATGACCTGTGTAACCAAGCCTATATCCTTCGCTTCTGCTGCGGAAATCTTCTCTCCTAATATAGCCAATTCTAATGCTTTTGCATGGCCAACAATTCTCGGAAGATAGTACATGTTTCCGGAGTCAGGAACTAAGCCTACGTGAATAAAGGCTTCGATAAAGCTTGATTTTTCATGTGCTAGTCGAAAATCGCAGGCAAGCGCAAGACTTAGACCTGCTCCGGCAGCAGTGCCATTAATTGCCGCAATAATTGGTTTTTCAATGGCCGCCATTTGTTGAATCATCGGATTATAATATTTTCTTAAATGCTCTCCATAATCCGTATCTTCATTGACCGATTGTAAATCCTGACCCGAACAAAATGCCCTTCCATTTCCAGTAATGACGATACAACGAACATCTGGATCTGCTGCTACCTTTTTTAAGGACTCCTTTATCTCTATTTTCATCTGTTCATTAAATGCATTCAGCTTTTCTGGCCGATTTAATGTTACCCATGCGACATGATTTTTTACTTCAAATTCAATCGTTTCGTACATTTGATCCCCCCCTAGCGCCCTTTGAAATTAGGTTTTCTTTTTTCAACAAATGCCTTCATTCCTTCTTTTTGATCATCGGAAGAGAATAATAGTGAGAAATTTTTCCGTTCATATTGCATCCCCTCATATAAGGAATAATCAACAGCTTTATAAACGGCTTCTTTAATAAATCGAACGGACAATGCTGGTTTATTTGCTAAATTCCTAGCATATTTCAACGTTTCTTCAACCAAAATTTCCTGTGGATAGCGGCGATTAATGATTCCCCATGCCTCAGCTGTTTCTGCTGTCATCATTTCTCCAGACCAAAGCCATTCTAATGCCTTTGTTTTCCCCATTAATTTTGTTAGCCGCTGAGTTCCACCAGCACCTGGCATAACGGCTAAATTAATTTCTGGAAAGCCGAATTTCGCATCCTCCGAAGCAAATAGCAAATCACATACAAGTGCTAACTCGAAGCCTCCACCTAAAGCAAAGCCATGAACGGCACCGATTATTGGCTTTTTTATATGTGCTAGATCATCCCACTCGGCAAATTGATTTAATAATTCAAGATGGATCGAATCATCTTGAGCCATTTCAGTAATATCTGCTCCAGCAGCGAACGACTTTCCATTTCCATATAAAACGATGACCCGAACGCTATCATTACCATCCATTTCTCGCATGGATTGAACAATCTCAGATACCATTTTTCGGTTTAGCGCATTTAAAACCTTTGGACGGTTTAAACGGATAATACCTATGCTTTCCTCTTGGTCTACCTGAATATATTCATAATTAGTCATTCACATCTTCACCAAACATGAATGTAACTAAGTCACCGGCAAATTCCATCACATCTTTTCCCGATGCCTTCGATTCAGGAGTTTTTGATGCTTCCTTAAAGGCTTCCTTACTTGCGTAATACATCACACACATCAAATAATAGGGACTTGAACCTGACATCTTTGTTATCTCTACCTTTTCTAGGCCAGGAATTTTATTCGTTAGCGGCATATGTGTGTTGAAATAATAGTCATCAAAGCTTGCTGTGTCCTCTGGTTTCTTAAATAAAGCGATCATTTTATACATGGTCATTACTCCTTCCAGTTACATTAAATTTGATATTGGTTTCATTGCTTCAAATGGGTTTTTGCATGATTTACAATATAAAATGCTACGACATGCAGTTGGTCCAAATAAATTCTCCATAGTCGTATAATGAGATCCGCAATAAGGGCATTCCACTTTCCATTCATGATTTTGGGCATCAAATTCTGGTGGTGGAGCAATCCCAAATTGCTTTAGCTTTTCCTTTCCATCATCGGTCACCCGATCAGATGTCCAGGGTGGATGGTAAATAAATTCTACCTTTACATCGCTAACAGCATCGATAGCTGAAACAGCGTCGATCATATTTTTTTTAATGATTTCTAAGGCAGGGCAACCGAGAAAGGTTGGCAGTGCCTTAATGTGCACAATGGAATCATCTGATACATTTATCTCTTCAATCATCCCCAAGTCCATGACACTTACCGATGGAATTTCAGGGTCCTTAACGGTGCGTAAGCAATGTTCTATTTTCATCAGTAATTCATTCAATCTCAGTCACTCTCCTACCAAGTTGCTTGTGGATCAAGGTGATACACTTCACTTAATGTTGCAAGAGCTTGAATTAAATCGTCCGTATGCACTCCTTCCCTTCCATTCCCTTTTTGCATTTTCGGATCTCCAGGATAGGAAATGGCTACTTCTTTAAAAACCCTTCGCATTTCTTCCTCCCAGCGTTTCTTGAAAAGACTCTCTTCTTCAATGAGCCCATATTGGGACATTTGGAGACTGTGTTTTCCATAGGTCAGCACTCCAGCAAATTCATTCCAAACCTGCTGTATAGCTGCATGCATTCTTGTTTTTGCTTCCCCACCACTTAAACAAAGCTGGTTAAACCAAACCTTCCAATGCATGATATGATAGTATTGCTCCATTTTCATTTTCGTCGCTGCTTGTGCTAAAGGTTCATAGCTTGATTGCTTTAAAGATTCAAGTTTTAATTTTTTATAAATATCATAGAAATAATGACGAACAACGGCAAAAGCCCAATCGTATTTAGGATTTTCTAAATAGGTTCCTGTACCATTCGCCATTTCTAATAAAATTGCGTTTTTTCGATGCTCTGCTTTCCGACCATGTGCAAGAAGATCAGCTGGTCCTTCACCAAGGGCTTCTAATAGTTCATAGTACATCACTGCATGCCCCATCGTATCTTGATTAATCGATGCATAGGCGATATCTTCTTCAATATGAGGAGCTAAACCAAGCCATTCCGAACCACGAAACGCAAGGATAAAATCATCATCAGCAAGTTGATATAAAAGCTCGATTACTAACTGTTTGTATTCTTGATTTTCATTTACGTTCAGTTGACCCACGTTGCACTCCTCCCCAAGACATAATTTCTTTCTCATCTAATACCTGTTGTTCATACTGACGCCATTTCTTTTTTAGATAGCCATATCCTTTCGTTAAACGATAGTCCTTATTATCTATTCTCGAAAGGGATGCTCGTTCTTCCGGCATTAATTTACGAATATCGGACCGCTTTACTACCCAAATATCCACTGCTGGCTCCCTTCTCATAAAATTTTCTTGTGCCATAACAAATGCCATTTCCTGATTGGGAGCAAGCAAACTAAATTGATGCTGCATATCCGATTTAAATGTTCTCCTGCTAAACACTTCATATACTTCATAAAAATCCTTTGATTCTGTCATTTTTACCACCCCTTACAATGCTTCACGAACCCATGCATTATTCTCATAGGCAATTTTCCGAAGCTGCAATCGTTCTGCTGATTTTGGACCATTATTGGAAATGATCTTTTTAAATTCATTCCAGTCAGGCTGCTGATACACCCACTCTTCTTTTTCTTTGTCGTAGTACATTGTCTCATCTGGAAGTTTTAAACCTAGTGCAAGTACCCGCGGCACATATTTTGAAAAAAAGTCTTGGCGCAGTTGTTCATTTGTTTTCGAACGAATTTTATATTTAATGGTTAAATCCTGTTTCGATGAGCCGGTAGTTTGTGCTGTTGCTGGCCCAAAAAACATGAGTAGTGAATCCCACCAGCGATTTAACGATTCCTGGAGCATTTTTCTTTGCAGCTCTGTTCCTTCGGCTAATGCCATAATAATAGACTCACCGTGTTGAGCATGGAAGACTTCCTCGGCACAGATTCTATGCAACGCTCTAGCGTATGGACCGTAGGATGCTTGCAGCATATTTGTCTGTGTCATAATTGCTGCACCGTCAACAAGCCAGGCTATCATTCCAGCATCCGCCCATGTTGGTGCCTCCATATGAAATACATTGTGAAACTTTAATCGTCCGGTGAAGAGGTCTTCCATAATATCTGCGCGATTTTTCCCTAGTGGCTCCAGTAGATCCTCGACGACCCGAAGCAGCAATTGCCCATGCCCCATCTCGTCCTGTACCTTCGCCATGATGCCAAGCTTCTTCCTTAATGAAGGGGCTTTAGGCACCCATTCCTTTTCAGGCAACGCTCCCATAATTTCACTAATTCCATGCATGGAGATTAATTTAATTAAGACCATTCGATAATCATCCGGCATCCAATCATCCGCTTCGATTTTCTCACCGCGATTAATTCTTTCCATGAATTGCTCATGCTTTTCTTCATCTGTCATTTGTTTTAGATCAACAAAACTCATAATGATCTCCTTTCTTGAAGATAAATCTAATTAGACGCTCTTTTTTACCCACCATAAATCGTACATTCGTTTGAATTCAACTAACTATTTTGCTTTTGTAAGCGTTGGTCTACAATTCGAATCGCTTTCCCCTCAGATCTTGGAATATGTTTAGGGGGATGAATAATGATTTTCATGGATACTAAACAATTGGATTTTAGTTTTCTATAAATTTCTGCTTGAAGTGTTTTAATCATTGGATGTTCGAGATTCTGGGAAACTTCTTTGTAAATCTCTTCTTTAATTTCTACGTGAAGATGTGCTTCATCTAATGAGGATATTCTATGAAGATATATTTGATAATGTGGTACGATTTCTTTTATTTGAATTAAATGATGTTCAATTTCTGACGGAAAGACATTTACTCCTCGGAGTATTAGCATATCGTCAATTCTCCCCTTAATGCGTGACATTCGTGCCGATGTACGACCGCAAATGCATTTTTCCGTTGTAATCGATGCGATATCTCCCGAACGATAGCGGATAATTGGAAGCGCTTCCTTTTTTAAGCTAGTAAAAACTAATTCCCCCTCTTCCCCTTCAGGCACTGGCTCAAGTGTTTCTGGATTAATCACTTCGACAAAAAAGTGATCCTCTGCAATATGTAGTCCATTTTGTGCCTCATAGCATTCTATCGCAACACCAGGACCAACGACTTCGCTTAAACCATAGATATCACAAGCTCTAATATCGAATAATTCTTCAAGCTTGCTTCGCATTTCTTCAGACCATGGCTCCGCTCCAAATATTCCTATTTTTAAAGAGGATTTACGTGGGTTCAATCCTAGTTCACGCATTTTCTCCCCAATATTTAAGGCATAGGATGGGGTCGAACAAATAATGGTCGGTTTAAGGTCCTCGATGAGATTAATTTGTCTTTCTGTATTCCCACCTGATATCGGGATCACCACAACTCCTAATTCCTCTCCACCATAATGCAAACCTAAACCTCCAGTAAACAAGCCGTATCCATAGGCATTTTGAAGAATATCCCCTGGCCTTCCCCCTGCGGTTTCAATCGCCCTAGCTACTATAGAGGACCAATCAGCAATATCTTGTTTGGTATAACCAACGACTGTAGGTTTCCCACTCGTACCACTTGAAGCATGAAGTCTTATTAATTCGTCTTGTTTAACTGCAAATAGTCCAAATGGGTATTGATCACGGAGGTCTTTCTTCGTTGTAAACGGAAGTTTTCGAATGTCTTCTAATGTTTGAATATCGTGGGGTGCTATATGATGTTCAAGAAACTTTTCTTGGTAGAAGGGCACTTGATGGTATACTTTCTTAATCGTGTTTTTTAAATCAAGAAGCTGCTGATGCTGGATCATTGATCGATCTGCAGATTCAATCATAAGGAACCCCCTTTAACACAAATAAATGATATAGATTATTCCATTTCATTATATGACGTAATATTAGCGTAGATACATAATTTCGTCATATATATTCAGAATAACGAATCAATTTTACAAAGTCAATTGGTTTTCTGAAATTTCTCTATAGTCTGAAATGAGTGTGTAAAAAAAAGAGTGCAGATTCGTAACGAGTTCGTTTCAATTGTAGAAAATATTTAAATAGCAAGGGAATTAACGATCCAATTCGCAAATGAACCGATTGTTTTTTATTTGTCGATATATAAGGATTTATTCTAATTTAACAGATATATTGGTAGTATCATTCACATTGAAATGAACGATAGTCAGTCAGCTAACAGTCATACTCCGAAATAGGGGTGAAAACGTGTGCTATGGGGCATTTATAACCAATTTAGAATACGTTTAGGCTTCTTTTTTGATTGTAGGTAATAGATGAAGAGCTATTTTCAAACCCAAAAATATGATATGTATATAGTGGGAGTGTGAAATAGTTGGAGCATAAAATACTACATATAGTTAATAAAATTCCTAAACTTGAACAAGGTCAAAGAATCGTTCTTGGAGTAGACGGTCTAAGCCGTTCCGGGAAAACGACACTGACAAAAAAAAGTTGTACAGCATCTTCAAGAAAAAAATATTTCAGTTTGCCTTTTTCATATAGACGATTACATTGTCGAGAAAAATAGGCGGTACAACACTGATTACCAAGAATGGTATGAGTATTATTATTTACAATGGGATGTTAAGTGGTTAAAAGAAAATCTATTTCAAAAACTAAAGAAATCGAATGAATTGCAATTACTTACTTATGACGATGGCTCCGATACTCAAAGATTGGAGATAACTGAGATACCTGAAACTTGTGTAATCATTATCGAAGGAGTATTTTTACAAAGAAAAGATTGGAGAAATTTTTACGATATGATCGTTTATTTAGATAGTCCGAGAGATATGAGATTCAATCGTGAAAGTGAAGCCACCAAAAGCAATATTGAAAAATTTCAAAATAGATACTGGAAAGCCGAAGATTATTATCTAGAGGTTGAAACTCCATTGGCTCAAGCTGACTTAGTTATTCAAAATTAAACGCTGTTTTCGTATTGTTTGTTGCTTTTGTAAAAGCCCAACGACAGGCTTTTACTCCCAATAAAGGATTCTAGCGGTTCTTATAGAGAATGCCAAATTAAATAGCAGGTAAAGCTTTTACGAACCTATCACTAATATTGAAAAAAGCAATGGAACGAATTCCATTGCTTTTTTCTATTGCGAATTGATTTTACACTAATTCGGTTGTAAATGGATGGATTATATCTCTCAACCGCACTCTTTTTATTTAGTTTGGTCTTAATACTCCATCTGCGATATCTTCTTCATTTTCTTGATTGGTCTTTTCTATTGTTTGGTCGTCAGCTAACATTTTCACAAGTTTTCTGGAAACTGAAAGAAGAATAAGTCCTAAAATAATTACGACAATTCCAATGACAGAAAACACTTCAAGATAGCCCAACTTACTTGTAAATGAACCTAATTGACCTGCAATAATGTTTGCAACGAATGAACTTGCCATCCAAACTGCCATTAGTAAAGAGGCAAATTTAATTGGTGCATACTTACTTACAAAAGATAACCCTACAGGTGATAAGAACAATTCACCAATGGTATGGAAAAGATAAGTAAATACAATGAATAAGATATTCGCCTTAGTCGTAATATGATGCTCATTACTTCCGGTTTGCATAATAGCAAATATTAAAATGATATACCCAATTCCTAATAGCATCATACCGAACGCCATTTTTGTAGGAACTGGAAGATCCCCACGCTTACGATTCGATAATTTTACCCAAAGAAGCGATACAAGTGGTGCTAATAAAACAATAAATAACGGGTTAACCGATTGGAACCATGATGTTGGTATTTCCCAACCAAATAGTGTACGATCCACAAATTTATCTGTATAAATACTTAATGCTCCACCAGCTTGTTCAAACCCTGCCCAGAAGAAGACAACAAATGCAGCTAAAATAAAGATAACCTTCATTCTACTTTTTTCAGTTTTCGTTAATTTTTGTTTTTCAACTGCTCCGACTGAAGAAACTTGTGGTTTACCAACAGGCTTTTTACCGATATCGCCTAAGAAACGATTTCCTAAAGAATTAAATAAAATTTGACCAATAATCATTCCGATAGCTGAAGCAAGGAATCCATATTTATAGCCATATTCAATGACGCCATTCGCATGTACCGCGAACCACTTATCAGTAATAAATCCGATGATTAATGGAGAGAAGAATGCTCCTACATTAATCCCCATATAGAAAATTGTAAATGCCGCATCACGACGTTTATCTTTTGGATCATACAGCTCACCGACAATGGTTGAAATATTCGGTTTAAAAAATCCATTACCGACGATTAATAAAATTAATCCTGTGTATACTGCTCCATAGCTTTGATGGGCAAAAAGAACAATATTTCCGATTGCCATGATGATTCCACCGATAGTAACAGCACGTCTTTGCCCTAAAAATCTATCAGATAACCATCCACCAATTAATGGTGTAAAATAAACAGCACCTGTAAAAAATCCATATAATGCAAGGGCTGTACTTTCATTCATTCCTAAACCACCATTAACAAGTGATTTGGTTAAATATAAAACAAGAATTGCTCTCATTCCATAATAACTAAAACGTTCCCACATCTCTGTCATGAATAACAAGTATAATCCAGGTGGGTGCTTTTTTGATTGCTTGGATTCAAGTTGTTTGTTCACCGCTGCATCCATTTGTTTTTCCCCCTAGCAGGTTAAATATTATTTCAGTATAATTATCATAATTAAAAAACAATTAAATCGTCAATAAAATATTTAGAAAAAACAAAATTGGAAAATTTCATAATTGCTTATTTATTGGAACAAAAACTAAAATAAGCTTAAAACACTGGGTTTCATCCAATTTATGCATTGGTTATTCTTTCCGATAGCAACCATAAATTACTATGTCAAAAAATTTATTTCACTGAGATGAATATAACATCCTATTTGCATATTTGTAAATATGCGGATTTTATTTATTTCATATACGCACTTAATGGATTAAACCACTTTCTTTTACCTTTTTTATCATTTTTTCACTTGCTTGATTAATGAATTTTTTCAACGTAACACCGATAAAAACAGAAACAATTAAAAAGATCGACAGGATGATTACATCCTTCTGAACGATATCCCACAAGATCCCCCCAGTTGCCTCCCTCATCAAACTAATGGAATAGGTAAAGGGTAGATAAGGATTAATCAGTTGAAAAAACCTTGGTGCAACTTGTATCGGAAAGGTTCCTCCAGAACCCGAAATCTGTAAAACAAGAAGTACAATCCCAAGAGCCTTCCCAACATTTCCAAAAACTGAAACAAAGGTATACACCATTACCATAAATATAATGCTATTGACAACGCCAAAAAGTACAAACCAAGGCTTGTCCGCTACATAGGTATGAAGTAAATACATATCCCCTAAAGTTGCAATCAAGGACTGAAGAATAGCAATCGTTAAAAATGTAAATAAGCGTCCAAAATATACTTGATAGCTTTTTAATTGATCATTCTCGACCTCCACCGTTAATAACGAAATCAAGAGCATTGCTCCTACCCATAATGAAAGGGTAGTAAAAAAAGGAGTCATGCCTGATCCATAGTTAGGGATAGGGAAAAGCTTATGCTCTTTCAGTAAAATCGGATTCTTTAAAAACTCACTTTCCTTATTGACATTATGTTTTAAGAAACGAATAATCTCATTGATATCTGCCTTTTTATCAAATTCTCGAATTCGATGGGCAATCTCCCTTATTTTCTTTTCAACTGCTGGAAGATCTTTCTTCAGCTTCACAATCGTTTGCTTTCCTGTTGAAATTCCTTTCGATGCGTCCTGCAGTATTCGTTCAACATCAGGCATACTATTCTGTGCATCGGTCAACACTTTTTTTGTACCTTCTAATACAACCATTCCATCGTCCATTGTCCTTCGAATGGCAGGAACATATTGACTCTCGAAATTTGCATGTATATCTGCAATTTTAGAAGAAGCTAGATTAGATACGTCATCTAGACGTTTTTTTACATTATCAGCCACTGTTTTTGAAGTAATGATTTGATTATTTAAGGCGATTTCAGATTGGAGTTCGCTTTTTAATTTTGTTAATTGATTGATAAATATGGATAGGCGTTTTTGATCAGACTGAGCGTTCAATTTTTCTAAAAGCCCAGTGGTGTAATCAATGACAACGACCCCTCGATTTAATCTAGTATTTATTTCTGATAAAGCAGCATTGGCTTCGTCAGGATTGTTTTGGTAATTTTGCAAAATCGATTGGATTTGAGATTTTGTGTCTGCAAGTTCCCTCAGTTGATCAATATTCCCTTTTATGATCGGAATAATGTTCTGAACCGCTTCCTTATTTTTATTGATAAAATCGCTCAATTCATTGGTCAATTGTACCCCTTTATTCGCGACATTTTTAATGATTGGCAGGTTGTTTCGCACCTTCGATTCTAGCTCTCCAGCTGTATTTATATCATTTAGTGCCGTATTAACGATTTGATTAATTCTCGGAATATCATTCTCTAAGCGAAATATAAGATTTTTCATGTTTTTAATATCTGGAAGATCTTTTTCAAGCTCAATGCCCAATTCATTAAATATGGAAAATATCGTTTTACTGACCGTCTTAATGAATTCTTCACTTATTTGCTGAACGATACCTGTCGCACCTGTAGATGTTATTTTGGGAGCAATTGCATTTATTTTTTCATTTACAGTATAAGTAATAACCGGTTTTTCAGGGTTTTCTTCCAGAATAGAGGTCATTTTTTTCGAGAAATCTTTTGGAATAAGAATACTCGCATAGGCATCACCGTGTTTGACCATATCTAAGGCTTTCTTCTTATCAACAAAGGTCCAGCCTAATTTTTTATTTTTTTTCAAGGATTGAACGATTAAATCTCCTACATTTACCTTTTGACCCTGTAATTTCGTACCAACATCCTCATTCGTTATCGCCACAGGAATTCCTTTCGTATTTCCATACGGGTCCCAGGAGGCTTGAATATTAAACCATGCATATAAAGAAGGTAAGGCAATAAGCGCAAGAATAATAATCAACGCCGCCCAATTGGTTACAATCCGCTTCAAATCTGTTATGTAAAGTTGAAATATATTTCGCATTCAAACCATCCTCAATTCACATTCTCCTACTTATAATTAACCAAGGACCTGTTCTTATACTTTCTTGTAAAGCAAAAAGGGGGGTCAGACCCCACAATGCAAAATCCAGTACGAATAAGCTTTATTCGTTCTAGAAATGACAAAGTGGGGTCAGACCCCTTAACTAGACCCCTTAACTGATTGAAGCGTAAGTGCCTTCATAGAATGTGAGTGGTTTGCCTTCGTTCATGACGATGTCCTTGACTTCTCCGATATAGAGTGTGTGGTCACCTGCTGGGTAAGACGCGTATAGGTCACAAACGATATTTGTGATTGAGTTAGGAAGAATGGGTATATCATTATTCCAGCGAAATTCGATTTCTCTTCGGTCATTTAGCTGCCCCGCAAAATATTGCGAAGCATCTTTTTGTTCTTTGGCTAATATATTTACGGCAAATTTCTTTGATTGATCAATTAAATTCTTCATATTTGCCCG
Organism: Heyndrickxia sp. FSL W8-0496; assembly: GCF_038007825.1. Classification (NCBI taxonomy): domain Bacteria; kingdom Bacillati; phylum Bacillota; class Bacilli; order Caryophanales; family Bacillaceae; genus Heyndrickxia; species Heyndrickxia sp. FSL W8-0496. Next base: position 3,825,996 of record NZ_JBBOXX010000001.1, read on the forward strand.
ATTTCCAATGGATATGAGAATAAGCTTCGGATTCAGTGAAACAGACATAAATGCATTGGCAGTCATTCCGTGGACATCACCATTGACTGCTGTTGTAATGACCGTTACACCTGTTGCAAATTTCCCCATTGCATTGCGAAATAGTCGATCATCCATCTCTTTCCCTCCTTCTTATGCTTACTTTTTATACCTTGTATGAATATTATTTAGCTTATATGTTCCTGCTTCACTGAATTCAATAAGCTCTAATGACAACGCAAGATATCTCTTTTCATAAATTGCAGAAAAATGGGATGTCATTACATCAAAGAGCTCATCACAGGTTGATTTCTTATCCTCAACTGATCTACCTGCCCCTATCTTTAAGCATGTGTGTACAAATGCATCATCATGCTTACCGTCCGCTACAACATAATCATGTAATTCAATAGCTCTTGAGCGGATCCCTCCAATCGGAAAAACATCGCCTCTAGAGATTAATACCTGATTCATTTTGTGTAAAAGCTCTGCTATTCTAGCTTCTTCTCTTATGTTATCCGTATATTCTACAATAATATGCGGCACACACATTCCTCCTAATATCCATCGTCCTCCACAATTGTGCTTAGTAGACGCCCAATTCCTTCAATTTCTGTAATGACTTCATCACCAATCTTTGTGTTGACTGCTCCCTTTGGGGTTCCAGTTAGAATCATATCTCCAGGGCTTAGCGTCATAAAGCTACTCAAATACTCGATTAAAAATGGAATACTAAAGATCATTTGACTCGTTGAACCTTCTTGAGTCAATTCACCATTTACATAGGTACGTAAAGTAAGATTCATAGGATCTTTAATATCCTCTGCATCTACTAACCATGGACCGATTGGTGTGCACGTATCACGATTTTTTACGCGTAAATTTGGACGATAGTAATTTTCTAAGTAATCACGGATGGCATAATCATTTGCAATGGTATAGCCCTTTACATATTGATACGCCTCTTCACTTGTTACATTCCGAGCAACCTTTCCAATCACAACAACTAACTCACATTCATAGTGCATAAAGTCTACATCTTTAGGTCGTTTTGTTTGACCTTGATGTCCAATCAATGTATTGGGTCCTTTTAAAAATACTAACGGTTCGCTCGGTGCGTTAAAATCTAGTTCTTGGGCATGATCGGCATAATTAAGCCCTAACGCAAAAATGGTTCGAGGGATAACAGGGGGTAACCACACTACTTCATCCATAGAAATAAGACGATGATCGTTTAAATGTAATTTCCCATCCTTTTCTACAGCCTCATAGACCCTACCCTTATAGGCAACTCTAGCTGTTTTCAAGGGCTCACCCCCAATCTTAACTCTTCTTCCCTTACTACTTGATTTTCCAATACGCCAATTTGCTCAATTTCAATGCTGATGTGGTCACCAGCCTTCACCAATGGCGGATGTTCCGGAACACCTACTAATACGACATCACCTGGGTCAAGTGTCATAAAACTCGTCATTTCTGATAGTAACTGTGCAACAGGACGAATCAAATTAGCGGTTGTATTTTCCTGGCAAAGTTCATTATTAATAAACACTTGAATCTTAAGACGATCTGGTTGAATCGATGAATGCTTTTCAACAATATAAGGACCAACCGGACAAAATCCATCTCTTGCCTTTTGACTAATTGCCGGACGATAGACACTCTCATGTGGAATACTAATATCATTTACAATGGTGTAACCATCAATATAATCAAAAGCTTCTTCAATGCTCACTTTTGAAGCCGTTCGGCCAATCACAATCCCGAGTGCTGCACCTACTTGTAATTCCGCAACATTTGCAGGAAGGGGAATAGGCATTTTATGAGCAATCTTTGTGTTTTCAGGTTTAATATATAAAATCGGTGCTTTTGGTGGAGCCTTATATGGCTCCTGATGCAATGTATCACTAATCGCTTCAACTTCTCCCTTATAATTAAGCAGTGCTCCATAAATCATTCCAGTTACTGGAACATCGAATGGTGGAGTATTGTCCTTTTGCAATGGATCCTGATTCTCTAGATTGAATTCCTGGAGCTGCTGCCTACCTAGAAGCTTATATTTTATGTTTTTCAAATTCCCACCACCTAGATGATAATTGTCGGTTTTTTCTTCTCTAATAGTGGATCACTTGTTGTGACAAGCTTTCCTGTATGCACATCAAGAACATTTGATGCTTCATTAAACCAGCAATCAGGCGCTGCGTGTCCCCAGAAGGTTTGGCGCATCGGGTCATCCAGATCCCATTTCACTGGTTTAAAATCAGGGTCACTTGTTAAATAATCCCCATTGTATAATTCAATGCGATGACCATCAGGATCACGTAAATAAAGGAAAAACGCATTCGATAAACCGTGTCTACCTGGTCCTCTTTCAATATTTGCTCCATACCCAAGTGATGCAAGAACATCACACGTATGAATCACACTCATTGGATCACTTAACCAAAAACCAATATGATGTAAACGTGGGCCCACTCCGTTCATAAAGGCCACATCATGGACAGTTGGCTTCCGGTGTAGCCATGCAGCCCATATTTTTTCATCGTCTGCGGTTGTATACTCTGAACAAGAAAATCCTAGTTCATCTATATAAAAATTGTATGCTTTCTCTACATCTCTTACTGCACAATTAAAATGGTCGATTCGTTGAACCTTAGCCCCTCTATATAAATCATAGCGTTGAAGATAACGGTCCACCGTGTCCATTGTTGCGAAAAACTCAATCGGAAGACCAGAAATATCCTGAACTCGCAATGCTCTTCCCAAAGCCTTTTGTGTTCCCGCTTCCACCCATTTTGTTGGGAACCCTTTTTCATTGAAAAAACGGTCTAATGAATCAAGATCTGCTTCCGAATATACTTTATAACTAATGACCTCTACACTTGGTTCATCACTCTTTTTCAGTACTAGACTATGATGGATATGTTCTTCGAGTCCACGTAAATAAATTGTCTCGTCGTCACTTTCCGTTTCAACAAAGCCAAGGGCATTTACATAAAAGCGCCTTGATTCTTCTAGATTTGTGACATTCAGTATGGCTCTTGCCGCACGAATAATATTAAAATCCACCCCATATACCCCCTCTTCACACACTTAAAAAGCTAGATTTCCCAGAATCGACTTGCCCTAAAAATTCCTTAATAATTTCTTTATAGGACTCTTTTTCGTACCCTTCAAAATACGTCATTCCCATCCGAATCGGATCACCAAAGAAGTAGTATTCATAATGCATTTGTCTGTTACCAAATGCACTCATTGTCATATCCCATGCTAAGCGGAACAGTTGTACACGTTCATATCCTTCTAAATTTTTTCCTTGTAGTCCTCGATGGATTAACTGACCAATATCTTCATTTTGAAAATCTGCTTGTGTCGGAATCCCCATCAAACCGGAAGCCCCCAATATTCGTAAAATCTCTACGAGACGAGGATATACTCGTGGATACCAATTCCGTGCTGCATCTAAGGCAGCATAATCCGGCGTCATGATTCCCCATTTATCAAGCTTTGCATTGTGTTCTGCACGATAAAGATGACTGCGCATCGTTTCGAGGGTAAGCATGATTTCTGTTCCTTTATCCTGTACATGCTGAAATTGATCAATCCCAATTGCATCCATGACTGAAAGTGCTAGGCCTAACAAGAACTCCGTTTTCACAATGTTCTTTGCTACTACTTGATGAGCCATATGGACAACTGCATTCGTTTCCCTAAACGTCCGATTACATATTGAAGAATTTCCACACACGAATACACGATCCCATGGAACAAACACATTTTCGAAGGAAACGATCGCATCCCCTTCTTCAAAACGTGAGGAAAGCGGATGATCCCATTGATTTTTACCGTAATCAAATGACTCTCGGCTAATAAATTTTAGACCAGGAGTATTATTTGGAATGGCAAAGGCAAGCGAATAAGGATCATCTAACTCTCCTGCTTTTTTTACTGTAGAAGGGAAAACGAGAATCTCATCGGTGATTCCACCTTGTGTCGCAAGAAGTCGGATTCCATCCACAATAATTCCATCTTTATTTTTCTCTACTAGATGTAGTGCCACATTGGCATCCTTTTGCTCGTGCTGTGCCTTGGCACGATTTACTTGTGGGTGGATTAATGTATGTGTTAAGCTAATATCATTTTCTCTAGCATATTCATAATAATTTTTCGCATTTTCTACAAGGTTTGGATCCCCTTCGGAAAAGAAATCATAGGCTGCTCCCATTGCCATCACTTCAGCATTTAAATAGTCTGGGGAACGTCCCATCATTCCTCCTGATACCTTTGCCCACTCTGTTATTGCTTCACGTCTAGCGATTAAATCATCAATACTTTTTGGTTGCAGGAAGGTCATTCCTACTTGTTCCCCACTGCTAGGAGAGGTATAAAGCATTTTATCGGCCTTTTCATATTGAAGATCATATAGCTTCGCCATCGATTGGATGACATTTTTAAAGGCTGGGTGCGCCGTTACATCCTTCACCCTTTCTCCATGTATATAAACATTGTTATTTGCTTTTTGTAAACGTTCGATATATTGCTTTCCTGTTTTTGCTGGCATATATCATTCCTCCTTTATGATTTCTTTTTTCCGAATTGTGGAATATGATGGTCACTTAAAGCGACATGTATAACCTGTGTTTCTGTATAAAAGTCAAAGGCATAATGTCCACCTTCGCGTCCCATTCCACTATATTTACTTCCGCCAAATGGAATCCTCAGATCACGTACATTTTGTGAGTTAATCCAGAGCATACCTGCATCAACGGCTTGAGCCACACGGTGTCCTCGCTTTAAATCATTCGTCCAAACATAACCTGCCAAACCGTATTTTGTATCATTGGCAAGCTTGATGACTTCTTCTTCATCCTTAAATTTCATCACCGCCATCACAGGCCCGAAAATTTCCTCTTGGGCAACCTTCATCTGATTTTTAACATTGAGAAGCAATGTTGGAGGGACGAAATTACCTTTTTCAAACTCCGAAGGAACCTCACCACTGTACAGCTCTGCTCCTTCTTCTTTTGCGATTTGTAAATATTTCTTTACATTATTAAAATGCTCGACATGAATAAGCGGCCCTACTTCGGTTTGCGGATCCAATGGATCGCCGACCACTATATTTGGAATTCTTTCTTTTAATGCATCAACAAATTTTTCATAGATTGATTCCTGAATAAATAATCTTGAATTTGCTGTACATCTCTCACCATTGAAGGAAAAGATCCCCCATGTTGCCGCATCTAGTGCCCGTTCGAAATCGGCATCATCAAAAACAATAATCGGTGATTTCCCACCTAGTTCTGCGGATACACGCTTCAATGTATCTGCACCGTTTTTGATAATTTCTGAGCCAGTGGTTGTTTCCCCGGTAAATGAAATCAGCTTCACATCAGGATGGGCAACAAGTCCGGCACCCGCAGTTTCTCCAAAACCATGAACAACATTGAATACCCCTTTCGGAAGCTCTGCCTTATCAATGATTTCGGCCAAACGATTGGCTGTTATTGGTGACCATTCACCAGGCTTTAATACAACCGTATTTCCCGTTGCTAATGCCGGTGCAATTTTCCATGTTTCAAGCATGAACGGTGCATTCCATGGTGTAATTAGACCGGCAACACCAACCGGCTTATGAATGGTATAATTAATAAATTCTCCATCTACCTGGTACGCCTCACCAACTAAACGGTTCGATACCATTTCCGCATAAAAACGAAAGTTCTGTGCAGCTCGTGCTACCATATTTTTTGTTTGGCTGATTGGAAGTCCTGTATCCAAGGATTCTAAAGGAGCAATCTCTTCTATATGTTGATCAATAAGGTCGGCAATTTTATGGATATATTTCAGACGCTCACTAACCTTTAACTGACCCCATTCCCCATGAAATGCACGGTTCGCCGCTGCAACTGCTTTTTCAACATCTGCAACATCTCCTTCTGCCACATGGTTAATGATTTCATTTGTAAAAGGATTGATATTTTCAAAGGTTTTTCCCGATGTCGCATTTACAAATTCGCCATTTATATATAATTGAATATCTTTCATGGAAACATTCACACCTTCCTTAGGCACTTAATTTGTAGTTATCTCATCAGATAACGCTACATGCTGTTTTAAAATTTTACGAATTTCATTTTGTAGCTCCTGAGTTGGCAAATCCATCGGCATCCGTAATACCGGTTCGATTTTCCCCATCATTCCAAGTGCTGCTTTAAGTGGGGCTGGGTTCGTATCCTTAAAAAGAACATCATTTAGTTCCATTAAATCAAAATGAAGATCTAAAGCTTTATCTATTTCACCAGCCTTCCATGTGTTGTACAAATCTGCTATTTTTTTCGGAACCACATTGGCTGTTGCACTAATATGACCTGCTCCGCCAATTGCCAGCATCGGATAACAAAGTAATTCAATACCGGAGTAAAGGAGAAAATCCCGACCGCATTTCAATAACACACGATTGACATGTTCAAAGTCTTTATTCGATTCTTTTACACCGATGATATTCGGACAATCTTCACTAAGTCTGGCAAGTGTATCGACATGGAGATTCGTTGCTGTTCTTCCGGGGATGTTATACACAATGATCGGTATATCTACTGAGTCTGCCACTGCTTTAAAATGCTTATATAGGGCATGTTGTGATGGCTTATTATAGTAGGGGACAATCACAAGGGCTGCATCCGCACCCATTTCCTGTGCTGTTTTCGTTAAATATAGGGTTTCTTGATGATTGGTTGAGCCTGTACCTGGTGCAAAGGGAACTCTGCCATTTATTTTCTTTTTAGCCGTTTCCATTACACGAACCCGCTCTTCAATGGTCAATGAACTTGGTTCACCTGTTGTTCCTGTAACTGAAATAGCATGTGTGCCACTAGCAATATGCCAATCTATAAGATTTTCAAAGGAAGAAAAATCAATTGTATAATCATGATGAAAAGGGGTAACGATCGGCGCTATGGATCCTCTAAGTTTTTGTTTTGCATCATCAAGCATTGTCATTTATACACACTCCTTATCATTTCATGTTTTTTTAAAGGCTGTTTTCAGATCGATTGTTGCTTTTATACCAATTAAGGATTCAGCAGTACATGTGGAGATCGCCATTCCTTTCACAGTGAAATGAATCGTGTAGCGATTTTCTTACTTAAACAGCAACAATGTTTGAGAATAGAGCCTTTTAAAATGAAAGCACTTACATATCGAATGTAACATGTGTTAAAATATATTTAAAATATTTAAAATATTTGTTTTTCATACAAAAATAATATGCATCAGTTCTTCCTTTCTTCTTAGATGAGGAATGCTCGGCAAAATGAATGTAAGGAGGCCTAGAATGGATATTCGCCAATTACAATATTTTTCAACCATCGTCGAAGAAGGGCAAATCACTCGCGCAGCCAAGAAACTCCATATGTCCCAACCTCCTTTAAGTCACCAATTAAAACTTTTAGAGGAGGAATTAGGAGTCAAATTATTCGAACGAAACGGGAAAATATTGGAGCTTACGAATCCCGGAAAAGTCCTATATCAACAAGCACAAAAGCTGATTCAACAACTGGAAAACACGATTAATGAGGTAAAGGAAACGGAAGAGGGATTAAGAGGAGTTCTTGCCCTAGGAGCATCAAAATCATGCTTTTCATACTTTCCTGAAAGAATACAAGCCTTCCTAAAAAAATATCCACTCGTCAAGATTCATTTAAGAGAAGGAGATTCATTTGTCATTGGTGAGCATATAAAAAATAATGAAATCGATTTAGGTGTGATCCGCTTACCGATGGAATTAAGTGATTTTTCCTATCGACATTTATCAAAGGATCCTTATGTCGCTGTTTTTCCTAAAGAATGGGTCAATATAGAGCAGGCATCCATTTCTATGAGTCTTCTAAAAGACATTCCATTACTACTCTTGCATCGAATTAAAGGCTTAGGACAATATGAATTAATTTTAAATGAATGTAGAAGACATGGCTTTGAGCCAAATATTGTTTGTGAATGCCCTGATGTGACAATGATTCTCTCCCTCGTTTCGAAAGGAGTCGGGGCAACAATTATCCCTAAATACTCACTACTATCCTTTCAAACTACCAATATACGGGTTCTGTCTATAAGTGATACCGAGATCATGGCTGAATCTGCATTAATCTGGAGCAAGGACCGTTATTTAACGAAAAGCGCTAAATATTTTATTGAGATGTTTGAATAGGAAAAGGTGGACTATTTTTCCAAAAGAGTATAGATGTGAATTGGTCACCAGGCAATATTTACGAAACTTAGCGAGTGTTTACCATCTATCATAAGGAGAGAAATACTAGCCAATGGCTATCGATATTCATAAAAAAGGACAAAGCTCCCTATATCGAACTTTGTCTCTAAAATAGTAATCATTATTTTTTGTTATTGAGGAAGAGATAGACGAGTACCGCTCCTATTCCACATCCTGCTATCACAATGGCCATTGGCACTGCGGTATGGCTTCCACCTAGTCCTACAAGTGGTGCAACAATCGCTCCAAGAATAAAAGGTAATAAACCGAGTATTGCCGAGGCACTTCCAGCAGTTTCACTTTGATTTTGCATAGCTAATGAAAAGGATGTTGTACCAACCATCCCCACACTGGACACAACAATAAACAATGATGGAATAACCGCATATAACCCAGCATCGAGAAGAACAACAAGTAGTAAGATGACACCACCAATTGCACATAAGCTAATCCCGATAATAAACAGCTTTAGCTCTGAAACTCTGCCAGCTAAGCGGCCAGTCAATTGAGAAGCAATAATAATTCCCACACCATTAATCGCAAAAATTACACTAAACATTTGCGGTGAAACACCAAATATATCTTGTAAAACAAATGGTGATCCAGAAATATATCCAAACATTGCTGCGGATACAAGCCCTTGTGAGAAGGAGTAGCCCATAAACTGTCGATCAGTTATGATTAGATGAAAAGTGGAGAATGTTTGTTTTAATCCTCCTGGTGATCGCCTTTCACGTGGTAATGTTTCTTTTAATCCAAAGGAAACCGCTAACCACATTAAAATTCCGATGACAAAAAGAACAAAAAAGACTCCACGCCACGTAACAAAATGAAGCAGCTGTCCTCCAGCAATCGGTGCCAGAATTGGAGCAGCCCCATTAACAAGCATTAATAAAGCGAAAAATTTCGTTAGTTCGGTGCCAGAATACATATCTCTTACCGACGCTCGAGAAATAACAATTCCGGCTGCGCCAGTTGCCCCTTGAATAAAACGTAAGAAAATGAGCATCCAGATTGATGTACTGTAAGCGCAAAGAATAGATGCTACAGAATATAAAATAAGTGCGATTAATAGCGGCTTCTTTCGTCCACGAACATCACTTAAAGGACCAACTAAAAGCTGACCAAGCGCCAACCCGATGAGGCAAGCAGTTAAACTAAGCTGTGCAACCGATGTATTCGTATGTAGTTCTTCGGTGAGCTTAGGCAATGCTGGTAAATACATATCTATCGATAGTGGACCGAAGGCAGAAAGGGCACCTAATACAAAAGCAATCCATAATCTGCGTGACTTAGCCATCGATGGTGAATAGATAAGTTCCTTTTCCATATTCATCTCCTCCTTCCCCTTTCAATCATATGAACCTTCAAATATATAAGTATAAATTTTACCATAAACATTTAACATGCATCTACTCCAATTTTACGACACAGTACTTAGTGGTTTTCTATCGGAATATCAAAAGTGATTTTAGCAAAAGGCTGTTTTCGTCAAAGCCCAACTGCATGTTTTACACCCCATATAGGATTAGAGAGGTCTAATGGAGTTGGAGTTTTCAACTCTTATACCCGTGAAATGAAAGGGGGAGCTATATGAAACGATATTTTCATCTTTCACGGTAATCTATCACTCGCTTTGGTTACCTTGGGCACGCTTTTTTCTTCTTCACGGTAATCTTTCGTTCCCTTTCGTTACCCTGCACTCGCTTTTTTACCCTTTACGGTAACCTATCGCTCACTTTTGTTACCTTGCACACATTTTCACCCTTTATGGTAATCATTCGATCCCTTTCTTTAACTTGCACTCGCTTTTTTCTTCTTCATGGTAATCTATTATTCGCTTTCGTTACCTTTAACAAGCATTTTTCTTCTTCACGGTAATCTATCGCTCACTTTCGTTACCTTGCACTCGCTTTTTTACACTTTACGGTAATCTATCGTTCCCTTCCGTTACCTTGCACACACATTTTCACCTTTTACGGTAATCTACCGCTCGCTTCGGATAGCGCTTATTGATTCAAACTTTATTTAAACAACAATGTTTGAGAAAAAGCCAATCAAAAAAAAAAGAATGATCCATGATGAAATGGAGATCATTCTATCTGTTACATATATTGTTTTTAACCTGCTAAAACTGAACAGGCATATTCTCTTGTTCAAGTTTCTTAAAGGTATATCCTTGATTTTTCAAGTAGTTTAATAGTTCAGGCAAGTGATTAATCGTCTCCGTGCGGTCATGCATAAGAATAACAGGAGGGATATTCTTTGCCACTAAGTTTTCAACTTGTTGAATGACATCATTGACATATCGGCTATCCCGATACTTCCAATCTCTACTGTCTACATTCCAATCCCATAAAATAAAGCCTTGATTATGTACTGCTGTTTTATATTCTGGCTTCATATATGGATGGCTTCCGTAAGGTGTTCTGATAAGATGAGTAGTGATCCCGGCTAGTTTTTCTAAAGTTTGATTCGCTGTAACCATTTCACTAACTACTGTATCCTTAGATACATATATTTTCTTCACATCATGTGTAACACCATGTAGACCGATTGAGAACCCTCGTTGAATGGCATCTTGTACCTCTGTAGGAAATCTCCTCATATTTGGTTCTAACCAAAAGAATGTAGCTTCTGCTTGATATTGATCTAATATATTCATTAAATCTCCCATTCTATTTGAGGGACCATCATCAAATGTTAAATACACCACTTTACCTTCAGAAGGTTTTACTAATGGGAGAGTTGGATTGATTATATTATTCTTTTTATCAACGGATGCGGAGGACGTTTCGTTTTTCGATGAAGTATCTGCTTCTTCTTGTTTCTTCTCTTTTTCCGGATTCTTCGCTACTTGTTTTTGCTCTTGAGTAGTCGATTCTTTCTTTTCTTGTTCTGTCTTCGTATTTACTATTTCTTTCTCCTGCTTTTTCACTTGCTCTTTTTCAACTGGTTGATTTGCCTTTTGACTTTTTTCGACCTTTTTTACTCGTTTATGCTCTTCTTCGACTGAATCCTCTTTTTGAGATTGAGACTTTGCGACGACTTCTGCTGCTTTTGCTGTTGGATCTGAAACTTGTTGACTATGAATCTTAAAACCGATTATTACGAAAGAAACTAGCATAACCAAACCAATTAAACTAATTTTCCCTCTCCTATTCAACTTCTTCTTCATCTTTATGCACCGTCCCCCCTGATGTAATATATTTGTTATATAGAGTATAAAATTTACCAGGGAATAAATGGTGACAAAGAAGTTACAATTTTCGACTTTTATTGATAGACAGGCTATAAATTTATAGTTTAACAATTAAAATCTTTTGATTGATAATCAGTTTGATTGATTAGAATAAACCGGTTCAAAAATTGGGTCAACCTATGACGAGGCTATTCTTGTTCTTTTACGCACCAATAATAGTCTACTTCAACTAAATAATCACTTTTAGCAATTTCTAAATTTAAAAAAGGGGGTCTGACCCCAAAATACAATGTTTAGATTCGAAAAGCTTGATCTAATCACAATATTTCATGTGGGGTCTGACCCCCTTAAATGGTTATTCTACTATTTTAGATAGGTTTGCCATTTCGATGGCGGAGACGGCTGCGTCCCAGCCTTTGTTTCCTGCTTTTGTTCCAGCTCGTTCGATGGCTTGTTCGATTGTATCTGTTGTTAAGACACCGAATATGACTGGGATTCCTGTATTTAATGAAATGGCTGCTATGCCTTTGGCTGCTTCATTACAAACATAATCAAAGTGTGGGGTTGATCCTCTTATTACCGTTCCGAGAGTGATGATCGCATCATATTTATTTGATTTAGCCATTTTTTGTGCAATGAATGGAATTTCAAATGCACCTGGCACCCATGCGATTTGAATATCTTCTTCATCCACCCCATGTCTTTTTAATGCGTCTATAGCACCCCCTAATAATTTACCTGTGATAAATTCATTAAATCTTCCTACTACAATACCAACTTTCAATCCTGTTCCTACTAAATTCCCTTCAAATGTATAGCTCATTTTTATTCCTCCTAATGTTGTTTATTTTACGCGGATATTGCTTTCTATTTCTTTTCGATAACGAATCAGGTCGTGAATCGTCACCAATTTCAATTGAAATTCATCCGCTATCTTACGCAATTCCTGGACCCTTGCCATTGTGCCATCTTCATTTATAACCTCACAAATAACTCCAGCTGGTGAAGCACCTGCGAGCTTTGCAAAATCAACAGCTGCTTCCGTATGTCCCGGTCTTGTTAAAACGCCGCCTTCCTTCGCAATTAATGGAAAGATATGGCCAGGACGTTTAAAATCGCTAGACACCGAGGTACTGTTACTAAGCTCTCTAATCGTCGTTGATCGTTCATATGCAGAAATCCCAGTAATTGTAGAGTTGTGATCAACACTGATAGTAAAGGCAGTACCAAAATGATCTGTATTCTCTACAGTCATCGGTGCTAATTCAAGGCGATTAGCTATTTTTTCATCGACTGGAACACAAACTAGTCCTTTACCCTGTGTAATCATAAAGTTAATCACATCAGGAGTTGCCTTTTCAGCTAGAGCGACAAAGTCTCCTTCATTTTCCCGATCCTCATCATCACAAACGATGATCACTTTTCCTGCCCTTAGCTCATCTAATGCTTCTTCAATGGAATCAAACATGGTTTCTCCTCCTTATATAAACCCATTTTCTTTTAACATTTCATTCGTAATCATTGTTTTTCTAGAATGGTTCGAATCACGAAAATGAAGGAAATGCTCCATATACTTGCCTAGCATATCGCACTCAATATTCACCACATCTCCCATTTTCTTTTCAGACAAAATCGTTTCTGATAAGGTGTGAGGGATTAAAGAAATAACAAAGGATTGATCGTGTATTTCAAATACAGTAAGGCTTGTTCCGTCAATGGCAACAGATCCTTTATGAATGATGTATTTCAATCGTTCTTTAGTTGTTTCAATCTCATAATAGCGAGCATTATCCGCTTGCCAGATTCGCTTAATCATTCCTGTTCCATCTACATGTCCTGAGACGAAATGACCCCCAAATCTACCATTAGCAGCCATGGCACGTTCCAAATTCACCTTCGAACCTTGCTTCAGCCCTACTAAGCTGGTCGACTGAAACGTTTCGGGCATTACATCCAGATGGAAGCTGTCCTGCGTATACGTTGTCACCGTTAAACAGACCCCATTGACAGAAATACTATCTCCGTTATGCATATCCTCTATTATCTTTTTAGCCATGATCTCTAATTTCATCGCATGACCCGATTTTCTGATGCTCCTAATCATTCCTATTTCCTCAATAATTCCTGTAAACAACTGTTGCCACCTCCTTACATAGCTTTTGAGATGATTCGGATATTACTACCTATTTTCTTCACTTCATTAATCTCTAGTTCCAACGCCTCATGTATTTCAGATATTCCCTCGCCAGCAAATGAAGTGGGCGCCATTCGGCCACCAATTAGTTTAGGTGCAATATACGTAATCACTTGTTGAAATGCCCGCTCCTTTAGGAAGCTACCAAGGACTTCGGCTCCTCCTTCAACGAATAGAGAGGTTATGCCCATCGTTGCCATCTCTTTGAGCAAAGTCTTTATCTCTATCTTCGGAGAATCCATCTGGAGAAAATGAACATTTCTATTTTTATATAAATCCATCTTTTCTTTTTTTACATTTGAACCAGTGACAATCCATGTTTCTACCAGTCCATCAGAAACAATTTTCGAATCAATCGGAGTCCGTAAATTTGTATCTAAAATAAACCTGACAGGACTTTTTCCTCCGCCTGCTTGCCTTGTTGTTAAACTCGGATTATCTTTGATAATCGTGTTAACCCCAACAAGTATGGCATCATGAGTATGCCTAAAATAATGCACATCCTCCCGCGCCTCACTGCTTGTGATCCACTTGCTTTTGCCTTCTTCTGTAGCTATTTTTCCATCCAGACTAATTGCTGACTTCAAGGTGACAAAAGGTAGTCCTGTTTGAATAAAATGTGTGAACACCTGATTGATTTGGCTCGCATCTTCGCTTAACACGCCAACTTCAACCTGTAACCCTGCATCTTGAAGCCGCTCAATCCCTTTACCTGAAATCTTTGGATTCGGATCAGCCATTGCGATGACCACCCTTTTCACTCCAGATTTAATCACTAAATCTGCACAAGGTGGAGTTTTACCAAAATGACAACAAGGCTCTAAAGTGACATACATCGTAGCCCCTTTCGCATGATCCCCTGCCATGCGAATCGCATGTACCTCAGCATGCGGCTCCCCCGCCTTCAAGTGGGCACCCATTCCCACAATTTGATTATTTTTCACGATCACCGCACCTACTGCAGGATTTGGTGTCGTTTGTCCATTTGTACTCATTGCAAGGTTAAGGGCGAGTTTCATATAATAATGATCATTCATTCTACATTCTCCTTACAAAAAGTATTTGATGTCATACAACGGGACAAATAAAAAACCCTGAAGAATGATTCTTCAGGGTTTAAAAATGAGAATAGAAAAATAAAGGTATATATGAAACCTTTCCTATCCTTATTTATGTATAGCAAAATAAAGGTTTTGCCCGCAACAAAAAAAACCTTATTTTCCAATCAACAACAAAGAAAGGGAAAGACTGTTCGAACTTACCCAATTTCTTTTTTCCTTCTCCCATCCAGACTATAACTGTCGGCTCTGGAGTTGCACCAGATCCACCGTTTAACAAATGTTAACCGGGTCACGGACTAAGAAACATGACTGTTTCATCACCGCCGGTAGGGAATTTCACCCTGCCCCGAAGGATACTATTTAATTAGTGCTTATTATATCGCTAAAATTTAATAAATCAAACATTTTGTTTTAAAAAAAATAAATTGGTTATTTTTATGCATGAAAATCAATTAACCCTCTTGCTTACCATCCAAAAATAAAAACTCCCAACTGGTAGAAAAATTGAGAACCTATTTAAATCGTTATAATAAAACTTTAGATGCTTTCTTAGATAAATAATCAATTATAGAAAAGCACACCGGAAGACTCCTTTCCGCTATTCCACTTACTAAGGAAAATTCAATAAATGAATGAACTCATTTACTTATGGTACGGTTCAGCGAGATGAATCTTTGCGGCCCCCCGCTTAATGTTCATTGGTCTAAGTATCGACATTCTCCCATATAATTCATTGAAATTAGACTAAAATGATTGGAGGAGAATGTATGGATAATCACGATACAAATCCGCGAGAAAACTATCCAGAACAGAATCATCCTCAGCAAAAACAAGCACCAGGAAGTAGCTATCAATGGAATATAGACCTTCCAGCTAAACTCCACTCTCAAACTGTGGGTAAACGGGGACCAATATTAAAACAAGATAATATTGAACATGAAACATTACAAACATTTATACATGAAAAGATGAAAGAAAGACCCGTGCACGTTAAGGGATGGGGTGCTTTTGGTCAATTTGAAACGTTATATTCTATGTCAAATTATACATCCCTTTCATTTTTACAACAGCCAGGAACAAGGGTTCCAGTATTTGTACGGTTCTCACTTGCCGTCAGCACAAAAGGCACACCTGATACATCAAGAAATGTACGGGGCTTTTCCACAAAATTTTATACAGATGAGGGCATTTTTGATCTTATATGTAACCACATTCCAGTATTTTCTGTACGTGATACCATTCGTTTCCCTGAAGCAATTAAGGCATTTCTTCCTTCACCAAAAAGCAACTTAATAGATCCAAGCCGTTACTGGAATTTTGTTGCAAGGGCACCTGAGTCGTTATTATTTACACTTCTTGTTTACTCTAATCTAGGTACAGTTAAAAGTCTTCGTCATTTACCTGGTTATAGTGTCAACACGTATGTTTGGAAAAATGCTGAAGGAAAGCGACATTATGTTAAGTATACTTGGTCACCACTGGCAGGTCAGCAGTACATTCGGAATGATGAAGCAGTGAAATTAGCAGGGGAAAATCCTGATATTGCTGGGCAGGATTTATATAATGCGATTGAAAAAGGAGAACAAGTAGAATATGGATTGTATGTCCAAGTGATTGATCCAGATAAAGCTGCAGGACTTCCATACGATCCATTAGACGCTACGAAGATTTGGGATCAGCAACAATTTCCGTTTCATCCTGTCGGTCGCATGGTGTTAAACAAAAATCCAGATAACTACATGGAGCAAGTTGAAAAAGCGGCCTTTTCACCATCGAATTTACTGAATGGTGTTGAATTATCCGATGATAAAATGTTACAAGGACGTGCCAATGTTTACTGGGATTCTCAACGTAATCGTATAGGTTCAGATTTCCGAAATGTCCCAGTAAACTACCAAGCAGATTGGTGGCCAGGTGATTTAGTTACTAGCGGTAATGGTCGATTGGTTGAAGGTATTCTTCAACGATCTGACCTTGAAAAACAGGATGATTTTACACAAGCTGGACTTTTTTATGAATCTCTTTCCGAGGATCAACAAAATGATTTAATTGAAAATATGGCACCAGGATTAGCAACGGTTTCATCCGATGTGTATAATCTTGTATTACAATATATGAATAATGCATCCAATGATCTAGCAAGTAAACTGAACAAATCTGTAACGATGAAACGAGAGGGATGAAGAGTTATTTGAAATAGTTAATGTTACCCTTTATTCAGCATCACTCGGCTAATTTCATGCTTTTTGTTTTTTAAGCCCATTTTCTAAAAATTGTAATTCGATTACTCTGTGGATACATATGTTGAAGACTCGATATGAAGATACATCCTGCTACAAAGTCATTCAAATAATAAAACAGCCCTTCTCCATCCGTTTAGAAGGTGCTGTAATTTTTTTTCGGAAAAACCTTATATACTTATGATACGGTTCTACACTATTTATCAAGTAAAACTTCTACTTCTTTAAAAGTATCATTAACCTTAAAATCACGATACTTTTCTATCTACATTTAATAGCAAATTCCAAAGACTATTGCTATTTTTCATCTCACTTATTTGCTCTATTTTCTTATCTTCATTTATTAATATTCCGTAAGGTACCGTTGTAATCGAATAGAGCCTCATCAATTTATTTGAGCGCAAATAAATCATGTCTTCACTAACATGGTTGACTATGAGACTATCCTCATGCTGTTCATCCGTATTTACTAAAACTAAGTTAATATCGTAATGTCGTTTTATATTTCTTAACTCGGGTAATAATGTTTTACAAGTTGGACAATTCGTATTAATAAATAGCAATAATGTACGATGATTACTAAATAATTCAGTTGATATTACTTTCTCTCCCCTATGATTATATTCTCTAAAAGCAGGAGCAATTTGATCAAGTTGAAGTGTACCAATTTTTATGCCATTAACACTTTCGATTTTACGGATAAATGCTCCTATATATCTAGCAAGGAAAAAAATTAATACTAGTTGTCCTAAGGAAAGTATAATGAGCGTAATCAATGAGATATTATAAATTGTGGACAAGTTGATTCCTCCTATCATTCAATCACTTTATATATTTTCTTTGAATGAACTACCAACAATCTCGTTTCCTTTATTATTGCAATAAATATCAGTACATTAACTGAACATAGACTAAAAAACAGTTTGAAAAAGAAATGAATGATTATTGGTGAATCATAGAAAAAAGGAATAAATGCAAATCCTAAAATAAAAATATTTCTAATCACTATTCCGTAATTTAGCTCTTGATTCTCTAAAAAACTTCCACAACCACAATTTATATCCGTATTCCCCCTGATCAGATTGATGACAACGGCAGAAGTATAAATTAATATGGTTATAGTTAATAGCGAAATACTAAATATATTGACCGAAAAAAAGTAAAATAGAATGGCAATCATCAATTCTAAACAAACCATAAAAAACAAAGAATAAGTGATTAAACTTTTAGGTAAGAGTTTATATTGAGAAATAGATATTTTGTGTTTATTCCAGTTTTTTAATTTATCAAATGCGGTTGTTATAAATAGGAATGCTAGAATGACTTGAATCATGTAGACTATGTAACTCACAAAACCAAACCTTCCTTCTCATAAAGTTGTGATTGCGATGTGTACATTTCGTAATACTGTCCTCTATGACTTAATAAATCTGAATGACTGCCACGCTCAATAATTTCACCGTTTTTCATAACAAGGATTTCGTCGGCCAAATACGCTGTTCCAAGTCTATGAGTGATAAAAATCATTGATTTATCTGGAGTTTGTTTAAATAATTGCTGTAATATTTCAATTTCAGAGATTGGGTCTAAACTTGAAGTCGGTTCATCTAAAATAATTAGATCTGTTTCCCTAAATAATGATCTTGATAAAGCTAATTTCTGCCATTGACCTCCTGAGAGTTCAAGTCCTCCATCAAAAAGCCTTCCTAATATCGTTTCATACTGTTTTGAAAACTTTTCCACCTTCGAATGAATACCTGTCCGAATAGCTGCCAATTGAATTTCTTCAGCATTCTCGATGTTATCTATATTTCCAAATCCTATGTTCTCCTTAACAGTAAAATTGTATTTTTCATAATCCTGAAAAAGGATAGAGATTTTTTTATGAAAAGAGTTTTTATTAATATGATTCATATCCATTCCATTTATTGAAATCATTCCTGTACTTACTTCATATAATCCTGAAATACATTTAGTTAATGTTGTTTTTCCAGAACCATTTTCACCGATAATGGCAATTTTCTTTCCCAATGGAATATCTATAGAAATATTTTGAATAGCAGGTTTCAATTCATCTGGATAAGTAAAAGCTAAATCTCTTATTTGAATGGCTTCAATATGATTAATGATAGATCCATGATGACCTTCATTAAACTCCTCAATTTCCATAAACTCGCGATACTCTTCAATAAACAAACTACTCTCATAGATTTTTGCTATATTTCTTGAGATATTACTTAAAGATTCTTGAATATTTTGCACGGCTTGCAAAACGGATACAAAACTTCCAACAAGTAATTTCCCTGAAGAGATTAGGAGGAGTACTAGTATTCCTGATAGTGCATAGGTAGTGATTAATAAAAATTGCGCTACTAAAGTCAAAATCCCCTGTTTTTTCAGCAGGGAAAGTTCATTCTTTGCAAATAACTGATAATTTTCTTCCCATTTGCTAATAAGATATTTCCCAGTTCCAAACAATTTAATTTCCTTGAGTGAATCTCGGTTATTTAGCAAACCTGCTATATACGATTCAAGTCTTCCAAATGGAGTTAAAAATTTTGCCAGTTCAAATCTTTTATTGCCATAACTCATCTCAATAAAAAATAGAGGAAGAATACCAACAAAAAGAATGAGTATAAATGCCCAGTGCTGTGCGATTAAAAAAAATAGGATCGAAGACACCGTAATTAAGTCTCTTATAAGACTTGATGATTCTTCTACTACATTCAAGACACTTGATTGATTACTACTCAATCTTTGAATTTTGTTATAAGTTGCAGGTTTTTCAAAGTTAATAAAGGAAATTTTATTAATTTTTTCGAAAATAGATATATTGATAATTTTTCCAATTACAATAGTTACTTTTTTTTCATTGATGATTGATAAATATTGTAAAAAATAAGAAAAAAGAATAATACCAATTTGTAAGGAAAATAAGAAAAATACACTGCTATATGAACTCTCTTTAGAAAAAAGACCAACCACTTCATTAATCAATTTTTGAGTCAAATAGATAAGTGTAACAGGTATTAATCCTGTAATTACTTTAATAAATGCCATAAAAAATAAATACGACTTATTATTTACCCAGACTAATTTGTATGAAAATCCAATCCCCTTAAACAGTCCAAGAAAAATTTGCAAACTATTATTTCCCCCTCTTAATATTCTGTATATTGACATTATTTAGAATAAATAATAACATAGTAATTGTTAATTGTCCAAAAACTAGAAAATAAGTTAATATTTTTCTATCTCTAGTATTATGCTCAACCTATAATACTCCTTCAGATACTCCTATGAATCATCAGAAAATTTTTCTGGATTTTTTCTTCAAATGTCTTAATCACACTTCTAGAATGATTACTTCATATGCAAACGAAAACATTGAAAAATGTCTTTAATTAAAAAATCTCTAAAATAAATCTTTCCAACTACTACACTTAGTTTTCACTAAAGAAAATCCTAAATTTAACTGCTTATAGAAGACAGTAGAAAAATTTATAACCCTGATTTCACCTTCTTCTTTTCTTAATTGAAAAGGTCCTAAATCACACGAAAGACACCAATGACATAAAAAAATACACTTCTAACAAGATTAGAAGTGCAATGTAAAATTTGATCAACTATCCATTGATCTCTAATAATTCTATATGAGGTGATCGTATGTCAAAATTTTTTTCAAAATTAATGGGAACTTCCGCCTATCCAATTTGCTCCGTAACTGTCAAAAAAACATTTTGTTACCTAAATATTAATCAATGTGCAGAGGCACCTGCTACGGGTTATAAATATGTCGATTCCCGAACTGGTGAAGATTGTAGTCCTACTTACTTTGCAAACTGTCAATGTAGACCGTAATCGTTCTTTTTCCTAAAAACATAGTTAATATCAAACATTAAATGGATCAATGGATAGTTGAATAAATTTTATATACCATTTTCAGTTGTGATCTAGACTATTGATTTCTTCGAAAATTTTTATAATTGTTCTCATCATAAGAATCCCTTACATATCGATCATCATTTATAACACTTGAAGCTGGAGGTATCATTTTGATTTCTTTCATTTTGATTAGCTTAGTTCTTTTATCAATCATTATGTTCATCATTTGCTTTGTCATGTTATTTCCCAAGAAAACTAAAGAAAAGATGATACAACAAGAAAATCCGCATGAAAACACTTTTGAGAACTCATTAATTATTGCACCAAACTTTAAACTACCCTCTATCAATCAAAAAAGTTATACATTAAACGATATTTTAGATAATGGAATAACACTTGCCTTTATCGATTCGCAATGTGGTTATTGTGAGTCCTATTTAGAAGAATTTATGATTGAAATGAAAGGGCTAAACCAAAATTTTGCCGTAATTTGTGGTGAAAGTGATAAAAACCAGTTAAACAAAATTATAGATTTGTATAATGAGAATTTCATAGTTTTACAGGGTAACGCCGAGCTATTTGAAACGTTCGAGATTTCGTTTTTACCCTCTTTTATCTATATAGATAAAAATCGAAAAATACTTTTAAGAACACCCATCCCACTTCAAATGAAAACGTTTCTAACTAGATCAGTCGTATAATGTAAAATTTACTCAACTATCCATTGGGTAACCTAAATTTCTATATGAGGTGATTTCATGTCCAAGCTATTTTCAAAATTGATGGGTATTTCTCCAGCATATTTAATATGCTCATCAACGATTAAAAGAACATTTTGTTATCTTAATATTAGTAAATGTGCGGAAGCACCTGCAACAGGTTATAAATATGTGGATTCCCGAACAGGGGAAGATTGTAGCGGCACTACGTTTGTAAATTGTCAATGTAGACCATAACTTACATTTACATCTAAAAAAGCAGCTAAAATACCCAATGGATAGTTGAATAAATTCTATATTTATTTGTTCGTGCATGACAAACATAAACGATTAACTACTTGATAATTTTATGTTCATTATAACAGGCAATAAAACAACTCCCCAATTTGCATTGGAGAGCAGTTGAAAATTAACTAAAAACCTTTTCCTCTTGTTCCTTCGTAAAAAAGCTCTTCATCGCATGAAATACGTCTGATTTTTGCTTTAGAATATAATAACGGAATTTTTCATTCTTAATATTTTTATAGGCGGTCATTAATGTTGAGTGGCGGTTGTATTGATTCACCTCACCGTAGCCGAACATATTCGAAACCTTCATTAGCTCTTCAACTAGTTTGATACAGCGTGGATTATCAGAGGTTAAATTATCACCGTCTGAAAAGTGGAACGGATAAATATTGTAGCGGGATGGTTCATATTTTTCATCAATGAGACTAATGGCTTTCCGATAGGCAGATGAACAAATAGTACCTCCACTTTCACCTTTGGAGAAAAAATCTTCTTCGGATACTACCTTAGCTTCTGTGTGGTGAGCAATAAATTCAATATCGACTGTCTCATACTTCGTACGTAAAAAGCGCGTCATCCAGAAAAAGAAGCTGCGAGTCATGTATTTTTCCCATACTCCCATCGAGCCGCTCGTATCCATCATTGCAAGGACAACGGCCTTTGATTCTGGTTTTTGAATTTCATTCCATGTTCTAAATTTTAGATCCTCTTGATAAATCGGGTGGAAACTAGGTTTTCCGCTTATTGCATTCCTCTTGAAGGCTGTCATCATCGTTCGTTTCTTATCGATATTTCCCATTAATCCTGTTTTTCGTACATCATTAAATTCAATATCCTCGATCGTATTTAAATCCTGCTCTTTTCTTTGAAGGTTTGGCAATTCTAATTGCTTAAATAATGCTTCCTCCAATTCCATTAATGATACTTCAGCTTCATAATAGTCATCCCCTGGCTGATCCCCTGCGCCATCGCCTTTTCCGGGTCCCTTTTGTGGCGCGCCATCGCGTGCAACAACGTCACCCACCTTACTTTCGCCATCACCCTGGCCGACATGTTTATTCTTATCATAATTATAACGGATTTTGTATTCATCCAATGATCGGATCGGAATTTTGACCACATCACGGCCATCTGACATAATGATGCTTTCTTCGGTTATCAGATCGGGTAAGTTATTACGAATGGCTTCCTGGACTTTTTCTTGATGCCGTTTTTGATCATCATGTCCTTTTCGGTGGAGGGACCAATCTTCACTTGAAATAACAAACTGTTGGTGTTCTGACTCAGTCATCTCGTTTCCCCTCCTGCAATTTTTTTAAACCATGCACCAAATTCATTTTCCCTACATACAATATGTTGGCTGTGTGTAGAAATAGAGAGATAAATTTGGATTACTCTATACTATGCAAAAAATCGAAATTATTTACAATAAAATAATCAGAATAATGGAAACACCTAAAACATTGGACAAGCCTTTTTCATTCATCTCCTTTATTCATCGGCCATGCACTGGCTAAATTTTTTTTGATTTTTTAAAGGCTTTTGTCAAAGCTCTACTGCTGGCTTTTCCATTTAAAGGGGTCAACGATCCTATAAAGTTTGCATCTCAGTTGAATCTAAGAGCTTGTCGGTTTCAACCTATTTTTAGTGAAAACATGAACAAAATTTGAGCAAAAAGCTTAAAAGAATACCCCTAAGAAAAACTGTTATCTTAGGGGTCTTGTCAATCATGCTATTCTATTTTTATCGGTCTACCTATCCAGCAATATGTGCTTCTTGCTCGCTTACCTCTCCATCATCTCGAGACTTGTCGCGTTCAATACGATGCATTTCTACAACGTCCTTCGTAGGTGGAATGATCAAGCTTACAATCGCAATCGTAATACCTGAAATGACGACACCAGAAAAGCCTGGCATTTTCCAAAGGTCTGATAGTAATCCAAGGAATCCTTCTGAATGACTCTCAGGTCCAGGTACACCGAAAATAGATGTCAGAACATAGTAGATGAGACCTACTAAAATACTTGTCCAAACCGCTGGTGTACTTACTCTTTTTGTGAATGGCCCCAGCACGATTGGCCAGAATATCGTAACAAAAACAATATCCCATGCTAAATAGGCTAAATCAATAACCTTTTGAAAGCCTAATGCTAATGTTAACCCAAGTAAAGAGCTTAAAACGATGGCTCCTCTTGAGAAGCGCAATAATGTTTTTGGATTTGGGTTTTTATTAATAAAGTCCAAATAAATATTTTTCGTTATAATTCCTGAAGTAGCTACGTAACACGCCGCCAGCGTAGACATCCCCATTGCAGCCATAGCCGTCAAAAATATGGCAGATACGACTGGAGGGAAGTAGCCTTCCGCAAATGCAAGCATCAACATTTCAGGATTATCACTATGTGGAAAAACATGACGGAACGCTTCACCTAGCATTCCAGGAATCCAACTAATGAGTACAACAACGATTCCTGCAATGATCATACTTTTATAAGCAATTCGTGGATTTTTTGCTGCCGCCACCCGTTGCCCTAAATCTGCAGCAGGAATATCTCCTAATGCTAGTACTAAATAAAGGGACCAGAAACCAGCGCCACCTTTTTGGAATAATTCATTTACATTCCACCATTCAGGGTTAAATGTAAAATTATCATATTGGAAAAAGACAACGATTGCGATCCCAAGTATTCCAACAATCGCAAAAAAGCCTTGAACAATTTCTGTATAGGCAACCGCCCATAGTCCACCAATAACTGAATAAAGAACTGTTAAAAAGACAAATATGAGTGCAGCTGGTAAAAAATCAATAGAAAAAATGGATTGGATGATATAGGTTCCGCCCACTGTTAATGCACCAGCATTAAAAAAGCCGAATGCTACTGACATAACAATCCCAGTAAAGGCGCCTAATTTTTTGCTGTTATAACGTAATCCATAATAATCCGCAATCGTCCAGCCTTTAAGACGTCTTAATGGTTTTGTCCATATTAAGGCGCCAAGAATCATACATGTACCCAGGCCTGCCATCGTCGCTGTACCTTCAAAACCACCTGTAGTATAACCAGATCCTACTGCAGCAAAAAAGAATGGAGCCGCAAGCAAGGCCGCTATTAAGCTTCCAGTTACAACAAACATCGGCATACTCCATCCTGCTACAATTAAATCTTCTGCCGTTTTAATTCTTTGATATCCTTTAAATCCTATATAGTAAATAAAGATTAAATATAATAGAAAAACAATGATATTTATCATACATAAACTCCTAATTATTTTAGTAACCGACGGGGGTCTATATGAAAGAAGTTAGGCTCCCTTTTATAGACACCCTTCCACTCTAATCATGTAGATTATCCGTTCATAACGATTCCGCCATTGGGACTAATGATTTGCCCAGTATAGAAATTTGCATCCTCACTTGCTAAAAACAACACACTTTTCGCGATTTCTTCTGGTTGGGCTAGACGTTTTAATGGATATTTTGATGCTTCCTCTTCAGGATAGTTGTCACCAAAATCTTTTAATATGTCCGTCCATGTACCACTTGGGGCAACAGCATTGACAAGAATGTCAGGAGCCAGCTCTCTCGCTAAAGCTTTTGTAAAAGCATTAATTCCGCCTTTTGCTGCAGAGTAATGGACAAATTCTTCACATCCTAAGCTTCCTAAATCAGATGAAATATTAATGATCTTCCCTGAATTTTTCTTTTTCATTCGTTGAGCTGCCGCCCTTGCATTATGGAAATATCCATATAAATGAACTTTAATCATTCGATCCCATTGTCCATCCGTCATTTCTGTAAAAGGAACGCCTTCTGCAATTCCGGCATTATTTACTAAAATGTCGATCGACCCAAGCTTTTCATCAAAAAATCGGAACATTTCTTCCACCTTTTCAGATGATGATACATCTGCCTCAAAAACAAATACTTTTCCACCATAGCTCTCAGCTTCCTGTTGTACCTGTAAAGCATTTGCCGCATCATTAAAGTGATTAATTAATACATTTGCTCCGTTTTTTGCCATTTCAAGAGCAATCGCTCTCCCGATCCCTTTACTCGATCCTGTTATAAGGACATTCTTTCCCTGTAATCTCACTGCTAACTCCCCTTTTTACTAGGCTCTTTTCTAAAAATTGTTGCTTTTTAAGTAAAGCTTTCAAAGATGCAAAAACTGCCTTTTACTAAAGCTAAACTTCCTTATAGTTTAAAACTGCTAACTAACTGCTGAAGTTCCTCTGCTTTTTCGCTTAGTGAATGAGTGGCTCTACTGATTTCTTCAATAGAAGCTGCTTGCTCTTCACTGGATATTGAGACATTTCCTAAATTATCGGCTGAGGTAACTGTATATTCTTTTAGCTGTTCTACAGATGCAGATACTTCTTCTGTTGTCGCCGAAACCTGTTCAGATGCTGCGGAAACCTCTTGTATTTGACTGGCTACATTTCTAGTCGATACCAAAATTTCTTCGAAGGAATTTCCTGCTTCTTTCGTCAATTCAATTCCGTATTGAACATCTTCTTTTCCTTGCTCCATAACCGAAATCGAGCTTTCCGAATCCTTCTGTATTTCATTGATTAACTCATGAATTTGTTGAGCTGATTGTGCTGATTGCTCTGCTAGCTTCCGAACCTCTTCGGCAACTACGGCAAATCCTCTTCCATGTTCACCTGCACGAGCAGCTTCGATTGCTGCATTCAAAGCAAGTAAATTCGTTTGATCGGCAATCTCAGTAATGATATTGACGATGCTACCAATTTCCCCTGAACTTACTCCAAGCTGTTTAATGGCATGAGAAAGATGAGTGACAGAATTATTGATTTTCTCCATTTGATCGACTACATTTTTGATTGCTTTATTTCCTTCTTCAGCTTGCTGTAATGTCTCTTGTGAAACCTCTGACACGACAGATGAGGATTGAGCAATTTTATAAATGCCATCGGACGATTCCGTCATAGCCTGTGCACTTTCTTCCATAATCAGTAAGGTATTATTTGTACTACTCACGACATCCTTAAGTTCATCTGAAACTTTTTTAGAGAAATGATACCCTTCTGATGCAGTTGCAGAGAGCTCCTCAGATGATGCAGCAAGATGTTCCGAAGTCAATTTAATATTATGAATAAGGTTTCTTAAACTATCGATCATCGATTGAATCGAATTCGAAAGAACACCGATTTCATCTTTTCGATTTAAGTCTAGATTACTGTCAGAAAGATTTCCTTCTGCTACGTTATTTGCCACTGAAATAACTTTATCAAGCGGTTTTAATAATTTGCGGATAGAGAAGTAAATAACGATGATAAGTATGATAATTCCGATAATCGCAATAGCAATTTCTTTAATCAGTGATTTTTGAATAATATTATTAATATAATCGGCTGAATAATCTACGCCCAACACAGCAATTGGATTATTATTTTCATCAACAATTGGGGTAAAAACCGTTTCCCAAGTACCGAATGGGTCATCAAAGATTTTCGTCACAACCGGTTGATTGGTTTCCATGGCTTTTGTTGCTGCTTTCAAATGAATATCTGCTAAGTCAGTGAAATCTTCGCCAGCTTTATAAATTTCATCCAGATTTTTTGTAAAAGCAATTGGAACCACACTGTCACCATTCATTTTCCAAATATAGCTCCAGCTCATAACCCCTTGTTTTTCCATAATGTCATCAAGTTTTTCTTGTGTTTTCTTAAAAATTTCGTCACTTCCACTACTATTTGTAGTTAAATATTGGATATCCTCACGATCGATAGAATTTGTCGTCAAAATCCCAACACTTTTAAGCTCCTTTTTTAAGTCATTTTTTAATTGAGTTGACAGCTCAAAAATATTTAATGTCGTTGTTATCGCAAACATAATTAAAACAATCACGGAGATGAACAATGACATTTTTCCTTTTAGTGAAAACTTCCTAAACAAATTTACTCCCCCCTATTTAATTAATCGAAAGATTTTATCAACTACACTCTCTATATCGACAAAATTCGCTATTGTTTTCCAACAATCTTTCAATTTTTCCAAGAAAATTGCTTCCAAAAAATATTTTTAAGGCTTTAGTCCTATGCAAAAGGGATTATTTTGAATTCACCATCTTCCATTTGCATAAAAAAATCCCCCTCTATACGGAGGGGGAAGATTTTTCAATTGGATTATCGATTTAACAAGCTACCAACATATCGTAATAGCTCATTCGCTGAAGTCGAATTATAGCCATGTTCATCAATAAGACGAGCAACCACTTCGTTAATCTTTTTCAATTGCTGTTCATCTGGAGTTTTCGAGGATGTTGTAATTTTAACTACATCCTTTAAATCAGCAAATAGCTTCTTTTGAATGGCTTCACGTAGGCGATCATGTGAATTATAGTCAAAGCGTCTTCCTTTACGGGCATATGCTGAAATCCGGATAAGAATTTCTTCGCGAAATGCTTTTTTAGCATTTTCAGATATTCCAATTTGTTCTTCAATTGATCTCATTAACTTTTCATCTGGGTTTATTTCTTCTCCTGTTAAAGGATCATGAAGCTTTGCTTTATTACAATAAGCTTCGACATTATCTAAATAATTATCCATTAATGTTTTGGCTGACTCTTCATAGGAATAGACAAATGCTTTTTGTACTTCTTTTTTGGCAATCTCATCGTATTCCTTTCTTGCCAAGGAAATAAAGTTTAAATATTTTTCTTTCAGTTCAGAAGTGATAGATGGGTGCTGATCTAGGCCTTCTTTTAATGAACGAAGAACATCCAGCGCATTGATAGAAGATACTTCCTTCCTAATGATCGTTGAAGATATGCGATTAATGACATATCTTGGATCAATTCCACTCATACCTTCTTCCTGAAATTCTTTTTTCAATTCATCGATATCGGCAGAATTAAATCCTTCCACACTTTCTCCATCATATAATCTCATTTTCTTAATTAGATCGATGTCCCCTCTTTTTGGTTCCTTTAACCGAGTGAGGATCGAGAACATCGCCGCAATTTTCAATGTATGAGGAGCAATATGAACCTCTGCCACATCACTTTCATTGATCATCTTTTCATAGATTTTTTCTTCTTGAGAAACTTTTAAGTTATACGGAACAGGCATTACAATGATCCGTGAATGTAGCGCCTCATTTTTTTTATTTGATATAAATGAACGATACTCCGTTTCGTTCGTATGTGCGACGATCAGTTCATCCGCACTAATCAATGCAAACCTTCCAGCTTTAAAATTTCCTTCCTGTGTCAGGGAAAGTAAATGCCAAAGGAATTTTTCATCGCATTTTAGCATTTCTTGGAATTCCATCAAACCACGGTTCGCTTTATTTAATTCACCATCGAATCGATAGGCACGTGGGTCAGATTCCGAACCATATTCAGCAATCGTTGAAAAATCAATACTTCCAGTTAAATCAGCGATATCCTGTGATTTCGGATCAGATGGGCTGAATGTTCCAATCCCTACGCGGCGATCTTCAGAGAAAAAGATTCGTTGAACGATGACATCTTCTATTCGTCCACCGTATTCTTCCTCAAGCCTCAACATGTTTAATGGCGAAAGATTCCCTTCGACACGTATACCATATTCTTTGTAAAAATCATCGCGTAAATGATTAGGGATCAGATGTAAAGGATCCTCATGCATTGGACAGCCTTTTATCGCATAAATCGCTCCATTTTCAGTACGTGTATATGCCTCGAGACCTCTTTTTAACATCGTCACTAAAGTTGATTTCCCGCCACTAACAGGACCCATTAATAATAAAACACGCTTACGGACATCTAAGCGTTTGGCTGAAGGGTGAAAATATTCTTCAACTAATTTTTCAAGGGCTGCCTCCAAACCGAATAGTTGATTACTGAAAAACTGATATTTTTTCTTCCCATCTACTTCTTCTATTCCTGCATCTTTTATCATATTGTAAACACGGGAATGTGCCGACTGTGCAACCCAAGGCTTCTCTTTCAATAATTCCAAATATTCTCCAAAAGTACCTTCCCAACGAAGCTTTTCCTCTTCTTCTCGGTAATGTTCTAGTTTTTTTAAAATATCCATGAGTACCTCCCCTTGTCACTTGTTGAAGGACGATTAATATACTTTATGCTCAAACCTTTTGGAACATGATATAAAAACAAGAAATGCATTCCTGGGAAAAATATGAATTCGATGATTTACCATTAGTTGTTCATGAAAAACAAAGGAGGGATGTTCACATAAAATATAAATTGGGCTATAATAAAAATTAGTACTGCAATAATTTTGAAGGAGGCTTACATAACTATGGGAACTTGGGTTATTATAGCTGTTTCAATTGCATTTTTAGCAGCTATTTTTACTGCTGGATATGATGATAAGCCAGGAACAAATAAATAATTGAAGCCAAATAAAAAAATCTTCCTGTTTGGAAGATTTTTTTATTATTTTAAATGAGGATAGCCTTGTTGTCTTAATGCCTCATACACTAAGATGGCAGCAGTATTCGATAGATTTAATGAACGAACATTATCATTCATTGGAATTCGTAAAAAATGATCCTTATTATTAACTAGCAAATCCTTTGGCAACCCCGTCGTTTCCTTACCGAACATAAAATAATATTCTTTATTCACATCACTATAATCAAAAGCAGAATGTGGTTTCTCGCCAAAGGTTTCAATGTAGAAGAATTCCCCATTTTCATTTTTACTAAAAAACTCATCCAATGAGTCATAATAAGTAATATTTACATGATGCCAGTAATCAAGACCGGCACGTTTAAGCATTTTATCATCTGTTGAAAAACCAAGAGGTTTGATTAAATGTAGTTTCGTATCCGTTGCTGCGCATGTTCGCGCAATATTCCCTGTATTTGCTGGGATTTCTGGTTGATAAAGTACGACATGTATTGCCACGATTGTTTCACCTCATTATTGAACTATAACCTTATCCATTATAGCATAAGTTCATTTTGATTAAGGGTTATCTACAATGGTAAAAAATTTATATTGAATATTTGGTGTGTACGCTGTGGAATCCTCATATGCCCAGTAGCGCATCCGACTATTCGATGTATGGGCATTTACGAGAGGCATGCCCAAAGCGTCTTTACCGGTTACAATGGTATTATGATCAAAACGGCCATCTCCTTGGAAGTCGTAACAAATCACATCACCAAGCATTAATTCATGTGGAGACCCGACTTCTCGTGCCTGTAAACCGACTTTCGATGAAGCAAGATAGATTCGTAAAGAATTAGCCACACTCCAGCTATAGCTCCAATTATTACTCCTCATCCACCAGCCTTTGCTTTTATTCGGATATCCACGCATCGGTGCGCCTCCTGCATGAAGACATTGAGAAATATAATTCGTACAGTCCACTTCAAATTTTTTGTATGCAGGATTATATGAATTCCACCATTTTTCTGCATATTGAACGGCTTTCAAACGATCATATCGGTAGGAAATCCTTGGCATATCATCATTTTCCTCTAATTCAGCTTCTATTTGTCGCTGGTTCAAAATGATGTCTTCCTGATTTATCTCTCGGCTTTCATATAGTTTATCCTTATAAAAAGAGGCTAGGTGATGTTCCAGCTTCTCCTCCATATACATCTTGTCTTTCTGTTTAATTAAATATTGCATGTGAACATCATAATGGACATACGTGTGATCATCTTCCTGTTTTCTATCCGTTATCGTTGTATTTGCCATAACCTTTACAATTTCTGCATTCCTATTTTGAAACGATTCGATCTTCTTTATTATATTTTCATTTTCATGGTCCTTTTTACTTTTCACATAGGCCTCAACCTGCCATTTTACGTGCGCTTTGATTTGATCCTTCATTTGCTTCCCTCCTCTAATTAATACATATGAAAGAGGAGCCTTTTCAAAACAAAAAAAGCAAAGTATAGTTATACTATGTAATTCCATTTTCTTGAAGTAACATGATAAAAATAGAAAATAAATTGAAATATAATGACAGTTTTAAAAAATTCCCACTTAAAAAGGGGGCTTTTTATGAAATTCAAATTAATGGTATGGATTTTACTTCTTCCAATATTCTTGTTTTCCCTTGGAATTTTCTTTTTTGAAGTAGCATCTTATTCTACTTCACCGCCAGATCAAGGTGGAACGAACTTTTGGGTGGATTTCAAGAATGTTTGGTATCACTCTGTATCGTTTTATACTATGCTTGTTATTATGTTTCTTTTGTTGTTTTTTAGTTTTTTAAAAAAGCGAGGATAAGCGTCTGATATTGTATAACAAAAAAACACTTGGAGTTTGGTATTGCCCCTTTAATGTTATTTTAGGGGTCACACCTTTCCAAGCGTTTTTATATGCTACTATTTATTGTTATACTTCGCCTTTTGTTTTACGAATTGCTTTTTCAATTTCATCCAAAACATCCGGGTCTGTTTCTTTTTCATTTGAATGCTCTAATGCCATCGAAGCATCCTCTCCACCAATTTTCCCCAATGCCCATGCGGCTGTGCCACGTATAACAGGACGAGGATCCTCATTTAGTACCTGAATAAGTTCTGGAACCGAGGATTGTTCTTTAAAATGGGCTAATGCAATAATGGCATTTCTCTGAATTGGCTTTTTCCCTCTCCATGAGCCAGACATTTCCCCAAAATTATCCTTAAACTCACGATTACTAATCGTTAATAATGGGGTTAATCTTGGTTTGGCTAACTCGGGATCTGGTTCCATCTCTTCATGAAAATGAAAATCCATTCCTTTATTTTTAGGACATATTGTCTGACAGGTATCACATCCATAGATACGATTACCTAATTTATCGCGAAATTCTTCTTCAAGAAATCCCTTCGTTTGTGTTAAAAATGCGATGCAGCGCTGTGCATTTAGCTGTCCTCCTTGGACTAAAGCACCCGTTGGACAGACATCAATACATTTATTACAGGATCCGCACTGATCTTCCATCGGTTCATCAGGCTCAAATGGAAGATTGGTGATCATTTCTCCCAAGTACACATAGGAACCGAACTCCGGAGTAATAATGGAGCAATTTTTCCCGCTCCAGCCAATCCCTGCTCTTTGTGCTACTGCACGATCAACTAACTCACCCGTATCAACCATTGATTTAAATCTGGCCTCTGGTACCTTTTCCAAAATAAATTCCTCTAATTGCTTCAACTTTTCTCGTAAAATGGTATGATAATCGACGCCCCAAGACGCTCGACAAAAAATGCCACGTCTGTCCCCTTTTTTCCCTTGTGGTGACTCAGACATCTTTGAAGGATAAGCAAGAGCAATCGCAATAATTGATTTTGGTTGATCAAAAATCAAGGAAGGATTTACACGTTTTTCAATATCTTTTTCTTCAAATCCCGATTGATACCCGAGCTCTTGTTGTCGAATTAATCGATTTTTCATTTCAGTAAAGGTGTCTGCAGTGGTAAAACCTATTTTATCAATCCCAATCACATTACTATATGAAATGATTTCTTGCTTCAGCTGAGAGATATTCATGTACGCTCCTCCTTCCTTTGTAGTAAACAAATAAAAAAACGCAATACCCCGTTCTTCTTGGAAAACGAAACACTGCGTTATTCAAAAAATTATGTATGGAGCGGGTGATGGGAATCGAACCCACGACAACAGCTTGGAAGGCTGTAGTTTTACCACTAAACTACACCCGCAATATGAAATATATTTTATATCTCTAATCGACTTTTTTATTATACAAATTTCTACAACATTTTTCAAGGGTTTTTATAAAAAATTATTGAAAGTACATATTTTACATTAGTCTTAAAGGAAGGGTAGTTTCCCCCCTCCCTATAAAACCACTTATCTTCCGATCGGTTCCTTTTCAGGTATATGGCCTGATTTATTAACCTTTGTTTCTAAATAAAACTCATTGTATTCCGATTTATCTCCCCATAATGGGATATGTTCATCAGCTAAAAGTCCAGATTCCTTTAGTGCAGCAAGTTTCTTAGGATTATTAGTAATTAAGGTCACTGGTTTGGAACGAAGGGATTGTAATACTGAAATCGCCTCATCATATGAACGGCTATCATCTGTAAATCCAAGTGCAAGATTTGCCTCAACCGTATCATAACCTTCTTGCTGCAATAAGTAAGCAAAGGATTTAGAGAATAATCCAATCCCTCTTCCTTCATGATTCGCAAGATAGAATAATGCACCACTGCCATTTTCTACAATCATTTGCATGGATGTTCGTAATTGATACCCGCAATCACATCGTTTACTACCGAATATATCACCTGTATGGCAAATACTGTGCATGCGCACTAACGCTTTTTCAGCATCTTGGATATCACCGTAAACAAGGACTGAACATTGTTGCATGGATGCTAAATCCAAATTAGGTAAGGAATCTAAAATTTCATCCTTTGATACATGTTCTTCTACAGCGAGCCATGTATACCACTTAAAATGGACAACCTGCTCTTCCAGCTGAACAGGAAGATTAATCGGTCCAACTAAGCAAATATTTTTATCTGAAAGTGAAATTAGTTTCATTTTATCGATAAGAAGATGTTTAACTTCTGATGAAATCATTGCTTTCTCCTCTTTTAAATTAGAATCATTATAATGTAAAGCAAGTTTATACTAAGTTTACTGATGGGTCAAGAAAATAAGATTTCCAATGTTTGAATATTAATAAGTATAATCTTTGCTTTTTATTTGTATGTCTTGTAAAACATTTCTTGGCTGGCTGCATGATCCTCTATTTACTGGTCATCATTTACTATTTGCCTTTATTTTATTTAGCTTTCAAATCATTTTTTGAATGTTCCAATCAATGTCTTCGGTACTCTGGTGATCACACTGGTTAATTCAGATTTTCGCGCACGGATGAACTCCTTAGTTTACTAAGTATATCATCCTTTATGATACAGTAACCATAATTATTGGTGGTTACTTATCAAATCATATTCCAATTCGATATATTTTTTTTGTTGCTGGTGCTTGGGTAATGTATATGGATTTGCTCCTACCAGTAAAGGGGTTCGACAATTAGAAAGGATTTAACCATTTTGATGCAGCGGTTGGTTACCGGCAAGGTGAAATTTGTCTGGGCAAGGTAACCTAAGAGAGAGATTAATTACGCTGGAGGGGGAGTTTGCTTGGGTTCGGGAACTTAAGTGACCGATTAATTACCCTGGAGGGGGAGTTTACCTGGGCACGGGAACTAAAGAGACTGATTAATTACCCTGGAGGGGGAGTTTGCCTGGGCACGGGAACCTAAGAAACCGGTTGTTACCCTTAAGGAGGAATATACCGATTCTTCATTAAAATAACGGACTCACAGTCCGCTATTTACCCTTCTTTTGTTATTGTATAGGCTGAAAAGCAACATTCCAGATTCCATCGTCATCTTTAATCATTTGAAAGCCAAGTTCACCATCTGGGCCTTGGAAGGAGATATATCCTTGATCATCACTCGTTTGTATAAATGTTCCTTTTCCAATGTTTTTAAATTTTTTTATAAGAGTTTCCTTCGTACCT
Organism: Heyndrickxia sp. FSL W8-0496; assembly: GCF_038007825.1. Classification (NCBI taxonomy): domain Bacteria; kingdom Bacillati; phylum Bacillota; class Bacilli; order Caryophanales; family Bacillaceae; genus Heyndrickxia; species Heyndrickxia sp. FSL W8-0496. The sequence continues at coordinate 3,861,350 of NZ_JBBOXX010000001.1, forward strand.
CGATCTTCTTCAGGTATGGCACGGTCTTCTTCTTTTGTCCATTGGATATGTTCTTTACGGTCTGTATATAATGCATAGACGGCGTCATATTGTTGGTCAATTTCAGCTTTTACATATAGCTTCGCAATACTAATCGGACTCAAATCTTTTAAATGAACCTCATTCAAATCCTTAAGAAACAATTGATAAGCATTATTTTCTTCATTAGATAAAGGAAATTCCTCCTTGATAACTGGGGGTTCTTTTTTTTCTTCCATCGCAACGCGTGGAGACTCATGATTCATCAAAGAGAAACTAATTGCGCCGAAACTAATAAACAGTAAAATCGTAAAAGCGGGCAACAACCTAATCTTTTTGCTTGGCTTGTTATTCCTTTGGATTTTTTGATACACTTGAACCCGATCTTTTTCTGTAAAGACTGATTCAGTACTTATATATTTGTCAATTTGCTCTTTTAATTCTTCACTTCTCATCCCACAGCCCTCCTAAGTCCTTTTCTAATGTTTTCTTTGCCCTTAATAATCTTGTTTTTACACCTGAGGGAGAGAGGCCAATTAAGCTACTAATTTCATTTATTTTTAAATCCTTATAATAGTACAAAATGATTACTTCTCGATATTTGATGGGCAAATCAAAGATGGCTTGAACAACCTTATCCTTCTGCTGACCATTGATCAAATAAAATTCAGGAGTTTTTGTTTCAATTAATGTGAAGAATTGTGTTGTTAAAAAGAGTTTTTTATACTTCCAAGATTTAAGCATATCCTTACATTTATTAATCGCAATTCGATATATCCATGTCTTTATATCCGAGTTTCCTTGAAAGGAATCCAACTTTAAATAGATGGTGAAAAATACATCTTGCGTAACATCCTCTGTTAGCGCCCAATCCTTTAAATAAGAATAAACTAATCTCTTTATCTCCTCTCCATACGTAAACATTAAAGAGGTCAAAAAATCGGACTCCTCATTTATTTCCTCAATCAAAATTTCCCCACCTCATTTTTATCTCTTTTCAATTAGACGATTAAGAATAGAAATGGTTTCGGAATTTTCCTACTCTTTTTAACCGAGATTGGCCTAACATTTATTAGCTTCGTCCTTCATGAAGAAAATCCTACTGCAAACTAAAATAACACGATTAATTTGTATAAATATTCCCTTTTATTGCTTTAGGAACCACTGTTTTTCCGGCCAACCAATCCTTTAAAGAGATTGTCAGTGGATCGGAATCGTACCCAATTCCTAAGATTACCTCTAATTTGTTTGGTAAATAAACAACGGTATGCAGTGTTCCAAAATATTCTTTATAATGATGGAAAAATAATTTTGAATGGTTACCGTTAAAAGAATGGTAGGCTGATAAAGGCGTTAACCTCTGTTTAATTAATTTTAGTAGGTAATCTTTTCGATCAAGTGAACCTTGGATGGTCTCCCTATTTTTTTCTTTCAATGCTTCTGACTCAAAATGATTCGTACAAATCAGAGGGGTAGCATACTTCACTATTTGTTTCTGTGGTGAAGCCTCAACAATTGCACTTTTCCCCTGTTTATCTGTAATCGAATAGTTGTAACAATATCCATGCGGAATATCTTTGATTAATTGAATCGCTTCATCAGTTGTTGCGCATTGGTCTAATATCATTCGAACGATGGTTGTAGCGATAAATCCTTCTTCTTTATACATTTGATTAACAAAATGCAAGCCTATCACAAGCCCTTTTTCATTCATACCGTCTAATCGGCCAATGATTTGTTGACTAAAGCCTATACTTGCATACCCTTTAATAGGATTCATTAGGACAAGCCGCGCATCGTACAATTGATCACTGAAATCATAATTACGGACGTAAAAGGAATCAGATACTAATGTAGTACAACCCATCTCAGGAAATATGACATTATAGCCACTATACCATTCTATTGCTGTATTTCTATCGATACCCAGTCCATCGGCCAATCCGTATATTTCTTCAAGTATGTTTGGGTGTACTTTATTTAACTTTTCCCTTGCCTGGAAACAATTGAAGTCCGGATTTTTCTCCATGTTTTGATATGGTCCATTCCAGTTTGATTCCTGCCTCAATTGCTCCGCCTGTAAGCCCCCTATTTGATAGTTACTCCCCGTTAGCTCTACAACTTTAACGACTAACTCCTTTGGATCATTCATGCTTTATCCTCCTTTAAATTTTGTAACTGGCATAATTAAATCAAGATCGTTTAGCTCTTCACCTCGATACCATTCTAAAACGGGACCTGTTGGTACCCAGTTATGGTCAACTGCAAATCTGATTAAATTTCTATACCCCTCTTTAATTTGTGAAATCGATGAGTTAAAGCTTTGAGCAATACAAAGACAGGGTGGCATATGTTCAATTTGTGCCCCTTCAGGCAAAGCAGATAGACTGATCGCTTTTGATAAACCAAAGCCAATTTCTGCCTTAATGGAATTCATCCCTGATAAATAACGAAGATAGCCACTTTTGAATCGTATATTATTCTTTGATAGTTCTTTGCCTCTTTCTCGAAAATGTGTGCCAAACTGACCAACCTCTGATTCTGCACCAAACCAAACAATGATTTCTTCCTTTCTTTCTATTAAATAAACAGCTTCATTTTCATGTTGGCCTTCTAAATAGCGTAGACTGACGTTTAGTAAATCCTGCTTTTGCTTTAATGACTGAATCCACCTCGTCATCATTTGTTGGCGATTTTCCTCATCCCCACTAATATAAAGCTGAATTTCCTTTATAGAAATTCCAACTAGCCTTAAGCTAGAAATAAACTTGACCACTTCAATCTGGTCTTCCGAATAATAGCGATATCCATTTTCAAGTTTTCTTTTAGGTGATAATAAATGCTGCGTTTCATAGTAACGTAAAGCACTTTTAGAGATTCCTGTCCTTTCAGAGAATGCTTGTATTGTCATTAATTCCTCCATGATTAATCCTCCCTTTCTTTAAGATAAACGTTAAAGTAACTTGAAGGTCAAGATAATTTTTCGCAATAATCACAATGACCGAATGTTTATTTATGGTAAAATTATGTAAGAAGAGAGTTTTTCACTTGTTTAAAAATACATCCAAATTCTATCTAACAATCTCTTTCCTTACGATCCTTAACAGTTATTTACAAGCATACAATCATTGGGGAGAAAGGCATGTTTTATCGCTAATCTTTTTCATTTTAGGAACGATTCTTTTAATCCTTTCAATAATCGGTGTCATTGTTTTAAACAAAAAACAGAAAACCATTGGTAGAACAAAATGAATAAGGGAAACGCCCACATTTAAAGCGATTCCCTTTATGTTATATAAAACGAGTACCTTCTATAATCTAAATGGCGGGATAAAGCGACCGTCGATATCTGTAAAATTATATTCCTTTGCTAAATCTCCCACTCTATATACGTTTCCGCTCTTTTCTATTACATTGGTATCACTAGCTAAATGGGTAATTGCACGGCCAATATAATGAGGGGTTTCTGAATCCTTTAATTCCTCAGATTCCTGCCAATTTTCCTCAGCTACATGATGATGCTTTAACACAAGCTCTGTTCTCATGAATCCAGGTGAGACTGCGAGAACAGCAATATTGTCTTGTTTTAATTCTATTGACAGTCCATAAGCCATGCGAACTAATGAATTTTTAGCTAAATCGTAATAAAACTGTCCCGTATATTTATGATCGTCCCAAAATGTAGTGTGGACGATAAGGGCTTGTCGATTCTCACGGAGCAATGGGATGGCGAAATGATTAGTGGCTAACTGTGCACGCACACCAGCAGTAAACATCGTATCCCAATGTTTCAACGGTAGCTCCCAAAAAGGCTTAGCATCTACCCCAAGATCATGTGCTCCCCATACATTATTAATCAAAATATCTAAATTCCCTTGTTCCTTGCGTATTTGGTTAATGACTGATTCAGTTTCCGTATCATTTGTATGATCACAGCGAATCGCGATTCCTGTTCCCCCATGAGCCTCTATTTCTGAAACTGTGTCATCAATGGTTCCTGGCCATGCATTTGTCGAATTACCTTGCGTACTACGCCCTGTCACATACACTGTTGCTCCAGCCTTTCCTAATTCAATTGCAATCCCTCGTCCAGCTCCCCTACTGCCTCCCGTTACAAGTGCAACTTTTCCTTTTAAATTATTCATATTTCCCATTCCTTTCATAACTAGATGTCCTCATTATAAAGGTTCATTCTTGACAACCTTTGTCATATTTCCTTAAATAAAACATAATAAATCTTAAAAAAAGGTGAGTTGGATGAGAGGAGACCGCTTAATATCCATTCTTTTGCTCTTACAAACGCATGGGCAAATGACAGCTAAAGAACTATCTGAGAAATTAGAGGTTTCGGAGCGAACCATCTATCGCGATATGGAAGCCTTAAGCAGTACAGGAATACCGGTGTTTGCAGAACGAGGAAAAAATGGTGGATGGTCATTACTAGAGGGCTATCGAACAAATTTAACAGGGCTAAAGGAAGCAGAAATTCGCGCATTATTTCTTTCTCCTTCGCATCAATTTCTCGAAGATCTCGGTTTACATCGCACTTCAGAGGAAGCGAGAAATAAACTACTCGCCTCACTTCCAGAAAGTTATCGGAAAAATGCTCAAGACATATGGAACCGCATTCATATTGATACAAGTACATGGCGAGAACGGAAGGAAAAAATGGTGACCTTCGAAGTCCTGAAAAAAGCGATATGGGAAGAAAATAAATTATTGATGGAATATGAACGTGCAGACGGAATTACAAACGAACGAATTGTCCATCCTTTAGGGCTTGTTGCCAAGGGAAGTCGCTGGTACTTTATAGCCGCTAAAGAAAATAATGAAATTCGAAACTATAGGGTTTCACGAATAAAAGCTGCTATGCCTATTAACGAAAAATTTAAAAGACCAACGGATTTTGATCTTGCCCATTACTGGAAAACCTCAACAAAGGCTTTTGTTGAAAACTTACCAACATATACTGTAGTGGTAGAAGTTACATCAGCGATCCTACCAAGGCTACAATTTACAGATCGGTTCGTTCAACTTATAAAGATGAACAATAAAAATGAAAATGGATGGATCCCTGTCGAGCTTTCCTTCCATACTGAAGAGGATGCTAAAGGATATATATTAGGATTCGCCGATCAAATGAAAGTGATTGAACCTAAAGAACTGCACCATCAGATTCTTAGGATGGCCGAAGCTACGGTTGCGTTTTATCGACAGGGGAAATGATATTGTCTATATGTTAATGATAGGGTGCATTAATCTCGTAAGGATTAATGCACTTTTTTATCCCCTCATAAATTAATAATTAAGTGAAGGAAAAATAATCAAAATCATAGAAGAAGGTATACATTCGAACTTTTTAATATCGAGGTGCCTAATGAGCCAATTATTTTCAGAAATTCAATCAGCGCTAAACTTACATACACTACATGAATGTGTTTCACAAATGATAAATAAACAAGTTAATAACCTGCATGATTGGAAATTGAATCGATTCAATCTGTTTCACTTAATTTTACAACGGAAGGTATTTTTCGTATTTATGGGACATTCAATGATCAAGGAAGCAGTATCCCTTGGTCACTCATTCTAAAGATAATAAGAACTGAGCATTCAGATAAAGATGATCCGCAACATCATAACTATTGGAAAAGAGAGGCATTGGTTAACCAGTCACAATTGTTATCCCATCTTCCTGATTTTATTTATACCTCTCAATGCTATAAAGTTGAGGAAAAAGCGAATGGTTCTATTTGGATTTGGATGGAAGATATAAAAGAAGAGAATAACAATATTTGGTCTGAAGAAAATCTCGCTTTTATTGCACGACATATAGGGATGTTTAATGGAGCATATTTTTCTAGTAAAACACTTCCTGAATATTCATGGATATGCCGTATTTGGTTACGTTCTTGGGTGTATAGTTGTAAAAAGTATTCGATTAATCCAACAACCTATTATCCAACCATTCAAGGATTTGCTACTCTTCGAAACATCTATCATTCTTATCTACTCTTAAATGAAAATATACATAAGCATCTTCATACAATTAGTAAATTACCTCGTGTTCTTGCACACCAAGATTTAAGTAAACAGAACATATTCATACATAGAGGTTTAACCTTAATAGATTGGCAGTTTTTAAGTATTTCGGGATTAGGAGAGGATTTGGGGAAATTCTTTGGAATTGCCTTAAGCCAAAAAGATATTCCGATCGAAAAAGCAGAATATTTTCAAGACCTCTTATTTACCAACTATATTGAAGGACTTCAGGATACTGGTTGGAAAGGAGAAATTGTATTACCTAGATACGGATTTTGTACATCATTTGCTTTGCGCAAGCAATTGGGAAGTACCAAAGCTTATGAAACTGGCATCAAGCTCTATCATAGAGTCAGATAATAATATAGACAATCACTCCATCAAATTACTTACAGATATAACTGCTCTTCAAATGAGAGCGGGGAATGAGGCAGAAAGATTATATAGTAAAGTAATATCATTAATCACTTAAATAATCGGTATTTATCTTAATCGTTTTGATAAATTATTCATTGTTACTAAAAAAACTGCACCTCTCATATAGAGATGCAGTTTACCAACTCCAAATACTTATACTAGTTCTTCAACCATCTTTACTACATTGCTTACGGTAAATCCAAATTCTTCTATTAACTTATCACCATTTCCTGAGGCACCAAATGTATTGATTCCTAGTATTTTTCCTTCGTCTCCTACATAACGTTCCCATCCAAAGGAAGATCCCATTTCAATTGCTAATCTTTTTTTTACTTTTGGAGAAAGTACCTGGTCTTTATAGGTTTGATCCTGCTCCTCAAAGCGATCCCATGATGGCATACTAATAATACGAACGTCTATCTCCTTATTACGTAATTCTTGTTGTGCTCGAATAGCCAGCTGTACCTCAGATCCGGTTGCAAGAATCAATGCATCCGGAATTTCTTTTTCACTTTCTTTCACAATATAGGCTCCTTTTTGTACACCCTCATACGCATTTTCCTTTGTTTCTTCTAATGTAGGTAGCCCTTGTCTCGTTAAAACTAACAATGTTGGTTTATTAGTTGATTCAATGGCTAATCTCCATGCAGCTTGCGTTTCATTTGCGTCGGCAGGACGTATTAAACTTAAGCCAGGCATACAGCGAAATGATGCTAAGTGCTCAACTGGTTCATGTGTTGGACCATCTTCTCCTACTGCGATTGAATCATGAGTCAGAACATATGTAACAGGTAATTTCATTAGAGCAGATAATCTAATAGCGGGGCGCAAATAATCGCTAAAAACGAAAAATGTTCCCCCGAATACTTTTAATCCACCATGCAGTGCCATCCCATTTAATGCTGCCGCCATGGCAAATTCTCTAACACCAAACCAAATGTTTTTCCCTTGATAGTTCATACGTGAAAAATCAGTACTGTTTGTTATTGTCGTTTTATTTGAGCCAGCTAAATCTGCACTTCCACCAATAAAATTCTTTGGAAACGCCTTTGCAATTGCATTTAATACTTGCCCAGAGGAATCACGAGTAGCTAGAGTTTCTCCAGGGCTATATAAAGGAAGGTTTTTATTCCAGTTTGAAGGTAGCTCCCCATTGATTGCTATTTCTAATTCATTCGCATCTTTCGGATAGGCTTCCTTATATTCCGAAAAAAGCTTATTCCACTCTTCTTCTTCTTGTACTCCTTTTTTGATCACCTTTTGGTTAAAATCTTCATAAACTTCTTCAGGTACATGGAAAGGCTCATACGGCCAATCATAATATTGTTTAGTTAAATTTACTTCATTTTCTCCGAGTGGGGCTCCATGAGAAGCGGATGAATTGGATTTATTCGGTGAACCATAACCAATAATCGTTTTCACTTCAATTAATGTTGGTTGGTCAATATTTTGCTTTGCTTCCTTTATGGCTTCTTTTAAAGCTAGGACATCATTACCATCTTCAACACGCAATACTTGCCACCCATAGGCTTGAAAGCGTTGATCAATATCTTCTGAGAAGGACATATTCAAATCACCATCGAGTGAGATATCATTTGAATCATATAACACAATTAATTTTCCTAATCCAAGATGTCCCGCAAGTGAAGCCGTTTCATGTGAAATTCCTTCCATTAAATCCCCGTCGCCTACTAGTGCGTAGGTATAGTGATCAATTATAGGATAAGACTTCTTATTGAACATAGCAGCTAAATGAACTTCAGCTATTGCCATCCCAACTGCTGTAGCAATTCCTTGACCAAGAGGTCCTGTCGTAGTTTCAACTCCATCGGTATGATGTACTTCTGGATGGCCTGGAGTATTAGAACCCCATTGACGGAAATTCTTTAAGTCATCTAATGTCACTTGATAACCAGATAAATGAAGTAAACTATATAACAGCATTGATCCATGCCCCGCAGACAAAACAAATCGATCGCGATTAAACCATTTCGAATGTGTTGGATTATGTTTCAAAAATTCCGTCCATAAAGTATAAGCCATCGGGGCAGCACCCATTGGTAAACCTGGATGACCTGAATTTGCTTTTTCAATTGCGTCAATTGCCAATGTACGAATAGTATTAATTGATAGTTGTTCGATTGAAGTAGCAGTTGTGACCAATTTTTACAGTCCCCCTTCGTCTAATGCTTGATTTTTCTTCGGAACCTTTTTCCAATCATCAAGAAATTGTTTGATTCCTTTATCTGTCAAAGGGTGTTCCCATAACTTTGGTAAAAGTGTACCAGGAATAGTAGCAATATCAGCTCCAGCGATGGCTGCTTTTTCTAAATGACCGATTGTTCGTATACTTGCTGTTATTATCTTAGATTCATAATGATAGTTATTTAAAGCCTGTTTTAACTTTTGAATTAAAACAATGCCATCTTCACCCATATCATCGATTCTTCCTACAAATGGACTGATGTATGTTGCCCCCGCCTTTGCTGCCATTAATCCTTGTGCAACAGAGAAGATTAACGTTACATTTGTTTTAATTCCTTCTTTTGATAAAATATGCACTGCCTCTATTCCTGCTTCTGTCATTGGAATTTTTACAACAACATTCGGGGCCCATGTTGCTACTTCCCGTGCCTCTTTTACCATCTCTGATACTGTAAGTCCTATCACTTCTGCACTAACAGGACCAGCTACTAGACTACAAATCTCTTTAATTACTTCTTCAAAATCTCTATTTTCCTTCGCTATAATGGTTGGATTCGTTGTGATACCATCTACTAGCCCCAAACGAATAATACGTTTGATCTCATCAATATTGGCTGTGTCTAAGAAAAATTCCAATTTAATTCCTCCCTATTAATGTATCAAATCACTTCTGAAACAGGAGCATCATAACGACTTTCTATATATCTTAGTTGCCTATCTTTTCCGTGCATTAAAATAGAATGGGTGATATATTTTCCTTTTTCTTTTTTTATCCCATTTAAAAATAGATTATCTGTGATCCCTGTAGCAACAAACATACAATCATTGGAACGAACGATTTGTTCATGTCTGAGCGGTATCTCCGGATTAGTTAACCCCATCTCTATACATCTTTTAACTTCTACCTCACTACGTGGTAACAACTTTGCCTGCATTTCACCACCTAAACATTGAACGGCTACTGCTCCTAGTACTCCTTCTGGAGCTCCGCCGATGCCTAAAAACATATCAATATTTAACTCTTGTAAACAGGCGCCTGCAGTGTAAATTACGTCTCCATCACGAAACAGATGTACTTTTGCGCCAATCTTTCTAATTTCATCAATCATTTCCTGGTGTCTAGGTCTATCCTGAACAAGAATGTTTAATTCAGTTATTTTTTTCTCATTCGCTTTTGCAACTGCATTTAAATTATCTTGCAGCGGTGCTTCAATATCTATTTGTCCTTTTGCTTTTGGCCCTACTACCAGCTTTTTCATATACATATCTGGTGCATGAAGCAATGATCCTTTAGGTCCAGCTGCAATGACTGTTATCGCATTACTTTGTCCATTTACTGTTGGGGTCGTTCCCTCTATTGGATCAACAGCGATATCAATTTCAGGTCCAGCTCCTTTACCAACTGTTTCACCAATATACAGCATCGGAGCCTCATCAATTTCTCCTTCACCAATAACAATTGTTCCATGCATCATCATTTGATTTAAACGCTGTCTCATCGTATTTGTAGCAGCTCCATCAGCTGCAATTTTATCTCCACTACCAATCCATGGGATTGCTGAAATAGCAGCCTCTTCTGTTACTTTGAGAAAATCTAATAACAAAGAATGCATAATACCACCCCTTTAGTTTTAACAATCACACTTTACTCCATCTACAACATCCTTATAATTTTGGTTTATAAATTGTTGCTCTTTTGCAATAATTTTATCCACTTTTCGCTTTGATCCTTCAGCCCAATTCGAATGTATATAGGCATTAACAACTTTTTTTCCAACTTCTACCCCAATGATTTGAGCACCCATCGTAATAATTTGTGCATTATTACTTAATTGCGCTCTTTCTGCTGAATACACATCATGAGCTAGTGCTGCTCGGATACCAGGATATTTATTTGCTGCAATACATACGCCAATACCTGTACCACAAATTAATATTCCACGGTCAATCTTTTGCTCACTAATTGCCTGTGAAACTTCAAACGCAACATCCGGATAGTCAACTGCTTCACAAGAATGACAACCATAGTCCACAATTTCATGTTCTGATCCCTCTAAAAACTGTTTAATCGCCTCTTTAAACTCATAGCCATTATGATCACTACCGATTCCGATTTTCATACAACCGATTCCTCCTATTAATCACGCTTTCATTTTAATACACTAATTATTGTTTTTCAACTTTTATTTTCGTTTATTTTTATTATTTTTCATTTATTTTTATTTTGAGTAAAAAAAAGAAATCAGAAAATAATTCTCTCTGATTCCTTATTATTTTTTTAATTTCCATTCATTCCGATTACTCTTAACTTGCTTTTGAAGAAAGATCTTCAATATAACCCAGAAAAGTTGATAAAATCAAATAAGCTGATGTTGCACCAGGATCTTGTGCACCAACAGATCTATTTCCCAGTCGGCTAGAACGTCCCCTTTTAGAAACAAGTTCTTTTGTAGATTTCATCCCTTCTTTAGCTTTGGAAACAGCTTCTGCAAAAGAGCTTAATAAATCCTGAGTTTGTTTAAATTTAGCTTCCAACACTTGTACGAATGGTTCAAGGGTATCCACCATTGTTTTATCTCCCACTTCTGCTTGGCCACGCTCTTTAATTCCTTTAGCAAAAGCAATCCAATATTCTGCTAAATCCTGATGATTAAGAACAGTTTTATTTTTAACAGCCTTAGCACCTCTCAAGAACCCTGTTGCATACAAGGGGCCAACCGATGACCCCACAGCACTTAGAAAAGTTTTTCCAACGACTAAACTTATTTTTGAACAGTCTTCCTCATCTGCTAACTCATTTTCCAACTTTTCATTTACTGCTTGCCAACCAATTGACATCGTTACCCCATGATCGCCATCGCCTAGCTTACGGTCAAGCTCACAAAGATAATCCTTTTCTCTTTCCATTGTCACAACCACAATTTTAAAATATTCTATTAATTCTTTCGCTGAAATTCTCATAGTTTCACTCCTAACGTTGCACAAACATTGGGCAGTCAACAGGATGATCAATTGTTTTTTTCAACTCATCATCAAGCTTTAATAAAGTTACTGAACAGCCACCCATTTCAAGTGAAGTAATGTAATCTCCTACATATGAACGATAAATTCCAATTCCTTTTTCACTTAACATCTGTTCAACTTTTCTATATACAATATATAGTTCCATTCTTGGTGTAGATCCTAGACCATTTACAAGAACAGCCACTTGGTCACCTTTATTAATCTCAATATCTGATAAAATATCATTTACTAGACGTTCTGCAACTTTATCCGCGGTTTCAAGTGGACCTTTTTCAATTCCTGGCTCTCCGTGATGTCCTAATCCAATTTCCATTTCATTTTCCCCAATTTCAAAGCTGGGTTTCCCAGTTTGAGGTAAGGAACAAGGAGTCAGCCCCACTCCCATGGAACGTGTATTTTCATTCGCTTTTTTTGCAATTCGTACAACTTCTTCTAAATTATAACCAAAGTCTGCCGCTGCTCCAGCAACTTTATAGATAAAAAATTCACCTGCAATCCCACGTCGTTTTTCTTTTTCCTCTTTTGGTGCGGATGCAACATCATCTGATGCTAAAGCCACTCCTACTTGAATATCTTCCTCTAAATCCGCCATTTCTGCAGCCATTCCAAAATTCATCACATCACCGGCGTAATTTCCATATAAATAAACCACTCCTGCCCCTTTATCAATTGCTTTGGTGACTGCCAAGATTGGGTCAGGTGAAGGTGAAGCAAAGATATTACCAACTGCAACACCATCGGCCATTCCTTCACCTACATACCCCATAAAACCTGGTTCATGTCCTGATCCTCCACCGATTAAGATGCCAACCTTTCCATCTCTCGTTTTTCTATTAGTAACTAGAGCTCTTTTATTTTCAGGTAATTGACAGATATAATCTGAATGAGCCTTAACATATCCTTCAATCATTTCTTCAACAACATTATTTGGATTATTAATAAGTTTTTTCATTCTTATTTTTACTCCTTTTAGGTTTTTTTTGATGAATGATACCATCTTAACATAGCATGTAAACGCTATCCCAAAAGAACGTTTATTTGCCTTTTTTCTACTAAATCATAGATTTATTAAACAATTGATTCTTTTGTTACTTGCTCCATATTTTCTTTCTTTTCTTCAGGAAGCTTTAAAAATCTAGTTAATATTGCAGCTATTAAATATAAACCACTCAGTATCCAAATAATTCCTTTGGTATTGACTGCGTCAAAGAAAAGAGCAACTAATGCAGGACCTACAAACACACATAATCCAGCACCAAGATTTAAGATAGACATTGCTGCCCCTTTATCTCCTTCACCAACTAGAGAAGGTGTTAAAGCTGAAAGTGGAACAAAACCTGCTAAGCAAGCACCCCATAGCATACCGATCATACCAACTAAAAACACATTTCCTGAAAATAGTTGTGGGGTGTAAAATAACATTAAGGTGAAAACACCACATCCTACTGCACCAAACCAAGTAACTGTATTTCTCCAGCCAAACTTGTCACCAACAAAACCAAAGATGAGATTAAAAGCAATATTTGAAATAAAAATCGTTCCCCAAATATTTAACCACACGGTAATACTAATACCTTGATCTTGTAAATAAAGTGGTAAAAATAATGGAAATGCGTATTGTGATGCTTGATTGATTACACGCACAATCCCTGCAATCCCAACTTTAGGTTCTCTTTTAACAATGGTAATTCCATTTAATAATTCTTTGTATTTAGAACCCTTTGAGGTTTGATTGATCTTTTCTTCTATGCTTATTTTATCGCGATTCACAACAATCGCCAAAAATGCCCCTAAAGCTACCCAAACAATAGCAAACCATAGTGTTGGAATATAGCCAACTGCTTTTATGGACCAACTTGAGAAATAGGATCCAAGTACACTTAATCCACCAGTAAAAACAAACCAGAACCATCCAACGGCTTTCCCTAATTGATGTTGAGGTGTTCGATATGTAATCCAAACTAGAAATGAATAAGCAAATAAAGGATAACCAAACCCTCTTAATGCATAGGTAGGAATCATCAATCCATAATGAAGCTGTGGTATAGCAATTCCGACAAATAGAATTTGACCGATAATATATAGAACTGTCCCTATCAGCATTGTTCTTCTCGGTCCAATCGCCTCAACCAAGACCCCTGAAAACCATGCGGCGATTGCAATCGTTACACCATAAGCAGTTGTAAGTAATGCCGTTTGCTGAACGGTCATACCTTGGTCAACGAGATAAGGACTAATCCATGCTAACTCTAAGCCATCTCCCATCATAAAGATAAGAACACCAACATAGCCCCAAATTAAATGTGAAGGCATTCCTACCTTATCCAAAAAACTATTCCCTTTAGTTAAATCCGACATATACTCCCATCCCTTCCCTTTGTTTTCGAGGATTACGGTTTTAATATGATTTTTAAGGATTTATCACCTTTTTTCATCAGTTCAAATCCTTTTTGATATTCTTCTAGGCTTAATTGGTGAGTAACTACACCTTCTGTTGGAAAATCTCCGTTTGAAATTCCTTCTATAACTAAAGGATAGCAGTAAGGTCCTAAATGGGAGCCTAGTAAATCTAACTCCTTGCGATCACTAATAATGCTCCAATCAACTGTGACTGGTTCACCAAAGACGCTAAATTCAATAAATCGACCAAGCTTTCTGATTGCATGAAGCCCTTGCTCTACTGATTTAGGATGACCTGTTGCTTCAATATAGATATCACAGCCGTATCCATCCGTCATTTCTTTAATTTCTTTTACAACATCTACCTTACTTGGGTTCAGAACAATATCCGCTCCAAACTGTTTTGCAAGCTCTAAACGATCTTCTTTTAAATCCAATACCACTAACTTGGCAGGTCCAGATTTTTTCAGTGCGCCAATCATACCTAATCCTAATGTTCCAGCACCCGACAATACGACGACATCCCCTAGTTGGACTTGCGCACGTTGAACAGCATGAAGGCTACATGCATAAGGCTCTATTAATATAGCTTTTTCAATCGGTAACTCCTCAGGGACTTTAAAATTAATTGCTTCTTTTGTAAATTTCATATATTCAGCCATTCCACCATTGACATTATTTTGGAAGCCATAAAGATCATGTTTTTCACACATCCAATATTGACCTCTCTTGCAGAAACGGCATTCCCAACAAGGAACTATTTGCTCCGAGATAACACGATCACCAATTTCAAAATCGGTTACAGCATCACCCTTTTGAACAATTCTTCCAATAAATTCGTGACCAGGAATCATAGGGGCTTTGATATAAGCTGGTTGCTTATCATCTCCCCAAAAACTCGGAGCTCCATAATAAGCTTTCACATCTCCCGCACAAATTCCACATGCTTCAACTTTAATAATTATTTCCTTATCATTTTCTAGTACAGGAGTTTGAACTACTTCAAATCTATAATCTTCTGGTGCATATGCAACTACCGCCTTCATTGTTTCAGGAACAGCTTGTGATTGTACATGATCCATTTCAACTGTTTTAGTCATTTTTCAATTCTCCTTTTCTATTTTCTTCATACTTTTGTATCTATAAAATTAACAAATCTACTTAAAAACGATTACTTGTATATTAATTTCCTTAAAGATGTACCCCTTTTTTGAAATCGTTTTCAATATTTATTATTATTTTATCGTTTTCTTGTGTTTTGTCAATAAGATTATCAATATTTTTCATTTTTAATTATTTATATGTGTTTATCGCACGAAAAACGACAACAAATGAAAGAAATAGAATAATTATTGCTAAAAAATTATAAATGAAATAAGATTAATAATAGTACTATATAGTAAGGAGAAAAAGCATGGTTATGAAAATGTTTGCTTATGAAAGAAGAAGCAAAATCATTGAAATTCTACGTGATAAAAAAAGAATATCAGTAAAGGAATTAGCCAATGACATAGGGGTTTCTGAGGCAACCTTACGAACAGATCTTAGTAAGATGGAGAAAGACGGGCTATTAGCTAGAACGCATGGCGGTGCTGTCCTTAATGAAGAAATAGAGAATGAAACTAGTTTTTCGGTACGTGAAAAGAAAAATAAACAAGAAAAAATAAAAATCGCAGAAAAAGCGTTTGAATTAATAGAAGAAAAGCAATGTATTTTGCTTGATGCAAGCTCGACAGCATTAGAATTAGCGCGTTTTATTAAACATAAACCCATTCGCTTAACTATTGTCACTACTGGGCTTCAAGCAGCACTAGAGCTTAAGGATAACCCGGATATAACGGTAATTGTTATCGGTGGCGTAGTAACAGCAAAATCCACTTCCATTGAAGGAACATTAGGTATCAATATTTTAGATAATATTAATATCGATATTATGTTTACCTCTGCAAATGGATTTACTGCAGAAAAAGGATTAGAAGATTTTAATTTGTATGAAGTAGAACTAAAAAAAGAAATAGTGAAACGTGCAGCAAAAGTAATTGCTATTGTTGATTCATCCAAAATTGAGAAATCTTCAAGTGCTGTATTAGCTAAATTAAATCAAATTGATAAATTAATAACTGATAAACCAGTCAGTGAAGATTTTTCAAAAAAATTAGAAGCATACAATATAGAAATCGTTGTTGCAGATTAAATTTCATTACAATCTTTAAGTAATATCTTTTAATTTTAATGTTTAAACTTGTAAACCTTTTAAAAAAAATGACTGCTAGTCTAGCTAGCAGCCATTTTACTAACTCATACTATTTAATCGTATTACCTCCGTCTATAACAATATTTTCTCCTGTAATTAAATTTGTTGCATCACTTGCCAAAAATAAGGCAATGGCAGCAACTTCCTCAGGATATCCGAAACGTCCGAGAGGGATTTCTTTTTTTGCTTTTTCTCCTTTCTCACCAGCCCAGGCTTTTTTCCCTAATTCAGTTAATATTACAGTTGGTGAAATCGCATTAACATTAATGTTATATTGTGCCCATTCATAAGCGAGAACTTTAGTCATCCCTATAATTCCCGCCTTACTTGCTGCATATGCGACATGATTGTCTAATGCAATAAGAGCTGCTTGAGATGCTAGATTGATAATCTTTCCTCCACTATCTTGCTCGATCATTACCCTACCAACTTTTTGACACATTTTAAATGAACCTGTTAAATTAAGATCGATTGTTTTTTGCCAGTATTCATCAGATATGTTTTCCGCATCATCTAGTAATGCGATACCTGCACAGTTAACTAAAATATCAATCTTTTTAAAATGATCTTTTACCTTCTGAATCGCACTTTCCATACTTTCATTTTCCGTAACATCACATTGCACACCAATTGCATGTTGTGTACTCATTTCCCTTGCAATTTTCTCCACATTGGGATTCAAATCAAAAACAGCAACTTTTGCCCCTTTTTCTAAATATAATTCCGAAACAGCTTTTCCAATTCCATTTGCACCACCCGTAACTATCGCTACTTTGTCGACCAGGCTAAAGTTTTTATCGTATCCTTTAAAATTCATCAATCCCGCATCCCTTCTATGTATTAATTCTTTTAATATTTTTATAATTTAATATTATTTATTTTCATATTAATACTTTTATTATCATTTTTACAATATTTTTTTCATTTAATTTCATTTTTTTGTTTTTTAAAACAAAGCTTCTATACCTCCTAAAAAGAAACAATTTGCATACCAATGCTCTATTGTGTATTTTCATGTGAAAGAAAAAAGTTCATATAAGGATTTACATAGAAAATTGTTTCTTTTATTGGTGGAGCATGGCCAACGTGAGGAAACTGAAAATGGTGATTTTCTTTCAAGATACTGTAGACAATAAATATGTACTAATAACTGAAGTTCACATAGAAAGAAGGCGGTCTACTAAGTGATTTCCCACCTAATAAACCGCCTTTCTTCTTTAAGCCTAATTAAGGAAGCTTTTTAATAAATACCACTTTAAGATAATCTCCTTCTGGGAATTCCTTGATTGTTCGGAAATCATCAGGAAGGGAGAATTCCTCCATCAATTTATATTTCTTTCCTGATTCTTTAAAGGCTGTGTCAATAAATCCTTTAAATTTGCCCATTCCGAAGGTGCTGCAATTGGTAGAAGCAACAATAATTCCATGATCTTCTGTGATCGCAATCGCCTCTTTTAACAGGTTCTTATAATCTTTTTCCGCACTAAATACATATTTCTTTGATCGAGCAAAGCTTGGTGGATCAAGGATGACCATATCAAATGAGAGCTGCTTTCTTACGGCGTATTTAAAATAGTTAAAGACATCTTCTACAATGATATCTTGTGCCTCATAATCAATTTCATTAATACTAAATTGTTCGATGGTTTTATTTAAGCTGCGATTGGCTAAGTCGACACTTGTCGTCTTTGTGGCTCCACCTAATGCAGCAAAGACCGAAAAAGCACCTGTATAGGAGAAGGTATTTAATACTTTTTTCCCTTTAGCATACTTATCTCGAATGGTTTTCCTTACCTCTCTTTGATCTAAAAAGACACCGACCATGGCGCTCTCATTTAAATAGATGGCAAATTGAACACCATTTTCCTTAACGAGAATTGGAAATTGTCCTCGTTCACCGGTTACAAAATCATCCTCTTCAATATATTTTCCCTTCGTATCGAATCTTTTCTTTTGATAAATTCCTTTATAGTCAACTAAATTCGTTAGTGATTGGATGATTTCTTCACGAAATTGGTAGATCCCTTTGCTATACCAATTGATTAAATAATACCCATCAAAATTTTCAATCGTTATTCCGCCTATGCCATCCCCTTCCCCATTAAATACTCGGAAAGCGGTTGTGTCGGAGCTGTTATAATACGCCTCTCTTCTCTGAATGGCCATTTTCAGCTTGTTTTCGAAAAAGCGCTGATCAAACTGGGCATTTTCTTTTTGACTCAGAATCCAACCATACCCTTTATTTTGTCTACCATAATACCCTTTGGCAATAAACCTGTTCTTTTCGTCCACAAGCTTAATGATCGTTCCTTCTTCATCCAATCCATTTTGATTGATTAAGGCGTCCTTCATAATTAAGGGATAGCCACTTTTGTATTTATTCACAAATTTCGATTTCACTTTAATAGTCAGTTCTTTTTTCATTTTTTCATCCAATCTACATTATGTTTTTTCACTATACTAATATACATCTCTTTTCGTAAAAACAACAAATGAAGTAATTAATGATAGGATCAACCATACTAATAAAACAACCATGGAAAACCCTAATGTCATCCCCTCGATTGGTGGACTTGAACCATTTACATAATTCGTTAATTGAAGATTAACCATAAATAAATATTTCGCACTTTCCCATGATGAAACCATATTAACTAAGATTGCCCCGGCAATAAGTGCAGATAACATAATCCCCATTACGGCCGCTGTGCTCCGTAAAAGAACGGATAACATAAAGGTTAAGCTGCCAACAACAATACTGACAAACCATGCTAAACCAAATTCCATAATGATATATTTCCATTGCGGGATGGTATGGACATTTGTGGTCATCAACTCGGAACCGTTTGTAGAAAATCCTGTTAACATCGGCATGTTCCAGCCACTATAGCCAAAGACCACTCCTGACATAAGATAGGTAAGGAGTGCCACACAAAGAATGATAAAGGAGATAGAATAAATTAACGCAATATATTTACTCAATAAGATTTGCCATCGTTTCACTGGCCGTGTCAGCAGTAATTTAATCGTCCCCCCGCTTGCTTCAGAAGAAACTAAATCAGCAGCAATAACCATAACTAATAATGGAAGCAGAAGACCAATCGCATTATCTACAAAAACACGCATAAAGGATGGTGCCCCTGGTGCATTGGGATTTATATTGTGATCCAGATAATATTGTTGCTGAGCCAGTCTAATTTTAAAATACTTTTCATAATCCTCTGGAAGTCTACTTGAAGTAAGACGATTTTGGATATCCACGATTTCTTGCTGCAGTTGAACCCGCCAATCGCTGGTACCCATCTTTTTTTGTGTCGTTTTTACATCTTTATATTGTGCATAGGTAAAAATCGGGACGAGACACGCAACAATTAAAATAATCACGAAGAGACGTTTTTTACGAAAAAGCTTTAATTGCTCATTGAAAATTAAATTAATCAATCGAATTTCCTCCCGTCAATTCTAGGAATAGATCCTCCAAAGCAGGAAGGACTGTTTTCATTTCCATTACTTGAACCCCTGCCTCGACCAGCTTTCGATTCCAATCAGCAATTTTCTCTTCGTTCAGGGGAGTAACTAATTGATCCTCGCTTCCTTCCTTCACGGTTGTCTCTTCCTCTAGTAGCATTTTAGCTCTCTCACGTGGTTCTACCTTCCAAATGACCCGTTCCTTTTCCGAAAGCAGTGCTTCTACGGTATCAATTCGGATAATTTCTCCACTTGTAATAATTGCTACCCGATCACATAATAATTGAATTTCACTCAATAAATGGGAGGATACGAGGACACTTAGTCCCTCTTCTTCGGCAAGAAAGCGAATGAATTCTCTCATCTCCCTAATCCCAGCTGGATCTAGCCCATTCGTTGGCTCGTCCAAAATTAATAATTTAGGATTTCCAAGTAAAGCTTGAGCAATCCCTAATCGTTGGCGCATTCCAAGGGAATAGGTTTTCACCCTATCATGAATTCGATTGGTTAACCCCACCATCTCTGTTACCTTATGTAAACGTTCGATTGGAATCGAAGGGTCCATTCTTGCAAAATATTCGAGGTTTTCCCAACCAGATAAATAGGGATACAATTCAGGATTTTCAACAATGCAGCCTAAGTTTTTCATCGCATGCTTAAAATCTGATTGAACATTCCTTCCAGAAATATAGATCGATCCGGAAGTAGGCTTAATTAAACCGACTAACATACGAATAGTCGTTGTCTTACCTGCTCCATTTGGACCGAGGAAACCAAACACCTCGCCAGGCCATACATCAAAGCTTAAACCTTTAATAATCGCTTTCTTTCCTATCGTTTTACGTAAATCCTTCACTTGAAGGGCAGGAACCTGTTTCATTTTGATTTCCCCTCACTAAAGTTAATCAAGCTGGCAACTCGTTCACCTATTAATTGATAGCCCGCTGCATTGGGATGAAATTTATCGCTAAATAAATAATCATTGACATTCAATTCAAAAAGATCAAATGTTGGTACATACACAATTTTTTGATAATTGGCCGCCAATTCCGCACTAGCAAAATTCCACTGTCGGACATACTCAGAAGTTTGCTTTGATTCCTCCATCTCAATAAATGGATTATATAGACCTATATGAAAAATCGTCGCATGTTTATTTAATGAACGTAGCTTAGTATAGAGTTGTTTTAGATTTTTGAGATAGGGCTTTTCCGATTGCACATCCATTTCGCCATTTAATTCTAATAATACCTCTCCCCCTTGAAAAAGGTCATTTCCACCTATAGTCAATAGGATAAGATCTGCATTCTTAATTTGACGTTGAATTTCAGTTTGCCCAAGTTGGTTCAGGAGTTGTGAGGAAGTTTGGCCTTTGATCGCACTATTAGTAAGAAGAATTTTTTGCTTGGTTTTCTCCTTCAATTCATCAATCATATACCCAATATATCCTTTGCCTTCTGGATCCCCTGTTCCCCTTGTTAAGGAATCTCCTAATGCGGTGATATTTAGATGCTGATTATCTTTTGCTTCCGGAACGCTTTTCGTTGGGAGTTGATTGGCCGTGTCGATGTTTTTCGCTTCAGACCATTGATCCTGCAATACCCAACCAATTCCTAATAGACAAATAAACGCTGAAATGACTGATACGATTGAAATGAAAGTAATGAGTTTTTTGTTCATTTATCCATTCCTTCCCATATTTATTATTAACAGAATAGCAAAGCAGGGAATGAAATGAAACTTATCACTCCAAATTTTTGGGATTTCATATATGTAACTTATTTGTCATCTATACGTCAAATCAATTAACGAATCAGTATTTTATAAGGATGTGATAAGATGAAACGGCTATGGAAGGGAATGGTTCTACTTTTCTTAGCAATGATTTTTTTAGCTGCATGTAGTAGTAATAGTGAATCATCCAAGAGTAGTGACTCAGCAAAATATGAGTCCTCTGAAAAAATGGCCCTCAATCATTCTACAGAGGAGGGCAAAATTGAAGAAACGACGGAAGATAAGCAAGCTAATGCCAGTTCACAATCACGGATGGTCATTTATAACGCCAATCTTGATATGGAAGTAAAAAAAATAACTCAAGTACAGGAACAAATTACGCAAATGGTGAAACAATTGGGTGGGTATATTGTTGAACAAAATATGAGTCAAAACACCGAGGAACGAAAAGATAGCTCTTTAACCATTAGAATCCCCCAGGAACAATTTCATTCCTTTTTAAATAATGTAAAAAAGCTCGGAGTAAAAACAGAGAATCAAAACATTTCTGGCCAGGATGTAACCGAGGAATATGTAGATTTAACATCACGATTAAAAGCAAAGCAATTAGTGGAAAAACGTTTGACCGCATTTATGAATGAGGCGAAGGATACCAAAACATTATTGGAAATCTCAAATGAATTAGCTAAAGTTCAAGAGGAAATCGAAACGATACAAGGTCAAATGAAGTATTTAGAAAATCAAACAAGCTTATCTACTGTTACGATTAATTTATTCGAGAAAACAGTCGTCGTTCCAGGATTTGATAATGATAAACAAAATACATGGGATCAAACGAAAAAGCAATTTATGAACAGTATTAATTATATCGCTGCTTTCTTTTCAGGCTTATTTATCCTGATCATTGGGAATATTCCAATTCTTGCCATCTTAGCACTTATAGGAGGCATTAGTTATATTATATGGCGACGAGTAAAAAAGAAAATAAATCATAAGGAAGAATAAATAACCTCATGCTTCCATCAGAGGCTGTCTCGAAAGTGACTAACACGTTCAATTGAGACAGCCTCTTGCTATTCGTGAAGTACACGAATGTCATTTCCTTAACCGTTACTTTTTGTTAAAATCCAATCTTGAACATCATTGATAATATCAATTCCAATTTGAATTTCAGCAAGTACAATCCCTTTACCAATAATTTTTAAACAAGGGGAAAGCGTCGGCTTCGCAGGATTTATAGACCATACAACGGTCTCAATCGCGTTCATTGGAACACGGATATTATTTATCACACCACTTGTTGTTAAATAACCATTCTCAATTACTATTTTATTTTTCTTCCAAATGAATTCAGTATTTGTTGTGGTTAACGTACTCATTTCTTCAAGGAGTGCCATTAGAAAATCCCACCTTATTTCAGTTTTACTTTCGGTCGACAAGCAATAACATAACACCTCTAAAATGCTGTTGTAAATACCTAATTAATGGAAAGGTATGATGTTCACAAAACATTTATAATTCGTTTGCAAAAATTTCATTAGTTATCAAAAACTTTTTTATGTTCCTTTGTTAAATTATATATTTTTTTCATTCATAAATAGAAGCAAAGTATAAAAGCAAAGGCAATAACTTATTTTTGCGGTTTTCTTTGAAACGAAATGACAGAGCGGTCAGTCTAACTAATGAATGAAGGAAAGGAGTGTGAATATGTTTCAGTTCAATTTAGTAAAAAAGGCACAAAAAGGCGATGAACAAGCATTTTTAAATCTTATTCATAAAGAAAAAGAAAAACTGTATCGAATAGCTTTCACTTATGTAAAAAATGAAAATGATGCCTTGGACATTGTTCAAGAAACAATTTATAAAGCTTATATTTCAATTAATAAAGTAAAAGAACCTTCCTATTTCCCAACATGGATTACAAGAATTTTAATCAATACAGCTTTAGATTACATCAAGTATAAAAATAAAATCATCCCAATTGAGCAGGACACACTAGAGAAAATTGAATCCACTCAGAAATTAGATTCCTCTGATAAATTAGATTTACTCCACGCTATTCATCAGATGAATGAAAAATATAAGACCGTTCTTATTCTTAGATACTATAAAGATCTATCAGTTAAACAAATTTCTGAATTTCTGGAATGCCCTGAAGGAACGGTGAAAACCAATATTCATCGAGCAATCAACCAATTGAAGGTCCTGCTAAAGGAGGAATGCATTAATGAATAATCATATTCCAAATATAAAAGACTCGATTGATGAAATTAACGTCCCTCATGATAAGCTTAATCTAACAATTGATGCTGCTATAAAAAAAGCACAACAGAAGCAAAAAAAGAAAATTAAAAAAATATACCCTTTCATTGGAATTGCTGTATTTTCCATTTGTTTACTTATTAGTTCTGCTTTTGTCTCACCAGCTATGGCGAAGGTACTCTCATCTATTCCTGTATTAAATTCTGTATTTGAATTTATAGGTGATAAAGGACTTAACATTGCAAGCAAAAAAGGCTTATCTGAGAAAATCGAAAAGACAGTTACAGATCAAAATATAAGTATAACCTTAAAAGATATCTTTTTTGATGGCACACGCTTGTCAATAAGCTATATACAAGAATTCCCTGAGAAAAGAGATGAGCTTGGAGAATTTGAATTAAAGGTTAACGGAGAAAAGGTCAATTTTGCAGATAATCGAAGTGGGGAATTTATATCAAGTAATCAATACGCAGGGGTCATTAATATTGAAGGAATGGATGATCTACCAGATTCATTTAATTTAGGAATGAGGTTGCACAATATTGGCGAGGTAAAAGGCAATTGGAATTTTGAAATACCAGTAACCAAATCTAAAGAAAAAGTAAAAACAATTAAATCAAATCAAACGAAAGAATATAAATATACAAAAATAACGGTGAAAACGATTAAACTTGGCCCTGCAGGAATAAAAGTATCAATTGATCGGACGATACCCACAGGAGAAGATCCACAAATGATTGATAATAGTCTCCTACAATTTAATTTATTAAATGATAAAGGGGAATCACTTACCCAATTGAGCGCGTCTGGTTCAGGTAATGATAAGGATGGAAAATTCGTGATGCATATGGAATATCGCTTTTCACCTTTAGAGGAGCGTTCGAAATATCTAACGATTAGTCCCTATCTTTTTCCAATTACAAATAAAGAACCGGAATGGATTAAAGAATCCTTACATCTAGATCATTTACCAATAACACTGGATCAGGGTGAAATGGGCAAAATTATAATTACAGATGTAAAATACTCTGATGATAAAACATTATTATTCTTCGAAGTAGTAAGTGATTTTCCGTATGACGGCCATTTCCAAAACAACGGTTTATGGTTGGAAGATAAAGCAGGGACTAACTTAACAAGTGAAAAGAAAGGATACCCAGAACGAATCAAGCAAAATAAGTATGTACAAGAGTTTAATGCAATAGATAAAAATGAACCATTGACCATAGTAACACGTATCCCTCCTAAACTAAAAGTATTAAAAGAACAAGAGATCAAGATACCTTTAGAATAGGAGCTAAAAACGCTGATTCCATCTACTTTTGGATCAGCGTTCTTCCATTATAAAAAGAAATTAGGACAAAGGTGATGGAAATTCTGTAAACAAAAACACATAAAAATAAGTCTCGAGTGAATAAAGAATGAGACTTAAAAAAGTACATGATATGCTTTTAAAAAAATATATTATCTATTTTATTTACCTCCAGTATCCTCACTTTTTCTCTGCTTCTCCATGTGAATCCAAGTATAATAAATTCCCCAAGAGATCAAAGGGATAGCAAGTGTGTACGGCTTCAAACCAAGAGGTAAACTAAAGGCTAAAATAATTGTTAGAAGAACAGCCGGTGGAACAATAATAGCATATTTTTTCCAATCCAATTTTATTCCTCCTCCCATTCTAGTTAAAAAAATAAGCCCTTCAAAAAGGACTTTTTCTACAGTTCTTTTCCAATTAATTATAACAAAATTCCAATAATTTTAACATCCTATTTATGAATGAGTCGATTCCCCACCATCAACATGCAGCACCTGCCCCGTCACCAAACGTGAGTCATCTGAGGCAAGATATACATAGGTTGGAGCTAATTCGAATGGCTGACCGATCCGTTTGAACAGATTATTCCCGTGTAAAGCGTTCATATCCGATGAGAAGCTTGCAGGAATTAGAGGTGTCCAAATTCTCCCCGGCGCAACCGCGTTGACCCGTATTCCTTGATCAGCAAGACTTTTCGCAAGGGATCGTGTCCAGCCGACAATTGCTCCTTTTGTCGCGGAATAATCGATTAAAAGTGGTTCGCCAGCATAAGTGACGACAGAAGTTGTACCAATAATTGAACTTCCAGGCTTAAGATGTGGCAGAGCAGCTTTAGTTGTATAAAAATGCGAGTAGAAATTTACTTTAAAGGTCTCATCAAACTGTTCATCTGTAATATCCAATAAATGATTTTGTTGAAATTGAATCCCAACATTATTACAAAGAATATCGAGCCCGCCAAAGGTCTGAACTGTTTTCTCGACGATTTCTACACAATGCGCTTTTTCTTTCACATCTCCTGGTAAAAGTAAACATTGCTGACCTAATTGTTCAATTCTTGCTCGTGTTCGATTCGCATCCTCATGTTCTTCTAAGTATGCAATAGCGACGTTTGCCCCTTCTTTTGCAAAGGCGATGGCTGCTGCCGCTCCGATTCCACTATCCCCTCCAGTAATTAGAGCTACCTTCCCCTTCAATTTACCGCTGCCTTTGTAATTAGGATTCTCAATAATTGGTTTTGGCACCATAAGATCCTCGAGACCAGGCTGACGAAGCTGACGTTGTTCAGGATTACTCAATGGTACCTCTTCATAGCGAGTGATTTTCCCATAATTCGGATACAAGGGGTATGGATGAGTAATTTGATTCTCTTTAAACCATTGCTGTAATGCTCTCATTTCTGCGAGTTTTCCATCAATTTCCTGTTGATTTCTCTCCTCATTTGGCTTTTCTTCCTGATTCAAATTGACAACCTCCTACATGAATTTCTTCTTCGATACAGTATGAATAGGCTAATATACATGTGCATGTCTAGTACCTCGAGAAAAGACTTGCTCAAAACCATTCTAAAAATCATACGTATAAAAAAAGGAGGCGAAACCATTGCAATTTGAATTTCATATGCAAGTAAAGGATCTTTTAATCAATCAATCGAATGAGAAAGTCACAATGCACTATATGGATCACTCATGGTTACTGCCGATGATTGGCAATAGACCACCTTATTATACAAACCCGCGCTATGAACCATATTATACGATTATTTAATCCCTCTTCACTTTCGCCTATGTCCTATTCATGTGACCTAGGCTATTTTTTATCCTATTTCTACTCATTTTTTAGCATTTCAGCAAGTCTACTTAGTTCATCCTGCCGTTTTATCCGGTAGCTCGTTCCTTCCTTTTTTAAAAATCCTTTCTCACAAAATTGTGCAAAAACATACAATAAATGGCGATAGGATACGCCTAAAAAATCACATACAGTCACATGCTTTTCCTTATATACATCATGATCTGCCGTTTGCAAAATGAAATCTGCCAGCCGATTTTCCAATGGAAAAGCGAGGCTATGTGAATACTTTGCCGCGATTCGGGTTGCCTTTGCACTTAAAAACATAGAAAGTTCGCGAAGAAAAGTCACATCTTCTAATAGCTTTGTGCGACAGCTTTGAAAAGGAATGGCAAAGCAAATGGTAGTTGTAGAGGTTTGAATTCCTTTTGAATAGTACACCTCATTTAAAAGCTCCATTTCCCCAATAAAATCATGGACATTGATAAAATTAAGTAAGGAAGTCTTGCCATTTTGATGGGTTACATAAATTTTTGCTTTTCCCTCAATGACATAAAATAAATAATCAGGACGTGTTCCTTCTTTAATAATCCATTCGCCACGCTTATATTCATGGACTTGTATATATTCAGCAATGGGAAAAGAAAATAGATGGGCAATCGAATAGGTTTCAATATAATGCTGTCTTTTTTCCTGTTTATAAATTTCCATGATCCACCTCTAAAATATGAGATTTCTCACATTATTGTACGGTTCTTCATGATATCATGCAATCAACGGAGGGAAAGAGAATGAATATACAACGCTGGATGAGTCGACAGTTTTTTACTTTCTTTATGACATGGGGGATTTTTCTACCTTACTGGACAGGTTGGTTGATTAATGCCAAAGGGATGACAGTATCACAAGCCAGCTTGATTATGAGCCTGGGACTGTTAGCAAGAGGCCTTTCTACTCTACTAGCATTTCCTTATTTATCAGGGAAATTTAGTAGTAAAACCTTATTAAATGGAATGGGGATTGCAACATTGATTTCAATTCTATGTTATATACCAGCCAATTCCTTTACAAGTTTACTAGTGATCACCCTACTCTTCCATTTTTGTTACCCTGCACTGATGCCTGCATTAGATAGTGCAGCAGGGATTCTTGTTCAACATAATCAATTGAAACATTATGGAAAGAGTCGTTCTTGGGGATCGATTGGTTTTGTCATAGCAGGCTTGATTTTAACTGTCTTTACTGGGGCACTTGGGGATCAAGTGATTTTATGGATGATGTTACTTGGAACAATGGTGTTAGTATATCTCAGCTTATTGCGTGCACCTGACGTGCTAACAGAAAAACCAAAAGTGGACAAAACGAAACAAGGTGGCATGCTGAAATTATTTACGATTAAACATTTTGCTTTAGTACTTTTAGTCGTTATTTTATTACAAGCTGCCCATGCATCTTATTATAATTATGGCTATATTTATTTACAGGAACTTCATGCACCAAAATATTTAATTGGTGTCATTATTAATATCGCGGTTATCGCAGAAATTATTTTCTTTTCAAGAGCAGATAAAGCTTTTCATAAGTTTTCAGTGGGCTCCTTACTGGCCTTGGCTGCACTCGGTTCAACCATCCGCTGGATATTACTATTTGCCTTTCCAAATGTGATTGTCTTCTGTCTTGCGCAAACATTGCATGCCTGCTCATTTGCGATGGGTCATTATGCATTTATGAAATACTTAATCAAGAATATTCCACATGAACAGATTCCGAAGGCACAAGGGATTTATTCCGCTCTTGCTCTAAGCTGGAGTACTGCCGTATTTACGATCTTCGGTGGCTATTTATATGAAATCGAGCCAAGATACGCCTTTATCGGGATGATTGTTTGTACCGTTCCAGCAATGATGCTTGCGCTTATTTATCGGAAATTGAATCAAAAACAACAACTGCAGGAAATGAATACAGATTTGCCTTCATAAGGGAAAACAAACACTTCAGCAAAATAGGAAGATCGATTGTCGTAGAGATGGTTCGTTTGAAAATGCGGAAATAGAATTATTACGCATTTAATAATAGATAACAGATAAAAACCGAATGTAATTCTTTTACATTCGGTTTTTCTTATTATAATCGACAAGTTTTATAGAAATCGTGTAAAGTTTTATATATAAAATGACAAGTTTTCTTTACATATGGAAATGTATATGATATTCTCCTTATATAAGGAAAGGAGTTGCTATAATTGAAAAAAGAGGAAATTTTAATGAAAAGCCGACTTGAAAATGAAAATATGGACGAGAGAGAACGGAAAATAGATGATGATTCTGCTTATCAAGGAATGATAGGGATACTTGTAGTAGTATTTATCTATCTCTTCTTCAAAATGTTTATGAATCAACCCATAACAGATATGCTTTCTATTTTGACAGCCAATCTTACAGTCATATCATTTTATAAATATAAAAGAATACCAAATAAAAAATTCTTCCTTATTAATGCGATTGTGGGAGCAGTCGCAACAATTGGATTCGCCACAGCCTATGTGATTGGTGTGATTTAAACGAATGGATGAAAAGTTAATATTAAAGAATAGATTAAAAGTTGCCAGAGCAGAAAAAAGCCTATCCCAAGGAGATTTAGCTAAACTGGTCGGTGTTTCTCGGCAAACGATTAGTGCCATCGAAACTGGTCAATTCAGTCCTACAGCAAAGTTGGCATTAATCCTATGTATTGCACTGGATAAGAAATTCGAGGATTTGTTTTATTTTGATTAGGATATACAAAAAGGAGAGTTATTTTACGTGAATAACTCTCCTTTTATATGATTTTTTTATACCGCAAAAAAGAACCCGACTTAATTGGCCTCTTTTTCTCTCATGAATGTATAATAGACAGCACTGGTAATACCATTAATTTGCTCCGCAAACGATGAAACGATTTTCCATCCTTCTGCACCATATTCATTCAATAATTGATCATTTTCCATGGTCGTTTTGAAAAATCCTTTACTCTCAATTTTAATCGTTTTATATTCATATGTATTCATCGTATTAACCGTACCTCACTTGTAATCTCATATTATTTGAAGCTTCTATAAACAGCCCATCACCGTATCGCCAAATGCTCGAATGTCAGATAAATAATCATAGGTCGGTGTTGAACCGAAACGATTAAACATTCGAACGGCCACTACATCATGTTCTGGAATGACTAATAATGCTACATTCGTATAACCTAATATTTGATAAGAGTCCTTTGGTACAAGAAGGCCAATTTCTGTTTTCGCAGCAGGCAAATCCTTCACAAACCATAAAAATCCGTTTTGAGGAAGATCCTTATCGAGTAATATTGGACTTTGGAGCGTAGTAGCAAGCTTTAGAATATCCGCTGGTACGACTTGTTTTCCATTAATGAACCCTTGTTTCAAATGTACATATCCCCAATAAGCAAGCTCTCTCGTGGAGACATACATATTCTTTTGATCTCCATCCGTTCCCTTACTTGTCGACCAAAATTTATCATTTGCTTGTCTCATGACCTCCACTAACTGCTCCTTCGGTTCGTCATACCATCCCGTTTCCTTAAAGCCTAATGGGGTAAATACCTGCTCATCTAAGATCTGAGCGACCGTTTTCCCCGATGTAATTTTTACAATTTGTGTTAGAAAATCAATATTAATATCGCGATAGGCCCAGCTTTGTCCCGGAGCAAATTCTCTTAGGATTTTCCCATCATTCGTCGTCAAACCATGTGTGTGGGTGAGTAAATGTCGAATTGTTGTTTCTC
The DNA here is from genome assembly GCF_038007825.1 of Heyndrickxia sp. FSL W8-0496. NCBI lineage: Bacteria > Bacillati > Bacillota > Bacilli > Caryophanales > Bacillaceae > Heyndrickxia > Heyndrickxia sp. FSL W8-0496. The sequence continues at coordinate 3,892,063 of NZ_JBBOXX010000001.1, forward strand.
CTAAAAGTTCATGATTGATGTCTTTTAAATAGGTAGTTACCGCATCATCAATCGATTTAATATACCCATTCTGGACAGCATAGGCTACAGCAAAACCAATATAACTTTTCCGCACAGATGCCACATGAAATTGTGAATCCTCTTGAATCGGACGTGCATGACGTGTTGTAGAATGACTCCCCCAATATTCCTCCGCCACAATCTGATCCTGATGAATGATCATCACACTTGAACCTGAACAATCTAACATCGTAGAAGTATTTTTCACATGTGAAATAACCGAATAAAATTGATTATTTACTGCCTTATTAATGATCATTGATCCCCCTACTTTCTACTCTTTACTGTGTTTCAAGGAAACTAGCAAAACATCTATGATTGAATCCACATAGAACTATGTATTATTGATAATACGTTTAACAGATGCTTTAGGTTTCACACAGGTGGGACACGGGGTCAGGTACAGTGTCCCACCATGTCCCATTGGGAAATTCATTATTAGGGAACACATTATAGCTCTTATCAAGCAAATGGCAAAACGGTGAGGTGTATTAAATTGATTAATCAATAATCTATTCTTTTCTAATTTCCAATAAGAAAAACCCTCATTTCGGAGGACTTTTCTTTTACTTCCTATTGTAAACAAACTCCCTATATCCCTCTCTAATAGATTATTTTCCCCCACGCGCTAGTGCTACGACATTTACATACTTTCTTGCAATCTCTTCAATCTCTTGAAAATCTCCATTTGATATTAGTTGTTTATTTATTAAATTTCCACCTATTCCTACAGCCACTGCTCCCTCTTCTATATAATTGGAGACATTATTCAAATCAATTCCACCTGTGGTCATTATAGGTATCTGTGATAAAGGACCTTTTAAATTTTTAATAAATCCTAGACCTACAGAATCGGCTGGAAATACTTTAACTATATCTGCTCCATTTTCTATTGCTGTTAATGCCTCTGTTGGCGTCATTATTCCGGGAATTGAGATTTTTCCATATCTCAATGTGGTTCTTATTACCTCGATATTTAAACAGGGACTCACTATAAAATCTGCTCCATTATTAATAGCCAATTTGGCGGAAGAACTATCCAAGACAGTACCCGCTCCAATTATTGCTTGATGATTAAATTTAGAGGTAAGATTTTTAATGATAGTAAATCCATTAGGTGAATCTACGGTAATTTCTAAAGCGTTAATTCCACCATTTATTAAACTGCTAACTAACGATTCAATTTTGTCCTCTGGAACTTTTCGAATTACTGCAACAACACCACTTTCAACTAGTTGAGCTAACAGCTTCACTTTAGGTAACATGTTTAAGCAACTCCTTTTAACGTAATATTTGACTTTTTTTATTCTCAGAACTCACTTGATTCCAATAAGGATAACCTTCCATATCACCCAGAACACCTAAAGCAAAACTGCCGATTTTATTCCCAAATCTTACCGACTGATAATAATCCCAACCTCTTATCAGACCTGATAAAACCCCCGCTGCAAATCCATCTCCTGCACCAGCAGTATCAACAATATGATCTACCCTATATGCAGGGACATAGGCATTTTCTTCTTGAGTAGCAAAATATGCCCCCTTTTCGCCCAGTTTTACAATAACTACTTTTGTTTTATTATTAAGTAAGGATTTAGCGATATTTTCTGGTGATGTTTCACCAGTCATTAATACTCCTTCCTCTATACCCGGCATAACAATATGGCAGTTTTTCGAAATTTCCAATAACGTTTCTTTTGCTTCATTAGAAGTCCAAAGCTTTAAACGTATATTAGGGTCAAAAACTAGTGTTTGTTCATTTGAGTGTGCAAATTCCACAACTCTTAACAATGTTTCTTTCGATGAATGACTTAAAGCTGGAGTAATCCCAGTCAGATGTATAAACTTTGCCTGTGATAAATAACCTGTGTCCAAATCTTCAAATTGAATAGAACTAAAAGCTGATCCTTTCCGATAGTAATAAATATTTGGATCTAACTGAGACCTCTTTTCTTTAAAAAAAACCGCCGTAGGCAAGTGATCATCAAATATAACCTGGGAAGTGTCTACCCCTTCCCCACGGATAAAATTTCTAATAAATAATCCAAATTCATCATCACCTAATTTGCTGACCCAACCAACTGAATGACCAAGTCTAGCTAATGCTATAGCAACATTAGACTCTGCTCCACCCATTGTCTTTTTAAATTCACTCACATAACGAAGGGGACCTTCTTCTTTAGGTGTAAATAAAACCATACTTTCACCTATTGTTATAACATCCATTTCATAGACTCCTTTCAATCATTGTTAACGAATACAACCACGAGGAAAAATGAAGGACTCCCAACTAAAGTTGAAAGAGCCCCTAAGTGAAGTAATGATTATGACTATGATTTACGCATCATCCCAATTTGCATATTCGAGTATGCCATTTTTTAAAGTATAAATGGGTTCAAAACCTAGCAATCTCTTTGCTTTAGAGCAATCAAGTGGCCCCATCTCATCATATTCCATTTGTGCATCTATTTGTTCAATCGTCACATGAGGAAATATCTCTTGAACAATTGTAATTATTTCTCTTATAGAGGTTAACTGCCCACTCCCTATGTTAAAAATCTCCCCTCCAATATTTTCAGAGTTTAATGCTAACCAAATAGCTCTTACCGCATCTTTAACATATATAAACTCCAGTTGTTGTTCTATTCCTTCCATGGCTATCTCTTCACCATTCTTAGCCTTTTGAACAAGATAATTGATAGGATCGGGCATACTGCGTCCCGGTCCATAAACAAATGGGAGTCTTAAAATTGTGATCTCTAATCCAAATTGTTTTGTGAACGTTTGGGCAAGGTATTCACCAGTTATCTTAGTTACTCCATAAATAGATGTAGGTGTGGGTTTTTCTTCTTCTTGTAATGAAATAGATTTATTTTTGCCATAAACAGCACCGGAACTTAAATATATAATCTTTTTAATTCCAAATAGTCTAGCTGCTTCATACACATTATTCGTTCCAACTATATTCGTTTGAATGACTTTATTCGGTGAATGACTCCCCACGATTGGATGAGATATTCCCCCGCTATGAATGATTGAATCAACTTTATGCTTTTTTAACACTGCTGCTAAACGAGGAAAGTCTTCTAATTCTCCTTGTTCGAATATATATCCATATGCATTTGAATTTGAAGGACTCCTGTCATATCCAATAACATTTATATTTTTTTCTATAAAAAGAGAGATTAAATGTTTACCGATTAATCCAGAGCTTCCAGTAATTAGGACATTCAATTTTAACCACCCTTAGTTGTTTAAGATGTTCAATTACATTCCTATATGTTTATTTCGATGTAGAAATTTTCCACGCCCTGGTTTCCCCAAAACGACATTCTCTTTTACAATTACTTCTCCTCTTGATAACACATGTGTAATTTTCCCTCTAATTTCAAATCCTTCATAAACATTGTACTCGGTGCTTTGAAATTGAGTTTGCTTAGATATTACACTAGTTCTGTTCGGATCCAGTATTACTATATCGGCATCGCTTCCTACTTGAATGATTCCTTTTTTAGGATATAAACCAAATATCTTTGCTGCATTAAAACTAGAAACTTCAACAAACTTTTGAAGAGAAATTCTTTTTTCATGTACTCCAAAATGATAGAGTAACCGATACATATCTTCTATACCCGGTAATCCATTCGGAGCCTTGGTGAAGTCTTCCATACCAAGAATTTTCCCATTTTTATATGGGTGGGAGGCATGATCAGAACCGACAACGGATATATCGCTTGATTGGATTCCTCCCCATAAAGCTTGTTGATCATTTTTAGAACGTAGAGGTGGAGAACAAATGTATTTTACTGCATCTTGCTTGTTCAATTTTAAATATTCTTCATCAAGGACTAAATAATGTGGGCATGTTTCCCCATAAACTTTAACACCACGCTCTTTTGCCCTGTGTACCTCTTCTAATGCTTCTTTACTTGAAACATGGACAATATAAATAGGAGCGTTTAAAATTTCTGCAATGGACAATGCTCTATTTGTTGCTTCGGCTTCTAGTTGTGATGGGCGAGTATAAGCATGATAGATTGGATCTGTATTTCCTTTTCTTAGTTCTTCTTCTATAAGTAAATCAATAATATCTCCATTTTCAGCATGGACATTTGTAATCATCCCGACTTCAGCAGCTCTTTTCATTAGGTGATACATTTGCATGTCATCGACCATGTTAGTCCCTCTATACGCCATAAACAGTTTAATAGAGGTTACTCCGTTTTCTGGTAATCTAGAAATCTCGTCTAATACCGCATTATCACATCTATTAATAATAGAATGAAAACCATAATCGATGATTGAATTCTCAGCTTTTTTCTTCCATTCATTTAAATCTTCCAAAAATGAGATTTGGTCGGGTTTTGGGTCCGTAAAATTAATTATAGAAGTGATACCACCAGATGCAGCTGCCTTTGTCCCACTTGCAAAGTCATCGACTGTTCCTGAAATTGCTAAATGTGAATGGGGATCAATGCCACCTGGAAGCACGTATTGATCCTCAGCATTGATCACATGATCTTGATCAGAAGGAATAATATTACTAGATATTTTAACAATAGTACCATTTTCTATTTCTATGTCCGCCTTAAAAGTATCCGTAGGTGACACTATAAATCCGTTTTTTACTATTGTACTCATTAAATCATCTCCACTAACATTTCAGATAATGTAACGCAACGTTTGCTAGTAATTCAGTTCCGCTTGTTATATCTTCAGGAGAAGCATATTCCTTTGGATTATGACTACCATTTTCAGATCGAACAAAAATCATTCCCATATCAGTAAATTCTGCTATTAGTTGTGCATCATGTCCGCCTCCACTTGGCATTTCAAAAGTCTTAATCCCTAATTGTTTACTCTCGATTCTCATTCTCTCTAATACATGGTCTGCAGACATCGCTGGATTAGCTTTTAATTTAGTAATAAATTGATAGTTTAATCCTCTATTCTCACATATTTCTTTTACTTTTTTCTCTAAGTCCTTTAAAATATTTTCTCTCCTAATAAGATCAACATCTCGAACATCTACGACAGTCGATACGATTCCTGGAATAATGTTAACCTGACTTGGCAAAACGTCCATGGTTGCTGCGGTGCCTACAGCTGTTCCACCGTATTTGTTAACTATTTTCTCAACAGCTAGCGCAGCTTCACAAGCACCCAATAAGGCATCATTGCGCATATCCATAGGAGTTGCACCCACATGGTTTGATTCACCTTCAAATACGATTTCAGTAAGTGACAACCCTGTTATACCAGTAATGATTCCAACGGGAATATCTTTTTTAGCTAAAATAGGTCCCTGTTCTATATGCATTTCTAAGTAAAGTGAAATTTCACTGCTATCTCTTTCAGCTTCTTGAATTCTTTCTGGATCCAAACCAAATTGCTTCATAACTTCGTATCGGGTTACCCCCTCTTTATCTTTAACAGCTAAATCATCGGAAGTTATTTTACCAGCCATTGCTCTACTTCCATAAACTCCTCCAGACTGAAAACGGGATCCCTCTTCTTCACAGAAGGCAATCACTTCTAGTGGACGTTTAATAGAAATATTTTCTTCATAGATATGTTGCGCTACCTCAATACCAGCAATCACTCCAACTGTTCCATCATATTTACCTCCATTTCCTACCGAGTCTATATGAGAACCGATTGCTACTGCTGGAAGCTCTGAAGAAGGAGCTTCCAATATGCCAATCAGATTTCCTGCCTGATCCATCCTTACTCGCATTCCAGCTTGCTGCATCCAGGCTGTTATTAAATCCAATCCCTTTTTGTATTCATCTGTAAATGCTATACGTGTAACTCCCCCATCAGCTGTTTTTCCTATTTCTGCAAGAGACTCAATTCGTTCATGTAATCTTTGTTTATTTATCATTTACAATTTGCTCCTCTACCATATTAGTATCAGTATTAGAATCTGAACCGCGCTTTGACCACATTAGTAATAGATAAGAGATTCCAGCGATTCCTACACCTATAAACCAATTAAAACTATATAAAACACTAAGTGATGGAATAATTAACCCGATAAAAGCTGCAACAACACCAATGGCAAATGATATTACTGCATGTTTATTCCAGCCACCATATTTACCATTGTGTGTAAATAAACTATCCAAATCATAGGTCTTACCTCGAATGAAGAAGAAGTCGACAAGCATTACTCCGAGAACAGGTCCCATCGTAGCCCCAACTGCCCCCATTACAAGGTCAAAGCCTCCTCCTTCTTCATACCATAACCAAGGAGCTGATAAGGCACCAATGATAATTGCAATTAGTGCTGATCTACTGAAATTAAGTTTTTTCGGCATTAAACTAGTCAAATCATAACCAACCGCAACTCCGTTTGTTCCGACATTAACTGAAAGTGTGGACATTAGTATAGAAACTGCTCCAAGAATTACAACAAAAGGATGATTGAACTGCGTTAATACATCTATTGGATTTGTAATTGGTTTATCAAAAGCAATCATTGTACCTGCAGTGGTCAATAATGCCATACAGGAAAAAATGATAAACATTAAGGGCATCCCTATACCTTGACCGATCATATGATCTTTTTGACTTCTCGAGAATCTTGTTAAATCTGATATATTTAATATAAGAGTTGCAACTGTTCCGAGTAATGCAGACATTCCTAAAAAGAAGGTAATCCAAAACTCTGTTCCTGAGACAGTACTTGGAATTGAAACTAAGTTTCCAAGACCATTTCCTTTATCGATTGCCCACCAAACCAATCCTAAACCAACAATCATTACTAGAGGTCCAGCCCAATTCTCAAATTTTCTTACCCTTTCAATATCATGAGTAATAATATAGGCATGGAGTAACCAGGTAATTACATAGGCAATAAAATTATTCAAGCCCATTCCTAATATCCTGTACTCACCCAAGCCTTCCCAAAAAGAGAAGGAAGCACCCAAAATTGCATTTACCGCCATACTCCCCAAATACATATGAACACCAAACCAGAATACACCCAGGATTGCTCGAATAAATACTGGAAGATGGGCTCCTTTTGTACCAAAAGCAGCTCTAATTAAAACTGGAAAGGGTACCCCATACTTTGATCCTGAATAACTGTTAAATAGGATTGCTATAAATGCTATTCCGTAGGCTAATAAAACACATGTAAACGCTTGCCAAAAACTCAAACCAACCGCCATTAAATGCGCAGACACTTGCCAAGCAACTAGATTATGTACAATGCCCATCCAGATTGCACTGTATGACCACCAAGTCCAATTTTTATTTGCACCCGACAATGGAGCTAAATCAGAATTATATAGAGAGGGATCTGGTTTAATCTTTAAAACACCATTCTTATTTGTCCTCATTAACTTTTTCTCCCTTCAAAAGTGAAAGATATATAAAAAGCTAAGTACAGGTGACTTAATATTAGGAATTAACTGACTATGATAAATAAAAAAAATAGCAATTAGAAAATAGAAAAACAGGATACTTTTTTGAATTTCAACGATTAAAGCATTACGTCACCACAATTCGGACCTAATGTTTGTCCTGTATAAAGATTACCATCAGGACTTGAAGCTAAGAATACTGCTGTAGGGGCTACCTCATCGGGGTTACCAAACCTTGGTATAACCAATTCCTTCATTTTTTTACTTCTCCAGTTATCACTAACTTCATTCATTAATTGGGTCATTATTGGACCCGGTGCAATACAATTGGCAGTAATTCCATATTCCCCAACTTCCATTGCAAGAGATTTAGTGAAGCCAATTATTCCTGCCTTTGCAGCCGCATAATGACAATGCTCTATACTTCCCTTTTGAGCTACTTGGGAGGAAATATTAATTATTCTCCCAAATCTTTGTGAGATCATGGAAGGCAGCGCAAATCTAGTTGTAAGAAAGACACTTCTTAAATTCACCTCTATCATGCGGTCCCAGTTAGATACAGTCATATCTTTTAGTAATGCTGGAGTAGATATCCCTGCATTATTTACTAGAATATCAATTCTTCCATATTTCTCTAATGTTGTTTCTATCAATTCTTTAGCTGTATCCTCTTTAGAAATATCACCTTCAACAACACACACGCTAGTTTCATAATCTTTTAATTCTGCATAGAACGTTGCTTTATCATTATTATTTCCCTCAAGATAATTAAGAGAGAGTTTTGCTCCTTCTTTTGAGAACGCAAGTGCAATCGCCCTACCTATACCATTTCCTGGACCTGCCCCAGTTATTACAGCTACTTTCCCCTCTAATCGCATATTACTATTCCACCCCTATCTAGGTTTTAATATTTTGTAAAGGAATATCTAATTTCAAAATATAAGCTAAGGAGGTAATATTCCCTTATATTCGCATGAAAGAATATTACCGACCTAATCTGTTAATTATTAATAGATTAATTGGTTATTCATCTATTTCCGCAATCGCGTCTATTTCAATAGGGATACCTTTTAAATTAACACCACAAGTTGTCCTCACTGGTAGTGGATCCTTAAAAAACTCTTTGTAAACCTCATTGTATTTATCAAAATCATTTAAATCTGTTAAGTAAGTATTAATCTTAATTACATCTTCTAGTTTTGCTCCAGCAGCAGCTAATACATGTTTTATATTCATTAATGCTTGCCTAGTCTGTTCTTCAATGGTAGCAGGCATTTCCCCTGTCTCAGCATTAATAGGTGTTTGTCCTGCTACATATACTCTGTTATTCACTTTTATACCTTGTGAAAAATGCCCCCCTGGAATCGGTGCTAAATCTGTTTTAATTACTTGTTTCATAATAAACATCCCCTCTGTTTTTTTGTGATCATTTACTTTTGAACAATTCCTCGAATAGTATCTAAATAGTTATAGAGTGTATATTTGGAAATGGCATAGTGTTCACAAACCTTATCACCTGACTTCTTTATAAGAAATGCACCTTTCTTGTCTAAGTACTCAATGCCTTTCATTTTGTCTTCTTTACTCATATGTGCAACAGGTTTTCCCACATAATCTTGTGCTTCTTGAATTAACACTTCTAATACATCATTTACGTTATTAACAAAAACTTCATTAACATCCGTTTTTAGACCATCCAAATTAATAAATTTTTTAATGGCAGCTTCCGACATCATTAGGTCTGAAATATCAAAGTTAATACAAATACAACCTATAGGAACGTTTTCATTATTTCGTATGTACATCGTCGTTGATTTTAGCATCCTACCATCTTTAGTTTTTGTTAAATAATTATGTTTATCTCCGTCAATTTCAGTTCCTCGAAGCACCTCCAGCCCTAAATTTGTACCTGTGTCCCCAACCTTTCTTCCGGTTACATGCCCATTCTCAATATAAACAATTAAACCACTTCCATATTCTTCATATTGTGTAAGATCAAGGAGGACAACCTCACAAGACTCCCCAAATTGATTTGAAATCCCTTTAACTAGTGATGTCAAAAAAGGTAGTTCATCTTTTATATTCTCCAAGCAAAACTACTCCTATCTAAAAACTAAATTTATATTATACATACTAAAAAAAATTTTTTAGTATGTCAAACATTTTTTTATATTCAATATTAAATAAATAATCTATTTAATCCAATAATTCATTTTTATTAAACAATTTTAGCCATTTAAGATGGGTAAAAAAAGAAAAAAACAAAAGGGGTTTCTTACCAAACAATTTATTGTTTCAACTTTACTCTAGTGGGTTCTAGTATTCTGTATATTAATCAATAAAACTCAAAGAGGATAAAAGAGTTGTTTATAAAAATGGTGAATGGAGGATTTTTTATGTGGTTAACAAGTTTAAGAGTTTGCCTTAATTCTATTAAACAGAGCTATTTCTATTCGTGTGATTATTCCTGATCAAATGCTATTTATAATTCGACTAAATAGAAGCATGCTGAAAATACAGCATGCTTCTATTATTGTTCTGTTATACATTTGCTCCTTTTGAAATTTTTCTTTCGTATTATAGCAATAGCTACAAATAAAGAACCCATTCCAGCTCCTATACTAATTGAAAATTCTAGATGGCTTGGTTTGAAAAACAGAGTTTATATCTGAACAAAGTTTATTACTATTAGCTAAGGCATAAAAGAAAAACCGTCAGACTAACCGAGTATATGATTTAAATCCGTTTAATTATATTTATCTGTATTGCTCTACAATTATAGTTGTTTGAAAATATTACAAAATATAATTTTTAGTAGATTTCCCCTTTATTCCCACCAATGCTTCATTTCACTGAAACCTACATCCCACAGTTTAGCGTTTCCGGAAACGATAATCGTAATCTTATTTACCTTTTCAAATGGTATGATTAGCGTAACTTCTGTTTTGAAATTTTCCCCATCATATTGAGCTCTCACGTTTCCGTCCGCGATTATAGTCACTTCTCCTTTGTGATCGTCATTATCTGAAAATCCGAAATAGGAATACAATGTTACATCCTTTTTGTTTCCCAACATATAGATATATTTGGTGCTATTTTTACCTTTACTGGTATACACGTTCATTTTAGGCTCGATTATTTTTCCTGCAACAGTGAAACTTTGAAGATTTTCAATCATAGGTAGATTTCCTGTCATTTCTTTCACATCATTTAATGCTTGAATGGGGCTTTCTCTTTTCTTTAAAGCAAAGTTGATCGTTTCAGAGATGACCATTATTCCAATGAGAAATACACCTATAGATAAAATTGAAAGCATGAGTTTTTTTAAAGTAACTTTTGAAGAAAATCCTACTTTATAGGCACAAAACCCTATCGCTGCACCTAATGTATTAGAAATTACATCATCTACATCAAAGGTACCAAGAAAAGTTAAGGACTGTAGAGTTTCCAGGACGAGAATAACCAAGATAAATATAGATATGAACTTCTTAAAACTTACACGATATAAGAGGGGAATGGAAACTCCGAAAGGAATAAAAGCAGCAATATTTCCAAAATCGTATATCCATCCAAAAGATAGTCTTGGAAAGGTAAGTGGTGGATATTCAGGAATTAACAAGAATTCATATCCATAATTGGTTGCATGTTCTAATCTATTAAAAGCCAGAAAAAGAAAATATAGAATTAGAATGGTATATAGAATGGTTCCTGCAAAGATAAGTTTTCTTAATTTAGCACTCATCATTTTTGTTGTTCTCCTTTGATTATATATATGGATTTACATCTTACAAAACGATGGAACGTCCTACCTAATCATAAACTGATTAAGTTTATTAAATGATCTTCTCTGGATGTAGTATTGGTTCATTCATATGTGTATTATATAGTTAATACACTCGCTGTATGTATTATATGGTTCATACACAAGAAGTGTCAAGCGAATTTTAGGGAGGCTGTTTTTGTACAAGGGGCCTTTGAGATTCTTGGTGGAATCTTCGAATGAAGTAGATGAAATATTTCATTGCTTAGTGGAATGAAGAATTGAATTGTTAAAAACCACACAAGATGAGAGGGAGTAGCTAACATCGCTAATTGAAGTTTCCGGTCTTGTCTACAAAAATGGCAAAATAGTTTTCTACTGATTAATAGTTCCCGGTTCAAAAAGTATCAACAGACCAACTATTTTGGGGCTCTTCCCTTTCGCTTATTACCCTCAATAAAAAGGCGTTAATCCATATTAATTAACGCCACCATTTTTTAGTGAAAATCTTCACAAAATTATTTTTTCACCGTTTATACTAACATGAATATTTCCTTTACTTCGATATGAAATGAGATATAGGAGTACCAAGCTGTTATATTGATTTATCCTTCAATGTTTAAGATGCCAAATCATGCAGTGGCGTATTCACTCAATTTTAAATCGATAATACTCTCTATGCATTAATTTTTTTGAATGCTAAACCTTGCATTTTTGCACGTTTCTCAGTATTTCCAGGCAAACTTCCTAACATTCGATTTTGTGGTCTCAGTAGCCATGAAGCGATGTTGAGTGCAGCATATGAAAGAGGAAGAATAATATTAAAACCGTAATCACCATAATCATTAGCTAACACATGTGATAGAGCCGCACCTGTCATTAAAAAAAAGATACCAGCGTGAGCCCATTCTTTCAGCCGAGGAAAACCAGGCATGAGGAGAGCGATGGCTCCGAGTACTTTCCATATCCCGAGAATGGTCAAAATGTATAATGGGTAACCAAGATTCGTCACTAACTCGATGTTCCCCCCAAATTGCATGAGTTGCCCAATACCACTTAACATAATAGCAAATACAAGTAGTGAAGTAACTGTCCAATAAGCAATCATTTTTCCTTTTGTTTTCATCCTTTGATCCCTTCCTTTAATCATTGATTTTAAAATGAAATACCATTTGTTCTTACCCGTCTTTTCCTATTTTGCAAAGCTATTCTTCAATTTGACATGATCAATCTATAGTTATCATTCACTCTTCAGATAGTGTAGAAAAGGGGATACCCCCCATTAGCAGAGTAGAAGTAACTAAGGAAAATAGCCGCATCCCTTGGGTTTGCAAGCTAGTGAAAGCAATTTTTTACCTATAGAGAAAATAGCTTTCACTAAGTTCAATGATGATATTGGATGATTTAATACAAAAATTCTAGATTCTTCCTACTCGACTGATGCCTTCCTTAATATTCTCCTTTGATCACAAAAAACGAACCTCGAATTGTTCCAGCTAATTTAGACTTCTGCCTAGCAAACTTAAATTTCCCTTCTAACTCCTTTGGTACCTCCATCCCCTCAGAAAGCTTAAAACCAACGGCCCGCTTCTTAGGATCATTTACCGTGTACATGATATTTAGGACAAGACCATCCTCATAAATGACGTAAGTAAATTGGATATTTTCTACTTGAAAACGCGATGTTTCTAATGGTTTAGCCGCAAACTCAATATCACGTTCTTCTTTCAAAATTCGGTTCACATAATCAAGGGTCTCCTGGCTTTCACTTCCTGGTACAACCGTAAATTCATGCTTATATTTGTTCATAAAGTAACGGGCTTCATTCGCACGTAAACCAGCAAGCGTTTCTGCGACAGGTGAAGACTCTAAACCAACGGTAGACACATTTTTAAAATCAACGGTATAAGACATTTCCATCTCTCCTTTTATCTTTTATTTCCTAACAACAGGAATCCACATTTCTCCAATAACTAAACCGTTTTGCTGCCCCATCTCAACCGTTGCATTTGGCCCACCAACATAGGCAAAGTTCTTTGCTTCCGGCAAGACCTGACCAAAGGCAATGCCAACAAGCATATTATTCAATTCTTCAGCTGTCCTTCCCTCCCCTTTTACAACTAGGTATTCCCCCTTAGGAAATTGGATCACTCTTGAAGCTTCTGGAACCGAATCCTCTGTCATGACGCCAGCATAATACATCATCTTATTGTTCACTGCTTCGTTCACCGCAAAAATGTAATCATTGGTGGCTACTGCTTTTAAAGTGTCAAGCGTTCCATCTTGACTGACAGTCTGCCAAAAGTCTGATTTTTCCTTATTAATACCAGCAAAGTCTGTATAATCGCTCTTAAGCTCTGTTCCAAAACCCGTAACGGTAAAGCTTTCTTTTTCTTCTAGCGTATAATTTGTCATCTTCAAAACCATCCTCTTTTTTAAATTTTTCAAATGACTTTTCTCCATCACTTGATGGTTATAGAATAACTTCTAATCATGTCAAAAAATGATACTGTTTAGAGGAACGGTAAAAAAAATTGAAATGGATGATTTCATAGTGAGGTATAGAATAAGCTAAATCTTCTGTAGGTTGCCATTTTTGTAGTGTTCAGAACTTATTTTCAGGGTGTTGAAGAGTATTTTGAAAAGAAAATTCCTCACTCTTTATTAGAAAAAGTGAGGGTAGGAATTTTTAAATTCTTTTATTCTATTTCTTATTGGGCTACTGCCCCGTTCGATTATATGGTTAGCCAGATATTTTTGGTTTGATCATATCATACGAGCGATTCTTTTTAATGGAATTAAGGGGGTTTACCCAAGGTGAAAACATTAAAGTTGTACCCAATATATTATTTTAGCTTTGATAGAGCTTTACATGTAAAGCAAAAGCTTAAATCTGTCATACACGCAATTAAACGCCTTCTTGTTAAAGAAAAGCGCCTGATTGCTGTAAAGTGTTATTAAATTATTCATTCTTTTTCAGTTCGTCTATTTTTTTGGAGAGTTCATCAATCTTTTGAAGAAGTAATCCATCATTGTGGTTCTTCCTTCTCATGAATTGCAATACGTTGATTAAAAAATAGGCTATAAAACCAAAAATCAAAAGATATATAAGCAAAATCATTATTGGTGCAAATGTAATCAATTATTTCCCCCCTATAACCATTCTATATAAATATATTTCAATACTTATTCCTTATCTCCTTCTTCAATCAAACCTGCATCGTTATTCTCACTTAAGGAATTTATGTTCCTTTTTGTATTCTCCTTTCATCGCTCAAGGTTCATTCCTCATTTTATTATTTTTGAAATCAAAACAAAAAACACCCTTTAGGCATGAGTTATCCAAAGGGGTAAAGTATCGCATCTTTTTTACAACATCGTGACTTCATATTAAAGCCACTTTCGGACATCTCTTTTACTTTAGTGATAACCAGCGGCATGTTTTTTCTTCATTGTTGTGCCTAGTATGATCAAGGCAACAAAGATTACGATGGCAATCGAATCTATAAACGTATCCGTAAGAGCGGATTTGTCAAGTAATGCCGTTACACCAAGAATGACCATCAGTCGGACGATCAGGATCGCCGCAATCATCCATGCGGCAAAACGGATCTTCGATTGCCCTCTTTGGAATGACATGCAAATAAATGCGATGCCGAAGACCAGATTTTCCGCCGTTATAATGTGCCAAACATACGTGAATACTGTCTGGGTATCCATAGACATCGCCCTCATGTCGAGCGCCGGTAGCACAGAGGAATGTCCGTTCCATGCATGCGTAACGGCAGATAGCATTGCAAGAACGCCTGTAATTAGAAAATAAAAATTCCTAATCTTGATGATAATCACAACCCTCCTTAGAAATTCCCGGTTCATTCCCCCGGATATCCTTGTAAAGTTCGCGTACGAATTCTGCCAAGCCTTGATCGCTTTCGTTATTAAAATTCCTTAACGTTTCAGCTGCTAAATTGAGCAGCTCACTGACCTTTTCCAGATGATTAATCTTCTTGCGCATTTCTGCATTCTTAGCTTCAAGGAATGAAGCAACCTCTTCGCAGTAAGCGGAATCAATAATGTCCATCTTGCGGAAACCCAATTTCCCCTTGATTTCATCAAGAGTAAAGTCCGCATACTGCATGATCTGAATATTCATCAAGTCTATCAGGTCATCCCTCGAATACCTGCGGTACCGATTATCTTTCCGAAACGGCGAGACGATCCCAATCCGGTCATAATACCGAAGTGTATCTTTGGACATCCCAAGTATCTGCGAAACCTCTTGTATAGAATAAAGTTTTTCCATGAATCCAGAATAACATTTGAGTTGACTCCAATGTCAAGTGGTTAACTAATTATTTTTTATAATCAGAATATTATTTTTAAGGAGATTTTGATTGGAATATTGATTAACAATATTTATCTAAAGATAGTTTGTTGCAGTACCCCATACTTAATAACCTTGCTTGAAATACTTTTTGACTTGCTCACTGATACTTTTGTTTTTAATTGCGGTAAAATCGAGTGTATACACTGTTTTGGATTTATTATATTCAATGTTATATTTTTCATTTAAAACCCTTATATCCCAAATATCCAATTCCAACACTTCTCGAGTATCTGTAAGGTGAAATAGGTTTATGTAAATTACATGTAAAATGCTTGCTAAGGAGGTCATGCTTATATAATTCTTTCCACGAGTATTAAATCTTGGCCTATGAGTCTTTAAACACAATAAAACCAAAAATCGATAGTGTGTTTACAATTGGTTTTTGGTTTTATTTTACTATGTCTCAGCCCTATCCCTTGCAACAAAATGGCCCGTTTGTAGCATAACTAATACATTTTAATTTTAAACAACTTTATTATCACGAAACACCTGTGGTATATAACGTATTTTATTACAAGATTTATAGAAGAGTTTGAAAAAAAAATGAAAGATTCTTATATTTCCCTTTATAATTTTCCATCTTCAGCTTTTTATCCGAATGGTTAATCTTCCTTTATCACAAAGTTCCGGATACGATTTCATTTAAAAACCATGAAGGTTCGTAGTCATTATTGTTAATCTTTTTAAAAATAGGTATAATATAAGTATAAATAAAAATAATAAAAAAGGCACTGGCTGCAACCAGTACCTTTCGCACAGCATACTGCAAGAAGTGCAGTGGCATCGTGTAAGAATGTAAGAAATAAAAGTAACTCACTATCTCACTTTGCCAGGCGAGGGTGGGTTACTTTTTTTGTGTAACCATGATCACTGCGACGATTAAAGAAGCGAATGCAATCATAAGCTCTAGTGCGTCTTTTATAGTAATCAACAGCAGCACCCCCTTTCATTGGGGATTGCCACTGCCACCCTGCCGTATAGCTGTACAATTATTATACCACGTCATTAATGGTATTTCCTAACAGCCCATATACGAACAATGGTATTTCCACCTCTTCTTTAACAATATCCTCATATTTAGTTTTTGTCCTGCATAAAGTCTTTGTTGTGCCATCCTAAAAAAAACTGAAGATGATATCATCTTCAGATTTTCACTCAAATCGTTAATCTTCCTTTATCACAAAGTTCCGGATACGATTTCTCCTTGGAATATCGTTGCTACTCGCTTCGATCGTCTCGCAATGGTTTCAGCGGAACATGTAGCATCAACGACGACTAGATCGGCATCGTCTCCTACTTTCGGCCAAATTTGTTCTCCTTGATCATTAAGCGGTGTTTTTCCACCAGTGATAAAAGAAAGTGTTTGGGCTAAGGATTGTTCATTTACCCATCCTGAGATTTTAGCTAGACGGCTTGCTCGTTCTAAAATATCTCCATTTCCAAATGGGGACCAGACATCGAATATATTATCACATCCGACAGCAACCTCTACCCCTTTCCTATGCAATAATTGAACAGGAGGAAACTTTCTCCCGAGTGGGACACTCGTAATAATCGTGATCCCTGCATCAGCTAAGATGTCGGCCATCGCTTCTGCCTGAGCGGCTGAAATATCCCCAAGTCCAAATGCATGACTTATCGATACTTTCCCTTGTAATCCAGCCTCTTTCGTTAATTGGGCCAATCTTTTCATCGTAAAGATACCTAAATGATCCGCATCGTGCAAATGCAAGTCGATTCCCGCATTGCCTTCAACAGCGATCTCCACCATTTCTTGTAAAGAGGCTTCAATATCACCATCAACCGTCGCGGGATCTACACCACCGACTAAGCTTGCTCCTTGTCGAACCGCTTCCCGAACTAAGTCTTTTGCCTTTGTTCGCAGCAGACCATGCTGTGGAAATGCAACAATTTCATAGCTGAGCTTGCCTTCAAACGATTGCAAGGCCTTCTGAACCTCTTCTAAATTTTTCAACCCCACCTCAGGATATATATCTACATGTGTGCGCACATGCGTTACTCCAGACTGCTGGTAGATATTCAATAAGGATTCTGCACGTTCTTGAGTAGTCGTTTCCAAGTTTGGAAGTGTAGTTTTTTCAATTTCTAATCGTTCAAAAATATTTTTTACTGGTGTGACTGCTCGCCAACGATCACTAAGCAATGTTTTATCTAGGTGACAATGCTTTTCGATAAATGAAGGCAATACCAATTGCTGCTTCACATCTTTTTTCGGCAAATTGTCTGTTATCGCTTCAGTTGAAGGAAGGATTTTTGCAATTTTCCCTTCTTTGATTAATAGATGATTACATTCTGTTTTTGTCCCTGTTATGATACCTTGGTCGACATCGTACCCGCTTTCTAATCGGACATTGGTTAGCCAAAAAGTCGAACTCATTCATCATCATTCCTTTCTATTTCAAAGTTGAAAGTTCACCAGCAACGAGATTACCTTTATTTAAAACGGCGATTCTCTTCGCTCTCCTAGCAACTGCCTCAGCTGAACAGCTTGCATCAACGAACACAAGATCAGCTTCATCACCAATATTTGGCCAAATCCGTTCTCCACTTTTATTTAAAGGAGTTTTGCCCCCTGTAATATAAGTAAGAGTTTGTCCAAGTGACCGTTCGTCACTTAAACCAAAACGCTGAGCAAAGGTTCCAGCCTTTTCTAAACTATCTCCTTTTCCAAAAGGGGACCAATGATCGGTAATACTATCATCACCAAGAGAAATATCTACACCCTTTTCATGCAAAAGCGGGATTGGAATCGTTCTACCAATTGGAACAGACGATGTAATTGAAATTCCTTGGTGTGCGAGGATTTCCGCCATTTCAGTTGCTTCTTTAGTGGAAATATCGGCGATTGCTAATGCATGACTAATGGTCACTCTTCCTTGCCAACCTGCTTCCTCTGTCAAAGCGGCCAATCGTTTAAACGTAAAAATACCAAGATGTCCCGGATCATGGATATGAAGATCAATATTGGCATTTGCCTCTACAGCAAGATCCATTACCGTATGTAATGATTTTTCAATATTCTCGTCAATCGATGCAGGATCTACCCCACCAACTAAGGAGGCCCCGTTCCGCAATGCTTCTCTTACTAGCGATACAGACTTGCTTCGCAATAATCCATGCTGTGGAAATGCCACAATTTCAACATCAGCCTTACCTTTAAACGTTTCCACCGCTTGTAAGGTTGCTTCTAAGTTTTTCAACCCAATGACAGGATCAATATTACAATGAGTACGGACATAGGTTGAACCAGAATGCAAAAGTAAATCCAGTAGCTTTTCTGCCCTTTCCTTTGCAACAGGCAATAAACGAGGAAGTAATTCCCGCTCTTCCTCCAGTCTAGTTATAATCCCCTTTGTTGGAATACTTGGCGCTTTCCATGGACCACCATAGTATGTCTTATCAATATGGATATGCATGTCCCTAAAAGATGGAAGCATTAAATAATGATTCGCATCATATATTGGTAAATTAGTTACCAATGGTTTTTCGGCTAACATCATTTCCTTTATTTTTCCGTCTTCAACTTTTATATGGAAATCTGCTGTTTCTGTTCCTGTCACTGTTTCATTTTCAAAATAGTAACCTGTTTCTAATTTCACATTTGTTAACCAAAACTCTACGGCTGCCATTCTCTTTCCCCCTTCGCTATTCGGTCCAATCACAATGACCAATTATTTATTATTTAATTCGCTCCACCGTTGATACACTTTAATACTCTCATCATCTTTTTGTTGAATCATTGGTAATCTACGTTCTTCGATTGGTTTGGCGTACTCATCATAGAAGGTTTCTAATTCAAAATATTTACGATCATCCTTATAATAAGGAGCATAATCTTCACGTGTTGTTATATAGATGACTTGTTTAGGACTACAGTAGTAAAGAGAACCTAAGCACATCGGACATGGGCTTGCTAGAATATAGATATCACAATCAACTAGATGCTCAGTTTCTAATTTCCTACATGCTTCTCTAATCGCTAGTATTTCAGCGTGTGCCGTCGGATCATGTGTTTGAGCAACTAAGTTGGGACTTTCTGCAATTATTTCCCCATCTCGTACGATGACTGTGGCGAATGGTCTCCCACCCTCTTCTACATTTTTCCGTGCTAAATCAATTGTATGTTTAACAAAATTCATTTTTATCACCTCAAAATTAGCTTTCTGTTTTTATCTAGATGAATATTTTTCTATAAATTAAGAATACTTCGTTTACTATGCTTCCACGTCCTGCAATAACTTTGCTATTTTATGAAACCCTCTATTTTGAGCATGTTCCAAAGCTGTTATTCCCTCGCGATCACCAATCGTCACATCTGCCCCATGTTTAACTAATAGCTGTACAATTTTTTGATGTTTTTCGCCGCCATCCCCTAAAATGACTGCTTCCAATAATGCTGTCCAATGCAAATTGTTGATATGGTTAACATCAATATCCGAGTGAGTCAGTAGCTCCTCCACCACATCAACATGCCCCCGTTCAGAAGCAGGGATAAGAGCCGTCCCGCCATATCGATTCGTCAGTTTTGTATCCGCTCCAGCCTCTAATGCCAGCTTTACAATGTCAAGCATGCCTTCTGCTCCAGCATAAAGAAGCACATTATTTAACTGATTGTCACGAATATTGATATCCGCCTTCTTTTGAATCAGTGCCTTAACCGTTTCAATGTGATTGTTATAAGTTGCTGCCACTACAGGGGTACGCCCACGCTCATCGGTTGCATTAATCTCTGCACCGTCTTCTAGCAAACTAAGAACTTTTTCTGTTTCCCCCTTCTCAGCTGAAGCAATGAGTTGCTGATTCAATGTAATCTCCTCCTTTTTCAACACCGTTTTTTTCGGTTGACTTTGTGGGGAATCGGGTATCGACTGACAGGCTGCAAGTAAAACTACCATTAAAAGAACTAAGAATCGATAATCTCTCATTATCCTTTTTCCTCCTATACAAATATGCTAACATGGGAATAACTATATTAAAAATATAAAAAAAATTAATTTTACTTAAGTTTTTCATATAATAGAAGGAGTGTTTTATGAAGTGGATATTAGACAGCTGCGTTATTTTATTGCGATTGTAGAGGAAAGGAAAATTTCAGCTGCTGCAGTAAGACTCCATATTTCCCAACCTCCTTTAAGTCAACATTTAAAAGCTATGGAGGAAGAGCTCGGATCTAAATTAGTGGAACGCAGCGGAAAATATTTAGAAGTCACTGAGGCTGGCAAAGCCTTATATAAGTATGCCTTACAGGTCACTCAATTAATGGAAGAGGCAAAAATGGAAGTAAAAGAAGTGGGAAATGGTGTAAATGGAAGACTAACCCTAGGAATTAACACCTTTTCCTATGTTGGTTTATCTACTATTCTGCAAGATTTCCAACAACTATATCCAAAGGTGACCTATAAAATTCAACAGAATGAATCCTCTCATCTGTGTAAGTTAGTAAGGGATCGGTCAGTCGAATTGGCAATCATCCGATTACCGCTTGAGTTAGATGACTTCACCGTTTTTCATCTTAATACAGAGCCCTTTTACTTGATTACATCAACAAATCAGAAGACATTCAAGCAGGAAGTGACACTTGAAGAAGTGGTAAATTTCCCACTCATTTTACCTAGTACAGAAGGATTGGGTGTACATTATTTGATTTTGGAGGCCTTCTCCAGAAATCAGCTCCATCCGCAGATTGTCTCCGAATGCTCAGACATCTCGCTTTTATTAGACCAAGTCGCTGCTGATTTCGGTGCATCGATTGTTACGGAAACCGTCATTAAGCTAAATAAAAACAACCATATCCAAGCGACTAAAATTGTGGACGACAATTTCAACACCTCCACCGGCCTCATCTGGTTGAAAAATCACTATCTTTCAAGTGCCGCTGAAAACTTTATTCATTTGCTGACGGAACGTAAAAAGTGAATTGCTGCTCGCGGTGGGGATGATTGGTGTAACTATATTGGATCTATGATTAGCGGGGTTGTGTTTAGGTTGTGTTCTCGGCAATCATTACAGGGTTTGGTTACCTGGATCGTGGCGTGGAGCCTCATTCGGTAACCTTTACTGGGTTTCGGTTACCCCACTCTCGTCAGGGCTTCCTTCTCGGTAACTATTATACGGCTTTGGTTACCTGGATCGCGGCGTGAAGCCTTTCTCGGTTACCTTTACTGGGTTTTGGTTACCCTACTCTCGTCAGGGCTTCCTTCTCGGTAACTATTATACGGCTTTGGTTACCCGGATCACGAATTGATCCCTCCCTCGGTAACCTTTACACACCTTTGGTTACCCGAATCACGAATTGGCGCCTCTTTCGGTTACCTTTACTAGGCTTTGGTTACCCGAATCGCGGCGTGGAGCCTTTCTCGGTTACCTTTACTGGGTTTTGGTTACCCTACTCTCGTCAGTGCCTCCTCTTCGGTAACCTTTATAGGGTTTTAGTTACCTGGATCACGAATTGGGGCCTCTTTCGGTTACTATTACACGACTTTGATTACCTGGATCGCCACTTGGAGCCTCTTTCGGTTACCTTTACTGGGTTTTGATTAACCGGATCTGGCACCGAATCCTCTCTCGGTTACCTTTCCGGATCTTTGATTACCGGGGTTGCATTACTGCTTCCTTCTCGAGATTTATAGTTACCGGGTTACCTCTCTCGGATCTTATTACATTTTACAAAGTATTCTATATCTATCAAGTTACAAGAATTTTTTATACAGATGTTTTATCAAACTAGTTCTTCTTCGCACACGAGAGAATTACCTTTATGAACTTTAACAAAGTGAGAGGATTTTAAGTGGGAACCCATGGTAAGATTGGTAGACAGAGATAGTAGGTGAGGTGACTGAAATTTGATCATGAATACTATATTTATTATTGCTATTATTGTGGCTGTTTTTGCTTCCATTGCAGCCTGGTTAAATACTCAAATTATTGTCAGAGAATTAGCTGAAATAAAAGAGAAATTAGGGATAAAGGAACATAAAAAGAGTTCATTTCTTGACCGTGACCTTGATAATGATTGAATAGTACTCAATCAATGTTAATATATTTTACATGTTTAAAAACAATAGACGCTTTCCTTTTGTGAAAAAGCGTCCATTTATAATTATGATTAAAACCCCATCAGTTCTTTCAATACTATATAAGCTAACCAAATAAAGAGTAAGTAATAAAAAATCAAATATTTCCGATCTTGTTTCTGAAGAAATTTCATTAAAGTCTCGTTCAGGAATACCAGCATTGGATTTGTTCCCACGTAAGACATGGGCAAAGTTATCCTATACTACATGGAGCGAGACATCTCCTTCAGCGTTTGGATATGATTTTCCTGAGGGTCGTCCGGAATTAAGACATGTTTTATCACATTATTTACTGAAAACGAGAGGTGTTGACTGTCATCCAGATCAAATTGTGATTACTTCTGGTGCAACTCAAGCTATGTGACAGGCACCCTTTCTAATTGAACCAAGTGTTGTAAAGGACCGAGATCCCCTTTTCGATTTGATCAATCGACATTCCTCCAAAACCAATTAAAAAGACGGGATGCTTAAATGGGTTGTTCTCTTTTCTGTACCAATAATCACTTAAACTATATAGATGAATGTTCGCATCCCTTGCCTTTTGAAGTAAAACTTGCTCACTTTGATTGATGATTACCTGCATCACAATATGTAGACCCGTTTGGCCTTTTAGCACGATCGCTTTTTCTTTGAAACACTTTTTAATCGTTTTTAAGGTAACCTTGTATTTTTTCTTATATATTTCTTTCATCCGGAATCGATGTTGTTCCCAGTGCCCGTCCCTCATGAATAATTCAAGTGTTTTTTGTGCGATTCTCGATGTTGTTTGCTGTAATTCAAATTGACTATGATGGTATTTTGCAAGTAAATGCTTTGGCAAAACGATATAACCTATATTTATGGCTGGGAGTATTGTGCCATGGAAGGTGCCCATATAAATGACACGTTCGTGTTGATCCAAATTTTGCAAAGAAGGGATTAACTCGCCTGAGTACCGATACTCTGACAAGTAATCGTCTTCAACGATATAAGCGTTGTGCTGAACTGCCCATTTAAGTAAATGAATCCGCTTTTGAATTTTCATAATGTTGCCAAACGGGAATTGAAAAGAAGGCGAAGTGTATACAAGACTTGCTCCTGACCTTTTCAAATCTTCTTCATTCATCCCATCACCTTCAATGACAGTTGGTGCAATGTTGCATTCAAAGCTTTCAAAGATATTGGTAGCGTGAGGATATCCTGGCTCGCCAACTGCAACTGTCTTTCCGCGAAGACCAATAAGATTGCAAATCATCCAAAGTAAAATTTGCGAATGTGACCCAATAATAATTTGCTCCTCAGAACAACGAACCCCTCTTGAATTCCTGACATACGATGCAATTTCCCTTCTTAACCCAAGCTCACCTTGTGAATTTCCTGTATTAAAAATATGATTCGTTCCATAACTCAAGACTTCATTTGTTAGTCTTCTCCACGTTGATATTGGAAAATTTTCTACATCGATATGATCTATATTAAAATCATATTTATAATTAGTCTCAACCTTTTTTTCTACTGTTAAGACTTCATTGCCTTCATGTGTATTAAAATACCCTATATCTATCTCTTTGACGTAATGTCCGCTTCGTGGCTTGCTTTCAATTAACCCTTCTATAATAAGCTGGTCATACGCTGCTTCAAGTGTGGTCTTATTGACCTGCAATTGCTCTGACATTTTTCTAATAGAAGGCAGTGACGTATTCGTTAGTATGTTTCCTTCTATAATTTCTTTTTTGATGCCTTTGTAAATTTGAACGTATAAAGGCTCTGGAGAATTACGATTTATAGTTATCAACAACTCATTCATGTTTTTCTCCTACTTTCTCCTTTCGAAAAATGAGCATAAAAAATAGAGAAAGGCTGCATATGAGCAATATCGAAATAGCCATGATCACAAAACTAAAATGAATTCCCGTCCAATCAATCATAAACGCTGCCAATAAGCTAGCTCCCGCTTCGCCAATAAAAGCGATCGTTGATAATGCACTAAACACTTTTCCCAGCTGTTCTTCGGGTGTATATTTCTGAATCATTAACACCATGGGAAGGTCTATAAAGGCTTCCGCTACTCCAGTGAATAATGCGATAATTGCTGCAATCAAAATGGTTGGTGAAAGTCCGACACCCATTAAGCCAAATCCCCAAAGGATGCAACCAACCATGATAAATTGCGGATAATTCGATTTTATTTCCAATTTTCCTAATAGAATAGCTCCAGTTGCATTTCCAGCCGCAAAAAGTGTCAGAATCAACGAAAATCCTTTCGCTCCCATTTGCCACTGTTGGTCGGAAATAATAGGGAGTCCGAGACGTTCCATACCAGTAAAAAATAGCAATACAACGCCAAATGAGACAATAGACAGAAACATCATTCTTTTTATCTGTAATAACGTGAACATCTCTTGCAATTCCTTTAAAACACGAATTTTTTTAGAGTTTTTCTCCCGCTCTACTTTCAAAGATATCACAAATACGAGTGGGATGAGAGATAAAATGCAAATGAAAAAGAATATCCATTCCATTGAAAAAAATGCTATTAAAATACCCCCAATAACAGGGGCTAGCGACCTTGATAACTGAAGAATTAATTGAAAAATAGAATTCCCTTTTAGCCATAACGACTCTGGCAGTGTGATTGATACAAGACTTCTGATCGCAGGGCTGTAGAAGCAGCGAAACGTAACGATTAGAAACGATGCTACTGCTATATACCAAATAGATTCAATATGAAGCATATAAGAAATAAGAATGGTAAACAAAATGAATCCAGTGCCAACTTGATTCCAAATAATGATTTTTTTCTTGTTCCAGTTATCCGCATACACACCCCCAATGAGACCAAACAATAAATACGGAACCGCACTACTTTGAACGACAATGGCAGCTTGTAAAGTCGAATCTGACATTTTATATGCTAGCCAATAAAGTACAACTTGAAATATAACGAAACCAAATCCCGACAACATGTTTAGAACCAATACAAATAAATAATTATGATATTTAAGCAATTCTTTATAGCTAGTATCCTTCATCTAACCCTTCCTCTCTTTATATCCACTTTAAATAAAGTTGAACACCGAGAAGCGGTTCACTTTTTGATTTTTTTACCGGGTCAGATTCCAATGTTTACATGAAATTTTTTTTATTTTTCCAATTGATATCGATGCAGTTAGTGATTTAGCACTGTTTGGGATACTAGTAAGTCAATATGGGGCTATTTGCCTCGGTTTCTCCTTTTCCAGTTCCATAATGTGGGTTTCAATCTGCATGAAGTGACGAAACACCCAGCTGCATTCTCATACCATCTGACCAGGATGTTGTTCCGTCGCCCCAATAAAAGTCGATTGATCCTGAACGTAAAGGAAATCGACTTTTTTATAAGATCAGGTAAAGCGTACGATTTTTTTAAAATGCTGACAGGACCCCTTATTTTTCCGTTTATAATCAATCGCTTTATACTTCGCAATCGCTATTAACCCTGATTGAAAATGCCCTCGACTTTCATCAAAACGATCCGCATTCTCCCAAACCATCATAAATACGTCATTTACTACTTCATCAATTACATGCTTATCATGTTGATTGTGTAGAACGGAATGGATTACCTTATAAATTAAACGACTATATTTTTCAATCAAAAAATGTAAGGCGTTGATCTCTTTATTCCTTAGTCCCTCTAACATATCCTTCTCATGCAAAGTTTCATCCCCCCAATCGTTTAAAGCGGATTTACTTATAATACAAATCGTATCATCATTTTCTGACATGCAAAGGTTAGTTTTATAAAATTTAAATACTATTTTCTATTGTGAATAAAGGGAATATTCCATATGATTATATTAAATGATTAAGAGGATGGAGGGAAATATCATTAAAATCCGTAAAGAACCGACTGAATTTAAGATGTTAAAACTGTTAAACTCGAGAACTTCTTTATCAGCAAAGGACAAGAATAATTATCATTATCTTGAAAAAGGATTTGAAGGGGAGAAAAAATTTGATGCGATGATAGGAAATTCTTCTGATTGCCTCATCATCATTCCAGATCTACTTTTTGAATATCAAAATACTACTTTTCAAATCGACTCACTAGTGATTGCAAAAGAGGAAATTTATTTATTTGAAATAAAAAACAATGAGAGAGATCATTATTTTAAAGACGATAATTGGTACTTACTATCAGGTAAGGAAATTAAAAATCCACTTCTCCAATTAAAAAGAAGTGAATCTCTGCTTCGACGACTATTGCAATCTCTCGGTTTTCAACTTCCTATCAAAGCATATCTCGTTTTTGTTAACCCCCATTTCTTTCTATATCAAGCTCCTATGAAAGCACCTATTATTTTCCACCCACAGCTTAAACATTTTATTGATGATCTTAAGGCAAAATCATTGAAAGTAAGCGATAGACATGAAAACATTGCAAAAAAGCTCCTATCCCTTCATATAGAGGAAACTACCTTTCATCATATTCCCGAATACACATTTGAACAGTTGAAAAAGGGCATAACGTGTACTAAGTGTACGTCTTTTATGAAAGCTCTAAGCCTTCAATCGTTAGCTTGTGAAAAATGTGGAATAAAAGAGGACACTGAAACGGCAATCTTACGTAGCATTGACGAATTCCAATTGCTGTTTCCCAATCGTAAAATTACCACTACTGGCATTCACGAATGGTGTGAAATCATCCACTCAAAAAAAATGATTCGCAGAATCCTTTCTGAAAACTATACTCTCCAAGGTTACGGTAGATCGGCCCATTATGTTAGAAAAAACAAAAACACGCAATAAGAGTTTTGTTACCCTTTTTGGTTTTTTGGGGGAACTATTCGGGAGCAATGATTACCGGGTTGGGGCTAGGGACCCTATTTGGGTAACCTATCCCGGGCTTTGGTTACCCGGATCTCATCACAGAGCCTACTTCGGTAACTATTCCTGGACTTTGATTACCCAAATCTCGTCACAGATCCTACTTCGGTAACTATTCCTTGGCTTTGGTTACCCGAATCTCGGCGCGGAGCCCTTCTCGGTAACCTTTCTAGGGTTTTGGTTACCCGATTCTCGTCACGAATCCTCTTTCAGTAACCTTTCAGGGGCTTTAGTTACCCGGATCGCGTCACAGATCCTACTTCGGTAACTATTCCTGGACTTTGGTTACCCGGATCTCGGCGCAGAGCCCTTCTCGGTAACCTTTCTAGGGTTTTGGTTACCCGATTCTCGTCACGAATCCTCTCTCGGTAACCTTTCAGGGGCTTTAGTTACCCGGATCTCGTCACAGATCCTACTTCGGTAACTATTCCTGGACTTTGGTTACCCGGATCTCGGCGCGGAGCCCTTCTCGGTAACCTTTCTAGGGTTTTGGTTACCCGATTCTCGTCACGAATCCTCTCTCGGTAACTATTCCAGGGCTTTAGTTACCCGGATCCAGTCGCGATTCCCTTCTCGGTAACCTTTCCAGGGCTTTGGTTACCCGTTTCTCTTCCCGGAGCCCTTCTCGGTAACCTTTCCGGAGCTTTGATTACCCGAATCGCGTCACAGTTCCTCCTTCGGTAACCTTTCCGGGGTTTTGGTTACCCTGATCGCGTCGAGAATCCTAAAACGGTAACTATTCTAGGGTTTTGGTTACCCGTTTCTCTTCCTCGATCCCTTCTCGGTAACCTTTCCGAAGTTTTTGTTACCCGAACCTCGTCACGGTTCCTCCCTCGGTTACCTTTCCAACTCTTTGGTTACCCGAATCCCACCGTGGCTCCACCCCCGGTAACTATCCCCTTATATTTCAATAATAATTGGAACAACCATTGGTTTTTTCTTCAATTGGTTGAATACATGTTGCTGAATGGATTTTTTCAGCTCTCTTTTCATTACTTTTCGTTCGTTGCGGTTTTCTGCTTGTAGCTCATTCACCGTTTTGGTAGTAAGTTGATTCACTTTTTTTCGGAGTTCTGAGAAACCACCGTCCATAAATCCACGAGAAATTGTTTCTGGTTCGGAAAGCAGTTTTCCGTCTGCTTTGCTTATCGTTAAAACGACGATGAGCATGCCGTCCTCTGCAAACTGTTTACGGTCTCGCAGCACAAAATCTCCTACATTCCCAACATCTCCACCGTCAACATATGTGTTGCCAACAGGTATTTGGCGGGTTTGGCGCGGTACACCATTTTCAATATCAACAACATCGCCATTATTAATAATAAATGTGTTTCCTTGTTCGACGCCAACGGATTCAGCTAATAAACGGTGATGGTGCAGCATTCTAAGTTCACCATGAATCGGGATAAAGTATTTTGGTTTCATCAATGTCAGCATTAATTTTAAATCTTCTTGATACCCATGACCGGAAACATGCATACCAGATGTACTTCCTGATCCATAAATCACCCTAGCTCCTATTGCATAAAAATTATCTACAATACTTGTTATCCCTTTTTCATTCCCAGGGATTGGGCCGGCTGCAAGAATCACCGTATCTTTTGGCAATACTTCGACACCGCGAAAATTTCCTGTCGACAAACGGGCAAGTGCAGCCAGTGGTTCCCCTTGGCTTCCCGTGCATAAAATAGCGACCTTTTCAGGAGGCAGTTCATTTATTTCATTTTGGTCGATTAACATTCCATCCGGAACGGTTAAGTACCCTCGTTTCATCGCAATATCTACTACATTCACCATACTTCTCCCGAGCAACGCAAGTTTTCGATTGGTTTTATAGGCGGCATTTATAACCTGTTGAACACGACTAACATTGGAAGCAAAGGTAGAAATAATAATCTTTCGTTCCGCTTTTATGAAAGCTGCCTCCACATGATCCGCGACCATTTGTTCAGATGGGGTTAAGCCGGGACGTTCGGCATTTGTACTCTCGGACAATAGGAGCAGGACTCCCTCATTACCGATTTCAGCAATCCTATGAATATCTGAACGCTCATCACTTTTCTCAGGAGTTAAATCAAACTTAAAGTCACCGGTATGTACAATATTCCCCTCTGGTGTGTGAAAGACGATGCCTAAGCAATCAGGAATACTATGAGTCACTTTGAAAAATTCCACACTTATGTTCCCAAATTCCAATTTCGAGCTTGCGTTGATTTCTACCAGTTTGCTTTCTCTTAAAATTTTATGTTCTTTTAATTTGAGTTCAATTAATCCTAGTGTGAAGCGTGTTGCATAAACAGGTACATTTAATTTTTTCAAGAAGAACGGGATTCCTCCGATATGATCTTCATGACCATGTGTAACAAGTAACGCCTTTACCCTATCTTTATTTTCGATTAAGTAAGACAGATCAGGAATGATCAAATCAATTCCTAATAAACTCTCATCGGGAAACTTATTGCCACAATCGATAATCACAATATCATCTGCATATTCGATTGCATACATGTTTTTTCCGATTTCATTCAAGCCACCTAAGGCGAAGATAGATAAGATATTCTCATTTGTACTCATCTTAATATCCTCCCACTAAAAAAGATAATCTTAGTATGTCCTTTGTTTTTCCATTTATCAGTGGTTGAATGAAAGAAAGCTTAGCTACAACTTCTCAGAAGTCTACTCAGCGTGGTAAATCCTCTTTATACGTTTTGCGAATATCATGTAGCTTTTCCATAAAGGATAATGATTTTTGATCTTTTCCGATTTCAATAATTAAGTTTTCCATTAAAAATAATGGAGCTATCATTGAATGGAATTCTTCCTTCCCCCCTCGATCTGCATATAAAAAGAGATCATATGGTAAAGGGATGTCCATGACAAGCTGATCACTAACAATAATCGTCTTGAATCCTTTTACATGTGCATGTTTTAAGAGGACCTCGCCTTCTTTTAATACCCTTCCAAAACTAAATAGTAACACGACACACTCTTCATCCATTTGAATCAGTTCTTCCAGCATTTCACTTCCCATCCATCTAAGCAAACGGATATTGATTCCAAAACGGCTTAGTCGATAGCTTACTAACTCTCCAAGACTAAGAGAAGGTCCTGGAGCATAAATAAATAGACATCGTGCTTGACGAATGGTTGCTATTGCTTGTTCGAACTGCTCACGCTGAAAATGATTGAGTGTGGTTTGCAGATGATGAATGCTGCGATTTAGATGATGACTTTGAACATCCGTATACTCTAGCTCAACCAAAGTATTTATCATTTTTTTGGCTGGCGTAATTTCTCGTTTTTCTTTTACGTATTGTTTATACGCTTTTAAGCTCTTAAAGCCTACCTTGTCCCAAAAACGTGAAACAGAAGCAATACTTACGCCAACTGCTTGCGCAATCTCTTTTTCCGTAGCAATCATGACTGTTGATTCATTATGTAAAATCCACTGTGCAATTTTCATCTGGCTTGGCGATAGATTTTGTACATCGAACATATAGCAACCACCTTTTTTTCATCATACTAACATATTCTGATAAAAAAATTTCAAAATGATAAAAAATGATAAAAAATTTACCTAATATTAACATCAAACGTATGTCTAATTAATACTCACGAACTAGAATGAGGGAGAACTTACAAAAGGAGGGATTCCCTTGAAAAAACAAGATACACTTACTCAATCGCAAAAAATGATGGTCTTTATTTTATCTATGTCTCTTTATGGTTTATCGAACATGATCACTGAGCTTGTCCCGTCTATTTACTTAGGACCCGTTGAATTTTCCATTGAGTATTTTGCTTTTATTCCGCTGACTATTTGTATTTTGTTTCATCCGTTTTACGCCGCTGTAGGAGCTTCCCTTGGCGAAGTGATCTTTGGAGAATTAATGCTTGGACAGTTCGGTGGTTTTGGGGAATTAGAAAAATTTATCTCTTTCTCATTAGCTATGTATATTGCAGGTGTGATGGTTACCAATCCTAAAAACAAACTCCAAGTTGGAATTGCAGCCATTTCCGGCGTTGTGATTCACCAGCTAATCAGCATGATGGTTGATATTGGTAAGGTGTGGATTGGTGTGGATGATTTTGAAGCAATTGCTGGACTTCCAGAAAGTGTTGTCATCGTTGAAGGGTTTTCCTTCTTGAATGATGTCTTATTTTCCGGGATTCTATTCGCATTGCTTCCTACTTTGTATTTAGTACCACGTCTTTATGGGAAAATTGAGCCTCTGCTTGGGATGAAACCGCGCACGCAGCAAAATGCTCATTCTATTCGTGGAATCTTGCATCCGAAACTTGTCATCGCATCAGTCATATTGGCATTTTCCGCATTTGGATTTGAGTTCATTTCTGAAACCGATTTGAACATTTTTGAATGGGAAGCCCCATTCGCTGAAGACTCTGAATCCATGTTAACGTGGATTAGCCTTGGTATCGCAGGCATCATTTCTGCCATCGTTATTTATACCATTGTTTCACGGTCTAAAAAAGAAAGGAAAAAGACAGCATGAACACTGTGATTGATATTCAACATGTGACCTTTACTTACCCTAATGAAACAAAACCAGTTCTGCACAACATAGATGTAAAAGTTGAACAAGGTGAATTCCTCGCGATTATTGGTGGAAATGGAAGTGGAAAATCAACATTGTGTAAATTAATGAACGGTCTAATTCCTCATTATTACACAGGTGATTTTGCAGGATCAGCTACTGTTCAAGGATTGGATATCACAACAAGCTCTGTCGCCGCGCTTTCAGAGCATGTCGGCTATGTATATCAAGATTTTGAAAATCAGCTTGTCCAAGCCAGAGTATTGGAAGATGCCGCCTTTGCACCACTTCATTATGGCTTTGAGGATTATAAAGAACGTGCACGTAAAGCCCTTCAGCTTGTTGAACTTGACCATTTGGAAAATGAATTTGTCTGGCAGCTTAGTGGTGGCCAAAAGCACTTGCTGGCACTAGCTGGCTGCTTAGCACTTAATCCAGATATTATCGTCTTAGACGAACCGATTGCCCAACTCGATCCATTTCATGCAAAGAAAATGTATTCCATTCTCCAAAAACTAAATCAAAAGCATGAAAAAACTATTATTGTTATTGAACATCATACCGAGTTTATTGCTGATTATTGTACCTCTGTTTTGTTGTTGGATAAAGGACAATCGGTATGGAAAAAACCTGTTAAAGAAGCTCTTACAGCTGTTGAGGAATTAACCAAGCGTCAAATCTATCCTCCTCAGGTGACTCAGGCAGCTTATGAACTTGGTGATACCGCTTCACTTCCTATTACACTAGGTGAGGCAGAACATCATTTCGCAAGCAAAGTTCATCGTAAAATGGCGCAGTCTATTCAAAGAAATCATGACCATCCAAATGAGCCTGTAGCTTCGTTTCATCATGTCGCTTTTTCTTACAAAACAGTTAATCGTTCATATAATCATATCTTACAAAATATCAACTTGTCTTTCTATAAAGGTGAGAAAGTAGCAATTGTAGGTAATAACGGTGCAGGAAAATCGACATTAATGCGCCTTATGACCGGAATTCGAAAGCCAGCATCAGGAGTCGTGAAGGTGATGGGAAACGAAACGACCCATCAATCACCAGAACAACTAGCAGATCAAGTAACGTATATTTATCAAAATCCCGAGCAAATGTTTATTGAAGACTCCGTTCGCAAAGATGTGGAATTCTTTTTAAAGGCACGTAAAAGAAAGGGATATAAGGAAAAAGTAGATCACATATTAGAACTCTTTAATCTTACGGAATTACAACATAAAGACAGTCGTCTTATGAGTGGTGGGCAGCAACGCCGGGCTTCACTTGCGATAGGTGCGGCGATGGATCCATCAATTATTCTCTTAGATGAACCAACAGCGAATCTTGATATCGCCACACGTAAGCACCTGACCCAATTTATCAATCAGTTGGAGCACCATACCGAATTGGTCATGATCGCGACTCATGACATGCAATTAGTGAGTGAATGGTCGACACGCGTGATCGTAATGAATAATGGAGAAGTGATTTATGACGGTAATAAAGAAGGATTATTTTCAAATTTACCTTTAATGCGGAGAGCTGGCATCATTCCGCCCCAAATTGTCGAACTCAGCCATCTGCTTCAACTTTCACCGGCCGCGTATTCAATCGACTCATTTGTTGAAATCTTTCAGGAGGAACGCATATGGACTTTGCAAAAAGCATGATTGATAAGTTAAATGTGGAACAGATCAAAATCGAACTGATGAATACGGCATATGCAAATGATCAAACATTCATTTCAAGGAGAAACCCTCGTATTCTGTTTGCTTGGTATATTTTATTTGGAATCGCTCCATGGTTTATTCATAATGAAGTGATCTTATTTGGACTACTGGCTGCAACGATACTAACGACAATCATGACAAAGGTAAGCCGATTAATTTTACTCATATTGATTCTTGGTTTGTTTGGTCAAGGTGGCTATTTATTAGTGGCTTCCCTTTTCTTTGGTGGCGATTGGACTATCCTGCAACCATTGTTAATGTTGACAGTTAAGCTCTCAGTGGTCTCATTAGCCAGCATAACGGTTTTTTGTTCAATGACCCCAGAGAAACTTAGTGTTGGATTACTCAGTATTGGTGTACCAGGACAAGTAGCGTTTTCTATTTCATATGGATACCGAATGCTTCCGTTGCTACTTGAAGAATATAATCATGTTTTCATGTCTTATCGATTACGAGGGAAAGCACCTTCTAAAAAAGGGATATTTTACTGGCGATCGATTTGTTATTTCATTAAATTAGCTGTTATGTCATTCTATCCGCTGCTTTTAAGCACAGCTAAACGAGCTCGCACAACCGTAGAGGCGCTTGAAACAAAAGGAAGTAAAAATGCATTTAAAAATCCGAAAGTAAAAAAATTAAAGCTTGCCTCGCTACAAATGGGTAAAGATGATTTTGCGTTTCTTTTTATAAGTATTTTATACGTCATTGTGCTTTTTCTAACTGCAAGCCACTACGATAAGTAAAGGAGTTTTCAAATGAATATTGATTTTCATACTCATATTAAAATTTCAAAGAAATCGAGCTTTTCGCCAAAATACTGTCAGGAAATGGTGACAGAAGCAAAAGCTGCAGGACTTGATGCCATTGCTTTAACTGAGCATTTTAATACTTCAAACTTTTTAGAGGTTTATCATTATTTAGATACACATTTTCCTTATCAAGAGGATTATTATTCAGTCGAAGGGCTAAAAATTTTCCCTGGTATGGAGGTGGATGTGAAGGAAATTGGACATATATTATTGATCAGTAAGCGTGAATCAATTGTAGAGATGTTTCATCATTTAAAGCCACATCTAGAGGAAAACAATTTCATCCCTTTTAATGAATTGATGTATCTGACAGAATCCTTTGAAGTGATTAAAATTGGAGGTCATCCATTTCGTCCTAGCACCCCTTTGACCCAGCATGAACCAGATCAGTTGAAAAGACTGGATGCACTAGATTTAAACGGGAAAGATCTTCATTCGTTAGGCATTGAGGTCAACCAGAAAAATGTATACCACTTCGCAAAGGAATTAAGCCTACCTGTTGTAGCAGGAAGTGATACACATCAGTATTTGCAGTACGGATCCGTCGTAAATACATTCGACGCTCCATGTTCAACCATTTCCGAACTAAAGAAAGCAATCAAAAATAAACAATACGCTATCATCATCGCACCTGATTTACACTTACGAGTCAAATCAGCCTCATTGACTAAAAAATTGATGAAAGAATTGCTAGCAACCCAGAGTAAGCATGGGGACGGTTCTCCCGTTTCCTTTTTCTCATAAGAAAAAGTATGTCCCTTAAGGCGATTAAACTTTACCAAGGGGGCATACTTTTTCATTTTTTTATACTATTCCGAGGTGGGCTCATAAGATCCATCATTTGGCAATTTTATTATTTGATGCTTTCTTTGACTTTTGCCTCACAAATTTAAATGAATCAAAAATCCACAAGTCTGTAATAGTCTTTTTATTAAAAAATGTGATTGTTCTCTATCTCTCTATCCATATTTTTTATAATCAAATTCCGTTGCGGGTATGGAAATTCTATTTTCTTTTCCATAAACAGCTTATTTATTCTAAAGTTTATATTACTTTTTATTGTCCCAAGCTGATTATAATCGGATATCATTATCGATAATTCGAAATTCAGACAGAAATCTCCAAAGCCTACAAAACTCACAGATGGTTCCGGATCCATTAAAACTGCTGGTGAAACTAAGCTTTCCTCTCTTGCAATCTCCATGAGCATATCTCTTAATTTTTCTACATCTGTTCCGTATGCAACATTAAAAGGGATGGTTAGTCGAATTTTTGGATCACTAAACGAACGATTAACCACCTTTTCTCCTAAAAAGTATGAATTCGGTACAATAATATGTTCATTGGTACCTGTTTTAATAACTGTCGCCCGCATATTAATTTTTTCAACGTCTCCTATAATGTTATCGATAAGAACGCGATCCCCGACTTTTATAGGTCGTTCAAACAAGATAATAACCCCAGAGATAAAGTTGGAAGTAATGTTTTGAAGTCCAAACCCAATTCCAACACTGATCATGCCTGCAAACACGGTTAATGCACTTAGATTTATCCCCACTGTCGTTAAGCTGACAATAATGGCAATAATCATAATGGAATAATGCACAACTCTGTCAAATGTATATCTCGTACCTTTATCTAAATGGTATCGATTGTATATTCCCGGCAATAAAACATTTGTAGAAATTTTTGAAAGTCGACTAGCCAAAGTAATAATTAAAACGGCCACAATAATTAGGAATAGCGTTACATCCACTTTACCGAATTTAAATATCACGGCAAACATCCATTTTGCTTTTGAAAAGTATAGGAGCAAAAATACCAAAGTTCCATAAAATGTGAACCAATTTACTATACTTCTCAACACAGCATGATGTTTGGGAAGCTTTTTGAGAATCGTAAGAATAATCCATCGCAATAGTAACATTCCAATTACAACTGCTGCAATAATGATTAAGCTCTTATAATTAAAGGAAAAAATCCAATTTTCTAATGTACGAGTATCCATGTTTTCACCTTCATTATTTTATCTAATTTTACTTTAGTAGAT
The DNA here is from genome assembly GCF_038007825.1 of Heyndrickxia sp. FSL W8-0496. Lineage (NCBI taxonomy): Bacteria > Bacillati > Bacillota > Bacilli > Caryophanales > Bacillaceae > Heyndrickxia > Heyndrickxia sp. FSL W8-0496. The sequence continues at coordinate 3,928,718 of NZ_JBBOXX010000001.1, forward strand.
TAAAGTAAAAACTCCATGAAGTATATTCTAGCAAATAAATAAAAAAGAAGGATGGGTATAAAGTCCATCTTTTTTTTGACACCTTAATGTTTAATAATTCAAAATACCCTTAATGAAACAATACTTTGAAGGACGGCCATGAAAAATCGTTCTAATCCTCTGTTGAAAATTAGGTAAAAATAATAGCCTTTTAAGGCAGAATGAGTTAAATAGACTAATATAAATTACTTTTTCTGAGGAAACAGCTACACAGGAAACAGATAATAAAAAGCAGGGAATCCGTTCATCATTTCCCTGCTTTTCTGAAGTAATTTTAATTATGAGTTTCTAATGAAAACCTGTCAGCATTTCATATCATTCATCCCTACATTAAGGCGTAATTACCGAGGAAGCGGCATTATCATCAGCCTTCACACAATCCATTGCGACAACGAGGGCAATCATGATGGCTTCCATCTCATCATTCAATATTTGCACTTTGTAGCTATCGCCCCAAGTAAACCATTCCTTGCTCACTTTACCAACCAGTTCACCATGCTGTAAAACCTGGAAATTCATATCCCACCAATTACCAAGTACTTCAATGCCTGTAGAATCAATCGTATAGCGTGCTTTAAGGAAAGAAAACTCCTTCTTAATCGTTAACACCTCTTGACCATTGACCTCAACAAAAAACTTTGGCAAGAAGCTAAACACCTTTTTCGTAATGAGCGCAATTTCATCTTTTGTTGTATTGAAAATGGAGAACGTTTTAGGAACTTTCATAAAACTTCCCTCCACGTAATAAACGTCCTTTTCCTGCTCATCCTTTACTGTAAATTTCCCACTTAAACTGAATACCTTTTGCTTTATATAGAGCTGCTTCATAATATGCCCCCTTTGATATAGCATATTACTATACTATAAGTATATTATTGTTCTACCCTACATATTTACATTTTAAATATAAAATCAATTCATCTACCACTAAGTTCGACTTCGATTGGAACCCGGTGATCGTGGCAGGTCTTACCCTCTCAAATATTATTAACAGTTTCCTATTAAAAAAAGTTAAGGAAGCAGAAGAACCGTCCCCACTAGAGTTCTCCTGATTCCAATCGAAATCCTTCGACAACGACTTCTTCATCAACCTCTAATACTAAGCATTTCTTTCCATTATAAGTGATATACTTAAGATTTTTGAGGTCTTTCGGGTTAATGGTTACGTTGGCAATCTTCGTTTCGATTTTAATCGATTTCGGAATGACGCTGCTTGCTTTGATTTCGTGTTTTTCATCAAATACAACACTTTTGAAGGCATGCTCGACTTTGTCTGAGCTTACATTTTCAACGCCGCTAGCCTCTAAAATTCGTTCGATGCCCTTGGAATCCAGTTTAGGAGGTTCACTTTCTTCATTTTCTTCATTTTCTTGACTCTCCTGTACGATCTTATCAATTTCCTCATAGACATTCGAAATGACCTTGGAATCCACTTCGTCTCCTACTACTATCTTTAAAATTTGGTCGAAGCTGTCCTTTTCTTCTACCGCTGTAATGATCTCTTCACATTGGAGGACATCCACGATAAAAATTTCACTCGGTTGATTCGCTTTTCCACCATTATAAAGAATATGATTCACATCAGCTGAATTATCATTAAAGGCAGGAAACAGAAAACCAGCTAATGGAGCTGCTAAATTAATAATCGGATCCACGGCATTATTGGCTTTAAATTCTTTTTCAATATAATCAAAAAGCAACGCTTTTTTCGGCTGATCGGTTTTATTGAGACTGCAAAGGACAAACTGACTGGAATATACCTCGTCATCTCCGCCTTCCTCCGATTCCATATTTCGCTTCCTTGTTGCCTTTTGATACTCGCCGCGAATAAACGTTACTACCGTATCAAATTCATACTTTGCATGGGCAAACATTTTCTCTACGATTTGGAGCATTTTTTCGTTCCATTCATCCGTAGATGTAGCATGCAATCCATTGAAAAGAGTCATTTGTGTGCTCTCTTCCTCATCTCGGCGAAATTTCAGTTCAAACAGCTTGGAGTCAAGTCCACCAGTCAAAACCTTCTTAAAGTTGGTTAAAAACAGCTCTTGTTCTTCCTGCTCTAGCATTTCAAACGGCTGGCAAACCTGATGATAAATCTCTCCGGTTTCTTTCTTTACATATACATTAAATATTTCTCGAATATTGATATATCTACTATTTAATTTAAATTGATTTCGGATACTTGCGATGTCTTTTTTATTCATTAATCTCATCTCCCATCCCTGATTATACTGGTCAGACGAGAAAATAGTAATACTTGATATTTTTTCAGTTTTGTTAGCAAGCGGGAATCCCCTTGAAAGAGCAGTTTTCAAGGGGCGAATATTGATGATAAATTTCTAAGTGTTTTTCAAACTTTTTACCACGATAAGGGGCAATTTTGGAAGGGCTTGTTAATAGGATAAAATTCAATAAATATAAAATGCTCACAACCTTCCCTTATAAACGATTGTGAGCATTTTATTTAGGTTACAGGTTTTTTCATTATGTAACGTTAAAATCTTTAGGCTCTTATCATGAAATTCTCGTTATTTCTCGTCTTTAGAAAAAGTTCTAGGTGTTCTTTTAGAAATCCAACATAACGGTCCACCTCTTCTATTGTGGTATAGGGCGAGATCGCAAAAAATTTATGCGCATAGAGAGAGATCCGCTTGCTTGTGTTTGCTGCCTCCACTAGGCGCTGCTTTTTTGTATTTCCAAAGAAGACGGTATCCCGTTCGGCACCAATGACTTCTGCAAACTCGTCATTAAATTGATTGATTTCCGATATTTCTTCTATTGTTAAAAGTCCGTTCAATTCATCATTCCATTTTGTCTCTTCAGGATAAAAACGAAATGTTGTGATCGGAGAAATCTCATTCGTGATCACTACATTCGAAATTTCTTTTGATAACTTCTTTCTAAAAGCAATATTGACACGTATGTAATTGGCTAAAAGTTCTTGATACCCTTCGATTCCAAAAGCCAATAAAGAAGCATAAATTGCTAAAGCACTACCCATTCGCGAGCATTCGAGTGTGTAGCCTGTATGATAGCTACCATAACCACGATTTCCAACATACGGCGTTTCCGCTGCATCTAAATCAACATACTTCAGATTCTCTCTGTTTTTGACTAAAAATAAACTCGTAATATAGGGTGTTTGTCCAAGCTTGTGGAAATCAAAGACCATACTATCTGCAAGGTTGATATGTTTAAACTTCTGTTGGTAGGATTTCAATACCTCATTCACGTCGTTTTCAAATCGCAAAGGATTATTTTCAAAGTCGTAATGATTAAAGAAAGTATACATGCCGCCCATAGCTGAGTCTGCATGGATATAGATTGGATTGATGTCATATGTGCGTTCCAATTCATCTGCAATCCGCTTAATTCCCTCCATGTCATCAATGCCAAATGTATCAGTTGTGCCCATTGTGGCAAGGACATAAAGAGGAACGCCGCCTTTTGCAATAACATGCTCCATTTTTTCTTTTAAATCTTCTAGATTCATAGAATGATCCTCATTCACTTTTACACGGATCATGTTTTCCACACCAATCCCAGTTGCCTCTACAGATTTATACAGACTGTAGTGTGATAGCTCGGAACAGAAGCAATAGAGATTTTGCGGTACACCCTTTTGATTAGAGAAAGGTGCGTAACGGGCAATCGCAAGACGTAAAGAATTAAAGACAGCCCCTTGTCCACCCCACGTTGTATATCCTGCACTAAGGCTTTCATCGTATCCGATAAGTTTAGATAGCATACTTGTTACTTCGATTTCTGCTGTAGCTGCTGCTTGTCCTTCCACATCCCAAAGATTGTTACCATTGACTAGAACCATGACTAAGTTCCCGATGATACTAGCAATATTCGGAAGAGGTGCTGCATTTGCCACATAATTTCGATTGACGTACCGGTGTCCTTCTACCAATTTTAGAAGCCTCTGAATCACTTCCTCCATCGATTCACCCGTTTCCGGAACACTAGCCTGTTGAATAACACGATTATAATAATCCTCTGAGTACTCGGGCATTTCTCCTAGCGTTAGTTTGTTTGGATCCTTTAATTCATCTATTTTCGTTAAAATGGTCTTAAAGTAGGACAATAATTCCTCTCTTTGAAAGTCATTTCCGTCCATACTAGGAAACAATTTTTGTATTTCTTTCATTGCTTTACCTCCCTGATGTTATTACTAGCAGTCGTTTTTATTTCAAGAAAACTAGAATCCAATCAGAACGTCCTGCTGCATCCATAAGAACGAGCATGATGGCAAATTGGACCTACATATTAAGAGAAATTAACCGTTGAAAAAGAATACGTTACCTACATTCGAACTACAAACCTTCTGATTTATTTTTCCATTTTATTGTCCTAGTTTAAGACAAAAATTTTTCTAATTTACTTTTTCAGTTTTGCTCTGTATAAAAAAAGCTTCCCACAAGTCAGTTAAACCTATGAGAAGCACTCTTATACTTATCAGCCAGCAAGATTAATAGGTTTAAACTGCCTTATTAACCTTATAATCAGCATTTTGAACCACTTTCGCTTCTTCAGTTTCAGCACCATGACCCATTGTAAATAATAATTTATTTACATCATTTTTCAACCCGATAAGATTTTTTGCTTCCTGAACAAGTTTTTGCATTGTATGGAGTTCATCATCACTAATTTCTATGAGTTCCTCAAACATTTCAACAGATTCCCGTGAGATTGAAGCTATCTCTACGATTGTTTCCATTATCTGTTGTGTTGCAGAGGATAATTCCTCCGAACTAGCAGAAGAATTTTCATTATTTTCAGCAATGATCTTTGTCGTAGATACAATCTTTTCGAACATGTTTCCAACCTCTACAATGGTCGTATTTGTATCTTTAAATTCTTCTGTTCCCTGCTGCATGGAATGAACAACTATTTCTGTTTCTTCTTGTATATTCTTCACAATATTTGAAACTTCCGAAGAAGACTGGCGTGACTGTTCGGCCAATTTTCGAACTTCATCAGCAACAACAGCAAATCCTTTACCATGTTCACCCGCGCGGGCAGCTTCTATCGCCGCATTCAATGCTAATAAATTAATTTGTTCTGAAATACCAGTAATCACTTTTACAATCGTGCCGATTTCTTGAGATTTTTCTCCAAGCTTATTTATTGCATTAAATGTTGTATTGATCGTTTGATTAAAGTGCTCCATTTTTTCTAAGGAGTCCTTTAGCTTCTCGTTTCCCTCTTGTGTCAATTCTAAGGTAGTACTCGATTGTTCTGAAATTTGGTTGGATCTCACGGATAGATCTTCGATAGCCTGTGCCATTTCTTCCATCGATGCAGCACTTTCTTCTGTTGCTACTAATTGTTTCTGTAATCCTCTTCCTACCTCATCAATTGCTGCTCTAACAATATCCGCTTTCTCAGAAGCATATTCACCAGTTTCAGCAAGGTTTTCCCCTTTTTCATGTACATTTTTTGAAAAAGAAAAAAACTTTTCCCTTACACCGCTAAAATACTCAATTAATGGATTATACGCACCATGATCAGAAGTTTTTTCATCCATCTTTCCTGCTGATATTTCTTTCATTACATTTATTATTTCTTTATTAAAATGAGGACTATGTTTTAGTGAAAAATATCGGTAAGCAAAATACACCGATACCCCCAATAAGATAACAATTATTCCTAGCATAATAGCTTCCATGATAAATAAATGCCCCTAACTCCTATTATTTTTTATTCAAATCTCACACAAGTTCATCTATGCTGGTTTGAATATTTTATAGCTCCCTGATAACGATATATGTTCCATCCGCTACACTTGCAGGAATGCCATTCAACTGACTATTTTCCTGATATCTATGTACAATATAATTTCCTTCTATATCTTGATATTTTTTCATATTATGATATTTTTCCATTACACGCATCGACTTCGGATTTGTCGCTTCTCCTAAAACAGCCTTTAACCCTTGTGATGATGCCTTTGTTATCAATTTATCTCCTAATTGCTGAATAATATCGTGGCGGTCATGCTCTGCTATCACTCCTAACATGAATAAGTGTAATAGCTCTCCATCTTCAATTTCTTTTCCGTTTCTTTTTTGATAATCATCCATGAAACGTTTGTCCACATCCTCAAGCACACGTAGAATAACATTCATATCATAAAAAGAGCCTTCAAATATATCTTCACCGATAATCTCTGGTGCATTGGTATCTCCAGCAAGCACACCTACAACATTATTATGAGCATCACACGCGACTGCACAATATCCCTGCTCTACTGTAGAGTCTAAATAATCCTTAGTAAACTGATAGAAATCTTCATACTCTATATTTAATTGACCTACCATCGGTTCTTGGACCCATTTTCCTGAAACATCCACTCCAATAAATGTACGAGCTAGACACTCAGCTGCTTGCTGAATTAAATCGGTTTGTTCCTTCGTGATAATTTCATATGTATACAATTCTTGAGCTGTTTGCACTGGTTGATCTTCCTTTCAGCTAATAAATTTAATGATGGCTAACATTACATAGAATGCTGTACTTTATCGATAAATGTACCTGTGAAATTAATTCTTTCAAGTACGTTCCTAATTTGCACTTGAGCAATTTTAGAGGCAGGCTTTACTACAAGGATATCCTTAAAGCCTAAGCTAGAATAAAATTGCATTGTTTGCTCCAACTGTGGTACAACCTTTGAAGGGACAGGTGTTTGGTGAGTCCCGTCGACAACAAACGTATATTCGTGCTTTGATACTTTATTAATCGTATCCTGTAAATCTATCATATAACCTTCTGCATCTTCTTCTCTCATTAATCCATGTACCTGTACATGAACCTCTTTCTCGACCTCATTAATGGCCATTTTATATTTCTTTTTATCAACAACGATCATCTTTAAATCTCCTTTCTCCATATAATTTGCTCTTTTCATTTGTTACCATTTGCACGTTCTTTTCATAGGAGTGCAATAAAAAAAGCTATCCCAAATATAGATAAGGATAGCCTGATCATCGAATAATCGCTTGTTATCATTATTCTCGGCAACCCGACGATCATTATCCCTAAGGATTTTAGACTCGTAGCTTTGCGTCCTTACCTTTCGATAAGTTTGCCTTTTTCAATTTTTTAAAAAGTAGTACTAAACTCATGATAACATAGAACTATTACAATATGAATTTTTTGTAATTTTTTGTCGAATTAGACTATTTCGCTTGATTTATATATGGTTTGCCTAGTAATTAAGTATCATTACTTTTAACCTGCTAGAGGATGATTAGTGTTAAGCTGTTTGAACTATCTTCAAATGCTTCTCTCCTTCTGATTATGCTGGCATGATGAGCTTGAAGTTTTGATAGCAAGCGTGAATAAAGGGATCTTCAAGCATATTTATTTATTTACAAGTTCTTGGTAAGATGGATATATTCAGAATGATTTTTATATTAAGAATGATTAAATTCTATAAAAAAGATGGTGGGTAAGCTGCTGCCTTACGATTTTAACTAGTAATCTAGCAGAAAGGAGATTCCCATGAGCAAATTATTATGGAACTCACCAAAAGATTTAGAGGGCTTGCTTTATGAGCTTGTCGGTTGGGAAAGTGAAACCTTCTCAGAAGGTGAAAAACGCTTCTCGATAAAATTGCATAAAAAGATGAGTCACCTTCCATATTTCAGCGAACACCCTGATTATCTAACATTAGATCCGATTGATAAAGGACGCTCTTTTTTAACGGCCCTATATAAACATGAACATGCTTCAGATACGGTGGTTCTTATTAGTCATTTTGATACCGTTGAAACAGAAGAATATGGGCAGCTACAGCCGATTTGTCGGAAGCCACTTCAATTGACAGAAGCACTCAAGCAGCATAAGGATCGCTTATCCAAAAATGCCGTGAAGGATTTAGAATCAGGTGAGTATGTATTTGGGCGCGGAACAATGGATATGAAAATCGGGCTGGCCATTCATATGGGACTGATCGAGAAAGCCATTTCCGAGGAGTGGCCGATTAATCTATTGCTCGTTACGGTTCCTGATGAAGAAGTCAATTCATCAGGAATGCGTGCTGCTGTAAAAAAATTGGTGAATCTAAGTGAAGAACACGGTCTTGTCTATCAGTTATTCTTAAATAGTGAATCCTCCTTTTCCCAAAATCCAGAGGATGAGAACTACTATATTTATACAGGAACCATCGGAAAAATCATGCCATCCGCCTTATTTTATGGCAAGGAAACACATGTCGGTGAACCATTAAAAGGCATGACTGCCAACTATATTGCCGCTTATTTCAATCAACAAATGGAGTGGAATCCCCTATTCCAGGAAGAACATCTAGGAGAAAAAACACCACTGCCTGTTTCACTACAACAAAAGGATTTAAAACTAACATACTCGACGCAAACCCCAGCCCGTGCCCAAGCACTCTATAATGTCTTTATGATGCAGCGCTCAGCAAAGGACATCATGGATCGGTTTGAGCAGGTTGCCAAAGAAGCGGTCTCTCGCTGCAATGAAAACTACCAAGCCCTTTGTAAGCAAGAAAATATCCAAGGGATTGGTGATGTACGTGTATTGCGCTTTGAACAGCTTGAATCCTATGCCCGCGATAAGTTTGGCGATCCATTTGTTGATGCCATCCATTCGAAAGCCTTACAAATAGATGAGTTAGATGAACGGGATCAATCCTTCTTTGTTGCCGACCAACTCATGCACAATTGTCAGGAATTAGCACCAGGGGTCATACTCTTATTCACGCCACCGTATTACCCAGCGGTTAATTCATCAGACAACCCATTGATTCAAAAAGCCGTTCAATTGTTGTCAGAAATGACCGAGCAAATGAATATTCCACTAAAGCCAGTTAACTATTTTAATGGAATATGTGATTTAAGCTATGTCAACTATACTGACCAAAACGATGGATGGACAAGTTACGAGAAAAACACACCGATTTGGGGAGATGGATATTTTATTCCCTTTGAGGACATGAAAAAGCTTAGAGCGCCAGTGCTTAATGTGGGTGCTTTTGGTAAGGATGCACATCAATTATCAGAGAGATTGCATAAGGAAAGTGCGTTTGTGCGGACTCCTGTATTGGTTGAGAAATTGATTTTGGGGTTGTTTGGTAGGTAAGTTTTGGATGGGGATTATCTTGAATAAAGAATGCTCACGGGCCTTGATTTTGGTTTGTGAGCATTTAAACTTTTTCAAATTAAATGAAAAGGATTTCCTAAATCATTTGTATTCTCTGTTTCAATCACTATACCTGAAACACATTTTCTTCAATATTTTCGCTTTATGTGTTTCAAACACTATACTTGAAACACATTTTCTCCGATATTCTCACTTTATGTGAAGCATAAACATAAATAATAATAGAAATCCTTTGATGGGGACTTATTCTAAAAATGCTTCCATTCTTTTTGTGTTTTTTCACCTGTAACCCATCCAAAATACATATTTACTCCATTCAATTCTACTGGACCAACAATTCCATCCTTATTCGGGGAAAAATTAAACAGTTTTACAAAGTTTACATAGTCTTCAAACCATTTTCTAGTTTCGCTAAATGAGTGAACAAGCATAAGAGAATGACGAGCATTTACCTTCCTTGCTTCAAGCACTGCTGATGATGCTCTATGAAGTAATTGGTATCTTATATTACCTACACTTTCTTTATGTAACCCCAGTATATTAAGTAAGGATTCTAATCTTTTTTGTTTACCATCACTAGGACTCTTACCTAACCAATTTTCAACAGTTTTCCCAAAGGGCTCTGAAACTTTTCCTTCAACCATTATCGTTAATAGTTCATTATTAGACTTCGCAAGAACATAAAGATCGTTTTGCGAGCTTGCATTTCCACCAGGTAAAGGTACCTTATACTCAGGGAATGCTAATAATACCTCCACATCGTGGAACAAAGGAAATTCGCTCTGTTTAAATATCGTATCCACGCAAGAAGGAAGATTAGTAGCTTCTTCCCAACAATGAGCTAATTCATAAGCTGAATACCCCTTTTTCCATTGTTTGTCTGAATCTGCAAGAGATTCTCTCCACGAAAGAGGACCTCGAGATGGAATAAAGAATTTAGCCATTTTTCTCTCCCCTATTTTGTTTTCTTATTGACTAATAGATTTAAAAGATAAATGTCTTCCAATCCTTATATTGTTCTTAAATTTTTGCTTCTAATGTAGAATTAAACTATTGTTCCTTTTTATATATTCCAATTATATATTGTTTTACTCAAATAGGCTCAACTTCTTCTCTCCTATTTTTAATTGCAGACAACCTTTTTTAAATTAATCAAAAAGAATTCGTTAAATAATAGAGTTAGTTAATTTTGTATATTTAATTCACTTAAAACTTCTGTACGCAAATCACTCGCAATATTTCCATTCTTATAATTATCCAAGAAAAAAATTATCCTTTGAATATAACTATCTGAATCCTCTATACATCTTTCAAAACAATCCATAAAATGGTCTACTAAAGTATCATCAACTAAAGCAATTGGTTCTGGATAATATTTGACATCTTCTCTTTCAAATGCTTTTCTACAAGTGTAAGCAACTGCATCAATAATGCAGTTCCAAGCGTTTACATCTGATTCATTATCTGACATCTCTTGAATTATTGTTATACCATTTTCCTCATTATCTAATAATTCATAAAGAATATCCCCTATATTTTCTTTACTTTTTAGCCACTCCCAACATTTATTTATAACTTCTTGGGCTAAAATTCGATCTTCCCTTTGTGAAAATATCGACAAAACTTTTTCTGAAAGTCCAAGAAAAAATATTACTTTACCATCTTCTGTTAAACTACTAAAGCTAGTATTAGCCATAATTAACCTCCAACAAATTAAATATACTTTTCATTTTTAAACATCCCACCCGTTACTTTAATGCTTTTTTTCAATTAAGCTCTTTTTCCTTTTCCTTTCCCAGCAACATTGGAAGTGGTGAAAGGTCATTTTTTGTTTACATCCAAGTGCAGCTTAAATAGCGGTATCATGATATCAAGGTCTATCTCTAATCAGAAGAGGATAGTTGAAGCATATTTTCAGTTATACATTTATGTTTTTTCGCTTCTTTATCAAATATTGAAGATTTTTAATATTCATTATGTTAGAATCCCTAGTAAGGAGGGAAGTGTATCGTGAAACAAATAATCATTGCTTTTACTCTGTTATTAGCTTTAGTGGGTTGCTCTAATAAGGATACTGTTAAAGGGAATGCCTCCCAACAAACAAGTAGTACTAATGAAAGTAAATCAGACGTATTAGCTCAAGAAAATAATGAATTAAAAAAACAACTAGAGGAAAGACCAGCTCTTACTTCTGAACAATTGAGAGAAACGATGAATCTCTCATTTAAAACCATTCAAGCTATGATAAATAAAGACTATAGCTATCTTGAAACAATAAAGAACTCGAATGTGACTATTAATCAGAAGACGAACACTTTTATATTTGATGATGCTCATGAACAAGCCTTCTTACAATCTATTGATTACAATCATTTTGAATACAGGTTTCATCATTTAGAAAATGATGTTATAACCGTCGGATTCGCCCAAAACAATTCTGAAATCGTTTTTCAGTTTTTACAAAAAGAAGGTAGGTATTTATTAATTTCATTTATTACCAACTAGTGTGCAAAAAACACTCATTTAAAAATTGAGTGCTTTTTGCATATGATTCCTTCTTAATTATTAAGCACATTTCTTTCTTGAGGAGTTTGAAAATACATTCAAACGTAGGAGCACAGAAAAAATTGTATCTATTTTTATGACCTATCACTCTTATCTAATAAACTCTAAACAAAACAGACGGCATTCTTTCCTCCATAATGGAAGGACAAGAACCCGTCCAATAACTTCTTATAGATACTTCGCAGTTACTGATTTCTCACAATCCAGGATGCCCATTGGTGGGCCTTCATAAAGGATTTCTCCACCAGCGGTACCACCATCTGGACCTAAATCTATGATCCAATCACAATTGCGGATGACATCTAGATGATGTTCAATGACTACGACGGTATTCCCTTTATCAACTAGTTTATTAATAATGCGCAGAATGTTAGAGACATCTGACATATGCAATCCTGTAGTTGGTTCATCAAGTATATATATATTCCCCTTTGTGTTCAGTTCCTTTGCTAGTTTCAGTCTTTGACATTCACCACCAGATAATGTGTTGAGTGGCTGTCCTAATGACAGATAGCCTAGACCAACTGTGTTCATGCTTTTCAGCTTGGATTGAATGCTTTTTACTTCGAAGAAATCTAAAGCTTCAGCGACGGACATCTCCATGATTTCTACAATATTCTTACCCTTATATAAGTATTGGAGCACATCCTGCTTGAAACGGCTGCCATTACAATCACTGCATTCTACTTCCATAACATCCATAAAGGAAAGATTGAGCTGGACAATTCCAGTTCCACCACAAGTTTCACAGGCACCCTTTGAATTGTAACTAAATAATCCGCTTTCTACATTATTAGCGTCTGAAAATGCCTTGCGGATGGCATCCATAATTCCGGAAAAGGTTGCTGGATTCGAACGAATATTAGCATGGACTGGGCTTTGGTCAATGCGAATCGCCTCCGGAAAATCTTTTACAAAGACTTCATTGACAAGCGTACTTTTACCAGATCCCGCTACTCCCGTAACAGCAGTGAAAACCCCTTTTGGTATGCGAAGGCTGACGTTTTTCAAATTATGAAGGTTGCTTTTTCTACTTTCCAGAAAATCAGAAACCGATCTTGGTTTTGCATTGATTTCCGTTTTGCTGCTTAAATACTTCGCTGTTAATGTTTCAGAAGACAATAAGCCCTGGTAACTGCCACTATACATAATATTGCCTCCACCAGAGCCCGCATTCGGTCCCACATCAATGATATAGTCTGCAATTTGTATAACATCCGGGTCATGCTCCACAACTAAAACGGTGTTGCCCTTGTCACGTAATTTGACAAGCAATTCATTTAACCGATAAACATCGCGTGGGTGAAGTCCAGTGCTTGGTTCATCGAATATGTACATTAACCCTGTTAAGTTGCTAGACAAATATTTCACCATTTTTACCCTTTGCGACTCACCACCAGATAAGGTTGGTGTTTCCCTAGTGAGAGTCAAATAACTTAATCCGATATCACACAGGCTTTTTAACCGTTCGACAATACCAGCTATAATCGGTTTAGCATTGGGTTCATCTATTTCCATTAGAATCTTCATTAACTCATCTAACTGCATGTCTGTTAGATCATAAATGGAATAGCCATTTATTTTCGAAGACATCACTTTCTCGTTATATCGAGTGCCTTCACAGGAGGGACATGTACAGGTGATTGCATAATCTTTCAGTTTCTTCGCGGCAGCTTTCGTTGTCTCTTTTTCTCTATTCACATTTTGCTGCATAAATTTTACTGCTATGCCCTGGTAAGTTGCGTTCATTTCATTACCCATGTAATTTAACTTTACTTTTTGTGGCTCTGCATAGACCAATTGATCGAATTCTTCTTTTGTATAGTCTTTTAATTTTTTATCTTTGTCGAAAAAGCCAGATTCAGCATAAGCTTTCCATTGCCATGTACCCGGTGCAAAACCCGATAGTAGAATGGCTCCTTCGTTTAGAGACTTTTCCATATCCAGCGCAGCATCCGTGTTTAATGTAATAATTTTTCCAATTCCTTCGCATTTCGGACACATACCACTAGGATCATTAAAAGAATAGGCATTTGCATACCCGATAGCCGGTTGGGCAAAACGGGAAAAAAGCAATCTCATCAAGGAATTAATGTCTGTCGCCGTTCCAAGTGTAGACCGCGCATTTCCACCTAGACGTTTTTGATCAACTACAATCGCAGTGGAGAGATTGTTGATTTCATCAACCTCTGGCCTACTGTATTTGGGTAGAAACTGACGTGCAAAACTACTAAAAGTCTCATTTAGTTGACGCCCTGCTTCTTGAGCAATCGTATCAAAAACAATCGATGACTTACCTGAACCAGATACACCTGTAAAAATCGTAATTTTCCCTTTAGGAATCTGCACATCAATATTTTTCAAATTGTTTTCCCTTGCATTAATTAACTCAATAAACTCCTGCCTCATTCAATCCTCTCCTTTATAAATTAAATATTCAAACGCTCGACTTGGGAAATCCAATCATACCAATAGTAGATTTGAAATTGCAAGCATGGGGACGGTTCTTCTGCTTCTTTGGATTAGTTTCAAAGGATGTAAAAAAGCTTTGACCATTATCGTGAATTTTAAAACCATTGTAAGTGGAACGTATATATATTATCTTGTTTTTCATAGGAAGGGAGAAAGCGATGAAACCATAGTATATCAATCGATTGTTTACCATAAATACTGTAAAGATCTTAGGGGATCGATATTACTTTCATAATCCTCTCTACTGTTTTCCACCTCACAAGAATTTTTTCCTTCACGTAATACGAAAATGATCCAAACATTTTAGTCTTGTTCGGTCCTGTCAGTTATTTGTGGACTTACGTATCTACCTAAAAAAAAACAACCAGAAATATCCAAAGCTATCTTTAACCATTAATTTAATAAGCACTCATATTAAATTGAGTGCTTTTCCATATACCTATAAAAGTGACGATTATAATTTTTCATACAGCTTCACTTCTTCAGCCACCTTAACATCCCATTTTGGCGAAAGGTCTTCATAAGAGGTACTCTTCCTTAAACGTTTTTTGAAATATTCGTTTAGTTCAGGATCTGTGCAAAAAATAAAACACCCTTTTTGACCACGTGTCATCAGAGTCCGGTAAGTATTACGTATGATTTGATCGGCAATGGCTTGTGCTTTTACTGGATCATCCTTTGCCATTTTTTTTATCCCTTTTAACGATTGATCAGTCTTTGCCCGCTTGGTAAAATCAGTAATTACCTCTCCATTTTCAAATCTCATATCCGGTCCAATAATGACCCCAACATAATCAAATTCTAATCCTTGTGCAGTATGTATACATCCCGCTTCGCTAACAGAATTTTGATCTATCGCCCAGATACTATCTTGTAAATTCCAACTTATTTCAAAATCATATTCTGGAATCACTATATCTTTATGGTTTGTATTACTCCTTTGTGCTGTCGGCCATTCCCAGCAATATCCAGCCAGCATGCGTGATTTACTATTCACTAAATTTAATTTCTCAATTTCATGTAACATATTATGGGGATTGTCATAGATACGAAAATCGTAATCAACACCATAATAGATTGAATTTGCCGTTTCTCGTATTTGAAGTACATCATCTAACCAAGCTAAATATGCATCTGATCCATCACAACGAAATTGTGATACTAGTTCACCTTTAATCATTTCTGCATTAAATTCTTTCGCATACTTTTCTATTAAATCGATGCTTCCAATATCCTTTAATGTTACTTTTTGATTTTCATCAATAAAAAAGATAGTAAATTTAGATGCATTAATTAATTCTTTTACCTGATTATCACCTTGATTCCCATAAAATCCAGACTTCTCGTTCAACCGGTGTGCCTCGTCGACAATGATGACATCAAACTCATTTAATTTTGACTCGGTAAAACTCCCTGAGCCTTTAAATAAATGATCTATTTCTGTTTTTTTAATTGTGCCTTTTAGTTTGGAGGCATATACTTCTCTCGGTGCAGCATTTTTTGAAACATATAAGGTCATTAAATCTTTATTAATTAGATTTACAAGTAAATTTATAGCCAATACAGATTTCCCAGTCCCCGGCCCACCTTCAATAACCATAACGTGTTTCTTTTCACTTTCCACACATTCTAATGCAAGATGAAAGGCATCCTCATAAAACACTTTTTGCTCGTCAATCATAATAAATTCTTCATTACCCTTTAACATATTTGACAATGAATCTTGTAGTGATTTTGAAGGACGGATTCTACCATGCTCAATTTGATAGATTAACTGATTATGATCTCCCTTTCGAACATATTTTTTTATAAAATCTCTTAATTTTTGAATCTCACCTTTCACAAAAACCGGTGCCTTATCTAGGTGCTCTTGATAATGTTCATCAGTTAAAGGATCATTGGCACTTTTTCTATAATTATGTAAATATGCACATGGTATTAGTTCAATATTTTTTTCCTGGATATTTTCATTAAAATCTTTAATTAGAGCTGCATATGTCCACGCTTGATATGAGGGATGAGTAACCGCCCTTTTCCCCCTACCAAGATACGTACTTACTAACGCATCTTTTCCTATTATCTTTTCGACTTCTGACCATTGCTTTAACTCTACAATTACAACATGATCTTGATTCCCATCATTTCCAGCTACAATAAAATCTACCCGTTTAGATGTGTTAGGAATTCTAAATTCAATTGCAACCGCTGCATCCTCTGGTATATCCTTATCTTGCATCACGTTCGACATACGTTGAAGTGAATTCTCCCATGATAGAATTTCCTGTTTTGATGTTCGTCCAATTTTTTCTTGATAGGAATCATATAAGCGCTCAACTAATAGTTCATTTGTTACATCCGAGATAAATTCAGTTTTAGTTGCTTCGTATATAATCATTTCACCAATGTCTCCTAGTTACTATACTGTACTGATATATCAAATGGAGCCTAGTTTTAATTCGATTGGATCCATAGTAAAAATTATACAGGAGCACAGTTTAATAAAAAAGTAAAACCGATCAAAAGTCCCATTTTTCTGAAACCTAGAGTTACAAAGCAACATCTCCAATCAAAATAACCTTAAATTAGTTTTGAATTTGCCCCTATGTTATGATAATAAAAGCTTTGTTGGTAGGAGGATATTATGAAAAAAAATGTTAAAGTTGTAGCAGCAATTATTGAAAATGAGCAAAACGAAATTCTGTGTGCATTACGGTCACCAGAAATGTCCATCCCAAATCGATGGGAATTTCCTGGTGGTAAAGTGGAAAAAGATGAAGATATTTATTCTGCACTAGTTCGTGAAATAAAAGAAGAATTAAATTGCACGATTGAAATCACTGATTTATTTAATGAAAACATACATGAATATGAAACATTTATAATTAACCTGATCTCTATTAAATGTAAAATTATTGAAGGGACTCCAACTCCAAGTGAACATTCAAAACTAGTTTGGTTCAAAAAAGAAAATTTAGAATCATTAAAATGGGCACCCGCAGATATACCAGCAGTTAACCAACTCATAAATGAAAAATAGTCTTCTCCCATGGAGAAGACTATACTTTTTTCGTAAATTCAGTATACAAGCTGGATGGAACCGGATATTCTAATTCAAATTTTACTGTAATAGGCTTTTCCCCTTCAAACTCTACTGTATTTCCTCTGCCTATATAAATATAGGGTTCAATCTTGCCGTCAATTTCTTTGTACTTTCTGATAAATAAGTGCAGATTAATTCCTCTCTGCTTATTATAAAGAATATTCTTTCCTCTTTCGGAATCCTGACTTGTACTATTTGGCGTTTGCCATTGAAATAATCTTTCATTAATAAATTTATCCTGATAATTAATACTTTCCTTAATGTTCTCTTCCTTATGAAGATCAATATATAGAAAATAGTCATTACCATTGGTTAATAAACCAGATCCCCTAAACGAACTATGTATCTTTCGATAATTTGAAAGAAGTGCTGCATCCACCATCTGATATTGCTCGAATAATTTAAAATGAGGTACACCATAATATTCTTGCTTAAATTCCTTTTCGTACCGAAAAATTCCATATGTAACAATATCCTCTATATATTTCTTAAATTCGATATTATTTAATAGATTATTAAATCTATCCGTTTTAATTAAATATCCATTCATATAATTAAATAATTTCAACTTGTTCTTTTTTTGTACTGAATCATAATAATCTTGGTTTAAGTATTCAAAGGCATGATGTATACTGTCTTCATCGACAAATTTCACCATTTTTAAAATTTCATTCTTAGCTTCTCCAATAGTGATTGTCTCATGCCTAATAAGGTATTTAATCACAATGAATTCGTAAATCCTTTTTATAGGAAGCATGCTAGACAATTCTTTTAAGACATTTTCAAAGTCATTATCTTGTAAAAGAGACTTCAATTGGTTATCTTTCTCTACCTTGGCTAAAAACCCTAAATATGTTTTTTCTTTATTTACAAACTTTACTGGATCGGGTGCACCATCGTATTTCAAATAATCTATTAATAAATATGGTGTATGACCTTGATTCATTTTCTTAAATTCAAAGTACTCTTCTTTAAGATATTTCATTGAATTGAAATTTTCTTGATCAATTTGTGATAAGATTCGCTCCTGAGAAATTCTATCCATTTGTATATGAGTACAACCAGGAATATTCGCAAATCCTGTCGCAACGGCAACTTTCAAACTTTCTTTATCATAATATCTACTTCCATTTAGCGCCATAGCAATCAAAAAGGTTTTATTATGATTTCCGATAAAATCAAGGACTGTTAAAAAACTCTTACTCTTATGTTTACGCAGTCCTCGTCCTAATTGTTGAATAAAAACAATCGGAGAATCGGTTGGTCGAAGCATCAACACAGTATTAACAGAAGGAATATCTACTCCTTCATTAAAAATATCAACGGAAAAGATAAAGGATAAATCATCGTTGTTATCTTCCAATTTGTGAATATAATAGGAACGTTCTTCCGGTGAATGCTGCCCGTAAAGACAAATACTATTATATCCCCGTTTATTAAATTCCTCGGCCATATACTTTGCATGCTCAATGCTGGCACAAAACCCGAGTCCCTTTTGCTTTTTCCCATCAAATCCATAAAAATTCATTTTCTCAACAATAAAATCGACCCGTTCATTCACCTTTAACCGTTTAGTAATCTCATTTATATCATCCAAATTTACATCACTTAAATCAATCCCGTCAATATCAGTAATTCCAAAATAATGAAAAGGAATGACTAACTCATCTTCTAAAGCCTCATGAAGGCGAACTTCTAAAGCTATATTATTATCAAACAGATCAAACACATTTTGATGGTCGCCCCGCTCTGGTGTTGCCGTCATTCCCAATAAAAATTTTGGTTTAAAATGATTAAGTACTGTTTGATAGGATGGGCTTGTTGCATGGTGTGCCTCATCTATAATCATATAATCAAATTCGTTAGCATCGAAGTCTCTAAAATATCTTGAAATAGTTTGTATTGTTGTGAATACATAATCTGCGTCTTTTTGCTTTTCATTTCCGGTAAAAAGACCAAAAGTTACACCCAAATTTGGAATTAATGTTTCAAACGTTTCTTTAGCCTTTATTAAAATTTCTTCTCTATGCACGATAAATAGAAGCTTTTTCGGTTCATAACTTTTAACATCAAAAGCTGACATATATGTTTTACCTGTACCAGTTGCAGCAATGACTAGTGCCTTTTCTTCCCCAAATGATCGTATTCGTTCTAAATTCTCCATTGCCCTTCTTTGCATTCGATTTGGAACAATATATTCAGCATGTTCATATATGATAGATTGGTTTAGATTATTATTTGTTAATTTACTCAAGAAATCTTCGTATTTCTTGATGAAATCATCATCAGCCACTTGACTACTATTCCATAATAGATCATATTCCTTAAGAACATCTTTTATAAAATACTCATCATCCTTTAAGATAATTTCAACATTCCACTCAATATTACTCTTTAAAGCACTTTGTGTAATATTAGAAGAGCCAATAATCACTTTATAATGATCTGTATATTCAAATATATAGGCTTTTGTATGAAACCCAATTTCTCTATCAGTTACAAATACTTTTAAATCGATATTATCAAAATCACTTATCCTTTTTAATGCCTTTGATTCCGTAAAATTTAGATAAGTAGAGGTAATGATCCTCCCTTTACTTCCCTTCTCCTCAAAATCTTTGAACGCGTCCAATAAGAGCTGTAGACCGCTAAAATTAATAAATGCTACACTAAAAGAAAAACGTTCACATTCTCGAATGGATGAAATAAGCTCATTTAATAGATTTCCCTTTGTTGAATTCACAATAAGTTTTTTTCCAGTATTCATGTTGGACTCCTAAAAATTCAAAGTAAGTTCTAGTATAATAACTCTTAATCTCTTATCTAAAAATGTATAAATTTAAGTCATCACACTTAATTTACCAGCTTCTGTGGCCGCCAGATATCTGTGTATCCGTTATCAATTGTGAATTGATAAAGCTGCTTCAATTTATTCGATGTATAAATCTGCATATCTTTTCTCATTTGAAGCGAGGAAATAGTTTGCAGTTTATCATTTCGGTCAATTAGTGCATTTAAATATATATTATCTGTTAACCTATCACTTTTAGAAAGATTACACACCCTACATGATAGAACTAAATTCCATAATTGATCAGCTTGAACAAAACTCCATGGAATAAAATGATCTACATGAACTCCATCCTTCTTTTTGATTGCTTTCCCACAATAGAAACAGTTTCTGTTAAAGTAAGACTCTAATAATTGATAAAACTGAGCTAAAGAAGATCGCCTTGATACGTTCTCAACTTTTAAAAGAAGATTAGTTGTATCGCCTTGATCATTATATTTCTCTAGAAACATCGCTAAATGGTAGTTTGTTAAATAGGTTAATACCCTCTGAAATTGTTGCATGAATGAATAAAATGAACCGTTTAATATCAGATATTCTTTTTTATTATCAAAATCATAGATTGTTCCATTAGTATCCCCGTATATAGCACCCATCACATTTAATTTACATCGTTTTTTAACTTTCAAAATAATATATAATTGTAGTTCACTTGATAATTTATCGAATACAACTGTATTTGGGATTGAATACTTAGTTTGTACATCTAAAAGGATGTTTTGAACTTCTGATTTTTTTCCAATCACATTAATTTGATTAAAATCATGGTGAATGACTAGATTCCAATATATTTTTGCAAAGCTGCTGAATAATTGACCATATCCCAATTCCAGCTGAGCATTCACATTATATAAATTTTCAATAATACTTTTTATCAACACAAATTTATAGGTAGTTGAATTCTTTGAACGAGGTGAAAAAATATAATTGAAACAGCCCCAAATATCTTTATCAGTTAAATAGTTAGCTTTCATTTCACCTATTTGTAATTTATGGCGCATCGGTTAATCTGCCTCAATCAAGAAAATCCTCCGATTAAAACTGCCTCTTTCTGTCTCCTTCTGCATACGGATTTCTTCCAACTGTTCAATGGATGCACCATGATATTTAGCTAATGCATGAATAATTTCCAACACGTCAGCCAATTCCTCTAAAGCAGCTTTATTCGATTCAGCGTTAATGTACTCTTCTAATTCCTCAAAACTTTTCTTCTTTAGTTCTTTTATGTATTCTTCATAATCAAGTATTTTTGTAGAACACTGTTTTCCCTGTTTTTCGATGATTTCTGGTATATGATCACGTACTAGTTTATTATAAGTAGGCATAATGACCCCCGAAATGATTGATAGAAATAAAAAAACACATTATAACCTCTTCTTGCTAATTATCCTGATAAAGAATAATGCTTAACTTATTATTTATTTTTCCTTCATTATTAATTTTGCCTCTTTTAAATCTATCTTCGCTTTATGACCGTGTTTATGAAGCAAGTGCAAAAGATTATTACCGTTTAATAAAGTAAGCGGCTTATCTTTTGCAAAATTATAGGCATCTGGCCCAAAATCTGCAGTTGAAACTAATATACCCTTGGTTGCACCTTCATTCATTACAGTTCCATATAAATCTCTAACTGCTGAAACACCAACTACATTTGTATACCTCTTTGCCTGTATAACAATTTTACCTCCTCTAATAGGATCTGGATCAAATGCAACTGCGTCCACACCACCATCTTTGCTTGCTCTTGTTATTTTTACTTCTCCCCCAGAAGTGTTAAATTCCTTTTCAAATAATTCCCTTATTAAATGCTCAAAATCTTGCCAATCCATAGCAGCCAGATTAGTATCCTCATCAACCTTTCCAGTGACATTATATGCATCAACGAAACGACTATCTTCCCTATTAATTTTTAAAATAGGTGCAATTGGTGTTAGACTAAATAATTTACTACTCCCGATACCTTTAAAATTTTTAAAACATGACTTTGAATCAACCAGCTTCAAATTAATTTCTAAAAATTCTTCTTTATTGGTTTGAATCGATAATATACAGATATCTTGTTTCTTCCCAGTTGCTTTATTCAATGTATTTACCCATCCATTAAAGACTATTGAATCTATTGCACTAATTGCATCCGCTTCGTATAATTCATGTATAGTCCGTAATGTAATATCATAAAGCAACTTATCATACATTTTTTTGACTACAGTCTCAGATAAATACGATTCTTTATACTCATCTTTTGTAGCAATGTATTTAACCCCTTTTAGGGTAGGCAAGTCTGAAATGTCAGGAAGAATATACTCCACAATTAATGTTTTATTTTGAGAATTATAGTCTATATCAAATTCTTGGGGAAAGTAATCAGGATAGTTTGAATTAGACAATACCATGTCGCAATAATCAATAATTGATTCACTTTCACCTGATAAATATTGCTCTTTCTTCTTTTCAATTGCATCGTTTTTTTCTTTCTGTTCACGTTCAAAGGATTCTTTCTCTTCCTCCCAATTCTTTAAACGTTCCTTAAATTCATCTACTTCTTTTTCATATTTAGAATTTATCTTTTCTGTTTCCTTTCTCCAAATATCTAGAGCTTCTTCATAGACCTTCATAGATTCATCAATTTTCTTTTGCTTAATTGAAGGTAAAATCTTATCCCATAATTTAAGTTTAGGTTTGTATGACTCTTTTTGTGGTTCTGAAGAATACAATGGTTTGTTTGGAGCTATGGGTTTTGGATCTTTAAAATCTGATAGATCCTTTAAAGAATCCCAATCGATTCTATCATCTATTTCTAAAGTATATATTAATGTGTTATCAATCATTTCTAGTTCGTCAATAGCATCCTGTGTTTGTTGCTCAGCCATAGCCTTCTTCTGAACCTTTTCTATTGCTGCTTTTTCACGTTCAATCTTTTTTCTTTCTGCTTCTTGTTTCCTATCCCACATTTCATCCCATTGTTGCAACTGTACACGTGCCTTTTGTTCAACAACATACTGATCATTACCCTTTATAACACGATACTTATGTAACCCTTCGTGCTTAATTTCTTTCCAATACATTAGGGAATCCTCCTTCAATTACTTATTGGAAAACTATTGGATATCTATAGTATATAATATTGGAATTAACTATTTCGACACATTTTGGAAGAAAAATAGAAATTATATACGTTATATGAACTAGTTCATAATCAAGGGGCGATGGAACTAGAAATAATAGTACACATTTAAGAGCTGGATTCGGTTTCACATATATTTTCTCTACGACTAAAACAGTACCTTTTTCCTAGTATCATAGGTATTAAGTTTCAATTTTTAATTATAAGAAAAAATAGGAAAAGTAATTCGCTATAATTGGAAGATATAGTATAATCCACAATTTATTAGTGCTACAATCTAATACTTTTTGCTTACAGGGGAGTGGGGATATGAAAAAGCTGTTAGGAATTTTAATCATCGTTTTTTTGCTGCTTGTTGGCTGCCAGGGTGAAAAAGTCTCCAATAAAGAAAACACTGATTCCAAAAAGACAGAAAAGGCATCAGCGACGCAAAAGAAAGAGGAGAATAATTGGCAATCAAACCTAAACGATATTAAGTTGGACTCGACAATAGAGGCTTTAAAGGAGCAGAAAGCTGGAATTTTAGTAAAAGATACGACGAAGGAACAAGAAACAAAAGAAACGGCATTGTTCCCGACCGAAATGGACAGTGAACAAAAGGAGAAGCTGACCGGACAATTAAAGTCGTTAGCTAAAGAAACGAAGGACCCGGAAATGCTAAAAAAAGGGATGATCTATTTACTTGGAAGTCCCTATTATAAGGATGTCATTGAACCGGTAGAAGCATTTTCACCTAACTTTGAAGAACCTGATTTGCCGGAACCAGAGAAGACGACGAATACAGAAACTGGGGAAACGAAAAGCTCAAAAGCAATCATATTACTGGATGCGAGCTCAAGTATGCTGCAACAGGTTGGCGGCAAAATGAAGATGGAAATTGCTAAAGATGCAGTTAAACGTTTTGCGAAAACCAGTGGCCAATCCAGTGAAGTTTCTCTCATTGTATATGGTCATGTTGGGAGTTCAGCTGATAAAGATATGAAAAAATCATGTAGTGCCATTGAAGAGAAATATACGATGGGGAAATACGACGAAAAAAAGTTTGTTACAGCAGTAAATTCTTTTCAAGCGAAAGGCTGGACACCACTTGCAGGAGCGATAAAGAAAGCGAAGGAAATGTCTAAAGCCTATGATGCTGATACGACCATTTATATCGTCAGTGACGGTGCAGAAACTTGCGAAGGAAATCCGGTCAAAGAAGCGGAAGCATTCGCATCTGAAAATAGTGAGTATAAAGTAAACATTATCGGCTTTGATGTAGATTCAAAATCAGAAGATCAATTAAAGAAAGTAGCAGAAGCAGGAAACGGCAAGTATTATTCTGCTAATAATCCAAATGACTTAAGCAAAACAATAGAAACACAATGGCTACCTTCCGCGGGTGATCTTGCATGGTCATTTACAAAGGCTCCTGGTCCATGGGAAATTTTAGCGGAGCAAAAACGAGTTGATACGCTAAGTGAACCTTTGAAAAATGTGATATCACGAGAAAATGATAGGTTTACGCAAGCCATCCAGTTAATGGAGGAAAACCAGTGGATCGATTCGGAAACATCGTCCACCCTCCGAGATTGGAAATCGGAAAGAAACGAACAATTACGAAATATTGCTTCCCAACTATCTCAAGAAAAATATAACGAAATCAATGACAGAGCCAGTGAAATCGATAAAAAGGTAAAAGAATGGACAGATAGAATGTGGAAACTCAGAAAAGAAAGCGGCAAAACGTGGTAGGGGACGGTTCTTCTGCTTCTCTAGATTAGTTGGAAGGATTTAAAAAAGCTTGGACCATCATCGTGAATGTTTAAAACCTTTTTGCAAATGGAACGTATAATTAGTAACTAGTTTCTCATAGAAAGGGTGAAAGCGATGAAACCAAAGTTTATCAATCGATTGTTCACCATAAATAATGTAAAGACCTTAGGGGAACGAATTGGCATGTTCTTTATGATCCTGTGCCTCATATTTTTCATTTTGACGCTTATCATTTTTGGAATTTCATTTTTCTTCAAAAATGATTGGATCGTTCATGAGATCATTCAGCTGATTAGTGGTGTTTGTTTCACATTTGTTTTCTGTTCGATCTTTATCACATTAATTTTTATGACCCGCAATTGGATTTGGAAACTGTTAGGTGTTTTTATCACCATCGCTTTTTTCTATGCTTCCACTCAACTCATGGTAAATGTGAAAATGATCTATAAAGATAAGGCCGCTTATGAAAACAAGCAATTTGAAAAGATCATTGGCGTCCCGACAGAGGTCGAGTATGATAACCCAGAGTCTGGACCGAGAGTGGTGTATGAAATTATGTTTGAAGATGTAACCATTCAAGCTACCCATCTATGGATACGCCAAGATTATTTTGAAAAAAATATGAAGGGAAAAAGACTGGAAGTTTACTATTTACCGAACAGTCATTATGCGATGGGTGTCAACGTGGCTGATTAATGTGGAGTAGCAGGTTCCTTTTACGCTTCACCATACACCAATACTGGATGAGGTACCACCCTTCTCCACCTACCTGGAATAAAAATTTTGTTACTCATATGACTGTTATTTCTTCATCAGATCATCGATTAGTCTCAGATTCCATCAACATGCTAAACAGTGGATCCAGTGGACGGTTACTAGATTTAAAAACTAGTGACCGTCCACTTATTTAATTTCCCTCTAACAATCCCTCAAAATATTGAATAAAGATATTTTCAACTTTATGATTTATTGACTAGTCGAACCGTTCTCATCATATTCTTATAAAAAAGAAATAAGAAAGGATGTGAATGAGTTGATCAAAGTAAAGGTTCGTTTACGGCCCCTTATTAGTAAGATTAATTTGCCCACTGTTATGAAAACGACTGTACTTCCAGGTGACTCAATGGAAAGATTATTTATTGCAACCCAGGTCGGAGAGATCTTTTACATAGGAAACGGTGATATTCGGACTTTTTTAGATATTCGCCCTCAAGTTATCAAACTAGGTTCCTCTGAACCAGGTGTTTCGGGTCGTGGCTATGATGAACGGGGACTGCTGGGACTGGCGTTTCATCCACATTTTTATTATAACGGTTTGTTTTATCTACATTATTCGGTAGCAGGCACACAAGGACCGGGTGCTCTTCCTAAACCCTTTAAGCCTGACCCGTGTGATCCCAGCACGTTAAACCTAAAGTGGATAAATAGAGAGACCCAGTATGAGCATATTGATACAGTAGAAGAATGGGTGTTACAACGAAATCGTCAGCCTCAAAAACGACGGACATTACTTAACTTGAGAAGACCGTTCTTTAATCATAATGGTGTGAATAGCTTGAACTTTTCACCTGAAACAGGAAAGCTTGTTTTCACAAACGGAGATGGTGGTGCAGGCTATGATCCATTTAATTTAAGTCAGGATGATATGGAGATATTCGGTAAAATCATCGAAATCGATGTTAATAAGGATACGAGTATCTATAACCCACCCGTCGTCACACGCTTTAATGAGCTGCCGGTACCCATTCAAGAAACCCTTACCGTAATCGCCAAAGGAGTTCGCAATATACCAGGGATATCATTTCAAAGATTTGGGAATCAGTATATCAAATATGTGGGAAATGTCGGACAGGATTTGGTCGAGTCGATTTTTTCTTTCGTCCATTATAAACCTATACCAGTTACTCACCTCATTCAAGCTGCTTTAACGAAATCTCCCCTTAACCATAAAGGATTTATTAACTTTGGCTGGCGGGGATGGGAAGGTGTTTTACCAACTTCAACGATAAGGGATTGCTCTGCAGACCCGACTCTGAAGGAGAAAACGATTGCTTATTACAATGAAGCAGTAAAAACTTCAGTGAGTCGGCTTCAGCCTCTAACTAGTTATTTTCATAAAGATCCTCGCCCCGATAAGTTTGCCGGAACTGCACTTACAGGAGTGCAAGCCTATATGGGAGATGGAATCCCATATTTAAAAGGAAGCGTTGTGTTCACCGATCTTGCCCAAAAAGAAGATGCACGACCTCCAATTAAAGGCGTTCTAGCTTATACGAGGGGAAATGATTTTAGTGTGATTGAAACCGATGATGACTTTGGTTCAGAGTCAGCTTATTATGTTAGTTTGGGAACGAATATGGATCAAACTAGACTTTATTTAGGGGTATATGGCTCTATAAAAGTGACGGATTTAAACCAAGGTAGGGTGATGGAGATTGTTTTGTGATTTGGATAATCCAAATAAGACAGCAAAACATCGGTCATATAGACCCCATTGTCCGACCGACTTTTCCAACCTAGATTCTGCCATACAAAAAATACTAAAGGGATATGGAGATTGATTCCACATCCCTAAATTTAATACGACTGGATACCTAGTTCTTTTTTTCAATATATAGAATTCTATTTTGCATTCTCATCCGGTTGATGGATGCCAAAGATATTCCCTTCCGTATCAATATAATAGCCCTGCCATGCCATTCCAGGTAGCGCATACTTTGGCATGGCAACTTTGCCACCATTACTCATAATTTTTGCTTCAGTAGCATCGTAATCCTCCACTCCCATAGTACAAGCAAAACCATTTAAAGGCTGATTCGCTTCTGGAGGAGGACTCTGACGTTTCATCAAAGCTCCGTTAATGCCAAGCTCATGATCTTCACCAGTCACAGCCCCGAAATAAGGCATTCCTGCATACTCGCTCCAATCTTCAAATCTCCAACCAAAAACCTCTCCATAAAACTTCTTCGCCCGTTCCATATCATCCACATGAATTTCGAAATGAACTAGTCTCCCCATAACATCCTCCCATTTTTCCTCCAAATTTGGTGTACCTACAATCTTTCAGTATGTATTTCTACATTAAAATTTATTACTCCTGCTTTTATAAAAGCTGTTTTCGTATAGTTTTTTGCTTTGTATAAGATTCAGCCATTCCTATAAAGTAAATTCTAACCTTCTCAATATTCCTTCCTAAAACTTATCCAAAATGTATGTCAACAATTTACATAGGAAGATAAATCCTTTAAGCTTTCCTTAATGTATTAATAAATGGAAAGGATGATTGAATTGAGTATAGAACAGCACGATACACCAACTTACACGTTAAAGGAGAAAGCCGTAGATTTTCTACAGCTTGTTGCATCCGGGCAAGTTCGCGAAGCCTATCAAAAATACATAGGTCCTAATTTTCTACACCACAACCCTTTTTTCCGTGGCGATGCCGATTCCCTCATGAACGCAATGGAAGAGGATGCTGCCAGTAATCCTGAAAAGATTCTTGAGGTCAAAATGGCTATCGAAGAGGCAGATACAGTTGCGGTTCACTCCCATGTGAGGCAAAATCCTGATGACCTTGGATGGGCTATAATCCATATTTTCCGTTTCCAAGATAACCAAATCGTTGAAATGTGGGATGTAGGACAAGCAGTGCCCGAGGATAGCCCTAACAAGAACGGGGCATTTTAACGTATTAGTTGAAACTATGTATGTCGAACAATAATTAAAATAGAAGATTCAACTGATCATTCAGCCATTTAAACCTTCTTTCTATAATTAAGAAAAAATAAGAAAAAAGCTCCCCACAAGTTTGATCAACTTATGAGAAGCTTTTTTCACTTTAATGTTAGCAACTATCTGATTTTCACCATCAAACCCATTTTTATTAAGTGAATAAGGGCGTTAATAATTATGCTGCGGCAAAACACCCACTAATAACTATAAAATTGTCCTCATTTTTCTATCTATCCTTCCTTTATTCATTTTTTCGTTAAAAGAGCTAAATTTTTCTGCTTCATCTTTACTCCGGTGTATTTCCTGATTTTGTTCCCATTTCATAGGAGGGCATAACTTGATCATACATTAGATGTAGCATCATCCCCGCAGCTGCATGAGGAAGATTGTGACAATGGTCCATCCACATGCCTGGATTATCTGCAACAAAAGCCACCTCATAAGATTCACCTTCTCGTACATTAAGAGTATCTGTTACCCAAGGGGTTTTTACCTTTCTTCCATTTTTCTTTAATACAGTCATGTGATGTCCATGTAGATGCATAGGATGTTCGGCAAAGCTTCTATTTACAAACGTTGTTTTAATCTTTTCTCCTTCTTTTACAATAAAGGTAGGCGTTTTTGGGAAAACCTTACCGTTAATCGTCCATAGAAAATTAGGTAACCCGTCATAAAAACCCATTTCATTTGAAAATATCATGAGGAATTCCCGATCAAAATGTTTGGTTTTTGTTAAGTCATTTTTCAATACTTCCCCATAATGTTCAGGACTAAACTCATCTTGCTCCTCTGTGAATACTACTTTCCCTGTATCTGAATTTTTATTAAAAATTATACTAGGCGACTGGTCGTCATTGGAATCTCCTATTTTAAATAAGACGGGATTGCTTGGCATTGTAAAAACGACATCATATCTTCCACCTGCCGCAACCCGGAGTGCAGTTTTATCCGATATTTGGCCGGGGTTCTTAATTGGAACACCGTCAATGCTGATTATTTTATAATCAACTCCCTGTAATAAGTATTTTCTCGATAGATTATCCGCATTAATAATCCGTAATCTTACTCGCTTCCCAGGTTCTATTTGCTTTAATTGTCTTTCATCAAATAAACTAAAAGACATTGTCTTATCCTGATCGGTTTGCCAAATATGATCGATCCCCGTTATATCCTCATCTATAGGTTCGGTTTCATTTTTCGGGTCAACAATTAGGGATCCAAAAAGGCCTCTTTGTACTTGTTCGGAGGATTGTTGATGAGAATGAAACCAGTATGTGCCGACTTGATTTGCGCGAAACTTATAGGTGAAAGACTCTCCTGGTTTAACAGCATCTTGAGTCATTCCCGGTACACCATCCATCGCATTTGGTACATTATAACCATGCCAATGAATCGTCACTCCACTTTCTATGTCTTTGTTTTCCAATTTAATTTCGATCATTTCTCCTTCTTTTACACGAAGTTGTGGAGCGATGGTTCCGTTATAGACCCATGCTTTCACTTTCTTCCCTGACTGGAGTGTAATTTCCTTTTGTTCTGCTACTAAAACAAACTTTTTATCTGACGGTGCGGATATATTACCTGTTAAATCTTTTACTTCTACCATTTCTGATTGATCGTGGTGGCCGGAATGAGCTCCTTGATTTGAATGCATGGTAGGCGTACCGCCACCTTCATCAATCAGATGATGATTCATCATATCAGATGATTCCGGAAGTTTCGATGTTTTTACACCGATCAGAACGTTGAGTACTACAAAAAGAATACCGATGAATCCAAGAACCATTACAGTTTTTAGAAGTTTTAAAAACCTTTTACCTAAAGACAGCAACATCATTTGACCTTGCATAGCTAATTTATTTTTACGAATCGAAATATAGGTCGGGATAATAAGGATTAAAAGTAGACACACAGGTGCTTGAGCAATTTCATAAAGATTAGGTCTTATTGGCTGAGAAAATATATTACGATAAACGATGATCCCAGTTGATACCATTGCGGCATAGATAGGAACGACCATAAAAGGATCTGTCACTTTTGCTAGGGTTTTATTATCTGTAATATCATCTTTTAATCCCTGCATCGACTTTAATCGAGGGAATGTGTACATAATCACAGCCACGAATCCAATTAAAGAGGTTGGAAGAATTGCTTTAATTACTCCTTCAACAAATAACCAACCATTTTCCAGAAACATGATCAATATGCATGCATACCAGAGAACTCCTGCTATAAGCGCAAGGAGGCACGCAACGAATAAAAAGTTCTTTCTCTTTAGAAGATGTTTATTGCTTTCTGCATAAGAGAGATTAGTTACAATTACACTTGCAATACACAAAAAAATGAACATGATTACTGGAAGTATATAACTTCCACCGAAAACAAATCCAAACATAACTCTACCCCTTTCAAGATTTTGTACCTTCATTTTAGCCAGCAAATGTTGCGAACTTGTGATGAAACCTTAAAGGTTATTTGATGGTATTTAAAAGTGTGTTTTATTCGTTATAATTGGATAAAAGGAAGGGGGAAGCGGTTATGAAAAAGGTGTTAGTAGTGGAGGATGAAACAAAACTTGCAATGATTATAGACGAATTTTTAAAAGGTGAAGGTTATGAAGTGGAAGTTGCTGAGGATGGTCTGAAAGCCCTCCAATTAGCAGCCAAGATAAATCCCGATATTGTCCTTCTCGATTGGATGCTTCCAGAGTTGAGTGGAATTGAAGTTTGTCGGAAGTTACGGGAAATGGGACCGTATGGGATTATCATGATTACCGCAAAAGCTGAAGAAACAGATAAGATTATTGGTTTGGGGGTGGGTGCCGATGACTATATGGTTAAGCCCTTTAGCTTAAGAGAAATGTCAGCGAGAATACAATCCTTGTTACGACGAATGACCCTTCCGGAAACTACTTCTGAAACTATACGCTCATTTGGATTACTAGAAATATCGCCTGTTTCTCTTCGGGTGCGGCTAGACGGAAAAGAAATTATGCTAACTCCTACCGAATATAAAATTTTGGAATTTCTATCAGCTTCACCAAACCAAGTATTTAGCCGTGAACAAATATTGCAGCATGTCTTTAATGACGAAGAGATTATCGATGTTAGGACCGTTGATGCCCATATTAGTAAAGTAAGAAAAAAAATTAATGGTTATATCCAAACCGTTTACGGGTTCGGTTATCGATTTGGTGTGAACGATGAACATTAGAACGAAGATCATTCTTTCAATGACAAGTGTGATCCTTTTGATGGTAATTTTGTTCATTTCCATGATACAACTTTTATTTTTTATAAGTCGGGACCTCTCTTATTTTGCAAATAAAGAGGAGATTAGGAAAGTGGAAACTTTCATGGAGGATTATTTTAAGAGAAACCATTCTTGGGAAGGTATTCAGAATGAGGAGCTTCCGACGGATATGCCATTTGTTCTTATTGATCGCAATCAAAATGTTTTGTGGAAATCGGAAGATATAGTTGAACAAACTGTTATAAAAACTGCCTTTCCATCTTCACTTAAAGAAGGTTCACAAAGAATTGGAATGCTATACGTAATGACTCCAACCCAACAACAGATATATGTAGTAAAGAATACTTGGGGCCAATACATGTACGGAATCATTGCTTTAGCCTCACTGTTAGGTTTGTCTTTTGCTATAATTTTAATTCTGTTGCTTTCCAGAACTCTTACCAAACCTATTAATATCATTACGGAAAAAATAAGAAAATACGAACAAGGGGATTCCACCATTAATTTTCAAATGAAACGTAATGATGAGTTCAAAAAAATAGGCGAGGCATTGGAAAGCATGAAACAAAATATCAAAGATGCAGAGACAGCCCGTAAATCACTCGTTTCAGATGTTGCGCATGAATTAAAAACTCCCCTAATGATCATTCAAGGAGAAATAGAGTTATTGCATATTCAACAAAAAACAATAACGAACGAAAAATATGAATCCATATTTAATGAGATACAAAGGTTAACAACCATTATCAACGATTTATTATACTTATCAAAATTCGATGCCCATCAAATTGAAATAATCAAAGAAAAGGTAGATTTGAATGATGTTTTTGAACAGCTTATGCAAAAAACACAATTCATATTTAAAAAACATCATGCTGAAATCATTTTTAACAAAAACGATGTAAAAACAATTTGGGTTGATAAGGATAAGATCTTACAAGTGCTTTTTAACCTTGTCACAAACGCATTAACGCATGGTCAAACGACATCAAAAGTAATGATTGAAGCGGATAACAATCAAAACGAAACCATTATTTCTGTTACGGATAATGGAGTTGGACTATCTTCTGAAGATATACAGTTCATATTCGAGCGTTTCTATAGAGGAGATGAATCGCGCAGCCGTCAAACAGGTGGTACAGGAATTGGCCTATCAATAGTTAAGGCCTATATAGAGTTGCATGAAGGGAAAATTGAAGTGGAAAGTCAAGTAGGGACAGGCACTACATTTAAAATTTATTTACCAATTCCTTGAAGTAATTTCAATTCAAAAATCCTTCCTCACTTTTATGCAAATTGAAGAAGGATTAAAAATTGAGTTTAAAAAGAGATATTTGTTCCCTCATGAAACCTTGATATAAATTGGCTGGTATGAGTCCAATTTATTACCGAACTCACACCAGCCAATGAACTGTATATATAAACTTTTACTTTTGAGGTTCACCTAAATCTTCTACTTTTGCCATAAAACTATCAATCATCTCACGCACTTCATCAGTGGACTTTGTGCTCATCAATTGATTTCTTAATTCACTCGCCCCTCTAAACCCTTTGATGTATATCTTAAAAAAGCGAAGAAGGTGTTTGAATGGACGTGTCTCAAATTCTTCTGAATATTTATCATGAAGATCCAGCTGTAATCTTAAGAGATCCAGTAATTCCTCACTACTATGTTCCTTCGGCTCTTTTTCAAAGGCAAATGGATTGGTAAAAATACCACGCCCAATCATTACCCCGTCCACACCATATTGTTCAACAAGCTTCAAGCCAGTTTGACGGTCAGGAATATCCCCATTGATCGTCAACAGTGTATCTGGTGCCACCTGATCACGAAGCTTCTTGATCTCTGGAATTAGCTCCCAATGAGCATCTACTTTACTCATTTCCTTTCTTGTGCGCAGATGGATAGAAAGATTAGCGATGTCTTGTTTCAATACATGTGTTAACCAGTCCATCCATTCGTCTACATACGTGTAACCAAGCCTTGTCTTCACACTAACAGGCAATCCCCCAGCTTTAGCTGCTTGGATGATTTCCGCAGCGACTTCTGGACGAAGGATCAGGCCGCTTCCCTTCCCTTTGGCTGCCACATTATGCACAGGGCAACCCATATTGATGTCCACACCCTTAAAGCCCATTTTCGCTACACCAATGCTCGTTTGCCGAAAATATTCGGGCTGATCTCCCCATATATGGGCCACCATTGGTTGTTCATCTTCAGTAAAAGTCAAACGTCCACGCACACTTTGGTTCCCCTCTGGATGACAAAAGCTCACCGTGTTTGTAAACTCTGTAAAAAACACATCCGGTCTTGCTGCTTCACTCACTACATGGCGGAAAACAACATCCGTCACATCTTCCATTGGTGCTAGTATAAAAAATGGTCGTGGTAAATCACGCCAAAAATTGTCTGTCATAATCAAATCCAGTCCTCTCATTATGGGATACATGTTCTAACTCTCGTCCCAAAATAAAAAAAGCAAAAATTTCTGCTACCTTTACACTTATACCATGCCCACTCACTTTTTATCAATCGATAGTAAATTGCAAACATTATAAACTTTACTATGAACAAATAAAAACAGCAAAGAAAAAGCATTTGGGGTAGTAGAGTGAGATACATGATCCATGTTTCTCTTGTATATTGTTGAAACTATTCTTATCCATTTGATGGAGTGATACTATTGACCCCCTAATGTCTAAAAGACGACGTATTTATTTTACACCGCATTGAGTCGATCGTTCAATCGCTTGTTTTTCTTCAATGATTTCGTCGTCACTCACTCCACTAACCGATTATCCGTTTCTATAGACATTTAGCATTTTAATCGTGTACCTAGCCGAAAATTCATCAATATTCACTCGCACAAGACTGAAACCACTTTCTGCATTCGTTATATTGGAAAAAAGAGACTAATTTTTTAGAGTGTTGATTTTTTTATACTTTTCCTATTCTGGGGGATATTATTTCTGACAAGTTTTGTCGTTAGGATTGTTATTGATCGCAAAAAAGCGAACAAAGTGGTACCAAATCCTTTATCCAAAGATTTTTTATACGGGGACCCCTTTTAGCCTTACTTATATATGGATTTCAGACTATAAAAAATAAAATGATTGGGCATCAACGAAACAAAGAATGACTCGGAGGACTTATATGTATAAGATGAACAAAACGTTTCGACGGGAAATCGCAAATGTTAGTATTTGGGGAACAACCTATATTCACCCAAGAAATCCCTATATCGTTGCTTTATGGTCAACTACTTTTCCTGGTTATGGGCATCTATTATTACATAAGTATATACGAGGCTTCGCTCTAATTATATGGGAAGTATTTATCAATCAGATTTCGCATCTAAACCTCGCAATGGTTTATTCTTTCATGGGAAAATTTGAATTAGCGAAAGAAGTATTAAATGTGAATTATGTCTATATGTATATTCCTCTCTACATCTTTGCGATATGGGACAGCTACCGTACGACTGTGGAAATGAACAACCTATATTTATTAGCCGAAAAAGAAGAACCCCCTGTTAATGCGTTAACTGTAAAACCATTTGAAGTTAATTATCTTGATAAAAGAAGTCCTTTAGTCGCAATGTTTTGGTCAATGACCGTTCCTAGCGTTGGACAATTATATCTTCACCAGATTATCTCTGCTTTTTTTACCCTGATTGTGACTGTTATGTTTGTTCATTACTCACACTTCATAGAAGGAATACATTACTTAATGCTTGGAGATATCGATAAATCAACGAAGGTTTTAAATAAACAATGGCTGCTTTATATGCCTTCATTGTATTTTTTTAATATATTTCAGACCTACATGAATGTTGTGGAAAATAATAAATTATTTGAAGCGGAACAAAAAATGTTTTTAAAAAGCAAATACCAATCCAGTGATTTTAAAATTAAGGCAGCTAGGGTGAAATCGAATGCAAATTTACGCAACATTTGAATATTCAACTCGATTAGAAATTGCTATCACGAAATTAGAAAAAATGGGGATAAGTGAAATATTTGCTGTACCTCTAGATAACGGTCCCGAGGATATAGAAATTTTTGATACCATTCATCGTTCAGATGGAAAATCATTATTGAGTAAGGGAATGATTCTTGCTGTATTTTTTTCTGTAATAGGAGCAAGTAGAGGATTCAAACTTCATTGGGGTCCTATCATTTGGGGACTGATTGGAGCAGCTTTTGGATTTATTCTTGGCTTTTGCATTGATCTATACATCCATTCGAAAAAGCCTAAAAATCGAAAAGCACTAAAAGGAAAGACGTCCGAAGTAATTATTATTATCAATTGTAAAGACTCTGAAAAGCGGGATGTCGAAAGAATTCTTTGGGAGCAATTAGCTGTTGGCGTAGGCAGGGCCGATTAGTCCTTGAGATAGCTGGGTTATTAAGTATATATATTATTCGCATGGAACGTTATTGCCTGCACCGAATTTTTCATAGTTTTTCACCCAGGTTAAAACCAGCTTATGTGACTTCACCCCATATTTACGAGCTAAGAGCTTATATCCAAGTTTTCCTTCTTGATATTCTTTAACTACCATCAATTTAAATTTCTCACTATATTTAGCCATAAATAAACACCCCAAAGGTTAGATTTTTTGGGGTGCAGTACAGGCAGGGTTACTTTTCTTTCATAATCATCATGTAACTAAAAGTTGATTCTACTTATTAAAAGTAGGAAGTTTTTATTAGTAAAACATTAAACCATTGTACTAGTAGAAGGATCGACAATTGAGAATACCCCACCGTTATTATCAATCATTAAACCTTGGACATTAACATGTAACGGAACTAATGCATGATGTCGAATAACCTCAACACTCTTTTTGATATTTTCACTAACATTTCCACTTCCATTTAGCCAAGCATCTAACGTACCACCTTGTAATTCAGGTGTACTATTTTTAAAAAGATAGTCTAACGTTTTTATTTTGTCTTTTTCAAGTTGAGTAGGTAGCTTTATCGAGCGATGGCTTTTATCTTTTGTTCCAACAATGAAAATATCCTCAACATTTTCCTCATAGATAGCCATTATAACAGACCTCATTATATCTCCATAAGGATGTGAAATGATGCAACCATAACTTTCTATTGTTAACATATTTTCTGGTTGAATATTAGTTGTTTTTTGTAAGATAGGTACCAATTCTTGTTCAACGTCTGTTATTACTAATACTTTTTTATTTTTATTAATATTCATATAACATGCTCCTTCATAATTATTAGAATCATTTTTATGAATTTTTTTGAGTAACGCGAATGTTGATTTTTTAGTTACCAGTTTTTCCAACAACCATTTGAATCAACACTAGCAAGTCTAACCCACCCATTTTGAACTTTTTCTCGAAATGCTACATCATTATTTAATAAACGTTCTACATATTTCTCAGGTGCTTGGATAACTATTAACAAACGAAGTGGATCATGAAAAAATTCGAAATCTGATAGCATGACGGATTGCCAAGGTAGTCCAGGTAATAAGTCACTTGCATTCCCTTGCATCACACCTAGATTTGCTGTTACAGTTTGGGTCGCTTTATTTCCACTACCATAGTAATGAGGTGCTACCGTTGAAGCGTAATACTGTAAATTTATCATTTGGGAAACCGTTCCTGGCCCTGCAATGATATTAGCTAGAAGATGACCACTTTCATCCTGTCTCCAATCATAATTATGAAGGAAGGATCTCCCCTCTAAATCACAATCCTGCGTTAATTCACGTTGCCCGATAATAAAAGAGGCATTGCGTGCTAATCCCCATTCCGGGCGTATCTCACTCCAATCTTCAGCAAATCGGTGTGCTTCAGCCCTAGGATTTTTATGTTTCATGTTGAAATTGGGTAATTTAGTGAGACGTTCTTCATTTGCTTGATGGGTTACTTTCGGTAGAATAGCATTGATATGATCAAATGCTTCTTGTGCCGATTTTGAAAGTTCAGGGACATAAATCCAATGTAATTCATCTACTGTTGTATTATGCTCTGCAGCTACAAAAACCGTCTCCTTTGGAATGTTAATACCTTCTAGGGCGAGCACTTCCCTTACCTCTGGAAGATTGCATAGGGTGGCTAACACCCTTGCATTAAATCCTCCCGCAGCACCACCACATGCTCCACAGTCAAGAGCAGAAGCATAGGGATTATTAATACTTTGACTACCATGCCCACATATCACGACTAATGGTGCAATACCCTCAGTGAGTCCCATCAATTGTAGGGCTTGGCGCACATAATCCACTTTCTCCTCTTCTGAAAAACCAACAGGTATCCCAGAATCTATGTCATGATCATAATGAAGCGAGAGATTAGTTTCGGGTTTGTCTAACCAATTTTTCCGAAGTTTACGAATGAAATAATCTGCTTTTCTTGGCACAAAGCTCCGTGCAAGCATTCGCATGCTAAGCCAGGGTCCACTAATTTCTGGTAAAAGTAAGCTTGTAAGGGCATTGTGTTTCATCATCTTAAATGTATAGCTCAATGAATTTTCTACCTGCTTGCGTTGTTGAAAGGTTTCCTGTTTTTGTTCATCTGTGAATTCTTTTATTTGATGTTTAGGTTTTTGTATAACCGGCATGGATGCATGGACGTGATGACTACCAAGCTCACTAATGGCAATCGGTAAACCAAAGAAACCAGCAACGCCTATTGTTTCAAACGGCCCTTCTTTTTCAAGTTGTCTTCGAAAGGGTTCTGAACGTACATCAATACAAAATGCTAATTGAGCTAAAACGGATTTTTTATTTTTAGCCTCATGTTGGTTTGTAGTAATCTTCTCTCTTAATCGTTCTGTATGTGTTTGTTCCCAAGCTTCCAACCAAAGCTTTCGGCGAATCGTCTCATCAAAACGATTGGCAAAAGATAAATATTCGAGTTGTTCAAAGGAAGACATCAGCGACCATTCCTCGGTTGATAAGTTCCCCCAATGGATCCATGATGCTAAAAGTGTTTTTATTGAACCTTTTTCCTCAGATTGTTGATTTGACAAAGGTAAATAAGGTTTTACTAGCGCCCATTCCATGCAAATTCGAACGGCTAAATATTCTGTTAGAAGGTCATGTTCATGACTCGATTGTTGAGAACGCCAAAGCATCATACCTGCCCATCCAGGTAAGGAAAGAAGATGTCCTTCCAGATAAGTCGGTATTTCTGAATGAGAGATTCCCAATGCAGATAATACCTCTAGTAAAGCTGTATGTGCCTCAAGAGGTAAGTGTTTTAAACTTTTACGCTGATTCTTGCTAAGCAATGGATCATGTTGAATGAGACGGTGCCATGCATGATAGAAACCTTTGTCTCGATTTGGCATGGTCCAACCTGTCTGAGAATCATCCAGATATAATTTACACCATTTGATAACATGATAATCGAGCGTATTGATTATCCTTTCACCGTCTTGATTTTTTAATTTGGCACTTATGGGTTGGCTTGAAAAGTTGCCGATACGATTCATATCCAAGTCCATGATTTCAGTCCCCAATTTATTTAACACAGGTGATGAGAGGAGACTAGAAGGTAATGGATCTAATTTTAATGCTGCCTGACAAAAACGCTCAGCAGTCTCCCTAGGTATATGAAAGGATTGTGAGTCAAGCCATCTCTGTAATCCCATCTGAAGAAAAGACTCATCAATCTCACCGCGTTCCTTTGCCGAACGAAGGATGGAGGCACTAGGATAGATATCCACATCACGACTAGTTTTGAGCAAATGTGCCACTTGTTCAAAGGATTGTTTTTCAAGTCCCGCCCAAGGGTTACGTGCTGCAAAAATAGAGATTGGCGAAAGTGGTGCAATTACTCGACTAGCAGATACAACTAAATCGTGAACATCATGTTCTTTAAATTCAATTTTTTTATTTTTAATGGTTTCCTTCGTCAATACTGCTGTTACACTCATCACTGATTACCTCCTTGATGTATAAATTTCTTAAGGTAGCTTGGATGACTTTCTACCGACTTAGGTTTTGCCTCACCAAATCGAACAAACCAAAGATAGAGTACAGCAAATAAAGTAGAAGATTGTTTACGGACAGCCAAAGCACCTATAGCATGACCAACTAGTAAGAAGCAAACGACAAAGATGACAGCCCACATTGGAGGTTGAAAACTTTGAGAAACAGTTGTTTGCAACCACTGGTAGAAGAGATCGTGAATGAAAAAATAAACGCCGGAAAATCCAATCATAAAAGCTAAGCCAGCAATTTTGCCAATTCTCCCCTTTCCAAAAACAACAAGCTGTGTCCAAGAAACAGACAATGACCATCCAAGGATTATTGCACTAACTAGTTGATACCCATCATCTGGAGCCATAAACCAAAAAGCAACACCTGCAAGTAAGCCTAAAACCCGACCAGACATCATCCATAAATTTGATGGTTTTTCATTAAGGCTAGATGGTGCACGATAACCGTGAGCTGCTGAACCAGCCTGCAAAAACAATGTAGCTTTAAATAAGCCATGTAAAACTAAATGAATAATAGCAGCTAAATAAGCACCTAATGCACACTGAATAAGCATAAATCCCATTTGTGCAATTGTTGATCCAACTAACTGACGTTTATAATCAACATGGACCAAACTAATTCCTGTTCCAATGAATACGGAAATACTAGCAAGTATAAGTAAAAGAATCTGCATCATATCCCCATTAAATAGTGAGGAGAATCTCGTTAAGATGATACCTCCTGCATTTACTAAGCCTGCATGCATAATCGCAGAAACAGGAGTAGGAGCAACGACTGACTCTATTAACCAACGTTGGAATGGCCATTGGGCGGCCGGTATCATCACAGCCAATAAAATCAATAAATTAATCCCTGTTCTCTCCATTGGTCCAAGCTGAGCTAAACCATTATCAGTTAAAACGAAAGATATCTGCCATTGACCCGTGACCAAATAAAGCCAAACGACCGCGGACAACAAAGCAAACCAGCTAATTGTAAAGAAGCGACCAGTTACTTTTGCTGCTTCATTAGCTACTTTCCAACTACGGTTTAGCCTTATAAGTAAAGTCAATCCTAAAAGTGTTGCCCCCCAACAAATGACCATTAAGCGTAGATCATCACTTAACCACGCCATCGAAGCTGCAACTGTAGTAAATGTAAAAAGTGTAAAGTACTTTCTATAAGAGTGATCTCCCATTAAGTATCGTACGGAAAAACGTTGAATAATTAATCCCATTGAAAGAACAAACAATGCCAATAACCAAGCTAAGGAATCTAAGTTCCAAGGTCCCACAACTTCATTCATATTAGTATTAATAAGTGCAAGTAATGAGGCCAATGGGGGCAAGGCAATTATATAGATATGAATTCGAACATAACGTAAGGGTATTTTTGGATGTAAAAATAGTAATCCACTTAGGCAAGCCACACTAAGCGTAATAAAAAATAATGAAACTAACATTTGTAATGCTCCCTACTAAATGACTTTAAAAAATTCTTGTGAATTACAGTTCATGTTTAGTTAATTTAACCAATAAAAAAACCGACAACTTTAAAAATCCAATGATCTTCTTTAATCAATGAATTTTGAAAATTGTCGGTTTCACTTCAACTAACTTTATCCAAGTTTTTTGAAGAGCTACCTTTTATTGGTTTAATATAATTATACTTATCAAATAAGCGAATTACGTGCTATTCATATATTTAGGAAACTTTTTCATTCAGCCAATATAAAATTAGAAAAATGCCTAAGTCCTAGTAATATTTAATATTATAAAATAAGCACTCACTGGTTAAGTATAATTTAAATCGAATTATAAAATTTGTCAACTTGTCGCGACTTTATTTTGTAAACACCATAAGCAATTTACTGTTCGTAAACAAATAGTCTATATGTATTTTAGTAGAGTCTATAAATATTTTTTTATTATTTTTTTCAATGAAGAATATTGGGATATAATTTAGGCAAATCATTGAAAACTTAATAGTTTACTTTTTCTTCATCCCAAATCAAGCACTTAAATATCAGATTTGCTAACTTTTTATTAGAGTATTTATTTAATATATTATCTTACCTTCAGTTATATAATGATATG
The DNA here is from genome assembly GCF_038007825.1 of Heyndrickxia sp. FSL W8-0496. Lineage (NCBI taxonomy): Bacteria > Bacillati > Bacillota > Bacilli > Caryophanales > Bacillaceae > Heyndrickxia > Heyndrickxia sp. FSL W8-0496. The sequence goes on from NZ_JBBOXX010000001.1 coordinate 3,970,805, forward strand.
GTCTTTTTTATTATGTTTATGACATTAAAATTTTGACTCAATATCATTAAATAATTTAAATACCATCACTCGTTCCCCCGTACGAGAGCTTAAGTCAGTATGGAAACTTTTCACCTTCTCACCAGTTATATTTAGTATAATTTCATAAAGGTCTTCTATACCTGATTCAACGAGCTCCGAACGCGTTCTTTTTATTGTTAACATCCCTGTTTTTGTTTCACATACAGTATATTCAGCTGGTGTTAAAATACCTTGTAAATTCACAATGATCATGTCCTGCAATATATTGGTTTTAACAGATAGAGATCCGCGTCCAAGAAAGTCCTTTTCCCATTTAGTAATTGCCTTACTTATTTCTGATTCAATAAATCCTTTCGATTTTTCCATGTATGCTATATCCTCCTCAAAAAAATGTACAATACTAACAACTATTAATTTATATTCGAATTAATGCTGCCAGATTATTTGTGTACTTTTATATGTTATCTTAGATGTATTCATTCACCTTCTACATTTTTTTGCTTAAATTATTTAACATACAAAAATACCCTCAAGTTGATCCCCTTATTTTAGTTTCAAGATACTGATAAAAGAATATAGTCCTGTTTTTGCAGTACTATAAAAGCTATTTTGCAGTACAGAATTTCAAACTGTCAAGTAGACAGTTTGAAATAATACAAAGCTTTAACTTTAATTTCCTTATGTCAGAGGACAGCTTTTAATCGACTATGATCAATGGTTAGTGATAAGCGGATACTATATGATATTGAAAATGGAAGTATTCGTCATAGGATTTAGGCGAATAAATATTGGAATGCAGGTGATGACTGACTTTGCACAAAGTTCTATAAAAAGAGGTGAAACCATACTTTTTAAAAGGAAAAAACTTGAAAAGAAACAAATAAAAATATGAAAGCATTTTTTTAGAAAATAATACTCCATTTTCTACTATTGTAGGGGGCAGAGTAACTTCATCAATAGTCTCTCCCCTTCTCCGAGAAATTGATGATGTATTGCATTTATATTCTTAATGGATATGGTATTGTTGGAAATAGTTTTGCGACATTCTTCAGTAAATACTTACTTTTATGGAATAGACGGCATTGAAATTATGAAAAATCGGTGGCTAGAAAAACTACCTAGTATGAATCCATAGAAATCAAATAATAGATGGTTATTTCCTTTATATGACGCTCTATTTGATAAAGGAGAACATATTTTATTAATTTTTCCTAATACCCAAAGTAAATTCCTTAACCTGCCTATTAGTAAAGGGAAAAGATGCATAACTTTTTGAAGTTGCACAAAATGTATATTTTAAGCAAAATTGTATTTTTTTGATTTCCTCACCTCTTCTATGTTTTGTTTTATTGAAAGTAAGTTGTACTCTAAATAATCTAAAGGAATGTCTCAATTTTGGAGACATTCCTTTTTTCTAACCAGAAATAAACTAATTTCCATATTAAACAAAAGCCCTCGTTTGTTTAAGTACATTTATTCACAAACTTAATTAATTTTTGATACATAATTAATCTGTTCAGTCATTACAGGAATGCTGCCCCTTTAGCAGCATAAAAAAAGGAACTGCGATCACAGTTCCTTAATTCATTAAATCACCCGTTAGCTTATATACAAGAAAATTAATTAATTCACTGCTCTTCATTGATTTAAAATCGTAAACGCCAATAATTAGTTCCAACTTATCTATTTAGGGGAAGTATCAGAAAACACTGATTTACAACGTTAAATAAAGTAATTTATGATAATGATGTTTAATTCTGCCCATATAATCTATTTTCAATTAAGATTTGTTTGTGAATATGGTGTTCCAGATGTTCAAGATAATCTTTTATAAGCCACTCTAGGGTCTGATACTGATTATTTCCTATGTCGCAAAGGTTGGATAGCTTTTCGTTAGGAATATTCTTAACAATATTAACAACTTGCTTATTTAATGCTTGAAAAAGGTTTATTATTTCATCAAGTGATCTATCTTGATAATTCTGAACTATTACCCAATGGTTTTGATTATACGATTGAATAACATACAATGGTTCTTCGTATTGAATTTTTATAAAGCTTTCAATATTATTTATCGCAGAGTCACAAAGATGTCCTAAAATCTCTTTTTTAGACCACTTATTTGGTAATGGTCGATTAGAAATTTCTTTTTCAGACATAGAATTATACTCTTCTGGTAATCTTTTTATCCAATAATTAATTCCATCAACAACCTTTTGCATATTTCTCTCCTCCTAAATGTCTTTATTAAATCTATCTTTAGGCGTCATTCTTAAAATTTCTTTTTTAACATCCCCCATAAATATATAATTACTATATAATACCATAAAGTTCTAGGTCGTTATAAAGCTAACCTGCCTCTTTAGTGGAACAAAAAAAAGATCGCAGCAGCGACCTCATCTTCTATAACTATTGCCCCTTTTAGTTTTAAGTATAATTCTTCACAAATTAACAGATATTCCCTATTTCCCTAAAAATTGTTTTATCAAATATATTCGTTTTTCAATTTTTATTTTAAAGCTACGTTAAGAATTCCCCTTCATAAAATCCTCAAATTTATCTATGAAATCAAAGACAAAATTGAGGTCTGTTTTTTCTAAAACGCACGTTTAGTGATGTTTTGTGCTTAATTGTTCAAATTACTGCCATAGAAAATAATTCAAAAAGTTTAGGATAGAACTATGCTTAAATTACCATCATCATACTATTATTTTTTACTACGAATTACGAACTCTTCTTCTTTTCCTTCCCATTCTATTTTTACAGGAATACTATTAGAAACTGCATGACATGGTCCGTTACATTTTATATAAATATCAAATTCCTCTTGGTTTTTTAATTCTCCCTCACCAGGTTCTGTGAAGTATGAAGTTTCATATATTTCATATCTAAAACTTAATGGTCTATTTCCCTCTCCAATATAAGAGATTGTATAGTTCCTTGTGCTTTCCGTTTCGCTTACCATTTTCACATACCAATTATCACTTTTTCCTTCAAAATATTGCGCTTTAAATCCTGACTGATTTGAGGTTTCTTCACTTGTACAAGCACCAAGTATCATCAATAATACAAGACATCCAACTAATGATAAAATTTTCTTAATGTTGACTCCAATAGAGTGAGAATTCATAGTCAGCCTCCATTTATCAAATTAAGTCTTCGGAGTATATCTTATAGCACTAACCCGCCAGTTAAATAAACCCCTCCTTTCTTTAATTATATATTATGGTATTGGTCTTTTCTTCCTTTTTTCTTATTGAACTAACCTGCCCGTTAGTCAAATAAGAAAAAGCCGCCGAAATGGCAACTGGACCTTAAACTCTTGCAGTCACATCCTATTTTCCCATTTACTTAGAGTTTTCCTCAAATATCTTTCTTGTCTCTATAATTTTTCTTCATAAATGGTTCAGCTAGTTTCGATGGATGTAATTTAGGACTGAGACCGAAGAATTCACAAAAATTCATAATAAGTGGATTCCACTTTTCTGGATTGATGTAATGCTTCTCTCCTCCCATTAAGAGATCTTCTTCAATATGACAACTAACTATTTTTACTTCAATGGCTACGATAGAACTAGGGCTGGCAAATTGATGGACCTGTTCTACAATGGCCTCTAAATGAACAGGGCACTCTTTTACACGAGGTGTGTTTACAAAATGAGAAGGAATAGGAGTAAGACCAGCCGTTCCGAATTTATTTGGTTCATAGCGATACATATCTTTCTTGGACTCTGGAACTGGATTTCTCCCTGTTAAGAGAGCTAGTTTGTCGACAGCTTCAACAAGATTTGCTGATGGTAGATTGAGAACACATTGTCCTTCCCTCAACAAGTTTTGAACAGTTTGAGATCTGGTACTCATTCCAAGCATACATGACTGATTCAGCCACCATGCTGATGACATGGGAGCTAAATTCGGTGTTTCATCATCATTTAAAGTACTAATGAGAACAACTGGTGTTCCAAAATAGAGAATATTAGGTTTAATCATTTTATGCATCGATTACTACCTCCAATTTTTTTAATATGGCAGAATAAAGTATATAAGAAAAAATTGAAGATAAATACCTTTTGCAAATTGGACAGCAAGATATCAAAACAAAATTTTCTTAAAGTTTTGTTTTATTGCTATTTTATTCTAAATTACTTTCTTATTAACTTATAAACATTTATCATAATTATGTAAAAAGGAGTTGAGAACAGGTGAACAATGGATTTCAAGCCGATCGATTTCACGATGAAATAACGAACGAAAAATGGCGTGCCATCATTAATAACGACGCTTCTTACAATGGTCAATTTTTTTATGCTGTAAAGACTACAAGAGTTTTTTGCAAGCCCTCTTGCAAATCACGAATCCCCAAAAAAGAAAATGTATGTATATTTCAATATGCGCAACAAGCTTTGCAGGCACATTACCGCCCATGTAAACGTTGCAATCCAATGAATGAAAAATTGCCAGATCACGAATGGATCTCACTGATCACAGACTATATTGATCAAAATTTCACAGAAAAACTTTCATTAGAAATGATAGCTAATAAGGTTCATGGGAGTCCCTATCACCTTCACCGAACTTTTAAAAAGATTTGCGGGATTACACCTTTAGAGTATGTTCAACATGTTAGGATAAAAGCAGCAGAAAAAGAATTGATTGAAACAACTAAAGCTGTTTCAGAAATAGCCAGTTCTGTTGGCATGCCAAACTCAGCTTACTTCATTACCTTATTTAAAAAGAAAACTGGCCATACTCCTGTTCAATATCGCCGCCAAAACGTTCTCTATCATCAGAATAAAAGGACTGGAAATTAAAGAAGTTCTACTATTTTTTAGCGCACGGTTGATAAAATTATGAAGAGAAATCAACTTAAGTGGTACCATTGAGAAAAAATCGAGATACTAAAATTAAGTTATCTTTTGTGATATATTGTCCTTGATAATGTTTTATTTATCTTCAGAATTCAAATGCTCAGAAACTGGTTATTCGCATTTTTATGTGAAACCATTCACTTAAATTAACCTGCCTCTTTAGTCGAAGAAGAAAAAGCCACCAAATTGGTAGCTGGATCTTTAACTCTTGCCCCCGTTATTTAAGTGTAATTGTTCACAAACTAGTGCTTTTATCTCCACTTATTACCCGAGGGCTCTTACATAGAAATTTCTTTAATAAATCTTATAGGTGGAAATACTGAAATTGATATACATTATAAGCATCCGTTTAACCTTTAGTATATAAGAAGGATATGTTTTTCTTCAGGTTTTTTTATTTTGATTTTACTACCACAACCACAAAGAACTGTATGTTTTAAACATTTAATCTCCAGATGGCACAAGGGACATATAGGATGATTAGAATCGTTCAGCTTGACCACTTCCTCTGTACTTTCCTGATTTGTTCGGAGAATTGGACATTCGTATCTTTGAGACCATTAAAAACAATATTTTTTCATAATTATCGTCCTACTACACTAAATGGATTTGATTACTTGATTTCCCCTTCTGCTACTAAAACCGCTCTTCCTAACGTGTGTCCAAGCATAGTAAATCCTAAAAGAGCAGGCGTTGCGTTAGTATCCACACCGATATTCTCAACATCCAATGCGTGGACAACAAAATAATATCGATGAGGACCATGCCCTACTGGAGGAGCTGCTCCGATAAAACGTTTGAGTCTCAAATCGTTTGGTATTTGTAATGCGCCTTTTGGCAATCCACTTCCATTTTCATCTCCTGCTCCGGCTGGAAGTTCGTTAACGTTGGCAGGGATATCAATAACAGCCCAATGCCACAAACCTGATCCCGTTGGAGCATCTGCGTCATAACAGGTTACAGCAAAACTTTTTGTTCCTTCTGGGGCACCTGTCCATTTTAAATGTGGCGAAAGATCTTCGCCATTCTCTATTCCCGAGGAGTAGTGTTCAGCAGGGAGAGAATGGCCATCCTCAAAATTATTACTCGTTACCTCAAAGCTTGGAACTTTCGGTAACCTCGATAATGGGTTGTTGTTCATATAAATAACCTCCTTTTTTTATTACATTTTGATTATACGCAACAGAATCGATTTTGTAAAATAAAATCGATTCTGTTGCGTATAATCGAATTTACCTTGTTTTTCGGTAGATGTCAGTGTAAAATATTTTTAATCTATATTTACATAAAGAAAGGTGTAGATTTCATGGCTAGAAGAAATGGCTCGTCGACTTTAAGCGAAAATGTCACTAAGATACTATGGGCTGATATTATGGCTGGAAAATATGAACCGGGGTCTCTTTTAACCGTTTCGGAATTAGCAAAAAGTTTTACTGTCTCTGTTGCTGTCGTTCGAGAGGCACTTACTCGACTGGCGAGTCAAGGGTTGGTTTTGCAAAATCCGAATCACGGGTTTTCGGTAAAGAATGTTTCAGAAGTAGAATTGAATAACATTATAGAGGCCCGGTTGATTAATGAATCAAAAGCATTACGTCTTTCCATCGCCCATGGTGATCTTACTTGGGAAGCTGATGTAATTGCTGCATACCACAAATTATCTCAAACGATCGAATATGAGGATGAGAATGAGAAGCTTACTATTCGAAAAGAATGGTTAGAAATTCACCGCCAATTTCATTACCAACTTATCGCCGCATGTCCAAATACGATTCTCTTGGATATCTGCAGACGACTTTGGGATTTGAGCGAATTTTATCGCAATTGTTCGGTCCCTCAGCAATCAGCTCGTAATGGCCGTGCCGAACATAAAGCATTATCAGATGCTGTTCTTAGCAGAGACGCTAATCGTGCAGTAGAGCTTTTTAGAGAACATATCCAATTCACCGCGGATATCATTTTTGACAATAGATAAAAGAAGTACCATCAGTATCAAATAAAGAAAAAAGAGAGATTGAGTGTACTCAATCTCTCTTTTTTCTTTATCATGTCTTGCAGAGCTAGCATCAATCACATTATAATATTTTAAGTGTATACTCTCTAGAGTACATATTATACGAACAGTCTTTTGTTATTATGTAAGTTTCAAAAGAGTTGTTTAAGTAATATTTCAAATAATTAATAGTCATGTAAATGCAAGGTAATATAAGAACTCTTCTTAAACTCCCTCAGTTTAATACGCTTATCTCTCAAATACTCTTATTCGCAGGACTTCATAACCCTTTTGAAATAGTACTTTAGGGGTTTGGTTGGTACAAAATTATTAATCTAACCATAACGATCTATACATTCTCCTATTTCATCTCAAACTCTATTAAATACTGACAAATTCCCTTCTTCAGTACCTTTTGCTTTCTCAGGATCATCAAATCCCCAATGTATTCTTTTAACTTTCGTTGGAGTGACAGGACATTTGTCAGAAGCAAAACCACAAAGAGTTACTACATGGTCTGCCTTGTTTAAAAGTTGGGGATCGATAATATCTAAGGTTTGATTTGAAGTAACTATTCCTACTTCCTTCATTGCTCTAAACGCATTAGGATTCTTTTTTTAGCTTTTAATAAAAAAATAAAAATGGCCAGTAATTTGTTTATTTACTTGGCCATTTTTATTTTTATTTAGTGATAATCTTTGCACACTGTTCTTTCTCCAATTAAAGTCCCCGAAAATTCCTTTTTCCCTTTTTTTCTACCGTCATTACAATTATAGTAATGTGAGTAAGAAAATGAATCATAATACATTGAAGAATACCAGCAGTAATCCAGCTATAATTAGTAACCCTCCTAAATAAATACGAAGCCCTTCGCTTGAAATTGGATCGGATATAATATCTAAAATTACATCTAAGTAATCCCACCATTTTTTATCGTTTTCTCTCTCTTTATTAAAAAGTCTGATTCCAGAATAAAGTAAATAAATTCCAATTATAAAAAATAATAAGATAGCTAAATATTTCAATCGAATATCACCTTTAATATATTTTTTTTAATCCCTCTTAATAAAGGAATAAGGAAAAAACCACTCGTTAAGTTATATGATATCTTAATATTCCTCCACCCAATTGTACCTTTTACATAACTCTTAAATCCCAAATTAAATTTAAAAGAAAAACTTCCTAATGGATCAATATTCATAATTGGATTATTATCAGCATAGTTATAGCCGTTTAAAATTATTGGGTTAAAAATGTTGGTTATTCTACATGTGAACTTCGCCTTTTATTAGTTTTAGCCAAAATTAGCATAGGAATAGCGAGAAGCAAACTAATTATCACGGGAACTACGGAAGCTTCGATACCAAAATCACCGCCCGTTAGAAGGAATGGACCTGTTACCTTTGCAGAAAAAAGGCCTGTTGAAGGGTGTCCCGAGACGGGTATACCCAAGAGTCCTTCTATTGCATTCCAAGCAAAGTGGATACCAATAACAAACCAGAGACTTCGGCGCCAAAGGAAGGCCGAACCAAGAAGGACACCTGCTTGGATGACAATCGCGACAGAACTCCAAATTGTAGCGTCCGGGTTTCCTAGATGTGCGATGCCAAAGAACAGGGAAGTAACAACAAGTGCTATCCACCTGCCTATCATACTCTCTATTGCTTGATAGGCAATTCCCCGAAAAAGCAATTCTTCAACAAATGCTGCTCCAAGGGCTGTTGAAATCGCGGGCAGTAACACAGAGCTTATGCTTGCTGATAACCATTTAAAAGAGTAACCGTCAAGTAAAAAAATAATCAAGGTTGAAATACCGATAAAGATCAAACCAATTAGTACGCCAAAAGCCACTTCATTAATAGCATTTTTAAGTGAGAGCTCCGACACCCTCCGATGAGCCAAGTATTTCATTGTAAGCAAATACAAAACAACAGCCACAGCGATTTCTATAATTGCCAAACTGATGGATTCAAATCCTTTTGAACCTCCGACTAATGAGCTTAGCTGACCATCAGCTAGAATAATTACAAATGCCCCAAGCACCATCCAAACTAGGGGGAATTGAATAAATGAATAAAGCCTCAACTTCTTTTTATTTTGATGGATCGCTTTTTTTTGAGGTTTAAAATGCGCCATTCTGTCATCTCTCCTTGTTATAGGGTTAATTTTTTTTAGTTTATCTTCAAAAAGTCATAAGATTGAAGTGCTGTTTGGTCATAACAAAGTCATATATGATAAGAACAAAATGCTATCGCGCTTGTCCGGAAGTTGGAAGTAAGGTGTGAGACTTGAAAACATCGGCACATAATTCAATTTCAATTATTAACAAATCACATATTCTGTAATTTCATAAACGACAAAAAGCTGACAGTCTTTTCGCTGCCAGCTTGGTAACTATAGTATTTCAGCTCTATTTCATGGGGTACTTAATGTTAATCACCAAATATCCCTTCATCTTTAGCCTTAAGCGCTGCTTGCCTTCTACCTTTGACATTTAGTTTCGAATAAATATTCGAAATGTAGTTCTTAACCGTCCCTTCGCTAAGAAATAGTGTTTCAGCAATATCCTGATTACGTAGACCTAAGGAGAGCTTTTGAAGAACTTCAACCTCTCGGGGGCTAAGTCCATATGGGTTACCTTTAATTGGGGATTTATGGAGTTCTTCTTTTGCCCCTATATTCATACTTTTTTTCATACTTTTAATCATTTCATTAGCCATTTCCTGTGAAATCAGTGTCCCCCCTGTGTGTACCACCCTTATGCCAGCGACAAGATCTTTAGGATGGATCGCTTTAAGGAGGAATCCTTCAGCTCCGTGGCTTAGTGCAGATAGTACAAAATCTACTTCTTTATAGGATGTCAAAATAATAATCTTCACTGCGGGGTCATTCAACTTAATTTTCTCTGTTGCCCCCACACCATCCAAAATGGGCATGTTTATATCCATTAATACGATATCCGGATGAAATATTGCGCAAAATTCAACAGCTTCTTCACCATTTTTAGCCAATGCTACAACCTCAATATCATCCTCCATATTTAGAACAATATTAAGACTTTCGAGAATTAATTCCTGATCATCCGCTATTAATACTTTGATATTAGACATTAAATTCTACCTCCTTATAAGGTATAACGCATCTTACTTCAGTACAGGCATTCAATACAGAATCGATCGAAAAACTACCACTAAGACTTTCTATTCGGCTCTTCATTGATATTAGTCCGAACCCGAACGCGTTTTTTTCTATTGGACTTCCGTTATTTCTAATAATCATTTGCAAATCATCGGCTGTAAAGTGAAGGTTGAGCTCAATTTCCGATGCTTTACCATGTTTCAGTGCATTTGTAAAAGATTCTTGAATCACTCGAATAATGGTTTGGCGTATTTCAAAGCTCACAATCCTTTCTGCGCCATTTACTATAAATCGAATGTTTATCCCTGTATGATGTTGAAGTTTGTTAATCAATGTCCTGATCTGATTTATCAGGTTGATTTCCTCTTCTTCACCAATCTCATGAACAATGTCTCTCATTTCATTCAGGTTATCCTCCGTTAAAGCTCTTAAATCCATTAACTTTTCTTTAGCCAAATCCGGTTTTCTATCCATAAGAACAATGGCAGCGTCAAGACCCATAATAAGGGAAATAAAGGAATGTCCTAGTGTGTCGTGCAGCTCCTTGGACATACGATTTCTCTCCTCTAACAGAGTCATTCTTTCAATTTCAGCAGCATATTGGGTAAGCAATCTATTCTGTTCATTAATTTCTTGGGCCAGTGCATCTTTGTCATGATAGGCTTTAGTAATAAACCTGACCCAAATTCCAATAAATAAGAAGAGTAAATTGTCAGTGCTTGAACCAATGACTAAATTCCATGGCACTTCACCTAATAAGATACCAGCTGAAGGGAGGAGGACAATAATGGGAATGACCCAAACGGTCCATCTGGTCAATAAATATCCGATGGCAAGACTTGGAATGAGGTAACTCACACTTGCGACCTGATGCATATGGATAATGGAATAAGTAAAAAGAGAGCCTCCAAGTAATAATTCAGATATGGAGAACCAAGACTTATTCCTCCTTAACTGCGGAAACCAGCCTAAAATAGGAATAATATAGGCAGCAAGAAGCCAGATTGTGTTTCCAAGCAATTGTTGATTCGAATAGCCGCTCTTAAGAAATATTTGCAGCAATAGCACTATATAATTATAGGATCGGAGTGCAAATATCCCCCAATCCATTATAGAAGAGATTTTTTTCATTACTTGAGCCCCTAACTCATATTTTGGATTTAGATAGAAACACCCTGTACTTCCATTGTATAGGATATTTTGTGGGAAACACATAAAATTGAACATCAAAAGTTTAGCGGTGACTTTTTTAGATTTGATTGAGGATAAGCGTCAGTGCATTGTCGAATTCAGATTCCAATGATTCATTCAAAAAGTAGATGGGTTTTCTCTAATTCCCTTTTGCGCTTTTATATTTTTATAATAGGAAGTGCTATAAGCGCTGCAACAGCTATGTTAAGAATTCACTAACAATGGAAATACCACTATCTGTAAAAAGTCAAATTAATCCTTTTTCACATTTGGAGACATCCCACTGCTAAGCTCATTAGGGTAAACAAATGCCCCGGTTCCCCTATTGTAAAAGTGAACTTCATCAGGTGTCAGCCGTGTGTTGCCATCTCATTAATCCACTTTTTATCGTCCACCCAAAATATTACAAATAAAAAAGGTTCACCAAAGTTTGCTTAAACGATTGGGAAACCTCTACGTTTTATATTTCCTTAGGTTAATTTCTTTACCTACCTGTACCGTACTACAAAAAATAAAAGAATATTAAACAAAAATGTGTACATTCAATTGTGAGGAGACACTTTCCGTGTGCTAGATCTTCACTGCATATTCATTGCCCCCTGCTTAAAATGCCGGTTTTTCACCTTGCCCTGTACCAGTAAAATTTTTAACTAAGAGTGGGCTGTGCTGAAAGCTATGATTCTGTTAAGGCTTTGAAAGTTGAACTTGTCATACCATATACAATTGATTCAAACTATATATTTATCTACATACTTGCTTTTTACCATAACAAAAAAGTTTTTTACTGAAACAGGATACTTTCTTCAACAAATCGTCCATATTCCGGAATAAAGCAATTCCTTTGCTGGAATAGAGAGTAATAAAACTTATTAATATGAAGATTAATTTAAGTAAATAGCAGAGTAACAATAGAAAGTTGCATACTCTGCTAAAATCGATACTAGTAGTCTACCATTACTTTTTTTTAAGACACTTCAGATAACTATTATTTCAACGAAATCTTCACAACATTATCCAAATATTTTGTTGTATTATATCCATTAATGATCAGCTTTTTAGGGATCACCGTCTCTCCAGCGTAGTTACTTTTTAACTGTGTCTCTTGAACAGTATAGAAATAACGGGGCTGTTCGATTTCTTCATATGCGAAGGGGGTTTCATTCACATCGTATTTAATCCCATTCTTATCAACCAGTACCCCTTCAAAATTCATCTCCATTGAACTATATTCTTTTTCAGCCTCACTCACAATATCGTAGTTAAGTGACTCAAATGCTCGATTCTCAATGTCATGATTGCTTATAACAATATTAGTAGACTTTCCAACTTCCACCTTGTCAATGGAGATCGTACTGCCAGCATAGTCAAAGGTTTTAGGGTATCTACTAGAAGGATCAAGTTCGATCGCTTTTTGGTGTTCAAATGTTAAACGAGCAAATCCGAATTGAACTTTCATCTCTTTTGGTTTATCTCCATAAAGTGAGGGAAATTTTGTTTGAAACGTACTACCATTCATATTGAAATCTGTAAAAGAGCTGTCATAAATAGTCGCTCTCACTTTTTTATTGTTTACTTCCAAATTATCAGCAGTAAGAAACTCTACCCGCTTCACTGGCTGTTCATTATTAACTGCATATTTTAGAATTGTCGCTGTTGGAGCAATGGTTAGTTTATTAAATCGAACAGGGATTCCTTCTATTTCTGTTGTTTCATCCAATGCATATTCTTTAGATGGCCATTTTGTTACAGGGATCTCGAAGTTCCATTCCCCTGTTTTATATTCCATATTCTCGTAAGCTCCAAAACTATTTGGGTCAGAAGGGTCACGAACCAATTTTAGAAGCTGTGTGATTTTTAGTTTAATTGTCCCATTATCCTTTGTCAGTGCCAAGAGACTAAGCTTTCCTTGAAACACGTTCTTTTCCTTATTATTTTGATCCGATTTAAGATCAGGAGGATAATAGTACATGTGACCAGTTTCCCTATTCATGATTTCATAATCATTTTCCACAGAAGCACCTTCATTATAAACGATCGCATATTGATTATTTTCAGCTGTATCCTCTATTTCATAAAAAACAAGCGTCTGGACATCATCAGCGATCGCGCTCCTGATCTTAATTTTCACCCCATTACTTTCCGCTTCCAGGTCCAGCCTTTTAACCAGCCCCTGTTGTAAAAGGTCACGTAATTCCGGATCTTCTTCTGCCCATGTATAGTAGAGGCTAGTAAAAGATCCTGTAAAAACTTCTATGCCAATTAATAAAGCGAACACACTTGCAAAAACAATCCCCAATCTTTTCCGTTTCTTACTCTTCAATCTTCTTTGCTTATCCTTTTCTGTCAACCTAGCTGTGACATTCTCCATGAAATCAGACGGCACATGGAAATCTTTCATACTCTCAGTAAAATTTAATAGAGTTAACATGATTTCCTTAAAGTCAGCGAAATCCTCCTGACAGTCTTGACAATGATACATATGTACCTCAAATTCAACCTTTTTCTCCCGATCCAATGTTCTCTCTATGTAATCGATGTAATTCTGTTGATACTCGTTACAGCCATTAAAACGTGACCCATCCCCCATTCCTTTTCTAAGTGACTGGAGACCGGAAAACAAATACTCTTTCACCTGTTCCACTGAAACTTGGAGAAGTTTTGCTGTATCCTCCTGGGAAATTCCTGTGATATACGTAAGGACTACTGCCTCTTTCTCAACTTTTTTCAACTGATCAAGTGCATTAAAAAAATCATGGCGTGGTTCGCCTTTCTCAGAAACTTGTAACCTACGATCATCGGAAATCTCCTAGCAAATATGCATAAAAATAGATGTTACCCACGTTTCAAATGTTAGTTCTCTTTTATATCGCGGCAACTCCTTGTGGACTTTTACAATGGATCGATAAAAAAGCTCTTCCATTTGCTTCTGACTCTTAAGATAGGACCAACCTAGAATATAGAATGATTGTTTATGTTGATCGAACCAATCGACGATCGATTCGACACTTTTTTCTTTTGACTTAGTCATTGAAATGGGACCCCTTTTTGCTGGAATCATAATTGTATCCCCCTTTATCCTTAATGATATAAGGAGAACCAATTATTTACAATATCAGAAGACAAGAACTTTTCAGTTTTTTCATCTTGATGAGTTATTGTCTCGCCAATTGACCGATTCGAAGTAAATCCCCCTATAAATATATGAAATATTAAAAGGGAGCAAAAACGCCCCCCTCTTTTGGTCCATTATTTACTAAGCAGTCCTCTCCAATTCCCCTTTTTTCTTCACCTTCCGCTTCTTTTTCAAAGTGAATTTCTTAATAAATCCTGCCAAGCCGGAAGGGAATCCAAGCAGTACCACGATATATAAGAACCCGAGGATAATGGTCCATCTTTCAAAAATAGGGTAGGACATCGCAAGCTCTGAGAGGTAATGCCTTAAAAACTCGATTATTCCTGCCCCGGCAATAGACCCTACAAGCGTTCCAAGTCCTCCGATCATCGTCATTAATAGTGCATCGAGCGTGACTTCGATGGAAAAGACATTGGTATTGATGAATCTTAATGATACAGCATATAGTGCTCCACTAAAGGATGCGGCTACCCCTGCAGTTACGCTGGCAATCAGCTTATAATGTAGCGTTCTAAACCCTAATGCAGCTGCCCGATATTCATTCTGAGAAATGGCTTTTAACACTTTGCCAGTAGATGATTCCGTGAAAAGCTTCAGCAGGATAAACACAACTGCCACACTTAGGAGTGCAATATAATAGAAGGAAGTACGATCCTTGAATACATCAGGCACACTGAATGTAAATCCATCTCCGCCATGTGTGAATCCACGCCACTTCTCCGCTAGAACGAGAAAAAGCTGGGAAACCGCCAATGTCAGCATCGCATAAAAATGGCTTTTGAGCCTTAACGATAATAAGCCGATGATATAGCTCACCAAGGCTGACAGGACAATCCCTATAACCAAACCGATCATAAACGTAAGCAGATTGGCTTCCAAATGATTAAAAATAATAGCCGTACTATAGGCACCAATTCCAAAGAACATACAATGCCCAAAGGATACGATACCTGTATACCCTAAAAGGATGTCAAAGCTCATCGCAAAAATAGCAAAGATGAAGATTTGTGTGAATAAAATCAGGATGCTTCGGGAGTCGTTGACAAATGGGAACAGCAGCAGCATCAAGATAATGGCAAGCCCCACATACATTGGCACCTTATGAAATAGCCCTCTCATACTGCACTCCCCTTTTCTCCCAGCAGTCCAGTTGGTTTCACTAATAAAACAATGACTAAAAGGAGCATATTCAATGCGAGTGACAAATCAGGCATAAAATAGGCCATAAAGGCTCCCGCTACACCTACAATCAGGGAAGCGAGGGCAGATCCTTGCAGGCTGCCCATTCCGCCTATGATCACGACAATGAAAGCTAATATAGCGTACTGCATGCCCATTTCCGCAAAAACGACTCCTGAATATGGCGCCAAAAGCGCACCTCCTAAAGCAGCCAATGCCGCTCCCAGCAGGAACACAAAGGTAAACAGTCCCTTTACATTGATTCCGAGCGCCTGGACCATTTCCTTATCCATGACACCAGCCCTGATCATCAGGCCGATCTGCGTACGGCTGAGCAGAAGCCATAATGCCAAATATAGAAGCAAGCCGATCACAATCACAAACACACGATATTTAATAATAATAATTCCGTCAAACTGATAGCTTCCTTCCAGCCATCCAGGCAAATTTACCCGAATGGGATTGGGTCCCCAAAAGATTTTGATGCTTTCTGATAAAATCAGCATGCCTCCTAATGTTATCAGCAGCTGCCGGACATGATTCCCGTAAACTGGCCGAATGAGAAATCTCTCCATGACCCAGCCTAATCCGATTCCGATCACAATGGCACCAGCAATCGCTAATAAAAAGCTGTTTGTTTCCTTAAAAATCCATGCGCCTGAAAAAGCCCCCCAGACGAATAATCCGCCATGGGCAAAATTCAACACATTCATTAATCCAAAAATTAAAGTAAGTCCAGCAGCCAGAAGGAAAATAAGCAGCCCTGTTGAAACCCCATTGACCAATAAATTAATAAAAACTTCCATTTCCAGCCCCCCTTCGTTTCCTACATATTGTCAAAACTTTATATCATTTTATTTTCGGTAATTATTTAGATCGAATAGTTCAGTATTTCCTTTTTCTTTTGTGTTTCGGTAACTATTCCGGGCGATAGTTACCCTATTTCCGCTTTATTTCGTGTTTCGGGAACCTTTCCGGGCGATTGGTTACCCTTCTTCCTCTTTCTTTCCAGTTTCGGGAACCTTTCCGGGCGGTTGGTTACCTTTCTTCCTCTTTCTCTCGTGTTTCGAGAACCTTTCCGAGCGATTGGTTACCTTTCTTCCTCTTTCTTTCCAGTTTCGGGAACCTTTCCGGGCGGTTGGTTACCTTTCTTCCTCTTTCTCTCGTGTTTCGGGAACCTTTCCGAGCGATTGGTTACCTTTCTTCCTCTTTCTCTCGTGTTTCGGGAACCTTTCCGAGCGATTGGTTACCTTTCTTCCTCTTTCTTTCGGGTTTCGGTCACCTTTCCGAGCGATTGGTTACCTTTCTTCCTCTTTCTTTCGAGGTACGGGAACCTTTCCGGTCAATTAGTTACCTTTCTTCCTCTTTCTTGCAAGTTTCGGTCATCATTCCGGCCGATTGGTTACCCTATTTCCTCTTTCTTTCATGTTTCGGTAACCTTTCCGGTCGATCATTTTAACACGATCGTCTCTACGCTATCCCTAAGTATTTCTGACAGGTTTCCTTATCTTCCTTAAGGTCCTGCATCATGCCTTCATGGACAATTTTTCCGTCGTCCATTATATAAAAGTAATCGCCAATCTCGCTGGCCATCAGAAAATTTTGTTCAACAAGAAGAATTGTCGTTTTTTCCTTCATTTTAAGAAGTGATTCCATCAGTTTTTCAACCATAATCGGGGACAAGCCTTTGCTCGGCTCATCAATCAGTAACAAACCATCCCCATTAATATACGCCCTGGCAATCGCCAGCATCTGCTTTTGTCCGCCTGAAAGCAAGCCGCTTTTTTTGCGCCAAAATTTCTTTAAATCCGGGAATAGCTCCAGCATCCATTCCATTTTTGCTTCCGTCTCGCCCGCGCTCTTTGCCTTAGCTAAATTCAGTGTTTCCTCCACGGTCAGGCCACTGAATATCCCCTGATTTTCAGGCACATATCCGATTCCTTTTCTTGATATGAGATGAGTAGAGATTCCACTGATTATCTGGTTTTGAAAATGCACCGTTCCAGTAGTGGAGGGATTGAAGCCCATAATCGAGCGGAGTGTTGTCGTTTTGCCTGCTCCATTTCTGCCGAACAGGACCGTGATGCTTCCCTCTTCAACAGACAGGGACACGCCCTGCAGAATGTGATATTGCTCCAAATAGGTTTCCAAATTATCCAGTTTTAATAGACTCACGATGCAAGCCTCCTAAATATGCCGTTTGAACCCTTTGATCCTTGATGATTTCCTGTGGATTCCCGCTGGCCAAGAGCTCGCCATTAAATAGAACCACAAGCGTATCCGATAAATGCATCACCATTTCCATTTTGTGTTCGATTAATATAATCGTGTACAAGCCTTCCTTTTTAATGTTCTCGATTACTTCCAAAATGGCAGGAACCTCTTCAATCGATATTCCTGCAGTAGGTTCATCAAGAAGCAGTAATTCTGTTTTAAGAGCGAGCAGCATCGCCAGCTCCAGCTTTCTTTTTTCTCCATGGGCCAAATCCTGTGCCAGTACGTCTTCCTTGCCACTTAGCATACATTTCTTCATAAAGGCTTTTGCTTCATCCTGCTGGCGGCTCCTGGAAGAAAGCCGCGGCAGGATGGAATAGTAATCGTTGCTTGAGGATTGGATGGCCAGCCTGATATTTTCAAGAACCGTCAGCTCCGGAAAAATATTTGTGAGCTGGAAGGAGCGACCAATGCCCCTTCTCGCCCGTAATGGGACAGAAAGCTTGGTTATATTCTCGTTTTTAAAATAAATGTCTCCCTTAGTCGGTGAAATTTGGCCGCTCAGTAAGTTAAAAAGTGTCGTCTTGCCCGCCCCGTTTGGACCGATAATAGAGATGAGCCTTCCGCGCTCTATTTTCAGGGTCACATCTCTGATGACATCATGCTCACCAAAGGAAACAGATAGGTTTTTCGTTTCCAGAATAGGTTCCATGTCAACACTCCTCCCCTCTTATATATATCTAATTATTCTGAATTTTTATTTGCCATTTCTGATTGGTGGCTCTGTTTCATCCATATTTAATTCCCTGATCAGAACTGGAACCGGATGATCCACACCTTCCTGTTCTTCAAGGGTTACTGCATACAATGATTGTAAAGCCTGATGGTCCTTTGCTCGGAATTTCATCGTTCCCTTCGGAGTCTCAAACTCCATATTTTCCATTGCACTAATTAAGCCGTCCACATCTTTGTCGCCTTCTGTTTTCTTAAGCGCCTCGACAATAGAGATCGCAGCCGTCATCCCGCCGGCAGTAAAGAGATCAGGGATTTCCCCATCGAATTTTTTCTTATGCTGCTCCACTAGCCAGTCATTTACTTTATTATCTGGTAGCGTATGATAGTAAATGGAAAAACCGCTCATGCCAATTAAGGAATCCATTGTTTTTAAAGAAGCGATATCCTGTGCGGCAGTAGATATTTTAATCCCCTGCTCTTCAAGCTGCATATCCTTTAACTGCTTCCATGGTGCATTGGACCCTGCCCAGACGATATAGAGATAATCAGGCTTTTCTTTTATAATGCTTTGAATGTTTGCTGTGAAATCAGTTGAATTTGGATCTGCATATTGTTCATTCACAATCGTCGCACCGAGCTTTTCTGCTCCCTCTTTAAAAGCCGCGATCCCCTCTCTGCCATAGGCATTATCCTGTGCGAAGGTTGCAATTTTCACACCTTTCTCAGCGATTGCAGCTGCACCAGCTACAGCATCCTGTGAGGAATTTCGTCCTGTCCGGAAAATATACTTGTTCCAGTTTTGACCGGTGATGCTGTCGGCAACCGCAGGCTCCACCACCATAATTTTTTCGTATTCCTCAGCAAGCGGCAGGACGGCCAGCGTATCGCCTGAGCTTGATGAACCTACTAAGAAATCGACCTCATCCTCCTCCAGCAGCTTCGTTGCTTTTCTTACCGCGACATCCGGCTTAGTTTCCGTATCCTCAACGATAAACTTCACCTTCTTGCCTGCGACTTCATTCGATCCATCGGTTGCATACTCCAGCCCCAGTTCAAATCCCGCTACTGTCTGCTTTCCATACGTTTCAAGCGGACCGGTTAAGGAAGCAAGAACACCGATTTTGATGGTGTCCTCCTTCGAGCTTGCCTTTTCCCCGGAACAACCTGTTACAACTAACAGAGTGAGTACGATGATGATCGATAAAACAGACTTCATGCCAGGCATCTTACACCTCATCTCCCATTCCCCCTATGATTAATTTTCTTTTTTAAAGAACTGTATTTTTTGAAGCAGTCCATCTGCGATAATGATGTTCCCATTATGATCAATATCTAGCCCCTGAGGTGAGAAAAACTGACCATCTTCGCCACTAAAGGAACCAAATTGTTCGATGAATCTTCCATTTTCATCATAGATATTCATGCGATTATTTGACGTATCCGTCACATAGACACGGTCCTGATCATCAATGGCAATTCCTGTCGGCAAGAACAAATCACCCGGCTCTTCGCCCCAATTTTCCAATGGATCGAGGTTCCCGCTTCCGTTATTCGTTCCCCACTTCGCGAGAAACTTGCCATTGTTATCGAATTTCTGAACACGATTGTTGATTCGATCCACTACATACACATTGTCTTTCGAATCGATGGCAAGCTGCATCGGCTGAGAGAATTCACCATTGCCAGTCCCTTTTCTGCCCCATTCCTTCGTGTAGACGAAAAAGGAATTAAACTTTTGAATTCGATTGTTTTCCGAGTCGGACACAAAGATATTGCCTTTGCTGTCAACTGCCACTCCGCTTGGGAATTGGAAAAAGCCGCTTAATGTTCCTAATGAGCCGTACGCCGCAAGGAACGTCCCTGAATTGGAGAACTTTTGAATTCGGTGATTCACTGAGTCGGCTACATAGACATTGTCATAACGATCCACCGCTAGTTGCCGCGGTACAAAAAATTGGCCAAAATAACTGCCATAGCCAAACGGCCCTCCAGTACCGAACATGCTTCCCCATTTGCTAACTAGACTTCCGTTTGCATCATATTTCAGAATCCGGTGATTAAACGAATCGGATACAAAGACATTTCCCTTTGAATCGCTTTGCACATCATAAGGTCCTGCATATTGCTTGTCTCCGTATCTAGCTAAACCGATAGTCATTTTATAGGTTATACTCAGGCCAATTTCCTTGTACACCTCAATGCGATTATTACCTGTGTCCGTAATGAATAAATCGCCATTCTCGGATGGTAAAATCTGATTCGGATACACTAAATTAGGAAAAATCCCTGTCGTATAAACAAACCTATCCTTATCATCAAATTTCATGATGCGGTTATTATAAGTGTCGGCTACATAGAAAGCGCCAGACCTTGGCTCAAAGTTAATTCCTCGTGGATGGTAAAATTGATACGCGCCGATTCCAGGCTCAAGCCCGCCGATTTTCCTGATGAATCTGCCGTTTTGATCAAACACTTGGATTCGATTATTGTACGTATCAGCTACATAGACCTCACCCTTATTGTTTATCGCAATGCCTTGCGGGAGGGCCATCTGGCCATCACCTTTTCCATAGGAACCAATCGTAAGGAGATACTGACCATCAGAAGTAAATTTTTGAATTCGGTGATTAAATTCATCAGTAATGTAATAATTGTTTTCCTGATCGATCGCAATTTCTCTTGGGAAACCGAATTGAGTATTTCCTTCCCCTTTCGTTCCCCAGCTTTTTATAAACCTGAATTCAGAATCGAACTTTTGAATGCGAAAGTTCCCTGTATCTGCAACGAGAATATTCCCTTCCTGATCAACAGCGATGCCAAATGGCATATTAAATTGGCCAGGAGAATGACCGAGCGTGCCAAATGACTTGAGAATTTTACCGGAGGAATCCATTTTTACAATTCGATGATTCCCCATATCTGCCATGTAAATATTCCCTGAGTGATCCTTCGCCATTGCTACCGGCGTGCGGAACTCGTTAGAAGGATCGGTTTCATTTCCCCACGCATGCTGGAAACGATAGGACTCTTCTGCAAACACGCTTGAGCCAGACAAAAGGGAAAATAGAAGGAGGAAAAGGACGAGACTCTTTACTCTTTTCATCTTTTCTCTCCTTTCCACTTCACAACAGTCGCCGCCCATGTATAGCCCGTTCCGGCACTAACTGCTACAGCAAGATCGCCAGGATTTAGTAGTCCCTTTTCCTGGGCAAAGTGAAGTCCAACGCATGGATCAAGTGCTGACATATGACCATGATGATTTAAGTAGACCGCCTTTTCTTCAGGAAGTTCCAGTGATTGTAAGAGCTCTTTAAACATTGATCGTTTTGTATGCAGTGGCAATAGGAGTTTAATATCTTGAGGAGTATAACCGCTTCTATGAAGTGCCTTGCGAATCACAGTATCAAAATTGGCGATCGACACAGGATCCAGTCTTTCTTTCATGGATTGTGGATCCTTCACATCAATATAATGAAGATTCTTTTCGACCGTTTCATGGCTGGCAAAATGCTTCGACCCTCCAGCAGGTGTTCTAACATCATCATGAAAGGAGCCGTCTGTCAGGATGGCGCTTCCGAGAATTTCGCTCTCGGTGGAATCCCTTGTTACGAGTGCGGCACTGCCCCCATCCGCAAAGTTGAACATGAAGCGCGAACGCGGGTTAGCATAATCCACAACTTGCGATTCCTTGCAGCCCCCAACAAGCAGGATGTTTTGAATTGATGAATCCGCAGCAATCATGTCCTTTGCTACCTTTAAGGCAATCGGAAAACAGGAGCTGACATTCATGATTTCAAACGCATAGGCATTTTTCGCACCTAATTCATACTGTATTTTTGGCGCACTCGACCAGACATAGTAATCCTTATGAGGGCTGCCAAAATAGATCACCACATCGATGGATAGCGGATCAATTCCTTCGAGCGCCTGCCTGCCAGCGGCCACAGCAAGATCTGATGCATGCAGGCTATCATCTGCCACATGCTTTTGGACTAAACCAAACTTCTCGATAATCACCTGTTCCGGTATGCCTGTTTTTACAGCTAAGTCTGCTGCCGTTTCTATGCCAGGCGGAAAATAGACACCTGTTGTTTTTATCCCAATTCCCATTAAATTACCCCTCCATCCTCAGGAACCATCATCTTGGCGGTACCTGTCAAAACGAGTGTCCCCTCTTGATTAAAGCACTGTGTTAGCAATGTCAGTATTCGTCTCTTTTCATCAATTTCTTGTACGGTTCCTTGTGCTGTAATGGTATCGCCTATAAAAACAGGGGCTTTAAACTGGATGGTTTGCTCGACATAAACGGCCCCTTTACCTGGAAGATGAACACCTAAGAGCTGTGATAATAAGCTTGAAGTTAAAAGCCCATGCGCAATACGCTGTTTAAACCTCGTTTGTTTAGCATATTCCGCATCAATATGGATGGGATTGAAGTCACCGCTTACTCCTGCAAACAGGATAAAGTCTGTTTCGGTAATCGTTTTGCTGCAAGAGGCCTGTTGTCCGATATGATAACTATTCACCATGTCACCTGCTTCCTATGAGTTTTGTTTTTTGAATTTTTCCAGTTGCATTCTTCGGCATTTCTTTTAAAAATGTAACCTGCTTTGGAATTTTATATTTTGCTAGATTTCCTTGACAGTATTGAATCACTGCCTCCTCGGTTAAAGCGCTTCCATTTTCCTTGACAATAAACGCAGCAGGAACTTCCCCCCAAAGCGGATCCGCATTTCCAACGACGGCCACTTCAGCGATACCCTCCAATTGACTAATGACCTGCTCGACTTCGAGCGGATAAATATTTTCTCCACCAGAAATGATCATTTCTTTTTTCCTGCCTACGATAAACAGGAAGCCTTCATCATCTGTTTTCGCTAAATCTCCTGTCAGCAGCCATCCATCCTTTAGTGCATCCTTTGTGACATCGGCACGGTTCCAATATTCCTTCATAATATTTGGGCCTCTAACAGCTAGCTCGCCAACTGCCCCTTTTTCAACCTCTCTCCCCTCAGAATCCAGCAGCTTATATTCGGAAAATAACACAGGCTTGCCAATAGAGCCTCTCTTTCTTGGGGCATCTTCCTTCGAAAGCATAAATAGAGTAGGAGATGTCTCGGTCATCCCAAATCCTTGGCCGAATAAGAAACCTCTATCAAAATAGGCATCTATTAATTCACGCGGGCATGGTGCACCCCCATTATAGAACCAGCGAACGGTACTCAAATCAGTGGTATTGAATGATGGACTCATGAGCAATGCCTGATGAATGGTCGGAACGCCCATCACCACGGTCACCTGATACTTTTCAATCATTGCCAGTGTTTTTTCTGGATCAAACTTTCCAGGGATTACGATCGTTCCGCCTGAAAATAAGGCTGGAAACGCAAACAGCCCGATTCCGCCAATATGAAATAACGGAAGAAGCACAATGCAGCGATCCTCTGACGTCAAATCGATGGCAAGCTTGTTATTGACGGCATTCCAGAATATATTGCTTTGTGTCAGCACCGCCCCCTTTGGCTTGCCGGTTGTCCCTGACGTGTAGCAGATAATGTATGGTGCCTCCTCATCAATCATTCGCTCAAAAGCAAAGCTTGTTTGAGTGTCCTCACATACATCCTCCATGAACACCAAATGTTCAAGCTCACTTTGCTCAACAAGGGATGCGGCAAACTCCGCATTCTCCTTTTCGGCATAAAGGATCTTAGAACCGCTGTCATTGAGCTGAAAAATAAGCTCCTTCGCACTTAACCGAATATTCAATGGAACCGCCACACATTCTGCCTTAGCAATCGCAAATAAAAGGACGATGTACTCCAAGCGATTATGCGACAATATCGCAATGCGCTCCCCTTTTCTTCCTTGTAGTTTTTCCTGGATTCTTTGGGCAGCTGAACCTATCATTCTATCTAACTGTTTATAGGACACCTTTTCGTTATCTGTAATAACTGCTGTTCGATCTGGATGTGTGTATGCCCATTTCTCAATCCAATAGGCAATCCCTTTCATCGAACTCCCCCTCTTTACTTTTTTAACCCTTTGAAGATAAGCGTCATCGCAGCATCAAATGCTTCTTCAGGAACCTCTTTCTTTTCCCAGTACACCCATCTCATTCCGAGAAACTGCCCAATAGACATTAAACAGTAGGCAACGGTCTCCTGATCCAGGTCCTTAAATTCTCCCGCTTCGATTCCTTGAGACAAGCTCTTTAAAAAACCAGTGGCCAGCTTGCCATAATACCAGCGGAATAGCTCCTGATCCACCACAACAGCTTGTTGGACAATGCTGTACAAATTGGGATGATTTTTTACCCAGCTGAAGAAAGCAAAAAAACCATTTCGCTGTGCTTCCTCAAAAGATGTGCTTCCTGCCATTCCTTCTTTAATCGCAATACGCAAATCCCGACTATAGCTCCGAATTAACTCATCATAAATATCCTTCTTTGAAGGAAAATAATTATAAAACGTTCCCTGCGCAACCTTAGCTTCCTGTGAAATATTAACAATAGAAGCCTCAAAATATCCCTTCTGCCCAAAAACCTCCTCAGCAGCACGTAAAAGCTTCTCACGTGTTTCAATTCCTCTCGGAGTTAATGCTTTTTCCTCAGATACATTCTTAGTTGACACCTGAATCACCTCTCAACTTTTATTATAAATAATATTTTTAAAATTACAATAATAATTTTTGTGTTTTGAAAATTAGTAGATATGATTGAAGCACATGGGTGGTTCTCTTGTTTTTCACTCCTTGGAATAATAGTAAAAACACTGGAGTATGTACGATTGTTCCTCCATACCATCTTTTTTATTTCAGATCATTAAGTCCCTATGTTTCGAATATCAACATTTATTTTTAACATAGCTTTTTGCTATTTAATAAAATGTTCTGTATTTTGTTCTTTTTACTATAATCGTAGCATATAAATAAATATATTCTTTATGCTGAGGAGGAAGAAAATATGACAAATAAATTAGCAATTATTGTACTAGGAAACAGAAATGCTGGGAAATCAGAAACATGGAAAAGATTATTTAACCAAGTAAACATTAGAACATCTTCAAAAAAGAGAAAACTTTACTTGAATAAAATAGAGTATGTAGATGTATTTTTAATTAACGGCTCACCAGAAGAACGTGGATTAGAAGTAGACGAAATTATAAAAGTAGAAACTGATATACTTTTATGCTCCGTACAATATAATAAACATGGCTTAAAAACAATTAAAAAATTGTACAATTGCGGTTTTCAAATTTATATTCAATGGTTAAATCCAGGTTTTGCTGATAGAAATGAATATAATGATTATTTATATATACTGGAAGAACTAAAGGCACTAAAAAATCTTGAAACGCATAAACGCAGCGGAAAGAAAGAAGAAGTAATTAATAGAGTTAGTGATATTCATTCTTACATTTACAACATGGCACAAAAAAACAATCTCTTGAAGACAAATAAATCAAATATAACAACCAAAACTAATTAAAAATAAAAATTCACTTATTGCGAAATATAACTTTGGTTATTATGCAATAAGTGAATTTCTTTTCACATTGAAATTGGCACCTCATCCTACCTTATTTTTTCCAACACAGATTTCTCGAAAATATTATCAACTACTAAAGCGAATCTTAGAAATCTATTTAGCATTTGAATGGCTTTCATTTTGAGTGAATACTCCTTAAATGTAATGGTAGGTACAAGATTCGCCAACGCTATCATCATACGGATTACCAAAAGTCTTTTCTATTATATGAACAAGATACTATGCTCAAGTATAGGTTTTAAACAATACTACAATTATCATTCCACATACTTTTTGTCTATTTCAGACATTTTAATTTGGCAGTAATTCCAAGAATCTTTCTAATAAAGAGATTTATTATTTTTATATTGATCTTTAAGCTTTTGAAATGGGACGTTACTATTATTACAGCCAGATATGGTCATTATGTTATCCAGTACCGCTTATGAGAAAAGTACTCGTTTTAGAGACTATAAAAAGGTAAATGATGCGATTACAGCTATGCTTTTT
This sequence comes from Heyndrickxia sp. FSL W8-0496, assembly GCF_038007825.1. NCBI lineage: Bacteria > Bacillati > Bacillota > Bacilli > Caryophanales > Bacillaceae > Heyndrickxia > Heyndrickxia sp. FSL W8-0496. The sequence goes on from NZ_JBBOXX010000001.1 coordinate 3,997,309, forward strand.
AAGACTATAATATTTTTGCTTGGTCCTGTGAATCGATTTCATGAAGAATTTACATTTCAAAAGGAGTTAAGTGAGTTTCTATCGTAACTTGACACGATTGCCATTCCAGAAAGCAACATAATGGAAAGGGTACATATATTAGAGCTCAAGGGTTCCTATGACATCAGAACGGGAAATAAAGAAGAAGGTACTGCGAAAATAAAACAAGATATTCAATTATTAAATGATCTGAATTCTACTAAGATGGCGTATAATATCGAACAATACCTGCTGCAAATTATATAATAACTATAAAATCCTAACCAATGAAGGATTGAGTTTTACTTTTATTTCATGTTGCTTTACGGATCTGTATCCTTATTGAACTAATTAAAATCCTGAAAATATTCAATCAAGCGCCAATAATTCCAGGACAGATATTTCTAATTCCACCTCCAGGTATATCTATTCCGAATACCGGAACGAACAAAAAGCCCATTAAACATTAGCAAAGTTTAATGGGCTTTTATTTTATACCGGTGGTCGGGATATAAATAACTTAATAAACATTGAGTTTATAAGGTTTTGACAAAGCCTTGTGTAAAAATCGTGTAATGGTAATTATTTCTATTTATATTTTTATTCCTTAATTCCACATGTGTGGAGTGCTGACGGTAGGAAAACCATAAAATAAAGATGAGATGTAGTGATGCATCCTTGCTTATTTACTTTATTACTTTATTCATGACTTAAAGGTATACATGGTCATTTAACTAAGTTAGTTTCACCTTTTAAGTTACTCTCCAAAGATATCTTTATACTAAATCCTTATTATTCAATTAAACCCTTTATGATTTATACTGAATAAAGAATTATTTACTTTAATTAATTCAAGCATTCATTTTATTACATTTAAACCTAAAATATCAAGATATGAGTTATAGCTCAAAGCTAATATTTAAAGCCAAATAAACTACCTTCCCCTTTATCATCCTGATACAGTTCACAGACGATATCATACTCTTCAAATTGCTCCTTGGGGACATCCGAATCGATAACACTTATAATGTATTGAATATTTTTTTCATTAGAGTATTCTTTTATAAAATCAAGATAAGCTTCTTTTCTATTTTCATGTAATGCTTCTAAAGAACCATCATGATATAAAAATTTAAAGAAACTCCTTTTGGAGTAAAATCCTAATATTGCCAAGTCGAAACACATACAAAGGATTTTTCGATATGAGAATCCTTCATCCTCATGTGTTAAGACTCCTTTTTCTGAAATAATCCCTGCGTTAAATTCAACATTTGAAGCATTATTTGTTGAAATATCAATTATACCCTTTTTACCTGTAATTTTTTCAAAAATTATCTTAAATAAATATCTTATATCATTTAAAGTTTCGTTTCCTTCCTCAATACTAGATTCTATTTTTTGATTTATCTCTTCAAGCGTTTTTTTCTTGAGATTTAACTCTTTGATATCCGTTCTGGTCTGTAAAATAATCTCTTTCTGTGTCTCCAAACCCTGAATACTTCTTTCCTTCTCAATCAAATTAGACCTTAACCGTTTATATTTGCTAATAACATCAGTATTATTTAAAACACTAAGTATCTCAGAACGCTTATTCCCTAACGTTTTAAGTTCCTCATCAACCTTTTTAAGTTCAGTCTTCTTTTCAACTAATAGTTTTGTTAGATGTACCTTTCTGTCCTTAACAAGTGATTTATTAAATTCTACAAGTTCTTCATATGATTTTTCTAATTGATCCCCAAAGTAAATTTGTACTTCATTAAAAAGTTCTTTTATGTATTCAAAATCTAAGAATTCGGTTGTATTCAAAGATTTATCTATAAGGTTTATATCAGACCTTAAATTATACGCATGATTATTTAGTTCCACAGATTTATTTTCAATTTCCTTTATTAAGTCCTGACTAATTTGTTTTTCATTTAGATAAAAGTTGAATGAGTCAAGATCCTTTTCGAGAATTTCCTTTTCCCTGCTCAAAATATTGATTTGCCCATTTATTCTATCAATATCAGAAACGTTATAAAAACTTTCCATGTTACTAATTTTTGCTTTTAACTTTTCTATTTCACTATAATTGATATATCTTTCTAAAAGGGTATTACTATTAAATCCCAGCAATTCAAAAATAAATGGTTTCCAAACTTCATCTGTGGAATTTGAAAATTTACTTAATTGGAATACATCACTATAATCATTCTGTGTTCTGATAAAATACCCAACTAGTTTTCGATAGTCATAATTTTTAAGTATATCAAATTTTAATTCCCTATTTAAAACCTCTGTAGCTGCTATTGTTTTTTCGCTTTTTGAGTTTAATACTAAATTTTCATAGTCCCATTCTTTACAATCTAATAATTCTTGGGAGTATTTAGAAATCTTTATATCTACCCTAGTAATACTTTTAAATGATCGACGAATCGTTAAAAATCTCCCATCATTTAATTCTAACTCCAAAAAAAACGTATGATGCGCAAATACTTCCCGTTTATTATAAAAATAATTGCCTTTTTTGACTTCTTTTAGAAGCATAAAATCTATTAAATGAATCAGTGCGCTCTTTCCTAAATTATGTGGATCATTAACATTTGTATTATTAACATAACCATATATTACATTTAAACCGTTATTAAACTTAATATTTTTAAATCTTTGATCGTCACAGTATAGTCTCGACAACTTCATATAATCATCTCCAACATATCGGATCCGATGTCATACTTTAATTTCCCCAACAAAAATAAAAAATCTAGTGATGGGAGAAAAAAATAAAATGCATCTTCACCTAAATGCTCCTCAACAATTTTATATAACTCATTGTAGCTACATTTATATCTATTTTTCTTGAATTCATTTATAATAATTGCAACAGTGTGTACAATACTTTTATTTAAATCTGTAAATTTATCCGGCTTCAGCAATGTTCTCACCTATATGACAAATATAATACATAAAATGAATTATAATACTTACCATTTCCTCATTATCTAATATTGCTGTGTCATTCGAATTAATAAATCTATCTATGATTTCATTCAAGACCTCATAAAAAAATATTTTCTCTCTCTTTATGTCTGGAATCTTGTTATTTATTGTTTTCTTAATATTATTATATGATTTTTTTAAAGATCTGTTACGAGGATTTGATAGTATATCTTTTATACTTTTAAAATAAATACTACTCTCGATAATATTCTTAAAATAGGCGTTACTCTGCTCATCTTCCAGCTTGTTCAATAGATTTTTTTCAATTATATTAATTCTTTTTAAATCATCATCATTATCTAGAGATTGACTTATCTCAATCTCTCCATCTAGTTCACTTTCTAAAAATTCTATTATCTTTTTTAAATTATAAGGATTTATAACTTCATTTTTATAAGAAAAGAGATTAAGATTTACATCCCCAGAATTGTTGTAGATAGGACTATTAGGACCTAACGTATGATTTCTCTCTATCACTTGTTGTCACCAATTTTCCCAGTGGTAACACTACCCTCATTATTATAAATTGGGCTGTTATTTCCCTTGGTTTTATTTACATTTTTACTAATTGCTGACCGAATAGCAAAACCTCCTGTCCCACCAATTAATAATGTAATAGCATGGGATAAAATCGTTGTCCAATCGATATTCAATATAAACACCTCTTTAATCTATTATCGGTATTCTCAAATAAATCTACTCCCTATATTATTTCAAAATTATGGAATGTTAGCAATATCATTTCCTTCGAATCTTTCCATATTTTTTAGATTCCAAAGATTTTTTTCAAACATCACTCTCTGATAATTCCCCATTTTCAGTGGATTCACAAACTTTCCTTTTTACATTACTTCACTTTTCACTCTAAATAAAGCAACAAAAAATACTCTGAAGAGATTGGCTCCTAAAAGACAACTAGATTAAAAGGAATATTATTGAGAATTTATGGATAACCTTATAAAAATTTAATTTGTGAGGTTAGTATGAGTAAAATTGATAACTTGGTTATAGGGCAAATTGATAATCTATATTTAAAAGGATATTCATGCACCAAAATCGGTAAGGAAATAAGTGTAAACCGAAAGGAAGTATCACTTATTCTGAAAGAACTAGGATATACGGTAAAAGTTATCGCTGGAAATCATAATAAGAAAGAGGTAGAAAGGAAATACCTTATTGGCGAAGGTCTATTTAAAAATGGTCAATCAATTAATAAAATATCAAAACAACTACACATTAGCAAAAAATCCTTCTCAAATTGGCTTCAGAAAAAAGGGTATATCGTTAAGCCAAAAAGAGGGTTATCAATAAAGGAAAAAAATACACGAGATACGAAGTTAAAACTAGCAGAAGAACTAATAAAAAAAGGTTATTCTTTTAACATTGCAGTTATGAAGTCAAAAGCTGATTACTACACTTTAAAAGAGTTTTTAATAGAAAAAGGATACGAACTTTCCTTCACGGGTAGAAAATATATATTAAATGAAGATATACTTGAAAGAATTGACACAGAAGAAAAAGCTTACTGGTTGGGCTTCTTGTATGCAGATGCCTACGTAAGTATAGGAGCAAGAAATGTATTAGAAATTACGCTTAAATCAGATGACTTGGACCAACTTGTAAGATTGAGAGAGTTCCTAGGTTCAGATCATCCAATAACACATAAAGAGGTTAAACTAAATGGAATAATATACAATGCATACAGATTGGCTATATATAGCAAGAAATTGGTAAACAATTTGGTGAAATTAGGATGTATCCCGAAAAAATCGTTAGTTTTAGATTTTCCTCCAATTTCAATTGTTCCATCAAATCTCGTGAAACATTTTATACGTGGATACTTTGATGGTGATGGTACTATTAGTTTTACTAAATTCAAGAAACATGGCTTTGCGTATTGTTACATTGGAGTGATTTCTACCGAACAATTCGTAGAAGAAATTAGAAAATTATTGAAGTTTCCTAAAGTAAAACTCACTTCAGAAGGAAATGCGTTCAACTTAAGATATACTGGTGTTAATTTCCCAGAAATATTTCTTAGTTTTATTTATGAGGATGCAAAAGTGTACCTGTCTCGAAAACTTGAAAAATTCCAGCTTTTTATAACTGAAAGAAAACTATTCGAAGAAAGAATCAAAGAGGAGAAACAGAAACGTATCCAATTACTTCAGCAAGCTTCTGAACTATTCGTGCAAGGTTTTTCCATAAGGAGAATCAGGTACTTTGAATCTAGACAGAACATTTATATCAAGTTGGCTTTACTTGGATGGTTTTAATGTTCAATTAAGTAGACCCTTTACAAAGGAAGAGTTGGTAACTCAAAAGCAAAAATTTCAATCTGCTGAGAAACTTTATAACGAGGGGTTGTCTGTTTCTAAAGCCGCCAAGCTGGCAAATACTAATTACTATAGATTTAAGCTATATTTAATAAAAAAAAACTACCCAATAGAATTTTAATAAATCATTAAGTCTGTAATTTATCAGTTAGTTTCTATTAAAGATATTAAATGATTCAATTGTTATTTCAAAATTTATATATTATTTCCTTTACAACAAACAGGCGTTCCAAGTACGATCCGATTAAGTTCCAAAAATTAATTAGCAATTGGAACGTCCATAAAAAAAGAACCAAGTAGATGATCTGAACCCAAAAAGTTAGACACGAATTTTAAGCAGATTCCTTGGCATGAGTACGGTATTGAATCGGACTCATGCCTTTTAATTTTGCCTTAATTCGTTTGTGATTGTAATAGTGAATATACTTCTCTAATTCTTCTTTGAAATGCGCCATACTGTTAAATTCTTCAAGATAAAGCAGTTCACTCTTTAATAAGCCGAAAAAATTCTCTATCACCGCGTTATCTAAACAATTCCCTTTACGAGACATGCTTTTGTAATTCTATGTTCTTTTAATGCATGTTGATACTTCTTCATCTGATAATGCCAGCCCTGATCAGAGTGAAGAATAGGGGTATCGCAATCTTCTAATCTCTTAAAAGCCTTGTCCAACATCTTTGAAACAAGTGCGTAAACTGGGCGTTTTTCAACATTATATGCAATAATTTCTCCGTTATAAAGGTCAAGGACTGGTGACAAATATAGCTTTTCCCCATGTAAATGAAATTCCGTTACATCGGTTACCCACTTCTCATTTGGCTTTGTTGCTTGAAAATCACGTTCTAAAATATTTGGGGAGATTTTTCCTACTTTTCCACGGTATGAACGATACTTTTTCATGCGGACAAGACATTTTAACCCCATCTCATTCATTAAGCGGTGCACCGTTTTATGGTTTAGTTTTATACCACGATTACGCAATTCTAAGGTGATACGACGATAGCCATATCGACCTTGGTGTTCATCAAAAATCTGTTGGATCACTTCTTTCACTTCTTTATATTTATCTGGTTTATTCATTTGGTTTACCCAGTAATAATACGTACTGCGAGGAATTTCAGCCACTTTTACTAAATCTTTCACTTTAAATTCCTGCCTTAGTTCATAAATTACTTTCGCTTTGTCTTGTACTGTAATCTTTCCTTTTCTTGAACTAAGGCATTCAACTTTTTTAAATAGGCGTTCTCCATACGTAAACGTTCAATTTCAGCGAGTAGTGCTTCTGGTGATCCTTCTACTGGTTGAGTTTTCTTTGATTCCTTTTTCATGGATGGACGCCCCTTCTTTTTCGGTTGTAGAGCGTCTATCCCTTGTGTTTCAAATAAACGTTTCCAATTCCACACAGTGCCAGAGTCAGGAATGTTAAAGACTGTGGTGGTTTCATTAATGGACGCTCCCATTTCATTTATATAATGAATTACGTCCATTTTAAACTCAACCGAATAATTTGTATATGTTTCCCGAAAAGCTTCCAATCCATGTTGTCGATACTTCGCTACCCATTTTTTCAACATCGTTGTACTGACATTATGGCGTTCTGCTGTATCTTTGAAAGATTCCACACCTTTAAGGTAGTCTTGAATAGCATTTAATTTAATTTCAAGTGAATATTTCGTCATAAAAAAACTGCACCTCCAATTGTTAGTTGTGTCTAACAATTGGGGTGCAGTTCACTAAAGTGGGCTCTTTATAATTATCCTAATTTTAGCGAACTGCTAAAATAAAACCAGGATTATTAATAACTATCTCAATATTCATATATACATTAATAAATACCTTATTTATTTTTAGATATTCTTTTGCTTCATCTTCATTAAATTTAATGGATATATCATTTGTAATAGTAATAAAAAAATCATCTTCGACTTTAACTTTTTCTAGTTCAAGTGCTATTTGATCTGAAGTAGGTTCTACAATTTCAACAAATACTTCGCTATAATTTAAAAGTAACTGCTCATTATTAAAACCTATCCATTCATTAGATTTATTTACTTCTTTATATTTTAAATTTTTTAATATCTTTCTATAAAGCTCTAAGTTTTCTTTTGTTTCTAAATACATTAAGCTTGATTTTTCTTTAATACCATATATTATAGTATCTATTTTTGTTTTAGATTTTTTATATGTGTTAACCAATTGGTTTAGTATTTCTATTTTCTCAGTAGTTTTATAATTAATTTCTTCATAAAGAAATCCTTTTTTACACAGCATTTTCTTAACTACTGAGTCAAAATTCAAATTAAAGTTATTTTCAAGAAAATCGAAGTTCGTTTCATTTACAATAAATTCAACAGGCATCGATATAGATAATAATTTTATTTTCTTTCTGTCCAAAGAAGATTCCTGTTTATTTTTTATTGCTTTAAAAAATGGGTTACTTAATAGGGTTTCATTTAAACTTTCTTTTATTTTAGCTTCATTTTTTTTAATAGCCTTATCATTATTACTCGCTTTTCTTACTCTGTCGAAAACTAGTTTCTTATATCTTCCCATAAGAGAAAATTGTAAATTAATTAATTCCTCAACACTATTTTCTGTAGGGAGGTTAAATAGTTCTTTAAATCTAGTATAAGATTCAATGCAATTATCAGTTATTTTTGAGTCTTTTGTATAATTGCTAAAAAATATGAACATCTCATTTTGATCAAGTATCTCTTCGCTAATATCATCAATTCTGAACTGTTTAGTAGCAATGCTTAAATAATAAAAGAATTCTCTTATTACTGAGTCCATCATAATATATTTAACATCTCCATCTTCATCAAAATGTTCCCATTTGGTCATACTATTTTGTATTTCATTATAGTACCTCCATAAATCATAAATATTACCTATGCAATAAACTAGTATACTAACACTATCTTTTACTACATTTTTTATCTCCTTCTTATCTTCTTGACTGATTAAATCTTCTTTCTCTATTAGATAATACATATATGCGGCAACTTTAATAAAACCTTTATTTATATCTATTCCTTTACCTGAATAATAATTTTCTTTACTCAAAATCGTTAAAAAGTATCTAAGATTAAGTCTATCTTTTAAATCAATAGATGTCTTTATTATTTCTTCTATAATTTTTTGAACTAAATTTATTTTATTAAAGTCACTTTTTATACGTGTATAATGCGGCAATTGTAATATGTGTCGAAAGATCCGTTTAATTAATTTACCTTTCTCCTCCTTCTCTATTGAAGTGTTTTTATATAAGCAAACATAATATCTACTAAAAAGATAAGGAAGACTATTATCAATAAAGTGCTCTCCATATGTACTAGTCCCTTCCAGCATATCATCAAACAAATGTAAAATTGGTAACTCAAATAGTTTAGAAGCACTCCTCTCTTCTTTCACATAATTTAATAGACTATTCAGCGCATGATAATATTCTAATTGAGTCTTATAGCTGTGATTTTTGTTAATCTCATGATATTTTCTCATATATTCTATAGCTTCTAATTGCATATCATTTCGAATCATATTAGCAAAGATAGCATCACTATAATTTATCCATGATCTCAGTAATTTTGATTTTTGAGGAGCTATACTTTCTATCAAAATTACGTCTAAAACATTTCCTAAAAAATCCAAATTCCCATATAAGTTATCTATGCCCTTGTTTTCAATAAGCAAACTAGTATGTTTATAAAGATTGTTTAAATGTGCATTTATATTATTTTCTGCCATTTTCTATTTCCTCGTTTTCATGTTTAATTGCAATTTTAATCTCTGCTATTAAGTAATTCTTTATTTCTTTTGATACCTCGCTATCACCAAGTGTTAATCTAATACTCGTATATGCCATATGACAAATAATCAAGATATTAAAAGAAAATATTATTACTACTCCAGCAAGAGCTTGATATGCCACAAAGAAATATTGAATAAGTATCAGAAATATGGACAATATTATTTCATCTTGATATTTAAAAAACTCTTTTCTAATGACTAAAATATATTCTAAAGTATTTATACCGAATTTTTTATCATTATTGAATCCAACCAAAAGAGCCATAAGTGCAATTGTTAATGTTGCAATAGCTGCATGAATCTGCCAAATAGTATTAACTAAACTATCTACATCAGCTTGATTAATTGTTAAAATTTTCGTGATAAAGTTATTATTATATAAAAAATACATCGTGGATAATAACCCAAAAATAATTAAAATTAAAATACTAATAAAGATTTTCCAAAGAGAAAAAAATTTACTCATACCTCGCATATAAAGCATCTCCCCATTTATTTATACAAAAAGAAACAAATTCTTTTCCTCTACTTAATTTTTTTGCGACATTATATTTCCGTTCAATGAAACTCCCCCTCCATGAAGCATGTGCAAAATGCTCTTGATATATCAAATCCAATCCGCGTCAACAATTGTGTCATTTATTTGTTTCGGATATCTATTTCAGTCAATGTTGATTTTGATTGATTTCAAATCATTACACCCTTTTTTGAGCAAGAACTAATCTAAATCATTTTATAGTATTTATTTTACTTTATTTACTATGAATTGAAACAGCACTTTTACTAGATTTACCTCTTTCAAAAGTCTAATTATTAAAAAACTAAAATATTTTTTTCTTAGCACCACAGTTTATTAACCTTACCTTCTCAATAAAAATTAAATATCTTCTGTAAATAAAATTGTTTTATAAAGTAGAATCTGTTATACAATTGAATGGTAGAACGATAAGAATTCAAAAAAAGATTTAGAAAAGAATCTTACTGAATATGCTTCACAAAATTGAGGTTATTGATACCCTTTCCGCTCACCTTCTCAATAAGATATTTCTTTATGGTTGGCTCCCTATTCAATCGCTTTTACCTGTCTTTGTTCGTTCTGTTCAACAATTGAACCCTAACATAGGATAAAATTTTCCTTTACTCATATTGAATCCGCTCCTTATTATAATTCATCGAATTGTTAATTTAGGTCATGCTCTACTTTTACAATCTTTAACCGAAATATTAATTACAAATATGAAAAAGACCTTCAGGGTTGAAGGTCTAAAAAGGAACTATTTAAGAAAAATTATTTTTTGTAAACTCTTAAAAAATAATACAATCCAAGTAAAAGAATACCAACATTTGTATAGATAACAAACACAAAAGCATACATTATATTTTTGTGAGCAATCGGGTCGAAGATATAATGCAAGATATGATAGATTGCTACATAGATTACACAAATATTCCAGAAAAATTGCTCTTTATTTGAATTAAACTTTTTAACAAGTCGGAGTACAATAATCCAAAGAACTAGTATTAATCCTGTGCAAATTAAATTAATTGGCTTAGTTATAAAATAAAACACATATGCACTACTGTAAAAAGCAATTAAAGATAACAAGAGCATTAAGATTGATTTTCGAGAATCCCTTTTTGTAATAAAAAGATATATACCGACTATTACCCCCAGGCAAGTATAAATATAATGTACCAAGTTCTCCATGTATTAACCTCTAATCAAAACTACTTTTATTTTTCTTACAATATTTAATTATAGCTAAGACGATTATAATCCCTACACCCTTATATATAAATTGTGAAAGGTGAAAAAGTTCTATGTTTTTCTATCACATCATCACTAAAGAAATTTCCATATTAATAATTCCAATACTTATTTTACACTTGCCTCTTCCCATTCCTCGATAAAAGCTTGCATGGATTTATTAACTTCTTCTTCACTTGGTATACTACTTAAAATTTCCTTTTGATTGTATACTTTTCCACCTTTAACGATCAAATCAATATCCTGTGTATGTTTAATATTTTCTAATGGATTCTTGTTTAAGATGACTAGATCTGCAATTTTTCCTTCTTGAAGTGTTCCAATGTCATCTAGATGAATAGACTTTGCTGCATTCACTGTTGCTGCTTGTAGAGCCTCTATTTCGGTAAAACCAATTTCCACAAATAATTCTAGTTCGCGGTGTAAAGCCATACCTGGGTACGTAAACATTAAGGCTGGAGTATCAGTTCCAGCAACCACCGTTCCACCCATATCATAGTAGGTTTTAGCAATAGCTTTCGTTAAATTATTTATAATTGCAGTCCTTGATTTTATAGCCTCTACATATTCCGCATTATCTTTCCAGTATTCCATAAGGTAATTTATATTTAATGTGGATTCTACAACTTGATTTTTAGGTGACCAGATGTCAGGATATTTCATAGATTGATCAAAAACGACCATTGTTGGGGATAGTTTTACATTGTATCCCAGAATTTTCCCACAAATCTCCTTTATTTTTTCTTGATCTGGGTTATCCCAATCGATATGACTCCATTCCTCTTGGTCTACTAATGGATTCCAACCTTTGTACATCTCTTGTGCAAAACCAGATATATGTTCAATCCAATTTACCCCTAACTCAGCTGCATCTAAAATAGTTAACTCCTTTGAATTCATTAAATCACAGGCTACTTCTAAGTTATATTTCTTCGCCTCAGCGACTGCCGCTTCCATAACGTCTCTCTTTATCCATCCATACAGTTTTATAAATTTCGCTCCCACTTCAACTTGTCTACGAACTTCTTTCCTTGCCTCTTCTGGGTCATCTGTTACAAAATTACCATAACTTGTTGGACCCCATTGTCCAGGTGTACCGTCAATCATTCTATCTGACGCGTACACTCTTGGTGTCGGCGCATGATCAGGTTTTTCAATTAAGTTTTGAAGTAAGTTGACATTACCTGCTGCATTTCGTACTGTCGTTACCCCTGATGCTACAAAATGGGGTGCGAATCTCTCATTAATGTGACAATGCATATCGATTAGACCCGGAATAATATATTTTTCTTTAGCATCAATCGTCTCTATGCCCTCAGGTAACACTTCATCCTGCTTCATGATTCTTTTTATCTTATTTCCTTCTACTTCAATTGCTCCTATAAAAGATACTCCATTTTCTACATCGATAATCGTTCCATTTTTGATTAATAATTTTCCCATTTTTGTTTCCTCCTTAAGTATATATCCATTTTTCTGACTTTATTGTATATTGATTTAAACAATGGCATTTTAAAATTGTCATATAGTGGAATTCTTATCTTTTCAGGGGGAGTATAAGTGGCGGTGGAATACGGTAAAACACTAAGAATGATACGAAAACAAAAAGGAATAACCTTAAAAAAGTTAGCAGATAACATCTGTTCTGTCTCTTTTTTATCAAAGTTTGAACGTGGAGATTCTGATATAACTCTTGGTCTCATGGCAAGATTATTGGATAAGTTAATGATGCACTTTGATGAGTTCTTATACATACATAACGATTTTCAGCCTGATAAATTGGAACAATTTTTTAAAACAGCGCGAATTGCTTATTTAAATAGGGACGTGAAACAACTTAAGCAGCTAAAAAACAAGGCGTTAAAGAAGTGGAAGCAATATGAAGTAGAAACTTATCATTTTAATGCTCTATTAATAGAGGTATATGAAAGTATAGTAGATACACAATATACCGTCGATCGAATACAAGAGTATGATTTAAGCCTTCTTTCGGATTATTTATTTCGGGTAGAGGTCTGGGGTTATTATGAATTATCACTGTATAATGGAACGTTACTATTACTCCAGCCAGATATGGTCATTATGCTATCCAGAACCGCTTATGAGAAAAGTGCTCGATTTAGAGACTACAAAAAGGTGAATGATGCGATTACAGCTGTGCTTTTTAATACCATTATCTATTTGCTTGGTCCTGTGAATCGATTTCACGAAGAATTTACATTTCAAAAGGAATTTAGTGAGTTTATATCGTATCTTGAGACGATTACCATTCCCGAAAGCAACTTAATGGAAAGAGTACATTTATTAGAGTTAAAGGGTGCCTACGACATCAGAACTGGCAACAAAGAAGAAGGTATTGCAAAAATAAAACAAGCTATTCAATTATTAAATGATCTGAATTCTACTAGGATGGCGTATGGTATCGAGCAATACCTGCTGCAAATCATATAATAACGATACAATCCTAACCAATGAAAGATTGGGTTTTACGAATATTTCATGTTGTTTTTTTACGGATCTGTTTCGTAAGTAGACTAATTAAACCTAACAATATTTGATGAAATTTCAGCGAAGGTAGTAACAAGGCTAGTACTTTTATAGGACCAAAGAATTTGTTATTAAAAATCAACTACTCCCAATAAACAGAACCGTCTATAAATGACACTTTACAATTCTGTACTTATCAGTAAAACAGTAGTTCAATTATTATAAAATGGAGAGTATTCCTTATACCCTTACAGTAAGCCAAATGAATAATCCACCCAACTAATTAAATTTAATTAGCTTCTAGTAATAGCGTGAGAAAAATGCGGATTTACAACTATAAGCAAATACACACCCCCAAATTTGGTTGAGGGCGTGTTATATGTTTTATTTATTTAAATTTTTAATAGCGTAATCAGCTTCTTCTTGTGTAAATTTTTCACCGTGTTCAGAAGTCAGTTGGTCTTTTATCGCTGCTGGTGACATACTCATTGTTTCTTGATAACTTTTTGCTTTTTTCAAAGCATTTTTATTAAAATCTGCTTTTACATTGTCAATTGCGTACTGTGCTTCGTCAGAAGTAAATTTCTCACCGTGTTCAGAAATCAGTTGATCATAAATTCCTTGTTTTGACATGTTCATTGTTTCTGAGTACGATTCAGCCTTTTTTAAAGCGTTTGCTTTCCAGTCAAATTCAAGATTATCCATTGCATATTTAGCAGCTTCTTCGGAAAACTTTTCACCATTTACTGAAGTTAATTGGTCATAAATAGCATTTTTGGACATGCTCATTGTTTTTGCATACGATTCAGCTTTGTTCAAAGCAGACTTATATTCCGCAGGAACATTATCTTCTGCTTTCACTTCTTCTTTTTTTGGTTCCTCTTTTTTCTCCACTGGCTTATCTTTTGCCGATTCAGCAACAGCCGGCTTACTTTCCTTTTTGTTTGAGTCCTCTTTATCCCCATCATTGCCATTGACAGCAGCCCCAATAATAATAATAATAATCGCAATCACCCAAACCCACCATTTTTTATAGAACGGCTTTTTAACTTTTTCCTTTGCCATTATGTACCTTCCCCCCATAAGTTACTAGATTACAATAATAGAAACAATTTTAACATAATTGTAAATTTATTGGAATGCTATTTCTCACATTTATAGTATTAAAGTCTCATTTCTGAATGTCTGATACCAAAAAGTCCTTAAAAAATTTTTTAACTAGATTCACACGTATTAAAATGTGATTCTGTAACCCCCACTATCCATAAAGTTTTCTGTAATGAATCTAATTGTATACTACACCTAACTATAAAAGTTAATTGCCCTTATTTCCCCCCCTGTTGGACGCATAGTTTTGCAAATGTATCGTAGAACGTGTGAGGATTGCAACGAACCTCTTTAATTTTTTGCCATTTCACCTTATTTAATAATTCTCTGCTGTATCCCCGTTTTGATCACTCTAGTACAAATAAAGCCCCACTTTCAACATAATCATGAATAGCAATATATTTTTTTAGATATTCTTTCAATCTGTCTTGTATTGGCACACTAAGCGTTTCCTGCAACTTTTCTATTACTGCTTTTCTATCTTTCAACAGTTTTATATTTTCCATTGTATTTTTTGGAATAAGCTTATGTTTATCTAGAAAATTAAAAAATGCACGTAACGCCACTAAACGTTTATTTATAGGAACTACCTTATTACCTTTGTAATTCTTCATATACAAAATAATATTTTCTTTTATATGTTCCTCTGTCATATGCTAGGTTTTAATTCGGTAATATTTATTCTTATACAGATAAAGAATTTAGAAATGCCTTAAACACACTCATATAATACTGAATTGTATGAGGTCTTAAATTACGCAACTCACAGTCCTTTACAAATAAATCAATAGCATCCTTAATTGTTTCAATATAATACTTAGTTTCCTTTTCTAAAACTGCTAATTCCCTTTCATCTAAAATATTTTGACATATTGCCATATAGCTATTTCCTCTTTCACCAGTGAACACGACCCTGTGAACATGATTTGAAGTAATTTTTGTCGTGTAGCAAACAGCCAATAGATAATTTAAAACCAAACAAAAAACGCCTACCTACATTACTGTAGATAGGCGTTTAAAACGTTGATATTCCTTAATTCTTCTGTAATTGACGATAATACAGAATATCGAAATTTGATACCTGTGGTCGGGGTCGAAAATAGGTCAATCATATTGAGATTAAAAGGTTTTGTACCAGCGTTGTGTAAAATTTGTGTAAAATGATTTGGAGTATAAACCTATACGACAATTGAATAGTTAATAATGTTTCCATATTCCACATGTCCAGAGTGTATATGGCAACTCATTGAGTGTTGGTGAATTTACTTTAAGCTAAATGAAGTAAAAAAATTATTAAAGCAATTATGGTAAAAGAGTAAAAGCCCATTAACTACTCTATTTTAATTTCTACCTCATCATCTCCATTTTTAACTTTGATACTAATTTTCTTATTATTTTTCCTAAACGCCTTCGCAAGGTTGGCTAAATTGGGACCTATATCAACGGTTCGAGTATTTTCATTTTGTTTTCCTCGTATAATTTTTACAAATTTTAAGGGTGACTTACTAATAGATGCAATAACAGATGCAGATATAGAAGCTAAAACACCTCCAATAAACACTTGGTTTGTAGCAAATTCATTTAAATTTACAATTGATAATTCTACAAGTTGATGAATAGAACCATTACTGACACTCTTTATATTTGTTTTTATTAGCCTTGGTATATGGGCATTGTATGGTCCACTATCTATAATTAATCTATAATCTTTATTTGTTTGATTATTTGCAAACTCCCTACTTATCACCTCTGTAGCTACTTTATTTATTATTCTATGAAGACTTAAATTGATTATCGATACTTCCCATAACTCTATTTGATCACCTTCATAGATAATCTCGATAGAGTCTCCCAATTGGATGTATTCCAGGTTACTAAAATCATTCACTTTATAATGCCTCTTTTCGTTGTAAGAAATAATATATTAATATTATTATATGAGTCGTAAAATTTAGACCTTTTCATTTTTACTCTCAAGTAAATTAGTTTAATACAATTCTCGTAATTGCATATAAAGCAAGTTCAAATTATAAAAAATAAACTTACTTCACATAATTTATCCGTATAACCGGTATATAGCCCATTAACCTTACTTCTTTTTTCCAATAGTCTAATTTATTTTTTAAAATAAGCATATCAAGATGATTTAAATCCGGCTTACCCTCAATTATTGGAAGGTTAGTTCTTCTGTCCAGAATAATCCATAAACCTATGTCTTTAATTTCAAATTGATTTTCAGATAAATTATGCTTAAAGATTTTTAACGTCTGCAATGATTGGTCAACTACATAGCTTAACTTTCCGGAAGAATTACCAATCTTTACAGCATAGATTGTTCCATCTTTATACAAATCCATTTCTTCAACGGTAGCAGTACCTACCCTTGTAAAATTGCGATCATAGTTTGTAAAGCCGAACTTTTCTTGCAAATTTAAATTATAATACTTCTCACTATAATATTTTTTTTTCAATTTCTCTTTTATTTTTTCATCTGATAGACCCTGATATATTTTTTCTCCTTTTTCTAAAAGGAATTTCTTTTCAATAAATTCTATATGCTCTTCTTTATCAAAGTCATATTGCTCTTCGTAAATTGTCTCAATTTCTTTTATTGAATCAGCTAAGTAATTTAGATAATCTTCATTATATTTAAACCATTGCCCTTTTGATAGAAGACACCTTTCTTCATCATCTGTATAGTCAATTAAATCTTTAATTGTGTCAGTTCTTACAGAATTTCCGTTCTGATAACTAACTACCTTTATATTTAATATATTTTCATTTAGGTCAAATTCATTTTCATAAGCAAATTTTTGAAGTTCTTCTTGGGTAAGTTCTTCAATTGTTTTATGGTGAGACTTATATGAAATTCTAAAAGTATTATCATTGTGATTAAACGTCTCATTTGTGCCAATTATGTCAATTTCTGAAAAGTTAACTGTATAAGATTCTTCTTTGATTGCCTTTTGAAGCTTCTCTTCTAGCTTATCAATTAAATCATCCTCAATAATTTTACTGAAAACAGGAATTTTCACTTGGTCATCACAATTTAACAATACATCCTCAATAAACATTATTAAATCTACTATAGTCTCTAAAGAGTTTTCACTAATGTTAAACTTGATTGAATTACCAACCTCTATACCTTCTTTAAATAAAGAAAAGTTTTTTTCAAGCTCGACTTTTGCTTTGATTTTAGTAAAGGATTCACCACTATCGAACTCAAAATCATTATAGTTGACATAAGTATTTATTGATTTGTTTTTCTGAGAATTAGGTGTGGTTAAAGCTGTTGTTTTAACCTCTTTGTAATTCAATTTTCTTGCAAAATTAAAGGCAAAATTTCTATCACAATACTTATCTACTAAAAAATAAGAAAAACCAAAAGTTACACTGTAGAAATAATCATTATGCCGAATCAATAAAATAGCTTTCGGGTTAGGTAATGTAGTTTTAATTTCTTGATTAAAAGCGTTAAGTAACCAGTTCCAGTTTATTTCTTTTTCTTCTTGTGGGGATGACACATATAAAGATAAGTTGAAAATTTCATTAACAATTTCCTGTATTACGTTTTCCCTACCTGTGGATTGGTCACCCTCTGATGCCTCTTCTGCTGAATCTTCCAATAATTTATACTCATTCTGCCTTTCTATTCGTAGCGTTCCTACTTCTTCAAGTTTCACAGAAAGTTCTCTTATAAAAACTTGTATTTTATTTTCTGCTATTTTATATATATTTATTTGCCCCATTTATTTATCCCCCTATTAGTAAACAGGCTAATACAATTTACTAACACATTATAACAAATAAGGCTATATATTTACAAAACAATGAGAAAATTGCTAAAAAATAACCTCACCATCAACAAAAAAATGTTGAAGGTAAAGATATCTTTCTGTGACTACCCACTAACTCAGATTGCCGCTGCACTTTATAAAAAATATTTCAAACTTTTTTTCAGCATCTGGTAATACACTACAGTAAATCTTGTTTTCCTTTATAAAGCAAATGTCACAAATTTCTTCTTTCGAGTCTGTAGCTGGTAAATGTATCTGCTCGTTCCATTCATAGTCCTTAATCCGTTTAGACTCACTGAATCCTGCTTTTTAATCATTCCCTTTTAACTGAAATTAAGAGTTGCACATCCAACACAACATTTGTTAATATAAACTCAATAGAACAAACGTTCTCTTTTTTTAGTGGGAGGTGAAAATTATGAGTCTAACCTACACCAAGAAGATCCAAATTGAGTTTTCCAAAAAGGATGAACTGATACTTGATGGTCAGAGCAAAATTTGCAATTGGCTATATAATCAACTATTAGATGCTTGCCAAAAGGATTACAATGAAAATAATAATTCTTTAAAACTTTTAGAGGGGAGAAACCTGCGTAACTACGGAGTCTCTTTAAAAAAGAGTCATCCATTCTTAAACTCCGTCTTCTCTTCTGTGTTAAAGGAACCATCTACAAGATTGCTTACAGCATATAAAAGCTTCTTTAAAGGTGATACTAGATATCCTAAACATAGGAGCTGGAGAAAAAAATGGTTTAGTCTTGTTTTTGATGAGCCAAATAAAGGCTGGGAAATTCTAAAGGAAGGAAGAGCAGTTTCTATTTCATTAGGCAAAGTACCTGGATTACCAAAGCAAAGAGGTAAAAAAAATCCTTCTATTATTGGGAAGTTGAAAGAAAATGTAGAGTTAGGTGATGGAGAAGAATTAAAAACGTTTAGCCTTTGCAAGCAACAAGGCGATAAGTTCTTTGCAATCTTCACCATAGAACGCTGCTCAGAAACAGAAATTGAATTTAAAAAAGCAATGTCAAACTATCGAGTTCAGTGCATTAAGTCTACAAAGTTAAATGAACCCTTACCTCAAAAACCTTCATTAATTAAACAGGAACGCCATATTCCAGATAATATAAAATGGATTTCCTTAGATCCTAACCATAAAAACTTCTTTGTTGGTGTAGACGATGAAGGTAACTCTATTGAATTTAAGAAGCTTTTAATGATTAATTATTGGGATAAAAAAATAGATCAACTAAAAGCCAAACGAGATATTTGCGTAAAACAATACAAAACGAAAAAAAGCAAATACGGAAATTCTTATACAATTCACAGTCCACGATGGAATAAATTAAACTCTGCAGTAAATAGAGCATACAACAAACGTCGAGAACAAATTAAGACAGCGTTGTATTCTATTGCCCATACTTTGTACGATAAATACGATCTAGTTATCATTGGTGACTATACTCCAGCAAATAAACATGCTCCCTTCAAAAATATGAAAAGAAGTATGTTGAACCAAGAACAAATCGGGAAATTCCGTAGCATCTTAAAATGGGTTGCAACTAAACGTGGTAAGTATTATTTAATATCTGATGAATATAACACTACCAAAGAATGCTGTGTTTGCGGATATATGAGAAAAAGAGATCCCCATATCCGTAGCTTTACATGTGAAAACTGTGGGACCCCATTAATGAGAGATATTAATTCAAGTGTCAATATTGGAAAAAAGGTAGGATATAAGTTAAATATTCCTCTTTATAAACACAAGCTTCAAAGCTTCACTTTTATAGGAAAAGCACCATATGGAGCGGAGATTTCTTGGGTGAAAATTAATCTAACATTGCCTTGCTTAGGCTAGTTGAGGTTATCTAAATACAAATAGCCTCAACTATACTTGTGACAACATATGTTGTTCTGCCAACAAGACCATCACACTATTCATGGTCTTGACTTGGGGAAAAGATTTATACTCAGGTGTGACATTTTAATTCCGATTTAGATAGAATTAAAATGATGAGGAAAATCAAAGCAGTCGAACCGACACTTGTTCACTCACAAATACCTTTAATATAAATACAGTATTATAGAAAAGCAATACAAACAAAAAAGACCCTTAAACACATTATATTTGATGTATTTCAGGGTCTTTCACTATTTTGATACCGGTGACCAGGGTCGAACTGGTACTCCCGAAGGAACACGATTTTGAGTCGTGCGCGTCTGCCAATTCCGCCACACCGTTAGTATATCAAAATTTAAAGTCAATGTTAAAAGTGTAGTTGTCCATACGATTAGAAATGCCTTAATACTATTTAAAAGAAACAGATTTATTATATTAATTCTATTGAGATTTAATAATTTTAAAGTAGAGATTTACCTACAAGTTTTTGAATTGTAATTTCTTGAAGATTATTATTTAAATTCATACTAGTAGCTAATCCTAGCTCAACTGTATCGAAAGATTTAAAAAAGCAATCTTCTATAAATATGTCTCGTATTATTTTCACTTTTTCTATTGTATAATTTATTATCTCTGTATCAGCTTCCATCAATTCTCTAAAATTTAATAAATCAGTTACAGTAGGAGTTGTATGATGTAATAATTCTGAGTAATCAGAATACAAGTTATTTAATTCCTCCTGTTTTAATACAAAACCCTCTAAGCGTTCTTTCATTTTTCTTTTTTCATGTTTTCTAATTGAACTTTCAGCCAATTCTGGACGATGTAATCCATATAAAATTCTATATAGTTTTTCAACTAACAGCCTTAACATTACGTCAACTAAGTATTTATCATTTAAAGTGATTATTAATAGCAATCTACTTCCATAACTTTTAAATTCTTTAATTAAGTTAAAGTAATTCTTATCTTGCATTTCTACTCTATCAAAAGCATTACAAAGAAAAAAGATATCATTTATTGTTAAATATAACTCTTTTAATTCCTCTTGTTCTTTTAATCTTTGAAAAAAGCTCGGGGCTTGTTCTTTTAAATAATCTAAATAGTTATTGTAAATCCAATCATAACTCATTTTTGCTTCTCACTATGATTTCTGGAATATTTATTTATTATTTTAGTAACATTTGCTGACTCATTATTTATTAACTCTTTAGTAATAAGTAAATCCTCTATGTATTCTTTAAAAGTTTGAACATTATATTGTAACATTTCAATTTCAATCTCTTCTATTTCTCTTATTAGCTTAGCCAATAATGCTGTTCTACTTATATACAAATAATCTTTAATCTTATTTTTAACCTTAAACTTATCAACCAATTCTTTAATGTCACTATTCCTTTTAAATAATTCTTTTGATAAAATTGATGGAATTAAAACTGCATAAAAGTACATTTTTAGTTGCTCGGGATTTTGCTCTTTGTAATCCAACGTTCTAACTTTCTTCCACAAAAATTTCACTTTCAAGCACCTCAATCCTATTTATTATCTCATCACATATACCAGTTATAATTTCATTGAGCCTGTCATCATTTCTATCCACTATAGTTTTTTCAAATGGTGATGTGGAGAGTTTATGAGACTCATTAAATTTACTTTTGAATATATGGATATTATTTTCTAAAACTATTTCTGTGAACTCTAATCCATCCATATAATCCTGTTGTTTTGGTTTTCTACTTAAGTCTACCCTAGTCCATATAACTCCAAGATTTTTTGGTTTAAAATTTTTAAAAATACCATTTCTTTGACTATGAATGATATCTTTAACAACTCTTTCTAGCAAATCTACACCTAACACAGAGTATGCATCTGGTACGGCAGGAACTAAATAGTAATCACTTATATAAAAGGACATTTCCGTGTAAACAGAATATGTTGGAGGACAGTCTAAAAATATATAGTCGTATTCATTTTTTAAGTTTTTATCAATTATGTAATCCATTAGTTTATTCGGTGTACTTGAATTTTGTTGTCTTTGTAGAAATATAGTTTCTAGTTCACCTGGTATTATATCTAGATTATCCGATAATTTTAAAATCACATGTTTTTCAGTCATTCCTACCATGTCTTGTTTAAATATATTATCAATAGAACACTTATAATCTACCTTACCTTCCTCATCATAGAAGGTTGTTTGTTTGTCAAATTTCTCTAACAAAGATTGAGTTAAATTAGATTGTGGGTCAATATCTATTAATAAAACTTTTAATGATTCTCCATTATCATACTGATAACGCTCAGAGAGATATAATCCTACCTCTTTACAAAGTGTAGTCTTCCCGACTCCACCTTTCATATTTATAAAAGAAATTATTTTAGCATGTTTCTCCACTTTTACACCCCCATATTATTACTTTGATTATATAATAGATAATAAATTTAATCATTAATCATTAGAATACTAGATTTTAAGACTATGTGTAAATATGATTTCCAAACATATCTTTTCTAGAACAATCCTCCAGCACATTTACATATTCTACTAAAAATATTTATCTAGATATTACTTAAGACAAATATTTGCATGTAAAATAGCCTTAAATGACTATATTATCATTTATTTCACACGGTTAACTTCTTTAGTAAGAGTGCAGGAGTGGAAGACCTCAAGCATATTCACTATAACTGACGTCTGTTTTTGGTGAAAAGTACTACGACTAAAAATGAAGGAGACACCCTTTTATGAGTGCCTACAATGTTTTTTCATATTCTTTTACTATTTTGTAAAAGGATTTCATTTTAATGTCTAACAAGGACATAAATTCAACTCCTGTATTCTCTTTTCTTTTCCATTTAGGAAAGTTGCCATCCAAATTTTGTCTTTTTTCCTTTTCAATGTGCTTAGATTTTAATTTCGGTATACCTAGATGCTTCCCTTTTGCTTTTGCAACTGCAATTCCTTCAACTTGTCGTTGAAGAATATTGTCACGTTCATGCTCACTTACAAAAGCTAAAACTTGTAAAACAAGGTCAGATTCTAACGATCCTAATTGGTCTTTAATATCAAGTTGTATCGAGTAGAGGCATATCCAATACTTTTATATCTGCTTTGATGCTTTGCGTAATATCTATGCACATATAAAAAGTTTGCATACTCTTTATAAACAATATCTAATGGGTATTATTACTTCCCTTAAAGGTATACCTATATAAACACATATAGAACCTCACTCTAAAAATCGGTGAAGTTCTAAAAAATTTTAAAACTTATTAAACAATTTTACATTCTAAACTTGTACTGTTTGTTCCTTTCCAATTATACTGAAACTTGTAATTCCATTTAAGATTAATTGAATGCCCTCTGATAAAACTTCATTTGAATCGGGAAAATCAAATTGAGCCTCCCCTTTTTCTACTAGGGTTTCACTTGAAAAGTCTGTTATTTTAACTATTTTGTCAATAAGTTCTGTATTTTCCTTATCAACAGTTACTTTTAATGTGAAGCTCTTTTGTAATTCATTAGCAATTATATCATTTATTTCCCATAAATCGGTTCTATCCTCTATTTCTTTATTAACCATTCCTAGTATTTTATCAGATAATTCCACTGGCATACTCTCACAAAAATCTTTTGGTGCTTGTGGCTCTTCATTAAGATGTGCATACATAAGTGCCATTTTACCTTTATCAAAAATTAATCTACCTGTAAATAGGTGATATAATGTACATCCAAATTGATAGATATCGGTCCCCTCTACGTGTTTTTCCCCTTTCCATTGTTCTGGTGCAGAATAAGGAGGTGATTGGAAGTCGTTTACAGTATGTGTCCTAGTTACAGCATCAATAATTCTTGCTAAACCAAAGTCTCCAACCTTTGTCACACCAAATAAGGAAATAAAAGAATTTAATGGCTTTATATCTCTATGTAAAATTCCCTGTTTATGTGCATAGTCGATAGCTCTTCCCATCTCCCAAGCTATTAATAAACAAATATGGTAATACGTCTCCTCATCAAGTATGGATTTAAAACTCTTAATAAAAGTCTCAACATTCATTCCTTCAACGTATTCCATTACTATATAATAATCTTTTTCTTGAGTGTCGTTTTCATAAATACCATAATCCAATATAGCTACAATATTGGGGTGTCCCAATAAGCGTGCCCCTATTTTTGCTTCATCTTGAAAAACTTTAATTGCACTATCATCATTATTCAAAAGTATTTGGCTAACTGTTTTGATTGCAACTTTCCTATCCAATACTATATCTTTTGCAACCCAAACCTCTCCCATTCCACCTCTAAATAATAATTGCAATAGTTTATATCTTTCGTTCAATATACTGTTTGTAATAAACATTAAATTTTCTCCCCCTTAAACTTTCACGTAATTCTGAGTTCAGTTCTATATGCTATTTACAACATAAATTATACATATATAGTTAAAATTTTCAAAATGAAATTGATAGATTTTTGGAAAAATTATATCTTATACGCACTCTAATAGTATCTAATTGACATGAATTTATAGCTTATGAATTTGATTTTTTAAACGATTGTAATGGCAGTTTACTAATTTTGATAAAACTTCTCTTTTATGTAGAAAATCCCCATCAGAGATGGAGGTTTAATCCTTTTACTTATGATAGATATACTTAATTGAGCATATATGTTCGTGTTTTATTAAGGATAATTGTTGTTTTCAACTGAAGTCTTATGTTTAGGGGATTTGTGATTCACGATGCGGGAGAATCGCATCTTTATGTTGGATTTTTTTTGTGAGGTAGATTACATTGTATCTTCAACATTATCTATTGTTTTTAATGTTTCATGAATCTCATTAGCGTAAGTACCATTTAGTTCTTTTATTCTATCCACTCCTGATTTGTTAGATTATGACTTTGAAATAATGGTTTATCCTTTCCACCAAGTTGTTCTAACAATGTATCTTTAAATTTCGACTTTCATTTCAATGCCCTTAAATAAGCATATTGTAAGTGTTTATTCTGAATTGTTTTTGATAATTCTCTTGCCGTATACCAATCAATTTCTTTTTTTGTCGCATTAATGTAAATTCTATTGCATCATAAACATATTCAATTCCAAGTGATTCAAAATACTCTTTTTCCTCTATATTATAACCCTTGATTTGCTTCGATTTTGCTTTCGGCTTAAACAGCAACTCATTTGATTTAACATCATACCTCTTCTAAGTTCACGTTTGAAATCATCGATTTTTTTGCTTCTAAAACATGTAATGTTTCATGCTTTCCCAATGTGAGCAGCAATTGTTACATTTGATATTTTGATAACTTTTGATTTAGCCATATCCTTTAACACTAATTCTAGATTTTCTTCTAATCTAGCATATTCAATATGTACTGTATCCCAAAAAATAGCGTGACCATTAACTTTGTATTTTCCATCAAGATTTTTGTAATAATCCTTCTGTTCATTTGCCAAAAACTTTCTACAAGGAACATACAGTACATCATCAACTAATGCTCCCATTTAAATATTTTGACCGTAATTTGAAGCCATTTTTCAACTCTTGTTCACACAGATAATGAGAAGCTATTGATTGGAAAACATTCTCTCCAACTCTTCATCAGAGAGTAGTCTTTCACGGTATTTTAAGTCATTAGGTATCATATTTATTAAGCATTTATTTTTCAAGCTGTCCAAATACAATGCCGATTGAACTAACGCACAATGCTCAAAATCACCCTCAACATCTTCAAATGAAACATACTTTTCAAGAAACGTCATCGCATCTTCAATTGTTCATACACCCATTGATTATCACCTTCACTTGCAAAATCAGAATTTAAATAGCTAATTTCTCTAATTTATAACCGTATTTCCTTCGTTCAACACTTTCACTATCTTGATTATATAATTTAATATGTAGTGATGTTTCACCGTTTCGTTTAGGATATAGCAAGCTGTTATTTTTCAATCCCTCCAAACTCATATTTTGCAAATGCTATTATGTTCAAATTCTATTGCATATTTTAAAGTGTTGAGATAAAATCCTTCTTAATTTCGTTTTTGGGCTTCGATATCTTTAGTTCAAATAAATTTAAAATGGAATCAAAAGGATTGTAAGTTGAACCGTATCATTCTTTCTGTTCTGTGTCTAGATTTCTTAGATAATCAATATAATTGTCATTTTTTTTAAACATCAAAAAAGTCAATACATTGATTGCTCAATGCATTGACTTTTTTGTTTTCTTCGATCTATTGATACCGGTGACCAGGGTCGAACTGGTACTCCCGAAGGAACACGATTTTGAGTCGTGCGCGTCTGCCAATTCCGCCACACCGGCATAGTATGGAGGCGGCAACCGGATTCGAACCGGTGGTAAAGGTTTTGCAGACCTCTGCCTTACCACTTGGCTATGCCGCCATACTTGGAGCGGAAGACGGGATTCGAACCCGCGACCCCCACCTTGGCAAGGTGGTGTTCTACCACTGAACTACTTCCGCGTACTGGGCTAGCTGGATTCGAACCAACGAGTGACGGAGTCAAAGTCCGTTGCCTTACCACTTGGCTATAGCCCATTAATACTATTTAAAGTTTTAATTATTTATAAAGTAATGGGGCGGATGATGGGAATCGAACCCACGAATGTCGGAACCACAATCCGATGCGTTAACCACTTCGCCACATCCGCCATGGCAGGGGCAGTAGGAATCGAACCCACACTGAAGGTTTTGGAGACCTTAGTTCTACCTTTAAACTATGCCCCTGTTTTTTTAAATGGTGGAGGGGGACGGATTCGAACCGCCGAACCCGGAGGGAGCGGATTTACAGTCCGCCGCGTTTAGCCACTTCGCTACCCCTCCACAAAATAAAAAATGGTGCCGGCCAGAGGACTTGAACCCCCAACCTACTGATTACAAGTCAGTTGCTCTACCAATTGAGCTAGGCCGGCTAAAGAATGGTGGCTCGGGACGGAATCGAACCGCCGACACATGGATTTTCAGTCCATTGCTCTACCGACTGAGCTACCGAGCCTTTACATATTCTTATGTATAATGGCGGTCCGGACGGGACTCGAACCCGCGACCTCCTGCGTGACAGGCAGGCATTCTAACCAACTGAACTACCGGACCAAAATAGTTTCAAGAGTACTTGAAAGTATTTTTAATTGCGGAGGCAGGATTTGAACCTGCGACCTTCGGGTTATGAGCCCGACGAGCTACCAGACTGCTCCACCCCGCGATAATAATATGGTGGAGGATGACGGGATCGAACCGCCGACCCCCTGCTTGTAAGGCAGGTGCTCTCCCAGCTGAGCTAATCCTCCAGTTTTTATAATATAATTAAATGGTGACCCGTACGGGATTCGAACCCGTGTTACCGCCGTGAAAGGGCGGTGTCTTAACCGCTTGACCAACGGGCCAAAGTTAATTATGGCGGAGAGCAAGGGATTTGAACCCTTGAGACAGCTCTTAACCGTCTACACGATTTCCAATCGTGCTCCT